>NZ_AP043981.1:8080000-8825821 GCF_055391085.1 Chelatococcus sp. KU-N122 | reverse complement strand
GATGATGACCAACTCAAGTAAGACAGCGATGATCGGAGAGCGTGATTAGAACCTGTGTCTCGCCTGCGTTAGCAACGCGAAATCGAATAGCCATCGACGGTAGAGGACGCTGTATGAACGCGCTCTTTATAGTCGCTGGACACAGGTAGATCTCCCCCACGTGAGGCATTCGACGACCAAAATATTTGGTGGAAGCCTCGGTGTCGCCCGAAGTGGAGTGACATTACATGGGGGGTCCGAGCCCCGCAACAGGAATGTCCCCTGACCCCGGTCCGGGCCGCCCCAGCCGATCGCATCGGGGTGCCCCGGTGCTCCTGTGCCGCGTCCAAGCCGTTGCCCGGCCAAGTGTTTCGTTGTGGATGACGGCTGCGACCTCTCGTTGTTTCGGCGGCGGAATCGTTCCGATCGTGCTCGGATCCGGCTGCGGGTTTGGCCGCGATTCGGTGCCTTCGCAGCGCTTTGCCCCCTAACCATCTGTTTTCTCGCGGCTTTGACTGCGCGAAAAAGGATGAGCCGGCGGCGGCGTCACGGGACCGCCATGTAACCGTTGTCAAGGGCCAAAACTAATCGTTTCGCTTTAGCTTGACACAACCTTAAGCATGCGGCAGCGCTCTGTCGAAGCTGCTCGCCCTGCTCGGCTTTTCAATGTTCGGAGGGGTGTCGCGGGCGCCTTGTCCACTGAATCCAGCCTGGCTGGCGTTCGGCCGGCCCGGCTACGCCGGACGCCCGAGTTGGCGCGCGCTCGGCCTGTGGGGCACTGTGGATTTCTGGGAAAACCCGCGAACGGTTGCACGTGGACAGGGCCGTGTAGCACTTCGTCCATATGGTGGTGCGTCAGCCGCGCGCCTACCGCGCCGCCGCGGCCGGCGGGACCCGCCCGGTCGCAGATCGGCGGGGCAGATTCAGGAACTTGGAGCATTTTCACCGGATCGGATGAACATATCCGGCCGGGACGGCGTCGGGACCTCGGACCCCGCGACGCCGCAGTACCATCGCGGCCCGGCTGATCCGTCGTCCGGTACGTCGAACCCGGCAGAGCTGCGCCGCCGGCTGCCCGCCCGCGGTTTCGCGCCTAAGCCGCCGCCGCGACGGGAGCAAGCCCGGTACGGCGGCGCGGGACTTTCACGGGAGAGGATCGCGAGCGGAACAAGAGAGGCAGGGAATTCCTGACAACAGGCCGGCGGCGCCGCTCGCGCCGCCGTCCGGCGAGATCCTGGCGTCAGGCGCCGAGACCCTGCACGCGATGAGCCAGCCGCGACACTTTGCGGGAGGCGGTGTTCTTGTGGAACACGCCCTTCTGCGCCGCGCGCATCAGCTCCGGCTCGGCCGCACGCAGCGCTTCCGTCGCGACGGTCTTGTCGCCCGACGCAATAGCCTCTTCGACCTTCCGCAGGTAGGTGCGCACGCGGCTGCGGCGGCTCTTGTTCACCGCCGTGCGGGCTAGAATCTTGCGGGCCGCCTTTTTGGCCGACGATGTGTTGGCCATCGCGCCGTCCTCGTTGGGTTGCAGATGCCGTCGCCGACGTGATGGTTCGGCGCTCGGAGCATCGAGCTGTTGAAAAGAAATCGGACGGCGCTGAGGCCGTCCGGGTTGCCGGCTTATAGGCGCGATCGCCGATGCCGTCAATTCTTCGGTGGCATAAACTGCAGCGCGTCGAGCACGGCCGCGCGCAGCGGGTTGGTCGGATCGGCCATGAGCCGCACCGCCATGGCGCAGGAGACGACGACCAGGAGCGGGCGGATGAGCCGCACACCCTGCCGGATCGCCAGCCGAGAGCCGAGCTGCGCGCCCGCGAGGGCGCAACAGCCCATCAGCAGCCCGAGTGGCCAGGCGATCGGCTGGGTTGCGGCCAGAACTGCGAGCGCCCCCAGGTTGCTGGCGCAATTCAGCAGCTTGGCGTGAGCGGTGGCGCGGATCACGCCGAAGCCCAGCAGCGCCACGAACGCCAGCATATAGAAGGAGCCGGCACCGGGGCCGAAGAGCCCGTCGTAGAAGCCCACCAGGGGCGGGACGGATAGCGTGAATACGGCGACGGGCATGCGCCGGTGGCGATCCTCGTCGGTCAGCCGCGGCGAGACAGCCATATAGAGGGCGATGGCGATCAGCAGGATCGGCATCGCCGTCTTCAGCAGGGCGATGGGGGCGATGCCCACCATGGCCGCCCCGAGGAGGGAGCCGGCGAATGCGCTTGCGGCCATCGGCGCGCCGCTGCGCCAGTCGATCATGCGGGCCCGCGCGAAGGTGAGCGTGGCCGAACCGGTGCTGAAGCTGCCCTGCAGCTTGTTGATGCCCAGCGCGCTCGCCGGATCGAAGCCGGCGAGCAGCAGCGCCGGCAGCACCAGCAGGCCGCCACCGCCGGCGATGGCGTCGATGAGGCCGGCCAGGCCGGCGACGAGCGCGAGGATGGCGACGACGCCGGGCGTCAGCCCGGCATCGGCCGGCATACCGCCGCCCCAGTGCAGCATCGCGCTCAGGTCGAAGGCCGCGGCTGTCATCGACGCGGATGGCCGCGACCGCCCTTGCGCAGCGATGTCACGATTCGGCTGGCTCCGCCCGTTCCGTCAGGCGTTCTTGAAGTTCGGCGGGCGCTTGGCGACGAAGGCGGACATGCCCTCCTTCTGGTCGACGGTGGCGAACATGGCGTGGAAGACGCGGCGCTCGAAGCGCACGCCTTCGGACAAGGACGTCTCGAAGGCGCGGTTCACGCTCTCCTTGGTCATCATCAGGATCGGCAGCGACATGGAGGCGATCGCCTCGGCCGCCGCGAACGCCTCCTCCAGGAGCTTGTCGGCCGGCACCACGCGGGCGACCAGGCCGGAGCGCTCGGCCTCCTCCGCCCCCATCATGCGGCCCGTCAGGCAGAGATCCATGGCCTTGGCCTTGCCGACGGCCCGCGTCAGGCGCTGCGTACCGCCGATGCCGGGCATGACGCCGAGCTTGATCTCGGGCTGGCCGAACTTCGCCGTATCGGCTGCGATGATGATGTCGCACATCATGGCGAGCTCGCAGCCGCCACCGAGGGCGAAGCCGGCGACAGCCGCCACCATGGGCTTGCGGCGCGCCGCGATGCGGTCGCCGGTGACGAAGAAGTCCTCCAGGTAGGTTGCCGGGTAGGTCTTCTCCTCCATCTCCTTGATGTCGGCGCCGGCGGCGAAAGCGCGATCGGAGCCGGTGAGGAGGATGCAGCCGACCGCGTCGTCAGCCTCGAAGGCGTCCAGGGCCAGATTGAGCTCGGTCATGAGCTGGGCATTGAGGGCATTGAGGGCCTTCGGCCGGTTGAGCGTGATCGCCCCGACCTTGCCGCGCGTCTCGACGAGAATGGTCTCATAGGCCATCGGATGGTCCTTCCTCTCCTGATCGAGGCTGACCGACTAAATCACCGGTGTCGGCCCGTCCATGGGCGTTTGGCCAAAGGCGGCTGCGGACCTTGCCCGTGCGAACCGCAAGACGCGCTCCCGATCAGATGGACTCATCCGTCCGGGGGGTGCCAACCGATCACGAAGCGCTCTAGCTAGCGCTGGCACACGGTGCAGTGGAAGGTGGAGCGCCCGGACTGCACGCTCCGGCTGACGACGCCGCGACAGGCGGGCGTCGGGCAGGGCTCACCCTCGCGGTCGTAAACCCGGAAGCGGTGCTGAAAATAGCCGAGCGTGCCGTCGGTCTTATGGTAGTCGCGCAGGGTCGAGCCCCCGGCCGCCACCGCCTCGGTCAGCACGTCGCGGATGGCGTCGGCGAGCCGTTCCGCGGCGCGGGTGGGCTTTCCGGTCCTGGTCACCAGGGTGCCGGCGGCGCGTTGCGGCGACAATCCGGCCCGATGCAGGGCCTCGCTCACGTAGATGTTGCCGAGGCCGGCGACCAGCCGCTGGTCCAGCAACGCGGCCTTCAGTGGCGCCGCCTTGCCGGCGAACAGGCGGGCGAGCATGCCGCCGTCGAGCTCGTTGCCGAGCGGCTCGACGCCAAGACCCTTGAACAGGGGGTGGACGTCCAGCTCCGTTCGGGGCAGCAGCACCATGAAGCCGAAGCGGCGCGCGTCGTTGTAGACGATGCGCGTTCCCGTCGAGAGCTGGAAGCCCACGTGGTCGTGGGTGCTCTGCGGCGCCACGGTATAATAGAAGCCGCCCGGTTCGAGGGGGCCGCGTCGCCGCCGGCGTCGCCAGGCTCCAGGATGGTGAAGCGTCCGGTCATGCCGAGGTGCATGGCCAACACCTCGCCGCTGGCGAGGTCGGCCAGCAGATATTTGGCCCGTCGCCCCAGCGCCAGCACCTCCTGGCCTTCCAGGCGCGCGGCGAAGCGCTCCGGGAACGGAAAGCGCAGGTCCTTGCGGTTCAGGTCGACGCGGACGATGCGCGCGCCGACGAGCGCGGGCTCCAGGCCGCGGCGGACGGTTTCGACTTCGGGAAGCTCGGGCACGGGATGGCGTCTTTTCACGGGCCGTTTGATGTTCTTGATGGCCCGCATGACACATAGCGGCTTGCGCCGGCCTTCGCTATGGTCCGCGCCGGAAGGAACGAGCGCCATGACCGCCAATCGCCAAGCCAACGATGCAGCCAGCGGCCGCCGGACGCATTTCGGCTTCTCCAGCGTCGACCTCGACGAGAAGCAGACGCTGGTGGACGACGTTTTCCACAAGGTGGCCCGGCGCTACGACATCATGAACGATCTCATGTCGGCGGGCCTGCACCGGGCCTGGAAGGCCGACATGGTCGCCGCCCTGGCGCCGTCGCCGCGCCGCGCGCTCGACGTGCTCGACGTGGCCGGCGGTACCGGCGACGTCGCCTTCCGCACCCTGGCGGCCGGCGGCGAGCGCACCCGGGTCACGGTGCTCGACATCAACGGCGACATGCTGGCGGTGGGACGGGAGCGGGCCGGCGGCCGTTTCGGTCGCCGCATCGACTTCGTGCAGGCCAATGCGGAAGCATTGCCCTTTCCCGACGGCTCGTTCGACGCCTACACCATCGCCTTCGGCATCCGCAACGTGCCGCGGCTGGAGGTGGCGCTGGCCGAAGCCTTCCGCGTGCTGCGGCGGGGCGGCCGCTTCCTGTGCCTGGAGTTTTCGCACGTGGATCTGCCCGGCCTCGACCGCGTCTACGATGCCTATTCGTTCAATGTCATCCCGGCGCTCGGCCGCCTGGTGACCGGTGACGCCGAGCCTTACCGTTATCTGGTCGAATCGATCCGCCGCTTCCCCAACCCCGCGCTGTTCGCCCGCATGATCGAGGACGCCGGCTTCGGCCGCGTGACCGCGCGATCGATGACCGGCGGCATCGTCGCCCTGCATTCGGCCTGGAAAATCTGAGCACATGCCCCGCACAGGGAACGCCGGCTCCGCGGTGAACGCATGCCCATGCCCATGAGCTGCCCGTGCTGAGCGAGTTGATCTACGGCGTGCGGCTGTTCGGCGTCGGCCTCGTGCTGGCGCGGGAGGGCGCGCTCGCGGCTATCGATGCCAGCGCGCTGCCGCCGGTGGTGCGCATCGGCCTGCGCTGCGCCCGGCTCATTGAGCGGCGGGGCGTCGAGGGCGGCAACGGCCGCGTCGCCGCTGGCCTCACCCGGCTCGGGCCGTCCTGGGTGAAGCTGGGCCAGTTCATGGCGACGCGCCCCGACGTGGTCGGGGTCCGCATCGCGCGCGAGCTGGAGACCTTGCAGGACCGCATGCCGCCGTTTCCGCAGGCGCAGGCGGAGGCCATCATCGCGCAATCCTTCGGGCGACCGTTCGACCAGATTTTCACCGATTTCAGCGGGCCGATCGGCGCCGCCTCGATCGCGCAGGTACACAAGGGGCGGCCGGTCGGCCTGCCCGATGCCGGCTTCGTCGCGATCAAGGTGCTGCGGCCGGGGGTGCGGGCGCGCTTCCAGCGCGACCTCGGCGCCATGCGCTACGCCGCCCGCGCAGTCGAGCGGCTGGTGCCCAGCACCCGCCGGCTGCGACCGCGGGAGGTGGTGGAGACGCTGGCGCGCTCGGTGACCATCGAGATGGACCTGCGGCTCGAGGCGGCGGCGCTGTCGGAGCTGGCGGAGAACACCAAGGGCGACCCGGATTTCCGCGTGCCGCGCGTCGAGTGGAGCCTCACCGAGCGCGACGTGATGACGAGCGAATGGATCGACGGGGTCAAGCTCACCGATCTCGGCGCCGTGGCGGCGGCGGGCCATGACCGGGTGGCGCTGGCGCGGGCGATCATCCAGTCGTTCCTGCGCCATGCGCTGCGCGACGGCTTCTTCCACGCCGACATGCATCCCGGCAATCTGTTCGTCGACGGCGACGGCCGGCTGGTGGCGGTGGATTTCGGCATCATGGGCCGGCTCGGCTTCAAGGAGCGGCGCTTTCTCGCCGAGATCCTCTACGGCTTCATCAGCCGCGACTATATGCGCGTCGCCGAGGTGCACTTCGAGGCGGGCTACGTGCCGCCGGAGCACAGCGTCGCCGATTTCGCCCAGGCGCTCCGGGCCATTGGCGAGCCCATCCATAACCGCCGCGCCGACGAGATCTCCATGGCCCGGCTCCTGACGCTGCTGTTCGAGGTCACGGCCCTGTTCGCCATGAAGACGCGAACCGAGCTGGTCATGCTGCAGAAGACCATGGTGGTGGTCGAAGGCGTCGGCCGCACCCTCGACCCGCAGCTCGACATGTGGACGACCGCCGACCCGGTGGTGCGTGAGTGGATCACCCGCAACCTCGGGCCCGTGGGGCGTATCGAGGAGGCGGGGCGCGGCATCGCGGGCCTTGCCGCGCGGGTGGCGGCGCTGCCCGAGACCCTCGGCCGCGCCGAGCGGGTGCTGGACAGGCTGGAAGGCGCGACCACCACCGGCTTTGCGCTGGACGCCGACACCACCGACCGCATCGGGCAGGCCGAAGCGCGTCGGGCGCGGTGGAGCGCCTTCGCCCTCTGGCTGATCGTCATCCTGCTCGCGGCCTGGATGGCGTTCGGCTCGCACTAGATCGACGGAATCGGAGCCGCCGCTCTAGCTCTTTGTCTTAGCATTGGGCCCTTCCCAAAAACCGGCGTCCACTTTTGGTCCGATGTTCAAGATCGATCGCAGGCGTGCAGGCGCAGCCGTTGCCGGAGCGCGCCGAGGCACCTAATAGTCAAAATCTTCGGGGAGGAGACGATCCGTGCTGGTCGGGCGACGCATTCTGCTGATCATCGGCGGCGGCATTGCCGCCTATAAGGCGCTCGATCTGATCCGCCGCCTCAAGGAGCGCGGCGCCTCGGTCCGCTGTGTCATGACCGCGGCGGCACGGGAGTTCGTGACGCCGCTCTCCGCCGCTTCGCTGTCGCAGGAGAAGGTCTTCACCGATCTGTTCTCGCTCACCGACGAGGCGGACATCGGCCATATCGCCCTGTCGCGGCAGGCGGACCTGCTGGTGGTCGCCCCGGCGACCGCCGATCTCCTGGCCAAGCTCGCCAACGGCATCGCCAACGATCTGGCGAGCAATGCGCTGCTGGCCACCGACAAGCCGGTCCTGGTGGCGCCGGCGATGAACCCGCGCATGTGGCAGCATCCGGCAACGCAGCGGAACGCCGAGCGGCTCGCTGCCGACGGCGTGCTGTTCGTCGGGCCCAATGTCGGCACCATGGCCGAGCGGGGCGAGACCGGCGCCGGACGCATGGCCGAGCCGCTGGAGATCGTCGCCGCCATCGAACAGGCCCTGGGCCCGGAGGCCCCCGGCGTCTCGCAGGTGCCCTATCACAACGTCATCTATCAGGGCCCTCCGACCCCGGCCGCCGGCGCGGGCGAGCCCGTGGGCCGGCTCGAGCCGGCGCGGCCCCTGGTCGGACGGCGCGTGCTGGTGACCTCGGGGCCGACGCACGAGCCGATCGACCCGGTGCGCTATATCGCCAACCGCTCCTCCGGGCGGCAAGGCCATGCCATCGCCCGCGCCGCCGCCGAGGCCGGCGCCTACGTCACGCTGGTGTCGGGGCCGGTGGCGCAGCCGGATCCGCCTGGCGTGCACGTGGTGCACATCGAGAGCGCCCGCGAGATGCTTGAGGCGGTCGAGGTGGCGCTGCCGGCCGATGCGGCCGTGTTCACCGCCGCCGTGGCGGACTGGCGTGTGGCCGACGCCGCCGAGGAAAAGATCAAGAAGCAGGGAGCCAGCGCCCCCACGCTCACGCTCGTCGAAAACCCGGACATCCTCGCCCACGTGGCGCAGATGACGAAGGGCCGGCCGCGGCTGGTTGTCGGCTTCGCCGCCGAGACGGAGCACGTCGTCGAATACGCCAAGGCCAAGCTCGCCCGCAAGGGCTGTGACTGGATCGTCGCCAACGATGTGTCGCCCGAGACGGGGATCATGGGCGGCACGTCGAACACGGTGCACCTCGTCACCGGGACCGGCGTCGACGACTGGCCGACGCTGGACAAGGACGAAGTCGCGCGCCGGCTGGTGGCCCGTATCGCCGCCGCCCTCGGCCCGCAGGTGTGAGCGGATGGTCGTGCCGGTGCTCCGCTTCCTGAGACTGCCCGAGGCCGTGGGCCTGCCGCTGCCTGCCTATGCGACGGACGGCGCGGCGGGCTTCGATCTGCGCGCCGCGGTGCCGGAGGAGTCCGAGACGAGCCTCGCCCCCGGGGCGCGGCTGCTCGTGCCGACGGGCTTTGCCGTGGCGATTCCGCCCGGCTTCGAGCTGCAGATCAGGCCCCGCTCGGGCTTGGCGGTCAACCACGGCGTGACGGTGCTCAACAGCCCCGGCACCATCGACAGCGACTACCGGGGTGCGATCGCAGTATGCCTTATCAATCTCGGGGAGCGTGCCTTCCCGATCCGGCGCGGCGACCGCATCGCCCAGGCCGTCGTGGCGCCGGCGCCGCAGGCCGAGATCATCGAGGTGGAGGATCTCGACGGCACGGCCCGTGGAGCGGGCGGCTTCGGCTCCACCGGCGTGCGCTAAGGATCCAGCCAAATGACGCCCGCTCGGGTGCATTCTTATCATTAGACCCATTATGGTGGTATTTGGCGGGAAAGGGTCGGGGCAGGCCCTGATCGGGTGATCGCACCGGATCGGGGCCGTGCTTCGGGAAGCGCTTCATGCGTCCTCGCCCGGGGCGGGGGCACAGGCGGAGAGACTGGTCCATGATGTTATTGTCGCGGCGAAGCGTGCTTGCCATCGCGGCCGTGGTCGACGTGGCCATCCACGCCAGGCCGATGCCGGTCGCGGCCAAGCTTCTCGCCGCCAGACATCAGCTGCCGCCGCGCCACCTCGAAACCGTGCTGCAGACCCTGGTTCGAGCCGGTATCCTGAAGGGGGTGCGGGGCCCCCGGGGCGGCTACGAGCTGGCGCGTGAACGGCGGCGCATTTCTGCCGGCGATATCGTTCGCGCCGTCATGGCCGGCAACGACGACGAATCGCTGCCGCCCGCCCCGGAATCCCGGCTTGTGGAGGCGGTGATCGATCCCGCGGTCAAGGCGGCGGCTGAGGCATTCCTCGGCAAGCTCGACGAGATCACGGTGGAGGATCTGTGTCGCGCCGCCGAGGCCAGGACGGTCTTCGGCGGCTTGCAAAGCGCGGCCGATTTCACGATCTGATATGTTGATCGGTACAATTGCACGGAAACGTTCGTTATAAGGCGGCCGTCGGTGTGGCCGCAGATCGCCGTCGTCGACCACATGAGCGTCTGCGGCCGCGTCCAGGGGAGAGCAAGATGGCAGAACCAGCGGTGAAGGCCGAGGGCGGAGTGCAGACGGCCGGACGGGGCCGGATCTATGATTCGATCACCGATACGATCGGCGACACGCCGCTCGTGCGCCTGAGCCGCCTGGCCAAGGACAAGGGCGTGAAGGCGAACCTGCTCGCCAAGCTGGAGTTCTTCAACCCGATTTCGAGCGTCAAGGACCGCATCGGCGTCAGCATGATCGACGCGCTCGAGGCGCAGGGGCGCATCAAGCCCGGCTCGACGCTGATCGAGCCCACCTCCGGCAATACCGGCATCGCGCTCGCGTTCGTCTCGGCCGCGCGCGGCTACCGCCTCATCCTGGTGATGCCCGAGACCATGTCGATCGAGCGGCGCAAGATGCTGCTGCTGCTCGGCGCGCAGCTGGAGCTCACCCCCGGCGCCCAGGGCATGCGCGGCGCCATCGCGCGGGCCCAGGAGCTCAACGCCTCGATCCCCGGCTCGATCATTCCCCAGCAGTTCGCCAATCCGGCCAACCCGGAGATCCATCGCCACACCACGGCGGAGGAGATCTGGAACGACACGCACGGCGAGGTCGACTATGTCGTCGCCGGCGTCGGTACCGGCGGCACCATCACCGGCGTGGGCCAGGTGCTCAAGCAGCGCCGCCCGCAGGTGAAGATCGTGGCCGTAGAGCCCGAGGACAGCCCGGTGCTCTCCGGCGGTCAGCCGGGGCCGCACAAGATTCAGGGCATCGGCGCCGGCTTCGTGCCGGAGATCCTCGACCGCTCGGTGATCGACGAGATCATCACCGTCGGCAATCAGACCGCGTTCGACAGCTCGCGCCTGCTCGCCAAGGTCGAGGGCATCCCGGCCGGCATCTCGTCGGGCGCCGCCGTTGCCGCCGCCCTCGAGATCGCCCAGCGCCCCGAGGCGGCGGGCAACAACATCGTGATCATCATCCCCTCGTTCGCCGAGCGGTATCTCTCGACGCCGCTGTTCGAGGGGCTGTGAGGGCAGGGGGCTGCATCGCCCACCGCCTCACGGGTCATGGCCGGGCTCGACCCGGCCAGCCATCGTCTTGAGATGAAGTAGGTGAGGACAGCCCTCGCGGGCTGGAACCGTCGGCTCCGACGGATGGCCGGGTCAGGCCCGGCCATCACGGCGCGACACTCAGTTCGTCGTGAAATCGTCGGTCACGATCGGTCCGAACAGCACCCAGCGCTTGCCGTCGAACTTCATCATCTGGAACTGCTTGTTGATGCGCCAATCGTCGGGCGTGGTCGAGACCGTCATGCCCGGCAGCGCCAGATCGGCGGCGTAGTCCTTGATGCTCGTCGCCTGCTTCATGATGTTGGCGCGTGTCAGGTTGTCGCCAGCCTGCTTCAGGATCTGGACGAGCAGGGCGGCCGTGGAATAACCGTAGGTGGCAATGCCGCTGTCGGCGTCCTCGTTCGGCGCCCACTTCGCCATGAACGCCTTGTATTTCTTCATGCCGGGATCGTCCGCCCACTGCGGGTCGAGCGGGTCCTTGCCGTAGTTGACGGACACGATGTCCTTGGCGTTCTCGAGCCCGGCGGGCACCAGCGTCTGGCTGACCGGCGTGGCGTTGATGTCGAGGATGTGGAGGGCGGGTTTCCAGCCCAGCTCGGCGGCCTTGCGGATCGACTGCGCCCCGAACTTCGGCGTGGTGACGTTGAAGAAGATGTCGGCCCCGGACGCCTTCAGCTTCACCATCTGGGCGTCCACCGTCGGGTCCGACAGCTCATAGGAGGCCTCGGCGACGATCATGTTCGCCTTTGGCCCGAGCGCGTCCTTGAGGCCCTTGACGTAATCTTTGCCCAGGTCGTCGTTCTGGTAGAGGATCGCGATCTTGCCGTTGGGCTGATTGGCGAGAATGTACTTCGCGTAGATATGCGCTTCCGACTGGTAGTTCGGATTGAAGGCGATCGTCCACGGGTAGTTCTTGGGATCCGTGAAACGTGTCGCGCCGGTCGAAGCGAGAAGTTGCGGCACCTTCTTGTCGTTGAGGTACCTCTGCACTGCGGCGTTCGACGGCGTGCCGATGATCTGGAAGGTGGTGAGCACCTCGTCGCTTTCGACGAGCTTGCGCACCTGCTCGACAGCCTTCGGCGGATTGTAGGCGTCGTCGTACTGGATCAGATTGATCTTGCGGCCGTTGACCCCGCCCTGCTCGTTGACCATGCGGATGTAGGCCGCCTGCACCCTGCCGATGCCGCCGTAGGCCGAGGCGGGGCCGCTCAGCGGAATGGTCTGCCCGACCTTGATCTCGGTGTCCGTTGCCCCGGTGTCGTACGCCTTCTGCGCGAGTGCAGGGCTCGTGAGCATCGCCCCGAGCGCGAGCGCGAGTATGGCAGCCGACCTGAATCCGCTCATGCATCGTCCTCCCGAATGTGGGCGCGGATGCTTCGGCCGCGCCGGTTTCTGGAAGGCTATGCAAAAAAAAGCCGCGAGGGAATGCCTCTTCCGGCTAAATTTCGGGCGTTGCGAACCCACAGCGGTCCCGTGACGCACTCGCCGTCGGGTTGAACTCCGCTTCGGCGGCGCAAGGCGGCGCCCCTACGGCGTGGGCGCCCTCGCGGCCGCGCTGATCCGGCTGCTGCTTCCGAGCGACCTCAGGCCGCCGCCTCCTTGGCGCGCTCCTGGCGCTTGCGCTCGTTGGGGTCGAGGTAGCGCTTGCGCAGGCGGATCGACTTGGGCGTCACCTCGACCAGTTCGTCGTCCTGGATCCAGGCCAGCGACCGCTCCAGCGTCATACGGATCGGCGGCGTCAGCTTCACCGCCTCGTCCTTCGACGTGGTGCGGATGTTGGTGAGCTTCTTGCCCTTGAGGACGTTGACCTCCAGGTCGTTGTCACGGGTGTGGATGCCGACCAGCATGCCCTGATAGACCTTGACCCCGGCGTCGATGATCATCGGGCCGCGGTCCTCCAGGTTCCACAGGGCGTAGGCCACCGCCTCGCCCGCCTCGTTGGCGATCAGCACGCCGTTGGTGCGGCCGGCGATCTCGCCCTTGTGGTCCTGGTAGCTGTGGAACAGCCGGTTCATGATCGCCGTGCCACGGGTGTCGGTCAGCAGCTCGGACTGGTAGCCGATGAGGCCGCGCGTCGGCGCATGGAAGACGAGCCGCTGGCGGTTGCCGCCGGAGGGCTTCATCTCGATCATCTCGGCGCGCCGCTCGGACATCTTCTGCACCACCGTGCCGGCGTACTCCTCGTCGACGTCGATGACGACCTCTTCGATCGGCTCCAGCACCTCGCCGTCGGCACCCTGCGAGAACACAACGCGCGGCCGCGACACGGCGATCTCGAAGCCCTCGCGGCGCATGGTCTCGATCAGGATGGCGAGCTGCAGCTCACCGCGGCCCGACACGAAGAAGCTGTCCTTGTCGGAGGACTCCTCGATCTTCAGCGTGACGTTGCCCTCGGCCTCCTTGAACAGCCGGTCGCGGATCATGCGGCTGGTCACCTTGTCGCCTTCGGTGCCGGCCAGCGGGCTGTCGTTGACGATGAACGACATGGTGACGGTGGGCGGATCGATCGGCTGGGCCTGGATCGGGGTGTCGACCGAGGGGTCGCAGAAGGTGTCCGCCACCGAGCCCTCGACGAGGCCGGCGATGGAGACGATGTCGCCCGCCTCACCCAGCTCGATCGGCTGCCGTTCGATGCCACGGAAGGCAAGGATCTTGGAGACGCGCCCGGTCTCGACCAGCTTGCCCTCGCGGTTGATCACCTTGATGGACTGGTTGGGCTTGACCGTGCCGGAGGCGATGCGGCCGGTGATAATGCGGCCGAGGAAGGGATTGGCCTCCAGGAGGGTGCCGAGCATGCGGAAGGGGGCCGGGTCCACCTTGGGTTCCGGCACGTGCTTCAGCACGAGGTCGAACAGCGGCGCCAGGCCCTCGTCCTTCGGCCCCTCGGGCGACATGGCCATCCAGCCGTCGCGGCCCGAGCCGTAGAGGATCGGGAAGTCGAGCTGCTCGTCGGACGCGTCGAGCGCCGCGAACAGGTCGAACACCTCGTTGATCACCTCGCTCGGGCGTCCGTCCGGGCGGTCCACCTTGTTGATGGCCACGATCGGCCGAAGGCCGATCTTCAAGGCCTTGCCGACCACGAACTTGGTCTGCGGCATCGGGCCCTCGGCCGCGTCGACAAGCACGATGGCGCCGTCGACCATGGACAGGATGCGCTCCACCTCGCCGCCGAAGTCGGCGTGGCCGGGCGTGTCGACGATGTTGATGCGCGTGTCCTTCCAGACCACCGACGTGGCCTTGGCCAGGATGGTGATGCCGCGCTCCTTTTCGAGATCGTTGGAATCCATGACGCGCTCGGCGACGCGCTGGTTCTCGCGGAAGGACCCGGACTGCTGCAGGAGCTTGTCGACGAGCGTGGTCTTGCCGTGGTCGACGTGCGCGATGATCGCGATGTTGCGGAGCTTCATGACCGGACCTGAAAGGAATTTCGTTGCAGCGCAATAACAGAAGGCCGCGCCGGCGACAACGCGGCGCCCTTCCGATTACGCAGCTGGGCTGAATCTCCGCTTATATGCGGCGGCGCGCGGGCGAGCGCAAGCCGCCGCGGCGAACGGCGCGCCGCTCAGCCCTGCGCCGGGTCGATGATGGTGCTCCACAGATCGCTGTCGGCGGCGTCCTTGAGGGTCACCTTCATCTGCCCGGTCGCCCCATCGATCGCCACATGGCCGAAGAACTGGAGCCCTGCGGCCGGCGAGGCGTTCTGCCCCTGCTCCTTGGTCGGGGCCTTGGCGTAGCGCAGCTCCGGCCCGAAGGTGTCGTCGAGGTCGGCCGGCCCGAACGTGCCGGCGTGCAGCGGGCCCGAGACGAACTCCCAGAAGGGGTCGAAGTCCTGGAAGCGGGCCTTGTCCGGATTATAGAAGTGGGCGGCCGTGTAGTGCACGTCGGCGGTGAGCCAGACGGTGTTGCGCACCTTCTCCCGCTTCATGAACGCGAGCAGATCGGCGATCTCCAGCTCGCGTCCGAGCGGCGGGCCGTCGCCCTGGGCGATCGCTTCCGAGCCGAACTTGCGGTCGACGTCGTAGACGACGATGAGGCCGATCGGCATGTCGGCGGCGATGACCTTCCAGACCGCGTTCGACGCCTTGAGCTCGCGCTTGAGCCACGCCAGCTGCGCCGGGCCGAGGAAGTGAGCGTCCGGGCCGTACTGCTCCTGGCGGTTCTCGCCGTTGGGCCCGCGATAGCTGCGCATGTCGAGCATGAACACGTCGAGCAGCGGCCCGTAGGCGATCTTGCGGTAGACGCGGCCGGGCTCGGCCGGCTCGAAGCGCATCGGGCTGTATTCATGGAAGGCGCGCGACGCCCGCGCCGCCAGCAGCATCATGTTCTTGTCGACGTAGCCCTTGCGCAGGTGCTCGGCGCGGGTCAGCGGCTCGCCCGGCCACCAATTGTTGGTGACCTCGTGGTCGTCCCACTGCACCAGCAGCGGGATCTCCCGGTTCATGGCCAGCAGGTTCTTGTCCAGGAGGTTGTACTGGTAGTTGCCGCGGAACTCGGCCAGCGTCTCGGCAGGCTTGGATTTCGCCTCGGTGACGAGGTTCTTCCAGAGGGTGCCGTCGGGCAGCGCCACCTCCGCCTTGATCGGGCCGTCGGCGTAGATGTTGTCGCCGGAGTGGATGAAGAAGTCGGGGCGGTTCTTCAGGATGGTCGAGTAGATGGTCATGCCGCCGCGGCTCTCGTCGATGCCCCAGCCCTGGCCAGCGGTGTCGCCGGACCAGCAGAACGAGATCGAGCTCCGATCGGCCGGCGCCGTGCGGAAGCGGCCGACGAGGGCCTCGCCGCGGATGCCCGGCTCGGCCAGATCCTGCGGCGTGATCCTGTAGAAGACGTCCTGGCCGGCCGGCAGGCCGGCGAGCGCGACCTTGCCGGTCATGTCGCTCTCCGGCAGCACGTCGACGAACACCCCGCCGAACGGCTCCTTGAAGCTCTCCGTGGTGGAGAGCTCGATGATGAGCCGCGCCGGCCGGTCGGAGCGGCCCCAGACCACGGCGGCGTCGCCCGAAACGTCACCGGACTGCAGGCCATGGCTCAGCGCCGGGCGGTCGGCGGCGCGGGAGATCCCGGGCAGGGCGAGGTTGCCGCCGACGCCGACGAGACCGGCGGCCCCGCCGGCGGCGAGCAGGCGACGGCGAGTGATCGGTCGGTCGCGCAAAAGGTCACGCATGGGCTGCCGCTCCTGAAAGCCTGTATTGTGCGTGCACAACATTGAGAATCGGCGACCGCCCCATGACGCTGTCGTGACAGGGACCGGCTCCGTCCGAGCTGTTGACGGGCGTCGCCGTTACGCTAGAACGAGCCCGTACCGCTCGGTACCAAAGCCGGTATGCGCAGTATCGAACTGCTGCGCCGCTATCGCGCGCCTGCGCCGACCTGTACCGTGGGCGTATGGCAGGATTCAGGGAGGCTGCATGTCCATGTTGACGCTCGATCGTTGGGGGGCGCGTCCGCGTGCCGGCGCGCTGGCGTTGGGCGCGGCGCTGCTGCTGGCGCCGGCGATGGGGCGAGCCGACACGCCCGGCGTGACCGCGACGTCCGTGAAGATCGGCAACATCGACGCCTACAGTGGCCCTGCCGCCGTCTACGCCGCGCTCGGCCGGCTGCCCGGTGCCTATTTCAAGATGCTGAACGAGAAGGGCGGTGTCGCCGGGCGCACCATCGACTACATCAGCTACGACGACGGCTACAGCCCGCCCAAGACGGTGGAGCAGGCGCGTAAGCTGGTGGAGAGCGACGAGGTGGCGGCCATCTACGGCCCCCTCGGCGCGCCCACCAACTCGGCCATCGCCAAGTACATGAACATCAAGAAGGTGCCGCAGATCTTCATCGCCTCCGGCGCGACGAAGTTCGGCGATCCCAAGAACTTTCCCTGGAGCATGGGCTTGCAGCCGAGCTACCAGAGCGAGGGACGGGCGTTCGCCACATATCTCCTGTCCGCCAAGCCCGATGCCAAGATCGGCATCCTCTACCAGAACGACGACTTCGGGCGTGACGTGCTGAAGGGCTTCGAGGACGGGCTCGGCGACAAGAAGTCGTTGATCGTCGCCAAGATTCCCTACGAGACCACGGACGCGACCATCGATTCCCAGGTGCTGCAGATCAAGGCGGCGGGCGCGGACGTGTTCATGAACATGACGACGCCGAAGTTCGCCGCGCAGGCCATCCGCAAGATCGCCGAGCTCGGCTGGCACCCCATGCACTTCCTGGGCTCCAACGCCTCGTCGATCGCCTCGGTGCTGAAGCCGGCAGGACTGGAAAACGCCAAGGGCATCATCTCCAGCGCCTACCTGAAGGACCCCAACGACCCGACGTGGAAGGACGATCCCGCCTTCAAGACCTGGGGCGCCTTCCTCGACAAGTACTTCCCCGAGGCGGACCGCAAGGATTCGCTCACGGTGTACGCCTATGTCTCGGCCCAGGTGATGGAGCAGGTGCTGAAGCAGGCGGGCAGCGATCTGTCGCGCGAGACGATCATGAAGCAGGCGGCCAACCTGAAGGACTTCGCGCCGGACCTGCTGCTGCCGGGCATCAAGATCAACACCAGCCCGACCGACTACTTCCCCATCGAACAGCTGCAGCTGATCCGCTTCAACGGCGAGCGCTACGAGAGCTTCGGACCGGTGCTCGACAGCGCGCTGCCGCGCTGAGCCGACGAAGCCGCCGGAGAGGTCTCACAGCGTCATGGCCGGGCTTGACCCGGCCATGAGCGCGGGTCGGGGCAAAAAAGAGCTGGGAGGAGAGCGTCATGGCAAGCACCGTCTATCAGACGTTCGCCGATGTGGCCGCGCGGTGGCCGGACCGGCCCTTCGTCGCGGTCGGGCCGTTGGCCAGCCGGAGCTACCTGCCGGAGGGCGTCGAATACAGCTACGCCGAGGCGGCCGAACGAATCGGCCGGCTGCGCGAGGCCTATGCGTCGGCGGGCTACGGCGTCGGCCACCGGGTCGGCCTGCTGCTGGAGAACCGGCCGGAGCACCACTTCCACTTCCTCGCCCTGAACAGCCTCGGCGTCGGCGCGGTGCCGATCAACCCGGACTACCGGCCGGACGAGAGCCGCTACCTCATCGAGCATTCCGAGCTCTGCCTGATCATCGCCCTGCCGCACCGGCTCGATGACCTCGGCGCCGTCGCGGCGCAATGCGCGCAGCGACCGCCGGTGCGCTCGGTCGCCGACGACCGGCCGTTGCCGCCCGCCCCGTCCGCCGCCCGCCGCGAGACGCCGGGCCCCGACACCGAGACCACGCTGTTCTACACGTCGGGCACCACCGGGCGGCCCAAGGGCTGCGTGGTCACCAACGACTACTACGATCTGGTCGGCGAGCTCTATCGCACGCGGGGCGGCCTTCTGGTGCTGCGCGAGGGCGAGGAGCGCATCTACAACCCGCTGCCGCTGTTCCACATCAATGCCGGCGTGTTCAGCTTCATGGGCGCGCTGACCACCGGCGGCTGCTCGATCCTGCCCGACCGCTTCCACCCCCATTCGTGGTGGCAGGAGCTCGCCGACAGCCGCGCCACCATCTTCCACTACCTCGGCATCATTCCCGCCATGCTCATGAAGCTGCCGCCGGGGCCCTACGACCGCACGCACGGCGTGCGGCTGGGGGTGGGGGCCGGCTGTGAGCCGAACCTGCACCGGGCCTTCGAGGAGCGCTTCGGCCTGCCGCTGATCGAGCTGTGGGGCATGACCGAGACCGGCGGCGGCTTCATCGCCTCGGTCGAGCCCCGGCTGATCGATACCCGCGCCTTCGGCCGGCCCGGCACCAGCCCAGGCCTGGAACTGGAGGCACGTGTCGTCGACGCCGGCGATGTCGACGTGCCACTCGGCCGGCCCGGCCAATTGCTGGTCCGGCGGTCGGGCGGGAACCCCCGGCGCGGCTTCTTCACCGAATACCTCAAGAACGAGGATGCGACGGCCGAGGCGTGGCACGGCGGCTGGTTCCACACGGGCGACGTGGTCACCCAGGACGAGAGCGGCATGCTGTTCTTCGTCGACCGCAACAAGAACATCATCCGCCGGTCCGGCGAGAACATCTCGGCGGCCGAGGTCGAGGCGACCCTGCTCGGGCACGAGGCGGTGCTGGAGGTGGCGGTCATCGCCGTGCCCGACGACATCCGCGAAGAGGAAGTGATGGCCTGCGTGGTGGCGAAGGAAGGCTATCCCGCCGGCGAGGCCCTGGCGCGGGCGCTGTTCGATCACGCCAACGCACGGCTATCCTATTACAAGCCGCCGGGCTGGGTGCTGTTCGTGCCGGCCTTGCCGAAGACCAGCACGCAGAAGGTGCAGAAGACCGAGATCGTCGCCAAAGGCACCCGGCCGGAGGCGATCGCCGGCGCCATCGACCTCAGGGCGAGCAAGAAGCGCACGGCGCCGGCCCACTGAACGGCTGCGCTGGAGGTTCTGCCTCCGAGCCGCGGCGTCAGCGCACGATCGATGCGGCACCGCCGATCAGGGAGGTGCTCGCGACGATCAGCAGCGTGATCACCGCAAGGGCTGGAACGGTCAGCAGCAGGCCGACCAGGATGGCGGCGCCGTCGCGGGCCATCAGGCCCAGCGCGAACGCCACCATGGCGATGGCCGGTGCGAGGTTGCCGAAGGGGATCGGCGCCATGATCGCGAGCGCCAGAGCCAGCACCGGCAAAGCGAGCGCCATGCGGGCGCGCGGCCCGGTCAGGAACGACAGGCGCTGCTCGCAGAGCCAGCGCTCGGCGCGGACGATCCACGGCAGGGCGGCGGCAATGGCGAGGCGCAGCGTCGGCACCGGGATGGTCCGTTCGCGCACCATCCGGGGCAGCCAGAGCTGGCGTGCGCCGGCCATGATCTGCACCGAGATGAGCGCCATGAGCGCGCCGAGCACGAGGCCGACCGGCCCCGGCAGGGGGATCATGGTGGGCAGCGTCAGCAGCAGCAGCGCCAGGCCCAGCCCCTCCATGCCGAGCCGGTCGATGATGGTTCCGACGGTCGTGCGCTCGCCGCTGACGCCGCGCGCGACATCGAGCAGGTCGCGCACGATCGGCCCTCGCGGACCCTGCCGCGTCCTGGCGAACATTCGCCGCACGGCCCGCAGGAAACGGTTGCCCGGCGGGCGAAGGCGGTCGCCGACCGTCGATTGGCTGTCGCTCATTCCCACATCATCCCGGGGAGCGCCTTGCAACTGGATGGAGACACCCGATCGCGAGGGCGGCGCTCCGGATTCAAGCGCGCGACGCACGTCCCTCCGGCCGGATGAGCCCATCCGGATCGACATGCGCGAGCGATCCGGCCAGCTTGCCCGCCAATAGCGTCAACTTGGCGACGACGGTGAGGCGCCCGTGGGGTGCCGCGACGGCCGTGCGTCTCACGCCACCTTGGCGCGGGCAGGCTCCTCGAACTCGAACAGCCGCGCGTAGCGGGCGATTTCGCTCTCCTCGCCGGTCGCCTTCTGCGGATTGTCGGAGAGCTTGACGGCGGGGCGGCCGTTGGCGCTGGAGACCTTGCAGACCAGCGAGGCGGCCTTCAGCCCGTCGCGGGGACCCGGCGCGCAGCCCTCGAAGTCGTTGGTGAGGTTGGTGCCCCAGCCGAAGCTCATGCGCACGCGCCCCTGGAAGTGGTGGTAGGTGGTCTCGATCGCCGCCACGTCCAGGGCGTCGGAAAATACCAGCAGCTTCTCGCGCGGGTCGCGGCCCTTGAGCCGCCACCAGGTGCAGATCTCCTCGCCGCCCTCGAGCGGGGGCTTGGAATCCGGCCGGAAGCCGGTCCAATCCGCCACCCAGTCCGGGGCGCGCTTCAGGAACGACGTGGTGCCGAAGGAGTCCGGCAGCACGACCAGCAGATTGCCGCCGTAGTAGCGCTCCCAGGCCTCCAGCACCCGGTAGGGCGACATCAGCCGCTCCTCGTCCGTGTCCGCCAGCGCCGCCAGCACCATGGGCAGCTCGTGGGCGTTGGTGCCGATGGCCTCCAGGTCCGTGTCCATGGCGAGCAGCACGTTGCTGGTGCCGAGCAGCGCGTCGCCGAGACCTTCCTTCAGCGCCTCGACGCACCAGCGCTGCCACAGGAAGCCGTGGCGCCGGCGCGTGCCGAAATCGGAGATCCTGAGCTCCGGCAGCTTGCGCAGCCGTTCCACCTTCTCCCACAGCTTGGCCTTGGCGCGGGCGTAGAGCACGTCGAGGTCGAAGCGGCCCATGCCTTTCATGGCGGCGCGCGAGCGCAGCTCGTTGACGATGGCGAGCGCCGGGATCTCCCACATGGTGGTGTGGGTCCACGGCCCGGCGAAGTCGAGCACGAACTGGCCGTCCTCGCGCCTGAGGTCGTACTCCGGCAGCTGGAAGTCGGCGAGCCAGGCCAGGAAGTCCGGCGCGAAGATCTGGTGGCGGCCGTAGAAGGAGTTGCCGGCGAGCCAGATCATCTCCTTCTTGGCGAGGCGCAGGGTGCGGGCATGGTCGAGCTGCTCGCGCAACTCGCGCTCGTCGATCTCGTCGGCGATGCGGATCGAATGGGACCGGTTGATCAGCGTGAAGTCGGCGCGGACGTCCCGATACAGGCCCCAGATCATCTGGAGCATCAGCAGCTTGTAAAAGTCCGTGTCGAGCAGGCTGCGGATGATCGGGTCGAGCTTCCAGCTGTGGTTATAGACCCGCCGCGCTATATCGATGGTGGCCATCGGGCCTCTCCACACTTATCCCATCGCACCAATCCGCGCAGGCGGAATAATGTCAAGGTGATGCGGCGGGCTCCGCCTTTGGCGTCTCCGGAGCCGCTTCTTGCGCCGCGGCCTTCCCTCAGTATAGTCCGCGCCTTCAAACTCTCAGCCCGGCCGACCGAGCGTACCCCCCGCGATTGGAAGATCATGTCCGCCAAGCCCGTCAACAAGGTCGTTCTCGCCTATTCCGGCGGTCTCGACACGTCGATCATCCTGAAGTGGCTGCAGACCACCTACGGCTGCGAGGTCGTGACCTTCACCGCGGACCTCGGCCAGGGCGAGGAGCTGGAGCCGGCGCGGCAGAAGGCGCTGCTGCTCGGCATCAAGCCCGAGAACATCTTCATCGAGGACGTGCGCGAGGAGTTCGTCCGCGACTACGTCTTCCCCATGTTCCGGGCCAATGCCCAGTACGAGGGGCTCTATCTGCTCGGCACCTCGATCGCGCGGCCGCTGATCGCCAAGAAGCAGATCGAGATCGCCGAGAAGACCGGCGCCGACGCCGTCTCCCACGGCTCCACCGGCAAGGGCAACGACCAGGTCCGCTACGAGGTGGCCTATTACGCCCTGAAGCCGGACGTCACCATCATCGCGCCCTGGCGTGAGTGGGACCTGCGCTCGCGCGAGGCCCTGATCAAGTTCGCGGAGGATCACCAGATCCCGATCGCCAAGGATAAGCGCGGCGAGGCGCCGTTCTCGGTCGACGCCAACCTGCTGCACTGTTCCTCCGAGGGCAAGGTGCTGGAGGACCCGGCCGTCGAGGTGCCGGACTACGTCTATTCCCGCACCGTCGATCCCGAGAAGGCGCCGGATACGCCGACCATCGTCACCATCGACTTCGAGAAAGGCGATCCCGTCGCCGTCGACGGGGTCAAGATGTCGCCGGCCACCCTGCTCGCCAAGCTCAACGAGCTCGGCCGCATCAACGGCATCGGCCGCCTCGACCTGGTCGAGAACCGCTACGTCGGCATGAAGAGCCGCGGCATGTACGAGACGCCCGGCGGCACCATCCTCCTTCAGGCGCACCGCGGCATCGAGAGCATCACGCTCGACCGGGGCGCGGCGCACCTCAAGGACGAGCTGATGCCCAAGTATGCCGAGCTGATCTACAACGGCTTCTGGTTCTCGCCGGAGCGCGAGATGCTGCAGGTGCTGATCGACAAGAGTCAGGAGTTCGTCACCGGCTCGGTCCGGCTCAAGCTCTACAAGGGCGGCGTCCACGTCATCGGCCGCGAGAGCCCGTATTCGCTCTACAGCCAGGATCTGGTGACCTTCGAAGAGGGCGCTGTCGCCTACGACCACCGCGACGCGGCGGGCTTCATCAAGCTCAATGCGTTGCGCCTGCGCACACTCGCCCAGCGCAAGAGGATGCTCGGCCTCTGAGCCGCCACCGATGACCATTCACGCCATGACCCCCGAGGCGGACGCCGTCGCCCGCCGCCGGACCTTCGCCATCATCTCGCACCCGGATGCGGGCAAGACGACGCTGACCGAGAAGCTGCTGCTGTTCGGCGGCGCCATCCAGCTCGCCGGCGCGGTCAAGGCCAAGCGCGGTGGGGCGGCGACGCGGTCGGACTGGATGGGCATCGAGCGCGAGCGCGGTATCTCGGTGGTCACCTCGGTGATGACCTTCGAGTACGGCGGCCACGTCTTCAACCTGCTCGACACGCCGGGCCACGAGGACTTTTCCGAGGACACCTACCGCACGCTGACGGCGGTCGATTCCGCCGTGATGGTGATCGACGCCGCCAAGGGCATCGAGGCACGCACGCGCAAGCTGTTCGAGGTCTGCCGCCTGCGCGACATCCCCATCGTCACCTTCGTCAACAAGCTCGACCGGGAGGCGCGCGACCCCTTCGACCTGCTCGACGAGATCGAGAAGACGCTGGCCCTCGACACCGCGCCGGTGACGTGGCCGATCGGCCGCGGCAAGTCCTTCGCCGGCACCTACGACCTGCGCCGCAACCTGGTGCGCCGGCTCGACGACGATACCGAGGCTTTCGCCGTCAACGGGCCGGAGGACAGCCGCCTGCTCGCCATGCTGCCGGAGCACGAGCGCGACGCTTTCGCCGAGGAGCTGGGGCTCGCCCGCGAGGCGCTGCGGCCATTCGACCTGCCGAGCTTCCGCGAGGGCCACCTGACGCCGGTGTTCTTCGGCTCGGCGCTGCGCAATTTCGGCGTGCGCGATCTCATCGACGCCATGGGCGAGTTCGCGCCGCCGCCGCGCGGCCAGCAGGCCGACACGCGCCTGGTCGAGCCGACGGAGCCGCGCATGACCGGCTTCGTCTTCAAGATCCAGGCGAACATGGATCCCAATCACCGCGACCGCATCGCCTTCATGCGCGTCTGCTCCGGCCGGCTGACGCGCGGCATGAAGGCCAAGCTGGTGCGCACCGGCAAGCCGATGAGCCTGGCCGCGCCGCAGTTCTTCTTCGCCCGCGACCGTGCCATCGCCGAGGAGGCCTTCGCCGGCGACGTCGTCGGCCTGCCCAACCACGGCACGCTGCGCATCGGCGACACCATGACCGAGGGCGAGGAGATCGTCTTCCGCGGCGTGCCGAGCTTCGCGCCGGAGCTGCTGCGCCGTATCAAGCTGACCGACCCGATGAAGGCCAAGAAGCTGCGCGACGCCCTCCAGCAGATGGCGGAGGAGGGGGTGGTGCAGGTGTTCGTGCCCATGGACGGATCCGGCGCCATCGTCGGCGTCGTCGGCGCGCTGCAGCTCGACGTGCTGAAAGAGCGCCTCGCCGCCGAGTACGGCCTGCCGATCGATTACGAGCCGACGCGCTTTTCCATCTGCCGCTGGGTCACCTGCGACGACAAGGCGGAGCTCGACCGCTTCATCGATGCGCACACCTCGTCGATGGCGCTCGACCTCGACCGCGAGCCGGTGTTCATGGCGGCGAGCCCGTTTTCGCTGACCTACGAGCAGGAGCGCTGGCCGGCGATCCGCGCCAGCGACGTCAAGGACTACCAGACCCGCGCGGGCGACTGACGCCATGGCCCCGCCGCTCCTCGCCCTCGCCGACATCCGCCTGCGCCTGGGCACGCAGCCGTTGCTCGACGGCGCCGAGCTCGCCGTGGGCCGGGGCGAGCGGCTGGCCCTGGTGGGCCGCAACGGCTCCGGCAAGTCGACACTGCTGAAGATCGCCGCCGGTCTGGTCGAGCCCGACGGCGGCACGCGCTTCCTCCAGCCCGGCGCCACCCTGCGCTACCTGCCGCAGGAGCCCGACTTTTCGGGCCACGCCACCGTGCTCTCCTACGTGGAGGCGGGCCTCGGCCCCGGCGATGATCCGTACCCGGCGACCCGCTACGTGGAGGATCTGGGCCTCGGCCCCGATGACGATCCGGCCAATCTCTCGGGCGGCGAGGCGCGCCGTGCGGCGCTCGCCCGGGTGCTGGCGCCGTCGCCGGACATCCTGCTGCTCGACGAGCCTACCAACCACCTCGATCTGCCGACCATCGAGTGGCTGGAGAACGAGCTGGCCCAGTCCCGGACCGCCCTGGTGTTGATCAGCCACGACCGGCGCTTTCTCGGCGGGCTGGCCCGCGCCACCGTCTGGCTCGACCGCGGCATCACGCGCCGCGCCGAGATCGGCTTCGACAAGTTCGAGGCCTGGCGCGACAGCGTCTACGAGCAGGAGGAGCGGGAGGCGCACAAGCTCGACCGCAAGATCGCCTCCGAAGAACATTGGGTACGCTACGGCGTCACCGCCCGGCGCAAGCGCAACATGCGCCGCATGGGCGAGTTGGCGGCGATGCGCGACGCCCGGCGCACGGCCCGCCGCGCCACCGGCCAGGCCGCCATGGCGGCGACCGAGGCGGATGGCTCCGGCAAGCTGGTCATCGAGGCCGTGGGGATCGGCAAGTCCTTCGGCGACCGGCCGATCGTGCGGGATCTCTCGCTGCGCGTCCACCGCGGCGACCGGCTCGGCATCATCGGGCCCAACGGCGCCGGCAAGACGACGCTGCTCAACCTGCTCACCGGCACGCTGACGCCGGACACCGGCACGGTCCGCCTCGGCGCCAACCTGGAAATGGCGACGCTGGAGCAGCGCCGCGACAGCCTCGATCCCAATGCCACCCTGGCCGAGACGCTGACCGGCGGGCGCGGCGACACGGTGAGCGTCGGCGGCGTGCAGCGCCACGTCGTCTCGTATATGGGCGATTTCCTGTTCCCGCCGGAAATGGCTCGCACGCCGCTGCGCGTGCTGTCCGGCGGCGAGCGGGCGCGGCTGATGCTGGCCCTGGCGCTGGCCAAGCCGTCCAACCTGCTGGTGCTGGACGAGCCGACCAACGACCTCGACCTCGATACCCTCGACGTGCTCGAGGAGATGCTCGGCGAGTACAAGGGCACCGTCATCCTGATCAGCCACGACCGCGATTTCCTGGATCGCATCGTCGATGCGGTGCTGGTGCCGGAGGGGCAGGGGCGCTGGCTGACCTATGCCGGCGGCTATTCCGACATGCTCGCCCAGCGCGGCGCCGACATCGTCTCCACTCGGGAGCGGCCGGGCGAGCGCCGGGCGGACAAGCCGCGGGCGGCCGAAGCGGCGCCCACTGCGGCGCGGGAGAGCAAGCGGCGACTGAGCTTCGCCGAGAAGCACGCCCTGGAGACGCTGCCCAAGACCATGGCGGCGTTGGAGGCCAAGCTCACGGCGCTGCAGGCCAAGCTCGCCGACCCCGACCTCTACGCCCGCGATCGGACGGCCTTCGACAGGCTCTCCGCCGCGGCGGCACAGATGCAGGGCGAGCTGTCGGCCGCCGAGGATCGCTGGCTCGAGCTGGAGATGCTGCGGGACGAACTGGCCTCCTGAGCGCCAACTGCTCTGCACGATGATCTCGAGCGGCCGGGGCCGGCCGTGACGCAGGAATCGCCTCGCTTTCCCCCGTGACGCTAACTGTCATGGAAGAGCGATATGGCTGTGCTTGATGTCGATCAGGGCTCGAGCGGCGCCGTGCAGTCACACGTCGCGTCGCAGCCTGCAAGGCCGGCCAGCGGAGGGCGAGATGAAAGCGATCGATGTGATGGTGAAAGACGTCGTGACGGCCACGCCGGACATGACGATCGCGGACGCGGTCAAGCTCCTGGTCGGGCATGACGTCAGCGCACTGCCGGTGGTCGACGGCGACGGCCGTCTCGTCGGGATTCTGAGCGAGGCCGATCTCCTGCACCGGGAGGAGATCGGCACGGAGCAGCATCGGTCGCGCTGGATCGAGGCGATCCTGCCCGCCCATGTGCTGGCCCACGAATTCGCCGCCGCGCACGGCAAGAAGGTCTCGGAGCTGATGACCGAGGCGGTCGTCACGGCGGCCGAGGATACCCCGATCGGCGACATCGCCGCCCTGATGGAGCGCCATCGGATCAAGCGCGTGCCGATCGTTCAGGATGGCCGCATCGTCGGCATCGTCAGCCGGTCCAACCTCGTCCAGGCGCTCGCCTCCCAGAGCAGCGCCGCCGCCGCGCCCAGCGACGACGACCGGACCATCCGCCTGGACATCCTCGAGCGCCTGAAGCAGCAATCCTGGACCGATTTCGGCGAGCGCAACATCATCGTGCGCGACGGCGAGGTCCACATCTGGGGGCTGGTCGGATCCGAGGACGAGCGCAAGGCGCTTGTCGTGCTCGCCGAGAACACCCCCGGCGTCCGTTCGGTGGTGGACGAGACGCTGCAGTAGCCGCACCGTCCAAGCAGCCCGCCGCGACGCCGCCCTGTCCGGCGTCGCGGGCGATGCGGGCGTGGTGATGTCGTCGCCCCGAGTGATTGCCTCAAGTCGTCGCGTCACGCCGTGACTTCAAGTCGGTGCAGGAGGTCGTTCCCTTACTGGCCAAGCGGGGCCTCCCTTGCTGGCCAAGCCGCGCGCCCAACTGGCCGGTGCCGTCGGGGGTGTTCGGGACCCGGGTGACCGCGGTATTCCAACGCGATCAGAACGGCAGAACGAGACCACGACCATGGACGGCAACGACGATCTGATCCTCATCCTCGATCCCATCCACGAGGAAGGGGTCGGGCGCCTGGCGCGGTCGTTCCGGCTCAAGCTGCCGGGCGAGGCGCTGACCGCCGCGGATCTCGCCGTGGCAGCGGCGGCGGTGGTGCGCACCTCGAAGATCGGCGCCGGCTGGCTGTCGACCACGCCGAAGCTACGCCTTATCGCCAAGCACGGCTCGGGCGTCGACAACATCGACGTGCCGGCCGCCACCGCGCGCGGCGTGCTGGTCGCCAATACCCCCGGCGGCGCCAACTCGACGGCGGTGGCGGAAGGCGCCGTGACGCTGATGCTCGCCGTGCTGCGGCGGGTGCGCGAGATGGACGTCCTCGTGCGTGAGAACCGCTTCAACGACCGCTGGTCGCTCCGGCTCGGCGACCTGACCGGCGGGCGCCTCGGTCTCGTCGGCTTCGGCCAGATTGCGCGCGTGCTGGCGACGATCTGCGGTGCCGGGTTCGGCATGACGGTGTCTGCCTACGATCCCTTCGTCAGCACCGAGGACATGGCCAAGGCGGGCGTGGCGAAGGCCGACGATTTGGCGGCGCTGGCCGCAACGGTCGACGTCCTGTCGGTTCACGTCCCCTTGAGCGCGAAGACCCACCATCTCGTCGGGGCGCGGGAGATCGCGGCGATGCGCCCCAGCGCCGTCATCGTCAACACCTCGCGCGGTGGCGTGGTGGACGAGGCGGCGCTGGCGCAGGCGCTGCGCGACGGCCGCATCGCCGGCGCCGGCCTCGACGTGTTCGAGGTGGAGCCGCCGCCCGCCGACGACCCGCTCTTCCAGCTGCCGAACGTGGTGCTCAGCCCCCATGTGGCGGGCATCACCAACGGCAGCATGCGCGCCATGGCCATGGGCGTCGCCGACATCGTGGAGACCACGCTCGCCGGCGGCCGCCCGGCGACGCTGCTCAACCCCTAGAGCGCTTTGCGATTGGGTGGGCTCACCCAATCGCAAGAAAGCGCTCCAGATTCAAAAGGCTATGAGCATTTCTCTGCCATTGGATGGGTCCATCCAATGGCGAAATGCTCTAGGCGCTGGAGGTGCGCCTGCACCGCCCGGCCTGATCCGCCCTCATCCCTTAGCCGGGCGATGATCCTCTCCGACTGCGACGCCATGAGCGTCCGAGCAGCGGAGCGGGCTCGGATCACTTATTTCTTCATCGCTCCGACGAGGGGGCACTCGCTCTCGCTCAGAGGGCGATATGCGTCTTTGGCCTCGATCTTCTCGATCACCTTGTAGTAGGCCCAAGGCTTTTCGAGTTCGGCCGGCTCCTTCACCTGAACCAGATAAAAGTCGTGAATGAGCTTATTGTCGGCCCGCAGCGTGGCACCGGGCGCGAAGACATCGTCCACGGGCGTGGAGCGCATCTTGTCGAGGACGGCGCCGGTGTCGTCAGATCCGGCGGCCGCGACCGATTTGAGATAGTGCAATACCGCCGAATAGACCGCGGCCTGAGGCGCCGTCGGCATCGCTCCGCGTAGGGCAAAGAAGCGCTTGGCGAACGCCCTGGTGTCGTCGTTCAGATCCCAGTACCAGGCTGTGACGGTCGTGAGGCCTTTTGCCGTTGCCAGGCCCATGCCGTGGACGTCGGTCAGGAACATGAGCTCCGCTACCGGCTTCTGCGATCCGGAGCTCATGCCAAACTCGTTCCATTGCTTCATGGAGCTGACGAGCTGTTCGCCGGCATTGGCGAAGGCGATGACCTTTGCGCCGGAGGCCTTCGCCTGCAGAAGGAACGAGGCATAGTCGGGATTGCCCAAGGGGTGGAAAACCGAGCCGAGCGGCTTGCCGCCCACTGACGCCAGCACGCGCTCCGATTCCGCCACCATGTTCCTGCCGAAGGCATAGTCAGCCGCGATGAAGTACCATGTATCGAAACCTTGTCCGACGAGTTTTCGAATAGGACCTGCAACCAGGTTGTAATTGTCGTGCAGCCAGGCCAGCCCCGTCGGGGAACATTGCTTTCCGGTGATGTCGGTCGTACCGACGGCAGAGTAGATGACGATCTTGTTCCTCTCTCGGGCGATGGACTGGATCGCCAGAGCAACCGCCGAGTTTCCGACGTCGGCCACCATGTCGATACCGTCGGCGTCATACCAGCGACGCACGATCTGCGCGCCGACATCGGCCTTGTTCTGGTGATCCGCAGAAACGATCTCGACCTTGAAAGACGGCATCAGCTTCTGAAAGTCTTCGACCGCGAGCTTCGCGGCCGCGACCGAGCCCAGACCGGCCAGATCGGAGAGCGGCCCCGATTGATCGTTGATGATGCCGATCTTGACGACCCCGCCGGAGATCTCGGCCGTGGCAACGCCGCTCCCGAGCGCGATAGCTGAGATCACGCCTATCGTCGACTTCACGAATTTACTGAAAATGACATGCCGAGATGATGTATTGTGGTCGTGCGCCATTTCTCGCGGTCCCCTGCCGAACCAGCCGATGCGTTCTTGTTGTGCAACAAAGCGTTAGTTGGGCGAGTTAAGCCGGCTTCGCGCGCCGCACTCTTGCTGTTCGCGACATCAAGCTACCGCTCGGCAGGGATGCTCGACAACGCCGCATTTCCGTCATTTTCTGCCATGGGCCGGGCGCGCTTCATCGTGCCGAGCCTATCCGCCGCTGCGCCGACAGCCGATCCGAACATCGACGCTCAGTGGTCGTGCGCTCAGGCGTTGCGAGCCGCGCGGCGCAGGGATCGCGGTGGCTGGCCGAACGCCCGGATGAAGGCGCGGCGCATCCTTTCGGGATCGCGGAAGCCCGTCGTCTCGGCAACACGCTCGATCAGGTCGCCCGATGTCTGCACCCGCTCGCGAGCCACCTCCAGGCGAAGCCTTTCGATGGCCTTTGATGGCGTCGAGCCCGTTTCGGCGGTGAAAATCCGCGCAAAATGGCGCGGACTCAGACCCGCACGTTCGGCCAGTCGTTCAACCGTGAGAGACGTATCGAGATGTTCGCGTGCCCAGGAGAGCAATGTGCCGAAGCGGCCATTTGGCGTCTTCAGCTCCAGCAGCGACGAGAACTGGGATTGGCCGCCGCTGCGGCGATGGTAGAGCACGAGCTGCCGGGCCGTATCCTGGGCAACGGCGTCGCCGTGGTCTTCAGCAACCATCGCGAGCGCGAGATCGATCCCGGCGGTAATTCCAGCGGACGTCCAGACACCGCCGTCGCGAAGAAAAATCCGGTCGGGATCCAGCTTTACCTTCGGGTAGCGTGAGACGAAATCCTGCGCGCGGCACCAATGGGTCGTGGCTTTGCGGCCATCCAAAAGACCCGCCTCAGCAAGAATATAAGCGCCGGAGCACACGCTCGCGACGCGCACGCCGCGTCGAGCCAGCCGGCGTACGAAGGCGAGAGTCTTCTTGCAATCGGTCGCCGTGTCGACACCATTTCCGCCTGCGACGATCAAGGTCGAGATGGAGTCCGCAGAACGCAGGCCGGATGCAAGCATCTCGACCCCGGCGGAGCTTCGCACCGGCCCTGCATTGACGGCGAGCATCCGGACCTGTGGTGCCATCGGAGCGAAGCGTCGGGCAATCTCGAAGACCGAGACCGGACCGGCTGCATCCAGCAACTGGAAGTCCGGAAAAATCAGAATGCCGATCATGGCCACGTCCGCAAACGAGGGAACTGCGTCGTTTCTAATGGAAGGGAGCCATGGCAAGGTGCTGTCGTCAAGCTGGCTGCCAAAGGCTCCAAAATGTCGAAACGACTTAAGATAGGATTGCTTGTATTCCCTCGCATAACGCAGCTCGACATGACTGGTCCGCTCCAAGTGTTCTCGAGCGTACCCGATGCCGACGTGTATCTGGTCTGGAAGCGCATCGAGCCGGTTTCGAGCGACACCCCCCTCACCATAACGCCGACGATCAGCTTCGCCGATTGCCCGCAGCTCGATGTCATCTGTGTGCCTGGCGGCTATGGCACCGATGACCTGCTGTTGGATGATGAGGTTCTGGACTTCCTGCGCGAGCAGGCTCAGCACGCGAGTTATGTCACGTCGGTTTGCACCGGATCACTTGTGCTCGGGGCGGCCGGGTTGTTGAAAGGCTATCGCGCAGCCACGCACTGGAGCGCGGTCGAAGCGCTGCCTCTTCTTGGCGCGACGATCTCTCGGGATCGTGTCTGCATCGATCGCAACCGCATTACGGGTGGCGGTGTGACTGCGGGCATCGATCTTGGCCTGACAGTCGTTTCCAGACTGGTCGACCGTCCGACCGCCGAAGCGATCCAGCTGCGGCTGGAGTATAATCCGGCACCACCTTTTAACGCGGGTTCGCCGGAAACCGCGCCCGCGGAGGTGGTCGCGTTGGCGAAGGGGAGGATGAAGGCGGGGCAGGCGCGACGGCTCGACGTCGTCAAGGCGGCCGCGGCGAGGACGCCTTCATTCGCTTAGCGGGAGATGTCGCCGCAGCCATCGGCCTTAGTCGGCCGCTTCAGCTATATTGCAAGGACCCGGCCATCCATCCGCTCAAAGACTCAAGACCTGAACGAAGTGTTCCCAGCAAATAGGCTGAAGCGGCTGACCGGCGACGTTGCATTGCGGCGCACCTGACCTCAACCCATTGCGGAGTCCGGAGAGTTGCCGCACCGCCGATTTGATATCGTGATCAAGGGGGGCCGCGTCCTCGACCCCGAAAGCGGGCGGGACGAGATCGCCGATGTTGGAATTGCCTCGGGCGTCGTCGCGACAATCGGTCTGATTCCAGCCTCTACGGGCGGCACGGTCATCGACGCTTCGAACAAGACGGTTTGCCCAGGCTTTGTCGACATCCATGCGCACGGCCAATCCGTGGCGGCGGACTGGATGCAGGCGTTCGACGGGGTGACCACGGCTCTTGAATTGGAGGTCGGCGTCCTCCCCGTGGGGGCCTGGTACTACCGGCAGGACAGGGAGAGGCGCGTCCTGAACTACGGCGCCTCGGTGGGCTGGATATTCGCTCGCAAGGAGGTCATGGCCGGCATCGTCCCGGACCCGCAAAAGCATTCCATGCAAATGATGGGGGAAGGGTCCGACAACCGGGGCGGCTGGTCGACCAACATCGCGACGCCGTCGCACATCGCAGACATTCGCGCCGTCATCGAGAAGGGGCTGCGCGAAGGTGGCATCGGGATCGGCATTCCGCATGGTTATGCGCCGGGGGCCGGTGTCAAGGAAATGACCCAGGTCTGCGAGATCGCGGCAAGGACGGGAACGCCGACATTCACGCACGTCCCGTTCATGTCGAACAAGGATCCGCAGAGCTCGGAGGAGGCGTACGTCAGACTGATCGGCTACGCAGCTGCAACCGGCGCTCACATGCACATCTGCCATCTGAACTCGACGTCGCTGCACGATATCAGGCGGTGTCGCGAGTTGCTCCAGAATGCCCAGGCCAAAGGGCTGCCCATAACAGTGGAGGCCTATCCATACGGCACGGGATCTACCGTCGTATCCGCCAGCTTCTTTGCCGCTCCCGATTTCACCGACAGAACTGGCTCGACCTACGACAGCATCGAACTGATCCACAATCGGCACCACATGAAGGATCGCGCCGACCTGCTGTCGGCCCGGGAGGTCGACCCCGCCGCTTTGGTGGTATGGCATTTTCTTGATCTCGAGCGAAGCGAGAGCCATCAGGAGCTGCTCGACTTGTCCGTTCTATACCCGGGTGGATCGATCGCGTCCGACGCGATGCCTTGGGTCGAGCCCGACGGGTCCATCTACCGCGGCGAGGAGTGGCCCCTGCCGAGCAGGCTGTCATCACATCCTCGGTCGGCGGGAACGTTCACCAAGTTTCTCGGCGAGTACCAGAGGTCGCTCGGCAAGATCGGTCTGATGGACGCGCTCGCCAAGTGCACGATCCTGCCGAGCAGAATACTCGAGGGTTGCTTGCCCCAGATGCGCCGCAAGGCGCGTCTTCAGGACGGGTGCGATGCCGATGTTCTGGTCTTCGATCCGGAGACGGTCGCAAGCAGAGCCAGTTTTTCCCATATGACCGCGCATGCCGTCGGCATGGACGCGGTGATCGTGGCCGGCACGCCAGTCATACTTGGCGGCCGGCTCGATACGCAGGTGAGGCCGGGCCGCGCCCTGCGATGCGGCGTGTAAGCCGGTGATCGACGGGCACCCTCGGGATCCTGTTCCTGTCCTGCTCGTCGCCGGCGCGCTCGGCGCCGGCAAGACCACACTGATCAATCGCATCCTCCAAGCGGATCACGGACGCACGCTCGCTGCGGTGGTGAACGATTTCGGTTCGATCAATATCGACGAAGCCATCCTGTCGCTCACCGGCCAGCCCATCTACGGCCTGACGAACGGTTGCATCTGTTGCTCGCTTCAGGGGGATCTGCTGCGCACCTTGCGGACAATCCTCTCGCTGAAAGCGACGCCCGATGGGATCGTGATCGAAGCAAGCGGGATCTCCGATCCCCGCGGCATAATGGAAGCGCTGTTCGATCCGGTCTTGCGCGAAGCTGTCAGACTCGACGCCGTGGTGACAGTCGTCGATGCCGAGGACCATGACCCGACGGATGAACTCTGGAACGCGCAACTCCGTTCCGCCGACTTCGTGGTTTTGAGCAAGACGGCGAGCGCAGACCAAAACAACCTGGTGTCCCTGCGTGCGATGCTCGGCTCGTTGCACAAGAAGCTGGTTTTTTCGGCGGACGAGAATGGCGGGGTTCCGATCGACCTGCTGCTCGGTGCCGGATCGCAGCACAGAGAAACGCATGGCCTCGGGGCGCTCTCGCATATCAGGGATGACCGATTCACGCGCCTTGAATGGACATGTCCAGCGCCTATTTCGTTGCAGCGTTTTCAGTTCGCAATTCAGTCTCTCGCCCCGCAACTGGCGCGCGCGAAGGGGTTTTTCTCCATCGCGGAAAAGCCTGGACAAGGCTATCTGTTTCAACTCGTCGGCCAGCGTGCCAGCCTGGCCCCGGCGATCAAGCCTGTCGTTGTTACGCAGCTCGTGTTCATCGGCAGGGCGGAGATCTTCGATGCCGGACGCGCGAAAGCGGTTCTTGAGTTGATGAGACAAGAACCGTAATCCTCACAGGGACGAAGCAAAGAATGTTTGGATTTCCGTCGGCTCTACGGTAGAGCCGGGATTTATCCGGCGAGCACGTTCATACGGACAATTTGTTGGGAGTGCGCATGGCGCAGACCATTGTTCTTGGGGCGGGCATGGTGGGCATTGCCACGGCCCTGGCCTTGCAGGACCGAGGCCATGACTGTGTGGTCGTCGACCGGTCGCCTCCGGGATCTGAAACCAGCTACGGCAATGCCGGGATCATCCAGGCCGAGGCCGTCGAACCTTACGCTCTCCCTGCGAGCCCGCTGACCTTGCTGCGCATGGCGTTCGGCTGGAAGAATGCCGTCCATATCGACTGGCGCTCGCTGCCACGTCAGGCGCCGGCGCTCTACTCCTATTGGCGCTCGTCGGCGCCGGCCTTCCTGCGAAGGGCCATTCCTGTATGGCAGCAGCTTGTGTCCGAGGCCCTGCCGCGCCACGCCGCTTTGATTGCGGCTTCCGGTGCCGATAACCTCATCCGCAGAGACGGCTACTGGGAGGTCCACGCGACGGAGGCCGGGCTTGGCGCCGCCGTCGTGGAGGCCGAACGGCGGAAGCGTCAGTACGGCCTTGAATTCGCCGCCGCCGATTCGGCAGCGCTGTCGCGCGCAGAGCCCGGCCTGCGAACCGCGTTGGCGGGCGCCATCCATTGGACGTCGCCATGGACTTGCCTCGCTCCCGGAGAGCTTGTCGGCGCCTACGCGAAGCTGTTCGAGAGACGGGGCGGCAAGATCGTGAGCGGCGACGCCTTTTCGCTCGCGCAATCCGGACGCGGGTGGCGCGCCGCCGGCGAAAGCGCGGAACGTGTCGTCGTCGCTCTCGGCCCGTGGTCCCCGGATCTGCTCAAGGCCTTCGGATACCATGTGCCGATGGTGCGCAAGCGCGGCTATCATCGCCATTACGGCGGTGATCACGGTCTCAGCCGTCCCATGCTCCTGGCGGATCATTCCGTGGTTCTATCGCCCATGCTCAAGGGCCTGCGGATTGCGACGGCCGCCGATTTGTCCGCGGGCACGCCACAGACCAATCCCCGCCAGTTGGCACGGGGCGAGGCCGTGGCGAGGTCACTTGTGAATTTGAGCGAGCCCCTCGAAGACATCCCTTGGTCGGGAACGCGGCCATGCCTGCCGACCATGCTGCCGCTGGTGTGCGAAGCCAAACGTCATCCGGGGCTGTGGCTCCACTTCGGTCACGGACATCAGGGATTTACGCTGGGGCCCGTGACGGCCGACCGATTGGCGCGTGCGATCGATGGTGAGACAAGCGCGGTCGACGGTTTGGACGCCGGCGTTCGATAGAGCATTTTCGAGCGAAGTGGATGCCGGTTCGCGTGAAGAAAATGCGATAAAGTAAGTAGATAGAGCATTTCCGCGATTCGGAGAAACGCGGAAATGCTCTAGGGTCCGGATCATTCGCCGTTGCGTCCTCATGCGTGAAGGGCGTGGCCGAGGGCGCTGAGCGCAGCCTCGTGATAGGCCTCACCGAGCGTCGGGTGCGCATGCACCATGGCGGCCACGTCTTCCAGGGTTGCGGGCATCTCGACCGCGCTCACGAAGGCAGCGGCGAGCTCCGAGACGTGAGCGCCGACGGCCTGGATGCCGACGACGACGTGGTCCTCGCGCCGCGCCACCACGCGCACGAAGCCGGCTTCGGCATCCATGGTGAGGGCGCGCCCGTTCGCCAGGAGCGGGAAGGTGCCGACCACGGCTCGGGCCGGCGCGCCGGCCTCGTCGGGCGAGGCGCCCACCGTCACGATCTCGGGATCGGTGAAGCAGACCGCCGGGATGGCGACCGGATCGAAGCGGCGGCGCCGGCCGGCGATGATCTCCGCCACCATCTCGCCCTGCGCCATGGCCTTGTGCGCGAGCATCGGCTCGCCCACCACGTCGCCGATGGCGAAGACGCCGCGCATGGCGGTGCGGCACTGGTCATCGACCAGGATGCAGCCGTCACGGGTGTCCACGGCCATCCGCTCGAGGCCGTAGCCGTCCAGCCGCGCGCGGCGCCCCACGGTGCTCAAGATTTTGTCCGCCTCGATCGTCGCCGCCTCGCCGGCCGCGGTCTCCAGCCGCAGCTGTCCGTCCGAGATGCCGAGCGCCTTGGCCGACAGGTGCACCGCGATGCCCAGGCGGTCGAGGCTGCGCCGCACCGGATCGGTCAGCTTGGCGTCGTAGAGCGGCAGGATGCGCTCCTGCTGTTCCACGATCGCAACGGCGACGCCGAGCTTGCGGAAGGCGATGCCGAGCTCGAGCCCGATATAGCCCGCCCCGACCACCGCCATCCGCTGCGGCAGGGCGGTGAGCGACAGCGCCTCGGTCGAGGAGATCACCGCCCCGCCGAAGGGCAGGGCCGGCAGCTCGACGGGCACCGAGCCCGTGGCCAGCACCACGTTCTCCGCCGTCACGGCGAAGCGCTCCTCGGCGGTCTCCACCGTGCAGGTCTTGGCGTCGGTGAAGACGGCGCGGCCGGCGATGAGGCGCACCTTGGCGCGACGCAGCAGCGCGCTCACGCCGCCGCCCAGGCGCTCGACGATCCCATCCTTCCACGAGACGGTCCGCGCGAAGTCGACGGTGGGCGGCGCGCCGAGACGGATGCCCGCCGGGTCGGCGCCCTGCGCCGCCGTCGCCATCTCGGCGAACCGTGACGCGGCCTGGATCAGGGCCTTGGATGGGATGCAGCCGCGCCGGAGGCAGGTGCCGCCGAGGCCGTCCTCGTCGACGAGGATGGTGTCGAGCCCGAGCTGGCCGGCGCGGATCGCCGCCACGTAGCCGCCCGGGCCGCCGCCGACCACGAGAACCTTGGCCTTGAGCGCGGTCGTCATCGGTTACTCCAAGAACGAGGTCACTCCGAGAACTGGATCACTCCAGGAACAAGGTCGCGGGCTGTTCGAGCAGAGCCCTCAGCCGCTGGATGAATTCGGCCGCGACCCAGCCATCCACCACCCGATGGTCGAACGAGGAGGACAGGTTCATGATCTTGCGGGGGACGAACTGGCCGCCCTCGAAGACCGGGCGGACGGCGATCTTGTTGACCCCGACGATGGCCACCTCCGGCGCGTTGATCACCGGGGTGGTCGCCAGGCCGCCGAGGGCCCCCAGGCTGGTGATGGTGATGGTGGAGCCGCCAAGCTCGTCGCGCGTGCTTTTGCCCTCGCGCGCCGCCTCGGCGAGGCGGGCGATCTCCGCGGCACAGGCCCACAGGTCCAATGCCTCGGCATGGCGCACCACGGGCACGACGAGGCCCGCCGGCGTCTGCGTGGCGATGCCCACGTGCAGGGCCTCGTGCCTGCGCAGCACACCCGCCTCGTCGTCGAATCGGGCGTTCAGCCCCGGAAAGTCGGGCACGGTCCGCACCAGGGCGCGCACGAGGAAGGGCAGCAGCGCGAGCCGCGGCCGGCGCTCCCCGTATTGGTCGTTGAGGGTCTTGCGCAGGTCCTCCAGCGCCGTGACGTCCACCTCCTCGATGTAGGAGAAGTGGGGGATGCGGCGCTTCGCGTCCTGCATGCGCTCGGCGATCTTGCGCCTGAGCCCGATGATCGGGACCTCCTCCACGCCGTCACCCCGGGGCGGCGAAGGCGCTCGGGCGGCCGGGCCGGACTGGCTGCGCGCGAGGTCGACGCGCGTGATGCGCCCGCCCGGCCCGGTGCCCGTCACGAACTGAAGCGGGATGCCCGCCTCGTAGGCGCTGCGGCGCACCGCCGGAGACGCCAGCGGGCGTCGGACGGACGCCGTCGGCGGCGCCGGTTCCGGCGGGTGTCGGCGCAGGGCCTGTGGTGCGGGCGACTCGGTCGGCGGGACGCTTGCCGGCGGCGGCTTCGCCGCGGGTGGCGCCGGCTGGACCGTTGTCGGCTCGGCCGCGGGCGTGAGCGCCTCGGCCTGGTCCGTGTCCGATGTCTCGAACGTCAGCAGCTCGGCGCCCACGGGCACCGTGTCGCCCGGCTTGACGTAGAGAGCGACGACTCGCCCGCTCACGGGCGAGGGGATCTCCACGGTCGCCTTGTCCGTCATCACGTCGACTAGCGGCGCATCTTCCTGCACCACGTCGCCGATCTTGACGTGCCAGCCGGTGATCTCCGCGGTGGCGATGCCCTCGCCGATGTCGGGGAGCTTGAAGGAGAGCTGGCCCATGTCAGGGCTCCATGGCACGGCGCAGCGCCTCGGCCACGCGCGCGGGGCCGGGGAAGTAGTGCCATTCCAGGGCGTGCGGATAGGGCGTGTCCCAGCCGGTCACCCGGGCGACCGGCGCCTCCAGATGGTAGAAGCAGTGCTCCTGGACCAGCGCCGACAGCTCACCGCCGAAGCCGCCGGTCCGCGTGGCCTCGTGCACGATCACGCAGCGGCCGGTCTTCGTCACCGAGGTGACGATGGTGTCGATATCGACCGGGATAATGGTGCGCAGGTCGATGACTTCGGCATCGATGCCGCTCTGGGCGACCGCCGCCAGCGCCACGTGGACCATCGTCCCGTAGGCCAGCACCGTGACGTCCGATCCCGGGCGGACCACGGCTGCGCAGCCCAGGGGGATGGAGAAGTAGCCGTCCGGCACCTGGGCGCGCGGATCCTCGCCCCAGGGCTTCAGGGGCTGGTCGTGCCGGCCGTCGAACGGGCCGTTGTAGAGCCGCTTGGGCTCGAGGAAGATGACCGGGTCGTCGTCCTCGATGGCGCTGATCAGCAGGCCCTTGGCGTCGTAGGGGGTGGAAGGGATGACCGTCTTCAGCCCGCACACGTGCGCGAAGATGGCCTCGGGGCTCTGGCTGTGGGTCTGCCCGCCGAAGATGCCGCCGCCATAGGGCGTGCGCACCGTCAGCGGCGCGGTGAATTCGCCGCCCGAGCGATACCTGAGCCGGGCGGCCTCCGAGATGAGCTGGTCGGTGGCCGGATATATGTAGTCGGCAAATTGGATCTCGATCACCGGCCGCAGGCCGTAGGCACCCATGCCGACGGCGGTCCCCACGATACCGGCCTCGGCGATCGGCGTATCGAAGACCCGGCGCCTTCCGTATTTCTGCTGCAGCCCCTGGGTGCAGCGAAACACGCCGCCGAAATAACCCACGTCCTCGCCGAATACGAGCACGTCGGGATTGCTGCCCAGCATGACGTCCATGGCGGAGTTGATGGCCTGGACCATGGTCATTGTCGGCATGTCAGACCCCCATCTCCTGCCGCTGACGCCGCAGATGCCAGGGCATCTCCTTGAACACGTCGTCGAACATGGTGGCGGCGCTGAGGGTTGGCCCGCCGCCGAGGGTGCCGAGCGCCTCCGCCTCCTTCGCGGCGGCCCGAACCTCCTCCTCCACCTCGGCGGCGAGGGCGGCGTGACGCTCCGGCGACCACTCGCCGAGCCGATAGAGATGCTCCCGCAGCCGATCGATGGGATCGCCGAGCGGCCATGTGCTCTCCTCGCCGGCCGGCCTGTACTTGCTGGGATCGTCGCTGGTGGAGTGCGCGGAGGCCCGGTAGGTGAACAGCTCGATCAGCGTCGCGCCGCGATTGGTGCGGGCCCGGTCGGCGGCCCAGCGGGTGACGGCATGGACGGCCAGGAAATCGTTCCCGTCCACGCGCAACGTCGGCAGGCCGTAGCCGAAGCCGCGGGCGGCGAAGGTGGTCTCCTCCCCGCCGGCCAGGCCCTGGAAGCTCGAGATGGCCCATTGGTTGTTGACGACGTTGAGGACGACGGGCGCCCGGTAGACCGAGGCAAAGGTGAGCGCGTGGTGGAAGTCGCCCTCCGCGGTCGCGCCTTCGCCGACCCAGGAGGCCGCGATGCGGTCGTCGCCCTTGTAGGCGGAGGCCATGGCCCAGCCCACCGCCTGGCTGAACTGGGTGCCGAGATTGCCGGAGATGGAGAAGAAGCCGGCCTCCTTGCTGGAGTACATGACCGGCATCTGCCGTCCCTTCAGCCGGTCGCCCGTGTTCGAATAGACTTGGCACATCATGTCGACGAGCGACCAGCCGCGGGCGATGAGGAGCCCCTGCTGGCGGTAGGTGGGAAAGCACATGTCGCCGCGGCTGAGCGCGAAGGCCTGGGCGACGGCGATCGCCTCCTCGCCGGTGCACTTCATGTAGAAGGAGGTCTTGCCCTGGCGCTGGGCGCGGACCATGCGCTCGTCGTAGGCGCGCGTCAGCATCATGGCCCGCAGGCCGCGCCGCAGCGTGTCCGCATCGAGGCGCGGATCCCAGGGGCCGACGGCGGCGCCGGAGCCGTCGAGCACGCGGATGAGGCCGAAGGCGAGATCGCGTGTCGCCTCGGCGGGGGCCGCGACGTCCGGGCGCGGCATGGCGCCCGCCTCGGGGATGGAGAGCGTGCTGAAATCGGGGGGCTCGCCCGGCCGATGGGCAGGCTCGGGGACGTGAAGGTCAAGGCGCGGACGATTGCGCGGGAGCTCGTTCATTTGCCGTCCTCGGACAGGCGGTCAGGACCGGTCGATCCGCGAGAGCATGTCGCCATCGGATGAACTCAGCCGACGGCGAAATGCTCCAACGCTTTGGGCGCGGGCTGTGCGCACCGGTCGGACGCCGCGCCCGACGCGAACAGTCCGACTTTTGGCGCCCCGGGTACAGCCAGCTCCGCCGTCACGACGCCCACGATCTGGCCGATCCGCACGGCGATGTGGCGTGCTGCCTCGTCGCCGGGCGCTTCGTAGGTGAAGTCGGCCAGGAAGCCGGTGTCCTCGCGAGCCGTCTCCATGGCCAGCAGGCCCACGTCGAGCCGGTGCACGAGATCGAGAGCCCGGATGGCGCTCTGCATGCTCAGAACCTTCAGCTTCAACCGGTACGCCACGCCGACACCTTCCCGCTTGTCACCTTCAACGTGATATAAATTACCCGGAGATCGGCATAATAACTTTCTAATGTTTGGACGTTTTGGTTATTTTAAAGAAGGATCATCCGTAATTTTTAGGTATGGCAGAAGATTATAACTGCATGTTGAGGGCGCGGCCTGGACGGACCGAGGAGGGGACTGAGCCGATGCAGAAGGACAAGGGCCTTGACGCGATCGACCGGCGCATCCTGGCCGCCCTGCGCAAGGAGGGGCGGCTGACCAATAGCGAACTGGCGGAGAAGGTCGGCCTGTCGGCCAGTCCGTGCTGGACGCGGGTCAAGCGCCTCGAGGAAGCAGGATACATCGAGGGCTACGTGGCGGTGCTCAGCCAGGCGCAGCTCGGCCTGCCCGACACCGTCATCATCGAGGTCATGCTGGACCGGCACGACGAGGATCAGCTCGAGAGGTTCGGCCTCGCCCTGGCCGAGCTGCCGGAGGTGCTGGAAGCGTATCTGACGACGGGCGAGTACGACTACCTCATCAAGGTGGCCGTGGACGGCACGTCGGGCTACGAAAGATTCCTGCGGGAGCGGCTCTACAAGGTGCCGGGAATCCGCCACAGCCGGTCGTCGTTCGCCTTGAAGTGCCTGAAGCGGGAGATCTCGCCCATGCCGTAAGCCGGGCTGCCGGCTGCGGGCGCGGCGAGCTCGTCGAGACTTGCCCTCGATCCGAGCCGCCGAGGGCGCGTTCGGTAAGGTCGGGGTCACCGGACGCCTCGATCAGGCGCTCGGCACGGCTGTCCACAGGCGGCCGGCGCCATTCGGTTGGAAACCGGCGCGTGATCATGGTCTAAGGCCCGGGGCATGATCGGTTGACCCTTGGTTCGCAAAAGTGGGCATCGGTCTTGCGAGGGGAACCGGCGATGCCGACCGATCAACCGCGCGCTTCTCAACACGTCGTCGCCGACCAGAGCGAGGTCTTCGCCTTCCTGTCGTCGGCATCGACCTATGGGTTGGCCGCGCCGCCGGTGCGCATCGACACGCACGGGGCCGTCGTCGTGCTGGCGGGTCCCTTCGTCTACAAGGTGAAGCGCGCCGTCCGCTTCCCGTTCCTCGACTTCTCCACCCTCGACAGGCGGGAGCGGGCCTGCCGCACCGAATTCTCCGTCAACGCCGTCTACGCGCCGCAGCTCTATATCGGCGTCGTCGCCATCCGCCGCGGCGCCGGCGGGCTCCGGCTCAGCGAAGCGGCAGACGATGCCGACGGCGAGGTCGTCGAATGGGCGGTCAAGATGCACCGCTTTCCGGTCGATCAGACACTCGATCGGGTCGCCGAGGCGGGCGGGCTGACCGCGGCGTTGATCGCCGATCTGGCGCGGGTGGTGGCCGCGTCCCACGAGGCTGGCGAGCGCCGGCGTGATCCGGCCCAGGTCGCCATCAACGCCATGTACCTCGACCAGAACGCCGAAGCGTTCGCCGAATACCCCGAGCTGTTCGAGCCGCACCGGGCCGAGGCCATCGTCGCCGCCGGGCACGAGGCATTCGCCCGCAACCGGGACCTGCTCGTCGACCGCTGCCTCGCTGGCTATGTCCGCCGCTGCCATGGCGACCTGCACCTGCGCAACATCGTTCTGCTCGACGGCAAGCCGACGCTGTTCGACGCCATCGAGTTCGACGAGCGCATCGCCACCTGCGACCTGCTCTACGACCTGGCATTCCTGCTGATGGACCTCGTCCACCGCGGCTTTGCCGACCAGAGCAACGGGCTGCTCAACCGCTACCTCTGGCTGGCGGACGAGGCGCATCTGGCGGGGCTGGCGGCGCTGCCCCTGTTCCTGTCGATCCGCGCGTCGATCCGCGCCAAGGTCACGGCTGCCGGTCTCGACCACCTCGACGGCGCCGCGCGCGACCGCGAGGCCCGTGCGACCGCGGGCTATTTCGATCTGGCGGAGCGCTTCCTGGCGCCCTCGGCGCCCCGGCTGGTGGCCGTGGCCGGCCTCTCCGGCACCGGCAAGAGCACGCTCGCGGCGCGTCTCGCTCCCCGCCTCGGCTTTGCCCCCGGCGCCGTTCACCTGCGCAGCGACATCGAGCGCAAGCGCCTGTTCGGCGTCGGCGAGACCGAGCCGTTGCCGCCCGAGGCCTATGACGCCGCGACCGGCGAGAGGGTCTATGCCACGCTGGCGCGCAAGGCGGCCACAGCGCTCGCGGCCGGGGCCGCCGTGGTGGTCGATGCCGTCTATGCGCGTCCCGACGAGCGCGCCGCCATCGAAGCCGTGGCGCAGGCTGCCGGCGTGCCGTTCACCGGGCTCTGGCTGACGGCGCCCGAAAACGTGCTCGTCGGGCGCGTCGAGGCCCGCCGCGGCGATGCGTCCGACGCCCGCGCCGACACCGTGCGGGCGCAGCAGCATTACGAGACCGGTGCGATCGGCTGGGCCAGGATCGACGCCACGCCGCCGCCCGATCAGGTGGCGGCGGCGGCGCGGGAGGCGCTGGAGCGCGCTAGTAGTGTTGCACAGAGGATTTGACGGGTCAGCGTCAACAGAGCCGCTCGCCACCCCTCTCTCCGCTTGCGGGGAGAGGTTCGCGGCTGGAGCCGCAGCAGCCTTTGCTGCAATGGGCTCAAGCGTCAAAATCTCGGTGCGGAGCTAGAGCGTTTCGCAGTCTGGTGAGACCCCGCGATGGCGCAGCGCCCGGGTCAAGACTTCGGCGTCAGCGCTGCTTTGAACGCGGCGCTGTTGGACCGCATCATGTCGACGTAGGTGGCGGCCGGGCCGCCGGCGGGCGAAAGAGCGTCCGAGTACAGCTTGCCGCCGATGGCGGCGCCGGTCTCCTGGGCGATGCGGTCCATGAGGCGCGGATCGGAGATGTTCTCCAGGAACACCGCCGGGATTTTCTGCGTCTTGATCTGGCTGATGACGCGGGCCACGTCCTTGGCCGAGGCCTCGGTTTCGGTCGACACGCCCTGGGGCGCGATCACCTCCAGCCCGTAGGCGCGGGCGAAATAGCCGAAGGCGTCGTGGGTGGTGATGATGCGGCGCCGGTCGGGCGGGATGGCGGCGATGGCCGCTTTCACCTCGCCGTCCACGTTGGTCAGCTCGGCCAGGTAGGCGGTGGCCCGCGCATCGTAGCCGGCCTTGCCGGTCGGGTCGGCCTTGATCAGTGCGTCGCGAATGTTGGCCACGTAGATCTTGGCATTGGCGACGTTCTGCCAGGCGTGCGGATCGATCGCCTCATGGCCCGGATGATCCTCGTCCTCGCCCTTGATCGACTTCACCCCCTGGGAGGCGACGACGACCGGCGCCTTGGTGCCGGACGCCTTGATCAGCCGCGCGATCCAGCCCTCCAGGCCGAGGCCGTTGACGACGACGAGCTTGGCGGCCGCGAGTTTCTTGGCATCGGCCGGCGCCGGCGAGAACACGTGCGCGTCGCCGTCCGGGCCGACCAGGACATCGACGGCGACATGATCGCCGCCGACCTGCTTGACCAGATCACCCAGGATCGAGAACGAGGCGACGACCGGCAGCGGCTCGGCCGCGAACGCGGCTGGAGCGACGAGAGCCGCGGCGATGAGCGCCAGCGCGCCCGTGACGGCGCGTCGCGTCGTGCCGGTCGCGTCCTGTCCGGGGCGACGTTGGACCCGGTCTGAATTGCAAGCCATGGCGTTGTTCCTTGAGCCGTGGGAAGCGGGCAGGGCGGAGCATCCCGTCCGTCCGACGAAAAATGTTATAACGTTGCATGAACGGCGGACAAGGCGTCCGGCTGCGATCGACCGTCGCGGGAGGCGCGGCCATGGACCGACCGGGAAGCCTCTAATCCGGTGCGTCGACCCGTTCGAAGATCGCGTCGATGACCCGGTTGAGCGCCGCGATGTCGGTGTCCGCCAGGCCGCCCACCACCTTCTCCTGGTAGGCGAGGGCGACGGGAATGATCTGCCGATAGACGACATAGCCCTCGTCGGTGAGCGACAGGTTGATCTCGCGCCGGTCGTTGGAGCTCACCTCGCCGATGACCAGGCCGCGCTTCTCCAGGGTGGAGACGGCGCGCGACACCTTGGTCTTGTGCATGCGGGTGTGCTGGCCGATGGCTTTGCCGGTCATCCGCTTGTACTCGCCCAGCACCGCGAGCACGCGCCATTCCGGAATGGCGATGCCGAAGCGGCGGGCATAGTGCTTGGCGAGCCCCTGCGAGACCGCCTCGGACAGGACGGCCAAGCGGTAGGGCATGTAATGCTGCAGGACCAGCGGCTCCGAGTCCTCGGGGCTTGCGGGGCGCTCGCTGTCGCCGGGAAGAGGGTCGTGCATATCGTGGCCTAAAGCGCTTGGCGCGGAGATGGAGCCGTCCGGGCGGCGGGGACGCCGCCCCCGATCACGGGACGCACGCCGTCTTCACGGCTCTTAGCACGGCGGCGGCGATCGTCTCGTGACCGGCACTCCACAGCGTCAGGTCCCTCGTCGCGACGTCGGTTCCCTGCACTTGCACTCGACCGGGGCGCGGCGCAACCTCTGCTCGCCGAAGCCGATCCATGCGCTTGCGCGGTCTCCGGATTTGAAGTTCCGGAACGCGGATGCCATGAATGGCATCGAACTGCAAATCCGCCGGATGCGCCCCGCTAAGGGCCCGCGCCTTACCCATGGATGACGGCGATGATCAAGGACCTGATGGTGCATCTCGACGGAACGGCCGAGGACGAGGTTCGCCTGGGCCACGTCGAGGCGGTGGCGACGGCGATCGGCGCGCATGTCACGGGCCTGTTCACCAATCCGCTGCCGGACTACGCCACGGTGATGCCGATCGAGGCCGGGGCCGCGGCCGTCTCGGTGGTCGCCGACATCGAGGAGCAACTGCGGCGCGAGGGCGACGCCATCGCGGCGCGCCTCTCCGATCGGCTGGGCCGCCTGGAGGTGCCGACCGAGATCAGGCGTCTCGACGAGCGGCCGGCCAACCTGGCCCGGCACGCCGCCCGCCAGGCGCGCTGGGCGGATCTGTTCGTGGCCAGCTGCCCCTACCGGAGCGACGCGGCCGGGGATTGGGCGGAACTGGTGGAAGCGGTGCTGCTGGAGAGCGGCCGCGGCATCATGCTGATCCCGCCCGGCCGGCGCGCGCCCGACACGATTCGCCGTGTCCTGATCGGCTGGCGCGACTGCCGCGAAGCGGCACGCGCGGTCGCCGAAGCCATGCCGCTGATCACCCATTCGACGCGCACCGACATCGTCTACGCCATCGTCAGGGACGATGAGCTGGTGGCGCGCTCGGCCGACGACCTCGCCGCCCACCTCGACCGTCACGGCGCCAAGGTGGAAGTCCATCCGGTCGATCGCGGCAGCCGCGTCGCGGCCGAGGTGCTGCTCGAGCAGGCCCACCGCCTCTCCGCCGACTTGATCGTCATGGGCGGCTACGGCCACTCGCGCCTGCGCGAATGGTTCACCGGCGGCACGACGCGCGACGTCATCACCCTGACCGACGTTCCCCTGCTGCTGGCGCACTGACCGCCGCGAGGGGGACTGTCCTGACCGCAGGGGAGGGGCTGGTGGGGCGTGGCTTCCACCGCCTCAACGACGGCGGAATCTGCCCCGTCGAAATGTGTCTGCCCGCTAGAGCGCTTTGCGATTGGGTGGAACCACCCAATCGCAAAGCGCTCCAGATTCAAAAGACTATGAGCATTTCTCCGCCATTGGATGGGTCCATCCAATGGCGAAATGCTCTAGGGAGTAGGGGCAGCGCAAACGCGCTCACGCTTCAAGACAAAAGCTTCCGGCATCGATCACGTCGTTTGCTTTGCCCGCTCCGGGCGCAGCACGGATTATCCGGATCTCCCCGAGCCGACCAAGCACTGCGCCAGGCTCCGCATCCGCCGTTGACGCCCTCATATCGCGATGCTACGTTCTGAACATGCGTTCAAAACGAGTGATCAATCCCGCCGACAGCGAAACGCGCGAAGCCATCGCCAAGGCCGCCGCGCGGCGTTTCGCGATGAACGGCATCCAGCAGACCACGATGCGCGAGATCACCGAGGAGGCGGGCATCAGCCTCGGCGCAGTGAATTACCATTTCGGCTCGAAGGACGGCCTGGCCTACGAGGTCTTCGACGCGCTCACCTTCGCGAACTGTGAAGCGCGCCACCGCGCCTACGATGCGCTCGAGGCGGGCCCCGAGCCCATCACGGTCGAGGCCATCTTCCGTATCCTCATCAGGCCCTACACCGAGGGGGACGAGGAGCAGCGGCGGCTCCTGGTCTACATCATCCAGGAGCACCGGCTCGCTCAGCTCGCCGTGGCCCGCGAGATCGGCAACAAGCATCTCGATGCGGTGGCGCTGCGGACCATCGGCCTCCTGCGCCGGGTCTGCCCGCACCTGAGCGAGGCCGAGATCCACTGGCGTTACCATCTGTCCCTGGGCGCCATCCTCTCGGTGGTGTCGGATTGCGCCCCCGAGAACCGCCTCAAGAACCTGTCCGGCGGCATCGCCGATGCGGCCGACCGGCAGGAACTGATCGCGCAGATCATCGCCTTCGTCGTGAGCGCCTTCCGGCCGCCGACGGACAGCTAGAGCATTTCTCTGCCATTGGATGGACCCATCCAATGGCAGAGAAATGCTCATCGTCTTTTGAATCTGGAGCGCTTTGCGATTGGGTGAGTCCACCCAATTGCAAAGCGCTCTAGCCGCCCTGATCACCGACGGCGGCATCAAGATCGAACAACAGGGAGCGACGTCCATGCCCAGGTGGCAATACACCAAAGGCCTGCATGATCTCGGCAACGGCTGCTACGCCTATCTGCAGCCCGACGGCAGCTGGGGATGGAGCAACGCCGGCCTGATCGTCGACGGCGAGGCCAACCTTCTTGTCGATACGCTGTTCGACTTGCAGCTGACTCGGGAGATGCTGGACACCATGCGCGATGCGGTGCCGGCCGCACGCACCATCGGCACGCTGGTGAACACGCACGCCAACGGCGACCACACCTTCGGCAACCAGCTCGTCGAGGGCGCCCAGATCATCACGACGGTCGCCACTGCCGAGGAGATGCTGGAGCGCCCGCCCGCGTTTCTGGCCGAGATGGTCAAGAACCGGGACAAGCTGGGCGAAGGCGCGCAGTTCCTCTATGACGTGATGGGCAAGAACTTCAAGTTCGACGACGTGGTCTACACGGCGCCGACGCAGACCTTCGAGACGCATCTCTCGCTCAAGGTCGGCGACAAGGCGGTCGAGTGCCTGCACGTCGGCCCCGCCCACACGCCTGGCGACACCCTGGTCTACGTTCCCCAGGACCGCACCGTCTTCACCGGCGACATCATGTTCGTCGGCGGCCACCCGGTGCTGTGGGCCGGTCCGATCGGCAACTGGATCCGGGCCTGCGACACCATCCTCGGCTGGGACGTCGACATCGTCGTGCCCGGGCATGGCGCCATCACGGACAAGAACGGCGTACGGCACTTCAGGAGCTATCTCGAATACATCGAGACCGAGGCGAGAAAGCTCTACGATTCCGGTTTGAATTACTACGATGCCGCGATGGAGATCTCGCTCGATCCCTATGCCGACTGGATCGATCCCGAGCGCATCGTCATCAACGTCGCCTCGCTCTACCGGGAGTTCGGCCTGAAGGACGAGCCGGGCCCGCTTCAGCTGTGGGCCGACATGTCCCGCTGGCACAAGGCCAAGGCCTGCGGCTGCGGCCGAGCGCACGACCACGATCACTGACCGACGGCGGCGGCAACGCCGGCAGAAGACCAGCGCACATGAGGGAGGTTGAGCCGTGAAGCTCGTGACATTCGAGACGAAGGATGCGCAACGCCATATCGGCGCGCTCGTCAGGGACGGCGAGGTCGTCGACTTCACCGCCAGCCGCCCGGCGGCGCATTTTCGCGACATGCTGGCCCTCATCGACGCCGGGCCGGCGGCTCTCGACGAGGCGCGGCGGCTGAGCGAGGGTGATGGGGCCGCTGTCGTCCGTCCCGCCACCGACGTGCGCCTGCTGGCGCCGGTCCCCGAGCCCCGGCAGATGCGCGACTGCCTGTGCTTCGAGAAGCATCTGAAGCAGGCGCGGGCCAGCGCGTTGATGCGCAGCGCGCCCGGCCAGCCTGTCGACCTCGACAAGATCGAGATCCCCCCGGTCTGGTACAAGCAGCCGATCTACTACAAGGCCAACCGCTTCAGCGTCATCGGCCCGGAGCATCCGATCGAGTGGCCGCGCTACTGCAAGCTTCTCGACTACGAGATGGAGTTCTGCATCTTCACCGGCAAAAGCGGCAAGAACATCAGCCGTGATCGCGCCCGCGATTACATCTTCGGCTATTCGATCTTCAACGACATGAGCGCCCGCGACGCCCAGGCCGAGGAGATGGCCGGCCAGCTCGGCCCGGCCAAGGGCAAGGACTTCGACACGGGCAACATCATCGGGCCCTGGCTGGTGACGGCCGACGAGGTGCCCAATCCCTATAACCTCGAGATGATCGTTCGCATCAACGGCGAGGAGCGCTCGCGCGGCAACAGCGGCGAGATGCACCATAAGTTCGAGGACATTCTCGCCCACATCTCCCAGGACGAGACGATCCACGCGGGTGAATTCTTCGGGTCCGGCACGGTCGGCAACGGCTGCGGGCTCGAGCTCGGGCGCTATCTCGAAGGTGGCGACGTCATCGAGCTCGAGGTCACCGGTCTCGGTGTGCTGCGCAATACGCTCGGCCCAAGGCCCTAGAGCATGTCCTCATTGCGAAGCGCTTCAATGGGGCGCTTCAGCTCTTCTGCAATGAAAATGCCCGATGGCGACGCATGAGTCTTCAAGTCGATGGATGGTCGGGTCAAGCCCGACTATGACGAGTGGAGACGGAAAGCCTTTATACTCAACGTCATGGTCGGGCTTGACCCGACCATCCATCCGCTCAAAGACTCAAAGCCCGGTGCATAACTCCTAGCAAATTGACTAAATCGGGCGACTAGCGACGCCCGCATAGAGAACGGAGTCCTTGTTACCAAGCGAGGACCAAGACGCCAGAGGAAAACGCCATGTCTTACCGTCGAATTCTGGGGGCGCTGCTTGCGGTGATGGGGCTTCTGGGCGCCGATGCGGCGTCCGCGGCCACCAAGATCCGGCTCGGCTATTCTGCGACGAGCGCTTTTGCCACGGCCTTCGTCGCTGCCGACCAGGGCATCTTCGCCAAGAATGGGCTCGACGTCGAGATGGTGCTCGTGCCGAACTCGTCCACGACGCCGGCGGCGCTCCTGGCCGACAGTCTCCAGGTCGCGACGCCGACCCCGCCGGTGACGCTGCAGGCGATCGAGGCCGGAGTCGATCTGGTCGTGCTCACCGGCGGCTCCGTCACGTCGGAGCGGGTGACGGATGCGGCCGTGCTGGCGCGCGAGGGATCGGGGATCAAGGAGGCCAAGGACTTCATCGGCAAGAAGGTCGGCACCCCCGGTCTCAACGCCTTCCTGCACGTGCTGTTTCGCGAATGGCTGAGCGGCCGCGGCGTGGACTGGAAGAAGGTCTCCTTCGTCGAAGCGCCCTTCGCCCAGCTCGGCGACATCCTCAAGACCGGACAGGTCGATGCCATCGTCACCGCCGATCCGTTCAAGACCCGCGCTATAGACAACAAGTCCGGCTATCTCGTCTCCAACTACCTGAGCGAAATAAAGCCCGGCACGGCGGCCGGATGGTTCGTCGCCGCCCGCAGGTGGGCGGACGCGAACCGGGACGCGGCCAAGGCCTTCCAGCTCTCCATGGTGCAGGCCGATGAGCTGGCCAAGGCCGACCCCGCGGCGCTCCGCAAGGCGATCGCGGTCTACACCAAGCTGCCGCCGGAGGTGATCGCGCAGCTGCCGCTGCCCGCCCTCGATGCCAAGCTCACCGATGCGCAGATCGACTTCTGGTCGAAGACCTGCCTGTCCCAGGGGCTGACCCGCAAGCCCGTCGATGCGAGCAAAGTCATATGGCACTGATGGCCTCCCTTCGCACAGCCCGCCCGGCGGCCGTCCGCGACGGCGCCCCTACGCTGCTGTCGGTCGACCACGTCGGCTTCGAGGTCGGCGGGGGCCAAAAAGGAGGGGCCCAAGCGCCCATGACGATCCTGTCGGACATCTCGCTCCAGGTGCACAGCGGCGAGTTCGTCTCGATCATCGGCGGCTCGGGCTGCGGCAAGACCACCCTGCTGCGGCTCATCGGCGGCCTCGCCCGGCCCACCTCGGGCGCCATCACCTTCGCCGGGCGGCCGGTCACCAAGCCGACCCGGGAGCGGGCGATCGTCTTCCAGGACTACGGCAAGGCCCTGCTGCCCTGGCGCAGCGTCGCCGGCAACGTGGCGCTGGTGCTGGAGACGCGTGGCGTGCCGCGCCGCGACCATGCGGAGATCATCGACGGTCTGCTGCGCAAGGTCGGCCTCGCCGATTGGAAGACCCATTTCCCGCGGCAGCTGTCGGGCGGCATGCAGCAGCGCCTGCAGATCGCCCGTTGCCTGGCGCAGCAGCCGCGCCTGCTGCTGATGGACGAGCCGTTCGGCGCGCTCGACGCCATGACCAGGCAGAGCTTGCAGGACGAGGTGGCGCGCCTCGCCGCCGAGACCGGCATGACGGTGATCTTCGTGACCCACGACATCGAGGAGGCGATCTACCTCGGCGATCGCGTGGTGGCGATGGACAGCCGTCCGGGGCGCATCGCGGCGGTGATCGACGTGGTGCTCGACCGGCCGCGCAACCAGTTGACCACGCGAGAGAGCCCGGAGTTCCTGGCCTATCGGCACGAGCTCTTCCAGCGACTGCCGGGTGGACACTGATGCGCCCGTTCGTGTTTCCAACCCTCCTTCTCGTGCTCTGGGAAATGGCCGGCCGCAGTGGGCTGTTCGGCTCCGAGCTGCTGTCCACGCCGAGCGAGGTGATCGTCGCCGCGGCCCGCGCCCTCGGCGACGGCAGCCTTCTCCAGGCGACGGCGCAGACGCTGACGGCGGCGATTGTGGGGCTGGCCATCGGCGCGCTGATCGGCGTCGCCATGGGGACGATGCTCGGCCTGTCTGCGCTCGCCTCCGATCTGGCCCAGGTCACGCTCGAGGTGCTGCGCCCGATCCCGTCCGTCGCCCTGATCCCGATCGCCATGCTGGCCTTCGGCTTCGGCTACGCCATGACGATCTCGATCGTCGCCTTCGCCTGCCTGTGGCCGACGCTGATCATCACGCAGGCGGCCGTCGCCCAGGTCCCGCCCCAGACGCTGGAGGTGGCCCGGGTGCTGGAGCTCGGCCTGGTCGCTCGGCTCCGCAAGATCATCCTGCCGTCGATCCTGCCGCGCCTGTTCGTCGGCATCCGCCTGGCGGCCGGCATCGCCCTGGTGGTGGCGGTCACGGTCGAGATCACGGCCAACCCGCTTGGCCTCGGCTACGCTCTGGTGGTGTCGCAAGAGACGCTGCAGCCGGCGCGGATGTTCGCCTTCCTGCTCTGGGTCGGCCTGCTCGGCTGGATCGTCAATGCCGGCCTCGTCCTCGCCCAGGACAGGCTGTTCCGGCGGTGGACGGTGGCGCCATGACCGGCCGCTCGCTCCTGCGGCTTGCCGGCAGCCTGGCGCTGCTCCTCGCCCTCATCGGCTGCTGGCAGTTGCTGGCCGATGCCGCCGTCGTTCCGCCCGTGTTCCTGCCCGGTCCCGATCGCGCCTTCGCGGCGCTGCTGCAGCAGGCAGACGACGGAACGCTGGCTGCCGCGACGATCGGAACGGTCGGCCGGATGCTCCAGGGATTCTGCGTCGCCTCCCTGCTCGGCCTGGCCATCGGCATCGCGGTCGGCCTGTCGCCGACCGCGCGAGCCTACCTGGAGCCGAGCCTCGAGGTTCTGCGTCCGCTGCCGGCGTCGGCTATCATCCCGGTGGCGATCCTGCTGCTGGGGCTCACCAAGACGATGATCGTCGCCGTCATCGCCTTCGGCTCGCTGTGGCCCGTGCTCCTGGGCACCATCCAGGGGCTCAAGGCGATCGACCCGCGGCTGCTCGAAGTGGCACGCGCGCTCGAGCTGTCGAAGCTCACCTTCATTCGCAGCATCGCGTTGCCCAACGCACTGCCGGACATCTTCGCGGGCCTGCGCCTGGCGTTGACGGTCTCCCTCATCCTCGCCGTGGTGACGGAGATGATGTCGGCCGAGCCCGGGCTCGGCTCGACCATCCTGCTCGCTGCGCGTTCGTTTCGAAGCGCCGATCTGTTCGCCGGAATCATCATGCTCGGCCTCGTCGGCTATCTCGCCAACACTCTGGTCCAGGCCGCGCAAGGCCGCCTGCTGCGTTGGCAATAGTGCATAATCCCAAAAAGTGGACGCCGGCTTTTGGAACCGAAGGTCCGCGTCAGCGAATAGATCATGCGTAAATAATGACTTAGAGCGGGATGATGATTCGAAGAAAAATCAACCCGCTCTAGCGCGGCCGATCCACAGTTCAGGCGTTCAACAGCGACGCCCTTCCGAGGTGTAGAGTAGAGCACCTCTCGATCAGATGTGACCGTCCGATCGGATAGACGTGCTCCAGGTCTATTCATCTCGAGCGCCTCTCCGCGGTCGTGAGGCGTTCCGGCGAGGCCGCCGGGTCAGGTCGCGACGCCGAGGCCATCCGGCCGGATTGCGGCCGGCGGGCGGCGTGTACGCGCGAATGCGATCGAGCGGGTGAGGCGACGCTTCAGCCGGTGGTGCCGCTCGACTGTACGTGTTTGATCGAGATGTTGAAAATAGATACGGATTCATTTTCTGAAACTGAAAATTTAGAAAAAATAAACATTGCGTTATGTAAGTAATAATCGTTAAGATGAGAGCTAAATTTGGCGAATTAAAAAGAATATGATTCGTCGAATGAACGTCGATCCGGCACTCCGTAGTCCGGATCAGCGACAGATCATGCTTAAACGAATAGACGAATCGGGATGATGACTCGAAGACGAGTCGTTCCTTTGCGCCGTCCACCAGCCGCCAGAGCCGTTCCATCGGCAGCGGTCCGCCATGTCTTGAATGTTTTCGGGGGGATAACAATGAGGATCGTCAAGGGAATCCTGCTGGGGTCCGCAGCAGGCTTGTTGCCTGCCGCCGCGGCGCAGGGGGCCGATCTGCCGATGAGCAAGTCGGCGCCGGTCGAATATGTCAAGGTCTGCGCGGTTCATGGCGTCGGCTTCTTCTACATTCCCGGCACCGATACGTGCATCAAGATCGGTGGCCGTGCCCAGTTCCAGTACAATTACAACCAGTACCGATCGCTCAACGGTCTCGACAAATCCGCCTTCATCGGAGCGGGCCGCATTCAGGTCGACGCGCGCACCGCGACCGCCTGGGGCACGCTGCGGACCTTCGTGCGCTTCGACATCGCCAGCCGCACCGGACAGACGTCGGGCGCCTCGCCGACCCTGCGGAACTTCGGCCCGTCGTCGTTCAACGCGACGGGCATCGACACCTACAATCGCGCCTACAAATACGTCGAGGTCGACAAGGCGTTCATCCAGTTTGCCGGTTTGACCGCCGGCCGCGCGTCGTCATTCTACGATTTCTATGTCACCGAGATCGAGCTGTCGAACACGTCGATCACCTCGAACGTCTCGTCCACCAATCTGCTGGCCTACACCGTTCAGCTGGGCAACGGCTTCAGCGCGACGGTGTCGGCGGAAGATCCGACCTTCCGCCGCAATCCGCTGTTCTCGGTCAATCCGTTCGGCGCCAACAACACCGGCTTCTTTGCGGGCACCTCGGCGGTGCTGAACCCGATCTGCGCCAGCGGCGTGGCCGGCTGCACCTATGGCTCGCCGGTCTATGTCTACGGCGGTTCAGGCGCCGTGACCGGCCGGGCCTTCGTCGACATCGCCCAGCGCGAACAGATCCCCGACTTCGTCGCCAACCTCCGCGTCGACCAGTCCTGGGGCTCGGCGCAGATCTCCGGCGCCGTGCATCAATTGTCCATTGGTTCGTACATCGGCAACACCTACTACCCCGACGGGGCATCGGTGCCGGCGGCGATCCCGCTGAATACCTCTACACCGCGCCCGGACGCGGCGTGGGGCTATGCCCTCCAGGCCGGCGTGAAGGTCAACCTGCCGTTCCTGGCGCCGGGCGATGCCCTGTGGCTGCAGGCGGCCTATGCCCGCGGCGCCATGTCGTATGTCGGCCTCGACGGTCCGATCGGCCGTTCGGGCGCGATCGAGGGCGGCATCGGCGGCGGCACCCGCTTCAATGCCTGGAAGCTCGACGGCTACGTCGACCCCACCAGCGGCGACATCAAGCTGACCACCTCGTGGTCGGCCGCCGCCGCCTTCCTGCATTACTGGGCCCCGCAGTGGCGGTCCGGGTTCGTCTTCACCTACGGCCAATTGGAGTATCCCGGCGCCGCCCGCGTTGCCGGGCCGTTGGGCAACGTCTACGGCGTCAACGGCAGCGGCGTGCTGACCGCGGCGAGCATCGCGGCCGGCGCCTACAACGTCGCCTTCAAGAGCTTCAACGAGTATCAGGCCCTCGCCAACCTGGTCTGGTCGCCGGTCAAGGACCTCGATCTCGGCATCGAGCTGCTCTATCAGCGCATCGACCCGCAAGGGCGCGTCTACGATAACAACAAGGGCGGCGCGGCGACCGGGCGAACCACCAGCAACGACGACAATTGGGCGACCCGCGTGCGCATCGACCGCACGTTCTGACGGCCAGCTCCCGGCTTGATTCGACAGTCGCCGGCGCGCCTGCCGCCGGCGCGGCGCAAGATTTGCCTGGGCCCTCCGGCGTCGGCCCAGGTGAGCCGGCGCGCCTGTCGAAGGGCCGATGACCAACGCCACGCGGATCGCCATCGTCGACGAGAGCCCGGTGCGGAGCGCCATCCTCGAAGAGGGGCTGCGCGACGCCGGCTATACCCGGATCATCGTCATCGGCGAGACAGCCGGCCTGCTCGCGCGCCTGCAGCAGATCGATCCGGACGTGATCGTGATCGATCTGGAAAATCCAAGCCGCGACAGCCTGGAGCAGATGTTCCACGTCAGCCGGCTGGTCAGCCGCCCGGTGGCGATGTTCGTCGACCAGTCGGACAGCCCGATGATCGCCGCGGCCATCGACGCCGGCGTCTCCACCTATATCGTCGACGGGCTGAAGCAGAGCCGGGTGAAGCACATCGTCGAGACGGCGATCGTCCGCTTCAACGCCTTCGCCAAGCTCAAGCAGGAGCTGGCGGAGGCCAAATCGAAGCTCGAGGACCGCAAGATCCTCGACCGCGCCAAAGGCATCCTCATGCGGGTCAAGACTATCTCCGAGGACGAGGCCTTCCGCCTCATCCGGCGCACCGCCATGAACGAAAACCGCACGCTGGCGCAAGTGGCGCAATCCATCGTGACGGCCGCGGAGCTGCTGCGATGACCATCTCCCTGCGGATCGGCTTCATCCCGCTGCTCGATGCGGCTCTCCTGGTCGCGGCGCGGGACGAGGGCTTCGCCGAGGCCGAGGGCCTCCATCTGGATCTGGTGCGCGAGGTGTCCTGGGCCAACATCCGGGACAAGCTGAACGTCGGCCTGTTCGATGCCGCCCACATGCTGGCGCCCGCCGCGATCGCTTCGACGCTCGGGCTCGGCCATATCAAGGTGGCGATCAGCGTGCCGATGGCGCTCAATCTCAACGGCAACGCGATCACCGTCTCGCGGGCCCTCTACGAGGCGCTCGCAGCCGAGGCCGGCACGGCACCGAGCCTCGATCCGCGGGTCTCATCGGCGGCGCTGAAGCGCCTCATCGACCGCCGGGCGGCGGCGGGCGAGCCGCCACTGGCCTTCGCCCACACCTTTCCGTTCTCGACGCACCATTACCAGCTGCGGACATGGATGGCGGCCGGCGGCATCGATCCGGAGCGGGACGTCAACCTGGTCGTCATCCCACCGCCGCTGATGGCGAAGAGCCTTGAAAGCGGCCACGTCGACGGCTTCTGCGTCGGCGCGCCGTGGAATGCGACGACGATCGCCGCGGGCCATGCGGTGATCATGCATCACGGCACCCAGATCGTCGCCGATTGCCCGGAGAAGGTGCTGGGCGTGCCGACGCGCGTCCTCGCGGAGCAGCCCGAGACGATGGCGGCGCTGGTGCGGGCGCTGGCCAACGCGGCCCGCTGGTGCGCGGACGCGGCCAACCGGGCCGGGCTCGCGCAGCTCATGGCGCGGCCCGAGATCCTCGGCGTGCCCGCCGCCATCGTCGACATGATCCTGGCCGGCGAGCTGCCGCTCGGCCCGGCGCCGCCGCCGGTGCCGGATCTCGCCTACATCCGGCTCGATCCGGCCGCCCTGCGGCCGACGCCGGCCCAGGTCGATTTTCTGCTGGCGCAAATGGTCGACGCCGGCCAGCTCGCGGCGTCCGCCACCCAGCGCGACGCCGCCCACCGCGTCTATCGGCCCGACCTGTTCGAGCTGGCCGGTGTCGTTGCGGCCGAGACGCCGATCCCCAAGCCGTTCGCCGCGCCTCCGCAGGATAGTCGCTGACGCAATTTCGAGCGCGGCGAGCCTATTTCCTTCGCACTGCAGCAAAAGAGGTGAGCGCGCCTGCGAAGCCTCTACGGCCATGCCGCGGAGGGACGACGTCCGGCTCTGCGCGAATTCGCTTCCTGGCACGAGACCTGCTTCGAGGAAGCCGGAAGGGTCTAATGGCGGGCCCGTAGCAATGCCGCGGACGGGTTTGGGGCTCCCCCAAGCTCGACGCGGCTTTTTTGTTTTCCGGCGTCCGGCGCCGAGAGCGAGAGGGGAGCCCGATGACCATGGATGTGCTGAGCGGGACGAAACCGGCCACCGCAGAGGCAACCGCTGACCCGGGGCCGTCGCGTCGCGGCTTCCTCCGCGGCACGCTGTCGGCGGCCGCCCTGCTCGGCGCGGCGAAAGCCGCCTTCCCCGGCGGCGCCTTCGCCCAGGGAACCGGTCCGGAGACCACCAAGGCGATCCTCGGCTACATCGCCCTGATCGACGCCTCGCCGCTGGTCATCGCCAAGGAGAAGGGGCTGTTCGCCAAGTACGGCATGCCTGATGTGGAGGTGGTGAAGCAGGCCTCGTGGGGCGCGACGCGCGACAACCTCGTGCTCGGCGGTGCAGCCAACGGCATCGACGGCGCCCATATCCTGAGCCCGACCCCCTACCTGATCTCGACCGGCAAGGTCACGCAGAACAACCAGCCGACGCCGATGTACCTGCTGGCGCGCCTCAACTACGACGCCCAGGCGATCTCCGTCTCCAACGACTACAAGGACCTCAAGGTCACCACCGACGCCTCGCCGCTGAAGGCCGCCTTCGCGGAGCGCAAGGCCGCGGGCAAGGAGGTCAAGGTGGCCATGACCTTCCCGGGCGGCACCCACGACCTGTGGATCCGCTATTGGCTGGCGGCCGCCGGCATCGATCCCGACAAGGACGTCTCGACCATCGTGGTGCCGCCGCCACAGATGGTCGCCAACATGAAAGTTGGCACCATGGATGCATTCTGCGTGGGCGAGCCCTGGAACGAGCAGCTCGTCAACCAGGGCATCGGCTTCACGGCGTGCACGACGGGCGAGATCTGGAAGCGGCATCCCGAGAAGGCGCTCGGCATGCGCGCCGACTGGGTCGACAAGAACCCCAAAGCCGCCTTGGCGATCCTGATGGCGGTCATGGAAGCGCAGCAATGGTGCGAGAAGGCGGAGAACAAAGCCGAGCTGGCCGCGATCGTCGGCAAGCGCCAATGGTTCAACGTCCCCGTCGCCGACATCATCGGGCGGCTGAAGGGCGACATCAACTACGGCAACGGCCGGGTGGCCACCGGCACCGACCAGCAGATGAAGTTCTGGACCGGCGGCGTCTCCTATCCGTTCAAGAGCCACGATGCCTGGTTCCTCACGGAGGACATCCGCTGGGGCAAGTACGAGCCGACGCTGGACATCAAGGCCTGGGTCGACAAGGTGAACCGCGAGGATCTGTGGCGGCAGGCGGCCAAGGCGATCGACGCGCCGGCCGGCGACGTGCCGGCCTCCAGCTCGCGCGGCGTCGAGACGTTCTTCGACGGCAAGGTCTTCGATCCCGCCGACCCGATGGGCTACCTCAAGAGCCTCTCGATCAAGCGGGCCATGGTCTGAGGCACGGAGCAGCCAGGTGACCATGCCCCTGTCATCGCAAGACCCGCAGGTGCTGCCGTCGGCGCCCCGCGCCGCCATCGATGCCGTGCGCCCGCGCGACGCGGTCGCCTCCGCCGGGACGCGCCTCGCTCCCATGCTGTGGCGGCTGCTGGCGGTCACGCTGCCGCCGCTGATCGCCGTGGCTCTGCTGCTGCTGATCTGGCAACTGCTCACCGGGGGGCCGGGCTCGACGATGCCGTCGCCGGCCCAGATCTGGAGCGAGTCGCGTGACCTCATCGTCGACCCGTTCTTCAACCACGGCACCCAGGACATCGGCCTCGGCCTGCGCGTGCTGGTCAGCCTGCAGCGCGTGGTGATCGGCTTCGGCCTGGCGGCCATCGTCGGCGTGCTGCTCGGCGCGCTGATCGGCCAGAGCGTCTGGGCCATGCGCGGCCTCGATCCGATCTTTCAGGTGCTACGGACGGTGCCGCCGCTGGCCTGGCTGCCGCTGTCGCTGGCGGCGTTCCGCGACGCCAGCCCCTCCGCCATCTTCGTGATCTTCATCACGGCGATCTGGCCGGTGATCATCAATACCGCCGTCGGTATCCGCAATATCCCCCAGGATTACCGCAACGTCGCCGCGGTGCTCAGGCTGAACTCGATCGAGTTCTTCTGGCGCATCATGGTTCCGTCCGCCGCGCCCTACATCTTCACGGGCCTGCGCATCGGCATCGGCCTGTCATGGCTCGCCATCGTCGCAGCCGAGATGCTCACCGGCGGCGTCGGTATCGGCTTCTTCATCTGGGACGCGTGGAACTCCTCGCGCCTCGCCGACATCATCGTGGCGCTGCTCTACATCGGTGTCGTCGGCTTCCTGCTCGACCGGCTGGTGGCGCTGATCGGCCGCCTGGCGACGCGCGGCACCGCCGCCTAACCCTTCCGCAAGGAGCCCACCATGTCCGGCGCATTCCTCAGGATCGAAGGCGTGGGCAAGACCTACGTCAACGGCAATACGGTCAGCCACGTGCTGTCCGACATCGATCTCGCCATCACGCAGGGCGAATACATTTCGATCATCGGCCATTCCGGCTGCGGCAAGTCCACCTTGCTCAACATCATCGGCGGCCTCACCCGGGCGACCACCGGTGCCGTCATCCTCGACCACAGCGAGGTCAACAGCCCGGGCCCGGACCGGGCCATCGTGTTCCAGAACCATTCGCTGCTGCCGTGGCTCACGGCCTACGAGAACGTCCGGCTCGCCGTCGACAAGGTGTCGGGCGGCAGCCGCAGCCGCGCCGAGCGGCACGCGTGGACCATGCACAATCTCGAGCTCGTGCACATGGCCCAGGCCAAGGACAAGCGTCCGGCCGAGGTGTCGGGCGGCATGAAGCAGCGCATCGGCATCGCCCGGGCGCTGGCCATGGAGCCCAAGGTGCTGCTGCTGGACGAGCCGTTCGGCGCGCTCGACGCGCTGACGCGGGCGCACCTGCAGGACCAGGTGATGCAGATCCATATGACGCTGCGCAACACGGTGATCATGATCACCCACGACGTGGACGAGGCGGTGCTGCTCTCCGACCGCATCGTCATGATGACCAACGGGCCGGCGGCCCAGATCGGCCAGCTGCTCACGGTGCCGCTGGCGCGCCCGCGCAACCGGCTGGAGGCGGCGAGCGATCCGATCTACCTCAACTGCCGCGAGGCCGTCCTGCGCTTCCTCTACGAGCGCCACCGCTACGTAGAGGCCGCTTAGAGGCCCTGGGCGCGGGCTGGACTCGCTCGCGCGCTGATCCGCGCGCCTTCCCGCTCGCGGCGGACGGCGCCTGGAGGCCTCCCGATCAGATGGAATCGTCTGGTCGAATCGAGATGCTTCAGCGTCTTCAATCTGGAGCGCCTCGCTCCGATCGGATGCGTCCACCCGATCGGAACGCCTTCCAGGGCGCGCTTGCAACCGATACGGGCAGCTCCCATCTGCTGGTGACTACGGCAGGAGGAAGTTCGATGAAGATCGTGCTCTTTCGTCTGGCCCTGATCGGCGCCGCCCTTGCAGCGGGCGGCGCGGTTGCCTTCGCAGCCAAGGTTGTGGGGAATGGATAGCTCGTCCCGCGACGAGCTTCCGCGTGTGCTGCCAAGGCCGCCCCTTCCGATCGGCGGAGCGGCGTCTCGCCGGGCGGTCCGAGTGGCCCGGCGGAGGTGCGTTGATCCTCGCCGGCATGTCCCGGTCAGATCGAATCATCTGAACGGGAAGACATGCTCCAAGCTATTGAACCTGGAGCGCGTCCGTCGGATCGGGTGCTTTCCACCCGATCCAGGCGCTTTCTAGAGACGGCCATGATCAGGGGGATTGTTCCCCCTGATCTGCCCGCTTCCGACTATTCCGCGGCAACCGTCAGGGGCGTTGCGCCGGCGTTGAAATAGTGCCGGTCCCAGTCGGCGACGGTGCCGATGGCTTCCATGGACTTCTCGAACTTGACGTAGCGGTCGTCCATGATCGCGCGCGGGTCGAAGCTTTCGTCGGCGATGATGCCGTGCACGCGGCGGCGCTGCATGCCCATGTTGCCGCCGTCGTAGATCGGCAGCACCGAGGCCTCGCGCAGGTATTTGCCGAACTTGTGCTCGGTGCTGAGGCTGTTGACGCCGACGATCTGCATGCACTTGTAGACGACGTCGAACATCGCTTCGGTGGTGTTGATCTTGCACATGGCGCCCACCAGCTCGGCATGCTGCTCGTGCTTGTCGAGATAGTCGGCCGCCCGCCAGCAGAAATAGCGCGCCGATTCGATCTTGGCGGCACAGTCGCCCAGGATGTAGCCGACGTTCTGGAAGCGGATGATCGGCGTCAGCGATCCGGCGGTGTTGGTCTTGGCCCACGCCAGAGCGTCCTCGTAGGCGGCGCGCGCCACACCAACCGCGGCGATGCCGGCTACCGGCCCGGACCAGGCGAAATTCCGGTTGATGACGAAATCGCCGTTGCCGACCGCGCCCGGCAGCAGGTTGTCGGCGGGAACGCGGGCGTTGTCGAACGTCACGGTGGCGTTGGAGCCGGTCCTGTGCCCCTCCTTGTTGATGAACTCGTAGGTGACGCCGGGCGTGCCGCGCTCGACCACGATGGCGGAGAGCCCCTTGGTGCCGCCGACCTCCGAGTCGGTCCGCACGATGACGGTCTGCGAGTTGGTGCCCTTGGCGTCCCAGCCGCCCGAGGAGGGCCATTTCTTGCTGCCGTTGATGATGAAGGAATCGCCGTCGCGCGTGGCGATCAGGCCGACGCCGGCGGGGCGCGGGAAGGGGCCGTCGAAGTTGGCGGTGCCGCTCGGGCTGCCGGGCGGCTCGCTGGCGGTCCAGCCGCTCAGATATTCGCCGGTCGGATCCGACGTCGCCGCGCCGATGAAGCGCTGCTTCTGTTCCTCCGTGCCGTACCAGGCGACCGGCATCAGGCCCAGCCCGTTGCACAGCACGGTGCAGGCAAAGCCCGGATCGACAGCGCAGATCTCCTCGGCGGCAATAGTGAAGTCGAGGCAGGACAGGCCGCCGCCGCCGTAGGCCGCGGGCAGCATGGCCATGGCGATGCCGCGCTTGTAGGCCTCGACGTAGGCGCCCTTCGTCCGCGCGTGGGCGTTGACCGGGTCCGGATCCCGGTCAGCCTCCGGGATCACCGGAGCCAGAACCTCGACGGCGAACTCGCGCGCCATCGCTTGGATCTTGCGCTGCTCTTGCGACATCGTGAAATCGATTGCCATGACAATCACCCCTTCAGGCTGGAGTTTGGATCCGGGCGAACGCGCGCAGTGCCGATCTTTCACGAAGATCAACCTGACCTATGCTTCACGGGTACTTTGCGGCGGGCGTGCCGTTCGCCTCGGATGCTGGAAACGCTACTTTTGACTGCCGTATATGTCAAAAGTGATTCTGAACAAGATATGAGCCGAATCTGCATGTACTTTGAGCGTTATGATCGCAAACGAGGCTGAATGCCGAGCATTGTGGTCATCGCCACGGCTCACTATAGTGATTTCGGCAACAGGTGCTCAGGGATCTGACGGTGCTCGGTAGCGGTGAACCCCAGCAGCGACTGCTTTCGCAGCTTCTGGAATTCAAATCTGGCCTTACGATCGACGAGCTGTCGCAGAACCTCGACCTCAGCCGGACGGCGGTGAAGCAGCAGCTGACCAGCCTGGAGCGTGACGGCTACGTGGCGCGCGGCAGTGCCCGAAAAACGCGCGGCCGTCCCGGCCAGGTCTACGTGCTGACCGACGCCGGCATCGACTTCTTCCCAAAGCGCTACTCCTGGTTCTCGCGCATCCTGCTGCAGAGCCTGCGCGCCCAGGTCGGCGACGGCGACCTGGCGCGCTACATGTTCGATCTCGGCGTCGACATGTCGGCCGCCGCCATCCCGCGCCTCAGCGGCAAGACGCGGCTCGAGCGCATCATCGAGATCGTCCGCATCATGAACGAGACCGGCTTCGCGGCGCGCGTGCTGCCCGAGAAGGGCGGGCTGCCGCGCATCGAGTGCAAGAACTGCGTCTATCACGACCTGGCGCGGGAAAGCCCCGAGGTCTGCTCGTTCGACATCGGCTTCATCAGCGGCCTCATGGGCGCGCCCGTGGAGCACGAGGAGTGCATGCAGCGCGGCGGCCAGGCCTGCCGCTTTCGTTTCGTCCCGCTGGCGTGAGAGCGCTTCGACGCGCTCCCCGCCGTCAGACCAGCGCCGTGCGGCGGGAGGTGGAGCCCGGCTTCCAGGTCTTCTCGAACGGCGTGCTGTCGACGTTCATGAGCGCGCGCGGCTCGAAGTCCGGATGGCGCATCACCTGCCAGATCTTGCGCATCTGCATGCCCATGTTGCCGGCGTCGTACAGCGGGAAGACGCTGGCTTCGCGCAGGTACCGCTCCATGGGATGGCGCTTGTCCAGCGCGTTGACGCCCATGACCTTCATCGCCGTGTAGACCGCATCGAACAGCGTCTCGCCGCAGAACACCTTGGCCATGGCGCCGATGGCGTGGCCCTCGTCGTCATGACGGTCGAGGTAGTGCGCCGCCTTCCAGGCGAAGGCGCGGCAGGCCTCGATCTTCATGGCGATGTCGGCGAGCGCGTAGCCCACCGCCTGATGCTCGATGATCGGCGTATCGCCGCCCGCGGTATAGGTCTTGGCCCAGTTCAGGACGAATTCGTAGGCCGACCGCGCCACGCCGACCGCGGCGATCGCGGCGACCGGTCCCGACCAGGTGAACGCCTTGGCGATGGCGAGGTCGCCGTAGCCCACGGCGAAGACGTTCTCGTCCGGCACGCGGCAGTCATCGAAGACGATGGCGTTGTTCTGGCAGATGCGATGGCCGAGCTTGGCGATCGGCGTCTCGTAGGACACGCCCGCCGTGCCCCTCGGCACGATGATCGCCGACAGCCCGCTCGAGCCGCCAGCCTGCGGATCGGTGCGCACGATGCAGACGTTGACGTTGGCCCCGCCGAGGTCCCAGCCGCCGGCGTTGCAGGGCCAGTACTTCTTGCCGTTGAGGATATACTCGCCGGTCTTGGAGTCGTGCGCGGCGGTCAGCGCGACACCCGTCGGCCATGACCCGGGGTGGTCGAAGTTGGCGGTGCCGCCCGGCGTTCCGGCCGGCTCGCTCACCGTCCAGGCGGCCAGATACTCGCCCCGCGGATCGCTCGTGGCCAGCGGCAGCCACTTCTGCTTCTGCGCTTCGGAGCCGAACCAGATGAGCGGCATGAGCGCCAAGCCGTTCACCAGGAGGATGGTCGCAAAGCCGGGGTCGACCGCGGTGATCTCCTCGCAGATCACCTGCAGATCGAGATTGCTCACCCCGCCGCCGCCATAACGCTTCGGCACGAAGCCCGTGGCGAAACCCAGCTTGTAGGCTTCGACATAGGCGCCCTTGACGGCGCGGAAGGCGGCCTGCGGGTCGTCCTGCTCGTCGGCGTCGCGGACCAGCGGCGCCAGGATGTCGTTGGCGAACTCCCGCGCGATCCGCTGGTAGCGCTTCTGGCTGGGAGTGAGTGAGAAGTCGATCGCCATCGCCGATCCGAAGCCGCGCCTGCGCCTCCTCCCGTGGACGCAAGCGGCATGCCAGGGCTGCCATGATTCGGCTGAGTTATGTGCCGAAAGTCGATGGCACGGCGGAGCCGGCCCGCGCCCCGGGGGCGCGGCTCCGGGGCGGTCAGGGCCGCATCGCCAGCACCACCCGGCCGATCGCCTTGCGATCGCGCACGAGCTGCATGCCCTCGCGGAACTGCTCGAGCGGCAGGGTGTGGGAGACGTGCGGGCGCAGCTTGCCCGAGGCGGCCAGCTCGCGCAGCGCCGCCTTGGTGCGCTCGCCCATGGCCGGATCGTACTTGGTCGACTCGCCGGCGCGTACGCCCAGGATGCTGGCGCCCTTGATCAGCACCAGATTGGTCTTGGCCACGCCGATGCCGCCGGTGAAGCCGATGATCAGCACCCGACAGCCGAAGGCCATGCAGCGCAGGCTCTGCTCGAAGATCTCGCCGCCGACGGGGTCGAAGATGACGTTGGCGCCCTTGCCGTCGGTGAGCCGCTTGACCTCGTCCTTGAAGGGGCCGGCGCCGTAGCGAATCGTGTGGTCGGCGCCGCAGCCCGCAACCACGTCGAGCTTCTCCTGGCTCGAGGCACAGGCGATCACCGTGGCCCCCAGCAGCTTGCCGATCTGCACCGCGGCGAGGCCGACGCCGCCGCCGGCGCCGTGCACCAGCAGCACCTCGCCCGGCTTGATGTGGGCCCGCTCGGTCAGCGCGTGGTGCGCGGTCTGGTAGGCGACGCGGAAGGTGGCGCCCTCGGTGAAGCTCAGCGCGTCCGGCAGGTGCTCGAGCACCTCCGGCCTGACCACCGCCTCGTCGGCGAAGGCGCCGGTCTTGCCGCCGATCATCACCCGGTCTGCGACCGCGTAGCCCGCCACGTCGGCCCCCACCTCGGTGACGACGCCGGCCGCCTCGAAGCCGAGGACGAACGGCAGCGGCGGCCTGTACTGGTACTCGCCGGTCAGCATCAGCAGGTCGGGGAAGTTGATGCCGGCCGCGTGGATGGCGACGCGCACCTGGTCGGGCCGCAACTCCGCTCGCGGCAGTTCCTCCAGCGCGACGCCGTCGGGCGTTCCCAGCGTACGGCAGATGACGGCGCGCGGCATGGTGTCCTCCTTGATTATGGTGATGACGATCGGCAATGCCCTTATGTCATGCTTCTCAAGTGGATGAATGGCCGGGTCAAGCCGGCTATGCCCGCGCGGGTGTCAAACGGCGCAGCGATGGGCGCCGGGGCACGCTCACCAGGAATTGGATGATCTTGAGGCTGGAGCGCCTTCTCAGCGATTGGCTTCCACCCGATCGCGAAGTGCTCCAGCGCGGCTCGGCTGCATCCGCCAGCGCTGCGCATCACGGCGATGATGCCAGTAGGCCGCAAAGCGCCCGCCCGCAGCGACGAGAGATTCCCGGGAGCCCGATTCGACGACGCGCCCCTCTTCGACGAACACGATCTGGTCGGCATGGGCGATCGTTTCCAACCGATGGGCCACGGCGAGGACGGTGCGATGGCTGAAGCGACTGAGTGCGGTCGCCACGGCGGCTTCGTTCAGGGTGTCCAACCCGCTCGTGGCTTCGTCGAGCAGCAGGATAGGGGCTTCCTTGAGGAGCGCGCGGGCGATGCTGACGCGCTGGCGTTCGCCGCCGGACAGAGCGCTTCCGCCTTCACCGACAGGTGCGTCCCAGCTTCCCAGGCGGGCGACGATCTCGTCGACACCGGCCGCCGATGCGGCGGCCCGCAGGTCCGCCTCGCTCGCCTGCGGCCGGGCGATGCGGATGTTCTCCGCGATGCCACCCTCGAACAGCTGCACGTTCTGGAAGACGACCGCGAGCTGCTCCATCAGCGTGTGGGGCCGATAGCTGCGCACGTCGTGGCCGCAGACCTCGACCTCGCCGGCATCGGCATCGAGCAGGCGGGCCACCAGCGACAGGATCGTGCTCTTTCCCGATCCCGAGGGTCCGACGATGGCCGTCATCGTGCCGGCCGGGACGATGAAGGACACGTCCTCGAGCACACGGCGGCCGTCGGGCGAGAAGCAGACGTTGCGGAACGCCACCGCCGCGGGCCCGGGCTGGGCATCTTGCTCCGGCTTCGCCTGTGTCGGCACGTCGAGCACGGCGAGCACGCGTCCGGCCGCCGCATTCGTTGATTCCAGCGCAGGCAGCAGCTCCGATAAGATGTTGAGCGGCTCCAGGAAGCGCAGCGCCACGACGATCAGCGCGACCGTGCGGGCAGCGTCCGCCATGCCCTGTGTGAACATCAGCGCCAGTATCGCCACCATCGCCAGCAGGGTGGCCTGCATGGCGAGCGAGAACGCCAGCGTTCCCGGCAGGGCGAACCAGAGGATGCGCAGGCCGTTGCGCCGCTGCGCCGCGATCGCTTCGCCCAGTGGTGTCCCGGACGCGCCGGTCCGTCCGGCGGCGCGCAGCACGAGCTGGGAGCGCGCAAATTCCTCCGTGCGGGCGGCCGCCTCGCCGGACGCGGCTGCGAAATCGGCCTCGGCCCGGCGCATCAGCCGCCCACCCCATAGCAGCGCACCGAGGAGCAGCGGGACCGAAGCGAGCGCCACCAAACCGAGCGGCCAGGCGACGAAGAGGAGGCCGATCGCGATCGCGGGCGGCAGCGCGACACAGATCGACGCCTGCGTTGCGAGATTGACGGTGCTGGCGAAGAGCTCGGGGACGGCGCCGGCGAGCGCGCGCTTCGCCTGGGCCTGCCGCTCCGCCCCGAACCAGCCGATCTGAACCGCCATGAGATGGTCGACGAGGCGCCGGTTCATCGAGCCCATCATCGTGAAGCCGAGATCAAAGGCCCGGATCACCAGGTGGCGCTCGAGCATCCAGCCCGCGGCGACGCTGGCAGCCAGCGCACCGAGCCAGGGCAGGGCGGCGCGCGGGGTCTGGGAGAACAGCTCGCCGAGCAGCGGCACGAGCAGCAGGGCCGAAACGGCACGCAAGGCCGCCGCCACCGCGGCGAGCAGCGCGAAGGACACGAGGCGCGGGCGCGCCTCGGTCGGCAGGAGGGCCGCCGCGATCATGCGCTCTTCCTTTCCCCGGCTTGCCAGAGGTCGCGGTAGAGACCGGGCCGGGCGAGCAACTCCTGATGGCGCCCGCTCTGGACGATGCGGCCCGCCTGCATCACGGCAATGCAGTCCGCATGGGTCACGGTATGGAGCCGGTGAGCCACCACGAGCACGGTACGCCGACCGACGACCGCACCGAGCGCCTGTTGCACGAGGTGCTCCGATTCGGGGTCCGCGAAGGCCGTGGCCTCGTCGAGGATCAGAACCGGCGGGTCGGCGAGCAGCACACGCGCAATGGAAAGGCGCTGCGCCTCGCCGCCGGAGAGGCGCACATCCTCGCCGACGATGCCGTCGTAGCCGTGCGGGGCGGCAACGATGCGCTCGTGGATCCGGGCTGCGCGCGCGGCCGCTTCGATCTCCGCCATCGTTGCGGCGGGTCGTGCCAGGGCGATGTTCTCGCGCAGCGTTGCCCTGATCAGGCGCACGTCCTGGAAGACGAAGCCCACGGCGCGCTGCAGCGCCTCCGGCTTCAGCAGGCGAATGTCGATCTCGGTCGCGCCGGACACGACGCGGATCGCACCGCCCGTGACGTCGTGGAAACGGCCGGGCAGTCCGGCAAGGGTCGACTTGCCGGCGCCGCTCGGGCCGACCAGGGCGGTCATGGTGCCGGGCTTCAGCACGAGGTCGACGTCCCGCAGCACCGGCTTGCCTGGCCGGTAGCCGAAGCTGGCGCCGTCGAAGCGCAGGCCCAGCGGTCCGGCCGGCAGCTCGTGCGCGGACCGGCTGCGGTCGAGCTCCGGCTCCTCCAGCAGCACGCCGATCCGCCGTGCGGCCTGCTTTGCCTCACGCAGCGGCACGAAGCCGTACATCACCGCCATGATCTGTGCACCGAAGGCCGTGCCGAGGAAGAGGAACGGCAGGAGATCGGCTGGCGCCATGCTGCCGGAGAGAACCCGCCAACTGCCGGCCGCCGTGATCAGCAGCAGGAAGGTGGGCGGCTGGATCGCGAGCTGCGAGGCGACCTTGCGCCCGGCCATCGGGCGCTGCCAACCGTTGAGGAAGGCGGCCTGTCCGTCCAGCACGGCACGCAGCGCACGCCCATCGCCGCCGAAGACCCGCACGACCGGCAGCGCCTCGACGAAGGCGCTCGCCGCGGCATTGGCACGCCTGGTCCAGTTGGCAAATTCGACCAGCTTGTCGGCTACGCCACGCATCATGAGGATGTACAGCGCAACGAAGGCGACGAGCGGCAGGAACAGCATCGCGGCGAGGGAGGCGTCGACCGTAAAGAGATAGAGGATGACGGCGAGCGGCGTGACGATGCCGGCGACGATGTCCGGCACGGCGTGCGTCACCATGTAGTGCAGCCGGCCGGTGTCCTCCTGCACCGCCTGGTGCACTGCCGCGGCGTTCCGATCGGTGAACCAGCCGAGGGGCAGCCGCCCGAGCTTGGCGACGATGGACAGCCTGAGCGCATGGCCGAACTGGGCATCGACGGCATGCAGCCCCAGCATCAGGCCAGCCGATAGCGTCGCCGCCGCGCCGTAGAGCGCCATGGCCCAGAGGACGAGCGGCGACAGCACCTCCCAGCGCCCTTCGCCGGAGAGCAGCCTGCGGCCGAGCTCCGCCATCAGAACCAGGGGGGCGAGCTGCATCAGCGAGATCAGCCCTTGCAGCGCGCCGGCGGCGCGTAGCTTCCAGCGCAACGAGCCGAGCAGTTCCTCGCCCCGCTGCGAGCGCCAGCGCGGGCGCGGCCCTGCCGGCGTCGAACCATTTGCCGCTGCGATCGGCACGGAGGCCGGCCGCGCAACCGGCTGGTCGCGCGTCTCCGTCGCCCCAGCCGAGGGCCCGGTCTCCCTGCGCAGCCGCATGGCCTTGCCGCGCAGCCAGTAGGCGGCATGCTTGATATCGCTCAGGGGAAAGCCGTGGACGCGGTTGAGCGTCGCCCTCAGCTCCTTGACGGCGGTGCCCTCTGCGGCGACCCAGGCATACCAGTTCGACCAGTCGCGGCTGGGGACGGCGGCGGCCAGGGCGCCCGTGCCGGGTCCCGTCCACAGAACCTCCGCGCCGGGGTGCTCCGTCACCGGGATCGCGGCATCCTCCGGCACATGGGCCTGGAGGATCACGACGACCGGCGCGTCCGCCGGCAGGACGCCCAGGATGGCGTTGATCGCCGGGATCGCCGCAGGGTCCCCCATCAGCAGATAGCCTTCCGGATCATCCGGCGGCTCGAACTTGTGGAACATGTAGTAGGAGGCGGCGATCGTATCGCCCGGCTTTGCCGCCGCCGCCCAGGCCGACGCCGGCCCCATCGGCTCATGCAGGACGAAGTCGAAGCTGACCTCACCGCTCGCGGCATCGGGCTCCACCAGCGTGTAACCGCGCTGATGGACCTTGCCCGGCTCCTTCGGATCGGGCGCCCACAGCCGGACATAGCTCGCCGTCGGCGTGTCGCGGCCATCGATCATCGTCGGTGCGGCGAAGCGGATGCGTCGGAAGCCGGGCGTGAGATCGGTGACCGACAGCACGGTCATGACGTGGTCGGTGGCCCCGAGGGCCGTCATCATCGTCTTTTGGAAGCCGCGCGCCATCAAGGTCTCCGATCACGGGAGCGTTGAACGCTCCGGGCGCCTGCGACGCGGTCCAAGCCCATCGGCGGATCGCGGACGGCGAGGACAGGCACCGAGGAGAGGGGTGAGCGCGTCGGGTCGGACGCGCCGCGCGGGCCCTGCGCTACCATGTCATCGACGCGCCGAGGCCAAGCACGCGGCCGCGGCCGACATAGAGGGCGGTCGCCCCCGGAGCATAGGTGAAGCCGTAGGAGACCGGGCGTTCATCCAGCAGATTGCGGCCGAAGGCATAGATCTTCATGCCGTCCTTTTCCCAGCCGATCTGGCTGTTGACGATGTGATAGGCCTCCAATTCGGCGCTGTTCTGCACGTCGGCGTAGCGAGCGCCGACGAACTGGTAGTCGGCGCGCGCCGCGATCTCCCCAGGCAGGCCGAGGGCGGCGGCGGTGACCCGGTACGACAGGGCGACATTGGCCGTGTACACCGGCACCTGGGGCACCTCGTTGCCCGCCTGGACGCCGCTCAGCAGGGACTCGGCGGTGACATCCACGATGCGCGACTTGATCCAGGCACCGCCGGCGGTGAGCTCGAGCCCGGCGGCGAGGCGCGCGCTCACGCTGCCCTCGATGCCGTAGCTGCGGTAAGCCTGATTGGTCAGGAAGGGCAGCAGCGTCAACGGATCGAAACCGGTCAGCTGGCCGTCCTTGACGTCGTTGTAGAACAGCGCGCCGCTCGCCCGTATGCCGGGGGCCAGCTCGGCTTTCGTGCCGATCTCGTAGGTCCAGGACTTGGCCGGCTGGAAGGGCGTCGACAGCACGCCGAAGCCGGCATAGGCGGTCGTCTTCTCGAAGCCGCCGGAGGCATAGCCTCGCGCCGCCGAGACGTAGCTCATCACCCTGTCGTTCCAATGGTAGGACAGGGCGAGGCGGCCTGTCAGATAGGGGTCGTCGAAGCTGTTGCGCTGCGCCAGCGCAGGCACGGTTCCCGGAAAGCCGTTGGAGACGTAGAGCCCGTTCAGCGTCTGCGAGTCCCGCGCGATGCGTAGGCCTCCCGACAGATCGAAGCCATGTCCGAGCGGCACCGTCGCATCGGCGAATGCAGCGATGGTCTCGCTCGTGATCTTGTTGTCGAAGGTGCCGTTCAGTGTGGGCGAATAGGCCGTGGACTGATCCCGGTGCGTTTCGAAATCAGATCGGAAATAGCTCGTTCCGATCACCCACTGAATCGGAGCGTTTTGGTGCGAATTCAATCGCACCTCCTGGAAGAAGATGCGCTCGCGATCCTCGTAGACGACCTTGTCGGCCAGCGGATTGGTGAAGAAGAACAGTGGCAGCCGCGTGGCCTGGCTGAACAGAAGCGAGTCGGTGAAGTCGCCGCGGTTGGCGAGCTTGATGTCCTGGTAGCTGCTCGTGGAGGTGATGATGAACGGGTCGAGGCGCTTGGTGATCTTGAGCGAGCCGCTGGCGATCTGCTGGCGATTGAACGGCTGGACGTCGGCGCCGCTGGCCGGGAAGTTCGGCGCCTCCGCCAACAGAAAGGCCGAATTGCTCCGTGTGTCGCGGTCGTAATTGCCGGTGACGTCGACCATCAGGGACTCGTCGGGCGTGTAGCGCAGGGCGACGCGCGCCGCCGCCAGCTGCGCGCCCCCTTCCACGCCTCCGATCACGACGTTGGGAATGTCTCCGTTATAGTTCTGGACGCGGACCGCCGCGCGGCCGGCCAGCTTGTCCTGGATCAGCCAGCCGCCCGCCGTGCCCTGGACGAAGCCGTAGCCGTTGGAGCCGGTTTCCGCATCGACCTTGAGCTCACGCGTGCCGTCGGGTGGCTTGCTGACGATGTTGATCGCGCCCGCGAAGGCGTTTCGGCCAAACGTGGTCCCCTGCGGGCCCCTCAGCACCTCGATGTGCGCGACGTCGAGAAACGGCGAGTCGATCGCCGAGAGCGTCGTCGGCACGCCGTCCACCGAGAGGCCGATCACGCTGTCGAGCGAGTTCAGGGCGGTGCCCAGCGTGCCCACGCCGCGCATGGTCATGTAGCTTTCGCCGAAGCGGCCAAAATTCATGAAATTGGTGCCGGGCGACTGGCGGGCGACATCGGCCATCGGGTCCAGTGACCATTGGGGCACATCCTCCGGCGTCAGCACGGTGGTGGCCATGGGCAGATTCGCGTCGGCCTGCGGCCGTTTCGTGCCGGTGATCGTGATCGTGTCGAGCTCGACGGTGTCCCCGGCCGCTTGTGCGATGGCCGTTCCGGCCAGGCCGAGATTGGCGCCGATGAGGCCTATGGCGGTTGCCGACGCGAGCCTCAACCGAGCAGCCTTGTTCATGATCGTTACCCCAGCTTTGCAAACTGGAGCGACCAATACAGGTGCAGTGCCTAAAGTCGCGACCTCGGGACGATCGAGTGCGCTCGAAAAACTTTCGCCAAACCAAATATCTATTTGAGCTTTTCTAAACTGCTTGCCGCGTGCTCGCGCTATGGGCCATTTCGGCCCTCGGCGAATGGCCGAAGTGCCGCCGGTAAGCTGCGCTGAAGGCGGATGGGCGGGCGAAGCCGACGCGGTGCGCCGCCTGCGCCACGGGCAGCCCGTGGTCCCGCAGGAGCACGCGCGCCATCATCAGCCGCTGGCCGCGGACATGGCCAAAGATCGTCGTGCCGAAGACCTTTTTGAAGTTGGCCTGCAGGGTGGTGACGTTGACGCCGACGCGGCGGGCCAGCTGCAGGCTGGTCGGCGTGTTGACGAGGTCGGAATCGAGAATGTCCCGCGCTTCCAGAACCCGCGCATACTGGCGGCGCCCGAGCTGCGCGATCATGCAGCGCTCCCGTTTCAGCACGTCGGCCACCTCGATCACATAGGCCAACGCATTGCTTTCGAGGAACAGCTGACCGAGCTGGCCGCTATAGGGATGCTCGAGGCATAGCCGCGCAATCTCCAGCAGCCGCGCCGACGGCGCGAGCGAGTCCATGCGGAACTCCCCGATCAGGAAGTCACGCAAGGTGGCGAGCCCATCGTCGGCGAGGTCATCGCCGAAGCGCTCGAAGAAGGCCGGCTTCAGGATGAAACCCGCCGTGCGGAAATGCTGTCCGGGCCTGATCGGGCTCCGGTATTGCACTTTCCTGCCGAAACCCATCACGCTGGCACGCTCGGGATGGCGCGTAACGCGTCCATAGCCGACGACGTCGGTTTCGACGGCATTGCCTGCCAGCATGATCCCGCAGAGCAGCGCCGGCTCCATGTCGACCGTGAGCTGCTGTTCGCAGACGTAGGTAATATCGCTCGCCGTCACCATCAGCCCGGGCTGCGCTTCGTGTGCGAGGACCCGACCGGTGTAGAGCGGTGTGTCGAAAGCTCCGGGGGCGACATTGATCGGCTCGACGCCCAGCGAGAACTCGGCGCCGAGGCGGACGAGATCAGAGGTGGTCATGCCGCTCGCGGGCACCAGATTCCGCATCGTCATAGCAGAGGCAAGCTTTCTTAGAATAAGTCTATTTTTATTTATTTATGCTTCGATCTTCATAAGAGATCGTCCAGCTTGCCTGGGATTGTCAATGCAGCCAATGGCAGGCGGGTAGCCTTGCACGCGATCCAAGCATTGACGTTGAGCTGGCCGACCCGGACTTGGCGGAGCGCAGATGGGCGGCGAGCCGAATCCATGGGTCCCTGCGGGGGCGTTGGCGGACCGATCCGCCAGCGCTCGCAAGGCCGGGCTTCGCCCACTCCCCGCAGAACGCCCGCCAGCGGCGACACGCAGCGAAAGCGGGCGCCCGACGTACCTATGGCTCAGCCGGCGGCGCGGCGGGCGTTTGCGCCGGCGCGGCTGCGCTCGATGGCGGCGCGGATGAGGGGCAGGCGGTCGTTGCCGAAATACATGTCGTCGCCGTTGACGAAGATGGTCGGCGAGCCGAAGCCGCCGCGCCGCATCACCTCGTCGGTGTTGATCTTGAGCTGCTCCTTGATGGCGGGCTCGGCGATGCCGGCGAAGAAGGCGTCGCGGTCGACGCCGACCTTGTCGAGCAGGGGCGCCAGCACCTCGTCCTTGGAGATGTCCTGGTCGCCGCCCCAGTAGGCCTCGAACACCGCGGTCGCGAAGGGCACGAGCTTGCCCTGCGGCTCCAGCCAGATGCAGCCGCGCATGGCCTTGACGCTGTTCACCGGGAAGATCGTCGGCGGCATCTTGATGGCGAGGCCGGCGTAGGCCGCCCAGTCCGCCAGGTCCTTCTTCATGTAGGCGGCCTTCTCGGGGACCGGCTTCTCCCGCGACGCGTAGACCGTCGGGTTGATGGTGTTGAAGATGCCGCCGACCAGGATCGGCCGCCAGGAGATCTCCTCGCCGAGCTCCGCGGCCAGCGGCTGGATGTTGTGGAAGGCGAGGTAGGTCCACGGGCTGGAGCAGTCGAAAAAGCACTCGATCACGGCGTCTCTCCCTATTGTGCTGTGCTGCTGGCCGGCGATGGCTGCCGCCGGGTTTGGGTCGTCGCTACTGGCTCGGCTGCGGGGCAACGCCGGCTTGCGTCTGCCCGAAAAGGACCTTCTTGGCGTCCTCCGACATGCCCTGCTGGCGCAGCTCCTTGCCGAGTGCCGTGCCGGCCTGGACGCCCGGGCGCGCCCGCACGGCGGCGAACCAGCGTGCCACATGGGGATAGTCGTCGAGCGAGATGCCCTGGGCCTTGTGGGTCATGATCCAGGGGAAGATGGCCATGTCGGCGATGGAATAGGCGCCCGCCACGCAATCGCCGGTCTGGCCGAGCTCACGGTCGAGCACGCCGTAGAGCCGGCGCGCCTCGTTGCCGTAGCGGGTGATGCCATAGTCGATCTTCTCCGGCGCGTAGAGCTTGAAGTGGCCGTGCTGGCCGAGCATGGGGCCCAGCCCGCCCATCTGCCACATCAGCCATTGCGTGACCTGGTAGCGGCCGCGCACGTCGGCGGGGATGAAGCGGCCGCTCTTCTCGGCGAGATAGAGCAGGATGGCGCCGCTCTCGAAGATGGCGAGCGGCGCGCCGCCGCCGAGCGGCTCATGGTCGACGATGGCCGGCATGCGCCCGTTGGGGCTGAGCGCCTGGAAGCCCGGCTCGAACTGCTCGCCCTTGCCGATGTTGACCGGCACCACGCGGTAGGGCAGGCCGCATTCCTCCAGCATGATGGAGATTTTCCAGCCGTTGGGCGTCGGCCAGTAGTGCAGATCGATCATCGCCGTGGTTCTCCTGCGGTACCGGCCGCTCGTCGCGCCGGCGCAGGAGGCGGCGGCGCGCGCTGGAGGCGTGGAGCTGTTACGCCGCCGGGTCGATGTAGCGGGGCGCCCGCTTCTCGAGGTTCGACTTCACGGCCTCGACCTGGTTGGCGCTGCCGATCAGCACCTGCTGCTCGGCCGCCTCCGCCGTCAGCCCGTCGACCGGCTGGGCGATGACGGCCGCGTTGAGGATGCGCTTGGAGGCGCGGATGGCGTCGGGGCTCTTGCTGGCGATCTCGCGCGCGGTCGTCATGGCGTCGCCGTAGGGCTCGGCTGTCACCCGGGTGGCGAAGCCCATGGCGAACGCCTCGTCGCCGGTGAAGACGCGGCCGGTGTAGGTCAGCTCGCGCACGATGTCCTCGCGCGCCAGGTGCCGCATCAGCTGGGTGCCGGCCATGTCCGGCACCAAGCCCCACTTGATCTCCATGACCGACATGCGCGTGTCCGGCGCGACGTAGCGGATGTCGGCGCCCAGCGCGAGCTGGAAGCCGCCGCCGAAGGCCACGCCATGCACGGCGGCGATCACCGGCACCGGCAGCTCGCGCCACACCCACACTGCGTACTGCGGCCGGTTGGCGGCGCCGTGGGTGCGGGCGATGAGATCCCGGGGCACGGCGTTGCCGGCGCTGCCCTCGGCCATGGTGGCGAAGTTGCCCATGTCGAGCCCGGCGCAGAAGGCGCGGCCTTCGCCTGACAGCACCACGACCCGCACCGAACGGTCCGCCTTGAGCTTCTCGCCGGCGTCCACCAGCGCGTCGAACATGCCGTGGTCGAGCGCGTTCATCTTGTCGGCGCGCGTCAGCTTCACGTCGGCCACGCCGTCGGTGATGGTGATCGAGATTCGTCCCTGCATCGCGTTGCCGTCCCTTGTCTCTGCTGTCCGGCATCGTGTGCCAAACAAGCATTCGATCGATTGTCGGCGAGGATGGTCAGCAGCGGGCCGCGGTTGTCAAGGCCGCTCAATCATTCCAGAGCCAGGCAGCGCCCCGCACGCCGGAGCTGTCGCCATGGGCGCTGCGGCGGATCGGGGTATCGAACACGTCCGAGAAGGTGTGGCGGCCGACGCGGGCCGGCAGCTCGGCGTAGAGCTCGTCGACGTTCGACAGGCCACCGCCGAGCACGATCACGTCCGGATCGAGGATGTTGACGACGTGAGCGATGCCGCGCGCCAGCCGGTCGAGGTAGACGGCGAAGCTCGCCGCCGCGGCCGCATCGCCCGCACGCATGGCCGCGATGACGTCGTGGCTCGCGAGCCCTGCGCTGCCGGTGCGCCGGGCATGGTCCTCGGCGAATCCCGGCCCGCTGAGAAAGGTCTCGATGCAGCCGCGCCGGCCGCAATAGCAGGCCGGCCCCGGGCGCTCGTCGTCCGTGGGCCAGGGCAGGGGATTGTGGCCCCATTCGCCGGCGATGCGCTGGCGGCCCGCGAGCGCCCGGCCGTCGATGGCGATGCCGGAGCCGACGCCGGTGCCGAGGATCACCGCCCAGACCACCGTTGCGCCGGCGCCGGCGCCGTCGACCGCTTCGGAGACGGCGAGGCAGTTGGCGTCGTTCTCGATGCGGACCGGGCGGCCGAGTGCCGCTTCCAGATCCTGCTGCAGAGGCCGGCCGATGAGCCAGGTGGAATTGGCGTTCTTGATCAGGCCGGTCGCCGGCGAGATGGCGCCGGGAATGCCGACGCCGACAGAGCCCGGCGCGCCGGCGTCACGCTCGATGGCCGCCACCAGCCGGGCGACGGCCGCGATCGAGCCGGCGTAGTCGTCGCGCGGCGTGGCGATGCGCTCGCGGGCGCGGATGTCGCCCGTTTCGCCGAGGGCGATCGCCTCGATCTTGGTGCCGCCGAAGTCGACGCCGATGCGCATCGCCCGCCCTCCGGCCGCCGTCAGCCGGCCTGGTGCACCAGGGCGATGAAGGCGGCGAACTTGGTCACGAAGCCTTCCAGGAACGCCTTGGTATCGGCGTTGGTGACGTCGTCGTTGTCGTCGATCAGGCCCGGCCGTGCGGAAAAGTAGACTTCCGGCTGCGGCAGCAGGTAGCCGCCGATGACCGGGACGATGGCCTTGAGGTGCTGCTGGGCCGCCGCGGTGCCGATGACGCCGGGGCTCGCGCCGATCACGGCCGTGGGCTTGCCGGTCCACGAGCTCTTGCCGTAGGGGCGCGAGCCCCAGTCGATGGCGTTCTTGAGCAGGGCCGGGATGGAGCGGTTGTACTCGGGCGTCGCGAACAGCACCGCGTCGGCCGCCTCGACCTCGGCCTTGAAGCGCTGCACGCTCGCTGGCGGATCCTGCCACAGGTCGTCGTCGTACATGGGCAGGGCGGCAATATCGATGAACTCGAAGGCGAGCTTGCCGGCTGCCAGCCTGGCGACGGCCTTGGCGAGCTTCCGGTTGACGGAAGCTGCTCGCTTGCTTCCCACGACGACCGCGACTTTGTGCATGATGATGCTCCGATCCGCTGCGGCGAGGCCGTAACGGCCGGCCGCGGACTCAGTACCGTCTGGGCGGAAGCGCTGTCCACACATCGCGTGTTGACAACCCGCGGCTGCCGCCGTTCTAGGTTCTCGCAAGTCAAGCCCGCCATCGAGACGGGGCATGCACGGGAGAGACACCAAATGACGCAACAGACGCTCGTGCCCGGCCAGGGCCATCCGTTCGTGGCGATGGATATCCGCAGCCTCATCCACTACCGGGCGCAGGCGACAGCCGAGCGGCCGTTCGTCATCTGGGAGCCGTTCGTGGGCGAGGGGCTGACCTGGACCTACAAGGCCTTCGCCGATCGCGCCGCGCGCTTCGCCGCCGGCCTTCATCGTCGTGGCGTCAAGCCGGGCGATCGCGTCCTGGTGCACCTGGACAATTGCCCGGAGGCGATCCTGTCGTGGCTCGGCTGCGCCTATGCCGGGGCGGTGGCCGTCACCACCAACGCCCGCTCCAGTGCCGAGGAGCTCACCTATTACGCCGGCCACAGCCGCGCCGTCGGCGCCATCACCCAGCCCAAGTTCGCCGAGCTGGTGGGTCGCGCTTGCCCCGGCCTCGGCTGGATCGCCGTGACCGACACCGACAACGGCGAGGATGCCGGCGCCAACCGGCCGCAGGCGGAGGCCCGCTTCGCCGGGATCGATGCCGACCCCGCCGAGCTTCCGGCCCGGCCGCACGACCCCCTGGCGCCGTTCTCGATCCAGTTCACCTCGGGCACCACGTCGCGGCCCAAGGCGGTGCTGTGGACCCACGCCAACGCGCTCTGGGGCGCCAAGGTCAACGCCACGCATGAGGATCTGCGCACCGAGGACGTGCACATGGTCACCATGCCGCTGTTCCACACCAACGCGCAGGCCTATTCCGTGCTCGCGGCCCTGTGGGCGGGCGCCGCCTGCGTGGTGCAGCCGCGCTTCTCCGCCTCGCGCTTCTGGCCGGTGTCGCTCAAGCACGGCTGCACCTGGGCCTCGTTGATCCCGTTCGCCTGCAAGGCGCTGATGGCCCATGAGGTGCCGGCCCAGCACAGCTACCGGCTGTGGGGCAACGGCGTCTGCGAGCCGCCGTGGGACGAGCACTTCCGCGTCAAGACCATCGGCTGGTGGGGCATGACCGAGACGATCACCCACGGCACCATCGGCGAGGTGAGGGGCTTCAACCGCTCGATGTCCATGGGCCGCTGTGCGCCCGAATATCAGGTCAAGATCGTCGATCCGAACGGCGCCGAGCTCGGCCCGGGCGAGACCGGCGACCTCCTGATCCGCGGCATTCCCGGGCTGTCGCTGTTCGCCGAATACGCCGACAACGAGACGGCGACCCGCGATGCCTTCACCGAGGATGGCTATTTCATCACCGGCGACCGGGTGAGCCTGGCTGAGGACGGCTTCTTCGTCTTCGCCGACCGGTCCAAGGACATGCTCAAGGTCGGCGGCGAGAACGTCGCCGCCTCCGAGATCGAGCGCGTGATCATGACCGTGCCCGGCATCAACGAGGTGGCGGTGGTGGCCAAGAAGCACCCGATGCTGGACGAGGTGCCGGTGGCTTTCGTGCTGCCGCTGGCCGACGTGGCTGTCGCACCGGACCTCGCCGACACGATCCTGGCTGCTTGCCGGGCCCAGCTCGCCGACTTCAAGGTGCCGCACGAGGTGCGCATCGTCGGCGAGCTGCCCCGCTCGACGCTGGAGAAGATCGCCAAGGCGGAGCTGCGCAAGCTGCTGGTCTGACGCGGCCGCGCGCAAGACGCGAGAGGCCGCCCACTGCCCGGCGCCCGACTGAGCCGGGTCAAACGGCCTGAACGCTGCGAGATTCGGACAATAGTTCCGGGAATGCGGGCGTGGCCCGATCCGGTACGGTGACGTGGAATTGCCTATTTCCGGGGCCGTCGTGGCGCATTATTGGCGCCGGATGTCCGAGCCATCGACGCCGCTGTGCCCGGAATTGCTTTGAGCTTCGTCGTTCAGGCTGTATCAGCCCGCTCGGTACTGCCGCTCGTCTCGACGGCGGTACCGGGCGATCTGGCGAGGAGGCTTGTCTTGCACAGCATGAACCGGCGAACGCTCCTGGGCGCGCTGACGGCGTTCGGGTTTTCGGCCTATCCTGTGGCGGCCATGGCGAAGCCAGCGAGCCTGAGCGGCACGGTCTTCTATCGCGAGCGGATGGCGCTGCCGCCAGGCGCCGTGGTCGAGGTCACGCTCGAGGACGTGTCGCGCGCTGATGCGCCTGCCGGCATCATCGCGCGCGCGTCGATCGCGCCGACCGGGCAGGTGCCCATCCCCTACACCCTGCAATTCGACGATGCCGCGCTCCGGCCGGGCCACAGCTACGCGCTCAGGGCGCGCATCCTGGTGAACGGCATGCTCGTGTTCACCTCGACGACGCGCCATCCGGTGTTCGCCGGCGGCGCCAATCGGACCGATATCCTCGTGCAGCGGGTGAAGACGCGGGTACGGCCGGGCAGTCGCGCTCAGGCGCATCCGGCCGGGCGCTGGCTCGCCGAGGACATCCGCGGCGGCGGCGTCATCGACCGGCTGCAGACCGTGCTGGAGATCGCCGCGGACGGCCGCGTCTCCGGCACCGGCGGCTGCAACCGCATGAGCGGCCGCGCCACGATCGCGGCCGACAAGATCACCTTCGGGCACCTCGCCAGCACCAACATGGCCTGCACGCCGGCGGCCATGAATCAGGAGAGCAAGTTCTTCGCCGCGCTCGGGGACGTCCGCGCCTGGCGGATCGACCCGACGCGGCGCAAGCTCGTCCTCCTCGATGCCGACGGCCGGCCGATCGTGGTGCTCGCGCGCATGTGAGCGACGGCGGCGCGGGGGGTGCCGCACCGCCTGGAGTATTTCGCCAGTGGATGAGCATCATCCAATGGCGGAGATATGCTCCATCTTTTTGAAACTGGAGCGCTTCTCTTGCGATTGGGTGAGCCCACCCGATCGCGAATCGCTCTAGCGGCCGCCGCTGGTGGAGTTCTGGCAGCGCGCGTCGGCGAGCTTGTACTCCATCGGGTCGCACGGCGAGTAATCCGACGAGCAGATGCGCTCGCACTGCTGGGAGGTGCCGCGCTGCGAATAGGTGTCCGCCTGGCGCTGCTGGGACCAGCTGGCGGGGCGGGCGTAGGCCGGCCCGGCGGCGGCGCCCAGCAGGGCGAGGGCGGCGGAAAGCGCGAGCATACGGTGCATGATCATCCTCCTGGTCGAGACCTGCCGTTCATATGGGGCATCGACGCGTCAATGCGATGATGGCGCCCGTCGGCCGGGTGTTCGCCGGTCGGTCGCTCGTCCGGCCGCAGGCGCCTTGCTCCGGCTCAGCCACCGTTCGCTTCCTTGCAGCGGCCGTCGGCGAGCTTGTACACCAGCGGGTCGCATGGCGAATAGTCCGACGCGCAGCTGCGCACGCACATGGCTCGCGGTCCAAGGGCGGTGGCGTCGCGCTTGGCATAGGTCTTGATGGATCCGGGCTCCGGCGCGGCGCGGGCGAAGGCGGGCACCAGAGCGCCGAACAGCGAAGCCGCGACGACAAGCATGATGGCGTAGCGCATGGGAAAGCCTCCTGATGAGCCGCCGCCTTTCCGTCGCGGCGTTATTCTGATGATCCCGCGCGGTCGCCGATTATTCCCCGCCGCTTGCCGCCCCCGCCTGCCTGCCGCTATAAGAGCCGCGTCGCGCAACTGGCGAGTGAGATGGGGCACCATCGGGGAGCGCGACGTCGCGTCCGTCCGGGACGGGCGCGAGGCACGCCGTTCGCCTGGGCAACCGGTCGATGGACCGGTCCATCCTTTGCAAAGGAGGACGCCCCATGGACGCGTACCGCCAGCAGCTCGCATCCTTCGACCCCGATATTGCCGAGGCCATCGCCGGCGAGGAGCGCCGTCAGCTCGACGGCGTCGAAATGATTCCGTCCGAGAACTATACCTACCCCGAGGTGCTGGCCACGCTCGGCTCGGTGCTCACCAACAAGTACTCCGAGGGCTATCCGGGGCGTCGCTACTACGGCGGCCAGGAGTTCACCGACCGCGTCGAGATCCTCGCGCGCGAGCGGGCCTGCCAGCTGTTCCGGGCCGAGCACGCCAACGTGCAGCCTCTGTCCGGCTCGCCGATGAACCAGGCGGTGTATTTCGCCTTCCTCAAGCCGGGCGATACGGTGCTCGCCATGGACCTCTCCCACGGCGGCCATCTCACCCACGGGGCGCCCGTGTCGCACATGGGCAAGGTGTTCAACTTCGTCCGCTACAAGACGGCGCCGCACCAGGGCGGCGCCATCGACTTCGAGGAGCTCAGCAAAGTCGCCCGCGAGACACGGCCGCAGCTGGTGCTGTGCGGCTATTCCTCCTACCCGCGGGACTACGACTACGCCTCGTTCAAGCGGGTCGCCGACGAGGTGGGGGCGCTCACCATGGCTGATATCTCCCACATCGGCGGGCTGGTCGCCGCCGACGTCATGCGCAATCCACTCGACGCCGGCTTCGACGTGGTGACGACGACGACGCACAAGTCCCTGCGCGGGCCGCGCGGCGGCCTGATCCTGAGCAAGGCGGCGCACGCCAAGGCGATCGACGCCGCCGTCTTCCCCGGCCTGCAGGGCGGCCCGCACATGAACGTGATCGCCGGCGCGGCGGTGACCTTCAAGAAGGCACAGGAGGCGGATTTCCGCCGCTATGCGCAGGCGACGCTCGACAACGCCAAGGCGCTGGCCGCCGCGCTGATGGCGGAGGGCGCCAAGCTGGTGACCGACGGCACGGACAATCACCTCATGGTCGTCGACACGGTGGCGAGCTTCGGGCTCGACGGGCGGGCTGCCGAGGAAGCCCTGGACCGCATCGGCATCACCACCAACAAGCAGATCATCCCCGACGATCCGCGCCCGCCGCTGCGGCCGAGCGGCATCCGGTTCGGCACGCCGGCGTGCACGACGCGCGGCATGGACACGGACGCCATGCGGCGGATCGCGGCCTGGATCGTGCGCACCCTGCGCGCCCCCGACGACCGGGACGGTATCGCGGCGATCCGCGCGGAGGTCGAGGCCCTGTGCCGGAGCCATCCGGTGCCGGGCGTTTCAACCTGAGCAGCCACCTTCGCTGACGGCGCAGGGGGCTCCACTGTCTAGAGCATGATCCCAAGAAGTGGACGCCGGTTCTTGGAAAAGATCATGCTGAGAGAACGGCATAGAGCGGGATGATGATTCGAAGAAAAATCATCCCGCTCTAGTGTGGCGAATCCGAAATTCGCACCACCTCGGGGCAGCGCTGGGAGCGAATTTCGGATTCCTAAGCCACACTAGCAACTCTATGATTCTAGTGTGGTTTAATGGATCTGAAGTTCCTGAACATTGATGCCATGTGGGGAGCAGGAACTTCAGATCCACCACACTAGCGGCACGGAGTGCACATGACGGAGAGATCGGGATCTCTGGGCCCCCTGGCCCTGGTTGCCGCGGCGCTGACGGCGGGATCCGCCGCGGCGCAGGCGCAAGCGCCCGGCCCCCTGCGCACCTTCAAGGACTGGGTGATCGGCTGCGACAACCTGCGCGCCTGCACCGCGCTGGGCCTCGTGGCCGACCAGGGCGCGGACGGCTTCATCAAGGTCGAGCGCGGCGCCGCCGCGGCGGCCGAGGCCGCGGTGCGCTTCACCGTCCGGATCGAGGATGTCGAGCCCAAGGACGCGTTGCTGACGGTGGCCGTGGAGGGGCAGGCCGCCCCGGCGGTCGACCGCAAGCCGGCCCAACTGGAGGACGGCCAGGCGTCTCTGACGCTGACGGGCCCCGCGGCACAAGCCTTCATCGAGGCGATCCGCCCGGCCCGGGCCGTCACCCTGACGCTCGTCGACGGCCCGAAGGTGGTGCAGAGCGCCAAGGTGTCCCTGGCCGGTGCGGCCGCCGCCCTGCTGTTCATGGACGACCAGCAGAAGCGCATCGGCACCGTGACGGCGCTGGCCGACCGCGGCCCGGCGCCGGCCTCGGCCGTGCCGGCACCGCCGGAGATGCCCGCCCTGGCGGCGGTGAAGATGGCCGAGATCGACAAGCCGGGCCGGCGCCCGGCGGGCGTGCCGAAGCCCACGGACAAGGGCTGTCCCGGTGACGACCTGGTGTTCAAGCTGTCGGCCACCGAGACCCTGTGGGGCACCTGCGCCTTCGCCGGGGCCTACAACTGGGGCTACAGCTTCTGGCGTGTCGGGGCCGGTGCGCCCGTCGCCGTCAAGTTCGCGCTCCCTGGCGCCGATCCGCACGACGACGCCGGCGTGCTGGTGAACCCGGCGCTCAGCGAGGACGGGCTGGCCATCACCACGCTCAGCAAGGGGCGTGGCATCGGCGATTGCGGCCTGATCGCCGATTGGGCCTGGGACGGCACCACCTTCCGGCCGGTGCGCGTCGTCCAGATGCAGGCCTGCGGCGGTGTGCCGTCCGACGACTGGCCGGTGCTGTTGCGGGTGAGGACGGAGCCGAGAGGATGACCATGCGCGCGGCAACCGCTACCGGCGCTCTCGCGCTCATCGCCGGCCGCGGCGCGGCCGTCGCGCTGATCCTGCCGTTGGCCGCTTTGGCCCAGGAAGCCAAGCCGCAGGTGAGCTCGGCGAAGGAGCTGGGGCCCGCCATCAATCGCTGCTGGCGGCCGCCGGCGGGGACCGAGGGGTGGGAGGTGACGCTGCGCTTCATGCTGACCCACACCGGCGCCGTGCGCGGCAAGCCGATGATCACCTATTCCAAGATCCCGGGGCCGCTCGACCTGCAGAAGCAGTTCATCGCAGCCGCGATCCGGGCCGTGGCCGACTGCACGCCGCTCAACATGGCGGAATCGCTGAGCCGCGGCTTCGGCGAGCGCCTGATCGCGATCCGCCTGCAGTCACGCGCCAAGCAGACGCCGCTCTGAGAGTCAGGCTTCTCCGTCGGCCGATCGGGCCACGCAGCGCCCTCGCGGCGCCAAGCTGAGCTGTGCACCCGGCAAGCCAGCGGCGCTACCCTGCGTAGGCGAAGTAAACCTTTCCTCTCGCCGGGTCGACGACCGTGACGCTGCCGCCTCGACCATACAAATAGAACGAGCCGCTCTCCTGGATCGATCGATCGGCTTCAGCATCCCGGTCTTCCTCGATCGCGATCGTGAAGCCGTATTTCTCAAGATATTCTGCGATCGTTGGCGGATGCTGTTCAGCACGCTTAACCGACATCATTTGCGCGTCGTGATCATAAGGGTGCCAAGATCTATCTCCCAGATGCGCCACTGGCGTTGGCTGCCACCTTGCTGTGCCGCCGGGGAGCATCTCGCCGAGCCGGCTTCCTTGCTTCCGCGCCCAATCCGCACTCGCCTCGGTGAGGCGGTAGACGACAAAGCCCGTCTCGTTGTCGCCTGGCATGAAGCCGAGGCCCCACGATCTCTCAAGCCGGTATTCCACGGACGCAACCTCGAGCGGCGCGGGAACACGTGCGAACAGCAAATGCCGATCATGGCGCTGGGCTACGACATAGGGAACGCCAATCAGACAAACGAGCGCCACAGCGATCATCGATCGCCTCATGATCCGTCCCGGCTGAGGCTTTTGCCAGAGTCGGATGGCAAAGCGCAGTACGAGTATGACGGACCAAATGCAAAGCAGGGCCGGAAGAATGACAATTGCAAGAATTGTGATAATGGGCAGAAGCAATCGCCGCCTCTCCGCAGCCGACGCTCAGCCGTCTCGGGTCACTTATCGACGGATAGCAGATCAAGCTCTGCCGCGAAATGATCTTTGGTCGCCGCATCCGCCTCAAACGGCGTTGCCTCGTCTTGCGAGCCATGCTCTCTCCACCCCAGTTGTGGCGGCGTGTACGACATCCAGGAACGCTCGCACCTTGGCCGGCGGCAGGTGTCGCGCCGGATAGTGGGCGTAGAGCGGAAAGCAGACCTCGGCCCCGTCGGCGAGGATCGGCACCAGGGCCGCGGCTCTCGAGCTAGGGGGCCAGGCCGGTGCGACGCTTTGCCCTGATGAGCGCGAGCCAGGACGCCCTCGCTCGCCCTGGAGTTGCGCTTATCCTACAAGTCCGAGGGACGGCCGCAGGCCATGACAGGGGCCGCCGACGGCGGGGCAGAGAATATGGAGACATCGGCCGGCCCGTCGGGGCGGATGCGCATCGAGCCGACATTCGCACCCGCCGTCGAGCCGTTCGCGGGACCCGAGGAGCAATCGGCCGCGGAGGGCGAGAACCCTCCGGCCAAACAGCTGCCGCGCAATCCGATTGCGCGGCATTGGCGCGGCGGCTTCTCCCTCGGTGTGTCCTATTGGGTGGTATTCACCTTGGGGTGCATTGCGGCTTGGGCGAGCGTTCGCGCCATCGTCGACGCATCCTCCGACATCGACTTCGACCCGATCAAGATCTTCTGGTCGACCGTCATGCTGTTGACCGGCCTCTCGGCCATCTTTGTCTGGCAGACGGTGGGGACCTGGCGAGCGGCGAGCAACCACGCCGCGCGTCGCCGACGGGCCGGGAAGGGGCTGCTCTGGGCCGTGGCGGCGAAGGCCATGCTGTGTCTCGGCGCGGCGGGCTTCGCCTTGCAGCTCGCGGTGGCCGGCCTGCCACAGGCGGTGGAGACGTTCAGGGTTGCCTACGCAGGCGATCCGAGCGTCCACGACTATACCATGCGCGTGATGCGCAACGGCACCGAGATCGAGATCATCGGCGGCTTCAAATACGGGCTTGCCGCGGACTTTCAGCGTATCGTCGCCGCGTCGCCGGGGATCACCGTCGTCCACCTGAACAGCCTCGGGGGCAGGTTGGGCGAAGCCAGACGACTCTACAACGCGATTCGCGCCGGCCACATGACCACGTATGTCTCGTCGACGTGCTATTCGGCCTGCACCCTGGCCTTCGCGGGAGGCCATCAGCGGTGGATCGCCCCGAGCGGCACGCTGGGATTTCATGCCCCGTCATTCCCGGGCTTGACGGCGTCAGGGTTGGCGGCGGCGGTCGAGGCGTGGCGGAAGGACTACCTGGCGGCCGGCTTCGACGCCGAATTCGTTCGCAAGGTGTTCGCCACCCCGAGCGGCCAGATGTGGGAGCCCACATCGCAGGAGCTCCTGAGCGCGCGTGTCGTCACGGCCCTTGCCGACGGCCGCCAGTTCGCCTTGTCCGGCTTCGGCAATATCGTCGACCAGCAGGCCATGCGTCGAACGATGTTGTCCCTGTCCCCCATCCTGGCCGCCATGGAGCGAACGTTCCCGAACGAGCTCGGCGACATTCTGGCGAACCTCTATCGCGACTATGAGGAGGGACGGACGGAGGCTCCGGCCATGCGCAAGCTCTGGTCCGGCGTGGCGGCCGCGATCGTGAAGGCGAGGCCGCTCGCCGATGACGCGGTGCAGGTCGACTCCGCCAAGCTGAAGGCCGATCAACTCGGGGAGCTCGCGTCCAGCCCGAAGGATTGCTTCGACTACCTGCTTGCGGGTGACGCCTTCGAGCACACCTTCTCACCCGACCTGGCGAGGCGAGAGGCGGATTTGCGGGTGCGGCTCTTCCAGACGGCGGCACCGCGTCCGCCCGTCCCTCGGCAGGATTACGAGGCGACGGTCGCGCAGCTCAGGGCGGCACTGGTCAAGCGCTACCCGGTGCGGCAGGTGGCCTTGCTCGGAAAGGACGACATCCCGCCGACGGAGTTCGCCGATTCCTGCGCCATTCACCAAGCCTACTATCGGCTCGTCGCCGCCCTCCCGGCCGAACAGGCGGCGCAGATGATGCGGCCCGACTGAGCGGCGCCACCATTCGATTGGCGACCCCGGACCGGCCGCGCCGGCGGCGCTCGCTGCTCGGCCGGGATCGGGGCCTCGGGCAAGGCGCGGCGCCCGGCTCCGTTTCGGCCGCAGGCTAGAACGCTCTGCGATTGGCTGGAATCGCCAAATCGCGAGATAGCGCTCCAGATTCAAAAGGTTATGAGCATTTCTCTGCCGTTGGATGGGTCCATCCAACGGCGCAATGCTCTAGGCCGTGCGCTGCTTCCGGTCCTTCTCGTTCTGCGCCATGATCAGGTCGCGGGCCTTCTGCCAGTCCGCGTCGGTCCAGCCGCGCAGCGCGGTGTAGAAGTTGCCGCCGGTGCCGAGCGCCTGGCCGCCGTCGAGCGCCACCATCTCGCCGTTGATCCAGCCCGAGCCGTCCGAGATCAGGAAGGTGGCGAGGTTCTGCAGGTCCTCGAAGGTGCCGATGCGGCCGAGCGGGTTCATCTTGACGGTGCGCTCGCCCGGCTGCTCGCCCGGGTTGAGGCGCTTGCTCATGCCCTCGGTCGGGATCTCGCCGGGCGCGATGGCGTTGAGGCGGATGCCGTAGCGGCCCCATTCGGTGGCGAGCGACTGGGTCATGACGCTGACCGCCGCCTTGCTCATGGCCGAGGGCACCACGAACGGGCCGCCGTTGCGCACCCAGGTGGTCAGGATCGAGACGACGCTGCCGGGGTGCCCGCCGGCGATCCAGCGCTTGCCGATGGCGTGGGTCACGTAGAACGTGCCGTGCATGACGATGTTGGCAATGGCGTTGAAGCCACCGGGCGTAAGATCCTCGGTGCGCGAGACGAAATTGCCGGCGGCGTTGTTGACCAGGCCGGTGAGCGGGCCCGAGGCGAAGATGTCCTCGACCATGGCGTCGACTGCCTGGAAATCGCGGATGTCGACGCCGTAGGTGGCGACCTTGCGGCCGGGGTGCTTGGCGGTGAGCTCGGCTGCGGTCTCGTCGCAGACGCCCTTGCGCCGGCCGCAGATGACCACGTCGGCGCCGAGCCCCATGAAGCCGTCGGCCATGGCCTTGCCGAGCCCGGTGCCGCCGCCAGTGACCAGGATGCGCTTGCCGGCGAGCAGATTGTCCTTGAACATGGCGTGTCTCCCTCTGTGGTGTCGATTTATTTGGACTCGGCCGCCGGCGCGCCCTGACGCGCGTAGCGCAGCACCTTGACGACGTGGCGGGCGACGTCCGCCGGCGTCAGCCGCGAGGACGGCTTGTACCAGAGGATAGCGCTGTTGAGCGCGCCCAGCACGTGCAGGCGGAACAGCACGCGGTCGACGTCGTCAGGCAGGTCGAGCGGCGCGATCAGGCTGTCGAACAGCCGCTCGTGCTCGTCGCGCGAGCGGATCAGCTGCGGCCGCACCTGGGCCAGCACCGGCGGGAACTTGACGTCGAGGATCGACGTCTTCTCGCCGGTGAGCAGTGCTTCGCAATGGGCGACGGCGGCCGCCTCGAAACGGGCCCAGGGGTCGTCGATGCCTTCGATGGCGTTCTCCACCGCCTCGCCGACGGCGCGGATGTTGGCCTCGTAGACGGCGACGAACAATTCCTCCTTGGAGGCGAAGTGGTAGTAGAGCGAGCCGGAGAGCAGGCCGGTGGCGGCGGCGATCTCGCGCATCGAGGTGCCCTCGAAGCCCTGCTTGGCGAAGAGACGGCCCGCCTCCGTCAGGATCTGCTTGCGGCGCTCGGCGGCGCCCGCATCGGCGCCGGCCCGATCCACGTCCCGGCGCGCGCGAACGGTGGTCCTCGCCATACCAACTCCCCCTCTGACGCCACGGCCAGGGGCCGCGATTCTCAACCAGCAATCTTGCCGCGGGCGCCGGTGACGGTCACGCTCCGCGCCCCGGCGCGGCGGCGACTGTCCACAGCTCGGCACCCGCACCGCCCTGCGACGGCGCGCATATTGCCTACGCTATCGGCGGCGGGTCAAACAAACGATAGGTTGACGGGTCGGCGGGCTTGGCTGATACCCGTGCCAGAGCGCTTTGTGATCGGGTGGACCCACCCGATCACAAGAGAAGCGCTCCGGATTCGAAGAGTTGGAGCACTTCACGATTGGATGAACATCATCCAATCGTGAAGTGCTCCAGGCCCTGGTGCCGTGGCGCCGGCGGCGGATGACGATGGACGCGGGCCGGGGCGATTCGCCCGCCCGAGTGACGGGAAGAACGGCATGGATATCAAGGGAATTGCAGCGGTGGTGACCGGCGGCGGCTCCGGCCTCGGCGAGGCGACGGCCCGCGCGCTGGCTGCCAAGGGCGCCAAGGTGGCGATCGTCGACGTGCAGGAGGACAAGGCCAAGGCGGTCGCCGCTGACATCGGCGGCCTGGCGCTCAAGACCGACGTGTCGAGCGAGGAGGGCGCCAAGGCCGCCTTCGCCGAAGCCGCCAAGGCGCACGGCCCGGCGCGCGTGCTGGTCAACTGCGCCGGCATCGGCCCCGCCATCAAGACCGTGGGCAAGGCCGGCGCGCACCCGCTCGACCCCTTCATCAAGGTGATCAACGTCAACCTGATCGGCACCTTCAACATGATCCGGCTGGCGGCGGAGGGCATGGCAGCGCTGGAGCCGCTCGGCGAGGAGCGCGGCGTCATCATCAACACCGCCTCCGTCGCCGCCTTCGACGGCCAGATCGGCCAGGCCGCCTATTCCGCCTCCAAGGGTGGCGTCGTCGGCATGACCTTGCCGATCGCCCGCGACTTGGCGCAGCTCGCCATCCGCGTCAACACCATCGCGCCCGGCCTGTTCCTCACGCCGCTGCTGATGACCCTGAGCGAGGAGGCGCGCAAGAGCCTGGGCGCACAGGTGCCGTTCCCGTCGCGCCTGGGCGATCCGTCGGAGTATGCGGCGCTGGCCGTGCACATCGTCGAGAACCCCATGCTCAACGGCGAAACCATCCGCCTCGACGGCGCCATCCGCATGGCGCCGCGCTAATAGCCCATCGCGCGGGATGGCCGGGCTGAAGCCCGGCCATCATCAAGAGATCAAGGAGGACGACCCATGGCCTTGGAACGGATGAAGCTCACCATCGACGGCCCGGTGGCCGTGCTGGCGTTCAACCACCAGGAGGTGCTGAACGCGCTGTCGCCGCCGCTGCTCGCCGATTTCAACACGGCGCTGGACGAGATCACGGACCCCGCCAAGGGCGTGCGCTGCCTGGTGCTGACGGGCGAGGGCCGCGCCTTCTGCGCCGGCGCCAACCTGCAAGGCGACATGGGCAAGCGCGAGGGCGGCAAGACCGATGCGGGCTCCTCGTTGGAGACCCAGTACCACCCGATCCTGCGCCGCCTGCGCAACCTGCACTGTCCGATCGTCACCGCCGTCAACGGCGCGGCCGCCGGCGCCGGCATGAGCTTCGCGCTGATGGGCGACCTGATCCTGTGCGCCCGCTCGGCCTATTTCATGCAGGCCTTCCGCCGCATCGGCCTGGTGCCCGACTGCGGCTCGACCTGGATCCTGCCGCGCCTCGTCGGCCGCGCCCGCTCGCTGGAGCTGTCGCTGCTCGGCGACCGCCTGCCGGCCGAGAAGGCGCTGGAGTGGGGCCTGGTCAACCGCGTCTACGACGATGCGGAGCTGCTGGGCGAGACGATGAAGCTAGCCACCGACCTCGCCAACGGCCCGACCGTGTCGCTCGGCCTGATCCGCAAGCTCTATTGGGAGTCGACCGACAACTCCTTCGAGGAGCAGCTCGACCTGGAATGCCAGAGCCAGCGCGTCGCCGGCCGCAGTGAGGATTTCAAGGAAGGCGTGCAGGCCTTCCTGCAGAAGCGCCCCGCGGCCTTCAAGGGGCAGTGAGACGTCAGCAAGCCGATGGATGGCCGGGTCAAGCCCGGCCATGACGCCGGAGGGCTTGCGCTTCACGACCATGCCGTCATGGTCGGGCTCGACCCGACCATCCATCAAAGAAAAAGCAGGGAGAGCGACCCATGGCGACCCTCGCCCGCGAGGAGCGGCTGGCGTTCCAGGACTCCGTCCGCCGCCTGCTGGCCGACCACAGCACCGAGGCCGACGTGCGCCGGACCATGGAGCTGCCGGAGGGCTATGATCCGGCGCTGTGGCGCCAGCTCGCCGAGCTCGGCGTCGTCGGCCTCCTGATCGACGAGGCCCACGGCGGCACCGGCGCCGGCCCCATGGAGCTGGAGCTCGTCATGGAGGAGGCGGGGGCCGCGCTGCTCTGCGGGCCGCTCCTGTCCAGCGGCGTCCTGGCCGCCGGGCTGCTCCAGGCGCTCGGCGACGCCGACGCGCAAGGCCGGCTGCTGCCGCGCATCGCCGACGGCTCATCCATCGCAACCGCCGCCATCACCGGCCCGTCCGGCGCCTGGGCGCGCGATGGCGTGGCCGTGACGGCGTCCGAGACGAGCAACGGCTGGAGCCTCGACGGCGAGGCCTCCTACGTCATGCACGGGCAGATCGCCGACGTGCTGCTGGTGGCGGCCAACGCCCCCAACGGTCTCGCCGTCTTCGAGGTCGAGGCCACGGCGCCCGGCGTCGCGACAACGGCGCTGCCGACCTTCGACCACACGCTGCGGCTGGCGCAGATACGCTTCGCGCAGGTGCCGGCGCGGCGGCTTGCGGCCCGCGGCGGCGCCTGGGACGCGGTGGAGCAGGCGCTCGATCTGGCCCGCGTGGCGCTCGCCGGCGAGCAGGCCGGCGCCGGGCGGCGGGTGCTCGACTTCACCGTCGACTACGCCAAGGCGCGCGTGCAGTTCGGCCGCGCCATCGGCAGCTTCCAGGCCATCAAGCACATGGCCGCCGACCTGCTGCTGGAAGCGGAGAGCTCGGTCTCGGCCGCCCGCCACGCGGCTCAGGCCCTCGCCGAGGGCGCCGCCGATCGCGACGCCGCGATCAGCCTGGCCGCCTTCGCCTGCGCCGATGCCTTCTCGACCATCACCGCGACCGCCGTGCAGATGCATGGCGGCATCGCCTTCACCTGGGCGCACCCGGCGCACCTCTACCTGCGCCGCGCCCGCGCTGACGCGCAGCTCTTTGGCACCCCGGCGTTCTACCGCGAACGCTATGTCCAACAGCTGGGAGGCTGAGATGGCAGAGACGCCCCACACGCCGGATGCCGACGAGGCCCTGGCCGAGGAGGTGCGCACCTGGCTTGCCGCCAATTGGACCGGAGCGCCCGTCGACGCTGCCGGCCTGCGGCAATGGCTCGCCAAGGTGGTCGAGGCGCGCTGGGCGGTGCCACGCTGGCCGGTGGAGTGGGGCGGACGTGCGCTGCCGGACGCGCAGGCGCGCATCGTCGAACGGGCCTTCGCCGCGGTCGGCGCGCCGGGCACCGGGCAGGACCGCACCAACCTGTGGGCCAACACGCTGCTCGCCTTCGGCCAGCCGGCGCTGAAGCAGCAGCTGGTACCGCGGCTGCTGCGCGGCGACGTCGGCATGTGCCTGCTCTACAGCGAGCCCGGCGCCGGCTCCGACCTCGCCGGCCTGCGCACCCGGGCCGAACGCCGCACCGACGCGACCCACGGCGATCATTTCGTCGTCAACGGCCAGAAGGTGTGGACCTCCAATGCCGCGACGGCCGAGTATGGCATGCTGATCGCTCGCACCAATTGGGACGTGCCCAAGCACCAGGGCATCAGCTTCTTCTTCTGTCCGATGAAGCAGCCGGGCATCGAGGTGCGGCCGCTGCGGCAGATCACCAACGAGAGCCACTTCAACGAGGTGTTCATCACCGACGCCATCGTGCCGGCGGAGAACCTGCTGGGCGAGCTCGGCCAGGGCTGGGGCGTGCTGCAGACGGCGCTCGCCTACGAGCGCTCGCTGATGGGCGAGCAGGCGCGCGGACCCCGAAGTGGCGCGGCCGAGAGCGTGGGCGAGGAGCCGCTGATCGCCCTGGCGCGCGAGGCGGGCAGGCTCGGCGATCCTCTGACCCGTCAGGATCTCGCCCGGGTGGTGGCCTTGAAGAAGCTCAATGCCCTCAACACGGCGCGCGCCAAGGCGGACCTGGCGCAGGGCACCTCGTCGCCGATCATGAGCCTGGGCAAGCTCGCCATGTCGCGCATCCTGCACGAGGAGGCGCGGCTGCGCACGGCGCTGCTCGGCCCCGAGAGCCTGCTCGAGGGGCCGGACCACCCCCGTGCCGAGGATGCCAACTTCCTGAGCCTCAACGCCTATTTCACCTCGATCGGCGGCGGCACCGACCAGATCCAGCGCAACATCATCGGCGAGCGCGTGCTCGGCCTGCCCAAGGAGCCCGAGGTCGACCGCGACGTGCCGTTCCGGCAGGTGCGTGGCGGGTAGGCCTTCGGCCGCTCGGGGTTGCGCGCGTGGCATGAAGTCGTAACATCTGCCACCACGCAACGGATCGTTCGGTGCCCAACGTCGCAAAAGTCAGCATCGCTCTTACCGAAGAGCAGATCGCCTTCATCCGGGCCGCGGTGGAGGGGGGGAGTACGCGACAGCCAGCGAAGTCGTGCGCGAGGCGCTGCGCGACTGGCAGGCAAAGCGCGAGCTGCGTCAGGACGAGATCAACCGACTGCGCCAGCTCTGGGATCAGGGCGTCGCAAGTGGGTCCGCTGGCCCGGTCGACATGGACGATCTGCGTCGGGAAGCACGCGCGCGCCTGAAAGCGGCGAGGAAATCGACCTCCCTTGACATGTGAGGTCTTCTGGACGCGAGAGGCCCGGGACGATCTGCTGGACATATACGTCCTGATCGGCCTCGAGCAGCCCGCCGCGGCCGAACGTTACTTCAACCGGATCGACGCGAAGGTAAAGCTGCTTGCTGAGCAGCCGCGTCTGGGCGTGCGCCGGCCGGATATTCGGCCGGCGCTGCGCATTTTGCTCGAACGGCCCTACGTGATCCTCTACCGCACGGAGCCGGACAGCGATGACCGACCGGTCCAGCTCGTCGAGATCGTCCGCGTCGTCGATGGAAGGCGCGAGCTGACGCGCCTCTTCTGAGGCCTACTCCGCCGCCACGGGCCGGCCCGACGCTGCGCGCCTGCCGAGCACGATGACGTCCGCGTCCGGCTTGTCGGCGAACAGCCGGTCGACCAGGGCGGCGCGGCGCTCCAGCGTGGCGCGCTGATTGATGTAGCCCTTGTCGGTGATCTCGTTGCCGTCGACCGACGGCGGCTCGCTCATCAGGAGGGCGCGCGAGATCGTGGTGCTGGAGCCCGGGTTGTCGGCGTTGTAGGCCTCCAGGCCCTCCTTCAGGCGGGCGATCACCGCCGGATGGCGGATCAACTCCTCGGCCCCGGCCTCGGGCAGGCCGGCGAGCTGGCGGCAGGCCAGCACGTTGGGCCACGCGAGCACGCCGATATAGGCCTTGTCCTGGCCGCCGATGACCGCGTCCTGGATGACGGGGGTGGCGGCGGCGACCGCCGCGATGCGCAGCGAGCCCACGTGCACGAAGGTGCCCGTCGAGAGCTTGAAGTCCTCCACCACGCGGCCGGCGAAGATCAGGCCCTCCTCCGGCTTGTCCGGGTTCACCATCACGCCGGCGTCGCCGATCTTGTAGAAGCCCTCCTCGTCGAAGGCCTTCTCCGTCAGCTCCGGCTGGCGGTAGTAGCCCGGCGTCACCGTGACGCCGCGCAGGCGCAGCTCGTACTTGTTGCCGGCCGGGATCATCTTGAGCTCGATGCCGGCGAAGGGCAGGCCGATCAGGCCGACGCGCTCCGTCTCCCAATAGGTCGAGGTCGCCGTCGGCGCCGTTTCGGTGCAGCCCCAGCCGGTGGAGAACACCAGCCGCTCGCCGGTGTACTTGATCGCCAGCGCCTGCATGCGGTCGTAGAGGTCGTCCGAGAGCGTCGCGCCGCCGTAGGCGAGCTGGCGCACGTTCTTGAAGAAGCTCTTGCAGAGCGCCTCGTCCGCCTCCAGCGCCGAGGCCAGTGCCGCGTAGCCGGCCGGCACGTTGACGTAATAGGTGGGCGACACCTCGCGCAGGTTGCGCAGCGTCTCCTCGAACTGGCCGGGCACCGGACGGCCGTCGTCGATGTAGAGCATGCCGCCGTCGGCGAGCACGGCGTTGAACATCGAGTTGCCGCCCATGGTGTGGTTCCAGGGCAGCCAGTCGAGCACGGTGCGGCGCACCGCGCCGGGCTCCGGCGGGGCCGCCTGCTGGCCCATGGCGACGTTCGCGGTCATCATCTCCTGGGTGTTGATGACGGCCTTCGGCATGCCGGTGGAGCCGGAGGTGAACAGCAGCTTGCCGATGGTCTTCGGCCCGATGGCGGCGATCGAGCGCGCCACCGCGTCGGTCACCGGCGTGCTCTCCCATTCCGTGTAGGAGATGCTGGGGACGCCGGGCGCAGGGCGGTCCACGTGCACCACCGTGACGCCGGTCAGGTCCAGCGCCTTGAGCGCGCGCTCGAAGGGCGGGCCGTCCTGCACCATGATCACGCCGGGGGTGAGCAGGTTGAAGACGTGCTTGAGCTTGGTGAACTCCTCGCTCATCAGCGAGTAGCCGGGCGACACCGGGGCGGCCGGCAGCCGCGCCTGCATCGCCGCCTGGGTCATGAAGGCGTGCTCCAGCGAGTTGCCGGAGAGGATCATCACCGCCCGGTCCTCACTAAGACCGAGGTTGAGCAGCGCCTGGGTCAGGCCGTCGACGATGCCCTTGGCCTCGCCGAACGAGACCTTGCGCCAGGCCCGCTCCGGCCCGCGGCGCTGGGCCAGCCAGACGTTGTGCGGCGTCGCCTCGGCCCAATGCGCCAGGTAGGCCGGCACATGCCGCTCGTACGGCTTCAGCGCGTGGCGCGAGCGCATGACCATGGAGCCGTCGTCGCGACGCTCCAGCTCGATATCGCGGCTCATGAAGTTGATCTTGCGGAACGGCGGCAGCGAGCTCGCGACCATCTCGTCTCTCTCCCGTGAGGCCATGCAGCTTGTCGTTGTGCGAGCGCAGCGCGCTCAAGTCAGGCTCTACCTATACCGTCCCGGCGGCGGGACGCAAAAGCGGTGCGCGCGGGGCTGGTCACCTCTCCCCGCGTGCGGCTGTCGTGTGCACACATCGCGGCAGCAAGAACCGTGCCCTGGTTTCGGCGGCTTTGCGCGGACGAAGCCGCCGCGCACCCTCGCCCCACTTGTGGGGAGAGGGAGGGGTGAGCGGGCTCCGGGCCGGTGACGCCACGCGGCGAGCCCTTCACCCGAGCCCTCTCCAGGAAGAATGCGGCGCGCCGCATTCTTCCGTCCTTTGAGTGCGGGGCGAGGACGTTAGGCCTTCGTCGCCATCTGCGCCGGGCCGCGGTCGCTCGGCCAGTAGCGGTCGCGCAGCAGGCGCTTGTAGAGCTTGCCGGTGGGGCTGCGCGGCAGCTCGGCCTCGAAGTCGATCGACTTCGGGCACTTGATCGGCGACAGCCGCGTGCGGCAGTACTCCATCAGCTCGGCCGCCAGCTCAGGCCCGGTGACGACGCCGGGGGCCGGCTGCACCACCGCCTTGACCTCCTCGCCGAACTCGTCGTTGGGCACGCCGAACACCGCCGCGTCCGTCACCTTGGGGTGGCCGATGAGCACGTCCTCGGTCTCCTGCGGGTAGATGTTCACGCCGCCGGAGATGATCATGTAGGCCTTGCGGTCGGTGAGGAAGAGGTAGCCCTCCTCATCGAGATAGCCGACGTCGCCCAGCGACGACCAGCCCTTGTCGTTGTAGGCGCTCTTCGTCTTCTCCGGGTCGTTGTGGTAGGTGAACTCGGGCGCGCCGGCGAAGTAGATCTGGCCGATCTGCCCCGTGGGCACCACCTCGCCGTCCTCGCCGACGATCTTCACCTCGCCCACCAGCGAGCGGCCGACCGAGCCAGGACGCTCCAGGGCCTCCTTGGAGGAGATGACGGTGGAGCCGTTGCCCTCGCTGCCCGCGTAGTATTCGAGCAGGATCGGCCCCCACCAGGCGATCATCTGCTGCTTCACCTCCACCGGGCAGGGGGCGGCGGCGTGCACGGCGCCCTTGAGGGAGGAGATGTCGTACTTGGTGCGCACGTCGTCCGGCAGCTTGAGCATGCGGATGAACATGGTCGGCACCAGCTGCGAGTGGGTGGCCTTGTACTGCTCCACCAGCCGCAGGTAGTCCTCGGCGTCGAACTTGTCCATGATGACGGACGTGCCGCCGTAGCTCATCACCATCATGTTGAAGCGCAGCGGCGCTGCATGGTAGAGCGGCGCCGGCGACAAGTAGATCGACTCGCTGTTCATGCCGCACATCTTGCCGCAGAGCAGGTCGAGGAACGGGTTGACCTTGGTGAACGGCTCGTCGAGGAAGGCTTTCTTGACGCCTTTGGGCTTGCCCGTGGTGCCCGACGAATAGAGCATGTCGTAGCCGAGCACCTGGTCGGCGATCGGCGTCGTCGGCTGGGCGCCGACGGCCGTCTCCCACGACTGGAAGCCCTCGGCCTCGCCCGTCATCATGTAGCAGACGGTGCCGGGCGCGAGCAGCGACTTGAGCTCGGCGGCGCGGTCGGCGAACTTGCCCGAGGTAATGAACACCTTGGCGCCGCAGTCGCCGACGATGTAGCCGACCTCCTCGGGCTTCAGGTGGCTGGAGATCGCCGTGTAGTAGAGGCCCGAGCGCTGGGCGCCCCACAGCACTTCGTAGAAGCGGGCGTTGTTCTCCAGCAGCACGGCGATGTGGTCGCCGGGCTTGAGGCCGAGCGAGCGGAACAGCTGCGCCGCCTGGTTGGAGCGGGCGTCGAGCTCGCCATAGGTCACGGTCTCGCCGGTGCGCGCCATGATGTAGGCGGGCTTGTCCGGCGTGGTCTGGGCGTGGATGGACGGATGGGTCATCGGCTGATGGCTCCCGGTCGATGGTGTTTCAAATGGGATAGTGACTGTTTCGAGCGGCCGGAGCTTGTTCTGGAACCATGAGGTTCCCCCCACCCCTACCCCTCCCCACAAGGGGGAGGGAGGCCTTCGCTTGTCAGCGTAGAGAGTAGGCGAGGACCTGACCGAATGGCCTCCCCCTTGTGGGGAGGCTGTCCCGTGCGAAGCGGAAGGGACTGGTGGGGGTGTTGCCTCGACGTCAGCAAAACCTGCCTCGGGTGCGCGGCTGCGCTCGCTCGCATCGCCACTAAATAGTGCGGCCGATCAGCTCTTTCATGATCTCGGTGGTGCCGCCGTAGATGCGCTGCACGCGCGCATCGGTGTACATGCGGGAGATCGGGTATTCGCGCATGTAGCCGTAGCCGCCGAACAGCTGCAGGCACTCGTCGATGATCTTGTTCTCCATGTCCGTGGTCCACCACTTGGCCATGCAGACCGTCTCGACGTCGAGCTTGCCGACGAGCAGCAGCTCGGTGCAGTGCTCCACGAACACCCGGGCGATGCGCGCGTGGGTCTTCACCTCGGCCAGCTTGAAACGGGTGTTCTGGAAATCGAGCAGGCGCTTGCCGAAGGCGGTGCGCTGCTTGACGTAGTCGGCGGTGAGGTTGAGCGCCCGCTCCATGGCGGCGACCGCCTGCACGGCGATGATCAGCCGCTCCTGCGGCAGCTGCTGCATGAGCTGGACGAAGCCCAGGCCCTCGCGCTCGCCGAGCAGGTTGGAGGTCGGCACCCGCACCTCGTCGAAGAACAGCTCGGAGGTGTCGGCCGAGTGCTGGCCGATCTTGTCCAGGTTGCGGCCGCGGCGGAAGCCCTCCACCTTGTCGGTCTCGACCACGATCAGCGAGGTGCCCTTGGCGCCCTTGGTCGGATCGGTCTTGGCCACCACGCAGATCAGGTTGGCGGTCTGCCCGTTGGTGATGAAGGTCTTGGCGCCGTTGATGACGTACTGGTTGCCGTCGAGCTTGGCGGTGGTCCGCACCCCCTGCAGGTCCGAGCCGGTGCCGGGCTCGGTCATGGCGATGCCGGCCACGATCTCGCCGGTGGCGAGTTTGGGCAGCCAGGCCTGCTTCTGCTCCTCTGAGCCGTAGTGCAGGATGTAGTGGGCGACGATGCCGGAGTGCACGCCATTGCCCCAGCCGGAGATGCCGGCGCCGATCTGCTCCTCGATCAGCGCCTTCTCGTGGGCGAAGGTGCCGCCGCCGCCGCCGTATTCCGCCGGGATCGAGGCGCACAGCAGGCCCTGCTCGCCGGCCTTGGTCCAGATCTCCCGGTCGATGATGCCCTGCTCCTCCCAGCGGTCCACGTGGGGGGCACACTCGCGCTCGAAGAAACGCCGCGCCTGCTCGCGGAAGATCACGACGTCTTCGGTTTCGTAAGGCCTCGGCTCGCTCACCGTCCACTCCTGCTGTTCGTCTCGCCCCCGGCGCGAGGTTCCCGCGCAGCCGCCAGCTATACCTACCAAACGATTGCTCGACAACGGCGATGTCCCATCTGGCCGCCGCGCTTCAAACCGTTCTAAGCTGCGCCCGGGGCCGGCCAGGCGCTGCATGGCGCGCGGCCGCGGGGGAGGGGACTCATGGGCAAAAACCTGGGCGCGGCGGCGGCCGCCGCCTTGATCTGTCTCGCCGGGCTCGCGGCGGCGGTTGCGGCGGAGCCGACCGCCCAGGCGGGCAAGGACCTGCCGCCGGTGCGCGTCTGGGACATCCCCGACGTGGAGGCGCTGCCCGACGACGAGAGAGGGCGGCTCGCCCGCTACGGCCGCTCGATCTTCGAGGCCACCTACGCCCACATCGGGCCGGAGGTGGCCGACCCGGCCAAGCGCTTCGCCGGCAACAACCTGGCGTGCAGGAACTGCCACCTGAACGGCGGCTTCAAGAAGTTTGGCCTGCCGGTGATCGGCGCCTCGGCGGATTTCCCCGCCTACAGCGCCCGGCGCGGCGCGCCGGCCACGCTCGAGGAGCGGCTCGACAGCTGCATGACGCGCAGCCTGAACGGCCGGCCGATGCCCGCCGACCTGCGCGAGATGCGCGCCCTCGTCACCTACCTCGACATCCTGTCGAGCGGCATCAAGGCCGACGCCGACGTCATCGGCAAGGGCGCCGGCCGGATGGCCGAGCTCGACCGCGCCGCCGATCCCGTGCGCGGCAAGGCGGTCTACGCCGACAAGTGCGCCCTGTGCCATCGTAGCGGCGGCGAAGGGCTGCGCCGCGGCCTGCCGGGCGACGCGCTGGGCTACCTGGTGCCGCCGCTATGGGGGCCGGACAGTTTTAACGACGGCGCCGGCATGAACCGGCTGATCACCGCCGCGAACTTCGTGCACGCCAACATGCCCAATGGCACCGACTGGACGGCGCCGGTGCTCACCGTCGACGATGCCTGGGACGGTGCTGCCTACGTCGTTTCGCAGCCGCGCCCGCACAAGGCCGGCCTCGCCGCCGACTTCCCCGACAAGCTCGACAAGCCCGTCGACACCCCCTACGGCCCCTACACCGACGGCTTCTCGGAGCCGCAGCACAAGTACGGACCGTTCGGCCCGATTGACGCCAAGGTGAAGGCGCTCAGGGCGGAGGGGAAGTAGGCGGGACCCGTCCCTCTATTCTGGACGCCCCCTCACCCCGCCCTCTCCCCGCAGGCGGGGCGAGGGGGCGCAGTTGCGCTCGACGCGCACTTCGGTTTCAGCACGAGCAGGTCACGTTGTCCCACGACGCATGCAGCCGCGCACCTCGCCCCGCTTCGACGCAAGTCTGGTCTACCCGACTTGCGCAACTTGGGATTGAAGAATGCGGCAAGCCGCATTCTCCTGGAGAGGTCGGCTTGCGCGAAGCGCAGGCCGGGTGAGGGGGGCCGGGAAGCGTGCGCCTTCGGTTCCAATGGCGCTCGGCAATCTGCGGCCAGCTGCCGCCTGCCTAGCCCTCGCCGCCGATGATGATGGTGGGGACGCCCAGCGTGCCGTCGCGGACGGTGAAGACGCGCGAGCCGGGGCGGCGGCCGGCGCGCAGCTCGGAGACGTTGAAGCCTGCGTCGGCCAGCCGCATGCGCGCCGCCTCGATGTCGCTGGTGCGCCAGGAGAAGCCCCAGAGGTCGTCCGCGCCGTCGGAGACCCCATTCTTGAGGTCGTGCACCACCTCGACGATCAGGTCGCCGCAGCGGAACAGCATGATGCGGCTGCCCCAATCGGCGTAGGTCTGGTCGAAGCGCAGGCTCAGGCCCAGCCGCGCGCCGTAGAAGGCGAGCGCCCGCTCCGGTGCGGGCGTGCGCAGCACCACGTGGTCGAGCCCGACGATGGTGCCGGGCGCATCGAGGCTGGGCTGCGCCCACGCCTTGGTGTCGCGCGGCGGCGCCTCGACCAGCGCCACCCGTACGCCGTGGCTCAGGGCGCCATCCACCAGCCGGCGCGCCGCCGGCTCGGCCCCGGCGCTGCCGAAGGCCGCCTCGTCGGCGGACGCGAACGCCGCCGTGGCGACGCTGCGGTTGGTGAGCAGCCGCTCGGCATGACCCGTGTCCTTCACCGTGAAGGTGAGCCCGAACAGGCCGTCGGCCGCGCCGGGGGCCACCGCCAGGTCCATGTTGGCCAGCCGGAAGCGCGGCGCGCGGCCCTCGGCCAGCGTCGGCGGCAGGCCGAGCAGCGCCTCGTACGCCCCGAGCGCGGCGGCCGTATCGCCCGTCGCCAGCGTCACATCCCGCAAGCCCTCGATCATGGCACCCTCCACCGTCCGTTCGAATAAGGAACCCGCTCCCTGCCTAGCACGGACCGAGCTGCCTGCGCACCCTCTCCCCGCGAGCGGGGAGAGGGTAGGGGTGAGGGGCGCTGCCGCTTGGTGACCGCGCTAGCGCCTGTCCTGTATGCCCCCTCACCCGCTTTGTGCTCGCTGCGCTCGCACAAACCGACCTCTCCAGGAAGAATGCGGCTTGCCGCACTCTTAAATCCCCAGGTGCGCAAGTCGGGTCTACCCGACTTGCGTCGAAGCGGGGCGAGGTGAGGCGTCGCTGGCCGTGGAACGACCATTGCCAAACCCGCCCGCGCTGCGCGACAACCGCAGCCAACATCATAACCGTTCGGCGGAGGAAGCATTGAGCTATTTGCAGCAGGAGCCGACCACCGGCACCCAGACGCTCCGGACCCTCAGGCGCTATCCCGACCGCATCGCCTTCGCGACGGACGAGACGCGGGTCAGCTATGCGCACGTGTCGAACGTCATCGGCCAGCTGCAGCACGTGCTCGCCGGCCTGAACCTGCCGCGCGGCGCCGGTGTCGCCGTGCTCACCGCCAACCGCTGGGAGACCTGGTGCTGCGGCGCCGCCGCCCAGGCCCTGGCGCTGCGCACCACGCCGCTGCACCCCCTGGGCTCGCTCGACGATCACCTCGACCAGCTCGCCGACGCCGAGATCCAGGTGCTCATCGTCGATGCCGCCCATTATGCCGTCCGCGGCGGCGAGCTCGCGGCGCGCGCCACGGGCCTCCGGCACGTCTTCGCCCTGGGCGCCACGGCCGATTTCGGGCCGGACATCATGCAGCTCGCCGCCGCCGCAGGCTCCGTGACGGCCAAGGACCTGGCGCTGCCCGACGATCCCTGCGTGCTCGGCTACACCGGCGGCACCACCGGCAAGTCCAAGGGCGTGCTGCGCAGCCACAGCGCCGCCAGCGCCATCACCGCCGCCGTGCTCTCCGACTTCGAGCTGCCGCAAACCCCGAACTACCTCGCCGTGGCGCCGATCAGCCACGTGGCCGGCACCAAGGTGCTGCCGACGCTGATCCGCGGCGGCACCGTGCACCTGATGCAGGGCTTCGATCCGGAGAAGGTGCTCGCCACCATCGCCCGCGAGCGCATCAACTTCACCCTGTTCGTGCCGACGATGATCTACGTGCTGCTCGACCATCCCAGGCTCGATGCCACCGACCTGTCCTCGCTGGAGCTGGTGCTCTACGGCGCCTCGCCCATGTCGCCGACGCGGCTGGTGGAGGGGCTGGAGCGCATCGGCCCGGTGTTCTCCCAGCTCTACGGCCAGTCCGAGTGCTATCCGATCTCGGTGCTGCGCAAGGCTGATCACGACAAGGCCCGCCCGGAGCTGTTCGCCGCCTGCGGCACGCCGGTCGCCGGCTGCTCGGTCACGCTGCGCGACGAGGAAGGCCGCGAGGTGCCCCAGGGCGAGGCCGGCGAGATCTGCGTGCGCGCGCCGCAGGTGATGGACACCTACTGGAAGCGGCCGGAGCAGACCGAGGACGCCTTCAAGGGCGGCTGGCTGCACACCGGCGACGTCGCCCGCGCCGACGAGCGCGGCTATCTCTACATCGTCGACCGCAAGAAGGACATGATCGTCACCGGCGGCTTCAACGTGTTTCCGCGTGAAGTCGAGGATGCCTTGACCAGCCACCCCGCTGTCGCCATGGCGGCGGTGATCGGCGTGCCCGACGAGAAGTGGGGCGAGGCGGTGACGGCGCTGATCGTGCGCCGCCCGGGTGCGGCGGTCACCGGCGACGAGTTGATCGCTTTGGTCAAGAGCCGCAAGGGCTCGACCCAGGCACCCAAGCAGGTGGAATTCCTGGACGAGCTGCCCACGACAGCCGTCGGCAAGGTGGACAAGAAGGTGCTGCGGGCCCGCTACTGGGCCGGCCAGCAGCGTATGGTGGGCTGACCATGCTCGATCCCAAGCTCAGGGCGCGCCTGCGCCTGCCCGTCATCGCCGCCCCCATGCTGCGCGTCTCGGGTCCCGACCTCGTCAGCGCCGCCTGCCGCGCCGGCGTCATCGGCGCCTTCCCCACCGCCAATGCGGGCGGCCCCGACGGCCTCGACGCCTGGCTGACGCGCATCGCGGCCGAGGTGCGCGAGGCCGCGGCCGGCAAGCCTTACGCTCCCTGGTGCCCCAACCTGATCATCCGCTCGCCGCACATGGCCGACGACCTCGCCGTGCTGGTGAAGCACCGGGTGGAGATCGTCATCACCAGCGTCGGCTCGCCCGCCGCCGTGACCGGCCCGCTGCACGACATCGGCGCCCTGGTGCTGGCCGACGTCGCCACCTTGAAGCACGCCGAGAAGGCGATCCAGGCCGGCGCCGACGGCCTGGTGCTGCTCACCGCCGGGGCCGGCGGCCAGACCGGCTGGATGAATGGCTTCGCCTTCGTGCGCGCCGTGCGAAAGATGTTCGACGGCCCGATCGTGCTCGCTGGCGGCGTGGTCGACGGCCACGCGCTGCTCGCGGCCGAAGTGCTGGGCTGCGACCTCGCCTACATGGGCACCCCCTTCATCGCCACCACCGAGAGCATGGCGGACCAGGGCTACAAGGAGATGCTGGTCGACGCTTCCATGGACGACGTGCTGCTGACCAAGGCCTTTTCGGGCTTGCAGACCAACATGCTGCGCCCCTCGATCGTCGCCGCCGGCCTCGACCCGGACAACCTCGACGAATCCATCACGCTACGCTCGGCAAAGGAGATGTTCGGCCCCGGCGGCTCCGGCCCCCGCCGCTGGGTGGACGTGTGGAGCGCCGGGCATTCGGTGTCGGGCGTGACCGCGGTGCAGCCGGTGGCGGAGCTGGTGGAGGCGGTGGCGCGGGATTATGCGGGGGCGAGGGGGCGGCCGGGTTGAGACCGGGTGCGCCCGCGTCTGGATCGACGCATTGCTTGGCTCAAACAGGCCCTTGAAGCAGAATCCGTTCGCGCGAAACGAACGGATTCTGCGCTGAAGTTGGCGAGGCCGGATACGTTCAGATCCGCTCGATGATGATCGCCGGCGCCATGCCGCCGCCCGCGCACATGGTCACAAGACCACGCTTCAGGTCACGCCGCTCCAGTTCATCAAGCACCGTGCCGACCAGCATCGACCCCGTGGCGCCAATCGGGTGGCCAAGAGCCATCGCCCCGCCATTCACATTGACCTTGTCACGATCAAGCTTCAGGTCGCGGATAAACTTCTCCGCGACCACCGCGAAAGCCTCGTTGATCTCGAACAGATCGATATCATCAACGGTCAGTCCCGCCTTGGCGAGCACCCGACGGGCCGAGGGGACCGGCGCGTTCAGCATCAGCGTCGGATCGTCGCCCTGGTTGCCCATGGCCACAACCCGCGCCCGCGGCTTCAGGCCACGCGACTTCGCATAGTCCGGGCTGGCGAGCAGCACCGCGCCTGCACCGTCGACCACACCGGACGAGTTGCCGGGATGATGGATCGGCACGATGTCCAGCCCGGGGTACTTCTGCAGGATCAGGCTGCGATAGGTCGCGCCGCTGTCGTCAACCTGCACGTCAGCCAGCGCCTCGAACGAAGGTTTCAGCGCGGCAAGCCCCTCGAGGGTGGTGCTTGGCCGGGGGAACTCCTCACGATCCAGCGCAACCGTCCCGTCCTGGCGACGAACCGCGACCAGGCTCCGGTTGAAGCGCCCCTCACGGATGGCGACATCGGCGCGGCGCTGGCTTTCCAGCGCCAGACGGTCGGTGTCCTCCCGTGTGATGCCTTCGATGCTGGCGATGGCGTCGGCGCAGACGCCCTGGTTCGACTGCGGATGCACGGCCCGCAACTCGAGATTGCCCCGGTCCATGACCGGCGGGCCGTCGTTGGGCCCACGACGCAGCGGCATCGACATCATCTCGCAACCGCCGGCGACCACAAGATCAGCCATCCCCGACATCACGCTCGCGGCGGCGAAGTTGACGGCGGTGATGCCGGATCCGCAGAAGCGGTCGAGGGTGACGCCGCTGCTGGTCACATCGTAACCCGCCGTCAGCGCCGACATACGGCCAAGATCTCCGCCCTGCGGGCCAACCTGGGAGCTGGTTCCCCAGATGACGTCATCGACGTCGGCGGTGTTGAGGCTATTGCGTTCGGCCAGGGCCTTCAGCACGGTCGCGCCGAGGTGCTGGGGATGAATTTCGGACAGGGCGCCCTTGGGATATTTGCCGACGCCGCGCGGCGTGCGGCAGGCGTCGATGATCCACGCTTCGGTCATCTGGCGTTTTCCTCTTTCGTTTCCGGGGCCCCATGGGCCGACATCCGGTTTGCGCCGGCGAGCATAGACATCGCCGCTCGGGATGAGAAACGGATTTGGAGCCTCTAACAAAACCCTTTATTGCCGCGGCTTTGGCGGCATGGGCCAAGCAGCCGGCGGCGGCTCGCCGGCTGCCGTCACCGGGCCGCTGCACGACATCGGCGCCCTGGTGTTGGCCGACGTCGCCACCCCTCAAGCACGCCGAGAAGGCGATGCAGGCCGGCGCCGACGGCCTGGTGCTGCTGACGGCCGGCGCCGGCGGCCAGACCGGCTGGATGAACGGTTTCGCCTTCGTGCGTGCCGTCCCAAAGATGTTCGACCGGCCGATCGTGCTCGCCGGCGGCGTGGTCGACGGCCACGCGCTGCTCGCAGCCGAGGTGCTGGGTTGCGACCTCGCCTACATGGGCACCCCCTTCATCGCCACCACCGAGAGCATGGCGGACCAGGGCTACAAGGAGATGCTGGTCTCCGCCTCCATGGACGACGTGCTGCCGACCAAGGCCTTTTCGGGCCTCCAGACCAACAGGCTGCGCCCCTCCATCGTCGCCGCCGGCCTCGACCCGGACAACCTCGACGAATCCATTACGCTGCGCACCGCCAAGGAGATGTTCGGCCCCGGCGGCTCGGGCCCGCGCCGCTGGGTGGACGTGTGGAGCGCCGGGCACTCGGTCTCGGGCGTGACAGTGGTGCAGCCGGTGGCGGAGCTGGTGGAGGCGGTGCGCGGGATTATGAGGGGGCTAGGGGGGCCTCTGCGGCAAGTTCCGGGCGAGCCGCAGAGGCTGGCGGATTGTGTATCTTTAGTTGCGTGGGGCTCGTTTTCCTGGCTAAGTCGTCCGAATGCTAGGATGGGGTTGGGGATAGAATCCGATGGCAGAAGCCGCCCAGGATAGCTCTCGAACTGCGGGGTCTGTCGCCCTCGGAAACCAGGAGAGCAGCCAGGAAGTTCTTCGTAGATCGGCTGCTCACGAACTGTTCGTCGCAATCGTGGCTCCTGCTGGGGCAGGAGCGGGGACCGCTGCCGGTATCCTGAAGAAATACCTCGAACAAGCTAGTGTTGAGGGTGCTCCCTATGAGGTGCACGTAATCAAGGCAAGCGGGCGGATCAAATCATGGGCTCGCGCCCGCGACATATCAGTCCCCGTTGATGGAGGACGAAAATCGCTCGGCGGCATTATTGCCATGCAGGACGCTGGCGATGAGATGAGGCTAAAGTCGAACGACAATGCTGCTGTCGCGCGAGCCGCGATCGCCGAGATCAGGGAAGTTAGAGCGCAGCATACGAGTCTGCCGCCCGGAGAGCTCGATGGCAAGCCTCGAGCTTATATCATTGATGCTTTACGCCATCCCGCTGAGGCAGCCTTGCTGAGGCGTTTGTATCAGGACGCTTTCACGCTGGTCGGAGTTGTGTGCGATCCGGAGGCTCGCAAGACGCGTCTACTTCACGAGCTCTTTGAGTTGAAAGATCGTTCCCTGCCAAAGACAAAGGACGATGTTGCGTTCTTTATGGAGCGGGATGCGGATGCACCAGAAAAGCATGGACAACATGTTATTGATACGTTTCATGAAGCGGATTTTTTTGTAGATAATTCAAAGCATGCTGGCGATGATATTGCTAATACGGCTATGAACGAGCCTCTTCGGCGGTTGGTTAGGCTCATTACTTCGACTGAGGTAATCAGGCCGACCGCTGAGGAAACGGCTATGCACCACGCTCACTCGGCGCGGTTGCGCAGTGCCTGTCTTTCTCGACAGGTCGGTGCTGCTCTGTTGGACGAGAGGGGGAATGTCGTCGCAACGGGCGCGAACGAAGTTCCAAAGGCCGGCGGTGGCGTTTATGGTGAGTTATTCGGCGGGGAAAATTTCCCTGATGATAGATGTGCATTCCGTATAGAAAAATTCTGTTCGAGTAATAGAGAGCAGAATGAAATAATTGAAGACCTGATACGTGAATTTCCGTCGCTAGTTATTGATGGAAATAAAGGGAAGGTAATTGCGGCGCTTAGGCGTACGCGCATCGGTGGTCTAATTGAATTCAGCCGTGCAGTTCATGCGGAAATGGACGCGATCTTGTCGGCTGCAAGAACTGGAGTGTCTCCACGCGGGACGCGTCTTTTTGTAAGCACTTTTCCTTGTCACTATTGTGCTAGACATATTGTGAGTGCGGGTATTGACGAGGTTCAGTACATCGAACCCTATCCCAAGAGTCGAGCGCTTAGCTTGCACTGCGACTCAATAACTACCGACTCAACCGGGTGGATTGCGCCGTCGCGAGGAGGGGTGACCTCCCCACCTGCGGTCGCTGCGATCACCCCTGAAGAACGAGTTATCCCCAAGGTTCTCTTCCGTCCGTTCGTTGGCGTGGCGCCACGCATGTACGGGCGTGTGTTTCTCAAAGATCGAGACTATAAGGACAAAACGACAGGAGAGTACGGAATCTCACCGCCTGATTGGGGTGGGCCAAGCGAGATTTTCAGGCTACGGTACACGGAGCTTGAGAGAGAGTTGGGTCGCATTGGATAATGGCCAGGGTTCCTTTCCAGGCGACGGGAAAACGCGTGTACGTGACCTCCATTGGCAAGGGGGACGGCGTGCAACTGTCGCTGTTTGATTATACGCCGGTCTATCGACTGGTGTGTCTGCCTATGGCGGACCTTCACGGCATAACGTTTGCTCGGGCGCTGCGTAGTATAAGGCCAGCCGCGATTGTCGATTTGAGGAATTATCCCTATTTTGATCTGGTGGGGCTGAATCGTTCAACGGCATTCGAAATATTTGAACGGTCATCCGCGCGCTACCTACACCGTCCTCTCGATTTGCGTCCTCCTGTTGATCAGGGCGCTCGGTGGCAGTTGCGACGCGATGCAAACGATATGCTCTCTTTTATTGTAGATATGCACATCGGCGCGGAGCCGCCGTCATACGCTCTGCTTGTTGACCATCTTCCCGATGTCGAGGTGTTAGACCAAGCTATCCGAAGCTCAGAGCCAGAACGCGCTTATCGGTGGCAGCTAGAGGGTCCGGAGACGCCGGCAGTGGAACGAAGCTAGATCTAGGCTATTTTCAACCTTTGATTGTTTATCTCAGAGTCGCCGCTCCCAGTCAGCGCGGCGGTCGCGGGCGCCATTTCCGACGCCAGCGGCAGCATCGCGGCCGGCTTCTGGCTCTCGCCGGTGCTGTTGGCGCTCGCCGCATTCGTGAACCAGCAGCCCCCGCCGCCGACCGCCTGAGAGGCGTGCGGGGGCTTCGCAAGGTTCGGATGGAGCTATTTCTTGTAATAAGTCTGCGCCACCTGGTCCTCCGTGTTCTTCCCGCAGGAGATCACCGGATAACGCGCCGGGTTCTGCTCCGATTTGCACGACGGAAAGGCATCCAGCGCGGCGTCGTAGTTCACGCCGAAGAACTGCACCAGCGAATAGCGGTGCTCCTGGGTGAGGTTCACCACGCGGTGGGGGCGCGACAGGAACAGGTCGTTGCTCCAGCGTTGCATCAGATTGCCGAGGTTGATGACGAACGTGCCCTCGACTGGCGTCACCTCGATCCACTCGCCCTTCACGCCCTTGACCTGCAGGCCCGGCTGCGGCGACTGCCAGACGGTGGTGAAGAGCTCGTAGTCCTTGTGCGCGCCGATGCCGATGCGGCTCACGTCCCAGTCCGGGTCCTGGGGCGGATAGTAGCAGGCCCGCATGCGCGACATGGGCTTGGTGTAGATGGCGTCGAAATAGCTTTCCGGCAGGTCCAGCGCCAGTGCGAAGGCGCGCAGCATGGTCTTGCCGAATTCGAGCTGGGTGTCGAAGTAGGTGCCCAGCGCCCAGCGGAAGTCGGCGGGCTCGTCCGGCCAGGCGTTCGGGCCGTAGAACTTGATGCCCTTGAGGTAGTCGGGATCGTCCGCGGGCAGGTCGTGGGCCGCCTCGAACGCCTCGTGCATATCGCCGCCCTTGAGCTCGTGGTCGGCGTTGATGTCGCCGTGCGCCACGTAGCCCCGGTGGTTGGGCGTCGACATGTAGTGCAGCTTCATCTTCTCGGCGCGCGGCAGGGCAAAGTAGCGCTGCATGGCCGCGTAGGCGCGCTGGATCACGGCGGCGGGAATGCCGTGGTTCCTCACGTAGAAGAAGCCGACGTCCGTGCACGCCTTGCGCAAGTCCGGCGCGATCTGCCGGCGGACGTCGGGGTCGCTCGACAGCATCGGGCTGAAATCGAGGACCGGAATCGTGTCGCTGATATTGCGCTTGAAGCGAATTCCCTTGCCGGTATCGACGACGGTGTCCGGGCTGCTGGACATGGCTCCCTCCGGTTCGATGACAACCGGCGGATCTCATCATCCGGTGCCGGGCCCGGCTTGGCTCTCGGCGCACGGATTTTTGCGCCTCAGGGGCCGGCTCAGCCGTCAGGGTATGCGGCGCGCCTGCTGCGCCGCCGCGCGGGTGTCGCGCGGCGTGCGGCCGAAGCGCTTCTTGTAGTGGCGGCAGAACTGCGACTGGTCGGAGAAGCCGTAGTGCTGGGCGACCATCGCGATGGAGCTGCGGTTGCGTGGGTCCCGCAAGGCGCCGTCGCTTTCGGTGAGCCGCTGCTCGATCATCCACCGTCCCATGGTGGTGCCGGTCGCCGCGAACAGCCGATGAACGTAGCGGACCGACAGCCCGCAGGCAGCGGCGACATCGGCCGGCGTCAGGCTTGAATCATACAGCCGCTTGCGGATGGCGGCCTTGATGCGGCGCAGATGCGCATCGCGCACGGCGCTCTCCGCGCTTTCGGTCTCGAGCCCCTCTTCGGAGAGCGCGCAGACCAGCAGGTCGAGCGCATGGCGCCCGACGACCGCCTGCTGGCCGTGCTCCAGACCCCGCCCGTTCGCCATGACCGAGCGCAGGAAATCGACGAACAGTCCGCCGAAGCCGGTCGGCCGGCCGATCGTGTGGCCGCGGAAGGCGCGCCCGCGCGGCATGTGCCCGTCGAGCACCGGCTCGGGCACCTTCAGCACCAGCAGCTCGTTGGCGCCGGGCTGGAACAGCTCGTAGGGCAGGTCGCCCCGCTCGGTCAGGAAGCAACGGGGCGGGCAGCGCGAATGGGCGCTGCCCTGGTCGAAGAACAGCTCGCCCGCCAGCGGCACCGTCACGAGGTGACAGGTCTCGGCCTGGGCAGCGATCTGCGCGGCCCGGCGGCGATAGGTCACTGGCGAGGACTGGATGCGTGACAGCGAGATAGCGCCCAGGGTGAGGATGGAGAGCTCGCCATCGAAGCTGCCCGCAGCTTGCGCGCACGCATCCTGCCGGTAGTAAGCGGCGGAAATGGCAGCTTCCCAATCCCTGATCGAGACGCTGCGGGCGGGCGGGACCACCTCGTCGAGCATGGCGCTGTCCTCGGGCCGGCCTCGTCGAGAACGAGGGCGTCGCCCGCAGGCTAAAGCAAGAATGAGTCCGGCCAAGGCCGCGCGGAATGCGTGGCGGCGACGGCATTTGGTCCCAGTCGATGGATGGCCGGGCTTGACCCGGCCATCCCTCCGCTTGAGGTCTCAAGAGCTGCTAAGGTCCGCTCTTCCGCTCACGCTGCCTGGGTCGACGATGGGCCGAAGGTGCCGTAGGCGGCAAAGCGCGGGTCGTAGGCGGCGCTCTTCAGCATGCCGTGCAATTGCCGCCGGCGGGCGCCCATGTTGCCGCCGTCGTAGAGCGGGAAGCACATGGCGTCGTTCATGAGCTCCGCCAGCGGGTGCATGTCGGTGTAGCTGTCGACGCCGACCACCCGCATGGCGTCGTAGACGACGGAGACGCAGGTTTCGGAGCAGAAGACTTTCGTCATCACCGCGAGCTCCTGCTCGGCTCCCCCGGAGAGGTCGAACTGCTGGCAGGACTTCCAGGTCAGGTAGCGGCAGGCCTCGATCTTCATCTTCATGTCCGCCAGCATGTAGCCGACGGTGGAATATTCGATGATCGGGTGCGGGCCGGAGCGGGAATCCGCCTTGGCGAAGGCCAGCGCGTGCTCGAAGGCGGCGCGCATGACGCCGACGCAGGCCGCGCCGATCAGCGCGGCGGTCCAGGCGAAGTTGGTGGCGACGATCTTGATGCCGTCGCCGGGCTTGCCGATGATGTTGGCGGCCGGAACGCGCACGTTGTCGAACTTCATGCGGGGCGAGATGGATGCGCGGTGCCCCACCGTGTCCAGCAGCCCCGTGATCTGGATGCCCGGCAGGTGGCCCGGAACCATGATCACCGCCAGGGACTCTTCGGCGTTCTTGCCCGGGTCGGTCCGGCACACCACCGCATAGAGATGGCAGCCCTTGCCGTCCCAGCCGGTGCCGTTCGTCGTATAGTGCTTCTCGCCGCTGATCACCCATTCGTCGCCGTCGCGCGTGGCGAAGGTGCGCACGCCGAAGCGCGGGTCCGCGGCATCGTAGTTGGCCCCGCCGGTGACTTCGGTGAATGCCAAGGCGGCCAGCCGCGTTCCGTCGTCGATGAAATCGGGAATGAAGCGCTGCTTCTGCTCCTCGGTGCCGAAGAAGACGACGGGCTTGAGGCCGAGCCCGGTGCCCAGGAGCGTGCTGGGCAGGTTGACGTCGACGGCGGACAGCTCTTCGGCGGCAAGCGCGAAGTCGAGGGTCGAAACGCCGGTTCCGCCGTAGTCCGTGGGGAAGAGACCTTTCACGAAGCCGGCGTCCACGGCCTGCTTATGAAACGGTCGCGTCGCGTAGAAGCGCGCGTCCGGCGTGGAATATTGACGAATGGTCTTGCGGATGTCCTTGAGAACGGTGGTCGCGAACGCGCGTGCGCCGTCCCGAAGCGCAATCTGTTCGTCGCTGAGGGTGAAATTGATGCTCACCTCGTTGCTCCTCTCTGTGATGGCCGAGATCTATCCGTGCCATCGCCGGCCGCGCGCGGTCTTGGGCGGGAGCGACAAAAAAACCAGGCCGATCGTGCACGTCGGCTGTCCTGGCTAGAGCAAGCGAAGCTCAAAAAAGCGGCAGCAGCTTTCATATTGTTTAGCCTTGACACGGGCAAACCCGAAGTCGACGGTTGGTAACCGGGGCAGGGTTTTGCAGGTCTCGCTGCCTTGCCGGCAGCGGAGGGCCAAATGTCGTCGTGGACCACGCTAGATCTTCCGACCAAGGAGCAGTTCGGCTACTGGCGCGAGGTGCTCTGCGAGGCTTTCATTACGCTGAATCCGACGCGAAAGCGAACCGGCGGCTTCTCGGGCAGCGTCAAGGCCGACATGATCTCCGAGATCAATGTGACCAGCCTGCTGACGGAGGAGCACCGCGTCGTCAGGGGCGCTGCCGAGATCGCCAGGAGCCCGCTAGAAGTCTACTTCGTCAATATGCAGATGAAGGGAACCGTGCTGGCCAAGCAGCGGGGGCGCGAGGTCTTAATCGAGCCGAACGAGTTTTATATCGTCGATTCGACCGAGCCGTATGATCTGGATTACCATTCCGGGCTCAAGATATACTCCTTCAGAATCCCCAAGAGGCTTCTCGATCCGCTGCTGACGGATCCGGCGGAGCTGACCGCGCGGCGCATATCGCGGGACACGCCCATGGGCGCGCTCGCCATCGACTTCCTGCAGTCGATCCAGCGGCAGCCCGATGCCATTCCGGCCCCGGCCGGCAGGTCCGTCGCCCGCGTCATGACCGAGCTGGTGGCCTGCGCTCTCCAGGGGAGGGCCGACCTGGAGGACCGGGCCGCGGGATCGGTGCGGCATGCGCTGCTCGGCTCGGTCCTGAGCTTCATCGACGCCAATCTGCACGACCCCAATCTGTCGGTGGAGACGGTCTGCCGGCGCTTCAAGATCTCGCCGCGCTACCTGCACCGCCTGTTCGAGGCGGCCGAGATGACGTTCAGCGCGTCGGTCCGCAGCCGCCGGCTCGAGCGCACCGCCGCCGAGCTCGCGCGTACGCCCCGTCGGCCGGTCTCCGACATCGCGCTGGATTGCGGCTTCAGCGATCTCTCCCACTTCAACCGCTCGTTCCGCAAACGCTTCGGCGCGTCGCCACGGGAATACCGGCACCTGCCGGCACGATAGGGCGCCGGTCCCAAACGTGGATGGCGGTTTTGGGACAATCTGATGCTACCACAAGGCCATGGGGCTGGTGGTCCCGCTCGCGCGGCCGTCCGCCCCTGTCCTGCCGCGCCCTGAAGCCGCCCTGGGCGAGTGCATCCTGGCGAAAAGTCGCCGCGGAAACGGCGGCCGCCCAATCCTCGATCGAGGCGTCGGGCCCGGACAGGGGCACCTCGTCAAGCGTGGCGCTGTCCGCCGGTTGCCCTCCTACGCTCTACCGGCGCCTCGGCCGGGCCCGGCAGCGGCCCCGTCGCCCCGTTGCCCATGCCGGAGCCGGTAGGCGCGAGGCGTGTCACCGGTCCGGCGCCTGAAGACATCGGTGAGATGGCTCTGGCTGGCGAACCCCGTCTCCAGGGCGACCTCGGCGATCGGCAGGTCGGTGGCGAGCAGCAGCTGCCGGGCCCGTTCGATACGCTGCCTGATGACGTATTGGTGCGGCGTCTCGCCATGGGCGATGGCGAAGGCGTGGGAGAGCCGGGCAGAGCTGAGGCCGGCAACACGGGCGAGGCGAGCCGCGTCGAGATCCTCCGCCAGGTGGCCGACGATGAAGGCCCGCAGCCGGGCGAGGCCGGCGCCGACGTCAGGCGATGCGCGCAGGCCCGCCGGCGCCACCGCCCGTGCGAGCTCGCCGTGGTGGCGCAGCAGGTGCGCGGCGGCGGTGCGGGCGAGCTGGTCGATGTAGGGAGGATCGTCGGCGACGTTGCGCCGCTCCAGCGCCTCGACAATCTCCATCGCCACCTGCTCCAGCAGCGGATCGCAGAAGCCGACGTGCGGCTCCAGCGCGATGGCGCGGCGGCCGCCCTCGAACAGCTCCTCTTCGGCGCGCTCCACCAGCGAGCCCCTGACATAGATCATCATGATGTCGGCGCTGCCGGTGAGGCGGAAGCTGGAGGCGACGCGCGTCGGCAGGATGCCGAACTGGCGCGCTCGCAGCGTCAGGGTCCGCACGCCGCTCTCACCGGCTATGCGCCGCTCGATGCGGGCCGCCTGCCGAAGGCAATAGGCGAAGCAGATGTGATCGATCGGCGCGAGCGAGCCGGACCAGCGACGCTCCGCGGTGATCGAAGCGTGAAGGTTGCGCCAGCCCAGCCCATCGCTGGAGGCCACGACGCGGCTGCCCGCCGCCAGCACGATGGGGTGGGTCTCGCCGGTGAGCAGGGCGGCCGCGCCGCCGCCGCGCGTCGCAGACGGGCCGGCCGTCATCGGACACTTTCGTTGCGATCCAAGTAATTTGAAAAAATAGACATGGAATCTGGAAGATCACAACCGGAAGCTCGCCGATACTTGCTCAATAAAGCAACTCGCTCGCCCATTTCCCGTGCAATCAAGCCTCTTTCCTGGGCTGATTGCCGCCGGCGGGCCCTTCGAAGGGTGATGGCAATGGAAGAGACGGACGTCCTTGTGGTCGGCGGCAGCCTGGTGGGCCTCGCCACGACGATGTTCCTGCGCACCCACGGCGTGCCGTGCCTGACGGTGGAGAAGCACCGCGGCACGGCCATCCATCCGCGGGCCGGCTACTTCCAGCTGCGCACGCTGGAGCTGATGCGCGTCGCCGGCATCGCGGACGAGGTGATCCGCGCCGCGCACGCTCTCTACGATCCCAACGGCGGCATGAACGCGGTGGAGACCTTGGCCGGTCGCGAGATCGCCCAATACATCCCCGACATCAACCAGGGCGTCGCGGACCTGAGCCCGGCCCGGCGCCTGTTCATGCCGCAGCAGGTGCTCGAGCCGATCCTGCACGCACGCGCCGCCGCGCTCGGCGCGCGCTTCCGCTATGGCACCGAGCTCGTCTCCTTCAGCCAGGATACCGATGGCCTCACCGCGGTGGTGCGCGATATCGACAGCCTCGAGGAGAGGCGCATCCGCGCCCGCTACATGGTGGCCTGCGACGGCAACCGCAGCCCGGTGCGGGAAGCGCTCGGCATCGCCATGCGCGGCTATCCGGTGATGAGCCACAGCATCACCATCTATTTCCGCGCCGACTGCTCGCGGGCCCTGCGCGGCCGCAACCTCGGCGTGATCTACGTCAACAACCCGCAGGTCCGCGGCTTCTTCCGGCTGGAGAAGACCGGGCTCGGTGGCTTCCTCGTCGTGTTCACCGTGGGCGACATCAACAAGCCCGCGGCGCGCAACGCCGCCGAGGGCATCACCAACGAGGCGGCAGCCCAGCTGGTGCGCGACGCGGTGGGCGAGCCCGACCTCGATGTCCGCGTCGAGGACGTGGCCAAGTGGGCGGCGGTGTGCCGCGCCGCCGAGACCTTCCAGCGCGGCCGGGTCTTCATCGCAGGCGACGCCGCGCACACCATGACCCCCACCGGCGGCTTCGGCGGCAACACCGGCATCCAGGATGCGCACAACATCGCCTGGAAGCTCGCCTGCGTCACCCGCGGCCTCGCCGGCCCGGCGCTGATGGACACCTACGACGCCGAGAGGCAGCCGGCCGGCATGCAGGCGATCGAGCAGGCCTACAACCGCTACGTGACCCGCTCGGACCCGGACATCGGCACCGACGGCATGCGGAAGGCGATCCCCGATACGCACGTGGAGTTCAACCGCTACCGCTCGGCCGCGGTGATCCCGGATGCGGACATCGTCGACGACGGGGGGCCCGACATCGATCCGCGCAAGTCCTTCGCCCGGCCCGGCACGCGCGCCCCGCACCTGGTCCTGCGCCGCGGGGCGGAGACCATCTCCACCCTCGACCTCTACCACGGCCGCTTCGTGTTGATGGCCGGCCACGAGGGGGAGCCATGGCTCGAAGCGGCGCGCCGGGCGGCGCAGGAGACCGGCATCGTCATCGACGGGCACGTGGTGGCTCGGCCGGGGGCGGAGGCGCCGCTTGCCGACCTGCCGCCGCGGCGGGAGGCGATCTCCAGCCTGTTCACGCCGCCGTTCCCCGAGGCGTACGGCATCGGCCCCTCCGGCGCCGTGCTGGTGCGGCCGGACGGCTATGTGGCGTGGAGGCAGACGGCTTTGACGGCCGATGCGCCGCGCGCCCTCGCGCGGGCCGTCGACCGGGTGCTCTGCCGCTGAGCGGCCCGGCCCTGCGTCGCAGCCACCACGGCCGGATCGAGCCCGTCCACGACACGGGGAGGCGATGCGCCGACGTCGCCCCCATCAACCGACCCATGTCCCGCGGGATGCGCCGTTCCGGCCCCGCGACCGTTGAGCCGATCAGGAGCTTGCCATGCCGACGCGCATCCACGTGATCTTCTACAGCATGTACGGCCACATGCATCAGATGGCCGAGGCCGTCGCGGCGGGCGCCCGCGAGATCGAGGGCACGGCGGTGTCGCTGCTGCAGGTGCCCGAGCTGGTGCCCGACGACGTGCTGCTGCTGAGCGGCGCCCGCGACACCAGGGCGAAGTTCGCCGACATCCCCTACGCCGAGCCCGGCAAGCTCGCCGAGGCCGACGCGGTCATCTTCGGCACCCCGACCCGCTTCGGCAACATGTGCGCGCAGATGCGCAACTTCCTCGACCAGACCGGGCCGCTGTGGGCGAGCGGCGCGCTGGTGGGCAAGATCGGCAGCGTGTTCACCAGCGCCGCCACCCAGCACGGCGGCGTCGAGACGACGATCACCGGCTTCCACACCACGCTGCTGCACCATGGCATGATCATCGTCGGCGTGCCCTACACCGAGCAGAAGCTGCTCGACATGGACGAGATCACCGGCGGCAGCCCCTACGGCGCCTCCACGCTGACCAAGGGCGACGGCTCGCGCCAGCCGAGCCGCAACGAGCTCGCCATCGCCCGCTTCCAGGGCATGCACGTGGCCGACATCGCCCGCCGGCTGGACGGCAGCTACTGGCGCTGACGCGCGGGAGGCGTCAGCCCCGGCCACCGCTCCACGATGCCGAGGTCGATGTCGAACAGGTCGAGCACCCGGCCGATGGTGTGGTCGACGATGTCCATGACGGTGGCGGGCCGCGTATAGAAGGCCGGCACCGGCGGATAGACGATGGCCCCCATCTCGGTCACCGCCGCCATGGTGCGGATATGGCCGAGGTGCAGCGGCGTCTCCCGCGTCATCAGCACCAGCCTTCGGCGCTCCTTCAAGGTCACGTCGGCGGCGCGCGACAGCAGGTTGCCGGTGGTGCCGGCCGCGATCTCCGACATGGTCCTGATCGAGCAGGGCGCCACGATCATGCCCATCGTCCGGAACGAGCCGCTGGAACAGGCGGCGCCGACGTCGCCGATGGCGTGCACCTTGTCGGCCAGCGCCTGGACCTCGCCGATCGTCCGGCCGGTCTCCGCCGTCACCGTGAGATGCGCCGCCTTGCTCAGCACCAGGTGGGTCTCGATCGGCGTCGGCCGCAGCAGCTCCAGCAGCCGGATGCCGAAGATGGCGCCGGAGGCGCCGGTGATGCCGATGAGGAGCCGTCCGGCCGGGCGCCCGCCTGCCATGGCCGCGCCCTCAGAGATAGTCCGCCAGCTGCACGCGGCCCCAGTTCCGCGGCACCGAGCGCTCGAAATCGCTGATGCCGTAGCGCGACTTGGCGGTGGCATCGATGCCGATCTTGCCGACCAGCCGGAACGGCGCATGGTCCGGCAGCGGCTCGGCGGACGGGTCATAGAGCGAGCCGCGCGTCGAGGGCACGACGAAGAGGTCTTTGGCGGGATCAGCGCGGGTGGCGATGGCGTGGAACACGTCGCCCGGGTCGTCGATGTCGGTGTCCGGGCCGATGGCCACGACCATCTTGGTGTTGAGCCATGGCGCGCCCATGCAGGCCATCAGCGCATCGTTGACGTAGCCGGGCCGCGGCGCCTCGATCTGGATGAGGCAGGCGAGCGCGCCGCCCCAGGTGGGGAAGCGCACGTCGGTCACCGCCACGCCCATCTCGACGAGGCGGTTGTAGAGCATCGCCTCGTGGCAGAGCCGGGGCAGCACCTGGTGGTCGGTGAACGGGCAGGTCTGGTGGTTGCGGTAGATCGGCCGGTCGCCGCGCATGGTGATGGCGGTGACACGCACCGTGGGGATCAGCTGCCGGCGCGGCAGGTAATAGCTGGTCGGAGCGACGACGAGGCCGGCACCCGCCGGCTCGGTGAGGCGGACCAGGCCCTCGACCACGTATTCGGCATGGGCCGGCACCGTGAGGTCGATGGTCTCGCACGGCACCATCTCGACGTCGAGGCCGGTGATGGTGCCCACCATCTCCATCTCGCCCCACAGGTCCATGTGCAGGCCCGAGAAATTGGCCATGATCTCGTAGGCCGGGTGCACGCCGAAGATGAGGGCGATCGGCATCTCGGCGCGGCCGATGCGCCGATACTTGTCCATGATGAGATGAGTGTGCGGCGTGGCGAAGCTCATGACGCCGTGGTCGGGGCCGAGCGGGTTGGTGCCGGCGTGGGAGGAGTTGTAGAAGCCGGTCTCCGGGTCCTTCACGATGTTCATCGCCGTGATGTAGGGTAGCGGGTCCTGCTCCGAGTGCACCGGCACCGGCAGCTGGCGCAGCCAGTCGACGCGGTCACCGGTCAGCACAACCTCCTTCACCGGCCCGCTCGCCACGGGCACGAAGCCGCGCGGTGGCAGGCGCAGCCGGTAGGCCAGGGTCTTGAGATAATCCCGCTCCGGCACGCCCAGGGCGCGGGCCTGCAGGTGCCGGTGCTTGACCAGGATGTCGCACAGGCGGCGGCCGGGATGCTCGACGATCGTCTCGAACAGGATCGGCTGCTCGCTCTGCGCCGAGAGGGCGCCCACGTCGTCGATGCTGACCGGCTTGGCGATGGTCGTCACCACGTCGGCGTTGCGGGCGAGGAAGCCGCGCAGGTCCTTGTCGAGCCGGGCCGGGCCGGTGTCCGCCACGGCGGGTGTGAGAAGCTCTGACATGACGGCTCCGTGCGGGATTGGTGACGACGGCCGCGACGCGGCCGGCCGCGTTCAGGTGCGGGCGAAGGTCTGCAGCAGCGTCCAGCCGCTCTGATCGATCTGCATCACGTAGGCGGGCTTGACGGCGTCGCGGTCGCGGTCGAACGCGATCACGCCCTCGATCGTCTCCGCCGGCGCCATCGTCTGCAGAGCATCGCGCACGGCGCGGCGCTCCTGCTCCAGGCGTGCCGGATCGCCGGTGGCGTTCGTCGCCGCCAGCGCGCGGGCGTAGAGGTGCACGATCGAGTGGGTCGAGGCATCGAATTGGGCCGGCCGGGTGCGCTGCAGCCCGGCCGCCTTGGCACGCGTCTCGAATTCGGCGGCGAACGCCCGGGTGCGGTCGTTCAGCTGCCACCAGAACGTGGTCGGCACGATGGTGCCGTCGCCGCCGGCGCCCATGCGCTGGGGCAGCTCGACATCGAAGATGGTCGCTCCGGCGATCAGCCGGCCGCGGTGGCCCTGCCGCCGCATCTCGCGTGCCAGATTGATGGCGGCCTCGGGCGGTGCGCCGACGGCGACGAGGTCCGTCGGGCGGCCCATCAGCTTGGAGACCTGCGGGGCGAAGTCGAAATCGGCGACGCGAAAGTCGACGACGGCCTCGACCGGGATCTGCGCCTGCTGCAGCGCGGCGGGCATGACCTTGGTGCCTACCGCCTTCGATACCGCGTCGTCGGTGGCATAGGCGATGGCGGCGGAGGTCGCCGGCAGGCCCTTGCTGCGGATCGTCTCGACGACGCTGGCGAACATCTTCTGCTCGCCCATGTTGTTGCGGAAGGCATAGCTGTAGGGGGCCGAAAGGCCCGGTGCCGACGAGGCCATGGACATCGTGCAGATCATCAGCCGCTCGCCCTGCGGGAACGCCACCTGGCATTCGGTGGTGGAGAACGGCCCGATGACCGCCAGGGCGCCCTCGTCGGCCGCGAGCTTACGCAGGCCCGCCACCGCCTGCTCGGCGCGGCCGGCGGTGTCGAACTCGACAAGGCGCAGGCGGCGCCCGCCGATGCCGCCCTGGGCATTGATCTCCTCCGCCGCCATGGCGGCGGCGATGCGGTTGCTGCGCGACAGGCTGACGAAGGGCCCGGAGCCGGCGGTGAGGTAACCGAGCACCAGTTCGGCGGGCGCGGCCCTGGCCGCGTGCAGGGAGCCGAGGGACAGGGCTCCCGCAAGGAAGCCGCGACGGTCGATGGCCATGGTGTTCCCCTTCCGATCGAGATACGGGCGCCACGCCCCGGCCGAGGGGGCGTCGCCGCGCCGCAAGTGTGCCGGGCTTGAGCAGGATTGCTAAGATACTAATTTACTAGATTAGCTTCTTTTATAAGCTAAATGATTGCCGTGCGGGCAATGCGACGGGCTCCGCCCTCGCCCTCAGCCGGACGATTTGCCGGCGGCGCGCGACAGCCGCCGCGCCGCCGTCTTGGCATCGAGCAGGGTGTGCTCGCCGCTGCCGATCAACTCCGACACGATCGTGGCGAACTGCTCGAAGCCGACGCCGCTCAGCGACCGGAAGAAGCGGTCGTTGAAGGCGCGGATCAGCGGCGCGACGCGCTGGATCTCGCTGCGCCCGAGTGCGGTGAGCACCACCAGGACGCCGCGGCCGTCCTCCGGGTTCGGCTGCTTGGCCAGGAGGCCCCGGTCGACCAGGCGGTTGACCTGGGTGGTGACGAAGGCCCCGCTGACGTGCAGTTCGGCCGCGGCGTCGGCGACGCTGACGCCACCGCCGGCGTGGTGCTCGGCCACCACCATCAGGATGTTGTACTGCGGCGGCGTCAGGTCGAACTGAGCCGCCAGGTGCTGTCGGGACTGGGCCAGGAGCTCGCCCAGGTGGTTGAGGTCGTAGAGCAGGCGGCGGAAGCGGTGATCGCTGCCGCGCACCAGGAGCGCATCGCGCGAGATCGTCGCGGGCAGGGCGAAGGACGGTGGCTCGGGAGCGGCCCCCCGCGCTCTTGCTTTAGCCATGAACGTATTTCGCATCCTCGATGAGCTCCGCCTCGACGGGGATCCGCAGGGCGTCGTGGACGGTATTGTAGAATTTCCAGAAGCCGACGACACAAGCAAGCTCGACGATCTGCGGCGGCGTGAGGTGCTGCTTCAGCCGCCCGTAGATCTCGTCCGGCATGGCCGTGGCGTCGGTCGAGGACAGCCTGACGAAGTCGAAGCACACGCGTTCGAACTCGTCCTTGGGCTCGAAGTCGTCGGCAAGCAGGGCTTCCACCTCGCCTTCGGCAAGGCCCCAGCCCTCCGCAAGCGAATCCCGGCCCTTCTTCAGCATCGAGCAGCTGTGGGCGGTGCAGTAGGCGCAGCCGTTGGTCTTGCTGGCGAGAGCGGCCAACCTCCGCTTGAGGAACTGCGGCAGCGTCTGGCTGGTATCGCGCATGATGTCGCTGTTGAGCTTCCACAGCGTGCCGGCGATCTCCGGCCGGTGGGCGTAGAGCTTGAGGGCGTTGGGCAGGAAGCCCATGCGCTGCTTGTAAGGCTCGACGAGGGGCCGCAGGTGCGGCGCAAAAGCGTCCTCCGGCACGTAGGGAATGAAGGGCTCGGCCTCCGTGCGGGGTTGGGTCTCGACAGGCTCGTTCATCTGCTGCCCTCGGCGTGTGGTGCGGTTGGCGACGATCGAGCCGGCGGTCGCGGCCCGATGTCGAAGGCAATTTACTAACTAGATTAGCTAAGTCAATAAGCATTATATCGACGACCCGAGCCGCCGCGCGACCGCCGGCTCCGCATCTAGCGCAGGATGAATCTCCGATGGCTCATACGCATACCAAGCTTCTCATCATCGGCTCCGGCCCGGCCGGCTACACCGCCGCCATCTATGCAGCCCGTGCGATGCTCGAACCGGTGCTGGTCTCCGGCTATCAAGCGGGCGGCCAGCTGATGATCACCACGGACGTGGAGAACTATCCGGGCTTCGCCGATCCGATCCAGGGCCCCTGGCTCATGGAACAGATGCGGGCCCAGGCCGAGCACGTCGGCGCTCGGCTGGTGTCCGACCACATCGTGCACGTCGACCTCGCCGTCTATCCGTTCCGGGCAACGGCCGACAGCGGCGACACGTTCAGCTGCGACGCCCTGGTGATCGCGACGGGCGCCCAGGCGCAATGGCTCGGGCTGCCCTCGGAAGAGGCGTTCCAGGGTTTTGGCGTGTCCGCCTGCGCGACCTGCGACGGCTTTTTCTTCCGGGGCAAGACCGTGGTGGTCGTCGGCGGCGGCAATACCGCGGTCGAGGAAGCGCTCTACCTGGCTAACCTTGCGGCCAAGGTCACGCTGGTTCACCGGCGCGGCACGCTGCGCGCCGAGCGCATCCTGCAGGAGCGGCTGTTCAAGCACCCGAAGATCGAGGTGCTGTGGGACCAGGCGGTCGACGAGATCTGCGGTGGACGCGAGCCCCCGTCGGTGACCCACGTGCGCCTGAAGAGCACGCGGACCGGCGCGATCACCGAGCTTGCGACCGACGGCGTGTTCATCGCCATCGGCCACAAGCCGGCGAGCGAGCTGTTCGCCGGCAAGCTCGACATGAAGCCGGCCGGCTATATCTGGACCGCGCCCGACTCCACGGCGACCAACATCCCCGGCGTCTTCGCCGCGGGCGATGTCACCGACGACGTCTTCCGGCAAGCGGTGACCGCCGCCGGCATGGGCTGCATGGCGGCCCTGGAGGCGGAGCGCTGGCTGGTGGCCCAGGAGCTCGACCGGGCTGCCGCGGAGTGATGCGGGACGGATTGCATCCGAGCTGGGAGCGCCCCCGGCATGGCAACGCGGACGAGGCTGAGGCTGCGACGCGCGGAAGGCGGCTTGGGTGCTACTCCCGCCCGGTCCGCAAGCCATCCACGAACACGTCCACCAGCCTGAGCACGCTCGCCTGCCAGCCGGGCTGGTCGTTCATGTAACACATGCCGATCAGCGCCCTCAGGATGTCGTCGGCGCTCACGTCGGCGCGGATGCGGCCGCTGGCGGCGGCGCGGGTGAGGAGGGCGCCGATGGCCTGGGTCAGCCGCTCGTAGGAAAACGCAGCGAGGTCGGTCTTGCCGTGGGCGGCGACGGCAAGCGCTGCGGCCATGCCCTTCTTGGTGGCGACGAAGGCGACGTTGGAGTGCAGCCAGCGGCGCAGCGCCTCCACCGGGTCCGGCTCGCCCTTCAGGGACTCGGCCAGCTCACCGAGCTGCTCCACCTCGCGCCGGTACACCGCCTCGTAGAGCGCATCCCGCGTCGGGAAGTGGCGGTAGAGCGTGCCGATGCCCACGCCCGCCTGCCGCGCCACCGCCTCCAGGCTGGCGTCGGCCCCACCGGCGCTGAACACCACCTTGGCCGCCGCCAGCACGCGCTCGCGGTTGCGCACCGCATCGGCGCGGGGCTGCCGCGGGCGCTTGCCGGCAGGATTCATGGTGGCGGGCTCGTCGGCCGGGGGAACTGTCATGGCTCGTGTCTCGTTCCTCCTGCCGCTTGCAAGGCGGAGGCATCCTCCATATCTTGAAATGCGGAGGGGGCCTCCGCATATGTAGGCGTAGGCACCCCATGTGCCCAGCCCGCCCGGTGCCGTGCATCGGCGCCGGAGCCCTCACGCGTCCCGAACACCCCGCCGGCGTCCGCGAGCCGCCGGACCCCGCCGCACGCCCGTGCGCGCGGCCGAATCCCCTTTGCTCGAACGATAACACTGATCGGAGCAGTGCCATGCCTTTCTCCATCAGCCTCGCCGTCAACGGCGTGCGGCGGGACGTCGAGCTCGACGATCCGCGCGTCACGCTGCTCGACCTCCTGCGCGAGCGCCTCGACCTCACCGGTACCAAGAAGGGCTGCGACCGCGGCCAGTGCGGCGCCTGCACCATCCTGGTCGACGGCCGGCGCATCAATTCGTGCCTGGCGCTGGCGGTGAGCCACGACGGCGCCGCCATCACCACCATCGAGGGATTGGCCCAGGGCGACGAGCTGCACCCGGTGCAGGCCGCCTTCATCGCCCACGACGGCTTCCAGTGCGGCTTCTGCACACCGGGCCAGATCATGAGCGCCGTCGGCCTGATCGAGGAAGGCCAGGCCGGCGACGATCCGGAGCACATCCGCGAGGGCATGAGCGGCAATCTCTGCCGCTGCGCCGCCTACGCGGGCATCACCGAGGCGGTGCTGGAGGCGCGGAAACGCCTCGCTGCGCGCGAGCAGGAGACAGCGGCATGAAGAGCTTCGATTACGTCAGGCCCGCCACCATCCCCGAGGCGGTCGCCGCCGCAGCCCAGCCCGGCGCGGCCTATCTCGCCGCCGGGACCAATCTCCTCGACCTGATGAAGGGCGGCATTGCGCGCCCGCAGCGGCTCGTCGACGTGACGCACCTGCCCGGGCTCGACCGCATCGAACGCCTGCCCGATGGGGCGACGCGCATCGGCGCCCTGGTGCGCAACGCCGACCTCGCCCACGACCGGGCGTTTGCCGCCGCCTATCCGGCGGTGGCCGAGGCCCTCCTGTCGGGCGCCTCGGCCCAGCTGCGCAATGCCGCGACGGTCGGCGGCAACCTGCTGCAGAAGACCCGCTGCGGCTACTTTTACGACACCGCTAGCGCCTGCAACCGCCGCCAGCCCGGCGCCGGCTGCGATGCGCGTGGCGGCGAGAACCGGCTGCACGCGGTGCTGGGCTGGAGCGAGGCCTGCATCGCCACCCACCCGTCGGACTTCTGCGTGCCGCTGGTGGCGCTCGATGCGGTGGTGGAGATCGAGGGCAGGGCAGGGCGGCGCCAGGTGCCGGTCGAGGCCCTGCACCGGCTGCCGGGGGATGCGCCCGAGCACGAGAACGTGCTGGCGCCGGGCGACCTGATCGTGGCGCTGCGCCTGCCGGCGGAGGCCGCGCGCTTCGCCGCCCGGGCCCGCTACCTCAAGGTCCGTGAGCGCACCTCCTATGCCTTCGCCGTGGTGTCGGCGGCCGCTGCCCTGGACGTCGCGGGCGGCACGATCCGTGCGGCGCGGCTGGCGCTTGGCGGCGTCGCCGCCAAGCCGTGGCGGGCCCGCCCTGCCGAGGCGTTGCTCGTCGGTGCCAAGCCGGACGAAGCCACCTTCCGTGCGGTGGCGGAGGCGGCGCTGGCCGAGGCCAGGCCCTCCGGCGACAACGCCTTCAAGATCGAGCTCGCCCGCCGCCTCGTCGTGCGTGCGTTCACGCTCGCCGCCGCCGGCACGCCGGCGCGCCTGCCGGCCCTGCCGGCTTCCCCCTTCGCCGCCCAGCTCGGAGCGCCCTCCCATGCCTGAGATCAGCCTCAGCCCGGCGCCGGCCCATCAGCGCCACGGCTCCAACATCGGCCAGCCGCTCACCCGCCGCGACGGCGTCCTCAAGGTCACCGGCGCCGCCCGCTACGCCGCCGACAACCACCCGGCCGGCATGCTCTATGCGGTCATCGCCACCGCGACGATCGCCCGCGGCCGCGTCGCCGCCCTCGACGTCGCCGCCGCCAAGGCCCATCCGGGCGTCGTCGAGGTGATGACGCCGGCCCACAAGCCGCCGCTGGCGGAGGACCCGGACGCCAAGACCAACCCGTTCATGTTCCGGCTCGAGCTGCTGCAGAACGACGGCGTGCGCTACGCCGGCCAGGCGATCGCCGTGGTGATCGCCGAGAGCCTGGAAGCGGCCACCGAAGGGGCGGCGCTGCTTGCGCCGCGCTACGAGGCGCTGCCGGCCCGCGTCGGCCTCGACGGCGACGCGAGCTTCCGGCCGCCGGCCGTGGGCATCGGCAACCCGGCGGCGGTGGCGCACGGGGACGTGGAGGCGGCGCTGGCCAGCGCATCGCTGCGCGTCGAGGCGACCTACGAGACGCCGGCGCAGTACCACAACGCCATGGAGCCGCACGCCATCGTGGCGGCGTGGGAGGGCGATGCGCTTTCCGTCGACACGCCGAGCCAGGGCCTGGCCATGGCCCAGGGGCGCATCGCCGGGCTGTTCGGCATCGCTCCGGAGAACATCCACATCCGCAGCCCGTTCCTCGGCGGCGGCTTCGGATCCAAGGGGCTGATCTCCGGGCCGCAGCTGCTGGGCATCATGGCGGCCAAGCTGGTCGGCCGGCCGGTGAAGCTGGTGCTGCGCCGCGAGCAGATGTACGGGCCGGTGGGCCATCGCCCGCCCACCCGCCAGCGGCTGCGCATCGGCACCGACGGCGACGGCCGGCTCACGGCCATCGCCCACCATGCCAAGACGGTGACGAGCAGCTTCGACGACTTTTATGAGCCGGCCGCCGACGCCTCGCACACGCTCTATGCCGCACCCGCCATTGCCACCTCGCACGAGGCGGTGCGGGCCGACGTCGGCACACCGCTGTTCATGCGCGCCCCCGGCGAGGCGACCGGCTCGATCGCCCTGGAGAGCGCCATCGACGAGGCGGCGCACGCCTGCGGCCTGGATCCGCTGGCCTTCCGCCTGGTCAACTACGCCGAGGTCGAGCCGATCACCGGCAAGCCGTTCTCCTCCAAGGCGCTGCGCGAGTGCTACGCGCAAGGGGCGGCGCGCTTCGGCTGGTCGGGCCGACCGCTCGCGCCGCGGCAGATGCGCGATGATGACGGCTTCCTCGTCGGCTGGGGCGTCGGCACGGCGACCTTCCCGGCGCTGATGTTCGCCGCCGAGGCCCGCGCCGTGATCCGCGCCGACGGCCGCGGCGTGATGGAGACCGGGGCGCATGACATGGGGCAGGGCGCCTGGACGGCGCTGGCCCAGATCGCCGCCGACGGTCTGGGGCTCGCCATCGACCAGGTCGAGTTCCGCGCCGGCACGTCGGACTTGCCGGATGCCGGCATCGCCGGCGGCTCCGCCCACACCGCCACCGCCGGCATGGCGCTGCACAATGCGGGCGCGGCGGTGATCGCCAAGCTGGCGGACCTGGCGACGCGGGACGAGCGCTCGCCCCTGTTCGGCGCCGGCAACGCCGGCGTGATCGCCCGCGACGGCCGCCTCGTGCGCCTCGACGACGAGAGTCGCGGCGAGCGCTACGGCGACATCCTCGCCCGCGCGGGCCTTGCGGAGGTCGAGGCCCGCGGTCAGGGCGTGCCGGACCCGGCGGCCCAGTCGACCTATGCCATGCACGCGCACGGCGCCGTGTTCGCCGAGGTCAAGGTCGACCCGGAGCTCGGCCAGATCCGCGCCACGCGCCTGGTCGGCGCCTTCGCCGCCGGGCGCATCATCAACCCCAAGCTGGTGCGGAGCCAGCTCTATGGCGGCATGATCTGGGGCGTGTCGTTCGCCCTGCACGAGGAGGCGGTGACCGACCGCCGCTCCGGTCGCATCCTCAACGCCGACCTCGCCGAGTACCACGTGCCGGTCAACGCCGACGTGCCGTCGCTGGAGGCGGTGCTGGTCGACGAGCACGACCCGCACGTCAACGCGTTGGGCATCAAGGGCGTCGGCGAGATCGGCGTCACCGGCTCGGCCGGCGCCGTCGCCAACGCCGTCTGGCACGCCACCGGGGTGCGCGTCCGCCGCTTCCCCATCCGCATCGAGGAGCTGCTCGTGCCGCGGTAGGGCGGTGCGGGAGTTGGCGAGCTGGCTAAACGACCGGCCCGCCAATTGATAATGGAAGCTCAACCCAGCGCCACGCCCGCCAGCGCCAGCAGCACCACGATAATCCAGGGCGGCGCTTTCCACACGGTGAGCAGCAGGAAGCCCGCGAGGGCCAGTGCGAAGTCGCGCGGCGCCAGCACGCTGCTGGTCCACACCGGGTCGTAGAGCGCGGCGCCGAGGATGCCGACGACGGCGGCGTTGGTCCCGCGCATGGCCGCCTGCGCCGCGGCGCGGCGCCTGAGCGCGTCCCAGAACGGCAGTACACCGGCGACCAGCAGCAGGCCCGGCAGGAAGACGGCGACGAGCGCGATCGCGGCACCGGCGAGGCCGTTGGGCGCCGGCCCCATCACCGCGCCGAGATAGGCAGCGAAGGTGAACAGCGGCCCGGGCACTGCCTGGGCCAGGCCGTAGCCGGCAAGGAAGGCCTCGTTGCTCACCCAGCCCGGCGCCACCGTCTCGGCCTGCAGCAGCGGCAGCACCACGTGCCCGCCGCCGAAGACGAGGGCGCCGGAGCGGTAGAAGGCGTCGAACAGGGCGATCGGCTGCGCGCCGGTGGCGCCGGCCAGCACCGGCGGGAGCAGCAGCAGAGCGGCGAACAGCGCCAGGCAGACGGCGCCGGTGCGGCGCGACAGGGGGACGCTCAGGTGGCTCGCCGGAGCGGGTGCCTCGCCGCGGCAGAGCCACAGGCCGGCGAGGGCACCGAGCGCGATGGCGGCGATCTGGCCGAGCGCGCCGCCGGCGAACACCACGATCAGCACCGCGGCCAGCGCGATGGCGGCGCGCGGCCGGTCCGGTGTCAGGCTCCGCGCCATGCCCCAGATGGCCTGGGCGACGACGGCGACCGCGACCAGCTTCAGCCCGTGCAGCAGCCCGCCGGCTCCGCCGAGCGCAGCGGCGCCCAGCGCACAGGCGACGAGCAGGATGGCAGACGGCAAGGTGAAGCCGGCCCAGGCGGCGAGGCCGCCGAGCCAGCCCTTGCCGCGCAGCAGGCCGAGCGAGAAGCCGACCTGGCTGGATGCCGGGCCCGGCAGGAACTGGCACAGCGCCACCAGATCGGCGTAGCCGGCCTCGTCGATCCAGCGGCGGCGCACCACCAGCTCGTCGCGGAAATAGCCGAGATGGGCGATGGGCCCGCCGAACGAGGTGAGGCCGAGCTTGAGGAAGACACGGAAGACCTCGCCGGGGCCGCCCGTGTCCGTGTCGGCGCCGAGGCGCTCGTCCGGCTGTTGCAACTCGTCGGTCATCCGGGGCCTGTGGCGGGGTGGCGTGGCCGGCGCTTCGTGGCCGGCGCCGGCACGCCTGTCAACGGATGGCGCCACGCCCACCCGCCACGCTCGGGCACGCCTCCGGCGGCTGCAATCAGTTCTGCCGGGAGGTGTCGTCCGCCCCGCCGGCCGGGCCGGGCAGGCTCGTGCTCCTGGCCGGGCCGTTGGCGCTGCGCTGCGTCCCGTCCAGCAGCGCCTCCACCGGATTGCCGCCCGCGAAGCCGGCCTGGGAGAGGATGGCGTCGACGATCGGCTTCTGCGCCCCGAAGCTGAGCAACTGGCTGCTGAGGTCCGAGATCGGGCTCGCCGCGCCCGGCGCCGCGCCGCCGGGGCCGACGGCACCGAGCAGGTTGCCGGCGCTGAAGATCTTGATGTCAGAGATCTTTTCGACCGGCTTCATGGCTTGCTCGAGCGCCTCGGGGATGACGGCGATGCGTTGCTTGGTGAGCTCGAAGTCGACCATCTGCGGCGACAGCGCGTTGCGCGCTTCGTTGAGCGCCCGCTCGCGCTTGGCCTCGGCCTCGCCGAGCTCGATGATGCCGCCGGCGCGCACCTTGTTGGCGTCGGCTTCCGCCTGCGCCTGGGTGAGCATGGCGGCCGCCAGGTTTTCCGCCGCCTCACGCTCGGCCTCGGCCTTGACGGTCACTCCGGTCGCCGCCTGCTCGGCCTCCTTGCGGGCCTCGATCACGGCGATCTTCTTGGCGCGGTCGGCCACCTCGACGGCGCGTGCGGTCGCCACCTGCTCCTCGGCGGTGACGGCGGCGGCGCGGGCTTCCTCGGCCTTGGCCTTGGCCTGGGATTCGGCCTCGCTCTTCTGGGCGACGGCGATGGCCGCCTCGATGCGGGCGGTTTCGGTGATGCGCTTGGCTTCCGCCTCGTTCTCGGCAATGCCGCGCTCGGCCAGGATACGCGCCGTCTCCTTGGCCTGCCAGGCCTCGGCTTCGCTCTTGGCCACGCCGCGCTCGGTCTCCAGCCGCGACGTCTCTTCGGCCAGACGCGCCGCCTGCTCGGCGCGCGCCTGCTCGGCCCGCGTTTCGGCCGTCTTGTTGGCGATGTCGCGCTGCTGGCTGAGCTCGGCGTCGCGTTGCTCGCGCTCGATGGTCAGCCGCTGCAGCACGGCCTCGCGGTCCTTGGTGGCGATCGCCACCTCGTTCTCGCGCACGATCTCGTTGCGCTCGCGGCGGCGCTCCTCGGTGACCCGGGTGAGCGCCGTCAGGCCCTCCGCGTCGAAGGTGTTGTTGGGGTTGAAGTGGACGATGTCGGTCTGGTCGAGGCGCGTCAGCGACACCGATTCGAGCTCCAGGCCGTTCGACTGGAGGTCGGCGGCGACTGCATCCTGCACCGCCTTGACGAAGTTGGAGCGCTTCTCCTGCAGGTCCTTGAGCGTCATGGTGGCGGCGACCGAGCGCAGCCCGTCGACGAACTTGGCCTCCACCAGCGTCTTCAGCAGGTCGGCGTTGTTGGTGCGGTCGCCGAGGGTCTGGGCGGCGAGCGCGATGTTTTCCTCGTCGGGCTTCACCCGCACGTAGAACTCGGCGGTGATGTCGGCGCGCATACGGTCGGCGGTGATCAGCGACTCGCCCTGGCTCCGCTGCACCTCGAGCCGCAGGGTGCTCAGCTGCACCCAGGAATAGGAGTGGAAGATCGGCAGGATGACCGAGCCGCCGTCGAGCACCACGCGCTTGCCGCCGAGGCCGGTGCGCACATAGGCCTTGTCGCGGGTGGCGCGCGTGTAGAGCGCGGCCATGACCAGGCCGATGCCGATGATGAGCGCGATGATGACGCCGGCAATGGTGAGCATGGAAGCAAAGGTCATGAGCATGTTCCCCCTGGTTCGGCCTGGAGCGGCGGCTCCTGCGGAGGCGGAGCTGCCCGTTCGATCTCGTCACGGCACCGGATCCGCCCCGCGGCGGGGACCGGTGCCCTAGCTGGACGCGCCCAGCTCGTCCGGCGCCGGAATCGCCTCGAACACGCCGCCGGCGCCGTCGACGACGATCACCAGCGCGCCCTGGGCGATGATGTGGCCCGGGGCGGCCCGCGCCCGCAGCACGTGGACGTTGCCGTGGCGGTCCTTGATGCGCACGCGGCCGGGCTTGTCGTCGTCGAGCGGGCCGAGCGTCACGGTGCCGATGGAGCCGATGAACTCGGCCTGGCTCACCACGGCGGTCTCGTCGCGCGGAAAGATTCGTCCCGTCCAGCGCGACAGTGTCCGGGTGAGCGGCGCCGCCGCCACCAGCGCGGCGAGGCTGGCGATCAGCGTCGGCAGCGGCGCCGCGACCGCCTGGGCGACGCCCTGAAGCACCAGGCCGGCAATGGCGAAGGCGGCCAGTGCGATCATCATCAGCACCAGCAGCGGCACGCCGCCGGCGTTGAGCCAGGACATCCAGGCACCCATCACGCCGTGGTCGCCGTAGTCCGGATGCGGCACGAGGCCGTCGTCGACGAGCGTCGAGACCGACAGGCCCACGATCAGGGCGAGAAGCTCGACGGCCACCAGGCCGACGAGGATCAGCGCGGCGATGGTGAAGGGATAGAAGCCGGGCGCGGTCAGCACGCTCATGAGCCGGTGCGTCCCTTGTAGAGCGCCAGCCGCTGCTGGATGGCTTTCTCGCGCTGCAGCCGTGCCAGCTCCTCCACCTCCGAGGCCCCGGTCGCCGGCCGGGCAGGGACGCCGGTGACGCGCCCGACGGTGTCGAGCGAGCGGGCGAGCCGGTCGTCGTTGCGAACCGAGGCGCTGGCGCTGTCCGCGCCGTTCGCGGCGCCCTTGCTGCGCTTCAGCGCGGCGAGGCGGGCGACCGCATCCTGCCGCGCCGAATGCACGGCCTGCAGCGCCTTGGCCGCCTGCTCGATATCGGTCACGACTTCGGCCAACGCCGTCTCGAGCGCCGCACGCTGGGCCTCCAGGTCGATCTGCAGGCCGACCACCGGCTTCACCAGGTCCTCCCGCCCCTCGGCGAGGCCGAGCTCGATCTTGCCGGCGAGGTCCTCGATCTCGTCGTCGATCTCGGCGATCTTGGCCTTGAGCCTATGCTCCTCGGCACGCGCCCTGGCGGCGCCGCTCCGGGCGTCGTCGGCGACGGCGTCGATCTCGCGGATCGATTGCTCGACGGTGGCGACGGCATTGGCGCCCTCGAACGTGTCGACGGCTCCGTGGGCGACGCCGGCGATGACGCGGCCGATGCGCGACAGGACTCCTTCGGTGGCCATGGCGGTCTCCTTCGGTTTGATCGCGGCGGGAATGCCGACCAGGATGAGAGCTTCGCCGTCCTTGAGCACCAGCCTGGCTTCGGCATGGTCGGCCCAGCCGGCCGTATAGCCCTCGACGGCATAGGGAATGAGCCTGCGCCCCTCGACCGTGGCGAGGCTCAGATGGGTCGGGCTCTTGATGGCGTAGAGGCGGCCATCCAGCGGCAGATCGGCAATCGGCACGCCGGCCGGGCGGCCGGCATGATCGCGCAGGCCGAGCGTCACCAGCCGCGCTGGCAGGCGGGTGCGCTCGCGGATCAGCGCATAGGCCTGCTCATGCAGGGTCACGAGGTTCGCGCTGGCGCCGCGATCGTGCTCGATCTCGTCGAGAACGGCCATCATCACGGCGTAGTCCGCGAGGGTCGCCCGAATCGCCCGCATGTCGTCCGGCGTGGGCGACAGCGCGCAACTCATGGTGGATTGGAAGCGCAACACCATGTACGATATCTAAGGAACGTCTTTTGTGCTTTCAAGGTGTCGCCACGCGAGTCTGAACGCGCGGCGAGCAGACCAGCGGCGCGGCCGCACAGGGATGTCGACGGATTGGTTCGCCGGCGCAGCGCCCGACGCCTCGGTCGGCCGGACCGGCCGGTCTCGCAAGGGCGCCCTTAAGCTATCTAATCGCTCGCCAGGATCAGGTTGCGCACCAGCGGGTAGATCTGGTTCTCCCAGCGGCGGCCGCTGAACACGCCGTAGTGGCCGACGCCGGCCTGCAGGTGGTGGCGCTTGAGGTAGGGGCGCAGGCGGCTGCACAGATCGTGGGCGGCCAAGGTCTGGCCGACGGCGCAGATGTCGTCACGCTCGCCCTCGACGGTGAGCAGCGCGGTGCGGGTCACGGCCCGCGGATCGACCTTGTGGCCGCGATAGGTGAGCTCGCCGCGCGGCAGCATGGCGCGCTGGAACACCCAGTTCACCGTCTCGATGTAGAACTCCGCCGGGAGGTCGAGCACGGCGAAGTACTCGTCGTAGAAGGTCTTCACCACCTCCGCCTTCTCGGTCTCGCCGGCGGCGAGCAGGTTGTACAGCTCCCGGTGCGCCTTCACGTGGCGCTCCTTGTTCATCGACATGAAGGCGTTGAGCTGCACGAAGCCCGGGTAGACGCGGCGACCGGCGCCGGCGTAGCGCGCCGGCACGGTGGCGAGCAGGTTCTTCTCGAACCATTCGATCGGCCGCGTGGTGGCGAGCTTGTTGACCTCGGTCGGGCTGATCCGGGTGTCGATCGGCCCGGCCATCAGGGTCATGCTCTTGGGCTTGGCCGGGTTCTTGCCTTCCTCCATCAGCGAGACCGCCACGAGCACCTGCACGCACGGCTGGCACACCGCCACCACATGCGCACCGGGCCCGAGGTGCTCCAGGAACCGGATCAGGTGATCCACGTATTCCTCGAAGCCGAAGCGGCCGTCGGCCAGGCTGACGTCCCGCGCATTGTGCCAATCGGTGATGTAGACGTCATGGTCGGGCAGCATGGTACGCACGGTGGAACGCAGGAGCGTGGCGAAATGGCCCGACAAGGGCGCCACGATCATGACCCGAGGCTGAGCGGCATCGATGTCCTTCTTGAAACGCAGCAGCGTGCCGAACGGCGTCACCAGCGCCGGCTCCTCGGTGACCGCGACCTCGCGGTTGCCGACGGTGACGGTGTCGATGCCATAGGGCGGACGGCTGTGCGACAAACCGGCGCGCGAGACCATTTCGAGGGCGGCCGACAGATGGGCGAGCGCAGGCGATTCGGCCTTGCCTCGCCACACTTTCAGGCCTTCATACTGGCCCCGCGCAATTTCGCGGATCGGCGCCATCACATCGGCTTGTGCCTGAAACGCTTGATAAAGCATGGAATGGCGTTTCCCGCAGGTCCTCAACGACAGCGAAAGCTAGTGCATGTTTTGCTGCATTGCGACATAAATTCTCGACGGCGGGGTACCGCGTTCGTCGGACGGGTGGGAGGAACGGCTTAGATGGCGCAGGCGACACTGACGATCAGCAGCAAGAACTACTCCTCCTGGTCATTGCGCGGATGGCTGCTGTGCAAGATGGCGGGGCTCGAGTTCGAGGAGGACGCACGCACGCTCGACGATCCCTCGACCCGGGCCGAGCTGCTGCTGCTGTCACCCTCGTTTCTCGTCCCCTGCCTCGTTCACGAAGGTGTGAAGGTCTGGGATACCCTGGCGATCGCCGAGTACCTGGCGGAAGCCTTCCCCGACGCCGGCCTGCTGCCGAAGGACAAGGTGGCGCGCGCCCACTGCCGCTCCGTCTCGGGCGAGATGCACTCCGGCTTCGCCAACCTGCGCTCGGCGCTGCCGATGAACGTCAAGGGCTACTTCCCCAACTTCAAGGTGTGGCAGGGCGCCCAGTCGGACATCGAGCGCATCCTCACGATCTGGCGCGAATGCCTGGCGAGCTCCGGCGGGCCGTTCCTGTTCGGCGCCGCACCTTCGGTCGCCGACGCCATGTACGCGCCCGTATGCTCGCGCTTCCGCACCTACGCGGTGTCGCTCGAGCCCGGCCTCCAGGCTTTTTCCGACACCATCTTCGCCTGGGCGCCGATGCAGGAGTGGGTCAAGGCGGCGGAAGAGGAGCCGGAGGAGCTCGAAGAGCTCGACGTGGAGTTCTAGTCTCTCATGTTCCCAGTCAAGGGCAGAACGCGAGCGGGATCGACTGCTGTCCGCTTTGGCGAAGCAGTTGCGGTCGGCTGGAACTGCACAGGGCTGGAGGTGGAGCTAGAGACGACGGTTGATCAGACTCTCATCCGCGGATTGGATACCGCCTTCCGTGTGTTCGTCTCGGGGCTGTCCTCGGTCTAGAGGGCGGGCGTCGGGCGTATGCTCGGCCACATAACTAGCGACGGGAGTTCCCCACCGCGGCCCCACCTCCGGCGCTGTGTAGGGGCTGGAAGACTGGCCTAAGCCGGTGCCACCTCCCGTCCGATGGCCCACAGGAAAGCTGCCATCTCGCGCGCGATTGCGGCGACCACGACCGGCAGCTTCTTGCCTCCTGTGGTGAGCCGGCGGTAGCGGGCGCAGAGGCGGACCTGCGCCTTCCAGGCGATGTCGCGGACGGCCTTGGGTAGCCCTTCAAGCCGGGCTCGTAGAGCCTCGCTCACCCGGGCAGGATAGCGGTAGGTCCAGGCAGCTTCGACCAGGGCCCTGCGGGCTCGTCGGTTGCCAGCAAGCGTGAGGCCGGAGCGCCGCACCGTCTCGCCAGTCGAGCGCTCTGCGGGAACGAGACCCAGGAAGGCCATGAGCTGAGGCGGACTATTGAAGCGGCGCACATCCCCAATCTCGGCCGCGAAGATGACGGCGACAAGAAAGGAGGCGCCACGCATCGCCTGATAGGCCTCCACGACCGGCGCCATGGACCAGGTCGGCACAATGACAGCCAGCTGCTCGTCGAGACGGTGCAGCCGCTCGGCGGCCTCCGTGATCGCGTCGATCTTCTCCTGGAAGACGATCTGCTGGGCTGCATGCTCGAAGGCTTGGCGGGCGAGCCAGCGACGATGCGCCAAAGTCCAGTGACCGCCGCCGTCATAAATCCGCGCGTGCAGCAGCAGGAAGGACAGCAACTGCTGGCGCTTGCGGCGAAGATCGTCGCCGGCTGCCTCCCGGGCCCGGACCAGATCGCGAATGGCTTCGTGAATCGCGTCGGGAACCCACACCCCGGTCAGCTCGCCAGCCCGGTGCAACCGCGCCAGCGTGACCGCGTCCCGGCGGTTCGTCTTCACCCGCTCCCCCGCCCGCTTCGGAATCAGGGCCGGTGCGACCACCATGCAATCGTGTCCCAGGTCGCGGACTTGGCGGCAGAGCCCGTAGCCGGTCGGCCCAGCCTCGAAGCACACGTGCAGCCGGTCATACCGCCTGCCCAGCTTCTTGATCATCCGCTCGATCGTCGCCGGCTTGTTTTCGATCTCGCCGAGAAAACGAACCTCGCCGTCGCGACCGCCCTCGGCGATCGCTACCGCGTGCTTCAGTTTCGCAACGTCGAATGCAACGAAAGCCTCTATAGTCCCCATGGCTCGCTCTCCGTGCGTGAGGCTCGGCTCGGCCCTCCGAGCAACCCTCGTCTCTTCATCGCACGACAGAGCGAGCCAACCTCACCCACGGAACATGACGTCTAGCGAAGGCTCCGGGCCTTCCCTGCGTCATGGCCGGGCTTGACCCGGCCACCCATCCGCTTGAGAAAAATCACGGTGCGGCCCGACCGAGAACGTCTCGTTCTCGAGTTGATGGATGGCCGGGTCAAGCCCGGCCGTGACGCGGTGGGATGTGCCCTCGCCATGCTCGACGACCTCGTCGCCCGGATCAAGGGCAAGAAGGATCAGCTCGACGCTCTGCGTCCGCTGTCGGGCGGCGCCCTGGCTCAGCTGCAGAAGCACTACGACGTCGAGCTGACCTATACGTCGAACGCCATCGAGGGGAACACCCTCACCCTGCGCGAGACCGCCGAGGTCATCGAGCACGGCATCACGGTCGGCGGTAAGCCGCTGCGCGACCACCTCGAGGCCGTGGACCACTACGACGCGCTGCAATGGATGCGCCAGCTTGCCGGGCAGGCGGTGCCGATCGGCGAGGACACGGTCTGCGAGCTGCACCGGCGCATCGTCGCCCGCAGCCAGCCGGGGATCGCCGCGCCTATAGCCGCTTGCCGCGCCGCATTGTCGGCTCGCCCGTCGTCTTTCCGAACCCGGCCAAGATCCCGCAACTGATGGCCGCCTTCGGCGCACGGCTGACAGCGGTGGACGAGCCGGCATCGATTTTCGATGCCCACTTCCGCCTCACCTCCATCCATCCCTTCGCCGATGGCAACGGGCGGACGGCGCGGCTGCTGATGAACCTGCTGCTGCTCCGTGCCGGCTATCCACCGATCGCGGTGCGGCTCGAGGACCGCAAGACCTATCTGGACACGTTGGAGCGGGCCTCGCTCGCGGACGACCCAGAGCCGTTTCAGCGCTTCATGCGCGAACGGCTGGACGCCACCTTGGCGGAGTATCTCGCCGTCCTCGAGGAGGCCGAGCCGCCGGCTTGACCCATGCTCGCCAGAGCATTTCGTCATGGAACGGGATCATCGATCCCATGGCGAAATGCTCATAACTTTCCGAATCTGGAGCGCCGCGCGTCACGCCCCCGCGACGCCAACGGGCACGACGTCCACCTTGACGTCGAGGTCCTGCTCGCCGGCGCCGAGGATGATGCCGTCGACGGGAGAGATGTCGGCGTAGTCGCGGCCGGTCGCCAGGTCGATGTGGTCGTTGAGCGCCCGGATGTTGTTCGTGGGATCGAAGCCGACCCAGCCGATGTCGTCGCCGGCCCAGACCGCGACCCAGGCGTGGGTGGCGTCGGCGCCTTCGAGCCGCTTCTGGCCGGGCGGCGGCACGGTGCGCAGGTAGCCGCTGACATAAGCCGCGGGCAGGCCGAGGCCGCGCAGGCCGGCGATCATGATGTGGGCGAAGTCCTGGCAGACGCCGCGGCGGTGCTCGAAGGCCTCCTTGAGCGGCGTCGACACCGCGGTCGCCTTGGTGTCGTAGGCGAACTCGGCCTTGATGCGCGCCATCAGGTCGTCCGCCGCCTCCAACAGCGGACGGCCGGGCGTGAACGAGCGCTCGGCGTAGGCGGTGATGGCGGGATCGAGGCCGACGAGCCGGCTCGGATAGAGGTAGTGCGCCGGCGACGAGGCCGCGAGCGAGTTGGAGGCGAACGCCTGGGCCCGGATGTCCTCCCAGCCGCGGCCCAGGAACAGGCCCATCTGTCCCTCCCGGTCCACGTCGACGCGCGAGCGCGCCTCGACGCTGAGCTCGCTGTGCGGCGTCTCGATGGTCACGGTCACGACGACGTGGCCGAAGAAGCTGATGCGCTCCCGCCGCTCGGCCGGTTCCGGCGTGATGACGAGCCGGCTCCACAGCACCTGCTGGCCGTGGGAGCTCGTCGGGATCAGCCGCATGGTGCAGCGGGCGAAGCCGACGGGTGCTTCGTAGGTGTAGGTGGTCAGGTGGCGGATGTCGTAGATCACGCGAGGCCCGTGAGCTTCTCCGGCCGCATGGCGCCCGGTCCGTGCAGGAAATAGCGCGCCCCGATCGCCTCCGACAGCTGCAGCAGCCGTTGCTCGATGGCGAGGATCTTGCCGACGTCGAGCTGCTCCGCCTCCTGCGTCGTCATGTCGGCGGCGAGTGCGACGCTCAGGCGGCGCGGCGGCTCGAGCAGCCCGTCGGCGCGCAGCGACGGCAGCGCCGCCAGATGGTCCTGCAGGCGCAGCACCTGGAAGGCGACGGAGCGGGGATTGTAGGGGTCGAGCACCACCATGTCGCGCACCGGGGCCAGCGCGAAGCCGGCGATATAGCGCGAGCGGTAGGTGATCTGCGAATCCACCAGGTCGAGCAGCACGTCGAGGTCGTCGACGGTGGCGTCGTCGGCCGCGAACTGGCGGGCGAAGCGGCAGGTGACGACGCCGCGCTCAATGCGCCGGCCCATGTCGATGAAGGGCCAGCCGGCGACGCGGTTCATGTTCTCCTGGGCGAGCCCCGAAAGCGTGGCAAGCCATTGCAGGGCGCGGTCGGCGCGGTCGAAGGCCTCCGCTTCGGTGAGCTGCCCGTGCGGGTCGTCCGCCAGTCGGTCGCTCAGCGCCGCCAGCGCCCGCCAGGCATCGGAGCCCAGGCGCTCGCGCACGCGTGCGGCCGTGCGCCGGGCCGAGCGGACCAGCGCCACGGCCGAGCCGTAATTGGCCTCGCCGTGCAGCGCCGCCGTGGCCACCGCGCCCGGGTCGCCCAGCTGCTCGGGCGCTACGGAGCCCCAGGCGACGAGCAGGCGCTCCAGCCGCTCCAGCGCCGGGCTGGTGCCGTGGATCGCCGGATCCGCCTCGATCAGGCTGCTGCACAGGCAGCGCACCAGCCGCAAGGTCGCTTCCGAGCGCTCCAGGTAGCGGCCGAGCCAGAATAGATTGTCGGCTGCCCGGCTCGGCAGCACGCCGACGATGCGCCGCGTCTTCACCGCGTCGGAGCGCGGCAGCAGCGTGGTGATCTCGACCGGCTTGTCGGCCAGCACCCAGACGTCCGCCGACTGCACGCCCTCGCCCATGGAGAGGGCGCGGGCGTCGGGCGAATTGGAGACGCGGCAGAACCCCCCGGGCATGATCGCCCAGCCCTCGGCCGTGGCGGCGGCGTAGACGCGCAGCACGAAGGGGCGGGGGGCCAGCCGGCCGTCTTCCCACACCGGCATCGTCGACAGCCGCACCACCTCCTGGCCGACGAAGTCGACCGGCCGCCGCTCCATGGCCGCGATCAGCGCCTCGCGCGCGGCACCGGTCAGGCTGCGGCCGGGCACGGGCGAGGGGCTGCCGAGGCCGGTGACGGGGCGGTCGAAGGCGCCGGCGATGGCGAGCTCGTCGAGCCGGTCGAGCACGAAGGCTCGCTCGCCCGGTTGTCCGCACCACCAGGTCGCGATGTTGGGTAGCTTCAGGTCCTCGCCGAACATGCGACGGCACAGCGCCGGCAGGAAGCTCATCAGCGCCCGGCCCTCGACGAAGCCGGCGCCCGGCATGTTGGCGACGACCACCTCGCCGTTGCGCAGGGCCTGCATCAGCCCGGGCACGCCGAGCCGGGAGGCGCTGTTGAACTCCAGCGGGTCGATGAAGTCGGCATCGACCCGCCGCCACAGGGCGTCGACCCGCTTGAGGCCCGCCACGGTGCGCACGTGCAGGCGCCCCTCGTGCATGATCAGGTCGTCGCCTTCCACCAGCAGGAAGCCGAGGTAGCGGGCGAGGTAGGCCTGCTCGAAATAGGTCTGGCTGAAGGGGCCCGGCGTCAGCAGGCAGATGCGCGGATCGGAGCGTCGCGCGGCACCGATGAGCCCGGTGCGGAAGGCGCCGAAGAATGGCGCCAGCCGCTCCACGTTCATCTCGTTGTAGAGGCTGGGGAACGCCCGCGACGACACGAGCCGGTTCTCCAGCGCGTAGCCGGCGCCGGAGGGCGCCTGGGTGCGGTCGGCCAGCACCCACCAGCCGCCGTCGGGGCCGCGGCCGATATCGGCGGCGTAGATGCGCAGGTGGCGTCCGCCGGGAGGATCGATGCCGTGCGCCTCGGGCAGGAAGTCGTCGTTGCCGGTCACCGCCGCGGCCGGCAGCGCGCCGTCGCCGATGAGGTAGCCCGGCCCGTAGACGTCGGCCAGAATCGCTTCGAGCAGGGTCGCACGCTGGGCGACGCCTTCGGCGATGGCCCGCCACTCGCTCTCGCCGATCAGCAGCGGGATGCGGCCGAGCGGCCAGCTGCGGTCGTTCGCCTCGCCGTAGACCCGATAGGTCACGCCGGCGTCGCGGATGTGCCGGTTGGCGGCGGCGAAGCGCCGTTCGCTCTCCTCGGCGGGAACGGCCGCCAGCGTCTCCAGGAAGCGGCGCCAATAGGGCCGTGGCCGACCGTCCGGTCCGATCAGCTCGTCAGGGATGCCGGGGAGCGGCTTGTAACCCTCGATCCAGTCCAGGAACTGGCGCTCCGCCGGACCGGCGCGGTCGTCTGGCGCATGGGACACACGATGGGTCGCATCAGCGGGCACGGCTCGTCCTGAGGTCCAGCGTCAACGGGAACTCGCCCGTCCGCTCATCCGGGGGAACATCGATCGGGCCCGGAGTATGACCGTGATCTTGGAAGCGCGCGAGCCGTCGCGCCTGCGCTTCGTACGAGTTTACGGGGAATGTCTCATAATTGCGACCTGCCGGATGGGCGACGTGGTAGACGGCGCCCGCCAGCGAGCGGCCGTTCCAGGTGTCGATGATGTCGATGGTCAGCGGCGCGTGCACGGCCATGGTGGGGTGCAGGCCGCTCGCCGGCTGCCACGCCTTGTAGCGGACACCGCCCACCGCCGTGCCGGCATGGCCCGTGGCCGTCATCGGCACCCGCCGTCCGTTGCAGGCGATGACGTGGCGCTCGGGCAGGAAGCCGCTCACCTTCAGCTGCACCCGCTCGACGGAGGAATCGACGAAGCGCACGGTGCCGCCGCCCGCGGACTCCTCGGCCATCACGTGCCACGGCTCCAGCGCATGGCGCAGCTCCAGCGACGTGCTGCCGAAGCCGATGCGGCCGAGCAGCGGGAAGCGGAACTCCTGCTGGGCTTCGAACCAGGCCGGCTTGATCGGATAGCCGGCTCGGTTGAGGTCGGCGATGACGTCGAGCAGATCGGCCCAGACGAAGTGAGGCAGCATGAAGCGGTCGTGCAGGGCGGTGCCCCAGCGGACCAGCTGGCCGCTCTGCGGCTCGCGCCAGAACCAGGCGACGAGCGCCCGCAGCAGCAGCTGCTGGGCCAGGCTCATGCGGGCGTCGGGCGGCATCTCGAAGGAGCGGAACTCGATCAGGCCGAGCCGGCCGGTGGAGCTGTCGGGCGAGTACATCTTGTCGATGCAGATCTCGGCCCGGTGCGTGTTGCCGGTGAGGTCGACGAGCAGGTTGCGGAACAGCCGGTCGACCAGCCACGGTGCCGGCGGCTCGCCGGCGCCGGGCAGCGGCACTGTGTCGAGCGCGATCTGAAGCTCGTAGAGGCTGTCGTGGCGCGCCTCGTCGACGCGCGGCGCCTGGCTGGTCGGGCCGATGAACAGGCCGGAGAACAGGAAGGACAGCGATGGGTGGCGCTGCCAGTAGAGGATGATGCTCTTGAGCAGGTCGGGCCGGCGCAGGAACGGCGAGTCGGCGGGGTCGGCGCCCCCCAGCACCACGTGGTTGCCGCCGCCGGTGCCGGTGTGGCGGCCGTCGATCATGAATTTCTCGGTGCCGAGGCGGCACTGGCGCGCGTCCTCGTAGAGACCTTGCGTGATCGCCACGGCCTCGCGCCAGCTGCCGGCGGGATGGACGTTGACCTCGATGACGCCGGGATCGGGTGTAACCTTGATCAGGTTCAGCCGCGGGTCGACCGGCGGTCCGTAGCCCTCGATGCGGACGGCGGTGCCCGCGTCGGCCGCGGCGAGCTCGATCCGCGCCAGCAGCTCCAGGTAGTCCTCGGTGCGCTCGACCGGCGGCATGAACGCGTGAAGAACACCGCCGCGCTCTTCCACGATCAGCGCCGTGCGCACAATGCCCTCGGGCACCGGCGGCGGCGCGACGCCGGCGTGGATCTCGTCGAAGCTGGGCAGCTCGCCGCTGACCGCGGACGGATCCTGCTCCACCAGATGCGGATATTCGCCCGGCGGCAGCTGCGGCAGGCTGGCCAGCGGCAGGCGCAGGCCCGCCGGCGAGTCGCCGGCGACCAGGAACAGGTGGCCGCGCCGGAACGTCCAGCGCTCCGTCGTCCAAGGGCGGCTCGCCGGGGGCCGTCCGCCGCGGGGCGGCGCTGCAGCGGCAGCACGTAGGCGGCCGGCGTCGTGAGCCCGGTCTGGAGGACGCGCACCAGGCCGGTGCGCTCCTCGGCCTCGTCGAGCTTGCGCGCCAGCGGATCGATGTTGTCGGGCAGCTCCGCTTCCCGGACGATCCACACCAGCGGATCCTCGTAGGCCGGGATGACGCGGCCGTCGGCGGCGCCGAGCCGGCGGGCGATCGCGCGGGCGAGCGCGCCGGCACCAGGCCGATCGGCGTCGGCGCCCTTCGGTTCGCCGGCGACGAGGGCCGGGTCGCGCCACATGGGGCGCCCATCCTTGCGCCAGTAGAGCGTGAACGCCCAGCGCGGCAGCACCTCGCCCGGATACCATTTGCCCTGGCCGTAGTGCAGCAGGCCCTGAGGCCCGAAGCGGTCGCGCAGCCGGTGGAGCAGCTTGTCGCCGAGGGCGCGCTTGGTCGGCCCCAGCGCGGCCGTGTTCCACTCGGCCGCCTGGAAGTCGTCGATGGAGACGAAGGTCGGCTCGCCGCCCATGGTCAGGCGGACGTCGCCGGCCTTAAGGTCGGCGTCGACCGCCTCGCCGACGCGGTCGAGCGCCTGCCAGCTGGCGTCATCGAACGGCTTGGTGACCCGCGTCGGCTCGGAGACGCGGGTGACATCCATGGCGAAGCCGAAGTCGACGTTGGCCGGCTCGACCATGCCGGTGATCGGCGCCGCCGAGCGGTAGTGCGGCGTGGCCGCGACCGGCAGGTGGCCTTCGGCGCACAGCATGCCGGAGGTGGCGTCGAAGCCGATCCAGCCGGCGCCGGGAATGTAGACCTCAGCCCAGGCGTGCAGGTCGGTGAAGTCGTGGTCGGTGCCCTTCGGCCCGTCCAGCGGATCGACGTCGGCCTTGAGCTGGATCAGGTAGCCGGAGACGAAGCGGGCGGCAAAGCCCAGATGGCGCAGGATCTGGATCAGCAGCCAGGCCGAGTCGCGGCAGCTGCCGGCGGCCCGCTCGAGCGTCTCCTCCGGCGTCTGCACCCCGGGCTCGAGCCGGATGACGTAGCGGATATCGCGGGCGAGGCGCGCGTTCAGCTCGACCAGAAACTGGACCGTATTCGGCGCGCTCTTCGGCAGGGTGCTCAAAAACGCGGCAAGCCGCGGCTCCGGCGCCTCGGCTTCGAGGTAGGGGGCGAGCTCGACCTTGAGCTCGGGCGCGTAGTCGAATGGGCAGGCTTCGGCGTACGGCTCGACGAAGAAGTCGAACGGGTTGATCACCGCCATGTCGGCGATGAGATCGACCTCCACCTTGAGCTCCGAGGCGGGGTTCGGGAACACCAGCCGGGCCAGCCAGTTGCCGTGCGGATCCTGTTGCCAGTTCAGGAAGTGCTCGGCAGGCGCCACTTTCAGCGAATAGCTGGCGATGCGGGTCCGGCAGTGGGGCGCCGGGCGCAGGCGGACCACCTGCGGGCCGAGGCCGACGGCGCGGTCGTACCGGTAGTGCATCACGTGGTGGAGGGCGACGAGGATCGACACGAAATCCTTGCTCCGGCGCAAATGTCAGGCGACTGCGATTCGCCACGTTAAGCGCCTTGGGAGCAAGAAGCATGCAATGCCGGGCGAGGTGCACCGCGAGGCTGCCCACCTCGCCCTGCAGGCGGGGAGGGCACGCACCGGCTCCGTCGTGGCAGACCGTCAGAACCGGCCGCGACAGGCGAGACGCCGCCGCTCGCGCACGAGATCGGCCAGATAGCGCGTCGGATCCGTGCCGAGCGGCTGCGCCAGGGCGTTGGCGACGTCATCCGGACGCAGGCCGATGTCTTTCAGCTCGCCGTCCGAGAGCTGCGCCAGAACGGCCATCTCGCGTCGGGCTCGCATCGCCCGCATAGGCCGAGCCACCACGTCGACCGCGCGCCGCCACGCACGTCCGGGCCGCGCCGCACCGAGATCCAACGCCGTCATGATCCTCTCCTGAGCTGGAGACGATGCTATGCGCGCGATCCATTGATCGGTCTAACGAATGTTTTTAAGGTCAGGCATGACGAAATGAGATCGATCCATGCTCGACACCGATCAGCTCCGCTCCTTCCTCGCCATCGTCGACACCGGCTCCTTCACCCGAGCGGGAGAGCGGGTGAACAAGACCCAGTCCGCCGTGTCCATGCACGTGCGGCGGCTGGAGGAGCAGCTGAAGTGCGAGCTGTTCGTCAAGAACGGCCGCGGCGTGCGCCTGTCGGCCGATGGTGAGCGGCTGATCGACTACGCCCGCGAGATGCTGCGGGTCGAGGCCTCGGCCCTGTCGGCGATCGCCCGGCGTGGCCTGAGCGGCCGCGTGCGGCTCGGCATCCCCGACGACTACGCCGAGCCGTTCCTGCCGGACATCCTGGCCCGCTTCGGCGCGCGCCATCCGCTGGTCGAGCTGACCGTGGTGTGCGAAGGCTCGCTCGATCTCGCCGTGCGCATCAGCTCCCGCGACCTCGATCTCGCCGTCGTCACCGACTGTGGCGCCATTCCCGACGTGGACGTGGTGCGCGAGGAGGATCTGGTGTGGGTCGCCGCCTCGCACGGGGCGGTCGCCCGGCAGCGGCCGCTGCCGCTGGCGCTGGGCAACCCCACCTGCAACTGGCGGCGCGACACGGAGGCGGCGCTCGCGGCGGCCGGCATCGCGTCGCGGATGATCCTGGTGTCGAACAACTACTCGGCCATCGCCCCGATGGTGAACGCGGGCCTCGCGGTCACCGTGCTGCCGCGCGGTGCCGTCCGGCCGGGCCTGCGCATCCTGGAGGCAGCGGATGGCCTGCCGGCACTGCCGCGCTCACGGGTCGGCATCGTCTGGTCGAAATCGGCCCGTACCGAGGAGGCGCGCGCGCTTGCCGCCGAGATCGCCGCCACGATGGGGTCGGCGGGGGAGGGCGGATTCCAGGGCGTGGCGGACGGCCGGGTCAAGCCCGGCCATGACGCCGCCGGGCGGGCCGTCGCGCTCCCGCTTCGCCGGGCTTGACCTGCCATTGCCGCGGGAGCCGACCGTCGCCTATTTCTCGACGAAGGCCTTTTCGATGACGAACTGGCCGGGCTCGCCGGTGTTGCCCTCGCTGAGGCCCTGCGCCAGCAGCATGTCCTTGAGGTCCTTCAGCATCTCCGGGCTGCCGCAGATCATGACGCGATCCTCGGCCGCCGACAGCGGCTCCAGGCCGAGATCGCTGTAGAGCTTGCCCGACTGCATGAGGTCGGTGATGCGGCCACGGTTGCGGAACGGCTCGCGCGTCACCGTGGGGTAGTAGAGCAGCTTCTTCTCGGCGTCCTCGCCCAGAAACTCGTCGTTGCGCAGCTGCTCGACCAGGGTTTCGCCGTAGGCCAGCTCCGCCACCTCGCGGCAGCCGTGCACCAGGACCACCTTGTCGAAGCGGTTGTAGATCTCCGGGTCGCGGATCAGGCTGGCGAACGGGGCCAGCCCGGTGCCGGTGGCCAGGAGATAGATGTTGCGGCCGTTCTCCAGGTTGTCGAGCACCAGCGTGCCGGTGGGCTTGCGGCCGACGACGATGCTGTCGCCGACGGCGAGGTGCTGCAGCCGTGAGGTGAGGGGCCCGTTCTGCACCTTGATCGAGAAGAATTCGAGCTTGTCGTCGTAATTGGCGCTGGCCACCGAATAGGCGCGCAACAGCGGCTTGCCGTTGACCTCGATGCCGATCATCACGAACTCGCCGCTGCGGAAGCGGAAGCCCGGGTCGCGCGTGGTCTGGAAGCTGAAGAGCCGGTCGGTCCAATGCCGAACGTTGAGAACCTTTTCGGTGTTCAAGTTGCTCATCTGCCGTCCAAGTCCAAGTCTGCGGCCGCCACGGGCCAAGATCCCGTGTCTCGATTAGCCGTATCGACCAGGCGCAGCAAGGCGCGGACCGACGCAGGCCATCGACGGGTTCGGTTGTGCGGCGGAGCCGATCGCTTCGACCCACCATGTTGGCCCTGCGAAGCCGGAAACAAGGGGCGACGAGGCCGGGCCGGGCTTACCGCAACCCGTCGTGGCCCTGGATGTCGGCGGCCGCCAAGCCGCCGGCGCGGGCGTGGATGCGCGGGCCGGTGGTCATCACCAGCGCCAGCAGCAGCTCGTCGGCGCGCGGGGCGTCGCTGACGCCGACCTCCATGGCGTCGAAGTGGCTGCGCACGTAGGAGGCGTTGATGTGGGTGATCGGCACGTCGAGGCGGGTGCCGGGGGCGCCCACCTTCTTGGCGGACGGGACGATCGCCTTGGCGTTGCCCAGCACCTCGCGCATGGCGTAGCCGCCGGGCTCGTGCCACAGCGCGCCGTGCTCGAGCTCGCCGGCGGCGCCGATGATGGCGCCCTTGCCGTAGCCCTCGATCGCCGCCGGATCGTCGCCGAGCGCGCTCAGCAGGTCCCTTGCCATGGACAGGCCGAGCGGCTTCAGGTCGGTCATGAAGCCCTTGATCTCCTCGACGTAACGGCCGGCGAACGGATTGCGAATGACCGTCAGGATGGCGGCGCGCCGCAGCGGCTCGGGGGCGACGGGACCGCCTTCGTGGAAGATCTCCTCCACGTGCAGCACGCTCTTGCGGATTATGACGTCAGGCATGGAGCAGGCTCCCGATGATGGGCGCAACGCGCCGGCTCTGCTCTAACGCGCGAGAATCGATCTCGTCCATGGTCGGTCGCGGATCTGTCCGTCGACCGCGATCGATGACAAAGGTCGGCGGCTCATGCTCCTGCCGGACGGGGCCGAAAAGTATGCAGCGCAGGCCGTCGTCCCGGGTCCGCATCAGGCGCTTTTTGCCGATCGCGGCCCTTGCCGCGGCCGAGCCTGCGCTATATCCCAAAGGACATAGCGAAAACCGCCGGAGCCCCGCATGCGCATCCGTTCGAGACCCGCAGCCGCCGCCGTTGCCCTCGCCCTCGTTGCCGGAGCCGTGCTGGCGCCGCGCGCCGCGGTGGCCGAGGACAAGCCGGTGCTCGTCTTCGCCGCCGCCTCGCTCAAGAACGCGCTGAGCGACATCGCCGCAAAGTGGGAGCAGGACACGGGCAAGAAGGCGACGCTGTCGTTTGCCGCGTCCGGCCCGCTGGCCAAGCAGATCGAGCAGGGCGCACCGGCCGACATCTTCGTCAGCGCCGACCTGGAATGGATGGACTACGTCGACCAGCGCAAGCTCCTGAAGACGGGAACCCGCAACAACCTGCTCGGCAACACCCTGGTGCTGGTGGCGCCGGCGGACGGCGGCGCGAGCTTCAAGCTCGACAAGGGGGCCGATCTCGCCGGCTTCCTCGGCGACGGGCGCCTGGCCATCGGCGACATCCGCTCGGTTCCCGCCGGCCGTTATGCCGAACAGGCCCTGACCGCGCTCGGCATCTGGGACACGGTGAAGGACAAGCTGGCCCAGAGCGAGAGCGTCCGCTCCACCCTGGCTCTCGTCGCCCGCGGCGAGGCGAAGGCCGGCATCGTCTACGGCACCGATGCCAAGGTCGAGCCCAAGGTCAAGGTGCTCGCCACCTTCCCGGCGACGAGCCACGCGCCGATCGTCTACCCGATCGCGCAGCTCGCCTCGTCGGGCAACCCGGACGCAGGCGCCTTCCTCACCTTCCTGCACGGGCCCGCAGCGGCGGCGATCTTCGACAAGTACGGCTTCGCGCTGTGCGGGCAGGCGGCCGTCTGCGGCAAGGCGGCTTGATCGATCGATGGGTGGCCGGGACAAACCCGGCCATGACGAAGTTGGAGTGGAGCGCCCAACCTTCCAACGCGATGGCCGGACTTGACCCGGCCATCCGTCCACCAGGAACGACAGCACCTTGCCCACTCTCTCGCCCGCCGAGTGGACTGCGATCCACCTGAGCCTGCGGATCGCCGGATGGGCGACGCTCGCCAGCCTGCCGATCGCCGTCGCGCTCGCCTACCTGCTGGCGCGCGGCCGCTTCCCCGGCAAGACCCTGCTCGACGCGGTCATCCACCTGCCGCTGGTGCTGCCGCCGGTGGTGACCGGCTACCTGCTGCTCATCACCTTCGGCCGACGCGCGCCGGTGGGCGCCTTCCTCGACCAGTACTTCGGCATCGTCTTCTCGTTCCGCTGGACCGGAGCCGCGTTGGCCTGCGCCATCATGGGCCTGCCGCTCAGCGTGCGCGCCATCCGCCTCGCCTTCGAGGCGATCGACCGGCGCCTGGAGGACGCCGCAGGCACCCTGGGCGCCGGGCCGGTCACCACCTTCTTCGTGGTGACGCTGCCGCTGGCCTTGCCCGGCATCATCGTCGGCGCCATTCTCTGCTTCGCGCGGGCGCTGGGCGAGTTCGGCGCCACCATCACCTTCGTCTCGAACATCCCGGGCGAGACCCAGACCATCTCGGCGGCGATCTACACCGCGACCCAGGTGCCGGACGGCGATGCCGAAGCCATGCGGCTCACGGTCATCGCCATCCTCATCGCGGTCGCGGCGCTGGTGGCGGCGGAGCTGGTGCAGCGGGGCGCGGCCCGGCGCGTGTCCCAGCACGCATGATTCATCGGCGATGATCTCCGTCGACGTCGACAAGCGTCAGGGCGCCTTCCATCTGGTGGCGAAGTTCGCCGGCGGGCCGGGCATCGTCGCGCTGTCCGGCCGCTCCGGCTCGGGCAAGTCGACCCTGGTGCGGCTCATCGCCGGGCTCGACCGGCCGGACCGCGGCCGCATCATCCTCGGCGACAAGCACGTGCTGGTCGATACCGAGCAGAACATCTACGTGCCCAAGCACAGGCGCCGCATCGGCCTGGTGTTTCAGGACGCGCAGCTGTTCCCGCATCTCACGGTGCGGCAGAACCTGCTGTTCGGGCGCGTGTTCGCGCCGCGCGCCGAGCGTCGCATCGGCTTCGACGCCGTGGTCGAGACACTCGGCATCGGCGACCTCCTGGCGCGACGCACGCCGCGGCTGTCCGGCGGAGAGCGCCAGCGCGTCGCCATCGGCCGGGCGCTGCTCGCCTGCCCGCACCTGCTGCTGATGGACGAACCGCTGGCCTCCCTGGACGACGCGCGCAAGGCGGAGATCCTGCCGTTGATCGAGCGTCTGCGCGACGAGTTCGGCACGCCGATCGTCTATGTCAGCCACGCCATGGCCGAGGTGGCGCGCCTCGCCGAAACGGTGGTGGTGATCGAGGCCGGCCGCGTCGTCGCCGTCGGCTCGCCGCAGCAGACCCTGGGGCTCGCCGAACCCGGCGACCGCTTCGCGCAGGCGACCGTGCTCGACGTCACGCTGGGGGCCGTCGACGCGGCCTATGGGCTGACGGCGCTGCACCATCCGGCGGGCGTGCTCAACCTGCCGGCCGAACTCACGCCCATGGGCCGGCGGGCGCGGGTCATCATCCACGCCACCGACGTGAGCGTCGCCACGGCGAGGCCCGCGCAGATGAGCATCCGCAATGTGCTCACCGGCCAGGTGGCGGCGATCGAGCCGGAGGGGCCGGCCCTCGTGGCGATCCGCATCGCGCTCGACGGCGACGGCGTCCTGACGGCCTCCGCCACCCGCAAGGCGGTCGATGACCTGGCGCTGGCGCCGGGCAAGCGCGTCTATGCGCTGGTCAAGACCGTGGCGCTCGACGAGCGGCCCCTGATCGGCTGAGGCGGGCGCCTCTCAGGCGACGCCCGACGCAGCGAGCGCATCGTAGCCCGGCGTTCGCAGCAGGGTGTGCAACTGGCGCCGCCGCACGCCCATGTTGCCGCCGTCGAACAGCGGCAGGGCCATGGCGTCCTCGAGCAGGCCCGCCAGCGGTAGCGCGTGGTCATAGCTGTCGATGCCCACGATCCGCATCAGGTCGGTGATGACGCGGACCGCCGTTTCCGAACCGAAGACCTTGGCCTCGAGGGCGAGCTCCAGCGCCGCGGGCGAACCGGCGTCCAGGGCGTGGCAGGCGCGCCAGCCCAGGGAGCGCGCCGCCTCGATCGCGGTCTTGGCGTCGGCCAGGGCGTAGCCGACCGCCTGGTGCTCGATGATCGGGTGCGCGCCGCCGCGGTGCTCGGCCCGGGCGAAGTCGAGAGCGAATGCAAAGGCCGCGCGCATCAATGCCACGCCGAAGATGCCGACCAGCGCCGCCGTCCCGGTGAAGCTCGCCTCGGTGAGCTCCAGGCCGCCGCCCAGGCGTCCGAGGAGGTGGTCCGCCGGCACCCGCACCTCGTCCAGCCGGAAGCGCGGCGTCAGGTGCGCCCGGTGCCCCATGGACTCCTGCACGTGCTCGAGCACGAGCCCGCGATCAGGCCGCGGCACCGCGATGATGGAAATGGCGCTCGACGGCGGCGCCGCAGCGTCGGTCCGACAGACCACGCACAGGAGGTCGGCGCCCTTGCCGTCCCAGCCGGTCGCCGAGGACACCCATTGCTTGCGGCCCGTGATAACCCATGCGCCCTCCTCGGCCCGTGCCGTGGTCCTCACCCCTTCGCCGGGCGGCGGGGAGCCGGCGTTGGCGCTGCCGCCCGGCTCGCTGGAGGCGAAGGCGGCCAGCGGCGCGCCTTCGGTCGCCAGGAACGGGGGCAGGAACCGCCCGAGCTGCTCGGGTGTACCGCCCAGCAGCAGCGGCGTGAGGCCGAGGACGCTGCCCAGCATGGTCAGCGTCACGCTGGGGTTCACGGCATAGAGTTCCTCGGAGAGGATGGCCAGGTCGACGAGGCTCGCGCAGTCGCCCCCGGCGGCCACCGGAATGCATTTCCGCAGGAAGCCTGCGGCGATCATCTGCTCGTAGAATGGCCGCGTGGCGGCAAAGCGCTCCGCAGGCGTCGGCAACGCGCGGGTGGCGGCATCGACCTTGGAGAGGACGTCATGGGCGAAGGCCCGGGCCTGCAGCCGCAAAGCGCTCTGCTCCGGTGTCGGGGTGAAATCGATCGGCATCGCAAAACCTCGCCTCCGCGCGCCGCTGCGAAAGCGGCGGGCGCTTTCAGTCGATCATGCCGATCCGGCCGGCCGTGTCCTCGGCGCCGCGTCCGCGATACTTGGCAAATCGTCCGCGCGTCTGGCCTGCTGCTTGCCTGGCAAGTGTGCTAGTCTTGTCGCGAGCGGCCCGGGAGGGCTACCGGCCATGCGTGCAGCCTGGACCACATCCGACGTTGCGCCGCGCGAGGGCTTCGCCTACTGGCGCGAAGCCGTGTCGCAGGCGTACCTGCCGCTCGAGCCCGAGAACCGGGCGAGCCGATTCTTCACCGGCTCGATCGACATGGGGGCGGCAGAGCGCCTGTCGGTCTCGCGCGTGCGCAGCCTGGAGAGCATCGTGCACAGGACGCGTGGCGGCATCGCGCGGCGCCAGGACGGCACCTTCTTCGCCAACCTGATGATCTCCGGCGACGCCATCGTTCACCAGCGCGGCCAGGCTTCGGGCGTGCGCCCGGGCGATGTCATGCTCGTCGATACGAACGAGCCGTTCGCGCTCGACTTCGCCGAGGGCGTCGACATCGTCTGCGTCGCGATCCGGGGCGATGCGCTCCGCCGCGTCATCGGGCGCCATCCGGGCCTGCCGAATGCGATCCCGGCGCGACGCGGCATCGGCCGCCTCGTCGCCGGCTACATCTTGGCCCTGTCGACCGACCTCGACGGCCTCGCGCCGATGGAGGACCTGGTCGAGGACCAGCTGTCGGCGCTCATGGTCCGCGCCCTGGCGTTCGGGTTGTCTGCGGACGGAGCGGCGCGCAGCCGCGCGGCGCTGGCGCAGCGGATCAAACAGTTCATCGCGACGGACATCGGCAACCCGGATCTCGGCGCCAAGCTCATCTGCGCGCGGCTCGGCGTGTCGCGCAGCTCGATGTTCGAGGCGCTGGCGGCCGAGGGCCTGACGCTGGCCAGCCATATCCGCGGCCAGCGGCTGCGCTGCGCGATGGCCCAGCTCGCCGATCCGGCGTGCCGGGGCCTGTCCATTCTGGACATCGCGGAGCGTTGGGGGTTCCGGGATCCGGCCGCCTTCTCGCGTACCTTCAAGGCGGCCGTCGGGCAAAGCCCCAGCGTCTACCGGCGGGATAGGCTTCGCGGCTGATGTCGGCACACGTCGGGTGTCGGAAGGCGCGGACGTCATTCGTCCTGTGGCGGGAGGCCAAACCAACCGCAACCAAGCCAACCGGATGGAGTTGACCGATGCAGAACCATGCCATCGTCTCACGTGAGGAGTGGATCGAGGCCCGCCGCGCGCTGCTGCTGCGGGAGAAGGAGGAGACGCGGCTGCGCGATGCCGTGAATGCGGAGCGGCTGGCGCTGCCGTGGGTGAAGCTCGACAAGGTGTACCGCTTCGACACGCCGGCCGGCGAGAAGACGCTGGCCGACCTGTTCGACGGCCGCAGCCAGTTGCTGGTCAATCACTTCATGCTCGGCCCCGACTGGGACGCGGGCTGCCCCGGCTGTTCATTCCTCGCCGATCATTTCGACGGCGCCTTGCCGCACCTCAATCATCACGATGTGACGCTGGTCGCTGTCTCGCGGGCGCCGCTCGCCCGGATCGAGGCCTACAAGCGCCGCATGGGCTGGCATTTCCCCTGGGTCTCGTCGCACGGCAGCGACTTCAATTTCGATTTCCACGTATCGTTCGCGGCCGACGAGCTGAAGAGCGGCACGATCGAGTACAATTTCACGCGGATGCCTGCCGGCAACGGGCTCGACGAACTGCCCGGCGTCAGTGCCTTCTACAAGGATGACGCCGGCCAGGTGTTCCACACCTACTCCAGCTACGCGCGCGGGCCCGAGCAGCTCATTGGCGCGCTGATGATCCTCGATCGGGCGCCCAAGGGCCGCAACGAGCGGTCGACGATGGATTTCGTGCGCCGCCACGACGAGTACGAGACGGCGCCGGCGGCGCGGGCCTGCCACGAGGGGAGCGCCTGAGCGGCGGCGGCCGGCGCTGCTCGCTTCAGTCGCGCGCCTCCTCGGCGGCCCGGGCGTCGTTGGTCCCGCCGACGGCGCTCGCCACCACGTGCGCCGCGAAGACCTTCAGGTCGGCGTCGGCCTGGCGCACCATCTTGGCTTCGAGCGCCCGGTAGGCCGCCACCAGCTCTTCGCCGAACGGGGTGAGCTGTGCGCCGCCGCCGGAGCGGCCACCGGCGATGGCTTCCACCAGCGGGCGGTCGAACAGGTGGTTGACCGCATCGATCAACAGCCACGCGCGCCGGTAGGACATGCCGAGCGACCGGCCGGCGGCCGAGATCGAGCCGGTTCGGCCCACCGCTTCCAGGAGCGCGATCTTGCCGGGCCCGATACGGGCCTGGGGCGAAGCACCGGCGAAGTCGATGCGCAGGTGCAGGCCGAGCGGACGCTCCTGGCGGGTCTGCGATGCGGCCGGAGCCGGCGTGGGCAGGGGTGGTACACGATCGGACATGGGGGCACCCGTGATATCCGACCAGTTAGAGCCGCGCGCCTGTTTTGCCTAGAGCCTTTCCAGATCAGATGGGATTGTCCGAGTCGGCAGGCATGCTCCAACATCTTGAATCTGGAGCGTTTCTCGCCGGTCGGATCGGCCGGCGCCGTTGGCGGGATTGGGGGCGTGGGCTTGACCCTGCCGCCCCATCCCGCCAACAACACGGCGAAGCACTCGGGCGGGATCGGCGCACGCCGCATGGTGGACCTGGCACTCTTGATCGGCCTCGTCGTCTTCGTCGCCGTCTTCGGCGGCGCGATGCTCGCGATCATCTATGGCAAGCGTCTGCGCCCCAGCCATCGCTCTGCCGATACCCGGGACGTGGTGAGACTCACCGTCGGCATGGTGGCGACCATGACGTCGCTCATCCTGGGGCTGCTGATCTCCTCGGTGAAGGGCTCGTTCGACGAGACCAATCAGAACATCCGCCAGTTCTCGACCTACATCATCATGCTCGACAGCGCCTTCCGCCGGTTCGGCCCCGGCGCCGACGCGGCGCGGGCCGACCTCGTCGCCTATACGCGGCTGTCGCTCGAGGACACCTGGCCGGACGACGCCTCCCGGATCAGGATCGACGATCCCAAATCCTTCGCCCTGCTGGGGCGGGTCGCCGACGACATCCGCGCCATGGCCGCCGAGGACGAGCGGCAGCAGTCCATCAAAGGTGCCATGATCGACCTCTACCGCAATCTCGTCGAGATGCGCTGGCGCGTGGTCGTCGGCAACACGAGCAGCGCGACGCCGATCGTGATCATCGTGCTGACCGCCTGGATCACCTTGACCTTCGCCAGTTTCGGCCTGTTCTCGCCCCGCAACGGGCTGACGGTGGCAACGATGTTCGTGTGCTCCCTCTCGGTCGCCGCAGCCATGGCGCTGATCCTCGACATGGGCGAACCCTTCGGCGGCATCTGCTCGATCTCGCCCGAGCCGATCAAGAACGCCCTGGTGCACCAGCTGGCGCCCGTTGCCCGCCCGCCATCGTAGGCGCCCCGCTCGTCGGGGGCCGCTTTCGCGGCGCGGCGCCCGGTGCCGGTCCGCGCCAGGAGCGGGAACAAAGCCCGTCACCGCCGACTTCGCCTTCCATGCCGCGAGCCGTCCCCGCACCTGCTTCGCAGGCGTTCGATCTCCAGTCCTTGATCGAGAACGCGCGCCTTTTCGCCGCGCGCTCCAGCCATCGGGCGCCCGCGCTTGACGCCGACGGTGCCATCCCGGAGGAGGACTTGGCCGAGCTCGCCGAGCTCGGCCTGTTGCGGGCGCCGCTTCCCGTGGCCTGCGGCGGGCTGGGGCTCGCCACCACGGCAGGCGCGGCGCGGGACGGCGTCCTCGTCCTGTCGCTGATCGGCTGGGGAAGCCTCGCCGTCGGCCGCCTCTTCGAGGGCCATGTCAACGCCATCCAGCTGGTCGCCGCCTACGGCACGCCTGGGCAGCTGGCGCGGCTCGCCCATCAGGCGGCGCGCGGCCGTCTGTTCGGCGTGTGGAACACGCAGGCGCCCGGAGGCGGCGTGCAAATGCTGCCACGTGGCGACGGCGCCATCCTCGCCGGCGCCAAGACCTTCGCTTCGGGGGCGGGATTCGTCGAGCAGCCGCTCGTCACCGCCCGCACGCCGGCGGGCCAGCTCCTGATGGTCATGCCGCGGCTCGACGGCGATCCGGCTCGCGCCGATCTCTCCGCCTGGCGCGCGCACGGCATGCGTGCCTCCGCCACCGGAAGCTACGATTTCACCGGGCTCGAGGTGGCGCGCAGCGACATTCTCGGCGCCGACGGCGACTACCATCGCGAGCCGCTGTTTTCTGCCGGGGCCTGGCGGTTCCTGGCCGTGCAGCTCGGCGGCATGGACCGGCTGCTCGATGAGCTGCGCCTGCATCTGCGCGACACCGGGCGCGACGGTGATCCCCATCAGCTGGCACGGGCGGGGCAGGCGGCTCTTGCGGTGGAGACGGCGCGGCTCTGGGTCGAGCGCGCCGCCGACATGGCGTTCCACCGCAACGCCGCGGTCGAGGCCGAGCGGGTCGTCGCCTACCTGGCGCTGGCGCGCACGGCCGTGGAGCGGGCGGCGCTCGATGTCATGGAGCACGTGTCGCGCTCGATTGGTCTGGCGGGCTTCCTGCGCCACCACCCGGCCGAGCGCATCGGCCGCGACCTTGCCACTTATCTGAGGCAGCCTGCGCCCGATCGGGCCCTGGCGGTCGCGGCCGGCCGCGTCCTGGCCAGCCCGGCAGCGAGCTGCGATCTCTGGCGGGATGCCCGCGGGGCCTGACGGGGCGGGGAGCACGACAGTGAAGCTGGGAACATTCCTGCTGCAGGCGGCCGAGCTGCCGCTGCGCGGCCTCGAGGCCTTCGGGCCAGGCGGCTTGGTGGTCGTCGCGCCCCATCCCGACGACGAGAGCATAGGCTGCGGCGGCACCATTGCCAGATGCGGCGCGGAGGGACGTGCGGTCGCCGTGGTCGTGGTCAGCGACGGCTCCGCTTCGCACCCGGCCTCGCGCAGCCATCCGCGCTCGCGGCTGCGCCGTCTGCGAGAGACCGAGACCCTGGCTGCCGTGGAGCAACTGGGGATGTCGCCGCGCGCCGTGCATTTCCTCGCCCTGCCGGACCAGTTCGTGCCGAGCGCGGGGCCCGAGGCCAGCCGGGCGGCGCGCGCCATCGCTGACATCGCCGACGGCATCGGCGCCTCCGCCATCTGCGCGGCCTGGCATCACGACCCCCACCGCGACCACCAGGCGTCCTTCGCCATTGTCGAGCTCGCCATGCGCATGCGGCCGGGACGGCTCCTTGCCTATCCAGTCTGGGGCTGGACGCTGCCCAAGTCCGCCGAGCTGGACAAGGGGCCACTGGCCGGCTTCCGCGTCGATATCCGCTCCTACCAGGCGGCCAAGCACGCCGCGATCGCCGCCCATGATTCGCAGCACGGGCGAATCATCGTCGACGACCCCGACGCCTTCCGCCTCGAGGCGGATCTGCTCGTGCATGTCGAACGGCCGTATGAAGTCTTTCTGGAGATCGGCGCGTGAAGGCGGCCACCAGCCTCGGCGCTGCCTATTTCCGTGCGCTGTACGACGCCGACCCGGACCCGTGGTCGTTCGCCACCAGCGATTACGAGCAGGCCAAGTACGCGGCGACGCTTGCAGCCCTGCCGCGTCATCGCTACCGCAACGCCTTCGAGGTCGGCTGCTCGATCGGCGTGCTGACAGCGGCGCTGGCCGGCCGCTGCGACCGCCTGCTGGCGGTCGACATCGCCGAAGAGCCCCTCGCCGCGGCCCGGCGGCGCTGCGCGGACCGGCCGCACGTCCGCTTCGCGCGCCAAGCCGTTCCGGGGCAGTGGCCCGAGGAGACCTTCGATCTGATCATACTGTCCGAGGTGGTCTACTACCTCGCTACCGCCGATGTGGACCGCCTGTGCGCGCGCCTGCGCGACAGTCTGGAGCCCGGCGGCCATCTCGTGCTGGTGCACTGGCTGGGCGAGACCGATTATCCCCTGTCAGGCGATGCGGCGGCGGAGCTGGTCATGGCGAGGATGGTGCCGGTGGCGCCGGTGCTGCTGCAACGCCGGACGGAGGCTTACCGGCTGGATCTGGTTGCCCGGCTGTCATGATGATGGTCCCGGCGCCGGCCGCGCGCGACGCAATGCGGCAAGCGCAATCTCGGCTTGCCCGATGGCGCCCGGCAACGCAGCCGGGGCGAGCGGTCGATAGACCAGTGCAGGGCTCGCCACTTCGGCCACATTCCAGGCGGCGCCAAAGCAGGGAAGGCGCGCAGCGTTCGCGGCGTCGATCGGCGGCATGCCCAATTCGCCCAGTGCCGCCGCCAGGGTCGCAGTCCGCTTGGCCCCATGCAGCCGGCGCAGATGGTTGCGCGTCCGGTAGCGGCTGAGGGCAGAGACGACGGGCTCGAGCCTTGGGTCGCACGGGCTGTCCGGATGTTCTCGGCGCAGGCGCAGGGTATCGGCCACGCCGCCGCCGGCGCGGCCGACGAGCCGCCCGGATGTAGTGACGACGATCGACGGCTCGTGCCGCACCGTGAATCCATGCGCCACGAGCGCGCCGATGAGGGCGCGGTCCTCGCCGACCGGCAGCATGGGGGCGCCACCGACCGCCATGTAGGCGGTGCGCGTCACCGCGATCGTGGCGCCCGACGCCGTCCAATGGTTCGGCCAGGGGTCATGGGGCAGGGGATCGAGCCGCGCCGCTGCCTCCATTAGGAGGGCCTGGTAGCGCTGCTCGAAGCCGCCGCGCTGCCGCAGCGTGTGCCCCAGCCCGGCTTCGTCGTGCGCGGCGAGGGCTACGAGCCCGGCCACCGCGTCGACGCCGCCGGCCAGGATGGCCAGATTGGCGTCGACCCATGTGGCGGGCACGCGGCTGTCCGCGTCGGTGGTCAGGATCGCGCCGTTGTCATGCCCCGCGGCGCGGAGCCAATCGCTGGCCAGATCCATCGCTGCTCGCCGGGCCGTTCCGGCATGGGCCGTCTCCGCGGGCAGCCGGACGTCGACGATATGGACGGGGCGCGGTGAGGCCCGAGCACAATGCGCGGCCACCGAAGCGCTGGCGTCGTCGCAGTTGTTCAACAGCAGCAGGATGCCGAACGCATCGGCAGGCAGCGGCCGGCCCTGAGCGTCGCGCTGGGCGAACAGCGCGTCGAGGCTGGCGGGCAGCAGCTCCGCCTCGTTGCGAGCGGGAATCGCTACGACCGCGGCGGGCTCGGCGAAGGGGTACGTGGTGGATAGCAGGCGATCGGCGCGTGTCCCTACGCAGCTCACGGGATGAAACTCCAAGGCCGCCGTTGGAAGAGCGCGGCGGTGACGGAAATGTTGACGCGAGGGGCCTAACGCGCGCGGGAAACGCTGGTTCCGAGCCCGACGCCGTCCAGGCCGGATGCGGCCCCGCCTGGCTTCCGGGCCCCCTGGCGGAGCCGCCTTGCATTGGACGCATTTCGGAAGTATCTGAGCCCGATCGACATTTGGCCGGACGACTGGGCCGAGTAGCCTCGTGAGGCGCACGCTCCTTCTATCCCCAAACATCGAGACATGAGGCCTCAGGCGCCCGATCGGCGTCTGCGGCCGTACGCGTAAACCGTCAGAAAGGACATTCCATGGAGACGGGAACCGTCAAGTGGTTCAATGATCAAAAGGGCTACGGCTTCATCCAGCCGGATGCCGGTGGGAAGGATGTGTTCGTGCACGTGACCGCTGTCGAGCGTTCCGGCTTGCGCGGTCTGGTCGAGGGGCAGAAGATTTCCTACGAGATCGAGACGGACCGCCGCACGGGCAAGCAGGCCGCTGCCAACCTCAAGGCCGCGTAAGCCTCAACAAATTCGGTTTTCCGACGCGCGGCCTTGCCCAAAGGCCGCGCGCTTCGTTTGTGGGGCGCCGCGATCGGCGGGGCGCACCTGGAGCATGTCCCGATCAGAGGCGGTGATCGGCTCGGATGGAAATGTTCCAACTTTTTGAATCTGAAGCGCTTTTCTCCAATCGGGCGAATCCGCTCGGTCGCGAGGCGCGCTCGGCCGCGGCCCGCCGTCCGGTCCCTTGATCCGCTTCGGGCTGCCGCATATCTCACTGGATGCAGGCCTGGGTTTAAGATCGTCCCGAAACGTGCTCTAAGCGGCGGTTCGTGGGCGTCCCCGTCAGGGAGGCAGCCCGACAGATGCCGTCTGCCGCAAATGACCCGTCGAGCCGAACGACTTGACGAGATTGGCTTGGGCAAGCGCATCGCTACCCGGAGCGGCTCTCTGCGTGCCCTCCCACTTGCGAGTTTGGCATGGCGAAAGAAGAGTTGATCGAATTCGAAGGGCTTGTGACCGAAATCCTGCCGGACGCCCGCTTCCGCGTCCAGCTGGAGAGCGGGCACGAGGTGGTCGCCTATACGGCGGGGCGCATGAAGCGCAATCGCATCAAGACCTTGGCGGGCGACCGGGTCACCGTCGAGATGTCGCCTTACGATCTTGAGAAGGCGCGCCTCGTCTATCGCCACAAGGACGAGCGGTCGTCCGGGCCGGGCCGCCCGCCGCCGCGGGGCGGCGGACAGTTCCGGCGGCGTTGACGGCGCCGGGTGTGGATGGGGCCCGCGTCAAGCTCGGCCATGACGCGGAACATGGAGAGCGGCCGGTCCCGGGCCGTCCTGGCGAGCCGCAAGGCGGCCGCCCTGTGGACTTGAGGCATTTGCCCGACGCAACCGCTGCGGGCGTTTCTCAGATTGCGAAAACGCTTTGCAAATGAGCGCCTTAACGCCCGATTAACCATTCTGGGTCACCCAGTACGAAGCCAGGCAGCCTGCGATTCTGCCGGACCTCGTCATGGGACCCAACGATGGATCAGGCTCTGACACGACCGGTGCGCGTCCGCGAATGGCTCACGCGCCCCCGAGGGTCGGGGCGCGGGCGACGGCGGGGCGCGATCGCGATCGGGGTCGCCATGGCGACCGCAGCCGTGTCGGCGCCGGCTCATGCCACCGACTGGTCGTCGGGCTACAGCTCGACGCCGACCCAGGCCGGCGGCTCCATCATCGCCGTCGACACGTCGGTCACCGCCACGACCAAGGGCTCGCTGTTCGTCGACACGTCCGTCACCGCGGCGCTGACCGGCGACCTGGAGCAGGTGTCGGGCTGGCGTGTGCGCGGGCAGGGCCAGATCGGCACCTTCGATTACACCACCAACGGCGAAAAGATCACCGGCAACCAGCAAGGCGCCTCGGGCCTCATCGGCTATGAATGGGCCGAGCCGGACGTCCACGCCGCCGCTTACATCGGTTTCAACTATCAGAACATCAAGCTGAACCCGAACGACCCCGACAACGACACACGTGGTCACGGTTTCGGTGTGCGTGTGGTCGGCGAGATATACGCCAACCCGACGGATTATACGCTCGCCACGGCATATGCGACCTATTCGTCGTTGCACAATGCATATTATACTCGCTTCAAGTTGGGATATGCACTGTTCGATAAGACATTCATCGGTCCGGAATTCTCCTATCTTGGCGACGATTTCTACCGCCAATGGCGCCTCGGCCTTCACCTGACCGGCCTGACCTTGGGCAGATTCCAGTTTGGCCTTGCCGGCGGCTACATGAGGGATAGTAAGCGTGGCCCAGGCGGCTACGTTTTGTTTGACTCCCGTGTCACGTTCTGAGCAAATCCCGGCCGAGCCTGGGGGGTAGTGCGGTAGGCTTACGGGTCTGTCGGGGCAGGGGGTGCGACCGACATCGTTTTGCTGCAGTTCACCTCTTGGAAAGTCCGTTCGTGCGAGGACGGGGCGACTGGGAGCGGCGTGAGATGATTGCAGCTTTCCGATGGATCGCGTGGGGCTCCCTGGGGTTCGTCACCCTGGTGTTCCTGACCCTGCCGGTCGGCGTTCCGATCCAGCTCGTGCTTGGCCTGGCCGTGATCGCGGTCATGATCGGCCTGTGGCTGTTCACGACGGGCTTCCTGTCGCGCCAGATCTTCCTGGCCCTCGGCACCCTGCTCGTCATTCGCTACGCCTTCTGGCGCATCACCGACACGTTGCCGCCGGCCAGCGATCCTCTCGGCTTCTCGGCCGGCCTGCTGCTTCTCTTCGGCGAGCTGTACTGCGTCTTCTTCCTCGGCATGACGCTGCTGATCAACGCCGATCCCCTGCAGCGCAAGCGGGCCCGGCGTCTGCCGGATGGCGAATTGCCCGCCGTCGACGTCTTCGTGCCGAGCTACAACGAGGCGCCTAGCCTGCTGGCGCTGACGCTGGCGGCCGCCAAGGCGATGGACTACCCGCCGAGCAAGCTGACCGTCTGGCTGCTCGACGACGGCGGCACCGACCAGAAGTGCAGCGACAAGGAGCCGGAGAAGGCGCTGGCGGCCCGCCAGCGGCGGGCCACCCTGCAATCGCTCTGCGCCGAGCTGGGCGTCAGGTATCTGACGCGCGAGCGCAACGAGCACGCCAAGGCCGGCAACATGAACAACGGCCTGCAGCATTCCAGTGGCGAGCTGGTGCTGGTGCTCGACGCCGACCACGTGCCCTTCCGCGACTTCCTGCGGGAAACGGTCGGCCACTTTGCCGACGATCCGAAGCTGTTCCTGGTGCAGACTCCGCACGTGTTCCTCAACCCCGATCCCATCGAGCGGAACATCGGCACGTTCAAGACCATGCCGGCCGAGAACGAGATGTTCTATTCGGTGACGCAGCGCGGCCTGGACAAATGGAACGGCGCGTTCTTCTGCGGCTCGGCGGCGGTGCTGCGCCGCACCGCGCTCGAGAGCGCGGGCGGCTTTCACGGCATCACCATCACCGAGGATTGCGAGACCGCCTTCGAGCTCCATTCCAGAGGCTGGCACAGCATCTACGTCGACAAGCCGATGATCGCCGGCCAGCAGCCGGAGACGTTCGCCTCCTTCATCGGCCAGCGCACGCGCTGGTGCCAGGGCATGTTCCAGATCCTCATGCTCAAGAACCCGGCCTTCAAGGGCGGGCTCGGGCTGATGCAGAAGATCTCCTACCTGTCGAGCATGAGCTTCTGGTTCTTCCCGGTATCGCGGCTCATCTTCCTGTTCGTCCCGCTGCTCTACATCTTCTTCGACGTGCGCATCTTCGTGGCGACGGTGGACGAGTCGATCGCGTTCACCTTCACCTACATGGTCGCCAGCCTCATGCTGCAGAACTACCTGTACGGCCGCGTGCGCTGGCCCTGGGTCTCCGAGCTCTACGAGCTGCTGCAGAGCGTGTACCTGATCAACGCCATCGCCTCGGTGATCGTCAGCCCGCGCAAGCCCAGCTTCAACGTCACCGTGAAGGGCGACGTGCTGCATGACGATCATCTGTCCGATCTCGCCTGGCCGTTCTTCGTGATCTTCGGGCTGCTGCTGCTGGCCGCCATCGTCACCGTCTACCGGTTCCTGTTCGAGCCGGGCGTCAGTGCCGCGATGATCATCGTCGGGCTGTGGAATGCGCTCAACCTGATCATCGTTGGCGCGGCACTCGGCGCCGTCGCCGAACGGCGCAGCACCGGCCGGCAGCCGAGCCTGACGATCGACCGGCGGGGAGTTTTAGTCACCGAAGGCCACAAGATCCCGGTCGTGATCGAGAACGTCTCGGCGGGCGACTGCGTCGCGCGCGCCATGGGCGAGGTGCCCAAGAACCTACCGACGGGCCGCAATCCCGGCCGTCTCCTGATCCAGCCCGTGGGGACGATACCGACGCGCGACAGCATTCCCGTGGTCTTTGAGAACCAGAGCCTGCCGACGGAGCGCGGTGTCTACACGCTGGCGTTCGAGAGCCTCGAGCCCCGCCACTATGCCGTGCTGGCCGACCTCATGTTCGGCCAGAGCGAGGCGATGATGAAGTGGCTGGCCGCGCGGCGTAAGCATATGGACCTGTTCCGCGGCACGGCGACGATGATCCGCTGGGGCGTCGTCGGCCCGATCCGGGCCCTGAGCTACGCTTTCAAGGCGGCCAATGCGGCCCCGGCGCCGACCAGCCCCACGTCCGCCGGACGGCAGCTCGGCCGCGACGGTGTCAAGGGCACCGATCCGTCGACGGCGCTGGCCGCCCGCTGATGCGCACGGCGATGCCCTTCCGACGGCTCGCCGCCCGGTGCCGTACCGCCGTGGTCGACGCATGGGCGCGATGCCGGCGGACGTCGATCATGCTTGGCGCCGTGGCCTTCGCCGTGGGGCTCGCTCCCCCACAATCGGCCCGGGCTCAGGCTGCCGACAATCCTCCCGGTGCCGCGTCCGCGCCGAGCCCGGTCATCCGCGGCGACCGGGCCGTGTTCGGGGCTCCGCCGAGCGGCGTTGCCGGCCAGCGAACGCGCTCGTTCCTGCCACGCTCCAACAACGACGTCCCGGCGGCGGCGAGCGCCCGGGCCGCGGACCCGGTGCCCGAGGAGGTCTGGCGGGAGCAGGGCGGGGTCCTGCACCGCATGCCGGTCAACCTGCACGGCTTCCGGCTGCGCGGTGAAATCGACGCCATGGAATGGCCGATCTATCTGACCGACAGCCAGGCGCACGCCAAGGTCCGCATCCGCGTCAGCTATCTGACGGCGATCTCGGTGATGCCGGAAGCGTCGGTGCTCAGTGTCCTGGTCAACGACGCCGTCGTCGGCCAGACCAACCTGCAGGCGCCCAACGGCGCCCGGCAGGTCGTCTTCGAGGTGCCCGGCGACCTGCTGCGGCCGGGCTGGAATTCGGTGCGCCTCACGGCCGATATGCGTCATCGCGTAGATTGCTCGCTCGGCGCCACGTACGAGCTGTGGACGCAGATCGACCCCGGCAACACCGGGCTGCTTATCTACGGCGCCAACGACAGCGGCCTGGTGGCCGCCGACATCGCGAGCCTTTCGCCGGATGCGCAGGGCGCCTTCCCCATCCGTGCGGTGATTCCCGGCAAGACGTCGCTCGCCAACGTCGACATGGTCATGCGGGCGGTCCAGAGCATCGCGCTGCGTACCCGCTATCTGCAACCGATCGTCGATTTCGGCCCCGCCGCGGGGGGCGACAGCGGCATGAACCTGCTCGTCGGGCTCTACTCCGAGATCTCCAAGCAGCCCGGCATCGAGGCGCTGGGATCCGCCAATGGCCCCACCGTGGCCTTGCTGCCGGCGACGGCGGAGCGGCGCGCCATGCTGGTCGTGACCGGGCCGACCCCCAGCGAGCTGCAGGACGCGCTGGCCCAGTTCGCGGCCATGCAGGAGCCGCGCGGCACGGGGAGTGGGCTTGCCGCGCTGGCGGTCAATCGCGGCCTGCGGGTGGCCGGCGGCGAGCGCATCTCGCTGAGCAAGCTCAACGTCCCCAGCACCGAATTCAGCGGCCGGCTGTTCCGGCAGTCGCTGGACCTCGTCATGCCGGCGGATTTCTACAGCGCGGACTATGCCAAGGTGGTGCTCTCCCTGGATGGCGGATACGCCGCCGATCTCGGGCCCGAGCCGCAGATTTCGGTCAGCGTGAACGGTCGCGACGCCGCGACGATCATCCTGCCGCGCCGCAACGGCGACGTCTTCAGGCAAAACGAGATTCCGTTCCCGCTCGGTCACCTGAGGCCCGGCTTCAACCGCATCGAGATCCTGGCGCGCGTGCCCACCCGGTCGGACGCCAGCTGCGACCCGCTCTCGGCGATCAACGCCAAGAAGCGCTTCCTGCTGCTGGATACCAGCCAGATCATCCTGCCGCGGATCGCGCGGATCGCGCGGCTGCCGAACACCGGCCTGCTCGCGTCGGCAGGCTTTCCGCTCGCGCAGAGCTCGTCGGCCAATCTGTTCATCCCGATGCCGGACAAGGAAACGACGGGTGCGGCGGCGACGCTTGCCGCCCAGCTCGCGCTGGCCGTGGGGCGGCCCATCAAATTCGAGGTGACGCTGACGCCGCCCACGAATGGGCGCGGCTCGACCGTCGTCGTTGCCCCGGTCAACGGTCTGACCCCCGAGACGCTGACGGCCGTCGGCCTCAGTCCCGATACGGTGCTGGCCGCCTGGCGCCAGCGCACCGACACGCCGGGCCGCCCGGCCGAGTCCGATCTCACCCGCTTCGAATCGGTGGCCCGCGAGCGGGTATCGCTGACGCGCAACCGCCCGGGCTATTGCCGCATGCGGATCTTCGGCAAGGAGAGGGCCACCGCCGCAGCGCCTCCGGGCGGCTCGCCGTCCGCGGGCGATGCCGGCGAGCCGCTCGAACGGGCGCCGCCGCGCGCCGGCGACGTGCTGGATCAGTGGAACGAGAACATCCACGGCCGCACCAGCGTGTTCGCCCAGGTGGCGAACCTGTTCCGGACGGTGGCCGGTTGGGGGGGCGACGCGGTTCGCGGCGTCGGCTCCTTCGTCACCGACGAGCCGGCAAAGCCGGCGGCGGCGCCGGTCACCGCCGATACGAGCCTGGTGCTCGCCCAGGGCCTGCTCGACAGCACCGGCGACAATTCGCTGGTCGTGGTGACGGCGCCCACGGGCCCCGACCTGAGCGAGGCCATGGCCTGCCTGGTGGATCCGGCGGTCTGGCGGCAGATCGGCGGGCAGGCCTCCCTCCTGGATGCATCCGACGGCACGGTGCTGCGCGTCCCCCCCACGGCGGCCAGGTTCGTGTCGACGCAGACTTTCTCGCTGATCAACACGCGTCTCATCGTCGCCAGCTGGCTCTCGCACAACCCCAGCGTCTACGTGATCTCGTCGCTGCTCGTAGCCATTTTCCTGGGCGGCACCACCACGTGGCTGTTGCGCAACATCGGTCGCAAGCAATGAGCGGACCCGCGGGCGCCATCCGCCGATCGCCGCGCCGCACAGCCATGCTGCTGGTTGCGCTGGCCGCGGGCACGCTCTGTGCCGCGTTGCCGGCATCGGCCCAGACGCCGCCACTGCAAGCGCCGATTCCGCAGCCGGCCGGCCCCGCACCGTCCGGTGGCCCGCCGCCGTTGCTCGCGCCTGACACCCCCTCCGGCGCCGACGAGCAGGCCGCGCGCCCGGCCGACGCGCCCGAGCCGGAGGAGCTCAAGCTCGATTCCCGGGCGATCCCGCTCGGCGGCGCGCTCAAGAGCACCGAGGCCTGGGATGCGTTCCGGGCTCGCTTCGTCACCGATCAGGGGCGGGTCATCGACACCGGCAACGGCGGCATCAGCCACAGCGAGGGCCAGGGCTATGCCATGGTCGCGGCCGTTGCGGCGCGCGACCGGGTCAGTTTCGATCGCATCTGGGGGTGGACTCGGGCCAACCTGATGGTCCGCGACGACAAGCTGCTCGCCTGGCGCTGGGATCCCGACAAGCGGCCCGGCGTGGGCGACATCAACAATGCGACCGACGGCGACATCCTCGTCGCCTGGGCGCTGGCGGAGGCCGGCGAGCTCTGGAACAGCGTGGCCTACCGGACCGAAGCGCGCCGCATCGCCGTCGAGGTCGGGCGCAAGACCATCCTGTTCAAGACGCGCTGGGGCGCGTTGCTGCTGCCCTCCATCTTCGGCTTCGCTGCCGAGAACAGGCCGGATGGGCCGGTGATCAATGTCTCCTATTGGGTGTTTCCGGCGTTCCAGCGCCTGCCGCTGGTGGCGCCGGAGATCGACTGGGCGGGGCTGAGCCGCAGCGGCGTCGAGCTGATCGCCAAGGGGCGTTTCGGGCCGTCGCAGTTGCCAATCGAGTGGGTGTCGGCCAGGGGCGAGCCCTTGAAGCCCGCCGATGGTTTTCCCGAGAGCTTCGGCTACAATGCCATCCGCGTACCGCTCTATTTGGCGTGGGCAGGCCTGGGTGACCGCAACACCTATGCGCCGTTCGTGGCCCTGTGGGCCAACCGCGACCGGCCGGTGTCGACCATCGATACGGCCTCGGGCCGGACCACGCAGGGGCTGTCGGAAGGCGGCTACAACGCCATCGTCGCGTTGACGTTCTGTGCGGTGAATGGAGCCAAGGTGCCCCGCGACTTCGGTAGGCTGCAAGCGAACGAGAACTACTACCCGGCGATGCTGCATCTCCTGTCGATCATCGCCGTCCAGATGAGGTATCCGTCGTGTCTGAGCGGCTGAGCTTCGCCCTGGCCGCGCGCGCTGCTGCGGTTGCTGGCCGGTGCGCCTGGGCGCTGGCCGCGGCCTTGCCCGTCGTCGGCGTCCTCGGGGCGGCCTCGCCTGTCCGGGGACAGTCGGCGGCGCCCCCCGCGTCCCTCGCGCCGTTGAACTTTTCCGGCCAAGCGCAGCCCTCCGGTCAGCCGCAGTCCGCCGGCTCGCAACCGCAGCAGCGCGCGCGGCCGAGACAACAGACGGCCGAGCCTCCGCCGCTGCCGCTCAACGCGCCGCTGTTCACCCTGTCTGCCGACGGGGAGCCGACCATGCGGCCGGGCCCCGCCGGCGAGCCGGACCTCAGCGCGTTGCGCTACTACGTGCAGAGCCGGCAGAAGGAGCGCGCCGACGCGGAGATCACCCGGATCCAGCGGCTTTATCCCGGCTGGAAGCCGCCGGCGGATATCTGGCAGGCGGCGGACGTCAACACCGCCGACGAGGAGCCGTTCTGGGCGCTCTATTCGGCCGACCGCATCGCCGAGCTCAGGCAGGCGATCAAGGCCAAGATGTCGGCCGATCCGGGCTGGCAGCCGTCGCGCGACCTGATGAGCAAGCTCCGGCGCAAGGAGCTGCGGCTCACCGTCGAGCGCATGTCGAAGGACGGGCAGCAGAAGCAGATCGTCCAGTACATCAAGCAGTCGGGCATCCCGCCGAGCGACATCGACGTCGATATTCTGTGGCTGATCGCCGAGGCGCAGGCGAAATCCGGATTTCCTGCGGATGCCCTGAATACCTACAAGGCGCTCCTCGACACTGACAACGTCCCCAAGGAGCGGCTCGCGACCGTGCAGAAGGCGATGGCCGTCCTGCCGATGAACGACGTCGACAAGCTCGTCGCCATGGCCCGGACGGTGAACGGCAGGAACGAGTTCGATCCGATCGCCATCGACATCACCCGCGGCCGCATCAGCGCCTACCTGAAGGAGGAGCGCACCGCCGATATCGACGTGCGGGAGCTGCAATCCTTCGAAGACTACGCCCGGCGCAGCGATGATCCCAATCAGTCGTCGGTGGTTGCCTGGTATTACTACAACCACCAAGATTATCAGCAGGCGCTGAGCTGGTTCAAGGTCAGCATCGAGAAGGGCGGCGACGCCATGGTGGCGCACGGCTTGGCGCTGACCTTGGTCAACCTCAAGATGTACCGGGAGGCCGAAGAGGTTTCTTACGCCTGGCGCAACGCCCTGATCAACAACCTGATCCTGTACGTCGACATCCTCGAGCGTGATCTGACCAAGGCGGTTCCGCCCTACATCGAGCCGGAGCGCCTGGCGCGCTACGGCCAGGTGGCCATGGAAACGACATCGGGCGAGGCCGCCCAGGGCCTCGCCTGGTACGCCTACAACTCCTGCCAATACGACGTCGCGCTGCAATGGTTCGAGCGCGCCATGGCCTGGTTCCCGAAGGAGCCCACGGCCTACGGCTATGCCATAACGCTGGAGCGTCTGAAGCGGCGCAGCGACGAGATGGTCATCGCCAACAGATACGACGGGCTCTTCTACAAGGTGGTCGAGCTGGTCTTCCCGGACGGTGTCGTGCGGCCGCCGAGCCCATGCGACCAGCAGGAGGCGGAGCGGCGCGACCGGCGCAGCCGCCGCGAGCGAACGGCCTTCGCCGACCAGACCATCCCGGGCGTCGCTGCGACCGGCGCGCAACCCTACATCACGCAAGGCTACGGGCAGCGCCCGCAGCAGTACGCGGCGCAGGACGCCCGCATCCCGACGCCGTCGGGGGCTGCGGCGTATGGCCAGGGCTACGGGCAACTGCCCGGTCAACCCATACCGCCGATGCCCAAGCTCGACCGCAACGAGTTTCCCATCAGCGTCGATCCGGCCAATCCGCTGCGGTTTGCGGCCGTCCCGCGGGCCGGCGCCGGGGTTGACGCCAACACGGCCGCGGGGTCTGCTGCCTACGGGGGAGCAGTCCGATTCGCGCAGGAACCGTACCGAGGGCCTTGGCCGCTCGTGGCGAGGCGCGTTCCCGGTGTCGGGCCGATGCCTTACGAACGCTATGGATTCGCGCTGCTGCCGGCATGGAACGGACGGACCGACCCCACAACGCCGCCGTATGCGGCGCAGAATGCGCCGGCTGGGACGCTGTGGGCCGATCAGCGCCACGCGGACCAGTACATAGGGGGGCGCTAGCTCCCGTACACAACGACCTCGACGCTCCGCGCACCGGTCGATGCGATGCGGTGAGGGCCAAGCGCCATACGTGGGCGCGCCTTGGGTCGATTGGCGCTTCGTTCTGGCCCGTCCCTTTGTCGGCGCCGTTGCGGCGTGCAGGTTTCATCGTCGCCGCCGGATTGCTGACAGCGACGACCGCGCACGCCGAACCGGCGACCGAGCTGCGCGGGCCGCCATCGTCCTATCTGGACAAGGCGCCGGTCGGCCGCCTCTCCGTTCCGTCCGATGTGCAGACATTGCCCGTGCCACGCGCGGCGGCAGCGTCGTCGTCTCAGGTGGCTCCGGCTGTCGGCGCGACCTCGGCCATCATATCGCTGCCGCCGGCAGCAGGACGCATCACGGACGTACGCGAGCGCCGTACGGCCGGCCGCTTCAGCCAGCAGGTCGTCCTCGCCGGTGGCATCGTCGGCGACAACGGCATCGACATCGATATCGGTTCCGGCCAGGCGCCGCCGAGCGAGGCGGCGATCGCCTCCGAGCTCGGAGCGCGGTTTCCCGGTGTCGCCATGGACGCGGTGCCGTCCCGGATCATGCGCAACCCGTATGGCCCCTTTCGTATCGCCATCGGCTCGGCCGGCGGCAGCGGGCGCTGCCTGTTCGCCTGGCAGACCGTCGACGATCTGCGGCGCGGCACGGGACGTCGCGGCGGCGGCGGGCTGCTGGGCGGCGGCGCCGGCGCCAGCGTGCGCGTCAAGCTGTGCCGCGCCGACGCGACGCTCGACCAGCTCGCCAGCTATGTCGAACAGGTCGTCATCGGCGCGCCGGCGAGCCTCGACCGCGTCTGGGGCCCCGAGCGCGTGGCTGCGGGCTCGCCTCTCGGCCAGAGCGCGTCCAATGGGGTCGGCGGCCTGATCGGCCGCCTGCAGGGCTGGGCCAGCGCACCCGACGAGACCCCCACCGGCAGCATCGGAGCAGTTGCGAGCTCCGGCAGCGCCCCCATCCTCGGCGCAGGCGGTACCTCGTCATATCAGCGCCGGGCCGCGGCGCCGTCGCGCCCGGCGGCGACGGCCGCGCCCGCGGATGCTGGCCCCCCGGTCGAAGCCGAGCGCCGGCGCGGCCTCCTCGAGCGCATCGGCGGCCTTGGCAGCGGGCCGATTTTCGGCAGCTCGTCGGTCCCTCCTTCGGCGCGGCTGCGCGAAGCCTCGGCGGCGCCATTTGCCGATCGCCGTGACGCGGGCCGGGGCCCCGGTCCCGCGGCGGAGCCGGCGGACGATCAGGCCGCCGCAGAGCCGTGCCGGACGCGGCAGGCCGGACTGCTCGACCGCTGGTTCGCGCCCTGCCGCCCCGTCTACAGCCGGCCGGCGCGACGCTATCAGACCAGGCAGCCCGGCCTGTTCGAGCGCGCCATAGCGCCGCGCCGCGACTACCGTCCGGCCTACCGCCGGGCCGCCCGGCCCGCGGTGCGGCAGAGCCGCCGGCCGGCCCAACCGCGCGTCGTCCGCCGGTCGTCGCCGAGGGATCCGCAGCTGTCCACGACGGCGCCGCCGTCCGGCCAGGACCAGTATCAGGGCGGCCCGCGCTATCTGGCGCCGGTGCAGGGCCAGCCGGGGCCATCGACATCCGGTGCCGCCGGCACCTTGCCGATGCCCGCGGTGCCGGCACCCTCGGCCATGGGGGGCCGCCCGACGACCGGCTTGCCGCCGGCCGGCCCGTCGACGCCGACCGGCCCGGGGCTGCCGGCGGCGCCCGGCACGGTCGGGCAGTCCGGCAGCGGCGGCCTCGATCCCAGCCTGCCGAGCCGCGCCTATCGTGGGCCGGGAAATTAACGCGGCCGACGCTCCGGCTTGCAGCCGTCGGTCTGTCAGGCGACCCTTTCGGGCTCCGGCGCGTCATGGCGGCGCGCTTCCTCGGCCAGGTAGCTCAGGATGCGGTCGACGCTGTAGCTGATGTCGACGGCAAGGGCCTGGCGCGCGCGGACACCATCGCCATCGCGCAGCGCCGCGATGATCCGCAGATGCGCGTGCTTGGCGCGCGGCGCGCGCGGCGGATAGTCCCGGAAGGCGTTCATGGTCGGCCCGCACTGCAGCCAGAGATTCTCGACCAGGCGCAGCAGCACCGGCATGTGCGCCATGCCGCAAAGAGCCTGATGGAAGCGCTCGTTCTCGGCCATCATGTCGCCTGCGCGCCCCTCGTCGTTGGCGACGCAGAGGCGTTCGTGAATGGCCTCGAGCTGCTCGATCTCGCTGCTGGTCGCACGTCGCGCCGCGCGCTCCGCCCCCTCGCCCTCGAGTAGGATGCGGATGTCGCTGATCTCCTTGTAGCGTTCGGCATCCATGACGGGAACGCGCACGGAGCGGCGATCGATCTGAAACAGGGCCTGCTCGGACACAAGCCGGCCGAGCGCCTCGCGGATGGGCGTGGCGCTGATGCCGAGCTCCTCGCTGACGTCCTTGAGCTTGATCTTCTCGCCGGGCTTGTACCTGCCGGCCATCAACTGCCGGCGGAAGTACCAGTAGGCCTGCAGAGCAAGGCTCTCGGTGCGCACTCCCCCCAATTGGCTCCGTTCGATATCCATGTCCCGCACACGGTTTGAGCTTTTTTTGTTTTTTATAGAGATTGCCGCGGGTCTGGGCAAATCGGCCAAAAGGCCAATGGTCATCGTCGGGACCGGCCGCAGCCCTGCGTGCGCGTCATGGCCGGGCGAGGGGAGCTGCGAGGGCCCCGGCCACGACGGTTGCGTGGGTCTCAGAGCGAGCGCGAGATCAACAGTTTCATGATCTCGTTGGTGCCGCCGTAGATCTTCTGGACGCGAGCGTCGACGAACATGCGGCCGATGGCGTATTCCTGCATGAAGCCGTAGCCGCCGTGCAGCTGGAGGCACTCGTCGACCGTCTCGTTCTGCTTCTGCGTGGTCCACCACTTGGCCATGGACGCGGTCACGGCATCGAGGTCGCCGGCGATGAGCCGCTCGACGCAATGGTCGATGAAGACGCGGGCGATCAAGGCTTCGGTCTTGCGCTCGGCCAGCTTGAAAGCGGAGTTCTGGAACGCGATCAGCGGCTGCCCGAACGCCTTGCGGTCCTTGGTGTAGTCGATGGTGAGGTCGATGGCCCGCTCGATGGCCGCGACGGCCTGCACCGAGAGCGCCAGACGCTCCTGCGGCAACTGCTGCATGAGCTGGTAGAAGCCTTGTCCCTCCTGTCCGCCGAGCAGATTCTCGGCCGGGACCACGGCGCTCTCGAAGAACAGCTCGGAGGTGTCGGAGGCGTTGAGGCCGATCTTGTCCAGGTTGCGGCCGCGCTTGAAGCCGTCGTTGCCCTCGGCTTCGAGCACCAGGAGCGACATGCCCTTGGCGCCCTGGTTGGGGTCGGTCTTGGCCACGACGATGACCAGGTCGGCGTTCTGGCCGTTGGTGATGAAGGTCTTCGAGCCGTTGATGACGTAGGATTCGCCGTCCTTCTTGGCCGTGGTGCGGACGTTCTGCAGGTCCGAGCCGGTGCCCGGCTCGGTCATGGCGATGGCGCCGATGAGCTCGCCCGTCGCCATCCTCGGCAGCCAGCGCATGCGCTGCTCCTCCGAGCCATAGGCGAGGATGTAGTGGGCGACGATGGCGCTGTGCACGCTGACGCTGGTGCTCATCTCCGGCAGATGGGCCTCGAGCTCCTCCAGCGCCGCCGCCTCGAACGCGAAGCTGCCGCCCATGCCGCCGTACGCCTCCGGGACACTGCTCAGCAGCGCGCCCATGTCGCCGAGCCCGCGCCACGCCCAGCGGTCGACCAGCTTGGCCTCGCGCCAGCTTGCGGCATGGGGCGCGAGCTCGGCCTGCAGATAGCGGCGAAATTGCTCGCGGAAGCTGTCCAGCTCTTCCGTCATCCAGCTCGAGCGATAAGCCATGCGCCGCCTCCGTTGTTACGCATCGTGCTGAATGCGCGATCGGGGGCCTGGCCGCAAGGGGGCGCACCGCGCGGGCGGCGCGGGGGGACGGCGACCGAAGGGCGCGGCGTAGGGACGGGAGCCGTGCTGCGGACGTCCGCCTGCCCGGGGCGGCGGGTCAGCGCGCCGGCGCGGGCCGGCTGTCGAGCGCGGCGAGGACGAACTCGACCATCTGCTCGTCGGTCGGCTCGGGCTTCTCGGCGAAATGGGCCACCAGTTGCGGGTGACAGAAGCGCATCCAGGCCGCCATGACGCAGTGGCTGGCGACACGGGGATCCGGGGTCCTGAACTCGCCCGCGGCACAGCCGTCGGCGATCATGCGCTCGACCATCAGCCGCACGCGATCGACGTGCGCCTTGATCGCCTCCCAGCTCTCGGTCATGGCCACTTCGACCATTTCGTGCAGCTTGACGTCGCCGGTGAACAGCTCCGCGCTCATGGTGTGGTTGGCGATCAGGAAGGCGCGCAGCCGCTCCCGGGCCGACCCGGGCCCGTGGGCCGCCGCGGTCAGCACCTCCTCCATCTCGCCCATGACGCGCAGGGCAACGGCCTCGTTGATCGCCTTCTTCGAATCGAAGAAGCGGTAGACGTTGGCCGGGCTCATCTTCAACGCCCGCGCGATATCGGCCACCGTGGTCTTCTGGTAGCCGATCTCGCGGAACAGCCGCTCGGCTTCGGTGACCACGCGCGTGCGCACGTCCAGCTCCGGACCGGCGGGACGGTCAGGGATATGAAGCGCGGTATCAGTCAAACCTCTCAGTCCCAACTCGGCGGCCACTTACCGCGGCCTGCTCTTCAACGAACTTAAGCCAACGTATTTTATCAGATCAGCGTCATGAGCGGGCGGCGATCGCCATGCGAGCCTCGCAAACGTGATCCGCGCCAATCATTCCGCCGCCACCGGCAACTGCGCCGGGACCTCCCGCAGGCGGTCCTTGCCGTGCCGTCCATCGATGCCCTCTGACTCTGCCACCGTGTCGAGCGAGCGGCGGAACCAGAGGGCGTAGAGCGCGGGCAGGAACAGCAGCGTCAGGAAGGTCGCCACGAACAGGCCGCCCATGATGGTGGTCGCCATCGGTCCCCAGAAGGCAGACCGCGACAGCGGGATCATGGCGAGGATGGCTGCCAGCGCGGTGAGCACCACCGGACGGGCCCTGCGCACGGTGGCTTCCACGATCGCCTGGCGGCGCGACGCGCCTTCCGCCACGTCGTGCTCGATCTGGTCGACCAGGATGACGCTGTTGCGCATGATCATGCCGGCCAGCGCGATGAGCCCGAGCAGCGCCACGAAGCCGAACGGCTGATGGCCAATGTTGAGCCCGAGCGAGGCGCCGACGATGCCGAGCGGCGCCGTCAGGAACACCAGCACCAGCCGCGAGAAGTTTTGCAGCTGGATCATCAGCAAGGTCAGCATGACGATGATCATGAGCGGCATCAGCTTGGCCAGCGAGGCGTTGCCCTTCTGGGATTCCTCGATGGCGCCGCCGATCTCGATCCTGTAGCCCGGCTTCAGCTTGTCGCGGATGTCCTGGAGCTTCGGCCAGACCGCGTTGGTCACGTCCGGCGCCTGCACGCCGTCGACGATGTCGGCACGCACGGTGACGACCATGTCGCGGTTGCGCCGCCACAGGATCGGCTCCTCGTGGCCGTAGTCGAGCCGCGCCACCTGGGACAAGGGCACCACCACGCCGTTGCGCGAGACGATGCTGAGATCGGCGATGCGGCCGAGATCCAGCCGCTCCTCCGGCACGATGCGCGCCACCACGTCGACCTTCTCGATGCCGTCGCGCACGGTGGTGACGGTCGCCCCGGAGATCAGCGTCTGCAGGGCCTGCGCCATGTCCTGTGGCGTCAGCCCGAGCGCCCGAGCGCGCTCCTGGTCGATCTCCAGCTTGACGTTCGGCGTCTGCTCGTTCCAGTCGAGGTGGGGATCGAGCACCTTGTCGTTGGCGCGCATCACGTCGCGCACCTCGTAGGCGATCTTGCGGACTTCGCCGGTGTCCGGGCCGATCACCCGGAACTGCACGGGGAAGCCCACCGGCGGCCCGAAGTTGAAGCGGTCGACGCGCACGCGCGCCTCCGAGATGGCCCCGTCGGCGATGGCCTTCTCCAGCCGCGCCTTGATCCGCTCGCGCCCCTCCACGTCCTTGGCGACGATGACGATCTCGGCGAAGGCCTCGTTCGGCAGCTGCGGGTTGAGGCCCAGCCAGAAGCGCGGGCTGCCCTGGCCGATGTAGGCGGTGAAGGTGGCGATGTCCTTGTCGCCCTCCAGCAGCTTCTCGCCCTTCTTGGCCGCCGCCGTGGTGGCGCCGATGCCGGTGCCTTCGGGCAGCCGCATCTGGAAGAACAGCTCCGGCCGCTCCGACAGCGGGAAGAACTGCTGCTGGACGTGGCCGAAGCCGACGATGGACAGCGCGAAGATGGCGACGGTGGAGACGACCACGACGATCCGATGGCGCACGCACCAGGTGACGACGGCGCGCAGGCCCCGGTACAGCCGGGTCTCGTAGATGGCATGCGGATCGCCGTGGGCGTGCGCCTTGGCCAGGTTCGGCAACAGCTTCACGCCGAGGTAGGGCGTGAAGGTCACGGCCACGATCCACGACGCCACCAGCGCGATGGCGACCACCCAGAAGATGCCGCCGGCGTATTCGCCGGTGGCCGAGTTGTTGAAGCCGATCGGCAGGAAGCCTGCCGCCGTCACCAGCGTGCCGGTGAGCATGGGGAAGGCGGTCGACGTCCAGGCGAAGGCGGCCGCTTTCATGCGGTCCATGCCCTGCTCCATCTTCACCACCATCATCTCGACGGCGATGATGGCGTCGTCGACCAGCAGCCCCAGCGCGATGATCAGCGCGCCGAGCGTGATGCGGTGCAGGTCGAGCCCCATGGCGCCCATGACGATGAAGACGATGGCGAGCACCAGCGGTACCGAGAGGGCGACGACGATGCCGGTGCGCCAGCCCAGCGAGATGAAGCTCACGACGAGCACGATGCCGAGCGCTTCCATGAAGGAGCGCACGAACTCGCCGACCGCATGGTCCACGACGAGCGGTTGATCGGCCACCTGCTCGATGTCGATGCCCTGCGGCACGGCGGCCATGAACTCCTCGGTCGCGGCCGCCACCTCCTTGCCGAGCTCGATGATGTTGGCGCCCTTGGCCATGACCACGCCGATGCCCAGCGCCGGCTGCTCGCGCTGGCGCACCACGTAGTCGGTCGGATCCTTGAAGCCGCGCGTGACGGTGGCGATGTCGCCGAGGCGGAAGACGCGGCCGTTCGCCTCTACCGGCGTCTCCGCCACCGCCTTGGCGCCGTCGAAGGCGCCGCTCACCCGCAGCGGGACGCGCTGGGCGTCGGTCTCGACCACGCCGGCGGGCACCACCGCGTTCTGCTTGGCCAGGCTGTCGAACAGCGCCTGCGGCGTGATGCCGAGCGTCGCCAGCTTGGCGTGCGAGAACTCGACGAAGATCTTCTGATCCTGGACGCCGTAGAGGTTGACCTTGGTGACGTCGGGCACCTTGAGCAGGCGTTGGCGCAGGCCTTCGGCCACCTTCTTCAGCTGGGCGTAGTCGGCGCCGCCGCCGGTGAGCATGTAGAGGATGGAATCGACGTCGCCGTATTCGTCGTTGACGTTGGGCCCGATCAGGTTCGTCGGCAGGCTGGCGCGGACGTCGTCCAGCTTCTTGCGCAGCTGGTAGAACAGCTCCGGCACCTCCTTGGGTGGCGTCGTGTCCTTGAACGACATCTGCATGGCCGTGAACGACGGCTTCACGTAGGTGACGACCTTGTCGAAGTAGGGCAGCTCCTGCAGCTTCTTCTCGATCGGGTCGGCGACCTGGTCCTGCATCTCCTGCGCCGTGGCGCCGGGCCACATGGCGGTGACGACCACCACCTTGATGGTGAAGGACGGGTCCTCGGCGCGGCCGAGGCGCTGATACGAGATCAGGCCGCCCACGCCCAGGATGACGATCAGGAAGAGGATGAGCGCCTGATGGCGGACCGCCCAGGCGGAGAGGTTGAAGCTCTTCATGGCCCCGCCTCAGAAGGAGAGGGCGTCGACGACCCGGACCTTCTGGACCGGATCGAGCTTCTGCACCCCGACGGCGACCACCTTGTCGCCCTCCTCGACGCCTGACGTGACGACCACGTCGCGGCTGTCGTAGCTCTTGACCGTGACCGGCTTCAGCGCCAGGGCGCCGGTCGCCGGATCGACGACGTAGACCGAAGGCCCGCCGTTCTGGTTGAACAGCGCCGAGAGCGGCAGGCGGGCGACGCGGGCGGACTTGGCGTCGACCAGCGACAGCGTGCCGGTCATGCCGATCTCGGCATCGTTGCCGACATTGGGCAGCGAGAACTTGGCGAGGAAGGTCCGCGTCGTCGCATCGGCCGTCGGCGACAGCTCGCGCAGCTTGGCCTCGTAGCTCTTGCCCGGCTTCGACCACAGCACCAGCGTCGCCTTGCCGGTGCGCGCCCGGTCGATCATCGTCTCGGGCACGGCGACGACCGCCTCCTTCTCGCCGGTGCGGGCGACGCGGATGGCGGTCTGGCCGGCCGAGACGACCTGCCCGGGCTCGATCAGGGTGGCGGTGACGATGCCCGGCGCGTCGGCTGTGAGCTTGGCGTAGGAGAAGCTGTTCTTGGTGAGCTCGACTGCGCGGTCGGCACGGGTGACGCGGCCGCGGGCCTCGTCCGCCGCCGCATGGCTCGAGTCGAGCGCGGCGTCGGTCGACCAGCCCTTCTTGCGCAGCTCCAGCGAGCGCTGTTCGGCAGCGGTGGCCTGGGTCAAGGCGCCTTTCGCCGCCCGCTGCTCGGCTTCCGCCTGCTCGGCCTGGAGCCTGAGGTCGACGTCGTCGAGCACCGCGAGCGTCTGGCCGGCGGCCACGCGGTCGCCCACTTCCACCAGGCGCTTGGCCACCTTGCCGTTCACCCGGAAGCCGATGTCGCTCTCGATGCGCGGGCGGATGGTGGCCACCAGCGTCCGCGACGGCGTCTCGCTCTCGTAGCGGACCGGCGCCACCAGGACGGGCCGGTTCTGCTTGGCCTCGGCAGGCGCTTTCTCGTTGCAGGCGGCGAGCGGCAGGGTCGCGGCGAGCGTGAGAATCGCCAGCGCGCGGGCAGGATATGTGACGGCAACGCGAGGTTGGCGCATGGGCCCGATGTCTCCGCTCGATCAACGGTACGGCGCCGCTGCCCCCGCCCGGCGTTTTCCCTGCGGCACAACGTATGTGACGACTGACGAATGTCAACTTTCGTCAGTTGCCGAATCGTAAGCAAGATCAAATGGTCATCGGACGCTCACCGTCGGGCCGTTCTGCACAGGGCACAGGGCCGCCGCGAGTTGACGACCTTCCCCAAGTGTCCGTACAGATGGATGGATTGGGGTTGCATGAGCCGATGCTCGGGTGTCCGTCAGGGTGCCCGCGGCCCCGGGGGGAGATGACATGACGATCAGCCGGAGGCAGTTTGTCGCGGGCGGTTCGGTGATGGCGGCGGCGGGTTTCGCCGCGCCGGCGCTCGCCCAGCAGGACCAGTCGGCTGTTTATTTCTCAGGCGAGGTCCCCGACAACGGCCAATACTACCGCAAGACGAACTTCACCAAGATCGACCCGGCGTGGCGCCGGCAGCTGGTGAAATACTACTCCGAGGAGCCGCAGGGCACCGTCGTCATCGATACGCGCAACCACTTCATGTACATCATCTTCGAGAACAAGACGGCGTTGCGCTATGGTGTCGGTGTCGGCAAGGAAGGCTTCCAGTGGTTCGGCCGGGCCCAGATCGACCGCAAGCAGATCTGGCCGAGCTGGGTGCCGCCGCCGGAGATGCTGAAGCGGCGACCGGACCTGCCGACCTTCATGGCCGGCGGCCCCGACAATCCGCTCGGACCGCGCGCGTTGTACCTCTACCGCGACGGTCGCGACCTGGGCTATCGGCTGCACGGCACCACGGAGCCGTGGTCGATCGGCGGTGACGTCTCCAGCGGCTGCATCCGCATGTTCCCGGAGGACGTGGTCGATCTCTATCAGCGCTGCCCGATGGGAACCAAGGTGCTCGTCCTGAAGCACCTGGGCTCGGGCGACGCGACCTGAGGCTTGAGCGCTTGGCGATCGGGCCCGCTCGCCCGATCGCCAAGAAGCGCTCGAGGTGGCGCGGCGCTGGAGAGGTTCGCTCCCGCGCCGCGTGCAATGCCAGTGAACGATAATCGGCGAACTCCAAGAATGTGATCGGCCGCTCGACCCGGATCGGGTCCCGCGTGGCGGACATCGAGTGCGGGGGCATTCATGCGTATCGGCAATTGGGCGGCCAAGGCGGCGCTGCTTGCGGCCGCCCTGGTCTTGGCGGGCTGCGCGAGCGAGACCGTGCGGGCTCCGAGCCCCAACGTGACCAACGCGCCCGTGGGCAGTGGCGCCGACGTGCCTCCCGGCAGCAACGAGGACTTCATCGTCAACGTCGGCCGGCGCGTGTTCTTCAAGGATGGCTCGGCCGAGCTCGACGATACCGCCAAGGTGACGCTCGACGGCCAGGCGGCGTGGCTCGCCAAATATCCGCGCTGGAACGCCAAGGTCCAGGGCTTCGCCGACGACTCCGGCTCCGACGAGCAGAACCGGGCGCTGGGTCTGCGTCGCGCCGATGCCGTCAAGGCCTATCTGGTGGCTCACGGCGTATCGGCTGGTCGTCTGCGGACCAAGACCTACGGGCGAGAGAAGGAGCGCATCGTCCGCGACTGCTCTGACATCTCCTGCAAGGCGCAGAACCGCCGCGTCATCACCAACCTGGAAGGCGACCGCGACCTCTGAGGGGGCGTCGCGGCCGCGCCAGGGAACGATAGGGCGCCACAGGCATTAGGCAGTGTCCCCGGCCGAACGGCCGCGGCAACGCCTCCTTTGCCTGTGATGATGCGCCCATGAAGCTCTTCGAATGCCAGCACTGCGGCCAGCCGCTCTATTTCGAGAACAGTTCCTGCGAAAGCTGCGGCCGTAGGCTGGGCTACGTCGCCACGAGCGGCGAGCTCTCGGCGCTCGAGCCGGCGGGCCAGGGCTGGACCGCACTCGCCGAGCCGAGCCGCCCCTACCGCTTCTGCGCCAACGCGGTCTACGGCAGCTGCAACTGGCTGGTCCCTTCCGACAGCGCCGACGGCTATTGCGCGGCCTGCCGGCACAACCGCACCATTCCGGACCTCTCCGGTCACGCCAACCTGGAGCGCTGGCGGCGCATCGAGATCGCCAAGCACCGGCTGTTCTACACCCTGCTGCGGCTGCGCCTGCCGCTTCAGACGCGGGCGGAAGGGCCCGAAGGGCTGGCCTTCGACTTCCTGGCCGACCCGAGCGAGCCGTCGCAGCCGACCGTTCTCACCGGCCACGACAGGGGCCTGATCACCATCAATCTGGCCGAGGCCGACGATGTCGAGCGCGAGCGCCGGCGCCACGACATGGGCGAGGCCTACCGCACGCTGCTCGGCCACTTCCGTCACGAGGTCGGGCACTATTTCTGGGACCGGCTGGTCGCCGACGGTGGCTTCCTCGAGCCGTTCCGGCAGATTTTCGGTGACGAGCGCGACGACTACGGCGAGGCGCTGAAGCGGCACTATGCCAACGGCGCGCCCGCGGACTGGCAGGAGCGGTTCGTCACGCCCTACGCCAGTTCCCACCCCTGGGAGGACTTCGCCGAGACCTGGGCGCACTACCTGCACATCATCGATACGCTCGAGACGGCGGGCGCCTTCGGCCTCAAGGTCGGGCCGCACCGCCGGGGGGCGCCGGGGCTGGTGGCAAGCGTGGATTTCGATCCGCACGAGGCCGTCGACATGGAGCGGCTGATCGCGGCCTGGCTGCCGTTGACCTTCGCCGTCAACTCGCTGAACCGCAGCATGGGCCAGCCCGACCTCTACCCCTTCGTGCTGTCGCCGGCGGCCATCGTGAAGGTGTCGTTCGTGCACGACATGGTGCGCCCAAACCGCTGATTGCCCTCCATAGCCGCCGATAACCGCCGACACTACGCTGGCGCCAAGAGCGGAGGTAGGCGTGGCAAAAGGCGTAGCAACGGCTGCGCTGGGCGGTGAAAAGTTCGAATCGCTTCGGGATGGAATAGTGGATTTTGGTCCCGGCCGACGTTGTGGTGTCAACTTCAGGGCAACAGACCCGGCACGTCCGGCTTTACCCCGGCGGGCGTCTGATCGCCGACCATTCAACTGCCCCTGGAAGACCGACGTCGAAGGACCCGCCAGCGGTCGGAGAGGTCATGATGAACGATTGGAGCAACGAAAAAAAACGATCGGAATCTCCGCCACGCCCGATCATCTCGCCTCTCGGTCCAAGGCATTTTGACACCGCTAGATTCTTTTATGACTCCGCCTTCGTTGCTGGTGATGACCGAAACTGCGGGATTGGCATTGGCCCTGTGAGCATCGTCAAGCAAAACGGGGCCGCATTCGCGGCCTCGTCCTGCGCTTTCGAATACGGAGCCTTAGCTCACTCTAACCACCGGCGCGGGCTTCCAGCTCCCATCAATAATCGAAGGCGAAGTCTCCGATGGATAGTACATCCGCATCATGAGAAGGAAGTCGCCTTTCGGAGCGGGCAGCCAATTCGACTCCTTGTCGGCGCCGGGTGACTCGTTTTGGAAGTAGAGCGTCGTTGAACCGTCAGAGTTGGCCTTTAGCTTGTCTCGGGTACTGACGGTAAACTTGTTCAGGGGATTGGGGGTGAACCACCAACCCTTGTCGATCATATACATCGTGATTGACCAGAACCCCTCGACGGGGGGCATCTCGCCCTTTGCGAAGGTCACGGTGTATTTGTTTGAACCTGTCAGTTTTTGGCCCGAAGTATCGATGTCCGTGATGGGATAGACCGCGTCTTTTTCCTGGTTTGCTGGCCAACCAAACGCAGCAACCGTCGCGCGTTTCAAATAGTCACCAGGGCCATAAGTGCCGAGTCCCTTCGAGATCGCCCACCCGTTCACAATAGAGCCAAGGTTATCCTTGTTGGCCTCGATCTTCTTCAGCGCTGTCTGCGGGATATCCTTCAGCGCCGCCTGAACTTCTGGGTCGAGGTTGCTCTGTACGAACGCTTTGCCGGGCTCGACGCCGATTTTGGCCATACGGGCGAGGATTGGCCCGTCTGTCGGGGCCGGTGGTGCATCCGCCGCCATCAGCTTGGCCAGGAGGTTGAAGTAGCCCTCGGTTCCCATAGCGAGAATGACCGATTGGGGCGCATCAGTCATGCTGAAGCCAGGGTTTGGATTCACCGGCGCGGCCACAGGAGTGTAGGGTTTACCCCATGCGGACAGCGGTGTGATCTTGTTCTGGGCCTGCAACGCATTGACGGTTTTGTAATCCTGCTCACTCCCGTCGGCGTAGATGCGGCCTGCAATGATCATGTAGCGCGTTGCAGACGGAAAGTGCTTCATCCCTGCTGGAACTTCGCCTTTCCATCCCGGCGCGGTGAACAGGTAGTTGGCCGCCTTCCCATCGGCCGTGCGCGGGCTCGGCGAAGACTCCGAGTCCGACATCCAAAGATCGACGACCTCGAAGATATAGTAGCGGTCACCCATATCGGGGTGACTGAACACTTGCGGTTCAGCGAGGTCGAGCCATGCAAATGAATAGAGGGTGTCGGCGTTGGGCGCCGAAATGAGGCGAAAGTCGGCGGGAGGATACTTCTCGACATTACCAAACTGGCCGAGTGGCGCCTTTATCCCATCAGGCTTGGCGCGGTTGGTGCTCTGTACGCACGTGATCTCGGACGTGATGAGCGAGTAGCCGTAAATGTAGGCATCCTCAGCGATTTGCCGCGCCTCCGATGGCGAGATCGATTGAGCATTTGCAGGCATCAGCGCGGATATGCTAGCGGCCACACCGGCGCTCAAGCCACCTAAGGTAACCGCACGACGGGTAATCTTCATCAATTCTCTCCAATGCGATTGCTAATTTTGCTTGGCCGTATCATCCTGTGGATGCCGAGATCGCCGATGACGATCATATCGCCGAGCCGCTCTTCTATTACTACTTAGGTCTGGAAGGCGCTTCAGTTGATCGGATCATCGAGCATAACAAGGGGCTCCCCTCCACATGAGCAAGCACTTCAAGAAATCGTTTCTGTCCCCCGCGATTGTCCCCCAATCAGCGGGACGAAACTTGCCATTTTGCGCCAATCATCGCGCGGCTTTTTAGGAACGGGTCGACGAACGGGCCTTCACGCGCCCTATCCGCCTTTGGGGAAAAGGAAAGTCAGCGTCGTTTGCAAGCCCCATCGCGGCACGCCGTCGGGTGCAGTGAGGTTGTAAATTCCGCCCATCTGGAGCTGTATCGGCTGATTACCAACGTTGAAGAGCTTCGCGACGCCAACGTTCAGCGGCACCGTCCATTTATGCGTATTCCAGTCATATGATGTCTGCGACGTGGCTGAGACGGACCAACCGTCTTGCAGTTCGTAGGTCGCCCAAGGCTGGATGAAGCTCTTGTTGATGTCGTTGCCGTCGAAGGTCCACATCTGATTGGCGAGTGCACCAATTGTCCAGGAACCTTTCTGTACGAGTGCCACCGCAGTCGGACCGGCGCCCCATTTGCGTGTTCCTAGAAGCGGATCCGTTGCGGTTGGAATGTTGATGACTGTTCCGGCGCCCCAGATAAGCCCGCCGGGGCCCGCTTTCTCCGGTGACAGAAAGAGGCTCATTTGCGTATCGCCAAGGCCGCGCGCGTCACCCAGACCATTCAGAATGTTGTTGGTCGCGGCGATCGGGAGGATGGTCCGCGTGATCAAATTCCAATCGTCGTTCAGCTTGATCGGAATAACGGGCTGGACATCGAGGACCGATATGGTCCCTTTCTTGTCACGGCCCGCGCCGAACAGCATGTTGTACTGGATCGGCAGGCTGGCGAGATTGGCGATCGGATTGGCGAGCTGCTGCGACAACGAGGGTTTTTCATCGTCTGCTGAGGCTTGTACGCAGCCCATGACCGATGCCGCCGCAGCGGCGGCGCATAAAGTCACTACCGTCGAAAACCTTGTCACCGGGCGTTCCTTTGGTCATTCTTATTGATGGCGTCCTGCGGGGCGCGGTGCTTTCCGACCCCGTGTCGCTCCCCACGCAATCCGGCCATCTGCTGCCTTCGATAAACAGCCGGCTGGATTTTCATCCAACGCATGAAGGAGCGGCTGAAGCTGCTTGGGCCGCTATATCCGAGCCGATTGGCGATGGCTGCGAGGCTCAGATCGGATTGGGTGAGTAGATGACAGGCCGTGTCGAGCCGAACCTCCGCGACCATCTCGCTGAAGTTTGTGCCACTGGCGGTAAGTTGGCGCTGCAGCGAGCGAGGGCTCACCCCGAGCTGCCGCGCGGCCCGCGGCAGGGACGCGTCGCCATCGCGCATCAATGTTGCAATCGTCTCGCGCACCGAGAATGGCGACGGAACGGGAACGGTCTTCATCATCGACGTATGACGCTAAAGCTCCTGTTGCTTCAGGCATATAAGCGGATCGGCGGAAATTCTTGCCAAAAGCCGCCAAAGAGGGGCAGATGGGCGATCGCGCGGCGCGACAACGTAACGCATTTGCTAAGACAGGAGATCAGAGCATCTCGGGAACCGGCCTGAGAAATTCTTCGGTCTCAATCGTAGGGACAAAAGCAACATTCCGCAGGATGTCGCACCTGATGCAGGCGACGATTTGCGGATAGGATTTCTCTAATGAGTGGCCTTTCTTTAACGCGTTGCCAGTTCGTCATCCCCTTCACGGACATTCTCGACCAGATTGGGGCCCCGACAGGCACTCTTCTGTCCAGGCTTAGACTTCCCACGTCGTTGGTCGAGAAGGCCGATAGCTACGTACCAATTCTTCCAGCAATCCGCTTTGTGGGGGCCGCCCAGCGAGCGCAGGGCATTGTCGATTTCGGGTTCCATGCTGCGAGAGATCTGCATTTTGAGCACCTGAGCGAGAAAGTACGGACTGTGATCGGCCACTCGCCGACGCTGCTCGTGGCGCTTCGGCAGGCCTGCAAGTGGGCTTCCGTCGAAGATACGAACTTGCGCATGTGGCTTGAACGCTGCGGCGATCAGGTGCGGATTTGCAGCAAGCTTACCGGAACGCAGAGGCTCTCGCACCTCGAGCATTCGCAGTGGTTGCAGCTCATCTTCCCGATCCATATCGTTCGGCGGTTTACCGGATCGCATTGGAATCCGGCGACGATAGCCTTCGAAGCCCACTATACGCCCAGCCTTGACACCCAATCCTTCTGGCCACACTCGCGCTTCCTGTCGGGTCAGCACGCTTCGTGGATTGATGTGCCGGTCTCGCATTTGAGCATCCCCAATCGCCCGAACGCCATTCCGGCTCCTTTGCTCGCTGACGATGATGGCACCTCGGACTATGAAATCGTTGGACTGATCAAGATGATGTTGCCGTCCTACCTGGATGATGGAACTCCACGTCTTGCTGAAGTCGCGGAGATGGCCGGCCTCAGCTCACGAAGTCTTCAACGCAAGCTTTCGCACGCTGGCCTCAGTTATTCGGATATCGTCGGTGCAGCCCGCTTCGAGAACGCCAGCAAGCTTTTGCGCGACACAAACGCGAGAATTGTCGAAATCGCGCAGTCGTCCGGCTACGCCGACCACGCGCACTTTACGCGAGCCTTTCGGAAAATGGCGGGTGTGAGTCCCAGACGGTTTCGCGAGCAGGTCCGGCAGGAACCGGAGCGTTCGACGATCGGCCCGACCTGATTCGAAGCCGCATCGCGTGAGTTCGCTCCCTGTTTGGTCGCGGCCTTGAACTGCCCCAGATCGAAGATTGCTGCTTCCCGGCTCGTTGGTGCGAAATGACAATTATCAGGCTGAGCCTGCCTTTATCATTTTAATCGAGCTTCAGCCATTCGGCTGACGATGCACCGCCAACGGAGCGCTCCTGATCGTGTGGAAAATCCAAACGGAGAACTCGCAGGCCAATGCCGTTACCAGCGGGCAGCGAACCTCGGTTTTTGCAAACAGAGGGCCTTAGAGGACTATGGAGTAGACATAGTTCTCATCATCACCCGAGACGGTGCACCAGGTGACCGGACGGGCGCGCGAGCAGGCCAGCGGTAGTGAGGCGCTGAGGGCCGTGATCGCCGGCCTGCGCAACCACTATGCGGCGGCGCCGGGCCGGTGACGGCAGGCGGCGTCAGTCGACGCCGGCGTCCGGGTTGGTCGGCCGCTTGGGCTTGATGCGCTTGATCGTGGCGGAGAAGCTCAGTACCGGCTGCCCACCGGTGGTCAGCAGGCCGCGCACGAAGATCATCGAGGCGCCGGCCCGTACGACCTCGCCGGTCGCCTCGATCAGGTCACCTGCGGCGCATGCGCCGACGAACTCGCTGTTCAGGGTCACGGTGACCGACGGCACGCCTTCGATCTCGCGCGAGGCGATCATGAAGATGGCATGATCGGCGAAGGTGAGGAGAGCGCCGCCGTGCACCATGCCCAGCCCGTTCAGGTGGCGCTTGTCGGCGCGGAAGGCGCAGCGCATCGAGCCGTCGGGGTCGCGGCGGTGGTAATACGGGCCCGAGCGCGCGTCGAAGGTGTCCCGGTCCGGCGTGCGCCAGCCCGCGAACTCGCCGTCTTCCACGATGCGCGCCCGGCGCGGCTTCGGCTCCTCCGTCACGCTCCGCCTCCTCGTCTCATGCGTCGATCTCTCCATCCGCGAATCGGGGGGTGCGATCAAGAGTCTATCAGGGCTTGTTGGCGAGGCCGCCGTCGATGGTCAGGATGGTCCCCGTGGTGAAGGCGGAACGGTCGCTCGCCAGGAACGCCACGGCGGCGGCGATCTCCTCGGGCTTGCCCGGGCGGCCGAACGGCATGCCTGCCGTCAGCTCGCGCCAGCGGTCGGCATCGCCCAGCGTCTGTGCCGCCTGGGTCCTGAGCCGCGTCTCCATGCGGTCGGTGGCGATCGGCCCGGGGTTGATGCCGACGACACGCACGCCGTGGGCCGGGCTCGCCCCGCCCAGTGCCCGGGTGAAGGCCATGAGGGCGGCGTTGCCGGCGGCCCCGGCGATGTAGGCGGCGTCGACCTTCTCGCCGCCCATGCCGATGATGTTGACGACGACGCCGGCGCGGCGCGCCGCCATGAGGGCGTAAAACGCGCGCGTCACCCCGATGAAGCCGAAGACCTTGAGGTCCCAGGCCTCGCGCCACCGCGCCTGGTCGACGCTGGCGATGTCGCCCAGCGGAATGGCGCCGGCATTGTTGACGAGGACGTCGGCGTCGCCGTGGGCGGCCGCCAGCGCGCCGGCCGATTCGTCGCGCGAGACATCCACGGCATCGATGGCGACGTCGGCGCCGGTGACCTCCGCCAGAATCGCGCCCCGTGCGACTTCGAGCCGGTCACGGTCCCGCGACACCAGGACGACCCGGCAGCCCTCCTGCGCCAGCAGCTTGGCGGCGGCAAAGCCGATGCCCTTCGAGGCGCCCGTCACCAGGGCCTTGCGGCCCGCCAGTCCCAAATCCATGGCTGTCCCTCCGCGCGGTATGAAGGGCTCGGCGCCGCGGCCGGTCAAGCCCGGGGGGGCGGAGCAGCCTATCGGGGCCCGGGCCACGCCGCGAGGAGCGTGCGCAGGGAGGAGACGAACGCCAACGGCTGGTCGACCATGATGTGGTGGTGGGCTTCGGCGATCATCATGATGGGCGTGCCGGGCGGGGCGATGGAGCGCGTGTAGTCGACGATGCCATCCGCCAGGAACGAGGATTTCGCACCGTACATCATCGCCACCGGGCAGCGGACGCCGGGCAGATCGATGGTCGGGTTGCCGCTGCGGTAGTCCTTCCACATGAACGGATCGAAGCGCCAGCTGTAGCCGCCGCATGGCTGCTGCCGAAGCGACGTCCGGCCGATGTGGTCGGCAATGTAGAGGTGCTCGCACGGCTGCGACGGCTGGAAGCGGAAGCGCGTGAGCGCCGCCTCCAGCGTCGGATAGATCTGGTGGTCGCGCGGCTCACGCGGCTCGCCGCGACGGGCGCGCCGCTCGCGCCGCACCTCGGGCGACATGATCGGCGTATCCACCACCACCGCCGCCTTCAGGCGCTCGCCGTGCCGTGCCGCGCAAGCGATCAGCGGCGTGCCGCCGAAGGAGTGGCCGACGACGATCGGCGCCCCGTGGTCGAACAGCCCGGCCGCCTGCGCGACCTCGAGAATTTCTTGGACGAACAGATCGAGGGTGTAGTGCGGCCGCCGGTCGGAGCCGCCCATGCCGGACCACGACATGGCCGCGACGCGGTAGTCGTCGGCGAAGAAGGGCGCGATGAAGCTCCACCAGTCCGCGTGGGCGCCGTTGCCGTGCAGGAACAGCAGGCCGGGCCGGTCGCGCTCGCCCCAGATCAGCGTCTCGATGCGGGCGCCGGCGACCGGCACGAGGACGCGCTCGGGCGTCCGTGCCAGGGCCGCCGCGAACCAATCCGGTGCGGGTGGCCTGGCGCCGCCGAGATCGGCAAGCGGGCCCCGCGGCTTCTCAAGCTCCATGATGCGGCCTTCAGACAAACAAGCGCTAGGTTGATAATCTCGACGTTCCAGAGCAAGGAGCTTGTGTCAAGCGCTGGAGGCCGTAGGTTGCTGCTGACGAGGCGCCGCCTGGGCAGGTGGCCCACGGCTCGGCTGGGGCGTCGGCAGGCGCTGGCCCGGATCGGCCGGCGGCGCATCCGAGATAAAAAATTTGGTTCTCAGGGCGCGTGCGGCCTGATAACCGTGTCGCCAACATCGATCAAAGGCGCGCCTCGCCCCAGGGCTCGAGGTGCCACTAATGTGACCGAGGAGAGGAAAGCGATCATGGACTTCACCACATCCGAACGGCAGAAGTATTGGCGCGATCGCGTCCGCAAGTTCATGGACGACAACGTCTATCCGGCCGAGGCGGCCTATGCCGAAGAGATGAACGTGGTCGGCGAGGAGCGCTGGAAGGTTATCAAGGTCCTCGAGGATCTCAAGGCCAAGGCCAAGGCTGAAGGCCTGTGGAACCTCTTCCTGGCGCCGAACGCCGAGCACGACGAGGACGACTACCGCGGCGCCGGCCTGACCAACCTCGAATACGCCATGTGCGCCGAGGAGATGGGCAAGGTCACCTTCGGCTCCGAGGCGTTCAACTGCTCCGCGCCCGATACCGGCAACATGGAAGTGCTGCACCGCTACGGCACGCGCAAGCAGAAGGATCAGTGGCTGCGTCCGCTGATGGCGGGCGAGATCCGCTCGGTCTTCCTGATGACGGAGCCGCTGGTCGCCTCCTCCGACGCCACCAATATCGAGACCTCGATCCGCCGCGAGGGCGATCACTACGTCATCAACGGCCGCAAGTGGTGGTCGTCCGGCGTCGGCGATCCGCGCTGCAAGATCGGCATCCTGATGGGCAAGACCGACCCTGAGGCGGCCCGCCACCAGCAGCAGTCGCAGATCCTGGTGCCGCTCGACACGCCCGGCGTGAAGATCCTGCGCATGCTGCCGGTATTCGGCTTCGACGACGCCCCCCATGGCCACGGCGAAGTTCTGTTCGAGAATGTCCGCGTGCCGGCCGACAACCTCATCCTCGGCGAGGGCCGCGGCTTCGAGATCGCCCAGGGCCGCCTGGGCCCGGGCCGCATCCATCATTGCATGCGCACGGTCGGCGTCGCCGAGCGGGCGCTGGAGAAGATGGTGAAGCGGCTCCAGTCCCGCACTGCCTTCGGCAAGAAGGTCGCCGAGCAGTCGATCTGGGAGCAGCGCGTGGCCGAGGCGCGCACCGACATCGAGATGACCCGGCTGCTCTGCCTCAAGGCCGCCGACATGATGGACAAGGTCGGCAACAAGGCGGCTCAGCTCGAGATCGCCATGATCAAGGTGGCGGGCCCGCGCATCGCGCTGAAGATCATCGACGACGCCATCCAGGCGCACGGCGGCGGCGGCGTCACCACCGATTTCGGCCTGGCCAAGATGTATGCGGGGATTCGCAGCCTGCGCATCGCCGACGGCCCGGACGAGGTTCACAACCGGGCGATCGCGCGCCTGGAGTTCGCCCGTTACTCGAACGCGGAGCATCGCGCCCAGTGAGTGCAGAGAGCGCAAGCGCGGAGGAGATCTTCGCCGGTACCAAGCCCGTCGAGGAGCGCCATCGGTTCGACCAGGCGCTTCTCGAAGGCTGGATGAAGGACAATGTCGAGGGCTACAAGGGCCCTCTGACGGTCGAGCAGTTCAAGGGCGGTCAGTCGAACCCGACCTACTGCCTGCGGACGCCGGCGCAGTCCTACGTCCTGCGGCGGAAGCCTCCGGGCAAGCTCTTGCCGTCTGCTCACGCGGTCGACCGCGAGTTCAAGGTGATCTCGGCGCTTCACGGCGCCGGGTTCCCCGTCGCGCGGCCTTACGGCTTGTGCATGGACGAGAGCATCATCGGCACGATCTTCTACATCATGTCGATGGAGGAAGGCCGGGTGCTGTGGGACGGCGGCTTGCCCTCGCTCAGCAAGGAAGATCGCGGCCGCCTCTACCGCTCGGAGATCGAGACGCTGGCGCAACTGCACCAGTTCGATCCGCAGGCCATCGGCCTCGGCGACTTCGGCCGCCCGGGCAACTACTTCTCCCGGCAGATCGACCGCTGGACCAAGCAGTACCGGGCGTCCGAGACGCGCCGCATGGAGGCGGTCGAGAACCTGATCGAGTGGCTGCCGCGCACGGTGCCGGAGCAGACACGCACCTCCGTCGTGCATGGCGACTACCGCCTCGACAACATCATGTTCCACAAGACGGAGCCGCGCGTGCTCGCGGTGCTGGATTGGGAGCTGTCGACGCTCGGTGACCCGCTGGCGGACTTCACCTATGTGATCCAGGGCTGGGTCATGCCCTACGACGGGCGCGCCTCGCTCGGCGGCATCGACTTCAAGGCGCTGGGCATTCCCGACGTCGACGAGGTCATCGACATCTACTGCAAGGCCACCGGCCGCGACGGCATCCCCGACGTGAACTGGTACTTCGCCTACAACCTGTTCCGGTTGTCGGCGATCTCCCAGGGCATCGCCGGGCGCGTCCGTGACGGCACCGCGGCCAGCCCGCGGGCGATCGAGGCCGGCGAGCGGGCCGAGCCGCTGGCGGTCATGGCCTGGGATTACGCCAAGAAGGCTGGGGCCTGACGCTGGCCCGAGCGCGATCGGCAGTGGCCGGGCCACTGCCGTCGCCGATGTACGCAAGAAGCAACGCAGGCGAGGGAATCAGCGCGATGTCCACACTGTTCGATCTGACAGGCAAGGTTGCGATCGTCACCGGTTCGTCCCGCGGCATCGGCCGGGCGATCGCCGAGCGCATGGCGGAGCATGGCGCCAAGGTCGTCATCTCGTCGCGCAAGGCAGGGCCCTGCGAGGAGGTGGCCAAGGTCATCAACGACCGGCACGGCGAGGAGCGTGCCATCGTGGCGCCGGCCAACATCTCCGAGAAGGAGGATCTGCAGCGCCTCGTCGACACCACCATGGCCAAATGGGGCCGGGTCGACAGCCTCGTCTGCAACGCGGCATCGAACCCCTATTACGGGCCGATGGCCGGCATCAAGGACGACCAGTTCCGCAAGATCCTCGACAACAACATCGTCTCCAACCATTGGCTGATCAGCATGGTGGCGCCGCAGATGCTGGAGCGGAAGGACGGCTCCATCACCATCGTGTCGTCCATCGGCGGCCTGCGCGCCTCGACGGTGATAGGCGCCTATTGCATTTCCAAGGCCGCCGACCTGCAGCTGGCCCGCAACCTGGCGGCCGAGTTCGGGCCGAGCAACGTGCGCGTCAACTGCATCGCGCCCGGCCTGATCAAGACCGATTTCGCCAAGGCGCTGTGGGACGATCCCGCCACGCTGGAGCGCAGCACATCGACGGCGCCGCTCAAGCGTATCGGCACGCCGGACGAGATCGCGGGCGCAGCGGTGTTCCTGGCTTCCCCTGCAGGCAACTTCATGACCGGCCAGGTGATGGTCATCGACGGCGGCGTGACCATCAATTAGCGCATGGCGGGACACCCATAGCTTCCAACGTCGTAGCCGGGCTCGACCTGGCCACGACGCGGCAGGTCCGGAACGGGATCTGGTCCAACAATAGCGAACGGATACGGAGCGGCGCACATGAAGGCGATCTTGAGCAAGGCGGTCGGCGGACCGGAGACCCTCGTTCTGGAGGAGGTCGCCGATCCGAAGCCGGGCCCGGGCAAGGTGCTGCTCAACATCAAGGCGTGCGGCGTCAACTATCCCGACACGCTGATGATCGTCGACAAGTACCAGTTCAAGCCCGAGCGTCCCTACTCGCCGGGCGGCGAGGTCGCCGGCATCGTCGAGGCGGTCGGCGACAACGTAACCAAGGTCAAGGTCGGCGACCGCGTCATCGGCTCGACCGGCCATGGCGGCATGGCCGAGAAGGTCGTCGTCGACGAGTTCCGCTGCATTCCCATGCCGGACAGCATGCCGTTCGACGAGGCCTCCGCCTTCATCCTCACCTACGGCACCTCGCACTACGCGCTCAAGGAGCGCGGTGAGCTCAAGCCCGGTGAGACGTTGCTGGTGCTGGGTGCGGCCGGCGGCGTCGGCCTGGCGGCGGTCGAGCTCGGCAAGGCCATGGGCGCCCGCGTCATCGCCGGCGTGTCGTCCCAGGACAAGGCCGACTTCGTCAGGAAGCACGGCGCCGACGACGTCGTCGTCTATCCGCGCGGGCCGTTCGACAAGGACGGCAAGAAGGCGCTGGCCGACCTGTTCAAGCAGGCATGCGGCGAAAAGGGCGCCGACGTGGTCTACGACGGCGTCGGCGGCGACTATGCCGAGGCGTCGCTTCGGGCGATCGGCTGGGAGGGCCGCTTCCTGGTGGTGGGCTTCCCCGCCGGCATCCCCGCCATTCCGCTCAATCTCACGCTGCTCAAGTCGTGCCAGATCGTCGGCGTGTTCTGGGGGGCCTGGGTGGCGCGCAACAACAAGGGCTTCGGCGAAAGCATCGCCGAGCTGATGGACTTCTACAAGAAGGGACTGGTCAAGCCGCACGTCTCCGAGCGCTTTCCCCTGGCCAGGGCCGGCGACGCCATCGCCCATCTCGCCGCCCGCAAGGCCATGGGCAAGGTCGTGGTGACGATGGACTGACGGCCGGCCGGGCGGCACGCCCGGCCCATGAGACGACGTGGAGGGAGGGGACGATGGCCGATCTGGACAAATTCCGCACCGAGACCCGGGCCTGGCTCGAAGCCAATTGTCCCGCCGACATGCGCACGCCGACGGAGGACGAGGACGACGTCGTCTGGGGCGGCCGCCATCCGAGCTACAAGTCGGACGGGCAGCGCCTCTGGCTCGAGCGGATGGCTGCCAAGGGCTGGACCACGCCGGAATGGCCGACCGAATACGGCGGCGGCGGGCTCTCGCGCGAGGAGGCCAAGATCCTGGCGGCCGAGATGCGGGCGCTCGGCTGCCGCTCGCCGCTCTCGTCCTTCGGCATCTGGATGCTCGGGCCGGCGCTGCTGAAGTACGGCAGCGACGAACAGAAGCGCCGCTTCCTGCCCGAGATCGTGCGGGGCGAGATCCGCTGGTGCCAGGGCTATTCGGAGCCGGGGTCCGGATCGGACCTGGCCTCGCTGCAGACCAAGGCCGAGGACAAGGGCGACCACTACCTCGTCAACGGCGCCAAGATCTGGACGAGCTACGCCGACAAGGCCGATTGGATCTTCTGCCTGGTCCGCACCGACCTGACGGCGCCCAAGCACGAAGGCATCAGCTTCCTGCTCTTCGACATGGCCTCGCCCGGGGTCTCGACCAAGCCGATCCTGCTGATCTCCGGCAAGTCGCCGTTCTGCCAGACCTTCTTCGACGACGTGAAGGTGCCCAAGGAGCAACTCGTCGGCACCCTCAACAAGGGCTGGGAGATCGCCAAGTATTTGCTGACGCACGAGCGCAACTCGATCAGCAGCATGGGCGGCCGGGCTCACCGCCCGGTGCATCAGGTCGCCGCCGACAGCGTCGGCCTCGACGATCGCGGCGAGCTGGCCGACCCGCTGCTGCGGGGCGAGGTCGCCAACCTGGAGATCGACGAGATCGCCTTCGAGCTGGCCATGGAGCGCGCGGGCGATCTCGCCAAGCGCCGGCAGATCCACCCAGCCTATTCGTCGGTGCTCAAATATTACGGCTCCGAGCTCAACAAGCGCCGCCACGAGGTGCTGATGTCGGCCGGCGGCTCCGACGCCCTGGAGTGGGAGAGCGAGCGGTCCGACCATGGTGCGGCGGCGCGCGCGTGGCTGCGCACCAAGGCCAACTCGATCGAGGGCGGCACCTCGGAGGTGCAGCTCAACATCGTGGCCAAGCGCATCCTGGAGCTGCCGGGCGCCTGAGGCAGCACCTCTGCCCGGACGCACCCAGGCTTTGAGAACGTGGGGCATGTCCACCCGCTCGGATCATCGCATCCGATCGGGGCATGCCCAGCCCTTCACCCCTTCGTCGGGACCCGATCATGCCGCTCGTGCTGAATGACGAACAAGCCATGCTGCGCGACAGCGCGCGCAGCTTCATCAGTGAACAGGCGCCGATCGCCTATCTGCGCCGGCTGCGCGACGGCCGCGACGAGACGGGCTTCTCGCGCGACCTGTGGAAGCAGTTCGCCGAAATGGGATTTGCCGGCATCCTGGTGCCGGAGGCCCATGGCGGCCTGGGGCTCGGCCACGTCGAGGCCGGGATCGTCGCCGAAGAGATCGGCCGCACGCTCGCTCCGACGCCGTTCCTGTCGACGGCCGTGCTCGCGGCGACCGCGCTCGCCCGCGGCGGCAACGACGAGCAGAAGGGCGCCTATCTGCCGAAGATCGCGGCGGGCGAACTGATCGCCACGCTCGCCGTGGACGAGGGCCCCAAGCACGGGCCGGCCAGGATCGCGCTCACCGCCACGCGCGCCGGCAACGGCTTCCGGCTCAAGGGTGCCAAGACCTTCGTGCTCGACGGCCACGTCGCCGATCTCCTGATCGTCGCGGCCCGCACCGCAGGCAGCGCCGGCGCGCCTGACGGCATCACGCTGTTCCTGGTGAAGCCGGGCGCCAAGGGGCTGGCGACCGAGCGGACCGTCATGGTCGACAGCCACAACGCCGCCCGCATCGATTTCGACGACGTCGAGGTCGACGCCGATTCGGTGCTCGGGGAGATCGACGGCGGCTACGGCCTGCTGGAGACCACGCTCAACGTCGGCCGCGCCGTGGTGGCGGCCGAGCTCGTCGGCGTCGGCGAAGAGGCGTTCACGCGCACCATGGGCTACCTCAAGGAACGCAAGCAGTTCGGCAAGTTCATCGGCGAGTTCCAGGGGCTGCAGCATCGCGCCGCGCACCTGTTCAGCGAGCTGGAGGTCACCAAGGCGGCCGTGCTCAAGGCGCTGCAGGTGCTCGATGAGAATGTCGACGGCGCCGGTCAGATCGTCTCCGTGGCGAAGGCGCGCGCCGGCTCGAGCGCCGGCCTCGCGGTCCGCGAGGCGGTCCAGATGCACGGCGGCATGGGCATGACCGACGAGTTCGATCTCGGCTTGTTCATGAAGCGCGCGCGCGTCGGCCAGGAGCTGTTCGGCGACGCCAATTTCCACGCCGACCGGCTCGCCCGCCGCAACGCCTATTGACCCGGCCGTGCCGTCCGGCGGGAGCGGCGATTCGAAACGAGAGGACTGAGCGATGAAGATCGCGGACAAGGTCATCGTGGTCACCGGCGGCGCCGACGGCATCGGCCGCGCGCTCGCCGAGCGCTTCCTGAAGGAGGGCGCCAAGGCGGTGGTGATCGCCGACATCGACAAGCCCAAGGTGGAGGGCGTCGGCAAGGCCATCGGCGCCACGGCCTTCGGCTGCGACGTGTCCAAAGAGGAAGAGGTCATCGGCCTCATCGACAAGACCGAGGCCCTGCACGGGCCGATCGACCTGTTCTGCTCCAATGCCGGCATCGGCGACTTCACCGGCTCCGATCCGAACTTCGTCGGCGCCGCGGCCAACGCCGTCTGGCAGCGCAGCTGGGACGTCAACGTCATGGCGCACGTCTACGCGGCGCGGGCGCTGGTGCCGCGCATGGCGGCGCGCGGCGGCGGCTACTTCCTCAACACGGCATCCGCCGCCGGCCTGCTGTCGCAGATCGGCAGCGCCGTCTATGCCACCACCAAGCACGCGGCCGTGGGCTTCGCCGAAATCCTGGCGATCACCCACCGCGACCAGGGCATCCGCGTGTCGGTGCTGGCGCCCCAGGCGGTGGACACGCCGATGCTGCGCGCGGGCGGCGAAGGACCGCAGCACGTCGACGGCGTGCTGACGCCGGCCCAGCTGGCCGAGGTCGTGGTTGAGGGGCTGGACAAGGAGACCTTCCTGATCCTGCCGCACCCGCAAGTCGCCGGCTATATGAAGAAGAAGACCGACAATTACGACCGCTGGATCGGCGGCATGGCCAAGTTCAGACGGTCGTTCGCCGGCAGCGCCTGAAGCATACGCACCTGCGGAGCCTTGCGCGCCGGCGCTAGAGCGGGATGATTTATCTTCGAATCATCATCCCGCTCTAAGTCTTTGTTTTGAGCATGATCTTATCCAAAAACCGGCGTCCACTTTTTGGGATCATGCTCTAGCCGATCACCCCCGATCGGGAAAGGCCTTGGGACCGAGCTGCTCGACCGGCGGCGATGCGGCTATGATCCGGGCGAGCGGCAGGCGGATGGTGCAGCGCAGCCCGTCCGCCGCATAGTCCAGGGCGATCTCCGCCGCCAGTTCGCGGCGCAAGCCGCGCTCCAGCAGCTTCGAGCCGAAGCCCTGCCGCGACGGCGGGGCGACCGTGGGGCCGCCGCTTTCGCGCCAGTCGATCACCAGCGTCGATCCCGCTTCGCCTTCGACCTCGCGCCAGGAGACCTCGACGCGGCCTGCCGGCACCGAGAGCGCGCCGTACTTCGCTGCGTTGGTCGCAAGCTCATGGACGCAGAGGCCGAGGGTCAGCGTCGCCCGCGCGTTGAGGCGCGTCGGATCGCCCTTGAGGGTGACGCGCGTGCGATTCACGTCCTGGTAGGGGTCGAGCTCGTTGGCGAAGACGCTGGCCAGCGAGGCGCCGTTCCAGCTTTCCGCGGTGAGCAGGTCGTGGGTCTTGGCGAGCCCGATCAGCCGTCGCTCGAAGGCGTCCCAGACGTCCTCGCTCTTGTCGTCCGAGCGTCTGGTCAGCAGGGCGATGGACTGCACCGTCGCGAGCGAATTCTTGACGCGGTGATTGAGCTCGCGGACCAGCAGCTGCTGGCGGTTCTCGGCGGTCTTGCGCTCGGTGATGTTCTGCACCATGCCGATCAGCAGCGGCGGCACGTCGCCACGCGCCACCGGCAGCCCTCTGACGTCGACCCAGTGCACGCTCCGGTCCGGCCACACCACCCGCAAGTCCATGGCGAACGAGCGGCCCGAGACCGTGGCCCGCTCGATGGCCGCCTGCAGCCGGTCGCGATCATCCGGGTGGGCGACGGCAATCAGGTCCGCCAGCGTCAGGCCGGTATCGACGGGCAGGCCGATGATGGCCCGCGCGCGGTCCGAGCCCGTCAGCACGCCGTGGCGGGGATCGTAGGCCCACGTCCCGAGCTCTCCCGCCTCCAGGGCGAATTCGAGCCGTTGCTCGTTCTCGCGCAACAGGCCGAGCACGCGGTCACGCTCCGCATTGCGCATATGCAGCTGGCCGGCCGTGTCGGCGAAGGCCCGCTGGACCGCGTCGAACTCGACGACGCCGGTCGGTTTGAGCACCGCCTGCATGCCGGTCCCCAGCGCGCCGGCCGTCCCCTGCAGCCGACGGACGGATCCCAGGAGCGAGTGCAGCAGGACAGCCGCGTAGGCGAGCCCGAGGCCGATCGCCAGGGCGAGGGCCCCGAACCAGGCGAGTGACCGCAGCAGCGAGCCGCTCAGCTCGGAGAGCGGATAGCCGACGACGAAGTACCAGCCGTAGCGGGGAGTGCGGCTGAAGAAGGACCGTACCGGCACGCCATCCAGGGTCGTTGAGCTCACCGCGCCCTCCGGCGCCGATTTGAGCGCGAGGCTGAGCGAGGCGGATGCCTGCTGGCCGACGAAGTCTTCGCCCCCGCGCGAGCGCATGACCACCCGGCCGGTGTCGTCGAGGACGGCGGCGACCCAACTGCTCTGATAGAGGCCCTGCTCGCCCATCAGCCGTTCGAACGTCTGCGGTGGAATGAGGGCGGAGAGGATATAGGCGACCTTGCCGTGCGCCAGGACGGGAAGGTGGACCTTGACGATCCACAGTCCCGGGGTCGGCGACAGCTGGCCGAAGGCTAGGTCGGTCGCCTGCGTGCGGGCCAGGGTGGCGGCCTCGCCTGCGCTCAGGTCGGGCGGCACGGCCTCGCCGAAAGGTTGCTTGGAGCTGAGCAGCGGAGTGCCTGCCGGATCGGACAGGACGAGCCAGGAGCCTTCCAGCGGAGCCGCCTTCGCGGCGAGATCGTGAAAGGCGCGGAGATCGCCGTCGACGAGTTGCCGCGACAGCGCCAGCGTCCTGAGCGACGCCTCGGCGACCGCCAGATCCCGGTCGACGCTGAGCGCCAGGGCACGGGTGGTGCGTGTCAGCAGCGTCTCGGTGGCCCGCCGCTGGGTGATGTAGGCCGAATAGAAGCCGCCCGCCGCCAAGGCCAGTGCCGGGGCCGTGAGTGCCAGGACGAGCAGCAGGACGCGTCGCCGGAACGACGCGCTCTTGCGCGACCGTTGCGCACCCCACAGGTGCGAGAACCGCCGGGGGCTATGGCGATCAAGTCCGGCAGAAGGACCCGGCTGGGGTTCGTTCACACAGCACCTTCGTGACCCGGTGGGCGTCCCGGTCGAGCCGGCTCCGTCCGGCTGGGCCGATCAAGTTCGCGTCCGCAGCCATAGCATAGGCGACGCCAGGCGCCCCGTGGCAACACCGGGCCGGCCCGCCGCGGCTTGGCGGATTGTCCGGTCCGATGTGATCATGCGATCGGGTCGAAACGCCGAAATGTCTTGAAGCTGAGGCGCTTCCCTCCGATCGGTCGATTCCCGTCGATCGGACGGAGGCGCTCAGGTCAGCTTGCGGAAGGAGCCTGCGTGGATAGGGCCAATGCAGCGACGCTCAAGTCCCCCGAGGCGCACGTCCTCCTCGTCGAGGACGACGACGGCATGCGTATGCTCGTCAGCCGGGCGCTGCGCGAAAGCGGCTACCGGGTGACGGGTTGTCGCAGTGGCGCCGAGATGTGGAGCCTCTTTCCCGAGGCGGGGGTCGACCTCGTCCTACTCGACGTGATGTTGCCGGGAGCGTCGGGGCTCGAGCTGCTGAGGGCGATTCGGACGACGAGCACGGTTCCCGTCATCATGCTCAGCGCACGCAACGAGGAAGCCGATCGGGTGCTCGGTCTCGAGCTGGGCGCCGACGACTACATCGCAAAGCCCTTCGGCCGCCCGGAGCTGCTGGCGCGCATCCGGGCCGTGCTGCGGCGCGCCTTTATCGCGCCCCAGCCCGGCGCCGCATCGCGCTCCGAGGTGTTGACCTTCTCGGGCTGGCGGCTGGAGCTGCGCGCCCGCACGCTGCTCGACCCGGAGGGAGCCAGCGTTGACTTGTCCGGCGCGGAGTATGACCTCCTCCTGGTCTTCCTCGAACATCCCGGGCGCGTGCTTGGCCGGGAGCAGATCCTCGAGATGAGCCGTGCGCGGATGGGATCGCCATCCGACCGTAGCGTCGACACCCTCGTCAGCCGCCTGCGGCGGAAGCTCGAGCCGCCGGAAGGGTCGCCTGCCGTGATCAAGACGGTGCGCGGCTCCGGCTATATGCTGGCCGCCAAGGTCGAGCGGGCATGAAACGCCTGGCCATCCTGGCGCGCAGCTTGGAAGGCCGTACCGTTGCGGTTCTCCTGCTGGCCGTCCTCGTCATCCATGCCGGCGCGTTGCTGCTGTACCGCCAGTCGGCCGTAGCGGCCTCCGACGAGGCGTTCGCCCATCAGGTCGCGACGCAGCTCGTTCTCGCCCGGGAAGCCGTGCTGCGGCGCGCCCCCGCCGAGCGCGGCGCCGAGGCGCGGGCGCTGTCGTCGCCACATTTCGAAATCAGTTGGGCCAACACATCCCCCCTCCGTGAGCGCGGCGACCCGGCGTTGTGGGCCTTGCGCAGCCGCGTCCTGGCCCTCGAGCCAGGCCTCGGCGTCGGGCTCGCTCTCTCCATGGAAGGGCCGGCCGATCCGCTGCACCAGCAGGACCTGCGCGGCGCCCTTCCCCTACCGGACGGCAGCTTTCTGACGTTCCGGTCCGCTCACGCGCCGAGCCTCGCCCTGCTGGTGCCATGGGCGCTCCTGTCGACGTTGATGACCATGCTCGTCGGGCTTGCCGCGGTCGTGCTGATGCATCGCATTGCGGGGCCACTGCGCGAACTCAATCTCGCCACCGATCGGATCGGACGCAGCGACATGGTGCCCGTCCCCGAGATCGGTCCCGACGAGACGCGCAACATCGGGCGCTCGCTCAACGCGATGCAGGAGCGCATCCAGCGCCTGGTCGTCGAGCGCACGCAGGCCCTGGCAGCCGTCTCTCACGACCTGCGCACGCCGCTGGCGCGCCTGCGGCTCCAGCTCGACAGCCTGACGGACGAGGAGCAGCGCAGAGCACTGGTCGGCGACCTCGACGACATGCAGACAATGGTCGATTCGACGTTGGCCTATCTGCGCGGCGACGCCGATCCCGAGCCGCGCCGCGTCACCAACGTCGCCAGTCTCCTCATGAGCGTGGCAGATGCAGCCGCCGATGACGGCAAGGACGCGGCCTACAGGGGGCCTGACCGTGCGCTGGCCACGGTGCGGCCGGTGGCCCTGCGGCGAGCCGTGGAGAACCTGGTCGACAATGCGGTCCGCTACGGCGCGAGGGCGCGTCTTTCGCTCGAGATTTGCGGTTCCATGTTGATGATCAGGGTGGACGACGGCGGCGCGGGCATCGCGCCCGCAGATATCGATCGCGTCTTCGAGCCGTTCGTGCGCCTCGACGCCTCGCGCAACCGCGGCACGGGGGGCACCGGCCTCGGGCTGACCATCGCCCGCCGGGCCATCGAGGCGGAAGGCGGCACGCTCGGCCTGGCCAACCGGCCGGGGGGCGGGCTGCGGGCGGAGTTTTCGCTGCCCCGCGCCGGCACGGCCACCGGCTGACACACTTCGTCACAAACGCGGCGTCCACGCGACAAACAGCTTCGATATCTCGTGCTCCGACGCGGCCGTCGGCCGCCAAGCGCAGGAGCCGGATTGATGAAGCGAACATTCGCCGTCGCACTTGCCGCCAGCATGCTCGCCGCGACGGCCGCTCCGGCGCTGGCCAACGACGGGCACGGCAACACCTCGACCCCCACCCTCGAGGTTCCCAACGATGGGGACATTGCCGGCGGGCCGCTGCATCGCAACGACCCACGCGTCCGGGAAGCGCAGGAGGTCGGCCGCGACGGCAAGCCCGCCCATTACGAGAACGATGGTCATGCTCACGGCCACAGCCTCGGCAAGAAGCTGTGAGCCCATGAGCGGATCGACGCCGCTTTCGCGGGCTGGCCGATGCCGACACTGCCGCTCCTCTTCATCTTCGTCGTGCTAGAGCGCTTTGCGATTGGGTGGACTCACCCGATCGCAAAAAAGCGCTCCAGATTCAAAACACTATGAGCATTTCTCTGCCATTGGATGGGTCCATCCAATGGCGAAATGCTCTAGCGGCCGCCATCGGCTTCGGGCTCGGATAGCCGTCAGCGGTCATCGCACTCACCGCCCTTCGCGGTGCGATTACGGCCCCCTTCGCACCGTGACTTGCCCGCTCCGGACCTCCAGCCGGAGCGGGCAACCGCTTGGCCCCGGTCGCGCGGGGCCGCGCCCCGTCATCCCCACGACCAGGCCGCCGTCGCGACGCCCCGAGCGCTCGGGGTCCGTTGCCTGCGTGAGTTCGATTCCATGCGATTCCTCATTGTTCTTTTCCTGGTGGTCACCGTTGCCGCCGCGTCGGCTGACAATGCCTGGGCGCACGCCTCCTCCGCCAAAGCTCCTGCCCCCGCCGCCGTGGGATCCCCCGTGGCGGACACGCCCGGGCCGACGAGCGCGGAGACGGGCACCGGCGCCGCAACCGGCGGGCATGGGGCGGCGCCCGCACCCGACGGCGGCCACGCCCACTCGGAGGCAGAAGGCGAGGAAGGACATATCAAGATGACCGCCGAGCAGGTGGCCAGCGAGGGGATCGTGGTTGCCCGCGTGGAAGGGGGGGCCATCGACCGGCATATCCAGGTGCCGGGCACCGTCACGCCGGATGCCGACCGGATCGCGCGGGTGCCGGCACGGGTCGTCGGCACGGTCGCCGACATGCGCAAGCGCCTCGGGGATCGTGTCGAGAAGGGCGAGATCGTCGCCGTGCTCGACAGCCGCGAGGTCGCCGATGCCAAGAGCGAATACCTGACGGCGTCGGTGAAGGCCGACCTGGAAAAGACGAACTTCGATCGCCAGCAGGCGCTCTGGGACAAGCGCATCGCGGCGGAGTCCACCCTCCTCAACGCCAGGGCGGTCTACTTCGAAGCCAAGCTGCGTCAGGACCTGGCGCGGCAGAAGCTGTCGGCGCTCGGGCTCGATGCCAACACGGTGGCGAGGCTGGCAAAGCAGGACGAGGCGACGCCGAACACGTCCACCCTGCGCCAGTATGAGCTGCGCTCGCCGCTCTCCGGGCGAATCGTCGAGCGGAAGGTCGACGTCGGGACCGCGGTCGGCAAGGAAGGCGATCCGCCCGACATCTACACCGTCGCCGACCTGTCGACCGTCTGGGTCGAGCTCGCGGTGCCGACGGCGGATCTCGGCAAGGTCAAGGAGGGCGCACGCGTCGTCGTCACCCCGAGCCAGGGCGACGACGAGGGCAGGCGCGCGGAAGGCAAGGTCGTTTTCGTCAGCCCGCTCCTGAACGCCGAAACCCGCTCGGCCCGCGTGATCGTGGCGCTGCCCAACCCGGATTTCGCCTGGCGCCCGGGGACCTTCGTCACCGCCGAAGTACAAACCGGCACGGACAGGGTGAAGGCGCGCGTGCCCAGGCAGGCGCTCCAGACCGTCGGGGGCAAGAAGGTCGCCTTCGTCCGCACCGATACGGGCTTCGAGATGCGGGAGGTCCAACCGGGCAAGGCCGATGACGGCACCGTCGAGGTTGCCGCCGGACTGAAGCCCGGGGAAGAGATCGCGGTGGCCAACACCTTCCTGCTCAAGGCCGAGCTCGGCAAGAGCGAAGCCGAGCATGCACACTGAGCGGGTGGCACCGACATGATCTCGCGCGTCATCGCCTTCTCGGTGGAACAGCGTTGGCTTGTTCTGCTCCTGTCGCTGCTGGCGGCCGCCTTCGGCCTCTATGCGCTGACCAGGTTGCCCATCGACGCGGTCCCGGACATCACCAACAACCAGGTGCAGATCAATACGCTCGCGCCCTCCCTCTCGCCCTTCGACATCGAGAAGCAGGTCACCTATCCGATCGAGATGGCGCTCGCGGGCATCAAGGGGCTCGAGTACACGCGCTCGCTGTCGCGCAACGGCTTCTCGCAGGTCACGGCGGTCTTCGACGAGAAGCTCGACATCTATTTCGCACGCCAGCAGGTCGCCGAGCGGCTGCAGAACGCCAAGGCATCGATGCCGCCGGGTGTCGAGCCGCATATGGGCCCGATCTCGACGGGCCTGGGCGAGATCTACATGTGGTCGGTGCGCTACGCCGGCCGTGACCCTGACGCCAAGGGCGAGGACGGGCAGCCGGGCTGGCAGTCGAACGGCAGCTACCTGACGCCGGAGGGGCAGCTGCTGCGCACCGGGCTCGAGCAGACGGCCTATCTGCGCACGATCGAGGACTGGATCATCAATCCGCAGATCCGCACCGTACCCGGCATCGCCAGCGTCGACACCATCGGCGGCTACGAGAAGCAATACCACGTCCAGCCCAACCCGGCGACGCTGGCCTCCCTCGACCTGTCGTTCGGCGACATCGCCCGTGCGCTCGAAGCCAACAATGCCAATCAGGGCGCCCGCTATCTCGAGGACAACGGCGAAGGTTACGTCGTGCGCTCGCCCGGGCGCCTGGAGAGCATGGACGAGATCGGCAACGTCGTCGTCGCGACGAGGGGCGGCGTGCCGGTGCGCGTCAAGGATGTGGCCGAGGTCCGCATCGGGCGGGACCTGCGGACCGGCGCGGCCAGCGAGAACGGCAAGGAGGCGGTCATCGGCACCGCCCTGATGCTGATCGGCTCGAACAGCCGCACCGTCGCGGCGGCGGTCGACGCCAAGATGAACGAGATCCGCAAGTCGCTGCCGCCCGGCATCGAAGTCCAGACGTTGCTCGACCGCACCCGCCTCGTCGAGGCGACGGTGAAGACGGTGGCCAAGAATCTGATCGAGGGCGCGGCCCTCGTCATCCTGATCCTCTTCCTCCTCCTCGGGAATATCCGTGCGGCGATCATCACCGCGATGGTCATCCCCCTGGCCATGCTGATGACCATGACCGGCATGGTGGAGGCGCAGATCTCCGCCAACCTGATGAGCCTCGGCGCCCTCGATTTCGGCCTCATCGTCGACGGTGCCGTCATCATCGCCGAGAACTCGCTTCGCCACCTGGCGGAGAAGCAGCAGGAGCTCGGGCGAAGACTGGACGACGAGGAGCGGCTGTGGACGGTCAGAGCCTCCGCCGAGGAGATGATCAAGCCATCGCTCTACGGACAGGCCATCATCATCCTGGTCTACGTGCCGCTCCTCACCTTCACGGGCGTCGAGGGCAAGATGTTCCAGCCGATGGCGCTGACCGTCATCATCGCGCTGGCGGCTGCCTTCATCCTGTCGCTGACCTTCGTGCCGGCGGCCATCGCCATCGTCATCACGGGGCGCGTGGACGAGAAGGACAACCTGTTCGTGCGCGCCCTCAAGGCCGCTTACCGGCCGGCCCTGACGCGCGCCGTCACCTCGCCCGTGAGCTTCATCCTTGCGGCGATCCTCCTCCTCGTCGGGGCCGGCTGGCTGTCCACCCGCCTCGGGGCGGAGTTCATTCCGACGCTGGACGAAAAGAACATCGCGATGAACGCGCTGCGCATCCCCTCCACATCGCTGTCCCAGTCGACGACGATGCAGCTCAAGGTCGAGCAGGCGATCGCCAAGTTCCCGCAGGTCGCCCACGTCTTCTCCAAGACCGGCACGGCCGAGGTTGCGTCCGACCCGATGCCTCCCAACGCGTCCGACACCTTCGTTATCCTCAAGCCGCAGGAGGAGTGGCCGGACCCCAAGCTGACCAAGGCCGACCTGCAGGAGCAGATCGAAGCCACCGTCTCGAAGCTCTCCGGCAACGTCTTCGAGTTCTCTCAGCCGATCCAGCTGCGCTTCAACGAGCTCATCGCGGGATCGCGCGGCGACCTCGCCGTGAAGGTGTTCGGCGACGAATTCGAGCCCATGCTGAAGGCCGCCAACCAGGTCGCCGCGATCCTTCGCGGCATCGAGGGGGCGGAAGACGTCAAGGTCGAGCAGACCTCGGGCCTGCCTTTCCTGGAGATCAAGCTCAACAAGGTCGAGGCGGCGCGGCTGGGGCTGAGCACGGCGGCGATCCAGGAGGTCATCGGGGCGGCCATCGGCGGCCGGGAGGCCGGCGTCGTGTTCGAGGGTGATCGACGGTTCCCGATCGTCGTACGCCTGAACGACCAGGTGCGCGAGAGCCGCGAGGAGCTCGAGAATATCCCCGTCCCCCTGCCGCCCGGGCCCAGCGGACGTGCCGCCTCCGTGCCGCTGAAGCAGGTGGCGAGCTTCGTGGTAGCGGAGGGCCCCAACCAGATCAGCCGGGAGAACGGCAGGCGGCGCGTGGTCGTCACCGCCAACGTCCGCGGCGGCCGCGATATCGGCTCCCTGGTCGCCGAGGCCCAGGCCAAGACGGCGGAGCAGGTGAAGCTGCCGCCCGGCTACTTCCTCTCCTGGGGTGGGCAGTTCGAGAACCTCGCATCCGCCCGCCAGCGGCTCATGATCGTGGTGCCGGTCTGCTTCTTCCTGATCTTCTTGCTGCTCTACTCCGCCCTCGGCTCGCCGCGGGACGCGCTGCTCGTGTTCAGCGCGGTGCCGCTGGCGCTGACCGGCGGCATCGCCGCGCTGTGGCTGCGCGACATGCCGATGTCGGTCCCGGCCGCCGTCGGCTTCATCGCGCTCTCGGGCGTGGCGGTGCTCAACGGCCTCGTCATGCTGACCTTCATCAAGCAGCTCCTCGCCGAAGGCAGATCCAAACGGGAGGCGATCTTCGAGGGCGCCATGACCAGGTTGAGGCCGGTGGCGATGACCGCCCTGGTGGCCTCGCTCGGCTTCGTGCCGATGGCCCTGGCGACGGCGACGGGCGCCGAGGTGCAGCGGCCACTGGCGACCGTCGTCATCGGCGGCCTGATCAGCGCAACGCTGCTGACCCTCCTGGTGCTGCCCGCTCTCTACGTGCGGTTCGGCAAGGCCGAGGTCTCGAAGCCGGTCGCCCGCCGGTTGGAGGCGGCACCCCGCTCGCTCGGGGCAGCCGAATAGACGCCCGGGCTTACGGTGATGCAGGCTTCGACGAGCAGGCGGAGCCGCCTCATCAGCCCGATCCGATGCTCGGGAGTGGGTTTCGATCAAACGAGGAGTTTCAAGATTGACCGAAAAGCTCCGCCTGGACATTCCGATCCTGCTGCCGGAGGTCGCCGACGCGGCCGATGGCTGCGTGGCGCGGCTGATCACCGAGCTGCGCGGCCGCGACGGCATCGGCGAGGTCCATGTCGCCGCCGCCGGCGCCGGCGAGCCGGCACAATTGTGCGTTCACTACGATCCCGCGGTCGTGTCGCTCGCGCGCATCCGTGCGCTCGCCGTAAGCGCCGGGGCCGGGCTCACCGAGCGCTTCGGACATGCGCTGTGGCAGGTCGATCGGATCACCCATGAACGCCGCGCACGCGCGGTCGCCGGGCGCCTCCGGGCACTGCCGGGCGTCCTGGAAGCCGAGGCCAGCGCCGCCGGGCTGGTGCGCGTGGAGTTCGATCGCGCGCGTGGGTCCGAGCGGGCGATCCGCGATGCGCTCTCCCAGATGGGCATCACGTCGGTCGAGGCCGTTGCCGAGCCGCGAGCGGTGGCGAAAGACGACCATGGCTCCCGCGACCGCGTCAGCCGCGAGCCCGGGCACGTCGGCGAGGACGAGGATCACGACCACGCCCATGGCGGCATCCTCGGACCCAACACCGAGTTGATCTTCTCGCTTGCCTGCGGTGGGATGCTGGCGATCGGCGTCGCCATCGAACAATTGTTCGCGGCAGCGCCCGGCTGGCTGCCGACGGCGTGCTTCATCACGGCGTATGTCTTCGGCGGCTTCTACACGGTGCGCGAGGCGATCGACAACCTCCGCCTCAGGACGTTCGAGATCGACACGCTGATGCTGGTCGCCGCCGCCGGCGCTGCATCCCTCGGCGCCTGGGCGGAAGGCGCTCTGCTCCTCTTCCTGTTCAGCCTCGGCCACGCTCTGGAGCACTACGCGATGGGCCGCGCCCGCCAGGCCATTGCGGCCCTGGCGGAGCTCGCCCCGCGCACCGCCACGGTGCGCCGTGACGGCGAGACCAGGGAGGTGCCGGTCGAAGAGCTGCGCATCGGCGACATCGTCGTCGTGCGCCCCAACGAGCGGCTGTCTGCCGACGGCTTTCTGGTGAAGGGTGCATCCAGCATCAATCAGGCGCCGGTCACCGGCGAGAGCATTCCCGTCGACAAGCGCCCGGTCGCGGACGTGACGGGCGCGCGCGCCAGGCCTGATGCGGTCGATGCCGCCTCGCGCGTCTTTGCCGGGACCATCAACGGCGCCGGTGCGATCGAGGTGGAGGTGACGCGCCTCTCCATCGACTCCGCGCTCGCCAAGGTCGTGAAGATGGTGAGCGAGGCCGAGACCCAGAAATCCCCGACGCAGCGCTTCACCGACAGGTTCGAGCGCCTTTTCGTGCCCGCCGTGCTGGCGCTTGCCGTCGTGATGCTGTTCGCCTGGGTGGTGGTCGACGAGCCGTTCAGCGCCAGCTTCTACCGCGCCATGGCGGTGCTGGTGGCGGCCAGCCCCTGTGCGCTCGCCATCGCGACCCCAAGCGCCGTGCTGTCCGGCGTGGCGCGGGCAGCGCGCGGCGGCGTGCTGGTCAAAGGCGGCGCGCCGCTCGAGAATCTGGGCTCGTTGAGCGCCATTGCCTTCGACAAGACGGGCACGCTGACGGAAGGCCGTCCGCGCATCACCGATGTCGTGCCGGCCGAAGGGGTGACCGAGCAGGAATTGCTCGCCGTGGCCGTCGCCGTGGAAGCGCTCAGCGATCATCCGCTGGCCGCGGCCATCGCACGCGACGGCCGCCAGCGGCTGGGCGGCGGCGACGTTGCCGAGGCTAGCGACCTCCAGAGCCTGACCGGGCGCGGCGTGACCGCGACGCTCGCCGGCGAGACGGTCTGGATCGGCAAGGCCGAGATGTTCGGCACCGACGGCATCGCGCCGCTGGGGCAGGCAACCGCGACGGCGATCGAGACACTGCGTGAGGGCGGCCGGACGACGATGGTGGTGCGCCGCGGCCAGCAGGATCTCGGCGCCATCGGCTTGATGGACACGCCGCGCGCAGCGGCGCGCGAAGCGCTCCAGCGACTGCGCGGGCTCGGCATCACGCGCATGACCATGATCTCCGGCGATCACCAGAAGGTGGCCGACGCGATCGCCAGGGACGTCGGCCTCGACGAGGCCTGGGGCGACCTGATGCCCGAGGACAAGGTGGCGGCGATCAGGACGCTGCGGGACCAGGACAAGGTCGCCATGGTTGGCGACGGCGTGAACGACGCCCCCGCCATGGCCAACGCCACGGTCGGCATCGCCATGGGCGCGGCGGGCTCCGACGTCGCGCTGGAGACCGCAGATGTCGCACTCATGGCGGATGATTTGAGGCATTTGCCTTTCGCCGTAGGCCTCAGCCGGAGTACCCGCTCGATCATCCTCCAGAACGTGTTCGTCAGCCTCGGCGTGGTCGCGTTGCTGGTGCCGGCCACGATCCTGGGCTTGGGCATCGGGCCTGCGGTCGCGGTGCATGAAGGCTCGACGTTGATCGTCGTCTTCAACGCGCTGCGCCTGCTCGCCTACCGCGACCGCGTATGATTCGCAGGGACCTGTCGTGCGCCCTCCATGCGACTTGTTCCAGGCGCCGCGAGGCTCCGAGGGAGGGCGCCCAAACGCCTCCCGTGCGCGGCAGGGCCATACAATACGAGTGCATGCCCAGATGAAGGATCTCGAATTGACGCCAGTGCAGTGTAGAGCCGCTCGTGTGCTTCTGGGCCGCAGTCAGGATGCAGTGGCGCGAGCAGCCGGCGTATCTCTCCGGACGCTGATCGATTTCGAGCGTGGGCTGCGAAAGCCTCATCGATCGACGTTGAAAGCGATCCGGTCGGCGTTCGGTCGCTTGGGCGTCGAGATCATTGACGAGAACGGGGGAGGTGTGGGCGTTCGCCTCATGCTGCCTGGGACGGAACATGTCCCCAAGCCGCGTCGCTTGAGGTGAAAGGATTATCGCCTTCGATTGCTCTTGCGCGGTTGGATCGCTCAGAGCGCTTTGCGATTGGGTGGACTCATCCAATGGCAGAGAAATGCTCAGAACCTTTTGAAACTGGAGCGCTTTTCTGCGATTGGGTGAGTCCACCCAATCGTAAAGCGCTCTAGGACACGCCGTCGATGATCGTGTCGGTGGAGAGGGCCAGGATCCGCGGATCCGGCGGGAATTCCACGAATTCGGCACGCCGAAGGTAGAAATTCTGGGCATCGTCGTCAGTGGCCTGCACCAGGATGCCGCGAGCATTCGTGAGCCTCGATGCGGCTGCCAACTGTACCAACGCATAGGCCAGCAGGTCCGATCCAAGCCCGTTTCTCCTGGAGGTCTCGCAGACCGCAAGGCGTGCTATCAGCAGGACGGGAACTTGCTCCGGGGATCGGTGAGCAAGCTTGGATCTCAAATGAATGTGCCTTACGGCCCCTGTCGAGAGCGTATAGTAGCCGACGACACGGTGGCCTGAGGTAACGACATACGTCCGAGTGCTGCCGCCCATGTTGGACATGGCTTTTGTTCGTAGCCATTCATTTAGAAATGGCTTCCCGCAGTCAAAACGAGAGGTGTCGTGATGTTCGTTGATGGGGACGGGCACCGAGCATATGAGCCCTGGCGCGGTGTGGCTTACTCGTCCCATCTCGGCGCGCGTCTCATCAGCCTCTTCAGCCGCGGGCCCGCAGGCGGTGGTTTGTCGAGAGCATCGATGAATCTCTCGAATTGAACGCTTTGCGCAGTAAATAGTCGTTGATCCAATAGCACGTTCACAGCCTCTCTGCTGGCACTTTCAATCACAAACGATGTAACGGTCTTGCCAGCCACTTGAGCAGCTCTCGTGATAAGTTCGCGCTCCTCATTGGTCGTGCGGAGATTCAGATTAGTTTCGCGGGTACGTGTTATGGGGAGCTCATCGGGCGTGACCATACAATAAGCCTCTCAAGGCTCGGCGAGCCGATAACCGGTGTACAACGAAAAATCTATCAAGTCGGGGCGCTTCTATAGCTCATATCTACACAAATATCAAATTGGCATAGTATATATGCATATATACAATATATATGTATATATTGCACATACGTTGGATATGTAGCGAATTGGTGACAGAAATGTTCCTGATATTTCAGTGCTATATCTCATACTTTGTGTCGATATGTAGTTGTGTATCGATCGATTTGTGTGATATTTATTCAACATGTAGCTTATTTGGCCGATTTTGACGCGATGATCGTGTTGACCAAAATCGTCATGCGCGCCTAGCTTGCGGCGCTTTCAACAACGCACGGGGATCACGGTGACATACGCGAGAGCAATTCTGCTTGGAACAGCGGCAAGCCTATCAATGACAGCAGGCGCGAACGCTGCAGACTTGCCCATGACAAAGGCTGCGCCCGTGGAATACGTGCGGGTCTGCACCGCCTATGGACCAGGGTTCTTCTACATCCCCGGCACCGATACCTGCATCCGGGTCGGCGGCCGCGCCCGCTTCGAATACCAGTACACGGCGCCGCTGAAGAACGTCGGCTCCGACGCGTCGGGCTATCGCGGCCTCGGCCGCCTGCAGGTCGACGCCCGCACCGCCTCCGAATGGGGTGTGGTGCGCACCTTCGTGCGCTTCGAGATCGCCAGCCGCACCGGCGGCTGGCCGCTGCGCTCCGGCACTGCCGAGCGCCAGGCGCAGGCGTTCTCAGCCACCGGCATCGACACCTTCGGCCGCGCCCAGAAGTATGTCGAGGCCGACAAGGCCTTCATCCAGTTCGCCGGTCTCACCGCCGGCCGCTTCAGCTCGTTCTATGACTTCTACGGCCACGAACTGGAGTTCATCGGCCAAACCGCCAGCTCCGAGGTGCAGAGCACCAACGGCCTTGCCTACACCGCCAAGCTCGGCGGCGGCTTCTCGGCGACGCTGGCGGCGGAAGACCCGACCTTCCGGCGGCAGCCGATCTACACCGCCGGCGGCATCTATCCCAACAACCCCACGGCCAACTCGACCCTGCCGAGCAGCCTGCGCAATCTGCCCTACAACGGCACCACCTTCCCCGGCGGTGTCGGCCTGACCTTCGATCCGGTGACCGGGCTGCCGACGTCCTACTCCTATCTCGACATCGCCCAGCGCAACCAGCTGCCCGACTTCGTGGGCGTGCTGCGCTACGACGGCGGCTGGGGCTCGGCCCAGCTGTCGGCCGCCACGCACCAGATCAGCCTGGGCTCGTTCGTCCAGAACAGCATCTCCGGCGTCCGCGCCACCCAGCGCCCCGACGCCGCCTACGGCTACGCGGTCCAGGGTGGCGTGAAGGTCAAGCTGGACATGATCGCGCCCGGCGATCAGCTCTGGCTGCAAGCGGCGTTTGCAAAAGGCGCCATGTCCTACACCGGCATTACCGCCCTGTGCAGCGGCGCGAATCGCACCTGCCAGAGCTGGGGCCGGATGAACCTCGACACGTTCGACGGCTACATCAACGCTTACGGCGACATCAAGCTGACGGACAGCTGGTCGGTCATGGCGTCGTACCTCCACTATTGGACGCCGTCCGTTCGCCAGGCCATCTTCGGCAGCTACGCCGGGGTCAGCTACGGCAGCGGCGCCCGCAGCGCGCAAGGTCCGCTCTACGCCGGCCTCGGCGGCACGCTCATCCCTGCCAACCTGAACTTCACCCCGTCGCAGGCCGTCGCCTATGCCTACTCGCCGGCCCTGAAGGACTACAATCTCTTCGTCGTCGGCTCCAATCTGGTGTGGTCGCCGGTCAAGGGGCTCGATATCGGCGCCGAGGTGCTCTACGCCCAGAAGAACACGTCGGGTCGCGTCATAGATACGAACAAGCCGATCTCCTACACGATCAACGGCGTGACCTATCCCAAGACGACCAGCATGGACTACATCTGGGAAACGCGCCTGCGCATTCAGCGCGACTTTTGATCGATTTCAGCTGACCCGTCACACGGTCAAAAGAGGAGCGATGTGCCGGCGCGCCAACGCGCGCCGGCGGGCCGAACAGAACACCATCGAGCTCAACAAGGCCGATGGCGGCGCGATCGGGGCGGCGCACGGCGGCGGTCCCGGATCCGCCCGCCAGCGACTCATGATCGTGGTTCAATGTTGGATCATGGGCCGCGGTGTCGGGCCGGAGGCGAAGAGGGTCGCGACGCCGCACCAGCCGAGCACGCCCGCGAGGAGATAGGGCACCAGATAGCCGCCGCTGGCGTCGTACAGCAGGCCGACGATCAGCGGCCCGGCGGCGACGCCCAGCACCGAGATCAACTGACCGGTCGCATAGATGCGGCCATAGTCACGCGTGCCGAAGGCCTCGGCGAGCAGCAGCGGCTGCATCATCAGCAGGTTGCCGACGGGCAGGCCGAGGAGCGCGATCGCGATCAGCATCAGCACCGGATTCTGTGCGAAGGCGAGGATCATCAGCGCCGCGGCATGGAAGACCATCCAGAACAGCGCATAGCTGCGGCTCTTGACCTTGAGCAGAATCCAGCCGCCGCTCAGCCGTCCGGTAATGCTGGCCAGGGCGAGAACCGAAACGCCGAGCGCCGCGATGTCCGGACCGTTGCGCGTCGTGACCAGCCGGAACAGATGGGCCAGCGCGCCGACCTGCGCGGCCATGGTGAAGACGTAGGCGATGGACACGGCGATGAAGAAGCGGCTGCGCCTTGCCTCTTCGTAGGGCGTGCCGCCGCGCAGCGATGGGCCGGACTGGGTCGCCGGCCGGACGTCCCCGTCCGGGGTGAGGCCCTTCGATTCGGGCGTCGGATACAGCAGCAGGAGCGTGGCCGGCACCACGCCGAGAAAGAACGTTGCCCCGAGCCAAGGCCCGGCGCCCGCCAGCCCCACCTGCCGGATCGCCCAGGCGGTCACCGGGGTGATGAGCGCCCCGCCGAGGGACAACCCGGTCATCGCGATCGAGAGGGCGAGCGCCCGCCTCCGGTCGAACCAGCGCGCCAGGATGGTCATGGCCGGCACCAGGCCGCAGCCGCCGTAGGCGAGGCCGAAGATGATGTGGAAGGCGTAGAGGTGCCACAGTTTCTCGACCAGGCCGATCGCCGACAGCGCCAGCGCGCTAAGCACGGCGCTGGTGACGATGATGATGCGGCCGTCGATGCGGTCGAGAAGGCGCCCGGCGACCAGTCCGGCCAGGCCCGACGAAATGAAGAAGGCGGCAGTGGCGCCGCTCGCGGCTGCCACCGGGAAGCGCCGCTCGGCGACGAAGGCCTCCAGCAGCACCGATAGATTGTAGAACGCCAAGCCGCCCGTCGTCGCCAGGACGAGCACCATAGCGCCGACGATGTACCAGCCGTAGAAGGTCTTGGCGCCCTGGGCAGGCGCACGCATGGGCGCTTCCGTCACCCACCGTGCATAGCTCCAGTTGCCGAGGACTCCTAGCTCGCACGACGCATTCTCAGGCATGCGGCCCCGCGCCCGGCACATGCCGGCGATGCGGCGCCCGCGCCGCCCGGGGGCTGAACATCAGAAAGGCCCCGGCGAACCGGGGCCTTTTCGCGTTCAGCTCGTTGGCCCAAGCCGCGACGCAGGCTTGGGGTCAGCGAGTCTTGGGGTCAGCGAGTTTGGGATCAGAAGTCGCGCTGGACGCGCAGGCGCGTCTCCCAGACGTAATCCATGCTGGTGGTCTTCGGCGTCGGCACGCCGTTGATCGTGTAGGTGACCGGCTTGTTCTGGTCGACCACGCGGCTCGACGGGGTGTTCTGGGCGTAGCTCACCTCGGCGCCGATATCGAGGTCCTTGACCGGGGACCAGACCACATTGGTGCCGACGTAGAAGAGGTTGTAGTCCTTCAGGGCCGGCGAGTAGGCGTAAGCGACGGCCTGCGCCGGGGTGAAGTTCAGGTTGGCGGGAATCAGCGAGCCGCCGAGGCCGGCATAGAGCGGACCCAGCGGGCCGCGAGCACCCTTGCCGTAGTCGACGCCGGCATAGCTGGCGAACACCGCCTGCCGGACGGTCGGGGTCCAGTAGTGCAGGTACGAGGCCAGCACCGACCAGCTCTGGGTGAGCTTGATGTCGCCATAGGCGTCGACGTAGCCGTCGAAGGTGTCGGTGGAGAAGCGACCCCAGCTGATGCAGGTGCGGTTCTGGCCGCTGCAAGGGGTCAGGATGCCCGTGTAGGACAGGGCGCCCTTGCCGATGGCCGCCTGCAGCCACAACTGGTCGCCGGGCGAGATCATGTCCAGCTTGACCTTCACGCCACCCTGGACCGCGTAGCCGTAGGCGGCGTCGGGGCGCTGGGTGGCGCGGACGCCGGAGATGCTGTTCTGGACGAACGAGCCCAGGCTGATCTGGTGCGTGGCGGCCGACAGCTGGGCCGAGCCCCAGCCGCCGTCGTAGCGCAGCACGCCCACGAAGTCGGGCACGCTGTTGCGCTGGGCGATGTCGATAGAGGCGTACGAGGTCGGCAGCCCGGTCACCGGGTCGAAGGTCAGGCCGACGCCGCCGGGGAAGGTGGTGCCGTTGTAGGGCAGGTTGCGCAGGCTGCTCGGCAGGGTCGAGTTGGCCGTGGGGTTGTTGGGATAGATGCCGCCGGCGGTGTAGATCGGCTGGCGCCGGGCCGTCGGATCCTCGATCGACAGGGTGGCGGTGAAGCCGCCGCCGAGCTTGGCGGTGTAGGCGAGGCCGTTGGTGCTCTGCACCTCGGAGCTGGAGGAGTTGCCGATCAGCTCCAGTTCGTGGCCGTAGAAATCGTAGAACGAGCTGAAGCGACCGGCCGTGAGGCCGGCGAACTGGATGAAGGCCTTGTCGGCCTCGACGTACTTCTGGGCACGGCCGAAGGTGTCGATGCCGGTGGCGTAGAAGGCCTGCGCCGTCCGCTCGGTGGTGCCGGAGCGCAGCGGCCAGCCGCCGGTGCGGCTGGCGATCTCGAAGCGCACGAAGGTGCGCACCACACCCCATTCGGAGGCGGTGCGGGCGTCGACCTGCAGGCGGCCGAGGCCGCGATAGCTCGACACGTCCGAACCGATGTTCTTCAGCGGCGCGCTGTACTGGTACTCGAAGCGGGCGCGGCCGCCGATCTTGATGCAGGTATCGGTGCCGGGGATGTAGAAGAAGCCAGGCCCATAGGCGGTGCAGACCCGCACGTACTCAACTGGCGCAGCTTTCGTCATCGGCAAGTCCGCTGCTTCGGCCCCCGTCAGCATCGACAGGCTCGCCGCCGAGCCGAGCGCAATACCCTTCAGCGTATTCAAGATCGCCCCCGCAATTTCGCTATATCCATATGTATATAACGGTAGCGAGGTTGCTCCCGACTGTCACGTTGTTGTCATGATTGGCGGCCGCGGAAAGCCCTGCTGTGTCGCCAAGGACACAGTTGGGTCGTCCCGCCTCAGCTTATGGCGCACGGCGGGTGGTCATTGGACGTCAAACGCAAAAAGGCCCCGGAGAACCGGGGCCTCTCGCTTGGATCAGCCGAAGCTGAGCGTGGGATCAGAAGTCGCGCTGGATGCGCAGGCGCGTTTCCCAGACGTAGTCCATGCTGGTGGTCTTCGGCGTCGGCACGCCGTTGATCGTGTAGGTGACCGGCTTGTTCATGTCGACCACGCGGCCAGACGGGGTGTTCTGGGCGTAGCTGACCTCGGCGCCGATATCGAGGTCCTTGACCGGCGACCACACGACGTTGGTGCCGACGTAGAAGAGGTTGTAGTCCTTCATGGCCGGCGAGTAGGCGTAAGCGATGGCCTGCGCCGGGGTGAAGTTCAGGTTGGCGGGGATGAGCGAGCCGCCGACGCCGGCGTAGAGCGGGCCCAGCGGACCGCGGGCGCCCTTGCCGTATTCGACGCCAGCATAGCTGCCGAAGATGGCCTGACGGACGGTCGGGGTCCAGTAGTGCAGGTACGAAGCGACGAACGACCAGCTCTGGGTGAGCTTGATGTCGCCGTAGGCGTTCAGGTAGCCGTCGAAGGTGTCGGTGTTGAAGCGACCCCAGCTCTGGCAGGTACGGTTCTCGCCGCCGCACAGCGCGGTGACGCCGGTGTAGGAGAGGGCGCCCTTGCCGTAGGCCGCCTGCAGCCACAGCTGATCGCCGGGCGAGATCATGTCCAGCTTGAACTTCACACCACCCTGGATCGCGTAGCCGTAGGCGGCGTCGGGACGCTGGGTCGTGTAGAGGTTCCCCGGGGTGTTGGCGATGCTGTTCTGGACGATCGTCCCGACGCTGATCTGGTGCGTCGCCGCCGACAACTGGGCCGAACCCCAGCCGCCGTCGTAGCGCAGCACGCCGACGAAGTCAGGCAGCTGGTTGCGCTGGGCGATGTCGACCAGCGAGTACGAGGTCGGCAGGCCGGTGGCCGGGTTGAAGGTCAGGCCGATGCCGCTGGTGAAGGTGGTGCCGTTGTAGGGCAGGTTGCGCAGGCTGCTCGGCAGGGTCGAGTTGGCCGTGGCGTTGTTGGGGTAGATGCCGCCGGAGGTGTACAGCGGCTGCCGGCGGGCGGTCGGATCCTCGATCGACAGGGTGGCGGTGAAGCCGCCGCCGAGCTTGGCGGTGTAGGCGATGCCGTTGGTGCTCTGCACCTCGGAGCTGGCCGAGTTGCCGATCAGCTCGAGCTCGTGACCGTAGAAGTCATAGAACGAGCTGTAGCGGCCGGCGGTGAGACCGGCGAACTGGATGAAGGCCTTATCGACCTCGACGTACTTCTGGGCGCGACCGAAGGTGTCGATGCCGGTGGCGTAGAAGGCCTGAGCCTGACGCTCGGAGGTGCCCGAACGGAGCGGCCAGCCGCCGGTGCGGCTTGCGATCTCAAAGCGCACGAAGGTGCGCACCACGCCCCATTCGGAGGCCGTGCGGGCATCGACCTGCAGGCGGCCGAGGCCGCGATAGCTCGACACGTCCGAGCCGATGTTCTTCAGCGGCGCCGTGTACTGGTATTCGAAGCGGGCACGGCCGCCGATCTTGATGCAGGTATCGGTGCCGGGGATGTAGAAGAACCCTGGCCCATAGGCGGTGCAGACCCGCACGTATTCAACTGGCGCAGCTTTCGTCATCGGCAAGTCCGCGGCTTCGGCGCCCGTCAGCATCGACAAGCTTGCAGCGGAGCCGAGCAGGATTGCTCTCACGATGTTCACGATCAACCTCCAGAGTCTAAAAGATGGACACCCCTGCCACCCGGCAAGGTGTTCAAAGTGCGACCAAATTTTGTTCTTGTGCGATGCGTCACATGCCTAGCGGCGCATCATGACAGTGGCGTTACGGGCTGCGGCCCCCACGCTGCCCAGGAAAATCGCAGTCAGCACCTCGTCAGCCGTGCCGCCGCGTCAATTCTCCAACGACAGGAACGTGTTCGAAGCACCTCCGCCTAGAGCGGAACCTAGGCGCCGGGTCCGCGCACGGTCAATGCGGGTGTCGCGTATGACACACCTCGAAGGGCCCAGTGTGGTCTTGCCGCCACAGCTTTCGGGGGCAAAATTGCGGTTTCTGGACGCTCTTTCCCTGTCCTGAGGGATGCGCGAGCCACAAATGGCTGTCACATAAGTGTCGTAATTTCGTCGGCTTTCAAATACTCGACTTCGCTGTTCCAGCGGTCGGGGCAGTTAATTCTCTCGTTCGTGCAGTCGAGAGAAGATTGATCGCGAATCACGTCGATCTGCCGGACGCGGGCCACGCGCTGGCGGCAGAGCTGCGATGGCTCGCATGGCCTTGTCTGCCGGGTTCACCTTCGCTCAAAGTCCCGCAGATAATCGATTGGGGAGGCCCGTGTTTCCATGGCGGCAGCGACATCGGCCGAGGCGAGAGCGATCCTGACGGCGCCCGGCGCACCCTACGAAGTCGACGAAGCCGTCATCCGCGGCCTTCGCACACGCATATGGAAGAACGCGGCGCCCCATCTTCGGTCCTTCCTCGACAGCAGCCGCCGCTACGGCGATGCCGTCTATATCGTCCACGAGGATGAGCGGCTGACCTACGCGGAGCATTTCCGCGCCTGCGCCAGGCTGGCCCAGGAGCTCTCGTCGCGTTTCGGCGTCCGCAAGGGCGACCGCGTCGCCGTGGCCATGCGCAACTACCCGGAATGGTCGGTGGCCTTCTGGGCCACCGTCGCCATCGGCGCCATCGTGGTGCCCCTCAACGCCTGGATGAGCGGCCCGGAGCTGGAGTACTGCCTCGCCGATTCCGGCTCGGTCGTGTTCATCGCCGATGGCGAGCGTCTGGAGCGGATCGCTCCGTACCTGGATGGCCTGGGGCTGCGCGGCCTCGTGGTGACCCGTGCCGGCGGGCCGTTGCCGGACGGCGCCTGGGCCTGGACCGATCTCGTCACCGCCGAGCAGGAGCTCGAGCTTCCGGCCGTCCGGCTGGCGCCGGACGACGACGCCACGATCTTCTACACCTCCGGCACGACGGGTAAGCCCAAGGGCGCGCTCGGCACCCATCGCAACATCTGCACCAACCAGTGGACGATCGCTTACAACCGGGCGAAGACGGCGCTCGTCGCCGGCGTTGCGCTGCCCGATCCGGCGACTGCGCCGCAGCGGGCCTTCCTGCTGCCGGTGCCGCTGTTCCACGTCACCGGCTGCCACTCCGGCATGCTGCCCACTTTCGCCGCCGGGAATACGCTGGTGCTGATGTACCGCTGGGACCCGGCCCGCGGCTTGCAGCTGATCGAGCGGGAGAAGGTCAGCGCCTTCACCGGCGTGCCCGCCATCGCCTGGCAGATCATGGAGCACCCGGACTTCGACAAGTACGACCTGTCGAGCCTGGAGGGCGTGAGCTATGGCGGTGCGCCGGCCTCGGCCGAGCTGTTGCGGCGGGTGAAGAGCACCTTTCCGGCCGCCGTGGCAGGCAACGGCTACGGCCTGACCGAGACCTCGTCTGTGGTGGCGCAGAATCAGGGACCGGAATACGTCGAGCGGCCCGACAGCGTCGGCCAGCCGATTCCCGTCTGCGACATCCGCGTCGTCGATCCGGACGGGCGCGACCTGCCGGCCGGCGAGATCGGCGAGCTCTGGGTGAAGGGCCCCAACGTGGTGAAGGGCTATTGGAACAAGCCCGAGGAGACCGCCAAGAGCTTCACCGAGGGCTGGCTGCACACGGGCGACGTCGTGCGCCGCGATGCCGACGGCTACATCTATATCCTCGACCGGGCCAAGGACATGCTGATCCGCGGCGGCGAGAACATCTACTGCACCGAGGTCGAGGACGCCTTGTACAGCCATCCCGCCGTCATGGATGCGGCCGTCGTCGGCATTCCGCATCGGGTGCTCGGCGAGGAGGTCGGCGCCGTCGTCCAGGTCAAGCCGGGGTTCGAGCTCGACGAGGACGAGCTGAAGCGGCACGTGGCCGGGCGCCTTGCCGCCTTCAAGGTGCCGATCCGTATCGACATCCGCCGCGAGCCGTTGCCACGCAATGCCAACGGCAAGATCCTGAAGCGCGATCTGCGAAGTCTATTCGCTGGCTAAGTTCGGTCCTCGCAGGCGCACGATGCACATGGCTCAGCGGCCTGACGAAGCCGTTGCCGGCTCGTCGAGCATGCTGACGAGCCCGGCGCTGAGCAGTGCGGCCAATCCGGCAGCCGCAATCGGCAGCGCGTAGCTGCCGCTGACGTCGAAGGCGTATCCGGCGAGCGGCGGGCCGAGCAGGGTGCCCAGGGCGCCTGCGGTGTAGGCCAGCCCGATGATGCCGCTGGCGTTGCGCGGCCCGAAATAGTCGACCAGCAGGGCGGGGGCGAGCGCCACGTAACCGCCGTAGCAGACGCCGAACACCAGCGCGAAGACCGCCAGCCCGAGGGCGCTGCCGGCGACCAGCCACCAGCCCATCATCACCGCGATGCCGGCGAACATCATCATCAGCGACCGCTTGCGGCCGAGGCGGTCGGCGACGCCGCCGATCAGGAACCGGCCCGCCGTCGAGCCGACGCCGATCAGCGCGAAGAGCGTCACCGCGGTCGAGTGCTCGACGCCGCGATCCTCGGCCGACGGCGTCAGATGCACGAAGGGCATGAACAGGCCGATCGAGGCCAGGACAGACGCGATATAGAGCAGGCGGAAGGGCTTGGAGCGCAGGGCCTGCCCGACGCTCAGGCCCGGCAATTCGCCTCGCGCCGGCGGCGCGCCGGCCAGCACGCCGCCGTCGGGCAGGAGGCCGCGCCGCTCGGGCGAGTTGTCGACGAAGAGGGAGGCGAGCCCGCCACCGGCGAGGGCGAGGAGACCGAGCGTCAGATAGGCGCCACGCCACCCCAGGTGATCGATGAGCGCCTCGGCGATCTTGGGCATCACCAGCGTGCCGACGCCGATGCCGGAGACGGCGATGCCTGAGGCGAAGCCGCGGCGCAGCACGAACCACCGCTGCACGGCGCTGATGGCCGGCACGTAGGAGAAGCCGACGCCGAGGCCGACCCCCAGCCCGATGCCGAGGTAGAGCACCCACAGGCTGGCCGCCTGCGCCGCGACGATGAGGCCCGCGCCGACCAGGAGCATGCCCGTGAACACCACCCAGCGCGCGCCGAACCGATCCGTCAGCGGCCCGCTCAAGGCGCCGACGGCGAAATAGATCGCCACGCCGAACGAGAAGGCCCAGGAGAGCGCCGCGCGCGGCGCGCCGAACTCCTGCTGCAAGGACGCGAAGAAGGCAGGGAACGTGTACGTGCTGCCGAGACCGATGAACATCACCGTGAAGGCGGCGGCGACGACGATCCAGCCCCATCTGGCCGATTCGCGTCGTCTGGCGGCGTCGACCAGCGCCGTCATGGTCGCGATGCTCCGCGCATGATCACTCCTCGGCCCGCTCCAGGGGGCTCCCGGCAGGCTCTCTCAGCGTTTCCGTCCCGTATTGGCGGCTCATCGTTCCCGAACGCGCGATCGGGTGGCCACCGCCCCGTGACCACCATCTCTTGATTTGGCGCGCGAGGAAAGGCCCGCCGGCTCACCCGTCAGGCGACGCCGTAGGTCTTGAACCAGGCGAGCATGCGCTGCCAGCCGTCTTCCGCCGCCTGCTTGTTGTAGCTCGGGCGATAGTCGGCGTGGAAGGCGTGCCCCGCCTCGGGGTAAATGACGATCTCGACGGTCTTGCCCGCGGCTTTGGCCTTGTCGCGCTGGGCTTCCACCGCCGCCACCGGGATGCCGGGGTCCGCGCCGCCGTAGAGGCCGAGCACCGGCGCCTTGATGTCGGCGGCCACGTCGGCCGCGGTCTTGGGCTGGATCGGCGTCGGCTGGCCGCCGAGCGGCCCGTACCAGGCGACGGCGGCCTTCACGTCCGGGTTGTGGGCGGCGTAGAGCCACACCGCCCGGCCGCCGCGGCAGAAGCCGGTGATGGCGAGCCGCTTGGGGTCGCCCTTGCTGTCGGTCACGGCCCATTTGGCGGTCGCGTCGAGATCGGAGAGCACCTCCGCGTCCGGGGTCTTGGCGATGAAGTCGCGCAGGATCACCTGCACGTCGCTGACCTTGGAGATGTCGCCGCGGCGGGCGTAGAGCTCGGGCGCGACGGCAAGGTAGCCTTGCTTGGCCAAGCGCCGGCAGACGTCCGCGATGTATTCGTGCACGCCGAAGATCTCCTCGACCACGAGCACGATGGGGAACGGCCCGGCGCCTTCCGGCATGGCGCGGTAGGCCGGCATCTCGCCGTCGGCGACCTTGATCTTCACCTCGCCGGCGACGAGCCCGGCGGCCGGCGTGTTGATCGTCTGGCCGGGCTGGGCATGGGCGGTGGCGACGGTGAAGCCGCTCATCAGCGCGGTCATGACGAAGCCGCGGCGGGACAGCGGCTCGTTGATGAGGCCTCGGAGGCCTTCGAGATCGTCCATTTGCGTCATCTTTGCTCCCTTCCCGTCGCCCGCCCCGATTTCCAGCTCACGCGACAGCTCACCTGGCCGCCTGGCGCCAATCATATAGGCGTGAGCGCGGACGGTGCACGCCCGAGTCCTGCCAAGGCTGCGTGACAACCGTAGAACGAGCATCCCTGGCTTGCCGCGTCCGCCTTGCAGGGCCGGGGAGCGAACGCTAGATAGGGCGCCAATCATTCCCCTAGAGCGCTTCGCGATCGGGCGGAATCACCCGATCGTGAAAAAGGCGCTCCAGAATTCAAAACCTGGAGCATTTCCCGGTCAGATGATCCCATCCGATCGGGAATTGTTCTGGCGGCCGGTGGCGCCATCCGGCGTGCCGATCCTGAGCACCCAAACCGGGTGGAGCCCGTTTCATGTCCCGTCAATTCATCTACCACATGCGCGGCCTGACCAAGGCCTACGCCGGCGGCAAGAAGATCCTCGACGACGTCAACCTGTCCTTCTACCCGGACGCCAAGATCGGCGTTCTCGGCGTCAACGGCGCGGGCAAGTCGACGCTGCTCAAGATCATGGCCGGCATCGACAAGGACTGGAGCGGCGACGGCTGGGTCGCGGAAGGCGCGCGCGTGGGCTACCTGGCGCAGGAGCCGCAGCTCGATGCCGCCAAGACCGTGCGTGAGAACGTCCTCGACGGCGTGGCGGAGAAGAAGGCGATCCTCGACCGCTACAACGAGCTCGCCATGAACTACTCGGACGAGACCGCCGACGAGATGACCAAGCTGCAGGACCAGATCGAGGCCAAGGGCCTGTGGGATCTGGACAGCCAGGTGGATCAGGCCATGGAGGCGCTCGGCTGCCCGCCCGACGATTGGGACGTAGGCCGCCTCTCCGGCGGCGAGAAGCGCCGCGTCGCGCTCTGCCGCCTGCTGCTCGAGCAGCCGGAGCTGCTGCTGCTCGACGAGCCGACCAACCACCTGGATGCCGAGACCGTCAACTGGCTGGAAGGCCATCTGCGCACCTACCCCGGCGCGATCCTGATCGTCACCCACGACCGCTACTTCCTCGACAACGTCACCGGCTGGATCCTCGAGCTCGACCGTGGCCGCGGCATCCCCTACGAGGGCAACTACTCCTCCTGGCTGGTGCAGAAGCAGAAGCGTCTGAAGCAGGAGGGCCGCGAGGAGGAGTCGCGCCAGCGCGCGCTGGACCGCGAGCAGGAGTGGATCGCCGCCTCGCCCAAGGCGCGCCAGACCAAGAGCAAGGCGCGCATCCAGCGCTACGAGGAACTGGTCGCCAAGCAGGCGGACAAGTCGCCGCAGACCGCGCAGATCATCATTCCGGTGGCCGAGCGCCTGGGCAACAAGGTCATCGAGTTCGAGGGCATCAAGAAGGGCTTCGGCGACAAGCTGCTCATCGACGACCTGTCGTTCAAGCTGCCGCCGGGCGGCATCGTCGGCGTCATCGGTCCCAACGGCGCCGGCAAGACCACGCTGTTCCGCATGATCGCCGGCCAGGACAAGCCCGACGAGGGCCATATCGAGATCGCCGATGCGGTCTCGCTCGGCTACGTCGACCAGTCTCGCGATGCGCTCGACGCCGGCAAGACGGTCTGGGAGGAGATCTCCGAGGGCGCCGAGGTCATCTACCTCGGCAAGAAGGAGATCAACAGTCGCGCCTATTGCGGCGCCTTCAACTTCAAGGGCGGCGATCAGCAGAAGAAGGTCGGCAGCCTGTCGGGCGGTGAGCGCAACCGCGTGCACCTGGCCAAGATGCTGAAGTCGGGCGCCAACGTGCTGCTGCTCGACGAGCCGACCAACGACCTCGACATCGACACGCTGCGCGCGCTGGAAGAGGCGCTCGAGGATTACGCGGGCTGCGCCGTCATCATCAGCCACGATCGCATGTTCCTGGACCGCATCGCCACCCACATGCTGGCCTTCGAGGGCGACAGCCACGTCGAATGGTTCGAAGGCAACTTCCAGGATTACGAGAACGACAAGAAGCGGCGCCTCGGCATCGATTCGGTCATCCCCAAGCGTATCCAGTACAAGAAGTTCTCGCGCTGACATCTCGACGCGATTCGTCTTGTGAATAGATGGATGGCCGGGTCAAGCCCGGCCATGACGTTGGAGGAAACTGCCACGTCGTCATGGCCGGGCTTGACCCGGCCATCCATCCACTAGAAATGACTTTCCTTTCTATCCCAGGGCGCGCGCGGCATGCATCAGCCGGGCGCTGGCGTTGGCCCGCGCCACGATCTGGCCGTCGCCATCCATCAACCGCGCCTCCATGAAGGCGATGGTGCGGCCGAGCTGGACGACGGCGCCTTCACCGAAGAGCGGACCGGGACGGGCGGGCGCCAGGAAGCTCACATTCATGTCGATGGTCGCGGTGTACTGCTCGCCGCCGGTCTTGATCCACACGGCAGGTCCCATGGTGTCGTCCAGCATCGCCGTCTGGATGCCGCCCTGGATCAGGCCGGCCGGGTTGAGGAACGCACGTTTGCCGTCGAAGCCGATCCTGATCCAGCCGCGGGCGGGGTCCGCCGCTACGATGTGCCAGCCCAGCAACTGCGCGCTCGGCGGCATCGGGATGCTGCCCAGGAGGGCCGAGGCCGCGGTCGTGTCTGCTGCCAGTGTGTTCATCATGGCCTGCTCCTGCTGGCTCGTTGCCGTAGGCGAGCTGCAGGATTACGCTTCTGCTCCTGACAGCATGGCGTCAGGAGACAGTTCGATGAACCCGTGCGCCGCGCCGACCGCCTGATCGAGCTCATCGGCCATCTCCGGGGGGAGAAGCTGGTGACCGCCGATGCGCTCGCCCGGCGGCTTGAGGTTTCCGTGCGCACGGTCTACCGCGACATCGTCTCGCTGCAGGCGCAGGGGTTCCCGATCGATGGCCAGGCCGGCGTCGGCTATCTGCTGCGCGGCCCGGTCGACCTGCCGCCGCTGACCTTCGACCATGACCAACTCGAGGCCCTGGCGCTCGGTCTGGCCTACGTGACGCAGGTCGGCGACCCGGCCCTGGCGGCGGCTGCCCGCGCGGCCAGGGTCAAGATCGATACGGTCTGGACCGGCCAATCGGCGCCTGGGGTGGAGGACCAGCGGCTGCGCGCCTCCCAGCGGCCGGAACGGCGGGCGCCGGCGTTCGCGGCGGCGCTGCGGGGCGCGCTGCGCGCCCGCAAGCTCGTCGCCTTCCGCTACACCGATGCCGAAGGCAAGGCGAGCGAGCGCGAGGTCCGGCCGCTGGCGCTCACCGCCTTTTCGGAGGGCTGGCTGCTGATCGCCTGGTGCGGGCTGAGGCGTGACTTTCGCGTGTTCCGCCTCGACCGCGTGCGGGAGCCCGTGGTGTCGCAGACGTCCTTCACCGACGAGCCGGGCCGCGATCTCGCGACCTATCTGGCGCAGGTCGCGGCGAGCCTCGATGAGCGGCCGCGGCGGCAGGCCTTCTGACGGACCGCCGTGTCACTCGAGCACTCTCCAGTAGTCCGCCACGAAGCCGCGCGGGTCGACGGTGCGCACCGCGCCTTCGTTCCGGGGTGTGGTGCCGTCGCAACTCCATTTGAAGATCGTGTCGCGGCCGGTGACCGCGCTCGGGATCGAGGCGCTGCCCGGATGGGACTGGCAGAAGGCGGAGGAATCGGACGTCGCCATCACCTGGGTGTCGGCGCGGCCGCAATAGCGCTCGCCGCCCGGGACGCAGGCCACCACCTTGCCGGCCATGCAGCGCCAGATCGGCGACTTGCCGCCGCTCTCGGCAACGGCCTCGGCGCCGAAGGCAGCAGTCACCTTGCCCATCAGGCCCTGGGTCACGGGCCGGAACTCGTTGTCGGATCCGACGCGGCGGCAGAGCTTGGTCGGCGTTTCCGCGCGCACCAGCGAGGCGGCCATCAAGCCCGCCACCGCCAGGCCCAGCACCACGAGCCCGGCGAAAAAGATTCGGATCATGCTCTGCCCTGGCGCCCTGCCGCTACCCCCAACGTCCGTGATGGCGTACTTCAGACGCCCTGCGCAAGACAACGCCGCCGCGGCCGATTCGACCGCAACATGATCCGAGGTGCCGACGTGCGCATGACGTTTGCGATCGTATTTGTCCTGGCCCTGGGGACGGGGGCCTGGTGCCGGCCTGCCGCTGCGGCCGAGTTTCCGGATTTCATCGCCTCGCTCAGGCCGCAGGCGCAGGCGCTCGGCGTCTCCCCAGCCACCTTCGACACGGTGACCGCCGGCCTGACGCCGGATCTGTCGCTGCCCAACCTGGACCGGGGGCAGGGCGGCCCGACCAATGCCGGCCAGGCGGAGTTCACGGCCACGCCGGCCCAGTACCTGTCCGACAAGGCGATCGGCGGTGCCGCCGGCAAGGGGCGGGCGCTGTACGCCAGCCTGCGGCCGCAGCTCGCCGAGATCGAGCGCCGCTTCGGCGTGCCGGGGCCGATCGTGCTCGCCATCTTCGGTCGCGAGACGGGCTACGGCACGCAGGTCGGCAAGTACGACGCGGTCCGGACGCTGGCGACGCAGGCCTGGGCCGGGCGGCGGCGCGACGAGTACCGTGACGAGTTCCTGTACGCGCTGAAGCTGCTGCAGGACGGGGTCGTGTCCCGCGCCGCGCTGAAGAGCTCGTGGGCCGGCGCCGTCGGCATGACGCAGATGCTGCCGTCGCAGTACTACAAATATGCGGTCGATCTCGACGGGTCGGGCCGGCCCGATATCTGGCGCTCGATTCCCGATGCGCTCGCGTCCATCGCCAACCATCTCAAGGGTGAAGGCTGGCGTCCGGGCGAGCCGTGGGCGCTGGAGGTGGTGCCGCCGCGCGGCGTCGACTGCACGCTGGGCAACCCGGACCAGCCCCAGGGCTACGGCCAATGGCTCGCCGCCGGCTTCAGGCCGGTCGACGGCGACGGGGCCGCGCCCGGCTCCGCCAAATTCGCCCTGCTGCTGCCGGCCGGCCCGTACGGCCCCGGCTTTCTCATCGGCACCAACTATTTCGTGCTCAAGGCCTACAATTTCTCCGACCTCTACGTGCTGTACGTCGGGCATTTGGCCGACCGGATCGCTGGCGGGGGCAGCTTCGCCACGCCCTGGTCGCCGGTGACACAGCCGTCGGCGAGCGCGCTCGCCGCCATGCAACGCAAGCTCGCCGCACTCGGCGTCTATGCGGACAAGATCGACGGCAAGGCGGGCATGAAGACGCGGCTCGCCGTGGGCGCCTTCCAGAAGGCGCGCGGGCTTCCCGTCGATTGCTGGCCCAATGCGGCGACGCTGCGCCAGATCGCAGCCGAATAGGAGATGGCCCGCCATGGCGGATTGGAGTGCAAGCCAGTACCTGCTGTTTGCGGACGAGCGGACGCGGGCGGCACGCGACCTGCTGGCGCAGGTGCCGCCGGGGCCGCGGCTCAAGGTCATCGACCTCGGCTGCGGGCCTGGCAATTCGACCGAGCTGCTGGTCGAGCGCTTCCCCGAGGCCGAGGTCTCGGGCGTCGACAGCTCGCCCGACATGCTGCGGCAGGCGCGCAAGCAACTGCCGGCACTGCGTTTCGAGGCGGCGGACCTCACCACCTACGCGCCGCCGCCCGGGACCGATCTGCTGTTCGCCAACGCCGTCTTCCAATGGGTGCCGGACCACCTCGAGGTGCTGGCCCGGCTGCTCGACGCGCTTCCGCCGGACGGCGTGCTGGCCGTGCAGATGCCCGACAACCTGGCCGAGCCGTCGCACCGGCTGATGCGCGAGATCGCAGCGGCGCAGCCGTTCGCCGACAAGCTCGCCGGGGCGATCGCCCTGCGTGACCGGCTGGCGTCTCCGAACGTCGTCTACGACCGGCTGAAGCCGCACTGCAGCCGCGTCGACGTCTGGCACACGATCTACAATTTCGTTCTGGCCGGGCCTGATGCGGTCGTCGAATGGGTCAAGGGCACGGGGCTGCGCCCCTTCCTGGCGCCCCTCGACGACCACGAGCGCGAGACCTACTTGGCGGCCTACCGGGCCGCCGTCGCCGGCGCCTATCCACTCCAAACGGACGGCAAGCTGCTGCTCAGGTTCCCGCGCTTCTTCCTGGTGGCGGTGAAATGAGCCCGGCCGCGGTTGCTCCGCGGCGTCGCGGCCGCAAGGCGGCCGCGCGGGACGACGATCGATGAAGGTGCCGAAGCCCGGCGGCCGCGACGGACGGCGGCCGGTCGGTGCCTCCCATGTGGGCCAGGCGCCGCGCCCGCGCCCCCTATGGCTGCGGGTGCTGCGGGCGCGTATCCGCACGAGCATCGCCTTTACCGTGATGGTGGCGACGTTCCTGGTCACGGCCGGGCTGTTCGACCTGCTCGCCACGCGTATCCTGGTGGCGTGGAATGCGGGGGCCATCCTCTGGCTCGTCCTCGCCTTCCAGATGATGGCCAGCTCCAACGTCAGCCGCATGCGTCATCGCGCCGTGGAGCAGGACGAGGGGGCGGCCGTCATCCTCATCGTCTGTTGCGCGGCTGCCGTCGCCAGCATCGTCGCCATCGGCTTCGTGCTGAGCGGTGTCAAGGACAAGACGCCCGATGCGCGCGCGCTGGCGCTGGCGCTGGCCGGGTGCACGATCCTGAGCTCTTGGTTCTTCATGCACACAGCGTTCACGCTGCACTACGCGCATGAGTACTACAACGATGACAGCCAGGTCGGCCTCACGTTTCCCGGCGTGAACGCGCGGCCGGACTACTGGGACTTCGCCTATTTCGCCGTCAACCTCGGCGCGGCCAGCCAGACATCGGATGTGCAGATCACGTCGGCGCGGATCCGCCGGGTGGTGCTCGCCCACAGCGTGCTGGCGTTCTTCTTCAACACGACGATTCTGGCCTTCGCCATCAACGTCGCCGCCGGGCTGCTTTAAGTCGTTGTTTTGAGCATGATCTTGCCCAAAGACCGGTGTCCACTTTTTGGGATCATGCTCTGACCGGCAGGGTGGCGAGCCAGCCTATATGGCGCCCGACGTGTGCATCTGCGTGAACGAGGCTCTGACGATTTCGTCGGCCAGGATCCGCGCCATGCAGGCGTGGCCGCGATCGCTCATGTGGAAGCCGTCACCGGACAGCATCGCCTTGAGCGTCTCGGACGATTCCTCGCCCCATTCCTTCATGAGAGCGTAGCGCCCGAAGACGCAGGCTCGCTTCTTCATCCCCGCATCCTTGACGATCTGCACGAAGCGCTCATAGCGGGCCTTGCGGCGCAGCGACGGGAAGAACTGCTGATCGAGCAGGATCAGATCGGCGCCGGCCGCCGTGCTGGCGGCGATGCCGCGCTCGACCAGCGAGCGGAAATCGTCCTCGCGCACGTCCGAAAGGGCATCGTTGGTGCCGACCTGCCAGATCACCAGATCGGGCTTGGACGCGGCGACCTCGCGCTCGAGCCGGGTGATGGTCTGCACCGCAGTCTCGCCGCCGACGCCCGAAACGGTGATGACGACGTCGACATTGGGCAATCGGCGCTCGATTTCCGCTTCCAGCCGTGCCGGATAGGCGGCGGTCGGCGACGAGGTGCCGACGCCCGCGGTGGTCGATGAGCCGATGGCGAGGATGGAGAGCTTGCCGCCGGCGGCGAGCCGCTCGGCGGTGCGGGTCAGGTCGCCGGTGGTGGCCAGCGCCGGCCGGGCCGCGACGCACTCGGGCGCGACGAGTTTCGGCGATGTCGTCTTGGGGAGAGACATATCCGGGGCCGTCAATTGAGGCAGGCCCGACGAAGCGGGCCTGTTCAAGCCTTGCTCGTCGGCCCATGACGGGGCGACGGCCACACAGGTGAGGGCCGCCGCGGCGACGAGCGCCGATCGGACGAAGGCGAGGCTGCCGACCATTCCAGGATGCTCGCGAGGGCTATCAGCCCCAGAATTCCCGTGAGCACGAATATCACACCGACCAGCGGTGAGTCATCGGAAATGGCGAGCAGGATCTGGCCGAGCGCGCTGGCCAGCGATCCGGCCGCGAACACGCCGAGGCCGTTGCGGCCGAGCAGCGTGAGCTTGTCCGCTCCGGGGAGCCGCAGCATCGCATTGCCGAGCCGCAGCTGGGACACCAGGTAGGCCAGCGCCAGGAAGTGGATGAGCCGGGTGAGGCCGAGGTCGGTCTTCGTCAGGTCGAGATAGTGGCGGGCCGCGTCGTAGAGACCGGGCGACTGGCCGAGCGCGTTCGTCACCACGGCGAAGCTCGCCCACACCACGACCAGCGCTCCGATGAATGCGGTGCGCGAATAGGGTATCGGGCGGGAGCGCCACTCGATGCCGCAGACCAGGCCGATGGTGAAGATCAGCTGCCAGGAGAACGGGTCGAAGAACCACCGCCCCTGGATCGGCCAGGTCGGGAGGGCGAAGTCGAACCAGCGCGAGGCCAGGTAGAGCAGGGCCGATGCCGCTAGCGCCAGCAGGGTGTGGATGCGCGCCGCCAGCAGCAGCAGCGGCGCCATCAGCATCAGCGCCACGTAGAGTGGCAGGATGTTGAAATAGCCGAGCTGGTGGCTCATCAGCGCCAGCCCGACGAGGGCGCGCACCGGCTCCGTGAAGCTGATGTCGCGGCCGTGGTCGACCACGAGCGACGGGATGCGCGTCGCCAGGAAAGCCTGGCCGAACAGCACGAGGGCCGCGAGCGTGATGAGGATGTGCACGCTGTAGAGCTTGACCGCCCTTTGCAGGCAGCGCCGCGCGGCACCCAGAAGATCCCCTGCGACGACCTTGGGAAAATAGGCGTAGGACACCGCGAGGCCCGAGACGAACACGAACGCCTCGGCCGAATCGGAAAAGCCGTAATTGCGCAGCGTCAGGTGCTCGAGCGGATTACCGGGGATGTGGTTGATGAAGATCATGACGAGGACAAGGCCCCGCCACAGATCGATGGTTTCGACGCGTTGACCCGGCATGCGATTCCTCGCAACAGGCAGCGCCCCCACCCCCGCTTCGTCTAGGGGAACGCCGATCGTTGTGCAATGCCAGAGAATTAGCCCGTTAGGGTTAGGCAATCGTGAACACGAGCGTTGTCAGATAGTTCGGCCAAATTGCCGCACATCGGGGCGGCTATGCGCGTGGCGCATGCGGCCCCGATGGGGGGCACTCGATGTTTGCGATGCACAACTGTCAGGATTCTGCTCTACAGTCAGCCAGTCCCCGAACATGGGCCGACGATTGACCTGACCGGATGCATGTCCCGCCGCGGCGGACCTGCGGCTCGGCCGGGATCGACGGCGAGTCCGCAATTCACATCGCCTCGGCTCCATGCTGAGGGGGCCGCGGCTTTCGAGCCGCAGATTGTTCGGATTCGAAGTGGCTGCGCGCGGGAGCCCGCGGCCACGGGTTTCGGGTCCATCCCTCTGGCTGGCGAGACGTATGCGTTCCCGGGACTTTCTGCTGTTCGTGGCCATCTGCGTGGCTTGGGCCTTCAGCACGGTGGTCAGCAAGGTCGTCGTATCCGACCTCCAGGTCCCGCCGCTGTTCTACGCGACCGTCCGTTTCGCCCTGGTCGGCCTGATCTGCCTGCCCTGGCTGTGGCCCATGCCCAAGCCGTGGTGGCGCACCATCGCGGTGGCGTTGTGCATGGGCGCCGGCAGCTTCGGCCTGGTGTTCAAGGGGCTCGAGACGGCCACGCCCTCGGCAACCGCCATCGTCACCCAGCTCGGCGTGCCCATGACGACCATCCTCTCGGTCATCGTGCTCGGCGAACGGATCGGCTGGCGCCGCCGCTTCGGCATCGCGCTGGCGTTCCTCGGCACCATGCTGGTGATGTGGGATCCAAACGGCGTCTCGGCCACGGTCGGGCTGATCTACGTGGCGGCCTCGGCACTGGCGGCCTCCGTCGGCGCCATCCTGATGAAGCAGATGCACGGGGTGCGGCCGCTGCAGTTCCAGGCCTGGGTCGGCGTCGCCAGCTTCGTCCCCATGGCGCTGACCTCGGCCCTGCTGGAGCAGGATCCGATCGCGCGCGGCATTGCCGGCGGCTGGGTGTTCGTGTTCGCGGTGCTGTTCGCCGCCATCGTCGTGTCCGTCTTCGCCCACACCGCCTATTACGGGCTGATCCATCGCTACGAGGCCAATCTGGTGGCGCCACTGACGCTGATGACGCCGCTGATCACCATCGCGCTCGGCATCATCATCACCGGGGACCGGCTCGACCTGCGCACAGTCGCGGGCACCGGCATCGCCCTCGTCGGCGTGCTGATCATCGCCGTGCGGCGCAACCGCATGCTGCCGCTCACCCACCTGCTGCGCGAACGGCAGTAGCGTCGGGCCAAGCCGGCCGCCCCGGCGGCTCCATTGTCTCGAAACGGTGGATGGACCGGGTCAGCCCGGCCATGACGATGTCCGAAGGTCGAGGTCGTTCCCCCTTCATATGGTTATGGTCGGGCTTTGCCGCGGCGCTCCATCCGCCCCCGAAATCGCTTGCCGCCGCTCTGCGAACGATATAAACATATCTTTATATCGTTACATGGAGCGCCCGGATCCGATGAAGCCGCCGTCCCCCACTCGGTTCGAGCCGTTGCTCGAGGCGCTCAAGGCGGCTGGCGAGGAGACGCGGCTGCGCATCCTGGCGCTGCTCGCCGCCGGCGAATTCAACGTCTCCGATCTCACCGAGACACTGGGCCAGTCGCAGCCCCGCATCTCCCGCCACCTCAAGCTGCTCACCGAGGCGGGCCTGGTCGAGCGCCATCGCGAGGGGGCATGGGCCTTCTTCCGGCTGGCCGACGGCCCGGGCGCCCCGCAACTGCTGCGGACGGTCCTGGCGGCGCTCGACCGGAGCGATCCGCTGCTCGCCAGCGATCAGGAGCGGCTGGCCCAGGTGCGGGCCGAACGGTCGCGGGCGGCGGAGAGCTTCTTCGCCAGGCTGGCGCCGGATTGGGACCGCCTGCGGTCGCTGCACGTGTCCGAGGCGGCGGTCGAGGCGGCCATCCTGGACATTATCGGCGACCGGCCGGTCCAGGCGCTGCTCGATCTCGGCACCGGCACCGGGCGCATGCTGCAGCTCCTGGCGCCGCTGGCGGACCGGGCGGTCGGCGTGGATGCCAGCCCCGCCATGCTCGCCGTGGCGCGCGCCAAGCTGGAGACGGCCGGCCTCGCCCGCGTCGAGCTGCGCCAGGGCGATATCCACGCGCTGCCGGTCGAGCGCGGCGGCTTCGATCTCGTGGTGCTGCACCAGGTGCTGCACTTCCTCGACGATCCGGTCCGCGCCTTGCGCGAGGCGGCGGCAGCGCTGGTCCCCGGCGGCCGGCTGCTGGTGGTCGACTTCGCGCCGCACGAGCATGAGTTCCTGCGCGAACAGCATCAGCATCGCCGACTGGGCTTCGGCCACGAGCAGCTGGAGGCCTGGTTCGACGAGGCCGGGCTCGACCTGCGGGCTCAGCGGGACCTCGCCACCGGCGACGAGGCGCATCTGACGGTGACCCTCTCGCTCGGGCGGGACCGGCGGATCACCGGCGACTGGCCCATGCGGGCCCAACAATCGGAGGTGGCGTGATGACGAGCCATGGCTTTCGGCCGAGCCGCGACGGTGCGCGGTTGCCCAGCGTCTCGTTCGAGTTCTTTCCGCCCAAGACAGCGGCCATGGAGGAGACGCTCTGGGCCTCGATCCGCCGTCTCGAGCCGCTCGGGCCGCACTTCGTCTCGGTGACCTACGGCGCCGGCGGCTCGACCCGGGAGCGCACCCACGCCACCGTCAAGCGGTTGGTGGAGGAGACGAGCCTGAGGCCCGCCGCGCACCTGACCTGCGTGTCGGCGACCTGCGCGGAGGTCGACGAGGTCGTGCGCGACTACTGGGCTGCCGGCGTGCGCCACATCGTGGCGCTGCGGGGCGATGCGCCGGAGGGGGTCGGTGCCGCCTACCGGCCGCACCCGGAGGGCTACCAGTCGTCGCCCGATCTGGTCGCGGCGATCAAGACGATCGGCGATTTCGAGGTCAGCGTCTCGGCCTATCCCGAAAAGCATCCGGAGAGCAGCAGCATCGATGCCGACATCGACATGCTCAAGCGCAAGGTCGATGCCGGCGCCACCCGCGCGGTGACGCAGTTCTTCTTCGACAACGATCTCTATTTCCGTTTCCTCGACCGGGTGCGGGCCCGAGGCATCGCCATCCCGATCGTACCAGGCATCCTGCCGGTGCAGAACTTCAAGCAGGCGGCAGGCTTTGCCGCGCGCGCCGGCGCTTCGGTGCCGGCCTGGCTCGCCCATCGCTTCGAGGGGCTCGACGACGACGTCGAGACCCGTCGTCTCATCGCCTCGGCGATCGCCGCCGAGCAGGCGTTCGACCTGGTCGACCGCGGCATCACCGATCTCCATTTCTACACGATGAACCGTGCCGACCTGGTCTACGCGGTCTGCCACCTGCTGGGGCTCAGGGCGCCCCAGGGGGCCGCGCCGACGGCGGCGCAGGCGGCGGCGTAGAGCCGCGCGGCGGGTGGCCCGGTCGCGCCCGGCCATCCGGCACATGCCCCGGCCATCCTGACTTGGCCACCCTGATTTGGTCCGACAACTCCGGCACACGGGACGCTCATCATGACGGATCTTCCGGCCATCACGCCCGCCGACGGCAACGACGTCCGGGCTGCGCTCACGGCGGCAGCGCGCGAGCGCATCCTGGTGCTCGACGGCGCCATGGGCACGATGATCCAGAGCCTGAAGTTCTCCGAGCAGGACTTCCGCCGCGAGCGCTTCGAGGATCATTCCAAGGATCTGCGCGGCAACAACGACCTGCTGATCCTGACCCAGCCGGATGCGATCCGCGACATCCACCTGCAATACTTCCTGGCCGGCGCCGACATCGTCGAGACCAACACCTTCTCCGGCACGTCCATCGCCCAGGCCGACTATGGGCTGGAGCCGATCGTCTACGAGCTCAACCGCGAGGGCGCACGGCTGGCGCGGGAGGCGGCCGAGCTCGCCCGCCGCCAGGACGGCCGGCGCCGCTTCGTCGCCGGCGCCATCGGGCCGACCAACCGGACGCTCTCGATCTCGCCCGACGTCAACAATCCGGGCTTCCGGGCCGTCACCTTCGACGAGGTGCGCGAGGCCTACGCCGAGCAGGTGCGCGGCCTGATCGACGGCGGCTCCGAGATCATCCTGATCGAGACCATCTTCGATACGCTCAACGCCAAGGCGGCGGTGGTCGCCACGCAGACGGTGTTCGCCGAGCGCGGCGTCGCATTGCCGATCATGATCTCCGGCACCATCACCGATTTGTCCGGGCGCACCCTGTCGGGGCAGACGCCGACCGCGTTCTGGCATTCGCTGCGCCACGCCAGGCCCTTCTCCATCGGGCTCAACTGCGCGCTGGGCGCCCGCGAGATGCGCGCCCACATCCAGGAGATCGGTAAGGTCGCCGACACCTTCGTCTGCGCCTATCCCAACGCCGGGCTGCCCAACGAATTCGGCCTCTATGACGAGAGCCCGGAGGCCATGGGCGCGCTGGTCGGCGAGTTCGCGGCGGCGGGGCTGGTCAACGTCGCCGGCGGCTGCTGCGGCACCACACCCGGCCACATCCGCGCCATCGCCGAGGCAGTGGCGGGCAAGGCCCCGCGCGCCCTGCCGGAGATTGCGCCGCTGCTGCGGCTCTCCGGGCTGGAGCCGTTTGTGCTCACGCCGGACATCCCGTTCGTCAACATCGGCGAGCGCACCAACGTCACGGGATCGGCCCGGTTTCGCAAGCTGATCACCGCCGGCGACTACGCGGCGGCGCTCGACGTGGCGCGCGACCAGGTGGCGAACGGCGCCCAGGTGATCGACGTCAACATGGACGAGGGCCTGCTCGACTCCAAGAAGGCGATGGTCGACTTTCTCAACCTCGTCGCCGCCGAGCCCGATATCGCCCGGGTGCCGGTCATGGTCGACAGCTCCAAGTTCGAGGTCATCGAGGCCGGCCTCAAGTGCCTGCAGGGCAAGGGCATCGTCAATTCCATCTCGCTCAAGGAAGGCGAGGCCAAGTTCCTGGCCGAGGCGCGCATCGTGCGCGCCTATGGAGCGGCGGTGGTGGTCATGGCGTTCGACGAGAAGGGCCAGGCGGATACCCAGGCGCGCAAGGTCGAGATCTGCACCCGCGCCTACAAGCTGCTGACCGGGACGCTCGACTTCCCGCCTGAGGACATCATCTTCGATCCCAACATCTTCGCGGTGGCGACGGGCATCGAGGAGCACAACAACTACGGCGTCGACTTCATCGAGGCGACGCGCGAGATCCGCGCCACCCTGCCGCACGCCCATGTCTCCGGCGGCGTCTCGAACTTCTCGTTCTCGTTCCGCGGCAACGAGCCGGTGCGCGAGGCGATGCACGCCGTGTTCCTCTACCACACCATCAAGGCCGGCATGGACATGGGCATCGTCAATGCGGGCCAGCTCGCCCTCTACGACGAGATCGATCCGGCGCTGCGCGAGGCCTGCGAGGACGTGGTGCTGAACCGGCGCGAGGACGGCACCGAGCGGCTGATGGAGGCGGCGGAAAAGTTCAAGGGCGGCGCCGGCAAGCAGGCACGCGAGGCTGACCTGACCTGGCGTACCTGGCCGGTCGAGAAGCGGCTCGAGCATGCCCTGGTCAACGGCATCACCGAGTACATCGAGGCCGACACCGAAGCGGCGCGCACGACCGTCGAGCGGCCGCTGCACGTCATCGAGGGGCCGCTGATGGCCGGCATGAGCGTCGTGGGCGATCTGTTCGGCTCCGGCAAGATGTTCCTGCCGCAGGTGGTGAAGTCGGCCCGCGTGATGAAGCAGGCGGTCGCCTATCTGATGCCGTTCATGGAGGCCGAGAAGCAGGCGGGCGGCGAAGGCGCCGGCCGGCGGGCGGCCGGCAAGGTGCTGATGGCGACCGTCAAGGGCGACGTGCACGATATCGGCAAGAACATCGTCGGCGTCGTCCTGGCCTGCAACAATTACGACGTCATCGACCTCGGCGTCATGGTGCCGGCGCACAAGATCCTGGAGACAGCGCGCCAGGAGAAGGTCGACATCATCGGCCTGTCGGGGCTGATCACGCCGTCACTCGACGAGATGGTCAACGTGGCGAGCGAGATGGAGCGGGAGGGCTTCGACATCCCGCTGCTGATCGGCGGGGCCACCACCAGCCGCGTGCACACGGCGGTGAAGATCCATCCCAACTATTCCAAGGGGCAGACGGTGTACGTCACCGACGCCAGCCGCGCCGTCGGCGTGGTGTCGAGCCTGCTCTCCAAGGAGCAGGTCGGCTCCTACGTGGAGGGCGTCAAGGCCGAATACGCCAAGGTTGCCGGCGCCCACGCCCGGGCCGAGGCCGACAAGCAGCGGCTGCCGCTCGCCAAGGCGCGGGCCAACGCCTTCAAGATCGATTGGGATGCCTACGCGCCGCCCAAGCCGAGCTTCCTCGGCACCCGGGTCTTCGGCAGCTATGACGTGGCCGAGCTCGTCAAGTACATCGACTGGACGCCGTTCTTCCAGACCTGGGAGCTCAAGGGCCGCTTCCCGGCGCTCTTGGAGGACGAGAAGCAGGGCGCCGTCGCTCGCCAGCTCTACGACGATGCGCAGGCGATGCTGAAGCAGATCATCGACGGGCGCTGGTTCAACCCCAAGGCGGTGATCGGCTTCTGGCCGGCCAACGCGGTCGGCGACGACATCAGGCTGTTCACCGGCGAGAGCCGCGGCGAGGAGCTCGCCACCTTCTTCACCTTGCGCCAGCAGCTCAGCAAGCGCGACGGCCGGCCCAACCTGGCGCTGGCCGATTTCGTCGCGCCGCTGGAGACCGGCAAGGCGGACTACGTCGGCGGCTTCGTCGTCACCGCCGGCGCGCAGGAAGACCGCATCTCCAAGCGCTTCGCCGGGGCCAACGACGACTACGCCTCGATCATGGTCAAGGCGCTGGCCGACCGTATTGCGGAAGCCTTCGCCGAGCGCATGCACCAGCGCGTGCGCCAGGAGCTCTGGGGCTATGCGGCCGACGAGGCGATCTCCAACGACCAGCTGATCGACGAGGCCTACCGCGGCATCCGCCCGGCGCCCGGCTATCCGGCGCAGCCCGACCATACGGAAAAGGCGACGCTGTTCGGGTTGCTCGCGGCCGAGAGCCGTATCGGCGTCAAGCTCACAGAGAGCTTCGCCATGTGGCCGGGCTCGTCCGTGTCGGGGCTCTACCTCGCCCACCCGGACGCCCATTACTTCGGCGTCGCCAAGGTGGAGCGCGACCAGGTGGAGGACTACGCCCGCCGCAAGGGCATGCCCATCGCCGAGGTGGAGCGGTGGCTGGGGCCGGTGCTCAACTACGAGCCGTCCGCCTATGCGCAGGAAGCGGCATAAGCGGCGGTCTGGAGGGGAGTTCGGCCTTACTCGGCCGCGGCGTGGGTCAACGGTACCAGCGAGACCGGAGCGGTGCCGCCCATGCCGAGGGCCCGGGCGGAGCCGCTGGAGAGGTCGATGACGCGGCCATGCCCGAAGGGGCCACGGTCATTGATGCGCACGACGACGGAACGTCCGCTGCGCTCGTTGGTCACCCGCACCCGCGTGCCGAAGGGCAGGGTGCGGTGGGCCGCCGTCATGGCGCCCGCGTTGAACCGCTCGCCGCTGGCCGTGCGCCGGCCATGGAAGCCCGGGCCGTAGTAGCTGGCCAGGCCGCGCTGGGCGCCATGGACGCGGCCCTGCTTATGGGCCGCAAGTGCCGCTGATGTGGTCGTCCCGGCGATGAGCAGGGTGGCGAAGGCGAGCGCCATCCGTCGGTGAGTCAATGAACCATCCTTCGTTGTTGAGGGAGCCGCGCATGAAAAGGCTGGAGATGGCGAGAATATGTCGCCAGCCCAGCTCACGCTTGGCCTCTGGCGCGGATCTATATTCCGCACGAGCCAAATCATTCGGCGAGAACAACTCACCGCCGAACAGATCTTCCGAAAGGTGATGGACGCAACCGGCCTGCGTTTACGCAGTGCAGTGGCCGACGCACGCCGCGTTGCCACGCGCGGCGTCAGCGAATCAGGCACTATGCCTGGCAACTGGCACGATGGTCCGCTCGGGCCGCGGTGTCCATTGCCCGGGCGACGATCGGTGCAGGTGCAGCGACATGGGCGCGTGCGATCCCGAGCGCAGGGGGGCGCGCATCTTTCCAGCATCAGACGCCCCGGAGGCCGGCGGCCGGGAAGAGGAGGGGGAGGCGTCGCGGTCGAAGGGACAAGACGTCAGCGTGCCCTCGGTAATGGCGAAGCCGGATCTTGCATCGCCTCGAGCAGAGGCTGTCGAGTTTGCGACGAGAATGGTAAATATTCTGTTAATATAGCAGTCTATAGCAGCTTTTGCCTCTGAATGCTGGGGCTGTGCGGGGGCAGGAACTACGGATCCGCCGCCGCACCGAGACGTCCACAAGCCCGGCCATATCGGACCGCCGCAGGCGGCGTGCGCACGAGAGCCGGGACGCACCGCCTAGTGTGGTGGATCTGAAGTTCCCGAACATGGATGCCATGTGGGGAGCAGGAACTTCAGATCCACCACACTAGGGCGGGACGAGCTCGTGTTCGACCCATTCGCTGCGCGGAACCGGTGCCCCCAGGGTGTGCCGAAACTCCACGATATCCAGCCCGTCGGGCGTCGTGGTGCAGACATAGGACAGGTGGTACCAGATGCCCTTGCTTCGGACCGCCGCGCCGCTCGCCGAGATGGTATGCTCGCGGATCTCGGGAGGGGCGTAGGCGTACGCGACGAGCTCGTCGGGACGCATGCCTTCATGGGTCCGGCCGACTTCACCTATCCCTCGGGCGTCGCAGCGCTGTTCGAGGCGCGTGGTGGGCTCGAGCCTCAACATCTGCCGGTCGTGCATCTGCTTGTGCCCGTCGGCTGCGCCGGCAGCCGATGCTCCAACCAGCGCAATGGTCAAAACGCCCAGTCTCATCATGCCCCTGTTCGGATGTCCCGGAACCGCGGGCTAGAGGTTGATTGGGGCAGCAGGGCGGCAGTCCCATGAGCCGGAGCGGCCGGATGGCCATGAGGGATCGGCACGGGCGGGGCTCGGGCCCGCCCCCGTCGTCGTTGGAGCGCCGCCGACGCGGACCCGGAAGGTGCGGTCGCCACGGCTCACGCACGGCGAAAGCGGTGCCGCATTCGGCCGATGCCCTCGATCGTGCTCACCAACTCGTCGGCCGCCGAGATGAACCGCTTCGGCGAGCGGGCCCAGCCGACGCCGCTCGGCGTGCCGGTGAAGATCAGGTCGCCCGGCAGCAGCCTCAGCACGGACGACAGGTGCGCCACGATGGCGGGGATCGAGAAGATCAGATCGCCCGTGCGCGAGTGCTGCATCACCTCGCCGGAGAGGGTGCAGGAGATGTCGAGATCGTCCGGGTCGGCGAATTCGTCGGGGGTGACCAGAACCGGGCCGATCGGGGCAAACCCTTCATAGGATTTGGCAAGGCTGAACTGCTGTGGCACGGGCGGCGCGATCTGCATGTCCCGTTCGGACAGATCCTGCCCTGCCGTCAGGCCGGCGATGTGCGACCAGGCCTCCTCCTTCGCCACGTGCCGCGCCTCCCGGCCGATCACGGCGACGAGCTCGACCTCCCAGTCGACCGAGCCGGCGGGCAGTTCGATGACGTTGAACGGTCCGGTGACGGCGCTGGGAAACTTGGTGAAGACCATCGGCGTCTTCGGCAGCTCCGCGCCGCTTTCCGCTGCGTGGGCGCGGTAGTTCAGCCCCACTGCGAAGACCTGCGGCGGACGTGGCACGGGCGGGCCGATCCGCTCGCCCTCCAGGTTCGGCGCCGGGGCCGTGGCTCCTTCGCGGTACGCGGTGGCCCAGGCGCGAAACTCCGCCCAGCGGTCATAGATCTTCTGGATGTCGGGCTCGAAGCGGCCCTTGCTGGCCTCGGCCACGTCGATCACGCCATCGGCAGTGATTATATTTATCCGGCTATCAATATTGGCGATGCGCATCGCTCGGCTCCCGCTAGAGCGCTCCGACCGAACCGGAGCTGCTGCTCTGTCTCTCTGTCCGGGCGCCGGGTTTCTCCAAGCGCCGGCACCTGCTGTTGGGACGCGCCGCTCTACCGCAGCTGCGGCAACGGATCGGGCACGAATGCCCCGGCCCGCACGCGCTGCCTGAGCTGCGAAAACGGCTCGCCGGCCCGGTGGGCAGCGAGGACCTGGGAGGGGTCGAAGAACACGCCGATGGGATTCTGCTGGAAATCGGCCGAGTGGCGCATGTAGTCCGTCGATCGGGCCCAATCGTCGAAATTGTCGACCTGTAGCTCGACACCGTTGCCGTCGGGGTCGAAGTAGTAGAGCGACGTGGTGAGCCCGTGGTCCAGGCAGAAGCCCGGCTCGATGCCATGCGTCTTCAGCCGGGCGAAGGTGGCCATCAGCTCGTCGAAGGAGGCGTATTCGAAGGCCGTGTGGTGCAGGCCGGTGTGCTGCTCCCGCCCCGGAGCGTCATGCAGCCCGGGCAGGGACAGCAGCGCCAGGCGGTGATTGGCGCCGTCGTTGGAAAGCCAGGCCGCCCCGTCATTGCGAAAATTGACCTCGGCTCCGACGACGAGACGATACCAGTCGATCATCTCGTCCAGGCGCGTGGTCTTCAGGTTGACGTGGTGCAGGCTCGGTCTGACGATCACCTCGGGCGAGGCCTCGCTGTCCGCGGCGTCGATCGGCATCTGGTCCTCCTCCCATGCAGCTTGTTGCGCTGCTTGCGTGCATTCGGCTCGATCTATGTAACCAACTAGTTGATCTATTTTCAAGCCCGGAGCGGCGGCCGCCGATCATGCCGTCAGCCGAAGGTGGCGGATCGGGCGGCCGGGAGCGATCGCTTCGGCAGCCGCGATGATGCCCTGGGCGTCGATGCCGTTGTGCCGGTAGAGGTCGCCGATGGTGCCGGTCTGGCCGAAGCGCTCGACCCCCAGCGCATTCACCCGGTGGCCGGCGACGGCGCCGAGCCAGGCGAGCGTGGCGGGGTGGCCGTCGAGCACCGTCACCAGGCCGCAGTGGCGCGGCAGGCCCTGCAACAATCTGTCGATGTGCGAGGGCACTGCCGCGCGCCCGTGGTGCTGCGCCGTCCAGCCCCGGTGCAATCGGCCCGGAGAGGTCACGGCGAGCAGGCCGACGTCGCGGCGGTCCTCGCTCATCAGGCCGACCGCCTCGATCGCCTCGGGGGTCACGGTTCCACAGCAGGCGACGACGATCTCGGCGTTGGGGCCCGGGCGCCGCAGCCAATAGGCGCCGGCCAGGATGTCCTCGGCCAGCTGAGCGTCCATGGCGCGGGCCGGCTGCTCGACCGTGCGCGTCGACAGCCGCAGATAGACCGAGCCGCCGTCGCCGTCGGTCTTCGGGTCGCGCTGCATATAGTCGAAGGCAAACCGCATGATGACGGCCAGCTCGTCGACGAACGCCGGCTCGAAGCCGAGGAGGCCGTCCTGCGACATGCCGATCAGCGGCGTGTTGATCGACTGGTGCGCGCCGCCTTCCGGCGCCAGGGTGACGCCCGAGGGCGTCGCCACCAGCAGGAAGCGGGCGTCCTGGTAGCAGGCGTAATTCAGCCCATCGAGGCAGCGGGCGATGAAAGGGTCGTACAGCGTGCCGATCGGCAGCAGCCGCTGGCCGAACAGGGTGTGCGACAGCCCCAGCGCGCCGAGCAGCGTCACCAGGTTCATCTCGGCGATGCCGAGCTCGATGTGCTGGCCGCGCGGCGAAAAGTCCCAGGTGTAGGTCGAGGGGATGCGCTCGCGCTTGAAGGTGTCGCTCTGGGCCTCGTGGGCGAACAGGCCGCGGCGGTTCACCCAGGGGCCGAGGTTGGTGGAGACGGTGACGTCGGCCGAAGTGGTCACGATCCGGTCCGCCAGCGGCGCGTCGCTGCGGGCGATCTCGTTCAGGATGAGGCCGAAACCCTGCTGGGTCGACATGGCGGCCTGGCGCGGCGCCGTCAACAGGTCCGGGACGGGGATGCGGTCGGCCGTCAGCCGCCGTGGCCCGCGGGCGTTGAACGGCACGCGCGCGAGGATCCGATCGAGCTCCGTCTCGCTCAGCGACAGTCCCTCGGCCCGGTCCCATTCATGGCCGGGCCGCACGCTCATCTGCGTGCGGAAGGTCTCCATCTGCGCCTGCGTCATCAGGCCGGCGTGGTTGTCCTTGTGCCCGGCCAGCGGCAGGCCGAAGCCCTTGATGGTGTAGGCCAGGAACACCGTCGGCTGGTCGTCGTCGATCGCCGCGAACGTGGCGAGCAGCGAGGGCAGGTCGTGGCCGCCCAGATTGGTCATCAGCGCGGCGAGCTCCGCGTCGCTGCGCCGCTCGATCAGCGCCGACACCGCGCCCTGGTCGGCGATGTCGTCCATCAGGCGCTTGCGCCAGGCGGCCCCGCCCTGGAACGTCAGCGCCGCGTAGAGCTGGTTGGGGCAGCCGTCGATCCAGGTGCGCAGCCGCTCGCCCCCCGGCTCGGCAAATGCCGCCTCCAGCAGGGCGCCGTACTTCAGCGTGACCACGCGCCAGCCGAAGGCGTGATAGACGGCCTCGAGCCGGGCGTAGAGCCCCTCGCGCACGACAGCATCGAGGCTCTGGCGGTTGTAGTCGATGATCCACCAGGTGTTGCGCAGGCCCTGCTTCCAGCCCTCGAGCAGGGCCTCGTAGATGTTGCCCTCGTCCATCTCGGCATCGCCCAGGAGGGCGATCATGCGTCCGTCGGCGCGATCGGAGGCCCAGCCGTGGGCCTTGACGTAGTCCTGGGCGAGGCTGGCGAACAGTGTCTGCGCCACGCCGAGCCCGACCGAGCCGGTGGAGAAGTCGACGTCGTCGGTGTCCTTGGTGCGCGACGGATACGACTGCGCGCCGCCGAAGCCGCGGAAGTTCTCGAGCTTTTCGCGGGTCTGGTTGCCCAGGAGATACTGGATGGCGTGGAACACCGGGCTCGCATGGGGCTTCACCGCCACCCGGTCCTCGGGGCGCAGCACGGCGAAATAGAGCGCCGTCATGATCGTCGCCAGCGACGCCGAGGAGGCCTGGTGCCCGCCGACCTTCAGCCCGTCTGGGTTCGGCCTCACGTGATTGGCATGGTGGATCGTCCAGGCGGAGATCCAGCGCACCTTCCGCTCGAGCTCGGCCAGTTCCGACAATTGTTCGCGCATCGCATCCTCCAGCGGCCAATCTAGCAAGTGGCGATCGGCAAGAGTTGCCAAACATGGCGAAGGCGGCGAATAGATTGGCAATTCTTTCCAATTATGGACCGATATGAGCCGCGCCGCACGTAAACTCGACAAGATCGATCGACACATCATCGCGCTGCTGCAGCGCGACGGCCGCATCCCCATCCAGAGCCTGGCGGAGCAGGTCGGGCTCACCACCTCGCCCTGCCTGCGGCGCGTCCGGATGCTGGAGGAGGCGGGCGTCATCCGCGGCTACGTCGCCATCGTCGATCAGGACGCGGTGGGCCTGCCGATCAGCGTCTTCGCCTCGGTCAGGCTCGAGCGGCAGCGCGAGGAGGAGCTCGACCGCTTCAACGCGGCGGTGGCGAAGTGGCCCGAGGTGGTCGAGTGCTACCTGATGACCGGGGTTCAGGATTATCTGCTGCGCATCGTGGTGGCGAGCCTCGAGGACTACGAGATGTTCCTCAAGACCAAGCTCACCCGGCTCGACGGCGTCGGCTCCATCCAGTCGAGCTTCGCCTTGGGCCAAGTCAAGTACACCAACGTCCTGCCGGTGGCGTGACGCGGACGTCAGGCCGGCTGGAGCATGTCTTGAACCTGCAGCGCCTCGTGATTGGGCGAGCCCGCTCGATCACGAGGCGCTCTCGCGCCGGCGCGGGCCGATGACGAGGGCCTCGACGAGCACGACGGCGTAGAACAGCGCGACGCCGAGGATCGACATCGCCACGATGCAGGAAAAGGCCATGACGGTGAGCAACTGGCTCGCCGCATATTGCGACAGGTAGCCGATGCCCTCCTGTCCGGCGATCATCTCGCCGACGATGACGCCGATGGTGGCGAGCGTGATGCCGAGCTTGAGGCCGGCGAAGATGCTGGGCAGGGCGGCCGGCAGCCGGATGTGCCAGAAGATGCGCAGGCGGTCGCCGCCCATGATCCGTCCGAGCTTGACCAGGTCCGGGTCGAGCTGCCGCAAGCCCAGCGTGGTGTTGATGACGATGGGGAAGATCGCCACGAGAACCGCCAGGATGATGTTGGTCTTCTGGCCGAAGCCGAACCAGATCAGGAACAGCGGCGCGATCGCGACCTTGGGTATGGAGTTGGTCACCACCAGCACCGGCATGAGCAGCTTGGCCAGCGGTTGCGAGAACGCGATGGCCAGCGCGACCGGGACGCCGATGAGGACGGAGAGGGCGAAGCCGATGGCGATCTCGCGCAGGGTGACGAGGCTGTGCGTCGCCAGCAGCGCGCGCTGCTGCACCATGTCGGCGGCGACGGCGGCCGGCGACGGCAGCAGCACCTCCGGGTAGTTGCCGATCGATACCAGCGCCTGCCAGCCGACGAGGACGATGGCAAAGCCGGCCCAGCTCCACAGGCTGCGGCGCGTCGGCAGCAGGCGGGGCAGGACGGGCTGCCTACGGCGGGCCGTCGACGGGGTCAGGTCAGACAACGACGTCATCATAGGCTCCCGCCTGGCGCAGCGCCGCGAACGCCCGATCGATGTAGGGCGTGAACACCGAGGCGCCGCGCGGCCATTCGCGGCGCGGCCGCGGGACATCGACGTCGATGCGGCCGGCAAGCCGCCCCGGCCGCGCCGACAGCACGAAGACCACGTCGCCCAGAAACACCGCCTCCTCCAGGCTGTGGGTGACGAAGATCACGGTCTTGCGCGCATTCGCCGTCACGCGTTCCAGGTCGATGGCGACCGTCTCGCGGGTGATCGCGTCGAGCGCCCCGAACGGCTCGTCCATCAGCAGCAATTCGGGCTCGTGGACGAGGGCCCGGCACAGCGCGACGCGCTGGCGCATGCCGCCCGAAAGCTGGTGGGGATAGGCGCCGAGGAAGGCGCCGAGGCCGACGCGATCGAGCAGATGCGCGGCGCGGTCCCGGTGCGGCCGCGCTGGCTCACCCCGCATGGTGAACTGGAAGAGGACGTTGTCGAGCGCGGTCTTCCAGTCGAGCAGCAGGTCCTTCTGGAACACCATGCCGGCCTGGCTGTTGGGCGCGTCGAGGGCCCTGCCGTTCACCTGGATCGTGCCGGATGTCGCCTGGTCCAGCCCGGCGATGAGCGCGAGCAGCGTGCTCTTGCCGCACCCGGATGGGCCGAGCAGGCTGACGAAGGTCCCCTTCGGCACGTCGAGGTTGATATCGTCCAGGACTTGCGTCGCGCCGAAGCGCTTGGTGACGTGGCTCAGGGATATCATCGGGGCGATCTCACTGCGGGCATTTGACCGTCGAGACCGGATCGGCGCCGTCGAAGAACTCGTTGGTGTAGAGCTCGTCCGCTTTGAGCGGGGAGCTGATCAGCCCCACCTTGCGGTAGAGCGCGATGGCCGTGTCCCAGGCCGCCGCCGACGGCTTGCCGACGACCGTCTGCCCCTCCGCGCATTGGTAGGGCATCCAGCGCTCGTAGTCGGGGATGGCGCGCTCCGCCTGGGCGCCGGGCACCGACTTGACGTACGGCTCGACCATGGCGGAGCGGTTGGCGTTGATTATGCCGGTGGCCGCATAGGTGGCCGTCAGGAACTTGCGGATCTGGTCCTTCTTGCGGGCGAGGGTTTCCGGCCGCACCACCCAGACGTAGAGCGGCTCCGGGTCGCCCACGTCGGCGAAGGGGATGTAGGCCGAGGGCCGCGCGGCCTCGACGCCCGAGTAGGCGAAGGGAATGACGGTGAGCACCGCGTCCGCCTGCCTGCCGACGTAGGCGTTGAGCATCGCGGCCGGCTGCGGAATGGTGACGTACTTGACCTTGTCGGGGTTGCCGCCCTGCGTGGCGATCAGCGCTCGCAGCAGCGCCTCGTAGCTGCCGGCCGGCAGGATGACGGTGTGCCCCTCCAGGTCGGTCAGCTTGCCGATGCCGGTGTCCTTGGCGGCGACCACCCCGAAGGCGTTGCGCCCGTACATGTTGCCGACCGCGACCAGCCGCTGCCCCTTGTCGGCGGTCAGGATCTGGTTGATGGCCAGCACGAAGCCGATGTCCGCCGTCCCGGCATTCACGGCGTTGACCGTGTCCTGCGACAGCCGGCCCGGCTGGATGGCGACGTCGAGGCCCGCCTTGGCATACAGGCCGGCGTCCTTGGCGACGAAGGGAGCCGCACCGGCCGGCGTCGCCAGCGAACCGAACTGCATCCTGAACGGCGCCAGCTCTTCGGCGCCCGCACCCGCCGGCGCCGCGGGCACGGCCGCCATCGCCAGGATGGCCAGCAGGCCCGCGCGCGTGTATTTCTTGGGCATGCGGCGGCGCGGCGCCTGCCGCGCCGGCTCGGACATATCCGTGCGAGCGTGAACCATCCGAGCGTCTCCCTCTGGCAATTGATCAACCATCCAGTTGGTTGTGACGGTAGCGTGCGGCGGCGATCACTGTCAATTCCGGCCCGGCGCGCCTCGGCACGCCGCAGTTCGCCACGGCCGCGAAAAGAGATCCGCCCCGGCGGCGGGGCGGGTCGAGTTTGGGAGGCCCCCGGGATCTCGAAGGGGCTTGCTCCGGTTCAGAAGGTGCGGTCGATGCGCAGCCGCGTCATCCAGTTGTCCTGGGAGCTCGTCGTCGCGCCGGTGGCCGCGCCGCCCTTGTTGTTGTCGTAGACGCGGCCGGCGACCTCGATGCGCTGGTAGAGAACCTCGACGCCGAGATCGAGGTCCTTGACCGGCGACCAGACGAGGTTGGCCAGGGCCTGCCATTCGTTCCAGTTCTTGAAGGCGGCGTTGTAGGCGCCGGCCGCCGCCGCCGCCGGCGTGATGAGGCCGGAGGCGTTGGCGTAGACGTTGCCGAGCGGCCCGGTCATGCGGGCGCTGCCGGGATTGGTCAGCTGGCCGTAGCTGAACACGAAGCCGGACCGCCATTGCGGCGCCCAGTAGTGCAGGAACGCCGCGGCCATGGACCAGGACGTGGTGAGCTTGATGTCGCCGCTGGTGGGGTCGACATAGCCCTCGAGCTTGTAGACGTTGAAGCTGGCGCCCGTACCGATGCCGCCCGCGGTCGGGGATTCGCGGCCGAGCGGGCTGTCGACGCCGGTGTAGGACATGGCGCCCTTGGCGTAGGCCACCTGCAGCCACAGCGCGTCGCCTGGGGCCAGGAACGGCAGGTTGAACTTGACGCCGCCCTGGACGGCGTAGCCCCACGCGGCATCGGAGCGCGGCGCCGCGCCGAGCCCGGCGACCTGGCTGGGCGTCAGGGCCACGCCGGCGCTGCTGTAGGCGGTGCCGGCGACGTACTGGCCGATGGAGACCTGGTGCACCGCCGCCGAGATCTGCGCCGAGCCCCAGGACTGGTCGACGCGCAGGTTGGCGACGAAATCGGGCACCTGCTGGCGCTGGGCGATGTCGACGAAGGCGGAGCCGACGCGCTGGCCGGCGGCGTTGACGAAGTAGACCGGCGTGCCGAAGGTGCAGCCGTTGACCCCGCTGTTGCAGATCGGATTGAGCGTCGTCGTCAGGCCCGCGCTCGCCTGGAAGCCGGTGTTGGGCACGCCCGTCAGCGTTTCCGAGAACAGCGGCGTGCGGCGGAACGACGGATCCTCCGCCGCCACCGTGGCGCTGAAGCCGTTGCCGAACTGGGCCGTGTAGGCGAGCAGGTTGGTCGACGATACGTTCGAGGTGATCGAGTTGTTGGAGAGCTCGATGTCGGTGACGTAGAAGTCGTAGAACGACGAGGCGCGGCCGGCGGTCAGGCCGGCGAACTGGATGAAGGCCTTGTCGGGCTCGACCCACTTGTAGGCGCGATTGTAGGTGTCGATGCCGGTGGCGTTGAAGGCGACGGGGCCGAAATTGCGGATGGTCGCCGAGGCGCCGTAGTAGGCGCCCGTGCGGCTGGCGATGTCGAAGCGCACGAAGGTGCGCAGCGTGCCCCAGGCAGTCGCGGTGCGCGCATCGATCTGGATGCGCCCGGCGCCGACGAAGGCCGAGCGGTCGCCGCCGTTCAGCGTGGGGTGCTGGGTGAAGATGTACTGGAACTGCGCCCGTCCGCCGATCTTGATGCAGGTATCGGTGCCCGGAATGTAGAAGAAGCCGACGCCGTGCGTGGCGCAGACCTTGACGTATTCGACCGACGCCGCCTTGGTCGTCGGCAGATCGGCGGCGTGCGCGCTCGCCCCGACCGACAGGGCCGCCGCTGACCCGAGCAGCAGGCGCTTTGATAGTCTCATTGTAACCCCCCTCTCGCTTTTCGCATGACCGGCCGCCCCGCCGCCGGCGGTTGAGTGCGCGTCCGTGTTGGTCCTGGCCGATGTGCCGGGGCGATGTGGTGCCGTCCTCGGCGGGCAGCTTCAGTATGTGCCGGTCAGGATTCGACCGCCGTGTTGTCTCACGGTCGAATTATTTTTGACTATGACCACGATTTGCTTTGTCATTTTATTTCATAGCGCGTGTTGCGCTTTTGATACGCAAATACTGCTTCGACAATTATTATCACCCGCCGATCTGGAACGTCCGGCGATCGACGATCTGCTCCAGCGGCATGCCGGCGTTCAGGCAGCGGCGCAGCGTCGTATAGGGCACGCCGCACGTCTGCGCCCATTCGCGCAGGGACATGGTCTGTCCCATGGCGCTCAGCAGCTTCGGCCGCCGGCCCGGGCGGGCCCGGTCCGCCCAGCGGCAGTTCTGCGGGCGATAGCCCGTGTGGAGATCGATCAGCTCGAGGGTGGCGGAGGGGCTGGGCTTGCGCCCTACGGCCTCCAGAAACGCGCCGAACGAGCGCTGCCATTCGGGGCAGATGGTGATGCCTGCGCCGCCGTAGTTGCGGAAGCCGCGATAGTTGGGGTCGCCACACCGGCGCTTGATGAGGCACCAGGTGCGGTATTCCGGGCTCGCGTGCATGCCGTGGCATTCGCGTCCGCGGTTGAGGCCCTCCAACCGGGCGCAGCCGCAGGAGCGCGAGTGCCCCGACCGCAGCGCCCATTGGTAGACCGTCGCGTCACGGCCGCAGTCACACCGGCACTGCCATCGCCGCTTGCCATGCGCCCGCGGCGCCGCCGCGATGACGGTGAGCTTGGCAAAGCGCTCGCCGATCACGGCGGCGTCCGCGGGCCGTCGCGCCGGGCGCCTGCGCCACCAGGGACCATGCGAGCCTCCCCTCTGCATTTATCAACCATCTAGTTGGTTGTAATGACGCTAACGTGGCGCCCTGGCGGCTGTCAATTCCGCCATCGTCACCGCTGCTGCTCAGCGCGGCGGGTCGGCGTCGCGCCCGGAAACCGCCATGCTGCTGTAGTGGCCGAGGGCGGCCGCGCGGCTGATGTAGCCGGCCTCGATATCGGCGCTGATGGCGCGGGGATCGCGCTCTGTCGGATGGCCGAAGCCGCCGCCGCCGCCGGAATAGACCTCCAGCCGGTCGTCGGTGTCGAGGGCGATCACCCCGCGGCTGACCTCGACCGGCGGCTGTCCGGCGCGGATCAGCAGCGTCAGGGGCGAGGCCCCGTCATGGCCGCCGAACAGGCCCCACGGCGGCGTGCGACGGCGGTCCTGCGCCACGGCCACCTGGCAGGGCGCCTTGGCCACGAACACCTTGACCACGCCGAGCCCGCCGCGGTGCTTGCCGGCGCCGCCGGAATCGGGCCGCAGCGCATAGGTTTCGATGCGCAGGGGATAGAGCAGCTCCTGCGCCTCCACCGGCACGTCCAGGGTATCGCCGTGCACCATGGTCTTGAACGGTCCGCCGCCGTCCCGGTCGGACGTCGCGCCCCAGCCGCCGAGCGTCGTGTCGAGGTTCTGGTAGAGCTCTCCGGTGTGCGGATCGGTGCCGATGAAGAGGTGGACCCCGAAGGCGCCGTGATGGCCGGCCGCCACCCGGTCGGGGAGCGCCTGCGCCAGCGCCCGCTGGATGGTGTCGACCACGGTCGGCAGCGGCAGGCTGTAGTGGTTCATCGGCGCGGTGGCGCCGGCGCTGACGAAGGTGCCGTCGCGGACCTTGACCTTGAGCGGACGGAAGGCGCCCTCGTTGGCCGGTTCGTACGGCTCCACCAGGTACTTGAAGGCGATGCGGGCGCTCGCCACCGCGCCGCCCTCCCGGCCGGAGTTGATCGGCCCCGTCACCTGGTCGTCGCAGCCCGACAGGTCGATCTCCATGGCGTCGCCGGCGATGCGCACGACGGCCGCCACCCGCACCGGCACCTCGCCGTCGGCGCCGTTGTTGTCGAGCTGGGCTTCGGCGCGATACTCGCCGTCCGGGATGGCCCGGATGGCGGCGCGGGACGCGGCCTCGGCGCGGTCCCACATGCGCGCGACGGCAGCCCGCGCGGTCGCCAGGCCATACTTGTCCACCACGTCGGCGACCAGGGCGGCGCCCTTGAGGCAGCCGGCGAGCTGGGCCTCGAAGTCTCCCATGAGCTCCCGCGGGAAGCGGGTGTTGCTCTCGATCGTGCGGTAGACGCCGCGGTCGGGCGTGCCGGCGCGCCAGAGCTTCAGCCCTCGGTACTGCACGCCCTCCTGGAAGATGTCCCTGGCGAACGGGCCGGTGGCGCCCGTCCCGCCCACGTCCAGCCAATGCACGAGCACGGCCATGAAGCCGAACAGGTCGGTCTGTCCGGGCCCGACGAACACCGGCGCATACATCACGACGTTGTTGAGATGCTGGCCGAGCGTGCCGGCGTGGTTGGTGAGGACGACGTCGCCGGGCGCAAAGCCGTCGGCGCCGTACATGGCAAGCCCGTCGGCGACGGCGACGCCGAGCGCGTTGGCGACGAATATGGGCAGCGCGCCCTGCGACTGCGACAGCAGCCGCCCGGCGTGGTCGACCACCCCCACCGCATAGTCCTTGTACTCGTAGACCAGCGGGCTGTAGGCGGTGCGTACGATGTTGGCGTCGATCTGGCCGGGGATGGCCGTCAACGCATGCCGGAAGATCTCGGCGGTGATGGGGTCGAGCGACGGTTCCGACGGGCTGGCTGTGGTCACGGTTGAACCTCGATGATGAGCTCGCCCAGCCGGCCGACCTCGAGCCGATCGTGCGGGCCGATGATGGTCGACGAGCCGTATTCCTCCACCACCAGGGGGCCCTCGTGGCGGTCGCCGGCGGCGAGCGCGTCTCGCGCGACGACGCGCGTGCTCAGGCGGCGCTGCGCCTGCTTGAAGAAGACCTCGCGCCTCCGGTCCTCGCCCGTGGGCCGTGATGCCCGCGTCGGCGCGATCGACGTGGGCGTCAGCTCGCCGATCGGACGGGCGACGGCGACGCCGAGCGCCACGAACTCCAACGGCGCGTCGGCATCGGCGTGGCCGAAGCGGGCGCGATAGGCGGCGGTGAAGGCGTCGCGCACCGCGGCCGGGGTCGCCGCGGCGCCGATCGGCGCCTTCAGCGCGTGCCGCTGGCCCTTGAAGCGCATCTCGGCGTAGCGCTCCGCCAAGGGCGGGGGCGCGTCGGCGGCGGCCTCCGGCAGCCGGCCCGCGGCCGACGCCTCCATCTCGGCAAAGGCCGCCAGCATCGCCGGCATCGTGGGCTCCACCAAGGGCTGCAGGAAGGTGCGGCTGTCGTCGATGCGGGCCTCGGCGAGCAGCATGCCCACGGCGGAAAAGACGCCGGGGTGGGGCGGTACGATGACCCGCGGAATGCCGATCTGCCGGGCCAGGTCCACGCCATGGACGGGGCCGCCGCCGCCGAAGACGAAGAGGGAGAAGTCGCGCGGATCGAGGCCGCGCTCGGTGGTGATCTTGGCGATGGCGCTGCTCATGGTCAGCGCGGCGATGTCGAGGATGCCCTGCGCCACGTGGTCGAGCCGGTCCGCGCCATAGCCGAGCGGCGCGGCCACGCGGCCGGCGAGCGCGGCCTCCGCCGCGGCGCGGTCGAGGCTGATCTCGCCGTTCAGGAACGACGTCTCGCCGATGCGTCCCAGCACCACGTTGGCATCGGTGATCGTCGGCTCCTGCCCGCCCAGGCCGTAGCAGGCCGGGCCCGGCGTGGATCCGGCGCTCATCGGCCCCACCGTCAGCCGCTGCTGGCCGTCGACCTTGGCGATCGAGCCGCCGCCGGCGCCCACCTCGACGATGTCGATGACCGCGCCGCGGACCGGAAAGCCATGCTCCACACCGCCGACGTAATAGGGGTTGCGCGTCTCGAAGCCGCCGTTCTCGATCAGGGCGCACTTGGCCGTGGTGCCGCCCATGTCGAAGGCGATCACCTTGGCCAGGCCCAGGCTGCGGGCGTAGGCGGCGGCGCCGATGCAGCCGCCGACCGGGCCCGATTCCACCAGTTGCACCGGTTTGCGTCGCGCCTCGTCGAGCGAGAACACCCCGCCGTTGGAGGCCATGAGATAGACGGAGCGGGTGAACCCGGCCGGCCGCAGCGTCGCCTCCATCCGGTCCAGGAAGCGGTCCAGGGCGGGGCCGACATAGGCGTTCGCGGCGGCAGTCGAGGCCCGTTCGTACTCGTACCATTCCCGGGTCAGGTCGGTCCCGGTGGTCACGAAAGCGCCCGGCAGGCGCTCGCGCAGAATGGCCGCGGCGGCCCGCTCGTGGGCGGCATTGAGGTAGGCGTTGACGAACGACACGGCGACCGCCTCCACGCCGTCCGCCGCGAGCTGGTCGGCGATTGCCTCCACCTCGGCCGGATCGAGCGGGCGCACGACCTCGCCGGCGGCGTCGATCCGTTCGCCCACCTCGTGGCGCCGCTCGCGCGGCACCAGCACGGGATCACGGGCGTAGCGCACGTCGAAGGGGAAGGCCCGGTTGCCGCGCCGGATCTCCAGCGTGTCGCGGAAGCCGCTGGTGCAGAGCATCGCCGTGCGGGCGCCGCGGCGTTGCAGGAAGGCGTTGATGACGAGGGTCGTGCCGAACTTCAGCGAATCGGCGCGCGCCGGGTCCACGTCGGCGCGGGCGATGCACTCCATCAGCCCGCGCATGGGGGCGTCGTAGGTGGTGAGGGCCTTGGCGACGCGCAGCGTGGTGCCGTCGGCGGCGAGCGTCACGAGGTCGGTGAAGGTGCCGCCGGTGTCGGCGGCGATCGGCCTCAGCATCCATGTCTCCCCGATGAAGCGATCAATCCGGAATCAATCAACTTGTTGGTTGACAAGAGGCTAGGGGACGGGCACTGCCGGTGTCAAGGCTTCCCTCGGCCGGCGCCGGCCTATACGCCCGTTGCGAAGCGGCGTCCGGCCGGGTGAGACTGCCCGCGGCCGCGGGACCTGGGATGGGAGGCATGGCATGGCGAAAGCCGCGAAGGCGCGGGTCCAGGCGGAGACCGGCACGGCCGAGGCTCAGCCCACCCGCGAGCGCCTGATCGACGCGGCGACGGCCGAGTTCTCGCGGTCAGGCTACGAGGGCGCCCGGGTCGACGAGATCGCGCGCCGCGCCGGCATCAACAAGCAGCTGGTCTACCATTATTTCGGCAGCAAGGACGGCCTATATACGGCGGTTCTGGAGCGAGCGTACCTGCGCTTTCGCGGCGACGACAAGATGATCCGGGCCGCGACCGAGGAGCCGGACCCGGAGTTGGCGTTGAAGAAGCTGGCGACCTACCTCTATTCGCGTTCGTCGGCCACGAACAGCTTCCAGCGCCTGATCCAGGACCTGAACGTGCCGAGCAACAACCGGCATCTGAAGTCGCTGGTCGGTGTGCGCGAGGCGTATGCGCGCCTGATCGAGGCCGTGGCCGACATCCTGGAGCGGGGCGTGCGGTCAGGCCATTTCCGGCCGGGGATCGATCCCAAGGAGTTCTATATTTCGCTCGCCGGCGTCTATTCGGTCCGCATTTCCAATGCAGCGACCCTGTCGTTCGTTCTGGGCGTCGACCTGACGAGCAAGGCCGGCGCCAGCCGCTCGCACGAGCAGGCGTTCGCGCTGCTGGTCGAAGGCATTCGCGCCAAGCCCTGACGCGCGGCCCGGTCGGCGGGCCCGGCGCGACGATCATGCGCTCTGACCGATAAAGGCGAGCCGGCCGCAGGTGGCGGGCGGCATTGACTCGCCTCGATCCTAATCTTACCAATCGGTCATATAGAATCCGACTGATCGGACATGAGCGATAACGGACCCGCCGCGCGGGCCGCCCCGGGGGAAACAGATGTCTGTCTTGAAGCTGGCGGCGTCGGCCGCCGTCGCCTGCCTGTTCGCCGCATCCGTCCACGCCCAGACGGCCGGCAACGCGCTCTCGGACAATGTCGTCAAGATCGGCGTGCTCAACGACCAGGCCGGTCCGAGCGCCGACGTCACCGGCATCGGCTCGCTACACGCGGCACGGCTGGCGGTCGAGGATTTCGGTCCCACGGTGCGCGGCGCCAGGATCGAGCTGGTGGTCGGTGATCATCAGAACAAAGCCGACATCGGCGCCGGCATCGCGCGCCGCTGGTATGAGACCGAACAGGTCGACATGATCACCGATATCGGCAATTCGGCCGTATCGCTCGCGGTCCAGGCGCTGGCCCGCGAGCAGAAGAAGATCATCATGCACGTGGGCTCGGCGACCGACCGGATCTACGGGGCGGACTGCTCGCCCACCGGCTTCCTGTGGCTCTACGACACCTATGCGATCGCCCGCGCCGTCGCGAAGGCCAACATCGCGCTCGGCGGCGACACCTGGTACATCCTGGCCGCCGACTATGCCTTCGGCCATTCCATGGAAGGCCAGCTGAAGAGCGTCGTCCAGGCCTCCGGCGGCAAGGTGCTCGGCTCCGCCCGTCATCCGCTCTACGCCACCGATTTCTCGTCGTTCGTGCTGCAGGCCCAGACGTCGCAGGCGAAGATCATCGCGCTCGCGAATGCCGGCCCGGATACGATCAACGTCATCAAGCAGGGCGCCGAGTTCGGCCTGATCAAGGGTGGTCAGAAGATCGCCGCGACGACCTTCTACATCACCAATGTTCATGGCCTGGGACTGGAAACCGCGCAGGGACTGCGCGTGGTGACCGGGTTCTATTGGGACCGCAACGACGCCACCCGCGCCTTCACCGAACGGTTCAAGAAGCTCTCCGGCGGCCGCGTGCCGACGCAAGTGCACGCCGGCGTGTACAGCGCCGTGCTGGCCTACCTGCGTGCCATCGACGCGATCGGCACCGACGACGGCCCCAAGGTATCGCAGCAGCTCAAGACGGCGCCCGTCGACGACATGTTCGCCGAAGGAGCCCGGGTCCGCTCGGACGGGCGGCTGATGAACGACCTGTTCCTGGCCGAGGTGAAGGCGCCGAGCGAGAGCAAGGGCCCCTGGGACTACTACAGGATCGAGTTCCGGGTGCCGGCAGCCGAGATCGTCCGTCCGCTCGGCGAGGGCGGGTGCGCGCCGTAGGCGGCCAGAGCGCTCCGCGATCGGGCGGACACAGCCAGCCGCAAGAGAAGCGCTCCAGATTCAAAAGGTTATGAGCATTTCTCGGCCATTGGACGATCCCATCCCATGGCGAAATGCTGTCAAGCGCTTCTTTGCAATCGGCGCAGACGCCCGATTGCAGAGCGCGGGAACGGCAGCCGCCCTCGACGCAAGGTGCGTCCTGTTCATGAGGTGAAGGCAGCGCTCGACAAACGGCGCCACGAGGTGTCACGATCAGCCCCGTGTTCGGACGCATTCCACAGGCGCGGGCCACCACGGCCGGGGCGCGCGCCAAGGTCGTTTTTTGGCTGCCCCGCCCCAGGGGGCGGCTGCGCCGCAGCGTGAGGCGGGCCGAGGTCGACGGGCTCGCCTTCGCCTTCCGGGCGCGGACGGCCGCGATCATCGTCGTGGCGCTGTGGCTCATGATCATCGTGCCATGGCCGCGCGATGCCTATTATGCCGCCATCGCGTTCGCCTTCTTCATCCTCGGCTTCATTCCCTACCGCCTGAGGCGCCACCGGTGGGGGGAGTGGATCAAGCTCGGCTTCATCGTGCTCGACGTGGCGCTGATCACGGCCGCCATCCTCGTTCAGCCGCCGGTCGGGCTCGGCGCCGACTGGCCGGTGCAGACGCGGCTGCGCGGGCAGGAGTTCCTGTACCTGCTGTTGCTGCTCGCCGAGGCGGCGCTCACCTTTTCGCCGCTGCTCGTGCTCTGGACCGGCGCCACCATCGCGGCGATCTGGTCGGTCGGGTTCCGGATCCTTTACGAGCTGCCGACCACGGCGCGCTATGTCGATGCGGCGGCGGACGGCCCGGTGGCCACCGCCGATGCGCTCCGGCTGTTCTTCGACCCGACCTTCGTCGGCTTGACGCAGTGGTGGACGCAACTCATCGCCACGGGCCTGTTCACCGCAATCCTGGCGGTCGCCGTGTGGCGCAGCCGGCTGCTGCTGCTGGCGCAGGTGGAGGCGGAGGTCGTGCGGGCCGACCTCGCACGGTACGTGTCGCCGGACGTGGCTGACGCGCTCGCCGCGCAAGCCTCACACGGCTTCGGGGAGCCGGCCACGCGCACCGTCGCGGTGCTCTTCGCCGATATCGTCGGCTTCACCACGCTGACGGAGCGCTTTTCGCCGGAGCAGACCTTCGCGCTCCTGCGGTCGTTCCAGGAGCGCTGCTGTCGGGTCGTGTTCGCCCACGACGGCACGCTCGACAAGTATCTCGGGGACGGCTTCATGGCGACCTTCGGCGGTCTGGACGAGCGCCCGGAGGCCGCCGCCAGCGCGCTCGCCTGTGCCTTTGCGTTGCGCGAGGAAGTCGCGCGGTGGAGCGAGAAACGCGTGGCCCGCGGCGCCGATCCGGTCGTGATCTCGGTGGGCGTGCATTGCGGGCGGGTGATGATCGGCAACCTGGGCGCTGATCGCCGCATCGAGTTCACCGTCGTCGGCGACGTCGTCAACGTCGCCAGCCGGCTCGAGGAGGCGACGCGGGATCTCGGTGCCGCCGTTGCCGCGTCCGATGCCTGCGTTCAAGCAGCAGCGGACGGTTGGGCGGACCGCTTCGACGAGGTCGTCGACTGGCAGCCGCGGGGACGGCAGCAACCGATTCGCGCCTATATTGCCCGTCGCGGCCCGGCGCTCAGCCCGGCACCTCGTCTACAAAGCTGAGCCAATCCCGCACCCGCCGGTCCGGATCGGAGTTCTGCGTCACGTCGCTGACGACGGCGATCGAATCGGCGCCGGCGGCGAAGACGCCTGGCGCACGCTCCAGCGTGATGCCGCCGATGGCCACGAGCGGGACGGAGCCCACCCGCCGCTTCCATTGGCCGATCCGATCCAGGCCCTGCGGGGCGAAGCGCATGGCCTTGAGCGTGGTCGGGTAGATCGGCCCCAGCGCCACATAGTCGGGATCGACCGCGAGCGCTGTCTCCAGCTCCGCCTCGTCGTGGGTGGAGAGGCCGAGCGTCAGGCCCGCCTTGCGGATGGCGGCGACGTCGGCGACCGCCAGGTCCTCCTGGCCCAGATGTACGTGCCGGGCGCCGGCATCGATCGCCGCCTGCCAGTAGTCGTTGACGATGAGCTCGGTCGGCGTGCCGGCCGTCGCCGCCAGAGCCGCCTTGACCAGGGCGACGGCCTCGGTGGGACCGAGATCCTTGGTCCTGAGCTGCGCCGTGCGCACGCCGGCGCGCGCCAGGCGCTCGACCCAGGCCACGGTGTCGACGATGGGGTAGAAGCGATCAGGATGTTGCGGCATGCCAGAACGGGGTGCCCACGACGGGGGTGGAGGGGGAGGCGAAGTCGCGCGGCGCCATCAGCCCCGCTTCGTAGGCGGTGCGCCCGGCCTCGATGGCGAGCCGGAAGGCGCCGGCCATGGCGACCGGGTCGCCCGCCTTGGCGATGGCCGTGTTGAGCAGGACGGCGTCGTAGCCCAGCTCCATCGCCTGGGCGGCGTGCGAAGGGGCGCCGATGCCGGCGTCGATCACCATCGGCACCTCGGGAAAGCGGGCGCGCAGCAGCGCCAGCGGCGCCGGATTGACGATGCCCTTGGCGCTGCCGATCGGCGCGGCCCAGGGCATCACCACCTCGCAGCCGGCGTCGATCAGCCGGCTCGCGACCGTCAGGTCCTCGGTGCAATAGGGGAAGACGTTGAAGCCCTCCCGCGTCAGGATCGCCGCCGCTTCCACCAGGCCGACCACGTCGGGCTGCAGCGTCTCGTCGTCGCCGACCACCTCCAGCTTGATCCAGGGCGTGTCGAACAGCTCGCGCGCCAGCTCGGCCGTCGTCACCGCTTCGCGCACGGTGCGGCAGCCGGCGGTGTTCGGCAGGATCCGGGCGCCGGTGTCGCGGATCAGCGACCAGAAGGCATCGCCCGCCTTGCCGCCGCCGGCCTCCCGCCGCAACGACACGGTCACGATCGCTGCGCCGGATGCCTCGACCGCCTGCTGCATGACGGCGGGGGAGGGATAGAGCGCCGTGCCGATGAGCAGGCGCGAGGCGATCTCCTGGCCGTAGAACGTGAGCATCGTGTTTTTCCTAGCCGCCCTGCCGCGGCGAGACGATCTCGACGGCGTCGCCGTCCTTGAGCACCGGCTCGTCCCAGCGACGCCGCGGCAGCACGTTGTAGTTGATGGCGACCGCGACGAACTCGGTCTCGTACTCGAGCTCGCCGAGCAGGCTGCGCACCGTGGCGGAGCGCGCCTCGCGCCGCTCGCCGTTGACCGTCAGCATCATGACACCACCTCTCCGGGCGCGCGTGCCCGCGCATCTGCGCCGCCATGGATCACCTCGGGGTCGCGCCGTCCGTCGACAACAAAGGCCGTGGTGAGCTCCGCCAGCGCCGGCGCCAGCAGGAAGCCGTGCCGGTAGAGGCCGTTGACGCGGACGATGCGGCCATCGACCGTCACCCGCGGCGCATGGTCGGGGAAGGCGGGGCGCAAGCCGGCACCGATCTCGACGATGCGCGCCTCGCCGAAGGCCGGGTGCAGCGCATAGGCGGCGGTCATCAGCTCGAGCGCGGAGCGGACGCTGACGCGGTCGTCGTCGCTTTCGATCGAGGTCGCGCCGATGAGGAAGCGGCCCTCCTCGCGCGGGATGACGTAGAGCGGCCAGCGCGGGTGCAGCAGCCGCACCGGGCGCGTCAGCGCCACCTCCCGCGTCTCCACGATGACGACCTCGCCCTTGACGCCACGCAGATGGGGCAGGGCGTCGTGCGCTGCGAGCCCCCGGCAGTCGATGACGGTGCCGGGGAGGTCGTCGGGCGCGACCTCCTCCCCGAAGCGCAGGGTGACGCCGAGCTCGGCCAGCCGCTGGTAGAGCAGGGGCAGCACGCGCCGCGGCTCCACGTGGCCCTCGGCGCCGTAGAACAGCCCCTCGCGGAAGCGGCCCTCGAGCGCGGGCTCCAGTGCCGCGACGCCGGCGGCGTCAAGCCGGGCGTGGCCGGGCGTCAGGCGGGCGAAACGCTCGAAGTCCGCCCGGTCACGAGCGTGCGCGACCACGAGCGAGCCTTCGAAAGTCGTGGCCGGCAGCGCCTCGCGCCACAGCGCGAGCGAGCGGTGGCCGAGGCGCGAGACGAGCGGTTCGGAGACCTCCGCCTCGCAGTCCGGCGCCAGCATGCCGCCCGCCCAATAGCTGGTGGCGCCGAGCAGGTTGCCGCCGTGCCGCTCGTACAGGGTGACGGTGCAGCCGGCCTCGGCGAGCTTCAGCGCCTGCCATGTGCCGGCGACTCCAGCACCGACGACGCTGACCGCAAGCCGGCGTGAAACTGTGTCTGAATGGGTTTCGGATGGCGCCATCCCGTCCCTCCGCCGATACGAATCGGATCAGGTTCAAAGGATTCGGCATCGTCTGCCGTCTCAGCCCTCGCCGGTGAGGGCACTCCTCGGATGCCAACTACATAAGCCGGCGCAGGGGGCGACGCAACCTGGCTGGCTCCAAGGGGCCGGCGGCGCTGGGTCCGTTCATGCTGTACCAAAAAAATGCTAGATTTAGGTATCGCAGGGCGGAGGTTGCCATGGGTCGGAACACGTCAGTTGCGCTGGGAGATCACTTCATCAACTTCATCGACCAGCAAGTGAGGACGGGGCGCTACGGCTCTGCGAGCGATGTTGTCAGGGCCGGATTGCGCCTGCTTGAGGAGCACGAGGCGAAGGTCAAGGCCATGCAGGATGCCTTGATCGCGGGCGAAGAATCCGGGGAGCCCACACCGCTCGACGAACAAGCGTTCCTTGAGCGCATGCGACGCAAACATGCGCGATAGGGTCGGACAGAGACGCGCATATCGACGTCATCCGCATCTTGCATCAGCAGATGGATGTGAAGCGACCTCTCTGAGGGGCTGCTAGCCCATCGACTACCGTCCGCGCAGGCGCCCGACGATGCCCGTCGGGAAGAAGTAGACGCTGAGGATGAACAGCACGCCGAGCCAGAGCAGCCAGCGGTCCGGATGGAACAGCTGCGGCAGGATCGGCAGCCCGGCGGTGGCGGCGCTGAGCAGGCCCATCAGCGATTGCAGGTAGCTCTCCGCCAGCAGGAACAGGGTGGCGCCGATCACCGCGCCATAGAGCGTGCCCATGCCGCCGATGACCACGATCAGCAGGATGTCGAGCATGATATCGAAGCTGAGCGTGGTGCCGGGGCCGGTGTAGCGCAGCCACAGCGCGCACAGCACGCCGGCGAGCGTCGCCATGGCGGCGGCGATGCAATTGATGACGACCCGGTAGATCACCGTGCGATAGCCGATCGCCTCGGCCCGGAAGTCGTTCTCGCGGATCGCCTGCAGCACACTGCCGAAGGGCGAGTGGACGATGCGCAGCATGGCCAGGAACAGCAGCACCATGCTGGCGTAGACCAAATAGTAGGCGGCGATGCGGCCATTGATCTGAACGCCGAACAGGGTGCCGTCCATGAACCTGGTGCCGGGGCGCAGCAGCTCGGGCACGCGGAAGGTGCGGCCGTCCTCGCCGCCCGTGAGCCAGCCCAGCTGGGAGGCCAGGATGGCGAAGGCGCTCGCCACGGCGAGCGTGATCATGGCGAAGAAGATGGCGCGCACGCGCAGCGAGAACAGCCCGATCGCCAGCGCCAGCAGCACCGAGACGACGAGCGCCGCAAGCGTGCCGATGGCGAGCGACGACCAGTCCGGCGCCAGCGAATAGAGGCCGATGGCGGCGCCGTAGCCGCCGATGCCGAAGAACATCGTGTGCGCGAACGAGACGATGCCGGTGTAGCCGAGCAGCAGGTCGAAGCTCGCGGCCAGCACGATGAAGTAGCAGATCTTGGCGGCGACGTTCAGCGATTGCGAGCCGGGGAAGATGAAGGGGGCCAGCGCCAGGCCGACGAAGATGACGGCCAGCACGGCGGTGAGCAGGCGGCTCCGCAGCGTCGACGGTCGCGGCGCGGCGGTGGCCCCGATCGGGGCTGTGGTGGGAGGTGCGGCGGTCATGCGCGCTTCGCCACCGGAAAGAGGCCCTGCGAGCGCCAGAGCAGGATCGCCACCATGAGGATGATGTTGGAGCCGAGCGCCAGCTTGGGGGCGAGGAAGCTGGTGTAGTTGGCCGTGAGCGCCACGAGCAGGGCGCCGATGAAGCAGCCGCCGACCGAGCCGAGGCCGCCGATGATGACGACGATGAAGATCATCACCATCACCTCTAGGCCCATGCCCGGGGTCAGCGTCTCGCGGTAGAAGCCCCACATCACGCCGCCGAGACCGGCGAGCATCGAGCCGGCGACGAAGACGCCGACGAACAGGCGGCGGATACGGTAACCCAGCGCCTCGACCATCTCGCGGTTCTCCACGCCGGCACGGATCAGCAGGCCGAGCTTGGTCCTGGTCAGGACGAGCTGCATGGCCACGAAGATGATGAGGCCGAGGGCGACGGCGGTGAGCCGGTATTTCTCGACGGCGACGTCGCCGAAGAAGAAGGCGCCGCGCAGCGCCTGGGGCACCGCGAGCGGGATCTGCACCGGGCCCCACAGCACGATGACCAGCTGCTGGATCACGATCAGCCCGCCCATGGTGACCAGGATCTGCTTCAGGTGCTGGCCGTAGACCGGCATGACGATGACGCGCTCGAAGGCGTAGCCGACGACCCCGGTGACGGCCATGGCGACGAGGATGGTGGCGGCGAGGGCGGCGGCGTTGACGGCGAGCTGATCGGAGGCGAGCCAGCCGGCCAGCGGCACCGCCGCGATGAGGCCGGCGTAGGCGCCGACGGTGATGAAGGCGCCGTGGCCGAAGTTGAGCACGTCCATCAGCCCGAATACCAGCGTGAGCCCGGACGCCATGATGAAGATCATCATGCCCATGGCGAGGCCGGCGATGGTCAGCGTCGTCCAGGTGGAGGGTGAGCCGACCAGCGGCAGGGCGGCCAGGGCCAGGACCGGGACCAGCGCGAGGGGCGCCCAATCGATCTTGCGGCCGGGCAGCGCCGCAGGGGCGGGTGGCACGGTGTCGTTGGCTTTGGCGACGCTCATTGATGCATGTCCAGGCTGAGGCCGAGCAGCCGCTGCTGCAGGTCCCGGTCTTCGGCGAGCTCGGCCATGGCGCCCGCGTGGACGATGCGCCCATCCTCCATCACCGCGACGCTGTCGCCCAGCGCCTTGGCGACCATGAAGTTCTGCTCGACCAGCAGGATGGTCGTGTCGGTCGCCTTCAGCTCCCGGAACGCCGTGACCATGTTGGCGATGATCGACGGCGCCAGCCCCTTGGTCGGCTCGTCGACGAGAATGAGCTGGCGCGGCTCGATGATGGCGCGGGCAATGGACAGCATCTGCTTCTGGCCGCCCGACAGCGTGCCGGCCGGCAGCAGCCAGAAGCGCTCCAGCGCCGGGAACAGGCCGAAGATCCAGCGCAGGCGGCCGGTATCCATGGCGCCTTCACGGGCTGCCAGGATGAGGTTCTCGCGCACCGTCAGATCGCCGAAGATGCCCATGGTCTCAGGCACATAGGCGATGCCGGCGCGAGCGATGTCGGACGTCGGCAGGGCGGCGATCGGGCGGCCGTCGAAGTCGATGCGACCGGCCGACGCCCGCCACAGGCCCATGACGGTGCGCAGCGTCGTGGTCTTGCCGGCGCCGTTGCGGCCGAGCAGCATGGTCAGCCCACCGCGCGGCACCGCGAGGTCGACGCCGTGCAGGATGTGGTACGGGCCGATGTGGGTGTGGACGCCGTCGAGCCCGAGCAGGGGGGCGGCGCCGGCCGATCCGGGCGCAGCCTCAGGCATGCTCGATCGTCCCGCCGAGATAGGCCTCCTGCACGATCGGCGAGGCGATCACCTCCGCCGGCTCGCCGTCGGCGACCAGGCTGCCGTTGTGCAGCACGATGATGCGGTCGGCGAGCTGGCGCACCACGTCCATCTTGTGCTCGACCAGCAGCACGGTCTTGTCGGTGGCCTCCTTGATGCGCCGGATCAGGTTGAGGATGGTCGGCACCTCGTCGACGCTCATGCCGGCGGTCGGCTCGTCGAACATGAAGACGTCCGGCTCCAGCGCGGCGAGCATGGCCACCTCGAGCTTGCGCTGATCGCCGTGCGGAAGCGCGCCGGCGATGTCGTTGCGGCGCTCGGCCAGGGACATGCGGGCGAGGATGGCCTCGGCCTCCTCGCCGAGCTCCGTGCGGCTCGCCGCGCGGGTGAACAGATCCATGCCGGCGCCTCTGCGGCTCTGCACCACGAGGCGGACGTTCTCGCGCACGGTCAGGCCCGGAAACAGGTTGGTGAGCTGGAAGGCGCGGCCGAGGCCGCGCCGCGTGCGGGCCGCCGCGGTCAGGCCGGTCACGTCCTCGCCTGCCACCAGCACCTGGCCCGCGCTGGGCCTGAGCTGGCCGGAGATCAGGTTGAAGTAGGTGGTCTTGCCGGCCCCGTTCGGCCCGACGATGGCGGTGAGCGTGCCCGGGTGGAAGGCGCAGCTCACCGCATCGACGGCCACGTGGCCGCCGAACCGGATGGTGAGATCGCGGGTCTCGAGCGCGGGCCGCGCGAGGGAAGAGACGGACGCCACGCGCGTGCGGTCAGCGCTTGTTGCGGATCGGCACCGGCAGATCGGCGGCCGGGATCTCGCGCACCAGGTCGAGCAGGTCCCATTCCGACTTGCCGTCCGCCTTCACACGGAAGGCGTACATCGCCTGCATGGCCTGATGGTCCTCCTTGCGGAAGGTCATCTTGCCCTTGGGCGTATCGAACTCCATGCCTTCCATGGCTGCGATCAGCTTCTCGGTGTCGGTCGAGCCGGCCTTCTTGACCGCCTCGACGACGGCTGCCGCCGCCGCCATGCCGCCGGCGGTGAAGAAGTCGGGCGGCATGTTGAAGCGCTTGGTGTGCTCGGCCACCAGCCAGTCGTTCATGGGGTTCTTGGGGAAGCCCCAGTAGTAGTAGACGGCGCCTTCGATGCCCGGGAAGGGCTTGTAGGTCTTCATGACCGGCAGGATGTTGCCGCCGGGCGCGACCTCGATCTTGAAGCGATCGGGCTTGAGATCCATGATCTTGGTGAACGGGCTCGGCCCCGCCCAGATGATGACCAGGAACCGGCGGCCGGGCTTGTCCTTCAGCGCCTCGAAGATGCGCTCGGCAGAGGCGGTGAAGTCGGTGGCATTCTGCGGCGCATACTCCTCGAAAACGACCTTGCCCTTGCTCTTGGTGGCTTCCAGCGCCGCTTTGACGGCGGCGACGCCGTCGCGGCCGAAGGCATAGTCCTGGGCCAGCGTGGCGATCGAGGCTTCACCGTCGCCGAGCGCCACGGCCGCGGCCAGCGCATCCTGGCTGGAGTTGCGGGCGGTGCGGAAGATATAGCGGTTCCACTTGTCGCCGGTGATGGCGTCGGCGACGGCGGGCTCGACGATCAGCACCTTCTTGGCATCCTCCGCCACCGGCAGCATGGCAAGGGCTGCACCGGACGACGTGGTGCCGACGGCGAGATCGACATTGTCGTCCATATAGGCCTGCTCGAGCATCGACTTGGCGAGGTCGGGCTTGCCCTGGTCATCCTTGGAGATGACGACGATCTTGCGGCCGTTCACCGTCATGGTGCCGCCGGTCAGATATTCGAGGCCGAGGTTGAAGCCGGTCTCGGTCTGCTTGGCGTAGGCTTCCAGCGGGCCGGTCTTGCTGGAGATCAGCGCGACCTTGAGGTCCTCGGCGGCGGCCGGCGCCTGCGTCCAGAGCCCCGCTGCGGCAAGAATGAGACCGAAGGTCGCCAAAGGCTTCATGTGTTTCCCCCCGATGCGAGCCATTCGTACGGGCCGCGAGCAAAGTGTGTAGCGGTACTTTTGACCGACCGGCGCCGCAATTGGCATGGGCATTTAGTCGAATGTCCGCATTAAAGAGCGAGAGCGGGCAGCTTCGAGGTCATCGAAGCTGCCCGCTCTCATCGGGTGATGCCATCCCGCAGGGACGCGCGAGGCGCCGACGAGGCGGACAGCCGGGGCCGTCCGCCATCGCCACCCGGCGTCAGCGCGAGAGGATGACGTAGTCGATGCGCCGGTTCTGGGCGCGTCCCTCGGCGGTGTCGTTGCTGGCCACCGGCTTGGTGTCGCCGAAGCCCTTGGCGGTGAACGAGTCCTTGTTCACGCCGTCCTTGACCAGGAGATCGAGCACGGCCTTGGCGCGATCCAGCGACAGCGGCTCGTTGATGGCTGCCGTGCCCTGGTTGTCCGTGTGGCCCTGGATCTCGACGCGCATGGTGCCGGGCAGCTTCTTGAAGAACTCGGCCGCCTTGGCGAGGACGCGCCTGTCGTCGGCCGGCACGTCGGCGCTGTTGGTCGCGAATTCGATCGTCATCAGCGACAAGGTCTTGGTCAGGTCGTCGATGTTGAGGTTGTCGGGCGACATGCTGTCGAGCGCGGCCATGACGGTGTTGCTGTCGAGCGAGGCGCCAGGCCCGGTCGGCGCGGGCTTCGCAGCCGTTCCTCCCGCAGCCGCGGTGGCGGCGGCGGGCGTCGCCTTCGAGCCGTCGGGCAGCGTGATCGACAGGCCGCCGAGCAGGCTGCCCAGGCCAGCCATCAGCTTGGAGGCGTCGAAGCCCTGCGGCAGCGAGCCGAGCTTGAGGTCCGGCCCGTTCAGGTTCAGCGCGAAATTGCCTTTGCCGCCGCTGTTCTTGAACAGATCCATCATCTTGCCGAACCAGGTGAACCAGGGCGCCCAGCCCACCTTGGGATCGACAGTGATGGTGCCGCTCACGTTGTCCTTGCCGAACGCGGTGTTCAGCGCGCCCATCAGGGCGGCACGGGTGCCGCTGTTCGACACGGTGCCGGAGACGGTGACCTTGCCGTTCTCATCGCGGCTCAGGTTCAGTGTCGGCGGCGGCTCGGGCTGCGGCGCGGTCGCGGTGGCTGCGGCCGGGCTCGACGTCGGAGCCGCCGCGGGAGCGGCGCTTCCGGTAGGGGCCGGCGCGGCCTTGCTGCCGTCGGGCAGCGTGATCGCCAGGCCGCCCAGCAGCCCGCCGAGGCCGGCCATCAGCTTGGACCCGTCCAAGCCCTGCGGAAGCGAGCCGAGCTTCAGGTCGGGCCCGTTTAGGTTGAAGGCGAAGTTGCCTTTGCCGTTGCTCTTGAACAGGTCGAACAGCTTGCCGAGCCAGGTGAGCCAGGGCGCCGGGCCGACCTTCGGGTCGACGTTGAGGTTGCCGCTCACGTTGTCCTTGCCGAAGGCCGTCTCGAGCGCGGCGAGGATGCCCGTGCGCGTGCCGGCGTCGGCCACGGTGCCGGCGTAGGTGACCTTGCCGTTTTCGTCGCGGCGCAGGTCGAGCGTCGGCAGCGTCGAAGCCGCGGTGGCGCCGGCCGCCGGGGCCCCGGCGCCTGCCGTCGTGGTCGCGGCGCCGGCCGCGGGCGTTCCCGACGCGGCGGTCCCTGTCGCCGGCGCGCCGGCCGTCGCCGGGGCGGCCGGCTTGGCGCCGCTGTCGGTGCTCGGCGGCGTCGACGGGGCCTGGGCGATGTTGCCGGGCTTGCTGAGATTGTAGGCCAGCCACCACAGGGCGGCGATGATGGCGGCGAGGATGATGCCGCGCAGCGCCCAGCTGCCCACCGCTTCGCGCGTGCTCAGGCGGGCGCCGCCGGCGAGTGCCGGCGCGAGCGCCAGGACCGAGGCCGGCAGCGCGGCCGGCAGCGTGCCGCCCGGGGACAGCTGGCCGATCAGGCGCGGGATGGTCTCGCCAATGGCAGCCGCGGTACGGTCCGCCGGCAGGTGCAGCCGGCCGGCGATCGCCTCGACGACCGAGGTGCCGAACAGGCGCCGGCTCTGCTCGCCGGTGATGGGCGGGGCGTCGGCGCGACCGAGCCACTCGGAGGCGGAGCCGATGATGCCGAGCGTGCGGGCGCGGTCGAGCAGGCCCCGCGCGCCGTCGACTTGGGAGGTCAGCAGGCGGATCGCTTCACCGATCAGCTTCTTCGATTGATCCGGCGTGAGCCCGATCGTGTGCGCAAGTGTGTCGACAATCCTCTCGAACATCCGTCGCTCCCCCTTCACACGTCGGCTCATGAAGCCAGCGTTCCACATGGCACGACACTGTGACAGAGCTATTGCCGAGGCAAGCCCATGCCGGACATTTGGCCTAAAACGCTTCTTTTCTGATCGGATGGCACTAGCCGATCAGAAAGAAGCGGCCCAGATTCAAGGACCTGGAGCCTTTCCCGAGCAGCTGAGTCCCATCTGATCGGGAGAGGCTCTAGTCGCGCCGCAGGGCCTCGATGGGGTCGAGACGGGCGGCTCGGCGGGCGGGGTAGAAGCCGAAAAAGATGCCGACAAGGCCGGAAAAGGCGACGGCGATGACGATGGCCTCCGGCGAGATGCGCGTCGGCCAGCCGAAGGCGAAGGCGACGCCCGCGGCCGCGACGATGCCGAGCACGACGCCGGCAGCGCCGCCGATCGTCGCGAGCGTGGTCGCCTCGATGAGGAATTGCCAGAGGATGTCGCGCGGCCGGGCCCCGACCGCCAGCCTCAGTCCGATTTCCCGGGTCCGCTCCGTTACCGACACGAGCATGATGTTCATGATGCCGATGCCGCCGACGAGCAGGGATACGCCCGCGACGGCGGCGAGCAGCAGCGACAGCGTGCCGGCGCTGGCCGACGCCGCCTCGGCGATCTCGGTCAGGTTGCGGACCGTGAAATCATCGTCGGCGTCGGCGGCGAGGCGATGACGCTGCCGCAGCAGCTGGGTGATCTGCTCGATGGCCGGGTTGATGTCGTCGCCGTTCTCGAACTTCACGAAGATCGAGCTGACCGACCTCGACTTCGCCAGGTTGCGGCCGATGACGCGGGTGCGGCCGGCGTCCAGGGGCACGAAGATGACGTCGTCCTGATCCTGGCCGAAGCTCGACTGCCCCTTGCTGGCCATAATGCCGACGACGCGGAAGGGCACGTTCTTGACGCGGATGGTCTCGCCGATCGGGCTGATGTCTCCGAACAGGTTCCGGGCGACGGTGGTGCCGACCAGCGCGACGATGTCGCCGCGGCGGATCTCCTCGGGCTCGAAGCCGCGTCCCTCGGCCACCTCCCATTCGCGTGCGGCGAAATAGCCGTCGTCGACGGCGTAGAGCGGTGCCCCCCAATTGTTGCCGGCGTAGACCATCTGGGCGTTGCTGCGCACGAACGGCGCCGCCGCCACCACGCCGTCGATTTCGCGGATGATCGCCTGCGCATCCTCGTCGGTGAGCGTCGAGGAGGCGCCGGCGCCCATGCGCACGCCGCCGGTGGTCACGTTGCCCGGCGTGATGATGGCGAGGTTGCCGCCCAGGCTCTTGATCTGGCTGGTGACGACGTCGCGCGCGCCGGAGCCGATGGCCACCATGGCGATCACGGCCATGACGCCGATGACGATGCCGAGCATGGTGAGCGCGCTGCGCAGGGAATTGGCCACGATCGCGGCCAGCGCCGCGCGGACCGCCTCGGCGATGCTCATGCCGCGGCCTCGCCCGGCCCGCCGTCCTGGCGCTCGAGGGCTGCGGCCGCGTCGAGGGCGGCCTGCCGCACGTCGTCGATCACGTGGCCGTCCTTGAAGCGGACGACACGCCGGGCATGCCGCGCCACCTCCGGATCGTGGGTCACGACGATCATCGTCACGCCTTCGCGGTTCAGCTCCTGGAACAGCGCCAGGATCTCGATCGCCGTGCGGCTGTCGAGGGCGCCGGTGGGCTCGTCGGCCATGAGCAACTGCGGGCTGTTGACGATGGCCCGCGCGATGGCGACGCGCTGCTGCTGGCCGCCGGACAGCTGGCTGGGCCGGTGGTGCCAGCGCTCGGCCAGGCCGACGCGGCCGAGCGCGGCCATGGCCCGCTCGTGCCGGTGTTTGCGCTCGATCCCCGCGTAGACCATCGGCAGCTCGACGTTGGCCAGGGCGGTCAGCCGCGGCAGCAGGTTGAACTGCTGGAAGACGAAGCCGATCTTGCGGTTGCGCAAGGCGGCGAGCCCATCGGCGTCCAGCGTCTCGACCGCGACGCCGTCGAGGCGATAGTGGCCCTCGCTCGGCCGGTCGAGGCAGCCGATCAGGTTCATGAACGTCGACTTGCCCGAGCCCGACGGGCCCATGACGGCCACGAAGTCGCCCTCGGCGACGGCAAGCGAGATGTGGTCGAGGGCCACCACCCGGGTGTCGCCCAGCTGATAGCCGCGCGTGAGCCCGTCCACCTCCACGACGGGCCGGCTCGGGGCGCCCGCAGCCGGGGCCGCAGCGGAGGGGGGCGGTCCTGTGGGGGCGCGACCATCAGAACAGCCGGGGGCCGCGCGGGCCGCCCATCGGCGTAGGCCTGGCCGGTGGGCTGACCGCCAGCCGGGCGCCGCCGCCGATGATGACGCTGTCGCCGTCCTTGAGGTCGCCCCGGAGCACTTCGGTGAAGCTGCCGTCGGCGATGCCGAGGCGCACGCTGACCGGCTTGGGCTCGCCGCCCGCCGGGTCGAGGATCCACACCCGGCCGGTGGCGCCGTGGCCCTGGGCGCGCGCCGCCTGGGCTCGCTGCACCATGGCCTCGAAGGCCTTGCGCCGCTCGGGGTCGAGCGAGGTCGAAATGCGCTGGACCATGGTCTGGCGCAGCGCCTGGAAGGCGGCCCGCCGCTCCTCCTGCGTCAGCGCCGGATCGCGGACCGTCGGTGACGTCCGCACCTCGGCGATGGCCTCGTCCACGGCCTGCACCTGGGTCGGCGTCGGCTTGAGCTCGGTGACGATCTCCTCTCTGATCTGAGCCAGCACGCGGCCGCCCGAGCGCTCGCCCGCAGGCGCCGCGGCAGGCGCGGGCGGCGCGCCTGCCGCCGGACCGGCCGCGCCGGGCGGCCGGAAGCGCAGCGCCGCGTTGGGGATGCGCAGCACGTTCTGGCGCTCGTCGGCGATGATCTGCAGGTTCGCCGTCATGCCGGGCAGCAGCGTCAGGTCGCTGTTGGCGACGCGCACGACGGTCGTATAGGTCACCACGTTGGAGATGGTCTGGGCCGCGAGCCTGATCTGGCGCACCAGCCCCTCGTAAGTCCGGTTGGGATAGGCGTTGACCGTGAACTTGACGAGCTGCCCCTCCCTGACCCGGCCGACGTCGCTTTCGTCGACGTTGGCCCAGATGTCGATGTCGTGCAGGTCCTGGGCGATGGTGAAGAGCGTCGGCGTGCTCAACGATGCGGCGACGGTTTGGCCGAGGTCGACCTGGCGCTGCACGACGACGCCGTTGACCGGCGAGCGGATCTCGGTGTGGTCGAGGTCGATCTCGGCGACCTGCAGCTGCGCTTCGCCGGCCGTGATCTGAGCCTTCATCGACTCGACCTGGCCGCGCGCCAGGACGATGTCCGCATCGAGGCCGGAGAGGTCGGCGGTGGCGGCGGCGATCTGTGCGGCGACGGAGGCGACCGTCGCGCTCTGGACGGCGAGCTGGGTCCGCGCGGTGTCGTAGGCCTGCTCGGCGCCCGTGCCGCGTTCGAACAGGCTCCTCTGCCGATCGTGGGTGCGGCCGGCGTCGGCCGCCTGGGCGGCGGCCCGGTCACGCTGGGCGGCCAGGTCCTTCAGCGTCGCATCGGCCTTCACGCGCGCGGCCTTGGCCTTGTCGAGCTGCGCATGGCGCTGGTCGAGCTGAGCCCTGAGATCGCTGAGGTTCGCCGCGGCGGCGTCGCGGCGGGCGCGGACCTGTTCCGAGAACAGGCGCGCCACCACCTGGCCTTGCTTCACCGTCGAATTGTAGTCGGCAAGGATCTCGACGATCTGCCCCGAGAGCTGCGAGCCCACGAGGACGTTGGTCAGCGGGTTGAGCGTGCCCGTGGCGCGGACGCTTGCGACGATGTCGCCGCGGTCGACCGGGCCGACGCGGTAGGCGGCATCGACGTCGCCGCCGCGGCCCAACACCGCCCACAGGCCGCCGCCCGCGGCGGCCAGCAGGGCTGCGGCAGCGAGGCTCACCAGCCAGCGCTTCGGTCTCTTCTGTTCCGGCACCGGTTCCGTTCCCCTCGCGACGCCATCGCCTGCGTTCGGCAGGTCATTCGGCGCAGCCGCATGCCCTGGAAGATGGTCGAGAGTGCGGGCAAACCCAGGCGAAGTTAAGTGAAATTGCCGTAACCCGGGCGCGGCGCGCCGACCCTACGCGAGCAGCGGGCCGGGCCGCGAGCCGATCAGGTCGTGCAGCGTGCTGATCGTCGACGCGTCGGCGATGCCGTCGACGCGCTCGGGGCGGAAATGGCGCTGGAAGGCCGTCACCACCGCCTCGGTCTGACGGTCGTAGACGCCGGTGATGTCGATCCCGTAGCCGTAGAGCGCCAGCATCGCCTGCAAGGCCTCGATCGGGGCGCCGCTCTCGCCGGGGCTGAAGAAGCGCCCGCTGCGGATAGGGGCGGGCGCGACCCAATGGCCGACGCCGGAGTCGGCCAGCCGCCGCCATGGGAACAGCTCGCCCGGATCGTCCTTGCGCTCGGGCGCGACGTCGGAATGGCCGAGCACCAGATCGGCGCGGATGCCGCGGCGCTGCACGATGTCCTGGCAGAGGTGGACCACCGCGGCGGTCTGCGCCTCGGGGAACGGCGGCAGCCCGCCGGCGTGACCGGGATTGGCGATCTCGATGCCGATCGAAGCGGAGTTGATGTCGGTTTCGCCGGCCCATCGCGACAGGCCCGCGTGCCAGGCGCGGCGGGCCTCAGGCACGAGCTGCAGCACGTGTCCGTTCTCGAACACGAAATAGTGAGAGGACACTTTCGACGCGGCGCTGCAGAGGCGCTGCAAGGCGTCCGCTGCCTGCGGCATGCCGGTGTAGTGGAGGATGAGCATGCGCGGCGCTTGCCCGCCCGCCCGCTCGCCGTGGTTGGGGGAGGGGAAGACCTTGGCCGCGGCGGGGCTGTCGGGGACCAGCTTCGTCATCGTCATGTCGGCGCCCACGCGCCGTCCTCCATCGTCAAGTCCGCCGCGCGCGTCAAGCTAGAGCATGATCCCAAAAAGTGGACACCGGCTTTTTGGAGAAGATCATGCTCAAGACAAAGTCGTAGAACCGGATGATTCGGAGAAATCATCCCGTTCTACGCCGCCCGCTCGCGGCGGATGCGTTCCCAGGCGGCGTTGATCGCCGCGGTTCGATCGGTGGCGATGGTCACGGCTTCGGCCGGCAGGCCGGCCGCGATCAGCCGGTCGGGATGGCTTTCGCTGACCAGGCGGCGATAGTGGGCGCGCAGCTCCGCGCCGCTCATGCCGCGGTCCGCGCCCAGGACGACATAGGGATCGACGATGTCGGGATCATCGTCGCGCGTCACGTGGCGGGCCTCGATGCGGCGGTAGTCCGCCTCGTCGAGCCCCAGGGCGAGCGTGACGTGCTCGAGGTAGGCGGTCTCCGCTTCGTGGATGGCGTGGTCCGCCTTGGCGATCTCGAACAGCCCGTCGACGACGCTCTCGAGCAGCGCCTGGTCGTGCCGGAAGCGGTCGCCGAGCTGGCGGGCATAGGCCTCGTAGCCGGCGGTGGTCTGGCGGGCGAGGTCGAACAGCCGCTCGACGCGCGGCAGTTCCGCGGCCGGCACGTCGATGATGCGGCGGAACGCCAGTATCTCGTTCTCGGTGACGACGCCGTCGGCTTTGGCCATCTTGGCGCACAGCGCCACCAGCCCGGTGGCGAAGACCACGTCTGCCGGGGCCTGGCCAAACAGCAGGCGATCGAACAGGGCATGACCGGCGGCGCCCCCCACCAGCGCACCAAGCGGGCCGCCGATGAGGGCGCCAAGTCCAGCGCCACCCAGTTTTCCCCATACGCTCATGATTCGGATCCGCTTACGCCCCCGCTCCTGATACGAAAAAGCGGCTGCAATACGCAAAAATCCCGCCGACTGGCGTCGGCGGGATCTCGCATGTCCCGATCACTTCGAGCGCAGGACGGTTCGTCCCGGGCGGTCGATCCCTGAGGAGACGTCAGCGCGGTCCGTCGGCCGCGCGCGACGGGCTCAGTAGCACTCCTGATAGCGCCGGCCGGCGTAATAGTAGTAGCGGCAGTTGGCGGGAGCAGTCGCAGCGCCCACCATGGCCCCGCCGACGGCGCCGATCGCCGCACCGGCCAGCGCACCGCCGCCGGTGCCCGTCGCCGCTCCGCCGATCGCTGCACCCGCCAGACCGCCAATGGCCGCACCACCGATGGCGCGATCCTGCGGCGTGTAGCAAGCCGAGACGGTCACCGCCACGAACCCGATGGCTAACCACTTTTTCATGCGTGAGCTCCCTGTCGCCGTTGCGAGACGTGTGCTGCGCGTTGCACGGGAAATAGGCGCGCGGCGCTGGCCAATTCCCTACCAGCAAAGCCGAAGAAGGCCAAGCTGCGGCAACAGGTGACCGCCCGCCGGCCGCTGCTACAGTAATAGTCCAGCAAAGACAGATGTATGGCAGCTCCGCCCGGATGCAGATCAGCCCTGCACCAGCTGTCAACTTTCTGGCGGTAGAATGGCGCCGGGCTCACACGATTGCCGTATTTGGCGTCAGGGTGTAGCTCTGGAGCCAACCTGGCGGGAGACGATCATCGTGGCAAGACCGACACCGATCACGGCGGCGTTACTTTATGCTGCCGCGTCGGTTCTCGTGCCGGGCCTCGCTTCGGCGCAGGAGTCGGCCAAGCCGGCGCTGCCATCGACGGTTTCTTCCACCAGCGGATCGCCCTGGCCGGATACCCTGAAGTCGGCCAGCCCTGCATCCGCGCACAAGCCTGCGTCCGCGCAAAAACCTGCGCCTGCGCACAAGACTGCGCCGGCGAGCGAGGCCGCGTCGGCCAAGCCGGCGAAGGCTGGTGCCGCGGCCGCCAAAACATCTGCCAAAACGCCTGCCAAGGCGGCGGACGAGACGGCGAGCGCGCCCCTGCCGCCCGTCCGTGAGCCGTCGGCCCAATCCGCCGAGGATAAGAAGCCGGCAAAGGCCGCCGACGCCAAGAAGAGCGGGCGTACCGCGGCGAGGCACACCAACGGCAAGGCGCGCGCCGAGCCGGAGCCGCCAGCCGACGGCAACGCCGCCGGCGCCGATGCGGACTCCGCCAGGGATCTTGCCAAATCGGCTGCCGAGCAGGCCAAAAGCGAGCAGGCCAAAAGCGAGCAGGCTAAGAGCGAGCCGGCGAAGGGCCGGATCGCGACGGCGCGCATGGCGCGTTGGGAGGCCAAGGCGCGGCGGCGGGCGCAACGGAAAGCCGCCGCCGAGGCCGCGGACATGCAGTCCGGAGGCGACCAGGCCGGCGCCGCGGCGCCGGTGGTGCAGGCGTCGGCCGCGCCGCAAGCGTCCTCCGGCGGTTTCGACATCGTCAAGTTCCTGTCGGGTCAACCGCAGCAGAGCCAGCCGATGGGCCAGGCGGCGCCCGCCGCCGCTGCGCCGGAGGAGTTGCCGGAGCAGGGCCGCCGCGGGCGCTGGCACAACCGCGATCGCGACCGGGCGGCGCGCGCCGCCGTCGCCGACCTGATCGCCAAGCACGCCCGCAGCTACGGCATCCCGGTCGGCCTCGCCGACGCCGTGGTTCGCGTCGAGAGCCGCTACAATCCCAACGCCCGCAACGGCCCCTACGTGGGACTCTGCCAGATCCACCCGGCGACCGCCCGCTCGGTCGGCTATACCGGCTCGGTGAGCGGCCTCTACGACGCCGACACCAACCTGCGCTACGGGCTCAAGTACCTCGCCATGGCCTATCAGCTGGCCGACGGCGATACCTGCCGGACCATTCTGAAATACCAGGCGGGACATCGGGCCATTAGCATGACCCGGGCCGCGGCTCAGTATTGCGCCCGCGTGCGCACGATGATGGCCTCGCACTGATGGCGATGGCCTGCTGCGGCAGGTCTTGGCCTCGGCTCCATCCACGCCCTTGACCGCGCGGCGTCGCTGGCTCACATCAGGCCTGCCAGTCGGCCGGACGGCCGCTGTCGCATGCGACAGAGGAAAGTCCGGGCTCCACGGAAACACGGTGCCGGATAACGTCCGGCGGGGGTGACCCCAGGGAAAGTGCCACAGAGAGCAGTCCGCCTCCGGTCCGCCGGAGGTCAGGGTGAAAGGGTGCGGTAAGAGCGCACCGCGTCGCCGGCAACGGGGACGGCACGGCAAACCCCACCGGGAGCAAAACCAAATAGGGGCGGCGCACGCGCAAGCGTAGGCTCGTTTCCTGCCTAGTCGCCCGGGTTGGTTGCTTGAGGCGGTCGGTAACGACCGTCCCAGAGGAATGGTCGTCACGTCCCGAACGGCGTTCGGGGCCCTACAGAACCCGGCTTACAGGCCGGCTGGCATCTTCCCCCTCATCGCCGGCGCCGCTGTCCACGCGGCCCCGCTGCGCCTGTCGCGCGGCGCCGCCCGGAGCCGCGCCGCTAGAGCATTTCGCCATTGGGTGGACCCATCCAATGGCGAAATACTCTAGCCGGCTGCCCGTGGCGGCGGCTGGACTGGACGTCGGCATGCGGCGATGCCGGTGCCGCACCTCAGAGAATCTCCACAAGCCATTGAATACATTTCGTTAACCTTAACGTGGCGTGATCATGCCTGCGGCGGGCAACCCACGCCGGAACCATCTGATTCCATTGACGCCCATATGGTCCCATGATATCCCAAATCATCCAGTCAACACCCGCCCCGGCGGGACGGACCGGGAGGGCCCTGAACCGGCCCGCCCGACGGCTGGACGTATCGCTCGGCGCGTGCGGTCCGGGCACACGCTTCGGCATTCCGATCGTCGGGATGCGGGGCATGGGAGCTGGATCGGTCGGGGGCGATGGACCGTTTTGTGTCCAACTTCACCAACCGGCTCGATTCCAAGGGCCGGGTCTCGATCCCGGCGCCGTTCCGGGCGGTGCTGGCGCGCGACGGGTTCGAGGGCCTCTACGTTCATCCGGGGCTGGATGCGCCGGCGCTGGATGCGGGCGGCAACGCTTTGCTGGGCGAGATCGACGCGCTGCTCGCGTCCCTCTCACCCTATTCGGAGGAACGGGACCATCTATCGACCGCCCTGCTGGGCACGAGCGAGGTCTTGAAGATCGATCCGGAAGGCCGGGTCATCTTGACCGACAGTTTGAAGGCCCACGCGGGCATCACGGATACGGTGACCTTGGTGGGGCATGGCCACAAGTTTCAGGTCTGGGAGCCGGAACGTTTCCGGCAGCACCTCGACGAGGCGCGCGCCCGGGTCCGGGACCTGAAGAAGACCCTCGGCGCGCGGCTCGCGGCGCGCCCGGGAAGCTCTCCACCCCCAGGGGTTCCGGGGACATGACGGGCCGCGGCGACGGTGAAGCCGGCGCCGCTGGCGGACCGGCCCGTCACGTCCCGGTGCTCCTGGGGGAGGTGCTCGCCGCCCTTGCGCTCGAGCGCGGCGGTCGCTTCCTGGACGGCACCTTCGGCGCCGGCGGCTACGCCTCGGCGATCCTCAAGGCCAACAGGGCCGTGCGGCTGCTGGCGCTCGATCGTGATCCCACGGCGGTCATGGCCGGCGAGAAGCTGGTGCGGTCGTCGCTCGGCCGCCTGACGCTGATCGAGGCCCGCTTCGGCGATCTCGACACGGTCGCGGCCGGCGAGGCTTTCCTCCCCCTCGACGGCGTCGTCCTCGACATCGGCGTGTCGTCCATGCAGCTCGACGAAGGCGAACGGGGTTTCTCGTTCCGTCTCGACGGCCCGCTCGACATGCGCATGGGCGCCGACGGCGACAGCGCCGCCGACATCGTCAACGAGGCGAGCGAGGCGCGGCTGGCCGACATCATCTACCACTACGGCGAGGAGCGGCGCGCCCGCGCCGTGGCGCACGCCTTGATCGAAGCGCGGCGCAAGGCGCCGATCCGCACCACGCGCGAGCTGGCGGACATCGTCTCGAGCATCGTGCGGGCCGAGCCGAACGGGCCGCACCCAGCGACCCGCACGTTCCAGGCCCTGCGCATCGCCGTCAACGACGAGCTCGGCGAGCTGGTGCGGGCGCTGCACGCCGCCGAGCGCGCCCTCGCCCCCGGCGGCCGCCTCGTCGTGGTCACCTTCCATTCCCTGGAAGACCGCATCGTCAAGCAGTTCCTCGCCAAGCGCGAAGGCAAAGGGGGCAGCTCGCGCCATCTGCCCGGGCTGGCGCCGGCGGCGCCGACGTTCGCCGCAGTGACGCGCGGGCCGGTGCTGCCGGGGGAGGCGGAGGTGCGGAGCAATCCGCGGGCCCGCTCCGCCAAGCTCAGAGCGGCCGAGCGCACCGCCGCGCCGGCGCGTGACGAGGACGGCTCGGTTGCCGCCCTTGCCGCGCTTCCCGCAGCTTCTTCCTCCCGAGGAGGGCGCGCTTGATCCGGCTCCTGCACATCATGGCCATCGGCGCGCTCATCGCGTCCGCCGTCTACGCCTATTCCATCAAGTACGACACGATCTACCTGTCCGAGCAGGTCGCCAAGCTGAAGCGGCGCGTGCAGAAGGAGAAGGAGACGATCGCGGTGCTGCAGGCCGAGTGGCAGCGGCTGAACCGGCCGGAGCGCCTGCAGGCGCTGGCCGAGCGCCATCTGGACCTGAAGCCGCTCGACATCGATCAGATCGTGCGCACGGCGGATCTGCCCCAGCGCCAGGCCAGGGTCGACACGATCGGGCGCAAGCTCGAGGACCTGGGGCTGGCCGCGCCCACCGCCACCCCCCAGGGCAGTGATCCGGGCGAGGCGCGGACGCCCGCGTCCGGCAAGACCCCGGCGAGGTAGCGATGCTCGACCCGACCCCCGTCGAACCCGCCGCGATCCGCACCGCAGAACAGGGCGCCACGCCGGCCGGCGGCGCGATCTGGCGAGGGCGTCTTTGGCACTACGTCAAGGACGTCTTTCGCATGCGCGCCGAGAAGAGCCGGGCGCGCATTCTGGTGCTCGTGCTCGCCTTCATCGTCGTGTTCGGCGCAGTGACCGCGCGTCTGGTCTCCTTCGCCATCGTGCCGCAGCATCCGTCCGAGCGGATCGGCGGCGGCGTCATCGCCGCGGCCCGCCCGGATATCGTCGACCGCAACGGCGAAGTGCTCGCCACCGACATCAAGACCTATTCGGCCTTCGCCGAGCCGCGCAACATCATCGACCCGGACGAGGCGACGGAACTGATCACCGCCGTGCTGCCGGACATCAACGCGCGGGATCTGCGCGAGAAGCTGTCCACCAAGCGCGGCTTCGTCTGGGTCAAGCGGGAGCTGACCCCCAGCCAGCGCAACGAGGTGCATCGCCTCGGCATCCCGGGCGTCGGCTTCCTGGCCGAGAACAAGCGCGTCTACCCGAATGGCCCAGCCGGCGCCCACGTTCTCGGCTTTGCCAACGTCGACAACGAGGGCATCGCCGGCATCGAGAAATACATCGACAGCCAAGGGCTCAAGGACCTGGCGGGCGCCGGCTTCGCCGCCAGCGCCGCCGACCTCAAGCCCGTGCAGCTGTCGCTCGACCTGCGGGCCGAGCACGCCGTGCGCGACGAGCTGGTCAAGGGCATGGCGCACTTCAAGGCGAAGGCCGGCGCCGCCCTGATCCTCGAGGTCAACACCGGCGAGGTGATCTCGCTGGTCTCCCTGCCGGACTTCGACCCCAACAACCCGGTCGATGCGCTGGAGAAGGACCGCATCAACCGCATGGCGGTCGGCGTCTACGAGATGGGCTCTACCTTCAAGGCGATCACCACCGCCATGGCGCTCGACAGCGGCAAGGTGTCGATCAACTCCAGCTTCGACACCCGCGGCGGGCTGCGCTACGGCAAGTTCACCATCAAGGACTACCACGGCACCAACCGCGTGCTCACGGTGCCGGAGATCTTCCTGCATTCCTCCAACATCGGTACGGCGCGCATGGCGCTCGCCGTCGGTGTCGATGGCCACAAGGCCTTCCTCAAGAAGATGGGCCAGCTCGACCGGCTGAGGACGGAACTGCCGGAGAATGCCGAGCCCATCGTGCCGTCCCGCTGGGGCGAGCTCAATACGATGACCATCGCCTTCGGGCATGGCCTCGCGGTCGCGCCGTTGCAGGCCGCGGCGGCCGTCGGCGCGCTGGTCAACGGCGGCAACTGGATCACGCCGACCTTCCTGAAGCGCAGCGACGAGGACGCCAGGAACGTCTATCGCCGCGTCATCAAGCCCGAGACCAGCGAGGCGTTGCGCTACATCATGCGGCTCAACGGCACCAAGGGCTCCGCCAGGAAGGCGTTGGTGCCAGGCTATTTCGTCGGCGGCAAGACCGGCACCGCCGAAAAGGTGATCGGCGGCCGCTACGCCCACAACCGGCTGTTCACCACCTTCATGGCCATCGCGCCGGCGGACAAGCCCAAGTACCTGTTCGTGACCGTGTACGACGAGCCGCAGGGCCTGCCGGAATCGGGCGGCTACGCGACCGCGGCCTGGAACGCCGGCGTGACGACCGGCAAGATCATCGAGCGCGTGGCGCCGCTGCTGGGCCTGCCGCCGCGCTTCGAGGCCCCGGCCATGCCCTTCCCGACCATGGTGCGCCTTGGCGCCTGGGGGGCGCGCTGAGGCCGCGACCATGGCCTTCGCACCCGGCGGCCTCGCGATTGTCGTGGTCTTGCGCTATCGATCGGCCTGAGCGGTCCGCCCGCAGCGCCGCGGCTCTCGAAGCTTGTCCCGGTCGGGCCTGCCGATCTGATCGGATAGGTATGTTCCGGCGGCGCGTTCGCAGAATGGCCATCGTTGCGCGGCAGAGGGCGGCGCGCCTCCTCGGCCGGCCGGTGGCATGGGCCGGTTTTGGGATGGCGCGGGATGCGTTGGGAGAAATGACCTCGAGATGAAGCTCGGCCAGCTGTTTCCGGGAAGCTTTCCGGCCGACGAGGCCTCGCGGCCGATCGCGGGCGTGGCGCTCGACTCGCGCAAGGTGCAGCCGGGCTACGCCTTCGTCGCCGTGCCGGGCAGCAAGCTCGACGGGCTGAGCTTCGCGCCGGACGCGCTGGCGCGGGGCGCCGTGGCCGTCGTCGCCGAGCGGGAGCGGCCGGGGGATCTGCCGCCGGAGGTCGCGTTCGGCCGTGTCGAGGACGTCCGCCGCGCGCTCGCCGTCGCCGCGTCGAAACTCAACCCCAGGCAGCCGCAGACGGTGGTGGCGGTGACCGGCACGGCCGGCAAGAGCTCGGTCGCCGACTTCGTGCGCCAGATCTTCACCGCGTGCGGGCGTCAGGCGGCCTCGCTCGGAACCATCGGCGTCATGGCGCCGTCCGGGGCCGTCTACGGGTCGCTGACCACGCCGGATCCGATCACGCTGCACGAGCTCCTGGCAAAGCTTGCCGGCGAGGGCGTCACCCACCTCGCCATGGAGGCATCGTCCCACGGCCTGGAGCAGCGCCGGCTGGATGGGGTGCGCCTGCGCGCCGCAGGTTTCACCAACCTGGGCCGCGACCACCTCGATTATCACCCCAACCTGGATGCCTATTTCGAGGCCAAGCTGCGGTTGTTCACGGAGGTGCTGCCGCTGGGCGGCGCCGCGGTCGTGAACGTCGATTCGGGCCACGGCCAGGAAGTCCTGGTGGCGGCCGCGACGCGCGGTCTCGACACGCTGAGCGTCGGCGAGGGCGGCGAGGACATCCAGATCACCGAGATCAAGCCGGACGGCTTCGCCCAGCGGCTGGGTGTCAAGGTGGAGGGAACCGCCTATAAGGTCCGCCTGCCGCTGGTCGGGCAGTTTCAGGCCGCTAATGCGCTGGTGGCGGCGGGCCTCTGCATCGCCGCCGGCGAGGAGGCCGACCAGGTGATCGCGGCGCTCGAGGGGCTGACCGGCGTGCCGGGCCGCATGGAGCGGGTCGCCGAGGTCAATGGCGCGCTGGTGATCGTCGATTACGCGCACAAGCCGGACGCGCTGCGCGAGGTGCTGGCGGCGCTGCGGCCCTACGCGTCGGGCCGGCTGGTCTGCATCGTCGGTGCCGGCGGAGACCGCGATCCCGGCAAGCGCCCGCTGATGGGGCAGGCGGCCGCGGAGGGCGCCGACGCGGTCATCGTCACCGACGACAACCCGCGCTCGGAGGACCCGGCGGCGATCCGCGCCGCCATCCTCGAAGGCGCGCCGTCGGCGCAGGAGATCGGCGATCGCGGCACCGCCATCCGTACCGCGGTGCATGGTTTGAACACCGGCGACATCCTGGTTGTCGCCGGCAAGGGGCATGAAACGGGGCAGATCGTCGGTTCCACCACCTTGCCGTTCTCGGACCACGAGGCGGTGCGGGCCGCTGTTTCGGAGATCACGACATGACGACGGAGACCACCGGCCCGCTGTGGACCGGGCTAGAACTGATGGTGGCGATGCATGCCCGGGCTCATGGCGGCCTGCCTGAAGCCGTGGCCGGCGTATCGATCGACACCCGCACCCTGATGCCCGGCGACGTGTTCTTCGCCATCGCGGGGGATGCGCGCGATGGCCACGACTTCGTCGAGGCGGCGCTCGCCAAGGGGGCCGCCGCGGCGGTGGTGGACGAGGCCCATGCGCCGGACATGGGCCAGCTCGGGCCGCTTCTCGTCGTCGACGACGTGCTGGCCGCCCTGGTCGCGGCGGGCCGCGCCAGCCGGGCACGCTCGCGGGCGCGGATCATCGCCGTCACCGGCTCGGTCGGCAAGACGAGCACCAAGGAGGCGCTGCGGCAGACGCTGATGGGCCAGGGGCGCACCCACGCCTCCGTCGCCTCCTACAACAACCACTGGGGCGTGCCGTTGACGCTCGCCCGCATGCCGCGGGAGACCGAGTTCGGCATCTTCGAGATCGGCATGAGCGCGCCCGGCGAGATCGCGCCGCTGGTGGCCATGGTGCAGCCCGACGTCGCCGTGGTGACGACGGTCGCACCGGTGCATCTGGCATTCTTCCCGTCGGTGGAGGCGATCGCGGACGCCAAGGGCGAGATCTTCTCAGGGCTGAAGCCCGGCGGCACGGCGATCATCAACCGCGACAGCCCGCACTTCGAGCGGCTGAAGCAGCACGCCCTGGCCTCGGCTGCCGGCCGTATCGTCTCCTTCGGAGAGCGTGACGACGCCGACGTGAAGCTGGTGCGCGCCATCACCAAGCCCGACATGTCCGTGGTCGAAGCGGACGTGATGGGCACGCTGGTGGCCTATCGCCTGGGCACGCCGGGCCGCCATCTGGTGCTCAACAGCCTGGCCGTGCTGGCGGCCATCCAGGCCATCGGCGGCGACCTGTGTCTCGCCGCTCTCCGCTTCGCCGATCTGGCGCCGCCGGAGGGACGTGGCGCACGCAGCGAGCTCGCCGTGCCGGGCGGCAGCTTCCTGCTGGTCGACGAAAGCTACAACGCCAATCCGGCCTCGATGCAGGCCGCGCTGCACGCCTTGGGACAGGCCGCGGTCTCCCTGCGCGGCCGCCGCATCGCCGTTCTCGCGGACATGCTCGAGCTCGGCGTGCACGCGGAGAAGCTGCACACGGAGCTTGTCCGGGATGTGGTGGACAACGATGTGCAACTCGTATTTGCAGCCGGGCCGCAGATGCTCAATCTGTGGCACGCTCTTCCCATCGAGCGCCGGGCCCATTATGCCGACGAGCCGGGTGGACTGGAGACGCACCTGATCAGCACGATTCGCGCCGGCGACGTCGTGATGGTCAAGGGGTCGAACGGGACGCGGATTTCCCGCCTGGTCGCAGCCCTGAAGGCTCGGTTTCCCAGCGTCCACGTCGACGAGGCCATCGGGGCCTGATCAGGAGGCTGTCGCCGCCCATGCTGTACTGGCTTGCCGACCTCTCGACGACGTTCAGCGCGCTCAACGTCTTCCGGTACATCACGTTCCGGACGGGCGGAGCGACGGCGACGGCGCTGTTCTTCGTCTTCATGTTCGGCCCGGGCATCATCTCGATGCTCCGGATCCGCCAGGGCAAGGGGCAACCCATCCGCGAGGACGGGCCGAAGTCGCACATCCTCACCAAGAAGGGCACGCCCACCATGGGCGGCCTGATGATCCTGTCGGGCATCATCGTTTCCACCCTGATCTGGGCGAATCTGACCAACCCCTACGTCTGGATCGTCATGCTGGTGACCATCGGCTTCGGCGCCATCGGCTTCTATGACGACTACCTCAAGGTCACCAAGCAGTCCCACGCCGGGTTCTCCGGACGGGCGCGGCTCGGCGTCGAGGCGATGATCGCCGCGGCCGCCTGCTTCGCCATCGTCACCGTCAGCCGCGGCGCCGCAGGCGCCAACGCGGTCATGGCGACGTCGCTCGCCGTGCCCTTCATCAAGGGCTTCCTCATCGACATGGGCTGGTTCTTCGTCGTCTTCGGCGCCTTCGTCGTCGTGGCGGCCGGCAACGCCGTGAACCTGACCGACGGTCTCGACGGCCTGGCCATCGTGCCGGTGATGATCGCCTCCGCCGCCTTCGGCGTGATCGTGTACCTGGCCGGCAACGCGGTGTTCGCCAATTACCTCCAGATCAACTTCGTGCCCGGATCGGGCGAGCTCGCGGTGATCTGCGGCGCCGTCATCGGCGCCGGCATCGGCTTTCTCTGGTTCAACGCGCCGCCGGCCCAGATCTTCATGGGCGATACCGGCTCGCTGGCGCTCGGCGGGCTGCTCGGCACCATGGCGGTGGCCGCCAAGCACGAGATCGTGCTCGCCATCATCGGCGGCCTGTTCGTGCTGGAGGCAGTGTCCGTCATCATCCAGGTCGCCTCCTTCAAGCTCACCGGCAAGCGCGTGTTCCGCATGGCGCCGATCCATCACCACTTCGAGCAGCTCGGCTGGACCGAGCCGCAGGTGGTCATCCGCTTCTGGATCGTCTCGGTGGTGCTGGCGCTGATCGGGCTGTCGACGCTGAAGCTGCGTTGAGCACCATGGGGACCGAGGGCGCCAGCATGATCCCCGTCTCGACCTTCGCCGGCCGGCGTGTCGCCCTCTTCGGCCTCGGCGGCTCCGGCCTTGCCACCGCCGAAGCGCTGGCTGCCGGCGGCGCCATGGTCACGGCCTTCGACGATGCCGCCGCCTCGTGCGAACGCGCCCGCGCCAAGGGCATCGTCGTCGCCGACCTGCGCGCGGCCGACTGGTCCGCGTTCACCGCGCTGGTGCTGTCGCCCGGGGTGCCGCTCACCCACCCGGCTCCGCACTGGACGGTGGAACGGGCCGCCGCCGCCGGCATTCCGGTGATCGGCGATATCGAGCTGTTCTGCCGGGAGCGGCGCACCCGGGCGCCGAAATCGCCGTTCGTGGCGATCACCGGCACCAACGGCAAATCCACCACGACCGCCCTCATCGCCCATCTGCTGCGCGAGGCAGGCCGCGACGTGGCGCTCGGCGGCAATATCGGTACCGCCATTCTGTCGCTCGAGCCGCCGGCGCCCGATCGCGTCCATGTCGTCGAATGCTCGTCCTACCAGATCGACCTGGCGCCGTCGCTGGATCCGTCCGTGGGCGTGCTGCTCAACGTCACGCCGGACCATCTCGACCGCCACGGCACCATGGAGCACTACGCCGCGATCAAGGCGCGCCTGGTCGAAGGCGCCGACCAGGCCGTCATCGCCGTCGAGGACGATTGGACGCGGGCCATCGCCGCGCGGCTTGCCGGCGAAGGCCGGGCGCCGATCACCGTCCGCTCCGACGGCAGCGATCCCGTCGGCTACGGCGCCGACGGGCCGCGGCTGCGGCGCGACGGCGAGACCTTCGCCGACCTGGCCGGCGTCGCCGCGCTGCGTGGCCGCCACAACGCGCAGAACGCGCTCGCCGCAGCGGCTGCCGTGGCCGCGCTCGGGGTCTCCCACGAGGTCATCGCCCGGGGGCTTGCCACCTTCCCGGGCCTCGCCCACCGCATGGAGCCCATCGGCACCTTCCGCAACGTCGCCTTCGTCAACGACTCCAAGGCGACCAACGCCGATTCGACCGACAAGGCGCTCTCGGCCTTCAAGGACGGAATCTTCTGGATCCTCGGCGGCAAGCAAAAAGAGGGCGGCATCGCCTCCCTTAACGGATTCTTTGCCAAGATCGACAAAGCCTATCTCATCGGCGACGCCACGGAGGCGTTCGCCGCGACGCTCGAGGGACGGGTCCCCTATATCCGCTGCGGCACCCTCGATCGGGCGGTCGCGGCGGCGGCGAACGATGCACTGGCCTCCAACGCGGCGGAAGCAGTCGTGCTGCTGTCGCCCGCCTGCGCGTCGTTCGACCAGTACCCGAACTTCGAGGCGCGCGGCGAGCATTTCCGCAAGCTGGTGGCCGCGTGGCTGGCGGAGCACGGCGCCGGCGCACGCTGATGCAGCCGGCCGTCGCGGCCGGTTTCCGCTCGTAGGGCGGGAACGAGCTTTGCGGAGATGAGATGGCCTCGCGCGCGGAACGCACCTTCGTCGGCCAGTGGTGGTGGACGGTCGACCGTACCCTGCTTGCCACCGTAGCGGCCGTCATGGTCGCCGGCCTCGTCCTGCTGATGGCGGGCGGCCCGCCCGTGGCCGAGCGGCTCGGGCTGTCGACCTTCCACTTCGTCAACCGCCAGGTCGTCTTCCTGATCCCGGCGGTCGCCGTCATGATCGGCGCTTCGTTCCTCAGCCCCCGGCACGTCAGGCGCCTGTCGCTGGTGCTCTACGTGCTGTTCATGGGCCTCATCGTCGCCACCCTGCACTTCGGCCCGGAGGTGAAGGGCGCGCATCGCTGGCTGGCGTTCGGCGGCATCTCGATCCAGCCGTCCGAGTTCATGAAGCCGGCCTTCGTCATCCTGGCCGCATGGGCGTTTTCGGAAGGGGCGCGGCGCAGCGACGTGCCCGGCACCTTGCTTGCCGTGCTGATCCTGCCGGCCACCATCGTGCCGCTGATCATGCAGCCGGACTTCGGCCAGACCATGCTGGTCACCATGGTCTGGGCCGGGTTGTTCTTCGTCGCCGGGCTGCACTGGTTCTGGGTGGTGGGCCTCGGCGGCGTCGGCGCCTTGGGCATCGGTATCGCCTACCAGTTCGTTCCGCACGTCCGCGCCCGTCTGGAGCGGTTCATGGACAAGTCGTCGGGCGACACCTTCCAGGTCGATACGGCCCTGGAATCCTTCGCCCAGGGCGGCTGGCTGGGGAAAGGCCCGGGCGAGGGCACGGTCAAGCGCATCCTGCCCGACGCCCACACCGACTTCATCTTCGCGGTCACGGCGGAGGAGTTCGGCATCATCGTCTGCATCGCGCTGGTGCTGCTGTTCGTGCTGATCGTCGTGCGCGGGCTGCTGCTCGCCCGCCGCAACGAGGAGCCGTTCTGCCGCTTCGCCGCGGTCGGACTGGTGATGCTGTTCGGCATCCAGGCGTGCATCAACATGGCGGTGAACGTGCACCTGATGCCGGCCAAGGGCATGACGCTGCCCTTCATCAGCTACGGCGGCTCCTCGCTGATCTCGCTCGCCCTCGGCATGGGATTCCTGATCTCGGTCACCCGCAAGCGGCCGCGCGCCGAGATCCTCGACCGCATCAACCCGGCGCGCCGCGCCCGTACAGGACTTTAGCACATGCAGAGCGGCGGCATCGTCGTGCTGGCGGCCGGCGGCACCGGCGGCCACCTGTTTCCGGCCCAGGCCCTGGCCGAGGCGCTGGCGGCGCGCGGCATCCGCGTCGCGCTGGCGACCGATACGCGCGTCTCCGGCCACGTCGCCGCCTTTCCCGCCGAGGCGATCTACGAGATCCCGTCGGCGACGCCGTCACGCCAGTCGCTGCCGGTGATGGCCAAGGCGGCGCTGACGCTCGGCCGCGGCATCTGGACGGCACGCGGCCTGATGCGGCGGATCCGCCCGGCGCTGGTCGTCGGCTTCGGCGGCTATCCGAGCGTGCCGCCGCTGCTGGCCGCCACCATGGTCGGCGCCCCCACCATCATCCATGAGCAGAACGCGGTGCTCGGCCGCGCCAACCGCTTCCTGGCCGGCCGCGTGACGGCGATCGCCACCGGCTTCGCCGACGTCGGCGGTCTGACCGGCGCGCTCGCGGCCAAGGCGCGCCACGTGGGCAATCCGGTGCGGCCGCCGGTGATCACCGCGGCCGCCCAGCCGTTCCCGCCGCTCGGCAACGGCGCGCCCCTGCGGCTCGTCGTCTTCGGCGGCAGCCAGGGCGCCCGCATCATGAGCGAGATCGTGCCGCCGGCCGTAGCGCTGCTGTCGGCCGAGCAGCGCGGCCGCCTGGCGGTGACGCAGCAGGCCCGTCCGGAGGATCTGGAGCAGGTGCGCGCCACCTACCATGATCTCGGGGTTGCGGCCGAGGTGGAGGCCTTCTTCACCGACCTGCCGGCCCGCATCGCCGCCGGCCATCTGGTGGTGGCGCGCTCCGGCGCCTCGACCGTGGCGGAGCTCGGCGTCATCGGCCGGCCGTCGATCCTCGTGCCGCTTCCCGGCTCGCTCGATCAGGATCAGGCCGCCAACGCCGCGACGCTCGCCGCCATCGGCGCGGCGACCGTCATCCGGCAGTCCGAGTTCACGCCTGAGCGCCTGGCCGCCGATCTCGCCGCACGGCTGGCCGACCCCTCAGGCTTGACCCGCGCAGCCGAAGCAGCCAAGAGCGCGGGGATCCCAGATGCCGCCGAACGTCTCGCCGCCCTTGTCGTCGATATCGCCCGGTAGAGCATGACCCCCGAGACGTGGGCGTCCGCGATCGACCATCGACCGATGGCGGCGCGCCTGAGCCGGAGAGCCACTTCATGAAATTGCCGCGCGAGCTCGGTCCCATCCATTTCATCGGCATCGGCGGTATCGGCATGTCCGGCATCGCCGAGGTGCTGCACAATCAGGGCTACAAGGTCCAGGGGTCCGACGCGACCGACAACGCCAACGTCAGGCGGCTGGCGGAGAAGGGCATGCGCACCTTCGTCGGCCATCGGGTGGAGAACCTGGGCGAGGCCGAGGTGATCGTCGTCTCCACTGCGATCCGGAAGGACAATCCCGAGCTCATCGCCGCACGCGAGAAGCGCATCCCGGTCGTCCGGCGCGCCGAGATGCTGGCCGAGCTCATGCGGCTCAAGACGTGCGTGGCGATCGCCGGCACGCACGGCAAGACCACGACCACGTCGCTGGTGGCCACGCTGCTCGACGCCGGCGGCTTCGATCCCACCGTCATCAACGGCGGCATCATCAACGCGTACGGCACCAACGCCCGCCTTGGCGCCGGCGACTGGATGGTGGTCGAGGCCGACGAATCCGACGGCACCTTCCTCAAGCTGCCGGCCGATGTCGCCATCATCACCAACATCGATCCCGAGCACCTCGATCATTTCAAGACCTATGACGCGGTCAAGGACGCGTTCCGCTCGTTCGTCGAGAACCTGCCGTTCTACGGCTTCGCCGTGATGTGCATCGATCATCCGGCGGTGCAGGATCTGGTCGGTCATACGCTCGACCGGCGCGTCATCACCTATGGCGAGAACCCGCAAGCGGACGTGCGGCTGACCGATGTCGATCTCGTCGGCGGCCGCAGCCGCTTCACCCTGCTGCTGCGCGACCGCAAGCACGGCACCGAGACGGCGATCGAGGACGTCGTCATGCCGATGCCCGGCCTGCACAACGCCCTCAACGCCACGGCGGCGACCGCCGTGGCCCATCAGCTCGGCGTCACGCCCGACGCAATTCGCCGGGCGCTCGCCGGCTTCAGCGGCGTGAAGCGCCGGTTCACCCGCACCGGCGAATGGAACGGCGTCGCCGTGTTCGACGATTACGGGCACCACCCGGTGGAGATCGCGGCCGTGCTCAAGGCCGCCCGCGCCTCGACCGACGGGCAGGTGATCGCCGTGGTGCAGCCACACCGCTACACGCGGCTATCGGCGCTGTTCAACGATTTCTGCACCTGCTTCAACGATGCCGACGTGGTCATCGTCGCGCCGGTCTACGCGGCCGGCGAACAGCCGATCGAGGGCGCCGATCGCGATTCCCTCGTCGCCGGCCTCAAGGCCCGCGGCCACCGGCACGTGATCCCGCTCGATGGGCCCGAGCAACTGGCCACCATCGTCGGCGGCCTCGCCGGGCCCGGCGACTACGTCGTCTGCCTGGGGGCCGGGACCATCACGCAATGGGCTCAGGCGTTGCCAGAGGAACTGGCGGCGCTGCCGGGCCGGCGCGCGGCGGCCGAGAGGTAGACCGGATGCGGTCGGGCAGGAGCGAACCATGACGCCGGCGGCCATCGCGGCCGAGGCCTCGGCCGTTGCCGGCCTGCGCGGCACCCTGGAGCCGTCGGCGCCGTTGGCGCCGTTGTCCTGGTTCCGCACCGGCGGTCCGGCCGACCTCCTGTTCGCGCCGGCCGATGCCGACGACCTGGCGTTGTTCCTGGCCCACCTGCCGGCCTCCGTGCCGGTGCTGGTGATCGGGCTCGGCTCCAATCTCCTGGTGCGCGACGGCGGCGTCGAGGGGGTGGTGATCAGGCTCGGACGCGCGTTCGCCGAGGTGGAGGTGCTGGCCGACAGCCGCATCCGCGCCGGTGCGGCCGCGCCCGATGTCAAGGTGGCGTCCGCCGCCGCCAAGGCCGGCATCGCCGGCCTCGCCTTCATGCGGGGCATTCCCGGCGCCATCGGCGGTGCGCTGCGCATGAACGGCGGGGCTTACGGCGGCGAGACCAAGGACGTGCTGGTGCGGGCCGAGGGTGTCACCCGGGCCGGCGCCAAGGTCAGCTTCGGCAACGCCGAGATGGGCTTCACCTACCGCCATAGCGCCGTCGATCCCGGCACGATCTTTACGTCCGCCTTGTTCGAGGGCCGGCCCGGCGATTCGGCCGAGATCGCCGCCGAGATGGGGCGAATCACCGAGGCACGCGCCACGACGCAGCCGGTCAACACCCGCACCGGCGGCTCGACCTTCAAGAACCCGCCCGGCGCCAAAGCCTGGGAGCTGATCGACCGCGCCGGCTGCCGCGGCCTCAGCCGCGGCGCCGCCCAGGTCTCGGAACTGCACTGCAATTTCCTGATCAACCACGGCGGCGCCACCGCCGCCGACATCGAGGGCCTGGGCGAGGAGGTGCGCCGACGCGTCCGCGACACCAGCGGCATCGAGCTCGAATGGGAGATCAAGCGGGTGGGCCGCGCGGGCTGACGGTCGCCGCGGTCGCGTGCTTGAGCGCTTCGCGATTGGGCGGACTCACCCAATCGCAGAGAAGCGCTCCAGATTCAAAAAGTTAGGAGCATTTCACCATTGGATGATCTGATCCAATGGTGAAATGCTCTGGCCTTGCCGGCGCTGCGTGGCCTGCGGCGAATCAGCGGGCGTAGCGCGAATCAGATGTCCGGCGGCGGCAGCTCAGGCGCGAGCGCCGGCGGCGGGGCATGCGGAAGGGCAAGGACATGACGAAGCACGTGGCGGTCTTGATGGGCGGGTGGTCGGCCGAGCGGGAGGTGTCGCTGCGGACCGGCGCCGCCTGCGGCCGGGCGCTGGAGGGGGAGGGCTACCGCGTCACCCTGATCGACGTCGACCGCGATATCGGCGCGACGCTGGCCGCACTTCGGCCCGACGTCGCCTTCAACGCCCTGCACGGCCGGGTCGGTGAGGACGGCACCGTGCAGGGGATCCTGGAGATTCTGCGGATTCCGTACACCCATTCGGGCGTGCTGGCCTCGGCGCTGGCCATGCAAAAGGACAGGGCCAAGATCGTCATGGAGGCGGCCGGCGTGCCGGTGGCGCGGGGGCTCACCACCACCCGCCAGCAGGCGGCGGCAGCCCATGTGATGGCGCCGCCCTACGTTGTGAAGCCCGTCAACGAAGGCTCGTCGGTCGGGGTCATCATCGTCAAGGAAGGGCGCTCGCACCCGCCCCAGGAGCTGTCGCGTCCGGACTGGCCGCACGGCGACACGGTGATGGTGGAGGCCTACATCCCCGGCCGCGAGCTCACCTGCGCTGTCATGGGCGACCGCGCCCTCGACATCATCGACATCCAGCCCGCCACCGGCGCCTTCTACGACTACGACGCGAAGTATGCCAAAGGCGGCTCGATCCACGTCCTCCCGGCAGAAATTAAACCAAATATTTACCGTCGCGTTCAACAGTTGGCGCTCACGGCGCACCAAGCTCTCGGCTGCCGTGGCGTAAGTCGCGCCGACTTCCGATGGGACGACCGCCCGGATGGCACCGGCGCGCTCGTCTGCCTGGAAGTCAACACGCAGCCCGGCATGACCGAGACCTCCTTGGTGCCCGAGATAGCGGCTTACGCTGGGTTCTCGTTCGGTGAGTTGGTGCGATGGATGGTGGAGGACGCCTCCTGCGATCGGTAAGCGTTGCGTTGGCCGGCCCCCAGCTGGCGGACGCCGTGCAGGGGCATGGCCGCGCCAACGTCACCGTGTCGCTGGCGGCCCGTCACCGCGCGCGCCGGGGCGTCCTCGGCTGGCGCAGCTCGGTCAGCACGCCCATCGAGCAGCGGGTTCCCCGTGGCCTGGGGCACGGGCTGGCGCTGGGCTTCTTCATCGCCGTGGCGGCAACAGGGTTCGCCATGGGCGGCCATGCCGACGCCTTCCGGGCTGAGTACGGCGAGCCGCAGCACGCCTTCGCCCGCCTCATCGGGCTCGGCATCTCGCGCGTCGACATCAAGGGGATCGCCGAGCTCAACCAGGCGGAGATCCTCGAGGGCGCCGGCATCACCTACAAGACCTCGCTCGCCTTCCTCGACGCCGCCGACGTGCGCCAGAAGCTCGAGGCCATGCCGCTGGTCAAAGAGGCCTCGGTGCGCAAGCTCTATCCCAGCGAGCTGGCGATCACCGTGAAGGAGCGCCAGCCGGCGGCGCTGTGGCAGAAGAACGGCGAGCTGTTCGTCGTCGCCGCGGACGGCACCGTCATCGACCACGTCGTCGACATGCGCTTTGCCCGGCTGCCGTTCGTGGTGGGCGACGGCGCCAATGCGCGCTCCGCCGAATACATCGCCCTGCTCGAGCGGGCGGGCGCCCTGCGCGGCCGCATCCGGGCCGGCACCCTCGAGGCCGGCCGGCGCTGGACGCTGAAGCTCGACAACGGCCTCGACGTCAAGCTGCCCGAGCGCGGCGCCGGCGAGGCGCTGGCCCGCTTCGCCGCCCTGGAGCGCGACAGCCGGCTGTCCGACCGGGACATCCTGTCGGTCGACATGCGCCAGCCCGACCGAATCGTCGTGCGCCAGACGGTCGAGGCGGCGGCGGCCCGCGCCGAGGCATTGAAGAAGAAGGCCAAGCCGGCGAAAGGGGCGGACGTCATATGAGCCTTCTCCACCACAGTCTCACGCCGCGCCTGAAGCCGCTGTCGGCCCGGCGCAGCGCGACGCTCTCCGTGCTCGATGTCGGCACCTCGAAGGTCGTCTGCATCATCGCCCAGCTGAAGCCCGCGGCGGAGACCGAAACGCTGCCGGGCCGCACCCATCTCGCCCGCGTGATCGGCATCGGCCACACGCGCTCGACCGGCTTGAAGGGTGGCGCGATCGTCGATCTCGAGGCGGCCGAGCAGGCCATCCGGCAAGCGGTCGATGCTGCCGAACGCATGGCCAAGGTCGAGGTGCAGTCGGTCATCGTCAACCTCACCGGCGGCCGGCTCGGCTCGCAGAGCTACGCGGCGAGCGTCGCCGTCCGCAGCGGCTCCGTGGGCAACGGCGACGTCGAGCGCGTGCTGGCGGTGGCGAGCGAGCACAGCCTGCGCCCCGGCCGAGCCGTGCTGCATGCGTTGCCCACGGGCTTCTCCCTCGACGGTCAGAAGGGCGTGGTCGATCCGGAAGGCCTCATGGGCGACACGCTCGGCGTCGACATGCACGTGGTGACGGCGGAAGCGGCAGCGGCCAAGAACCTGATGCTCGCCGTCGAGCGCTGCCACCTGGACGTCGAGGCGATCGTCGCCACGCCTTATGCGGCGGGCCTGTCCGCCCTGGTGGATGACGAGGCCGACATGGGCGTCGTCCTCATCGACCTCGGCGGCTCGACCACGTCCGTCGGGGTCTTCCTCGGCGGCCACATCGTGCACGTGGACGCGCTGGCGGTGGGCGGCCACCACGTGACCATGGACATCGCCCGCGGGCTGTCGACGCGCATCGCCGCGGCGGAGCGGCTGAAGACCCTCTATGGCTCGACGATCATGACGGCTTCCGACGAGCGCGAGCTGATCTCGGTGCCGCTCGTCGACGAAGAGGAGCGCGACATCCCCAATCACGTGCCCAAGTCGCACCTGGTCCGAATCATCCAGCCGCGCGTCGAGGAAATTCTCGAGCTCGTGCGCGACCGGCTGCGCAACGCCGGCTTCGGCGCCGAGGCCGGCCGGCGCGTGGTGCTCACCGGCGGCGCCAGCCAGCTCACCGGCCTGCCCGAGGTGGCCCGGCGCATCCTCTCGGACCACAAGGGCGGCGCGCTGGTCCGCAGCGGCCGGCCGCTGGGCATCAAGGGCTTGCCGGAAGCCGCCAAGGGGCCGGCCTTCTCGGCTGCCGTGGGCATGCTGGTCTACCCGCAGGTGGCGCACATCGAGCATTTCGAGCCGCGCGCCGGCGGCAGCTATCTCGGCACCGGCACCGACGGCTACCTCGCCCGCGTCGGGCGCTGGATCAAAGAGAGTTTCTAGCGGGGCAGGTGTCGCCGGCGCCCGCCGGCGACACGCTCCGCGAGAAAGATACGCGCCCGTAACGGCTTGTGAACCGCAACAGTGGTTATCATGCTGCGTCGGACGCTGATTCGGATCGGATTCTTCGGTGCGGCGGCCGAAGGACCTCAACGACTCAAGGGGGCGCGCAGCCGGCGCCGTTCTGGAGAGAGGCACAGACAATGGCGATCAAGCTGCAAGCACCGGACATTCGGGAACTCAGGCCGCACATCACCGTCTTCGGTGTGGGCGGCGCCGGCGGCAACGCCGTCAACAACATGATTGAAGCGGGCCTGCAGGGGGTTGAGTTCGTCTGCGCCAACACCGACGCACAGGCGTTGGCGTCGGCCAAGTCCCAGCGCATCATCCAGATGGGGATCGCGGTCACCGAGGGCCTGGGTGCCGGCTCCCAGCCCGACGTGGGCCGGGCGGCGGCAGAGGAGGTCATCGACGAGATCCGCGATCAGCTCTCGGGCGCCCACATGGTGTTCATCACCGCCGGCATGGGCGGCGGCACCGGCACCGGCGCCGCTCCCGTCATCGCACGGGCGGCGCGCGATCTCGGCATCTTGACCGTCGGCGTGGTGACCAAGCCGTTCCAGTTCGAAGGCGCCCGTCGCACCCGCGTGGCGGAGGCCGGCATCATCGAGCTGCAGCAGGCCGTCGATACGCTGATCGTCATCCCCAACCAGAACCTGTTCCGCGTCGCCAACGAGAAGACCACCTTCGCCGACGCCTTCGCCATGGCCGACCAGGTGCTGTATTCGGGCGTCGCCTGCATCACCGACCTGATGGTGAAGGAAGGCCTCATCAACCTCGACTTCGCCGACGTGCGCTCGATCATGCGCGGCATGGGCAAGGCGATGATGGGCACGGGCGAGGCCTCCGGCGACAAGCGCGCCAGCAACGCGGCCGAAGCCGCCATCGCCAATCCGCTGCTCGACGACGTGTCGATGAAGGGCGCCCGCGGCCTGCTGATCTCGATCACCGGCGGCAACGACCTCACCCTCTACGAGGTCGACGAGGCGGCCACCCGCATTCGCGAGGAGGTCGATCCGGACGCCAACATCATCCTGGGCGCCACGTTCGACCAGGCGCTCGACGGCATCATCCGCGTCTCGGTGGTGGCAACCGGCATCGAGCCGGCCGCGATCATGCCCGATTCGGAGATCGCGGCGACCGAGAAGCGCATCGCGGAAGTGGCCGAGCGCCTGCGCAACGAGGCGCGCATGCGGGCGACGCAGACGGTGCCGACCTTCCGCCCGGCGAGCGATACCATGAGCGCGCAGCCGCATCCGGCGCCGGCCTACACCCCGGCCCCGGTCGTCCCCCAGCCGGCCCCGCGGGCCGAGCCGGTGGCTGCGGTGGTGCACCACGACGTGACCATCGAGCCGGTTGCGCCGAAGCTGCCGCTGACCGTCGAGCACGCGCCGGAGCCGCCGACCGCGCCCGAGGTGCCGGCGCACTTCATCCCGCCGCAGCCGGAGCGCGTCGTGCGCCCGGCGCGCATGCCGCGTGTGGAAGATCTGCCGATGCCGGCCCAGAATCAGATCCGGGCCAGCCGTGTCGAGCCCGAGGCCGATACGGACGGGCGGCGCATGTCGCTGCTCCAGCGCATCGCCTCGGTCGGCCTCGGCCGGCGCGAGGACGGCCCGGCGCCGGCGCCGACGCCGGCCGCCGCGGCCCCCAGCCGGCAGGCACAGCGGGCGGGGACGCCGTCCCCCGTGCATGCGGAATACGGCAAGCGCACGGTGCAGCCGCCCCATCGCGCACCGTCCGGCGACGGTCAGCTGCGTGCCCCGGCACAGGCCCGCAACCTCGAGGACGACCAGCTGGAGATCCCCGCTTTCCTGCGCCGCCAGGCGAACTGATTCGGGCCGAATCCGGCCTTTTTTAGTGGGCGTTCCGGGGCTTGACTCCGGGACGCCCTCTCTCGTGAAAAGTGTCGCGAATCAAGCACTTCCCGCGCTGCGGCAGACGGAGACTCTTCGTTACAGAACGTAAGAAACCGTGATTTGGCCGCTGATGGGGCAAAGACTATGGTCCGACCCACAAGCCGAGACGGAGCGCCGGTCAACGGAGCCCGATCTCAAAGGGACAGTCAGCAAACGGACAGGCCTCGACTTCGGCGGCGACACAAGTCGTTCGCGGTCATTCCTGCCGGGACAGCGACATGAAAGCCAATCGGCAAACAACCTTACGTTCTTCCGTCGTTCTGTCCGGCAACGGAGTTCACTCCGGCAAGCCGGTCAAGATGACCCTTCATCCGGCGGATGCGTCGACTGGCATCAGTTTTCTCCGCACCAATCTCAGCAACGGCCATGATCGCCTGATCGAGGCACGGCATCTGTCCGTATCGGCGACGGCACTATGCACCGTCATCGGCGAGGCCGATTCGGGCTGTGTCGCCACCATCGAGCACCTGATGTCCGCTCTGGCAGGGCTCGGTATCGACAACGTCTGTGTCGAGATCGATGGGCCGGAAGTGCCGATCCTGGACGGCAGCGCGGCCGAGTTCGTCGACGCCGTGGAGCAGGCCGGCATCGTGCAGCTGGCGGCTCCCCGCAAGCTCATCAAGATCCTTCGGAATGTCCGCGTCGACATGGGTAAGTCCTTCGCGGAATTGAAGCCTTTCGACCGCGGCTTCCGGCTGGACGTGGAGATCGACTTCGACACCCCCCTCATCGGCCGCCAGCGCAAGGTGTTCGATCTGAGCCCTGCCGCCTACAAGCGCGAGATCGCCCGGGCGCGCACCTTCGGCTTCATGCGCGACGTCGAGGCGCTGTGGAAGGCGGGCTTCGCCCTGGGCTCCTCGCTGGAGAACACGGTGGCGATCGCCGAGGATCGCATCATCAATCCAGAGGGCACGCGCTGGCCGGACGAGTTCGTTCGCCACAAGGTTCTGGACGCGGTGGGCGATCTTGCGCTCGCCGGTGCACCACTGCTGGGCGAGTACCGCTCCTATTGCGGCGGCCACCGCCTCAACTTCATGATGCTCGAAGCCCTTTTTGCCGATCGGGCGAACTACGCCATCGTGGAAACGGTGCCGCGGCGCGAAGCGGGTCATGCAGAGCTCGGCGCCGGCATCGCCGTGCCGGCCTTCTCGCCGACGGTGCGCTGAGCCAGCGCTCACGGCGCGGCCAGCAGCAGCTCCCCTGCTTTTCGACCGGCTGATGTGTTGCCGAATGGCAACGGGCGCCGAAGAAATTCATGCTGCGTTGCGGCGGGCGTGATCTCAGCCGGCTCTAAGCTGAAGCGCTGCCATCTAAACGTCCATTTGTGCCGTGATGGGTTTGGACGACGTTCGGCGGCGGGCCGCCGACCGGGTGCCGATGCCTGTTGGACATGGTCGCCGGCATGGACAGCGGCCCTGGCGGCCGGCGCGGGGCTGCGTTAAAGAACGCCTCACTTTCGTGAGGCATCATCTGCCGGTCCGTTCCGGAGCGGGACGGCGGCGTCGAGATACGTGTGCGGATCACCATCCGCACCGACAAGCCTGTGTCTGCATCCGCAGCGCCGGCCGTCTGAAGGGAACGTCGCGGCATGCGTTTTGTGTTTTCTTCCGGGACCATTTCGAACGCGACCGTCCGCGCCGCGCTGGTCGCCGCGTCGGCCCTGTCCCTCGGCGCCTGCAGCGAGACCCTGGAGAAGCTCAACCCGTTCGCGGATGAGAAGTACAAGCCCGAGGTCGTGCAGGAGGTTCCGGCGGAGAACCTCTACAACGACGGCCTGGCCCGCATGTCGGACAGCAATTTCGGCGGCGCTTCCAAGAAGTTCGCGGACCTGGAGAAGCAGCATCCCTATTCGCCCTATGCGAAGAAGGCGCTGCTGATGACCGCGTACACCAATTACGAGTCCGGCTCGTACGATGATGCGATCCAGGCGTCCAAGCGCTACCTGACGCTGCATCCTGGCGACAAGGATGCCGCCTACGCCCAGTACCTGATGGCCATGTCGTACTACAGCATGGCTCCCGACGTCTCGCGCGACCAGGAGCAGGCCGAGAAGGCCGGCTCGGCGTTGCAGGAGCTGGTGCAGCGCTATCCCAACTCGGAGTATGTCAAGGACGCCAAGTGGAAGCTGCAGGTCATCCAGGACCAGCTGGCCGGCAAGGAGATGGAGGTCGGCCGCTACTACCTCAATCGCCGCAACTACGCGGCTGCCATCAACCGCTTCCGCGTCGTGGTCAGCCGCTACCAGACCACCCGCCACGTCGAGGAGGCGCTGGAGCGTCTGACGGAAGCCTACATGGCGCTCGGCATCGTCAACGAGGCGCAGACGGCGGCCGCGGTGCTCGGCCATAACTTCCCCGACAGCCCCTGGTACAAGGACGCGCACGCGCTGCTCGCCAAGGGCGGCGCCAGCCCGCGCGAGGACCGGGGCTCGTGGATCAGCCGCTCCTTCAGAAGCGTCGTCGGCCTCGTCTCGGCGTCCGAATGAGCGACCGCGGCCTGGAGCGGTTCCAGCGCTGACAGCATCGCGGGCGGGCTCTATAATCAATGCATGCGCGTGCGGCGAAAGCAGCCTCCATTCCATCCCGACAGGCTCTCGAGCATGGTTCGCCAAGATGGCCAGCGGCGGTGCGGCGAGACCCCGAGCCGCGGGTTGGGGCCGGAGCGCGGTTGCGCCGTTGAGCCCGGCCTAGAGCGCTTCGCGACTGGGAGGACTCACCCGATCGCAAGAGAAGCGCTCCAGATTCTAAAGGTTATGAGCATTTCTCGGCCACCGGATGGCCCCATCCAACGGCCGAGACATGCTCTAGCCGGCGGGGCTGCGCCGTAAATGCTGGCGCAGCTGTCGATCCGCGACATTGTCCTGATCGATCGGCTCGACCTCGTCTTCGACCGAGGCCTGAGCGTGCTGACGGGCGAGACCGGAGCCGGCAAATCGATCCTGCTCGATGCCTTCTCGCTCGCCTTGGGTGGGCGCGGCGACGGCTCCCTGGTCCGCCATGGCGAGACCCAGGGCCAGGTCACCGCGGTCTTCGATCTGGCTGCCGATCACCCTGCATTCGCCGTTGCGGCGGCCAACGACCTTGCCGGCGACGGCGAGCTGATTCTGCGCCGCGTGCAGTTCGCCGACGGCCGCACCCGTGCCTTCGTCAACGATCAGCCGGTGAGCGTGCAGGTGCTGCGCGCGGTGGGGGCCGCGCTGGTCGAGATCCACGGCCAGCACGACGACCGGGCCCTCGTCGACCCGGCGTCGCATCGCGCCATACTCGACGCCTACGGCGGCCTCGGCGCCGCCGCCCAGACCGTGGCCGCGGCGGCGCGCCGGCTCAAGCAGGCGGAGGCGGCGCAGGCCGCTCATCTGGCGCGAATCGAAGCGGCGCGGCAGGAGGCCGACTATCTGCGCCATGCCGAGCACGAGATCGCCACGCTGGCGCCGGCGGTGGGCGAGGAGGCCGAACTCGCGCTCTCCCGACAGATGATGATCCAGGCCGAAAAGGTCGTGGCCGAGCTCAACGAGGCCCATGAGGTGATCGCAGGCTCGGCGGCGCCGACACCGGCGGTCTCCTCGGCGCTGCGCCGGCTGGAGCGGCGCAGCGAGCAGGCGCCCGCGCTCGTCGCCCCGAGCATCAGGGCGCTCGATGCGGTGCTCGTCGCCCTCGACGAGGCGCGCTCGACGCTCGATCAGGCGCTGGCCGCGGCGGAGTTCGATCCCAAGGAGCTCGAGCACACGGAAGAGCGGCTGTTTGCGCTGCGCGCCGCGGCGCGCAAGTACAACGTATCGGCCGACGACCTCGAGGCGTTGCGCGCGCGCTTTGCCGGCGAGCTGGCGAGCCTCGACGCAGGCGAAAAGCACCTCGGCGCGCTCGCCGCGGAGGTCACGGCGGCCGAGGCCGCCTACCTTGCCGCGGCGCGAAAGCTGACGAGCGGGCGCCGCAAGGCGGCGGCCGCGCTCGATGCGGCGGTGGCGGCCGAGCTGCCGCCCCTGAAGCTCGAGCGGGCGCGCTTCATCACCCAGGTCGACAGCGACGAGGCGGTCCGCGGCGCCGACGGCTTCGACCGTGTGTCGTTCGTCGTGCAGACCAATCCCGGCACCAAGCCCGGCCCGCTGATGAAGGTCGCCTCGGGCGGCGAGCTGTCGCGCTTCATGCTGGCGCTCAAGGTGGTGCTGGCCGACCGCGGCTCGGCGCCGACCCTGGTGTTCGACGAGATCGATACGGGCGTCGGCGGTGCCGTCGCCGACGCCATCGGCCAGCGGCTGGCGCGGCTCGCCGGACGGGTGCAGGTGGTGTCCGTCACCCACGCCCCGCAGGTCGCGGCGCGGGCCGCGAGCCACTTCCTCATCGCCAAGGAGCCGGTGGCCGCGTCCGATCGCATCGCCACCCGCGTCGTCGCATTGGCCAGCGACACCCGGCGGGAGGAGATCGCGCGCATGCTTGCCGGCGCCACCATCACCGAGGAGGCCCGCGCCGCCGCCGCGCGGCTGCTGGAAGCGGGCGCGTGATGCGCCGAGCAGCGTACGCCTAACCGTTTTGCCGATCCGCGCGCTATAGAGTGCGGGCTGAACCCTTCACGACACGCTGCGATGCCCAAAGCCGCCCAGACCAGCACCGGCCCCGTCGACGATCTCACCTTGGTCGAAGCCGAGGAGGAGCATCATGCGTTGGGCGCCCAGATCGCCCACCACGACGCGCTCTATTACCAGAACGACGCGCCCGAGATCTCCGACGCCGCGTACGATGCCCTGCGGCGGCGCTACGAAGCGATCGAGGCCCGCTTTCCCGAGCTGCGCACGGCCGACAGCCTGTCGGAGAAGGTGGGCGCCACGCCGTCGGAGAAATTCGCCAAGGTACGGCACCGTGTGCCGATGCTGTCGCTCGGCAACGCCTTCTCCGACGCGGAGGTCGAGGAGTTCGTCGCCCGCATCCGCCGCTTCCTGGGGCTTGCCGCCGATGCGCCCGTCGCCATGACGGCCGAGCCGAAGATCGACGGGCTGTCGGTCAGCCTGCGCTACGAGAAGGGCGCGCTGGTCACCGCCGCCACCCGCGGCGACGGCGAGGAGGGGGAGGACGTCACCGCCAACGCCCGCACCGTCGCCGACATCCCCAAGCGCCTCGCCGGCGACGATGTGCCCGAGGTCATCGAAGTGCGCGGCGAGGTCTACATGCGCCACGCCGACTTCGCCGCCATGAACGCGCGCCAGGCCGAGGCGGGCAAGCCGGTGTTCGCCAATCCGCGCAACGCGGCCGCCGGGTCCCTGCGCCAGCTCGACCCGTCGATCACGGCGAGCCGGCCGCTGGCGTTCTTCGCCTATACCTGGGGCGAGCGCTCGGCCCTGCCTGCCAATACGCAATCCGGCGTCATCGCCGCCTTCGGCCGCTGGGGCCTGCCGACCAACCCGCTGACGGTGCGCTGCGAGAGCGCTGCCGAGCTGATCGCCCACTATCATGCCATCGAGGCCGAGCGGGCGACGCTCGGCTACGATATCGACGGCGTCGTCTACAAGGTCGACGACCTCGATTTGCAGCAGCGCCTGGGCTTCGTGGCGCGCTCGCCGCGCTGGGCGCTGGCTCACAAGTTCCCGGCCGAGCGCGCCACCACCATCGTGCGCGACATCGAGATCCAGGTCGGCCGCACCGGGGCGCTGACGCCGGTGGCCAAGCTGGAGCCGGTGACCGTGGGCGGTGTCGTCGTCTCCAACGCTACCCTGCACAACGAGGACGAGATCGTCCGCAAGGACGTGCGCGTCGGCGATACGGTGGAAGTCCAGCGCGCCGGCGACGTCATCCCGCAGGTGGTCAGGGTGCTCACCGACAAGCGCCCGGCCGATGCGGCGCCGTTCGTGTTCCCGACCGTCTGCCCCGCGTGCGGCAGCCATGCGGTGCGCGAGCTCAACCCGCGCAGCGGCCGCGAGGACGCGGTGCGGCGCTGTACCGGCGGCCTGATCTGTCCCGCCCAGGCCAAGGAGCGGCTGAAGCATTTCGTCTCCCGCAACGCGCTCGACATCGACGGCCTCGGCGACAAGCAGATCGAGGCGTTCTACACGGACGGGCTGGTGGTCCGGCCGCAGGATATCTTCACGCTCCAGGAGCGTGACCGGCGCTCGCTGAAGAAGCTCAAGGACCGCGAGGGCTACGGCGACACGAGCGCCGGCAATCTCTTCGCGGCGATCGAGGCGCGGCGGAGCGTGCCGCTCAACCGCTTCATCTTCGCCCTCGGCATCCGCCACGTGGGCGAGGGGAACGCCAAGCTCCTGGCCCGCCATTTCGGCAGCTTCGACGCCCTGCGCGCCGCGGCCGAAGCGGCCGTCGCCGATGCCGACGCCCGTGCCGAGATCGATGCCATCGACGGCATCGGACCGGCGGTGGCGGACGCGGTGGTGCAATTTTTCGCCGAGCCGCACAACCGCGAGCTGCTCGATGCGCTCGCCGCCCAGGTGACGCCGCAGCCGATGGAGGCAACGGCGTCGGAGAGCCCCGTCGCCGGCAAGACGGTGGTGTTTACCGGCACGCTGGAGCGCATGAGCCGGGACGAGGCCAAGGCCATGGCCGAGCGCCTGGGCGCCAAGGTCGCCGGCTCGGTTTCCAAGAAGACCGACCTTGTCGTCGCCGGCCCCGGCGCGGGATCGAAGCTCGCCAAGGCCCGCGAGGCCGGCGTCGAGGTGATCGACGAGGATGCCTGGCTGGCGCTGGTCGCGCAGGGGTAGCTGGCGCCGTCGGAGGGCCGCCCCCGGCGCTCCGACACGTCCGTCAATCGTCGGCGTGGGTGGCGATCACCGCAGCGGCTGCATCCAGCGCTCCGCGCCCGTGCGGGATCGCCAGGGCCTGCAGGCCGGCTTCCATCGCCGCCAGCACGCCGAGCGTCATGTGCGGATTGACGTGCCCCATATGGGCGATGCGCAGGAAATCATCGTAGGTGGGCTCGGACGGGTCGGCCATGCCGAGCCCGATTCCCAGCGTCACGCCAGCGTTGTGCTCCAGCCAGGAGCGCAGGCGCGTCGCTCCGCCGCCGCCGATCCGCGCCGCCGTCACGGCATGGGAGCGGCTCTCCGTCTCCGCGATGTTCAGGGCAATGTCGCCATCCCGGCTCCAGGCGTCGAACGCCGCCCAGACCGACCGAGCCAACGTGCGATGGCGCGCCCACACATGGCTCAGGCCTTCGTCCAGGAGCATGGTCAAGGCCTCGCGCAGGCCATACAAGTGATGGGTGGGGGCGGTCCCCGCGAACTTTCGGTAGAACTCGGGGCTGGAGCAGCGCAGGTTCCAATCCCAATAGGGCGTGACGAGATCGGAGCGCTGCGACGCAAGCCTTGCCTTGTCGCTGAACCAGACGATGCTCAGGCCCGGCGGCGTCATCAGGCCCTTCTGGCTCGCGGACACCAGGACGTCGATGCCCCAGTCGTCGAACAGAAGCGGGTCGCAGCCGAGGGAGGCGATCGCGTCGACCGCCAGAAGCGCCGGATGCCCGACGGAATCGATCGCCGCGCGCACGGCCGCAATGTCGCTGCGGGCCGACGAGGCGGTGTCCACGTGCGTCATCAGGACGGCGCGGATGTGGTGCGAGCGGTCCGCGCCGAGCGCTGCCGCGATCCGCGCAGGGTCGAGGCCGCCTCGCTTGCCGAAGTCGAGCAGATCGACCTCGACGCTCATCTGACCGGCGGCCTCGGCCCAAGCCGACCCGAACCGGCCGGTCGAGGCGACCAGCGCCTTGTCGCCGCGTGCGAACAGGTTGGCGATCACGGCCTCCCAGCCGCCGTGACCATTGGCAATGTAGATCGCCACGTTGGCCGTGCTGTGCGCAACCCGGCGCAGGTCGTCGTACAGCGCCGGCATCATCTCGACCAGCTCGCCATGATAGATGTTCGGCGACGCGCGGTGCATGGCGGACAAGACACGGTCGGGGACGACCGAGGGCCCCGGGATGGCAAGGTAGCGACGTCCGTTCGCGAGACTCACGCGGCATCTCCTTCGGCGGAGGGATGAGGTAAGACGACGATCATGCTGTCGCCGGGCAGACGGCCCGCCGCATCGATCGCGTCGAAGGCGAAGATCATGGCGCGATGCGCCGGCCGTCCTGTCGTGCGCACCGCCGCCGCCGCTCCCGTCTAGAGCGGGATGATTTTTCTTTGAATCATCGTCCCGCTCTAAGTCTTTGTCTTGAGCATGATCTTGTCCAAAAACCAGTGTCCACTTTTTGGGATCATGCTCTAATCGCCCGCTAGGTGCAGCACGACCTCGCGCGTGTGCGGCGCGGTGCGGTGCTCGACGACGTAGATGCCCTGCCAGGTGCCGAGCAGCGGCCGGCCGGCCTCGACGGGGACCGACAGGCTGGTCTGCGTCAACGCCGTGCGGATATGGGCGGGCATGTCGTCCGGCCCTTCGGCATCGTGCACGTAGAGGCCGCGGCCCTCCGGCGCGACGTGCCGGAAGAACGTCATGAGGTCCGTCCGCACGTCGGGATCCGCATTCTCCTGGATCAGCAGGGAGGCGGACGTGTGCCGGCAAAATACCGTGAGCAGGCCCGCTTCCACCGGCCGCCCGGCCACCCAGTGCGTCACCTCCCGGGTGATGTCGTAGAAGCCCTGGCCGCGGGTCGTGACCTGGAGCCTATGCAGATGATGCGGCACGGCCGCCGCTCACGCCACGGCCCTGATCGTCTTCCCCAGCCGCTCGGCGAGCTCGCCGACCTGGCTCTCGGAGGCGATCAGGGGCGGCGACAGCGCCAGCGTGTCGCCGGCGATGCGCAGCATCAGGTCGTGATCGTGGAAGGCCGCGACCATCGCGTCGTAGCCCCGGCGGCCGGGGCCTTCGGCCTTGGGCGCCAGGTCGACGCCGGCGGCGAGGCCGACGGTGCGGATGTCGAGCACGTTGGGCAGCCCCTTGAGCCCGTGCACCGCGTCGGCGAAGGCGCTCTCCAGCGCGGCGGCCCGCTCGAACAGGCCTTCGTCCCGATAGACGTCGAGGGTGGCGAGGCCGGCGGCGCAGGCGAGCGGATGCGCCGAATAGGTGTAGCCGTGGAACAGCTCGATCATGTGCTCCGGCCCCTGCATGAAGGCGTCGTGGATCGGGGCCCGGGCGATGACGCCGCCCATGGGGGCGGTGCCCGAGGTGACGCCCTTGGCGAAGGTCATGAGGTCCGGCACGACCCCGTAGCGCTCGGCGGCGAACGCCGTGCCGAGGCGGCCGAAGCCGGTGATGACCTCGTCGAAGATGAGCAGGATGTCGTGCTTGTCGCAGAGCGCGCGCAGGCGTTGCAGGTAGCCCTTGGGCGGCGGTAGCACGCCGGTCGAGCCGGCGACCGGCTCGACGATGACGGCGGCGATGGTCGAGGCGTCGTGCAGGGCGACGAGCCGCTCCAGTTCGTCGGCCAGATGCGCGCCCCAGTCAGGCTCGCCGCGGCTGAAGGCCTGCTTGTCGCGGTCGTAGGTGTGCGGCAGGTGGTCGACGCCGGTCAGCAGCGTGCCGAAGCTCCGGCGATTGGTGACGATGCCGCCCACCGAGATGCCGCCGAAGCCGACGCCGTGGTAGCCGCGCTCGCGACCGATGAGGCGGGTCTTGCTGCCCCGGCCCTTGGTCTGCCAATAGGCCAGCGCGATCTTCAGCGCGGTGTCGACGGCCTCCGAGCCGGAGTTGGCGAAGAAGACGTGATCGAGATCGCTCGGCGCCAGGGCCGCCAGCCGTCCGGCCAAGGTGAAGGCTTCCGGATGGGAGAACTGGAACGAGGGCGCGTAATCGAGCCGCGCCGCCTGGGCCTGGATCGCCTTGACGATCGGCTCGCGGCAATGGCCGGCGTTGCAGCACCACAGACCCGCCGCGCCGTCGATGACGCGTCGGCCGTCGCTGGTGAGGTAGTGCATGCCTTCCGCTCCCACCACCAGCCGCGGCCGCTGCTTGAAGGAGCGGTTGGCCGAGAACGGCATCCAGAACGCAGCGAGGTCGTTTGGCGCGAGGCTTGCGTCGATGGGATGGGTCGTCGGCTGGAAGGTCATGGCGGCTCCGCGCGGATGAGGACGAACGACGCGAGATCGAGGAACGAGGACGGCCGAATCATAGCCGATCCCCACCGGTATCGCCCGGGATAAAGGCGGCGGAGCGTGTGGCCGAGCGCCGGTGCGCTGGCCGGACCGTCCGCACGACTTGCATGCTGGACGCGAAATGAGCACTGGTCGTTGTCGAATCTGAGGCCGGTTACACGACGGATCGGCTGCCGCAGAGGTTGGAGAAGGGGCTTGCCCATATGAGCGCTGATTCTGCTGCACCGGGGCACGCCGACGACGGCGCCCCGCCCTCCGGCCGGCCGGTGGCGCTGGTGCACGGCCTGTCGCAGCTGGCGGCCGACCGGGATCTGCTGATCTGCGACATCTGGGGCGTCATCCACAACGGCATCGAATCGTTCGCCGATTCGTGCGCGGCGCTCGCCCGCTTCCGGGCCGGCGGCGGCACCGTCGTGCTCGTTTCCAACGCGCCGCGCCCGTTCACCGAGGTGCTGCTGATGCTGGAGCGCCTCCAGGTGCGCCGCGACAGCTTCGATGCCATCGTCACCTCGGGCGACATCACCCGCGGCGCCATCGCGGCCCGGGCTGGCGAGCCCGTGTTCATGATCGGGCCGCCGCGCGACCGGCCGATCTTCGACGGGCTGGCGGTGCGCTTCGTGCCGGTGGAGGAGGCCTCCTACGTCGTCTGCACCGGCCTCTTCGACGACGAGACCGAGACGGAGGAGACGTACCGGCCGATGCTCACCGCGCTCGCGGCGCGGCAGGTGCTGTTCATCTGCGCCAATCCCGACCTGGTCGTCGAGCGGGGCGACCGGCTCATCCCCTGCGCCGGCGCGCTGGCGGCGCTCTACGAGAAGCTGGGCGGCGCGACGCTCTATGCCGGCAAGCCGCGTGCGCCGATCTACGAGACGGCCGTTGCCATGGCCGCCGAGCTGCGCGGCAAGCCCGCGCCGGCGGAGCGCATTCTCGCCATCGGTGATTCCATCCACACCGACGTGGCCGGCGCGGTCGCCATGGGGTTCGACTGCCTGTTCGTCGCGCGCGGCATCCACGCCCATGAGGTGGGGGTGCCGGGCCGCCTCACGACCGCGGCCGTCACGGCCTGGGCCGCGCGACAGCCGGTGGCGCCGATGGCGGTGATCCCGCACTTGCGCTGGTAGCGGGGCGCCCCGCATTGGTTGCAACTGGAACCAAAGTTCAATAGCCGCACCTCCGCGGAGCCGCTAAATGCTGCGACGCAGCGACAGCTGCTGCGCCGCGCCAACCCGCGTTGGCCTGCATTCCGGCGGTCGGAGGATCCATGAAGCCCGTGCTGAGAACCTACACCTTCGAGGACCTGCGCCTCGGCATGCGCGAAATCCTGATGCGCACTGTCATGGAGACCGACATCACCGATTTCGCTGCGGTTACCGGCGATCACAATCCGATCCATCTCGACGAGATCTATGCGGCGCAGACGCGGTTCGGCCAGCGCATCGCCCACGGCATGTTCACGGCCGGCCTCATCTCGGCGCTGATCGGCACACGCCTGCCCGGGCCGGGTGCCATCTATCTGTCGCAGACGCTGCAGTTCCTGGCGCCGGTGCGGATCGGCGACGTGGTCACGGCCTCCGCCGAGGTGGTCGAGCTGGTCGAGAGCCGCCGGCGGGCGCGGCTGTTCTGCGAATGTGTCGCGGACGGGCGGGCGGTGCTGGAAGGCGAGGCCTGGGTGGCGCTGCCGTCACGCGGCTGAGGCGAGCCGCTTCGCTGGACCGGAGGTCCACTGGCTTGACCGGATGTCCCTTGGCTTGACCGAAGGCGCCTGTTGTTGTCAGGGTCCGCGCGCCGCGCCTGCGGCGGCGGCTTGCGACCGAGTGATGCCCGAGACCGAATTTCCAGACATCCAGCGGACGCGGCCGAGGCGCCCGTTCTTCATCGTGCGTGGCCGGGAGCCTGCGGGCGATGACCTGAAGCACCCGGTCGTGGCCATCGGCAATTTCGATGGGCTGCACGCCGGCCATCGCGCCGTCATCGCCGGGGCCCGCAAGCTTGCGGACGAGCTGGGCCGCCCGGCCGCCGTGCTGACCTTCGATCCGCATCCGCGCACGTTCTTCCGGCCCGAGGAGCCCGTGTTCCGCCTGACGCCGGAATCGGTGGAGGCGACGCTGCTGGCGCGCCTGGGGCTCGACGGCATGATCGTGCTGCCCTTCGACGCGCAACTGGCCGCCATGAGCGCCGACGCCTTCTTCGACGACGTGCTGGTGGCCAGCTTCGGCGTGTCGGGCCTGATCATCGGCCATGATTTCCATTTTGGCCGCGGGCGAGAGGGATCGCCGTCCTTCCTGCTGCGCCGGGGGGCCGGCAGCGGCATGCCGGTCGTCGTCGTCGAACCGGTGAACGACGGCGGCGAGCCGGTGTCGTCGAGCATGGTCCGCCAGGCGCTCGGCGCCGGCGACGTGCACCGGGCCAACACGCTGCTGGGCTATCGCTGGTTCGTGCGCGGCGACGTGAGCCATGGCCAGAAGCTCGGGCGCACCCTGAACTACCCGACGGCCAACCTGCGGCTCGACGACGGCTGCCGGCTCCGGCACGGCATCTACGCCGTGCGCGCCGCGGTGGACAGCCGCGTGGTCGACGGTGTCGCCAGTTTCGGCCGGCGTCCGACCTTCGACAACGGCGCGCCGCTACTGGAGGTGCACCTGTTCGATTTCGCCGGCGATATCTACGGCCAGCAACTCGACGTGGAGTTCGTGGCCTATCTGCGTGCCGAGGAGCGCTTCGACAACGTCGAGGCGCTGGTGGCGCAGATGGACCGCGACAGCGCCGAGGCGCGTCGCATCCTCGCCGAGAACCCGTCGCCGCGCTCGCTGTTGGGCTGACGGCGCACCACCTTTGCCGCGTCATGGCCGGGCTTGACCCGGCCATCCATCAATGCATCGACGTCAGCCCGGCAGGGCTGGCCGAACCTCCGCGTTCTTCAGTGGATGGATGGCCGGGTCAAGCCCGGCCATGACGCGGTGGGGCAGCCACTCGCCTGATCAGGAGGCTGACATGCACTCCATCGATGTTGCCGTCGCCAAGGCGCATCTGAGCGAGCTCGTCCACTGCGTTGAAGCAGGCGCCACAATCGAGATCACGCGCCACGGAAAGCCTGTGGCGCTACTCACGGGGTTCATCAGAGCGCGCAAGCCGATCGACATCTCTGCCCTTAAGGCGCTGACGGCGAGCATGGCTCCACATGGCCAGGACGCCGGCGCATTTGTGCGATCGATGCGGGACGGTGACCGTAGTTAATGCCTCAAGCGAAGCGCCGGTTGACTTGATTGCGCCGCCGTCCCGTGCGACGGCAGGCCTTTCCGGCCGGTGTCCGCCCCAGTGATGCCGCGCCGCCCGCTCTTTCGGGCCTTCATGAGCCGCAGCGATGACCGATACGACCGTGGCGCCCAAGGCGCACGACTATTCCAAGACCCTGTTCCTGCCGCAGACCGCGTTTCCCATGCGCGCCGGCCTGCCCGAGCGCGAGCCCGAGATCCTCGCCCGCTGGTACGAGATCGGCCTCTACGAGCGCCTGCGCCAGACCGCCCGGCACGACCCGCGCTTCATCCTGCATGACGGGCCGCCCTACGCCAACGGCCACATCCACATCGGCCATGCGCTCAACAAGATCCTCAAGGATCTCGTCACCCGCTCGCAGCAGATGCTCGGCTACGACAGCAACTACGTGCCGGGATGGGACTGCCACGGCCTGCCGATCGAGTGGAAGATCGAGGAGGAGTACCGCACCAGGGGGCTCGACAAGGACCAGGTGCCGATCCTCGAGTTCCGTCAGGAGTGCCGCGCTTTTGCCGAGCGCTGGGTCGATATCCAGCGCGAGGAGTTCAAGCGGCTCGGCGTCGTCGGCGATTGGGCGCACCCCTACCTCACCATGTCGTTCGCCGCGGAGGCGCAGATCGCCCGCGAGCTGATGAAGTTCGCCGCCAGCGGCCAGCTCTACCGTGGCTCCAAGCCGGTGATGTGGTCGATCGTCGAGCGCACCGCGCTCGCCGAGGCGGAGGTGGAGTACCAGGAGCACGTCTCGACCACCATTTTCGTCAAGTTCCCGCTCGTGGGGGCCGAAGCGCTCGACGAGCGGCTGGCTCACGCGAGCGTCGTGATCTGGACCACGACGCCCTGGACCATCCCGGCCAACCGCGCCATCGCCTATTCCAACGAGATCCCCTACGGCCTTTACGAGGTGACCGCCGCGCCCGACGGCAACTGGGCCAAGGTGGGCGAGCGCTACGTGCTGGCCGATGCGCTGGCCGAGGGCGTCCTCCGTGCGGCCAAGGTCGAGAGCTTCACGCGCGTCACCGATGTGAGCCCCGCCATGCTGGCCGGGCTCACGGCTCGCCATCCGCTGCACGGCCAGGGCTACGATTTCGGCGTGCCGCTGCTGGCCGCCGACTATGTCACCGCCGATACCGGCACGGGTTTCGTCCACACTGCTCCCGGCCACGGCGCCGACGACTACGTGACGTTCGTCAAGAACAAGGCGGCCTTCGCCACTGCTGGCACGCCGGACGTGCCGCACACCGTGCGGCCGGACGGGTTCTACTTCGACCACGTGCCGCTGTTCGCCGGCGCCCGCGTCTTCGACGACAAGGGCAAGGAGGGCGATGCCAATGCTCGCGTCGTCGCGGCGCTGGCCGAGGCCGGCATGCTGGTGGCCCGCGGCAAGCTCCGGCACAGCTATCCGCACTCCTGGCGCTCCAAGGCGCCGCTCATCTTCCGCAACACGCCGCAGTGGTTCATCCCCATGGACAAGGACCTGGCGGCGCCGGGCGACACGCTGCGCGCGCGGGCGATGCGAGCGATCCACGAGACGCGCTGGGTGCCGGCCGCGGCCGAGCACCGCATCGGCGGCATGGTCGAGAACCGGCCCGACTGGGTGATCTCGCGCCAGCGGGCCTGGGGCGTGCCGATCACCGTGTTCGTGGACAAGGAGACCGGTGAGACCCTGGTCGACGAACGGGTCAACGCGCGCATCGCCGAGGCCTTCGAGGCCGAGGGCGCCGACGCCTGGTTCGCCGACGCCAGCGGCGAGCGCTTCCTCGCGCCGGACCATGATCCGGCGCGCTTTGAAAAGGTCGACGACGTGCTCGACGTGTGGTTCGATTCCGGCTCGTCCCACGCCTTCACACTGGAGAAGCGCGACGACCTCAAGGTCAAGCGGCGCGGGCCGGGAAGCCCCATCGCCCCGCTCGTCGCCGGCAAGCAGCACGATCAGGTCATCTATCTGGAAGGCACCGACCAGCACCGCGGCTTCTTCCACTCGTCGCTGCTGGAAAGCTGCGGCACCCGCGGCCGCGCGCCCTACGACATCGTCGTCACCCACGGCTTCACGCTCGACGAGCAGGGCCGCAAGATGTCGAAGTCGCTCGGCAACACGGTGGCGCCGCAGGACGTGATCCGGCAGTCGGGCGCCGACATCCTGCGGCTGTGGACCGCCTCGGTCGACTATTGGGACGACCAGCGCATCGGCCCCGAGGTGCTGAAGAGCACCACCGACCAGTACCGCAAGATCCGCAACAGCCTGCGCTGGATGCTGGGCTCGCTGCACCACTTCTCCGGCCACGACATCGTGCCGGTGGAGCACATGGCGGAGCTCGAGCAGCTGATGCTGCATCGGCTGGCCGAGCTCGACCAGGTGGTGCGCGAGGCCTACGCCGGCTTCGACTACAAGAAAGTGGTGACGACGCTGGTGCCGTTCCTGACCGGCGACCTCTCGGCCTTCTACTTCGATATCCGCAAGGACACGCTCTACTGCGACCCGATCTCTAGCACGGCCCGGCGCGGCGCGCTGACGGTGATCGATCAGCTCTTCCGCTGCGTCACCACCTGGCTGGCGCCGATCCTGTCGTTCACGGCGGAGGAGGCGTGGCTGTCGCGCTTCCCGGCGGCGGAGTCGGTGCATCTGGAGCGCTTCCCGATCGTGCCGGCCACGTGGCGCGACGAGGCGCTGGCCGAGAAATGGGCCTTGGTCCGCCGCGTCCGCCGCGTCGTCACCGGCGCCCTGGAGATCGAGCGGGCCAACAAGACCGTCGGCTCGAGCCTGGAGGCGGCCCCCATCGTGCACGTCAGCGATCCGGCCTTGCAGCAGGCGCTCGCCGGCCTCGACTTCGCCGAGATCTGCATCACCTCGGCGATCACGCTGGTGCCGGGGGAGGGGCCGGCCGACGCCTTCCGCCTCGACGACGTCGCCGGTGTCGCCGTGGTGTTTGCCAAGGCCGAAGGGCGCAAATGCGCGCGCTCCTGGAAGATCTCGCCCGAGGTCGGCAGTGATGCCGAATATCCCGATCTCACGCCGCGCGATGCCAGGGCGATGCGCGAGTGGCAGAAGGCGCGCGCATGACGCCGGCCAGGGTCGGCGCGCTCTGCGCGCTCCTGACGCTCGTGCTCGATCAGGCGAGCAAGCTCTGGCTGCTGTTCGTGGCCGATTTGCCGAACCGGGGGCCGCTGGTGCTGGCGCCGTTCGTCGAGCTGGTCGCCGTGTGGAACCGCGGCATCTCGTACGGGCTGTTCCAGATCGCGGGCGACACGTGGCGGATGGTGTTGATCGCCGGTTCGCTCGCCGCGGCGGCCCTGCTCGGCGTGTGGATCTGGCGGGCGCATTCGCGCTTCCTGGCCGCCGCGCTGGGGCTGATCGCCGGCGGCGCCGTGGGCAACGCCGTCGATCGCGCCGCCTACGGCGCGGTTTTCGACTTTGTTCATATCCATGTGGGATCGTTCAGCTGGTACGTGTTCAACATCGCCGACGCCGCCATCGTTGCCGGAGTGGCGACACTTCTGTATGACTCGCTCCTTGGGGAAAGGGGCTCCGAGGCGCGCCGGCGGAAGAGAAGCTGAAGCCGCCTCATGAATGTCGTCGCGTCGGCCCCTCTGCGACCGGGCGTTAGCCTGGGTCGTGTGAGGGTCGGTCTTGCCCATCGGCGTTGCGGGACGGTTGCCCGGCAACGCAGGCCAGCCGAGGCCGGCGCCCAGAGACAGGAGACGGAATGGCACGCGCATTGACCATGTGGGCTCCGCTCACGGCCATAGCCCTGGCTTGCGGCATGACGAGCCCGGTGCGGGCCGAGGAGGGCATGTTCATGAAGAATATGCTCAGCAACCTCGGCATCATCGACGACGACAAGGGTGCTGCCTCGATCAACTATCGGGAGCGGGCGCCGCTGGCGGTGCCGCCCAAGCTCGACCTGCCGCAGCCGTCCGCCGGCCCCGGCTCTCGCGAGGCGGCGTGGCCCAACGACACCGACGTCGTCAAGCGCAAGCGCGCCATCGCCGAGCGGCAGCAGCCGGTGCCGTTCCCCAACGACAACCGGCCGTCTCAGGGCGCCCGCCTGACGCGCGAAGAGCTGGACCGGCCGGTGAAGCGTACCTCCAAGCAGGACGCGCCGGGGCCGCGCGAGGTCTATGGCGACGGCCGCCTGTCCACCTGGCTCAATCCCGACGAGCTGAAAAAGGGCACCGACAAGACCGACCCGAGCAAGCTCGACTACGACCACGAGCCGCAACGGGACACCCTGCTGCAGCCACCGACCGGGTATCGCCTGCCGGCGGGCAATGCGCCGCTCAAGTCGACCAAGAGCGAGCCGGTCGGCGTCGTCAATCGGGACGCCCGGCCCGAACGGGACTGGAACGCCAGCAACAGCGACGACTGACGCCGGCTTCCCCCCTCGGCGGCTTGGTGCGGCCTGACACCAGAGCATTCCGCCCTTGGATGGGATCATCCAAGGGCGGAGAAATGCTTATAATCTTTTGAATCTGGAGCGCTTCTCCTGCGATTGGGTGAGCCCACCCCATCGCGAAGCGCTCCAGGCCGCGACTCGCTCGGACGCACGCGGCGTGCGCGCTCTTCATTCCAACGCGGCTACGGAGCGGCCGCGCGCCATCGCGAAAGGTGATGCCCGATGATCCAAGCCCCGACCAGCGGCCTGCGCACGGACGATCGCGCGGCGCCGTCGCGTGACGCCGGGGGGCCGGAGGTCTATGCGTCCACCCTCGACAACGGGCTCGACGTGGTGGTCATTCCGGACCGCCGTGCGCCCGTGGCGACCCACATGGTGTGGTACCGCAACGGCTCCGCCGACGACCCGCTGGGCAAGTCCGGCATCGCCCATTTCCTCGAGCACCTGATGTTCAAGGGCACCGAGGCCCACCCGGAGGGGCAGTTCTCCGACGTGGTGGCGTCGGTCGGCGGCCAGGAGAACGCCTTCACCTCCTTCGACTACACCGCCTATTTCCAGCGGGTGGCGAAGGAGCATCTGGCCACCATGATGAGCTTCGAGGCCGACCGCATGAACGGCCTCGCCTTTGACGAGGCGGTCGTCGCGCCCGAGCGCGACGTGGTGATCGAGGAGCGGCGCATGCGCACCGATTCCGATCCCGACGAGCTGCTCGGCGAGGCCATGGCCTCGGCTCTGTTCACCCACCATCCGTACGGCAATCCGATCATCGGCTGGATGCACGAGATCGAGGGCCTGACCCGCGCCGACGCGCTCGCCTATTACCGGCGCTTCTACGCGCCCGAGAACGCCATCCTGGTGGTGGCGGGCGACGTCACCGAGGCCGAGGTGCTGGAGAAGGCGGCCGAGACCTACGGGCGCATTCCGGCGCGCGGCGAACGGCCGCTGCGCTTCCGCCCCACCGAGCCGCCACCGCACGCCTCCCGCCGCGTGACGGTGCGCGACGGCAAGGTCGAGCAGCCGTTGCTGCGCCGGCTCTATCTCGCTCCGTCGGTGATCACGGCGCGCTCGGGCGAGGCCTTCGCCCTCGACGTGCTGGCCGAGATCCTCGGCGGCGGCCCGACCTCCGTGCTCTATCGCGACCTCGTCATGGACAAGAAGGCGGCGGTCTCCGCCGGCGCCTGGTACATGGGCAATGCGGTCGATGCGACGCGCTTCGGCGTCACCGCGGCGCCGCGGCCCGGGGTGACGCTCGGCGACCTCGAGACCATGATCGACGATGCCGTGGCCGATTTCGTCGCCAAGGGCGTCGGCGAGGCCGATTTCCAGCGCGCCAAGACCCGGCTCGTCGCCGAGATGGTCTACGCCCAGGACAGCCAGGCGATGCTGGCCCGGGTCTATGGCTCGGCGCTGGCCATCGGCGAGACCCTCGAGGACGTGAGCGGCTGGCCAAGCCGCATCGAGGCCGTGACCCCGGAAGCGGTCGTCGCCGCAGCCGGCTCGGTGCTCGACGCCCGTCGAGCGGTGACCGGCTATCTCGAGCCGGAGCGTACCTGAGCGCCGGCCCCAGGGGCCGTTTCTCGCCTGCCGAAGCCCTTCCGACAGCCCGATCACCGAGTACGCCATGGCCCCCGCCAGCACGACCGAGACCGCGACCCGCGCCGCATCGCCGACAGTCACACGTGTGACCTCGGCCGGCGGCCTCGAAGCCTGGCTGGTGGAGGAGCATGCCGTCCCGCTGGTGGCGATCGAGTTCGCCTTCCTGGGCGGCGCGTCGCAGGACCCGACGGGTAAGCCGGGGGTCGCCAACCTGCTCTCCGGCCTGCTCGACGAGGGCGCCGGGCCCCATGATTCGGACGCCTTCCAGAACCTGCTGGCCGACCGGGCCGTCGAGCTGCGCTTCCATGCCGACCGGGACACGCTGCGCGGCTCCCTGAAGACCCTTACCGCGCATCTGCCCGCCGCCATCGATCTGCTGCGCCTGGCGGTCAACGAGGCGCGGCTCGATGCGGACGCGGTGGCGCGGGTGCAGGGGCAGGTCGAGGCCGGGCTGCGCCACGAGCTCAACAACCCGGACAGCCTCGTTGGCCGGGCGTTCTTCGCCGGCGCCTTCCCCGACCACCCTTACGGCCGTCCGACGCGCGGCACCATCGAGAGCGTCGGGGCGATCGGCCGGGACGATCTCGTCGCCTACGGCGCCGCCACGCTGGCGCGCGACAATCTGCGCGTCGCCGCCGTCGGCGCGATCTCTGCCGACACCCTGGCGCAGGTGCTCGACGACGTGTTCGGGGCGCTGCCGGCCGCGGCGCGGCTGGCGCCGGTCGCCGACGTGGTGCCGGTCGGCCTGGGCGGGCGCCAGGTGATCGACGTCGACGTGCCCCAGTCGGTGGTGCGCTTCGGCGGCCGCGGCCTCAAGCGGCTCGACCCGGACTATCTGCCCGGCTACGTCATGAACCATATCCTCGGCGGCGGCGTGTTCTCGGCGCGGCTGTTCCGCGAGGTGCGCGAGAAGCGCGGCCTCGCCTACGGCGTGTCGAGCTCGCTGGTGCCGATGCGCCACGCGGCGCTGTTCGTGGGCGGCACCGCCACCAAGAACGAGCGCGTGGCCGAATCGCTCGAGGTCATCGCCGCCGAGATCGGCAAGCTCGCCAGCGACGGGCCGGATGCCGACGAGTTGCGCCTCGCCAAGCAGTACCTCGTCGGCTCCTATGCGCTGCACTTCGACACCTCGACCAAGATCGCCGGCCAGCTGCTGCAAATCGCCGTCGAAGGGCTCGGCATCGACTACATCGACCGCCGCAACGCGCTCGTCGATGCGGTCACCGCCGAGGACGTGCGTCGGGCCGGCGCCCGCTTCCTGGCGCCGGACGAGCTGATCGTCGTCATCGCCGGCCGCCCCGTGGGGGTGTGAGCGGCCGGCCCGGCCATCCATCGTCACTGGAGAATCGATGCGCAGCTCGATGAGCGCGCGCGAACACTGCTAATATGGCCGGACGACTCGGCGGGCCGCGCCGAAGCCGTGATCTTCGGAGCAGCCATTCTTGAAGCAGGTATTGGCCGTCCGTCGCCTCGATCCCGTGCTGGTCGACCGCATCGCCGCCGGCGAGGTGGTCGAGCGGCCGGCTGCGGCGGTCAAGGAGCTGGTCGAGAACGCGCTCGACGCCGGTGCCGGCGCCATCGAGGTGGTGATTGACGCGGGCGGCCGCCGGCTGATCCGCGTCAGCGACGACGGCGTCGGCATGGACGCCGACGATCTGGCGCTGGCGGTGGAGCGGCACGCCACCTCCAAGCTGCCCGACGGCGACCTGTCCGCCATCGCCACGCTCGGCTTCCGCGGTGAGGCGCTGCCGTCGATCGCGGCCGTCGCCCGGCTGACGCTGACGAGCCGCACGGCGGAGGCGCCGAACGGCTGGCAGATCGTCGTCGACGCCGGCAGCAGGGGGCCGGTCAAGCCGGCCGCCGCCGTGCGCGGCACGCAGGTCGAGGTGGCCGGCCTGTTCCAGGCCACGCCGGCGCGGCTCAAGTTCCTCAAGACCGACCGGGCCGAGGCGCAGGCGGTGGCCGACGTGGTGAAGCGCCTCGCCATGGCCCATCCGGCCGTCGGCTTCACCTTGGCCGGCGATCATCTGACGCCCCTGGCGCTGCCGCCCGAGCGGGGCGACGACGCGCTGCTGGCGCGCCTGGCGCGCCTGCTCGGTCCGGATTTCGCGCCCAACGCGATCGCCATCGACGCGGTGCGCGAGGGCATCGGGCTCGTCGGCCATGCCGGCCTGCCCACCTACCACCGCGGCAGCGCCGCGCACGTGCACCTGATCGTCAACGGCCGGCCGGTGCGCGACAAGCTGCTGCTCGGCGCCGTCAGGGCGGCCTATGCCGACGTGCTGCCGGCGGCCCGCCATCCGGCGCTGGTCCTCGCCATCGCCTGCGATCCCCGGGTCGTCGACGTCAACGTGCATCCGGCCAAGACCGAGGTGCGCTTCCGCGATCCCGGCCTGGTGCGCGGCCTCGTCGTCGGCGCGCTCAAGGAGGCCATCACGCGCGCCGGCCACCGGGCCTCGACGGTCGGCGGGCTGCGCACGCTCGACGCCATCCGCAGCCTCGGCGGCCGGGTGAGCCCGAGCGTGGCGCGGCCGGCCAATTTTTCCTACCGTCCCACCTCCGCCGCAGCTCCGCCGGCGGACTGGCAGGCGCCGAGCGGCTTCGGCGAGCCGGCGCCGACGGCCTACCAGGCACAGAACGGGCTCCCGGGCCTGGCCGAGCCGTCGGCCGACGCCCGCGCCGCCTGGTCCGAGCCGGCCGGCGGCGATGGGCCCATGGAGCAGCAACCCCTCGGCGCCGCCCGCGCCCAGGTGCACGAGACCTACATCCTGGCGCAGACCGCTGATGGTATCGTCATCGTCGACCAGCACGCGGCGCACGAGCGGCTGGTCTACGAGCGGCTGAAGGCGGAGCGGGCCGGGCGCGGCATTGCCCGCCAGCTCCTGCTGGTGCCGGAGGTGATCGACCTCGACCCGGTCGAGGCCGACCGCGTGGTGGCCGCGGCCGCCGACCTGGAGCCGCTCGGCCTCGTCGTCGAGAGCTTCGGCCCGGGCGCCGTGTGCGTGCGCGAGGTGCCGGCGCTCATCGCCCGCGGGGATGTGCGCCGCCTGGTGCGCGACGTGGCCGACACACTGGCCGAATGGGGCCATTCCAGCGCGCTCGAAGAACGCCTCGACCATGTGCTGGCCACCATGGCCTGCCACGGCTCGGTGCGCGCCGGCCGCCGGCTGAAGCCGGAGGAGATGAACGCGCTGCTGCGCGAGATGGAGGCAACGCCGCTCTCCGGCCAGTGCAACCACGGCCGCCCCACCTACGTGGAGCTCAAGCTCACCGACATCGAGAGACTGTTCGGCCGGCGGTAGAGGACGTCAGCCCGTCCTGCTCGACAATGCGGATGATGCACGCTGGAGGCCGCGATGGTTTGGCGGCAGCAAGGCCGTCCAGGTGCCGTGGGACGACGTCGAGATCGATTCGACCGACGAAGAGCTCTTGGTTCGGTCGAAGAGAGATAAAAAAGCCCACGTGGCGCTGTCGTACGAGAGGCACGACAACGTCACCATCCTGGAGAACATGATCCGGAAGTTCTTCGACAGCGGCAAGTCGAAGCCGAGCGAACTGCTCGATTGACACGCCTATAGTGGTGGACGGGCGCGCTATGACGTGTCGCAGAGCCGCCCGACCGAAGAAAGCGGATGCAAACGACTTGGACTTTTCAGCCCTCGTCGGTCGTCATGCGCCCGAACGCCACTGTCGTCTCACCGTAGTCGCGACGCTCCAGCTCGGCAAAGCCGTCGGGCCAGGTGAAGCCTGAGCCCTCGGCCTCCTCAACGACGATGATGGCATCGGGGCGGAGCCAGCCGCCGGCGAGCGCGCTGGCGAGCGCCTGCTCGGCCAGCCCCTTGCCGTAGGGCGGGTCGCAGAACACCAGCGAGAAGGGTGGCACCGGGGCGGCGGGGCCGAGGCGGGTCGCATCACGCCGGAACAGCCGCGTGACGCCGCCGAGCCCGAGCGCGTCCACATTGGCGCGAATCAGGCTGCGGGCCTCGGCCGCCTGGTCGACGAAGAGCGCGAAGGCGGCCCCCCGCGAGAGCGCCTCGATGCCCATGGCGCCGGTGCCGGCGAACAGGTCGAGCACGCGCACGCCGACGGCCGCATCGTCATAGGCATGGGCCAGCACGTTGAAGATGGTCTCGCGCAGCCGGTCGGAGGTCGGCCGGATGGCGAGCGACTTCGGCGCCGCGAGCGAGCGGCCCTTGAAGGCGCCGGCAACGATTCTCACGGGCGGCGCGGGCCCGAGCGCGGTCCGGGCTTGGGCCCGCGGCCAGGGGCGCTGCGGGGGCCGCGCGGGCCATCGCCGTGCCGCCCTGGCGGGCCGTCGCGGCGGGGCCCCGAGCCTCGCCCGCCGGCACCGCGCGGCGGTCCGGACCGCGACGCGCCCGGCCGGGCCCCGCCCTCTCGGGGCGGTCCGGCGGGCCGAGATCCCGGCCGCGTCGGACCGTGGCCCGGCGGGCCCGAGCGCTGCGGCCGCTCGGCGTCCGACCAGCGCCTCGGCCGATCACCACGCTCGTCGAGGCCGGCCGCGGGGCGCTTGTCCCGCCCGGCCTGCTCGTCCCGGCGCTCATGCCGCTTGCCGCCCGCCTGCCGATCGTCGGCGCCCGACGCGCCGTTACGGTAACGGCCGCGCGGTGCATCGAATCGCTTGCCGCCGTCACGTCCACCGGGGCGCCCGCTTGAGCCACCTCTTGGCGCATCGCCGCCCCGCTCCGGTGCGGGGCGCCGCATCGGATGCTCTGGCTGCGGGCTGAACTTGCGGGGGCGGCGTTGCGGCTTCTCCTGCGTCTGCGCCGGAGGGGCGGCGACGACCCGCTCGACCAGCACGCTGCGGCCGTCCGGCCGTGCCACGCGGCCGGCGCGCACATGCCCGCGCGCTGCACTCTCCGTGCGCGCCGCCTTCGGGTCCTCGCCGCGCCGCGGCTTTCGCGTGCCGCTGCCGCGGGCGAGCTCGGCCTCGTCGTCGCGCCAGATGCTGCGCTTGGGCTCGAGCGGATGGCGTCGCGACGGGGCGGCCGGTGCGTGCTGCGGCGGCGCTCCGCGCCCGGGGGCGGCCTCGTCGGCACGGCGGGGCCGGCTCGACGCGAAGCCGCCGCGCTCGCGTTGCGCCTCGCGCTCGCCGCGCGGACGGCCGCGATCATCACGGCTGCGATCATCTCCACGGCGATCATCTCCACGGCGATCATCTTGGCGACGATCATCTTGGCGGCGGCCGTCGGTCTGGGCGACGGGGCGCGGGACCGCGCGTTGAGCCGTGCGGTGCGGTGCGGCCGCAGCCGGCTCGCGCTCCTGCAGGGGCGAGACGAAGTCGACGCCGGCGCGCTTCGCCAACTCGTCGCCGAGCTGCTCGCGCAGCACGCGGGTGCTCACCTCCTCGACCGTGCCCTCCGCCATATCGCCCAGCTGGAAGGGGCCGAAGGAGAGGCGAATCAGCCGGTTCACCTGGAGCCCCAGATGCTCCAGCACCCGCTTCACTTCACGGTTCTTGCCCTCGCGCAGGCCGATCATCAGCCAGACGTTGTCGCCCTGCTGGCGCTGGATGCTGGCCTGGATCGGTCCATAGTGCATATCGTCGACGGTGACGCCGCCGGCGAGCCGCTCCAGCGCATCCGGGCTCACCGCACCGAAGGCGCGCACCCGGTAGCGCCGGAGCCAGCCGGTGTCCGGGTGGGCGAGGACCCGGGCCAGGCCGCCATCGTTGGTCAGCAGCAGCAGGCCCTCGGTATTGATGTCGAGCCGGCCGATGGAGATGACGCGCGGCATATCCGGCGGCAGCCGGCTGAAGACCGTCGGCCTGCCCTCCGGGTCATGCTTGGTCGTCACCAGGCCCGCCGGCTTGTGGTAGAGCCAAAGGCGCGTGCGCTCACGCGCCGGCAGCGGCTGCCCGTCGACCGTGATGTGGTCGCCGGGCCCGACGTTGACCGCCGGGGATTGCACCGTGCCGCCGTTGAGCGTCACGCGGGCGGCGGCGATCATGTCCTCCGCGTCGCGGCGCGAGGCGACGCCGGCGCGGGCGATGACCTTGGCGATGCGCTCGCGGCCGTCGTCCCGCTGGGGCGGATCGGCCGCCGGCCGCCGGGCCGGCCGCGGTGGCTTCTTGCCCGCCGATGGCCGCCCGCCGCCGTCGGCGGCGCCTTGCGGCCGCCGTGGCGGACCGCGGCGGTCGTCGCGGTTTTTCGGGGGAGGGCCCTTGCGAGCCGGACGATCTTTGTCCGTTCTGTCGCTCATGCCCGCCTGATAGCAGAGGTCGGAGAGCTAAGCGAGGAATGCATCCGATGCGGACCATGGACGATGCGTGACGACGGCCAGCCGACCGAGGAGCGGCCGATGCAGGCGGCGCTCGCCGAAGCACAGGCGGCGGCGGCGCGCGGCGAGGTGCCGGTGGGCGCCGTCGTGGTCAGGGATGGCGAGATCATCGCCCGCGCCGGCAATCGTCCGCGCGAGCTCATGGATCCGACCGCCCATGCGGAGGTTCTGGCCATCCGCGCGGCGGCGCAGCGGCTCGGCAGCGAGCGTCTGATCGGCTGCGACCTCTACGTGACGCTGGAGCCCTGCACCATGTGCGCGGCGGCGATCTCCTTCGCCCGTATCCGCCGCCTCTACTTCGGGGCCGAGGATCCCAAGGGCGGGGCCGTGGCGCATGGCGTGCGCTTCTTCTCCTCGCCCAACTGCCACCACGCGCCCGAAGTCTATGGCGGCTTTGCCGAGCGGGATGCGGCGGAGCTGCTGCAGCAGTTTTTTCGCGAGCGGCGGTAGATGGGGTGACTGCGGCGGCCGGCGGCGCACGTCAGCGGAGGCGCTATCCATAGCTCCGAACGAAGGCCGCAGCGATCATCTCCACCTCTGCCCAGGACCGAGCCAGGTGGACCGCGCCGGCTTCATGCAGTTTCAAGTCGTGGCCGTCGCGAATGTGAGAGGCAGCACAAAGGCCTATCGCCGTCATGCCGGCTGCTACGGCCGCCCTGATCCCGCTCGCGCTGTCCTCGATGACGAGACATGCGCTTGGATCGACGCCGAGCCGGCTCGCCGCCAGCAGGAAAATGTCCGGATGCGGCTTGCCGCGCGCGACCATGTCGGCGCTGAAGACGTTGCCGGCGAATTCGTCCTCCAGGCCGAGGATCGACAGACAAAGTTCTAGCCGGTCAGCCGAGCTCGACGAGGCGATGCAATGAGGGACACCGCTGAATTTGCGGATGAAAGCGCCAGCGCCTCCGACCTCCTGCAAGTCGGAGCGAAATCGATCCAGGGTCGCCTGCTGGAGGCGTTCGGCGAAGCCTGCCGGGAGCGGCGCTCCCGTGTCCACTTCGATGGCCGCCATGGCCTCGGCCCAGCGACGGCCGCTGTAGCGGGCGAGCGCGTCGTCCAAGGTCGTCGGGGCGCCGAGCGCGCTGACGAACTCGGCGAGCACGGTATTGGCCAGGGCCTCGCTATCGGCCACGACGCCGTCGAAATCGAAGATCAGCGCAGTCGATACCTGTCCCTGAAACGCCCGTGCTCGCATCACGTCGTCAGGAACGGCAGCACCGCGTCGAGCGTGCCTTGCGGGTTCTCTTCGGCCAGGAAGTGACCGGCCTTGACCGGGGCGCCGGAGGCGTTGGGCGCGAAGGTCGCGCGCCAGGCGTCGAGCGGGCCGGTGCCGGCGGCGGCGATGCCGGCCTCGCCCCAGACCACGTGCGTTGGGCAGCCGATGGTCTTGCCGGCGTCGCGGTCGGCCCGGTCGCAGGCGAGGTCGGTGGTGGCCCCCGCGCGGTAGTCCTCGCAGCAGGCGTGGATGCGGGCCGGATCGTCGAAGAACGCGGCGTAGTGAGCCAGCGCCGGCGCTCCGAAGGCGTCGAGCGTGCCGCCGGCGGTCCAGCTGGCGAGGGTGTGGTCGAGGTAGAAGCTGGCGTTGGGGCCGATCAGGCGCTCGGGCAGCGGCTCCGGCTGGGCCAGGAACATCCAGTGATAGGTGCGCATGGCCCGCTTGGCATCCATGCTGTCCCACATCACCTGGGTCGGCACGATGTCGAGCAGGACGAGCTTGGCCAGCCGGCCGGGATGGTCGAGCGCCAGCCGGTAGCCGACACGCGCCCCGCGGTCGTGCCCCATGTAGGCGAACTGCGCATGGCCGAGCGCGCTCATCACGGCGATCACGTCCTTGGCCATCTCACGCTTGCTGTAGACGGTGTGATCCTTGTCGCTGCGCGGCACGTCGGACCAGCCGTAGCCGCGCAGGTCGAGGGCGACCACGTGGAAGCGCTCGGCGAGCTTCGGCGCGATGCGGTGCCACATGACATGTGACTGCGGATAGCCGTGCACGAGGACCAGCGGCGGTCCATTGCCGCCGGAGCGGGCGAAGATGCGGCCGGCGGCCGCGTCGATCCAGTGGGATTGGAAGCCCGGAAACAGATCCGCGAGATCAGCCATGGTCGATCCTCCCTCCCAGGAGCCGCTCTGGCTCCTTGTCTTAGCACCGGACCCAAAACCGGCGTCCACTTTTGGGGATCATGCTCTAGAGGCGGGTTGCCAGCACCTTGTCGACCCGCCGGCCGTCCATGTCGACCACCTCGAAGCGCCAACCGAGCGCATCGATGCATTCGCCTGTCGCCGGCAGACGCTGCATGGCGGCGATGACCAGGCCGGCGACAGTGTCGTAGTCCCGCTCCTCGGGCAAGCCGACGCCGACGATGTCGGCCATTTCGTCGGCGGGCAGGGAGCCGGCGAGCAGCCACGAGCCGTCCTCGCGCTGGACCGCGCTGTCGTCCTCGGGCTCGTCCGAGCGGAAGGCGCCGACGATCGCCTCCAGCGCATCGGCCGGCGTCACGATGCCCTCGAAGTGGCCGTACTCGTCGTGGACCAACGCCATGGGCACCTCGGCATGTTGCAGCGCTTCCAGCACGCTCAGTGCATCCAGCGTGTCCGGCACCACGGGGGCGGCCCGCAGATGGCCGCGGACATCGAGGGGATGGCCGGCGAGCACCCCCGCCAGGAGGTCACGCACGGTGACGACCCCGACGACGTCGTCCGGATCCTTGTCGATCACCGGCAGGCGCGAATGCGGGCTCGCCTCCACGCTCGCGCGCATCGTCGCCTCGTCGTCGCTGAGATCGAGCCAGTCCACATCGGTGCGTGGCGTCATCAGACCGCGGACGGAGCGGTCGCCCAGCCGCAGGACGCCGCCGATCATGCGGTGCTCCGCAGGCTCGATGACGCCGGCCGTCCGCGCCTCCGCCACGATGGTGCGGATCTCCTCTTCGGTGACCGCCGCGGCAGAGGTGGCCTTGGAGCCGAGGACGCGCATGATGGCCTGCGTGGCGGAATCCAGGACCCAGACGAGGGGGCCGGCGGCCACGGCGAGCGCGCGCATGGCCGGCGCCATGGTGCAGGCGATGCCTTCGGGATTGCGCAGCGCCAAGTGCTTGGGCACGAGCTCGCCGATGATCACCGACAGCAGGGTGATGGCGCCGATCACCACGCCGTAGCCGACGGGTTCGGCGAGGTGCTGGGATATCCCTTGCGCGGCAACGGACTGACCGAGCCGCTGGCCGAGCGCCGCGCCCGAAAACGTGCCCGCGAGGATGCCGACCAGCGTGATGCCGATCTGCACCGTCGAGAGGAAGCGTCCAGGCTCCTCGGCCAACGCCAGGGCTGCCGCAGCGCCCGGCCTGCCCCGCTGGACCAGGGCCTTGAGCCGCCCCTTGCGGGCCGAGACGACGGCCAGTTCGGAGACAGCGAAGAGCCCGTTCAGGACGATCAGGAGCGCCGCAATGACGAATTCGAGCACGGATCATGTCAGGCCGGCCCATCGACTGGGCGGCCGCTCCCTTCGCAGGCGCGAACCATGGGCGCTCGGCGGCCTCAAATCAACCGTGGGCTTCAATTGGGCGAGGCCACCCGACGGCGAAGTGCCTCCCAGACTTGACAGTCCGCTGTCGTGGATGTTCATCTTTCGTTCATGCGGGCCGCCGCAGTTTGTCGTCAGATGGTGGGCCGCGGCGTTGGCCGTTGCCGCCTTCTGTGGGCGATGTAAGTTTCGCCAGCCGGCGCCATCGAGCGGCCTTGTTTCCGGGGCGTGCCGGCCGCTCCAGAGCGTGGGGATGTGAGATGAAGATGCGTATTGCCGGAGTTGGCTCGACCATGCTGGCGGGCGCCATGCTGGCCGGGGCCATGTTTGCCGCGGCGTCGCCCGCGAGCGCGCTCACCATGCAGGAATGCAGCGCCAAGTATAACGCCGCCAAGACCGCCGGGACCCTCGGCAGCCAGAAGTGGAACGACTTCCGCAAGGCCCAGTGCGGCGAAGGTGCGGCGGCTGCGCCTGCGGCAGCTCCTGCCGCGGCCCCCGCGGCGGCCGCGCCTGCGACGACGGCTCCCGCAGCGGCTCCGGCTGCCGCAGCCGCACCAGCGGCCGCGCCGGCCGCGGCCGGCAGCGCCGTCTTCCCGTCGGCGATCTCGACCAAGTATTCGAGCGAGACGCCGGCCAAGCAGCGCATGCACACTTGTCTCGACCAGTACAACACCAACAAGGCCAGCAACGGCAATGGCGGCCTCCGGTGGATCCAGAAGGGCGGCGGTTATTACAGCGAGTGCAACAAGCGGCTGAAGGGCTGATACGGCTTACGATCGACCTGTCGACACAGCCATCGTGACGAGAATGGGGGCGCCCTGCGGCGCCCCCACGCATTTTGGCCGGATCGGGCCGCCGCGCTCATCCCGTTGTGGGTGCGGCGCATGGCGGCGGGGGCACGCGGCGCCGCGGACATGCCGGCCATGAGCCGCGACGGCTTGAGCGCGCCCGACTTTCGTCTATAGACCGGCCAAAAGCTTGCATGGCTGGTGCGGCTTGGACGATCGGGAGGCGGCTCGCTCATGACGCAGAATGAAACGGGCGCGGTACGGACGGTGCCGCCGGGCTGGACGCGGGTCCATGCCTTCGACGCGATCTCCAATTTCCGCGACTTCGGCGGCTACCGGGCAACCGACGGCCGCGAGGTGGTGATCGGGCGCCTGTTCCGGGCGGCGAACCAGGCGCTGGCGACGGATGCCGACCTGACGCGGCTCGCGGCGCTCGGCCTCGATGTGGTCGTCGACCTGCGCCGGCCCACCGAGCGCGCCGGCCAGCCGTCGCGGCGCCCGGCCGGCTGGCTGGCCGAGGTGATCCAGAACGATTTCGGCGATGAGCCCGAGCCGCCGCACATCACGTTCCTGCGCCAGGGCGACCTTTCTCCCGAGACCATCGAGAGCTATCTGCAGGGCTACTACCGCGCGGCCTTGTTCGAAGAGCGGCATGTGGATCTGTTCAGCCGCTGCTTCGCGGCGCTGAAGACCCTCGACGGCGCCATCCTCATTCATTGCGCCGCCGGAAAGGACCGCACCGGGCTCCTGGTCGCCCTGATCCAACAGGCGCTGGGCGTCCATCGCGACGATGTGATCGCCGATTATCTGCTCACCAACGCAACCAGCCTCGTCGCCGACCGGATGGACACCGTGCGCAAGACCCTGGCGGACGGGCTTGGCCGGGATGTCCCGGAGGCGGCGGTCCGGGCCTTCCTGGGCGTCGAGGCGCGCCATCTGGACACGGCGTTGCGGACAGCGACGGAACGGTTCGGCTCGATCGACAACTATCTCCGCGAGCTCAAAGTATCCGCGGCCGATCAGCAGGCGCTCGTCGAGCGCTTCACCATCTGATCTGCTATGCTGCGATGCAGGTGTGGGGCGGGCGTGCGTTGAGGCGATGATCGAGCAGGTCTTCAGCAGGAGCAACCGGGACAAGCTTGGGCTGACGTGGAAGGCCTGGGCGATCATCGCCCTGATTGCGGCGGTCGCCGCCGCCGGCGTATTTGCGCTGGACAACGCGGTCGACGACACGCCGGTCTCGACGACGCCGACCCGCGAATTGACCGCCGGCGAGCAGGCGGCCCTCATCAAGGCGCTGTCGCCGGGGCTCAACGAGCCCTCGACCGTCCAGTGGCGGTGGCTGCCGCTCAGCACCAAGACCTTCGCAAAGGGCCAGGGGCGCTATTGCGGCTATCTGAACGCCAAGGATTCCTTCGGCAAGGAGCTCGGCTTCCAGCCGTTCCTGTCCGCGGTGACCACCGCTCACGGCCACATCAATTCCGGCGAGCTGGCGCTGCTGGCGACGGACGACGAGGCGCTGCAGACGGTGAAGCGCATGTGCGCCCAATCCGGCTACGAGATTCCCTGACGGCGGGCTCTCGAGTCGGGCTTTGGCCGAGGCTCGCGTATCTATGCCGAGAGATTTTAGCTCTTTGAGCTGATGGACGGCCGGACGCGACCCGGCCATCCATCGACTTAAGCAATGCACCGTGTGGGGCTGACTCAACCCGCCAAGATCTCTAGTTGCTGCCGCCGACCTCCTTGGCGAGCGACAGGAGATGCTTGGCTACGGCGCGGCTGACGTTGCGCTTGTACTTGCGATGGACGAGCTGGCCGTTGTGGTAGATGTCGTGCTCGACGTAGAGGCGCTCGCCGTCCCAGCGCAGGATGTTGTCGGTCTCGGTCGTTTCGACCACACCCAGGCCTTCGATGAATCGGCCTTCGATCGGCTTGTCGAGCATGGCGTCCCTCTCCCTGGAGTGCCTTGTTTGTCGCGCTGCGGCCGCGCCGCTCCGGAGCATGAGCCGACCGCTGTGCGCTGTCCATCCGATCGCCGGCAGGATCAGAACACGCAGTCCTCGAAGGCGGGCAGAACCGATCCGCCCCAGGCGCCATGGTAGGCGGCAAGCCAATGCTCGGCCGCCGAGCGCTTGTCGGCGATGATCGCCTCGAGCGGTTCCACGTACACGCTCTCGTCGCGACCGACGTGGTCGAGCCGGTTCCGCGCGGCAAGGCCGCGTCGCGCAAGCGCCACCGCGTCGCGCGCGATGTCGTGGACGCTACGCCCGCCGACGGCGGCGTCGAAGCCCAGGCGCGGCACGTCGTCCCGCAGTTGCTGGCGCTCCGCCGCGGTCCACGCCTTGGCCAGGTCCCAGGCCGCATCGAGGGCGTCGTCGTCGTAGAGCAGGCCGGTCCAGAACGCCGAGAGCGCCACGATCATCGGCGTGGGCCCTACGTCGGCGCCGCGCATCTCCAGGAAGCGCTTCAGCCGCACCTCCGGAAAGATCGTCGACAGGTGGTTGGCCCAGTCGGCGAGCGAGGCCTTCTGGCCCGGCAGGGCCGCGAGCTTGCCGTCCAGCAGGTCGCGGAACGAGGCGCCGGCCACGTCCACGTAGGTGTCGCCGCGCTTGACGAAGTACATGGGGACGTCGACGGCATAGTCGACGTAGCGCTCGAAGCCCATGCCGTCCTCGAAAGCGAAGGGCAGCATGCCGGTGCGCGCCCGGTCGGTATCGCGCCAGATTTCCGAGCGCATCGACAGGAAGCCGTTGGGCTTGCCCTCGGTGAACGGAGAATTGGCGAACAACGCAGTGGCGATCGGCTGCAACGCCAGCGATACGCGCAGCTTCTTGACCATGTCCGCTTCCGACGCGAAGTCCAGGTTGACCTGGACGGTCGCGGTGCGGAACATCATGTCGAGGCCCAGCGTGCCTACCTTCGGCATGTAGCGGCGCATGATGTCGTAGCGCTGCTTGGGCATGATCGGCGTCTCCGCCCGGCTCCACAGCGGACTCATGCCGAGCGCCAGGAAACGGATGCCCAGCGGCTCGGCGATCTCCTTGAGCTGCGCCAGGTGAGCGTTGGTCTCGCAGGCGGTCTGGTGCAGCGTCTCCACCGCGGCGCCCGACAGCTCGAACTGTCCGCCCGGCTCCAAGGAAATCGCGCCGCCACCGGTGACGTCATAGAGGCCGATGGGGTGATCTCCCTCCACGATCGGCTGCCAGCCGAGCAGATGGCGCATGCCGTCGAGCAGCGCGCGGATGCCGCGCGGCCCTTCGTAGGGCACCGGGCGCGCGCCTTCCACGTAGAACGGAATCTTCTCGTGCTCGGTGCCCAGGCGCCACTCGGCCTTGGGCCGGCAGCCGCCTTCCATCCAGGCGACCAGCTCCTGGCGCGAGCCGATCGGCGTCGAGTCGGAAACGTCGCGCGCCATGTTCGCCTTTCCGAAGCGCCTGCGGCCACAGGCGGTGGGCCCGGCCCGCAAAACCGGACCAGGGGAGGAGTACATACGGGCCTTGCCGCCGGGCCGCAATCGGGCAGGCGGAGGTGCCGGCGGGCCTATCAGCCAATTGCGCGCAAGTACAAGAAGGCGGGGCGCAACGCAGCCCCGCGTGCTCCGCTTCAGCTTTGCGTGTCCGCGGTCGGGCCGCGCACCGCCTCGACCAGCGCAGCGCGACGATCGAGGCCGCGCGGGCGCCTTGCTTGGCGGTCCTTTCCGGCGACGCTCCGCCGCGGTCAGGCCGCCATGGTCCGGTGTCGGTGGCGGCAGGCCAATCGGGCGGCGTCAGGCGATCGGCTTGGCGCTCCAGTCCCCGAGCTTGGCCTGGATCAGCGCGAGCGCGGCGACGGCAGCCGTGTCGGCGCGCAGAATGCGCGGGCCGAGGGACAAGCTGATGACGTTGGCCCGTTCGGTCAGCAGCCGGCGTTCGTCCGGCGTGAAACCGCCCTCCGGGCCGATCAGCACGGCCAGCGGACCGGCGGGCGCCGCATCGAGGGCAGCCAGCGGATCGCTCTGCGGCGCTTCCTCATCACAGAAGATGAGGGTGCGCGCGGCTTCCAGATGGGTCAGCGCCTGCGGCAGCTTCTGCTCGCCGGCGATTTCCGGCACGGCGAGCAGGCCGCACTGCTCCGCCGCTTCGATGGCGTTGGCGCGCATGCGGTCGAGGTTGACCCGGCTCGCCTGGGTGCGCTGGGTGAACACCGGGAGCAGGCGGCTGGCGCCCATCTCGGTCGCCTTCTGGACCACGTAGTCGAGCCTGGCATGCTTGAGCGGAGCGAACAGGTAGTGCAGGTCAGGCCCGAACTGCTGGGGCCGCACCTGCGCCTCCAAGTCCAGGGTGACGCCGCTGCGCCCGGCGTCGGCGACCGTCGCCTTCCATTCGCCGTCACGGCCGTTGAAGACGAGAACCGCGGCGCCTGCGTCCAGACGCAGCACAGTCGCGAGGTAGTGGGATTGCTCCTTGTTCAAGCAGAGCGGGCGATCGGCATCGAAACCCTGCTCGACGAACAGCCGCGGCGCCCGCGCGGGGATGTCGGAGGGGGCGCTGGCGCCCCGAGTCTGGTCCTTCGGCACGGCTCGCTCCTCGGGCTCTGGCGGTATGGGCCGATATCTGCTGAAATAGCGCCGCTTGCGGACGCGCTTGATGCGGGCGGCCCGGCGGCTGAAGTGCGCCCCCGTCCGTGACACTCTGGCGACATCCAGACTGTGCGGGAGTTCGCCACATTTATGCTATAGCCGCGGTGACGACCATCACCGCCTGTGTTCGGGGTGTGTACGCCTGCCGGCCCAGGGCGCAAGGGCGCCCGGGTGGGGAGGCCGGCGAGAGACAGACGAGGACCGCATATGACTTCCTCCGCATGGCGCCGGTGGGCCGCCAGGGCAATTGCCGCGAGCGTGCTGGCCATGGCGGCCGCTGCGCCGGTGACCGCTTATGCTCAGGCCGCCGCGCCGGGGTGCGAAAAGATCCGCGGCTACCTGGAAGAGCGCAAGAATCTTGTCAGCCGTATCCAGGGCATGAGCAAGGGCGGCAAGAAGCTCGACGCCAAGAAGGCCTGCGGCATCTTCGGCCAACTCGCCAACAACGGTGTCTCGACCATCAAATGGCTCGAGTCGAACAAGGCCTGGTGCCAGATACCGGATCAGTTCATCGCCGGCATCAAGCAGGATAACGTCAAGGCCGTCACCATCCGTGGGCAGGCCTGCAAGGTCGCCGCCCAGATGGACGAGATGATGAAGAAGGCGCGCCAGCAGGCAGCCCAGGGTGGCGGCGGCGGCGGTCAGAGCGGGCCGCTCGGCGGGCCCGGGCTGACCGGCGAGATCAAGATCCCGCAGGGCGCTCTGTGAGCGCCGACAGGCCCGGCACCGGTTCCGATCTCCACACGTCCGCCGCCGCGACGGCGGCGCTGCCCGACGCGGCAGCCGGCCATTGGGTGGACACGGTCGCGCCGGCGCCGCTGCGCCCCTATCTCAGGCTGGCGCGCATCGATCGGCCGATCGGCTGGTGGCTGCTGCTGTTGCCGTGCTGGTGGTCCACGGCCGCCGCCGCCGTCGCCGGCGGCCGGTCGACGCCGGACCTCTGGCATCTGGCGCTATTCTTCGTCGGCGCGGTGGCCATGCGCGGCGCCGGCTCGACCTACAACGACATCGTCGACCGCAAGCTCGATGCCCAGGTGGCGCGCACGCGCCAGCGGCCGCTGCCCTCGGGCCAGGTGAGCGTGCGCCAGGCGATCGTGTTCCTGGCTCTGCTCGCGCTGATCGGCCTCGCCGTCCTGCTGCAATTCAACCGGTTCTCCATCCTCCTCGGCTTCGCCTCGCTCGTCATCGTGGCGGTCTATCCGTACATGAAGCGCATCACCTCGATGCCGCAGCTGGTGCTCGGCCTGGCGTTCTCCTGGGGCGGGCTGATGGGATGGGCCGCCGCCTTCGGTCGCCTGGATTGGCCTGCCGTGCTGATCTACGGAGCCGCGATCGCATGGACAGTCGCCTACGACACCATCTACGCCATCCAGGATCTGGAGGATGACGAGATCGTCGGCATCAAGTCGTCCGCCCGCTGGTTCGGCGCGAACACGCGGCTCGCGGTCGGCGTGCTCTTTGCCGTGACCGTGGCGCTGCTGCTGGTGGCGCTGCTGCCGATCCGGGCGGGGATTGCCTCCTATCTCGGGCTGGCGGGCTTCGCCGCCCACCTCGCCTGGCAGGTGCGCAGCATCGACACGGGCGATCCGCGGCGTGCCCTCATGCTGTTTCGGTCCAATCGCGACGCCGGGCTGATCCTGTTTGCGGGGCTGTGCCTCGACGCGCTGGTCAGCGCCGGTTGAGCCGCCGTCGGCGGCCCTCCATGATGAGGACACAGAGCCGGCTCATGGCGCGCCGTCGGCTCCCATAACGAACGTCCGCAGCCATGCGGCCATCCCTCGAGGTCTTCGATTTCCGCCTTCGCCTCCGACACCACCCTCGACCTGCACCGCGTCGTCCGGGATCTGCTGCACACGACGGCGCGCGAAGCTGCCGGCATCGCGCTTGCGGACTTTCGTCCGGGCGCCAAGACCAGCGCCCGCGTGCGCACCAAGGATGGCGGCTCGCCGGTGAGCGATGCGGACCTCGCGGTGGACCGCTACCTCCGGCAGGCGCTCGGCGCGGGATTGCCGCAGGCCGGCTGGCTCTCGGAGGAGACGGACGACGACCGGGCGCGGCTCAACGAGCGCCTGTGCTGGGTCGTCGATCCGATCGACGGCACCCGTGCCTTCATCGCCGGCGAGCGCAGCTGGACCATTTCCATTGCGCTCGTCGCCGACGGCCGGCCGGTCGTGGGTGTCGTGCATGCGCCGGCCCTCGACCTGTTCTACGAGGCGGCGGCGGGGAAGGGGGCGCTGCTCAACGGCCAGGCGATCGCCGCGTCCGGGCGGGCGCAGCTTGCCGGTGCGCGTGTCGCCGGCCCCAAGGGGCTGCTCGACATGCTCGAGCGCGAGGCCGGTACCCTGCTGCGGCTGCCGCGAGTACCGTCGCTCGCGCTGCGCCTTGCCCGCGTCGGCGAGGGCGAGATCGACGCGGGCCTGGTCTCCGCCAGCGCCTCGGACTGGGACATCGCCGCCGCCGATTTGATCATCCACGAGGCCGGCGGCCGGCTGAGCACGCTCGAGGGCCAGCCGCCCATCTACAATCTGCATGCGCCCGAGCACGATGTGCTGGTCGCCAGCGGCGCAGCCCTCCATCCGCAGACCCTGGCGACGCTCAACGAGGCGATGGGCCTTCGGCGCTGACAGCCGCAAAAAAATCGGCGAGCAGGGGCCGTCGACATGCGGCCGTCGAAAAGAGTCGGCATCGCTCTTGCTCCCCAGCCGGCCGGCGTGGCCGCTGGCGCGACGACGGTTCGAGATCGAGGGTGACATGACGACGAAGCCGACCCAACTGCTACATCTCGTTTTCGGCGGGGAGCTGACGCACCTCGACGGCACCGAGTTCCGTGATCTGAGCAAGCTCGACATCGTCGGCATGTACCCCAACTACGCCTCCGCCTTCGCGGCCTGGAAGGCCAAGGCGCAGGGCACCGTCGACAACGCGCATATGCGCTATTTCATCGTGCACCTGCACCGGCTGATCGATCCGGAGGCGACCGACGCCTGAGGCGGCGGATCGGCCGCGCTGCTCAACGCGATGTGATTGCGGTCGGTCGTTTTCAGGGCTGGACCGGCAGGCCCGCGCTGTAACGATTCACCGCGCGGCTGCGAATGTGAGCTGTGGGGATCGGCGGCGGCGCTCCAGGGCGCCGCCGAGCACGTCCCTCCGATTCGACCACGGCATGTTCCAGGAGGCCTGCAATGCACATGACCGGCAGAGATCCGCGACGGGAAGACCGTGTGGCCTCGTGCGAGATCACGCCCGCGGCAGCCGTCGTCGACCGCCGCAGCCTGATCGCCGGTGCCGCCGCCGCCGTGGCGCTGCCGGCCTCGGCCTGGGCCGACGCGCTCCGCGGCGCGCCGAGCCCGTTCTCGACCGACGACAAGCAGACCTCGCGGCAGGACGCGACGAGCTACAACAATTTCTACGAGTTCGGGACCGACAAGGGTGACCCCGCCGCCTATGCCGGGGCGCTGGTCACCAAGCCCTGGACGGTCAAGGTCGACGGCCTGGTGGACAAGCCAGCCGACTACGCGCTCGAAGACTTCGTCAAGCCGTTCGCGCTGGAGGAGCGGATCTACCGCCACCGCTGCGTCGAGGGCTGGTCGATGGTCATCCCCTGGCTGGGGTTCCCGCTGGCCGAGGTGGTCAAGCGGGCCGAGCCGTCGAGCGCGGCCAAGTTCGTGGCTTTCGAGACGCTCATGCGGCCGGAGCAGATGCGCGGCCAGCGCGGCTTCCTGCCGGTGCTCGACTGGCCTTATGTGGAGGGCCTGCGCCTCGACGAGGCCATGCACCCGCTCACCATCCTGGCGGTCGGCATGTATGGCGAGACGCTCCCCAACCAGAACGGCGCACCGCTTCGCCTCGTGGTGCCGTGGAAGTATGGCTTCAAGGGCATCAAGTCGATCGTGCGCATCAGCCTCGTCGACAAGCAGCCGCCGACGTCCTGGAACCGCCAGGCGCCCAGCGAGTACGGCTTCTACTCCAACGTCAATCCGACGGTCGATCATCCGCGCTGGAGCCAGGCGAGCGAGCGGCGCATCGGCGACGGCGGCCTGTTCGCCAAGCGGCGACCGACGTTGCCGTTCAACGGCTACGGCGAGCAGGTGGCGGGCCTCTACGCCGGCATGGACCTGAAGACGTACTTCTGATGGCCGTACCGGCTTCCGCCGCCCGGCGACCTGCTGGCGGCTCCACCCGCTCCTGGGCACCGATGGTCCCGCGCTGGATCGTCTATGTTGCCGGCTTCGTGCCGGCCGCGTGGGCCCTGTGGCTCGGGATCAACGACGACCTCGGTGCCGAGCCGATCAAGTCGCTCGAGCACGTGCTCGGCCTCTGGGCCTTGCGCTTCCTCCTGGCCGCCCTGGCGATCACGCCGCTGCGGCAACTGACCGGGGTCAATCTGCTGCGCTACCGCCGGGCCCTCGGCTTGCTCGCCTTCTATTACGCCGTGCTGCATTTTGCCGTCTATCTGGTCCTCGACCAGGGGCTCGACGCCGGGGCGATCGCGGCCGACGTGCTGAAGCGGCCCTATATCACCATCGGCCTTGCAAGCTTCCTCGTGCTGGCGCCGCTGGCGGCGACGTCGACCAACGGCATGATCCGCCGTCTCGGCGGCAAGGCCTGGGCCCGGCTGCATCGGTTCATCTACCTTGCGGCCGCGCTGGCGGCGCTGCATTTCGTGATGGTGGTCAAATCCTGGCCCACCGAGCCGCTGGTCTATGCCGCCGTCTGCGCGGTGCTGCTCGCCTGCCGGGCCTATCCCGCGGTGTCGCGGCGCGCCCGGCCGGGCGCCTGAGCACACCGCCCGACGCCCCCCGGCGTGCACGGAGACCACAAGTCCCATTGCGCACGCTTGCTTTTTCGGGCTGGGTCGGCGATTGCTGTGTCATCATTCGGCGACGCGCGGTCGCTGCGTCGGCTCTTGTAGGCCGACCGCACTTCAGCTTGACTGCAGGCTCGCGTCACCCATCCGGGCCTGCCCGCCGCCAGCCGCACTCTTGCTATGGATCACGGTCGCGACTTTGGATCTGCTGCATCCAACGTCGCCGTGGCCCAGGGAGCCGTTCCATGCCGCATGCATTTCGGGCCGCACAGGCCGTTTCCATTACAGGCCGAGGCCCGGTCTCGAGGTCCGCGACGTTGCCACAATCCGGACATGTTCGACTCGCTTCGTCCCGCTGATCGGGCGAATTGTCCATGAGCATCGTCAAGCGCATCGGTCGTTCACGCCCGGTCCAGGAAGCCCTGGGCTTTCTCCTGGCCCGCTATCTCGGCGTCGTCCATGCCACCAACCGGTTCGTGCTCGATCCCCCTGACATCTACGATCGCGTGGGTCCTCGCATGCCGGTCATTGCCGCCATGTGGCACGGGCAGCATTTCATGATCAGCTTCGGCAAACGGCCCCAGGACCCGGCGGCGGCCCTCGTGTCGCGCTCGGGCGACGGGGAGTTCAACGCCATCGCGCTCGGGCACCTTGGGGTGCGCGCCATCCGCGGCTCGGGCTCGCGGCGCGGCCAGGTGCGCGAGAAGGGCGGCGCCCGGGCGCTGCTGCACATGAAGAAGGCGCTGGATGGCGGCGAGATGGTGGTGATGACCGCCGACGTGCCCAAGGTGTCCCGGCGCTGCGGTATGGGCATCGTGACGTTGGCACGCCTGTCCGGCCGGCCGATCGCGCCGGTCGCGGTGGTGACCAGCCGCCGCATCGATTTCAAGAGCTGGGATCGCGCGTCCATCGGCCTGCCGTTCGGGCGCGGTGCCATCGTCATCGCCGAGCCGATCGACGTGCCGGCGGATGCGGACGGGGCGACGATGGAGCGCCTGCGGCAGGCGGTGGAGGACGGGCTCGACGCCGTTCACGCCCGCGCCTACGCGCTGGTCGGCGCCAACGATCCGGGGGCCAAGCCGCAGGTACGGACGATGGGCGAAACCGTCGTGGAGCGCTCGGCATGATCGAGCCGCCCTTCGCGCTGCGTCTCTACCGCTCCGGCATGGCCGCGCTCGAGCCGGTGGCCATGGGCATCCTCATGTACCGCAAGCGACGCGGCAAGGAGGATCCGGTGCGCATCCCGGAGCGGCGCGGCCATGCCGGCGTGCTGCGGCCACAGGGCCGGATCGCCTGGCTGCACGGGGCCAGCGTCGGCGAGTCGATCTCGATTCTGCCGATCATCGAGCGTTTGACGCGGCGTGGCTTCACCGTGCTGGTGACCTCCGGCACGCGCACCTCGGCCAAGGTGCTCGCGACGCGCCTGCCGCCCGGCGCCTTTCATCAGTTCGTGCCGCTCGACGTGCCGCGCTACGTGCGGCGCTTTCTCGATTATTGGACGCCGAATCTGGCGCTGATCGCCGAATCCGAGATCTGGCCGAACATGATCATGGAGCTGGAGGAGCGATCCATTCCGCTGATCGTGGTCAACGGCCGCCTGTCGGAGCGCTCGTTCCGGCGCTGGCAGAAGATGCCGCTGACGGCGCGGGCGATCCTGGAGCGGATCGACATCTGCCTCACTCAGACCAAGGCCGATGCGGAGCGCATGGCCCGGCTCGGGGCACCGCGGGTCACCGTGGCCGGGAACCTGAAGTTCGACGCGCCGGCGCCCCCGGCCGACGCGGCGACCCTGGCGATGCTCTCGGGCCTGATCAGCGGCCGCCCGGTGTGGATGGCGGCGAGCACCCACGGCGCCGAGGACGAGATGGTGTGCGCCGTGCACCGTAGCTTGGCCGCGCGCTTCCCCAAGCTGCTGACCTTCCTGGCGCCACGCCACCCGGAACGAGGCGAGCACGTGGCCGCCATCGCCGCCGCCGAGGGGCTGAACGTGGTGCGGCGCTCCTCCGGCCGGCCGCCGTCGCCGGACACCGACGTCTACGTCGTCGACAGCATCGGCGAGCTCGGCCTCTATTATCGTCTGGCGCCGATCGTGCTGATGGGCGGATCGCTGGTGCCGCACGGTGGCCAGAACCCGATCGAGCCGGCCAAGCTCGGTACGGCCATTCTGCACGGGCCCCACATTCACAATTTTGCCGACGTCTATGCAGCGCTCGATCGGGCCGACGGTGCGCTGCCCGTGTCCGACGCCGAAACGCTGGCGCTGGCCGTCGCCGCGCTGCTGAAGGACCATGCCCGCGTCCGCGCCATGGCGCGTTCGGCCACCGCCATCGTCGAACAGCACGGCGGCGCCCTGGAGCGCACGCTGCTCGCCATCGAGCCCTATATCCTGCAGATGGATCTGGAGCGGCTTTAGAGCGAGATGGTTTTTCCTCGAAGCATCATCTCGCTCCAAGGTGGTGTGGGCATGATCTTACCCAGGAACCGGCGGCCGCTTTTGCGGATCACGCTCTAGTGCGGGCGCCCTCGTTCTGGTGGAACGAGCGGCCGGGGCTTCGCGCCGGGCTGCTGGCGCCGGCCGGCGCCATCTACGGCTTCATCACCGCCCGTCGCATGGGCCGCCGTGGCGCAACGGCGACGGTCCCCGTGATCTGCGTCGGCAATTTCGTCGCGGGCGGCGCGGGCAAGACGCCGACAGCCATCGCCCTCGCCAACCGGCTCCGTGCCGCGGGCGAGACGCCCATGTTCGTCACCCGCGGCTACGGCGGCGAGGTGGCCGGGCCGCTGCTGGTCGATCCACAGGCGCACACCTCGGGGCAGGTGGGGGACGAGCCGCTGCTGCTGGCGCGCTCGGCGCCCACGGTGGTCGCCCGCGACCGTGCCGTCGGTGCCCGGCTGGCGGAAGGCTTGGGGGCCAGCGTCGTCATCCTCGACGATGGATTGCAGAACCCGGGCCTGGTGAAGAACCTCGTGCTCGCCGTGGTCGATGGCGCGACCGGCGTCGGCAACGGCCTGCCGCTACCGGCCGGCCCGCTGCGCGCCACGCTCGCCGCGCAACTGCCCCACGTGCACGCCATCGTGCTCATCGGCGAGGGGGCGGCCGGCGAGCGTGTTGCCAAGCGGGCCGCTGCGGCCGGCAAGCCGGTCTGCCGGGCGCGACTGACACCGGACACGGCTGCGGTCGCGGCGCTCAAAGGCGCGCGCGTGCTCGCCTTTGCCGGCATCGGCCGACCCCAGAAGTTTTTCGGGACGCTCGACGATATCGGCGCGGTCGTGGAAGAGCGCGTGTCGTTTCCCGACCACCACGTCTACAGCTTCGGCGAGATCGCCGACCTGGTCGCCCGCGCCGACGCGCGCGGCCTCAGCGCCGTCACCACTGAGAAGGATGCGGTGCGCCTCGCCGGTGATCCTGATCTCGCGGCGATCCGCGCGCGCGTGCGGGCGCTCCCGGTGACGTTGCACATCGACGATGCAGCCGTGCTCGATCGGCTGCTGGCACGGGCGTTGACCAGGTTCGTCGAGTCGTGACGCCGATGGCGACCGCTCTCGCGGGCCTGGCCCGCAAGAGCGCGGCAGACGCGGACGTGCCCGATTTGCTGGCGAAGACCCTCGCGCCGGACGCTCAGGCGTTGTCGGTGCCGGCGCCGAGCTTCAGGCCGCGGCGTTTCAGCACGGCGTCGGGCGAGGCGTAAGCCTCTTGCAGGTCAACGCTCCAGTAGCGCAGGCCGTCGAGCGGAATGGCGACGCCGGTCACGGCGCAACGCACGAATGACCCCGGCCGTACCACGCGGTACTCCACGGGCCCATACTCCAGGACGGCTTCGCCTTGTCCGAAGCCGTGATTGTCGTGGCGGTTCATGCTGCCGTTCTAGAGCATGTTGGGCGAAACTGGCTACCGGTTTTGCGAAGGAACATGCTCCAGCGCCCGCCAGGGGCCGGTGCGCTGCCGGCGCCTCCCGATCAAAGCAGGAGCGGGCGCACGCTTGCGGATACGCTTTGCAGCAGAGGCAGGTAACGGTCGATCATGTCGCCGGTGGAAATGCGGTCGACATGGGCGCCGATATTGATGGCGGCCACGATCGCGTCGTCGTAGCGACGAACCGGCACGGAGATCGAGCGGAAGCCATCTTCCGCTTCCTGATCGACCAGAGAATAGCCTTTGCTCCGATCGGTGATGACCGTCGCCAGCAGGAGTTGCTTGTCGACGATGGTGAGCGGCGTCAGCTTGACCGGTTCGAGCGCGTCGATCGTGTGCGCCAGCTCTTCATCGGAGAGGCGGCTCAGCAGCACCCGGCCGACCGACGTGCAATAGGCCGGCAAGCGATAGCCGATCTCCAGACCTGAGGAGAAGACGCGGGCCGGGCTGGCCCGGGCGACGAACACGGCTTCACCGTCGTCGAGGATCGCCAGCGAGCACACCTCCCTCGCCTGGCTCGCCAAACGATCCATAGCCGGCTGCATCACCGCGACGATCTGGTTGGAAGACAGGTAGGCCGAAGCGAGCGTGAGAACACGCGGCCGGAGCTGGAAGAACTTGCCGTCGCCACCCACGAAGCCGCCCCGCTCCAAGGTGAACAGGATGCGCCGCGCCGTGGCCCTGGGCAGGTTGACCGCCTTGGCGACGTCACTCAGCGTCATGGGGCGATGCGCGGCGCCAAAGACCTGCAGGACCCGCAAGCCGCGATCCAGGCTTTCGATGAAGTTTGGATCCTCCCGCCGGATTTCCTCTTCTTCCGCGGTGCGTTTCAGCTTCGGCATGCGTACTCGGCCGTTCCTTGGGGCGATGGGTCCGCGACCTGGCCGCCGCCCACCACGGCGCGGTTCGATGTCCTCGGCGCTCTTGCGAGCGCCCTCCGTCGCGAGGTCATAAACTGTGCGTTGTACGAACGTACGTGCGGAGAATTTCCGGCGCAAGTCGATGCAGCGCACAAAAGATCGCCCGCTCGCGGTGGCGCGAAAGTCCAACACTGGTTGGAGCTTGAGCACATGAGGCTCGAAAATTGCGCTTGCCCTGGAACTGATCCAATTTAAAATCGCACATATGTTCGTTCATCGAACAAAATCGCTGAGCCGCATGGATGCGTCGGGCATGTAGGACGTGCTTGGCGCTGCGATCGTCGGAACCGGGGCGCCGGAGGGCCGTATCAAGGAGACCGCGGCCGCCAAGACGACATTGGGGGCAAGGCTGCATGTCCGCGTTGAGCGGCCATTTTGCGTGTCGCAAGACTCGTTCAAGTGCAGAGGAGGAACGCCGCCATGATGAGTCAGCAGCAGAACGATCTGATCACGCGGATCGGGCCTGCCGATCCGGCGGGAAAGCTGATGCGGGCATACTGGCAGCCGGCTGCGCTCATCGACGAGCTGGACAGCCCCCGTCCGGTCAAGGCGGTGAGGTTGCTTGGCGAGAACTTCGTGCTGTTCCGCGACGAAGCGGGCCGCTACGGCCTGATGGACCGCGGCTGCCCGCATCGGGGCGCCGACCTCGCCTTCGGCCGGCTCGAGAACGGCGGCCTACGCTGCGCTTTCCACGGCTGGCTGTTCGACGCCGAGGGCAACTGCCTGGAGACTCCGGCTGAGCCGCCCGGCTCGAACCTGTGCAGGAACCTCAAGCAGCGCGCCTTCCCGGTGGTGGAGCGCAGCGGCATCCTGTGGGCCTACCTCGGCGCCGGCGAGCCGCCGGCATTTCCCGAGCTGGACTGCTTCATCGCGCCCGACGCCTATACCTTCGCCTTCAAGGGCCTGATCGAGTGCAACTGGCTGCAGGCGCTGGAGGTCGGCATCGACCCCGCCCACGCGTCGTTCCTGCATCGGTTCTTCGAGGACGAGGATACGGCTCAGTCGTATGGCAAGCAGTTCCGCGGCGCCTCCGCCGACAGCGACCTGCCCATGACGCGTATCCTGCGCGAGTACGACCGGCCGATCATCAACGTGGAGCGCACCGAATACGGGCTGCGCCTGATCGCGCTGCGCCAGATCGACGAGGAGCGCACGCACGTGCGCGTCACCAACCAGCTGTTCCCGCACGGCTTCGTCATCCCGATGAGCACGGAGATGACGATCACCCAGTGGCATGTGCCGGTCGATGACACCCACTGCTATTGGTACGCGATCTTCACCAGCTACGCCCGGCCGGTGGACAAGCAGACCATGCGCGAGCAGCGGCTGAAGCTCTACGAGCTGCCGCACTACACGTCGCGTCGCAACAAGGCTAACGACTACGGCTTCGACCCGCACGAGCAGGCGACCGAGACTTACACGGGCATGGGTCTCGACATCAACGTGCACGACCAATGGGCGGTGGAGTCCATGGGCCCGATCCAGGACCGCACCCGCGAACACCTGGGGCAGTCGGACAAGGCCATCATCCAATACCGTCGCCTGCTGCGTCAGGAGATCGAAAAGGCCGCTGCCGGCGACAAGCCGCTGCTGGTCCTGGACCAGGCGCACGCGCGCAGCATCCAGGGGCCGGCGACCATGGACGGCATCGGCCCGACGCGTGGTTGGGAGACTTACTGGATGGAGGTGGACGTCAAGCGTCGCCGCGGCGCACCCTGGGCTGCGCCGGTGCCGGCGGAGATTGCGGCAAAAGTGCCTCACCTCTCCGCCGCCGAATAGCGGGCAAGCCGATGGACGCAACATCGCGTTTCGTGGTGCGACACGGGCTATGGTCCGCCGAGCAGCACGAGGCGGCGGTCCGGCTGCGACGGACCGCCGAGGCGCAGGCGCTCGACACCATCCGGCTGTCGTTTCCCGATCAGCACGGCATCCTGCGCGGCAAGACGCTGGTGGCGGGCGAGGCGCTGAACGCGCTGGACAGCGGCTGCGCCATCACCACGACCATGCTGGCCAAGGACACCTCGCACCGCACCGTGTTCCCCGTCTTCACGGCGGGCGGCGGTTTCGGCATGCGCGAGATGCAGGGGGCCGCCGATGTCGTGATGGTGCCCGATCCGACCACGTTCCGGGTGCTGCCATGGGCGCCGCGGACGGGTTGGGTGCTGTGCGACGTCTATTTCGCCGACGGCCGCCCGGTGCCCTTCGCCACGCGGAACCTCTACCGGTCCGTGCTCGGCAGCCTCGCCGATCGCGGCTACGACTTCGTGGCGGGCCTGGAGGTCGAATTCCACGTCTTCAAGATCGAGAACATGCGCATGGCCCCCACCGATGCGGGCCAGCCCGGCGAGCCGCCCGACGTCAGCCTGCTGTCGCACGGCTACCAATACCTCACCGAGCAGCGCTACGATCAGATGGAGCCGGTGCTGGAGCTCATCCGGCGCGATATCGTCGCGCTCGACCTGCCGCTACGGTCGATCGAAGTCGAGTTCGGTCCGAGCCAGTGTGAGTTCACCTTCCGGCCGACCGTCGGGCTCGTTCCCGCCGATACGATGGTGCTGTTCCGTAGCGCCGTGAAGCAGATCTGCCGCCGCCACGGCTATCACGCGACGTTCATGTGCCGGCCGCGCATCCAGCACGTGATGTCCTCCGGCTGGCATCTCCATCAGTCCCTCGTCGCACGCGACGGCGGCGCGAACGTCTTCATGGCGAGCGAGGGGGGCGAGACCCTGTCGCCGCTCGGGCGCGGCTATCTGGCTGGGCTCCTGGAGCACGCGCGGGCATCGACGGTGTTCACGACGCCGACGATCAACGGTTACAAGCGCTACCGCTCCTACTCCCTGGCGCCTGACCGCGCCATCTGGGGCCGCGACAATCGCGGCGTGATGATCCGCGTGCTCGGCGGCCCGGGCGATCCGGCGACGCGCCTCGAGAACCGCATCGGCGAGCCGGCGGCCAACCCATATCTCTACATGGCCACCCAGATCCTCTCCGGCCTCGATGGTGTCGACCGCGGCCTCGATCCTGGCCCTTCGGCCGACACGCCCTACGAGACGACGGCCACGCCGCTGCCGAAGACGCTGCGGGAGGCGGTGTTCGCGCTGAGCGACGATCCGTTCTTCAGGAAGACCATGGGCGCCGAGTTCGTCGATTATTATGTGCACATCAAGAACGCGGAGATCGAGCGCTTCCAGGCCGAGGTGACGGAATGGGAGCAGCGCGAATACTTCGAAATGTTCTGATGCCGATCGCTCCTGCGTCGCGCCGGATCGGCCCGGCCATCTCATCGGACAGCGCTCGAGGCGCTGAAGCGAGCGGGAAGGGATGGATGTCCGGCTCGAGGCCGGGCATGACAGCGGGGTCCGTGGGGTGCGGAGCCGCCCCGGCGCAAGCGTCGGGGCGACCAAAGACGATGGGGAACCGAGATGATCAAATCGTCCAAACTGCTTTGTCTATTGGCTGCCATCGGCCTGCTGAGCGGCCCGGCTGCGGCCGACACCATCAAGGTCGGCGTGATCGGCACCATGTCGGGCCCCTACGCGCTGTTCGGCAAGAACTTCAAGATGGGCATCGATGCCTGGGTGGCCCAGCATGGCGCCAAGGTGGGCAGCCATCAGGTCGAGTTCATCTATCGTGACGAGGAGGCGCCCAACCCGGCCAAGTCCAAGGCGATCGCCCAGGAGCTGCTGGTCAAGGACAAGGTCCAGTATCTCGCCGGCGTCTACTTCACGCCCAATGCCATGGCCATTGCGCCGCTGCTGGAGCAGGCCAAGGTGCCGCTCATCGTCATGAACGCGGCCACGTCGTCGATCGTGGAGAAAAGCCCCTTCATCGCCCGCACCTCGTTCACGATGTGGCAGAACACGGTGCCGGCCGCCAAGGTCGCCAAGGAGAGGGGCGCCAGCAAGGTCGCCATCGCCGTCAGCGACTACGGCCCGGGCCTCGATGCGGAGGCGGCTTTCAAGAAGACCTTCGAAGCCGGCGGCGGCACGGTCGTCGAGGCGATACGCATGCCGTTGAACACGACCGACTTCAGTCCGATCATGCAGCGGATCAAGGATTCCGGCGCCGACACGATCTTTACCTTCCTGCCGGCCGGACCGCCGACCTTGAGCTTCGTCAAGGCCTACATCGACAATGGCCTCAAGGCGGGCGGGATCAAGCTCATGTCGACCGGCGACGTCGTCACCGAGCCCGATCTGCCGAACATCGGTGATGCGGGCGTAGGCATTTTGTCGACTTATCACTACGCCGTCTCGCACGACTCGCCCGAGAACAAGGCGTTCCTCGACCAGCTCGTGAAGGACGGCGGCAAGCTCGACGAGGTGACCATGACGGCGGTCGCCGCCTACGACGGCGCGCGGCTGATCTACAAGATGATCGAGGCGACCGACGGCAAGCAGGATCCGGACAAGGCCATCGCCGCCGTGAAGAACCTCGCGTGGGTGAGCCCGCGCGGCCCCGTGTCGATCGACCCCGACACGCGCCACATCCGCCAGAACGTCTATCTGCGTGAGGTGGCCAAGCGGGACGGCAAGCTGGAGAACAAGGAGGTCCAGACGTTCGAGGCGCAGCCGGACTGGGCGCTCAGCAAGCAATAGGGACACCCTCCCGCTCCCGCCCCGGCGCTCGGGACGGCGTGAACCCGCGTGGGCATGCCGGCCGCACGAGGATGACGCATTGCGCACCATACTGAGCATTGCCGTTGATGCGCTTGCCTATGGGATGGTGCTCTTCATCATCTCGATCGGCCTGTCGATCATGATGGGCCTGATGCGGGTGGTGAACCTGGCCCACGGCGCCTTCGCCATGATCGGCGGCTATCTCGCGTCTTATGCGATCCGCAGCTGGGGCCTGAGCTACGGGTTCGCCATCGTGCTGGCCGTCATCGGCACGATCGTCATCGCGCTTCCGTTCGAGCGGCTGCTGTTCCGCCGCATCTACCGGAAATCCGATGCGTTGACCCAGCTGCTGTTGACCATCGGCATCACCTTCCTCGTCATCGGCGTCGTGAACTTCATCTTCGGGCCGACACTGAAGCCGATCCCCCTGCCGCAGGTCTTGAGCGGGCCGTTCGACATCGGCTTCCGCATGCTGCCGACGCATCGGCTGTTCGTGATCGCCTGCGGCGTCGTCACGGCGGCCATTCTGTGGTACCTGCTGGAGCGAACCGAGTTCGGCGTGCGCCTGCGCGCCGCCGTCGACAACGGCGACATGGCCGAAGCGCTCGGTATCCGCACCGAGCTCATCTACCTCGCCACCTTCGCGCTCGCCGTGGGCCTGGGCGCCTTCGGCGGCGTCGTCGGCGCCGAGCTTCTGCCCATCGAGCCGTTCTATGCGTTGCGCTACATGGTCGTCTTTCTCGTTGTCGTCTCGGTCGGCGGCGCGGGATCGATCGCCGGCGCGCTCGCCGCGTCCCTGCTGCTCGGACTGGCCGACACCACCGGCAAGTATCTTGCGCCCGAGTTCGGCGAGTTCTTCTTCTACCTTGCGGTGATCGTCATCGTGTTCCTGTTCCCGCATGGGTTGCTCGGCCGCGGAGCGCTGCGATGACGATCGCCTCGGCGCGGCCTGCTCCAGCCTCGATCGTCAAGGCTCGTCTTGCGCCGGAAGCACGAGGCATCCTCGTCATCGCGGTCCTCGGGCTGATCGGCTATGTCGCGTTTCCCGACGACCTCGCCTTCCTGACGCGGCTGATCACCATCGCCCTGCTGGTCATCTCGCTCGATCTGGTGACGGGCTACTGCGGCGTGGCAACGCTTGGCCAGGCCGCCATGTTCGGCGTGGGCGCCTATGCGGTCGGCAACGCCTGCCTGGCCGGGCTGACCGATCCGGTCATGCTGCTGCTGGTCGGCATGGCGGTCGGCGCGGCGACCGGGCTGGCTTCGGGCGCGCTGATCACGCGCTTCCATGGCCTCCCGCAGCTCGTCCTGTCCATCGCGCTGGGCCAGCTGGTCGGTGCGCTCGCCAACAAGCTCTCCAGCTGGACCGGCGGCAGCGACGGCCTGTCCGGCATCACCCCGTCTCCCGTCCTCGGGCTGTTCGCCTTCGATCTCTATAGCCGCACGGCCTATGTCTTCTCGCTCGTCGTGCTGGCGCTCGTCTTCGCACTGTTGCTGCGCCTGGTGCGCTCGCCGTTCGGGCTCCTCTGCCGCGGCATCCGCGACGATGCGCTGCGGGCGCAGATGATCGGCGCCGCCGTCTATCCGCGCTTGATCATCATGTACGGCGTCTCCGGCGCGGTCGCCGGCATCGGCGGAGCACTGGCTGCGGTCACCACCGGGGTGGTCGGCCTGGACAGCGTCGGCTTCGAGCGCTCGGCGGAGGCTTTGGTGATGCTGGTGCTCGGCGGGGCCGGCACCCTGTGGGGGGCGCTCACCGGGGCGCTCGTCTTTCAGGTCTTCGAGCACTTCGTCGCCGCGACCAATCCCTTCCACTGGATGAGCATGGTCGGGTTGCTGCTGATCGTCATCGTCGTGTTCGCGCCGCGCGGCCTGGCCCATGGCGCAGCGGTGCTCTGGGCGCGGCTTCGGGCCCGGGGAGCCCCGCCATGACCGATCGGCTGGAGCTCCAAGGCGTCTCGAAGTCCTTCGGCGGTTTGCACGTGAACTCGGACGTGTCCTTTGCGCTGAAGGCAGGCGACCGCGTCGCGCTGATCGGCCCCAATGGTGCCGGCAAGACCACCCTCGTCAACATCATATCGGGCGGCTTGCGGCCGACGGCCGGCCGCGTGGTGTTCGAGGGGGCGGACGTCACCCATCTCCCCATCGCTGAACGGAGCCGCCGCGGGCTGGCGCGGACGTTCCAGATCTCGCGGCTGTTCACCAGCCTGACCGCCGGCGAGAATGTATCCCTCGCTGTCATGCAGCGGCGTGGCCTGACGCGTCGGGTCCTGTCCGCCGCCGCCGCCATGACCGACGTGCACGCCGAGTGCATGGAGCTGCTCGAGACCCTCGGCATCGCGGACCTGGCGGCGTTGCCGGTCGGCCGGCTCGCCTACGGCCAGCAGCGGCTTCTGGAGCTGGCGATCGGCGTTGCCCTCAAGCCCAAGGTGCTGCTGCTCGACGAGCCTGCCGCAGGGGTTCCGCACGACGAAGCACCGAAAATCCTCGGCGTCATCGACCGCCTGCCTCCGGACATCGCCGTGCTCATGATCGAGCACGACATGGACCTCGTGTTTCGCTTCGCCAAACGGGTCCTCGTTCTGGCGGGCGGCCGGCTGATCTTCGAGGGCACCCCCGCCGAGGTGAGCTCGGACGACGAGGTGCGCCGCGCCTATCTGGGGAGCTACGCCGATGCCCGCCGCACGGCTTGAGGTGACGGATCTGTGCGCCGGCTACGGGCCGACGCGGATCATTTCGGACATGACGTTCGCAGCGGCCGCCGGCGAGCGGCTCGCCATTCTGGGCCGCAACGGCATGGGCAAGACCACGCTGCTTGCGACCCTCATGGGGATCGCCACCCATCAGGCCGGCCGTATCACCTTCGGCGACAGTGACGTGACCGGCCTGGCCACCTGCATGCGGGCGCGCATCGGCGCCGGCTATGTACCGCAGAACCGCGATATCTTTCGTTCGTTGACGGTCGAGGAGAACCTGTCGGCAGGGCTGAAGGGACGGCCGCGCGCGGCGCTGGAGGAGGCCTATGCCCTGTTTCCCCGCCTGGCCGAGCGGCGCCGCAACTTCGGCCTGCAGCTGTCCGGCGGCGAGCAGCAGATGCTGGCTATGGCTCGGACCCTGTTGGGGCGCCCGTCGATCCTGCTGCTCGACGAGCCGCTCGAAGGCCTGGCGCCGGTGATCTGCGACGAGCTCATGCGGGCGATCACGCAGCTCGGAGCCGGAGGCCACGTCACGGTCCTGCTCGTCGAGCAGCAGATCGAGCGGGCGCTCGATTTCGCCGACCGTGTTCTGGTGATCGAGCGCGGCCGGGCGGCTTGGCAGGGCCCCGCCGCCGGCCTGAGATCGGACCGGGCGGTTGTCGAGCGCCTGCTCGGCGTGGGCGTCCACTGAATGGCGTGGCGGCTTCGGCGCCCGGTTGACGGCCCGCTCCAAGTCTTTGTTTTGAGCACGATCTTGTCCAAAAGCCGGCGGCCGCTTTTGGGGATCATGTTCTATTTGCTGCCGGACCGCTCGTAGAACCAGAGGTCGAGCAGCGGCGCCTCGGCGGATCCCCGCGGCTCCGCCGGGGGCTTGCGCCGAGCCGGGCCGTTGGCCGTGGCAGCGACGGTGCCGTCGGCAAACTGCAGCTCGAGCGCCATCGCCGGGCTGACGGCGGCGGCGGCCCGCAGTGGCCGGCCCTTGCCATCGCGGACGAGGGCGAAGCCGCGTGCCAGCACGCCGCGATAGCTCAGCGACCGCATCATCTGATCTAGGCCGGCCAGGCCGTGCGCCCGGCGCTCCTGCCCGGCCCGCCAGCACACGGCGAGCTGCCGGCTGGCCCGCGCCAAGGTCAGCTGTCGCGCCGCGAGGCGCTCGCGCTCGGCCGCCACATGGTTGAGGCGGGTCCGGGCCAGGCGGTCGCTCAGCGCACGCAGCGCCTGGCCCCGCTCCAGCGCCACGCGCCGCAGCAGCGCCGGATCGAGGCGCTCGATCCGGGCGTCGAAGCGGGCCCGGCGCGCGCGCAGCTCGGCCCTGGGCGAATGGCCGGCGAGCACGGTCGCGGCCCGGGCGATGCGTCGGTGGGCGCCGTCGAGCGTCCGCGCCAGCAGCCCGGCGAGCCGCTCTCCGGTCAGATCCAGGCGTTGGCGCGGCGGCGCCAGCACGGTGTCGCGCCGCGGCAGCGCCCGCGCCAGGGCGCGCAGGTGCTCGCGCCGCCGCTCGCCGTGGCGCTGCAGGCCGCCGGCATGCCGCCGCGCCAGGTCGGCGACGGTCGCGACGAGGTCGAGACGAACCGGCACGACCTTCTCGGCTGCCCCGGTTGGCGTCGGACAGCGCAGGTCGGCCACATGGTCGATGAGCGTCCAGTCGGTCTCGTGACCGACGGCGGACACCAGCGGGATGGCGCTTCGCGCTGCCGCCCGCACTACGATTTCCTCGTTGAAGCCCCAGAGGTCCTCGAGCGAGCCGCCGCCCCGGGCGACGACGATGACGTCCGGCCGCCGGATCGGCCCGTCGGCAGCGAGCGCGCCGAAGCCGTCGATGGCGGCGGCCACCTCGGCCGCGCAGGTCTCGCCCTGCACCCGCACGGGCCACACCAGCACATGGCGCGGGAAGCGGTCCGCCAGGCGGTGGAGGATGTCGCGGATGACGGCGCCGGTGGGCGAGGTGATCACGCCGATGGTGGCGGGCAGGAAGGGCAGGGGACGCTTGCGGGCCTCGGCGAACAGACCCTCGGCGGCCAGCTTGCGGCGCCGCTCCTCCAGGATGGCCATCAGCGCGCCGAGCCCGGCCGGCTCGATGGTCTCGACGATGATCTGGTATTTCGACTGGCCGGGGAACGTGGTGATACGGCCCGTGGCGATCACCTCCAGCCCGTCCTGCGGCTTGACCTTGAGCTTGGCGTACGCCGTCTTCCAGATGACGGCGTCGATCTTGGCCGCATCGTCCTTGAGGGAGAAATAGCAGTGGCCGGAGCCGTGCTGGCCGCGGTAGCCGCTGATCTCGCCCTTGAGGCGGACATAGCCGAACTGGTCTTCGAGCGCGCGCTTCAGGGCGCCTGACAGGCCCGACACCGTCCATTCCTGGAGGTTCGATGCGGCCGTCGGTTCGGACAGGAGTGATGGCATGCGCCTCAACGTAGCCATTGTTTGGGCGCGGAAAAAGGCGCGCCGGCGGGCGCTGCACAAGATCCGGTCCCGATGGCCGCATGACGGATATCCGCACTGCGGCCGTGGGACGGCTTCACACCTCGCGGACGGCTGACTAGATCATCGTCGCCGCCGAGCGTCTCGGTCGACCAACTCACGAGCTACCCATGTCCCAGTCCCTCTCCCTCGCCAAGGACAAGATCCGCGTGCTGCTGCTGGAGGGCATCAACGACAGCGCGGTCGCGCTGATGCAGGCCGCCGGCTACACCAACCTGGAGCGCCTGACCAAGGCGCTCGACGGCGATGCGCTGAAGCAGGCGCTGCACGGGGTCCATCTGCTCGGCATCCGCTCGCGCACCCAGATGACGGAGGCGATGTTCCAGGCCGCCGACAGGCTGATCGCCGTGGGCTGCTTCAGCGTCGGGACGAATCAGGTCGAGCTGGATGCGGCGCAGCGCCGTGGCATCCCGGTGTTCAACGCGCCCTTCTCCAACACCCGCAGCGTCGCCGAGCTGGTCATCGGCGAAATCATCATGCTGATGCGGCGCATCGCGCCGCGCTCGCGCGCCGCCCATGCCGGTGGCTGGGACAAGTCGGCGACGGCGAGCTTCGAGGTGCGCGGCAAGACGCTCGGCATCGTGGGCTACGGCAACATCGGCAGCCAGCTGTCGAACCTGGCCGAAGCCATGGGCATGCGGGTCGTCTTCTTCGACATCACGGACAAGCTGCGGCACGGCAACACCGAGCCCGTGGACAGCCTGGACGCATTGCTCGCCATCAGCGACGTGGTCAGCCTGCACGTGCCCGACACGCCCGCAACCCGCGGCATGATCGGCGAGGCGCAGATTCGCGGCATGAAGCGGGGCGCCTATCTGATCAACAACGCCCGCGGCCACGTCGTCGATCTCGACGCGCTGGCTGCTGCCATGCGCGACGGCCAACTGGCCGGTGTCGCGATCGACGTGTTCCCGCGCGAGCCGGGCTCCAACGCCGAGCGGTTCAGCACGCCGCTGCAGGGGCTCGACAACGTCATCCTCACGCCGCACGTCGGCGGCTCCACGGTCGAGGCGCAGGAGCGTATCGGTACCGAGGTCGCCCGCAAGCTGGTGGACTATTCCGACGTGGGCTCGACCATGGGCGCCGTCAACTTCCCGCAAGTGCAACTGCCGACACGGCCGACGGGCACGCGCTTCATCCATGTGCACCGCAACGTTCCCGGGATGCTGCTCAAGCTGAACGAGGTGTTCTCGGCGCGCGGACTCAACATCGCGGCGCAATACCTCCAGACCGACGGCGAGATCGGCTACGTCGTGATCGAGGCGGAAGGGCTCCGCGAATCGACCCAGGAGGTGCTGGACGATATCCGCGCCATCGATGGTACCTTGCGCGCCCGCCTGCTTTACTGACACCTGCCGCCACGTCAGCGGCACGTCTTGCCTTGCGGCGGCAGTTGATCGAGGCTGGCGCCCCGCGGCGATTCGGCTGAACGAGGCGGGACGGGGGCTGGGTTTGGTTGTGGGGTGGGATAGCCGGTTGGCGACACTGTTTTGTGATCGGCGACGCGCCCCGGCGCAAGCGCCGTCGGCAGACTGCGGTTTTGCCGGACATGGACGCGTCCCCTAGGCCATGCGCATAGTAGGAGCTGGGCCGTTCTCGTGGTCCGCGGGCGGGCCTGGACAGCTTGGACAGGATCGCCTGGCGGTTGACGGAGGGAGAGGGCGGATGCGCCGCCACGGTTCGAGCCGAAGTCCCGCAATGCGCCGGTTACGACATGGCTGAGCCGAGCGACCTCTCGGGTGCCCTGCTGAGCGCGGGCCAGCATACCGATATGCTGACGTTGAACGCCGCCTCCGCCCTGAACCGCGGCGACGCGGCCGCGGCGTTCCAGTTCGCCGATCGCCGTTGCCGCGTGTCCAGGCGCGCGACCGCCCGGGACTATCTGCTCCGCGCCGAAGCGCTCGGCCGGCTGGGAGATGCCGAAGCTGCGCAGGCGGATCTGGCGACGGCAATCCAGATGGACCCGGCCGACCCTCTGGTTGCCGTGCGCTTGCTCCGCTCGCCGGATCCGGCGGCCCGGCGACGGGCGGCCTGGGCGCTGCTCAGATCCTTGACGGCGACCGCGGCCGATCGCCAGCGCGCCGTCGAGACGCTGTTCGCCCTGGGGGAGGCGGTGGTCGCCCAGCTTTGCCGGGCCGGTGCGAAACTTCGCGGATGGGCATGCTGGTCGGGGCCGGAGGCCATCACGATCCAGTGCCGCGGCGTCGGCTTCCAGGCCTCCCGGCCGTTGCGGCGCGATCCGGCCCATCCGCTGTCCCAGGGCCAGCACGCCTGCCTGCTCGACGTCGACCTCGATTTCCTGGGGGAATGCAAGGTCAGCTTCCGCATCCTGGACCAGGACGTGCCCTATCCGGTGGAGCGGGAGCTCGGCCTTGCCCCCGAGGCCGGCTTCGGTGCCGACGAGACCGGGAAGAAGGCGGTCAGCGCGCTGATGGTCGTCGTGCCGGTCTACGAGGACTACGAGGCGACGCGCGATTGCCTGGAGTCGGTGCTGCGGCAGGACTTCGGATCCATGCGCCACCGCATCACCGTCGTCGACGACGCCAGCCCCAACCCGGCGATTCGGGAGCTAGTCAGGTCGCTGGCCGCCCGGGGCGACATCGAGCTGATGTCGAATGACGGCAATCGCGGCTTCGCCGCTTCGGTCAATCGCGCGCTCAGGCAGCGGGCAGAGGGCGAGGATGTCGTCCTCGTCAACGCCGACACGTTGCTGCCGCCGACCGCGCTCGTCCGCCTGGGAGAGGCGGCCTACGGCTCCGCCGCGATCGGCACCGTCACGCCCTGGTCCAACAACGGGGATCTGTTCAGCCTGCCGGAGAAGAACGTGGTCAATCCGATCAGCGGGCTCTCCGAGGTCGAGGCGTGGGACGCCGCGGCTGCTGCGGCGAACGGAACGGCCGTCGTCGATGCGCCCAATGGGGTGGGCTTCTGCCTGTTCATCACCTCCGCCTGCCTGGACAAGCTGGGAGGCCTCGCCGAGGGCTACGGCAAGGGCTACTACGAGGATGTCGACTTCTGCCTCAGGGCCAAGGCCCTGGGCTTCCGCAACGTCTGCGCGACGGGCGTCTACGTCGGTCACCTGGGGTCGCGCTCGTTCAGCGATGCCAAACGTGACCTCGTCGTGCACAACCTGACGGTGCTGGCGGAACGCTTTCCCGACTACAGGCTCGAATGTGCGGCCTACCTCGAGCTGGACCCGCTGCGGCCGGCGCGGGAAGCGATCGCGCGGCTGGTGGTGCCGGCCGGCGTGGACGTCCTGCACGTCACCGGGCAGGGGCCGGGCCGCGTGCTCCTGGATGAGCGGATCGCGCGCATGCGGGCGGAGGGCCGCCGGGTGGTCTGCGCGAGCGAGGAGCAGGGGACACGGCTGGCCCTCACCGGCGCTGCCGGCGAGGCGCCGCAGTCGCTGTCCTTCGCCCTGGGCGTGCCCGACGAGCTGGATGATCTCGCTTCCTATCTGGAGCGGCTGGATCCGGCGCGGATCGAGCTGTCCGACCCGCTGAGCCTGCCGCCGCCCGTCTGGGACATGCTGTCGTCGATGGGCCGGCCGATCGACTGGGTCATCGCCGACGGTCGAATTCTGGCGCCGTCGTTCAGGGCCTGGGCCGAGCCGTGCCGGATATCGGCCGATCGGCGAACCGTGTGCGAGGACTGCCTCGATGCCTACCAGGCGGCCATCGACGAGGGGCCGATCGCCGGCTTCGGTCGCCGCCTCGACCAGATTCTGTCGCTCGCGGATCACATCATCCCGCTCGATCGGGTGACGGCGGCATTCGTCGGCCGCTTTCTCGGCGCCGCCGCGGCCGCCAAGCTGCACGACACCCTTCCGGATGCCGAGCGGGCGCCGCGACCCGATGGGCCGGCGTTGGGCATCGTGGTGCCGGCGGCGAGCAGCGAGGCGACGCGGCTGATCGCGTCCCTGTCCACGGCTTTTCGCGCGCACGGGTGCGACGGCCCGATCGTCGTCTTCGGCAAGACCTTGTCCGACCTGTCGGTCATGGGCCTGGGCAACGTGTTCGTCGCCGGGCGTTACGCCGCCGACGACCTGCTCCGTGCCGGCCGGCATTTCGGCGTGAAGGCGATCGTGCTGCCCTATCGCGATGGCCTGGCGTTTCCCGATGCCCTTGCCGCGACGAGCTGCCCGCCCAAGGCTTTCTTTGATTTCTCGTTCGGCGCGGCGAAGGTCGACGGTGCCGACCTCGCCCTCGACCCCCGCCTTTGCGAGGAGCGGGCAGCCGGAGAAATCGCGCGTTGGTTCCTCGAGCTATGAACGAGATGCGGAGCGCCGTCACGCACGAGCTCACCGGCACCGGCCGAGCACCGGGGTTGCGCTGGCGGGTGAGCCTGGTCGACGGCGAATGTGTGTCCGGCTACGTCTTCGACCCCGGCGACCCTGGACGGCGCTGGGTGCTGGAGCTGACCGTCGACGGCATCATCGTCGATGTGATCCTGGCGAACCAGTACGTCGACGAGCTGTGGCGCGCCCGCGAAGGCGACGGCTGTTATGGTTTCTGGTCCCGGCTGCCGTCCAGCGAGCTGCAGGCCGAGGTCGAGGTCCGGGTCGCCAATACGCACGAATCGCTCCGCAAGTTCCGGCTTCCCGGGCGCGAGAAGGACGTCTTCACCCCGGTCGGCCAGGTCCAATGGCAAGGCGGTCTACGCCTGGCGGGGTGGCTTGGCCCGAGCCGCACGACGCCCTGGCTCCGTTTCGCCGTCGACGGGGAACCCGTTCTGGAATGCGCCCCCAACCGCTGGTCGCATGTGACCCGGGTCAGCGATCACGAGGCCGTGCCCGGCTTCGATGTGCACCTGCCGCGAGAGGTCGCCGACGGCCGCCCGAAAGTGGTGCGCGTCTTTTCGGGCCAGGGCGAGGAGCTCGGCGGCAGCCCGCTGAGCCTGATCGCCTTTCCCGACGCCCTCGCCGACGCGCTCGGCTATCCGGGCGACGAGACGGGCGAGAACGTGCGCGCCAAGCTCATCGACCGGGTCGTGCCGCAATCGCTGCCGTTCGCCGAATATGCGAGCTGGGCCAAGCGCTTCCTGCGCCATGACGGCAAGCCGGCGGATGGCGGGATCGCCATCGTCGTCATCGGCAACGCGGCCGCCGAGCTCGAGCGGACGTCGCGGAGCCTGGAGCGCCAGACGCTGAAGAACTGGGTCGCCGGCGCCATCGCGAGCCGCGACGGCATTCATTTCGAGCCGAGCGATCTGGCCGAGTTTCTGGAGACGGAGGGTCGCGACGGCGCCACCGTCGTGCTCATGCGCATGGGCACCGAGCTGGAGCCGAACGGGCTGGCCCGTCTGACCGCTGCGTTCGCAGACTATCCGGACGGCGTTCTGGCTTACGGCGATGTGACCATCGCGGGGCGGGAGGGGCGGCGCCAGCCCATCGCCTTTCCGGCCTTCGACTATGAGCGGCTGCTCGAGCAGGGCTATTTCGCCTCGCTGTTCGCCATGCGCGCGCACGCCGTGACGTCCGCCCTGCGGCAGGGCGCATCGTCGTTGTTCGCCCTGGCGCTGGCGCCTTTCGCCGCCGTCGGCCGGCCGCCGGAGGAGTTGGCCATCCACGTGCCCGGACCCGTCGCCCACATCGAGCCGCTGGTTGCCGCGGACGCGCTTCGTGACGCCGTCGCGTCCCACCTCGAAAGTCGCCGTGTGCCGTGCGTGCTCGAGGCGAGCCAGGGCCGGATCTTTCCGAGCGTGCGCGTGCGGCGGCAGGCGCCCGCTGAGCCGGTGACGTTGATCATCCCGACGCGCAACCGGTTGGACCTGCTCAGCGCCTGCATCGATTCGGTGGCGCCGCTGGTCGGGACGGGGCGGGCGCAACTGCTCGTCGTGGACAACGACAGCGACGACGAGGATACGATCGCCTATCTGCGCGCGCTCGCCGCCGATGGCGCGACGGTGGAGCGGGTGACCGGCGAGTTCAACTTCTCCCGGCTCAACAACCGGGCCGTCGAGCGAGCGACGACCGAGCTGATCTGCCTGCTCAACAACGACGTCGAGGCGCTCGACGAGGATTGGCTCGACGAGATGGCAGGCCGGCTGGCCGAGCCGCGCGTGGGCGCTGTCGGCGCCCTGCTGGTCTGGCCCAGCCGCGTGGTTCAGCACGGCGGCGTGGTTCTGGGGCAGAGCTTCGCGGCCGGGCACGCCCACACCGGATTGATTCTGGGCGATCCGGGGTATGCCGACCTGCTTCTCGCCGCGCACCAATGCAGCGCCGTGACGGGCGCGTGCCTGATGACCCGCAGGTCGCTTTATCGTGAACTCGGCGGCCTCGACGAAACGCAGTTCTCCGTCAACTTCAATGATGTCGATTACTGCCTCAGGCTGGGCCAGGCGGGCCTGCGGACCGTTTTCACGCCTTACGCGCGGCTGATTCACAAGGAATCCAGCAGCCGCGGGCCCGAGGTGACGAGGCCGAAGTCGGAACGGCTCCGGCGTGAATTGGCGGCCTTGCGACTTAACTGGTATGACCACCTCGCCACTGACATGCTCTACAACCCCATGCTCGGGCTCGATCCCGACCCATACACAGCGTTGGCTTGGCCGCCACGCGGGCTGGCGCCCCGCACGTGGGAGGCCCCGTCCGTGGACGAGCCGCTGCGAAGGACCAAGGAATGACTGCTTTCCCAGACGTGACCGCCGCGATGGCCTATTCCCCGGACAATCGGGTGCAGCCCGCGAGGATCCGGCGCGTCTTGAACGTCGGTTCCGGTCCTGCGTTTGCCGGCCGTTTGCACGCGGCGTTCCACGGCGGGGGCTGGGAGGAGGTCCGTCTGGACATCGATCCGCGGGTGCTGCCGGACCTGGTCGGGTCGATGACCGACATGCGCGGGCTGATCGCCGACGGCAGCTTCGATGCCCTCTGGTCGTCCCACAACGTCGAGCATCTCTATGCCCACGAGGTCGTTCCGGCGCTGCAGGAGTTCCGCCGGGTCCTGGCCGACACCGGCTTTGCCCTGATCACGTGCCCGGATCTTGAGCGCGTCTGCCAGATGGTGGTCGCCGACGACCTCGACACTGTGGCCTACATGTCCCCGGCCGGCCCGATCACGCCCCTCGACATGCTCTTCGGGCACTCGAAGTCCATCGAGAACGGCAACGAGTTCATGGCGCACAACACGGGCTTCACGGCGAAGCGTCTCGGCCGGCTGATCCTGCAGGCCGGGTTCGCCGAGGTTCGCGTGGCGGCCGGGCCATCCTATGATCTATGGGCCTTGGGCCTCATGCCTTACGCTGACCGCGCGGCGGTGCACGCGACGCTGATGGGAACGGCGCAGGCGCGCTTGGCGGAAGCGATCGAAGACGGCTCGGACACGGCGCCGTAGCGCTGCGCCCGGGCCGATCGAGAGTGGACGGACGGCACGAGGCAGACCGTCCGACCGTCTCGAACCATCTCTGTGAGCAGAGCGCTCGGCCAGCCCGTGCCCGCGACGATGGGCGCAGGGAGCTGCACATTCACCCACGCGAGCCGGCTTAGGTCCTGATGAATGTTCTGTTCGTACACAATAATTTCCCGGCTCAGTTCCGACACGTCGCGCCAGCCCTCGTCAAGACCGCCGGCGTGCAGGTGGCGGCTATCGGCACCTGGACGGCGAGAGACGTCGAGGGTGTAAGGCTCGAGCGTTATCGGGCCGACGGCCCCTCGTCCCAGGCCCACACGTTCGCGCGACGCTTCGATTCGGAGTGCCGCCGCGCCGAGGAGGTCATCTACGCCGCAACCAAGCTGCGCAGCAGCGGCTTCGAGCCGGACGTCATCGTCGGCCATAGCGGTTGGGGCGAGACCCTGCCGCTCCGGGAAATGTTCCCGAAAGCCAAGATCGTCGTCTACAGCGAATTCTACTACCGCAGTCGCGGGCTCGACGTCGGCTTCGATCCCGAGTTCCCGTCCTATGGCGTCGACGGCATGGTCGGCCTGAACGCGCGCAACGCCTCGCAGCTGCTGGCTCTCGCCGACGCCGACATCGGCATCTCGCCGACGGAATGGCAGCGCTCCACCTACCCGCCTGAGTTGCAGACCAAGATCCACGTCGTGCACGAGGGCATCGATACCGCGGTCGTGGCCCCCAATCCCGGCGCGGCGTTCCAGCTGGCCTCCGGCCGTCGGCTCACGCGCGCCGACGAGGTGGTGACCTTCGTGTCACGGGCGCTCGAGCCGTTGCGCGGCTTCCACGTCTTCATGCGCGCGATTCCCGAGATTCAGCGGGCGCAGCCGAAAGCCGAAATCGTCATCGTCGGCGACACCGTCGCGCCCTACGGCCTTCGTCCGCGCGGCAACCAGACCTGGAAGGACCTGTTTCTCGGCGAGGTGGAAGCGCGGCTCGACATGAGCCGCGTCCACTTTGTCGGTCATCTGGCATACGAGCATTATCTCTCGCTTCTCCAGATCTCCAGCGCCCACGTCTATCTCACCTATCCGTTCGTCGTGTCGTGGTCGTTGCTGGAGGCCATGAGCGCGTGCTGCGCCGTCATCGGGTCCGACACGCCGCCGGTGCGGGAGATTCTGCGACGGGGCGAAGGCATGCTGGTGCCCTTTTTCGATTCCAACGCGCTTGCCGCCCAGGTTGTATCCGTTCTCGAGAAAGGCCAGGCGTTCGATGGCATGAGGCAACGGGCGCGCCAGCGCATTTTAGACGGCTATGACAAGGCCGCGGTTTGCGTGCCCCGCTTCATGTCGCTGCTCACGCGTTTGTGACGATCGGCGTTGGCTGCTTTTTGAGCAAAGCGATCTGACCGGCGCGCGCGAGCCATTTTTGCCCGGATTTTAATCTTTCGAAAAATGCTATTGGATTCAGTTAGTTGTGATGGGCGCTCAGGCCGAGCAGGGTGCGTTGCTGCAAAGGCCCGGGAATGAAACTACTTCGCCGCACATGTGTCCCCTTCAGGGATGTTGCGTTGCAAAAAACAATCCGCGCGCGCTTCGAGGGCGATCTAGAAGAATTGGTTTGAAAATGCGCTGCAATTCGCACGGAAAGCATGAGAATTGAATACTTGCCGTCGATTTTTTTTGCGCCACAATTGAATAAACGCTACGAGTTAACAGCCGAAGCATCCGATTTCTGGCCGAAAAACATGAAATGATCGTCTCTTGAGCTGATTTTGACTAGAATATGACGCTTGCGTCTCTAAGTCGGGCGGAAAAATGGATTGACTCGGCCCTGTCGTTACGGCTAGTGTCCCGGCATATTCGGACTATGTCGCGATGCGGCAGCGAAAAGACGGGGGCACTGAGTGTTCGACGTGGGGGCACAGCGGCGGACGGTCGTATCGGTCGAGCGCGGGCTCTACGCGCTCCGTTATGCCTCGTGCCCCGACGCATCGACGGCTCCTCGCGTGACCTTCGCGCCGTCGCAGCAATCGGCGGGCGTCATTCAGATCGTTCCCGCGCCGGGCTACAGGGCGGGTGAATTGACGGGGCCGGGCGAGGTGGCGGTGATCATCGCGGCCGGGTCCGGTACCTTGGATGTCTTCGTTCATCCGCGGTATGCCGGCGGTCCGACGGATTCAAATCTTGCCCTCGAGCGGCTTGGGCCCAAGGTCGGTGCCCCGGGTGTCGCTGCGGCTCCTGCTCCTTCGTATCAGTCGGCGGTGGCTCCTGCTCCGTCCTACCAGCCTGTCGCAGCTTCGCCTGTCGTGTCGGCGCCGCGGGCGGTGGCGGATCGGAATGGGGCGGCCCAGCCTGTGATGCCTGGGCCGGTCCTGGCGCGGCTTCTGTTCCATGTGTCCCGCCGCGGCGATGTTCTTGGTCAGCTGGGCGAATGGGTCGCCGGCCCGGCCGCGCCTGCGCCCATCGAGGGGCTGCAGATCGACCTGGCGCCTAATTCTCCGTTTCGGCTGGAGTACCAGGTGCTGCTCGCCGGCTTCTCTGAGGGGTGGTCCGCCTGGATGCCGGCCGGCACGTTCGCTGGCACGCGGGGGCGGGCTCGGCCGTTGAACGGCGTTCGCTTCCGGCTGGCGAGTTCCGGCCCGGATCGTTACGAGATCGACGCCGAGGCGCTTTATCTGGGGGCGTCGATCGACCGCAAGTCGGGGGCGGAGCTCGAGTTCGTGGCGCCGTCGCCGCGGGATGCACTGGTTGGGCTTCGGTTCGCGCTGACAAGGGCGCAGCCGGAGGTCGCGGCCGCTCCCCCGGTGTCGGCTGCGGCTCTGGCGGGTTTCGGCGGCTCGGCTTCGTCGGTCGCGCCGAGTGTCTCTGGCCCGGCGGGCGCATCTTCTCCCTCTTCAGTTTTTGCTGCGGCTCAGAACTTGCCTGCGGCTTCGAATTCGGATGGTGGCCGTATCAAGGTATTCCGCGCGGCCGGTGTTCGTTGAGACTCCTGTGCATTTCAAAATCGGAGTTAAGTAATGGCAACATATGATCTGACTACGGCTCAGCTTGAAGACCTGGTACATGCGTCGGGCCCGACGGACGTGGCGGCGGCGACGCTGGCGGCGCTCCAGGCCAACGGGGTGTACACTCCGGGTACCGATCATGTGGTTGTGGCCGAGGGTGGCGCCGGCGTCGGGCAGGAGTTTACCACCCTGTCGTCGAACGCGATCTTCCTGGGCGGCGGCGACGGCGGCACGGCTGACAACTACCGCATCGACGTCGTGCTCACGGACCCGGCCGGTTCCTACCTCAATGGCGGCGACGTAGACTATTACGGCGTGCTGGCTTGGGGTGAGGGTCCGGACACCGTCCAGGGCGGCTCGGGCGACTTCCAGACGCTGGTCGGCTGGCAGGGTGACACCCTGATCACCGGCACCGGCCACAACCAGATCGCCGAAGCCCACGGCGGCGCGACCGCTTACGTCACCGACGGCAACATGGGTGCCTCGGCGGTCGGCTCGAACACCATCTTCGGCGGCCTGAACGAGGGCGACTCCTCGGTGCTGCTGTCGTACGCCGGCAGCAGCGGCAGCGTGCTGCAAGTGTTCCAAGGCAACAACACGCTGTTCGGCCAGAGCGGCGCGGACACGCTGATCGGTGGCGCGGGACAGGACGTCCTCCTCGCCGGCATCGCGGATGGCGCTCACGACCTGCTGGTCCTGGGCTCGGGCGGCGGCCAGGCTCAGGTGGTGCAGGGCAACAACGTCCTGGTGAGCACCGGCGGAGCCGACTCGCTGTTCGGCGGCGCGGGCCAGGATACGCTGTTCGGCGGTGGCCAGAGCTACCTCTTCGCCGGCACGGGCGGCAGCGATCTGTTCGGTAAGGGCGGCGATACGCTGTTCAGCGGCTCGGGCAACGACTACCTGCAGGTCACCGGCTCCGAAGCCGGCACGTTCTACCTCTCCAGCTCCGATACCGGCGGCGGCAACGACACCGTCATCGGCGGCGAGGGTGACGATCAGTTCTTTGTCGGCAGCAACGGCAACGACACGATCATGGGCGGCGCCGGCAACGACACCGTCACCTTCTACAACTACACCGCCGATCAGGCGACGATCACCCACAACGAGGACGGCAGCACCATGTACCAGTTCGGTACGGGTGATACGGCGCAGAGCGTGCTCGTCTACGACGTCCAGAACATCGTCTTCAAGTCGTCGGGCTCCTGAGCCTCGCTCAGCACGTGATCGTAAGAAATGGAGCGGGAGGCCGAGCGGCCTCCCGCTTTCTTTGTCTCGGGCGGCCGGCAACACATAATCATGAGAGTGCTGGCTTGGCTCGTCTGCTCCGCGTATGCTCGTCCACATGCGGCTGCGTGTAGACATGGTTCTGCCGCCGATGGATCGTGCCTCTCGGGAGCCATATTGTTCGGCGACTTTTCTATGCCGTGGCTGAGGAACCGATGATGTCTGATGTGCTGGACAGTGATCAGTCGAACGCAAGTCCCGCCGATGACCGTGGCAGCTCGCTCTTGCAGAGCTTCATCCTCGCCGTGCGGCAGATCGGCGTTCACCTCGACGCCGGCGACATCATCCGGGATCATGCGCTCCAGTCCGACGACCTGACGGCCGCGGACCTGGTGTCCCTGGCCGGCAAGTACGGGTTTCGCGCCAAATCGGTGAAGCTCGACTGGGCGCGCGTGCTGAAGCTGCGCGAGGCCTTGCCGGCGATTGCAGTGCTCAAGAACGGCTATTCGCTGGTTCTCATCTCGGCGCGCGAGACCGCCGGCGCCTCCGAGGTCGTCCTGAAGGATCCGGCGGTGCCGGACGCGCCGATCCTCATCGACCGCTTTCAGTTCGAGGAGGCCTGGACCGGCGAGATCATCCTCCTCCAGCAGCGCTATAAGGCGGAGGAAGTCGAGAGGCCGTTTTCGTTCGGCTACGTCGCCTCGCTCGTGTTCCGCGAGAAGGCGATCGTCCGCGAAGTCGCCATTGCCGCCATCTTTCTCAGCTTCCTGGCGCTGGCGCCGATGCTGTTCATCCGGCTGCTGCTCGACCGCGTGCTGCACCATCACTCCTTGTCGACGTTCACGGCCCTGTGCATCGGCATGGTGGTTCTCACCCTGTTCGAGATGGTGCTGCTGGCCGTCCGCAAGACCCTGATCCTTCATCTATCGGCGAAGGTCGACGCGCAGCTGTCGCTGCGTATCTTCCATAAGGTCCTGCGCTTGCCGATGGACGTATTCGAACGGACGCCGGTCGGAATCATCATTCGGGACATCTCGGAGGTCTGGAAGATCAGGACGTTCCTGACCGGAACGCTCCTGGGCACGGTGCTCGATTCCTTCACGCTGTTCGTGTTCCTGCCGGTCATGTTCGTGATCGACTTCTGGCTGACGCTCGTCGTCGTCGGCGTCGCCATGTTGATCATGCTGTGGATCGCGATGATGCTGCCGGTGTTCCGGCGCCGGTCCATTGCCGCGATGAAGGCCGAAGGCGATCGCGGCGCTTTCCTCGTCGAGACCTTGCAGGGCATGCGGACGGTCAAGACGCTGTCGCTCGACGCACGTCAGCGCCGCCGCTGGGATCATCTGGTCGCGTATGCAGCCCGCACCCGCCTGTCGGAGGGTCTGATCGGGAACCTCATCGAGACGGTGGTCATCCCGCTCGAGCGTTTCATGCAGTACGGCACCATCGCCATCGCCATCTATCTCGCCGTGGCCGGCGGCGACGCGGTTCAGGCCGGGTCCGTCATGGCCTTCTATATTCTGGTCAGCCGTGTCTGCGCTCCGCTGCGTGGGCTCGGGTCGCTGCTCCAGCAATACGACCAGACGCAGAGTGCCGTGGGCATCGTCAGCGCCCTTATGAACAAGCCGGACGAGGAAGGGCGAACGGGACACGGCGTTCGCGCTCCGCTCAAGGGCGAGATCGAGTTCTCCAACGTTCGTTTCCGTTATCCGGGGGCGGTCAGCAACGCGCTCGACGATGTCTCGTTCTCGATCAAGCCAGGGCAGACGCTCGGCATCATGGGGCGAAGCGGATCGGGGAAGACGACGCTCACCCGCGTGCTCCAGCGGCTGCACTCCGACTTCGAGGGCCTGATCAAGATCGACGCCATCGACATCCGCGAGTACGAGGTCGACCATCTGCGCAGGTCGCTCGGCGTCGTGCTGCAGGACAATTTCCTGTTCAGCGGCACCATTCGCGAGAACATCTCGATCACCAAGCCCGACGCCACCTATGAGGAGATCGTCACGGCCGCGCGGCTCGCGGGCGCCGAGGAGTTCATCGATCGCCTGCCGCGCAGCTACGAAACCATGATCTACGAGGGCTCGTCGAACCTGTCCGGCGGTCAACGGCAGCGACTGGCGATCGCACGCGCGCTGATCACCAATCCGCGCGTCCTCATTCTGGACGAAGCCACCAGCGCCCTGGATCCGGAGAGCGAAGCGATCATCAACGCCAACCTGGCCAAGATCTGCCAGGGCCGGACGGTGATCGTCATATCGCACCGGCTGGCTTCGCTGACGCGCTCCGACCGCATCCTGGTCATGGAGAAGGGGGGCGTGAACGATATCGGCACGCATGAGGAGCTGCTGGCTCGCTCAGAGATCTACAGTGATCTGTGGTATCAGCAGAATGGCCACATCACGCAGAGCGAACCGAACCTCCGCCTGCTGAGGGGCCGCGATGCAGCGTGAGGCCGCGACCGATCAGGTTATCCGCCGCTTCCAGTCGGAGACCGACAGGGTCATCTATGGCGCCGGTCCGGCGGGGTCCGGATACGTTGTCTGGGCCATCGTTCTCCTGCTGGGGGGCAGCCTGGCGCTCTCGACGGTGCTGACCTTCGATCGCGTGATCGAAAGCACCAAGGGCAAGATCGTGACGACGGAGAGCCTGAGGACGATCCAGTCGCTCGATCCGGCCATCATCAAGACCATCAATGTCAAGGACGGCGAGCAGGTGGCCAAGGGCCAGCTGCTGGCGACACTCGATCCCACGTTCGCAGCGGCGGATGTCGGCCAGCTCGAGCAGCAGGTCGCATCGCTGGATGCCCAGATCATTCGCGCCGAGGCGGAACGAAAGGGCGAAGCGCCCAAATTCCCGGCGCAGGTGTCCGCCGCGATGGCCCCCTATGTCTCCCTGCAGACGAGCCTCCACAAGCAACGCGTGTCCCAGTACAACGCGCAGGTCGACAGCTACACACAGAAGATCAACCAGGCTCAGTCCACCGTGCAGCGGCTGCAGGGCGACGAGGCGCGCTACAAGGAACGCGACAAGATCCTGAAGCAGGTCGAAGGAATGCGGGCGACGCTGGTCGAGAAACAGGCCGGCAGCTTGCTCAATCTGCTCTCGGCGACGGATCAGCGGCTCGAACTGCTGCGCACTCTGGAAGCCGGCCACCAGCAACTGTCCGAAGCGCGCCACTCCCTGGCCGGCCTGGCCGCCGACCGGGATGCCTTCATTCAGCAGTGGCAAGGCCAGTTGAGCCAGGAGATCGTCACGGCGCGCAACTCGCGAGACACGGCGCTCTCGCAGCTGTCGAAGGCGAACCGCAAGAAGGACCTCGTCGAGATCCGGGCGGCCGAGGATTCGGTGGTCCTCAGCAAATCTGACCTCTCGGTCGGCTCGGTGCTCAAGATCGGCGATGTGCTGATGACGCTGGCGCCGCTCAATGCACCTGTCGAAGCGGAGATGGAGATCGCGTCCACCGACGTCGGCTACGTGCGCGCCGGCGACCGGTGCACGATCAAGGTCGATGCCTTCAGCTACGTTTCGCACGGCGATGCCGAAGGCAAGCTGCTCTGGATCAGCGAGGGCGCCTTCACGACCGACGATACCGGCAAGGCCGTGCCGGCCTTCTACAAGGCGCGAGCCAAGATTACGAAGATGAACTTCGTGCAGGTGCCGGATTCGTTCCGGCTGATACCTGGCATGACGTTGACGGCGGATGTCCACGTTGGCACCCGGACCCTGTTCCGCTACCTCACCGACGGGATGAGCCGCAGCATCTCCGGAGCCATGCGGGAGCCCTGATGCTTGAATCCATGCGGGCCAAGTGGGCTTTGCGCGGCCTTGCCAAGGGCGATCGCCTGAAGGCGGCGAAGAAGCCTTATGCCGCCTACACGGCCTATATGCAGGCTGCCCGGGCCGGCTCGATGGAGGCCAAGCTGCGCCTCGCGGACATGCACGAGAAGGGCGAGGGAACGCAAATGAGCCTGCCGCACGCCCTGGCCTGGTACCAGGCGGCGGCGGAGCAGGGCTCGGTTGCCGCGCATCACAACGCCGGCAAGTGCCTGATGAAGATGGAAGGGCTGCCCCGCGGCATCCGGGCCTGGTACGTCGCAGCGAGCGAGAAGTCGCCTGAGCGGGCGAGCGAGCTCGGACGCATATTCGGGATGCGCGATAAGGGCGAGGACGTGTTCGCTCTGGCCCGCGAGCATCTTCAGGTCGCAGCCGAAGCGGGCCATGCGGACGCGGCCTTTCTGCTGGCGGAGCTGCTCTCCCGGGGCAAAGGCGGCGCTCAGTCGGACGAAGAGGCGATCCGGTGGTTCACGGTCGCGGCCGAGCGGCGGAACGCGGGTGCTGCCTACGGCTTGGGAGAGATTTATCGCCTCGGAAAAGGGGTCGAGAAGGACGAAAAGCGGGCCCTGAGGTGGCTTCGCCGGGCCGGCGACCTCGGCCATGCGCCGGCGCAGGCCACCGTCGGGCAAATGCTGATGCAACGACAGAAGCCCGAGCACGAGGCCGAGATCCTCATGCGGCTGACTGCGGCCACCAAGCAGGGCTTTGCGCCGGCCCATTTCCTGCTGGCGGCGCTGCACGCGGCCGAGAAAGGCGCGCACTACGATCTCATCAAGGCGCAAAATCACCTCTATCAAGCGGCAAAGGCCGACCATCTTCCCGCGATCATGCGCTTGGCCGAGGGGCTGAGCGGCGACCGATGGGGGCAACCGGATCCGATCGAAGCCGCCAAGTGGTTTCGCAAGGCGGCGGACGCCGGCGACAAGAATGCCCAGTTCATCGTCGGCCGCATGTATGCCACGGGCGAGGGTGTTCCCAAGGTGATCGCCACCGCCGGGCGCTGGTTCCGGCGCGCCGCCGACAACGGCCATGCCGTCGCTCAGTTCAACCTGGGCATTCTGCTCGAGCGCGGCGACGGGGTCGACAAGGACCCGGTGGAGGCCCTGAGCCGCTTTCTGGAGGCGGCTAAGCAGGGCCTGGATGTTGCGCAGTTCAAGGTGGGCCTGGCCTACCTGCAAGGCAGCGTGATCGAGCGCGATCAGGCCCTGGCGGCCAAATGGCTCGAGTGCGCCGCCGACCAGGGGCATGCGGAAGCCGCGACACTGCTGGCCCAGATCTATGCCCGTCGCGAGACGCCCCCGCCGGACATCAAGAAGGCAACGGTGCTTCTGGAGAAGGCCATCGCCGCCGGTCACGCGCCCGCCATGACTCATCTCGGGACGATCCTGCTCAGGACTCGGGAGGGAGCCGCCAAGGCGATCGAATGGTACCGGGCCGCAGCCGAGGCCGGCCAGATCGATGCCGAATATGCGCTGGCGATGCTCTACCTCTCAGGCAATGTGGTGCCGGTCGATATCGAGAAGGCGCTTCATTGGCTGGGCCGGGCGGCGAACCACGGCCACGTCAATGCCATGTTCCAGCTCGGCGTGTTGTACTGTGCCGGCGACAAGGTCCCCCGCGATATCCAGAAGGGAAGCGACTACTACCTCGCGGCCGGGCGGGCCGGTCACGTCGTGGCGAAATACAACTACGCCATCCTCGTCTCGAGGAAATATCGCATCAAGGGTAACGACGAGATCGCCCGGCAGTTCATGCAGGAGGCCGCCGACGCAGGCCTGCCCGAGGCCAAGGCTGCGCTGGAGGCCGGTGCCACCGTCGTGGCCCAGGCGACCTAGAGCATTTCCCGATCAGAGAGAAGCGCTCCAGGCTGCCGATGAACTGAGGGCCGGACCGTTCAGGCGCAGGTGCGATCGAGCGCCTTCCCAGCTGATGGATGCATCGACTTGACCCGGCCATCCATCAACTCAAGATACGGCTGCGTCCAGCCTGGCGGAGGTCGCGCCGTCACACGGGTGTGGCGTTCCACTGCCGAACAGCCGAGCATCTGCCGGGCATGTCGGAGGCGGGGAAGAGGGTGTGATGCGGGGACCGGCCGAGCAGGCTGAAGATGTGCTGAGTTCAGGGCTCTTCGATCGAGACTTCTACCTGGGACAGAATCCCGAGCTGCGCGAGCGCGGCACGGATCCCCGCCTGCACTACGCTTCGATCGGGATGAGGGAAGGGCGTCGGCCGAATTTCTTTTTCGATCCGGCATGGTATGCACGCAAGTACCTGTCCAACGAAGGCGCTGGGCAAGCCGTCGTCCACTACCTGGCGGGGGGAGAGCGGCAGGGCTGCAATCCGTCGCCCTATTTCGACGCCAAATGGTATGCGGAGCGCTATGGCGTCGATCTCGACGCGCAGTGCGGGCTCGCCCACTATCTATCGGTCCAGCTCGATCATCGACACGCGCCAAATCGTTATTTCGATACGGTGGCTTACGTGTCCTCCAGCCAGGACATACTCAAGTATAGAGTCAATGCTTTCATTCATTATCTGAAGGTTGGAGTATTCGAAGGGCGGATATGCCGATCCTTCAACGCCGAGTACATGTGGCGCGCCTATCTGGCCAACGACAGGTCGAAGAATCCGATCCAGGCGTTCTACGAGATCGGCGTCGACGCCGGCTGGCGGACGTCGCCCGATCCGGATCGGCCCAGCATCGCCCGCGAGATCAGAAAATTCAGCAATCCCGGCCCGCTGTTCGAGGATGTGGCCGCGCCGCCGGCTCCTGGCGCGCCGCCGCGCGGCAAGGTCGTCGCGTTCTACCTGCCGCAGTATCATGCCATCCCGGAGAACGACGCCTGGTGGGGAGCCGGGTTCACGGAGTGGCGCAACATCCCCCGCGGCGTGCCCCGCTTTGCTGGCCACTACCAGCCGCGCATTCCCCGCGATCTCGGCTTCTATGATCTGAGCGACCCCGACGTCCTGCGCCGGCAGGTGGCGCTGGCGAAGCGCATGGGGCTCTACGGCTTCTGCTTCTATTACTACAATTTCGACGGCAAGCGGTTGCTCGAGCGCCCGGTCGACGCATTCCTGGGCGATCCCACGCTGGAATTTCCATTCTGCCTGATCTGGGCCAACGAGAACTGGACGCGGCGCTGGGACGGCATGGAGCACGAGATCCTGCTCCGGCAGGGGTATGATCCGGCGCAGGCGCGGGCATTCGTCGCCGATGTGGCACGCCACATGGTCGATCCACGCTATATGCGCTGCGGTGGCAGACCGTTGTTTTTTCTGTACCGCTCGGACATCGTCCCCAATCTCGTCGAGACGATAAAGCTCTGGCGAAAGCTGTTTCGCGAAGATCATGGTCTCGATCCCATCATCGCCATGGCGCAAACCTTCAACAACAACGATCCGCGGCCACATGGTTTCGATGGTGCTATCGAATTTCCGCCGCATAAGCTGTCTTGGGACATCGAGCTCGTCAACGCCGAGGTGGATGTCCTGGATGACGACTTCGAGGGCCAGATTCGCCTCTACGACGACTTCGTGTCGGCGTCCGCCCGGCATGGCGACGACCAGGAGTATCCGCTGATCAAGACGGCGCTGCCAGGCTGGGACAATGACGCGCGCCGTCAAGGCAAGGGGGGCGGCATCATCCACGACAGCTCGCCGCAGAAATTCGGCGCCTGGATGGAGACGCTGTTGAAGCGCGCGCAGGCGCGCCCCTTCTTCGGCGAGCCGCTGGTCTTCGTCAACGCCTGGAACGAATGGTGCGAGGGGGCCTATCTGGAGCCGGACGTGCACTACGGCTACGCCTACCTCAACGCGCTCGCCCGGGCCGTGACCGGCGAGCGTCCGCGCCGGGCGCCGAAAATCCTGCTCGTCGGCCACGACGCGTTTCCGGCCGGATCGCAGTACATCCTGCTCAATCTGGGTCAGCTTCTGGTCCATCGTTTCGGCTACGAGGTCGCCTGCATCCTCATCGGCGGCGGCGATCTCACCGGCGACTTCAAGGCGCTCGGCCGCACGCTCGTCGGGGCGGAGTCGAGCGATTTCGCCAGCGACCTGTCGGGCTTTGCGGCCGAGCTGAGAGCGGCGGGATACGGGTTTGCCATCACCAATACCGTGTTCAGCGGCGCTGTTGCCAAATATCTGAAAGACCAAAGTTTTTCAGTGTGTTCTCTGATCCATGAGCTACCCACGGTGATCGAGAGCAACCATGGGCGAGGGCTCTATGGGCTGATCTGCGCGGCGAGCGACGTGGTCGTCTATCCCAATTCCTACGTCCGCGACGAGCTGGACCGGCTCTATCCGGCCGCCGCGCACCGGGCCGTGATCCGCCACCAGGGCCTCTACAACGTGCCTGTCGTGGCGCCCGACGGCCGAGAGCAGATGCGCCGGCGCCTCGGCATCCCCGCGCATGCGCCGGTGGTGATCAACGTCGGCTACGGCGATGTGCGCAAGGGCATCGACTTCTTCGTCGAGCTAGCGGCGCGCATGGCCAGGCAGGGCTTGCACTTCATCTGGGTCGGTGACGTGCACCCCCAGGTCTCGCCTTGGCTGCTACGGGATATCGAGCGCCGCCGGCTCGGCCATGTCCATCTCGTGGGATTCACCAAGGACATCGGCAGCTATCTGGCCGCCGCCAATCTGTTCTTCCTGAGCTCGCGGGAGGATCCGTTTCCGTCGGTCGTGCTCGAAGCCTTGGCCAGCGGCTTGCCCGTCGTCGCGTTCGACTGGGGCGGCGGCATCAAGGACCTGCTCCGCTCCGATCCCCTGTTCGGGCTCACCACCCCCTACCTTGATCAGGACCAGGCCGAGCAGACGGTTCTGCGGGCCCTGAGCGATCCGCAACTGCTCTCCGAGCAGGCGCGGGCCCATCGCATGCATGTGATCGAGAGAGGGCACCGATTCGACAAGTACGCGTTCGATATCGCCGCGGTCATGCAGCGCGTCTGGAAGATTTCGGTGGTCGTCCCGAACTACAACTACAAGCGATACCTCGAAGGTCGCCTGCAATCGGTCTTCGAGCAGAGTTATCCGGTGTTCGAAGTCATCGTGCTGGACGATTACTCGACCGACGGCAGCCCCGAAGAGGTCGAGCGCCTGGCGGAGACGCTGAGGCGCGATTTCGTCTATGTGGAAAACGCGCAGAACTCGGGCAACGTCTTCAGGCAATGGCAGCGCGCCTGCGAGATGGCGCAGGGCGACCTGATCTGGATCGCCGAAGCCGACGATCTCTCCGCGCCGGATTTTCTACGCGCGCTGGTGCCCATGTTCGACAATGACGATGTGCTGTTCGCCTTCTGCGATTCGCAGGCGATCGACGAGAACGGGGTCCTGCTGCGCCCAAGCTATAAGGACTATTACGAAACCCTGTTTGCCGGCGCGCTGCAGTCCGATCTCGAGATCAAGGGTGCGGATTTCCTGCGGGACTATCTTTCGGTCAGGAACCCGATCCTCAACGTGAGCTCGGTGCTGTGGCGCAGGGACGTCCTGGCTTCGGTCCTGGAACGCTGCGGGCCTGGCCTCACGGACTACCATCTGGCGGGCGATTGGCGGCTCTATATCGAGGCGTGCACGCTCCCGGGTCTCGTCGCCTACAAGGCGGAAGCCCTGAATGTCCATCGTCGCCACGGCAGCAGCGTGACGCATGCCATGGACGAGGCAGCCCATCTCGCCGAGATCGAGCAGATCCACCAGGTCCTGAGGGGCTTCGCCTTCGGCCCGCAGCTGGAGCGGGCGCAACGGGCGTATATCGAGACGCTCCGCCGTCAGTTCGGCCTGGTGCAGGCATCCTGAACCGAACGCGCCGGGCGCTGCTGCGCGTCCGCCGCGCGCGAGCATTTCGCCATAGGATGGGACCATCCAATGGCAGAGACATGCTCATAACCTTTTGAACCTGAAGCGCTTCTTTTGCGATTGGGTGAGTCCACCCAATCGCAAAGCGCTCTAGGCGAATATTCCGGGGCCCGCGACGAATGGGTCGGGATACTGCTCGCGCAGCCGGTGGTCGACCCGGTACCTGTCCCGGTGCAGGGCTGCGATCGGCGAGCCGTCGCCGTAGTGCGCGAAGGCCCAATAGTTCGCCGGCAGGCCGACTGCCCGGCATTCGGCGAGGCGCGCCCGGTACCACGTGAGAAGCTCAAAGACGTCGATGTGGTCGCGGGCATACCGCTCGAGCATCAGCTCGCCGGCCCAGGTGACCTTGGTGAAGTGGAAGAAGCGCAGCTGGGATCCTCCCGCCCGGATAACGCCGTCGGTGCCGATGGTGACCGGGCGTTGGCTGAGGTTCCAGCTGGCGACGTTGTAACCCGGGTCGCGCAGAATGTGCACGCCGTCGAAAAAGGCCGGCACGTGATCGCACCAGCGCTGGTCGGTGAAAAGGCCGTTGGGAATGTCGTCGAAGCAATGGTGGAGCAGCCGGTCGCTCCACCAGGCGGCGAAGCGCCGGCCCGCCGGCCGGTTGGCTACGGCGATGAAGCCCAGATTGTAGATGCCATGCTTCAGCGACCCGATCTCGTTGTCGAGGATGGCGCCGCGCTCTGTCTCGGGTTGCAGTAGATGGGGGGTGAGGACGACATCGTGCTCGTCCAGAAGGTCGGCGATCGGCGTGAGCTCGCTGAACACGGCGATATCCGGATCGAGGTAGATGACCTTCTCCGCCTCTCCGCCGAGGAGCCGTTCGAGCATCGTTCCCTTCACGGCGGTGCAGAGCTCGACGACGTCGTGGTCGAACAGGAAGCGCGTCGGGTCGGGCAGCGCCAGCTCGCTGATGCGCACCAGGCGATCGAACGGCTCCTGAGCCAGGTCGAAGGTCCAGCCGCGGGGCTCCTGATCGCAGAGGCACAGCGTGACGTGCCAGTCGGGATGAAACGTCTTCAGCGTGTGCGCCAGGACCCGGGCGCGATCGAGGTATGAGAACGAAGCGCTGGTATAGCAGTGCACTTTAGCCATGGGCTGTCTCGGCTTCCAAAGCAGGGGCCTTGGCCGGGCCTGCCATCGCCGCCCGCAGGCGCCGGGGGATCAGATCATGTGCGCTGTTCTCGCCGCCGAGCAGGATGCCGCGCCGCCGCGGTGCGGCGGCCCGCGCCAACAGGGTGCCGGAGGCGAACAGCTCGAGGAGATCGGGCCAGTCGGTGCAAGCGAAACCCTGGTCGGGCGCATTGCGCTGCACTGCCGGCCAGATATTGCCGGCATCAAGCTTGGCGACCACGAAGGCGCCTGCGGCAAGCGCCTCGTGGACGGTGAAGCAGAACGTTTCCGGAGCCTGGGACCAGCTGACGACCACATCGATGCCCAACTCGGCAATGGTGGTCACCATCTGGTCGGGGTCCGCCATGCCGGCGCTCACCGGCACGTGCCGGATCGCGGGGTGCCGCTCGGCCCCGTCGAAATAACCAAGCTGATAGAACTCGTAGCGCTCATCGTCGATCAGCCGGGCCGCGAGCTCTTCGAACTGATTCCACCCCTTGCTCGCGATGCGTGCGCCCAGGTGCGCGACCTTGAGCGGCATCGCGGCGGGCGGCGTGAACGGCTCCGGGGCTTGAACAAGCTTAGCCAGCTCGATGATTCTCGTCCCCGCGTGCGGCAGGGGGCGCTTGGCGAGCCATCGCGCCAGAGCGCTCTCCGAAGGGGCCAGGAGGCGTGGCTTGTTGGCTTCGAAGAATGCATCGACCCGCTCGAGATGGTCGGTCCTGCCGGGGCCGTAGACACAGATGCGGCATGCCATCGAGTCGGGCGGCGGCGCGCCGCAATAACTCACGTCGTTCCGGGTCAGGTTGAAATTGGGACAGATGCCGAACGAGTCGTGCAGCCAGAACGTCGGTATCGTGTCCGGCACCGCGGTGAAGAGCTGGGTCAGGACCTCCGGTGCGTGACCCATGAGATGGTGCACGACGAAGTCGACCGGGTGACCGTCGGCGGCGATCTGCGCCAGAGCCCCGGTGACCGCTTGGGCATCGACCGCGCCGAGCGCGCGGCCCGACAGGCGAGCCCGGAACGCGAAGGCGTCGGCGGACGCAGGCTGCGCCAGCGTGGGCAAATGACGGGCCGGGCATAGATGGAGATAGCTCCAGCCATGGCTCGCAAAGGCGGCTTGCTCCTCGCCGATCAGCTTCTGCACGCCGCCGATACTCTCGGCATAGTCGTCGTGGCTGATGGCGACGACGAGCGCAGTTGTGCTCTCGGCGCGCAGGTGGCGGACGAGCGCGGCCTCGTCGAGGTCAGGCCGCTCATGGCTCTCGCATGGCGTCGGGCGCGTCCCCGCACTCGGCGAGGCGGCGCTGTCGAGCATGCGGCGATACGAGTGCCAATGGCGTCGCAGCGGCCGGCGCTCCTGCCGGCCAGCGACTGCGTAGTGCAGCAGCGGATTGACGTTTGCGGCCGCGACGTCGGGCGACAGGCGCAGATAGAGCTGCGTATCGAAAGAAGGGCCGGGGTTGCGTCCCTCGCGCCATCCGTAGCGGAGATAGTGCAGGGCCGGATCCATGCCGGCGGCGCCCACGTCCAGATTGTTCGCCAGATAATATTCGGCGTCGAAATAGGGCTCGATCAGCGCCAGCTCGGTGAGCTCATGATCGCTCGGTTTATTGGGCACCGTCTTCAGCTTTCCTCAGGAGCGGCGTAGCAGCGAACGGGCGCTTCCAAGGAGCCGCCTCAGCCGATGGCGCGCCGGAAAAGGCGTCCGCAGGGGCGCCGTCAGCCGCCAGCTTACGCTTCGGCGAAACAGCTCGACCTGCGCTTCTGCGGCCTGGAGCGCGGTCGATACGTGCTCATGACGTTCCGCGGCGATCCGCAGCTCGGCCGACAGGCGCTCCTGCACCGCCGTCAATTCCGCCAAGAGGCTTGCCTCGCGCTCCTCGGCCGCCGCCAGCGTTGCCGAGAAGCCCGCCTCGCGTTCTGTTGCCATGGCCGACAAGGTCGCTTCCCGTTTATCGGCGGCCTCGAGCGACGCCGACAGCCTCTGCTCGCGGCGCTTGGCTGCCTGGAGCTCACGCTCGGCATGCCGCCGCAGCGAGCGCTCCTTGCCGACCTCCGCCAACGACTCCAGGAACCTGTTTTGCGCTCGGGCCGAGGCCGCCTCGGCCTGAACGGTGCGGCGCTGGCTTTCGTCGGCGCGAAAGGCGTGGTCCGCAGCCCTGCCGCGCTCCGCTTCCAGCGCCGCAGAAATGACGGCGAACCGCATCTGCGCCGCCGACAGGGCGGCGTCCTCGCGGTCCAGCGTCAGGTCCGCGGCAGCGGTCTGCCCGTCCAGGAAGTCATGTCGGTGCTGGCCGAGCCAGGAGCGGCCGGCCAGAGCCACAAACGCAGGCGCCGCTTCGGCGCCGATCCACTCGCGCATGCCCCAGCGCGGCGTGCGCCAGAGGGCCTCCTCCAGGTCGCCGAGGGCGGCGATGCGCGTGAGAATGCACTCGTGCTCGACCAGCGAGGCCTCGAGGCGCGGCGTCGCTTTGGGGGCAGCCAGCAGCCCGGCCTCGTAGGCGAAGGGATAGATGGGGTCCGGATCGTTGCGCAGGTTGTTGGGATTGTAGGAGGGGAATGCGAAGTAATAGAGGTCGAGTCCCCAATCCAGGATCGTCGCTGCAACAGCAAGGGACGCGCGGTTCTCGTTGCATTCGAGCCAGAGCGTGGTCCGCCCGCTGGACAGCTCGCTGGCATCGGAGGCCAGAACCTCGCTCTCCATGCCCTCGAGATCCAGCTTGATCAGGTCGAACGGGCCATGGGCGGCTCGGAGCTCGGCCAAGGTGAGCACCCGCTCGGGCGGGGCAGACATGACATCCCCTGATGCCGACGCGGCGAAGGAGGTCGAACCGAAATTGCCGGTCATGCCGCGTCCGGCCCGTGCCGTGGTCGTCCCATCGGCGGCGACCAGCGCCGAGATCGAGACGGCTGGCGCGCGAGCGAGCGCCTCGGCGTTGGCGCTGAGGTGGGCAAAGGCCTGCGGGTTGGCTTCCACGAAGGTCAGACCGCCGAGCGTCCGCAGCGCGTCGAGCCCTAGTCCGAACGTGCCGACGAACGCGCCGAGATCGAGGACGCGAGCGCCCTCCGGCAGAACGGACGCGACGAAGACGGCTTCATCCCAAGCCCATTCGCCGTAGCGTGACAGGAAGCGCCCAACGACGTCCTCTTCGATGTCCGGCACACTCAAGAGGCCGTAACGTGTCTCGACTGATGGCAACCAACGGGCCTCGGCACTCGGGGTTTAGGGATGCGCCAGATATCAGGTTTCCTGGGCGCGCGTCGAGAGCTACGCCGCCCCTACAAGTTGTTGTGATCCAGTTTTGCTAGTTCGCCTGAAGCACGCCGTATTGGAACGCTCGACCGACATGGCTTTCGATTGTCGCATGACCGGGCAATTGCGTCCCGCCTGATCCGCGAGCACCGCCACCTGCGTCGTTGCTGCGGTGCGACGAAGGTCGGTTGCGGTGCGGCATGCATTATTGTACCCGAGAGCCCGCGCCGGGGCGCCGCTCACGAGGCGGTGGTGCCGGGGTGGCTGGGGCGGCTTAGATCGATTGCATGGGATAGGCAGCACCAATGTCGACCGTTGTGCCTCATGACGGGCCGGTGCCCGATCCGGCGGGCTCGGATACCGGTCGCGCGCACGACGTGGCGTCCATCGGATCCTGGCCGATCGAGCTGACCGAGCCGGCGCTCCTGCCGGTGTCTGCGTGGACGGGGCATCTGCCGTTCGCGTTCTGGCTCGTCCAGGCTCTCGCTCCGCGGCTGGTGGTCGAGCTCGGCGTCCACGCCGGCGCGTCCTATTGCGGATTTTGCCAGGCCGTGAGCCTGCTCGAGCTGCCCGCCGCCTGCTTCGGCATCGATACCTGGGACGGCGAGGCGCACGCGGGCTGGCATGGAGCCGAGGTGCTGCGGACGCTGAGGGCGCACCATGACCCCCGCTACGGCCGCTTTTCCCGCTTGATCCCGTCGACCTTCGATGCAGCCAGAGCGCATTTCGCCGAGGGCAGCATCGACCTGCTGCACATCGACGGGTTCCGTACCTACGAGGCGGTCAAACGTGACTTCGAGACGTGGCGCTCGAAGCTCAGCAACCGCGCCGTCGTGCTCTTCCACGACACTGGCGTGCGCGAACGGAACTGCGGCGTTTGGCAATTTTGGGACGAGTTGCGGGTGGACTATCCGCATTTCGCCTTTCGACACGCCGGCGGCCTCGGGGTCCTGGGTGTCGGCCGGGGCCTGCCGGGCCCCCTCCGCGAGCTGCTGGCGCTGGACGAGGCGGCCGGCGAAAGGGTGCGGACACGCTATAGCGCGCTCGGCCAGCGTTTGGTCCAGACGGCGGAGCTGCGCGGCAGGCTGGACGAGATGACAGCAGCGCTCGCCGAGCGAGACCGGCGGCTCGAGGACGCGAAAGAGGAGCTGGAACGCTACCGCCGCACTGTCATCGCGGCTCATGAGGCCGCCGCAGATGCCGAGGCACTCGAACGCGAACTCGTGGAGCAGCGGGCGCGGACTGCCGAACTGGAGCTGGCCCTCGCGGAGAAGCGCGAGGAACTCGGACGCTGCCGCGTCGCCCTCGCGGCGGCGTACCAGCGGCCGCGGCAGGCGGAGACCGAGGCCTGATCCTCTCGCGCATGGCGCGCGGGGCACCGCACCGGAGCGCGCGCTCGAGGACAGCCAGACGACGCTCGAGCGCCAATTTGAGATTCAGCTGGCGCGAGATAAAAGCGGTCGTTTGGTTGGCGGGGGACCCTTATGGCAGACTTGTTCGCTCCGAGCATGCTCGTCGGGCGTGCGGCCGAGTTCGTGCAGCTTGCGAATGCCCGTCTCGTCGGCCTGGTGTCCGCGCGCAAGCTTAAGGACGAGGACAAGGTCTTTGCCTTCCCTCTTGTCGACGTGCTTCGTGCATTTGCCGCTATTTCTGTCGTAGTCTATCACGTCATCGAATTTTTTGAATGGAAGAGCTATCCCGTTTCTGGGTTCCTGCTCTGGTTCCGCATCGGATGGATGGGCGTCGATCTCTTCTTCGTCATCTCCGGCTTCGTCATCGGCCTGTCGGCGTTCAGGAGGCTCGATCGCCGTGGCTGGCCAGAGGCACGGGGCGAGTTCGTCCGCCATCGGCTCGCACGCATCGTGCCGCTGCACTACCTGACATGTCTGTTGTTCGTTGCGTTTATCACGCCTGCGATTATGTTCTCCAACGGCTTCTGGGCGCAGATCGTCAGCCACGCGCTGTTCGTGCACAACCTTTTTCCGGAGCATCACCGCGCCATTAACAATGTCAATTGGACGCTCGGCGTGGAAATGCAGTTTTATCTCTTGATCTTTATTTCAGCTGTTTGGCTGCGCCGCGCCAATGTATGGGTCATTCTTGCGCTCGGGCTCGGCATAACATGGGTCTGGCGCAGCGTAGCGTTCGCCCATATTCCCGCCAACAACCCGGCCGGGGTGGACTCGCTCTTCATGGCCGTCACCCAGCTGCCGGGCATGCTCGACGAATTCACGCTCGGCGTGCTCTTGGCCCGTCTCGTCGTGGCCGAGCAGGGACAGCGGCTTCTGGCCGCCGTCGCGCCCTATGCCTGGGCCGTGGTGGCTCTGGCCGCGTTTATCGTGTGGGCCGTGCTGACCGTGTTCTGGATGGCGCCGACCTATTGGGAGTCCTGGAAGATGGTCGTGCTATCCCGCACACTGATCGGAGCGGGGGCGGCGGCATGCGTGTTGGCCACCATTACCATCCGAAGCCGGCTTCTGCTGACGATCACCGCGCCGCTGCGCTATCTCGGCACCATTTCGTATGGGATCTATCTCTGGCATCTGCTGGTCATTCTGTCGCTGCATCGCGTCCCGGGAATGACACCGCAGCAGGCGCTGCCGGTCGTGCTCGTGCTCACGATCGTGCTGGCGATGGTGTCCTGGCACTTCTTCGAGCGCCCCATTCTCCGGCGCTATGCCCACGCCGTGCCGAAGTGAGCCCAAACTCACGGCGCTCCAGCTTCAGGGACCTGGAGCATGTCGACCCCTTCAGATGAGTCCATCTGATCGGGACATGCGCGAAGTGCGTCGGACCCTCTATCCTCGCCGTGACCGCGCCAGCTTGGCCGCCGTCCTCAGGTTGACCGTTGCCCAGCGCAGCGGCGCCGTCACTTGCCAGGACGTGGACGAGCGGACGGCGGTGAGCTCGGCGCGCAAGGCGTCGGTACCGCCGTGCGCGAGCGAGTCGTAAACCTGCTCAGCCTGCCGGAGCCGCTGTTCGAGCTCGGCGCAGCGGCTGCTCAGCCGCTCGATCTCGGCGCGCGCGCTCGCAACCTCCTGCTGCAAAGACGCGATTTGTGCTTCGCGGCCGGCCTCACCGGTCGAGAGTGGCGTGGCCGAGCCCACCTCCGGCGTCCGTGCGCCATCCGTCGAGTGAGCCGGCAACCGCTCTCTCATCGTTGCCCGGCCTGCTCAGCGCGCTCCGCAGCCGGGGCCCCACGATCTGTGAGACCCGTCACGTCTTGTCGGGGCGTTGGGTGGTGGTGTGCGGCCGCCCGATGCCGCGATAGATCAAGCCGGCCTCGGCGACCTCGTCGACGGGGTAGATGTTGCGCAGGTCGACGACGACGGGCTGGGTCATCACCCGCTTGAGCTCGGCCAGGTCGAGGGCACGGAAGGGATCCCATTCGGTGACGATGACCAGCGCGTCGGCGCCGGTGGCGCAGCTGTACGGGTCCTCCGCGTAGATCACGTCCTCCAGCAGGTGTTGCGCCTGCTCCATGCCCTCCGGATCGTAGGCCACCACGGTGGCGCCGGCATCCTGCAAGGCCGCGATGATCGCCAGCGACGGCGCCTCGCGCATGTCGTCCGTGTTGGGCTTGAAGGTCAGACCCAGCACCGCGATGCGCTTGCGGTCGACGCTGCCGCCGCAGGCCAGGATCACCTTGCGCGCCATCGCCCGCTTGCGCTGGTCGTTGATCGCCACCGTCGTCTCGATCAGCCGCACCGGGCTGGCATAGTCCTGCGCGATCTTGATCAGCGCCAGCGTGTCCTTGGGGAAGCACGAGCCGCCGTAGCCGGGGCCCGCGTGCAGGAACTTGGGGCCGATGCGCTTGTCGAGCCCGATGCCGCGCGCCACCTCCTGCACGTCGGCACCCACCTGCTCGCACAGGTCGGCGATCTCGTTGATGAAGGTGATCTTCATCGCCAGGAAGGCGTTGGCCGCGTACTTGGTGAGCTCCGCCGTGCGCCGCTCGGTCATCAGCAGCGGCGCCTGGTTCAGGAACAGCGGCCGGTAGAGATCCCGCATCACCTCCCGTGCCCGCTCGTCGTCGCTGCCGATGACGATGCGGTCGGGCCGCTTGAAGTCCTCGATCGCCGCGCCCTCGCGCAGGAACTCCGGGTTGGAGACCACGGCGAAGTCCGCCGCCGGGTTGGCCTCGCGGATGATGCGCTCGACCTGGTCACCGGTGCCCACCGGCACCGTCGACTTGTTGACCACCACCGTGTAGCCGTCGATCGCTGCGGCGATCTCGCGCGCCGCCTGGTAGACGAACGACAGGTCGGCATGGCCGTCGCCGCGCCGCGACGGCGTGCCCACGGCGATGAACACGCACTCCGCCTCGGCCACCGCCGCCGCCAGGTCGGTGGTGAAGGCAAGCCGCTTCTGGCGCACGTTGGCGGCGACGAGCTCGGCCAGCCCCGGCTCGTAAATCGGCACCCGCCCGTTCTGCAGCTCGGCGATCTTCACCGCGTCCTTGTCGACGCACGTCACCTGATGGCCGAAGTCGGCAAAGCAAGTTCCCGAAACGAGGCCCACATAGCCGGACCCGATCATCGCTACACGCATCGTTGCCCAAATGTCCCTGAAAGTGCACGGCGCCGGGCTGACGGGGCTCGTGGCGCACATCGGCATGGCTGCGGCCTCTTGGGCATTGATCCGGCTTCGGCGTCAAGCTCAAAGGAAGGTCGCGCATCGAATTCGCGCTGCACGGGCGCCCTGGGGACGTGAATTCCCCAGGGCGCCCGCCCTGCTCGGTGGTCCTCTTGGAATCGTGATCTCGCGCAACGGCCCATGGCAGGCTCCGTTGCCGAGCCGAGGCCTCAGCTCGCTCTTGCAGGCGGCCGATTCAGCGCGCGGCGGTGGGCGTGGGGAAATCCGAAGGCCGGAAGGCTTCCCCAATCCCGGCTCTCGTGCGATGAGCAGGGCTCCTTCTCCGACCTGGAACGATCGCCGGAGACGACATTTGGCTACTGACACTCCCGAACCCCGGCCGGTCCCGACCGTATCCGGTGCCGAACACGCGCCCGTCGTGTCATTCGACGGCGTCTCCGCCATCGGTGCATCGCATGGATCCTTCACCTTCGGCCTGGTCGTGGGGCGGCCCATCCCCTTGAGCAACGGCACGATTCCCATGGTGATGGGCACGGTCGCCTATCTCAAGTGCAGCGAGCATGGCCTGCGCGAGCTGCGCGACTCGATCGAGAACGCGCTGCTGCTGGCGGCCAAGACCTCAGGCTCGGCCAATTAGAAGCTGTCGAGGATGTCGTGGCGCAGGTCGGACCGATCCGGCGGGCGAGCCGGGCGGCGCCCCGCGACGGCTGCCCCGTGCGTCGTCCGCTTCATGTCCAGCGTGAGCCGGGGAGGCGGGGGAGTGCAACGATTTGCCGCGCCGGGCGGCTCCGGATGAACGGTCACGGCGACGGCCCTGGGCGCGGCGGGCGTCGACAGGCGTCGAATCGTGGCCGTGGCGGGCGCTCTTGCCGCCTGCCGCAGCGTCGGAGCGGTAAAGACCCAGCTCGCGCTCCGGCGGTTGGAGGGAGGGCGCCGCCGCCGGCCGGCCGCTTGCAAGCAGAATGCGCGTTGTCCCAATGTGCTTGGACGCATTCCGCAAACGCCGGCGCAGCGCGTAGCAGCGACGGCGCGAATAGGTTTTCTGCCGCCAGGGGATCCCGCAGCCGCGCTGCGTCCCCCCGGCCGGGCAATCGCGAGGAGGCGACATGAAGCGTGAAGGCGAACGTTTTCAGCAGGTGCGAGTCGATATCGACGGTGTTCAGTTCGTGAACTGCACGTTCGACTCCTGCGCGCTGATCTACCGGGGCGGCCCGTTGCCGATGTTCAACAACTGCACGTTCAGCAACCCCCAATTTGCGTTCGACGACGCGGCCAAGCGCACCGTGACGTTTCTCCAGTCGATGGCGACACCGGCGAGCGGCCTCCAGCAGATCGTGCGAAGCACTTTTCCGGAGCTGTTCGTGGCCCGATAACGGGAGGCGCTCCAGATTCAAAGAGTTTGGAGCATGTCTATCCGATCAGACGAGCTCGTCTGACCGGGACAGGCCCGAGCCGCCGCCCCTCCATCCGCCGCCGCGGGATCAGAATTTCGGCGGCTTGACCTCGAAAGCCGGCGGCGCATCCAGGCCGCCGCCTTGCAGGTTCTGGAACTGCTGCTCGACGGCCTTCTCGTCGACCTTGACCTGCGGGCTGAGCCAGTAGGTGACGGACTGGGGCCAGAAGATCACGATGGCCACCAGGATCAGCTGCATGGCGACCCAGGGCAGCGCCCCCCAATAGATATCCGAGCTCTTGACGCTCTTCGGCGCGATGCCGCGCAGGTAGAACAGCGCGAAGCCGAAGGGCGGGTGCATGAAGCTCGTCTGCATGTTGACGCAGAGCAGGACGCCGAACCAGATCAGATCGATGCCGAGCTTCGCCGCGACCGGGGCCAGCAGCGGGATGACGATGAAGGCGATCTCGAAGAAGTCGAGGAAGAACGCCAGGAAGAACACGAAGATGTTGACGAACACCAGGAAGCCGATCTGGCCGCCCGGCAGCCCGGTCAGCAGGTGCTCGATCCAGCGGCTGCCGTCCATGCCCTGGAAGACCAGGCTGAAGCAGGTCGAGCCGATCAGGATGAACACCACCATGGCGGTGATGCGCATGGTCGATTCCATGCCCTCGTAGCAGAGCTTCCATGTCAGCCGCCGGTGCATCGCCGCCAGGATCATGGCGCCGACGGCGCCCATGGCGCCCGCCTCGGTCGGCGTGGCCAGGCCGAGGAAAATGGTCCCGAGGACGAGGAAGATCAGCACGATCGACGGGATCATGCCCCACAGCACGCGCGCGATCAGCCGCCAGCCCATCTCGCCGCGGGCCTCGGGCGGCAGCGGCGGCATGCTCGCCGGGCGCATGATCGACAGCGCGACGATATAGAGGATGAAGATCGCGACCTGGAGGATCGAGGGACCGATCGCCCCGAGGTACATGTCGCCCACGGACTTGCCGAGCTGGTCGGCCAGGACGACGAGCACCAGCGAGGGCGGGATGAGCTGGGTGATCGTGCCGGAGGCCGCGATGACGCCGGTCGCCAGGCGCATGTCGTAGCCGTAGCGCATCATTACGGGCAGCGAGATCACGCCCATGGCGATCACCGACGCGGCCACCGTGCCGGTGATGGCGCCGAGCACGGCGCCGACGATGATCACCGCGTAGGCCAGCCCGCCGGGGAGGGCCCCGAACAGCTGGCCGGTGCCTTCCAACAAGTCCTCAGCCAGCCCGCAGCGCTCAAGGATGGCGCCCATGAAGGTGAAGAAGGGGATCGCCAGCAGCAGGTCGTTCGAGATGATGCCGAAGAACCGCAGCGGCAGCGCGTGCAGGAAATCGGGGCTGAAATGCCCCGTCCAGATGCCGACCAGGCCGAAGAACAGGCCGACGGCCGATAGCGAGAACGCCACCGGAAAGCCGATCAGCATGAAGAGGATCATGCCGCCGAACATCAGCGGCGGCATCACGCCATGGGAGAACATCAGCCGGTCGTCCTGCCGCGCGAAGACATCACTGCAACGGCTTTTCGTAGTGCGTGTCGATGACGGCGGTGCCGGCGAGCGCGGCGACCCGCTTGATCAGCTCCGACAGCCCTTGCAGCGTCAACAGCCCAAAGCCCAGCGGCAGCATCAGCTTGACCGGCCACTGGATGAGGCCGCCGGCGTTGAGGCCGTATTCGCCGGACCTGAAGGAGGCGAGAAAGAACGGCCACGTGAGCCAGGTGAGGAAAATCGTGGCCGGCAGCAGGAACAGGAGGAGGCCCACCGTATCGATCCACAGCCGGCCCTCGTCCGAGACCGACGAATAGACGAGGTCGACGCGGACGTGCTCGTTCCGCTGAAGCGTGTAGGAGGCTCCCAGCAGCACCAGGGCGCCGAACAGGTACCATTGGATCTCGAGCCAGCTGTTGGAGCTGGCATTGAACAGATAGCGGATCGTTGCGTTGCCGGCGCTGATCAGCACTGTGATCAACACCATCCAGTTGGCGAGCACCCCGACCTGCCTGCTGACGAAATCGATACCGCGGCTGAGCCGCAGGAGGCCCTGCATCCGTTTCCCCCAAGGTGTAAGTTCAGCAGTAGATCATTCGGCGTCTGCTGCCATTACGACTTTCGCTCAAGCCATGGGCGTCGCGAAGCCGATGTCCATGGCATAGCGCATCGCCTCCGCGCAACGGTTTCGGCCACAGGCAACGTCGGTGGCCGGAGCGCTCCACTGTCCTCGTGCCCCTATTGCGCTGAAGTGTTTCCGTCCGATCAGATGAAGGGCTCCATGCGCGACAGGCTCTAGGCAGCGGGCGTAGGACGGGGCAATCCTAGGCGCGTGTCATGCCGCTGGCCTGACCCATGACCGGTCCGGAGGAGTTGCCCGTGACATTTACTGAGCTGCCATTCGATGCCGACGAGATGATCGACGGCCTGCGCACCTGGGTCGAGTGCGAAAGCCCGACCTGGGATGCCGCAGCGGTGGACCGCATGGTCGATCTAGCGGCGACCGATCTTGCCGCGTCGGGGGCGACGATCGAGCGGATTCCGGGCCGGATGGGCTTCGGCGGCTGCGTGCGCGCCCGGTTCCCGCATCCGCGCGCCGGCGAGCCGGGCATCCTCATCGCCGGCCACGTGGACACGGTGCACCCGGTCGGCACGCTGGCCAGGCTGCCGTTCCGCCGGCAAGGGGGCAAGTGCTACGGGCCCGGTATCGTCGACATGAAGGGCGGCAACTACATGTCGCTCGAAGCGATCCGGCAGCTCGCTCGGGCCGGGATCGCGACGCCGCTGCCGATCACCGTGCTGTTCACGCCCGACGAGGAGGTCGGGACGCCGAGCACGCGAAGCCTGATCGAGATGGAGGCGTCGCGGAACAAATACGTGCTGGTGCCGGAACCGTCGCTGGTCGACTACGGCGTCGTCACCGGCCGCTACGCCATCGCCCGCTTCAACCTGGAGGCGACCGGGCGGCCCAGCCACGCCGGCGCGAGGCTGGCCGACGGCCGCTCCGCCATCCGCGAGATGGCCCGGCAGATCCTGGCGATCGAGAGCATGACCACCGAGGACTGCACCTTCAGCGTCGGCATCGTGCATGGCGGCGAATGGGTGAACTGCGTGTCGTCGAGCTGTAAGGGCGAGGCGCTCAGCATGGCCAAGCGCCAGGAGGACCTCGACAAGGGCGTCGAAGCCATGCTGGCGCTCAACGGCTCCGCCAACGAGGTCTCCTTCACGGTGACGCGCGGCGTCACCCGCCCGGTCTGGCCGCCCGGCACGCCCGGCACCATGGCGCTTTACGAGAAGGCCAAAACGCTCGCCAAAGCGCTTGGCTTCGACCTGCCGCACGCCAGCCAGGGCGGCGGCTCCGACGGCAACTTCACCGGGGCCATGGGCATCCCGACGCTCGACGGCCTCGGCCTGCTCGGTAGCGGCGCCCATACGCTCGACGAGCACATCATGGTCCAGAGCCTGGTCGATCGGGGCCGGCTGATGGCGGGATTGCTTGCGACCCTGGATTGAGGTGGAGCGTTGCGGATTGCCTAGAATATAGGCGCCGACTTGGCGAAACTGCCGCGCCTCGCGGCTGTCGGTTCGCGCCCGCGCTCCCCGCTCGAGCGCCGGTGCATGATCCTGCCGCGCGGGCGATGAGGTCGGATCGGGCCAGCCCTGCTGCGCGCGAGTGGGGTGGGCCGGCAGGTGGTACAGGAGTTGCATTCCAGCGTCGACGGGGCATCAAAAGGTATAGCTTGCGTGAGACCGTGCCGGGACTTGTAAGATTGCGCGGCGAGACAGTGCAACAGCGGAGGCCGACGTGACGACCAATGTATTGATGCGCCATCTACGCGCTGCGGGACGAAGCGTTTATCTGGGAATTGCTGTTGCCGCCGCAGTCTGGACGGCTTCACCTGCTCAGGCCAAGACGCTGACGGCGGTGATGCACTCCGATCTCAGGGTCATCGATCCGCTGATCACGACGGCATACATCACCCGCGACCACGGCTACATGGTCTACGACACGCTGCTGGCCATCGATTCCGACTTCAAGGTACAGCCGCAGATGGCGAGCTGGACCGTTTCGGACGACAAGCTCACCTACACCTTTACGCTGCGCGACGGGTTGAAGTGGCACGACGGCGCGCCGGTCACCGCGGAGGATTGCGTCGCCTCCCTCAAGCGATGGGCCAAGCGCGACGGGATGGGCCAGAAGCTCATGGACTTCACCGCGAGCCTGGAGGCCACCGACGCCAGGACGATCACGCTCAAGCTCAAGGAGCCTTACGGCCTGGTGCTCGAGTCGATCGGCAAACCGTCGTCGCTGGTGCCGTTCATGATGCCCAAGCGCATCGCCGAGACGCCGGCGGACAAGGCGATCCCCGAGCAGGTCGGCTCGGGCCCGTTCAAGTTCGTGCAGTCCGAGTTCCGCCCCGGCGTGAAGGCCGTCTACGAGAAATTCACCGACTATGTGCCGCGCAGCGAGCCAGCGAGCTGGCTGGCCGGCGGCAAGGTGGCGAAGGTCGACAAGGTCGAATGGCTGACCATGCCGGACGCGCAGACCGCTGTTAACGCGCTGCAGTCCGGCGAGATCGACTTCTTCGAGGCGCCGCCGATCGACCTGCTGCCGGCGCTGGAGTCGAACGACGAGATCGTCCTCAAGACCCTCAACGCGCTCGGCCTGCAGACGCTCGGCCGCATGAACTTCCTTTACCCGCCCTTCGACAACATCAAGGTGCGGCGCGCGGCGCTGCTCGCCATGAACCAGAAGGACGTGCTCGACGCGCTGATCGGCAACCCGAAATACCAGCAGATCTGCGGCGCCATCTTCGGCTGCGGCACGCCGCTGGCGACGGATGTGGGCTCGGAGAGCCTGGTCAAGGGCAACGGCATGGCGGAGGCCAAAAAACTGCTGGCCGAGTCGGGCTATGACGGCAAGCCCATCGTCATCATGGCGCCGACCGACGTCGGAGCGCTCAAGGCCCAGCCGGTGGTGGCCGCCCAGCTGCTGCGCCAGGCGGGCTTCACGGTCGACCTGCAGTCGACCGACTGGCAGACGGTGGTGACCCGCCGGGCCAGCCAGAAGCCGCCGGCCGAGGGCGGCTGGAACATGTTCTTCACCAATTGGGTCGGCGCCGACATCGCCAATCCCGTGGTGCACGTGACGCTGAGCGGCCGTGGCAAGGCCGGCGGCTGGTTCGGTTGGCCGGACGATCCGGAGATGGAGAAGCTGCGCGATGCCTACGCGCGCACCACCGACCCGGCGGAGCAGAAGAAGATCGCCACCGAGATCCAGGCCCGGGTCTACGAACAGGTCACCTATCTGCCGCTGGGCCAGTACAACGGGCCGAGCGCCTGGCGCAAGGATCTGAAGGGTGTGCTCGACGGGCCGGCGACACCGGTGTTCTGGAACATCGAGAAGACGGATTGATGGTGGCGGTCTGAGCGATCTGGCACAGGCGCCGCAATGCTCGGCTACATCATCCGGCGAATTCTGGCGGCGATTCCCGTCATGGGCTTCGTCGCCGTGTTCGTCTTCCTGCTGCTGCGGCTCACGCCCGGGGACCCGGCGGCGATCATCGCCGGCGACACAGCGACCCCCGAGCAACTCGACCGCATCCGCGCCACGCTCGGGCTGAACGAGCCCATCTACGTGCAGTTCGTCACCTGGGTCGGGCGGCTGCTGCACGGCGATCTCGGCGTCTCGCTGATCTCGCAGATTCCCGTGGCGCAGATGATCGGCCAGCGGCTTGAGCCGAGCCTGACGCTGGCCGTCACCACCATCCTGCTGTCGGTCCTCGTCGCCGTGCCGCTGGGCGTGCTCGCCGCCTGGAAGCAGGGCACCTGGGTCGACAAGGTGGTCATGGCGGTCTGCGTGCTCGGCTTCTCCGTGCCGGTCTTCGTCGTCGGCTACGTCCTGATCCAGATCTTCGCCATCGACCTGAAATGGGTGCCGGTGCAAGGCTTCCGCAGTATCGCGCGCGGCTTCGGCCCCTTCTTCGAGCGTGCCATCCTGCCCACCGTGGCGCTGTCGTTCATCTATATCGCGCTCATCGCCCGCATGACCCGGGCGAGCCTGCTCGAGGTGCTCGGCGAGGATTACGTGCGCACCGCCCGCGCCAAGGGGCTCGGCGAGGCCAAGGTGCTGCTGGGCCATGCCCTGCGCAACGCCGCCGTTCCCGTCGTCACCATCATCGGCACCGGCTTCACCCTGCTCATCTCCGGCGTCGTCGTCACCGAGAGCGTCTTCAACATCCCCGGCATCGGCCGGCTGACCGTCGATGCCGTGCTGGCGCGAGACTATCCCGTGATCCAGGGCATGATCCTGTTGACCAGCGGCCTCTACGTGGCGGTGAACCTTCTCATCGACCTGAGCTACACCGTGCTCGACCCGAGGATCCGGTACTGATGACGGATCAGGCTCTTCCTGCCCCCGCGCGGCCGCGTCCGGCCTGGTTCGCCCTGGTCGCCAGTCCGGTGACGGTGATCGCGGCCGCCTGCCTCGCGCTCATCATCGTCGTCTCGCTGCTGGCGCCCTGGTTGGCGCCCTATGATCCGGTGCAGCTGGTGCCGGCCAATCGCCTGAAGCCGGCGAGCGCCGCATATCTGCTCGGCACCGACGGCTACGGCCGCGACGTCCTGTCCCGCATTCTCTACGGCGGCCGCATCTCTCTGCTGATCGGCGTGGGCTCCGCGGTGATCAGCCTCGGCTTCGGGCTGGCCATCGGCCTCGTCGCCGGCTTCTTCCGCTGGCTCGACGCGATCGTCATGCGCTTCATGGACGCGTTGATGGCGATCCCCGGCATCCTGCTCGCCATCGCCGTGGTCGCGCTCTCGGGCGCCAGCCTCACCAGCGTGCTCATCGCCATCACGCTGCCGGAGATCCCGCGCGTCGTCCGCCTGGTCCGTTCGGTCGTGCTGTCGGCGCGCGAGGAGCCTTACGTGGAGGCGGCGATCTCGGTCGGGACGAGCCTGCCGAAGATCCTTTGGCGGCACATCATGCCCAACACCTTCGCGCCGCTGATCGTGCAGGGCACCTACGTCTGCGCGGCGGCGATCCTGACGGAGGCGATCCTGTCGTTCCTCGGCGCCGGCATCAGCCCGGAGACGCCGAGCTGGGGCAACATCATGGCCGAGGGGCGCGCCTACTTTCAGGTCAAGCCGTCGCTGATCTTCTGGCCGGGCCTGGTGCTGTCGATCGCGATCCTGTCCATCAACCTGCTGGGCGATGCGGCGCGCGACGTGCTCGATCCGCGCATGAAGCGGCGGGAGGGTGCGCGATGAGCAAGGCTCCGGGCCGTCCCGCCGTCCTCGATGTGCGGAATCTCGCCGTCTCGCTCGGCCGCGGCGCCGCGGCCGCCAGGGTCATCGACGGCGTGTCGTTCCAGGTGGGCGAGGGCGAAACCCTTTGCCTGGTGGGCGAAAGCGGCTCGGGCAAGTCCGTCACCTCGCTCACCACCATGGGCCTGCTGCCCAAAGGCATCCTGGTGCCGACCGGAGGCCGCATCGAGCTGGTCGGCGAGAGCCTGCTGGACGCCGGCGAGCGCCGGCTGCGGCAACTGCGCGCCACGACGATGGCGATGATCTTCCAGGAGCCGATGACGGCGCTCAACCCGGTCGTGCCGGTCGGCCGGCAGATCGACGAGGTGCTCAAGGCCCACATGCGCCTGGATGCCGGCGAACGGCGCCGGCGGATCCTCGACATGATGCAGCAGGTCTACCTGCCCGACGTCGAGCGCATCTACAATTCCTACCCGCACCGCCTGTCGGGCGGCCAGCGCCAGCGCATCATGATCGCCATGGCGCTGATCATGGGCCCCAAGCTGCTGATCGCCGACGAGCCGACGACGGCCCTCGACGTCACGACCCAGAAGCAGATCCTCGCCCTGGTGCGCGAGCTGCAGGAGAAGCACGGCACGGCCGTGCTGTTCATCACCCATGACATGGGCGTGGTGGCCGAGATCGCCGACCGCGTCGCCGTCATGCGCCACGGCCGGCTGGTGGAGGAGGGCCCGCTCGACGGGATCCTGCGCCAGCCGCAGCAGGACTATACGCGCAGCCTGCTATCGGCCGTGCCCAGCCTGGTGCCGCGCGCGCGCCGGGCCGAGCGCGCCGGCTCCGTCGTGCTCGAGACCTATGATCTCAACAAGACCTACCAGGAGCGCTCGCTGTTCGGCGGCAAGCGCGAGGTGACGGCGGCGAAGGACGTCACGCTGTCGCTGCGCCAGGGGCGCACGCTCGGCATCGTCGGCGAAAGCGGCTCGGGCAAGTCCACCGTGGCGCGCTGCATCATGCGCCTCATCGATCCGACGTCCGGGAGTATCCGTGTCGCCGGCCGCGAGATCTCCGAGCTGTCGCGGCGCCTGCTGCAGCCGCACCGGCAGCGCATCCAGATCATCTTCCAGGATCCCTACCGCTCGCTCAATCCGCGACTGTCCGTGGGCGAGAGCATCGCCGAAGGGCCGGTGAACTTCGGGGCTTCGAAGGCCGAGGCGCTGGAGCAGGCACGCGAGCTGTTGCGCCTGGTGGACCTGCCTGCCGATGCCGTGGCGCGCTACCCGCACCAGTTCTCCGGTGGTCAGCGCCAACGCATCGCCATCGCCCGGGCGTTGGCGATGAAGCCCGACGTGCTGGTGGCCGACGAGGCGGTGTCGGCGCTCGACGTCTCGGTGCAGGCACAGGTGCTGAAGCTTCTCGACGACATCCAGGAGCGGCTCGGCGTGGCGCTCCTGTTCATCACCCACGACCTGCGCGTGGCGGCGCAGATCTGCGACGACATCATCGTCATGCAGCGAGGGACGGTGGTGGAGGAGGGGCCTGCGAGCATCGTCCTCACCGAGCCGAAGGAGCCCTATACAAGGCAGCTGTTCGAGGCGGCGCCCGGCCGGCACTGGGATTTCGCCAACTTCCGGCCGGTCGAGGCTGCGGCGCCGGCGACGGCCGCGCCTTGACCCCAGTGGCGCCCGGCTAAGGCACGGTTTTGAGGTTCACGATGCGCATCGCCGTCGCAGGCTTCCTGCACGAAACCAACACCTTCGCCCCGTCCAAGGCGGCGCTCGACGATTTCATCGCCGGCGGCGGCTGGCCGGCCATGCTCAAGGGCCGCGCCGTCATCGACGAGACCCGCGGCATCAATATCGGCATGAGCGGCTTCGCCGCGGCAGCCGACGAGGCCGGGTGGGAGCTGCTGCCGGTCATCTGGTGCGCCGCGAGCCCATCCGCGCACGTGCGCGAGGACGCCTACGAGACGGTGGCGCAGACCATCGTCGCCGGCATCGCGGCGGCCGGCCCGCTCGACGGGGTCTACCTCGACCTGCATGGCGCCATGGTGGCGGAGCACCTGGACGACGGCGAAGGCGAGCTGATCGCCCGCGTGCGCCGCGTCGTCGGCCCGGCCGTGCCCATCGTCGTCAGCCTCGACCTGCACGGCAACGTCACGCCGCAGATGGTCGAGGAAGCCGACGCGCTCGTCGCCTACCGCACCTATCCACACATCGACATGGCCGATACCGGCCGCGCCGCGGCGCGCCATCTCGCCCGCCTGCTCGCCGGGACCGGACCCTTCGCCAAGGCCTTCCGGCAACTGCCCTTCCTCATCCCGATCAGCTGGCAGTGCACCGACATGGAGCCGTGCAGGTCGATTTATGCGGCGCTCGCCGCGCGGGAGAGCGAGGCGGTGCCGACGCTGTCGTTCCTGCCGGGCTTTCCTGCCGCCGATTTTCCGGATTGCGGCGCCACCGTCGTCGCCTACGGCCGCAGCCAGGCGGATGCCGATGCGGCGGCGGACGCCGTCGCCGATCTCGTCGCCGCCCACGAGACCGATTTCGACGGCCGCGTCTACGGGCCCGACGAAGGCGTTCGCGCCGCCATGGCGATCGCCGAGCAGGCGACGAAGCCGGTGGTCATCGCCGACACCCAGGACAATCCCGGCGCCGGCGGCGATTCCGACACCACCGGCATGCTGCGCGCCCTGGTCGCGGCGAACGCCACGCGCGCCGCGATCGGCGTCATGGTCGATCCTGAGGCGGCTCGCGCGGCCCACGCGGCAGGCGAGGGCGCGACCGTCTCCTTGGCGCTCGGCGGCAAGTCGCGCATCCCCGGCGATGCGCCATTCGAGGCGGAGTTCGTCGTCGAGGCCTTGTCCGACGGGCGCTTCGTGGCTCCCGGCCCCTATTTTGGCGGTGGCCGCATGGACCTCGGCCGATCGGCCTGCCTGCGCATCGGCGGCGTGCGGGTGGTGGTGGCCTCGCGCAAGGCCCAACTCGCCGACCAGGCGATGTTCCGTTTCGTCGGCATCGAGCCGACCGAGCAGGCGATCCTGGTGAACAAGAGCTCGGTGCACTTCCGTGCCGATTTCGAGCCGATCGCGGATACGATCCTGGTCTGTGCGGCGCCTGGGCCGATGCCGGCCGACCCGGCCGATCTGCCGTGGACGCGGCTGCGCCCCGGCCTGCGCATCAAACCGAATGGACCCGCATTCAGCGCCGCCGGATAGGTGTCCTACGAACCGATCAGCCGCGCGACGTCGTCGGCGATCGACAGGCTGGAGGTGAGACCGGGGCTTTCGATGCCGAACAGGTTGATCAGGCCGGGCAGGCCATGGTCGTCCGGGCCCTCGATGACGAAGTCGGCGGCCGGCTCGCCCCGGCCGGTCAGCTTGGGCCGGATCCCTGCATAGTCGGGAACGAGCGTTCCGTCGGGCAGGCCCGGCCAGTAGCGGCGGATGGCGGCGTAGAACAGCTCGGCCCGGGCCGGATCGACGCGGTAGTCGAGCTCGTCGATCCACTCCACGTCGGGTCCGAAGCGGACGCGTCCGGCCAGGTCGAGCGTGAGGTGGACGCCGAGGCCGCCGTCGACCGGCGCAGGATAGATCAGCCGCGCGAACGGCGGCTTGCCGGCGTAGCCGAAGTAGTTGCCCTTGGCCAACGTCAACCGTGGCACGCGCGCCGGCGGATAGCCCTCCGTCGCCGCGGCCAGCGCCGGCGCACCGAGGCCCGCGGCGTTGACGACGGCATCGAAGGCCATCTCGCCGCCGCCGTCGCCTCCAAAGCCGACCAGCCAGCCGCTTGTGTCCGGCCGCAGCCACTCGATCGGCGTGGCCAGCGCCAGCGCCCCGCCGTGCTCCTCCAGATCCCCTTGCAGCGCCAGCATCAGCGCGTGGCTGTCGACGATGCCGGTCTCGTGCGAGACGAGCGCGCCGACGCAGGTAAGCTCCGGCTCCAGCGTCCGCACCTGCGCGGCATCGAGCCACTCCAGGCCTTCGACGCCGTTAGTGAGGCCCTGGGTGTGAATGGCGGAGATCTTGGCCAGCTCATCCTCGGCGGTCGCCACGATCAGCTTGCCGCATTTGGCGTGCGGAACCCCGTGGCTGGCGCAGAAGGCGTACATCAGGCGGCGGCCGGTCACGCAGTGGTGCGCCCGCAGCGAGCCCGTCGGATAATACATGCCGCCATGGATCACCTCGGAGTTGCGCGAGGAGATGCCGCTGCCGATGCCATCGGCCGCGTCGGCCACGATCACCTCGTGGCCGGCCAGCGCCAGCGCCCGCCCGATGGCGAGCCCGACGACACCGGCACCTACGACAAGAACCATCATCTGCGGCTTCCTTTGCGATCCGCCCTCGGCGAAGCGCTCTAGATTCAAAAGACTGGAGCATTTCGCAATTGGACGATCTCATCCAACTGCGAAACGCTCCCGGATCGAAGGTCGGTGCTACTCTGCTTCAAGCTCGTCCGCATCGTCAGCGGCGATCGGAATGGGGATGCCCAGCCGGGCCCCCTCGTCGACCATGAGCCGCAGAATGCGCTCCCGGTCGCCGGCGATTGCAGTCGACAGCCCGCCGACGCCGACGCCCATGGGCCGCTCGCCGGCCCGCCGCGGTAGCGGCACGCAGATGATGCCGGCGCCGAGCGTCACCCGCCCGAGCGACACCTCGAAGCCGTGCCGGCGGATATCGGCGAGGTCGGCCAGCAGCTCCGCCAGTGCCGGCACCACGGGGTCGGCGTTCCAGATGTTGACCAGCTCGGACGCACCGACGCCAGCGGCGCCTTCGGCGTCGACCCGCTCGCGCGTTCGGGCGACGAGCACGGCCACGTCGTCGTCGCTCATCTGCGACAGCAGCAGCCGGCCCATGCCGGATTCGACCAGCGGCAGCTTCGATCCGATCGGGATCTCCAGCCGCATGGCGTGGCGTCCCGGCACGACGTCGATGTAGCGCACGCACAGATCGTGGGGCACGCCGAGCAGGATCGTCTGGCCGGTCTCGGCGCCCAGCGCCTGCATGAAGGCCTTGACCTCGGCGCGCGGCACCGCCGGCTCGATCCAGCGGCCGAGCGACGAGACGCGGCTGCTCGGCGCGATGCCGCGGCCATCGGGGTCGAGCACGAGATAGCCCGCGTTGATCATGCTCTGCACAAGTGTCGACGTGCTCGATTGCGGATAGCCAAGCTTATCCGCCAATTCGGTTATCGTTACGCTGCGCATAACACTGTCGCAATACTCCAGAATCTCCAGCGTCCGCAGCGACGATTTGACGGTGACGGCCCCGGCCTTGGCTGTTCGTGTGCGCATGAATCCCTCAATATCATCTAATTGATATTTCATATCCTATTGACGATCAATAGGGGGAGGCCTACGCCATTGCGACGATTTGGAGAACAACGGAATGAGCGAGGAAGCGCGCGACCTTTGGCGTCCCTACGTCAACGAGGCGCTGGTCCGGCAGGTCAGGAGTTTCGTCGAGAAGCGGGTCACTCCCGCGGCGCACGACATCGATGCCCGCGACGTCTATCCGACCGATCTGGTGCGCGAGCTGGCCCAGCTGGGCTGCAACGCCATCTGCCTGCCCAAGGAGTATGGCGGGCGGGCCGAGCCCTATGCGTCTGCCGTCGCCGTCTGCGAGGAGGTGGGCTACGGCAGCGCCGCCGTCGCCATCTCGCTGATCACCATCTTCCAGGCGCAGACCATCATCAGGCTGTTCGGCTCCGACAGCCTGAAGGAGCGCTACCTGCCGCGCTTCGCCAAGGGGCTGATCGCCTCCTATGCGCTGACCGAGGCCTCCCACGGCAGCGACATCCGCAAGCTCGACACCAAGGCCCGCCGCGAGGGCGGCCAGTGGGTGCTCGACGGCGAGAAGTCGTTCATCACCTCGGGCTCGGAGGCGGAGTTCTTCGTCATCCTGGCCCAGACCGAGGCTGGCGTGTCGGCCTTCGCCGTCCCGCGCGAGAGCCAGGGCCTGTCGTCCTACGTTGGGCACAACTCCGCGACCATGGGCCTGCGCAACGGGCCGCACGTCAATATCCGGCTCCAGGGCGTGCGCCTGCCGTTGGACCATCTCATCGGCGAGGACGGCAAGGGCGTGCGCCAGGCGGTGACGACGCTCGACTATTCCCGCACGCTGGCGGCCGGCATCAGCGTCGGCATCGCCCGCGCCGCCTACGACGCGGCGCTGGCGTTCACCGCCAACCGTGTGGCCTTCGACCAGAAGGTCATCCAGTTCCAGGGCATCCAATGGTACTTCGCCGACGCGCTGGCCCGGATCGATGCGGCGCGGCTCCTGGTCTACCGCGCCGCCGAGGCGCTCGACAGCCATGACGACGTCATGCGCTACGCCAGCGGCGCCAAGCTGATCGCCGCCGAGGTGGCGACCGATGTCGCCTCCAAGGCCATCCAGGTCTGCGGCGCCTACGGCACGATGGTGAACGCGCCGTTCAGCCGCTATTTCCGCGATGCCAAGACCTATGAGATCGGCGGCGGCTCGTCGGAAGTCCTCAAGAACACGCTCGCCAAATACTTCCTGAGCCACGCGGGCGTGCGATGATCCTCGATCTCCTGTCCGTGCAGGCGGCGTCCGCGCCGGATCGGCCGCTGGCCGTCACGGCCGCTGCGACTTACTCCTACGCCGAGATCTGGTCGCTCGCCCGCCGCTTCGCGGCGCGGCTTCGCGCCCACGGCATCGCGCCGGGCGATCACGTCGCGCTGATCGCGGGGAACAGTGCCGCCTACTTGGTCGCTTGGTTCGGCATCAACGCGGTGGGCGCCGTCGCGGTCTGCCTCAACAACCAGCTGATGGGCGAGGCGATCACCTATCTGGTGTCCCAGTGCGATGCCAAGCTCGTCGTCGCCGACAGCGACTGGATCGACGCGCGCGCTGGCGGTCTTCGCGACGGGGCGGCCGCGCTCCCGCGCATCGTCATCGACTCGGACACGGTGTTCTTTGCGGAACTCGCTGGCATCGATGAAGCGGAGTCGGCGGCGCCTGCGCCGCACGACCTCTGCACGATCCTCTACACGTCGGGCACGACGGGGCTGCCGAAGGGCGTCATGTGCGCCCACGGCGGCTACGCGGCCACCGGCCGCGAGACTGTCCGTATCCTCGAGCTCGGAGCCGACGACCGCATCTTCGTCTTCCTGCCGCTCTTCCACACCAATCCGCAGATGTATGCGGTGATGGCGGCGCTCACCGCCGGTGCGTCGCTGGCGCTCGCGCCGCGCTTCTCGGCGACGAGCTTCTTCGACGAGGCGCGGGCGCTCGGGGCGACGGGCTGCACCTTCGTCGGCACCGTTCTCGCCATCCTCGCCGCCCGCTACGCGGAGCCGGTCCGCGACCATGCCATGCGCTTCGCTATCGGTGGAGGCACCACGCACGAGCTCGCCTCGACCGTCGAGACCCGCTTCGGCATCACGGTGCACGAGCTCTACGGCATGACCGAGGTGGGCGGCTGGGTCTCCGGCAGCACCGCCGCCGACCGCAGGCTCGGTGCCAACGGCCGGGTCCGCGCCGACATGGAGGTGCGCATCGTCGACACCGACGATAACCCGCAATCCACGGGCGTGCGTGGTGAGATCGTGGTGCGCCCGTCCCAGCCCAATGTCATCCTCATGGGCTACTACAGGAAGCCCGAGGAGCTGGCCAAGGCGAGCCGGAACTTCTGGTTCCATACCGGCGACATCGGCAGCTTCGACGACGACGGCTATCTCCACTTCCATGGCCGCTCCAAGGAGGTCATCCGCCGCGGCGGCGAGATGATCGCCCCCGACGAGCTGGAGCAGCACCTGCGCAAGCTGCCCGGCGTCAGCGATTGCGCCGTGGTTGCGGTGCCCGATCCGATCATGGGCGACGAGATCAAGGCCGTCGTCGTGGCCGAGGCCGGCTTCGACCTGGCGCACATCCGCGGCCACCTCGCCAACCATGTGCCGGGCTACATGCTGCCTCGCTATGCCGAACGGATCGACCGCATTCCGCGGACGCAGACAGAGAAGATCATGCGCCGCGAGCTCGAATACGTCAACGCGCGGGTTGTCGACTTCAAGAAATAAGGTCAAGACAGGGGAATACGGTCATGAGGGTGTTGACGGCGGTCTTGGGCATCGCCGCTCTCGCGCTGGCGGGAACGGCGCAGGCGGGCGACAGGACGGGAACGGTGAAGATCGGCGTCCTCACCGACATGAGCGGGGTCTTCTCGGACCTCACCGGCAACGGCGCGGTCCAGGCCGCCAAGATGGCGGTCGAAAAGTTCGGCGGCAAAGTGGGAGACCGCCCGGTCGAGGTGATCTTCGCCGACCATCAGAACAAGGCCGACATCGGCGCCGCCATCATCCGGCGGTGGTACGACCAGGAGGACGTCGACATGGTCGTCGACTTCGCCAACTCGGCGGTGGCGCTGGCCTCGGTCGGCATCACCCGCGAGCGCAACAAGGTCATGATCCCGTCGGGCGTCGGCACCACGGAGCTGACGGGCAAGCAATGCTCGCCCAACACCATCCACTGGTCATGGGATTCCTACGGCAATGCCAATGCGCTGGTGAAGGCGGTGATGCAGCGCGGCGGCAAGAAGTGGTTCTTCATCACCGTCGACTACGCCTTCGGCCACAGTCTGGAGGACAACGTCTCCCGCCTGGTGAAGGCGCAGGGCGGCGAGGTCGTCGGCTCGGTCAAGCATCCGCTGAACACCGTCGACTTCAGCTCCTACATCCTGACGGCGCAGGCGTCGGGCGCCGACGTCATCGTGCTCGCCAACGGCGGCGCGGACCTGTCCAACGCGGTCAAGCAGGCGCGTGAGTTCGGCGTCACGTCGGACCGCTACAAGATCGTGGCGCCGCAGTTCAACCTGGCCGTGGTCCACGCCGCCGGGCTGAAGGACACGCAAGGGCTGCTCGCGGCGGGCAGCATGAACTGGACGGAGAACGCGGATACGCGCGCCTTCGCCACTGCGCTCGCCAAACGCAACAACGGCATCCACCCGGACGCGCTGCAGGCGGGCGTCTACTCCGCCGTGCTGGCCTATCTCGGCGCGGTCGAAAAGGTCGGTACCGCCGACGGCAAGAAGATCGTCGACCTGCTGAAGTCCGGCCCGGTCAAGGACCCGCTGCTGGGTGACGGCATCATCCGCGCCGACGGCCGCATGCTGCATCCGGTGCAGATCTTCCAGATCAAGTCGCCCGAGGACTCCAAGGAGCCGTGGGACTACTTCAAGACCATTGACGTCATTCCCGGCGACCAGGCGTTCCGGCCGCTCGCCGAGAGCGATTGTCCGCTGGTCACCAACGCCAAATGAGCGCCGCGCCCGCATCGGTCGCCCTCATCGGCCTCGGCGAGGTCGGCGCCATCTTCGCCAGGGCGCTGCGCGACAAGGGCGTTGCGCTGCGCCTCGCCTCGCGGCCATCGCCGCGGGCGGAGCGGACCGCGGCGGACCTCGGCCTTGCGCTGGCGCCCGATGCCGCCGCCGCCGCGGCCGGCGCCGACCTGGTGCTCATCACCACGACGGCCGAGAGCCTGGTCGCCGTCGCGCGACAGATCGCGCCGGCGCTGCGGGGCGGGGCGATCGTCGCCGACCTCACCTCGGCGTCTCCGCGTGAGGTGAGCATGGCAGCGGCGGCGCTGCCGGCCGGGCCCGACGGCTATGTCGACGTCGCCATCATGGGCGCCGTCAGCCTCCATGGCGTCCGCACGCCGCTGCTGGCCTCGGGGGCGGCGGCGGCGGAGTTCGCGGCGATGGTGGCACCACTCGGCTTCAACGTGGACGCGCGGGCGGGCTCCGCCATCGGCGATGCCTCGAAGCTGAAGCTGCTGCGCAGCGTCTTCGCCAAGGGTCTCGATGCGGTGGTGGCCGAGGCGATGCTGGCGGCCGAAGCGCTGGGGCTGCGCGCCGAGCTCGTAGAGCAGCTCAGCGACTTCGACCGTTCGCCCTTGCGCGAGCACATCGGCATGTACCTGCGCACCCATCCGCTGCACGCCGCCCGGCGGCTGCTCGAGATGGAGCAGGCAGAAACCGAGATCCTCGCGCTCGGTCTGCCGAGCCTGACGACGCGCGCGGCGATCGAGCGCTACCGCCGCACCGCGGAGCTCGGCCGCACCTACCCGCTTCCGGCGGAGCCGCTCGATGCCGATGGAGCCATTCGCTGGCTGCTGTCGGCCGAGCAGGCCGGCGCCGGCGGCCACGTCAAACCCTGATCGCTCGCGTCCCTCGAAGCAGCAGCATGGCCCATCCCTCGACTGAACGTCTCGTCCACGTCACGTCCGCCCTGCTGAAGCAGCAGGTGCTGCTGGTCCTGGAGGCCTGGGGCATGCCCGAGGCGGATCGGGCCGTCATCGCCGACTGCCTGGTCGAGACGGACCTGCGCGGCATCGAATCCCACGGCGCGTCCATGCTGCCGCTCTACGACCAGATGCGGCGGGCGGGCGGCCTGAACATGACGGCCAGCCCGCGCATCGTCCGCGAGAACGCGGCCACCGCCGTGATCGACGCGGACGCGGGCCTTGGCCACGGCGTCGCCATCACGGCGATGAACCTCGCCGTCGACAAGTGCAAGGCCGGCGGCATCGGCTCGGTCTCGGTCTTCAACTCGCACCACTTCGGCGCCGCCGGGCTCTACGCCGAGTTGGCGGCCCGGCGCGGCGCGCTGGCGCTGGTCACCTCGTCAGCCCGCACCGTCGCCGTCATTCCCACCGGGGGCACGCTGCCGATGCTGGGGACGAACCCGATCGCGTTCGCGGCACCGGCTGCCCAGCGCGACCCGTTCCTGCTCGACATGTCGACCTCGGCGGTCGCCGCCAACAAGGTCAAGGTCTACGGCTACCACGGCACCCCGTTGCCGGTCGGCTGGGTGGTCGACGGCGCGGGCAGGGCGGTTACCGACCCGGACGAGGGCTTCAGGCTGTGCATGGACGGCGGCGTCGGCGGCCTGATGCCGCTCGGCGGCTCGCGCGAGACCGGCGCGCACAAGGGCTACGGCCTTGCCGTGATGGCCCAGTTGCTCGGCAGCACGCTCGCCGGCGGCTCGTTCTCGCCGTTCCGGGTGCGCGATGCGGCGTCGGGCGCTCCCGACAACATCGGCCACTTCTTTCTCGCGCTCGACCCTGGGGTGTTCCGCCTCGGCGGCTCGTTCGAGGAGGAGGCCGCGGCCATCGTCGACGCCCTCAGGGCGACACCGGCGGTCGATCCGGCGAGCCCGGTGATCGTGGCGGGCGAGCCGGAGTTCGCGCGCCGCGCCGAGCGGCTGGCGACCGGCATCCCGCTGAACGGTGCGTTCCTCGATGCGGTGCGCAAGGTCGCGCTCGATGCCGGCGTCGACTTCATCCTCGACCGCACGACGACCTGAGGCGATCATGTTCCACTACGACGGCACCATCCGCGACTGCCTGCCGCCGCGTCCGGCGACGCCGCCGCGGCGCCTGAGGGTGCCGGCCGGCGCCTGGGAGACCCACGCGCATGTGATCGGCGCGCCGCCGGGCTACCCGCTGGTGCCGGATCGCCACTTCACCGCACCTGCGGCATCGCCTGCGGACTTCATCGCCGTGCTGGACACGGTCGGGCTCGCCTATGGCGTCCTTGTCCAGGTCAGCGCCCACGGCACCGACAACCGTCTGCTGCTCGAAGCCCTTCGGCGCTATCCGGACCGGCTGCGCGGCGTCGCCGTCATCGATACCTCGACCCCCGATGCGGAGCTCGCCGAGCTCAAGGATGCCGGCGTGACCGGTATCCGCATCCTCGACATCGTCGGCGGCGGCGTCGGCATGCAGAGCCTGGAGGCGCTGGCCGACCGGTGCGCCGAGATCGGCTGGCATATCCAGGTGGCGGTCAAAGGCCCGTCATACCCTGAGCTGGCGCCTCGTCTCGCCCGGCTCCGCGTGCCCTTCGCCATCGACCACATGGGCTGGTGCCCGGCCCAGGCCGGCGTCGATCATCCTGATTTTCAGGCCGTCCTGCGCCTGGTCCGCGACACCGGCTGCTACGTCAAGCTGTCCGGCGGCTTCCGCCTGTCGGGGGAGGCGAAGCCGTTTCGCGACACCTTCGCGTTTGCGCGAGCGCTGATCGACGCCGCGCCGGACCATATGGTCTGGGGCAGCGACTGGCCCCATGTCGGGCTCTACGACCCCGGCGAGCGCCCCGACGTCGGCGAGATTCTCGACGGGCTCGCGGATTACACCGCCGATCCGGATGTGCAGCGGCGCATCCTCGTCGACAATCCTGCGCGCTTCTACGGCTTGCCCCGCGGCTGAGCGCATACGAGCGTTGATGGCCGCGCGCGGCCCCGCGTGTGGAGCTGAAGCTTCGCCCGGAGCATGATCGGCAGATGGGCATCGGTCTTGCCTGCCTGCCGTCCGCGTTCCGGAGTGATCAAGTCCATGTCCCGCCCAACAGCCCTCCATGACCTGACGGCCGTCGAACTCGTGGCCGGCTACCGCACCCGCGAGCTCTCCCCCGTGGAGGTGATCGACGACGTCATTGCCCGCATCGGCGTGTGGAACCCGCATATCAATGCGCTCTACGCCTTCGAGCCGGACACGGCGCGGCGGGGGGCCCGCGAATCGGAGGCGCGCTGGCGGCGCGGCGAGCCGCTGGGTCCGCTCGACGGCGTGCCGGCCACCCTGAAGGAGAACGTTGCCACCAAGGGCGTGCCGATGCCTCTCGGCAGCGCCGCCATCGAGCTGGTGCCGCAGACGGCAGATGCCCCAGCGGCGGCCCGCTTGCAGGAGGCCGGCGCCATCATCTTCTCCAAGACGACGATGCCCGAGTACGGCATGCTGTCGTCGGGCGTGTCGACCTTCCATGGCGTGACGCGCAATCCGTGGGATCTTGGCAAGAACACCGGCGGCTCCAGCGCCGGTGCGGGCGCGGCCTGCGCCGCGGGCTTCGGGCCGTTGCACCTCGGCACCGACATCGGCGGCTCGGTGCGCCTGCCGGCGAACTGGTGCGGCATCTTCACGCTGAAGCCGAGCAATGGCCGGGTGCCGATCGATCCACCCTACTTCGGGCGCTGCGCCGGGCCGATGACGCGCACCGTGGCGGACGCCGCGCTGATGCTGAGCGTGCTGTCGCAGCCGGACTGGCGCGATCACATGAGCCTGCCGGCCGATCCCGTCGACTGGTCCGCCCTCGACGGCGCGATCAAAGGCAAGCGCGTCGGCCTGATGCTCGACGCCGGCTCGGGCCTGCCGCTCGACCCGGAGATCCGCCCCCTGATCATCGCCGCGGCGTGCGCCTTCGCGGCCGCCGGCGCCATCGTCAGCGAGGTCGCTCCGGTGATGGACCAGCAGCAGCTCGACGGCCTCGACCGGTTCTGGCGTGTGCGCTCGTGGGACGACGTCCGCAAGCTGCCGCCGGAGCGGCGGGCCAAGCTGCTGCCCTACATCCTGGCCTGGGCCGAGAGCGGCTCGACGTACTCGGCCCTCGACGTCATGCACGGCTACAACGGCACCATGGCCGTCCGGGCCCAGGCGGCGCGCGCCTTCGCCGACTTGGACTACATCCTGTCGCCGGTGGCGCCGGTGGTGAGCTTCCCGGCCGAATTCGCCTCGCCCACCAACGATCCGATGCTGCCGCTGCAGCACATCGGCTTCACCGTGCCCTGGAACATGGCGGAGAACCCGGCCGCCTCGATCAACGCCGGCTACAGCGCCACGGGCTTTCCCATCGGGCTCCAGATCGTGGGCCGCCGCTTCGACGACATCGGCGTGTTGCGGATGGCCAAGGCGTTCGAGGCGATGCGCGGGCCGCAGCGCCCCTGGCCGCACCCGCCAGGCTGAGCGGAGCGCCGCCAGGATAACGCCTGCGCAGCCATCATCCCGCCCTATCTCCCTGGTCGAGCTGATCGCGTGAGCTGACGCATCCCACGATTCGTCGGAGCGCGGGAGCAAGCTGCAAGGTGGCTATCATGATCGATCGACGGCGGGTCCTGGCTGGGCTGGCGGCCAGCGCGGGGATTGCGGGCGCCGTGCTGCCCGTCACGCGCGGACGGGCTCAGGATTCCGGCCAATGGCTGCCGCTGACCTCGGACGACGGTGCGGCGATACCGAACCTGCGGCTGCCGGTGGAACTCACTTCGCAGCTGGACGAGCTCGTGGGCGTTGTTTGGGTCGGCGCAGCCACGCCCGACGTCACCCTCGTCGAGGCCTACGACTACAACTGCCCCTGGTGCCACAAGGCGGCCGACGACGTCGAGGCGCTGCTGAAGGCCAATCCTGAGCTCAGGATCGGGCTGGTCAACAACCCGATCCTGTCGCCGCAATCGGCGCAGGCGGCCAAGGTGGAGCTCGCCGTGCTGAAGCTGAAGGGGCGGGCGACGGCCTATGCGCTGCACCGGGCCCTGTTCGCCCGCCGCGGGCTCATCGACGGGCAGGCTGCGCTGGAGGCGGCTGCGGCACTGGGCATTCCCCGCGCCACCGTCGAGAAGACGGCGGACAGTGCCCAGGTGCGGGCGGCGCTCGCCGCGCAGATGAAGCTCGTGGCGTCCATGGGGCTCTCGGCGACGCCCTCGTTCGTGCTCGCCGGCATGGGCGTGCTGGGCTATCCCGGCAGCAAATCGCTGGCCCGTATGGTGTCTTCGGTCAGCGCGTGCGATGCCTTAAGCTGCTGACGGGCCGCGCGCGGCCGATCAAGGTTCGCTCATCCCGGCGGGAGGCCGACATGGACGTGATCATCTACCACAACCCCGCCTGCGCCACCTCGCGCAACGTGCTCGCCATGATCCGCAACGCCGGCGTCGAGCCGCACGTGATCGAATACCTGAAGACGCCACCGAGCCGCTTCATGCTGCGCCAGCTGATCGACCGGATGGGCCTCGACGTCCGCACCGTGATCCGCGCCAAGGATTCCGCCTACGCCGACCTCGGCCTCGACAATCCGGCCCTCAGCGACGCAGACCTGATCGACGCCATGGTCGAGAACCCGGTCCTCATCAACCGGCCGATCGTGGTGAGCCCCAAGGGCGTACGGCTGTGCCGGCCCTCCGAGCTGGTGCTCGACCTCCTGCCGGCGTCGCAGGGCGAGTTCGTCAAGGAAGACGGCGAACGGGTGATCGACGAGCACGGCCGGCGCGTCGCCACGGGCTGACGCTGGGGCGGAACTACAGGGCCGCATCCCGATCCAGCCGGCGTCGCATCTCGGCTGCGATGAGCGACTCATCCTTCCGCAGAGCCAACCGGTGAGCGGCGGCGAGCGCCTGCTCCCAGTGCGAGACCGCCTCGTCCCTGCGGCCATCGAGCCAGCGGGAAACGCCTGTCCATAGACCCAGCTGCGCCAGGCCGACCGGGAACACCTTGCAGTAGCGCTTGAGCTCATGCAGCGCCTGCGTCTCCCAGCGGCTCCACAGCTCGTAGTCTTGCGAGAGGCCAGCCTCCCGCCCGCGCAGGAGGACTTCCAGCGCCCCGGCGATGCCGACGATGATGCTGTGCGACGACGGGCGCGGCATGTCCCGGAGCAGGCGCAGTGTCTCGGCCACCGCCTCGACGCTCTCGGCCGGGCGGCCGATCCGGGCGAGCGCGAGGGCGAGCGCCCCGACGGCCGAGATCTGCGCGGCAAAATCGACCGTATGGGGCGCAGCCGATCTGATGAGGCGCAGGAGCTCCACGGCCTCGCGCGGACGATCGGTGTGCAGCAGGCACAAGGCCTTGCAGCGGAGCGCCCAGATCTCCTGCTGGATATTTCCGGTGTTCTGCGCGCGCTCGAGCAGTGCGACGGTGGTCGGCTCCCAGGCCCCCTGATCACCGCGATAGTATTGAGTCCAGAAGCGCATCCCCTGCGCATTGCACCAGCGCAGCTGGTCACCCGCCCTGAGCGACAAGGCCTGGGCCTGATCGATGCGGCGATCGACCATCGGCCACTCGCCCCGCCCCAGCTGCCAGAGCGCATCCAGGGTGCAGACGTGCGCATGCAAGGCGGGATCGCCGATGGTGGTTGCCGCCGCCTCGGCCCGCGCCATGAAATGGGCGCAGGCCTGCCGCCAGCCGAGCATGCCGAGGCCGCAGCCGAGCTGCGACGCTGCCACGGCGGTATCCGCGGAGAGGCCCGTCCGTTCCGCATGCACGGCGGCGCCGATCAGGTTGCACATGCCGCGCGAGAAGCGCAGCTCGAAATAATCCACCATGGCAGCCTGGTTCAGGCAGCGGGCGAGCTCTTCCTCCCAGCGCAGCCGATTGTCGTCGCGAGCCGGATCCGGCCGTGGCGGAAAGGCCTGCTGGAACGTGAGCTGTGCCGCGCGTGCGATGAGGCGCAGGTAGGTGGAGGTGGCCGTAGCGGGAACGGGCCTTCCGACCATGTTGAGGGCGTGCCTGGCGGCGACGGCCTGGGCGCCGATGTCACCGCGATAGTAGTGCGCCTCGGCCAGCTGCCGCCGCCAGCGCACCGACTTGAGCTTCTGCTCGTCGCTCCAAAGCTGACGCTTCGGCTCGTGCTCCAGGCAGATGCCGATGAACGATTCGACCTCACGGAAGGCACCGATCTGCAGTGCATGGGTGGCCGCCACCTCTGCGTATTTGACGGCCTTCTCGTTGTTGCCCGCAGCTTCAAAGTGCTGGACAAGCACTGCCGTCTCGGTACCGAGCACGTCTGCGGGGCTCGCCTCGAGCCAGCGCGCGAGGGCTTCGTGCAAGCGCTTCCGCAGGTCGCTGGGGACCGATCCGTAGATCACGTCCCGGATCTGGTCGTGGCGGAACTCGTACAGCCCGGGCGTTGCGGCGCGCCGGATCAGCTGGGCTTCGATCAACGTTTCGATCGGCGTGTTGATCGGGCTGTCATGGATCGCCTCGACGGCCGCCCCGGAGAAGGACCGTCCGACCACGGCCATCGCCCGGATGACGTCCCGCGTCGCCGCATCAAGACGGTCGACGCGCTCGCGGATAACCCGTTCGACCCCGTCGAAGTGCCGAAGCCCGTCGAGCGGCTGGATCGACCGCCAATGCCCGTCGCGCTCGGTGATCAGTCCTTCGCTCTTCAGGGTCAAGGCGATCTCTTCGGCGAAGAAGGGGTTGCCGCCGGCCAGCTCCGCGACCCGTCCGGCGATATCCTGCTGGGGTGGAGGCCCGCCGAGGGTGCGGGCTATGAGCTCCTGGATCGAGGGCTCACCGAGCTCGCCGAGCTCGACGATGCGCAGGTAGCGCGCCGCGCCGTCCGGCTCGGCGTCGGTCCGCGTCGTGCTGGCCTTCAGCCGCAGGCTTCTCAGCTCCTCGGGAACCTCTTCCGAGCGGACGCAGAGCACGAGCAGCAGCGACGGCAGCGAGCAGAGCACCCACTCGATAAGCCGCCAGGAGGCGGAGTCGAGCCATTGACTGTCTTCGAGGATCAAAGTCAGCGGGCGTGGCGCCAAAGCGCCGATGATCGCCCCCACCAGGCGCATGGTCGCGTCCGCTCGGTGGGCGCTTTCGAGGTGCCGCGTCCCTTCGGTCTGCGGTGTGTCGATAGCAAGCACATCCCCCAGCAGCGGCAGCCGCTCGGCGATGGCCGGAATGTGCCGGACCTGCTGACCGATGTGCGCGAGCGCCTCGTGGCCGGCCGTGTCCGCCGGCAGGCCGGCGAGGGATTTCAGCACGCGCCGCCAGGCGAGCAGGGAGGTGCGCCGATCGTCGCGCTCGGCCCCCGACATGCACACCATCGTGCCGGCCGCCCGCAACTCGGCAGCGAAGGCGTTGACGAGGGTGGTCTTGCCGATGCCGGGCTCGCCGAGCACGACGGCGAGCCGGTTTTCCCCCGCGCGCACGTCGGCAAAAGCGTCTCGCAGGAAATCCAGCTCCGCCTGCCGGCCGATCAAGCGGGTCGGCGCGGGCGGTGGGGGGCGGGCCGCAATCGGGCGAAACACCGGCGCCATGTCGCCCAGCCCGTCGAGCTGAAGCGTGCCCTGCCGCTCGAACGCGAACGTCGCGCGCGCCGCCCGTTCCGTCGGGGCGTCGCACAAGACTCCCTCTCTGGTCGACGTCATCAGCCGCGCCGCTCGATTCATCGATTGGCCGAGGACCATGAACTGTCGGCGCCGGGTGCTGCCCACGACGCGGAAGAGGGCTTCGCCGGTGGCCACGCCGATCGAAAGGTTGAGGCCGATCTGCCGAACGGCGATGCTCACGGCGCGGGCGCTCGCTATGGCGCGCCGGGGATCGTCACGATGGAAGGTGCCGCGGGCGCCGAACGCGGCGACGAAGATCAGTCCCTTGTCGTCGAACAGCAGCTCACCCGGCGGCCCGCCGTGATCGCGCAGGATCTGCTGAAGTGACAGGCACAGGCTCTGGTGGCGTGCCAGCGCATCGGGCGAGGCACAGTCCAGTCCGTCGATGCGAGCCAACAGCGCGGATATGGGGCCAATTTCCGCGAGCGCGTCCAGGCGCGCGCTCACCAGGGCTTCCCGGCCCGCGACGGCCGTGATGTCGCTTGTTCCGTGATCCGCGCGCCGCCCCGCGGCCAGCAGCGCATCCCGCAACTGAGGCGCGAGGAAATCCGCCAGCCACTCGACCGGCGGATCCTCCGGAATGTACGTCTGCGGACACGGGGCCTCGTCCGTCGTCGGGCTTGCCCCGGCGCCTGCGGCGGCCTTGGACTGCACGCATTCCCAACTGCGCGCCCGTGCGACGGCGGCGGCCGCGTCCGCCGCCGCGTCGCCGCCGATCACGAGATTCCAGATCGGCTCCCCTCCGACGGCCGCGGCCCACAGCGTGCCCGCGCCGATGCCGAAGTGCAGGGCAGGCTCGGCCTCCCCCTCCACCAGTTGCGGTCGCGCATAGTGATCATGGCAGATCGCTTGCGCGCATTGCACGGCGCTGCGCGTGGCACGGGGCAGGTCGCCATCGTCGGCCGCCCAATAGGCGAGGAGGGCGTCGCCGGCGAAGTAGGCAACCTCGCCCGAGCAGGCACCGACATGCTCCGCGCACCGCGCATAGGACAGGCTGAGCAGCTTGGGGATCTGCTCCAGGCCGCCTGGGCCGCGGCGGGCCAACTGCTCGACCAGGGCCGTGAAGCGCGAGACGTCGACGAACAGCACCGCTGCCGGAAACTGCACCGCGGCGGGGCGCTCACCTTGCGCGCCGTGGAGACGGCCGAGCAGTCGAAAAGGCAGAAAGCTCTCCAGCAAGTGACTTGTCTGGTCCATGAGCCTTGCCCTGCAGTGACGATTTGGCTTCGCCCGCAACCAGCGCGCGAGCTAAGTTGAGGATAGGCCTACTGCTCCTTGTGCCGGCCAATTCGGCTGGCTGCACTTCGCTCTTCTATACAAGCATTTCGGGCGCCCGTGCCGCTCGCCAGTCTAGCATTCACGACGCATTTGCCCAGCCTTCGGCCGAATATTCCGTAGCGTTTCGACGGCTCATCGCAAGTCCTCGACCGACCCACCGGTAGCATGCCACGAAAGAAATGTTGCCGAAGCTCGCATCGGCGAATCAGCTATACAATGCGGCCGGAAAGAGTATGGTGAAGCTGTCGGTCGCTTTATGCGATGCGGAATAAGGGGATGCGCCATGGCGACGGGCGTGTTCGCGAAGGGGGGCTTTGTGTCGGAAATTCCGACAGCCCGCGCTCTCTTCTGGCGAAATACTTGCAGATTCGGCGGATGGCGGCGTGAAGATGGGCGCCGACCTCGATAATTCCCGGACCGCGTGGGTTTCGCAAGGTTTCGAACGCCTTGTCGACCGCGTGCGCAGCGCGCCGGACACGACGCATGTCGATGTCCTGATCATCGGCAGCGGCTATGGCGGCGCGATCGCCGCAGCGACCTTCGCCGGGCGCCATCAGGGCGGCGCTCCGATCACCGTGGCCGTGTTGGAGCGGGGCAAGGAGTATCTGCCCGGCGCGTTCCCGACCGGCCTCGGCGAGCTGCCGGGTCATATCCGGCAAGACAATCAGAAAGACGGTCTGTTCGACGTCAGGCTGGGCGCCGAGGTCGCGACCGTCGTGGCCAACGGGGTCGGTGGCGGCTCGCTGATCAATGCGGGGGTGATGGAGGTGCCCCTGCCGTCCGTCTTCGCGCAGGGGTGGCCGAGCCAGCTCGCCGACCTGTCCATCCTGCAACCGTTCTTCGACCGCGCCGCCGACATGCTGGGGGCGCGGCGCGCCGGCGCCCCCAACACGATTGCCGACCACCCCGACGGCCTGCCGCAGAAATTCAAGTCCATCAGGGACCTGGCTCCCGCCGGCCACTTCCGGGCAGCGGCGATCACGGTGGCCATGACGCAGTCGACCAGCGCCGGCAACGTCCAGCTCAACAAGTGCGTCCGCTGCGGCGACTGTGCAACGGGCTGCAACTTCGGCGCCAAGCATTCGCTCGACGTCGGCCTGCTGGTGCGCGCCCAACAGAACGGAGCCGAGATCTTCAGCGGCGCGACGGTGCTGAGCATCGAACAGGACCAGGCGACGGCCGGCTGGATCGTCAATGCCGTCTACACCGACGCCAAGTTGCGCAAGCGCGACGGAAAGCCGCTGAGGATTCGAGCCCGCAAGGTCGTGCTCGCGGCCGGCACCCTGGGGTCGAACGAGATCCTGCTGCGGTCGCAGGCCGCCGGGCTGAAGCTGTCGAGGACGCAACTCGGCAGGCGTTGCTCCACCAATGGCGACATGCTGGTCGCCGACTATGCCACCGCTGCGACCGTCAACGCCGTCGCCGACGCCGCGACGCAGCCCTCGCAGCGGGCCATAGGCCCGACGATTACCGGCATCATCGACTTGCGCCAGGCGGCGGGCGTGCTGATCGAGGAACTGGCGGTGCCGGCCGGGCTCCGGCTTGCCTTCACCGAGCTGTTCGCAGCGGTCAACACGCTGCACAGCCTGGACGAATTCGACTGGTCGAGCCACCAGCGCGGCTTTCCGAACGATGACATCTATGCCGCTCCGACCAGCCGCATCGGGCATTCGGCGGTCTATGCGGTCATGGCGGACGATGGGGCCGCCGGCGTGATCACGCTCGACGGCGCGGTGAGCGACGACAACGACGGCATTGCGCGGATGCACTTCGCCGGGCTGCCGCAGCAGCCCGTCTTCGACGGAGAGATCGCCGCCCTTGCCGGTCTCGCCCAGGACACGGGCGGCCGCGTGATCGCCAATCCGCTCTGGAAGCTGCTGCCGTCGGAGCTCACCTGGCTGCTCGCCGACAAGCGCGGCCCGCTGACGACGGTGCATCCGCTCGGTGGCTGCGCCATGGCCGATAGCGGCGCGGCCGGGGTCGTCGATCACCTCGGCCGTGTCTTCTCGACCGGCAGCTCCGATGCGGTCTACGACGGCCTCGTGGTGCTGGACGGGGCGATCATCCCCACCGCGCTCGGGACCAACCCGGCCCTGACCATTGCCGCGGTCGCGCTGCGGGCGACAGAAGCGCTGGCCGCAACTTGGGGGTATGAGGCCGGCCCGCTGGTCGCCCCGGGGGCAACGCTTGTCCGTCCGGTGTTTCGCGCGACGGACCTGGCCGTGCCGCCTCCGCGCACGGAGGTGGAGGTTGTCGAGCGGCTCGTCGGTCCGGTGCGCCTCAGTCCCAAGTACAGGCCGGCGCAGGACTATGTCGTCGAGCTGACGCTGCGCTTCAGCCCCAAGCCGCTCGCCGACCTCGTCCCCGGCCAGGGCGGCGACGCGACGCTCCAGGTGGCGACGGACCAGTCGGACGGGCTGGCGCGCAGCGCGATCCGCATCTTTCCGCGGGCCGACTGGGACGCGCTCGAGCTGACCTGGGATCCGCCCGGGCTGCGGGAGCAGAAGCTCGACGCTATGGCGGTTTTCCGGGCGCCGCTCGCCGGGAGCCTGACGGTGTTCGAGCGCCAGGCCACCTCGGCCTGGGAGCGGATCTGGGCAGCCGGCAGGGCGTGGCTGCTGAACCGCGGGATGCGCGACGTCTATCAGGCCGCGGCCGACGGCGACGACGGCCCGGATCCGCTGAGCCGTGCCAAGTCGGGTCTCGCCCTCGCCAGCCGCGCCGGCGAGGTGCGCGCCTTCGTCTACGATCTGAGCGTCGGCACGCCCGATGCCGGCGCCAGCCTGGCACTCGACGGCGACCGGATCGTCGGCGCCAAGACCTTCACCTACAACCGGCGCGCCAATCCGTGGCGCCAGCTCATGGAGGTGACGCTCGACCAGTTCCCGGGCCTCGATATGGATGCCGCGCCGCTGCTGACGCTCGATGTCGGCTATCTCGCGCGCATCGGCGTGCCGCTGATCCAGCTGACGCGGCAGACCGACGGCGTGAGCGCCTTGGGCGAGCTTGCGGGCTTCCTCGGCTATGCGCTGCGGCTGCTGCTGGGCCTCCACCTCTGGAGCTTCCGATCGCCGGACAAGGACGTGGATCCCGGCAACGACGTCATCGTCTTCCGCCCGCCGCTGCATCTGGCGCTGCCGGGCGGCGACTCGGTGGCGGCCGAGATCATCACCATTCCCCTCGGCAACGAGATGCCGGATCTCGGCACGCACGAGGTGCCGGGGGAGGTGCTCATCACCCGCTATCCGCGGCCGGGCACGTCGAAGCGGCCGGTGGTGATGCTGCACGGCTATAGCGCCGGCGGCACCACCTTCGCCCACCACGCGGTGACTCCCAATCTCGCCAGCCACCTGTGGGCGACCGGACGCGACATCTGGGTGGCCGATCTCAGGACCAGCCCGGCGCACCCGACGGCCAAGGCAGCGTGGAGCTTCGACCAGATCGGCGCGACGGATGTCCGCAGGGTGATCGAGCGGGCCGCGGCCGCCTCGATCGACGGCCAGGTGGACGTGGTGGCCCACTGCATGGGCACGATCGTCTTCAGCATGGCGGTGCTGGGCGGCAAGATCGACGGCCTGGTCGCCCGCGCCGCCTTCACGCAGGTCGGTCCCCTCGTCGTCTTCACGCCGGCCAACATCTTCCGTGCCTTCGTCGTGCGCTATCTGTTGGAGTTCCTGCCGGACGCCTACGAGTTCCATCCGGCCAATCCGACGCTCGCCGACGATCTCTTCGACCGGGTTCTGTCGACCTTGCCCTACAGCGAGGCGGAGTACGACATCGAGAACCCGCTCTGGCCGACGGCGCGCACGCCGTGGACGCGCACGCGCCACCGCATGGATGTCCTCTACGGCCGGGACTTCAACGTCGAGAACATGGAAGCCGAGATGCTGCGGTTCATCGACGAGCACTTCGGGCCGCTCAGCCTGAAGACCGTCGCGACGGCCGTTCATTTCGCGCGCAATGCCCTGATGACCGACTACGAAGGCCAGAACGAGCTGGTTTCGCGCCTTCTGTTCCGGGCGGATTGGCCCTTCCCGACATTCAGCGTGCACGGACAGGCGAACGGCCTGTCGCATGTGTCGACGGTCGACCGGATGAGTAAGATTCTCGACGATTCCGGGCGCGTCTACCTGACGCCGTTCATCAATCCCGGTGCCGGCCATCAGGATGCGCTGATCGGCACCACCCGCTTCGCCACCTTCCAGCAGATCCAGTGGTTTCTCGACGCCGATCTCTACAACCAGCCGAACGTCGGCAACACGACGAAGACGGCCTATCCGCCCTGGATCGGGCCGATCATCACGCTGGACGACGGCGACGCGCCCCTCGTCGCGCGGGTCGGATCGTTGCCCTCGCACCGGCAGGCCGAGGCGGCGGCGATGCTGCGCATCCAGCTCTCCGGCGACGATATCCTGCGTCCCGATGATCCCGGCCAACCCTGGGACTTGCCCTACGTTCTCGCCCACCTGGCCATCTACCCGCTGCCGTCCCCGGCGGGCGATCCGACGCCGGCATCGGGTGGTGGTTCAGGGCCGGCAGGTGGCGGCTGGTACGCCTTCAGGGTGCCGCTGCCGACGGCGATGCCGGGGTACGATCCCGCCCACCCCGGCAACGCGCTGCTGATCCTGCTCATCTATGACGAGGCGGATGCCCTGCTGGCGAGGACCGAAGGCTATTTCCGGGCCGATGCGGGCACCAAGCGAGTGCACTGGTTCGCTCCCGCGGGCGGCGGCGATAAGCCGGGCGATGAGTTTGGCTTCGACCGCTTCGAGCTGATGGCAAATGCGGTCCACCATGCACTGGCGATCCCCGCGCTCCGTCCGGGCGCCGGAGATGGCAGCAAGGCCGGCTCACCCAGGCTCGTCTATCGTGGCCCGCGGCGAATGGAAGGTCGCAGGCTCGAGCTTGCGCCTGGGGGAAGGGTGGTCGGGGCCACCACGACGAGCCTCGCGTTCGACCTGCCGGCCGGCAACGGCGTGCTGGCCAGCCTCGCCGAGATGGATCGGGATCTGCTGGACGGCGTCGTTCCGTATGATCCACCGACGGTGTCTCCGACGGTGCCCGAGGCGGGCGGCACGCGGTTTTCGTTGGCCTCCTGCCAGTATCCCGCAGGTTTCGTCGACGGGCCGGTCGCCTACCGCTCCTATGAGCGCATCGTCGAGCGGCTCCGCGGCGATCCGGGCGTCGCCCCGCGCTTCACGCTGTTCGTCGGCGACCAGGTCTACGTCGACCCCACGGCAGGCCTGTACGATCCGACCGCCAAGGACGGCCGCTACCGGCTGCCCTACGAGGCCTGGCTGCGCCAGGCCAGCGTGCGCAGCGCACTGCGCCGCGTGCCATCCTTCATGCTGCTCGACGATCACGAGATCGACGACAATTGGGAGCCCATCGCAGACCCGGACGATGCGGCCAACAAAGCGATGAAGGACAGCGGCTTCGCCGCCTTCCAGAAGTATCAGCGTGGCCTCAAGGCAGACCTCGAGACCTTTACGTATGACGGGTTTCCCTTCTTCATGCTCGATACGCGCACGCAGCGGACGCATCGCAAGGTCGGGACGCTGGCGAACGCAGCGCTGTTCAGCGCCGACAGAATGACCTGTTTGAAGCGGTGGCTGACGGGCTCGCCGGGGCCCAAGTTCGTCCTGTCGCCCTCCATGCTGTTGCCTCGGCACCGGCGAGCGGTGCAGCGCGACACGCGCCTCGACCCGGCCAACCTGAGCGCGCTGCACTCGGACGGATGGGACGGCTATCCGGGCACGTTGCGCGAGGTGCTCGCCCATATCGCGGCGAACCAGATCCAGCACGTCGTCTTCCTCTCCGGGGACGAGCACCGCAGCTGCGTGGCGACGATCGAGCTCCGCGACGGCGGCGGCAATTTGCTCGCCCGCGTCCACTCGGTGCACACGGCGGCGCTCTATGCCCCGTTTCCCTTCGCCAACAGCCTCGACGAGGACATCGTGCCCAGTGAGACGATCGACTTCGTGCACGGCACCGAAAGCTACAGCTGCGTGGTCACCGCCACGCGGCCGCCCGCGGGCGACGCGGCCACGTTCTTGTTCGTTCGCAAGGTGGCATCGGACTGGCTGCTGGACTGCGAGTTTGCCAACGGCGCCGTCACGACGCTCGCACTTTAAGCTTCATGACCGGCGGCTCGTCCGCGCTGTGACCACGCGCCGTCACACGGCCGTATCCACCTGCGCCGATCGTGCTTATAAGCCGCCGCCATGAACATTCTTCTGATCGGGTCGGGCGGGCGCGAGCATGCGCTGGCCTGGAAACTGGCGGCGAGCCCGCGCTGCGAGCGGCTGTTCATCGCGCCCGGCAATCCGGGCACTGCCGCCATCGGCGAGAACGTGAGGCTCGACGTGGCCGACCACGGCGCCGTCGCGGCCTTCTGCCGCGCCGAGGCCATCGGGCTCGTGTTCGTCGGCCCGGAGGCGCCGCTGGTGGCCGGTCTGGTCGACGATCTCGCGGCTCAGGGCATCAAGGCCTTCGGCCCGACGCGCGCAGCGGCGCAGCTCGAGGGCTCGAAGGCGTTCACCAAGGAGCTCTGCGCCGAGTTCGGCATTCCCACCGCCGGCTTCGCCCGCTTCGACGGGCTGGAGCCGGCCCTCGCCTACGTCCGCGCCCGCGGCGCGCCGATCGTGGTCAAGGCGGACGGGCTCGCCGCCGGCAAGGGGGTCGTCGTCGCCGAGACGGTGGCGCAGGCCGAGGAGGCGCTGGCCATGATGTTCGGCGGCGGCCTCGGCGCCGCCGGCGCCGAGGTGGTGATCGAGGACTGCCTGGTCGGCGAGGAGGCCAGCTTTTTCGCCATCTCGGACGGGACGACGGCCATCCCGTTCGGCACGGCGCAGGACCACAAGCGCGCCTTCGATGGCGACCGCGGCCCCAACACCGGCGGCATGGGCGCCTATTCGCCGGCGCCCGTCGTCACCCCCGAGCTGGAACGGCGCGTCATGGCCGAGATCATCGCGCCGACCGTGGCGGGCCTCGCCCAGCGCGGCACGCCCTACGTCGGCGTGCTCTACGCCGGGCTGATGCTCACCGCCACCGGCCCCCAGCTCATCGAATACAACGTACGCTTCGGCGACCCGGAGTGCCAGGTGCTGATGCCGCGCTTCCAGGGCGACCTCGTCGACGTGGCATTGGCGGCGATCGGCGGCGGCTTGCGCGACGTCGCTGTCGGCTGGTCCACGGAGGTCGCCCTGACGGTGGTCATGGCCACGCAAGGCTATCCGGGCCCGGTGACGACCGGCTCGGAGATCGGCGGCATCGATGCGGCGGAGGCGGCGGATCCGGGGCTGATGGTGTTCCAGGCGGGCACCCGGCGCGAGGGCGAGAGGCTCCTTGCAGCCGGCGGCCGGGTGCTGGCGGTCACGGCGACGGGGGGCACGGTGACCGAGGCGCAGCGGCGCGCCTACGCCGGAGTCGATCGTATCGATTGGCCCGAGGGCTTCTGCCGCCGCGACATCGGCTACCGGGCCATCGCCCGGGAGGGCTGAGGCGTCGGCCGCCTCGGCGCGGCGGCGCTACTCGGAGCCCGTCGGCTTCTCAGCTCCGTTCTTCGGCGCCGGTGCGAAGCTGTCGAAAATGGCGCGCATGGCGGCCAGGTGCTGGTCCTGCACCGTGCGCCCGGTCTCGAACATGCGGTTGAGATGCTCGAAGCCGGCCTTGGCGGCATCGAACGGCTCGTCGCCGACCTCCGGGGGCGCGTCGGGCGGCGGGGCCGTCGCGGCAGCGGCTGCGGGAGGCGGTGGAGGCGCGCTCCCACGCGGCGGCGCCGAGGCGGGCTGCGACGGCGGCGCATCCGGCTTCGACGACGCCGGGAAGACGCTGAACATGGCCTTGAGCGAATTGGCGACCATCTTGCCCACCATGTCGGCGGCGCTGTCGGTCGCGCTCGGCGGCGGCTGAGGCGGCTGTGCCGCCGCGGTGCCGCCGCCGGCCCGCTGCATGAACTCGGCCGACTGGGCGAGCAACTGGCCCATCCCCTGTTCCATGGCGACCTTGAACAGGCCGCCCATGATCATGGAGCCGATCAGCGGCAGCATGCGCAGCAGCACCTCCGGGCTGACGCCGGAGAGCACGGCGGCGTGGGCCGCCACCTGCCGGGTCACCTCGGGCGAGCCGAACACCGTCTCGACGACGCTCGCCCCTTGGGCCGGCGCGTTCGGCGTCCGCGTCGCCGCGGCCTGCTCGAAGAAGGGCGTGAACTGGCCGCTGCCCATCAGCCCCATGGTGTTCAGGAGCCCCTGCTGGCTCTGGGTCGCCCGCTGCAGCCCCAGCGAGAAGGCCGGCAGCATGGCTTCGATCGCCTTGCGGCTCTGTTCGACGGAGAGGCCGAACTGGTTGGCGATGTTGGCGGCGGCCTGTCCCTGCTGGGCCGCCTGCATGATGTCGTAAAGATTGTACATCGGCCCACTCCCCCGCCGTTTCGTCCGGTCGGAAAAGCCGTGGACCAAACCTGCGCAGCGTGTCGATTGCAGGTTAAAGCGCTTTGCGTCGAGATGGAAATCGTCGTCGCAAAAGAAAACGCGTCGACGCCGGCGCCGACGCCGTCAGCGCGCGCTCTGGTTGCCGAGCCGGTCGATCGCCCAATAGGCGAGGACGACGCTGGCGATGCCGAAGGCGATGGCGCCGATGCCCTGCCCGATGAGGGCGCCGGCCGCGCCGCCCATGTGGGCGCCGAGGAGCCCGAACGGAATGGTGCCCAGCGTCGCCTTGCCCCAGTTCAGCACCGTGGTCAGCAGCGGATAGCCGAGGTTGTTGAATGCCGAGTTGGCGAGGAACAAGGCGCCGTGGAAGATCCAGCTGCCGGCCAGGATCGCGCAGAACAGCCGCAGCAGGTCGGCGGTCTCGCCGTGCGCGGCGAAGGCGGCGACGACGAGGTTCTGCGCCAGCGCCAGCACGAGCCAGGCCGCGACGATGTAGAGCGTGCCGCAGATGAGCGCGTCGCTGAAGGTGCGCCTGACGCGCGGCAGCAGGCCGGCGCCGAAGTTCTGGCCGAGGATCGGGCCGATGGCGCCCGACATGGCGAACAGCAGGCCGAAGGCGACCGGCACCAGGCGGGAGATGATGGCGTTGGCGGCGACCGCCTCCTGGCCGTAGCGGGCGAGGATGGAGGTCATGAAGCCGGCGGCGACCGGCGTCGCCACGTTGGCGGCCATGGCCGGGAGGGCGATGGCCAGCATCGGCCTGGCGTCGAGGCCGAGGCCGTGCCAGCTCGGCCGCGCCACCATGCGATGGACGATCGCGGCGCCGTGGAGGCCGACGGCGGCCACCACGATGCGGCTGATCAGCGTGACGATGGCGGCGCCGTCCACCCCGAGGCCGAGCACGAAGATCAGCAGTGGATCGCACACCGCCGTGGTGACGGCGCCGGCCAGCGTCACGTACATGGATCGGCGTGCGTCGCCGACGGCGCGCAGCACCGCGGACAGAGACATGCCGAGCCCCATGAACACGGTGCCGGGCAGGGAGATCAGCAGGAAGCGGTAGGCCGTATCGAGCACCTCGCCGGTGGCACCGAGCACCACCAGCAGAGGATGGGCGGCGATCAGCGTCGCGACGCCGAGCGCGCCCGAGATCGCCGTCGCCATCGTCACCGTGCTGCCGGCGATGCGCCGGGCCGCCAGCACGTCGCGGGCGCCCAGCGAGCGCGAGACCAGCGCGCTGACGGCGATCAGCAGGCCGATCGAGGCCGACACGGTGATGAAGATCAGGATGCCGGCAAAGCCCACCGCCGCCGTCAGGGACGTGTCGCCGAGCCATGACACGTAGAGCAGCGTCAGCAGGTCCACCGCAAAGACCGCCATCAGCCCGACGGCCCCGGTCGACGCCATCACCAGCACGTGCCGCATGGTCGAGCCGGTCGTGAAGACGGCCTCCTGCCGGAGCGGCGGGCCCCGGCGGACCTCGACCTGGTTCAATTGCCGTCTCCATCCATGGCGATCAGATCGCGCGTCTCCGCGGTGAGTGCCTTGGACTTGAACTTGGGGGCGGTGAGCGGCTCGGGCGTGACGGTGGAGCCGTGCAGCAGGTCGGCGCCGTCGAGAAGGCCGCCTTCTCCCTGCAGCACGAGGCGGGCAACGTCGCGCTTGCGCACGTCCTCCTCGACTTCCAGCGCTCGCTCGGCCTCGACGCCCAGCGCCTCGAGCGTGGCGCGGCCGAAGGCCAGCGCCGAGCGGAACGTCTCGCGCAGCTGATAGTCCACCTGCATGTGCATCAGGTCGATCGCGTGGACTCGATCGTAGGCCCGCACGTAGGTCTGCACGCGCGGAAATTCCGCATGCAGCAGCTCGACGATGCGGGTCGCCGTCTCGGCATGGTCGACGCAGACGCAGACGACCTTGGCCCGGCCGGTGCCGGCGGCGTGCAGCACGTCGAGCCGGGTGCCGTCGCCATAATAGACCTGGAAGCCGAAGCGTGTCGCCTGGCGGATGCGGTCGACGTCGAGGTCGATGACCGTGACGTTGACGGCTTCCGCCAGCAGCACCTGGTTGACCACCTGGCCGAAGCGGCCGAAGCCGATGACGATGACGCTCGACTCGTCGCCCGCCGTGCGGCCGCCCTCCACGTCTTCCTCGAGCAGCGGCTGAACGGCGCCACGGCGCATCAGGATGGTGTCCAGCACCTTGGCCGCCAAAGGCGCGACCAGCATCGACAGGGCGGCGACGGCGGTGAACAGCTGGGTATGCTCGGTCGACAGCAGGTGCAGGCTGCCGGCCAGCGGCAGCAGCACGAAAGCGAACTCGCCGGCGGTGGCGAGCAGGGCGCCGGCGCGCAGGGCGTCGGTCCACGAGGAGCCGGAGATGCGGGCCAGCACCGAGACCACGGCGATCTTGCCGAGCACCAGGGCGGCCGTCGCCAGCGCCAGCACCACCGCCTGGTTCAGCACCAGGCGCAGATCGAGCGACATGCCGACGCTCATGAAGAAGAGCCCCAGCAGCAGGCCGCGGAACGGCTCGATGTCCGCCTCCAGCTGGTGGCGGAAGTTCGATTCGGCCAGCAACACGCCGGCGACGAAGGCGCCCATGGCCATGGAGAAGCCCGCCTCCTCCATGAGCAGGGCTGCGCCCAGCACCACCAGCAGGGCTGCCGCCGTCAGCACCTCGCGAGCGCCGCTGCTCGCCAGCACGCGGAAGAACGGGTTCAGCAGGTAGCGGCCGATCAGCACCAGCGCCACGATGCAGCCGATGGCTTCGCCGGCATGGGCGAGCCGTTCGCCCGCTCCGCCCGGCGCCGCCGACACCACGTTGGCCATGAGGGGCACCGCGGCCAGGATCGGCACGATGGACAGGTCCTGGAACAGCAGCACGGCGAACGACCGCTGGCCATACGCGGTCTGCAGCTCGCCGCGCTCGTTCAGGATCTGCAGCGCGATGGCGGTGGCCGACAGCCCGAGCGCCGCACCGGCGACGGCGGCGCCCTTGGCCGGGACGCCCACCGCGATGGCGACGGCCGTTACCAGGATGCCGGTGACCAGGAGTTGCGCCAGCCCCAGGCCGAAGATGTCGCGCCGCATCGACCATAGATGCGACAGCTTGAGCTCCAGGCCGACGATGAACAGGAGCAGCACCACGCCGATCTCGGCCACGCCGGTGATGGTTTCCGGCGTGGAGAACAGCCCGAGCGCATAGGGGCCGATGGCGACGCCGGCGACGAGGTAGCCGATGATGGCGCCGAGGCCGAGCCGCCGGAACAGCGGCACGGCGACCGCGGCCGCACCGCAGAACACGAGCACCGGCTGGATGAAGCTGGATTGTCCGCTGGGGTCTGACATGCGGGTTCTCCATACTCCCTCGCCGAAGCTGGCGCGAGAGCATGCAGCCCATTCGGATCATCCATCGGAGGTCTGTGTCGGAGAGAACGCGCCGAAAGGGGATGGTCGTGGCACAAACGGCGTCCTTGACACGTCCATGCCGCAACAGCCACATCAGCGCGACGCCACCACACCTTGCCGATGACCGAAAAGCCCCCGCTCGATATCCTCCTTTGCGCTCCGCGCGGCTTCTGCGCCGGGGTCGTGCGCGCCATCGATGCGGTGGAGAAGGCCCTCGCGGCGTACGGGGCGCCGGTCTACGTGCGTCACGAGATCGTGCACAACAAATACGTCGTGGAGAGCCTGCGCCGGAAGGGCGCCATCTTCGTCGACGAGCTGTCGGAAATCCCCGCCACCGATGCCCCGGTGATCTTCTCGGCGCACGGCGTGCCGCGCGCCGTGCCGGAGGAGGCGGCGGGCCGGCGCCTGTTCGCCATCGACGCAACCTGCCCGCTGGTCACCAAGGTGCACCGGGAGGCGGAGGTGCACCGCAGGCGCGGGCGCCACGTCGTCCTGGTCGGCCACGCCGGCCATCCCGAGGTGATAGGCACCATAGGGCAATTGCCACCCGGCGCCATCACGCTGGTGGAAACGGTGGAGGACGTCGGCCGTATCGCGCCGGCCGATCCGGCCAGCCTCGCCTACGTCACTCAGACGACGCTGTCGGTCGACGACGCGCGGCAGATCGTCGAGGCGCTGCAGGCGCGCTTTCCGGCCATCGTCGGCCCGCAGCGCGAGGACATCTGCTACGCCACCACCAACCGCCAGGAGGCCGTGAAGCGGGTGGCGCCGCACGTCGACGCCATGATCGTGGTGGGATCTCCCAACTCCTCCAACTCGCAGCGCCTGCGCGAGGTGGCCGAGCGCGCCGGCTGCGCCACGGCCAGGCTCGTGCAGTGTGCCGCCGACATCGAGTGGTCCGCCTTCACCCGGATCCGGCGACTGGGCCTGACCGCCGGCGCCTCGGCTCCGGAGGTCCTGGTGGAAGAGATCGTCGACGCTTTCGCCGAGCGGTATGCCGTGACGGTGGAGACGGTGTCGACGGCCGACGAGAACATGTTCTTCCCGTTGCCGCGGGAGTTGCGCGGCGAAGCGGCCGAATAGCCGTGGCGGTCTACACCGAGGTTCCCGACGAGGAGCTTGCCGCCTTCGTCCAGAGCTACGCCATCGGCCGCGTACTGGCGGTCAAGGGCATCGCCGAGGGCGTCGAGAACTCCAACTTCCTGCTGCACACCGATTCGGGCTTCTTCCTGTTGACGCTCTACGAGAAGCGGGTGGCCGAGGCCGACCTGCCGTTCTTCCTGGGGCTGATGGAGCATGTGGCGGCTCGCGGCATCACCTGTCCGCTGCCGGTGAAGACGGCGAGCGGCGAGATGCTGGGCCGGCTGGCCGCGCGGCCGGCGGCGATCGTGACCTTTCTCGACGGCGTATCCGTGCGCCGGCCCACGGCCGGCCACTGCGGCGAGGTCGGCCGGGCGCTGGCGGCGTTGCACCGCGCCGGCGCGGACTTTCCGCTCCGACGTCCCAACGCGCTGTCGATCGCGGCCTGGCGGCCGCTGCTGGAGGCGGCCCAGGGCCGCGCCGACGAGGTTTCGCGCGGGCTGGCAGAGCGGGCCAGCCGGGCGCTGGCCGACGTCGAGCAGCACTGGCCGGGCGACCTGCCGCAGGGCGTCATCCACGCCGATCTGTTTCCCGACAACGTCTTCTTCCTCGGTGACCGGCTGTCGGGGCTGATCGACTTCTACTTCGCCTGCAACGACGCGCTCGCCTACGACGTCGCCATCTGCCTCAATGCCTGGTGCTTCGAGCCGGACGGCTCGTTCAACGTGACCAAGGGCAGGGCGCTGCTGGCAGGTTACGAGGCGGTCCGTCCGCTGGCGCCGGGGGAGGTCGATGCGCTGCCGGTGCTCTGCCGCGGCGCCGCCCTGCGCTTCATGCTCACCCGCCTGATCGACTGGCTGAACGTGCCGGCCGGGGCGCTGGTGAAGCCGAAAGACCCACTCGAGTACGACCGCAAGCTGGCGTTCCACATGGGGGCGGCCTGCGCGAGCGATTACGGATTGGCGCGATGAGCGAGCGGGTGACGATCTTCACGGACGGGGCCTGCAGCGGCAACCCCGGCCCGGGCGGCTGGGGCGCTATCCTGGCCTTTCGCGGGCAGGAGCGGGAACTCTCCGGCGGCGAGGCGCACACCACCAACAACCGCATGGAACTGATGGCCGCCATCATGGCCCTGGAGACGCTGAAGCGCCCGTGCGCGGTGGAAGTGTGGACCGATTCCGAATATGTGCGCAACGGCATCAGCCAGTGGCTGAAGGGCTGGAAGGCGCGCGGCTGGAAGACCGCCGACAGGAAGCCGGTCAAGAACGAGGATCTGTGGCGCCGGCTCGACGCCGCCCAGGCGAGCCACGACATCTCCTGGCATTGGGTTAAGGGACACGCCGGCCATGCCGAGAACGAGCGCGTCGATGCGCTCGCGCGCGCCGGGATGGCGCCGTTCAAGGCGAAGCGGTCCGTTTCGGGCTAGAGTTTCCCGATCGATCATCTGGAGCGCTTCTCTCCGATCGGGTGGTTCCACCGGACCGGGACGCGCTCCAGAGGATGTTGTGGGGATCGATGCGCCGCGCAGGGGAGGCTGTCGCTGACGTCCGCAGCCGACAGGATCGTAGGCCTCTACCGTCGCCACGCCCGCGCTTGGGCGCGTGAGCGGGGCACCCGCCTGTGCGAGCAGGCGTGGCTCGATCGCTTCCTCGCCCTGCTGCCGGCGCGCGCCGCGGTTCTCGACATCGGCTGCGGCAGCGGCGAGCCGATTGCCCGTTATCTGGCTGCGCAAGGCTGCGCCGTCACCGGGGTCGACTCGTCGCCGGAGATGATCGCGCTCGCCAAGGAGCGCTGTCCCGACGGGGATTGGCGCATCGCCGACATGCGCTCGCTGTCGCTGGGCCGCCCCTTTGACGGCTTGCTCGCCTGGGACAGCTTCTTCCACCTGGGCTACGACGACCAGCGCCGGATGTTCGCCGTCTTTCGCCGCCACGCGGGCCCCGGGGCGGCGTTGATGTTCACCAGCGGCCCTTCATGTGGCGAGGCGATCGGGCGCCTTCAGGGCGAGTCTCTCTATCACGCCAGCCTCGACAGCACGGAATACCGCGCTCTGCTCGACGCGCACGGATTTGCCCTCGTGGCGCATGTGGTCGAGGATCCCGAATGCGGCCGCCACACGATCTGGCTGGCGCAACTGAGATAGCTGCGGCGACGGCCTCCGCCGGCGGTCGCGCCTGTCACGAGCAGGCTTCGGGATAATCCAGAGCCCGCCCGCGGCCGGCCCAGAGCGACGCCACCTTGCCGTTGACCAGCTCCGCCCGGATACCGCCGCCGGGCGAGCGCTCCAGCAGGGCCCAGGAGGCGTGCCCGGCCAGGGGATGCGGTGCGAAGGCGACGCCCGGCCCGTAGCGGCGGACGACATCGTCGCGCGTCGAGCCGATGCCGATGCCGGCCCGCGTCCGGATCGCCCCGACCCCGAAGATATCGATGCGCACGACGCGCCCGCCTTCGACCATGTAGCCGACCCCGGGGCCTCCGTTGTCGGTGCGACGCCCGATCCAGCACGGCTCCGAACGGCTGCCGTCGAGCGGTGTGAGCCGCGTCCCCAGCGCCCGTTCGGCGGCTACGACGGTCATGCCCAGGCGGACCCGGCCGAGGCCGCCGGTCTCCAGCACCGTGGCGGCGGCATGCGCCGCCGGCACCGACAGGACGGCCGCCACGGCGAGCATGGTGCAAAACGCGCCCTTCATCACCATCATGATCTCCACGGATCAGCTGCCTTGCGGGCGTTCGCGGCCACGGTAGCTCCATGGAGCTGTCGCGTTTCATCGATCTCCGCGATGCGCCAGCGCACCGACGATCCCGTTCGCGCATGATCGCCTCCGACGATGATCGGCAGGTTCGCAGCCATGACCAGCTTGGCCCTCGCGTTGGGGCTTGCCCTGGTGCTCGTCGACGGCGCACCCGGTGCGATGCAGTCCCGCGATACACCCGACGGCCTGATCCGGGCGGTCTACCGCACCTACACCGACGACACGAACCGGCCAGGCTTCGCCGGCATCTACAGCCGCCGGCTGCAAGGCCTGATCGACGCTGACGCGCAGAACACGCCCGAGGGGGAGGTGGGGCAGCTCGACTGGGACGTGTTCGTCGACGGCAACAATTGGCAGATCACCGATCTGACGGTTGCGCTGGTGTCCACCGGAGCCGAGCACGCCGTGGTCGACGCGCGCTTCGACAACTTCAAGCAGCCACGGCGTGTGCGCTTCGATCTGGTGCACGAGGCGGGCGGCTGGGCCGTCGACGAGGTCCGCTCCTACAAGCCCGCCGAAGCCCAGGCGCCGGCGTGGACCATGTCGGCGGTGCTGGCAGGCCGCTAGAGCATGATCCCAAAAAGTGGACACCGGTTTTTGGACAAGATCATGCTCAAAACAAAGACTTGAGACCCAATCGGACGATCTGATCGGGAGATGCCGGCCGCTTCGGCATATGTCTTGCTGCCGCGGTTGCACTCGGCTATGCGGCCGACCGCTCCTGCACGCCGGACAACGGAGATCGGAACGACCCGATGGCTCATGCCCTCAATCGCGAGACGGCCCCGCCGACGGCGGCCCCCGGCCCAAACCGCCCCGCCTTGGATGGGGAAGAGGTGTGGAATGCACGCGTCGAGCTCGCGGCCTGCTTTCGCTTCGCCGCCCGGCTCGGCATGCACGAGGGCATCTGCAATCATTTCTCCGCCGTGGTGCCAGGATACGACGACCTGTTCCTGGTGAACCCCTACGGCTACGCCTTCAGCGAGATCAGGGCCTCCGACCTCCTCGTCTGCGACTTTCACGGCAACGTACTGGCGGGCGAGGGCGCGCCGGAGGCGACGGCGTTCTTCATCCACGCCCGCATGCACCTCAAGGTGCCGCGCGCCCGCGTCGCCTTCCACACGCACATGCCTTACGCCACCGCGCTGACCATGACCGAAGGCGAGCCGTTGCTCTTCGCCGGGCAGACGTCGCTGAAGTTCTACGGCCGCACCCTGGTCGACCACGACTACAACGGCCTTGCGCTGGACAGCGGCGAAGGCGACCGTATCGCCGCCGCGGTGGGCGACGCGGACATCGTCTTCATGAAGCACCACGGCGTCATGGTGCTCGGCCGTAGCATCGCCGAGGCGTGGGATGATCTCTACTACCTCGAGCGTGCCTGCGAGGTGCAGTGCCTGGCCATGTCCACCGGCCGTACGCTGGTGCCGGTGAAGCCCGACATCGCGGCTGCCGCCGCCCGGCAGATGCGGGAAGGCGACGCCGAATCGGCGCGCCTCCACCTGGCGAGCATCAAGCGGATCCTCGATGCCGAGGAGCCCTCCTACCGCAGCTGACGCGCGGCGCGCATTCGACATGCGAGGGCTCGAGACATGTCGAATGCGCCCCGATCAGATGAGCCAATCTGGTCGGGCATGCCGAGGAAGAGCACCATTCAGGCCGCCCACTCGTCCTCGCCGTAGCCCTGCGCGAACAACAGCGCCGTGAGGTCGCCGTGGTCGATGCGCGCGTGGGCGGCCGCCGCCACCGCCGGCTTGGCGTGGAAGGCCACGCCGAGGCCCGCCTCCTGAAGCATGGCGAGGTCGTTGGCGCCGTCGCCCACGGCCATCGTATCAGCCCGGCCCAGGCCGAAGCGGCTGCGCAGCTCGACGAGGGTGGCGAGCTTGGCTTCGCGGCCGAGAATCGGTTCCGCCACCGCGCCGGCCAGGCGCTCGCCGTCGAGGAGCAGCGTGTTGGACCGGTGCTCGTCGAAGCCGATCTTGCCGCCGACCGGGCCGGTGAACACGGTGAAGCCGCCGGAGACCAGGCAGGCATAGGCGCCGTGGCGGCGCATGGTCATGACCAGAGTCCGGCCGCCGGGCGTCAGGGTCAGCCGCTCGGCGATGATGGTGTCGACCACCGAGAGAGGCAGGCCCTTGAGCAGGCTGACGCGCTCGCGCAGCGCCGGCTCGAAGGCGAGCTCGCCGCGCATGGCGCGCTCGGTGATGGCGGAGACCTCGGCCTTCAGCCCGACGAAATCGGCGAGCTCATCGATGCACTCCTGGCCGATCATGGTGGAATCCATGTCGGCGAGGAACAGCCGCTTGCGCCGCCCGGCGACGGGCTGGACGATGACGTCGACCGGGCTTGCGGCCGCAGCCAGCATGGCGCGGATCCCGTCGGCGGTCGTGACCGGCGGCTCGCTGCTGACGAATGGCAGATCGACGGCGCGCTCGGGGGCCAGCACCACCGGCGCACCGGCTCCGATGGCGGCTGTGATATCGGCGATCAGCGAAGCCGGGAGGGTTGCAGCTGGACTTGCCACCAGCGTCGCGACAGAAGGCGTGGATGTCTGGGTCATCGAAGGCAGGTTTCGTGGCGACAGCAGCCGGCGGCGCGGAAGAGGCAGGGCAGGGGAGCACCGCTCGGCGCCCGGATGCCATCCTCATCGCAGGCCCGACCGCGTCGGGCAAGTCGGCGCTGGCGCTCGACCTCGCCCGCCGGGTTGGCGGCGCCGTCATCAACGCCGACTCCATGCAGGTCTATCGCGACCTCAGGGTGCTCACGGCCCGGCCCACGCCGGTGGAAGAGGAGGCGGTGCCGCATCGGCTTTACGGCTTCGTCGATGCGGCCGAGAATTTCTCCGTGGGCCGCTACGTGGAAGCGTTCCGCGCCGCGCTGGCCGAGGTCAGAGGAGCCGGCCTCATCCCCATCGTCACCGGCGGCACCGGGCTTTACTTCCGGGCGCTGACGGAGGGGCTGTCGGACATTCCGCCGGTGTCGGAGGCGGTCAGGAACGCCGTCCGCGCCGCGGCGGAGGGCCGGCCGACGCCACTGCTCCACGCCGACCTCGGCGTGCGCGATCCGGCTGCGGCGGCGGTGCTGCGGCCGACCGACCGCCAGCGCATCCTGCGCGCGCTCGAGGTCAAGACCGAGACCGGCCGTTCGCTGCTCACCTTCCAGGCCCAGCGCGTGCCGGGGCCGCTGACGGGGGCGACGCTGATCCGTCTGTTCCTGGCGCCGGAGCGCGAGGAGCTGGTCCGCCGCATCGACCGTCGCTTCGCCGCCATGCTGGAGGCCGGCGCCGTCGACGAGGTGGCGCGGCTCGGCGCCCGCGGGCTCGATCCGGCCCTGCCGGCCATGCGCGCGCACGGCGTGCCGGGGCTGCTGCGCCATCTCGCAGGCGAGATCAGCCTCGACGAGGCGAGCCTCAAGGCGCGGCTCGACACGCGCCACTACGCCAAGCGCCAGTTTACCTGGTTTCGCCACCAGATGCCCGGCTGGACCTGGGTCGGGCCGGAAGCCGCCGCGGCTTGGCTGGAGCAGGCGGTCGGCTGATTGCGCAGCGCGTCGCTCGCCGGCGCCGATACAATAATCTACCGCCGCGGGCGGATGCGCAGGGTGGCGGTGGCGCGGGCGAGGATTTCGCCGTCGGGACCGAGGATCTCGCCCACCGATTGCGCCTCCCGCTCACGTCTCTCCAGCACCCGGGCACGCACGTCGAGAGGACCGAGCGGCGCGGGCCGCAGGAAGGTCGTGTCGAGGCGCATGGTCACCGCGGTGAGGCCCGCCGGCAGCTGAGCGCCCAGGGCGAGCGCCGTGGCCGAGTCCAGCATGGCCGAGAGCAGGCCGCCCTGCACGGTGCCGTGGCGGTTGGCGAAGGCGGCTTCAGCCACATAGCGCATATGCACGGCGCCGACCTCGCGGTTCACGCCGACGAAGCTGCGCCCGAGCAGAGTCGAAGCGGGCGTCGGCGTCAGCAGCGGATCGCCCTCGGCGAGCGGCGTGAAGGCGATGGCGCCGAAGTCGGCCTGATCGGAGGCGGTCAATGGCCGGCTCCCCGGGCCAGGTTGTAGATCGTCACCAGCACTTCGAAGGCGATCAGCAGGACGATGATGATCTCCAGCCGGAGCGAGCGCTCGGCGTCCTTGAGGTCGGTCAGCGCCGTTGCCGTCTCGCCGATGACCGCGAGCTTGCGGTTCAGCGCCTCGGCGCGCTCGACCAGCTCGTACTCGTCCTCCAGGCGCGCGTAGAGCCGCGTCAGATCGGGCCGGTCCCACAAGGCGTCGGGCTTCTCGGCGACGGCCACGCGCCCGGTGACGCGCAGGCGCACCTCGAGCGCCCGACCGATGTGGCGCATGGTCGGGCGGCCGCCCACTGCCTCGCCGCGCTCGGCGAGGCTATGGGCGAACGGCTCCAGCACGTCGATGACCGAATCGACGGCGCGCTCGTCGCGGGCGAGCACGGCGCTCTTGGCCAGCACGTCGGCGATGATCAGCAGCCGTTCCGGCGACAGGGTGCGCACGAAGATGGGGCCGCCCGGCGGGACCTGCTCGTCGCGGTCGGCCGACATCTCGATGATCGCGGTCTCCTCCTCCGGCTGGGCCAGGGCCTCGGCCAGGCGAGGTTTGAGGCCGCGCACGATCTCGTCCTCCTCGACCGGCGTCAGGCCGATGAGCACCACCACGCCGTAGCGGAAGATCGCGGCGAAGCCGTTGGCGCCGACGCGGAAGGCCAGCGGCGTCGTCGACAGCACGTCCTCCCGCTCCAGGCCCGCCGTATCGATGCGCTCGCCGATGAGCAGCGCGCGGGCGGTGATGCGGGACTTGGCGGCGGGTTCGACCATGAGGGAGGGTCCGGAGTGCACGGGAGGCGGGACGCGGTTTGCTCCAGTGTCTTACATGGCTGTTGCAACACGCCCAAAACGCGCGCCGATCCGCCGGCGGCACCGTATTCGCATATTGACCGGTGCTACGGGCTCGGCTAACGTCCGCGCCGGTTCATTGGGAGTGGGAGCGCCATGCGCGCGATCCTTATCGTATCGGAGGCGCCATCGACGGAGCGGGTCTAGCCCGCAGGTCCGGCTGATGGCGCATGCAGGGTCCTTCTCAGGGCCCTTTTTTATTGCCCGAAACGGACCGACCGCCTCCACCAGCATCATCGAGCAAGCCACTGCCGGGCTGCTCGCCACCATCGCACCCGCATGGGCGGGGCAAGAAACAAGCGCCGGGCCATTGCCGGGTGAACAGGACACGGGAGTTGAGGCCATGAACGAGACGATGACCGGCGCCGACATGGTGGTGCGCGCGCTGCAGGATCAGGGGATCGAGCACATCTTCGGCTATCCCGGCGGCGCCGTCCTGCCCATCTACGATGCGCTCTTCCACCAGGAGAAGGTCCGGCACGTGCTCGTTCGCCACGAACAGGGCGCCGTGCACGCCGCCGAAGGCTATGCGCGCTCGTCCGGCAAGGTCGGCTGCGTGCTGGTGACATCCGGCCCAGGCGCCACCAACGCCGTCACCGGTCTGACCGATGCGCTGATGGACTCGATCCCGCTGGTGTGCATCACCGGCCAGGTGCCCACGCACCTCATCGGCTCCGACGCCTTCCAGGAGTGCGATACGGTCGGCATTACGCGCCACTGCACCAAGCACAACTACCTGGTGAAGCGCATCGAGGACCTGCCGCGGGTGCTGCACGAAGCCTTCTACGTGGCGACCCACGGCCGCCCCGGCCCGGTGGTGATCGACATCCCGAAGGATATCCAGTTCGCGTCCGGCACTTACGAGCGTCCGCGCGACAACCAGCACAAGACCTATCGGCCCAAGGTCAAGGGTGACCTGGAGGCCATCCGCGCTGCGGTGAAGCTGATGGGCGAGGCCAAGCGCCCGGTGTTCTACACCGGCGGCGGTGTCATCAACTCGGGGCCGGAGGCCTCGATCCTGCTGCGCGAGCTGGTCAGGCTCACGGGCTTTCCCATCACCTCGACGCTGATGGGCCTGGGTGCCTATCCGGCCTCGGACAAGCAGTTCCTGGGCATGCTGGGCATGCACGGCACCTACGAGGCCAACCTCGCCATGAACGAGTGCGACGTGATGATCTGCGTCGGCGCCCGCTTCGACGATCGCATCACCGGCCGCCTCGATGCCTTCGCACCCCATTCGCTCAAGATTCACATCGATATCGATCCGTCGTCGATCAACAAGAACGTCAAGGTCGACGTGCCGATCATCGGCGATTGCGGCCATGTGCTGGAGGACATGGTGCGCCTGTGGCGGACCTCGGCGCCGCCGGTCGATACCGCGGCGCTGGCCGAGTGGTGGACGCGCGTCGACGGCTGGCGCGGGCGCAACTGCCTCGCCTACCGGAATTCGCAGGAGATCATCAAGCCGCAATATGCGCTGCAGCGGCTCTACGAATTGACCAAGGACCGGGACGTCTATGTCACCACCGAGGTCGGCCAGCATCAGATGTGGGCGGCGCAGTTCCTCAAGTTCGAGGAGCCGAACCGGTGGATGACCTCCGGCGGCCTCGGCACCATGGGCTACGGCCTGCCTGCCGCCATCGGCGTGCAGATGGCGCACCCCAAGGCGCTGGTCATCGACGTCGCCGGCGAGGCTTCGATCCTGATGAACATGCAGGAGATGTCGACGGCGATGCAGTACCGCCTGCCGATCAAGATCTTCATCCTCAACAACCAGTATATGGGAATGGTGCGTCAGTGGCAGGAGCTGCTGCACGGCGGGCGTTACTCGGAAAGCTACTCGGAAGCGCTGCCCGACTTCGTCAAGCTGGCGGAAGCCTACGGCGGCGTCGGCATCCGTTGCGAGCGGCCGGAGGAGCTGGACGCCAAGATCAAGGAGATGATCTCCATCGACCGGCCGGTGATCTTCGACTGCCGCGTCGATCCGGCGGAGAACTGCTTCCCGATGATCCCGTCGGGCAAGGCGCACAACGAGATGCTGCTCGGCGATGCGGAGGCGGACGTCGACATCGGCGCGGTCATCGACGAGGCGGGCAAGATGCTCGTGTGAGCCAAGATTCGCGCGTGAACGTGCCGGCCTCGCTCCGGAGCTGGATGCAAGCCCGTGTGGATAGCCATCGCCGCTTCGCTTCTGTCCCTCGCAGCCGCAGTCGCGCAATCGCTTGGCTATCTGGGGAGTTGCACGCAGAACGATACCGGCCCCTTCCTGGTCGGTACCGTTCTGAGCTTGCCGATGCTGGCACTCGCCATCGCCGGGGCCCTCCATGTCCGGAGCCGGCAGCGGGCGCTCGCCTGGGCGGGACGGACTGCGGCCGCGCTCAGCTTCGCGCCCGTCGCGCTGCTGTCGCTCATCTGGCTCGTGCTGAGCCGCGACGTCTGGGTCGAGACGCTCATCCGGTCGGGTTCGCCGTGCGGACCGGACTACTTCGAGCGCGGGTCGAGGCTCGAGGCTGAGCACATCGTCATTGGCATCGTCTACGGGCCGATGCATCTCATCCTGGGGCTCCTGGCCGCTGCAATCGCATGGTCGGGGGCACGATCGCTCCTGCGCCATGAACGGACGGACTGACCTATGAAGCTGATCATCGCCAGCAAGTGCTATTCGTCCTGGTCGCTGCGGCCGTGGCTCCTGATGAAGGCCTTCGCCATGCCGTTTGCGGAGGTCGTCATCCCCCTGCGGACGCCGGCCACGGCCAAGGCGATCGCCGAATACTCCCCGTCGGGCCGCGTGCCGACCCTCACGGAGGGCGGAACGACCGTCTGGGATTCGCTGGCCATCCTGGAGTACCTGGCCGAGCGGCGGCCCGACCTTCCGGTCTGGCCGCGCGATCCCGGCCAGCGCGCCGTCGCCCGCTCGATCAGCGCCGAGATGCATTCCGGCTTCCAGGCGCTGCGCTCGACCTGCCCGATGAACCTGGCCTTTCGCTTCGCCGCGCGGGATCGGGGCGAGGCGGTGGCGGCCGATGCCGCCCGCATCACCGCCGTCTGGCGTGAGATGCGCCAACGCTACGGCGAGACGGCCGGGCACGATGCCGGGCCGTTCCTGTTCGGCGCCTTTGGCGCCGCCGATGCCATGTTCGCGCCGGTGGTGACGCGGCTCGACACCTACTCCATCGCCGTCGACCCGGTTTCGCGGGCCTACATGGATGCGGTGCTCGCCATGGCGCCGTTCAAGGAGTGGCTCACGGCGGCGCTGACCGAGCCCGCCATCGCCGACTACGACGATATCGCCGAGACGCCGATCGAACGCTTCCGTTCCGCTTAGATGCGCGGTGTCTCGCGGGCTGCGATCGAAAGCCCGCGGGACGCCTCGCCCAAACCTGCTGAGACGAGATCGCCCATGTTGCACGTGCCCCAACCGCGCGGAGAGCGCCCCATGAAATCCCACTATTCCGATGCGCCCCAGGCCCAGCCCGTGGCACGCCACACCTTGGCGGTTCTCGTCGACAACGAGCCGGGGGTTCTCGCCCGCATCTCCGGCATGTTCTCCGGCCGCGGCTACAACATCGAGAGCCTGACGGTCTCGGAGACCGAGCACGAGCAGCACCGCTCGCGCATCACCATCGTCACGTCGGGAACCGCCGGCGTCATCGAGCAGATCAAGGCGCAGCTCGAGCGGCTCGTGCCGGTGCACCGGGTCGACGACCTCACCACCCATGGCGAGGCGCTGGAGCGTGAGCTGGCGCTGGTCAAGGTCGTCGGCCGCGGCGACCACCGGGTCGAGGCCCTGCGTCTCGCCCAGGCGTTCGGCGCGCGCACGCTGGATGCGACGCTGAACTCCTTCGTCTTTGAATACACGGGGACCATCGACGAGGTGGAGCGCTTCATCAAGGTGATGGCCGAGGCCGGGCTGGTCGAAGTCGCGCGCACCGGCATCGCCGCGCTGATCAGGGGTGTCGAGGGGCTCTGATGCTGCCCCTCGACACCGTTCTGGCGCTGGTGTCGTTTGCTTTCGTCAGCTCGATCACGCCCGGTCCCAACAACCTGATGCTGGCGACCTCAGGCGTGAACTTCGGGTTCCTTCGGACGATCCCGCATATGCTGGGCGTCGGCATCGGCTTCGGCATCCTCCTGCTCGCCATCGGCTTCGGCGTGGGCGGCCTCGTGCTCACGGTGCCGCAGCTGCGCTGGGCGCTGAAGGGCGTCGGCGCCGCCTATCTGCTGTGGCTCGCCTGGAAGATGGCGACGGCGCGGCCGGCGGCGAAAGCCGACGACGGCGGAGCGGGGCAGCCGATGAGCTTCATCGGCGCCTGTGCCTTTCAATGGGTCAATGTCAAGGCCTGGATCATGGCGCTCGGCGCCATGGCCGTCTACGTCCGCACCGACCATCCGATCGTCGACGTGCTCACCGTCACCGCCGTCTTCGTCCTCGTGAACGTGCCCTGCATCTCCGCCTGGGCCGGGTTCGGCCACGCGCTCGGCTCCAGTCTGGCCGATCCGGTGCGGCTGCGCCTGTTCAACGTCACCATGGCGGTGCTCCTGGTGGCGAGCATCGTGCCCATGGTGGTGGACTGAGATGGCGGCCGCGCAACCACCGCTCCGGCCCTCACCCGGCGAAGCCGCCGTCGGCCAGGAACGCCTCCTCCTCCAGGGTCGTGTCGCGCTCGAGGATGGCGTTGCGATGGGGAAAGCGGCCGAAGCGGGCGATGATGTCGCGATGATCGCGGGCCCAGCGCAGCTCGTCTTCGGTGCCGTGCGCCTCGTACAGCTTCACGCAGTGCTCCTGGTCGTCGAGCCCCTCCGAATGCATGAACGGCAGGTAGAAGAACGAGCGCAGCTCGGCGTCGACCTCGCCATCGAAGCCGCGGGCGAGGGCACGGCGGCTCACCGCCCTGGCCGCCGCGTCGGTGGCGAACGCCCGCGCCGTGCCGCGGAACATGTTGCGCGGGAACTGGTCGAGCACCAGCACGAGCGCCAACGCGCCCTGCGGGGTCTCTTCCCAGCTCGCCAGGCGCCCATGCGCGGCCGCCTCCTGGACGTCCGAGAAACGCTGGCGCAGCATCGCGTCGAACGCATCGTCCCGGGCGAACCAGCGCTCGCGCCCGGCCTCGTGCCAGGCGGTGAGGACGGCCTCGATGGACGTGGCGGGCGGGTCGGCTGGCGGCATACAGCGAGCTTATCCGCATCACCCGCCGTCTTGGAAGCGGCCGCCGCGCGGCCGCGCGGGCGTGGGATTGGATCAGGCCGGCGTCGTCACCACGTCGGTCGTGGGGTCCTGCACCGTGCCGGTGGTGTGATTGACGATGACGCCGCCCCAGATCGTGTTGTTGGGCACGATCTTGGTGGTGCCGTCCTCGGTACGGATGATCGTGCTGAAGATCGACACCGAGGTGACGTAGCCCTTGATGTCGCCGCCGACCTCCACCTTGTCGCCGACGTCGAAGGGCTTGTTGACCATGATCAGGAGCCCGCTGGCGAAATTGCTGAGGGTGCCCTGCAGCGCGAAGGCGACGACGAAGCCGGCGGCGCCGATAACGGCCAGCAGCGGTGCCAGATTGACCTCGAGCGCCGACAGGCCGAGCAGCACGCCCACCACGACGATGGCGCGGCCCGACATGGTGATCAGGAACTCGCGCAGCAATTGCGACGAGACATTGGAGGAGCCGATGGTGGCGCGCAGAACCGCGCGCACGATCCCGGCGAGCACGATCGAGCCCACGACGTAGCCCAGGAAGATCCCCAGGTTGCGCAGCCAGCGCAGGCCCCCCTCGTCCGCGACAAGCCACGATTTGACGCGCGCCCAGGTGGCCGTGCTGTCGGAGACGTCGATCTTCACGCCGCCGATGGACGCCACGTAGAGCCGGTAGTCCTTGGGCTCGCCGCCCTTCGCCTCCCATTTGTCGAGCACGAGCTTCAGCCGGTCGGTGAGGGCCGTGCGCTCGCTGGCGAGCTGGGTGCTGTAGTCGATGAGCTGGACCTTGACGTCGCTCTTGGCGGCGGTCGCCTCCTCGACCTTGGTGGCCAGGGTTTCGGCCTTCGTGGTGGTCTCGTTGACCGCGGCCTTGGCGGCGTGATCGCCGTCGGCGGCGGTCTGGACGGCTGCCAACGCCACCGCCGGGGCCGCCGCCTGCAGGGACTTCACGTCGCTCACGACGGACGCTTCCTTTTCGGCGACCGCGGCCACCTTCTCGACGGCCGCTCCGTCGCCGGTCTTCTCGGATTTCTTCTGGGCCGTTTCGGCGGCCTTCTGCAGGACCTGCTCATCGCTGGCGGGCGCGGCGACGGTGCCGGCCGCCGGCGCGGCCGATGGATCCACGGCGGCCGGCTTGGCGGCACCGTCCGGCTGGCCGGCCGCGGGCGCGGCCGCCGCGGCCATCTGGGCCTGGTTGTCCTTTTCGGTCACCTCGGCTTTCTTGGCCGTCTCGATCGACTTCGCCAGCGCCTGGGTGGAGGCCGCGAGCTTGTCGGCCGCTTCGGCCGCCTTCTCGATGGGGGCGCCGCTCTCCTGCTTGTCCTTGACCTCGGCCGTCGCCTTGGCCACCTCCTGGGCGGCCGCCTTGACCTTCTCCAGCTGCGCGATCTCGCGATTCTTGCGCCGCACGGCGAGCTCGGCGCTGCTGATCTCCTGGACCTTGGCCTTGAGCAGGGCGAACCACCCGTCGGCTTCGGTCTTGAGCTCGGCCTTGGTCATCGGCTCGAGCAGGAGGTCGAGATCGGAGAGGTCGACGCCCGGATCCTTGGTGGTGATCGGTGTGGGCGCGGCCGCCACTGCGGCCGGCTTGTCGTCCGCATGGGCGGGCCGCACCGCAGGGGCCGCCATGAGCGTCGCCAGCGCCAGGACGGGAAGCAGGCCTCGCCCAGGGCGCCGCGCCAGCCGGCGCGGGCCGATCACGATCCCATCGGGTGCGCAGGCGGTCGTCGCCGCGGCGGCGCTCACGGTGTCAATTTGCACGAGGCCCCCATCACCTTTGCGCATCGGACCGCGAGCCGACTCCGGCGCCCGCACGGCCGTTCGCTATCAAGCTGGAGCATGGCAGGGCGGTTTGTCGCTTGTATGAACCCGGGCGTCGAGGGCGCCTCCTTGAGCTGGGAGGCGCATATGTCGATCGCATAGCGGCGCCCCGCGCCGGCGCCGATGCCGGGGCATTGCGCCCGCATCTCGCCTTTCTTTGATCCACGGGAGCGTCTGGCAATCCGATGAGCTCATCCGATTGCAAGCATTCTCCCACTCTTCGAATCTGGAGCGTTTCTCGGCGGCCGACGGATTCCGGCCGACCGCAAAGCGCTCAAGGCGGAAAAGCGGCGTCGACCTCTTGACCCGCAGGCTGGCACAAGCTTTACCGCCTTCGTCTTTTCGTCATCTTGCCTGCGCGGCGGCAGCGGCCTCCGTTGCCGGGGCGGGCGAGAGGTCAAGCCAATCGTTGAGGCGACGGTGGCTCGGCTGGACGGCCGGCTGGCCCGGGCTCGATTCTCGAGACGGTGCCGGCGAAATCGCCAGAGGATACTTCGATGCGTGTGTATTACGATCGCGACGCCGATCTGAACCTGATCAAGGGCAAGAAGGTCGTCATCGTCGGCTACGGCAGCCAGGGCCACGCCCATGCGCTGAACCTGCGGGATTCCGGCGTCAAGGAGGTGGCGGTGGCGCTGCGTCCGGGCTCGGCCACGGCCAAGAAGGCCGAAGCCGAGGGCTTCAAGGTGATGAGCCCGGCCGAGGCCGCCGCCTGGGCCGATGTGGTGATGATGCTCACCCCGGACGAGCTGCAGGCGGACATCTATCGCGAGAGCCTGCACGACAACCTGAAGGAAGGCGCGGCGCTGCTGTTCGCCCATGGCCTCAACGTGCACTTCAACCTGATCGAGCCGCGCGCCGACCTCGACGTGCTGATGGTGGCGCCGAAGGGGCCGGGCCACACGGTCCGCTCCGAATACCTGCGCGGCGGCGGCGTGCCGTGCCTCATTGCCATCGCCCGCGACGCCTCGGGTAACGCCCACGATCTCGGCCTGTCCTATGCCTCCGCCATCGGCGGCGGTCGGGCCGGCATCATCGAGACCACCTTCCGCGAGGAGTGCGAGACCGACCTGTTCGGCGAGCAGGTGGTGCTGTGCGGCGGCCTGGTCGAGCTGATCAAGGGCGGCTTCGAGACCCTGGTCGAGGCCGGCTACGCGCCCGAGATGGCCTATTTCGAGTGCCTGCACGAGGTGAAGCTGATCGTCGACCTCATCTACGAGGGCGGCATCGCCAACATGAACTACTCGATCTCGAACACGGCCGAGTACGGCGAGTACGTCACCGGCCCGCGCATCGTCACGTCCGAGACCAAGGCCGAGATGAAGCGGGTGCTCAACGACATCCAGAGCGGCATCTTCACCCGCAACTGGATGCTGGAGAACAAGGTCAACCAGACCTCGTTCAAGGCGACGCGCGCGCGGCTGGCCCAGCATCCGATCGAAGAGGTGGGCGCACGCCTGCGCGACATGATGCCCTGGATCAAGGCCAAGGCGCTGGTCGACAAGAGCAAGAACTGAGCACGACACGCGCCAGATAGGGGGTGTTGCGACCGGATGAGCTCATCCGGTCGCAAGGCGAGCAAAAAGGGGAGCCCATGGCTCCCCTTTATTCTTGGCCCTGATGGCCACGCGCCGACGACGTCGATTCAAACTCATTTCGAAACGCTCGTCATCGGCCGCAGATGTCTCGTTGCCGGTGGGGCTACGGCCCCGCATCGGCGTGCGTTGCCTCGCTTGCGTCCTCGCTCCGGGTGCGGCAGGGGCGAGGATACCACCTGGATCAGGCCGGGCGGATCTTCTTCATGACGAGGCCGACGACCGCGGTGACGATGGCGCCGGTGACGCCGCCGCCCACCAGGTTGCCAGCGATCGAGGCGATGTCCACGCCGCCCGTGCCCTGGAGCGCCGGCAGAAGGCCCTGCAGCACTTGACCCAGAACGCCGCCGCCGACTGCGCCGGCGATCGTGTTGCCGAGCGGGCCGAGATTGATATTTTTCAAGGCCGAGCCGATAGCGTTGCCACCGGCTGCGCCGCCGATAAGCTGCATGATGATCGGAAGAAGCTGTTCCATCTATAGACCCCCTACTTCGACCAACTCGATCGGTCGCTTAGCCTAGCTCAGAACAACGACAGCTATACATCGGCTGCTGGGTCAATGTAAGTGGCTGAAAAGCCCCACTGCTTGCCCAGGTGCGAGGAGCGCGAAGCTCCAGATGGCGGCCGACGAAATGTTGGCGGCCTGGAAGCGCACCCGCGACACGCAGAACACGCCCGCGGCCAGCGGCACGAAGGCGCGAAGCGGGCCGGAGAAACGGCCGATGAAGACGCCCCAGGCGCCCCAGCGCTGCATGAAGGTTTCCGCGCGGGCCATGAACTCGGGGTAGCGCGCGAACGGCCAGCGTTCGTGGAGAGAGTCCTTGAAGTAGTGCCCGACCACGTAAGACAGCCAGTCGCCCAGGACGGCGCCGCCGGCCGCCGCTGCCCACATCGGCAGCAGGGCGATCTCGCCCACCGCGGCGAGGGCGCCGATGGCGAGCAGGAGGCCGGTGGCCGGCACGAAGAAGGAGATGATCGCCAGCGATTCGCAGAAGGCGAGAACACCGGCGAACAGCGGCGCCCAGGCGGCGTGGGCGCGGATGAACAACTCGAGATCGGCATAACCGGTCGTGACGGCATTATGGATGTCAGCAAGGCTCATGCGCCGGAAATGCCCCTCTGGACGTGTTTTTTGTGGGTGCGCTCGAACGCGCGCCGCTACGTTAGTGAACATTAACGCCTTTTTTCGGTCGCGATGCCGATTGCCGTTCATCGGGCGGCTTGGGCGCACGAACCCCTTCACAGCGTGCCGCGGTGCAGCGTAAAAGGCCGCCAAAGGCACCCGATGAACATTCTCTCGATTCAGTCGCACGTCGCCTACGGCCACGTCGGCAATGCGTCGGCCACGTTTCCCATGCAGCGCCTGGGCGTCGAGGTGTGGCCCATCCACACCGTCCAGTTCTCCAATCACACCGGCTACGGCCAATGGACGGGCCGCGTCTTCGACGGGCCGATGATCGAGGAGCTGGTCGACGGCGTCGCCGCCCGGGGCGTGCTGCCCAGCTGCGACGGCGTGCTCTCGGGCTACATGGGCTCGGCCGACATCGGCACCGCCATCGTCGCCGCGGCGAAGCGGGTCAAGGACGCCAATCCCGACGCGCTCTACTGTTGCGATCCGGTGATCGGCGATGTCGGCCGCGGCGTCTTCGTCCGCCCGGGCGTGGCGGAGTTCATGCGCGACCACGCAGTGCCGGCCGCCGACGTGATCACGCCCAACCAGTTCGAGCTCGATCTCCTGTCGGGGATGTCGTCCGCGACCCTGGCCGAGGCGCGCCGGGCGATCGCGGCCGTCCATGCGCTAGGCCCCAAGGTCATCCTGGTCACCTCGTTCGAGACGGATGAGACCCCGGACGGATCGATCGACATGATCGCGTCCGATGGCGCCGGCCTCTGGCGCGTGCGCACGCCGCGGCTCGCGCTCAGCATCAATGGCGCGGGCGATGCCATCGCCGCCCTGTTCTTCGTGCACTACCTGCGCAGCGGGGCGGCCGACGAGGCGTTGTCGCGTGCGGCGTCGTCGATCTGGGGCTTGCTGGCCTTCACGGCCCAAGCGGGGGCACGGGAGTTGCAATTGGTGGCGGCGCAGGACGAATTCGTGCGGCCCGGCCGCATCTTCATGGCGGATGCACTGTGAGCGTATCGGCAGTGGAGGATGCGGCGGTGGTCGCCATCGACAGGCTCGACGTGCGTGTAGAGCCGCAGCGCTGGGCGTGGGCGGACGAGAACCGCAGCGCCATCGACGCCCACTGGGCGGGGCTGGTACGCCAACGGCCGCGCCTGTTCAACGGCCAGGTGCTGATCGCCCAGCGGCCGGTCATTGCCGACGGCCTTTACCGGACGATCTATTTTCCGGTCGACTACGCGAGCTTCGTCAGCTGGCGCGACTTCGGCTGGCCGGACCGCGGCGTCGTCAACGGCTTCGCCATGGCGGCGTTGCGCGGGGCCGACGGCGCCTACGTCGCGGGCATCATGGGCGCGCATACGGCCAATGCCGGCGCCATCTATTTCGCCGCCGGCACGCCGGATCTGGATGACGTGCTGCCCGACGGGCGTCTCGACCTGCCGGGGAGCGTGGTGCGCGAGCTCGAGGAGGAGACCGGCGTTGCCGAAGGCGAGGTGACGCTGGCGTCATCCTGGCATGTGGTGATCGACGGCTGCCGCATGGCGCTGATGCGGGAGGCGGTGTCGCCGCTTCCGGCCGAGGAGCTGGCAGCGCGCATCGACGCCTTCATCGCCGCCGATCCCGCCGCCGAGCTCGCCGGTACCCGTATCATCCGGTCCCCGGCCGACATCGACGAGGCGCGCATGCCGGCCTTCATGGGCCTCTACCTGCGCGCCGTCTTCGACGGCCGGCGGTAGGGCGTCGCACCGCTAACGGTAGCCGTGCTGCTTCTTGGCGGTGGCGAGCAGGCGCTGCGCTTCGGCGTCCTTGCCGGCGCGGCAGGCCTCGGCGGCGCGCTCGACCTTGGGGGTGACGGCGGCGAGCACGTCCTTGCCCAGGAAGCCCATCTTGAGATCCTGCTGGAGCACCCGGCGGAACGTGGTGATCTGCTCGCCGCAGACGCCCGGGCCGGGATCGCTGTCCACCTCGGCCGCTGCGGCTTCCGGCTTGAGTGCAGACCCATCGCCGCCCGTCGTGCAGCCACCCGCGATCGCGAGGAGGGCAAGAGCGGCAACGGCGAGAGGGCTGGTCTTCATGTCCTGAACTCCGTGGCTGCGCTTGCACGCGTGGGGCCCGTGGCGCGAGGATCGCGGGTGGGCGAGAGCATGAGCGGCGACGTGTATGCCGGCGTTGTGGGGAGTGCGTGCAAGAAGATTGAGAGCGGGTGGGCGATGGCGGCGGCAGCGCCACGTCTATAGGCGCCTCGACGCCGCCCGTCGAGCCGACGCCGGCATGCCGACGGTCGGCCCTCTTGCCTGGGCGGGTGGTGTCGCGTAAGAGGAGGCCTGCCTTGCGCATCCGCGCAAGCCGTCGCGCATGTGCGCCATTGTCGAGGGACCTGAGCCCGTGACCATCACCGGCTCCATTGCGGCAAGAACCGGCGCGGCCTTCGCGGCCCCGGCCTCGCGCGCGCCCTCGCTCCTTATCGGCCTGCTTCTTAGTCGCCCCTGAGGGCCGGCTGGGCGCATGCCTGGGCTCTCAGGGGATCGTCCGACCCTTGCTGAACCCATTGTTGCGCGCGCGGCGCGCCCGAGGACCCACCGATGACTTCTTCCACCGACCGCGTCGTCATCTTCGACACGACCCTGCGCGACGGCGAGCAATGCCCCGGCGCCACCATGACCTTCGAGGAGAAGCTGGAGGTTGCCGCCCTGCTCGACGCAATGGGTGTCGACGTGATCGAGGCGGGCTTTCCCATTGCCTCCGACGGTGACTTCGAATCCGTCCAGGAGATCGCCCGCCGCACCAAGAATTCCGTGGTCTGCGGCCTGTCGCGCACGGCGCTGATCGATATCGACCGTTGCGGCGAGGCGATCCGGCCGGCGCCGCGCAAGCGCATCCACACCTTCATCTCCACCTCGCCGCTGCACATGAGCGCCAAGCTCAACATGACGCCGGAGGAGGTGCTGGAGGCCTCGATCGCCGCGGTGACGCGGGCGCGCCAGTACACCGACGACGTGGAGTGGTCGTCGGAGGACGGCACCCGTACCGAGATCGATTTCCTGTGCCGCTGCGTCGAGGCGGTGATCAAGGCGGGCGCCACCACCGTCAACATCCCGGACACGGTGGGCTACACCACGCCGCAGGAATACCGCGGCCTGTTCGAGACGGTGCGGGCGCGCGTGCCGAACTCCGACAAGGCGGTGTTCTCCGTCCACTGCCACAACGACCTCGGCATGGCGGTGGCCAATTCGCTGGCCGGCGTGCAGGGCGGCGCCCGCCAGATCGAATGCACCATCAACGGCATCGGCGAGCGCGCCGGCAATGCGGCGCTGGAAGAGATCGTCATGGCGATCAGGACGCGCGCCGACGCGCTGCCCTACGCCACCGGCATCGACACCACCATGCTGACGCGGGCCTCCAAGCTGGTGTCCGCGGTCACCTCGTTCCCGGTGCAGTACAACAAGGCGATCGTCGGCCGGAACGCCTTCGCGCACGAGAGCGGCATCCACCAGCACGGCATGCTGAAGAACCCGGCGACCTACGAGATCATGCTGCCGGAGACGGTTGGCCTGACCAAGAGCTCGCTGGTCATGGGCAAGCATTCGGGCCGCCACGCCTTCAAGGACAAGCTCAAGGCCATGGGCTACGAGCTGGGCGACAACGCGCTGGAAGACGCCTTCCGCCGCATGAAGGACCTGGCCGACCGCAAGAAGCATGTCTACGACGAGGACATCGAGGCGATCGTCGACGAGGAGATCCTGACCGCCCATGACCGGGTCAAGCTGGTGGGCATGCAGGTCGTGGCCGGCACGCGCGGTCCCCAGAGCGCTACCATGGAGCTCGACGTCGACGGCGAGACCGTGAGCGGCGAAGCCGTGGGCAACGGCCCGGTCGACGCCACCTTCAATGCCATCAAGGCGCTGGTGCCGCACCAGGCGGAGCTGGAGCTCTACCAGGTCAACGCCGTGACCGAGGGCACCGATGCCCAGGCCGAGGTCTCGGTGCGGCTCACCGCCAACGGCAATTCGGTCACCGGCCGCGGCGCCGATCCCGATACGCTGGTCGCCTCGGCGCGTGCCTATCTCTCGGCCATGAACAAGCTGATCGCGCGCGGCGTACGCCTGCACGCGACGGCGGCCGAATAGGCGGGCGGCCGGAGGGGCTGCCTGCCGAGGACGGACTCAGTCGCGGCGTTGAGCGCCGCGGCTGGAGGCTGCGCTGCCGCGCTCGTAGCTGCGGATGGTGAGCAGCGCTGCGTCGAAATAGCTCGCTTCGGTGGCGAGGCCGCGCCGACGCAGGTCCTCGGCCCAGAACGTCAGGCACTCCGTCATCGACTTGTCGGCCAGATTGACGTCGGCCGCAGCCACCTGTGCGGCGCGCTTGCTCGGAAATGGCAGGACTTGACCCATTGTCTCGGTTCCCAAGAGCGCTTCGCGATTGGGTGGCCTCACCCAATCGCGAAGCGCTCCAGATTCAAAAGGTTACGAGCATTTCTCCGCCATTGGATGATCCCATCCAGTGGCGAAATGCTCTAGCGGCCGTAGCCGGCCGCCGGGAATCGAAGCAAGAAACCTGCCGCTCAGACGGCGCTGGAGGGCGCCATGGGGCAGGGGTGCGCCGGGTCGCCGGCCTCGAGCTGCAAGGTGGCGTGCTGGACGCGAAAGCGCTGGGCCAGGGCCTTCTGCACGCCGACCAGAAAGCCGTCGTCCAGGCCGGCACCGGGGCGGACGAGGTGGGCGGTGAGCGCCGTCTCGGTGGTCGACATGGCCCAGACGTGCAGGTCGTGCACCTCGGTGACGCCGGGCAAGGTCGACAGGTAGCCCTGGATGCCCGGATAGTCGATGCCGGCCGGCACCGCATCCATCGCCATGCCGAGCGAATCCCTGGCGAGCTGCCAGGTGGTGATGACGATGACGACGGCGATGGCCATACCGATCAGCGGATCGAGCACATGCCAGCCCGTGAGCATGATCAGCAGGCCGGCGATGACCACGCCGACGGAGACGGCCGCGTCCGAGGCCATGTGCAGGAAGGCGCCGCGCACGTTGAGGTCGTCCTTGCGGCCGCGCATGAACATCAGAGCGGTGGCGCCGTTCACCAGGATGCCGATCGCCGCCACGATCATCACCGTGGTGCCGCCCACCTCTTCCGGCGCGCCGATGCGCTGGACCGCCTCCCACAGGATGCCGCCGGTGGCGATCAGCAGCAGCGCGGCATTGGCGAGCGCGGCCAGGATCGAGGCGCGGCGGTAGCCGTAGGTGTGGCTCTCGGTCGGCTGCCGGCGGGCGAGCCAGGCGCCGCCCCAGGCGAGCAGCAGGCCGATCACGTCGGAGAAATTGTGAAACCCGTCGGCGATGAGCGCGACGGAGTTCGACAGGAAGCCGAAGATCAGCTCGGCGGCCACCATGGCGAGGTTGAGCGCCGTGCCGATGGCGAAGGCGCGATTGTTGTCGGGCAGGGCGTGGGCATGGCTGTGCCCGCCGTGGTCATGCCCGCCGTGATCGTGGGCGCCGTGATCATTATCATGATCATGATGATCGTGGCCGCCGTCGGCTGCGGGCGGCTGCCCGCCGGCGCCGGCACGGCGGTCGCGAGCGATATCGGCCTGCGGGTCTGTGCCAGTCATGGGCGGCCTCGTTGCGGGCGTGCGGCGCACGCGCGGGATCGTCGCTCTCGATTGCGCAGCACCATGTGGTCCGCAATCGGCGACTTCAATCATTTTCCCGCGATCGCCGTGTGACGGCGCCGTCGTGCATGCACCTCCTCGCCAAGCAAAAAAACACGCGGTGCCGGGGCCGTATGGGGTGGACAGGACGGGCCGGCTTTGTTAATGACGCCCCCTCCCGGCGGTCCTTCGCCGGAGCGATGGGCGCTTAGCTCAGTTGGTAGAGCAGCTGACTCTTAATCAGCGGGTCGTAGGTTCGAGCCCTACAGCGCCCACCATCGCAGCCTAGAAATCGTCGACTAGTCTCCGCCAGAGACTGCTGAGCAGCGCTCAGACCTGCGTCACGGTTTCCATTCTCAATTCATGAACTGTCCGTCCGCCGCCTGGGTGCGTCCGTAATCTCGCGTGTCGCGGCGTTGTACTTGCTTGCTGTCCTTCGCGGCTCGGCAGTCGCACCAAGCTCACGGCTTCTGCGCTTGCGCTGGGGCGCCGCACGCGGCGCGGACGCGCCTATATGCCCCGCCCTACGGCCTCCCGTGGGGAATAGCCGAATCGCCGCTTGAAGGCGCGGGAAAACGTCGAATGGTCTTCGAAGCCGAGATCCAATGCAAAGGTCCCGATCTTCGACCCGGGAGGCGCCGTGGACAGGCGCCTATGCGCCTCGTCCAGCCGTTCCTGAAGAATGAAGGAGGCGACCCCGCCGTACGGCTCGAAGGCCCGGTAGAGCGCCGAACGCGACGTGCCGAGGCGCCGCGCCAGCTTGTTGGGGCCGAGGTCCGGCGCACGGAGATCCTGGCGGATCAACTTGCGGGCCCTCGCAACCATGATTTGGGAGATGGTGCTTCTGGCTCTTTCCAGGTTGGTCGAGAGCGGCGCGATGCAGGCGGCAAGCAGCGATCGCGTCGCGTCCGCGGCCCCCGCCAGCTCCCGCTCGGACAGCAAGAGCAGCTTGTCTTCCAGCGACAGCAGGTAGTCGACGATGAGCGACGCCATCCCCGCATGGGGGATCTGGGTCGGGGCTCGGTCGAAGGCTGCTGCTTCCTCGCGGAACTGGTCGCGGGGCAGGAAGAGCGTGATCACTTCGCCGTCCTGGCCGTAGCTCTCGAAGGGCCGCGGCAACGAACGAAACCCGACGTTTCGCGTCGTCGCGGCCGCGTCGGCAAGGGCGATGGGCGCAAAGGCCAGGATCCAGTCATCGATCTCCGGGCGCGGCCAATGTCGCCAATGCCGCATCACATTGGGCGGCATGGACGCGCGGGTCAGAGTGAGCCCGTGAAACGTCCATGACGTATGCCGCGCGGGATAGCTGGCGGCCGGGCCGTTGGCGAGGTCGAGATCGAACACCTTGCGATAATGCTCGTGCCAGGCGTCGAATTGCTGGGCAGCCGGTTGGTCACGGGTGTCGAAGCGAGCGGGGGTCAACGGGTGTGTAAGCATCTGCCCGCGCAAGCTGCCGTCCATGCCTCAGCATACCGCAAAGCTCGAGGTATGGCGAACGTGTCCGCCGCGGCGCCAGAGCTTGCCTTCACGGTGCGGCGGCGCCCCCTTGTACCGGGTGCAACGACAGCTCGGCCGTTCCGGGGCGCCCTCGCAAGCCGAGCGCCGCGCCGGCCGGCCTCGACACCGCACCTTCCGGCCGAGCCGCCGGCCGGCTTGCGGCCAATGGCGCGCCGCCCTGTTGACAACCCGGGCGCCGGCGGGTGTCGTCCTACGCGCGTCGTTCGTGCCGGTTGCTCTGTCGCCTTGCGGGACCTGCATGACGGCGCATGGACAAGACACATAATCACGAAGGGATGGACCGATGCGACTCGAGGGTGGGTGCTATTGCGGCGGCGTGCGCTACGTCGCCGAGGGCGAGCCGATGATGAAGGCGCAATGCCATTGCCGCGAGTGCCAGTATATCACCGGCGGCTCGCCCAACGTGTTCATCGCGATGCCGGCCGCCCAATTCAGCTACAGCAAGGGGGCGCCCAAGCCGTTCACGCGCTCGGACATCGAGCGGGCGGTCACGCGCGAGTTTTGCCCCGAATGCGGCACGCATCTGACGACGCGCCCGCCAGCTTTCCCGCTCGTCGTCGTCAAGGTGGGCACGCTGGACGACCCTGCGCTGTTCCAGCCCGACATGGCCATCTACACGGTCGACAAGCAGCCCTTTCACGAGATCGCCGAGGGGCTCAAGACGTTCGAGCGGATGCCGGGCATGTAGGTGGAGAGCGGAGGCGCCTCCAGTCCCAATGGACCGCGCCGATCGCTGCAAGGCCGCGATCGGCGTGGCTATCGTCGAGGCTACACAGGAACAGCTCGCACGGCTCTTCCTGCTCGGCCGTCGAGGTAGAGATGATTGTTGCCTTCGTTAACCGGCGCAAGAAGAAGCTCAATGCTGCGGCGTAACCTTCGGCTGCATGCTCCAACACAAACGTGATCGGGCGCCTGCCGCTCCTCTGCTTGGCTCTTCCGCCGTCATCAGCGTATTCTGCCATAATATCCACCATTCGGTGGAGAGCGGAGAAGGGCGCGATCGGGGCCCTGCGCTCGCGGAGAGGTAGAGGCTGGCGATGCACCGGCAGATGTCGGCCGAGCGGCTTTCGGGCCTCATCGGCGCCATCTATGATTGCACGATCGCGCCGGAGCGGTGGGGCGCGGTCATCGACGACATCCGCCTCCAGTTCGGCTTCGTCAACGCCATGATGAGCGTCAGCACGCTGTCGACGCAGCGTGCCGTCTTCCGGGCCGCGGCGGGGGTCGACTCGGCGGACTTGGCGCGGGCCGCCGCGTACGGCCCCGAGATCCTGGCGCTCTGGGGCGGGCAGGCGCGCATGCACGGCTTTCCCCTCGGCGAGCCCGTCATCCTGTCGCAGACGAACGACAGCGCCGTCTGGCGCCGGAACCGCTACTTTCGCGAATGGGCCGAGCCGCAGGGGTTGCTCGACGCGGTGACCCTGCCGGTCGCCCGCGATGCGACCAAGGTCGGGCGCGTCTCGTTTGCGCGGCATCGTTCGGCCGGCCATATCGAGAGGGATGACATCGCCGGGCTGCGCCTGCTTGCTCCGCACATCTGCCGGGCCGTCGCGATCGGCAACCTGCTCGAGATGAAAGCGGTCGAAGCGTCCACCTTCGCGTCGGCCATCGATGCCGTCGCGATCGGCGTGGTGCTGATCGACCGGCACGCCACGATCATCCATGCCAATGCCGCGGCCGGCGACATGCTGTGCCGGGAGGATCCGATCCTCGCGCGGCAGAAGCGGCTCCGCCTGCGCGACCCCGCTGCGCAGGCCGCCTTCGACACTGCGCTGCTGGAGGCCGGGCAGGGCGAGACGGGCGTGGGACAACGGGCGGCCGCCGTCCCGGCGCGGCAGGAGGGCGGCACGCCTTGCGTGGTCTACGTGCTGCCGCTCGGGCGGGGGAGCATTCGTTCGGAGCTGATGCAGCGGGCGGAAGCGGCGGTCTTCATTGCGCCTGCCGCGCTGCTGCCGCGGCTATCGATCGATGCCCTGGCCGCGCTCTATGACCTGACCCCGGCCGAGGCCCGCGTCTTCGAGCTGATCTGCGAGGGCCGGGTGCCGGCGGAGATCGCTCCCACGCTCGGGATCGCCCTGAGCACGGCGAAGACGCACCTGACCCACATCTTCGGCAAGACCGGATGTCGGCGGCAGGCCGACCTCGTCCAGCTCGCGGCCTCGGTCTCCCTGCCGCTCTCGGCCTGAACCCGGGTCTGCAGGCAGGCCGGCTCCCTCCACGATCCCGCGCGCTGCACGGCGGCGGTCGTTGCCGTAGTCCGGCCGTCAAATAACAATGGCGGCTTCGGCTATTCTCAGCTTGCGCGATATTTCATCAGGCGTCTCTTTGACAGAGATGGCCTTCGAGGGGGCCGTCGCCGCCAGATCACGGCTGCCTCCTTCGATCTCCGGTCGCATTCTCAAGTAGAATGCAGAAAAAGCCCGGGGTCGGAAAGCCGATTGCGCCGTCGGCACAGCGCTCTACAAAGGGCGCAACACTGCACGGGAGGACAGAGCATGGCCGCATCGTATCGTCTCTTCGGATCGGAGCTGTCGCCTTATTCGGTGAAGGTTCGCTCCTACCTGCGCTACAAGGGCATCGCTCACGAGTGGCTGGTCCGGGGCCAGGACACGGCCGCCGAGTTCGACGCGCTCGCCAAGCTCCCGCTGATCCCGCTCCTGGTCACGCCGGACGGGAGAGGCCTGCAGGACTCGACGCCGATCATCGAGGCGCTCGAACGCGATCACCCCGAGCCGGCGATTTATCTCGACGAGCCCATCGCCAATTTCGCCTCCACCGTGATCGAGGAGTACGGCGACGAGTGGGTCAACAAGCCGATGTTCCACTACCGCTGGTCCTACGACGCCGATGCACGATCGGCGGCGGCGCGCATCGTCGCGGCGTCGATGCCGGCGCTGTCCGCGGCCGAGGCTGCGCGAGCCGCCGAAGCGATCAGGACCAGGATGGTGGGGCGGCTGGCATTGGTCGGCTCGTCGGCCGCAACGGCGCCGATCATCGAGGCCAGCCTGCGGCGCCTGCTCGACATCCTCGATCCGCACCTGCAGGGCCGCCCCTACCTGTTCGGCGGCCGGCCAGCGCTGGCGGACTTCGGCCTGTTCGCGCAGCTCTACGAATGCGCGACCGATCCCACCGCCGGCACGCTGGTTCGCGCCGCGCCGGCGGTCTCGGCCTGGATCGAGCGCATGCTCGACCCCGTGGCGGAGGGCGCTTTCGCGCGCTGGCGCGACCTCGAGCCCACGCTCGGTCGCTTGCTCGACGACGAAGTGGCGGCCGTGTTCCTGCCCTGGAGCCATGCCAACGCACGCGCCCTCCAGGCGGCGGACGCGACGATGACGGTCGAGCTGCCGGGCGGCACGTTCAGCCAGGCGCCGCAGAAGTACCACGCCCGCTCGCTCGCCGAGCTCGGCCGCAAGTACGACGCCTTGGCAGACAAGGGACAGCTCGATGCGCGCCTGCGCGCTGCCCTCGATGGCTGAGTTTTGAGACGGATCTAGCTGATCGCGGGCGTCAGCACCGGGACCAGGACCAGCGCGGTGGTGACGGTGGTGACGACGGCGTAGAAGGCGGTTTTGACGGTCATGATTTCGGCCCCCGAGTTGATGTTTACCGGAGTAAAGCCGCGGCCGGCGGGCGGCTGTGCGTGCGCGCACACGGCTGCGGCGGATGGCGGGAGGGAGCGATGATGGTGGACGAAGCGGAAGGTGCCTCGGCAGCGCGGACCGAGCCGGACGGCCCGGCGTTCGCCGCCGTCGAATTCCTCTACCATTCCTACCTGACCGGGCTCATCCTGATGCTGGTGTCACGGGCCGGCACGGCGCGGGCGGCCGAGGTGGTCTTCCGCACTTTCCGCCGCCAGCAGCTCGCGCGCTTTCTCCCGGGGCTGCGCAAGCTGGGGCTCGCCGATCTGCCGCATGCGGTGGCCTGCGCCCAGTATCACTACCTGTCGAACCAGGTCGGCGGCGTGAAAGTCGAGTACGTCTACGAGAGCGACCGCAAGGCCTGGGTGCGCTATCCGCCGCCGCGCTGGATCTGGTCGGGCACTGCCATCTGCGGCATCCCCTCCGAGGTGTCCCGCGCCATGCTGCGCGGTTGGCACGCCAACAACGGCGTCGTGCTGAACAACCCGCGGCTCGGCTTCGTCTGCACCGGCCAGACCGTCGACGGGCAGCCGGGCCTCGAAGGCTACTACAAGGAATGGGACCACGAGCTGGCGCCGGAGGAGCGCCTGCAGTTCTCGCCCGGCGAGCGCTGCCCGCCCTTCGATGCCGCCGCGGCGCCGCGCCTGTCGGACGCGAACTGGCCGCAGGAGCGGCTACAGAAGGTGCTGCGCAACTACGCCATGGAATACATCACCTCGATCGTGCCCGAGACGGTCGCCGTCCTCGGCCCGGAGGAGGGCGGCCATCTCGCGGGCGCGGCCGCCCGGCTCGTCGGCATGCATTGTCTCGACACGGTGGCGGACATGCTCGGTGGCATCGCGCCGGGGCCCGACGGATTTGCAGCGGCGCTCCTGCGCCTGGCGCGAGGGCAAGGCGACGATGCCGTCTTGGACGAGGCGGCGGGCTGTCCCGTCGTTCGTCAGACCACCTGGCGCCTGATGGAGGAGCGCACTGCGCTCGCGCCGGCCGTATTCGATGCCTGGAACCAGCTGTGGGTGGGGGCCGCGCTCGGGCACGACCGCTTCCTCACCGTCGACGTCAGTCGGCACCGCGACCGCGGCGATCCCTGCTGGGAATGGCGGATCGGATCGGCCCGGCCGGCGCGCTCCGAACCTTAGCCGCAGGAACAGCGCTGCTCTTTTACCGACGCGGCGTAGACCGCGCCGCGCAGGCCTTACTGAAGGGAACGAACCGAACTCGCCGCCTTCATTAGCTGATCGCGGGCGTCAGCATCGGCACCAGGACCAGGGCGGTGGTGATGGTGGTGACGACGGCGTAAAAGGCGGTCTTGACGGTCATGTTCGGCCCCCCGAGTTGATGAATTGAGGGATAGAGGCGCAATCGCCCCGCCGATGTGCGCCGACGCACCCCGCTGACCGTCGCGGTGGCGCTGGCCGAGGCCGCCATCCTTAGGCGCCCGGATGTCCCATCGACACACTCGCCCGCTTGCGAGCATATGATATATCCTTAGCCGATCGAGCGGCGAGGAGCGTTTCCATGGGTGCAGACGCAGCGGGCGCGACGGCGGGGGTCGATATCTGGCGCGATGCCTGGGGCATCCCGCACATCAGGACGCGCACCATGTCCGACGCCTTCACGGCGCTCGGCTTCGCCCACGCGCAGGACCGGCTCTGGCAGATGGAGGCGCTGTTGCGCCGGGGCACGGGGCACTACGCCGAATGGCTCGGCAAGGGCGCCGTCAAAGCCGACATCCTGGCGCGGCAGCTCGATACCGCGGCTGCATCGCAGCGCGACTTTGCGGCTCTCGGCGGCGAGGCGCAGGCGATGCTCGTGGCCTACGCCAGGGGCGTCAATGCCTTCGTGGCCACGGGCTACCGGCCGGTCGAGTATCGCCTGCTCGGCGCCGAGCCGGTGGACTGGCAGCCCTGGCACTCCATCGCGGTGATGCGCCAGATCGGCTTCCTCATGGGCTCGGTGTGGTGGAAGCTGTGGCGTGCGGCGGCGCTACCGATCGTCGGCGCCGAGGGCGTCGTCCGGTTGCGCTACGAGGACGGCGGCAACGAGCTCCTGTGCCTGCCGCCGGGCGGCGAGACGGGCCCGTTCCTGGCGGCCATGGCCGACCTCGAGCCGGGTCTCGCAGCACTGCTGGCGCAGGCGCCGGGCGACGTGACCGGCGGCAGCAACAATTGGGCCCTCGCGCCGGAACGCACCGCCACCGGCCGTCCGCTCGTCGCCGGCGATCCCCACCGGGTGCTGGAGATGCCCAACATGTATGCGCAGGTGCATCTCGCCTGCGACGACTTCGACGTGATCGGCCTGACCGTTCCGGGCGTGCCCGGCTTCCCGCACTTCGGCCACAACGCGGCGGTGGCCTGGTGCGTCACTCACGCCTTCGTCGATATCCACGACCTCTACGTCGAGCGCTTTTCCGCGGACGCGCAGACATGCCTGTTCCAGGAGCGCTGGGAGCCTGTGCGCCGCCGCCGCGAGCGCATTGCCGTGCGCGGCGAGGCGGACGTGGAGGTGGACGTGGTCGAAACGCGGCACGGACCGGTCGTCGCCGGCGATCCTGCCTCCGGCACGGCGCTCGCGCTGCGCTCGATGCAGTTCGCCGAAACCGATCGTTCCTTCGATTGCATGATCCCGATGCTGCGCGCGGGCAGCGTCGAGGCGCTCTACGAGGCTACGCGGCCGTGGGGCATGATGGATCACAATCTGGTGGCGGGCGATACCGGTGGGCGCATCGGCTACCGGGTGCGCGCCAAGGTGCCGAAGCGGCCGCGCGCCAACGGCTGGCTGCCGGTGCCGGGTTGGACCGGCGCGCACGAGTGGGACGGCATGGTGCCGTTCGAGCGCATGCCCGCCGCGATCGATCCGGCCGGCGGTGCCATCGTCACCGCCAACAACCGGGTCGCGGCCGAGGGGGCGGACTACCTTTCGACCGACTGCATGCCGCCCCACCGGGCGCGGCGCATCTGGCAGCGTCTGGCCGGGCTGGGGCTGGCTACGGTCGACGATATGACGGCGATGCATCGCGACATCGAGACCATCCCCGGCCGCGAACTGCGGGAGCGGCTGCGTCCGCTGTCGCTGGAAGCGCCCGCTGCGGCCGCCCTCCAGCGCCGTATCCTCGATTGGGACGGGCGCATGGCGCCGGACTCGGAAGGCGCCAACGCCTACGTCGCCGTTCGCCTGGCGCTGACGCGGCTGGTCACGCAGCGCAGCGGCCTCGCTGCGGTGGCCGCGAGCCCCTATGCCCAGGTGCCGCCGGGCACGGTGGCGGAGAACCAGCTGTGGTGGGCGGTGCCGGGACTGCTGCGCGCCGGCGACGAGACGCTGCTCGGCGGCGCCTCCTGGGACGAGCTGCTGCGGCAGGCGCTGGACGAGGCTGCGGCCTTGGAGCCGCAGGCCTGGGGGGCGGTGCATCGGCCGCGCTTCACCCATCCGCTGTCGGCGGTGTTTCCGGACCAGGCGGCGGCGCTCGACCGGCTGTCGGAGCCGGTGGGCGGCGACAACGATACGATCTTCGCCACCGGTTGCGTCGCCACCATCGGGCCACGGGCGGTCTATGCGTCGCTGGCGCGCTACGTCTTCGACGTGGGAGCCTGGGAGAACTCGCGCTGGATCGTCTTCCACGGCGCCTCGGGCGAACCCGGCAGCCCCTGGCACCTCAACCAGAATGCCGCGTGGGCGGCGGGCGAGATGGTGCCTATGCTCTACGACTGGGCGGCGATCGCCGCCGGCGCTGTCGACCATCGGCGCCTATCCATCGGCGACGGCGGTGTCTCTGCGTCGGATGTCGAAGCAACGGAGCCATGAGATGCTCGACGGACTGGCCGTCAGCCGCGAAAACCTGACCACGCGCGTCCACGGCCAGCTCCGGGAAGCCCTGATGGCCGGCCGCTTCTGGCCGGGGCAGCGGCTGCGCATCCAGGAGCTTGCGCTCGCCATGGGCGTGAGCCAGACGCCGGTGCGCGAGGCGATCATGCAGCTGGTGCGCGAGGGCGGGCTCGAGATGCGGTCGAGCCAGGCCATCACCGTCACCCGGCTGTCGGTCTCCCGCTACAAGGAGTTGCGCGAGGTGAGGCTCCTGCTCGAGGGGCTCGCCACCGAGAAGGCAACGTCGCTGCTGACCTCGAACGACCTGGCGCGCCTCGACGAACTGCACCGGCAACTGGTGGCGGCGGAGACGAGCGCCGACTACGAGGCCGCCACCCTCACCAACTTCCACTTCCATTTCCTGGTTTATCGGGCCTCGCACATGAGCGACCTGGTCTCGATCCTCGAAGGCATCTGGCTGCGCAACGGCCCCCTGCTGAAGTTCCTCTATCCGCACGCCCCGCCCACCTATCCCGGCACGCACCAGCACATCGTCCTGATGGAGGCGCTGCGCCGGCGCGACGCCGCCGCCGCCCGCCAGGCGATCCAGGACGACATCCTGGAGGGCGGCGCCCGGCTGGTCGAGCTGATGGAGAAGATCGAGGCCGGCGGCGCGGTCATCGTCGATGCGCCCGACGGCGGCATCCAGCTGGATTTTCCGGCGCCGAGCCGGCGCAAGCGCAGCCCGGTGCGGCAAGGAGCGGGGCGAGCCGCTGATTCTTAGCGCCTGCGAGACACGGTTTGCTCGAGCGTTTGGCCGACCCCTCTCGCTGACCACATCAATGCCGGAGTTGCTGTTCGCCGGGCGGTCGCGCCGTTGCGTCCGATCGTGCGGACCGAGCTAGCGCAAGTTCGAAAGCTGCGTCACGGCCTCCCAGAACTCGCTCACCGTCTGACGCACGATGTCGCCAGCGGGCTTGACCTTGTCGATCAACACCGCGCTTTCGCCGCAACCGACCAAGGCCTGGCCCGTTTCCCCTTCATAGAAGAGCCGCTTGGTGTCTCCTGCATAAGGATTCTTCTTGTGGCCCGCCTCGCCGCGGGCGACGGCTTCGGCGAAGGGCGTGCGGGCGGCACGCATCCTGGGAATGATGGGCAAGCCCATGTCGATGTCCAAGACGTCTTCGGCGTCGACGATGGCCTGCTTGTAGGCGTCGTGCCAGGGGCACTCCGTCGAGGTGATGAAGCGGGTGCCCATCCACACGCCCTCCGCGCCCAAGGCAAACGCCGCAGCCATGCCGTAGCCGTCGACGATACCGCCGGTCGCTACGATCGGTATGGTGAGGCGCCGACGCGCCTTCTGCAGGAGGGCGAACGTGTGCAGACCGTTGGAGCTGTGACCGCCCCCCTTCTCTGCGCCGCCCAGCACGACGCCGTCCACGCCCACATCTTGTGCGCGCAAGGCTTCGTCGAGCGAGTCCGTCAGGTGATAGGTCGTGACCCCTGCGTCCTTGATCCGCTTGATGTGGCGGGCCGGGTCACCGTAGCCGGTCGTGATGAAACTCGTCCTGCCATCCAGCGCCCAGTCGAGAACCGCCGCTTCACGGTCGGGTTTCGCGGCCAGGATCGGGATCATCAGGTGCAGGCCAAAAGGCCGATTGGAGCGCGCGCGCACCAGGTCGAATTCCGCTTGCATCTCCGCCATGGGCATGTGGGCGGTTTCCATCAGGCCGACGCCACCCGCGGCCGAAACGGCGCCCACGAGCGCTCCCCGCGAGATCAACCCGATGGGCGCCTGGAAGATCGGGAACTCTGTTCCCGTATGCTTGGTAACGCGATTGCCTTCAAACGAATGAGCCATGGCTCCTCCTATTGGACCAATCATCGACGGGCAGCATCGTCTTATAGTTATGCTTTGCGTGCGTGCCTTGAATATTGCTGGGGCGACACTTGATAGCGTCCGTCATACGTTCAACGTTGAGAAGATCGATCATACGGGTCCACATGCGCGACTCCGCTTGCTCACCCGCGCGTTCGGTGCGCTCACTGAATCGAAATAGAGCAAGAACTCCTCTCTTATTCGTAACATAAGATATGTTATTGAATCTTGATGTTGTCCAGCGCGATCGACGCCGCGTCGGCGAGAGGAGCTGACTTTTAATCAGCGGGTCGTAGGTTCGAGCCCGGCAGCGGTCGTCATTGCGAGCCGGCCCGTCGGCGCAATATATTACCAAGCGGTCGTATAATATCTTGAAAGTCGTTTGGCCGTTCACGGGCTCACACCGACATGCAGGGCGTTGTCCTGGGAGTGCGAAGGATCGTGATCATCCAGCCAGGCGGGGGGGCCGAAGCGCCGTTCTCATAGCCCTGGCGCACACGGGGAGTAGCCGCGGAATGACCTGCCTTGCCAATCATGCTCCTCTCCTAGCTCGATCGGACGTGCCGTGCTGGACCGTCGTTTAGTCCATGTCGTCGCTGCCGCCCGCGAGGGCTCCTTCTCGCTTGCGGCCGAACGCGTCGGCGTGACTCAGTCTGCGATAACCAAGAGCATTGCCGATCTCGAGCGCAGCTCGGGTTTTCTGATTTTCAACCGGACCGCACGCGGCGCCGTATTGACCGAAGACGGGCGCGTGTTCGTGGAGCGCGCCGCACGCCTGCTCGAAGACGCCACCGACCTTTTGCGTGGCGGGTCCATGGGCCAGGATCGCTATGCCGATATCCTGCGTATCGGCGTGTGCCCTGCATCCATCGAATGGCGACTGCTCGACCCGCTGACGCTGCTTCTCGCGCGCCACCCGACCATTCGCCTGGAGGTGAGCGGATCGAGCTTCGACCGCGTGGTTCAGCAGCTTCGGACGGGCGGCGTGGATGTCGCGCTCGGCTTCGACGCAGCGTTCAGCGAGCAGCCCGACCTTCGGCCCGAGGCTCTCCCGCCGCTTCGGACAACACTGTTTGCGCGCCGAGGCCACCCCATTCTGCAACGCGACCCCGTGACGATCGCCGATGTCGCCGCTTATGACTTTGTCTCGCCATCCGCTTCACGGCCCTATGGCTCCCGGATCCGGGAGTGGTTTGAAAGCCAGGGCTTCAACGCTCACCAGAAAATTCACGTCATTGATTATTTTCCTATCGCGAGCCGCATTGTCGCCACGACCGATGCGATTGGCGTGATCGCGGTGCAGTTCACGCGGTCGGATGCGTTCAGGCGCCGCTTCGCGCGGGTCCCCTTCCTGGAATCGCTCCCTCTGGAGCCTCTCTGCTGCGCCGTGCGGGCGCGATGGGAGCCCCGCCCGGCGGTGCGGGCCTTCATCAAGGCCTGTCGCGAATCGCTGCTTCAGCCGGAAGCAGACGATCTTTCGCAGGTGCGAGACTAAGCAACGGCATCGTGGCGGTCCCACCTCGACCGTCCACGCCCAGCTGTCCTGAGCCTGCCGCCGCAGGAGGCTTTCGGGTTGGCAGCACCGGGAGAGCCATTCCTTTGAGGAATAACTCTGCGCCTTAAGGAAATTGACCGAAGGGCCCGCATCGCGAGAATCGAACGGATGCGGCCACGTCGGCAGGACTCGATCGGCCGAGATTCGCGATCACGAACCCTGGAGCTCCATCACCGCCGGACGGACAGAAGCGATCGGCGAAGCTTTGGCGCTGTCGGCAGAGCGACCGATGCGTGGGCAAGGCGCTGCGTCGTGCGACACAAGAATACCGGGAATCATTGGGAGGAAGAGATTGGGGTACCTTCAGATTACGCGCGAAATGCTTGCCGTAGTGGCCGTTCATAAAATGACTCAGGAAGAGAACGAAGCGGCACGGGCGCGATGCGGAAAAATGGCGCAGAACGGGGTGTTTCGCCCGATGCCGTGGGCCAGATGGTTCTCCGGGCGATCCAGGACGATCAGCTCTACATCCTGACAGACCGCTACATGGCAACACTGATCGAAACGAGAACAAAGGCGCTGCTCAGAGCCCTGCCTCCGGAGTAATCCTGGCCGCGTTGTCGGCTCGTCTTGGGGTCGAGGGCTTTGCGCGTCGGGTTGGTTTGCCTTGATGCGAGGCGCCGCACGCCAGTAGCCATCCGACCTCCGGCCGCAACAGTCCGCGCCCGCATGACGGCGCTGGCTGATCTTGCGTTCAGCCCGACCGCAACGGATCGCCGGTCAGCGCGTCGGGCTTCGCACGACCAGCAGGCACCAACGAGATCCTGAAGCCCATCGTCGCAAAGGACGTGCTTTGACTGTCTCAGGCGCGCCGACACGACCGATGACAAACGAAAACGGGGATGGAACGATGAGAGTAGGTGACTCACGCGACGAGCAGAGGGAAGCGTCCTCCGAGCCGCGGCGTGCCTTGGGACGGATGGTCGTCGGGAGCATCATGACCTCCGCGGCCCTGAACTTTCGCGACCGCGAGGCCTTCCTGTGCGCGGGAACGGGGCGGCGCATCACGTTCCGCCAAGCGAACGAGCGCTGCAATCGCCTGGCGAACGGCCTGACCCACGCCGGCCTTCGCAAGCCCGATGTCGTGGCGTTCCTCTGCAACAATCGCTCCGAGCTCCCCGAGATCTACTTCGCGCTCGCCAAGCTCGGGCTCGTCGGCATACCGCTCAACTATCGCCTGGCACCGGCGGAGATCATTGCGCTGGTCAAGGAGATGGACGCCAAGACCCTGGTCTTTGCGACCCGCTTCCTCGCGGCAGTGCAGCAGGTCAAGGAGGCGGCGCCGGGCATCGAGCACTTCGTGGCGATCGGAGATGATCCGCCACCATGGGCACAACCCTACGAACAGCTGCTGTCCTCCGTGACTGCGGACGAGCCGCATGCGGACGTGCAGGAGGCGGACGCCTTCTACTTCAATCTCACCTCCGGCACCACGGGCCTGCCGAAGGCCTATACCCTCACGCACTACAACAACGCGACCATCGGCCCGATGTTCGCCTCGTACGATGCAACGTCGCGCGACACGTTCATGACGATCTTCCCCGCGTTCGGCCGCGTCGGCTACGCCTGGATTGCGGCCGGGCTGATGTTCGGCGCCCGCAACATTCTGATGGATTTCGATGCGGCCGAGGCGCTCCGCCTCATCCAGGACGAGCGGGTCACCCTGTTCAACGCCGTGCCAACCATGGGCGCCATGCTTCTTGGCGAGCCGAGCCGACCGTCGCGCGATCTGAGCAGCCTGCGCGGCGTCGTCTTCGCCGGCTCCGCGTTCCCTGCGCAGCTCCGCGAGCGCATCACGCGCGAGCTCTGCCCGCACATCTACGAGTACTATGGCATGCAGGAGAGCGGCGCGCTGACGGTGAGCACGCCGGCGCACCGCGAGCTCCATCCGAGCTCCGTCGGCGTTCCGATCAGCTTCGCGGAGGTGCGGATCGAACGGAGCGACGGCTCGCTGGCGGCACCCGACGAGCCCGGCGAGATCGTCGGGCGGTCGCCCGGATCGGTCACGCAATACTTTCGCAATCCCGAAAAGTCGGCCGAGACGTTTCGCGACGGGTGGGTGCATACGGGCGATATCGGCTCCATGACCGAGGACGGGTTTCTGTATGTGAGAGGGCGCCTCAAGGACATGATCATCACCGGTGGACAGAACGTCCACGCAGCGGAGGTGGAAGAGGCGATCCTCAGCATGGACAACGTGGCCGATTGCGCGGTGTTCGCGCTGCCGGACGAGTTCTGGGGCGAGCGCGTGGCGGCGTTGATCGTTCCGTCTTCACCGTCGGGCGCGGCGCCGAGCGCCGAAGACGTGGAGCAGTTCTGCCGCCAGAAGCTGGCCGGCTTCAAGATTCCACGCGCGATCTACTTCGACGACGCGCCTCTGCCGCGTACGCCGACAGGAAAGGTGCAGAAATTCCTGCTGGTGGAACGCTTCGGGCGCACGGGCTGACGCTGCGCCCCGTCGCGGCCAAAACGTGCCGCCGGCCCAAGCGCGCCGCCGGCTCAAGAAACAAGGGAGGAGATCGACATGTTCTTCATTTGCCGGACGCTGCGGCGCCGCATCGAGCTGACCGGTGCGGCGCTGGTCGGCGCCCTCTTGCTTTCGGCGTCGGCCTTCAGCCAGTCGGCCAGTGCCAGCAAAGGTGAGATCAAAGTCGGAAACTTCGCGCCGTACAGCGGTCCGGCCTCCGCCTACAGCGCGATCGCGAAATCGGAGGCCGCCTACTTTCGCATGCTGAACGCGAAGGGCGGGGTCAACGGCCGCAGCATCAACTTCATTTCCTATGACGACGCCTATTCCCCACCGAAGGCGGTCGAGCAGGCTCGCAAGCTCGTGGAAAGTGATGGCGTGCTCTTCATCTTCAGCGGTGTGGGCACCCCGAGCAACACCGCCATCATGAAATACATGAACGCGATGAAGGTGCCGCAGCTGCTGTCCTCGACCGCGGCGAGCAAGTTTGCCGACCCGAAGAACTTCCCATGGACCATGGGTTGGGGAGCCGCGCCCTACAACATCGAGGCCGCGCTCTACGCCAAGTACATCCTCGACACCAAGCCGGACGCGAAGATCGCGCTTCTCTATCCCAACGACGATTTCGGACGCGACATGGCGGTGGGCTTCAAGAGCGCGCTGGGCGACAAGGCCTCGAAGCTCATCGTCGTCGAGGCGACGCATGAGACGGCAGATGCCTCGATCGATACGCATATCCTCAAATTGAGAGCTTCAGGCGCCGATGTTCTGGCCAATTTTACCACGCCTCGATTCGCCGCGCTGACAATCCGCAAGGTCGCCGAGCTTGGCTGGAAGCCGATGCATATCCTCGGGGCCGTGAGCAACTCGATCACCGCCGTTCTCAAGCCGGCCGGTCTTGAGAACGCCACGGGCGTCATCAGCATGCAGTTCTTCAAGGAGCCGCTCGATGCGCGTTGGAAGGACGACCCGGGCGTGCGGGAATATCTGGAGTTCATGGACACCTGGTATAAGGAGGGTGACCGTGGACTGAGCATAAATGCGTTCGGCTACGCTGCCGCGCAACTTCTCCAAGAAATCCTCAGGCGCAGCGGCGACGATCTGTCTCGCGACAACATCATGCGGCAGGCGACAAGCCTGGAGAATGTCACGCTCGGGCTGCTCCTCCCGGCCATTACGATCAATACCAGTCCCAGCAACTATGCCGCGCTCACGCAAGGCCAGATGGTGAGCTTCAACGGGGAGAGTTGGGAACCCATGGGACCGGTCGTCGGCGTCGATCCGGCCCAAAGGTAAGCTCGCGCGCGATTGTCGTCCGCCCCAAAGCCCGGAGCGCCGGGCGGTCTGCCGGAGCATCGGAGCCAGGCGTGGGCGCCGGCCCTTGGAGCGGTCCAATGCCAGGACAAGGAGCTGGAACGGCTCCTCGCGTGGCATGGATGGTCGCGGGGGGCTGATGGGAACACGGCGACCAGCGGGCCGGCAGCAGTTCGCGTCGGGTCGACCAAGCCTCGCAACACCAGTGGAGAAAGAGATGTCGAACTTTCAGTCGCTCCTTTATGACGTGCCGGAGCCGGGAATTGCGCGCATCACCCTGAACAGGCCGAACACGGCCAATGCCCAGGACACGCAGCTCCTCTATGAGCTGAACGATGCGTTCGACCAGGCTGCGCACGACGACGACGTCCGCGTCATCGTTCTGGCCGCCAACGGCAAGCACTTTTCCGCCGGCCACGATCTTCAGGAGACCGATGGTCATGCAGCCATGCGGGAGCACAAGACCGTCGCGCCCGTCTGCGGCTTCGGTTGCGCTGGTGCCGAAGCGCAGATGACGCGAGAGGAGGAAATCTACTTGGGCTTCTCCGACCGCTGGCGCAACATCCCCAAGCCGACGATCGCCGCCGTGCAGGGCAAGTGCATCGCCGGCGGCCTCATGCTGGCCTGGCCGTGCGATCTCATCATTGCGGCCGATGATGCCGCGTTCGCAGACCCGGTCGTGAGTTTCGGCGTCTGCGGCCACGAGTACTTCACCCATGTCTGGGAGATGGGCCTGCGCAAAGCCAAGGAAATGCTCTTCACGTCCGACGAGATCGGAGCCGAGGAGGCGCTCCGGCTCGGCATGGTCAATCAGGTCGTTCCGCGGGCGGAGCTCATGGAGGCGACCATGACCATGGCGCGCAAGATCGCGAAGAAGTCACGCTTCGCCTTGAAGCTGACCAAGCTCGCGGCCAACGGCGTTCAGGACGCCCAGGGGCGCGAGATCGCGATGCGGAACGCCTTCCATCTTCACCAGCTCGCCCACACGCATAACCTGAAGGTATTCGACATGCTGATCGACCCGACTGGCCTACCTGAGGCCACGCGGAAGGCCTTGGGCTCTCGGCGGCCCTGAGCCGGGGGCGACGGATCGGGCCCGGAGCGGTCTTCAGCGGGTCGCGAGGACGAGCCGCTGGAGAAGGCCCGGACCGTCCCGCCATTGGCGAGGTAGCATGCGAGGGCAGGCGCCGGCGCAGCGCCGACGTGAGGTGATCGTCGCCCCGCGGCGCTCGTTGGACTTCGGTATGATTTATTCATACATTATGCCTTCGTCGTCGTCGCGAGATTTCATCATGTCCACGATCGAGAAGCGCACCGTCAGCCTTCCCGCTGAGCATGCCGCCTTTATCGACGCCAAGATCGCCGCTGGTGACTATGCCTCGACAAGCGAGGTGGTCCGGGCCGGGTTGCGGGCGCTGAAGGAGCGTGATGAGGCCATCGAGCGCTGGCTGCACGACGAAGTCGCCGCGACCTTCGATGCCATGGCGGCGGAGCCGACACGCGCCATTCCAGCGGACAGGGTCTTCGCCGACCTTCGCGCCCGCGACGCGGAGCGGTTCAAGGATCGGCGGTGATCCGCCGCGCGGTCGTCTTTGCGCCCGAGGCACACGCCGACCTGCGGCATCTCCATGACTGGATCAGCGAGGCGGCATCGCCGGCGATCGCATCGCGTTATCTTGAGCGCATCGAAGCTTATTTACGCGGCTTCGATATTGCCTCGGAACGGGGAACGGCGCGCGACGACATCAGGCGCGGCCTGCGCACCGTCGGATTCGAACGCAGGCTGACGGTCGCCTTTACCGTCGATGCCGAGCGCGTGACGATCCTGCGCATATTCTACGGCGGCCCGAATTGGTGATGACATTCGCGGCGGCAAGCGTGGCCCGCCGGCGACCTCAATAACGTGGCGTTGATGGTCGGCGGGAAAGCGGGCGAACGCTGGACTCGGAAGATATATTCTATATTCTTGATCCGTCCGTGAGCGAAGGACGAGCCATGAACGCCCATGCCGAGACGCCGGATCAGAAGCTGCGCGCCCGCGCCCGGCGCGTCATCCCCGGCGGCATGTACGGCCACATGCGCAGCGAGGGCCTGCCGGCGGGCTACCCGCAGTTTTTTGCCCGCGGGGAGGGCTGTTACGTCTGGGACGTGGACGGGCGCCGCTACGTCGATTTCATGTGCAGCTGGGGGCCGGTCGTGCTCGGCCACCAGCATCCCGCCGTGACCGAGGCCGTGCAGCGCCAGATGGCGGCCGGCGACTGCCTGAACGGCCCCTCCGAACGCATGGTGGAGCTGGCCGAGCGGCTGGTCGGCCTGATTCCCCACGCCGACTGGGCGCTCTTCGCCAAGAACGGCACCGACGCCACCACCACCTGCGTGACGCTGGCGCGTGCCGCCACCGGCCGCCGCAAGATCCTCGTCGCCAAGGGCGCCTATCACGGCGCGGTCCCCTGGTGCTCGCCCTATCCGCTGGGCGTCACCGCCGAGGATCGCGCCCACCTGCTGACCTTCACCTACAATGACGTGACGAGCCTGGAGGCGGCCGTCGAGGCGGCCGGCCAGGACCTCGCGGGCATCATCGTCTCGGCCTTCCGGCACGACTACGGCCTCGACCAGGAGCTCCCCGATCCGGCCTTCGCCCGCCGCGTGCGCGAGCTTTGCGATGCCACGGAGGCCGCGCTGATCCTCGACGACGTGCGTGCGGGCTTCCGGCTCACCCTGCGGGGCAGCTGGGACCTGCTCGGCGTCCAGCCGGATCTCAGCGCCTGGAGCAAGGCCATCGCCAATGGCTACGCGCTGGCCGCCGTGACCGGCAACGAGCGCTTCCGCGATGCTGCCTCACGCGTGTTCGTCACCGGCTCGTTCTGGTGCAGCGCCGTCTCCATGGCCGCCGCGCTCGCCACCATCGACGCGCTCGAGGCGATGGATGGACCCGGGCACATGCACGCGATGGGTCAGCGCCTGCGCGACGGCATCGCGGCGCAGGCGGCGGCCGCCGGCATCGGCGTGCGCCAGAGTGGGCCGCCGCAGATGCCGACCGTGCTGTTCGACGACGATCCGGACTGCGCCAAGGGCGACCGCTTCACCCTGGAGGCGCTGCGGCGCGGGGTCTACCTGCATCCGCGCCACAACATGTTCCTGTCGGCCGCGCACACCGCGGCCGACATCGATTTTGCCCTCGAAGCGACCCGGGAGGCCTTCGCCGCGCTGGCGACGGCATGAGCCAAGCCGGCGAGGTGGCACGCAACTTGTTTATGTATGATATATCGGTGCTCGGCCGGCCATAGGGCCTGCGGGCATCCTCACCGCAATCGACGCGGGGCGGCTCGAGCATCGATGCCGAGCTCCGCGCGCAGACGAGGGTGCGCGAGATGACCATGATCGGACGGCGGGACTTCTGTCGCAGCACGCTGGCGCTGGGCGCCCTGGCGACGCTGCCGCTCGGCAGCGGGCCGGCATGGGCGGACCCGAAGCGCGGCGGCACGCTGGTCTACGCCACCGTGTCCGGGCCGGGCACGCTCGATCCGCACGTGTCGTCGAGCGCGGTGGAGCTGGAGGTCATCCATAACCTGTTCGAGGGCCTCGTCGCCCTCGACAACCAGAACGCCACCAAGCCGATGCTGGCCGCCAAGGCGACGCCGTCGGACGACGCCAGGACCTACACCTTCGAGCTTCGGCGCGGCGTCAAGTTCCATACCGGCGAGGAGATGACCTCGGCCGACGTCAAGACCTCGCTGGAGCGCTACCAGCGCGTCAGCCCCAACGCCAAGAACCTGGCCGACGTCGAGGCTTATGAGACGCCCGATCCCTACACCTTCATCATCCGCCTCAAGACGCCGAACGTCGTCCTGCTCGACGTGCTCAAGACGCCGATCTTCCCGTTCATGGTCCTGCCGGCGGCGCAGAAGGACAAGGCGGCCCGCGAGATCGACGTCATCGGCACCGGCCCGTTCTCCCTCGGCGAGTGGGTGAAGGACAGCCACCTCGTCATCAAGCGCTTCGACGGCTACGTGCCGGACACGAGCTCACCCGAGCGTGACGGCTATGCCGGGCGCAAGACGGTCTATCTCGATGCGGTGCGCTACCGTTTCATCCCGGAAGCGACGACCCGTATCGCCGCCCTCCAGACGGGCGAGGTGCAGCTCGCCTCCACCATCCCGACCGAGCTGCGCGCTCGTGTCGAGGAGCGCGGCGATCTCGCCATCCGCCAGGTGTTCCCGGTCGGCGGCACTTACATCATCGTCAATTCGCAATACGGGCTGACAGCGAACGTGCTGATCCGCCAGGCCGTCGCCGCGGCGATCGATGTCGGCGAGATCACCGATGCGACCGGCGGCGTCAACAAGGCCAACCCGTGGATGTCGTTCCCCAACACGCCGTATTACCTTGGCGAGGCGGCCCCGACCCCGTGGTATGACCAGAAAAGCCCCGCCAAGGCTGCGGAGCTGCTGAAACAGGCCGGCTACAAGAACGAAAAGATCATCATCGAGACCAACAGCAACTACCAGTGGATGCGCACGACCATGCTGGTGGTAGCCGAGCAGCTCAAGGCGGCCGGCATGAACGTCGACGTCAAGGTGGTGGACTGGACCACCAACGCCGCGCACATGCAGCAGGGCACCGGCGAGTGGAACCTGTCGACGACACTGTTCGGGCCCGATCATGTGCTGGGACCGCAGCAATGGCGGCCGATGATCTATGCCTTCCCCAGCATCAAGGGCAACGACGCGCTCGACGCGGCCTACAAGGAGTTCTTCACGGCGCCCGACCTCGACCAGCGCCGGGCCGCCTGGCTGAAGATCCAGCAGCAGGTGCTGGGCAACGCCTACATGATCAAGATCGCCGATTCCGGGCGCCTCAGCGGCTATTCGAAGAAATTGAAAGGCCAGTCCGACTATCCCGGCATCCTTCAGCTGTGGGATCTGTATCTGGATTGATCCGATGCTCCGGCTGATCATGCTGAAGCTGCTGCAGGCGGCGCCGGTGATCCTCATCGTCTCGATCCTGGCGTTCCTGCTGATGAGCCTGCTGCCGGGGGATCCCGCCGTGGTGATCGCCGGCGACCAGGCCTCGCCCGAGGCGATCGAGGCGGTGCGCCACAGCCTCGGGCTCGACCGGCCGTTCCTCGAGCGGCTCGGCATCTGGCTGCTGCGCCTGGCACAGGGCGAGTTCGGTTCGTCCCTGATGCTGAACCAGAGCGTGCTGTCCGCCATGGGCGAGCGGTTGCCGGTCACCCTGTCGCTGGCCGGGCTGTCGATCGCCATCACCCTGCCGATCGGCATCCTGATCGGCTCCATCGCCGCCTACTACCGGCAGACCTGGGTCGATTCCCTGGTCATGACCGTGGCGCTCATCGGCGTCTCCATCCCGGGCTTCTGGATCGCCATCCTGGCCGTCATCCTGTTCAGCGTCATGCTCGGCTGGTTTCCCTCCAGCGGCTACGTGCCGTTGGCGCAGGATCCGGTGCAGTGGCTGCGCTCCCTCGTGCTGCCGGCCGGCATGCTGTCGCTGTTCCAGATCGGCTTCCTCGCCCGCATGACGCGCTCGGCCATGCTGGACGTGCTGAGCCAGGACTTCATCCGCACGGCCCGCTCCAAGGGCCTCGGCGAGTGGTCCACGGTGGGCAAGCACGCCTTCCGCAATGCGCTCATCCTCGTCATCACCGCCATGGGCATCCTGGTGTCGACGGCGCTGGGCGGCTCGGTCGTGATCGAGCAGGTGTTCGCCCTGCCGGGCATCGGCCGCCTGGTGGTGCAGGGCATCATGGCGCGCGACTACCCGCTGGTGCAGGGCGTCATGCTGATCTACGGCTTCGCCTTCGTCGCCATCAACCTCATGGTCGATCTGCTCTACACGCTCGCAGACCCGCGGGTGCGCTATGACTGAGCTGGCGCTGGCAGTCGTCCCGGCCGCCACCACCCTCGCGCCCCGCCGGCGTTTCATGCTGGTGCGCCGGCTGCTTCGCCATCGCTCCTTCCAGATCGGCCTCGTCCTGCTCGTGCTGCTGACGCTGGCCGCCATCCTGGCACCGCTCACCGGCATCGACCCGTCCAGCATGAAGGTGCGGCTCAGGTTCAAGCCGCCCTCGCAAGCCTTTCCGTTCGGCACCGACGCCTTCGGCCGCGACGTGCTGACCCGCGTCCTCTACGGCGCCCAGGTGTCGCTGTGGATCGGCTTCGTCGTCGCCCTCCTGTCCGGGGTGCTCGGCGCGCTCATCGGCGTCCTTGCCGCCCAGTTCCGCGGCCTCGACGCGCTGCTGATGCGCGTCATGGACGGGCTGATGTCGTTCCCCGCCATCCTGCTGGCCCTCGGCATCACGGCGGCGCTGGGGCCGCGCATGGAGAGCGTCATCATCGCGCTCACCGTCGCCTACGTGCCGGCCGGCGCCCGCATCGTGCGCGCCTCGGCCCTCGTCGTGCGCGAGCTCGACTACGTCCTGGCGGCACGCATCGCCGGCGCCGGCCCGCTCCGCATCATGCTGCGGCACATCCTGCCCAACAGCGTCAGCCCGCTGCTGGTGCACATGACCTTCGTCTTCGCCTACTCGATCCTGGCGGAAGCCGCGCTCAGCTTCCTCGGCGTCGGTGTGCAGCCGCCGACGCCGAGTTGGGGCAACATCATCGCCGAGGGGCGCGACTACGCCACCGAGGCGTGGTGGGTGATGCTGTTTCCCGGCCTCGCCATCAGCCTCGCCGCGCTCGGGCTCAACCTGCTCGGCGACGGCCTGCGCGATGTCCTGGATCCGCGGCTGAAGGGACCGGGCTAGCCATGGCCGCGCCACTCGTCTCGATCAACGACCTCACCGTCCAGTTCCGCACCGACCACGGCTGGACGACGGCGGTCGACGGCGTCTCCTTCGACGTCGGCGAGCGCGATTGCGTCGGTGTGGTCGGCGAGTCCGGTAGCGGCAAGAGCGTGACCGCGTTGTCGCTGCTGCGCCTGCATGCCCGCGGCACGTCGCGTTTCCCCCGCGGCCAGGTTCGCTTTGCCGGGCAGGACCTGCTGAAGGCGCCGGAGCGGGATCTGCGCCGCGTCCGGGGCCGCGATATCGCCATGGTGTTCCAGGACCCGATGTCGTCGCTGAACCCGGTGCTGTCGATCTGCGACCAGATCTCCGAGACGCTGCGCCTGCATCAGGGCATGGACCGCGCCGCAGCGCGGCGCCGCGCCATCGAGCTGCTCGACCTCGTCCGCATTCCCGACGCGTCCCGACGCGTCGACGACTATCCGCACCGCCTGTCCGGCGGCATGCGGCAGCGCGTGATGATCGCCATCGCCATCGCCTGCCGCCCCCGCCTGCTGATCGCGGACGAGCCCACCACGGCGCTGGACGTGACGATCCAGGCCCAGATCCTGGAGCTGCTGCGCGAGCTCAGGGCCGAGCTCGGCATGGCGGTGATGCTAATCTCGCACGACCTGGGCGTGATCGCCGAGTTCGCCGGCCGGGTCATCGTCATGTACGCCGGCCGCGTCGTCGAGGACGCGCCGGTCGATGTGCTGTTCCGCGCGCCGCGCCATCCCTACACCGAGGGACTGCTGGCCTCCATGCCGGCCCTGGAGGCCCCCGTCGCACGGCTCTACGCCATTCCCGGCCGCATCCCCGATCCGGACGAAGCCATCGCCGGCTGCCGCTTCGGTCCGCGCTGCCGCTATGCCGAACCGATCTGCCGGGCGGCGGTGCCGGAGCTGGTCGCGATCGAGGCGCGCCACCGCGTGCGCTGCGCGCCGCGCACCCGTGCCGCGGGGGTGGCGTGATGGACGCGCTGGTCGCGGTGCGCGATCTCGATATGGCGTTCCCGGCCGGGCGCGCGCACGGACAGCCGGTGCTGCTGCAGGTGCTGCACAAGCTCTCCTTCGACATCGGGCCTGGCGAGACCCTGGGGCTAGTGGGCGAATCCGGCTCGGGCAAGTCGACCACCGGCCGCATCCTGGTCGGCGTCACGGAGCCGACGGGCGGCTCCGTCAAGCTGTTCGGCCGTCTCATCACCGGCCCCGGGCGCCGCGCCAACCTGGCCGCCGTGCGGGCGCGCCTGCAGTTCGTCTTCCAGGACCCGCACGCAGCCCTCGATCCGCGCCTGCGGGTCGGCCATTCCATTGCCGAGCCGATCGACATCGCCGGCACCCATTCGCGGCGCGAGCGCAACGACCGGGTACGCGAGCTGCTCGAGCTGGTCGGACTGCCGCGCGACAGCTCCGATCGCTTCCCGCACGAATTCTCCGGCGGCCAGCGCCAGCGCATCGTCATCGCCCGCGCGCTGGCGCTGGCGCCGGACTTCGTGGTCTGCGACGAGCCGGTGTCGGCGCTCGACGTGTCGATGCAGGCGCAGATCGTCAACCTGCTGATGGACCTCCAGCAGCGCATGGGGCTGAGCTACTTGTTCATTGCCCATGATCTCGCCGTGGTGCGGGCCGTCGCGCAGCGTGTCGCGGTGATGTACGCCGGCGCGATCGTCGAGAGCGCACCGAGGGAGGCGCTCTACGCCGCGCCCCAGCATCCCTATACGCGGGCCCTGCTCGATGCGGTGCCGCGCCCCGATCCGGCCCGCCCCCGGCCGCCGGTGGTCGGCGGCGAGGTGCCAAGCCTGCTGGCGCCGCCACCCGGCTGCCGCTTCCATGCCCGCTGCCCGCACGTGATGCCGCGCTGCCGGGCGGAAATCCCGGTGCTGCGCGAGACGGCGCCGGGGCGGCAAACCGCCTGCCACCTCTACGATTCCGCGCAGGCTGCCTGAGATTTCCATCGACCCGTCGACGAGGCAACCGACATGGCGAGCACCGAACTCCTGTTCACCCCGGCCACCAGGATCGCCGCGCTGATCCGGCGCAAGCAGCTGTCGCCGGTCGACTATATCGATGCGGTGCTGGCGGCGGTCGAACGATTGCAGCCGGCGCTCAACTGCTTCGTCACCGTCACCGCCGAGCGGGCGCGCGCAGCGGCCCAGGAGGCGGAACGGGCGGTGACCTCGGGCCGGCCGCTCGGGCCCCTGCACGGTGTCGCCGTCAGCGTCAAGGACCTGATCCCCACCAAGGGCGTGCGCACCACCTTCGGCTCGGTCGCCTTCGCCGACAACGTGCCCGACCACGACGACGTGCTGGTGACCCGGCTTCAGGATGCCGGCGCCATCGTCATCGGCAAGTCGACGACGCCGGAGTTCGGCATCAAGGGCCAGACCAGCGCGCCGATCTTCGGTATCACCCGTAATCCGTGGGACCTGGAGCGGACGCCCGGCGGCTCCAGCGGCGGCGCGGCGGCCGCGGTGGCGGCGGGCCTCGGGCCGCTCGGCCTCGGCAGTGACGGGGCGGGCTCGACGCGCATTCCGGCCGCCTGTTGCGGTCTCGTCGGCCTCAAGGGCACCACCGGTGCGGTTCCCTACCAGGAGACGCGCGACGCCTTCGGCAACGTCATCGCGGCAGGCCCGCTGACGCGCACCATCGCCGACGCCGCGCTGATGCAATCGGTCATGGCCGGCGCCGATCCGCTCGACCCGTGGACGGTCAACGCGGCGCCCCTCGGCCACATCTCGCCGCGGCTGCTGTCGCAGGACCTGAGCGGCCTGCGGATCGGCTATCTGAGCCGCTCCGGCAGCAAGGCGGTGGCAGCCGATGTGGCGGCGAACACCCGCGCGTCGCTCGACGTGCTGGCGGACCTCGGCGCCGAGGTGGAGGAGGTGACGGCCGAGATCGACTGGATGGCCGAGGACCAGCGCGTGCTCTACCTGTGCTCGATCGCCAACAACCTGGCGTCCGTGGTCGAGCGCTTCGGCGAGCGCACCGATCCCGTGCTCCGCGCCTATGTGGCCGCCGGCAAGCGCTACGACGTCGCCGCCTACATCCGCGCCATCAACGCCCGCACGCGGCTGTTCCGCGCCGTGCAGGCGCTGTTCGACACGTATGATTTCCTGGTCTCGCCGACGCTGACGCGCACGGCCCTGGCCGCCGATTTCGACGGCGCCACCGGCATCGTGGAGATCGACGGCGAGGCGGTCGGGCCGGTGCAGCCCAACTGGACCGGCTTCGTCTACCCGTTCAATCTCACCGGGCATCCGGCGCTGTCGGTGCCGTCGGGCTGGGGGCGCGACGGGCTGCCCACCGGCGTCCAGATCGTCGGCCCCCGCCACGGCGACGGCAACGTGCTGCGCCTGGGGGCGCTGCTGGAGCAAGCGCGGCCCTGGGCCGACCGCAAGCCATCGGTCGCCGCCGGTTGACAGGGCAGCCGCAGCGCCGACGGAAGCGCATCCCGATCGCGTTGAGGGGCATGTGCGCTCTAGGCGCTATGATGCACCGCCACTATAGTTGATCATCCAATGCGTGGCGCCGACATTCGGTGAATGTCGCGCCTGGGCCGCAGCCGCGCTAGTGTGGCGAATCCGAAATTCGCACCACCTCGGGGCATCGTTCGGAGCGAATTTCGGATTCCTAAGCCACACTAGCAACTCTATGATTCTAGTGTGGTTTAATGGATCTGAAGGTCCTGAACATTGATGCCATGTGGGGAGCAGGAACTTCAGATCCACCACACTAGTTGGGTCGAAGACAGAGAATAAGCACGGGAGAGAGCGCGATGAAGATTGGCGTTTTTGGCATCAATATGGGCGCGATCGCCGTCAATCCCACGCTGCTCGCCGAAGTCGCCAAGGCGGCCGAGGACCTCGGCTATGACTCGGTCTGGACCGGCGAGCACATGTGCCTGCCTTCGCCCCGCGTGCCGCCGTCGCCGTTGGAGCCGACCGAGCCGCTGCTCGATCCGCTGCCGGCCCTGACATGGGCGGGTGCGTTCACCTCCAAGATTTTGCTGGGCACCGGCGTCCTGCTTCTACCCCAGCGCAATCCGGTGGCGCTCGCCAAGGAGGTCGCCAGCGTCGACGTGCTGACGGGCGGGCGGTTCCTGCTCGGCATCGGCGTCGGCTACCTCGAGCCCGAGTTCCGCGCCGTCGGCGTGCCGCTGGAGCACCGCGGCAAGCGCGCGGACGAATACTTGGCCGCCATGCAGGCGCTCTGGAGCATGGACGCGCCCGCCTATCACGGGGAGTTCGTCAGCTTCGAGGGCGTCGACGCCCATCCCCGGCCCACGCGGCGCGAGGGCCCGCCGGTGGTCATGGGCGGCCACTCCCCGGCCGCCTATCGCCGTACGGTCCGCTTCGCTGACGAATGGTTCGGGTTCGCGACCGACATCGAGCGCACGAGGGCCTCCCTTGCAGGCCTGGCGGAAGCCCAGCAACGCCATGGCCTGGGGCGCGCGAAGGGCCGCCTTGCGATCAGTGTCACGCCCCCGATGGCGGCCGACCCGCAGGTGGTGGCCGACTATGCGGCCATCGGCGTCGACCGGCTGAACCTCAACATGCGGGGCCGCGACCGCGACGGCTATCTTCGCTTTCTGGAGGACAACGCACCGGCGAAGCTGGTCCGCTGAGCGCCTCCTGATCCATTGCTCCGGGCTCAGACTCCGGCAGGCCTTGCGTAGCCAGTCGCTGGGAAAGACGAGAGCGGCAATGCTTCGGTGTCATCGAAGCATTTATGCACTACCTTGAGCTCGGAGCTATAAAATTGTTCCGTTGGTCATAATAACTTGTAATTTCTATGATAGACCACGGCGTGGTTGCTGAAGGTCAGCAGCATCGTGCGATGCGCCACCATTGCAGTTGACATTCACGCCATTGCCGGCCGGCCCTGAAGCACCCGGCCGATGCGGTCGACAGTCAGGGACGGCAGGAAATCCGGGTCAGCCACGATCGCCATCGCCTCGCCCTCGGTCAGCGCGCGCGGCCGGTCGATGGTGTCGTCGCCGTTGCCGGCAACCCAGGCGCTTTCCCAGAGCACGGCTACGAGATGGGTGCCGTCCTGCATGGCTTCGATCGTGTGGGTGCCAAATTGCGTCCACAGCGCCGCCGACGCCGCCTTGCCGGTGCCGCCGGCCGCAACGAAGGCATCGACGACGGCCTTGGGCGGGATCAGCGAGAATGTGCTGCGCATCAAGCCGATCGTCAGCCTCGCGGCCTCGAAGCCGCTCGTGACGAGTTCCTTGGCCTTCACCTTGGGTGTCTTCGCCAAGCCCTTCAGGATCGCATCCCGGTTGTCGAAGACCATGTCGTCCTCGTAGGCGGAGTGCACGCCCTTGCCGAGCGGACGCAGCTCGCTCTGGCCAGCCCTCTTGCCCCTGCTGAAGGTGTGGGTGACGGGGTGGGCGGGATCGCCGTCGTGCAGATACGAGATGTGCAGGGGCTGGCAGGCGTCGCCGACATAGTGGGTGAGCACGCCCGCGGCGCAGACGAATTGGGGCATGTGGCCGCCGGCGACGAAGGCAACCATGGCATCGAAGATCTGCCACACGCGGAAGGGCAGCAGGCCGCGGTGCTGCGGTGCGATCGGCTCGCCCGTCAGGATATCGGCGACCGTGTCGTAGAACGCCTGCCATCGATCCGGATCGATGAAGGCATCGTCGACGGTCAAGTCGAGCAAGGTCTGTCCGTCCGGATTGGGCTGATCCATATCGGCGAAATGGTTCGGCCCTTCCCGCGGGCGCGCGTGGTGCTGGTGGGCCACGCCCGGCTTCCAGAAGAAATCCGGCACGTCGGCCATGGGCACGAAGGCCGCGTTGCCCATGCCGGTGAACTCACCCGCCGCAAGATCGGCGTCGGGCCGGCTGACGATCTCCGCGTTGGCCTCCATGAGCTTGACCAGCTTCGGATGGCGGCTCGACAGCGCCACCCGGCCGCGGGCGGCAATGGAGAAATGCCCGAGCGCCCCCCAGGTGTCAGGTTGATCGAGGTTCCAGTCCCGGACGAGGTCCACGTCGAGTAGGGCGCAGGCGCGCGACAGCAGGGTCGCCAGCGCGAAGCCCTGCGGCTCCGCCTCGCCGGCGGAGTTGAGCATGTTGCGGCCCCACTGCACCGCGAGCGGAAGGTAATCCTGGGAATGGATCTCGGTCTTCTTCGCTTCGTCCGAAGCGGCAGATCGCGGCTCCAGCATCCACATCGTGCCGGAGTCGCCAGGAAGGGTGATGAACGGCGCAGTTGCCGGATAGGCGTCCCTGCCGCTGCCGGCGCGCGGGCCGATCAGCAGGTCGGCGACATATTCGAAGCCGCCCGACCTCTTGTAGCGATAGAAGAGGGCGAGGATCTCGCCTCGCATGTCGCCGCTCGCCGCACCGATGCCCCGCACCTGGCAACCGACCAGCGACAGCGAGAGATTGGCGTCGGAATAGTCCACCAAAGGGCCGACGACGCCGATGTCACGCACCTGCGTCGTCCACGCCGAGAGATCGTCGATGTCGATCAATCCGAGGTCGAGATTGACGAATGTTCCCCGCCCCGGAAACGATGGATACAGCTCGGAAAACGGCAGCCGGGTCAGCCGGTACGGCGCGCTCGTCCCGATGCGGTCCTCGCTGCCGCCGCGGCGGGCGAAGACGACCTCGCCGTCATCGCCCGCCACATGGCGATTGGTCAGCGCATAGATCTTGTGGCCGTCGCTCACCAGGCAGGCCACCGTCGCGACGTAGTCCCTGCCTTGCACCTTGGCGACGATCGGCCGCCCGGGGCCGATGTTGTTGACCGGGAAGACGACGTTGGGAGCCGTCATCTTCGTTCGATCCTGCCGAGGCGCCTCGACGACGCAGACCGGGATCTTGCGTCCGTCGGGCATGAAGAGGGTGGTGGGAACCATGTCGCCGGGCCGCTGCGCGAACTGCGCCGGGTCTTCCCACTGGGACACGAACACCAGGATGCAGGGCCACGAGTAGGGACGCACCGCGGAGTTCGTGAGCGTGCGGACGCCGGTGCCGTGACGCGCGGGCGTTTCGTTGGGCCAGCTGTCCTCGTGGCGAATGCGATAGCGGCCGATCGCGGTAGCCACGACGTTGGGGTGGCGCGCCAGATGCGCGTGATAGAGGTCCCGCGCCTCGAGCAGGTCCCGCAGGGACAGATGGGCGAAGGCGTTGTCGCTGTCCTGATAGCGCGACAGATCGACAGGTCGCTGGACGTCCTCGAGACTCGGCATGCCGCATCTCCCCCATGGACGCTCTAACTATGATTGTATGTCGGCAATCTGCAAGCGCGCGGATCCGGCTGTTTCCTGGGGGCGAGGCTCGTCGCGCTCCCCGACGATCGCAAGCCGCATCCGCGCAGGACGAGCCCGGGCTTGGGTCTGGAGGCAGCCGGGCGCTCCCGGTGGGCCGCGCATCCCGCTTCGGGCGGAATTTTCTCCTCAGCGGCGGGGTTGGTGAAAACCTATCTATAATTTTATTAAAATTTGTAAATTAAAACTCTAATAAAAATTCTACTGTCAGCCTCAACAAATCAGAGCGCGCGGTGGCGCCGCAGGCGGCTACCCCCGTTCTCCGGAGGCGGAACTCATGATCCCCAATACGACCCAGGTTCGCATGTCTCGACGGCGCGCCGTCACAGCGCTGGCCGCGGCGGCCGGCCTGCTGACCTCGACGACCATCGGCGCACTGGCCGATGACAAAGCCGCCAGCGGTCCCGGCTACACCGCCGACGAGATCCGCATCGGCAACTCGGGCCCCTACAGCGGCCATGGCTCGACCTATGGCGCCGTGGCCAAAGGAATAAAGGCGTACCTCGACTACGTGAACGAGCAGGGCGGCGTGAACGGCCGCAAGATCCGCTTCATCTCCTATGACGATGCGTTCAGCGCGCCCAAGACGGTCGAAAACGTACGCCGTCTCGTCGAGCAGGACGACGTGCTGGGCGTCGTCGGCATCGTCGGCACGCCGACGAATTCTGCGGTTCAGGGCTACCTCAACAAGAAGGGTATCCCGCAGCTGTTCGCCAGTACCGGCAGTTCCAAGTTTTCGCGGCCCAAGGAATATCCCTGGACGACCGGCTTCAATCCGACGTTCCGTACCGAAGGCCTGCTCTACGGCGACTACGTCCGTCAGCACTATCCGAACGCGAAGATCGCCATCCTCTACCAGCACGACGACTACGGGCGGGAGGTGTTGCAGGGGGCGCTCGACGGTCTCGGGGAGGCGGCCGCCAACGTGGTCGAGAAGATCTCCTATGAAGCGACCCAGCCGACCCTGGATTCGGAGGTCCTGAAGGCCCGGGCCTCGGGGGCCGAGGTGTTCATCAACATCTCCATGGCGCGCGCCGCCTCCCAGTCCATCCGCAAGGTGCACGAGCTCGGCTGGAAGCCGGTCCACATCATCAACGCCGTCGGCAACTCGGTCGGCGGCGTGCTGACCCCCGCCGGCCTCGAGGCCGCAGAAGGCCTGATCTCCAGCAACCACCTGCGCGATCCCGGCGACCCGGGGCAGGCCTCGCACCCCGAGGTGGTCCGCTACCTGGCCTTCCTCGACACGTATCTGCCCGGGACGGACAAGAACGATACGTCGTACCTCACGGGCTACGCCATCGCCCAGACGCTCGTTCAGGTGCTGAAGCAGGCCGGCAACGATCTCTCGCGCGAAAACGTCCTGCGCCAGGCAACGTCGCTGCGCGGCTTCCACCCCGAGATGGTGGTCGACGGCCTCACCGTGAATACCTCGCCCGAGGATTACCGCGCGCTCAAGCAGACCCGCCTGATGCAGTTCCGCGACGGACGGTGGAAGCCCTTCGGCGATCTGCGCTCCGGCCTCTGAGGCCGATCGCAAGGCGCTGAGCCGCCCGCACCCTTCCGCAGCAGCAACCGGATGATCCCCATGAGCACCAGCAGCACGCCCGTCGGCCTGATCAGCGCCGTCGACGCCATCGCGGCCCGCGCCGACCTGCGCTTCATCTTCGTCGGCGCAGGCGCCGAGGGCGAGCGCGAGAGCTTCGACCTGAAACACATCCCCGGCGCCGCCTTCGTCGGCGTCCGTGACGCGTTCGCCGGGCCCGCGTCACCGGAGACGGGCAGCTTCCCGTTGCCGTCCACAGGGCAGATCTCAGCCGCCCTCGGTGCCGCCGGCATCGGTGCCGGCGACCGCGTCGTGGTCTACGCGGCAGCCCCGGCCTGGGCGTCTCGCGCCTGGTGGGTGCTGCGCTGGGCCGGCGTCGAGGCGCGCATCCTCGACGGCGGCCTCGCCGCCTGGGAGCAGGCGTCCGGCCCGGTGGCCGGGCCGGACGACACGGGCCCTGCGTCCGTCGCCGCGCCGGCGCTGGCCGGCGGGCAGGGCGCGCAGATCGACATCGACGACCTCCTGGCGTCGCTGGGCAAGCGCTCCATTGTCGACACCCGCGATTCCGCCGCCTTTGCCGCCGGCCACATTCCCGGCGCGATCAACATCCCCGCGCCGGGGCTGTGGGACGGGCAGGGGCGCCTGAAGGACCGTGACGCGGTGCGCGCTGCGTTCGCCGCCGCCGGCGTCAAGGAAGGTGACGAGCTCGTCGTCAGCTGCGGTGGCGGCGTGCTCGCCACCTACGCGGCGCTCGCGCTCGAAACCGTCGGCGTGCGTCCGGTCGTCTACGTCGGCTCCTGGTCGCAATGGGCCGCCCGAGCCGATGCGCCGCGCCAGACCGGCCCCGCGAACTGACAGCCGCCGGCCAGACCATGACAGCATCGTCCACCGGTCAACAGGTCGCCACCGCCGACGTCGTGGTCGTCGGTGGCGGGCCTGTCGGGCTCGCCGCCGCCTTCCTGCTGGGACGCCAGGGCCTCAGTGTGCAGCTCGTCGAACGGCGCCGGACCACGACCCAGCTGCCGAAAGGCCAGTTTGTCCACGCCTCCTCCGCCGAGCTCTATCGGCAGTGGGGGATCATCGACAGCGTGCGCGCGGGCGGCTGGCCTTTCTCGCGCTCGAACGGGCAGGGCATGTACCTGTCGCTGCGCGAGGGGCCGGTGGGCTCGTCCCTGCTGTGGGATGGCGACGAGGCGGGTTTCCGCGACTGGTACCGGGCGTTCACGCCGGAATACCCGCAATTCGTCCCGGCATCGATCTACGAGGCGGCGCTGCATGAGGCGGCCGCCCGATGGCCGACCGTGACGATCGCCTTCGGCCACGAGGCGACGGAGATCGCCCAGGACGATGCCGGGGTGCAGATCGTCGCCCGCGGCGCGGACGGTGCCGAGCTCGCCGTCCGCGCCCGCTATCTGATCGCCGCCGACGGCAACACGTCGTTCGTGCGCCGCGCGCTCGGCATCGAGGAAGACCTCGGCGCAGATTTTGGCCAGCAGGTCGTCACCGAATTCTACGGACCGCTGGAGCAATACGTCGGCACGCATCCCTACTTCCAGTATTGGGTGGTGAATCCGCGCTGCGCCGGATGGTTCGGCAGCCGCCATCCCCAGACCGGCCAGTGGCGCTACAACTACGCCAATCCGGAAGGCGAGCCGTTTTCGCCCGAGACCGTTACCGCACGGATCCGTGCCGCCGTCGGCGATCCCGAGTTCCCGATCGACATCGTCGCCATCAACCAGTTCCGCTACAGCACGGCACTGACGCGGCAATGGCGGCGGGGACGGGTGTTCCTCGCCGGGGATTCGGCCCACCGCTTTGCCCCCTGGGGCGGCTTCGGCGCCAATCTCGGTCTGCAGGAGATCAACAACCTCGCCTGGAAGCTCGCCGCCGTCCTGAAGGGCGAGGCCGGGGAAGCCCTGCTGGACACCTACGAGGCCGAGCGCAAGGGCAAGGCCTCCGCAACCTTGAAGGTCGCCTCCTACAACACCTACGTCACCCAGGGCATGATCGCTGCGAGCCTTGCCATGGAGGGCCCGCATCTGGTCCGAGGGGGCTTGTCGGGCGAGGCCCTGACATTCCTCGAACAGACGCTTCCCCTCGGCCGGGAGGCGGGTTTCGCCCACGTCGGGCACCAGTTCGGCACCCTCTACGAGTCACCCGCGATCGTGGCCGACGGCACGACGCCGCCAAAATCAACGGTTGGCGCCTACCACGAATCCGCCTCGCCCGGCGCACGCGCCCCCCACCTCTGGCTGACGACCGCCGGCGGATCGGAGATCGCCGCGCAGGATCTCTACCAGGGCGCGTTCGTGCTGCTCGTTCACGGCGAGGCCGCCCGCTGGCGCGCCGCCGTCGCAAGGCTCGGGGCCGATGCGACGATCACGGTCCACGGCGTCGGCCGTGGCGGCGCACTGACGCCCGTCTCCGACCGGTGGGAACGGCTCTATGGCCTGGCTGAGGGCGGCGCCGTGCTGATCCGTCCCGACGGTTTCGTCGGCGCACGCTTCGTCGATCCGCCGGCCGACGTCACGGCGGCGCTCGGCCGGGTCATCGACACCATCCTGGCGCGCCGGCCCGCCGATGACGGCCAAGCGATCCATCCGGCGGACGTAGGAGAGGCAGCATGACCGGGCTTCTGGCCAGCAAGAGCATCGTCGTCACCGGCGCCGGTCGCGGCATCGGTGCCGCAGCGGCACGCCTGTTCGCCCGCGAAGGCGCCCGTGTGGTCCTTGCATCGCGCACCGGCGCCGAGATCGAGAGCGTCGCGGCAGCGATCCGGGCGGCCGGCGGCGTCGCGCTGGCACAGACCGCGGACGTGACCCGCGCGGCCGATCTCGACGCGCTGTTCGGCCACGCGACGCAGGCGCTCGGCCGGATCGACGGCGTCTTCGCCTGCGCCGGCATCGAGTCCGAGACCCCCAGCATCCTCGAGCTGGACGAGGCGGCTTACGACCGGATCATCGACGCCAACTTCAAGGCGACCTGGCTGACCATCCGCGCCGCGGCGGCGGTGCTGCCGCGGGGCGGCGCCATCGTCACCACCAGCAGCATCGCCTCGGTCATCACCAACACCCGCACCGGCGTCTACGCCGCGGCGAAGAGCGGCCTCAACCGGCTGACGGAGGTCGCGGCGCGCGAGCTCGGGCCGCGCGGCGTCCGGGTCAACGTGCTCGCCCCGGGCGCCACGCGCACGCAGATGCTCGACGAATGGGAGAAGCGCAAGCCGGGCATCGTCGCCCATTTTGCCGGAGTGACCCCGCTGGGGCGCCTCGCCGAGCCCGAGGAGATCGCCGAGGCGGCGGCCTGGCTGCTGAGCGATCGGGCCTCCTTCGTCACCGGCGCTTTCCTGCTGGTGGACGGCGGCATCACCGCCTGACCTGGGATCGACGGCAACAACGAGGCAGGAGCGGCACGAGCCGCCAGGGACGGGGAGGGGCGAGCCCATGACGACACCCATCGGGGATCAACGGCAAGAGAACGTCGACGTCATCATCGTCGGAGGCGGACCGGTCGGGCTCGCCACGGCCTACCTTCTCGGCCGCCAGGGCCTGCGTGTCGCCCTGGTGGAGCGCCGCTCGGAATCCCAGGTTCAGCCGAAGGGCCAGGGTGTCAATGCCGCCTCGATGGAGCTCTACGCCCAGTGGGGCGTCAAGGAGCGCATCCTCGAACACGCCTGGCCGTTCGAACGGTCCAACGGCCAGGGCCTGTTCGAGACGCTCGCCACGGGAGAGATCGCGGGCTTCAAGAAGTTCGACGGCGACTATGAGGCCTACCGGGCCTTCTACGGCCAGTTCAGCGCCCAGACCCCGCGCAGCATCCCCGCCTTCGCCTATGAGCGGGGCCTGCGCGAGGCGGCGCTGACCTGGCCGACGGTCCGGCTGCATTTCTCGCACGAGGTGACGGACGTCAGCCAGGACAACGACAGCGTCTCGATTCTGGCGCGTCAGGTCGAAGGTTCCGGTGTGCTTGCCTTCACCGGGCGGTACCTGGTCGCAGCGGACGGGGCGAGCAGCATCGTGCGCCGCGCGCTCGGCGTCCAGGAAATCAAAGGACCGGACTTCCACCAGCAGATCGTGACGGAGTTCCACGCCGATCTCGATCGCTACCTCGGCGACGTCTGCTACTTCCACATCTTCATCTCACATCCGAAGTATGTCGGCTGGTTCGGTGCGAAGCAGCCGCATACGGGGCTGTTCCGCTACAATTTCGCCAACCCGGACCAGCGCGCCTATACGCAGGACGAGATCGTCGCACGCATCCGCGGCGCCATCGGCGATCCGGACATGCCGATCGAGGTGGTCCGCTCGGTCGGCTACAGCTACTCCACCGCGATCACCAAGGACTGGCGCGTCGGGCGCGTGTTCTTCGTCGGCGACTCGGCGCACCGCCATTCGGTCTGGGGCGGCTACGGCGCCAATCTCGGCTTGCAGGAAGCCAACAACCTCGGCTGGAAGCTCGCCGCCGTGGTCAAGGGCGAGGCGGACGACCCTCTGCTCGATACCTACGTGGCCGAGCGGCGCAGCCGCGCGCTCTACATCATCAAGATGACCTCCTACAGCACCGTCAAGATCCAGAACGTGATGGAGGTCGAGCAGTTCTGCACCGACGATCGCAGCGCGGGCGGCGATTTCATCCGCGAGCAATGGGCCGAGATGCGGGCGCCCCTGCAGCGCGCCACCGGTATCGAGTTCGGCGCCGTCTACGGCTCCGCTGCGATCGTCAGCGACGGCACGACCCCGCCGATCTCCCCGGTCGGCGACTATCGCCCCTCCTCGTCGCCCGGCGCGCGCATGCCCCACGTCTGGCTCAGGACCAGCGACGGGCAGCGGCTCTCCAATCAGGAACTGCTGCGCGGCAACTTTCTCCTGCTCGTGGCCGGGGACCCCGAACCCTGGCGCGCCGCAGCCGGGGATGGCCCGCGGACCGACATTCACGGAATCGGCCCGGGCCAGTCCTTCGCACCCGCCGACGAGCGCTGGGAGGCGCTCTTTCCGCTCGCGCCCGGGGGCGCCGTGCTGGTCCGTCCCGACGGCTTCGTGGCCGCGCGCTTTCCCAGGCTACCCGTGGACGTCGGTGTGACGTTGCTCGAGACCTTCGATGTAATTCTGGCGCGACCCCAACAGGGCCTGCAAGTTGTTGCCGGTCAAAAGCCGCCGACGATCTCGGCCGTTCGGGCGGAGTTGCGCTCGTAGAGCGCGGCATGCGACGCTCCCGCCAGATCCAACACGGGCAGGCGCGACCTTCCAGGTCTAAACGTCACTCCAGGCGAGCCTTGCTCTGCGTCCCTTCCACAGTTCGGCCTTGAGCGTAGAGGCGCCGCGGCAACAACGGCGCCGGTCCGCTGTAGGAACTCGGCCTGTCTCACACGCCAGCCGAGGTGCTCACCGCGATTGCGACGCGGGGCGCCTAAGGTCCGACCACGAGCGGCAGGTCGGCGCGGGAAGACCATTCGGCGAGCGAGCCGTCGTATTCCATGGTCGGTTCGTAGCCCAGGACGGCGAGGGCCAACGCGCCGAGCACCGACGCGATGCCGCCCCCGCAATAGGTAACGATGAGGCTGCCATCCAGCCTGGCGCGCGCGGCGAACAGCGCCTCGAGCTCCGCGGCCGGCTTCAGCGTGTTGTACGTTTCGTCGACGAGCTGGTCGAACGGCAGGTTGGAGCTGCCGGGGATGTGGCCCGGCCGTGCGCGCACAGAAATGGTGCCGGCATAGTCGTCTTCCTTCAGGAAGCAGATGAGCTGGCCCTGCCGTTCGCCGCGAACGATGGCTTCCACATCGTCCAGCGAGGCGACGATGTGGCGCGAGGACGGCGTTCCATAGTCGACGGGCGCGTAAGGCGTCAGCCGATGTTCGATCGGTCGCCCCTCGTTCATGTGCTTGCGCAGTCCCCCATCGAGGACGCTCACCTTCTCGTGGCCGAACATGCGGAAGACCCACCACAGCCGCGCCGCCCACTGGTTGGCGAGGGTGTCGTAGATGACCACCTCCGTGTCCCTGGTGATGCCCAGACGGCCCGCCGCCGCGGCGAATTGTGCGGCGGTCGGCCGCGTGAACGGCAGCGGCGCGGTCGGGTCCGAGAACTGGGTGAACAGGTCGGCGAAGCGGGCGCCGGGTATGTGGCCGTTCTCCGCGTAGGCGTCGAGCCCGCTCCAGAACTCGAAACGTTCACCGCTCGCATCCGGCCTCATTTGTACACTGGCATCCAGGACGACGAGGCGCGGGTCTCCGAGGCGGCTGCCGAGCGCATCGGTGGCGATGAGTGGGGGGTGCTTTGCCATGTGCCTTAAGGACCCCCGGAGGCCAGCCCAAGCCGTGCGCAGGTGGCTTTACGAATCTGGTAATTATAATTTATATATATAAATCGACTGGAAGGGAGGCAAGCGCCTTGCGGATCGTGATATCCACACCAGGCGGCTAACCGGGACGCCGAATCGTGTTGTCGTTGGATGAGAGCGAACCCGATCCGACCGAGGGCGACGGCTCGACGTTGGTGCGCAGGTATTCGCGGGACCTCCGCGAGCGGGCCGTTGCGGCCGTCGACGAGCGCCGCCTCCGCAACCCGCGCGACCGGACGATCTACCGCGAGGTCGCCCAGGGTTTCGGCGTGGGAGAGCAGTCGCTGCGTCTCTGGGTCAAGAAGAACGACGCTGAGCGTATCGAGGACAAGAGGGGCCGGGAGGCGCAGGCCTCGCCGGAGCCGAACGGGGCCGGAGCCATCTCCCAGGCGGACATGGAGGCCGAGCTGGCGAGCCTGCGCAAGCAGATCCAGAAATTGCGGGCGGAGAACGATGTGCTGAAGCGCGCGTTCGTGGTGTTTTCGTCCGAGTGGGGACGGGACGAGACATAGCGCCGCTGTCTTCACGTGGGTGGATGGCCAGGCTTGACCCGCCCATCCGTCGTCGACCGGTTTATGCCACCGTCGGCACTGGTATACCCAGGTTTTCGCGCAGCGACCGGCCAGTGTAGTCTTCGCGAAACAGCTCGCGCCGTTGCAGCTCGGGCACGATGTGCCTGACGAAGTCATCGTAGCTGCCCGGGATCTGGCCCGCCGCGACGACGAAACCGTCACAGGCGCTGCCGTACCATTCCTCCATCTGGTCAGCGACCTGCTTGGGCGTCCCGAGGAAGACGGGAAATTCGGCGAGCGTGCCCCGCTGCGTGTACTGGACGAAATCGCGCGGCGTCGGGTCGGCGCGGCCGCTGAGCTTGACCACCCGGTCGCGGAACGCCTGCAGGCCGGAGATGCCGTCCATCTCCTCCGCCGTGAACGGCTCGTCGTAGCCCTTGGCGGCGAAGTCGAAGTTGAGCACCTCCGACAACAGCACCAGGCCGTCGATGGGCTTGGCGAGCTTGTCGAGGGCAGCCCGGCGGTCTTCCGCTTCCGCCTGCGTCTCGCCGGTGATGACGTAGACGGCGGGCGCGACCTTCACCGCGTCGCGACCGCGGCCTATGGCGTCGAGGTGGTCCTTGAACGCCTGGTAGGCCGGGCGGCCGATCGCCAGGCTCGGATAGATGACGAAGACCAGGTCGCCCCACTTGGCGGCGAACTCCCGGCCACGGCCGCTCTGGCCGGCCTGGATCAGCACCGGCTCGCCCTGGCGCGAGCGCGGCACCGTGAACGGCCCGCGCGACTTGAACCAGGTGCCCGCGTGATCGAGGCGGCGCACGCGGTCCGCGTCGGCGAACACGCCGCTCGTCTTGTCGATCAGCAGCGCGTCGTCGCCCCAGCTGCGCCAGTGGCCGCGGACCACCTCGATGAACTCGTCGGCGCGGTCGTAGCGGCGGTCGTGCTCGAGCACGACGTCGCTGCCGAAGTTTGCGGCCTCCGAGCCGTTGAGCGAGGTGACGACGTTCCAGGCGGCCCGGCCATCGGTGAGATGGTCGAGCGTCGCAAAGATGCGGGCGACATGGAACGGCTCGTAGTAGGTGGTCGAATAGGTGACGCCGACGCCGAGCCGGGTCGTCGCCAGCCCCATGGCCATGGCGCAGAGCATGGGATCGAGCTTGACGGCGCGGATGCCCTCCCTGACCGTCACCTTGAAGTCGTCTGAATAGACATCGGGAATGGCCAGGCGGTCATCGAAGAAGGCCAGATGAAACTTGCCGCTCTCCAGGGTTCGGCCAATGCCCCCGTAGTAGGAGGCGCTCATGAAGTCGGTCCTGGACTCGGGATGGCGCCAGGAGGCGGGCAGGTTCGAGCAGTTCTGGGCCTGGATGAACGCGATCAGCGCCATCTGTCTCTTGTCCGTCATTGTCGTGCTCCGGAGACCAATGCTCAGATGACCTTCTTGACGGCGAGCGCGTCCAACGCCTCCTCGTCGAGGCCCAGCAGCTCGGCCAGGACCGCGCGGCTGCTGCTGCCCAGCGCCGGGCCGGTGCTCCTGAGCTCCGGCGGTGTCCTCGACAGGCGCGGCAGGGCGGCGGGCAACACCAGCTCGCCGACACGCGGGTCATCGACGGTCTCGAGGTTGCCGCGCGCGGCATATTGCGGATCGCGAAAAATGTCGGCGATGCTGAGCAGCTTGCTGCAGGGCGCCTCGGCCCGCTCGCAGGCGGCCAGCACCTCGGCGAGCGGCAGGCTGCCGACCCACGTCGCGACGATGCCGTTGACCTCGGCGCGCCGGTCGGCGCGTGCCTTGGGCCTGGCGTAGCGCTCGTCATGGGCAAGCTCCGGCCGGCCCATGGCGGCGGTCAGCCGCTCCCACATGCGGTCGTTGGAGCAGGCGAGCGCCACCCAGGCGCCGTCCCTGGTCTCGTAATGGCTGTGGGGCACGACGTTGACGGTATCGGGCCCCATGCGCTCGCGCTGGTAGCCGAACTTGGCGTAGGCCGGGGCGATCTCGTCGAGGATGCGGAAGATGCTCTCGTAAAGCCCGATGTCGACGACCTGGCCCTCGCCGGTCCTCTCTGCGTGGCGCAGCGCGATCAGCACGCCGACGGCGCCGTAGAGGCCGCTCATGTAGTCGGCGAGCGAGGTCGAGCCGGGCACGACCGGCGTGCGGCCGGGCTCGCCGGAGAGATAGGCGAGGCCGCTGAAGGCATGGGCGATGCGGGCGAAGCCGGGCTTCTCGCGCATCGGCCCGGTCTGGCCGTAGGCGCTGACGCGCAGCATCACCAGCTTGGGGTTGATACGGGTGAGCTCGTCGTAGCCGAGGCCCCACTTCTCCAGCGTGCCCGGTCGAAAATTTTCCAGCACCACGTCGGACACGGCGACCAGGCGCCGGAACAGCTCGGCGCCTTCGGGCGTGCGCAGGTCGAGCGTGACGGACTGGCGGTTGCGCGCCTCGCTCAGCCATACCAGCGTGTCGCCGCACTCGGTCATGGTGCCGAAGCGGCGCAGCGAGTCGCCTTCGCCCGGCTGCTCGATCTTGATCACCTCGGCGCCGAAGTCGCTGAGGACGGTGCCGCAGAACGGGGCGGCGATGAAGGTCGCGATATCGAGGACGCGGATGTCCTTGAGCGGCGCGTCGGTCATGAGCGCGCCGCCCCCGCGAGCGCGGCCCGGCGGAGAATCTTGTCGGCGAGCTTGACGTGGGCGCGGTCGATCAGCACGCCGTCGAGGCCGATGGCGCCGCTGCCCTTCTCCGCTTCGGCCTCCATGCGGGCGCGGATGTGGGTGGCCCAGTCGATCTGCGCCTGCGTCGGCGAGAACACCTCGTTGGCGATCTCCACCTGGGAGGGGTGGATCGCCCACTTGCCCTCGAAGCCCAGCGCGCGGGCGCGCAGGCAGCTGGCGCGGAAGCCGTCCGGGTCGGCGTAGTTGGTGAACGGCCCGTCGATCGGCCGCCGGCCATAGGCCCGGCAGGCGTTGGCGATGCGCGCGAGCGCAAAGTGCCACTGGTCGTTCCAGTGGCGCGCGCTCGTGCCATCCGCCCGCGCCAGCACGGCATAGTCGGGGTTGGAGGCGCCGAACACGGTGTCGAAGTTCTCGAGCTCGATCGAATAGTCGCCGACGCCGAAGATGATGCCTTCGAGCCGCGCGGAGGTGGCGGCGATCGGCTCGACGTTGGCGAGGCCCTTGGTGGTCTCGATCAGGATCTCGATGCCGAGCGGGCGGGCGCGCGGCGTCTCGAGCTCGAGCCCGGTCAGCAGCCGGTCGACGAACTCGACGTCGCCAGCGGTCTCCACCTTGGGCAGCAGGATCATGTCGAGGCGCGGACAGCGCGCCACGGCGATGATGTCGGAGATCGCCCACGGGGTGGTCAGCCCGTTGACACGCACCGAGACCGTCTTGTCGCCCCAGTCGATCTCGTTCAGGGCGGCCACCGCATTGGCGCGCGCTTCGACGCGCCGGGACGGCGCCACCGCATCCTCCAGGTCGAGGAAGAGGGAGTCGGCGGGGCCGCGCGCCGCCTTGGCGAAGAACTGCGTCGACGTCGCCGGCACCGCCAGCTCCGACCGCTGAATGCGGCTGACGCCGCTGTCGACACTCCCTGGGATCAAATTCTCTCTCCGTTGGCTCCGGACGCGGGCCCAACAGCACCGTCGCGGCGCGATAGTGCCAGAGCGTCCCGTCCCCTGCAAGAATGGTTCATGATATGGATTTATAATTCATCATAATGAAATAAGAACAGGATCGGCGATCGCGACCACAGATGGACGGAGCCGGGCCTCAGCCTCCGCCAGCCAGCGGAATTCCATCGCTTGATCGCGCCGCTTGACAGCCGGCCACCGGCGTTCTGTAAGCGCCCCATGGATGTGAAAACCGCGGGCCGGACTGTCGATCTCTTCGAGATTTTCGCGAAGGCGAAAGCTCCGATGACATTATCCGAAATCGCCCGTGCGCTGAACGCACCGCAGTCGAGCTGCTTCAACTTGGTTCGTGCGCTGGAGGCGCGCGGTTATCTGTATTCCGTCGGGGGTAACAAGAGGATCTATCCCACGCGCAAGTTGCTCGACATCGCGGAGGCGACGGCGAGCTTCGAGCCGGTGGTTCCGCGCCTCGAGCCGCTGCTGGTCGAGCTGCGCGATGCGACCGACGAGACGATCATCTTCGGCGCCCGGCAAGGGGAGCGGGTCATTTACCTTGCGGTCATCGAAGGCCGGCAGACGATCCGCTACATCTCTCGCGCCGGCGAGTTGAAGCCGATGCATGCGAGCGCCGTCGGCAAGGCTTTGCTGATGGCGATGCCGGTCGGGCAGCGTGTCGACTTTGTCCGCAAGCTGCCGATCTACGTGATAACCGACAAGACCATTTCCAGTGTCGACGAACTGCTTCACGACATCGAGGAATCGGTGGTGCGCGGCTACGCCAGAACATGCGGCGAGAACGTGGCCGACGTCATGGCCGTCGCGTGCCCGCTGCGCATCGAGAGCGTGGCCTACGGCGTTGCCATCGCGGGGCCGATCGGGCGGATCATGCCGAAGCAGATCGAGTATGCGGACAAGATAAAGGCACTTGTCGAAAAGTTCGGATGAGTTGTTTTTGAGATGGATGGCCAGGTCAAGCCCGGCCATGACGTTACAACGAGACACCCTCGTCATGGCCGGCCTTGACCCGGCCATCCATCCACCAGTCAAAGCATACCGGAGCATTGTCACTCGACTGGTGAGACGGCAGGGCAGCCGCCACTGAGCGCCTCCGCGAATCCGCATTGACAAGATACTTCAGAATCGCGAAGTTTCCTTCTCCATTTTGAACCGAGGCCGATGATCTCCGATGGGGACGACAAAAGGCGGCTACGGCTCGAGCTCGGAGGAGACGGCGGATGGGACTGACCCGCAGAAGCGCGCTGGCCGGCTTGGCGGCGCCTGCCATTCTCAGCTTCAGCCGAGCGGCGCTGGCGGCGCCTCGCGTGCTGAAGATCTCGCATCAGTTCCCGGCGTCCAGCGGCAATCAGGGCGATTTTCGCGACCGGCTGTGCCGGCGCTTCGCCGCCGAGGTGGAGAAGCGCTCGAACGGCGAGCTGAAGTTCGAGATCTATCCGGGGTCTTCGCTGATGAAGACCTTCGCGCAGTTCGATGCGCTGCGCAAAGGCGCCCTCGATCTCAGCCTGTTCCCCACCACCTACGCCGGCGGGCAGATCCCGGAGCTCAACCTCACCTTCATGCCGGCCATCGTCACCAGCTACGATCAGGCCTACCGCTGGAAGACGGCGCCGGTCGGCCAGGAGCTGACCCGGCTGCTCGACGAACGGGGCGTGAAGATCATCACCTGGCTCTGGGAATCGGGCGGCGTCGGCTCCAGGGGCAAGCCGCTGATCAAGCCCACGGACGCCGCCGGCCTGAAGATCCGCGGCGGCAGCCGCGAGATGGACATGATGTTCAAGGCGGCCGGAGCGGCGACGGCGAACATGCCCTCCAACGAGATCTACATCAGCATGCAGACCGGCGCGATCGACGCCTGCGCCACGAGCTCGACCAGCCTCATCTCCTTCAAGCTGAATGAGCTCACCAAGTATCTGACGGCGCCCGGGCCGGCCGGCAGCTTCTTCTTCGTCTTCGAGCCGCTGTTGATGTCCAAGCAGATCTTCGACGGCCTGCCCGCGGATCAGCAGAGCCTGATCATGAGCGTCGGCGAGAGCATCGAAAAGGTCGGACGCGACGACTCGATGGACGACGACCGCCAGCTCGTGGAGATCTACAAGGCGGCCGGCAACACGGTGCAGGAGCTCGATGCACCCACCCTCAAGCTGTGGCAGGACCTGGCGCGCGACAGCGCCTGGAAGGATTTCGCCGCCCGCTCGGCCGGGACCGCCAACATCCTGAAGCTCGCCGAGGCCGCATGACGCGGGGAAGCGTCAGCAGCAAGGCGTCGTGACGCCGGTCAGGCCGCCATGACCCGATTCCTGAACGTGCTCGACAAAGTGCTCCTCGTCGTCTGCACGGCGGCGACGGTCGCCGCCGGCCTGGTGCTGACCTATTCGGTCATCGTGCGCCATTTTCTCCACTGGTCCACGGATTGGCAGGACGAGGCCGCGGTCTTCCTGCTCGTCGGCGCTACCTTCCTGTCGGCGCCCTTCGTGCAGGCGATGCGCGGCCATATCGCCATCGAAGCGCTGCACGGCTCGTTCCCGCCGGCGGTGGAGCGGGTCCGGCTGCTCCTGGTCGACCTCATCAGCGTCGCCTTCTGCGGCACCTTCGCCTGGCAGGCGGCCCTGCTGCTCAAGGACGCCATCGAGAGCGGCGAGGTCACCGATTCCTCCTGGGCGCCCCCGCTCTGGCTGCCCTACGGCCTGATGACCGCCGGCATGGTGCTGCTGACGATCCGGCTCGTCGCTCAGATCCTGCCGGCCGTCGCGGGCCTCATCAGCGCTAAGGCTTAGTTAGGGACGGGCACATGCTGGCCACGGGGCTGCTCTACGCGTTCGCCACCTTCCTGGCGCTGTTTGCCGGCGTTCCCATCGCCTTCGCCCTCGGCGCCGTGGCGCTGCTGTTCATGGTGACGCTGCTGCCGCCGGCGACGCTCGGGACGATGGCGCAGAACGTCTACCAGGAAATCGCCAACATCACCCTGCTGACCATCCCGCTGTTCATCCTCAAGGGGGCCGCCATCGGCCGCTCCAAGGCGGGCGCCGATCTCTATGGCGCGCTCTACATGTGGCTGCACCGGATCCCGGGCGGGCTCGGCGTTGCCAATGTCTTCGCCTGTGCGCTGTTCGCGGCCATGGCCGGATCGAGCCCGGCCACCTGCTCCGCCATCGGCAGCGCCGGCATTCCGGAGATGCGGCGGCGCGGCTACTCGCCGGGCCTCGCCGCCGGCATCATCGCCGCGGGCGGCACGCTCGGCATTCTGCTGCCGCCGTCGGTCACCATGATCCTCTATGCTGTCGCCGCCGAGCAGTCGCTCGGCCGCCTGTTCCTGGCCGGCATCGGGCCGGGCGTGCTGCTGACGGTCCTGTTCTCCGGCTATGCCGTGATGCGGTTCCGGACGGAATACCGGGCGGCGCTCGCCGCCGGCCAGCCCCACGCCATCCTCGCCAACGAGCAGTTCACCGCGCGAGACCGGCTGACGGCGCTGCCACGGGTGCTGCCCTTCGTCGTGCTGCTCACCGGCGTGATGGTCGCCCTCTATGGCGGCTACGCCACGCCGGGCGAGACCGCGGGCCTCGGCGCCGTGCTGGCGCTGGTCCTCATCATCGTGATCTACGGCACCTGGCGCCCGGCCCAGCTCAGCCCCGTGCTGGTGGCGTCGCTGCGCGAGTCGACGATGCTGATCATGATCGTCGGCATGTCGCTGCTCTACGCCATGGTGATGAGCTACCTGCACATCAGCCAGAGCGGGGCGGAGTGGATCGTCGGCCTGCACCTGCCGCCCTGGCTGCTGCTCGTCTGCGTGCTGCTGCTGGTGGTCGTCCTCGGCTTCTTCCTGCCGCCGGCGAGCATCATCCTGATGACCGCCCCGATCATCCTGCCGCCGCTGAAGGCGGCGGGCTATGACCTGATCTGGTTCGGCGTGGTCATGACCATCGTCATGGAGATGGGCCTGATCCACCCGCCGGTCGGACTGAACCTGTTCGTCATCAACAACATCGCGCCCGACATCAGCTTCCGCGAGATCATCTGGGGCACGCTGCCGTTCGTGCTGCTGATGGCGCTCGCGGTGCTCGCGCTCTGCGTCGCTCCGGGCATCGCCACCTGGCTGCCCGACCGCCTGATGGGGTGATCCCCCGTGGTCGTCACGGCTGGAGACATGGAGCGCGCAGGGCGATGTTGGCGTCGACGGCGGCGGTCCGCTATGAGTCCGCTGTGATCGAGGAGTTCGTTTCGCGCGCAAGGCGAGCCTGGCGGACGTAAGGCTCGTTCACGCGGCGAGGATGCGATGAAAGGCCAGTACGATGCGGCGCGGGCGCTCGAGCTCCTCCGCATTGGCGCAGGACGAGCGGATGCCGCCTTCAGGCCCGGCCAGGAGGAGGCTATTCGCCACCTTGTCGAAGCCCGGGGTCGCTTGCTCGTTGTGCAAAAGACCGGTTGGGGCAAGAGCTTCGTCTACTTCATCGCGACCAGGCTCCTCCGCGACGGCGGCGGCGGCCCGGCCTTGCTGGTTTCGCCGCTGCTGGCCCTCATGCGAAATCAGATCGCAGCAGCCGAGCGCATGGGCGTGCGCGCCGCCACGATCAATTCGGACAATCTGAGCGATTGGGCCGAGGTTGAAGCCCGGCTCGGGCGCAACGAGATCGACATTCTCCTGATCTCGCCTGAGCGGTTGGCGAACCAGCGGTTCCGGACCGAGGTCCTTGCCGGCATCGCCGCACAGATGTCGCTGCTGGTGATCGACGAAGCTCACTGTATTTCCGATTGGGGCCACGATTTCCGTCCCCACTATCGCTTGCTGGAGCGTATTGTCAGAACCCTGCCGGCCAATGTGCGGCTTCTGGCCACCACGGCGACCGCGAACAACCGGGTCATGGACGATCTCGCCGACGTCCTTGGGCCCGATCTCCAGGTGCTGCGCGGAGATCTGAATCGCACGTCGCTGTCGCTGCAAACCATCGTCTTGCCGAGCCAGGCGCAACGGCTGGCGTGGCTGGCGGAGCAACTCGCCACGCTTCAGGGCCACGGCATCATCTACACGCTGACGGTGCGCGATGCGTATCAAGTGGCCGACTGGCTCAAAAGTCGCGGCTTCCATGTCGAGGCCTACACGGGCGAAACAGGAGATCGCCGCGAAGAGCTGGAGCAGGCGTTGCTCCATAATCGGCTCAAGGCTCTCGTCGCCACCACCGCGCTGGGGATGGGCTACGACAAGCCCGATCTGGCATTCGTGATTCATTACCAGATGCCAGGCTCGGTGGTTGCCTATTACCAGCAGGTCGGCCGTGCAGGTCGCGCTCTGGACAGCGCCTACGGCGTCCTGCTGAGCGGCGCGGAAGACGACGACATCACGGACTGGTTCATCCGGAGCGCATTCCCCACGCCGCGGGACGTCGAGGATATCCTGAACGCGCTCGAGGAGGAGCCCGACGGTCTGTCCGTTCCCGAGCTTCTCGGCCGGGTGAATCTGAGTAAAGGGCGCGTCGACAAGACGATCCTGCTGCTGTCGCTCGAGACACCCGCGCCTATAGCCAAGCAAGGCACCAAGTGGCAGCTCACGGTCGCAGCGCTGAGCCAGGGGTTCTGGGCGCGTGCGGAGCGGCTGACCGCCCTGCGTCGCGACGAGCAGCAGCAGATGCGGGACTACGTCGGCCTGCCCTTCGGCGAGCATATGGGATTTCTCGTCCAGGCGCTGGATGGCGACCGGAGCTCGATCGGCTGGCCGGCATTGCCCCCTCTGCCGACTGAGCCCGACGCGACGCTCGTTCGGGAGGCCGTGGCCTTTCTGCGCCGGACCGATCTGCCGATCGAGCCGCGCAAGCGATGGCCGAATGGCGGAATGCCGCTCTACAAGGTCAATGGCAACATTGCCGGAGGGCGCCAGGCGCAATCCGGACGAGCCCTCTGCGTTTGGGGCGATGCCGGCTGGGGCGGCCTCGTCCGGCGCGGCAAGCACCAGGACGGCCACTTTGACGACGGCCTCGTCGGGGCGTGCGTCGAGATGTTGGAGCGGTGGCATCCCCAGCCCGCTCCCGTCTGGGTCACCTGTATCCCGTCGCTGCGTCATCCCGAACTGGTGCCGAATTTTGCGCAGCGCCTGGCCGTGGCGCTCGGCCTGCCGTTTCACATGGCGCTCGTCAGAACAGACGCCAGGCCCGAGCAGAAGACGCTGGCGAACAGCACCCAGCAGGCTCGCAACATCGATGGTTCGCTTGTCCTCGCCGGCCGGCCACTTCCCCATGGTCCCGTGCTGCTGGTCGACGATACGGTGGATTCGCGCTGGACGCTGACCGTGGCGGCCTGGCTCTTGCGCGCGGGCGGCGGCGGCGAGGTCTGGCCCATGGCGCTGTCGCTGACGGGGCATGACCAATGACGCCGGCTCTGTCGCCCAACACGCAGGCGATCCTGCTGGTGACTGCGCCGCTGATCGTCGGACGCGGTCATGCCTCGACGGACCTGCTGTCGCCGGGCGAGTACAAGCACCTGGCGCGGCGGCTGCGCGACATGCAGCGCCAACCGGCCGATCTCTTGTCGCCAGGCGCGGCAGAGTTGATCCACGACTGCCGACCGATCGTCGACGAAACCAGGCTGCAGCGTTTGCTGGGGCGCGGCTTTCTGTTGAGCCAGGTCGTCGAGCGCTGGCAATCCCGGGCGATCTGGGTGATCAGCCGAGCCGACGCCCCCTATCCCCGCCGGTTGAAGGCCCAGCTGAGGGAGGACGCTCCCCCGGTGCTGTACGGCTGCGGCGACACGGGCCTTCTGGACTCGGGCGGTCTCGCCGTCGTCGGATCTCGTGATGCGGATGACGCGCTGATGGCTTACACGACGAATGTCGGCCGACTTGCCGCCGATGCCGGGACGGCGATCGTCTCGGGTGGCGCGCGCGGCATCGATCAAGCGGCCATGTTCGGCGCCCTCGAACAGGGTGGACAAGCCATTGGGGTTCTTGCCGACAGCCTGGAAAAGGGCGCGATGAATCGGGAGAACCGACGCGCGCTCATGGACGGTCGGCTGGTGCTGATCTCATCCTGCGATCCCAGCGCGGGCTTCAATGTCGGCCATGCGATGCAGCGCAACAAGCTGATCTATGCTTTGGCTGACGCGGCGCTGGTCGTGAATGCCGATTTCAACAAGGGCGGCACGTGGGCCGGTGCGACCGAACAGCTCGATAAGCTTCGAATGGTTCCTGTCTACGTGCGGTCGACCGGGGCAGCCTCCGTGGGAAACGAGGCGCTGCGCAAGAAGGGCGCCGTTCCGTGGCCAGACCCTCGAGGGGTGGACGCGTTCAGGGACATCTTCGACAAGGCGGCGCTGGCCACGCAGGGCGCGTTGCAGTCCGAGCCCGGTCGACTTTTGATGGATCCGCCCGCAGAGCGGATTCTTGGTTCACGTTCCGAAGTTGGATCTGACGTGCAATCCGCGTCGGCGCCTGTGACGGAAATGCCGCCAGCGGTGTCCGTTGGTGGGGAAGCTCCTGATGCGGCCGAGCAGCCCGGCACACCCCTACAAACCAGCCCAGCCGATGCTTTGTTGGTGGCCGTGCGCAATGTGCTCCGGAGGCTTCTTATAACCCCCATGAAGGATGTCGAGGTTGCCGTAGCGCTGGACGTCTCGACAGCACAGGCCAAGATATGGCTGCAACGCTTCGTCGATGAAGGCGTATTGGAAATGCAGAAGAAGCCGAATGTCTACATTGCCAAGCAGGTTCGTCTATTCGAGTGACGGAGCGTGTCGGTAGATCTGGATTACTGACCGTCGACCATTCCGGCGCCGCTGCCGCGCCTGCCTATGTATCGCGTGACGTGAGAAGCTGAATTACGCGCTCCGCGGCTTGGTCGCCGCGGCGGCGCGGCGCCGGCCAGTCGCGGTGCGCGATGGACGGGGCTCGTTTCGCGGGCTCGGCGCAGCCTTTGCCGGGGCAGGGGAGGGCCGCGCCTTCGATCCCGGCGGCATATCGTCGGCCGCCGTGCGATCCGCGGGCAGCTCCGCCACCATGTCGATGAAGGAGACAGCGCCGGCGACGTGGTCGTGCATGGCTTTGGTCGCCGCTTCGTCGTTGCCGGCGACGATCGCTGCCGTCACCGCCTCGTGGCCGGCGAACGAGCGCTCCACACCGCCGGCGCGGGCGAACGGATAGCGGCGGTAGACCTGCAGGCGGCTGCGGATATCCTTTGCCTGGTTCGCGAGATAGTCGTTGCGGCAGCCGGCGTAGATCGCCTCGTGGAAGCGCTGGTTGGCATCGGCATAGGCCGCGATGTTGCCGTTGGTCAGCAGCGCGCGCGCGCCGTCGTGGATCTGCTTCAGCTGCTCCACCTCGGCCGGCGTCATGCGGCGGGCGGCCAGGCCGGCGCAATAGCCCTCCAGGCAGGTGAGGGCCTCCCACATCGCCACGATCTCGCGGACCGACATGCGGGCGACCATGGCGCCCTGCCGCGGCTGGAACGTCACCAGATTGATCGATGCCAGCTGCAGCAGCGCCTCGCGCACCGGCGTGCGCGAGACGCCGAACTGGAGGCAGATCTCCTGCTCGTCGAGGCGCTCGCCGGGCTGGAACACGCCGTCCCGGATCCGCTCCTCGATCCAGGCGCGAACGTCGCCCGGCCGCTCCCGTCCACCCGCCGACTTGGAACCCGTCATCCCTGCCATCTCGCAAATCACGCGGCGAACCTAGGGCGCGGGATCGGCGCGAGCAAGAGGCGGTGGCCCGTCACGATGCCTCATGCGTATACAGATGATCGATCATTTGCATACAGATACTGTGTATCCGTATTGACAAGGCCGGTCGATGCTCTAACGTCCGGCCTCCTCAGCGGCCGGAAGCCGCCTCGCAAACCCGCCCGAGGTCATGTCGAAATCGCCGATGACGAACCGTCTGCCGCTGTCGCGGATGCGGGTCCTGGACTTGAGCCGGGCCCTGTCCGGCCCCTTCTGCTCGACCATCCTGGGCGACCTGGGGGCGGACATCATCAAGGTCGAGCCGACGCCGGCGGGCGATATGATCCGCACCTGGGGGCCATTCGACCGCGACGAGAGCGCCTACTACCTGTCGGGAACGCGCAACAAGCGCAGCATCGGCGTCGACTTTCGCTCGGCCCGCGGCCAGCAGCTGCTGCGCCGGCTGGCGCTCCAGTGCGACGTCATCGTCGAGAACTTCAAGCCGGGAACGCTCGCCAAGATCGGCCTCGATCCCGACGAGCTGCGTTCGATCAAGCCCGATCTCATCATCGCCGGCATCAGCGGCTTCGGCGCCACCGGTCCGCTGAGCGAGCAGCCGGGCTTCGACCAGATCGCGCAAGGCTACTCCGGGTTCATGAGCTTCACCGGCACGGCGGAGACCGGGCCGACGCGCGTCGGCGTCGCCATCGGCGACATGACCGCCGGCATGTGGCTGGCGATCGGCGTGCTCGCCGCCTGGGTGCAGCGGCAGGACACCGGCTGCGGCCAGAGCGTGGAGACGTCGTTGCTGGCGAGCCTCGTCGGCCTGCTCAGCGTGCAGGGCCAGCGCTACCTCAGCCTGGGCCAGGTGGCGGCGCCCACCGGCAACGTGCATCCGGTGATCGCCCCCTACGGCGTCTTCCGCGCTGCCGACGGGGACATGAACATCGGCGCCGCCACGCAGGAGATGTGGCTGAAGCTCTGCGACGTGCTCGACCGCCCGGACCTGAAGACCGACGCCCGCTTCGTCGACAACGCGCATCGGATGGCGCGGCGCGACGAGCTGCGCGACATCATCGAGGGCGAGCTCGCCCGGGGAACACGAGCCGATTGGACGCCGCGCCTCGTCGCCGCCGGCATTCCGTCCGGTCCGATCAATTCCGTGCGCGATGCGCTCGAAAGCGAGCAGGTGGTGCATCTCGGCCTGGTCGAGACGAGCGAGCATCCGACCCTCGGGCCGCTCAGGCAGATCTCCAACCCGCTGCGGCTCGACGGCTCGGGGGCGCCGTGGGTGCGCTGCCCGCCGCCGCTGTTCGCCGAGCACACGCGCGACATTCTCGGCGAGTTCGGCCTGTCCGAAGCGGAAATCGACGAGCTTCAGTCGGACAACGTCATCGTCCAGCGAGCGGAGGCGTCAAGCCCGGCCTGACATGTAATCGAGGCCTTGCGGCGGCATTCGCTGCCGCAAGGCCTCGATTGTTCCGAGATCAACGTCAAGAAGTCCTGGAGGAAGCGATGGTTCTACTGACGAGGCGAGCCGTGAGCGCCGGGTTGCTGGCCATGCCGGCTCTGGTGCGAACGTCGAGCGCCGCCCGGGCCGCCCCGCGCCGGCTCAAGATCTCGCACCAGTTTCCCGGCACCACGGGCGACGAGGGCGATTTCCGCGACCGGCTGGTCCGGCGCTTCGCCGCCGAGGTGGAGCGGCGCTCCAACGGCGAGCTGGCCTTCGACATCTACCCGGGCTCGTCGCTGATGAAGACGAACGCGCAATTCTCCGCCCTGCGCAAGGGCGCGCTCGACCTGTCGCTGTTCCCGATCGCCTACGGCGGCGGCGAGGTGCCGGAGTGCAACATCGGCCAGCTGCCGGGCGTCATCACCTCCTACGAGCAAGGGCTGGCGTGGCGCACCAAGCCCGTCGGTCAGCAGCTCGAGGCTATTCTGGCCAGCAAGGGCATCGTGCTGCTCACCTGGGTGTGGCAGGCGGCCGGCTGCGTCAGCAAGGAGGCGCCGCTCGTCGCGCCGGCCGACGCCAAGGGCGTCAAGGCGCGGGGCGCCTCGCGCGAGATGGACGTGGTGCTGCAGAAGGCCGGCGCGACGGTGGTGTCGTTTCCGTCCAACGAGCTCTATGTCGCCATGCAGACCGGCGTGTGCCAGGCGGCGATCAGCTCGTCGACGAGCCTGCTGTCGTTCCGCATGGACGAGTTGGCCAAGCACCTGACCAGCGGCAGGGGCGAGGCGTACCTGTTCACCTTCCAGCCGCTGTTGATGTCGAAGGCCATTTTCGACGGCCTGCCGGAGGATCAGCGCCGCCTGCTGACGGAGGTCGGCCTCGCCATGCAGGATGTCGGCCTGAAGGGCGCGCAGGCGGACGACGAGAAGATCGAGACCGCCTTCAGGGCCGCCGGTGCCGAGGTCCACCCCCTCACCGACGACGTCGTCGCCCAGTGGCGCTCCCTCGCCAAGGAGACCGCCTGGGTCGACTATTCCGGCCGCAGCGCGGGCTGCGCCAAGCTCCTCGCCATGGCGGCGGAATCGTGAGCCACGTGGTTGCGGAGCAGCCGGCCGCGCCGCGAGAGGCGGCGGGCTCTGTCGGCGGCCGCCTCATGGAGGCCCTCAACCGGCTGATCGTGCTGGCGTCGTCGCTGGCGCTCGCTGCCGCGGCGCTGGTGCTGAGCTCGAGCGTCCTGCTGCGGCACTGGCTCGGCCAGGCCACCTATTGGCAGGACGAGTTCTCCGTGTTCCTGATCGTCGGCGCCACCTTCCTGTCGTGCGCCCACGTGCAGCAGCGGCGCGGCCATGTCGGCATCGAGGCCCTGGCGGAGCTGCTGCCGCCGCGGCTCAATCGCCTGCGCCTGTTGCTCGTCGACATGCTCAGCCTGGCGTTCTGCTGCTTCTTCGCCGCCAAGAGCTGGACGCTGCTGCACGAAGCCTGGGTTGACGGCCAGGTCTCGTCGTCGACCTGGGCACCGCCGCTGTGGATCCCCTACAGCCTGATGGCGGTCGGCATGAGCCTGCTCACCATCCAGATCGGGCTGCAGGTCGCGAGCGCGCTGACGGCGGCCCCGGCTACGAGGACGTCGACGTGAATACGCTGACCATCGCGCTCATGTACGGCGGCGCCACCTTCGCCGCCATGGCGTCCGGCATGCCGATCGCGTTCGCCCTCGGCGGCGTCGCGACGTTGTTCATGGCGATCTTCATGCCGGCCGCATCGCTCGATACGGTGACGCAGAACGTCTACGAAGAGCTCGCGTCGATCACGCTGCTGTCCATCCCCCTGTTCATTCTGAAGGGTGCGGCCATCGGCAAATCGCGAGCCGGGCAGGATCTCTATTCGGCCATGCACGCCTGGCTCCACCGCATCCCGGGTGGGCTCGGCATCGCCAACGTGTTTGCCTGCGCGCTGTTTGCGGCCATGGCCGGCTCGTCGCCTGCGACCTGCTCGGCCATCGGCTCGGCCGGCATTCCAGAGATGCAGCGCCGCGGCTATTCGGGCGGCTTCGCCGCCGGCATCATCGCCGCCGGCGGCACGCTCGGCATCCTGTTGCCGCCGTCGATCACCATGATCCTCTACGCGGTGGCCGCCGAACAATCCCTGGGCCGGCTGTTCCTCGCGGGCCTCGGGCCGGGCGCGCTGATGGTCGCCCTGTTCTCCGCCTATGCCGTGCTGCGCTTTCGACGCGAGCGTCGCCGGGCGCTCGCCGCGTACGCCAGCGACGGTACCCCGTCCGCGCTGCTGCTGCCGGACACGCTGACCTTGCGCGAGCGGCTGGGCACGCTGCCGCGCGTGCTGCCCTTCGTCGTCCTGCTGACGGGCGTCATGGTGGCGCTCTACGGCGGCTACGCCACGCCGTCGGAGACAGCCGGGCTCGGCGCCGTCTTCGCGGTGGCGCTCATCGCCCTGATCTACGGCGTCTGGCGGCCGCGCCAGCTCGGCCCGATCTTCTCGTCGACGCTGCGCGAATCCACCATGCTGATGATGATCATCGGCATGTCGCTCCTGTATTCCTACGTCATGAGCTACCTGCAGATCAGTCAATCCGCGGCGCAGGCGATCGTCGCCCTCAATCTGTCGCGCTGGGTGCTGCTGGCTGCCGTGCTCGGCCTGGTCGTCGTGCTAGGCTTCTTCCTGCCGCCGGTCTCCATCATCCTGATGACGGCGCCGATCATCCTGCCGCCGCTCAAGGCTGCCGGCTTCGACCTGATCTGGTTCGGTGTGGTGATGACCATCGTCATGGAGATGGGCCTGATTCACCCGCCGCTCGGCCTCAACATCTTCGTGATCCGCAACATTGCCCCGCAGATCTCGCTGGCCGAGGTGATGTGGGGAACGCTGCCGTTCGTCGTCCTGATGGTTGCCGCGGTGGTGCTGCTCTGCTTCATCCCGGGCATATCGACCTATGTTCCCGACCAGATCATGGGCGCGCAGCGCTGATGCGGACGAGTCCAAGCCAATTCGAGCAAAGTCAAGTCGAGCGAGATCATGTCGGGTGACATCACGTTGAGCCGCGACGGCGACGTCGCCTCGATCCTCATCAGCCACCCGCGCAGGCTCAACGCCATGACCATCGCCATGTGGCGGAGCCTGCGCGAGATCGTCACCCGCCTCGGTCGGGACGAGGAGCTGCGCTGCATCGTCATCGCCGGCGACGGCGACAGGGCCTTCTCGGCCGGGGCCGATATCTCGGAGTTCGCCGCCACGCGCGCCACGCGCGACCAGGTCACGGCGTTTCACGAGGAGTACGTCGGCGCCTGCCTCGCGGCCCTGCAGCAGTGCGACGTGCCGACGGTGGCGAAGATCCGCGGCATCTGCATGGGCGGCGGCCTCGAGATCGCGTCGGTGTGCGACATCCGCCTGGCCGACGATGCCGCCCGGTTCGGCGCGCCCGTGGGCAAGCTCGGGTTCCCGCTCGCCTTCGGCGAGACGCAGGCGCTGTACGGCCTCGTCGGTCCGGCCGTGGCCGCCGAGTTGCTGATCGAGGGGCGTGTCTTCACGGCCGTGGAGGCGCAGCAGCGCGGCCTGGTCACGCGCGTGTCGGCGCCCGCCGATCTCGACTGCGAGGTCGGCCGCGCCGTGGACGGTATCTGCCAGAGCGGCCGGCTGGCGGCGCGCTCCCACAAGCGCCAGCTGCGCCGGCTGCGGACCGACCCGTCGCCGGTGACGTTGGCGGAGCGGACCGAGGTCTACGGGTTCGCCGACACGGCGGAATACCATGAGGGCTACCGGCGATTTCTGGCGCGCTAGAGCGGGTTGATTTTTCTTCGAACCATCATCCCGCTCTATCTCATTCTTTAAGCATGATCTTTTCCAAAAGCCGGTATCCACTTTTTGGGATCATGCTCTAGAGCTGACCGTCGCCGCCCGGATGGCACAAGCGCCGCGGTCCGGGTGGATCGCGGCGCTCCGTTTGGCCGGTGGGTCCCTGGCGTCCGGCCGCTTACGCCGGGTCTGGAGCAGGGCGCTCAGTAGCAGCGGCGGCGGACGACGACATCGCCGAATTCGTTGACGTAGCGCTTGAGGACGCAGCCGTAGCCGTAGACGACGCGGGGACGGTAACCCCAGCCGTAGTAGCCATGGTGGCGATGGCCCCAGCCGCCCCAGTGCCCGCCGCCCCCATGGCCGCCGCCGTGGTGCCCCCAGCCGCCGTGACCGCCGTGCCCACCGCCGTGGCCGTGGCCGCCGAAGGCGGAGGCGCTGGTCGGGGCGAGGGCGAGAGCGCTGCCCGCGGCGATGGCGAGGCTCGCGGCCAGAACGAACTTGCGAATGGCGATCTTGCGAATGGATTTCGTGTTCATCGGCGTGTTCCTTCTCGGGAGAGAGGGCTGCCCGTCGCATCCCCCACACCCCGTTGGTCGCCGCGTCACGCGATCCGGTTCACGTGGTCGTTCGATTTTTTTTGCCGATGGCCTCCCACCCGTCTCAGGTGGCCGTCCCCGCCGCTTGCAGGCGCAGTCCGACGGATGTCACCTGCGCGCGCAAGGCGGCTCGGGTGAGCGCGATGTGGCGCGCTACCGTCCGCGCATGGGTGGCGATTTCCGGCGCGCCGGTGACCTCGCCCAGGCCGCTGCGCGCCGGTGCGCCGAGGACGAAGAGCGACCGGTTGCAGGTTCCGTCCGCGCCGAAGGCGCGGCCCAGCTCGTCGACATCGAGGCCGAGGCCCAGCGCGTCCGGCCGCACGGCGCCCGCCGCAGCGAGAGAGGCGAGGGCGCCGCTGCCCGTGATGGCGGTGCCATAGGCCGTGCCGGTGCAGTTGACCACGACGTCGAAGTCGAGGTGCTCGATCCGGCTGTCGCCGCGCGGACGAAATGCGATCGACAACGCCGTGCCGGCGCGCACGCCGAGGATCGACCCCGCGCGCACACCGAACTGGCCGTCACGCCGCGCCGCCTCGACGCTGGCCCCGATCTGTGGGGCCGCCTGGAAGCGGTGGGCATCCCAGTACGGGCGCAGATGGCGCAGGAAGCGCCGGCGCTCCGGCAGGCTCCAGCTCTGCCAGATGGCGCCGTTGCCCCGGCGCAGGGCTTCGAGCACATCCGCCCAGGGCAGGGGTTGCTCCGCGCGTAGCAGCGCCCGCAGCACGCGCAGGCCCTGGCTGAGCGGTAGCCCTTCCAGGCCGATCGTGAGCTCCGGCGCATTGATCGGGTCGCGTCGGCGCGGCAGCAACCCACGGCGGGATATGGCGGTGATCGGGCCCGCGTGACCCTGCGTCCGGAGGGACGCCACCGCGTCCGCCATCGTCAGGCCGGTGCCGACGATGAGGACGCGCGCGTGCCGATCGACCTGCGCGAGCGCATCGCCCGACCAGGGATCCACGATGACGCGGCGGTCGCCCGCGACGGCTGCGAGGGATGGGGGCAGGCCCGGTGGGGCATGGCCGGTGCACAGGGCCAGAACGTCCGCGCCGACAACGTGGCCTCGCTCGGTCTCGACGACAAATCCCGTCGGCCGCGATACCACGGCCGCGGCCCGGTCGCGCACGTGCTGAAAGTGAGCGAGAGATGTCGATCGCGCGGCGAGCTGAAGCCGTTCGTGCAGATAGCGTCCGAACAGCGACCGCCGCGGGAAGATGGAGCCGCCGGCGTCCCTGGCCTCGCCGTCGCCGATGAGCTCGGGCTGCGCCCGTAGCCAGCGATCGAAGTCCTCGGGCTCCTCTTCGATCACCGTCATGCGTGACGCGGCCACGTTGAGGCGATGTTCCGGGCGCGCCGCCGAATAGGCGACGCCCGCTCCCAGCGTGGCGGAGGGCTCGACGACGGTGATGCGGCCGCCGTGAAGGCCAGGCTGCCGCAGCAGGTTGAGCGCCAGCATCGCGCCCGCCGCCCCGCCGCCGACGATGGCGATCTCGATGCCGTCGCCGGACGTGGGCAGGCCCGATCCCAGCACGGCTCAGGCGCCGAGAAGTGCTGCGGCTCCGACCAGGAGCGTCATGAGGATGGCGGCGCCGATCAACAGCGCCGGGCTTGGCTCGTGCGGCAGATCGTGGTCCTCGATCGACCGGGCGCGCGCGTGCCGACCCCTCATCGCACCGGCTCCGCGTTCGCCGCGCCGCAGTGCCGGATCCCCTGATGCCGCGTGTGCGTCTCCAGGTGGAGGGCATCCCGATAGAAGCGGTCGTATTGGTCGAGGCCGCCGCGCCGGCCCTGCGCATAGCCCGCCACGGCGACGGAGGGCACCGTCACCGGAAAGCGCCCGAAGCGATCGTGGGCATCCTGTGCAACCGATCCGAGATAGGCGACGAAGCGCTCCGGATCCCGATCAGCCTGCGATTGGACTGCATGTTTGTCCCGGCGGGGGCCAGGCTGCTCCAGCCTGAAAACGCCTTGCGGACCGAACTTGCGTTCGGCGAAGCGCCAGGCCGCCGTCTCCAGGTCCGGCACATAGGGCGGCACCAGCGGCTCGAAGTGACCGTCGAGACCGACCGGGTCGAGCCCGTGCGGACCGGGCTCGAAGCGGAAGCCGAAGCCCGAGAGGCCCTCGTCGGCGAAGGCTCCGAGCAGGCTCTGCGGATGGATGCCGGAGAACAGCCAGCCGCCGAGGCCCATGGCCTGAAGCATCCGCTGGATGTTGGAGGCGGCGATGGTGAGCTCGCTGACCAGGTGCGCGCGGGCGTTCGCCTCGAAGACCGACAACGGTTGCGCCCGTTCGGGCCGCAGCGCCCCCGCCGCGATGAGCTCGGCCGGCCGGCCGAGCAGCCGGCCCTCGTCGTCGCTCACCGGCACACCTTCGCCGAAGGCGTTCCACAGGTGGTTGAACAGGCGGTCCACCTGGTCGCCTAAGGGCACGAACAGCGCGGTTCCGGGCTGGCTCGCGACCCCGCGGTCGTAGGCGTCGCCGTGCGGCACCTCGGCCGGAGCGTCGTCGATGCGGACAATCGACGGGCGCAGCCGCTCCACCAGGGCAAACAGGTCGCCTGGCCCGCGGTAGTCCTGGATGGCCTCCGAGGCGCCATCGCGCAGGCGAGTGATGTAGGAGCCGGTGTCGTCGGTGATCAGCAGCTCCGAGCCGAACGTGGCAGCGGCGCTGGGGAAGAGGTGCCCCGTCGATCGGACCGGATCGCTGCACACGGTGTCCGGCGTGCCGGGCATGCCGAGGTTGAGCCCACGCACGCCGGAGCTCGCCACGACGAGCAGCGTGCGTTCAAGATCGCTCAGCGGCCGCGGCGATGTCGTCGAGGTATACGCCAGCGGTCCGTCGGGGATCGCCATGCCGACGCCGACGCGTGGCGCATGCCGGCCGAGCAGTGCCTCGATCAGCGGAAAGGATTGCATATCCTGCGCCGCCGCGTGCTGATGGTGGTGCTTGGTCACGAAGGACCCCTGTCAAAGACCGACGGGTCGACGTAGGCGGACAGCAGAGCAAAGCCGTATTCGCTGCTGACGCATTGCTCCATTCGCGCCCGGCACAGATCGCGGCGCGCCCGGATCGCGCCGGACAGCAGCCCGCGAGCGGCGGCAAGGCCGCACGGGGGGCACGGGCGCGCACCGGAGCAGCGATGCGCGCCGCGTCGCGATCAGGCCGCGACGGCACGCTGAAGGAGCGGCGCATGGGTGACCAGGCTCGCCTCCTCGTTGACGTCAAAGTAGCGGATCGAGATGTTCGTCGCCCCGCGCGCCTTGAGCCGCTCGGGCAGGATATCGTCGCCCCACGCCTTGGCGCTCTTGAGATCGTCGAACAGATAGATGCCGCCGCGGGTCTGCGAGGCCTCGTCGTTGATCCAGACCTTCCAGCGCAGGCCAGGCTGTTGGGCGATCGCCTTGGCCGATTCGAGCTGCGCCTGCTGCGCGGGACGATCGGGGGTCACGAAATTCACCTGAAGAATAACCGGCATGGCAGTGCTCCTCTCAGCGGAACTCAAAGTCTAGACTTGAGAGGTGTGGCCAGCAATGAGATGGTTTGCCGTTTTACTATGCGGTCTTAGATTTGATTGCTTTATTCGATCGGCGAAATGGAATTGCGTGTGTTCTCGCGACGATGGCCGCGCGGATCAGGTCCGGCCATCGGCCGCAACAACGCTCGCGATCGGGCCGACTCACCCGATCGCGAGCGCTCCGGATGCAAGGGGCCGGAGCATGTCTCGGCAGTTGGCTGATGTGCGCCCAGCTGCGATATGCGCCGGGCGCACCTGCGTCACGAGGCGGCGCGCTGGCGCAGGTGCGAGGGCACCAGCGTGTTGCCGACGATCTCGCCGAACGGCCCCGGTGCGGCGTCGCCGGAGCGGGGCCGCGTGTCGTATCGCGCAGCGGCAGCAGCGGCAGCACCAACTCGGCGAAGCGGTAGGCCTCCTCCAGGTGCGGATAGCCGGACAGGATGAAGGTGTCGATGCCGATGGCCATGTATTCCTTCATGCGCTGCGCCACCGTCCCCGGGTCGCCCACCAGCGCCGTGCCGGCACCGCCGCGCACCAGGCCCACCCCGGCCCACAGATTGGGGCTCACCACCAGGTTGTCGCGGCTGCCGCGGTGCAGTGCCTGCATGCGCTGCTGGCCGACCGAATCCATCCGCGAGAACACCTTCTGCGCCGCCGCGATGGTGTCGTCGTCGGCGTATTGGATCAGTTCGTCGGCGGCCGCCCAGGCCTCCTTGTCGGTTTCGCGAACGATGACGTGCAGGCGGATGCCGAAGCTGATCTCGCGGCCCACCGCGGCGGCGCGGCGGCGCATGTCGGCGATCTTCTCCGCCACCTGCGCCGGGGGCTCGCCCCAGGTCAGGTACTTCTGCACGGTGCGGGCGGCGACGTCCTGGCCGGCTCCTGACGAGCCGCCGAAGTAGAGCGGCGGGTGCGGCTCCTGCACCGGCGGATAGAGCAGCTTGCCCTCCTTCACCTTCAGGTGCCTGCCCTCGAAATCGACGGTCTCGCCGCGCAGCAGGCGCGTGTAGATCTCGAGGAACTCGTCGGTGACCTCGTAGCGCTCGGTGTGGTCGAGGAAGAGCCCGTCGCCGGCATTCTCCACCGGGTCGCCACCGGTCACGATGTTGATCAGCAGGCGGCCGTTCGAGATGCGGTCGAGGGTCGCCGTCATGCGCGCCGCGACGGCGGGTGACATCAGGCCGGGCCGCGCCGCCACGAGAAAGCGCAGGCGCTCGGTGAGCGGCACCAGCGACGATGCCACCACCCAGGAATCCTCGCAGGAGCGCCCGGTGGGCAGCAGCACGCCGAAATAGCCCAGCTGGTCGGCGGCCTGGGCGATCTGGGCCAGGTAGCGCAGCGAGACGTCGCGGGCGCCGTGCGACGTGCCGAGGTAGCGCCCGTCGCCGTGGGTGGGCAGGAACCACAGCACATCGGCCTGGTCGGCGGAAGGATTGCTCATCGTCGGTCTCCTCTCCGGCGCCGCTCACGGGGGCTGCCGGTCGTCAGGGGTGGTCTCAGCCGCGGCCGCTGGCCTGCTTGAGCGGCGCTGCCGGCTGGCGTGCCCGCACGCGCGGCATCACCTCGGCGGCGAAGCGGCGCATCTCGCGCTCGAACGGCTGGAATTGCAGCATGAAAGTCTCGATGCCCAGTGCGTGGAACGCCAGGATACGGTCGGCCACGGTGTCGTAGCTGCCGACCAGGCCGGCGGCGGTGCCGCCGTTGGTGCCGACCCGCGGGCTCTTGGCCATGGTCTGCATCATGATCACCTTGGGATCGGTGTTGGCGGCCTGGATGGCCTTGAGTGGCGCGTCCTTGGCGGCCAGCTCGAGCAGGTGGCGGTGCGCCTCCTCGGCTTCCGTATCGGTCTCGCGGGCGATGACGAAGGCGGACAGGCCGAAGCGCAGCGGCCCTCCACTGCGGGCGCGGGCGGCGACATCGCCGATCAGGGCCTTCACGTCGGCGGGCGACTGGCCGTTGATGAACCAGACGTCGCCCTGGTCCGCGACCAGCCGGCGCGCCGGCTCGGACTCGCCGCCGACATAGACCTGCGGCCGGGCGCGGAACCGGCCAGCCGGCCGCAGCTGGTAGTCGTGCACATTGAAGTGGTGCCCCGCGTGGGTCACGCGCTCGCCGGCGAGCAGCCGGCGGACCACCGAAAGCCATTCGTAGCCGTAGGCGTAGCGCTCGTCGTGCTCGGCAAAGCCGATCCCCGCCTTCTCGAGCTCCGGGCGGTTCCAGGCGTTGACCAGGTTGATGCCGAAGCGGCCGCCGCTGATCTCCTCGATCTGCAACGCCATCTTGGCCAGCACCACCGGGTGGTAGAGGTAAGGCTTGATGGCCGTGATGATCTCGATCCGGCTGGTCAGCGCCGCAAGCGCCGCCGAGGCGGTCCAGGCTTCCAACTGGTCCAGGCGCTCGTCGTGCGGGTTGACCGTGTGCTGGGCGACGAGCGTGGAATCGTAGCCCAGGGCTTCGGCTTCCTGGATCAGCGCACGATTGCGCGCGAAGGAGGCGTCGTAGGGCTCATCGGGGTCCTGAAGCGCGGCGCGGTTGCCGTGAACGAGCGCCCAGATGCCAAACCGAATGGCGTGCGGCAGCAAAAAAATTCTCCCCGAGGCGAGTCAAACAGAATAATCACATTTCTAATCGTGATTAATTTTAATTTACACCACATGAGCGTTGAAGTCGATACGGGCGCGTGCTGTGATCGGTGCGACGTTCGTTCAGGAATACCGAGCTTATGCACCTTACACGCCGCCGTTTCGCTTCCGGACTGCTCAGCCTGCCGCTCATCGGATCGCTCGGGCGCTCCGCTTCGGCCGAGAGCCGCAAAATCCGCTTCAGCTATCAGCGCTCGTCGACGCTGCTGACCTTGCTGAGGAGCGACGAGGTGCTGGAGAAGCGGCTGGCGCCGCTGGGCTTCGAGGTGAGCTGGAACATGTTCACGGCGGTGATCCCGCCGATGAACGCGGGCGCCGTGGATTTCCATGCCGACGTGGCGGACGCCATCCCGATCTTCACCCAGGCGGCCGGCGCCAAGCTGACCTTCTATGCTACCGAAGCGCCGTCGCCCGCCGCCGAAGCCATCATCGTGCACGCCGATTCGCCGATCACCTCGGTGGCCGACCTCAAGGGCAAGAAGGTGGGCGTCTCCCGCGGCTCGGGCTGCCACTTCATCCTGGCCGCGGCCCTGGCCAAGGCCGGCCTCGCCTTCACGGACATCAACCCGGCCTACCTGGAGGCGCCGGACGGAGCGGCGGCCTTCAAGGGCCGCAGCCTCGACGCCTGGGTGATCTGGGATCCGTTCCTGGCCATCGCCCAGAGCCAGTATCCGATCCGGATCATCGCCGACGCCACGGGCTTCTCCGGCTACAGCCGCTACTATCTGGTCAACAACGACTTCGTCGCCGCCCACCCGCAGGCCGTCGCCATCGTCTTCGACGCGCTGGCCGAGCAGGGGCGCTGGGTCAAGAGCCATCCCGACGAGGCTGCCGCCAGGCTTGCGCCGATGTGGGGCGACATCCCGGTCGAGGTCGTCAAGCAGGTCAACAGCCGCCGCAGCTACAGCGTACGGCCGGTCCAGAAGGCGGAGCTCGGCGACCAGCAGAAGATCGCCGACGTGTTCTTCGACGCGGGTCTGATCCCCAAGCGCATCGACGCGACCGACGTGCCGATCTGGCGCCCGACCGCCTGAGTTCGCGGCATGCCGACAGCGAGGTGGACCGCTCGGCGTTGGTTCGCCCCGCGCCTGTTTCCAATACCAAGTCAGGCGGCACCGCCGCTCAGCGGGACGAGCACTGCGATGAACATGCCCTTGAAGGCCGATCTGGCCGAGCTGCGCGAGCGTCCCGTCGCGGCAGACAGCGGCAACGCCATGGTCCGGCTGGAGGCCGTGAGCAAGACGTTCGCCGCGCGCCGGGGCGGCGGCGCCGTCACCGCCCTCGACCACATCGATCTCACCGTCGCGCCGGGCTCGGTGCTGGGCGTCATCGGCCGGAGCGGCGCCGGCAAGTCGACGCTGATCCGCCTCGTCAACGGCCTGGAGCGGGCGACCGCGGGGCGTATCTGGGTCGACGGCACCGATATCGCAGGGCTCGGCGAACGCGACCTGCGCCAGGTCCGCCGCTCCATCGGCATGATCTTCCAGCACTTCAATCTGCTCTCCTCGCGCACGGCCTACGGCAACATCGCCCTGCCGCTGGAGATCGCCGGCGTCGGCCGGGCCGAGATCAAGGCGCGCGTCGAGCCGCTGCTGGAGCTCGTCGGGCTCGCCGACAAGCGCGACCGCTATCCGGCCGAGCTCTCCGGCGGCCAGAAACAGCGCGTCGGCATCGCTCGCGCCCTCGCCACCCGCCCCAAGGTGCTGCTGTCCGACGAGGCCACGTCGGCCCTCGATCCCGAGACCACCCAGGCCATCCTCGATCTGCTCGGCACCATCAACCGCGAGCTCGGGCTCACCATCCTGCTGATCACCCACGAGATGTCGGTGATCCGGCGCATCGCCAAGGAGGTCGCGGTCATCGACAGCGGCCGCATCGTCGAGCGCGGCGACGTCTACGACATCTTCACCCGTCCGGCCCATCCCACCACCCAATCCTTCCTCGGCGGAGCATCGGGCCGCGCGGTGCCAGCCGGGCTCGCGGCGCGGCTCGGGCCGGATCGGGCGGCGGGCGCGGAGGCGGTGGTCCGTGTCGTCTTCCGCGGGCCGTTCGCGGCGGGCGCGGTGGTCTCCAGCCTGTCGCGTGAGCTCCACCTCGACGTGAAGATCCTGTCCGGCGCCATCGACGAGGTCGCCGGGCGGCCCTTCGGCACGCTGCTGCTCGGCGTGCCGTCGTCCGACCGGGCGCTCGCGCCGGCGCTCGCCTATTTCGCCGAGCGCGGGCTCGATACGGAGGTGCTCGGCTATGTCGCCTGAGATCGTCCAGCTCATCGCCGAAGCGACGCTCGACACCCTGTGGATGGTGGCGGTGGCGACGGTGATTGCCACGCTGCTCGGCGTGCCGCTCGGGGTGTTCCTCGCCACCAGCGGGCGGGGCGAGCTGTTCGCGCTACCGGCGGTCAACCGCGTCGTCGGCCTGATCGTCAACGCCACGCGCTCGACGCCCTTCATCATCCTGGTGGTGGCGATCATCCCCTTCACGCGCCTCATCGCCGGCACCTCGATCGGCACCAAGGCGGCGATCGTGCCGCTCACCATTGCCGCCACCCCCTTCATCGCCCGCCTGGTGGAGACGGCCGTGCGCGAGGTGGACCAGGGCCTCGTCGAGGCTGCCCGGGCCATGGGGGCAAGCCCCATCCAGATCGTGCGCAAAGTGCTGCTGCCGGAGGCCGTGCCCGCCATCGCGCTGTCGCTGACGCTCGCGGTGGTCAGCATGATCGGCTACTCGGCCATGGTCGGCGCCGTCGGCGGCGGCGGCCTCGGCGACCTCGGCATCCGCTACGGCTATCAGCGTTTCATGCCCGATGTGATGGCGGCCGTCGTCATCGTGCTGATCGTGCTCGTGCAGGGCGTGCAGACCATCGGCGACACGCTGTCGCGGCGGCTGAACAAGCGCCTGCGCCACAACTGACCGTCCACTGTCCTTCGTGCTCCGGAGTTTCGCCATGGCGAGCCGCCGCCCTGTTGCCTTTGCCCTCGCCGTGCTGACCGCCGCGGGCTTCTTCGCCGCCGGTGCAGCCGCGGCGGACGATCCCAAGACCATTCGCGTCGGCGTCACCGCCGGTCCCCACGCGGAGATCCTCGACGTCGTGCGCAAGGTCGGCGCCGAGCGCGGCATCGACATCAGGCCGGTGGAGTTCACCGACTACGTCATCCCCAACCAGGCGCTCGCCGCCGGCGAGACCGAGGCGAACTCGTTCCAGCACGAGCCGTATCTGAAGAACCAGATCGCCAAGACTGGCTGGAAGCTGGTCAAGGTCGCCGACACCATCGCGTCGCCGATGGGCTTCTATTCGAAAAAGTACAAGACCTTCGCCGACCTGCCGGCGGGCGCGACGCTCGCCATCCAGAACGATCCGACCAACGGCGCCCGCTCGCTGCACATCCTGGCGGCCGGCGGCATCATCAAGCTGCGTGACCCGGCCAACGTCACCGCCAGCGTCGCCGACATCGTCGACAACCCCAAGCGCTTCAAGTTCATCGAGCTCGACGCGGCGCAGATCCCGCGGTCGCTGCCGGACGTCGACGCGGCCTCCATCAACAACAACTACGCGGTCCAGGCGGGACTCGATCCGGTCAAGGACACGCTGATCAAGGAGGCCGCCAACGGCCCCTGGGTCAACGTCATCGCCGTGCGCACCGAGGACAAGGACAAGCCGTGGGTCGCCCGGCTCGTCGAGGTCTATCATTCGGAGCCGGTGAAGCAGTTCGTGCTTGCCCGCTTCAAGGGCGCCTATATTCCGGCCTGGTGAACCGACGTCATTCATGCCGGCGGCGCCGCGGGAGGAAGGATTGGCCATGGCCAAGGAGATCAGGCTCAACGCCTTCGAGATGAATACGGTCGGCCATCAGGCGCCGGGCCTGTGGCGTCACCCGCGCGACCGCTCGGCCGACTACCGCAAGCTCTCCTATTGGACCGGCCTGGCGCAGACGCTGGAGCGCGGCCGCTTCGACGGCCTGTTCATCGCCGACGTGCTCGGCATCTACGACGTCTTCGGCGGCAGCCCCGACGCCGCTCTGCGTACGGCGTCGCAGGTGCCGGTGGACGATCCGCTGATGCTGGTCTCGGCCATGGCGGCGGTGACGCAGAACCTCGGCTTCGGCATCACCGTCAACCTCTCCTACGAGCCGCCGTATCCCTTCGCCCGGCGCATGACGACGCTCGACCACCTGACCGACGGGCGCATCGGCTGGAACATCGTCACCGGCTACCTCGACAGCGCCGCCAAGGCGATGGGGCTCGATCGCCAGCGTGCCCACGACGACCGCTACGATGTGGCCGAGGATTACCTGGAGCTGGTCTACAAGCTCTGGGAGGGCAGTTGGGACGACGATGCGGTCGTGGTCGATCGGGCGGCCGGCATCTTCACGCGGCCCGAGAAGGTGCATCGCATCCGGCACGACGGCCCGTTCTATCAGCTCGATGCCATCCACCTGAGCGAGCCTTCGCCCCAGCGCACGCCGGTGCTCTATCAGGCCGGCACCTCGCCCAAGGGGCGGGGCTTCGCCGGCCGCCATGCCGAATGCGTCTTCGTCTCGGGCCCGTCCACGCAGGTGATCGGGCCGCGCGTCGCCGATCTGCGCCGGGCGGCCGTCGCCGCCGGCCGGCTGGGCAGCGACCTCAAGGTCTTCTCGATGGCGACCGTCGTGCTCGGCGAGACCGACCAGGCGGCGCAAACCAAGCTCGACGAGTACCGCAGCTACGTGAGCCACGAGGGAGCGCTGACGCTCATGTCCGGCTGGACCGGCGTCGACTTTTCGAGGCTGGCGCTCGACCAGGAGGTGCGGCACGTGGAGAACGACGCCGGCCGCACCGCCATGGACAACATCACGCGCGCCGACCCGAGTCGGGTCTGGACCGTCCGCCAGGTGGCTGAGCACGTGGGCATCGGCGGCATCGGGCCGGTGTTCGTCGGCTCCCCCGCAACCGTCGCCGACGCGCTGATCCAATGGGTCGCCGCCACCGACGTCGACGGCTTCAACATGGCCTACGCCGTGGCACCCGAGACCTTCGAGGACATCGTCGATCTCCTGGTGCCCGAGCTCGAACGGCGTGGCCGCTACAAGCGCGCCTACGCGCCGGGACCGTTGCGCGAGAAGCTGTTCGGCCCGGGCCGTGCCCGCCTGGCGGCGCCCCACCCGGGCGCGCACTGGCGCGGCCGGCCCCTGGCGGATGCGGCCGAGTAGAGCGCGAGTCGGCTCGAGCGGCGGTCCACCGCGGCTTCGGGTTGGTCGTGTAGAGATTATTCTTTGAATTAAGTAGAACGTAGTTTTATTTGTTGCATGTCGATCGGGAAAGATAATTCTCAACTCGTTGCCTTAAATTATCTATGATGATTAATGAATTACGGGCATTCGGCTCGGTTCGATTGCTCATTTAAGCCAGGGAGCAGGCCGGATTGCTCGTCGTTAGCCGAGGCGCGGGCGTCCGCTCGGCCGAGCCGGCTTGCCGCTCCCTATAAGCCCGAGGGAAATTGGTCGATGATCATGAAATCCGTTATCCGCATCGCCGTTGCTGCGGCCATGGCGATGGTCGTCGGCGCGGCCGCAGCCGACCAGCCGCTGAAGGTCGGCGTCAGCGCCGGGCCGCTGGCCCAACTGCTGCAGCTCACCGCCACGGCGGCAAAGAAAAAGGGCATCGAGGTCCAGATCGTCGAGTTCACCGACTGGGTGACACCCAATGCCGCCGTCTTTGCCGGCGATCTCGATGCCAACTTCTTCCAGCACGTGACGTTCCTGGGTCAGCAGAACGCCGCTCGGGGCTTCAACCTGGTACCGGTGGATCCAGCCGGCGTGATCGTGCCGGTCGGCCTGTTCTCCAAGAAGATCAAGAGCATTGCCGAGGTGAAGGAGGGCGACAAGGTCGCCATTCCCAACGAACCGCTGAACGGCGCCCGCGCCCTGCAACTGCTCGAAAAGGCGGAGCTGATCAAGCTCAAGCCAGGCAAGGGCATCAATGTCACCAAGCAGGACGTGATCGAGAACCCGAAGAAACTCCAGATCATCGAGCTCGACGCGGCGCAGCTCTATCGCTCGCTCGACGACGTGACGCTGGCCTTCGTCAACCTGACCTATCTGATCCCGGCCGGCGGCGATCCGAACTCGGCGCTGATCAGCGACCGGACGCCCGATGAGCGTTTCGTGCTGCGCTTCGTCTCGCGGCCCGACAAGAAAGACGACCCACGCCTCAAGGCCTTCATCGAGGTCTTCAAGTCGCCTGAGAACAAGGAGTTCGTGGCCGCCAAGCTGCCGGCCTTCATCCCGGTCTGGTAAGCCCCGTGGCTGGAGCGCTTGCTCGTCGGGCGGATCCTCTGCCCTGCGAGAGGCGCACCAGAGCCAAGGACCCGGAGAATCGTTCGCCGGGTAGATGTGCACATCCGATCGCGTGGGAATGCGCTCGGGCGGTGGCGGGTCGCCGGTCTGTCGATTCCGGCATTGCATCGAACGGCAGGCGAGGATTAAACCGCGCGTTCTGGCAATCGCGCGAGCGGGGGCCATGTTCCCTGTAGCGTGGCCCAGGCAAAGCCGCGGGGGCCTTGGGGCCCATCCTCCTGTCCAACGTTGCAAGGCGTTCGCGATGGCCTTTCCCGTCACGCTGATCGATCTCGCCGGCGCCATCGCGCTGCTCCTGTGGGGCACGCACATGGTGCAGACGGGCATCCAGCGCGCCTTCGGCCCCGGCCTGCGCTCGTTTCTCGGCACGGCGCTGAGGAACCGCGTCCGGGCGCTCCTGGCGGGCGTCGGCGTTACCGCCGTCCTGCAGAGCAGCACGGCGACCGGCCTGATGACCGCAGGCTTTGCCGCCGGCGGCCTGGTCGACCTGGTTCCGGCGCTCGCGGTCATGCTCGGCGCCAACGTCGGCACGACGCTCATCGTGCAGGTGCTCTCGTTCGATGTGGCGGCGTTCTCGCCGGTGCTCATTCTGGTCGGCGTGCTCATGTTCCGCCGCGATTCCAGCACGCGGGCGCACGACCTCGGCCGCGTCTTCATCGGCCTCGGCCTGATGCTGCTGGCGCTGCACCAGCTGCTGCAGCTGATGACCGACTACGAGGACACGCCGAGCCTCCGCCTGCTGCTCGGCGCCATTTCGACCACGCCGCTGCTCGCCGTCCTGCTGGGGGCAGGGGTGACGTGGGCGGTCCATTCCAGCGTCGCCGTCGTCCTGCTGATCATGTCGCTGGCGAGCAAGGGCGCCGTGCCGCCGAACGCGGCCTTCGCGCTCGTGCTCGGTGCCAACCTCGGCACCGCCATCAATCCGGTGCTCGAAGGGCCGGCGGGCAACGACCCGGCCGCCAAGCGGCTCCCGGTGGGTAACCTGCTCACGCGCCTCGTCGGCGTGGCCGTCGCGGTTGCGCTGCTGGAGCCGATCGGCCGCTTCATGGTAACGGTAGAGCCGGACAACGCCCGCGCCGTCGCCAATTTTCACACGGCATTCAACGTCGTGATCGCGGTGATCTTCCTGCCGCTGCTCACACCCTATGCCACCCTGCTGAAGCGTTGGTTGCCCAAGCGCGTCGACCCGGCGGATCCCTCCAGGCCGCTCTACCTGGACGCGGCCGCCCGGGAGACGCCGATCGTGGCCCTCGGCGGCGCGACCCGCGAGGCGCTGCGGCTGGTGGATGCGCTGGAGGAGATGCTGGCCGGTGCGCGCGGCGCGCTGGCAGACGGCGACCGCCGCGTCATCGCCGAGACGAAGCGGCGCGACGACGTGCTCGACCGCCTGAACACGGCGATCAAGGCCTACCTGACGTCGCTCGACCCCGAGGAGCTCAGCGACAGCGACCATGCCCGCCTCGCCGCCATCCTGAACTTCACGATGAATCTGGAGCAGGCTGGCGATGTCGTTACCCGCAACCTGCTGCCCCATGCCGCCAAGCGGCTGAAGCGCGGCCTCGCCTTCTCCAAGACGGAGGAGACCGAGCTCATGGCCATGCTCGACCGGCTGAGCGCCAACCTGAAGACCGCGGCGTCCGTCTTCATGACCGACGACGGCCCCACGGCGCGCCTGCTGGCCGATGAGAAGATCGCCTTCCGTGAGGCGGAATCCCAGGCCACGATCCTGCACGTCGACCAGATGAGGACGGGTCGGCTGGAAGCCGCGCAGGCGAGCGCGCTCTATCTCGACCTCCTCAACGACATCAAGCTGATCAACAGCCACATCGTCGCGGCCGCCGCTTATCCGGTGCTGGAGCGCACCGGCGAGCTGCTGCAGAGCCGGATCGCGATCAATCGGTCCGGCGCATAGGCCGTAACGTTGCGCAGGCGTGCGGGCGGAGCCGCGCGGCTTCGTCGATTTAAATCACATAAATTCCGAGTTATAAAAATCTAATACGCATGCTGCACTGCAAAATTATTGACGGCGCGCCAGGGCGCTGTAGATCATGGAGCAGCGTCCCCATCGATCCGTCTGGAGCCACCCATGCAAGCCTTCCGTTCGCTCGTCGGCATCCGGCGGGTCGGCCTCGCCCTTCTGGCCGGCCTGAGCCTGGCGCTGCCCGCGCGCGCCGCCGAGGTGTCCGAGATCCGCATCGACTATGCCACCTACAACCCGGTCAGTCTGGTGCTGAAAGACAAGGGGATTCTGGAGAAGGCGCTGGCCAAGGACGGCATCAAGGTCCGCTGGGTGCAGTCGGCGGGCTCCAACAAGGCGCTGGAGTTCCTGAACGCGGGCTCCATCGACTTCGGCTCGACGGCCGGCTCGGCGGCGCTCGTCGCCCGGATCAACGGCAATCCGATCAAATCGATCTATGTCTACTCCCGCCCTGAGTGGACCGCGCTCGTCACCCGCAAGGACAGCGGCGTCGCGAGCGTGGCCGACCTCAAGGGCAAGCGCGTCGCGGTCACCCGCGGCACCGATCCGCATATCTTCCTCGTGCGCGCGCTCGCCGACGCCGGCTTGAGCGACAAGGACGTGAAATTCGTGCTGCTGCAGCATGCCGACGGCCGTCTCGCGCTCGATCGCGGCGACGTCGACGCCTGGGCCGGCCTCGATCCGATGATGGCCGCCGCCGAGATCGAGAACGGCGACGTGCTGTTCTTCCGCAAGCCGGAGGCGAACACCTGGGGCATCCTCAACGTGCGCGAGGAGTTCGCCAAAGAGCACCCGGATCTCGTCCGCAAGGTGCTGGCGGCCTACGAGGAGGCCCGGCAGTGGTCACTCGCCAACAAGCCGGCGCTCAAGGCGACCTTCGCCGAGGCGACCAAGCTGCCGCCGGCCGTCATCGATCGGCAGATCGACGAGCGCACCGACCTCAGCTTCAGCGTCATCGGCGACGCCCAGCGCCAGTCGATCGTCGCCGCCGGCAATGCGCTCAAGAATGCGGCCGTGCTGCCCGCCGACACCGACGTGACCGCGGCGGTCGACCAGCTGATCGATCCACAATACCTCGGCAAGTCGACGAACTGACCGCATGGCCTCCATCGACCTGATACCGGGGCGGACGCCCGCCGCCGACGCAGCCGGGACCACGGCACCGGCCGCGGCGGGCACGCGCGGGCCGGCCTCGGGGATCTGGCTCGTCGGCGTCGTCCTGCCCCTCGTCGTCGCCCTGGGTTGGGAGGCCGCGGTCCGCTTCGGGCTGGCGCAGGGCCGCCTGCTGCCGCCGCCGAGCCGCATCGCCGAGACCCTGGTCACGCTCGCCCGCTCCGGCGACCTGGCCACGCATGTGCTGGCGACGCTCTCGCGCATCGGCATCGGCTTTGCGCTCGGCGCCGCGGCGGGGACGCTCGTCGGCGCCCTCACCGGCGCATCGCGCCCGCTGCGCCGCGTCCTCGATCCGACGATCCAGGCGCTACGCGCCATTCCCTCGATCGCCTGGGTGCCGCTGTTCATCCTGTGGCTCGGCATCTTCGAAGCCTCGAAGGTGACCCTTATCGCCGTCGGCGTGTTCTTCCCGGTCTATCTGGGCGTGATGAGCGCCATCGCCTCGGTCGACCGCAAGCTCATCGAGGTGGGCCGCGTGTTTCGCCTGAGCCCCTTCGCGCTGGTGCGGCGGGTGCTGCTGCCGGCGGTGCTGCCCGCCTGGGTCACCGCGCTGCGCTCCGGCCTCGGCCTCGGCTTCATGTTCGTCGTCGCGGCCGAGTTCATGGGCGCCTCGGAAGGGCTCGGCTACCTGCTCGTCGACGGCCAGCAACTGGGCAAGCCCGATCAGATCCTCGCCGCCATCATCACCTTCGCCGTGCTCGGCAAGCTCTGCGATAGCTTGATCGTCGCGTTCACAGCGCCGTTGCTGGCCTGGCAGGACACGGCGCGGGACCGGCTCTGATGCTGTCGATCGAGGCGCTATCCAAGGTTTATGCGGACGGGACGCGGGCGCTGGAGGGCGTGTCGCTCGCCGTCGAGGCCGGCGAGATCGTCGCCATCGTCGGCGGCTCCGGCTGCGGCAAGACCACGCTGCTTCGGCTGATTGCGGGGCTCGACCACGCGACACACGGCGCGGTGCGCATCGACGGCGACGTCATCACCCGCCCGCATCCCGCCGTCGGCCTGGTGTTCCAGGAGGCGCGACTGCTGCCCTGGCTCAGGGTCCGCGACAACGTCGGCTTCGGCCTCGAGCACCTGCCGGCGCCGGTCCGCGGCCGCCGGGTCGACGAGGCGCTGGCGCGGGTGGGCCTGACGGCGCACGCCGATCGCTGGCCGCGGGAGCTGTCCGGCGGCCAGCAGCAGCGCGTGTCGATCGCCCGCGCCCTGGTGCCGGGTCCCAAGGCGCTGCTGCTCGACGAGCCGTTCTCGGCACTCGACGCCATGACCCGGGCGAGCCTGCATGAGCATCTGCTGGCGCTCTGGGATGAAAGCCGGCCGACCGTCGTCATCGTCACGCACGATGTCGAGGAGGCGGTCACCCTCGGCGACCGTGTCGTCGTCATGCAGCCCAACCCGGGCCGACTGTTCGAGACCGTCGCCGTTGACCTGCGGCGCCCGCGCCGGCCCCTCGACCCCGGCTTCGACAGCGCCAAGCACCGCGTGCTAAGGGCACTCGATGCGTCGCTCGGCGGACGCGAGCGCTTTCCGGCCGCTGCCGGCGACGATCCGGCCACGGCGGCGCCAGTCATAGGGAGACGACGATGGGGATGAACGCGCAGGAGCTCAGGGCCCTCCAGGCGCCGATCAAGGACCGCTACCGGGAGACGCCGGACGCGGCGGTGATCACGCTGAAGGCGGACGGCTCGATCGACCAGGACGGCATCGCCTGCAAGGTGGAGACCGGCCGCGCGCTCGCCATCGCCGGCCTGCATCCGGCGACCGGCGGCTCCGGGGCCGAGCTGTGCTCGGGCGATATGCTGCTGGAGGCCCTGGTGGCCTGCGCCGGCGTGACGCTCAAGTCGGTGGCGACGGCGCTCGAGGTGCCGCTCAAGGCGGGGCGCGTGCACGCGGAAGGCGACCTCGATTTCCGCGGCACCCTCGGCGTCGACAAGGAGGCACCGGTCGGCTTCCGGGCGATCCGCCTGCGCTTCGACGTCGACACCGACGCGCCGCAGGACAAGGTCGACCTGCTGATCAAGCTGACGGAGCGCTACTGCGTCGTCTTCCAGACGCTCAATCATCGTCCTGAGCTCTCGGTCGAGGTGCGGCGCTAGCCGGTAGTCGGCTGCTTCAGCTCATTTGCAATGCAATGTGCGTTCAGCAGCGACGGCCTGGGTTTTCAAGTCGACGGATGGCCGGGTCAAGCCCGGCCATCCATCCGCCCAAAGACTCAAAACCTCGGTGCAGGGCTCCTCGCAAATTGGCTGAAGCGGGCGACTAACCGACAGGACCATTCGCGACGGGAGCGTCAGCCTGCGGTCAGCATCGCCAGCAGCGGGACTATGACGACCGCCGTGCTGATCATGACGATGGTGTACAAGGCGATCTGAACATTCATCATGGCTTGCCCCCGAGCTGTTCGTTACAGGGGTAGAGCCGTCGTCGCCGGGCGGCGGTGTGTGCACGCACGCGTGGTGCCGGCGCGCGAGCCGTCGGACCATCTGTTCTGCGGCCATATCGGCAGCCTGGCTCGGCTTCACCGTCGTCGGTCCCGCCGTCAGTGAGGTGAGTCGCGTCGCTCCCACGTGCCGTTCCATCGACCGGGACCTGCTGGCGTCGCAGGCCTTTTACGAGGCCCCGGCCCCGGAGCAGCGGCAGGCGTTCGTATCGACGGGCCGCTTCGCGCTGCGCGGCGTCGGCCGCGCCCAGGACCTGTTCACCCTCGACCCGGACGTGCGGTGGCCGCAGCAGCCCGCCGAGAGCTGACCGCAGCCGATGACGGAACCCGGCGGCGAGGACTGCCGTTGCGCATAGGTCGAGGTCGGAGCGGGGTACCATGCGCAGGATTTTCATCGTCTTTTTCGTCATGGCCCAGGCGGGCGCGGGACTCGCCCAGAGCGGCGGAACGGGCGGGGCCGCCGGTGCGGGAGGTGCTGCCGGCGCGGCGCCGGGATCACCGGCCGGTGCCGGCGCCATGGGAACGGGCGCGCCCGGCGGCAGCGCGGCGCCGACCGGCCACCGCCAGCCGCGGCCGTCCGACATTCCCGGCAACACGGCAGAGGACCGGGCGCAGAAGCTGCAGGACCAGAAGAACGTCGAGGGCGACCGGACGACCAAGAGCATCTGCTCGAACTGCGGCGCCAAGTAACGACTCGCGAAGTAACGACTCGCGGAGTAACGACTCGCGGCGTAACGGCCCACGGACGCGAACGACAAATCGTCGCCGATCAAGGCCAAGCGCGTCGATGCGCTCTGCGGCGTTGGCGCGGTGCTCGCCCTCTCAGCTCATGGCACGACCGGGGCTGGCGCCGCGGAAAACCCCATTGACGCTGGCTAAGATCCTGCGAAAGCTGCCGTAAACCGAGGTGAACAGCCACGCTGACGCTGCGCCCGGGGGGTGGCAGCCACGCGCGAAGGCGCGCGGGGCCGTGCGGCGGCTCCACCTGGGGTCGGCGCGGGCCGGGGCTATCCGTCTTTCGGTGCGTTGACACTGAAAACTTTGTTGGTGCAATAATTTCAAGGGTAAGCGCGGCGATTGGCTCCGGGGGGCGTCGGCGCCGCGACTTCGGCGTGGATGGCGGGCGTCGCCCGAAAAGTTGTTGCTTCGGCGCAGCGGCGGTTCCGTGAGGGCCGTTCTGGGCGGGGAGGGCGTGCGTCGGTCGCTGTTCTCCTGTGCCTATGTTCCTAAGGGGTTTCGGATGGAAAGGGACCTCGCCCGCGAGGCCATCGAACGGCTCAAACGAGTCGACAATCAAGCCGGGCTTGCGGAGGAGATCGTGCGGGCGACGTCGTCGTACGGTCTGGACAACTTCACCATCAGCGGGCTGCCGGACGGCGACAATGTCCGCGAGCACGTGCTCGTCGCCGGCTGGCCGGAGTGGAGCGCGCGCTACGAGGCGGCTTCCCATTACCGGCGGGATCCGGTGGTGCGCAGCCTGAGGCAGACGTCCGAGCTGCTGTTGTGGCGCGCCGCCCCGGCCGACGCCGACGGCGCCTCGGTCATGGAGGAGGCCGCCGACTTCGGCCTGCGGGATGGTCTCTCGATCCCGATCTTCAATCTCAGCGGCTTCCAGTCGGCGGTCTCGTTCTCGGCGCAGCATCCGCTCGACCTGCCGCGCGAGCACCTGCTGTCGCTGCATCTGGTCGGCATTTTCGCCCACACCCAGGCCGTGCTGTTGACACGGCGGTCCGACCAGCCGTCGGGCGACGCGCTGACACCGCGGGAGACCGAGTGCCTGAAATGGGCTGCGGCCGGCAAGAGCGCCTGGGACACGTCAGTGATCCTGGGGCTCGCCAACAAGACGGTCGAGCACCATCTCGACCGTGCCATCCGCAAGCTCGGGGCAGTCAACAAGGTGCAGGCCGTCGCCAACGCCCTGCGCCGGGGCTACATCAACTAAAGCGCTTCACGATCGGGTGGGATCACCCGATCGTGAGAGAGCCCGGGATTCGAAAGCCCTCTTCTGAAAGCCTCCTCAGCCGGAGCACGCGAGGTACGCTCGCGCGCTCCGACCTCTCCCCGCAGGTGGGGCGAGGTACGCAGCTGCACCGCCGCATGTCTTTGCTGCGGCCGAGCAAAGCGTCAAAATCACTTTGCAGGGCGACGAGAGCATTGGACCCGAACGTGGGCTCCGGCTTCGGGATTGTTCCGGTGCCCGGACGACACGGCCGGTTGCGCGCATGTCGACGCGAGCGCGCGCAGGATGCCGGTGATGCGCGTCGCAGCACGGAAACGGCTGACCGGCACATGCCCCGGGTTGAGTTGCGCGCGCTAAAGCGGACGACTTGTATTCGGCCCGTTATTCCTTTATCCGGAGCTTCGCCTTTTTTGTGCCGCCGCCTGCCGCCACCGCTCTCCTGGCTGTGGGCGCGCCATGTCCTGGAGCATGATCCCGATCCGATGACCTCATCGCATCGGGCGGAAATACCATATCTATCTGAGTTTCCGGCGCTTTCTGTCCGAATGGCGCGGTTCGCCGGTCGCGCGAGGGACCACGGCGGGCTCCGGGTCAGCCCCCTCCTGACGGCGAACTGCGCCGACTCCGGATGTATTCCGCAGTCAAGAGGGAAATTTCCCCATTATCTGCCGGCGAGCATAATATCTAGATTGCTCCTCCGTACCTCAAGGGGGATGCAATGGCAATTATCTTGTCCGGCCAGAATAGCTCGCGGCCGAGCGAGTTGATGGACGACGTATATCGGTTTCGCCATAAGTATTTTGTAGAATATATGCGTTGGCACAAGCTCCGTAAGCCCGACGGTCGCGAGATCGACGAGTTCGATACGGAAGAGGCGGTGCACATCGTCGAGCACGCGCCGGACGGCTCGGTCGAGGCCTACGCGCGGCTGCTGCCCACGATGAAGCCGCACCTGCTCACCCATGTCTATCCGGAGATCCTTCAGGGCGCTCCAGCCCCGCAAGGACCTACCATCTGGGAACTGACGCGCTGCGCCGTGCCGGTGTCCAAGAGCGAAACCCGCGCCTTCGATCCGCGCACGCGCCGGATCATGCTCGCCATCGTCGAGACGTCCCTGCGCATGGGGATCACCGGCCTGGTGATGGAAGGGCGCCTGTGGTCGCTCCAGCGGCTCATGGAATACGGCTGGGATATCGTGCCGTTGGCCTCGCCGGTCATGTACGAGGGCTACGAGATCGCTCCTTTCTTCGCCTACGTCGACGAAGCCATGCTGGACAGCACGCGCAAGGCGCTCGGGATCTACGAGCCGGTGCTCGAGACCGTCCCATCGCTGCTGGTTGCTTGAGGACTATTATGACCGACCTTATTTCTCTGATTGAGCTGACGGAATCTTGCAATCGCTCGGTGCGCAAGGCCAAACTGCTTGGCTTGCCGATGCTCAGCTATCTTCTGGCCATGGCGACGGAGGAGGCGCGGCAGAACCTCGCCGATCTGCAGAACCACCTCGACGAAGAGGCCGACTGCGCCCTCGAGGAGACGGGCAAAGTGCACGCCGTCGCCTCCAACTGACTCTACGTCACGTCTGCACGCAGGCTTGATCAAGCGCCGCCCGGAGCCTTGCTCCGGGCGGCTTGTCGTCGTCATGGCGGGCTCAGTGGCCGCTCCCAGGCTCCCCCATCTGCTGCATCGGGCGGGGCAGGTCCGGCGGCAGGGGCGCGAGGTCCTGATTCAGCAGCCAAATGGTGCCCAGGAGCAGGGCGACCGTCGTGGCGATGGCAAGGGCGGCGCGCATGGCGTCACACCTGTTCTTCATCCGGAGGGGCATTCGGCCAAGAGGCGTCCGGCCAAGAGGCGTGCGAACCGCGTTTCACCTCGATCATGGCGCACGCCTCCGTGGGCGCGGGAAACCACCGTAGGTTTAACCAGCGAAGCTGCTTGTGGTTCCCAAACCGCGCCACGGGGCGAGGCGCGCACGATCGGCGGAACGAACAGCCGGGCGAACGGATTAGGCCGCGGAGGACGGTGATGATGCATCCTCGGCCTCTCATCGCGTTCCAAGATGCCGGTCGAGCACGATCTTCTCCGGGACTCGATAGCCATTTGGGAGGATCATGTGCGCAGCGCCGATCGGCACTGCCGACAAGTGGGCCGGCGCTGGTTGGGAGGCATTGATGAACACTGCAAATCTGCAGCTCGAAGGCGTGCTGTTGGCACTTGCCGCGCTCACCGATCTCTTGAAGCGCAAGGGACTGCTCACGCACGAAGAGATCGCGTTGGCGCTGTCGCAGGCGGAGCACGCCGCGGCTGACGACGTCCGCCAGCCGCCGGAGCTCAGCTTCGCCAACCACGAGGCGATGGTCTTTCCGATCCGCCTTCTCAAGCTCGCCAACGCGCACAAGGGCAGTGAGCTGCAGACGTTCTCGGCCCTTGCCGCCGCCGTGGGCCAGAGCAAGCCGCCGCGCTGAACCGGTCTGCGGCATCGCCGCGGGGCTTGGCTCGGCGATCGCGCGACCGCGATGCATGACACCGGCCGGCAAGTTGGGCCAGGTTGCCCGGCGGCCGATCGGCGCTGTCGGCGGATAGCGCTTCCCACCGATCCCGGTCCCGCTCTACAGTCCCGCTGGGCGCGCGAGCCGCGATGCGCCGTCGAAATCACTCGGGATGAAACACGGGGAGTGCCCATGGCAACGCAACGTCCGCTCGCCGCCGCCGCAACGAACGGCGCCTTCGGCGGCGCGCTCGCCCAGGCGGCGGGGCTGCTGACCGTCGGCGCCTTGTTCCGCGGGCAGGTCGCTCGCAGCCGCGACGAGGTCGCGCTGCAGCAGGGCGGCCGGCGCCTCACCTACGGAGAGCTCAACGCGCGCGTCAATCGCCTCGCCGCGGTCATCGCCGCGCACGGGGTCGTGCGCGGCGACCGCGTCGCCATCTTCTCGGAGAACCGCACGGAATACGCCGAGCTGCAGCTCGCCGCCGCCAAGCTCGGCGTCATCGTCGCCTGCCAGAACTGGCGCCTGGCGCCGGAGGAGCTGGTGCACTGCCTGACCCTGGTCGAGCCCAGGATGACGTTCGTCTCCGAGCGCCACGCCGGCATGCTGGCGAGCCTCAATTGCGATTGCGGCCCCGTGATCGTGCTGGGCGAGGCCTACGAGCGCGCGCTGGCGCGCGCCGACGAGCGCGAGCCGCCGGACGTGGCCCACCCGGAGGACGGCCTCGTCATCCTCTACACCAGCGGCACCACGGGCCTGCCCAAGGGCGCCGTCATCAGCCAGCGCGCGATGATCGCCCGCCGCGTCATCGGCGAGATCGACGGCACCTTCGCCCACGGCAAGACCTTCGTGGCCTGGGCGCCGATGTTCCATATGGTGTCGACCGACAACATGCTGGCCATGCTGATGCGCGGCGGCAAGGTGATCATCGTCGATGGTTTCGACGTTGAGACGATCGTCGCCGGCGCGGCCGGCGAAGAGGTCGGCTGGCTGCAGGTCATGCCCGGCACCGTCGAGCAGGTGATCGCCGAGCTCAAGCGCAGCGGGGCCCGGCCCAAGACCCTGGGCAGCGTCGGCTGCATGGCCGACCTGGTGCCGCGCCAGCAGATCGCCGAGCTCACCGAGATTTTGCAGGCGCCCTACATCAACAGCTTCGGCTCGACCGAGACGGGTAGCCCGCCCGCCAGCAAGAACCTCATCCCCATCGGCGTGGTGCGGGAGCGGCTGCCCAAGGAGCAAAACTCGCTCTGCGACATCCGCCTGGTCGACCCTGATGACAACGACGTGCCCGACGGCGAGCCCGGCGAGCTCGCCTTCCGCGGCCCCACCCTGTTCAGCGGCTATTGGAAGGTCCCCGACAGCAAGGACTTCCAGAACGGCTGGTTCCACATGGGCGACGTCTTCGTGCGCAATCCGGACCGCACGCTGGAGTTCGTCGATCGCCGCAAGTACCTGATCAAGTCGGGCGGCGAGAACATCTATCCGGCCGAGATCGAGCGCGTGCTGCTGGCCTCCGCGCGCATCGGCGAGGCGGTCGTGGTGCGCCAGGCGGACGCCCGCTGGGGCGAGGTGCCCGTGGCCTTCGTCGTGCGCAACGATCCCGCGCTGACGGCCGAGGAGGTCGTCGCGCTCTGCCGCGGCAAGATCGCCGGCTACAAGCTGCCCAAGGCGGTGCGCTTCGTCGCCGACGCGGAGCTGCCGCGCAGCACCACCGGCAAGATCAAGCGGCACGAGCTCGAGGACGTGCTGAAGAGCGACCAGGCGAGTGCCGGAAAGGCAGCGGGATGAGCGGCGAGGCAGTTCTTTACACGGTCGAGGATCGGGTCGCCTGGATCAGGCTCAACCGGCCCGATCAGCTCAATGCGCTCTCCCAGGAGATGGTCGGCGGGCTCACCCGGGCCATCGAGGCGGTCGAGGCGGACGCGGACGTGCGCGTGGTGGTGCTGACCGGGGAGGGCCGGGCGTTTTCGGCCGGCGGCGACCTCAAGGGCTTCCTGGGGCGCCTGGAGGGGGCCGAATACCGGGAATTCGCGCAGGACCTGCGTCGCTCCATGGACCTGTTCCTGCGGCTGGAACAATTGCCCAAGCCGGTGATCGCCGCGGTCAACGGCGTCGCCGTGGCCGGCGGGCTCGAGCTGATCCTGTGCTGCGACATCGTCATCGCCGCTGCCGGCGCACAGATCGGCGACGGCCACCTGAAGTACGGCGTGCTGCCGGGCTCGGGCTCCAGCGTGCGGCTGCCGCGCAAGCTGCCGGTCAACGTCGCCCGCCGGCTGCTGCTGACCGGCGAGCTGGTTCCGGCCGAGACGCTGATGCGCTGGGGCCTGGTCAACGAAGTGGTGCCGGCGGCCGATCTCATAGCGACCGTGACAGCCCTGGCGCAGCACATGGCCGGCTTGAGCCCGCTCGGCCTCGCCTGGGTCAAGGAGCTCGCGGCCGACGGCCTGGGCCAGCCCCTGGAGAGCGCGCTACGCAGCGAGATCACGACGTTCGAGGCTTACATCCGCAGCGAGGACTTCCTGGAGGGCATGCGGGCCTTCTCCGAGAAGCGCAAGCCGCGCTTCACCGGACGGTAGTCCGCAGGGCAGCCGTGTCGCGGGGGCTGCTGCGCAGCGTTGGTACGATGAGATCTGTCGCCGGTGCCAACGCCTTGGCGATAGTCTGGACACAGGTCCGTTGCGACCGGAGGCGAGGCCGGATCCTGCGGACGTTTGGCATCAGGTGACCGTCTTCTGCTCTAGCCGAGATTGAGGACGGCTGCGGTAGCATCGGAGGCCATGATGAAGTGTCTACGCATCTACGCATCGACGGATGGCGAATCTCATTTCGACGAGATCGACATCCCAACGACGGGGCGGACCGTTTTCCCCGAGGTGCCGCCACTCGAGCTGTCTGCTCAGTACCCGGCGTCACATATTCGCTTTACGCGCATTCCCGCTGCCATGCCCGAGATCGGCTACCATACGGTGCCGGAGCGGGTGCTCACGGTGAGGCTGGACGGCTCCGTGGAATACGAGACGAGCGATGGCGAGGTACGGCAGGCTCACGCCGGCAGTTTCGTCCTGGTGGAGGATACGTACGGAAAGGGGCACATCTCCCGCCATTCGGCCGGGGAACAGACTGTCGTCTGGATTACGCTGCCGGATGGGCTTGATCTGCCATCCGGCTGATCCGCGTGCAGGACTACGAGATCGGGTCGGCGATGGGTCACGCCCCCTGTGAGTTCGCCGGGGTCGCATCGAGGCGGCACATGTCCTCGCCGGAGAAGGCGCGCGAGCGGGTGAGGAAGCGCTGTTCGGTGCCGTTGTCGAGGGAGAACATGCCGCCGCGCCCTGGCACCACATCGATGATCAGCTGGGTATGGCTCCAGACGGCGAATTGCGCGGCGCCGATATAGACCGGCGCGCCGCCGATCTCGCCCAGCAGCACGTCACGGTCGCCGATGATGAAATCACCCTGCGGGTAGCACATCGGCGAGGAGCCGTCGCAGCAGCCGCCTGACTGATGGAACAGGATCGGTCCGTGCGCGGCTTGCAGGGTGCGGATCAGCGCGAGCGCCGCGGGCGTCGCGGTGACGCGGTCCAGACTGTCCTCGGCCATGACGTCCTCCCACACGTGGACGGGACGGCAGGTTCAGCGCCTGCCCACTCTCGTCGTCACGCATTGCGTATTACTGGGTCAGATCCATCACCACGCGGCCTTCGATGCGGCCGCCGCGCATATCGTCAAAGATGGAGTTGATGTCGTCCAGCTTCTCGGTGCGGATGGTTGCCTTCACCTTGCCGTCGCGCGCGAAGTCGAGCGACTCTTGGAGATCGAGCCGCGTGCCGACGATCGAGCCGCGCACGGTGACGCCGTTCAGCACCATGTTGAAGATCGACAGCGGGAAATCGCCGGGCGGCAGGCCGTTGAGGGATACGGTGCCGCCGCGCGACACCATGCCGAGCGCCTGCTCGAAGGCTTTCGGCGAGACCGCCGTCACCAGCACGCCCTGCGCGCCGCCGTCGGTTTCCTTCCGGATGGCGGCGGCCGGGTCGGCCACCGTCTTGGCGTTGACCGTCACCGCGGCGCCGAGCTGGCGCGCCAGCTCCAGCTTCTTGTCGTCGATGTCCACCGCGGCGACGTTCAGTCCCATGGCCTTGGCATATTGCACGGCCATATGGCCCAGGCCGCCGATACCGGAAATGACGACCCAGTCGCCCGGCTTGGTATCCGTGACCTTCAGGCCCTTGTAGACCGTCACCCCCGCGCACAGCACCGGGGCGATCTCGTTGAAGCCGATATTGTTCGGCAGGTGGCCGACGAAGTTGGGATCGGCCACGACATAATCGGCGAAGCCCCCGTTCACCGAATAGCCGGTGTTGAGCTGTGCCTCGCAGAGCGTCTCCCAGCCGCCGAGGCAGTGGCGGCAATGGCCGCAAGCCGTGTAGAGCCAGGGAACGCCGACGCGGTCGCCCTCCTTGACATGCTTGACGCCGCTGCCCACGGCCGAAACGTAGCCGACGCCTTCGTGGCCCGGAATGAACGGTGGCGTGGGCTTGACCGGCCAGTCGCCCTCGGCGGCGTGAAGGTCGGTGTGACAGACGCCCGAGGCCTGGATGGCCACCTGAATCTGTCCGGGCCCGGGCTCCGGGATCGGCACTTCATCGATCGTCAGCGGCTGTCCGAAGGCGCGCACCACCGCGGCTTTCATTGTCTTGGCCATGACGGCCTCCTCACGTTGCCTATCCCGATCAAGATCGGGAGTTAGACGTATAGAGCCCGAGTTCCGTCCGCATCTCCTTGACGTCGATCAGACGCGCACAGCTAGTGAAAAGAAGAGCCCGGCACGAGACCGTGCCGGGCAGGTGCCGGCAGCCCCTGCCGGGTGGGTCCGGGGGAGGGGCCGGGCTGCCGGATTCACCGGATTCAGAAGAAGCCGAGCTTCTTGGGGGAGTAGCTCACCAGCAGGTTCTTGGTCTGCTGGTAGTGGTCGAGCATCATGCGGTGGTTCTCCCGCCCGATGCCGGACTGCTTGTAGCCGCCGAAGGCGGCGTGGGCCGGATAGGCGTGGTAGCAATTGGTCCACACCCGCCCGGCCTGGATCGCGCGGCCGAAGCGGTAGGCCCGGTTGCCGTCGCGGGTCCACACGCCGGCACCCAGGCCGTAGAGCGTGTCGTTGGCGATGGCGAGCGCTTCCTCGTCGTCCTTGAACGTGGTCACCGAGACCACCGGGCCGAAGATCTCCTCCTGGAAGATCCGCATCCGGTTGTGGCCCTTGAACACGGTCGGCTTGACGTAGTAGCCGCCGGCCAGCTCGCCCGGCAGCTCGCTGCGGGCGCCGCCGATCAGCACCTCGGCACCCTCCTGGCGGCCGATGTCGAAATAGCTCAGGATCTTCTCGAGCTGCTCGGACGAGGCCTGGGCGCCGATCATGGTCTGCGGATCGAGCGGATTGCCCTGCTTGATGGCCTTCACCCGCTCCAGCGCCCGCTCGATGAAGCGATCGTAGATGCTTTCGTGGACCAGGGCGCGGCTCGGGCAGGTGCAGACTTCGCCCTGGTTGAGGGCGAACATGACGAAGCCTTCGATCGCCTTGTCGAAGAAATCGTCGTCTTCCGCGGTGACGTCCTTGAAGAAGATGTTGGGCGACTTGCCGCCGAGCTCCAGCGTCACCGGGATCAGGTTCTGGCTGGCGTACTGCATGATCAGCCGGCCGGTCGTCGTCTCGCCGGTGAAGGCGATCTTGGCGATGCGGTTGCTCGACGCCAGCGGCTTGCCCGCCTCCAGCCCGAAGCCGTTGACGATGTTGAGCACGCCGGGCGGCAGGATGTCGGCGATCAACTCAGCGAAGACGAGGATCGAGGCGGGCGTCTGCTCGGCTGGCTTGAGCACCACGCAATTGCCGGCGGCGAGCGCCGGGGCGAGCTTCCATACCGCCATGAGCAGCGGGAAGTTCCAGGGGATGATCTGGCCGACGACGCCGAGCGGCTCGTGGAAGTGATAGGCCACGGTGTCGTGGTCGATCTCGGAGATGCCGCCTTCCTGGGCGCGGATGGCGCCGGCGAAATAGCGGAAGTGGTCGATGGCGAGGGGCAGGTCGGCGGCCGTCGTCTCGCGGATCGGCTTGCCGTTGTCCCAGGTCTCGGCCTGGGCGAGGACCGCAAGGTTGTCCTCCATCACCTGGGCGATGCGGTTGAGCAGCAGGGCGCGCTCGGCGGCGCTGGTGCGGCCCCAGGCGTCCTTCGCGGCATGCGCGGCATCGAGGGCGGCCTCGACGTCACCGGCGTCGGACCGGGCGACCTCGCACAGCAGGCGGCCGTCGACGGGCGAGGTGTTGTCGAAGTAGCGGCCGCTCACCGGCTCGGCCCAGCGGCCGTTGATGAAGTTGCCGTAGCGCGCCTTGAATGGCGTGGCCGCGGCGCGAATGAATTCGGGCTTGTTCATGGGCTTCCTCCTGACGTTTCCCGGCTTGGCCAGGGCGTGCCGGAGGATCGGCGCCGCTCGCGCGGCTGTCAGGAGGGGCGGAACCGTTTGCGCGACCCATGTGTCGCAGGATTGCGACACATCATATGTGCAAACAGAGCGGCCTCAGCGTCGACGATCGAGGCCGAAGCGCGCGAGCTTGCGGTGCATCGTCGCCCGGCTGACGCCGAGCAGGCGGGCCGCGGCGGCGACGTTGCCCTGGGTCCGGGACAGGGCCCGCTGCAAGGCGCCGCGCTCGGCGGTGGCCAGGTCCTCGGACGACTTCGTCGCCTCGCCCGCCAGGATGTCTGCGGCCGGCAGCGGTCGCGCGAGCTGCGCGTCGGTCAGTCCGTAGGCCAACCGCGCCGCGCGGCTGGCGCCGACGACCAGGTCCTCCCGGTCGACGGCCAGCAGGCCGCCCGGGCCACGGTCGGTATCCTGTCCGAGCACGATCCGGGCATGCCGGAAGGTCTCGCGGAAATGGCCGGCCTCGATGCGCTGCGCCGCCTCGCGCGTGGCGGCCGCGATCAGCTTCAGCGTGGCCGGGGTGAGGTCGCCGCGGCAGGTCGACACGTCGAGCGCGGCGACGAGCTTGCCCTGCGCATCCCAGATCGGCGCCACCGTGCAGCTGAGCTCGATGTTGCGGGTCAGGAAGTGCTGGTCGCGGTGGATGGTCAAGGCCCTGCCTTCGGCAAGGCAGGTGCCGACGCCGTTGGTGCCCTCGCTCGCTTCGCTCCAGACCATGCCGGTCCACAGCCCGAGCCTGAGGAAGTCGGCGTCGTCGCCGGCGACGCCGCGCCGGTCGAGCGGCACGCCGTCGCGGTCGGTCAGCAGCACGCAGCACCCGGCTTCGCCCACGGATTGGAACAGGCGGTCGAGCGTCGGCTGCGCCAGCCGCGCCAGGTTCTCCATGCGCTCGAAGGCCACGTCGAACTCACGCTCGCTGAGGCGCCGGGGCGGGCGGGCGTGGTCCGGGTCGAGGCCGTAGGTCCTCAAGGAGCGAGACCAGGATGCGGCCAGCGCCGACTGGGCCGTCGCAGCGCCATCCCTCAGGGTCGAATAGATCCGATCGGCGTGATGCACCTTGGTTTCGCCCATGCCGGACACCCGTTTCCGCCCCCCGTTCTGTATTCTTTGAAGCCGCGTGCAGACGAGCGGTATCGACGCAGTTGCCGCATCTTCCGATTGCCATACGCACAAAGTCAATCGCCGGCCAGCGACCGGCGATGGTGCGGCCACGCCCATGGCCGCTCGACGAGGCCCCGCCGCCTGCTCGTCAGCGGCAATCGCAAGCCGTTGGGGCGAGGTCTCGACGGCTTGGAGGCTTCGCCGGGCTCGTCAGGTCAGGATCCCGGCCAGTGCCGCGGCGAAGAGCAGTGTGTCGTGCGCCGCGACCGTCAGGCGTCCCGCGCGGAGCTCGGCCAGCCGCACGGACGTCGCGACCGTCACGATGCACCAGCCGAACCCGACGGCGACCAACGCCGCTTCCATCGCGGCCGCGTCGGCGGGCGCGAGCAGCCATACGGCGCCGGCTCCGATGACGATGATCAGGCCCGCCGCCACCGTCGGCGCCGCTCCGAGGCCGGCGATCAGCCGCGGCACGGCGAAGGCCGGCGCATACATGGCGATGACGTGCCAGGCGACCACGCTCGACACGGCGGCGAAGCCGAGCCCGCAGCCGCTGAGGCCGACCGGGACGTGGGCCATGAGGTGGCCCATGACGAACCACGCGGCGGCTGCGGCCGCGGCGAGCGCCAACATCGGCCGGAGCGGTGCCGACGCGTCCAAACGGGCATCGTCGGCGGCCTCGGCGGCCGGCAGCGCGGTTGCCGCCGTCAGGCCGAGGACGTGGCACAGCGCGGCCGCCAGCAGCACGGCGGCGAAGCCGAAGGGGGCGGCCCAGGCGTCGGCGGCGGCAACCACGGACGGCGCGAGCAGCCCCGCGGCAGCGCCCGCACCGAAAATAACCGCCACGGCCCTTGGGCCGCCCGATGCCGCGGCCCCTTCGTGGCGGTAGAAGAAGCCGAACCCTTGGGCGATGCCGAGCCAGAAGGCGCCGAGCACCAGCGCCGCGAACTGGCGTTCAAGCACCGCCCAGGCGGCCACCAGCCCGCCGGCGATGCCCAGCGCGGCGCCGAGCGCGAAGGCGGCGCGCCGCCCGAAGGCGTCACGCAGGAGCGAGGCCGGGACCGTGGATGCCACCGAGCCGGCGATCAGGGCAGCGAAGGGCCACGCCGCCAGCCCCGGCCGCGGCGTCAGCATGGCGCCGGCGAGCGGCAGCACCGCCAGGCTCAGCACCTGCGAGAGCACCGCGCAGGCGAAGCCGCCGGCCAGCGCCGCCAGTGCCGGCGGGCGTGCCGATGCGCCGGTGTCGTCCGGTGCGAGCAGCGGCCCGCACAGGCATTGGATCAGGCCGGCCCGCGCCCGGGCGGATGCCTGCTCAAGGTTGGTCACGGGAGTCCACGTCGTCGTCGGACAGCATCCGGACGGCGGCGCCGTCCAGGTCTTCGTACTGGCCGGAGCGCACCGACCACAGGAACGCGAACAGCCCGGCGAGGCCCAGGCCCAGGGCGAGAGGCACCAGATAGATCAGCACGCTCATGACGACAGCGCTCCCACCGTGGTCGTCGCGGCGCCGGGCAGAGGCTCATCCGTCCGCTCGCCGCCGGGGCGGCGGCCGGCGCGCAGCGCATTGAGCGTGACCAGCAGCGAAGAGCCGGACATGGCGGCTGCCGCGACGAGCGGCGTCACGTGGCCGGTGACGGCGAGCGGCACGGCGATGGCGTTGTAGACGACCGCCAGCCACAGGTTCTGGCGCATCAGCCGGCGCGCCGTGGCGGAGACGGTGACGGCTGCCAGCACCGGCCGCAGGCGCTCGCCGAGGAAGAGCGCGTCGGCGCTGGTCTGGGTGATCCCCGCCGCCGCGACCGGCGACAGCGCGGCGTGGGCCGCGGCCAGCGCCGGCGCGTCGTTGACGCCGTCACCGACCATCAGCACCCGGCGTCCCGCCGCCTGCAGCGCTTCGACGGCCGCGATCTTGTCGGCCGGCGTCTGCCCGGCGAGCCAGGTGCCGATCCGCAAGGCGCCGGCCACCCGCGCGACCGGGGCGGCACGGTCGCCCGAGAGGATGCGCACGTCGAGGCCGCGCGCGGCGAGCGCCTCGACGGTGGCGGCCGCATCCGGACGCAGCATCTGGCGCAGCCGGAACACCGCGCGGGCGCTGCCGAAGGCCAACGCCACCAGGGACGCGTCCGGGTCGGCTGCCATGGCCGCCTGGGCCTCCGCTTCGGCGCCGCAGAAGGCGGGGCTGCCGAGGCGCGCCTCGACCCCGTCGATCACGGCCTCCACACCCTGGCCGGCCAGTTCCACGGCGCCCTCGCAAGGCCGCCGGTCCGGCGCCTGCCGCGCCAGCGGCGCCGCGAGCGGATGGTGGCTCGACAGCGCCAGGCGTCCGGCCACGGCGAGCAACGCCTCCGGGATCTCGGCGGCGTTGGCGATGCCGGCCTCCGGCAGGGTCAAGGTGCCGGTCTTGTCGAACACCACGGTGTCGATTTCGGAGAGACGCTCGATGGCATCCGCGCCCGCCACGAGCAGCAGGCCGGAGCGGAACAGGGCGCCCGCGGCGACCACCTGGACCGCCGGCACGGCGAGGGCGAGCGCGCAGGGGCAGGTGATGATCAGCACGGCGATCGCCGTGACCAGGGCATCGTGCAGGGAGGCGCCGGCCAGCAGCCAGCCCATGGCCGTCAGCGCGGCGGTGACATGCACCACCGGCGCGTAGAGCCGGGCCGCCCGGTCGGCGAGCAGGACATAGCGTGAGCGCGCCTCGCCGGCTCGGGCGAGCAGCCGTTCCACCTCGGCCAGCAGCGTGTCGTCGCCTGCCGCGGTGACGGCGACGGTGAGGGCGCCGCCATGGTTGAGCGAGCCCGCATGGATCTGGCCGCCTACGGCAACGGGCCGCAGCGCCGTCTCGCCGGTCACCAGGCTGTCGTCGATCTCCGAGGCGCCGCTGCGGACGACGCCGTCCACCGGGCAGCGCTCGCCCGGCCGCACGAGGACCAGGTCGCCGGGCGCCACTGCGGCGATCGGCACGGCGACGGCCTCGCCGCCGGCGTCGAGCCGCAACGCCAGATCCGCCTTGAGCGCAGCGAGGTTGCCGGCGACGGTGCGCGTCCGGCGCCGCATCGTCAGATCGAGGGTGCGGCCGCAGAGCAGGAAGAAAATGAGCATGACGGCGCTGTCGAAATAGGCGTGCTCGGCATGCCGCGTCGTCTCCACCACCGAGAGGCCCAGCGCCAGCAGGATGCCGAGCGAGATCGGCACGTCCATGTTCATGGCGCGGCTGCGCAGGGCCGCGAGCGCGCTGCGAAAGAACGGCTGGCCGGCGTAGGCCGCGGCTGGCAGGGCGATCAGCGCCGACAGCCAATGAAAGAAATCGCGCGTTTCCGGGGTGATGTCGGTGACGTTGCCGGCCCACACCGAGACCGACAACAGCATGATGTTCATTGCTGCGAAGCCGGCGACGGCGAGGCACGACAGCAGCCATTTGGCCTGCCGCGCTTCGTCGTCCTCCGCTGGCGTCGCCAACGGATGGGCGCGGCAGCCGATGGCCTGGAGCGCCTCGATCAGCCGGGCCGGCGCCAGCGTGCCCGTCGGCCAGCGCACCGTGAGGCGCAAGGTCGAGAGATTGAGGCGCGCCGACAGCACCTTCGGGAGCGACCGGGCGGCGCCTTCGATGGCGGCGAGGTCGCAGCCCGCGCCGATCGGCTCGATCGCCAGCACCAGCTCGTCGACGGCGTCCTCGCGGGTGCGGATGAAATGCGAGAGATCGAGCGTGGTCATGGCCATTGGCCCTAGTGGAGGACGATCCGGTTCTTGGACTGGAACACGCGCTCGTCGGCCTGCATCAGGTCGACGATCAGCTCCCACTGGCCTGCCGGCGCGTCACCCGTCGCACGGTAGCGGCCGCCGCCGAGCGGGCTCAGCGCCATGCCGACGTCCCGCCGCTCGTCCGTCGGGTGCACCAGGCGCGCGTTGCCGCCGAGCCCCGACAGCGGGCGGCCGTCGGCATCCGCCACCGCCAGGGTGAGGACGCGCCGGTCGCCGTCGGCGGCGGCGATGCTCACGTCGAGGCGCCAGTGGCGCTCGTGCCGGCGCTTGGCCGCCGCGGCTTCCTCTGCGAAGGCGAGGCCCGCCTTGTAAGAGCTCGCGACCTCGACGCCGCCGAACGTGGTGATCGCGAAGCGCGCCATGACCACGTTGACGACGACCACCACGCCGAAGAAGGCGAGCAGACAGACCAGCACGAACCGGCCGGTGATCTCGCGAGGCTCGCGCCGCATCGTTCTCGCCATGGTCATGGCCCTATGAAGTGGTCGCCGACCGAAGCTTCGGCGCCGGTCTCGTTGTCGCGAATGGTGAACGTCACCGGCAGCGAGGCGCCGGGCGGCTGCTTGGCGTGGGACGTCACCAGGACGCGGATCTCGCGTGTTTGGTCGGCGCCGATCTCGAGCGCCTGGGCGCTGTCGCCGACCACCTCCAGCTCCGCTCCGGGCAGCCCGTCGAGGCGCAGGCTGAAGCTGCGACCGGTGAGCTGCTTGTTGACGAGGCGCAGGGTGTAGGCGTTGCGCAAGGAGCCGTCGGAGAGCCTGACATAGAGCGGATTGCGGTCGTGGATGGCCGCGAGCCCCTCGGTGCTGCGGCCGACGATCGCGGTCAGCATCAGCCCGCCGGTGAGCAGGATGAGCGCGGCGTAGAGGAGGGTGCGGGCGCGCAGCACGGCGCGGACGGGGGGCTTGCCGGCGGCACGGGCCGCGAGGTTCGCTTCGCTGTCATAGGCGATGAGCCCGCGCGGCTGGTGCACCTTGTCCATCACCGTGTCGCAGGCGTCGATGCACAGGCCGCACTGGATGCAGGCGAGCTGCGAGCCGTTGCGGATGTCCACGCCGGTCGGACAGACCGCGACGCACTGGGCGCAGTCGACGCAGTCGCCGGCCGGTTCGCCCGCCACCCTGAGCGCCGCCGCCTTCTTCAGCGAGCCCCTGGGCTCGCCCCGGTCGTAGCGGTAGGTGACGTTGAGCGCGTACTCGTCCGTCAGCGCGGCCTGGATGCGCGGCCACGGGCACATGTAGGTGCACACCTGCTCGCGCATGTGGCCGGCGAGCGTATAGGTGGTGAAGGTGAGGATGCCGATCGCCCAATAGGCCACGGCGGGCGCCTGCAGCGTGGCGAGCTGCTTCACCAGGGTGGGCGCGTCGGCGAAGTAGAGCACCCAGGCACCGCCGGTCCACCAGGCGATGATCAGCCAGATGGCGTGCTTGGCACCCTTGCGGGCGTAGGTCGAGGCCGTCCAGTGGCCGGCGTCGTGCCGCATGCGCTCGCGGCGATCGCCCTCCAGCATCCGCTCCACCGCGTAGAACAGATCGGTCCATACGGTCTGCGGGCAGAGATAGCCGCACCAGACCCGGCCGGCTACGGCGTTCATCAGGAACAGGATCAGGGCGGCCAGGATCAGCAGGCCGGCGACGTAATAGAACTCCTGCGGCCAGATCTCGAGGAAGAAGAAGTAGAACCGCCGCGTCGAAAAGTCGATCAGCACGGCCTGGTCAGGCGCGTGGGGGCCGCGGTCGAAGCGCACGAACGGCAGCAGATAGTAGACGCCGAGCGTGGCGATCAGCACCGCCCATTTGATGGTCCGGTAGCGGCCTTTCACGGCCTGCGGATAGATGGCGCGACGCGCCACGTAGAGCGGCGTGTCGTCGGCGTCGAGGGGGCCCGGCGCCGGTGCGGGGCGCGCGGTCATGACGGCGCGGCCTCCCGATGCCGCCGCCCGCCGGGCCGCGGCCGGGGCCCGGCCCGCCTGGGGAGCCTGCGTCTCATTGGCCGCCTCCGAGGCTGTGGATGTAGACGGTGAGCGCCTTGATCGTCGTCGGATCGAGGCGGCCGCCCCAGGCCGGCATGACGCTGCCGCGGCCGTTGGTGATGCCCTGCACGATCGTCGCCTTGTCGGACCCGTAGAGCCAGATGCCGTCGGTCAGGTTCGGGGAGCCGACATCCTTCTTGCCCTTGCCGTCGGGGCCGTGGCAGATGGCGCAATTGGCCTCGAAGACGGCCCGTCCGGCCTCGTGCGTGGGGCCGGGCGCTTGCAGCCCCGACAGGGTCCGCACGTAGTCCGCGACCGCATCGATCTCGCCCGGCTTGAGCATGCCGTCGCGCCCGAAGGCCGGCATGGTGCCGAGATGGCCCGCGTCGTCGCCGGAGCGCACGCCGTGGGTGATGGTCTGCTGGATCTCCGCCAGCGTGCCGCCCCACAGCCAATCGTCGTCGTTGAGGTTGGGATAGCCCTTGGCGCCACCGCCTCCCGATCCGTGGCAGGGCGCGCAATTGTCGGCGAAGGCGACCCGTCCCTGGGCCCGCGCCAGCGCCAGCAGCTCCGGCGTCTGCTCAAGCTGCTCCAGCGAGACCGTGGTGAGCTTCTGGGCCGACTCGGCCCTTAGCGTCTTCAACTGGCCGAGCTGCTCGGCCAGGGCGGTGCGGGAGTTCCAGCCGGCGACGCCGGGCGTGGCGTTCCAGATCAGCGGCCAGGCGGGGTAGACCACCCAATAGGCCACGGACCAGGCGATACAGGCGTAGAACATCCACAGCCACCAGCGCGGCAGTGGGTTGTTGAGCTCCTGGATGCCGTCCCACTCGTGTCCGGTGGTCGACACGCCCTGGCCCGGCTCCGTCATACCGTGACGGTGGTCGTCGCTGCTGCTCACGGTCTCAATCCTCATTGAGCGGGATGCGGGCGGCGTCCTCGAAGGCCTGGCGCCGCTTGCGCGACGGCCAGAAGGCGTAGGCGAGGACGGCGAGAAAGCCCAAGACGAAGAGCACCAAGCCCCAGGTCTGCGCGAAGGCGGCGAGCCTCACGTAGGTGTCGGCCATGGCTCACCTCACGTTGGCGCTGTTGTCGTAGCGCTTGAAGTCGACGAGCGTGCCGAGCATCTGCAGGTAGGCGATCAGCGCGTCGGCCTCGGTCGGCGCCCCGGGGGTGCCGTCGAAGTCGCGCACCTGCGCCTTGGGGTAGCGGGCCTGCAGAGCGTCCGTGTCGGTGTCGTCGGTCGTCGCCTGGGTCGCCAGGTCGGCCTGGGCCTTGCTGATCATCTCGTCCGTATAGGGAACGCCGAGCGTTTGCTGGACCTTCATGTCCTCGGCGATGTGGGCGGCGTCGAGCGGCGTCCTGGCGAGCCAGGGATAGCCCGGCATGATCGAGGCCGGCACGACCGCGCGCGGATCGTTCAGGTGCTCGAGTTGCCACAGGTCGGAGTACTTGCCGCCGACGCGGGCAAGGTCGGGGCCGGTGCGCTTGGAGCCCCATTGGAACGGCCGGTCGTACATGCTCTCGGCCGCCAGCGAATAGTGTCCGTAGCGTTCCACTTCGTCACGCAGCGGCCTGATCATCTGCGAATGGCAGTTATAGCAGCCTTCGCGCAGGTAGATGTTGCGGCCGGCGAGCTCCAGCGGCGTATAGGGCCGCATGCCCTCCACCTGTTCGATGGTGCCTTTCAGGTAGAACAGCGGCGCGATCTCCACGAGGCCGCCAATGGCGATCACGATGAGGACGCCGATGAGGAGTATCAGCGCGTTCTTCTCGAAGATCTGGTGCTTGATCCACAGCGAGGTGCGGGCGGTGCTCATCGTCGTCTCCCTCACTCGGCCGGCACGGCGACGAGGTCGCGGGCATCGGCAGGCGCCCGCTCTGGCGTGCCGATCGTGCGCATCACGTTCCAGACCATGATCAATGCTCCAACCAGGAACAGGATGCCGCCGACGGCGCGGATAATGTAGAGCGGATGCATGGCTTCCACCGTCTCGATGAACGAGTATTCAAGGAAGCCAAGGCTCGTATAGGCGCGCCACATCAGGCCCTGCAGGACGCCGGCCACCCACATCGACGAGATGTAGAGCACGATGCCCAGGGTCGAGATCCAGAAATGCCAGTTGATAGCCCGAACCGAATACATCTCACGCTTGTTCCAGAGCCAGGGCACGAGGCAGTAGATCGCACCGAAGGAGATATACGCCACCCATCCCAGCGCGCCCGAATGCACGTGCCCGATGGTCCACTCGGTGTAGTGGCTGAGCGAGTTCACCGCCTTGATCGACATCATCGGACCCTCGAAGGTCGACATGCCGTAGAAGGCGACGGAGACCACCAGCATGCGGATCACTGGGTCGGTGCGCAGCTTGTCCCAGGCGCCGGACAGGGTCATCAGGCCGTTGATCATGCCGCCCCAGGACGGCATCCACAGCATGATCGAGAAGGTCATGCCCAGGGTCTGCGCCCAGTCGGGCAGGGCGGTATAGTGCAGGTGATGCGGGCCGGCCCAGATGTAGAGGAAGATCAGCGCCCAGAAGTGGACGATGGACAGCCGGTAGGAATACACCGGGCGGTTGGCCCGCTTGGGGATGAAATAGTACATCAGGGCGAGGAAGCCGGCGGTGAGGAAGAAGCCGACGGCGTTGTGGCCGTACCACCATTGCACCATGGCGTCCTGCACGCCCGACCAGACGATGTAGGACTTGGGCGAGAACACCGAGACCGGAATGGTGGCGTTGTTGCCCAGGTGCAGGACGGCGATGGTGACGATGAAGGCGATGTAGAACCAGTTGGCCACGTAGATGTGCGGCTCGGTGCGCTTCAGGATCGTGGCCATGAAGACCAGGAAATAGGTGACCCAGACCACCGTCAGCAGCAGGTCCGAATACCATTCCGGCTCGGCGTATTCCTTGCCCTGGGTGATGCCGAGCAGGTAGCCGGTGCCGGCGATGACGATGAAGAAGTTGTAGCCCAGCACCACGAACCAGGGCGCCAGATCACCGGCGAGCCGCGCCCGGCAGGTGCGCTGCACGACGTAGAACGAGGTCGCGATCAGCACGTTGCCGCCGAAGGCGAAGATCACCGCCGAGGTGTGCAGCGGCCGCATCCGGCCGAACGATGTCCACGGCAGGTCGAAGTTGATGGCCGGGAAGGCGAGCTGCAGCGCGATGATGACGCCGACGAGAAAGCCGGCGACGCCCCAGAACAGGGAGAGCAGCGTCGCCACCTTGACCGGCGCCATGTTGTAGTTCGGCTTGCCGCCGATCGTCTGCGGCGGCAGCGTGGCCGGGCGTTCGAAGTAGCGGTTGCCGATGACCATCACCGAGGCCAGGCTCGCCGCGCAGAACAAATAGGCGTGGAAGGCGTAGGCGCTGGTATAGGCCTTGGCCGCGACCACGATGGAGAACAGGGCCAGCAGAGCAAAGACGGCGATCAGCCCCATCTCGCCGGTCGTCATGGTCTTCGTCGGCGGTTTGCCCACGTCCTGCATCGTCGCCATCAGCCTGCCTCCGGCCCGGCGGCGCAATCCGCGGGACCCTCGCGCGGACCTTGCGCGCGGCTGCGGTCGAGCTTTTGATGCAGGTCAAAGAGCCCCGGGGCCCGCGGCGCGGCGTGTTGGCGCGGGTGGCCGGGGCAGCCGACGATCGGTGTGCCGTCGGCAACCGGGCCGGTGCCGCGACGTCATGGCGCTTTCGTTGACGGGCTCGGGGCCGCAGTGGGTCGCGTGACCAGATAGATGCCGAGCGCGACCGGCACGATGCCCAAGAGGTCCTGCGCGACGATATGCTCGCCGAGCACCAGCCAGGCAAACAGCATCCCGAGCGGCGGCATCAGGAAGTGGAAGGAGCTCGCCGCCGTGGCGCCGCACACGGTCAGCAGGTGGAACCACAGCAGGAATGCCAGGATCGAGCCGCAGAACACCAGGAAGGCGAAGGCGCCCAGCAGCCGCGTGCTCGGCACGATGTCGCCGAAGCTCGACAGCGCCAGGGCGAAGGGGGCCAGCGCCACGCCGGCCGACAGGTTCTGGATGCCGTTGCCGATCCACAGGTTGCCCTTTGGCGCCAGCCGCTTGAACAGGATCGTCCCGGCGACGATGGCGGCGAGCGAGGCGAGCGTGAACAGGATGCCACCGGATGCGTCGGTGCCGGCCGACATGCGGTGGGCGACGATGAAAGCGACGCCCGCGACGCCCAGCGCGAGCCCCGCGACCTTGCGCCAGGTGAGCGCCTCGCCGAGCACCAGGGCCGCCAGGAGGGCGGTGAAGACGGGGTTGGCGCTGACGATCAGGCCGCCGAGGCCGGCCGAGACCGTCTGCAGCCCGACGTAGCCCAGGCCGAGGTAGAGCGCGTTGTTGGCGACCCCGAGCAGCGCGAAGACGCCGATGTCGCGCGCCGACAACGACCAGGCGTCTCGCCGCGCGAGCGTGAAGCCGAGGATCAGCACGCCCGCCAGCAGGAAGCGGGCGGCGAGCAGGATCAGCGGCGGGCAGTCGGTGACGCCGATCTTGCCGGCCACGAAGGCGAAGCTCCACAGCAGGCAGAAGGTGCCGATGTAGATCGGCAGCAGATTGAGGGTGGCACGCGGCAGCTGCACGGTGGAGGCCAAGGGCATGGGTCGACTCCTTTGCCTCCATATGCGCCCGCGACTTTTCATTTAGAAATTAAATGATAAAATTATATCTAGTGGAAAATCGAATGGAAACGGCCATGTTCGACCTCGACCTGTTGCGCAGCTTCGTGTCGGTGGTCGACGCCGGCGGTTTCACGCGGGCTGGTGAGCGCGTCCATCGCTCGCAATCGACGGTCAGCCAGCAGATCAAGCGGCTCGAGGACGGCGTGGGGCGGCCGCTGCTGCACCGTATCGGCAAGCAGGTGACGCCGACCGAGGACGGCGAGGTGCTGCTGTCCTACGCGCGGCGCATCCTGGCCCTGGCCGAGGAGGCGCGCGACGTGCTGGCCCGGCCGAGCCACGAGGGCGCGGTGCGCCTCGGCATACCCGAGGATTTCGCCGCCTACCGGCTGACCGAGCTGCTGGCGAGCTTTTCGCGGTCTCGGCCTGGCCTGCGACTCGACGTGCGCGCCGACCAGAGCAAGTATCTCGGGCGCGATCTGGAGCGCGGCGAGCTGGACCTGGCGCTGCTCAAGCGCGACGCCGGCGAGAAGGGCGGCATCGCCGTGTGGCCGGAGCGCGTGCATTGGGTGACCAGCAAGGCCCATCCCGTCGACCTTTCCTGCACATCCATACCGCTGATCGGCTTTCCGGCCGGCTGCCTCTACCGGACGCGCGCCATCCACGCGATCGAGGCGGCCGGCAAGGCCTGGCACATGGCCTATTCCAGCTCCAGCCTGGCCGGCATCCAGGCGGCCGTCGCCGCAGGGCTCGGCCTCAGCATCCTGTCCGACATCGCCATCCTGCCGCAGCACCGGGTGCTGACCGCGCAGGACGGCTTCGCGCCGATCGACAGGACCGAGATGGCGCTGGTCGCCGCCCCCGACGCGAGCCCGGCGACGCTGCGGCTGGCCGACAGCCTCGCCGATTTCTGCAGCACGGTGCAGGCGGAAGCGGCGTAGGGGCCTCAGCCGCAGGCCGGCGCCGGGGAAGCTCCGAAGGCGCTCGCTTTCCCCATCCGCCGGGCCGGGCTATGAGGGGCCGGAGACGGCACCGGAGAGACAATGGCTGCGCGCCGAACGGCCACGGGCGAGGCGAATTCCAGGTACGAGCAGCGGCGACTCGAAGTGCTCCGCGCGTCGGCGAGAACCTTCAACCGGCTCGGGTTCCACATCGCGACGCTCGACGACGTCGCCCACGAGCTCGGCTTCACCAAGCCGGCGCTGTACTACTATGCCAAGAGCAAGGACGAGCTGATCTTCGCCTGCGGCACGATGGCGCTCGATGCGCTCGCCGTGGCGCTCGACAGCTCGTCCGGGCCGAACATGAACGCGCTAGAGCGCCTGTGTCGGTTCTTCACGCTCTATGCGGAGGTGATCTGCGAGGATTTCGGCCGCTGTCTGGTGCTGATGGAGCCGGGCGATCTTTCGCCCGAGTCGCGCGAGAAGACCGTGGTCCGGCGGCGGGCGCTGAACCATTCCATTCGCGACATCATCCGTGACGGGTTCAAGGACGGGTCGATCCGCGTCTGCGACGAGCGCGCGCTGTCCATGGCGCTTTTCGATGCCTTCAACGGACTGGCCAGGTGGTTCGACAGCAACGGCTCGCAATCGCTGCCCGACGTCGTCGACCAGTACTTGACCATATTCCTGTACGGCGTTTCGACGGCGGAGAAGGCCGCCGCGGCCGGACTCAACGGCGCCGAGGCCCCGTCACGGCGCCGTGGACAAGGCGCGAAAGCGAGCCAGCCAAAGCCGTGACCCCATCTGCAAGGGACCAGGAACGCGCCATTCACAGGCGTTCGGTCTCGGCGCTCTCGACCTCAACTGTCGTGACGACCTGAGGAGCACGAGACGACCCGAAAGTGTGTGACGTCTGCTTCTCCAGACAGTTTGCTCACAAAGGTGGCAAGGAAAGGCTGGAAATCCGGGCTGTTGGCGAAGTGCTGTGTATGGGCCTCGAGCGTATCCCATTCAACTTCAAGAACATATGCGGAGGGGGTCTCGACATAGCGACCTAGCCGATGCTTGATGTATCCCGGTTGCCTCATCAGCGTGGGCTCCGCCTCTCGCCACGCGCGCTCGAAGTCCTCGGAATTTCGCGGATCGACTTTGAGGTTGGTGAGTTCGACGATCATTTGATCTCGGGGGCCTCCTCGTAAGATACATGGGCCGCTACGATACGCCATCCTTCGGGCAGCTTGAGCCACGTCTGGCTTTGCCGCCCGAGGCGCCGATCGCCTGCAAGCCTGAACTCTGCATGCGTCGTCGCGGTGTCGCGGCCGAACGTTGAAACAAGCGTGCGGATCAGCTGGCGCGGCCGAGGGCTGGCCGGCCGGCCGGCGCGAAAGGCGTGAATGGCGTCCGCACCGTAAAGCCGTTCCGACGGGCCGTATCGGACAGTCAGCGGCGACGCCCAGAACAACCGACGCAGCGTCTCGATGTCGTTCGAGCACAACGCCTTCTCGTAGGCCTCGAACGCAGCGGTCACGTCCGCGACCACGCTCGGCTCGTTGATCATCATGCCGCCCGCGCTCCTTGCAGGTGGGAGGCTTCAGGACATTCGCCAGAATCGCCGCTAATCTAGCCTGGCGAGGACGCGATCACGTCCCGTTCGACCCAGTGAATGTGGCGTTGAACCGACAGCTCGAGAGCTCGCTTCGCGTCATGGGGGATGACGCGATCCCACAATGCACCGTAGATCGCATCGAACCGCAGGCTCTCCACGGCCGCAGCGACGGACCTTACGGCGGCGGTGCTGAGCGGGATGAAGTTCGGATAGCTCCGCATGAAGGCCAGGAACTTGTTGTCCGCCGTGACCTGAATGACGTCGCCCGTCAGCAGCGCGCCTTTCCCGTCAACTCCGTCTTCCCAATGCAGCACCTGGCCACCCTCGAAGTGTCCGCCGGCGCGCACCAGGGTCAAGCCTGGGAGAACCGGCTTCGCGTCGCCGTCCCAGAACTCGATCTCTGGTCCCTCCCGCATCACCCACTGGCGATCCGCAGCGTGAAGATAGATCGGCACGCCGCCGAACGCGCGACTCCAGTCGAGCATGGTGGTGTAATAGTGGGGATGGGAGATTGCGATGGCAGCAAGGCCGCCGAGCGCCCTGATGATGTCGATCAAGGCGTTGTCGATGAAGCTTACGCAGTCCCACAGCACGTTGCCCGCGGGCGTGCGCACGAGAAGGGCCCTCTGGTTGATCGCGAATGCGGGGGATGTGCCGATCCCGAGAACGCCGGCCTGATAGCGCAGCGCCGCCATATGTGTGCGCTGGAGCCTCTCGAGGGTCGTCCACGCCTGACCGCTCGGCGGCACGAACTGCCGCTCTTCTTCGCAGATCGTGCAGGACAGCTCGGCGGGGCGGGAAAACTGGGTACCGCAGGTCACGCAGAGCGCGAGATTGCTCATGCCAGCCACCTCCGTGCCGCTCATTCCGCGGCGGCCGCTGCTTTGGCGGCCTCGCGCTCCTTCAGCCGCGGCAGGACGTTGTCGCCGAAATCGCGGATTCCGGTGATGAAGTCGGGGAAGGTCATGAGCAGGCCGCTGACGCCCGCCTCCTCCTCCATGACCCGGATCTTCCTCGCAACGGTCTCGTAGGAGCCGTGGATCACGGGGAAGCCCATGAACGCCATGTTGCCTTCCTCGACCGGCGCGCGGACACCTTCGAGGAACTGCTGGCTCGTCCCCTCCTTGCTCGTATCCTCCGACGCGCTCCTGATGACGCCTTCGATCGCTTCCTGGTCGGCGCCGGCGACGATGTCGTCGCAGCGATCCCGGGCCTCCTTGTCCGTCGGCGCGGCAATGATGACCACCAGTGCGAGCATCCCGACCTTTCGGCCGGATGCCCTGGCCGCCTCCGCCAGCGGCGCCGAGATGCGCTTCAGCTTTTCGTTGCCGCCGAAGACGAAGTTGTACTCGGCGTGCCGTGCCGTGAACGCGATGCCGGGCTTCGACTGTCCGGCGGACACGATGGGAATCTCGCGCGGGCACGTGGGGGCGCAACGGCAATCGTCCAAGCGATAGAACTCGCCGTCGAACGTCGCTTCGCCGGTGCGCCACAACGAGCGCATCACCTGGATGTACTCCTCGGTGAGATCGTAGCGGCGGGCATGATAGTCCTGGCTCGGCCACAGCCCCATCTGGCTGTACTCGGGCTTGTTCCAGCCGGTTACGATATTCACCCCGGAACGTCCTTTGCTGATGTCCTCGAGCGTGGCAATCTGCCTGGCCGCTATGGCGGGGTGCAGACCGAGCACCGGCAGCGTCGCATAGAGATCGATGTTGCTGGTGGCGGACGCGAGGCCGCATGTCATCGCAATGGAGTCGAGGCAGGATTCCCAGTAATTCGTCTTGCCGCCGAAGCCGCGATACTTGATCATCGACAGGACGAAGTCGAGCTGGAGACGCTCCGCCTCCTGCGTGATGGCCAGCATCAGATCGAATGTCGGAGCGTATTGGGGGCTGCGTTCAGATAGGATATAGCCGTTCTGGCCATTCGGAAGAAAGACGCCGAGCTTCATTCCCTGGCTCCGGAGTTCCGTGCGCTGTGTCGGCATGCTTGGTGACACAGCGGCCGACAGCGATAAACCCGCCTGCAGCGGCTGTGCGCAGATCGGCAACACTACGCGCGCCGACGAACAACTGACGATCGCCACGGCGATTTGGGGTGGCACTGGCGTGCCGGCATCTTGCCCCACCGTGGTGCAAAGCGCAGAAATGCTTTGCGACCTCCAAAGGAGGCGGCCGAGCCGGACGGTGGGTACGAGTCTTGCTTCGGGAGAACGAAAGCTGGCAAAGGGAGCATTCGATGTACAGCTTCGCGACCCAGACGCGCCCTTCGGGGCAGCAGATGCAGCAGTGGACCGATGCCGTATGCGATGTCTTGTTCCCGATGTACGCCTCGTGCCAGGAGCCCGCGTTCAACGGCCTGATGCGATCCTGGGACGTCGGAAAGGGGCGGGTCGCGCATTTCAGATCGGGACCTGTCACCTACCGGCGCGAGCGGCATCACGTGGCGCACAACACTGCCGAGGACCTGCTGATCAGCATCGCCGTTTCGAACGATCTCGTCTTCTCGCAGTACGGGGCGACGCTCGACTGCCCGCGGCATCACTTCGTGGTTCAGCGCGGCCGCGACCCCTATGAATTCCAGCAGCTCTCGGACAACGACGTGCTGGTGCTGAAGGTGCCGGCGGCGATGCTGGAGACGCGGCTTCCATCCCTGGAGCGCCTCTCGTCGCACGTCTTCAGCGCCAAGACGGGGGCGGGAGGGCTCTTCTTCGACACGCTCCGGTCGTTGCCGAAGCGCGTCGCCGAGTTTGACGGCAGCAGCCTCGACGCCGTGCTGAGCTGCCTCATCGAATTTCTGGCGATCGCGCTCGAAGGCAATCCCTCGCTCAGAGACAGCCAGCTCAGCTCGGTTCGCCAAGCCCACCTGATCCGGGCTCAGCGCTTCATTCGGCAAAACCTTGCCGATCCCTCCCTGTCTCCGGAAGCCATTGCCCACGCTTGCGGAATCTCGGTCCGCTACCTTCATCAGATTTTCTCGACGGAGCGGCAGTCCGTCGGTCACTTCATCCGCGAGCAGCGCCTATTGGCGTGCGAAAAGCAATTGAGGTCGTCCGCCCGGAAAGAAAGCATCGCGGAGGTCGCGCTTCGCTGGGGGTTCGGCGACCAGGCGCAATTCTGCCGGCACTTCAAAGCGCATTTCGGCCGCACGGCCAAGCAGTTCCGCGCCGAGGTGCGTGCCGCGCGAGCGACGGGCGACGGCTGACGGAGCGCCGGCAGGGAACGCCAATCGGCAACGTTTTGCGCCGAATTCGACAAGAAGCCCCACCGAGATGCGCTCTAGGCTCGGCGGGCAGCAACGGTGTGGCTCTGGAGCATCGGACCCCATCGGATCGGAGCGTCCGCTCATATCCAGCGGGGCTGCATGTGCACGCCAACGTCTCCGCGTTGGAAGGAGGAGCAGTGGCCGACATCCGTTCTTCGACCGATCGCGACGTCTACGAGCGCCAGGGCTTTGGCGGCGGCCTCGGAGAGATCAGCAGGCCTGCGCTCCTGATCATCGACTTCGTGAACGGCTTCGCCGATCCGGCCGTCTTCGGCGGCGGCAACATAGCTCAGGCGCTCGCGAACACGGCGCCACTGCTCGCAGCCGCGCGGCGGGCGCGAATTCCCGTGGCCTTTTCCCGCATCGTCTATCCGTCCGGCGCCCCGCCGACCGCCTTTCAGCGGAAAATACCGGCCCTTCGGGGCCTAATCGAGGGGGCGCACCAGATCGAGGTGGTCTCCGACCTCGCTCCCCGGCCAGGAGAGCTCGTCGTCGACAAGCAGGCGGCATCGATCTTCTTTGGAACGTCGATCATGCCCTGGCTTATAGGCCACCGCGTGGAGAGCCTGCTGATTGCCGGCTGCACGACCAGCGGCTGCGTCCGGGCAAGCGTCGTGGACGGCATGAGCTGGAACTACAAGTGTTTCGTGGTCGGCGACTGTTCGGGCGATCGAAGCGACAGCGGGCACCACAACAGCCTGTTCGAGATGAGCCAGAAATATGCAGATGTCATAGGATCATCCGCGGCCATCCACGCGCTCGAGGGCCTGACCGTGGGAGAATGATCGGGCGCATGGACGCGGGAACTCCGCGATTGGGTGATTTCACCCAATCGCGAAGCGCTTCGGTCAAACCGTTGCAGGTGCCGTTCGACGTATCAGGGCCGCGTACAGCGTGAAGCTGATCACGGCCGACGCGGGCCCGGAGAAGCTCGCTGTGGCGGCAATATTCTGCAGCACGACCCCGACGATCACCGCGCCGAACCAGACCCCCAGTCCAGTCCAATTGAAGGCAGGAAACTGGTCATCGGCGTCGGCAGCGCCGCTCTGCGACGGCGCATCCGAGAGCATGTAGGCCATCGCGATCCCCACCCAGGCGACGACGAATATCCCCTGGTAAGCGAGCGCTGTCAGAAGATAATGGAAGACGTCCGCCAGCATCAGCACGTAGACGACGACCCCCACCACGGTCGCCCACACGAATTTCGGCAGCTCCAGGCCGAACAGCAGATGAGAGAGCGATTCGAGGTTGACCGCCGCCAGATAGTAGTTCGCAGTGTTGATGCGGGTTTGCGTGATCCACACGAACAGGAGGCCGAGGCCGCCCATCATGACGATGATGGCCTTGACGGCGGACACCTCGCTCAACGCCCCTTCGAGGGGGATCGTGTTGACGAGGAAGATGCCGGCCAGGCCGCTGACCAGGAAGGCAACGACGTAGAACGGCAGCCCGAAGTTGACCAGCGCATGATAGCTTTCGTCCTCGACTTTCCCAAACCTGGCGTAGTCGAAGCAGAACATCATCAAAATCCACGCACCCATATAGGCCACGTAGACGTTCCACCAACCGCCCGCCGGCGCACCAGAGGGCGGGCCGGCCGACAGCCACGCGTTGCTGTAGCCATGCGTGGCAGCTGCGAGCGCCACGACGATCAGCAGGCCGACGATATAGAAAGGCAAGAGCACGCCATTGAACTTATCGAGCCAGTTCTGCACGCTGCCGAAGACCAGCGGAACCGAGTACAGCACAACGATCAGAGCGGCGATCTTGTAGCTGAGGCTCGGGGCTAGAAACGTGGCGGCGATGGCGATCACCGAGCCTTCGAACACGGCGTAGTAGATTGCGGTCGCAGCGAAGATGAGGGTCGCCAACGCCGAGCCCGTCGTACCGAACAGAATCCGTGAGAACAGTGCCACGGAAAGGCCGGTGCGGATCGCGTAGCGCGCGATGACGGCGTTGATTGCAGAATAGGATATCACCGACAGTATGATGCCGACGATCGCGTTCTTCGTTCCATAAGCGGACGCCAGCGTCGCCGATATGACGATGAAGAACATCGCGCTACAGCAGCTCCACCAGGCCATCGTCAGGCTGAAGGCGGGCATGCGGCTCGCTCGAGGAACCGCCGTCTTGGCGTAGTCGAGCGATTCTGCGGGTCCGGCGGAGATTGTTTCAGCCATCTCTGTCTTTCTGTGATCAGAATGGTTGTTTTTACATGAGAGATCGGATTGCATTGCCTCGACGCAATGCAATGGCAAGCATAGAATATTGCTTGGCGAGTTCTGCTTCTTGGTCGCTAACGCGAGAATCGTTGGTGGTGCGCGTACATCATGCCGGAGGCGTCGCAAGCACCTTGGCGCAGCTCACGCGGTGGCTATCCCGGGTGATCACCGGAAGAATAGCGCCGCCACAGGCCGTGCCGATCTCCGCGGAGGCCCTGACCGCTGTGCGCCGGGCACGCCCTTCGGGATGGATGGCCGGGCTTGACCCGGCCGTCCATCCGCTCAAAGGCTCAAACCGCGGTGCAGTGTTCCCAGCAGATAAGCTGAGGTGGGCGACTACCGGCCGGCGAAGCGCGGCGCCCGCTTCTCCATGAAGGCGGCGGCTCCCTCGCGCAGGTCCTCGGTGACGAAGGCGCGCGTCTGGGCGCTGGCCTCGCCGTCCAGCGCCGCCGCCAGGTCGGCGCTCCAGGCGGACTCGAGCTGGCCTTTGATCAGGCCGAGGCTGACGGGCGGGCCGTCGGCGAGACGCTGGGCGGCGGCGAGGGCCTCGTCGAGCAGCGCCGCGTCGTCGACGCACTTCCAGATGAGGCCCCAGTCCGCGGCTTTCTCCGCGTCGAGCGGCTCGCCGAACAGCGCCAGCGCACGGGCGCGCGGGGCGCCGATGGCGCGTTGCAGCAGCAGCGAGGTGCCGGCGTCGAGGGCGGCGCCGAGGCGCACGAAGCTCAGGATGAAGCGCGCCGAGCGGGCGGCGATGACGATGTCGCCCGCGAGCGCGATGCCGACGCCGGCGCCGGCCGCGGCGCCGTTCATGGCGACCACGATCGGCTTGGGGCAGGCGCGCATCTTCTCGACGAGCGGATTGATCGACTCCCGCATCTTATCGCCGATGCTGCCGCCGCTGGCGAAGGTGTCGCCGCCGAACTGGGCCCCGGCGCAGAAGCCCTTGCCGGCGCCGGTCAGGAGGATGGCGCGCACGGCGGCGTCCGCGGCAGCAGCATCGATCGCTTCGCCGAGGTCGGCGATGATGGTGCCGCCGAGCGCATTGTACCGCTCCGGATTGTTGAGCGTCAAAACCAGGACCGGCCCCCGCCGCTCCGTCAAAATCATCGACATCATCTGCTCCCTACGCGTGATCTGACCGGCGCCGGCCGGCCCGGGTTGTCGGCGGATACGACGTCCGCTTTAGCTGGCCTGCGCGCCGCTGCCCATGGCGTGGCAGTCACAGGCCGTCCTGCATGGTGAGGCGGATGTCGCGGTCGGCCGGCCACTTCATGCGGTAGGCGACGCGGACCTCCTTCTTCTCGTTCGGTCGCATCTCCCAGGACCACGCCATGACGCCGCGCTTATCGCCGACCTGCTTTTCGGTCGGCGCCGTCGTCTCGCGCAATTGCTCGACGACGATCGCCGTGTTCTCCGACACCGGCACCCGGTCGACGATGGTGACGCGCATCGGCTGCGGGTGCAGGTTGGTGACCACGGTCCTGACGTCGCTGAGCTGGTACTTCGATGCCGTGAACCAGCTCGGGTCGTTCTCGCGCCGGCGCACCGGCGCCCGCTCGATCTTGACGCGGTCGTCGGCGCCGAACCCCAGGTCGAGCTGATCGCCGGCCGCGGTCAATCCGATGCGGGTCTTGCCGACGAAGGCGCCGTCGCGGTACAGCAGCACCTCGCCGGGCAGCAGCGCCGCCTCGTCGGCGTTGGCGAAGCGCGCCGTCAGGTAGGCGGTGGTGTCGATGGCGGGCGACGCCTTCACCTGCAGCTCCGGCTCGATCTCGCGGGAGGCCAGGCGCACGGTCTTCGGCGCGCCGTCCTTGCCGACCGAGATGCGGCCGGGGATGCGATACTCCGCCGAGAAGCTGGCTGCCGCGGCCGTCGCCTCCTGCTCCTCGGCCGGGCGCTCCGCCTCCTTGGGGGCCGTCTGGTCCGCCAGTTGCGGACGGGCCGCCGCCGGCGGTGCCGGCAGCGGGGCTGCGGCGTCGCGGCTGGAGCGGCGGAGCATCACGGGCGGCTCGTAGATGGTGGCGACCAGCGTGCCGAGATCGGGCGCTGCCACGCCGCCGGCGACGCGTGTCGTCGACAGCACGACGGACGCATCGGTCCAGTCCTCGCCAGAGGTCTGCGTGATGCTGGCACGCCGCACGAAGTCGATCTTCGGCTTGGCGCCGTCGGCGCCCGTGCTGAGGCGCGCGTCGTAAAGCGGCGACCAGCGCGCGTTGCGCACACGATAGACGATCTTCAGCCTGGCCTTGGCGTCGGCTTCGGCGTCGATCGCGACGGTGACGCCGCGGCGCGGGGCGAGGCCGGGCCGGGAGCGGTCGAGCGTCGCCTCGATCGACTTGATCTCCCGGTCGATCTCGGCGGCGCGGGCGCGGAGCGCGACGAGCTGGGCGTTGATGTCCGCCGCGCCCTCGCCGATGGCCGTCCACGCCGCTCGCCACTGGGCGATGTCGATCGGCTTGCCCTCCTTGGCCGAGGCCTCCGGCGTGGCGGTGGCGAAGCGCTCGATCGCCCGCCGCTGCATCTCGGCGGCATCGATCCGGCCGCTGAGGCCGGCAAGCTCGGCACGCAGGTCGCGCAATTGCCGCTGCGCGTCGGTGTCCGGGACAAGGGCGGCCGGGATGGTCCTGATCTCGGCCGAGCCGATGACGATCGCCCGGTCGGCGTTGCCCTCGACGCGGATCGAGGCCGGGTCCAGGTCCGGCGGCAGCCCGGCGACGGTGAGCTGATGCGACCCGGCGGGAATGGCGATCTCCCCCGAGCGCGTCACCAGCGCCCCGTCCGGGAACACGGTGACGTTGTCGATCGCGGTGGTCAGCGGCAGATCGGCGGCGAGGGCCGCCGGGATGAACGCAAGCGTCGATACACTGGCAAGGGCGGCGGCGAACAGCGCTTTCATGGGCATCTCCTCACTCGATCGGTGCCGCGCCGTTTCAGCCTGAACCGCCGGTTTTTTCGGGGCGCTCGTGGGGCGGGCCGCGGACGGCCGCTTCACAGGACCGTGGACGGCGGGGGCCGTCCACGGGCGCCCGCGTCCGTCAGTCGATGTCCACCCAATGCTTGCCGTCGAAGCGCTGGAGCTGCAGCGTCTTGAAGGCGCTGAAGTCGTCCGGCGTGGTCTTGAGCACGATGTTCGACAGGTGCAGCGGCACGTGCACGCCGTCGATGTTGCCGACCACGCGCATGAGGTTTTCGCGGGTGAGATCGTCGCCCGCCGTCTTCAGCACGTGGTGGAGCATGGCGGCGTTGGTGTAGGCGACGGTGGCGTAGAAGTCGAAGGGATTGTCCTGCGGGTTCCAGGTCTTCATGAAGGCAATGTAGTCTTGCACCTCCTTGTCGTTGGACCAGCGCGGATCGCTCGGGAGCTTCAGAAAGGCGCCGGTGACGACGCCGATGGAGTTGTCGAGGCCGGCGGGCTCCAACACCGCGCTGACCGAGCTCGAGGCGTTGGCGACGAACTGGAGCGGGTTCCAGCCGAGCTCCCTGATCTTGCGGATCGCCTGGGCCGCGAACTTCGGCGTCGTCGCGCTGATGAAGACGTCGGCTCCGGAGGACTTGAGCGCCAGGATCTGGCTGTCGATGGTGGCGTCGGAGCTCTCGTAGCCGGCCTGGGCGACCAGCGTCACGTCTGTGGCGCCCGCCAGCGCGGCCACGACGCCGGCGAGGTGATCCTTGCCGTAGTCGTCATTGGCATAGAGCACCGCAATCTTGGCGCCGGGCTTCGCCTTGCGGATGTAGTCGACGTAGGTCTTCTGCTCGACGGCATAGGTCGGCCAGAACGGCATCGTCCAGGGGAACGCCTTGGGGTTGTTGAACTTCGCCGCGCCGGTGGCGATCAGCATCTGCGGCACGCCCTTGCCGTTCAGGTACTTTTGCGTGGCGGCATTGGTCGGCGAGCCCGACACGCCGTAGATCGCCAGCACCTCGTCCTGTTCGACGAGCTTGCGCGTCTGCTCCACGGCCTTGGGCGGGCTGTAGGCATCGTCGAGCGAGATGATCTTGATCTTGCGGCCGTTGATGCCGCCGGCGGCGTTGACCATGTTGAAATAGGCGACCAGCGTGCGGCCCGCGGCGCCGAAGGCCGATACGGGGCCGCTATAGGCCGTCGTGTGGCCGATACGGACCTCCGTGTCCGATGCACCGGTGCTGTATTTCTTCTCCGCCGCGAACGCGCCGACGGATGCGCATGCCGCCGCCATGACAACGGCGGCTCCAACGCGAAGCCTCATGGTGTCCTCCCGATGGGGCCTCGTGAGGCCCGTCGCCGGCTCCTCCGCGCTCGCGGGGCCGGCTTGCTCTGGCCGACCGCGCGAACGAGGCGCGGCCCTCCGGTTATTTTTGTACTTAACGGTCAGTAAAATATATGGGGGCGGCAGGTGAGTCAACGCGCCGGCGGCCGAACGATCGCCCCGGCAATGGGGTGCCGCCAAAGCAAATGGCCGGGGCGAGCCCCGGCCATCCGCAGTTCAGAGGTGACGCCTTCGACGGTCCGGCGTCAGCGGCTGAGCAGTGCCTCCGGCCGCTTGAACTCCTTGCCGTCGTACTCGCCGAGGTAGAGCGAGCGGATCGGCTCGTAGTCGGTGGGCGACATGTTGTAGCTGATGCCCGGCAGCAGGTGGATGGCGCTGAAGTCCTTGAGATTGGTGGCCTGCTTCAGCAGGTTCTCGTGGGTGAGGTCGTCGCCGCAGCGCTTGAGCAGCTCCGCCAGCACCGTGGCGCCGGAATAGGCGAGCAGGCCGACGCCGTCGGCGGGATCGATCGTCGGCGTGTATTTGGCGCGGAACTCCTGGTAGGCCTTGATTCCCGGGTCGTTGGCCCACTCGGCGGCATCGGGCTGCTTGGCGTAGATCAGCGAGCGCAGGCCCTTGGCGTTCTCGGGGCCGCCGGCGTTGATCAGCATGTTGCTGGCCGAGGAGCCGACGAGGTATTGCAAGGGCTTCCAGCCCAGCTCGGCGGCCTTGCGGATCGACTGGGAGACGAACTTGCCGACGGTGACGTTGAAGAACAGGTCGGCGCCGGAGGCCGAAAGCTTCACCATCTGGCTGTCGATCGTGGGGTCGGTGATGTCGTAGGTCGATTCCGACACGACCAGCGTCGCCGCCTTGTCGCCGAGGCCCGCCTTGAAGTCCTTGACGTAGTCACGGCCGAGGTCGTCGTTCTGGTAGAGAATGGCGATCTTGGCGTTGGGCCTGTTCTGCAACACCCATTTGGCGAAGAGCTTGGCCTCGGTGGAGTAGAGCGCCAGCGCCGAGGTGGACCAGGGGAATTTCCCCGGGTCGTCCCACTTCGCCGAGCCGGTGGCGACCATGAGCTGCGGCACCTTCTTGCCGTTGAGGTACTTCTGCACCGCCGACTGCGGCCCCGTGCCCATCGAATAGTACGTGGCGAGCACGCCCTCGTTCTCGACCAGCCGGCGCGTCGCCTCCACCGTCTTGGGCGGGCTGTAGCCGTCGTCGAGCGAGATCAGGTTGACCTTGCGCCCATTGATGCCGCCGTTCGCGTTGAGCTGCTCGAAGTAGGCGGTCTGCACCCGGCCGATCACGCCGCCGTAGGAGGCGGGGCCGCTGTACGGCACGGTCTGGCCGATCCGAATCTCGGTGTCGGACGCCCCCTGGTCGTACTTCTTCTCGGCGGCGATGGCGGCGCCCGGCACGGTGATGGACAGAGCGAGAACCGCCGTCAGGACGGACTTCATGCGTTACCTCCCAACCGAAGCTGCTGCCCCGCATCGACCGCTCGGGCCGGCCGGGGGCAGCCCGGTGCTGTTCGTTGTCGGCTGCGACCATGAGCGGCCGCGTCGCCACCATAGCGTCGCCAGCGGCGGTTAGAAGCCGTCCGCGCGTGCCTGCGACTCAGTGGCTGTGCGGCTGCCGGGTCCGGGATGGCGTGCCGGAAGGTCGTGGGTGGCGTTTCGCGGCGCGTGTGGTATTGCGAAAACGTATTTCAAAAAAGCCAGGAGGTGGAACGTGTACCCGTTCGTCGCTCGATTCGTGCTGTCAGGTCTGCTCGCCGCGGCGTGCGCCGCACCGGCGCTGGCGCAGAAGAAATACGATCCGGGCGCGTCCGACACGGAGATCAAGCTGGGCCAGACCGTGCCGCACAGCGGACCGGGCTCGCCCTATGGCGTCCTCGGCCGGGCGCAGGTCGCCTATTTCGAGATGCTCAACGAGAAGGGCGGCATCAATGGGCGCAAGGTGACGCTGCTGTCCATGGACGACGCCTACAGCCCGCCCAAGACGGTGGAGGCGACGCGGCGACTGGTGGAGCAGGACGAGGTGCTGGCCCTGTTCAGCTCGCTCGGCACGGCGACCCAGTCGGCGGTGCAGAAGTATCTCAACGCCAAGAAAGTGCCGCAGCTGCTGCTGAACACCGGCGCCGGCCGCTGGAACGACCCGGAGAAGTTCCCGTGGACCACGCCGGGCCTGCCCATGTACACCACCGAGGCCCACATCCTCGGCAAGCACATCCTGGCCTCGGTGCCGGACGCCAAGATCGGCATCCTGGCCCAGCACGACGAGCTGGGTAAGGAGTACGTCAAGGCCTTGAAGGAGGCGCTCGGCGACAAGGCCGGGAAGATGATCGTGGCCGAGCAGAGCTACGAGCTGGCCGACCCGACCGTCGACAGCCAGATCATCGCGCTGGCCAATTCCGGCGCCAACGTCTTCTACAACATCAGCACCGGCAAGGCGACGTCGCAGTCGATCCGCAAGGTGGCCGAGATCGGCTGGAAGCCGCTGCATCTCATCATGAGCGGCTCGACGGCGTCGGAGCTGATCACCGCAGCGGGGGCCGACAAGGCCATCGGCCTGACCACGGTCAAGTACCGCAAGAACGTGGGCAACCCGCAGTGGGCGGACGATCCGGAGATGAAGGCCTACGAAGCCTTTCGCGCCAAGTACCTGCCGAACGTCGACCCCACCAACGACCTCGCCTTCGCCGGTTATTCCCAGGGCGTGCTGATGGGCAAGATCCTGGAGGCGTGCGGCGACGAGCTGACCCGCGAGAACGTGCTGAAGCAGGCGACCAACCTGAAGAGCGTCACGGCGCCGGCCCTGCTCGACGGCCTCACCTACAGCACCACGCCGAGCGACTACGCGCCGCTGAAGACGCTCTACCTCGCCACCTACGACGGCAAGGACTGGAAGCTCGGCGACAAGCCGATCAGCGACTGAGCGGCCCGATCACCGGCATGAGGGCGCGCGCCGGGCGGCCGTTGTCGCCCGGCGTCGCCGCCGCAGCCGGAGCGGTGCGCGAGAAGCGAGCGGGCCCCGCAGCCGCGCTCATTCGCCTTGTTGCGTGCGCTTGCTCCTGCCCGTGAAATTGCGGACCACGTTGGCCAGCAGGCGGGCGACGTTGTTGTCGCCGCCGTTCACCGGCAACGCACCGGCGAAGATGATCGAGCCGACGGAGAAGACGGCCCCGCCGCCCTCCCGCTCGATCAGCACCATGTCGGAGCGGACGTTGCGGTTGTGGACGCCGTTCAATTGGTTCGACACGGTGGTCACGTCCTCCGGCACCGGCACGTACCATTCACTGTGCGGCTCGGAGGAGGCGAGCACCACGGTCTCGCGCGGCGTGCCGTAGCGATGATCGATGCGGTCGATCTCGTCGCCGCTGGTGCCGTTCATGATGAGGCCGAAGTCGCCAACGACCTCCTCGCCGATGCCGTCGAACACCCAGGCGATATCGGCGCGGTACGATTCCGGCGTGCGCCGGTAGCCCGGCGCCTTGCGGTCCCAGCCGTTGGCCGCCATGCCCACGCCGAACAGCTTGTGGGCGCTGCGGCCGCGCGAGCGCCACAGGCCGCCGAGCTCGCCGGTGCTGGCATGGTAGCGCTCGCCGGGCTCCGCATCCCAGTGCCTCAGCCCTTCTGACTTGCGCACCTCGATGACGTGCGCCAGGTCGCGCAGCAGCGTCGTCACCCAATAGAAGCCGTCGCCGCCGAGATAGAGCAGGCCGCCGCCGCGCTCCACGTGCGCCTCGAAGGCGTCGAGCATGGCGCCGCTGGTGTATTCGGGATGCGAGCCGGCGATGACGGTCTGATACGGCGCCAGGATCGTCTCGGCTTCGAGGTGGAGGTCGTGCTCGGTCAGGACGTCGAACGGGATGCCCAGCCGGTGCAGGAAATGGACGATGTAGAGGTCGCAGGAGAAGCGGCGCGGCGCCCCAAAACCCCAGAAGTTGTAGCTCGGACGCAGGTTGGGGATGGGGCGCAGGGCCGTGGCGTAGGCGACGCCGGAGCCGTCGCCGTGCAGGTCGTAAACGCTCTTGCCCCACTCCTGGTGCGCCGCCGCCAGTGCTTCCCAGACGCCGGTCTTCACCTCGATCTCGCTCGCCTGCTCGAAGTCGCCCTCGGTGAGGTGCTCGTTGGCGTAGGCCAGGTAGGTGAAGGTGCTCAGCACCAGGGCGATCCTGGCGGGCTGGGCCGTGATCGCCGGCCGGACGGCGAGGGGGATGTGGTCGGGCTCGGCCCCCTCGGCGCGGAGCCGCACCGCGTAGACGCCGCTCGGCAGGCTCTCGGGAATGGTGAGCGTCGCGGAGACCGGCCAGCAGGCGTCGGCGAGGTCGTCGTCGTGGAAATGGATGGCGTCGTACTGGGACGGCGCCTGCTCCCAGCAATGGACGCGGCCGGTCCAGGTCGGGCCGGTCATGGCCCGTGTCGGCGCGTTGACCAGATCGAGGTGCCAGCCGTGGCCGCCGCCATCGAGCGCCGTCTGCCCGGCCATGTCCTGCTCGAACATCCAGCGCGCCGTCCTGCCGCCCACGCTCAGGGTCGGGGCGGCGATCTTGCCGTTGTAGAGGCCATCGGCGAACCATTGGGCGCCGTCCTGGCGCAGCGAGGTGGCGGCGAGGAGGATGTGGCTCGGCGCGTGCAGGGCGAGCGCGGGACCGGTCGCCCGGTCGCGCAGCCGCGAGCGTGTCGCTGCCGCGTCGAGCTCCGTCACGGCCAGGGAAACCTCGCCGCCGCCGATGACGACGTCGATGCGGTACCAGGCGCGCGCCAGCAGCTGGCAGCCGCTCCGTGCGAGCGCCACGCCGGCGTGGCGGACGACGGGGCGTCCCTCAGCGTCGAGCGACAGGTCGACGGCGACGTCCGGCAAGCCGACGAGTGTTTGCAGGCGGCCCGCCGCCGGCGTCGTCGGCCACACCGCGAGCGACAGCGACAGCTCGCCCGTCAGGTCGACCGCACGGCGGCTGACCGCATAGGAGCCGATCGGCGTATCGACCTCGCGCGTGGCGACGACGATCGGTTGAACGGCCGCGATCTCTTCGTAGAGGAAGCCGGGACCGAGCGGATTGGTGTCGCCGTGCAGCAACCTGACCAGGTCGATGGTGGCCGTAGGGCCGGCATGGCTGACCATGACGTCGACGCGCTCGCCGGCGCGGCAGCCGAGCGTGGACAGATAGCCGATCAGCATCGGGACAGCCTTCTGCAAGAGACCACGAGTGGAGGTGAGGACCGGCGCCTGGAGACGTCCATGGTCAGACGTCGTCAGCTCACCTTGCGGATGTAGAGGCGCACCGCTTCCAGTGCGGCGGCCAGGATGAGCACGGCGCCGGTGATGATGCCGCTGAGCTCGGTGCCGACGTTGAGCAGCGTCAGCCCGTTCCTCAGCACGCCGATCAGCCAGACACCGATCAGCACGCGCCAGATGCTGCCCTTGCCGCCGGTGAAGGGGATGCCGCCCAGCAGCACCGCGGTGAGGATGGTGACCTCGAAGCCCGACCCCAGGGTGCCGGACGGCGCGCTGTTGAGCCGTGCGATCTGCAGCAGGCCGGCGATGCCGACGGCGAGCCCGGTCAGCGTGTAGAGCACGGCGACCGTCGCCTTGACGGGGATGCCCACCAGGAAGGCCGCGCGCGGGTTGACGCCGATGGAGACGATCCAGCGGCCGACCGGCAACCACGAGACGGCGACCATGCACGCAGTGCAGACGATTGCCGCGACGATGACGAGATTGGGGATGCCGAGGGTCGAGCCCGAGCCGAAATCCACGAACGGCTCGGGGAAGCCGAAGATCGAGCCCTGGCCGAGGAACTGCGCCAGCCCCCGGGCCGCGGCGAGGCCGCCGAGGGTGACGACGATGGGCGACAGGCCGAGCAGCCCGATCAGGATGCCGTTCGTGGCGCCGACCGAGAGACCGACGCCGAGGCCGATCAGCATGCCCGGCACCATGCCCCAGGCATTCATGGCGAGACCGGCGGTGACGCCGACCAGCGCGAGCAGCGAGCCGACGGACAGATCGACGTAGCCGGACATCAGCAGCATGGCGAAGACGGCGGAGACGATGAAGGTCGGCGCGTTCTGGGTCGCCACCGCCAGCAGGTTGGCGGGGCTGAGGAAGACGCTGCTGCGGCTGGCGAAGAAGGCCATCAGCGCGACAGTGGCGACCGGCAGCAGCCACCGGATCGCCAGCAGCGACGCGCGCTTCAGCTTCCTGCCCGCGGGCATCGGCTCGCGGCTTCGGAGTGCGGCGGCGTCGAGCCCCTTGGCCATCGTGTCCATGATCGTGATCCTGTTCGCGTGGCTCGTCGGCGGCCGTGTCGATGCTATCCGTGGGCGAGGGTGATCAGCGCTTCCTCGCCGACCGACGGGTCGACGATGTCGGCGACCGCGCCGTCGACGAGCACCAGCACCCGGTCGGCCAGGGCGATGATCTCTTCGGGATCGCTCGATGAAAAAATGACGGCGTGTCCGTCGGTGGCGGCGTAGCTGCGGAAGAGATCGTAGAGGTCCTGCCGCGCGCCGACGTCGACCCCCTGCGTCGGCTCGTCGAGCACCAGCACGCAGGTCTCGTCGATGCCCGTCATCCAGCGGCCGACCACCAGCTTCTGCGCGTTGCCGCCGGACAGCGTCCCGGCATCCTTGTCCGGGTCCGGTGGGATCAGCCCGATGAGGTTGGCCGTGCGCTCGAAGATCGCCGCCTCCCGGCGCTTCGAGCGCAGCGGGTTGGACAGCGCCGGATAGTGCGGCACGAGCAGGTTCTCCTGTGCCGCGAGCTCGTTGAACAGAGACTGTTCCTTGCGGTCGGAGGCCACGAAGGCGATGCCGCTCTTCTGGGCACGGCCCGGCGTGTCGACGCGGATCGGGCGCTGCCTGAGCCTGATGGCCCCCGTGCTCCTGCGGACGCCGGCGATGCCTTCGAGCAGGTCGGTCCGCCCTGAGCCGAGCAGCCCGAAGACGCCGACGATCTCGCCGCTGCGCACGCTCAGCGTCAGCGGGCCGGTCCAGGCCGAGCGGAAGTCGTCGAGGGCGAGAAGCTCGTCGCCGAGGGTGCGCTCGCGCTTCGTCCGCTCCGTGCCGGTCGCCGGCGAAATGGCGTGAACCAGGTCGCTCAGGCTCAGCTCGCCGATGTTACGGCTCCACAGGACGTTGCCGTCGCGGATGATGGTGACGGTATCGGCGACCTCCAGCACCTCGCGCAGCAGGTGCGTGACGTAGATGACGGTGAGGCCGTGATCGCGGGCGAGCCGCCGCACCAGGTCGAGCAGCAGGGTCACTTCGCTCTCGCTGAGCGCCGCCGTCGGCTCGTCCAGCACCAGCACCGACGGCTCCTTGAGGATGGCCCGGGCGATCTCGACGATCTGCTGTTCGCCGACGCTCAGGTCCTCGACCAGGCGATCCGGATCGAGCTCGACGCCGAGCGATTCCAGCATCTCGGCCGCACGCAGCCGGTGGCTGCGGAAGTCGATGGTGCCCCAGGGCCGCCGCACCTCGTTGCCCAGGAACATGTTGTCGGCGATCGACAGCTGACCGATCAGCTGGAAGTGCTGGTAGATGATGGCGGTGCCGGCGACGAAGGCGGAGGCCGGCGTGAAGCTCTGGTAGGCGCGTCCGCCGATGACGATCTCGCCCGAGTCCGGCGTCACGGCGCCGCTGAGGCAGCCGAGCAGCGTCGACTTGCCGGCGCCGTTGGGGCCCAGGAGGGCGTGAACCTGCCCCGGCTCGAGCCGCAGGTTGACGCCCTTGAGCACCTCCTGGCCCTCGTAGCTCTTGCGCAGCCGCCGGATGGCGAGGCCGTCGGCGGGCGGCTCCTCGAGCATCGATCAGTTCCCGTATTGGGCGATGAGCTGGTCGAGCTGCTTGGGGTCCCTGAGGGTGCCCAGCACGACCGGCGTCTCGTAATTGGTCTCGCCCTTGCCGGTGATCGCGGCGATCGAGTTGTTGATGATCGATTTGGCCAGGTCGTCGAGCAGGATGGCGGCGGACGATCGGTAGGCGCCGCCCTTCTTGACGGCCTGCAGTCCCTCGACCGTGCCGTCCTGCCCGGCGATGTACACCGCGTCGGGCGGGATCTTGGCGTTGGTGAAGGCGCGTAGCGCGCCGATGGCGGCGTCGTCGTTGATGCCGATGAACACCCTCAGGTCCGGGTGCTGGCGCAGCGCGTCCTCGGCGATCTGCAGGCCGCAGGACTGGTCGGCGCAATCCTGCTTGGAGACGACCTTGAGATCGGCCTTGGCGAATTGTTGCAGCGGCTCGTCCCAGCGGCCGGCGAAGCCGACGAGCGGCGTCAAGGTCGTCACCGCGGCGGTGACGCCGCCGTTGGGATAGCGCTGCTTGACCCAGGCGAGGGCGTCCTTGGCGACGAGGTCGCCGCTTTGGACGTTGTCGAAGCCGACCGAGCCGTCGGAGTGCTTGGTCGCGCCGGCATAGGTGAGCCACTTGGTGCCCTGGGCCTGGGCCTGCTTGCGCAGGCCGTCGAGGGCGGTGGCGTCAACGGCCAGCACGACGATGGCATCGACCTTGCGTATCACCCAGCTTTCCAAGGTCGCGCGCTGCGATTCGAGATTGCTCGATTGGGTGTTGTCGATGAGGGCCGTCACACAGCCGTTCTCGCCGGCGTACTTGACCACCTTCTTGCGGAGCGCCGCCGCGAACTCGGATTCGCCCACCGGATGACTGAAGCCGATCGTGTAGCGCTTCGGGCAATCCGCAGCGACGGCCGGCCTTGCGAGCGCCGTCAGGGCGCATGCCGCGAGCATCGTCGACGCAACCGTCGTCCAACAGAACCTGGGAGCGAGCTTCGGTTTCATGCCTGGGTCCCTCGTGTCACGCGCCGGCCGCGCGGTTGGGGCGCGAGGCGACAAGGAGCGGATGGAGGCCATGCAATCACATTGTTTGCGGCATTGCAATATAGAACGTGTACCAGTCATATGATTGCATGATCGACCGGATGTGCCGCGCCGTTGCCCCCCGCGAGCGAGCCGTGCTACTCAGCTGCAGGTGGCCACCAGCACTTTCGAGCTCTGGATGCCGGACGAGAATTGACATCGTAGACGGGCCATATCGGGCTCTGCGCTGACGGTGGGCATTCGCCGCTGTTGGCGTCAGGTATGGGCATATTTGATTGGTACACGTTCTTATTGATCTGCCGCGTGGCGGCGTTTGTTCGGGGCGGTGTGAGGCGTGGCGCAGGATCCGATAGCGGCTCGCAACGACGCCGTGAGCCCATCCCGCAACCTCTCGAACCTGGTCCCGTCGGTCCTGGCCACGCCCGGCTTCGCGCTGGGTGTCGCCGATCAGGTCGGCTCGGCCCTGTGGCGCGAGGTGGTGAGCACCACCGTGACCCAGCCGCAGTTTCTGGCGCTCATCGAGCTCCGCCATTCGCACGGCACGAGCCAGTACGAGCTGGCCGAGCGGGTCGGCATCGACAAGGTGACCATCGGTCCGATCGTCAAGCGGCTGAGCGAGCTCGCGTGGATCGAGCGCCGCAAGGATGACCGCGACGGGCGCCGCTCGATCCTGACCATCGATGCGCCGGGCAGCGATCTGCTGCGCGGGCTGCTGCCGGCGGTCGATCGCATGACCGACGCCTTCATGTCGCCGCTCACCACGACGGAACAGGCCGTCGTGGTGCAGAGCTGGGCCACCATCGCCCGCATCGCCACCGTGGCGCGCCTCGAGCCGCCGGGGCCGGCGGCGATCCCGGGCATCCCCGTTCCCGCGCACTATCCCTGGTTCTTCCTGCGCATCGCGCGCAGGAGCTACCGCCGGATCTGGCGGGACTTCGCCGGCGAGGACATCAGCCCGTCGCAGTACGCATTGCTGAGCGTCGTCGGCTGCTCGCCCGACGTCGACATCCGCACCGCGGCCGAGATGTCGTCCGTCGAAGAGACCACCGCGGTGCGGATCGTCATGCGGTCGATCCGGCTGCGGCTGATGCGCGACCGGCGCGATCCGCAGGACGCCCGCCGCTCGCTGCTGCGCCTGACCGAGGCCGGGGCGAACGAGGTGGAGCGGATCGGCGCGCACCTGACGGCGATGCAGGCCACGCTGTGCCTCGGCATCCCGCCGGGTGCGCTCGGCGAGTTCCACCGCCTGACCCGCGCCGTCGCACGCCTGCCGCCGATCCCGATCTGACGGGAGGGCTGCCGCGCGGGGGCCTCGCCCTGGCACCTGAGCATCGCCCTGCACGTGGCCGTGCGGACGTGCAAGGGCCGCCGCTGCCCGCCTCTTTAACCGCCGAACCATGGCCGCCATATTTCGTTGAACAACCAACAGTGATTGCAGCCATGCTCGACTTCACTCCCCACTTTCTCCTCAATGACGACGACACGGCCGACCTTGGGGCGCCTCAGCCCGCCGCCGTGGCCGACGGCCCGCTGCTGGACGCCTATTCGACGGCCGTGGCCGACGTCGTCGACCTGGTCGGCCCGGCGGTGGTCAAGCTCGATATCCGCCAGAACGGCCGCCCGGCCGGCTCCGGCTCGGGCGTGATCCTGTCGCCGGACGGGCTGATCCTCACCAACAGCCACGTGGCCCGGGGGGCCGTGCGCGTCGGCGTGCAGATGGCCGACGGGCGGCATTTCGATGCGCGCCTGATCGGCGACGACCCCGACACGGACCTCGCGCTCGTGCACGTCGAGCAGCCGGTGAACCTGCCGGCGGCCCGCCTCGGCAACAGCGGCTTGCTCAGGCGCGGCCAGATCGCCATTGCCATCGGCAATCCGCTCGGCTTCGAGGCCACCGTCACGGCCGGCGTGGTGTCGGCCCTCGGCCGCTCGCTCCGCGCCAAGAACGGCCGGCTCATCGACGACGTGATCCAGACCGACGCGGCCCTCAACCCGGGCAATTCGGGCGGCGCGCTCGTCTCGTCGCGCGGCGAGGTCATCGGCATCAACACGGCCATGATCATGGGCGCGCAGGGCATCAGCTTCGCCGTCGCCTCCAACACCGCGAGCTTCGTCATGGGCGGCCTGATCCGCCACGGCCGGGTGCGGCGGGCATCGATCGGCATCGCCGCCCACCCGGCCGTGATCGCGCGGCGCGTCCAGGTCGTCGCCGGCCTGGAGCAGGCGACCGGCGTGATGGTCGACTCCGTCGAGAGCGGCGGCCCGGCGGCCGCGGCGGGGCTGCGAGCGGGCGACGTCATCGTGGCGGTCGACGGCAGCCGCGTCACCGGCGCCGACGAGCTCATCCGCGTGCTGACCGAGGACAAGATCGGCCGGCGCGTGCCGTTCGACCTGCTGCGCCAGGGCCGGGCCCAGGCGCTCGACATCACGCCGCAGGAGCGCAGCGGTTCGTAGGGCGAAGGCATCCGCGACGGCGAGGCGCGAAAGACGGCGGGCCTGCCGCCGCCTTTCGCAGGGACGGCGGCGCCATCGATCGCCATAGAGGCGGTGCGGTGGATCTGCGCCGCGGCAGCGCGATCTTCTGGGTTGGTCGAGCCTCGCGGAAGAAATCGTCCTCGGGGCCGCCGCCCCGACGCCATGCCTACATTGGCGACCCAGTGGGCAATAGGCGCATCAACGGTCGGACTTCTGCGGGCGGGCGTCGCTACGCTTGCATAGTACATCCGCTGCTCCTATCCAGGACGTTCACTCTGGAGGCCGGATCGAAAGTGGATGCAGTGCCCGCCAACACCGTCAGGACAGACCCGGCGCCCGCGACCACCGGCCAGCGCGAGCGGGTGCAGCGCGCCCTCGAGGACGACATCGCCAGCGGCTTCTACAAGGCCGGCCAGCGCCTCGACGAACGCGAGATCGGCGCGCGGCTGAACGTGTCGCGCACGCCGGTGCGCGAGGCGCTCAACCGCCTCGTGTCGGCCGGGCTGGTGGAGGCGCGGCCCAAGCAGGGCTGCTTCGTCGCCTCGCTGTCGTTCCAGGACTTCCTGCAGCAATACGAGTTCATGGCGGATCTCGAGGCTCTCTGCGCCAAGCTCGCGGCGCGGCGCATGGATGGTGTCCAGCGCGACCGCTTGCGCCAGCTGGCCGAAGCCGGCCGTCAGGCGGCGGAGGCCGGTGACATCGAGGCCTACGTCCAGGTCAATCTGGACTTCCACCAGACCATCTACATGGGCGCGCGCAACCGCTTCCTCGAGCGCACCATCATGGAGCTGCGCCGGCGGATGGCTCACTACCGGAGCTACTCGTTCCGGCTGCCGGGGCGCCTCAAGGCCTCGGCGGCCGAGCATGAAGCGGTGATGGAGGTCATTCTTCGCGCCGATGCCGAGGAGGCCCATCGCCTGATGCGCTGGCATCTGGAGATCGGGCGGCCGGAGACGGCGGACTACCTGATGGCGGTCTCGCAGGCGCTGTTTCCGGCGACGGACGCCTGACGGAGGGCGGTCGCTACGGCGGTGTCGTTGCGCCGCTCCGCAGCCGCGCCATGCGCCTGACGATGCCGGCCAGCCCTTGCGGCCAGACGATCAGGACGAAGGCCAGGACCGCGCCCAGTATGACCTTGTTGCCGTCGCCGCCGATCGAGATGTAGTTCTGCTGCAGCAGGATGAGCGCGACCCCGAGCAGCGGCCCGAGCAGGACGCGTCGGCCGACGACGATGACCGCGGTCAGCATCAGGGTGAGGAAGTACATGTCGAACATGTCCGGGCCGACGTAGGCCCGCTGATAGCCGTAGAGCCAGCCGGCCAACGCCGTGACCGGCGCCGACACGACGAAGACCTGGAACCTGACCCGGCGGATATCCAGCCCCGAGGCGACGGCGAGCGGCGGGTTCATCTGCACCATCAGCGCCTCGGTGCCCAGGCGCGACCGGCGGAAGCGGTCGACGAAGCCGATGGACAGCACGAGCAGGAGCAAGGCGAGCGGCCACAGCTCCTGGCTCGACCGGCCGGAGAACTCCGCGAAGCCCAGGGGCAGGCGAAGCGGGGGGATGCCGACGATGCCGTCGGAACCGCCCAGCGCGTCGGTGTTGAAGGCGATCTCGCCCGCCACCACCGCCGCGGCATAGGTGGCAAGCGAGAACACGAACTCGCGCGTCTTCAGGGTCGCCCAGCCCAGGAACGCCGCCGCCGCCAGCGCCAGTCCGATCGCCGCCGCGGCCGTGACCCAGCCGTTGGCATCCCAGGTCGTCGACAGGATGGCGGCCGAATAGCCGCCGATCGCCCAGAAGATCGTGTGGCCGAGGCTGACCTCGCCCAGATACGAGAGCACGATGTCGACGCCCACCGCCATGACCGCGAAGATCGCCAGCGTGACGAAGAAGCCGTAGGTCAGCGGCGAGCCGCCGAGCCACCCGGGCAGGCCATAGGCGACGGCGATCGCAGCCGCGATCAGCAAGGCCTTGGCGGCGGGCGGAAGACGATTGCGGTGAGCGGCAGGCGGGTCGAGGGCGATGGAGTGTTCGGTCATCGAAACGAGAAGCCTTCCGGACGCAGGGTCAGAAACGCCAGCAGCACCGCGAACGAGGCCGCCGTCGCGTAGGCGGGCGACACCAGCGCGCCGAAGAACGCCGTGAAGATGCCGAGCAGCAGTCCGGCCACGAGGGCGCCGCCGACGTTGCCCACGCCGCCGAGCACGACGACGACGAAGGTCATGATGACCTCCTCGAAGCCCATGCTGGTCAGGATCGGCGTCTTCGGCGCCACCAGCACGGCAGCGACCGCCACCAGCACCGCCTCCAGGACGAACACCATGGCGTAGACGATCCAGGTGTTGATGCCGAAGATCTGCGCCAGCTTGGGGTCCTCGGCGATGGCGCGGACCATGGCCCCCTGGCGCGTTCGGTTGAGTAGCAGCCAGACGCCGGCGTAGAGCGCCAGGGTGACGACGACGATCAGCAGGTCCTGGCCGGTGAACCAGATCGGGCCGACCTCGAACTGCACCTGGTCGGCTGGGCTGGCGAGCGGGTGCGGCGAGCCGCCGAAGCCCAATCCGGCCGCCCCCTGGATCATGTAGCCGAAGCCCAGGGTGACGATCATCAGGCTCGTCAGGTTCTGGGACATGACGAGCCCGCTCATCATCGACTGCATGAGGACACCGAGGACGGCCATCAGCAGCACGGCGATGACGGCGGCTACGGCGAAGCCGAGCCCCCACCGGGTCAGCACGAACCAGCAGATGAACGCCGCAAGCATGTACATCTGGCCGTGCGCGAAGTTCACCAGGCGCGCAGCACCAAGCAGGATGGTCCAGCCGAGCGCCACGCAGGCGAAGCCGGAGCCGATGATGAGGCCGTTGACCAGTTGCTGGGGAACGTTCACGGCTCCACCTCCGTCAGGCCGCCGAGGTAGGCTTGGGCGATGCGGTCGTCCTTGCGCATCGTCTCCGCATCGCCGTGGCCGACGATGCGGCCGCGCTCGAGCAGGTAGAGCTCGTCGGCCACGTCCAGGGCAGCGCTGACGTTCTGCTCGACGAGCAGCACCGAGAGGCCGCGGTCGACCAGGCGGCGGACCACGGTCAGCACGTCCAGGATCAGGCGCGGCGCCAGGCCCACCGAGGGCTCGTCGAGCAGCAGGACCCGCGGTGCGGCCAGCAGCGCCCGGCCGATGGCGAGCATCTGGCGCTCGCCGCCGCTGAGCGCCGAGCCCTTGTGCGTGCGCCGCTCGTAGAGGCGCGGAAACAGGCTCAGCACGTCGTCGCGGGTGAAGGCGTGGCGGCCGGACTGTGGCGGCACCGCCGGCACCAGCGCGAAGTTCTCTTCCACTGTCAGCTCGCCGAAGACGTTCTTGCCTTCGGGAACGCATTGAATGCCCAGACGCGCGCGCCGGTAGGCCGGCGCACGCGCCATGCTGCGCCCGTCGAGCCTGACGTCGCCGCCGACCGACGGGGTGCCGCGGGACCAGCCGGCGCAGGCGTTGACCAGCGTGCTCTTGCCCGCCCCGTTGGCGCCGGCGACGGCGACCAGACGCCCGGCGCCGACGCCGAGCGTGGCGTCGCGCAGAGCGACGCTGCCGCCATAGCGGACAGTCAGATCGTGCGCGTCGAGGACGTTCATTGCGTACGCCCCAGGTAGGCTTCGAGCACGGCGGGGTTGGTCCGGATGGCGGCGGGGGCGCCCTCGGCCAGATGCCGGCCGGATTCGATGACGACGATGCGGTCGGCCACCGCCATGATCAGATCCATGTGATGCTCGATGACGACGAGCGCCAAGCCTGCGCCCTTGAGGTCGAGCAGGATGCTGGCGAGATGGCGCATGTCGCGGCCGCCGATGCCGGCGGCCGGCTCGTCGAGCAGCAGCGCGCGGGGGCCGTCGCCATAGGCCAACGCGACCGACAGCAGCCGCTGGATGCCATAGGGAATCTCCCCGGGGCGCTTGTCGTAGTGCACGGCGGCGATGCCGAAGCGATCGAGCAACTGCCTGGCGGCGCCGGTCGCGGCCCGCCGCGTCGCCGCTTCGCGCCACGGCAGCAGCAGGCTGGCGCAGAGCGGTGTGGAATGGCCCCGCACGAGAACGCTCATGGCGTTCTCCATCACCGTGAGGTCGCCGAAGAAGCTGTTCTGCTGAAAGGTGCGGCGTAGACCCTTCCGCGCCAGCTCGTGCGTCGGCACCGACGTGATGGTTTCGCCGGCCAGGTAGCTCTCGCCGCCGTGGCGAACACTGTTGGTCACGGCGGCGAAGCACGAGCTCTTGCCGGCACCGTTCGGGCCGATGATGCCGAGGATCTCGCCGGCCGCGACCGACCAGCTGACGTCGTCGAGCGCCTGCAGCGCGCCGTAGCGCACGGACAGCCGGTCCACGTGCAGCACCGCGGCGTGAGGGGCCGACGCCATCATTCGACCAGCTTGAGCTTGCCGGAGGTGCCGTCGACGACCTCGAACATCCGCGGCTTGACCGTCATCTGCCCGTTGGCGGCAAAGCCGACGTCGCCGAAGTTGGTGTCCTTGACCGTGTGGCCGCGGATGGCTTCGGCCAGCTTGAGCCGGTCGAGCGACTGCGTCTGCGCCACCGCGCTCGCCCACACGCTGACCGCCTGGGCCGCGACGCCGGCCTCCTCGCCGGGCGGACGGCCGATCGCCTGCCGATAGGCGTCGTAGAATTCGCGGGCGCGCGCGACGCCGTCGAGCGGGGGCAGCTCGGGCAGGTAGGCCGAGCCGCTGACGATGCCGTTCAGCTGGTCCTTGGCGACATTGAAGACCTCGGGCGTGAGCAGGGCGATGCCGGCCACGAACTGCGACTCGATGCCGGCCTGGCGGTACTGCTGGACGAGGGCCGACATGCCGGAGGTGGCGGCGTTGATGACGACGACGACATCGGCCTTGGCCGACTTGACGGCGGTCAACGAGACGCGAAAGTCCGTCTGCTTGAACGGGAACTTCTCCGTCAGGACGATCTCGAACGGCTTGCCGAGTTCTTTGCCGAGCGCCTTCATCTTGTCTTCGATGAGCTGGCGGAAGTCGTTGCCGTAGGCATCGTTCTGGATCATGAAGGCGATGCGCCCGGCGCCCTTGGTCTCGATGACGTAGCGGGCGATGGCCTCGGCATCGATCTCGTTGGAGCTGATGATGCGGATGCCGTAGGGGTTGCCTTTCCCGGAGAGCACCGCCTCGGCCTTGGCCGAGCAGGTGATGTCGAGGATGTCGGCGGCCGCGATGACCGGCTGCATGGCCAGCGCGACCGGGGAGTTGCGCCCCTCGAAGACGACATCGACCTTCTCGCCGATCAGCTCGTTGGCCCGGCTGATGCCGACGGCGGGCGTGCTCTCGTCGTCCTTCTGGGAGATCACCAGCCTGCGGCCGAGCAGGCCGCCGCGCTTGTTGATCAGCTCGACCTGCACGCGGGCGCCGGCGGCGGCGTCGATGCCGCTCGTTCCCGCCGGGCCGCTCATGGGAAAGATCGTGCCGACGCGGATCGGCGGCTCCTGCGCGGCTGCCGGGGACAGGCCGAATACGGCGAGGCCTAGGGCCGCCAATACTCCTCGGATCACGTCAAACCTCCCTGTTCAGTTTTATTGTCGGCCGGCTTTTACTTGTGTTGTCCGGTCTCGACCGTTCGTCGTTCGATATTCAGCAGTGTCTCGAGCCCGATGGTGTGGTGAATGAGCTTCTGAAGCTCCGCCGCCGCCTGGGGCGTGGCCGCGGTCGGATCGGCGTCGCCCGCTGCCATGGCGCGGTAGGAGGCGCGCATGGCCGCGTAGGCGGCGAGCAGCGGGCTCGCCGGATCGACGAGCAGCCGGTAGCCGGCGGCGTGCAGGTCCTGCACGCTCATGCCGCCGGCGGTGAGGCCGCCGCCCAGGGTCATGTACATGAGGGGGCCACCGAGGCGTTCGCCGATGGTCCGCACCTCCTCCGGCGTCTTGGGAACGACGAAGAGCATGTCGGCGCCGGCGCGCCGATAGGCCTCGCCCCGCCGCAGCGCCTCGTCGAGGCCCACCTCGCGTGCCGTATTGGTGCGGGCGATGATGACGAAGTCGGGGTCGGAGCGGGCGGCCACGGCCTCCCTGATCTTGCCGACCATCATGTCGAGGGGGATGGCGTGCTCGATGCCGACGTGATGGTGGGCGCGCTTGGGCGCCAGCTGGTCCTCGATCTCGATGGCGGCGAAGCCGGCCGCTTCGCTGAGCGCGATAGTGCGGCGCAGGTGCATGGCGTCGCCCCAGCCACAGGCGCCGTCGAGGATCAGCGGGGCACGGCTGACGCTGCGGATCTCGAGCCCGGCCTCGACCATTTCGGTCAGCGTGAGATTGGCCTCGGTGACGGCCTTGACGTAGCCCATCGAACCGCCGCCCAGGTAGAGCGCCTGAAAGCCCGCTTCCTCCGCCAGCCGCGCGGTCAGCGGATTGAAGACCAGTGGCGCGATGAGGGGCTTGCCTCCCGCCAGAAGCTCACGAAAGCGGCTCACGATCATCCTCCCCGTCGACTGTTCTTGTTGGCCGCGTCACCTGCCCCTGAAGGTCGGGCGTCGCTTCTCGGCGAATGCCCGCCGGCCCTCCGCATAGTCCTCGCTGGCAAAGCACGCGCTGACGGCTCGCGCGCATGCGTCGAGGTCCCGCTTGTCCGGATCGGCGACAGTATTGGCGATGCAGAGCTTGGCGGCTGCGATCGTCATCGGCGCGTTCTGCGCGATCGTGGCCGCGAGCTCGGCCGTGCGCGCCGCCAGTTCGGCCTTCGGCACGACCTCGTTGACGACGCCGAGCCGGAGCGCCTCCTCCGCGCCGAATTGTCGAGCGGTGAAGAAGATGTGTTTGGCGGCGGACGGGCCGACGAGATCGACGAGCCGCTGGATGCCGCGATAATCGTAGCCGAGCCCCAGCTTGGCGGCCGGGATGGCGAAGCGGGCGTCGTCGGCGGCGATCCTGAGGTCGCAGCTCAGCGCCAGCGCCATGCCGCCGCCGATGCAATAGCCCTCGATCCGGGCGATCGTCGGCTTCGGGAACACCGTGAGCCGCACCAGCGCGCCCTTCGAGATCTCGTCGTAGCGCGCTACGTCCGCTTCGCTGGAGCGGCGCTTCTCGAACTCGGAGATGTCGGCACCGGAGGCGAAGGCCTTGCCGCCCTGGCCGGCGATGACGACGCAACGGATCGCCGGGTCGGCCTCGAAGCCGCTCAAGGCGTTCTCGAGGTCCTGCCACATGCCGAGCGAGAGCGCGTTCAGCTTGCTCGGGTTGGCGATCAGCGCCTGGCCGACCGGGCCTTCCACATGGTGCTCGATGCGGCCCACGGGCACCGCGGCGTCGGCCGATTGCGTGTCCATCACACCACCCCGTTTCGTTTGAGATCGTCGATCTGCTCGAGATCGTAGCCGAGGCTCTGGAGGATCTCGGCGGAGTGCTGGCCTTTCTCGGCCGCCGCCGTCTCGACGCGGCTCGGCGTTCGGCTCAGGCTGACGGGCTGGCCCACGACCTGGATGTCGCCCAGCACCGGATGGGCCAGGCCGTGCGCCACCTGCTGGTGGCGCACCTGCGGATCGGCAAACACCTCGTCCATGCGATAGATCGGTCCGCACGGCACTCCGGCCTCGTTCAGCCGCTCGATCCAGTGAGCCGAGGTGTTCGCCGAGAGCGCTCCGTTCAGCAGCTCGCTCAGCCTGGCGCGGTTGCGCGTGCGTTGCGCATCGCCGGCGAAATCGGGATCGTCGACGACCGCATCCAGCCCGACGACGGCGCAGAGCTTGCGCCACATGGCATCCCCGGCCGAGGCGATGTTGATATGGCCGTCGCCGGTGCGGAACGTGCCCATCGGCGCGATCGACGGATGATCGTTGCCGGCCTGGCCGGGCACCACGCCGTCGATCAGCCAGCGGGCGGCCTGGAAATCCATCATGGCGATCTGCGCCTCCAGCAGGGAGGCGCACACCCATTGCCCCTCGCCGGAGGTCTCCCGCTCGATCAGCGCGAGCAGGATGCCGAAAGCGCAGAACAGCCCCGCGCTCAGGTCGGCGACGGGAATCCCCGCCCGGACCGGTCCCTGGCCCTTGAGGCCGGTCACCGACATGATGCCGCCCATGCCTTGCGCCACCTGGTCGAAGCCGGGGCGCAGCGCGTAGGGGCCAGTCTGGCCGAAGCCGGAGATGCTGGCGTAGACGAGGCGCGGGTTGACCGCCCTCAGCGTCTCGTAGCCGATGCCGAGCCGTTCCTTGACGTCCGGCCGGTAGTTCTCGACCAGCACGTCCGCTCGCGCCACCAACTGCTTCAGGATCGCGATGCCGCGCGGGGCCTTGAGGTTCAAGGACAGGCTGCGCTTGCCGCGGTGCAGGTTCTGAAAGTCGGAGCCATGGCGGGGGCCGCCGTAGCCGTCGCCGGGCTCGGGCGTCTCGATCTGGATGACGTCGGCGCCCCAGTCGGCCAGCTGCCGCACCGCGGTGGGGCCGGCGCGCACGCGGGTCAGGTCCAGCACGGTGAAGCGGCCGAGCGGGCCCGCACGCTGCGGCTTGCCGACGCTCAAGGCCGCCAGCCTTTCCACGACTCCCGGACCGACATGCGCATGCGCGGATCCTCCCGATGTCTTGCCTTTCCATGGGCTATAGCATTGTCGCGTTATGCCAGCAAGATGATCTGGTATACTCACATCGAGTTCGACCCACCGGTGCCCTTTGGTCCTTCCCAGCCGAGCTGGCCGCGCTGCGAATGTTGCCGGGCTCGCCTTGTCCGTCGCCTCTGCCTACAACGGACATCATTGGCCGAACGGGCGGGATGCGGGCGATGAACGGACAGGACGAGGCGAGCGCACGCTATGCCGCCTTTCACTGGGGCACCTACCGGTCCCGGCGCGGCACGGACGGTTCCCTTGCGCTGGAGCCCTATGCCGGTGATCCGGAGCCGTCGCCGATCGGCCTCGACCTGGCCGCGAGCCTCGACGCGCCCAGCCGCATCGGCCGGCCGCACGTCCGCGCCGGCTGGCTCGACGGCCGCGGCACCCCTGACGGCCGCGGGGCCGGGCGCGGCCGCGAGCCGTTCGTGCCGGTGAGCTGGGAGGTTGCGCTCGATCTGGTGGCGGGCGAGCTGGAGCGTGTCCGCCGGGATCACGGCAACGCGGCGATCTTCGGCGGCTCCTACGGCTGGGGCAGCGCCGGCCGCTTCCACCATCCCCAGGGACAGCTGCACCGCTTCCTCAACCTGATCGGCGGCTACACGCGTTCGGTCAACGCCTACAGCCATGCCGCCGCCGAGGTGATCGTGCCCTACGTGATCGGGCACGGGCTGCGGCCGCTCCACGCCATGCAGACGCCCTGGCCGCTGCTGGCGGAGCATGCCGAGCTCATCGTCGCCTTCGGCGGCATGAACGCCAAGAACGCCCAGGTCAGCCCCGGCGTCGTCGGGCGGCATATCGTGCGCCGGTCCCTGGCACGATGCGCCGAGCGCGGCGTCCGCTTCGTCAACGTGAGTCCGATCCGGGACGATCTGCCCGAGCTGGTTGCGCCCGAGTGGCTGCCGGTCAGGCCCAACACGGACGTGGCGCTGATGCTGGCGCTCGCCCATGTGCTGATCGCGGAGGGCCTGTGCGATCAGGAGTTCCTCGGGCGCTGCACGGTCGGCTTCGACGAGTTCCGCCGCTACGTCTGCGGTGAGGCGGATGGCATCGCCAAGACGCCGGAGTGGGCCGCCGCCATCGCCGACGTGCCGGCCCCGGCGATCCGCGATCTCGCCCGCCGTATGGCGCGCACCCGCACCTTCATCGCATTGAGCTGGTCGATCCAGCGCGGCGACCACGGCGAACAGCCGATCTGGGCCGGCATCGCGCTCGCCGCCATGCTGGGCCAGATCGGCCTGGCCGGCGGCGGCTTTGGCATCGGCCACGGCTGCTGCAACTACATCGGCAATCCGGCGCCCCTGGTGCCATGGGCGGCGCTGCCGCAGGGGCGCAACCCGGTCGAGGCCTTTATCCCCGTCGCCCGCTTCACCGACATGCTGCTCACGCCCGGTGCGCCGTTCGACTACAACGGCCGCCGCCTGACCTATCCCGACGTCAAGCTGGTCTATTGGGCCGGCGGCAACCCGTTCCACCACCAGCAGGACATCAACCGGCTGCTCGCCGCCTGGCGGCGGCCGCAGACGGTCATCGTCAACGAGGTGTTTTGGAACGCCTGCGCCCGTCACGCCGACATCGTGCTGCCGGTGACGACGCCGCTGGAACGCAACGACTTCGCGGCGATGGCCGGTGAGGCGGTGGCGGTGGCCATGCGGCAGACGATGCCGCCGGTCGGCGAATCCCGTAACGATTTCGATATTTTCGGCGGGCTCGCCGCGCGCCTCGGCGTCGCCGAGGCGTTCACCGACGGTCTCGACGAGATGAGCTGGATCCGCCGTCTTTACGCACAATCGCAGGCCGCCGCGGCGCGCATGGGCATAGCCCTGCCGGACTTTGCCGAATTCTGGGAGCGGGGCCTGATCGAGCTGCCCGAAACGGAGACGAGGCCGCTGCTGTTCGAGGCATTCCGCAGCGACCCCGGCGCCCACCCGCTCCCCACGCCGTCCGGGCGGATCGAGATCGCGTCTGCGACGATCGCCGGCTTCGGCTATGACGACTGCCCCGGGCACCCGACCTGGATCGAGCCGGCAGAGCGGCTCGGCAGCCCGGCGGCCGGGGGCCAGCGGCTCCACCTAATCTCCAGCCAGCCGGCCACGCGCCTGCATTCACAGCACGACCACGCTTCCCTGAGCCGGGGGAGCAAGATCGCTGGCCGCGAGCCGATCGCATTGCACCCGATGGACGCCGCAGCCCGCGGCATCCGCGCCGGGGACATCGTCCGCGTCTTCAATGGACGCGGCGAGTGCCTCGCCGGGGCCGTGCTGAGCGATGCGCTGCGCCCCGGCGTCGTGCAACTCGCTACGGGTGCCTGGTACGACCCGGAGGAGGGCACCGAGGAGGCGCCGCGCGACGTCCACGGCAATCCCAATGTGCTCACCATGGACAAGGGTACGTCCAAGCTGGCGCAAGGGCCGATCGCCATGACGACCCTGGTCGAGGTCGAGCGCTTCGGCGGCAACGCGCCGGAGATCAGCGTGTTCGCGCCGCCGGCCGGGGCTGGGTGAGGGGCCGCGGTTGCCCGGGCGATTGGCCCCATGGCAGTATCGCCCGGGGGGGGCGGGCACGTCCAACGGGAGCCGGGCCGGTGCATTGGCTGAACCGCCGAGGCGTCCTCATCGGTGCAGGAGCGATCTGCATGGCGCAGACCATCCAGCCCTTGTCCGCGGTAGCGGCCGACTACGCGCCGATCGGCGCCGGCGAAGCAGGCTTTGCTCCTGATCTGGAGGCACGGCTCGACAGGGCGGTGGCGGACGGACGCGTGTGGAACCTGCACGGCGTCGTCGTGGTGCGGAACGATCGGCTGGTGCTCGAGCGCTATTTCGAGGGCGAGGACAACCGGCGCGGCCGCCCCCTGGGCAAGGTCCGCTTCGGGCCCGATACGCTGCACGACATGCGCTCGGTCTCGAAGGGCATCGTCGGGCTGCTCTACGGCGTCGCGCTCGAGCAGGGCAGGGTGCCGCCGCCCGAGGCGCCGCTGCTGGCGGCATTTCCGGAGTACGCCGATCTGGCCGGGCAGGCCGGGCGCGAGAAGCTCACCATCCATCACGTGCTGTCGATGACCATGGGGACCGATTGGGACGAGACCAGCGTTCCCTATTCCGATCCCACCAACAGCGAAATCGCCATGGATCTGGCGACGGATCGTTACCGCTACATCCTGGAGCGGCGCGTGGTCGACGAGCCGGGGCGGCGGTGGACCTATTGCGGCGGCGCCACGGCCCTGCTGGCGCGGCTCATCGCCAAGGGCACCGGCCGGCCGCTGCATGCCTTGGCCCGCGAGGTGCTGTTCGATCCCCTGGAGATCGGCCCGACCGAATGGCTTGCCGACGGCCATGATGAGCCCTTCGCCGCGTCGGGGCTGCGCATGAGCCCGCGCGACATGGCCAAGGTCGGCGCCATGATGCTGCGCGGCGGCGTCGCCGGCGGCCGGCAGGTGGTCCCGGCCGCCTGGCTGGCGCGCAGCACGTCGCCGATCGCCAGCGTCGATGAGATACGGCGCTTCGGCTACCAGTGGTACGTGGCCGACTTCGCGTTCGGCAAGCCGAAGGGATGGGCACCGGGGCGCCTGGAGCGCGTCTGGATGGCCTTCGGCGAAGGCGGCCAGCGGATCTTCCTGGTGCCGGCGCTCGAGCTCGTGGTGGCCATCACGGCCGGCAACTACCTCGTCGAGAACCAGTGGATCCCGCCGACGCGGGTGATGCGCGAGGTGATCCTGGGCAGTATTCAGGAGCCGCCCAAACCCTGAGCAACGGACATAGCCCCATGACCGCTCTGGTCCAGATGAGCGCCGACGCCGTGCGCGCCCTCCATGCCGACCTCGTCCGTGAGCACGAGGCGCTCAAAGGCCGCAGCCTCGCCCTCGACATGACGCGCGGCAAGCCATCGCCCGAGCAGCTCGACCTCGCCGAGGGCATGCTGGCGCTGCCCGGCAACCGCGATCATCTGACCGAGGCGGGTGAGGACGCCCGCAACTACGGCGGCAACCAGGGCCTGCCCGAGGTGCGGGCGCTGTTCGCGCCGGTGCTCGGCGCGCCTGCCGGGCAGGTCGTCGTCGGCAACAATTCGAGCCTGGCGCTGATGCACGACGTGCTGGTCTACGCACTGCTGCACGGCGTGCCCGGTAGCGTGCGGCCGTGGGTGAAGGAGGACGAGATCAGCCTGATCTGCCCGGTCCCGGGCTACGACCGGCACTTCGCCCTCAGCCAGATCCTCGGCATCAAGATGCTTCCGGTGCCGCTGACCGGCGAGGGGCCTGACATGGACGAGGTCGAGCGGCTGGCCGCCGATCCGGCCGTCAAGGGCATCTGGTGCGTGCCGCAATACTCCAATCCGAGCGGCGAGACCTATAGCGACGCCACCGTGGCTCGCCTGGCGCGGATGAGCGCCGGGGCGGGCGACTTCCGCATCCTGTGGGACAACGCCTACGCGCTCCACCACCTCACCGATGCGCGGCCGCGGCTGCCCAATATTCTGGACGCCTGTGCCGAGGCCGGCCACGCGGACCGGCCGATCGTCTTCGCCTCGACATCGAAGGTGACGCTGGCCGGCGCCGGGCTCGCCTTGCTCGCCGCGTCGTCCGCCAACGTGCGCTGGTATCTCGACTGTGCCGGCAAGCGCAGCATCGGGCCGGACAAGCTCAACCAGCTGCGCCACGTGCGTTTCCTGCGCGACATGGCCGGCATCACGGCCCACATGGAGAAGCATCGCGCGCTGATCGCGCCGAAGTTCGCGGCGGTCGACGAGGCCCTGGAACGGCGCCTCGGCCCCTACGGCTTTGCGCGGTGGAGCAAGCCGCTCGGCGGCTACTTCATCGTCCTCGACGCGATGGCGGAGACGGCGGCGCGCGTCGTTGCGCTGGCCAAGGCGGTCGGCCTGGCGCTGACGCCGGCCGGCTCGACGCATCCGTACGGCCGGGATCCGGAAGACAAGACACTGCGCATCGCGCCGACCTATCCGAGCCTCGCGGAAGTGCGGCAGGCGGCGGAGGTCATCGCGCTGTGCACGTTGCTCGCCGCCTGCGAGCGGCAGCTCGCGGGGTAAGGGGCCGCGAAGGACGCTGCCGGCGTGGCCTCGGCCGGCTCGGAGGTGCTGTCAGGGCTCAGAGGCCACGTTCATTCAGCCACGCGGTGACGCGCTCGAAAAAGACGTGCGCACCAGGGTCCTTGTTGATCAGGTGGCCCGCGTCAGGAACGATGAATGCAGTGAAGTCGGCTCCGGGCTTGTAATAGCTCGGCTCGTGCAGGAAGGCTGGATCGGTGGCGCAGTCGCCCGTGGTCGAGCACCAGCGTACATCATACTGTCCCAGTGCGAACAGCACCGGGATGTCGATCCTCTGGGTTATGGAATAGTTCTTGGAGTCCGTGCTGATTGCGTTCAACTCGGCAATCATCACCGTATCCTCCAGCATGGACGTGTACCAGTCGGACACGGAGCTCGGCAGGCTCGGAGATAGCCGGCGGACGAAGTATCCAGGTGCCCACCCGGTACCCCGGCCGTACCGCGGGTGGTCTTCGATCGGTACCAGCGCTTTGAATACGGCGCCCATCGCCAGGTCGGAGAGGTTGTGTCCGACGCCGCTGACCACGACCGCATCGATGCCCGGATAGTCGGCCGCAGCATGCCATGCGACCATCCCGCCCATCGAGTGGCCATTCACAACCACGCGCTTGAAGTTGAAGCCCAGCGAGCCCTGCTTGAGATGCTCGACGACCTGGTGAACGACGTAAGCCTGAACCTTGAAGTCGAGCTTTGCGGGATCGGGGCGGTCGCTATGGCCGTAGCCGGGGCGGTCGAGGTTGAGCGTCGCGAAGCCCGCAAGGGTCGCGTGCCGCACATATGAGTGCTTCTCCGGCTCCAATGGCCAATCCCAGTAGGAGCCGTTGTTCGATCCACCGGCGAGGAGGATCTGAATGGTCGTGTCCTCGGTCAGAGGCTGCCGCGTTGCCAGCACGCCGGACACTTCAATCGTCTCGCTGCCGAGCGGATCGAGTTTCACCGGAAAGCGATAGGTCCGACACGATGCGCCGCTGTTCGTCGCATCGGTGGTGTCGCTCATGACGCTCGGTTTGTCGCGCAATGCCGTCACGGCTGTCGGCAGGGGGAGGGACACGAGGCCAGCTTCAGCGATGGTCATCTTGGATCCGTTCCTCTCGGTCTTCATACGGCCGAATGACGTTGCCGGGGGTGTCAAGACGCGTCGTTCGTTCGAGCAGCAGGAGCATCGGATCCATACCGGTAGGGGCCCAGCTGGAGTATGCCGATGGCCGCGCAGCAGAGGGCTATGGCGGCACCCCACAACGGCAGGGCGTAGCTCCCCGTTCGGTCGAAGCTGACGCCGAAGGCAATGGGGCCGATCACCCCGCCGACGCCGAACACGAAGAAGAGCAGCCCGTAAATCGAGCCGAATGCCATCAGCCCGAAATATCGCCGGACAAAGTATGGGATGAAGTCGCCTTCGGCGCCCATGGCGAAGCCGATCAAGAACGCGCAAGCTGCGATCTGGATGGGGCCAAAGGAGGTTCCGATCGCCAGCATCAAGGCTCCGGCGCCGGCCATCAGGAAAGCGACGGCGGCGATGCGCGTAGCGGGGTACAGGTCCAGAAGGACGCCGGCGATGATCCGCCCGAGAACGACGCCCACACCGGCCGTCGCAACGACTTGCGCGGCGGCGGCGGCGGTGAGGCCTCGGTCGGTAATCAGCGACACGAGATGGATCGACGTGCCCAGGCTTGCCGCCGCCACGACGAACACCACGGCCGCCAGAAGCCAGAAGCGACCGCTCCGGACAGCGCTCATTGCCGTCTCGCCTGCCGCGGGCGCCACGTCGCCCCCTCCCGAACGGAGCTCGCGCACCGCGCTGCGGCTTCGGGCGAACAGCAACGCGCAGGCCGCAGCTCCCAGGGCGGCCGCGCCCCCGGCGAGCACGCCGTAGGCATCGCGCCAGCCGTAGCTCGACACCAGCCACTGGGCGATCATCGGCATCGCGACCGTTCCGACACCCATGCCGACGCCCGCCAGGCCGAGGGCCAGGCCGAGCCGGCGGTCGAACCAGAGCGCCAGCACCGACAGATAGCCCGGTGGTGTCGTTGCCGCACCCGCAACGCCGATCGCGAAGCTGAATGCCCCGAAGAGCCACGGGCTGCTCGTGGCCCGCGCCAGCACGAACATCAGAGCCGACATAACGAGCACCGAGGTCGAGATGACCAACGCGGGCCCGAAGCGGTCGATGAGCCGACCGACCAGCACGGCGCCAACGGAGAGGCCGAGCATCGACAGCACGCCGGCCGCGGACGTCTCTGCCCGTCCCCACCCGAGTTCCGTCGCAATCGGCTTCAGGAAGACGGACAGCGTCCCGAAATAGACCGGCGCGAAGCCGGCACCAAGCCCAAGCGCCGCTCCGCCAACGATCGCCACCTGCCTGAGCGGCGCTGCCTCGGTCGCTGCGTGGCCGCTCTGCGCGCGTCCGCTCGACGAAGTATCCGCGTGCATGCTCGTCTCCTTGCTGTGCGACAAATCGAAAATGAGATCAGGTTCGATTGTCCGCGCTGTCCGATTTCTACCGTGCGCCGACGCGAGCGCCCGGAGCGACGGAGCCGCGCCGGTCCTTGCCGCCGGCCCGGCTCCCTGCCGGCGCCGGCGGCGGCTCGATCGCGATGCGCGGCCTCGGGCCGGCCAGGCGGACCGACGGGCGTCGAGGCCGGCTCGTCCTGCCGATCACCCTCAGAAGGCGCGCTCGACGCGGAGACGGGTGATCCAGTTGCTGTCGTAGCTGACGGTCTTTCCGGTGCCTGTCCGACTCGTATCGTAAACGCGGCCGTCCGGATCGAGGCGCTGATAAAGCACTTCGGCGCCGATATCGACGTCCTTTACCGGCGACCACACCAGGTTGGCCCCGGTTACGAACTGCTCATAGCTTTTCAAAGTGACGTTGTAGAGAGGATTGTTGGTTGCGGTGAGCGGAGTTCCGGCGGCAAGCGCAGTGATATTGCCAAGCGGCCCGGAGATGCGTGCCGAGTTCGGGATGTCGACCCGACCATAGCTGAACATGAAGCCCGAACGCCATTGCGGAGCCCAATAATGCAGTAGAATGACATTGAGAGACTTCGACGTGGTCAGCTTGAGGCTGCCGAACGCATCGACATAGCCGTCGACGCCGGTCACCGCCAGCCGGCCGCCCGGCAGCGCCTTGCCCACGCCTTCGGGTCCGATCGGAATATCGTTGCCGGTGTAAGCCATCGCGCCTCGCGCATAGGCGGCCTGGAGCCAGAGGGTATCGCCCGGCGACAGGAACGGGAGGTTGAGCTTCACGCCGGCCTGCACGCCGTAGCCATACTGGGCGTCGGGGCGCCGGCCTTGAAGCCCGTTCGCCGTGGTGTAGCCGCTCGTGTTGGCAAAGCCTGCGTATGTGCCGGTCGTCGCGGGGGCGATCCCCCCGGCGGCCGTCGTCGTTGCGCCCGGAACGGTCGTCGAGATGTACTGGCCGATGCTCAGTTGATGGACGACGCCCGACAGCTGCGCCGAGCCCCAGCCCTGATCGACACGCAGATTGGCGATGAAGTCGGGCAGCTGGCTGCGCTGAACCACGTCGATGTAGGCCTGTCCGGCGATGCCGGCGGCGCCATACAGCGTGACCGGCGAGACGAAGGTCACACCGGAGCTGGGGTTGTTGGTGATCCCCGTCGGGAGCAGCGAGCCGGGCGCCTGGTTGGCGTAGACGCCGCCCGTGTTGAAGAGCGGGTTACGCCGAAGGATGGGATCTTCCACCGAGAGCGTCGCGCTGAACCCGGAGCCGAACTGGGCCGTGTAGGCGGCCAGGGTCGTGGACGAGCGGCTGGACGCGATCGGAAGGCCGATGAGCTCGATGTCCCCGGCGTAGAAGTCGTAGAACGAGGCGGAGCGGCCGGCCGTCAGGCCGGCGAACTGAACAAAGGCCTTGTCTGCGTCGACCTGCTTCTGCTGGCGACCGTAAGTGTCGATGCCGGTCGCGCCGAACGCATAAGCGTAGCGCAGCAGCGGCGGCGTCGCGATATCGGATCCAGTGGCCGAATTGATGTCATAGCGGATGAAGGTGCGAAGCGTGCCCCAGTCCGTCGCGGTGCGCGCATCGACCGAGATGCGTCCTGACCCGCGAAAATTCGACCGGTCAACGTTCATCTGCGGTGCAGAGTAAAACTGATAGTCGAACCTGGCTCGACCGCCGATCTTGATGCAGGTGTCGGCGCCCGGTATCTGGAAGAAGCCTATGCCGTGTGCAGGACAGGTCCGCACGTATTCGGTCGGAGGTGCCTTGCTCGTCGGCAGATCGCCTGCTCGAGCGCTCGTGACGGGGCACGATGCGGCCAAAGTGCCGCTCAGAATACATATGGAGACGCTTGCCGTCCTGTCGAAACGTGTCGGCAAGGCGACCTCGTTCCGAGCGTCGGTCGCTTCTTGCAAACAATCATAGCGCACGTACCTTTGCATAGTTGTCGATCTCCCCCAGTTTGTGATTGGTGAATTTATGCCGTTCAGCCCTCAAGCATGCGTCGGCTAAGAAGAGCGTTTATCTATCGGACGAGACGTGTCTAATTGCTGAAAAATGCTCTAGCGGATGGGAACATCCATCTGTCGAGGCATGATCACGATTTTTTTCTTGAATCCGGAGCGCTGCTGCGCGCTCGTCGAGCGCCCGAGTGGCGGCCGCGTGGATAAGGTCTTGGGCCGTATTCGCGGCAATGATCATGTCCTGCGGGCCGGGCCTCACGGCGGCCCAACTTGCGCCCGCAGGTCCCGGCGCGGGTTACAAAGCCCGGTTGGTTCCGACGACACGCACGACGTCGCGGCCGAACTCGGCGATCTCTCCGTTCAGTCCGCCCGTAAACAGCCCGTACCAAACCGCGGGTTTCATGTTCATGGCTTTTCGGGAGAGGGTGATCTCGGTCGGCGCCTCGATCCTGTGATAGCCCTCGTCCGATTTTGTGATGACGCATTCCGGAATGGCCCGCGCCGCATGGACGACGGGAAGAAACTCCGGAACGTCAAGGACATAGACGATGACCATCTCAGGCGTTCCCGATCAGTGCTTCGACGAGCTTCGCCTTCCTGCGCCAAACCGTGTCGATGTCGCGAAGACGATCGCCGTTCGCATGCAGCTCATCCTCGAGCTGGATCGCCGCTTCGAGCGTCAGCGCAGCATCCTTTGCATCGATGACCTCGAGATCGCGGAGCCGAAGGGTGATCTCGATCGGGTATCCGTTCGGATCCCGAAAATAGATGGATTCGAGGATCTCGTGGCGCGTATAGGCCGATACGGCGAGACCCCTGCGCTCCAGAGTGGTCTTCCAGCGCACCAATTCTTCGGAGCTTGGAACGCTCCAGGCCGTATGCGTGGCGGAATAGAAATGACTGTCTTCGGGCGTGTATTTGTCCGGGCGATCCGTGCCTATGTAGTAGAAGAAGGCAATGGTCGCCGTCTTTCCCGCGTCGAAGAAGAAGTGCAGAAAGTCGGGATGTCCCTCGGGCCCCCAGCCGCGCGCGCTGATCGTATGGACGAGAGGGAGGCCGAGGATGTCCCTGTAGAATTCAATCGTCTCGCGCAGCTTCCAGGTCGGTCTCGCGGTGTGGTCCACCCCGTCGAGGGCCAGGCGCTCTCCGTCCTGGCTGGCCCTTGTCAGGTCCGCCGTCGATACGGCCTTTGTCCGATAGTCTCGCGCCTGTGTATAAGGTGAATCTGTTGCTTGCGCGACTTGCGTGTCGTGCGGCATGTCTCGCCTCCATTTCGTCTGGGCCGTCGATTCGACGGGATTTTTTGAGAAAAGTGTAGGGCAGTTGTCAGTATTAGTGTGAGTTGTCTCGCGATTTAATTTGCAACTGCACACGCGGAGTTTTCGCCAGCAGGCGTTGTCAGGGCTCCCAGCGTCGCCGCAGCCAGATTCTGCGCCGACAGGAAATAGCCGGCGCCCGGCGCGACCGGCTCCAGGCCGAGCGCACTCAGCATCTTGCGGGTGGTGCAGACGGCCGCCGAGGTCACGGGCAGGCCGAGCTTCTGCTCGACCCGCTCGATCGCCTCCAGCGACGGCATCTGGACGCAGGCGGACAGAACGACGGCATCGACGCCGCCGAGGTCCAGGCGGGCAACGTCGTTCAGCAGCAGCTCCGCATCCCGCCGGCCGACGGCGACATTGTCGCTGATCGCGAGGGCGATCGCGTCGGTCACCGCGATCCCCTCGGCCCGAATGTAGCCCACGACGAGATCGGTGAGAGGGCGCATGTAGGGCGTGATGAGAGCCACGGACCGGACCCCGGCGCGCGCGAGCTCATCCACCAGCGCGCCCGCGGAGGTGACCACGGGCACGGCGCGCCCTTCCGACCTCAGCACGCCTTCGAGCTGCGTTTCCGACTGCCTGTGGTAGCCGAGCCCCATCGACATGATCGCGACCAGGCAAGCATAGCCGACGGCTGCCACGGGCGCGTCGGCGAGCTCCGCCGCGCAGCGAAGGCTGTCGCGGTCCATGGCTTCGAGCTCGGTCTTGGTCACATGCTTCATCCGCATGCGGCTGGAGTGGAAGGTGAACCGGTGCTCGCTGATCCCTGCCCGCTCCCGCGCTTGCAGGATCGCCGGGATCTCGGTTTCCATGGTGGTGTTGGAACTGGGAACGATCAGACCCATTCTGACGAGAGGGGCGCCCATGCCTTGTCTCCATTGTCTCGAGATCGCCGGCTGCGGAGCCTCAGGCGAAGCGGTGTGCCTCGAGCCAATCTCGAACGCATTGCCCCGCCTGAAGCTGTCCGCTCGGCGCGCCCTCGGCGATCGGCTGCCCATGGTGATTTCCCTGAATCCGGCGGTGCACCTTGTCGGCACTGCCGAGCCAGCCGAAGATCGCGGCGGCGTCTTGCGGGAACACGCTGTTGTCGCCGGTGTACTCGATCATGAGGCAGGGCTGCCGGATGTCCGGCGCACAGGCTTCCATGGATGCATTCGAGGACAGGCCCGACCAGTTCGACAGCCAGCTCTCGGGCGTGCAGACCCGCCCGAAGCCGATGCTGCCAAAGTTCGAGGCGATCGGGTTCGGGCCCCACAGAGAGCCGTAGGACCGATCCGACGGATCGAGCGACAGATCGAAACATCTCGGGTCCGCGTCGGTGCGCCAGACCTGGAAGATCGGGGCGTAGGCGGCGAGGACAGCGTCGGTCGGACTGGGCGCGGCCTTGAGCCGGTTCCGTGCCTCCGCCCTGCGGGCCAGCAGCTCGCGGGCATGGGCGTCGATGCGAGCGACGCGATCGCGCTGGCCCGCGCGATAGCGCGCGATAAAGGCCGCGGAATAGGATGAGCTCTCGGGAGGCCGGCGGAAGCCGTTCTCGCGGCTGAAGGCCGAAAGGCTGTCATCGCTCGCCAGCGGATCGCGTTCGTCCACGACGGCGGGATCGATGCAGTTCATCATCAGCTGGCCCTGGCCGAGATGGGCAGAGAGCAAGATGACGCCGTCGGCTGGCGGAAGCAGCGCTCCCTCGAGGTCGATCGGTCGTCCCCCAGGCGTGCGCTTGAGGCGGTCTTCAGGGCGTCGGGCCGCCTGCTGGCAGTAGAATGCGGCGAGCGGGCCGCCGCCCGACGTGCCTTGCAATACGCAATGCTCGAAGCCCAATACGTCGCGTAGGAAGCGTTGTCCGGCGGCCAGATCGAGCAGTGCCGTCTCGTGCTCGAGCCGCAGATCGTTGCCCGGCGAGCGTGGCCCGAGGACCCACATCGCGCAGCCTCCCAGGAGAACCTCGGGAACGACATAGTTGGCGACCACGATTTCGCGGGGGTGCATGCTGCATACGACCGTGCGTTCTCCCCCACGGCGGAACAGATAACCGGTGACGGAAGCGCCGTCCGCCGTGCGCAGCGGGTGGACCGTCAACGAGACTCCCGTCGGCAGGCGGTCTTCATCCCATTGGGTCGCGCGCAGGCCCGCAGTCGTTGTCGCCACGCCAGGTTGCGACGACTTGGCCGTTACTGTCCGCATGCCCCGTCTCCTCTTTCGGCGCATGGTCGTGCGGCGCGCCCTTGGCAATTTGATGCGGGAGCAAAATCGACATGTCAAACTAATTTTCGACATACGTGACGAATTCGGTTGACACCTATCCGTCGTTCTGAGATCGAGACATGTCGAGTGCTGACGCTGGGACGCGCGTGCCCCGCGGCCGTAGAACTGGTATCCGCGCCGAAAGCGAACCGGGAGGGATTCAATGGAGAGCGTAGGGCCACGTGACCGGATGCGCGGAGTTGTCTATCAGCCGACGGATCGCCTGAACTATTACGTCGATGCGGGCGTGTTGACACAAGAAACACTTGCCTCTGCATTCCGGGATGCGGTGCGTCGATGGCCGGATCGCATCGCCGTTTCGGAGGTGGACTGCGTTTTATCCTATCGGGACTTGGACGTCCTGACCGACAAGGCGGCCTCGGCGTTGTTGCGTCTCGGCCTGCAGCCGCTGGATCGGGTGCTCTTCCAGCTGCCGAACTCGAAAGAGCTGGTCATCGCCGTCGTGGCATGTCTCAAGGTCGGCCTCATCCCGGTCTGTACCCTGGCCGCTCACCGTGGGCTCGAGATCGGCTACATCGGCCGTCATTCGGGCGCGCGGGCCCACTTCATCCCGGCGACGGATCCTCGCTTCGACTACGTCGCATTCTCGCGGGACATGCGCACCGAGATCCCCTCTCTGGCCTTTACCATCGCTGCGTCCGGTCGGCCCGATCGCCCGGAGGAGGGGCTCCATGCCTTCGACAGTCTGATCGAGCAGGAGGACGCGGCGGATGCGCGAGCTCGGGTGGCTGGCGTAGAGCTTGATCCGTTCCAGGTCGCGCTGTTCCAGCTCTCCGGCGGAACGACCGGGGTGCCCAAGATCATTCCGCGGTTCAACAACGAATATCTCTATACGGTGCGTACCGTCGTGACGTGCCACGGGCTCGACGAGGAGACCGTCGCGTTCACGCCGAACCCGATGATGCACAACGCGCCCATGGCGTGCATCTGGGCTCCGGCGCTGCTGTCGGGAGGCGAGGTGGCGGTTTCGGCGACCCTCGACCCTGCCGTGGTCGGCGCTCTCCTGGCCCAGCGCAAGCCGAACTGGATGATCCTGCCGCCGGCCGTTCTGTTCCGGCTGCTGGAGGCCGGCTGGCGCGATCGCATCGACTTTTCGAACGTGCGGGGATTCTCGATCACGGGCGGCGTTGCGAGGTACAGCTCCTTCGTGGGCGGCGCACCGACCTGGCCGATCTTCGGTATGACCGAAGGGCTGCTCAGCTACTGCAATGCGTCCGATCCGCCGGAGGCGGTGCACACCACCGTCGGCCGCCCGCTGTCGCCCTTCGACGAGGTCAAGCTGCTGCAGCCGGAGAGCGAGGACGAGGTGGCGGCGGAGGACGTCGGCGAGCTCGTTGTTCGCGGCCCCTGCACGACACGCGGATATTTCGACGCGGAGGAGCGCAACCAGGTCGCCTTCACGACGGACGGCTTCTACCGCTCCGGCGATCTGATGCGGTTTCGCGAGATCGGCGGGCGACGCTATCTCGTCTTCGAGGGGCGCATCAAGGATGTCGTCGACCGCGGCGGCGAAAAGATCAATTGCGAGGAAGTTGAGCGGGTCGCCATCGAGCATCCGTCCATCGGCGCCATCGCGGTCGTCGGCATGCCCGATGCGACCTACGGGGAGCGCGCCTGCGCCTATGTCATCCCCACGGCCGCGAACGCGCTGATTACCGCACAAGAGCTCGGCTCGTTTCTGTCATCGAAAGGTCTCGCCAAGTTCAAGTGGCCCGAGCGGATCGAAATCGTCTCCGATTTTCCGATGACCTCCGCCGGCAAGCTGTCCAAGCCGAGGCTGAAGGAAATGATCAGGGAACAGATTCGCGAGGAAACCGCCAATGTGACGTCCGATGTCCAGCGGCCGGGAATCTGAAGCTATCTAGAACAAGAACGTGGAGATTCATATGCGAATTGCAGTCGTCGGTGGCGGGCCGGCCGGCCTCTACTTTGCCCGCCTGCTCAAGCGGCACTCTCCAGGCCATGACGTCACCGTGTTCGAGCAGAACGCGCCCGGCGCGACCTTCGGGTTCGGCGTCGGGCTTGGCGGCAAGGCGCGGGAGCGGATCCGCAGCATGGACCCGGAGGTTCACGACCACATCACAAAGAGCATGGTGTTCGGCAACGAGCAGCGAATTCACATCAACGGGGCCGACATTCTTCTCGAGTACGCCCAGATCGGCGGGGCGATCGGCCGCCTGGATCTGCTGCAAATCCTTCAGGGAGCCTGCTCCGCCGTCGGTGTCGATCTGCGTCACGATATTCGCATCGAGAGCCTGGACCAGCTCTCCGGCTACGACCTCGTCGTGGGCGCCGACGGAGCCAACTCGGTCATTCGTCGCCTGCATGGCGACGGCTTCGGGACCAGCGTCCATTACCTCACCAATCATTTCGCCTGGTATGGGGTGGAGCGGGCCATGACGCCCGGAAGCCTGATCTTCCGCGAAACGCCGCTTGGCCGGTTCGTCGGGCATTGCTATCCGTACACTCCGTCCATGAGCACCTTCGTCGCCGAATGCGACGCGACCACCTGGGAGCAGGCCGGCTTCGCCGGCATGAGCGATGACCAGCGGCGGGCCATCATGGAGGCCGTTTTCGCTCCGGAGCTCGACGGCGACTCCCTGATGGACAATCGCTCCGTCTGGCGTCGCTTCCCGGTGATCACGAACGCGCACTGGTCCGCCGGCAATGCGGTTCTGCTGGGAGACGCCTTGCTCACCGCCCATTACTCGATCGGCTCGGGAACGCGGCTCGCCATGGATGACGCCGCAGCCCTGTTCGAGGCGATCGATCAGACCGAGAGCGTGCCGCTCGCGCTTGGAAAATTCGAAGAGCTGAGACGGCCGATGCGGGAACGCTTCCGTGTGGCCGCGGAGAAAAGCTTCACCTGGTATGAAAATCTGGCCCAGGTGGTGCAACAGGAGCCGCTCGATTTCGTCTATAGCTTCCTGACCCGGACGGGCCGCGTCGACGCGGAGCGCCTGCCGGAATACTGCCCGGGATTCTATGAACTCTATACGCGGTCGCGTTCGCCGCAAGGGCTCGCTGCGCACTGAAGCTGTCACGTCACGGCTGCGGAATGTGCCGACAGCAACGCCACCGTCGCGGCGCTGGGCGGGCTCTCACCGATCGAATATGAAGAAGGGCCTGAAGAGTCGCGCATTTCGGCGCAACCCGCCCACGCAAGTGGGGCAACTATCGTTGGGCACTATGAGCACCAAAATCGACCCACCGAGCCCGCGCAGAGAATTGATCCGTGAAGAGCTTCTCACGAAGGCGGCGGAAGTCTTCGAGGCAAAGGGCTACGCGCAGACACGGATCCACGACGTGGCCCAGGCATTGGACCTCAGCCGCTCTGCGCTCTACCATTATTTCAAGAGCAAGGACGAAATCCTCGCCGCGTTGGTCGAGGAGCATACGACGTCGGCAGCCGATAGGCTCGAACGGACGGCGGCGAGCCAGGAGGGATCCGCCCTGGATCGGCTGCGGGAGCTGCTCTCGACGTTCGTCGATGGACGTTTGTCCGGGGGCGCGCGTCTGCGTGTGCTCGACCAGCTTGCGGCGGAAATGCCCCCGGACATAAAGGAAAAGTTCGAGCACGGGCGTCGCCGGATTCTTGCGATCTATTCCAGGTTGATCGAGGACGGAATCGCCGCCGGCGAGATACGGCCGATGGATTCCAGGACGGCGGCACTGGCCGTGCTCGGGATCGCGAGCTGGACGTCCTGGTGGTACTCGCCGGGCGGCCGAAGGAGCCCCCAGGAATTGTCGGACCAGCTGGTCGACATCGCCTTTCATGGGCTGACGCGATCGGACGGCGGGCGATCGCTCAAGAAGGATCCCAAGGCGATGATCCGGTCGATAACGGCTGATCTGAGAGAGCTCGAGAGAGAACTTGATTCCGCTCTGCCCGCTCGGACGGGCAAGACTAAGTAGGAGACCTTCGATGGCCAGTAGCGATCCCGTGGTTCCGACCGTTCAATCGACGCGGCAAGCGCAAGCCGAAAGGCTGACGGAACTGGCCCGCACGGCGCAGTATGCGATTTACGATGCCAACCGAGCGTTGATCAATCACCTTCCACTCTCGGATGTATACGCTCGGGAGCGGGGCAACATTGATCTGGCTGTGCTTTTCTGCAGCAAGGCCAAATGGCACGCCGGAAGGTATGGCGGTACGTATATGTACTTTGCCGAATATACCGCAGATCGCCGAGATGCGGTCGAGGCAGAGAGATTGTTTAATATTGCGACACATATCGCCAACGAGTCGAGCTCTATATTGTCTCAGCCCGAATCACGCCGCTCGAACGTTGCGGCGGGTAAGTATCGAGATGAGATCCTGATCCATAAGAAAGAGGCCGAGATCAAGTTTGCGGACGATGTTCCGGTGGTGCCGTCGGTATGTCCCATCATAGTCATATCCGGATCATCTTACGAGATGGGGCGCCAGTACGTCGAGCAGGTTATAGATATTTTTGGAAAATGGGCCTTCGTGCAAATTTCACAGCGGGAATTTGCGGACGACGAAATCGAGATCATTAAGAAATGGCTTGCTCAGCTTGAGACGTATGCGCCGGAGATCCCTGAGATGGCCCGCGGCTGGGTCGATGCGGCCGCACAGGCCGGCCTTCAGCTGAATTTTCTGAACGTCATTCAACTATGGACGGGGCATTTCGAGCCGGTGAAGGCCGGCATCCTCGGCCATGGGGTTCGTGACCTTGCCGACGGCAGCGCTGGCGACGCAGAAGAGCAGGCGGACGCGTCCTACTTCGGAGGGCAGAGCGTCGCCGAGAATATGGCTGACAGCAATGTCGACCTCTGCAGCGGCGCCTGCGCCTGGGGAGCTGCGACCCGGGATCGGCGATTGATCGCCGGCTCGTCGACGGATCACGATTGCACGTTCCAGGCGACTGTCGTCGCATTTCCCGATGAAGGTAACGCCTTCATTTACACGCCGTTCTCGATCGTCGGCTTTATCCCGGGCCTGGGACAGTACTTTTTTGCCGGGCATCCCGGAATGAACAACAAAGGTCTTGCCTATATCCATCATGGCGGGGGGCTGCACGGTATCGAAGGCGGCAGCGATCGCGGTTACGGTCTCAGGCGTGGAGCGTCGGTGTTCCATAATCTTCGATTCGCGAGCTCGGCAAAGGAAGCGCTGCGCAACGAGCTGAGCTGGCCGATCGGTGACGTGGGCAGTATCCTCGGCTCCGTGGGCGGATTCTACGCTGACGCTTCGTATGGTTATGTTTGCGAGGCACGCCCGTCGCTCGCGGTCGGCGTAGATCCCATTATCCGGGAGGTTTCATTCGATGACGCCGGCCGAAGCTATGACTTCCTGTATGCCAACAACAACTCGGTTCATCCGAGGTCCTCAGGCGGATTTGCCCCCGCCAGACACGGCTACCAGTTCAATGTCGTAGAGGGATGGATCGAGGATAAGCCGGCGTCGGTCGCGCATCTGGGCGAGCGGCAACTTGCGTCAGCGCTGTCGACGAAGAGCTCGCAGGGCCGGAACCGCTATTTGTTCGAGGCCCTGCGTGCAAGTTACGGCCATATCGATCTCGACGGAATTGTCGAAATTTATTCGACCAGCGCGCCGGAACGATACCGGGACGACGGCCAGCGAATGTCGCACCGGGAGCGTGAGATAGCTTGGGCGACCGGAGCTCCCTGGCCAAGCTCTGTCTGCCATCGTGTCAATGCGTTTACGGCGGTCATGCAGCCGGACGACGGCGATCAAGGCATCTACATGGGGTGCATCGGCCCTGCCAACCGCAATGCAATCATGCATATACCCGGACATGGTTATTATTATTACGATGAGACGAATGAGTTCTGGGAGATCCGGCTCCGACGCACGCCTGAAGAGCTGCTTGGCGACGCGAGAGCGTCGGCCGCACAAATTCTCGAGCGTGCGGACAGCAGATGCGCCGAGATCCGCATCCATCAGCCTGAGGTCCTCGCGTCCGGCTATTTCGACCGGTTGCTCGAGGGGGCACGCGATGCCTTCGCCCTGGGTGAGGACATGCCGCAAGCGAGCAGTGGCTCGGACGCCATGAGGCATTTGTCGCGCGCCCTGCGGCGGTTTACCGAATGTCAGGTCCGGGCCAAGCAATGTCTGACGGAGCTGGCGCGTTGCACCGTCGTCGATGAGTCGCCAAGGCCGTCGGCCCAGCACTGACCCCGGCCGGCTCGACGTACGCCCATGGCCGGGCTCGCGAGGCCGGGACCCTTCGCGTCGCCCCGAGGCGCCTCAAGCCTTGGGAGATCAAACAGGCGGCGGCGGGCATGCGCTCTGCGCGCTGCTTGCCGTCTTGCGAGACGCGGTTCGTGGAGCAGAGGGGCGACGGCATGAGGCATGGTTGACGCGTCGTCATCGGCTGCCGGCTGGAGCATTTTGCGCAGGCGGATGCCGAGGGCTCGCCGTTGGGCCATTCGGCCGGAGACGGGAGGACCTTGAGCAGACCGGTCCTGGCCACCTTGCGGATCATCCCAAAGTAGGGGGCGTCGAATCCCGGCAATCGCGCGATGCTCACGGCCGCGACATCGGCGGCTGTATTGCCGATGTTCGCAGTTGTAACCGCACAGAAAATCGGCACGTCCTGCCGTTGCGGAAATTGGGTTGAATGACCCCCGGTTGCTCATCTCACGCTTCCTCATGTTGCGTGCTCGTGAGGTCAGTCCATGTTGACCGGATTGCCGATACTCAGCGGTTTTGCGGGCTATCGAGCGGATTGGCTGCGTTTTGACATCACCGCGGGGCTCGCGGTCGCAGCCGTCGCCATCCCCAGCGCGATCGCCTACCCGGCCATCGCGGGTCTGCCCGTCGAAGTGGGCATCTATTCCAGCATCCTGCCGCTGGTCGGCTATGCCCTGTTCGGGCCCTCCCGCCAGCTCATGGTCGGCCCCGATGCGGCGACCATGACTGTGCTCGCGGCCGTTCTCGCCGGCATGACCGCCGCGACGCCGGCCGATCGGGTCGTCGCCGCTGCGGCACTGGCTCTCGCCGTCGGTGTTCTTTGCCTGGCAGCGAGCAAGCTGGGGCTCGGTGCGATTGCCGCCTTTCTGTCCCGGCCGATCCTGATCGGCTTCATCAGCGGGATATCGATCTCCATCCTCGTCGGGCAGATCGGGCGGTTTACGGGCGTCAAGATCGAGTCCGACGGCCTGTTCCCGCCATTCATCGAGCTCCTTCGGAAGGCGGACCTGATCCACTGGCCATCGGTCATGCTCGGGGCAGCGATATTCGCGCTCCTGATGGTCTTGGCGCGCGTCCGCTCGCCCATCCCCGGGCCGTTGGTCGCGGTCGTGCTGGCTGGCGTCGCTTCGGCGCTGTTCGATTTCGAAGGCAAAGGCATCAAGGTCGTCGGAAGCCTGCCGGAGGCGCTCCCTGCCTTGTCCTTCCCCGTCGACATCAAGCTGTCGATCAGGGAGCTGCTGCTGGGTGCCGGAGCGGTCTGGCTGGTCGGCTTCAGCTCCGGCCTCGTCGCAGCACGCAGCTTTGGCGCGCGGGGCAATTTCGAGGTCGATACCAACAAGGAGCTCGTCGGCTTCGGGGCGGCCAACATCGCGTCGGGTCTGTTCAGCGGCTTCCCCGTCACCGTGTCGGACTCGCGCACCGCCATCAACATGTCGGCCGGCGGTCGTTCGCAGATGTCGGCGCTGGTGGCGGCTCTCGCGCTGACGATCATGCTGCTCTACCTCAACAGCGCTCTTCGGCTGCTTCCGGTCCCCGCGCTGGGCGCGGTTCTCGCCGCTGCCGCATTGAGCCTCATCGACGTGGCCGGCTTGCGGACGGTCTGGCGCGTCAGCCGCATGGAGTTCGTCTTTGCATTGATCGGCATGTGGGGCGCCGTCAGTCTCGGCGTGCTGAGCGGCGTCGTGATCGCCGTTGCGGCGACGCTTCTCTACGTGCTGCTCAAGGAAATGCGTCCCCGTGATGCGATGCTCGGGCGCATTCCCGGACAATCCGGCTTCTACAAGCTGCATCGGTCGAAGGCGGCGCGACCGGTCCCCGGTGTGGCTGTCTGCCTGATCGAGGGCAGCATCCTGTTCTTCAATGTGGACTACGTCAGAGCCCGGCTCGAAAGCCACGCGAGGGAGCTGGCTGACGGCACGCGGTGGTTCATCCTCGACGCCAGCGCCGTCGCACAGCTGGATTCGACGGCGGCCGCCATGCTCGAGGAGGTGCACGCCGCGTTCGCCCAGCGTGGGCTCGCCCTTGGAATCGCCGAGCTCCACAATGAGCCGATGGAGATCCTGAACCGCGCCGGCGTCCTCGAGAAGATCGGCGCGCCGATGATATTCGACGATCTTGAGGATGTGACGCTCGCGCTCGAGCAACGACGCGGTGGATGAGCATCCCATTCAAGACGTTGGGGCGTTTCACCCGATCAGACGGTCTCGTCTGATCGGGCGATGCTCGAGCAGGGCAGGATCATCGGTGTCCAGGGCGACGCCGACGTCCGGTCGTCACTCGCCGCTGACGATCGGGCCGAACAGCTCCCAGCGTTCGCCGTTGAAGCGTTGCAGCTGCTCCTTCTCCACTGGGAAGTAGTCGGTCGGGCTGGTGTTGACGGTGACGCCCGGCAGCAGCATGCCGACCTCCACGTCCTTCAAATTGGCCGCCTGCTTCATCACGTTGGCGCGGGTGAGGTTGTCGCCGGCCTGCTCGAGCACGCGCACCAGGGTGCGCGCCGTGCAGAAGCCCAGCACGGTGAAGGAGTTGTTGCGATCGCCCTCGGGAAAGTAGGTGTCCATGAAGGCGGACCACTCCTTGAAGCCCGGGTCGTCCTTCCACTGCGGATCGGTGGCGTCCTTGAGGTAGGCCACCGAGATGATGCCCTTGGCGTTCTCGAAGCCGGCGGGCTTCAGCACCGATCCCACCGAGTTCGACACGCTGTTCAGCAGGTGCACCGGCTTCCAGTTGACCTCGGCCATCTTCTTGATCGACTGGGCGGCAAACTTGGCCGTCGTGACGTTGAAGAAGACGTCGGCACCGGATGCCTGTAGCCGCAGGATCTGGCTGTCGATCGTCGGGTCGTTGCCCTCGTAGGTCGCCTCGGCGACGACCAGCTTGGCATATTTGTCGCCGACGACGTCCTTGAAGCCGTTGAGGTAATCTTTGCCGTAGTCGTCGTTCTGGTAGAGGATCGCGACCTTGGCATTCGGATGGTTGGCCAGGATATAGCGGGCGTAGATGCGGCCCTCGCCGCGATAGGTCGGCGTATAGCCCATGGTCCAGGGGAACTGCTTGGGATTGCCCCACTGGCTGCCGCCGGTCGAGATGAACAGCTGCGGCACGCCTTTGCCGTTCAGGTATTTCTGCACCGCCGTGTTGGTCGGTGTGCCCAGCGCGCTGAAGACCAGCAGCACTTCGTCGCTCTCCACCAGCTTGCGTGTCTGCTCGACGGTCTTCGGCGGACTGTAGGCGTCGTCGTAGGAGATATGCTTGATCTTGCGTCCGTTGATCCCGCCCTTGTCATTGATCATGCGGAAATAGGCCGCCTCGGTCTTGGCGATGAGGCTGTAGGGCGAGACGGGCCCGCTATAGGGCGTGGTGTTGCCGATCTTGATCTCGGTATCGCTCGCGCCGGGATCGTATGTCTTCTGCGCCAGGGCGGAGCTCGCCGACGCAGCGAGCGCCAGGCCCGTGAGCGCAAAGAGCCGCAAAGCCGCCATGCGGGGCTGTTCCATGCCGTTCCTCCCGTTGCCGCCTTCGGACGGCTTTTCGTTCACGGCGGTAGCATCGAGCTTGTCCTTGGCCTCGTCAATGCTCCAACCTCTTGGCTCTCGAGCGCTTACGGGGCGGAGGGAACGATGGCCAGCTCGATACCACGACGTCTCGCCGGCCCGACTCGGCGGCTCGTAGCGCTGGCGCCGCTGCTCGCCGGCCTGCCGGCGATGCGAGGCGCGATCGGTGCGGCGCTCGCCCGCTCTGCGGACTTCGCGGCGCGGGCGTTGCCGGCGCGCTCGCTGCCGGTGCCGGGGACGGTCAGCCCCGAGTTGCAGGCCCGCATCGCCGCGCCGTATCCCGCCGGCTGGGACGTCGTGCCGGGCACGCCCGCGGCGTGGAACGAGCTGGCGCGCCGCAGCGCCGAGGCGGTGACGCCGCGCCTGGCAGAGATCAAGGAGCGGCTCAAGGTCCGCGTCGAGCCGGGCCGGATCGCCGGCGTTCCCATCTTCGCAGTCACACCGGAGGACTTGCCGGCGGCAAATCGCGACCGCCTGCTGGTGCATGTGCACGGCGGCGGCTATGTGCTCTATCCCGGCGAGGCGGGGGCCGGCGAAGCCATGCTCATGGCCGGCTACGGCGGCTTCCGCAGCATCTCCATCGACTACCGCATGGCGCCGGACTTTCCTTATCCGGCGGCGCTGGACGACGCCATGGCGGTATGGCGGGCGCTGACGGCCGAGCACGACCCGCGCCGGATGGGCATCTACGGCAGCTCCGCCGGCGGCGGGCTCGCCCTCGCCATGGTGCTGCGTGCCAGGGCTGAGGGCCTTCCGCTGCCTGCCGCGATCGCTCCCGGAACGCCCTGGGCCGATCTCACCGGGGCAGGGGATTCGGTCATGGCGAATGCCTACGTCGACAACGTCCTGGTGGCGGACACCGGCTGGGTCGGCGCGGCGGCCGGGCTCTACGCCGGGAGCCATGACCTGCGCGATCCCATGATCTCGCCGATCTTCGGCGACCTCCAAGGCTTCCCGCCGGCGATCCTGACGTCGGGCACGCGCGATCTCCTGCTGAGCGACACGGTGCGCACCCACCGCAAGCTGCGACGGGCCGGCGTCGACGCCGCGCTTCAGGTGTTCGAAGGCCAGAGCCACGCCCAGTTTCTCGCCTCCTTCGTCCCGGAGACGGAAGAGGCCTTCGGCGAGATCGCGCGGTTCCTGTCATCCCGTCTCGCGTGATCCGCCCAGGCGGCGCTGAGCTTTTCGCCGTGGCGGCGTCCGCTCCCGCTTCACGGCGACCCGACGCGCGGCTCCCAGCGCCAACCGTGCCCATGCGACGAGCTCGTCGGGCTCGTCGAACATGCGCTCCGGCACACGCCAAAACGCGAGGTCTATGGTGCTGCCCTGCTTCTCGTAGTTGAGGGGAGGAAGCGCCTCCGCTTCCTTGAAAGCTGCCCGGTTGTCGTCATCGACCCGGACGTAGAGCGTGTTGTCCCTCACCATTCCGAGCATGAACCCGTCGCAGAACACCCCTGTCTTGCCGAACATGCGCCGCATGGTGATGCGCCCGAGGGGCGCGAGCTGCTCGCGCAGGAACTCGGCAAAGCTGTCGCTGGCCACCATCGTCGATCCTCGGCGGGTCCGACTCGCGATGCGACGCCGTCGCCGACCTGGGCGTCGAGCGCGGCCGCTTCCCATCATGCCACGGGAACCCTCGCGGCGGCACGCGGGCTGTTCGAGGAGCGGGGCCGAGCCTAGAGCGCTTTGCGATTGGGTGGACTCACCCAATCGCGAGAAAGCGCTCCGGATTCAAAAGACTATGAGCATTTCTCTGCCATTGGATGGGTCCATCCAATGGCGAAATGCTCTAGGCGTCGGCGCCGCGTCGCAGCCTGCGCGGTCAGCCATGAAGGGTGCTGGGATCGATCGATACGGCAAGACGTTGGACAGGGACCCCGCCGAGCACATGCGAGCGAAGGATCTCCTCCACGTCGGCCTCCGTCTCGTAGCGGTACCAGATCCCGTCGGGATAGATCACCATGACAGGACCATGTTCGCAGACGTTGAGGCATCCGGCGTGATTGATGCGGATGCGTTTGGCGCCGAGAACCATGCCGAGCCGGCACATATAGTCACATAGCTGCCGGCTGCCGCGCCCGCCGCAGGAGCCGCGCCAATGTGTTTTCGGCCTTTCGTTGGTGCAACAAAAGACATGAACGCGGTAGAGGAGCTCACGCGCGTTGGCCTGGAACGGCGGCGGGGCATCCATCGGGTTGGCGGCCCTACGCCACGCGGGTCATCGGAACGACGCAGCGCGCCAGGCCTTCCGCGAATTCGGCTCGATCGAGGTTGCGACCGATCACGACAAACTGAGACACCCGGTTCTCGCCCTCGGTCCAAGGGCGGTCTGGCCTCATCGTGGTCAGCATGCGCACGCTCTGGAATACGAGCCGTTCCCTGAACCCTTGGGCGTTGAAGATGCCCTTCGTCCGATAGAGATCGTCACCGCGCTCCTGGGCCAGCTGGTTCATCCAGAGCGCGAACCGGTTGATGTCGACGAGCCCGGCCTCCTCGATCACGAACGAGGTCACATTGGCGTCGTGCTCATGCTCGTGATCATCGAGAAACTGGGGGTCGACCTCGAGCTTCTGCACCAGATCGAACGCGCCGACGCCGATGACCTTGCCGACATCGATGTCGGCGTTCGCCGTGTGATGGATGATGGCGAGCGGGTTGAGCTTGCGGACGCGGGCCTCGACCTCCCGGATCTTGTCCGGCCCGACGAGGTCGGTCTTGTTGATCAGGACGATATCGCTGAAGGCGACCTGCTCCACCGCCTCGGCGCTCTGATCGAGGTTGGTGTCGAGATTGACGGCGTCGACGACGGTGACGAAGGCGTCCAGCTTGATACCCGCCTTGACCTCGTCCGCGACGAAGAACGTCGACGCGACCGGAGCCGGATCCGCCAGCCCGGTCGTCTCGATGAGAATGCCGTCGAGCTCCCCCGCACGTTCCTGCAGCTTCGCCAGCGTTTCCACAAGATCGCCGCGCACCGTGCAGCATAGGCAGCCGTTATTGAACTCGACGAGCTCGGCCTGATCGTCCTGCACGACCAGCTGTCCGTCGATGCTGATCTCGCCGAACTCGTTGACGATCACGGCAATCCTCTTGCCGTGCTGGTCCCGCAGAATCCGGTTGATCAACGTCGTCTTTCCCGACCCGAGAAAGCCTGTCACGACGGTGGCAGGAATGCGCCCGCTCCGTCTTGCGGCTGTTTCGCTGATGGGCATGGCCTGGCCTTTCCCGTGCAAATCTGGAGGCGCCCTCGGCGAGGATCGTGCACTCTCCAGTGAAGGTTCCTTTCGCACCGGGCCGGTGGTTTGCACCCTCGGCCCGGGCGTGTCCCTGCCGGGCCTTACGCCGGGGCCAGTTCGCCGGGAGCCGGCGCCTTCTTCGGCTTGGCCGGCGCGCCGCCGGGTGTGGGCACCACGGTCTTCGTCATGGCCGCGATGCCGGCCTCCATGATGACCTTCCGGTTGGGCGGCGGTAGCTTGTCGCCACGCAACTCGTCATAGGGGACGACAACCCAGCAGGCGCAACCCCAGATGCACTCACCGGCCATGCCCTCGAAGCGGATGGCCGGCTCCGAGAGCATCGGCCCGATGTCGACCAGCCATGAATGCTCGTTGAGCTTTTCTTCCCAGGGCAGCTTGTCGTAGACCGCCTGGCTGTCCCAGAAGGCGGTGAGATCGGTCTTGGCCACGCCGGGCAGGATGACGTTGGCGTAAGAGGTCAGGGCGTCGAAGAATTCGTGCGTGGAGACGTGCAGAGAGGAGTCGGAGTCCAGCATGTACGTCTTCGTGGCCATCTTCTTGAACGCCTTGGCGATATCATCCATCGGCATATTGCGTGAGCCGTAGATGAGCACCTCGCCGTAGTCGGTCTTGAAGCCGTCCTTCAGGCCGGCATACTTGGGAACGAAGTCGATCCATTGATTGACGACCGCCTCCCACTTCGAGGGTGCTTCGCCGGGCAGAACCTGCACGCCCGGATGGGTCAGCTTGGCGACGTCGAACAGCGTCCAGCTGCGTGCCTTCGCGCTGACCGTTTCGTGAGGCGCTCCGGTCAAGCCCGATGGGCGCAGGGCGCGGAAGAGGTCGCGGCCATTGTCGGCGACGACGAAGCGCATGAAGGAATCGGCCACGAAGCGGTTGGTGACCATCTCCTTGAAGCCTTGCCGGATCGCGGCCTCGCCCGTCTTGGTGTAGGCGGTCAACCGCTGCCAGCTCTGCTCCGGGTTGACGACGAAGAACCCGCCCGTGAACGGGCTGCGATACAGATCTCCCCATACCGCCGTCACGCCGGCGTTCTTGTCCTCGTCGAGCATGCAGTCGAGATCGTTCAGCGTGGTGTAGAGCGCCGGGCTGTTCCGATAGGTGTCCGGGTCGCCGGAATGGGGAAGCTGACCGACGCCGATGACCGGAATGCGGCGCCCCAGCTTGATGTTCGACAGATGGCGGGCGAGGTCGACGACCATGCCGCTGCCGGTTCCGCCCGCGAGGCTGAAACAGACGGTGACCATGGACGGCAGGCCGGCCTTCTCGATCTGCGCGACGAAGTTGCGCAGCGCGACGTCCATGGGGCGTTCGCCGGAGTAGTAAGCGTTCGCGTAGATGCCCTTGGCGACGGCGCGGGGAAAGTGCTCTCCGGCGGACGGCATGACGTAGGATTTCGGGACGTAGGATTCGAAGTTGGGATTCCAGTAGTAGCGCGGGTATTCGAGCTTCAGGAATTCACGCGTCCGGTTCATGCCCTCGAAGAATTCCTCCTTCGACGGCACCGGCAGCGCCACCGCCTGGAAGAGGAAGCGGTCGGTCGGAATGCCTCTCGATTCCAGGCGTTTGCTGAAGGCCGCCGCATAGTCCTGGGCCACACCCATGTCCTGATCGCCGATATCGACGACGAGCGCCGAGAACGTCGCTCGCGGATCGGCCAGCTGATCCTCGATCTCGCCGGTGCGCAGCAGGGCCTCGACATAGGCCGCACCGGTCCGGCCTATGCCGACGACGTGCATGCAGTGCGGGGCCTGCACGCCGGTGGCGCTATGGTAGAGGGAGGCGGTCATGATGTTCTCCTTTCACGAATGTTGCGGCATCTGCGTCAGATGACGTTCGTATAAGATGAGCTTCAGCGGCTAGAGCATTTCGCAATTGGATGAGATCATCCAATTGCAGAGAAATGCTCGTAGCTTTTTGAGTCTGGAGCGCTTCTTTGCGATTGGGTGGTTCCACCCAATCGCAAGGCGCTCTAGCATCGCACGGAAAATGTTTCCGTTTGATCGAGAAATCCAAGATCTCGTAAGATATGTGCAGTCGATGTCGCTCTGTTCCGTGTAACATAAAGCATGTAATCTTCAACAAAAAGGCCCGGATCCGGCGAAATGGTTCCGTCTTCGATGAGCAGGACGCCCTTCTCCAGGTCGGCACGTGCGAGCTCCGCGGTCCATATCGGGGTCTCGATATGAATGGCCTCGTCCGTCACGCGGGCGACCTGCAGGAACTTGCCGCCCGTGATCGTCGGAACGCGAGCGCCGCCACCGTATTTTTTCTGCACGTCGGACCAGACCAGGGGCATGTCGGCTTTCCTCGGGACGGAGATGACAACGGGCGCGGCGCGCCAGCGGCTGCCTCGGCCTCAACGCGCCGAAAGCTCTGGCCGGTCTCCCAGCAACTCGTTCAACGGCACGGCGACCCAGCCGTCGCCGCCGTTCAGGCTGGCGCCGGCCATGCCGTCGATGCGCGTCGACGGCTCGCTGAGCAGGATGCCCTGCTCGAGCAGCAGAGAGTGATCGAGAACGCGCTGGTCGCGCGTCTTGCGCTCATAATCGCCGCGGGCCGCGAAGAAGATGCGCAGGTCGTGCTTGCTGATCGAGGGCAGTACGAACTGGACGGATCCCTCACGCCCGCCGCCGGCGATCTGGGGCGGGACGGCCGGCGCGAAGGCCGCCTCGATCTGGCTCGCGACCGACGCGCCGGCTAGGTCCGGTGACGGCACGCGAAACTCGATGAACTCCGGGACGTAGGTGTCGAGGATGCCGAGGCTGCTGCGCAGGCCGGCGCCGAGGCTGAGCTGGCCTTCGCCGAGATCGGCAAACCCGAACATGTGAATCCACTTCGGTCCCCACGGCGTGCGCGCGGCCGAGTGCTGCGTGGACGGCGCCGCGACCCAGTTCAGCATCCGCAACGTCTCCCACAGGTTGGCGCCGCCTCGCGCCGTCAGCAGCGAGCCGATCTCCTGGCTCGTCCGCCGCTGGGTCGCGGCGAGGTCCCGGGTGGCGCTCCAGACGTGCTCCTGGGGCACGAGGAGCAGTCCGGCCGTGAACGGGTTGCGAAACAGCTCTCCGCACGATGTCACGATGCCCTTGTTCTTGCCCTCGTCGCCCAGACAATCGAATTCGTTCAGCGCGGCAAACAGGGCGCCCCCACGGTTCTCGGGCGCGTCTCCGGAGCATGGCAGGACGCCGATGCCGACGACGAGCGCCCGCCGTCCGAGGACGACATTGGTCAGATGGCGGGCCATGTCGACGACGATGCCGCTGCCGGTGCCGCCGCCCATCCCGAAGACGACGCAGACGATGGACTGGGCGCGCGTGGCTTCGACCCGCTCGCCGAAGCGGCGCAGAGCCGCTGCCAGGGGACGCCCGCCGTCGTAGTAGGCCCGGCCATACACGGCCTTGGCGTAGGCGCGCGGTGCACTGGGGCCGGGCTCCGGCATCTCGCCGGCGGCTGGAAGCCAGCCTTCTCGGCACGGCTTCCACGGAAAAAGCGGATACTCGAGCCTCAGGAAATCGTCGTAGTGCTCGAGCGTCTCGTGAAGCTCGTCCGCATGCGGAGGCGGGAGCGCGACGATCTCGACGTCGGCCCGCTCGGGCGACAAGGCGGCGGCCGCGGCACGAACATGCGTGAGGTCCTGATCGCCGAGGTCGACGACGAGGGCGGACATTCTTGGCCCGGCCGACGGCAGGGCGTTCAGTGCCTCGGTGACGGCATCGGCCCCGGCCTTGCCGATTCCGACAATGTTCACATTGAACGGCAGGCCGGCTTCTTCATCCTCCACGCGATGAATGCCGCGACGCAGGGCGTCGATTTTTCTCTTCTTCAGTTTTTCTTCAAGAGTCAAAGCCATATAGCGTCCCTTTTACGAAGCGTTAAGAGGGACTTGCAGGGCGAAATGTGGACAGCCCCCGCACGTCCTCTTCGCCGAAGCGAAAGACATGGGAAGGCTTTGCTGCCAAATTATTTGAGGAGGCCCTATTGCCGTTGTCGAACGTAGCGGCGATCGGCTCGCCATGTCAACTCGTTTGGGGCCTCTTCTGACGGCAGGCATGAGGAATGGACAGAGTGCGCGGTGCAAAGCGCGCCGTGCCGTGCCCAGCGGCCCGCGCCAGCGCATCCGCCAGCCGGTCCAACACACCCAGGCGCCGGCGCGACCGTTCGGCGAGGGCCGCCATCGCGAGCCCGCGACGCTTGCCGCTCATTCGTGAGCCAGGTCGTTTAGCAGGCCGAATGACGAGACGATGGTCTCCGCGACGCTGCTGACAGACGTCCGCCGTGCCATCGCCTGGGAGCGGATGAAGCTGTATGCGTCATCTCCCCCGATGTTTCGCGACGTCATGATGATCGACTTGGCCCGCTCGATGGTACGCATTGCGCGGAGGTTTTCCTCGAGCTTTGCAACTTTGCCGCGGAGGCGCTGTTCGTAGCGAAACTGAGACAACGCCATGACCAGGCTGGCCTTGATCGCATTGGCGGTGAACGGCCGCGCGAGCACCGCGTCCGGCGTCGTAGCCTCCAGGGCGGCGGGCGACACAGGCTCGCTCTGAGGCAGAATCACGACGAGCGCTGCCGTCGCCTCGCCAATGGCCCAGGGAATGTGACGCGAGAGATCCGGAGCGTAGTCGCAGTAGATGAGATCTGCCTCGGCCGGCAGGCCTCCGCCCTGCAGATAGGCATGCCGCAGATCGACGCGTGACCGCTGCAGCTCTCTGATCAGGAAACTGCCCTGCTCGTCCATGCTGGTCTGAACGGCAACGACCAGGCCGCTGATCTTTCGCGAATAATCATCGACGGCGGATGTGCTTTTCGGATAACGCTCGTGCGTGTCGCCGGACTTCATGAAACAAAGCCTTCTGAGATGTGGTCAGCGCAGCCCGGGATCAGCCGACGGCGCTGCAAAGCAGGAAGGGGTCGGCTGGCACCGGCGCCTGCGACTCGAACAGAAGATCGAACTGTCCTGTTCGGTTCGCCCGTCCGATCCTGGTCCAGAGGTCGGCATGGCCCGTCGAGCCTATCCTGACGCGTCCCTGCGGGGCCTCGATCGAAGACCCGAGGACGAACGGCCGCAGGTCGTCCGTATCGGCCGAATCCGACTTTTCCAGAGCGCGGGCAAAAATATAGACTTGGAAGTATGCGGTCTCCGCGCAGACGTTTGGCGGCAGTTCATCTCCGAACCGCCGCTTGAAGCGGGACGCGAAGGCCGAATTTGCGCGGTCCTCGACGCCCTCGAAATAACATGCCGCGGTAATATGTGCCTCGCCGACATCGCCGCCCATGGCGCGGATCTCGGCCTCCGTGGTCGTCAGGCTCGCGATCGGCATGTGCTTGGGGTCGAGACCGGCGTCCGCGTAGGCCTGATAGAGAAAGCTGGTGCTTCGTCCGACGACCGTCGAGAAGATCACGTCGGCGCCGGCCTCCTTGATCTCACGCATGATAGGGCGGAATTCCCGCTGGGGGGCGTCGATCGCGACATAGCGTTCGGCGACGGCGACGCCGCCGTGTGCGACAAGATAGTCACGCAGAAATCGGTTGGTATGTCTTGGATATACGTAATCGGAGCCGATGAGGTAGACTCTCTTGCCATATTTTTCGAGCAAGTATGAGCAAAGCATGGTTATTGTCTGATTGAGCGCAGCTCCCGTATAAATAATATTTGGCGAGAATTCGAAGCCCTCGTATGGGGTCGGATACCAGAGCAGGCCGTTCAGGCGCTCGACGACCGGCATGACGGCTTTGCGGCTGGCGGACGTGTAGCAGCCGAAGATCGACGTGACGCCATCCTCCACGATCAGCTTCTTCGCCAGGTAGGAGTAGGGCACTGCGCCCGATCCCGGATCGCAGACGACGGGCAGGATTTCACGCCCGTTGACCCCGCCCGCCGCGTTGATTTCCTCTATGGCGAGGAGCGTGCCGGACAGCTGGGTCTTTTCGATGTCGGATGTGCAGCCGCTTTGGGCAAACAATACGCCTACCCGCCACGGCGCGCTCGTCCTCTTGCGTGCACGTCTCATGGTCAGACCGCCTCTATGCAATTACCAAATGGCTATAAGGGTTTAGCCTTCCGGTATATTGAACGGAGGTTCCGGTTGGGCCGCTCGGCTCCCCAGCAAGTCGAGGCTCATCCAGATGCCTCTACGGAACCTATGCAAGCGCCGGGCCAAGCGGCGCGCCGGCTCAGCTCACGTCGGCTCAGCTCACGTCGGCGGCCCTGCGGACCGTCATCCATCCGGCTCCGATCCCTGTCAGCAGGAGACTGACCGCGAGGGCCAGCGTCTGCGGCCGTCCGGCCAGATCGGCCCAGTCGGGCGCAACGACGTCACCGGTGTAGAAGGATTGGCCACTGTACTGGCACAGGGCCACATTCGGCGATTGAAGACGGTCGCGGTCGATGGCCGCCGCTATCGCCGCGGCGTCGCGCTGCGCGCCCGGCATCGCCTGCAGGTGATCGAGAAGCGCCCCTGCCGCGGCCAGATAGGCGTGGGAGCATTCGTTGAAGGAGCTGTCTTCATCGGTGACCGCGCCGGGGACGAGGCCCCAAAGGCAATAGACGTGCTGTATGCGGGCGTAGTTCAGCAACCGTCGAAAGGATTCGTCGGTTCGGACCTGCCTGTCGGCGAGCGCCATGATACGCGGCCTGTGCGCCGCGAAAATAGCCATGTCGCCGTGGGCGAGCGGGGCGATGGCAAGGCCCTTTCCAGGATTGCCACCGCTATCGCGGCGGTGGGCCGAGGCCGGCGTTGCCCAGGCTGCGACCATCAGCAGGCAACCCAGCAGCGGGATCAGAATGGCACGGCGCGTGGCCCCGGGCCGCCAGCTGCCGGCCTCGATGTGGGAGGGTATGGCTTGCCTCCTGCCCAGTGGCCGATCGCTCATGGCCTCACCGGGCCGGCCGCGAGACGTACCGGCTGTTTGAGGCCGTCTGCGAGCGCTGCTCGCAAAGCGCCCCGAAGACGAGGCCCAGAGCCGTCCAGAACACCGCCTGAAGTCCGAGCCCGGCCATCCGGAAGTTCCACAGGAGGAGAGCAGAGAACTGTTCCGGTACCTCGTCGATCGTCGGAAGGGCGGCGGCCGCCGCCGCCACGGCCACGACATAGATTGCGCCGGCGAGGATCGCGGCGTTCCAGGGGCCGAGCGACGCCCACAGGCGTCGCGCCAGCACCACGGCGACGATCAGTGCAGCCAGGGAAATCGCCAGCATGACGAAGTACAACTCCGTCCGTGTGGCGATCGTGTCGGAAGCCCCAACGCCCGGAGGATTGGCTGGGTACTTCAGCCCTGGGACCAGCACGAGCGAGACGCCGCCCGCGAGCGCGAGCAGCGCCGCGGTGCCGCGCGGGCCGATGCCGCCGAGCCGGCCATTGGCGAAAGCGAAGGCAAGCGCCAGCAGGCCCCCGATCGCCGCGCCATAGACGACGATGCCGGCAAGCAGGCCAATTCCTGCCTGCGTCTCGCGACTGACCATCTCGGGTTCAGGCGCCTCTCCGGCGGCCGCGCTCGCGCGTTGCTCGAAGGCGATCGCCCGGTCCAGCCAAGGCTCGCCGAACGTTCTGGCGAAGCCGAAGGCGAGAAGGCCGGCGAGCACGCCGGCCATCATTCCCCTCAGCAGGAGGCCGCCGACCATCTCCGGCCTCCTCAGTGACACGGGAAGCCGAGAAGGTGGCGCGCGTCGTGAACGGTCTCGTGGACATAGGCGCCCGGCACGATCGACGTGGCTCCTTCCTCGGCGCCAATGAAATAGAGGGCGAGGATCAGCAGAATGCCGCCGAAGATCGCCCACGGCAGGACGTCGCGGACAGGGATGGCCGCCGGGGCCGCATTGGGCCTGAGTGTCGCTGTGGTCATTGGATCTCTCCCGAGAGCATGGATTAAACGCAAAAAAGCCCCATCCAATCCGCCGGAAGGCGGTTGCGATGAGGCTCTTGTGCCGTGATTTTCAGGTAGCTCTATTGCCGATGTCGAACCTACTAATGCGCGGCTGCGCCAGTCAAGAGGGGCTCGGCATCTATCGCTTCGATGACACCGAGCGACGGGCATTTGCCCAAGGAACGGTCAACCTGGTCGGAAATTGGCGTGCAATGCCGCATCACGGCCGCACGGCCGTTACTGGCCCTTGAGCAGCTCGCCGAAGGGCACCCATTCGCTGCCCTTGAACTGCGCCAGATAGCCGTCGCGTAGCGGGCGGAAGTCGCTCGGGCTCGTGTTCAGGCGGATGCCCGGCAGCAGCAGCGGCAGCTCCACGTCCTTCAGGTTGGCGGCCTGCCGCATGATGTTCTCGCGTGTCAGGTCGTCGCCTGCCTGCTTGAGCACCTGCACGAGCGCGCCCGATACCGTATAGGCATAGGATGCGTTGCCGTTGAGGGGATCGATCTCCGGCGAATACTTTTTCATGAAGTCGAAGTAGGAGATGATCGCCGGATCGGTCTGCGGCCCGGTTGTGATCGGCTTGAAGGCGATGACGCTGATCAGCCCTGCCGCGTTCTCGATCCCGGCCGGCTTCATGACCGTCTCCAGGTTGGCGCAGCCTCCCGCCAGGAAGCGGAGCCCCTTCCAGCCGATCTCGGCGGTCTTGCGGATGGCCTGGGAGCAGGCGCGCGGTGTCACCGCGTAGATCATCAGCGCGTCGGCCTTGGTGGCGGCGAGCGCCAGGATCTGCGAGTCGACGGTCGGGTCGGCCACCTCGAAGGGCAGCGCCGCGGCGATGACCTTGTCGGCGTCGGCACCCAGCCCGTCTCGCGTCCCCTTGAGGTATTCCTTGCCGGCGTCGTCGTTCTGGTAGAGCAGCGCGACCGTGGCGTCCGGCTTCTGCTTGCGGACATAGCTCAGGTAGATCGCCGCCTCGTTCGCATAGGGCGGCTGCCAGGGGAGGGCGATCGACCAGGGCTGGTTCTTCGGATCGTTCCACTTGGAGGCCGAGCTGATCAGGAAGATCTGCGGCACCTTCGCGCCGTTGAGATATTTGGCGATGGCCGAGCTCGGCGCCGTCCCCATGGTCGCGAACATGAAGGCGACGCCGTCGTTCTCGACGAGCTTGCGCGTCTGCTCGACGGTCTTGGGCGGCGCGAAGCCGTCGTCGAGGCTGAGCAGGGTGATCTTGCGGCCGTTGATGCCGCCCTGCTCGTTGATCATGCGGAAGTAGGCCGTGGCGACCCGGCCGACCGCGCCCAGCGACGAGGCCGGCCCGCTGTAGGGCATGGTGTTGCCGATCTTGATCTCGCCGTCGCTGACGCCCGGCCCGTAGGCCTTCTCCGCCATCGCCGGGTGCGCAACGGCGGACAGGACGATAGCCGCGGCGGCGCAGGCGCCCGCCGCAAGGTGCAGCCTCTTCACGCTTTTTCCTCCCACATTCGTTCAGGCGTCCTTGCTGGGCGCCTCTTCGTCGGTCGCTGGGCCGTTGGGCCCAACGCCTCCGTAGGATCATTCAATCGTGCCGGCGCCCGTCCATCAAGCCGCGAGTCGAAGGCGGACGTGGCGGCGTCACGCCATCTGGAAGCGGATCGGCAGCGACTTGAGGCCGGACACGAATACTGCCTCGGTCAACTTCGGCTCGCCCGCGAGCTCAACCGATTTGAGGCGCGGCAGCAGCTCCTCGAACAGGATGCGCATCTCCATCTTGGCCAGGTGCTGACCGAGGCAGAGGTGGGCGCCGTAGCCGAAGGCGAGCTGCTTGTTGGGCTTGCGGTCAGCGCGGAAGACGTTCGGAGCGTCGAATACCTCCTCGTCGCGGTTGCCGGAGGCGTAGCACAGCATGAGCCAGTCGTCCTTGGCGATGGTGCGGCCCCTGAGCTCGTAGTCCGCCGTCGCCGAGCGCATGAACGTCTTCACCGGCGTGGCCCAGCGGATGCCTTCGTCCACCAGGCTCGGGATGAGCGACGGGTCGGCCTTGACCTTGGCGAGCTCCGCCGGGTTCTGCGCCAGGGCCCACAGGATGGTGGACGTGGTCGCCGACGTGGTGTCGTGGCCCGCGGTCGCGACGATGATGTAATAGCTCATCGCCTCGAAGTCCGAGATCGGCTTGCCGTTGACGGTGGCGTTGGCAATGACGCTTGCCAGGTCCTCCCGTGGATGGGCTCGCCGGTCGGCGCTCATGGCGCTGAAATAGGTGCCGAAATCGGCGATCGAGAGCTGTATCAGCTCGGCCAGCTGCGAGGGGCTGAGCTCGGCCGCCTTGCGCGCCTTGTCAGGATCGCGGGCGCCGAACAGCTCCTGGGTCAGTTTCAGCATGCGCGACTCATCCTCTTCCGGCACGCCGAGGATCTCCATGATCACGTGCAGGGGATAGCCGAGCGCCAGATCGGAAACGAAGTCGCAGCGGCCGTCGAAGGCGGCCATGTGGTCGACGGCCTTGCGCGCGATGTCGCGAATCCGCTCCTCGAGCTTGCGCAGGTTGGTCGGCATGAACCACGCCTGGGTCAGGGCGCGGTATTTGGGATGATCGGGCGCGTCCATCTGGACGAGCGAGCGCACCAGATGCGGGCTGCCGCCGGTCATGGCGCGGACCTTGGCATCGGAGGCCTGGTCCGTCAGCGTCGTCGGGCGGGCGCCGCTCAGGAACAGGGCGTTCTGACGGCTGATTTCCAGGATGTCGGCGTGCTTGGTGACCACCCAGAAGGGGTCGAAGCCCTCCAGCTCGGCCATGCCGAGCGGATTGTTGGCGCGCAGCCAGGTGTAGGTCTCCTGCAGCCGCGGCGAAGCGTAGGCCGTGGGGTCGACCAGGACCTGGGCTTTGTCCTGGGGAATCAGAATGTCGCTTGTCGTCACGATGGCTTCCTCCCGAGCGCATCGCGTCACGGCGGCCGCCGTCGCGCGATCGCTCGAATACGTGGCCGGCGTCGTCGCGCCGCTCTCTTGTTTGGTCGCAGACCAAGTGGGGCCTACGATACAGCGCATAATAGCACGGTGCCGTGCCATTATGGAGACCTTTCGCGCCCGGATCATGGGCGCCCGTATGGACCGGCGCCGCGGACATGACGATAGTCCTCGGCATGTCTGCCTCCCGCGGTCATGTAGAGGAACTCCGTGACGATGAACGCGGTCGCGAACAGCTTGGGTTTCCCGTCCCGCAGAAGCGGCCGGCCGTCGGTCAAGGCGGCGGAAGACCTGACCCACCGGGTGCTCGACGCCGCCACCACCCTGTTCCTGCGGTCGGGCTTCGAGGCCACCAGCATGGAGGCCATCGCGGCCGCGGCCGGGGTGACCAAGCGTACCGTCTACAGCCGCTTTGCGACCAAGGCGCAGGTCTTCGACGCGGTGATCCATCGGGTGGTCGAGCGCAACCTCGGCCCGCTGGAACGGGCGCCGGCCCTGGAGGGGCCGCTGGAGGAGCGCCTGAGCCAGCTCGTCTGCCATCTGCTCGAATGGATTCTCACGCCCGAGATCATCGCCCTCGATCGCATCACCACGTCGGAGGCCGAGCGCTTCCCCGAGCTGGCGCGCTCGGTGTTCGATGGGCCGGTGGCGGGCTCGGTGCGGCTCGTCGAGGAGGTCCTCGAGGAGGCGGTGGGGCGCGGCGAGGCCGAGATCGAGGACATCACCTTCGCGGCCCAGCAGCTCATGCAGGCCGCCACCGGGCCCGCCTTCTATCTCGCCGTGCATGGCCTGGAAGCCGCCGACTTCACCGAGCCGAAGCGCGAGCGCGCCGTGCGCGCGGTCAGGCTGTTCGTGCGCGGTTGCCTGCCGCCCAAGGCACCGTGACGGCCGCGCTCAGGCGGCTTCGTCCCGCAGATGGTACCAGCGGTAGAGCATACGCTGGCCGAGGCGGCGGAACGGCGCGAACATGTGCCCGGGCAGGGGCGAGGTGAAGATCGGCAGCGCGTGCGCCTCGCTGTGCCGGCCGGCGAGCATCTCCGCCATGCGGCGCCCGGCCTGGGCCGAATAGGCCACGCCGTTCCCGCCGTAGCCCAGCGCATAGACCAGACCCTGCGCGTCGGCGCGGAAGATGCGGGGCATCATGTCGTGGCTGACGTCGACCCAGCCCCACCAGGAATAGTCGATGTCGATGCCCTTGAGTGCCGGGAACTTGCGGCCGAGCCCGTCGACGAGGAGCTGGAGATGCGAGGGCTCCGAGGCGTCGGCGCCGGTGATGGCGCTGCGACTGCCGATCTGCACGCGGTTGTCCGGCAGGAGGCGGTAATAGAAGCGCAGGGTCCGTGTATCGGTGATGACCAGCTTTGTCTTGAAGTTGCAGGCCTCCAGCTCCGCCTCGGTGAGGGGGCGGGTCACCATGGAATTCGACAGGATCGGCATGCACCGCCCCGCCAGCACCGGCGTCAGGCCGAGGCTGGTGTAGGCGCCGGTGGCGACGCCCACGGCGCGGGCGCGGACGACACCACCGGGCGTGCGCAGGCGGTAGCCCCCGGCGTCGCGCTCGATGTGCATGACCGGGCTCGCCGGATGCACCGCGACGCCGAGCGCGCGGGCCAGGCGCAGATAGCCGTAGGCGAGCTTGGCCGGGTGGATGCCGGTGCCGTGCGGCTCCAGCACTGCGCCCACCGCCTCCGCCTCGTCGACGAAATCGCGCCGCAGCTCGTCCTTGCCGATGACGCGGGTCGGGTACCCGAAGACCTCGTTGGCCACCTTCGCTTCGGCGGCGATCTTGTCGAGGTTGCGCTGCCTGTGGGCGATATAGAGATGCCCGCCCGGCTGCGGCTCGCAATCGATCTCGCCGACCAGCGCCTCGAAGGTCTCGAAGCCGCGCAGGATCTCGGCGTGCAGGGCCAGCGCGGTGTCGCGTCCCCAGCGCTCTATCCACTGCGAGCGCGACAGGCGTCCCGCCGCGTTCTGGCCCTGGCCGCCGTTGCGGGTGCTGCATCCCCAGGCGACCCGGTTCGCCTCCAGCACGGTCGCCTTGATGCCGAACTCGCGCGCGAGGAAGATGGCGCAGGCGAGCCCGGTATAGCCGGATCCGACGATGGCGACGTCGACGTCCAGGTCGCGGCCGACCGGCCCGTCGTCCGGCGGCGGCGGCCCGGCGGACGCGGCCCAATAGGTCGGTGCGTAGTCGCGGTTGCGGCCCGGCCCCGGCGACACCAGCGGGTCGTAGTGCGGATCGTAGGCGTCGAACTGCGGCATCGAGCCGGGGTCGAAGCGGCTGTTCATGGCGGTCTCCGTCGTCGCGGTCAAAGGCTCGCGCTCACAGCGCCGCGAGCGGCGGCCGGTCCTTGCGGAAGGCGCGCTTGCGGGCGATGGCGGCGCCGGCGAAGGTGAAGAGGTCGCAGCCCTCCGCCTCGATGCGGCGGCCGTCCGCCAAGGTCGCGCGGAAGGTCCATTCGGACAGGCCGTGATCGCCGAAGACGCGGTGGCTGGTCGTCTGCCAGCTCACGTCGGGCATATCCGTCCAGGTCTTCTCGAAGGCGGCGCGCACCGCATCGGCCCCGGCGATGCGGCGGCCGCAGGCCTCCGGCCCGGCCGCCGCATCGAAGACCACGTCCGGCGTCATGCAGGCCATGACGCCGGAGGCGTCGTGGCGGTTGAATGCGGCAAACAGCTCCTCCAGCAGCGCAAGGCGCTGCGCATCGAGGTCGGACATCGGTGCTCCCGTGCGTCGAGCGGCCGAGTGGGCGGCCGTGTGCTCCTTGGTCGACGCACCATCGCAGCGGCTCCGGCCGCGGCTTAGGGCCAGTTGGCGGCAAATCCCCGGCCAGGGTGGTTCGCACCATCGTTAGGCGTCCATGTGGCCCAACGATTGGCCGTGATCTGGACCTTCGCGCGTGGATGGCAGCGCGCATGGTGCGCCGCATGACCCAGCTCGCCGCCCGCACCACGCCCGCCAACGCCGTCGCCGTCGAGGCGATGCTCTCCCGGCTCGCCAGCCGCCACCTGATCGATGGCGGCCTGGTCGCCGCCGCCGCCACCCTGGAGGTGCTCGATCCCGCCACGCTTGCATCCGTTGCGGCGGCGGCGGCCGGCGATGCGGCCGAGGTCGAGGAGGCCGTGGCTGCGGCCAAGGCGGCCCTGCCGGCCTGGGCGGCGACGCCGGCCCGCGAGCGCGGGCGGCTGATCGGGGAGGGCGCCCGCCGGCTGAGTGCAGCGGCCGAGCCTCTGGCCGCCTTGCTGGCGCTCGAGACCGGCAAGGCGATCCGCACCGAATGCCGCGGCGAACTGGCCGCGGCCATCGACATCCTCACCCTGTACGCGGGCCTGGCGTCCGAGCTGAAGGGCGAGACGCTGCCGTTCCACCCGTCGATGCTGTCCTTCACCACCCGCGAGCCGCTCGGCGTCGTCGCCGCCATCCTGCCGTGGAACGTGCCGCTGGTGCTGATGATGCTCAAGATCGGCCCGGCGCTGGTGGCCGGCAACACCGTCGTGGTGAAGGCCTCGGAGGAGGCGCCGTTCGCCACCCTGGAGGCGGCGCGGATCGTCGCCGAGCTGCTGCCGCCCGGCGTCCTCAACGTCGTCTGCGGCACCGGCGCGGCCTGCGGTGCTCCCCTGGTCGCCCACCCCGACGTGGCCAAGGTGACCTTCACCGGCTCGCAGGCGGTCGGCGAAGCCATCTACACCGCGGCGGCGCGCAAGATCATCCCGGTCAGCCTCGAGCTTGGCGGCAAGAGCCCGATGCTGGTCTATCCCGATGCCGATCTGCCGCGCGCCGTTGCCGGCGCCGTCGCCGGCATGCGCTTCACCCGCCAGGGCCAGAGCTGCACCGCGGCGAGCCGCATCTACGTCCACGCCGATCTGGTCGAGCCATTCGTCGCCGGCCTCGGCCAGGCGCTCGAGGCCCTGCGCATGGGCGATCCGCTCGACGAGGCGACCGACATCGGCACCATCGTCTCGGCGCGCCAGAAGGCGAAGATCGAAGCCTATATCGAGGAGGGCCGGGCGACTCCCGGTGCTCGGGCCATGGTCTGCGGCCGGCTGCCGGAGCAGCCGCATCTGGCGCGCGGGCTGTTCGTGCAGCCCGTGATCTTCACCGGCCTGCCGGAGGACAGCCGGTTGATGCGTGAGGAGATCTTCGGCCCCGTCGTCTGCATCCAGGCCTGGCGGGACGAGGGGGCCGTGATCGCCGCCGCCAACGACAGCGCCTTCGGCCTCGCCGCCTCGGTGTGGACAGCGGATCTCCGGGCCGCGCTGCGGGCCACGCAGCGGCTCGACGCGGGCTACGTGCAAGTCAACCAGAACCTCACCATCCAGCCGAACCTGAGCTACGGCGGGTTCAAGAAATCGGGCCTGGGCAAGGAGGCCTCGCTCGAGGCCATGCTCGAACACTTCACGCGCAAGAAGACGGTCGTCATCGACATGCGCTGACGGGGCTGCGGTGCAGGACGTCGTTGCCCACGTTGGCCAGTCGGCTGTCGGCCTGCTGCACGAGCCCGGGCTGCTCGCGTTGCTCACCGCCGCCGTCTTCGCTGCCGCCGTCGTGCGCGGCTTCACCGGCTTCGGCTTCATGCTGGCGGCGGTGCCGCTGATGAGCCTGTTCATGGCGCCGGCGCGCGCCGTGCCGGTGGCCGTGGCGCTCCAGCTGCTCGGCAGCATCGTCGATTTTCCGCAGGTCTCGAGACGCTGCCACTGGTCGTCGATCCGCTGGCTGGCGCTCGGCGCCGTCGTCGGCTCGCCCCTCGGCGCCATGGTGCTGAGCGTCGTCTCGCCGCCGCTCGCCCGCATCCTCATCTCGGCGCTGGCCCTGGCGGCGGTGCTCGCGCTCGGCCGCGGCTTCACGCTGGCTGCGGTCCCCGGCGCGGTGCCGACCACGCTGGTCGGCTTCGCCGCTGGCCTCAGCAACGGCCTGGCCGGCATGCCGGGGCCGGCCGCCGTCGCCTATTACACCTCGGTGCCGCTCGGCCGCGCCATGGCCCGCGCCTCGCTGCTGGTCTTCTTCTTCGCCACCTCGATCGCGGCCACGGCCAGCGTGATCTGGCTCGGGCTGGCGAGCATCGAGGCGATCCTCCTGGCTGCCGCCTCGCTGCCGACCATGTGGCTGGGCACGTGGATCGGCGAGCGCCTGTTCGCCCGCGGCACGGAGCAAACCTATCGCTGGGTGTCGATTGCCGCCCTGGCCATCATCGCGCTGGGCAGTGCGGCCAAGGGTTTCGGCGAGCTGCTCTGACGTGAGGGGCCCCTCAGCCGCGGCGGCCGACCAGGCGTCCGAGGCGCTTGATCCCCGCTTCGATGCGGTGCGTCGGGATCGAGGAGAAGCCAAGCCGCACGAAGCGGCCACGGTTGCGCTGGTCCATGAAGAAGACGTCGCCGGGCTCGATCAGGACGCCTTCGGCCCTCGCGGCGCCCACCAGCCAGTTGGCGTCGCAACCCGAGGGGCATTCGATCCAATAGCTGGTGCTGCCGGGGCCGCGCGCGAAGCTGCAATCGGGCAGATGCTGCGGCAGGATCTCGTCGAGGAGGCTGGCACGCTCGCGCAGCACCTGGGAGGTCCGCCGCAGATGCGTGCGGTAGTGGCCAAGGCCGACGAACAGGGCGGCGACGCGCTGGTTGTTGAGCGGCGGATGGCGCAGCATCAGCCGCCGCAGCGCCCGCAGCTCGCGGATGACCGGAGCCGGCGCGACGACGTAGCCGAGGCGCAGGCCCGGCGCCAGCGCCTTCGACAGGCTGCCGACGTAGAGGACGCGGCCGTCGGTATCGAGGCTCTTGAGCGGCGGCAGCTCCTCCTGCTCCGGCATCAGCTCGGCCTCGTAGTCGTCCTCGATCAGCACGACGTCATGCGCCCGCGCCGCGGCCAGCAGCTCCTTGCGGCGGGCGAGCGGCATGACGGAGGTGGTCGGGCACTGGTGGCCGACGGTGACGTAGGCCACGTTGCAGCGATGGAAGCGCTCGTCGGCGACGACGCCGTCCCCGTCGAGGCGCAAGGGCACGACGTCGTCGGTCATCAGACGGAAGATGTTGCGTGCGTCGGGATAGCCCGGCTCCTCGACGCCGACGCGAGTCGTGCGGCCGGTGAACAGCTGGGCGAGCAGAAACAGGGCCTGCTGGGCGCCGATGGTCATCATGATCTCGTCGGCCCGCACCCGGATGCCGCGGCGCGGCAGCACCTGCATGCGCAGCTGCTCGACCAGGGCGGGATCGTCCTCATCGATCATGTCGCGTGCCCAATTGTTGATCTCGGGCACGCTGAGCGCGGCGCGGGCGCTCTCCCGCCAATCGTTGGTCGGAAACAGGCCCGGGTCGAACTGGCCGTAAATGAAGGCGTAAGGATAGTCCTGCCAGTCCAGCGGCTTGACGATGTTCCGGAAGGCCGACGGGCGCAGGGCGAAGCGGGTGGACCAGATGCCGTCACCGACGGGCTCGCCCGTCGTGCGCAGGGGCGCCGCTTCAGGCGCGTCCACCTCGAGCGCCGAGCTGCTGACGAAGAAGCCGCTGCGCTCGCGTGAGACCAGCACCCCCTGGTCCACGAGTTGCTCGTAGGCGATGACGATGGTGTTGCGCGAGACCTTGAGCAGCGCGGCCAGATCGCGGCTCGACGGCATGCGCGTGCCCCGCAGCAGGCGCTCCGCCTCCACGGCCGTGACGATCGCCTGGCGGATCTGCAATTGCAGCGACGCGCCCGACCGGTCGAGGTCGGGGAACAGAGCGCCCCAGAACAGGGCCTCGTTGCTGTCGTGGGGCCGGCCGATGCGGCTGGGTTCGTCGTCGGGCCGTGAGCGATCCACCACGTCGGCGGGTTGATGCATCAAGAAGCGATCCATGGGCGGGACGTGCTCCGGGCGGCCGTCCGCATCTTATCTCAGTCTCACGAAACGCAAGAAGCGCGCCAGCATCGTGGCGTCGTGGTCGCGCTGGCTCCATGCGTCCGCCCGATCTGGCGCTAGTTCGCTCTGCCGCTCCGCATCACGCTGCTGGTCACCGGGATCTGTGCCGCAGCGGCGCGGAGGCGACGGCGGCGAGATGCCGGTGCATTGAGCGGGGGACCAGGTGAGCGCGCGAACCGTGATCTATTCGGCCCGGAGCATCGTGACGATGAATCCGTCGCGTCCGGTGGCAAGCCATGTGGCGGTTCGCGACGGGCGCATCCTTGCCGTCGGCAGCGAGGACGAGCTGCGCGGCATCGCCGGCGCGGAGCTCGACGCGCGCTTCCAGGACAAGGTGCTGCTGCCGGGGTTCGTCGAAGGCCACAGCCACATCATGGAAGGCATGTTGTGGTCGCTGCCCTATGTCGGGGCCGGAGACCGCCGCTCGCCCGAGGGCCGGCTGGTGGAGGGCGCGCGCAGCGTCGAGGCGATCATCGAGCGCCTGGCGGCCGCCGAGGCCGCCATGAGCGATCCAGCGGCGCCGCTGTTCGCCTGGGGCTTCGACCCGTTGCATATCGGCGGCCGGCAGCTCACCTGCCACGATCTCGACCGGGTCTCGACGGTGCGCCCGATCATGGTGGTGCACGCTAGCTTCCACATTTCCAACGTCAATTCGATCGTCCTGGAGCGGGCCGGCTTCGACCGCACGACCAACATCGACGGCGTCGTCAAGGACGAGGCGGGGGACCTGACCGGCGAGGTTCAGGGCATCGCTGCGCGCTTCCGCGTCTTCCGCGTGCTCGGCGTCAATCCGCTCGCCGGCGACCTTAAGGAGGCCGACGCGATGCGGTACGCGGCTTCCGCCTGCGTGCAGGGGGTGACGACGATCACCGACCTGCACAACGAGCTCGCCGCGCAGACGCTCGACGTCTATCGCCGCGCGGCCGATCGGGCCGATTTCAGCGTGCGCCTGGTGCCGGCGCTCGCCTCCGCCTTCGTTGCGCCGGAGGAGGGCGTGGCCAAGGTAGCAGCGCTCAAGGCGACGAACAGCGACAAGCTGCATTTCGGCATCGTCAAGATCGTCGTCGACGGCTCCATTCAGGGCTTCACCGCACGCCTGCGCTGGCCGGGCTACCACAATGGCGCGTCCAACGGCCTCTGGTACGTGGCGCCCGACGAGCTGCCGCGCATCGTCGACGCCTACCATCGCGCCGGGGTCCAGCTCCATATCCACACCAACGGCGACGAGGCCACGGAGGTGGCGCTGGACGCCATCGAGGCGGCGCTGATCGCGACGCCGCGGCCGGATCACCGGCATACGCTGCAGCACTGCCAGATGGCCGATGCGGCGCTGTTCCGTCGCATGAAGGCGCTCGGCGTGTGCGTCAACCTGTTCGCCAACCACGTCTATTACTGGGGCGATGCCCACTACGAGCTGACCATGGGCCCGGAGCGGGCGGCGCGCCTCGACGCGACGGGCACGGCCGAGCGCGTCGGGGTGCCCTACGCCATCCATTCGGATGCGCCGGTGACGCCACTGTCGCCGCTGTTCACCGCCTGGTGCGCCGTCAACCGCCGCACCTCGGGCGGCCGCATCCTCGGCAAGGACACCGAGGGGCTGACGGTGCAGCAGGCGCTGGCCGCCGTCACCATCGGGGCCGCCTATACGCTCAAGCTGGACCATCTGGTCGGCTCGATCGAAGCCGGCAAGTTCGCCGATTTCGCCGTCCTCGACGAGGACCCGCTCGCCGTCGATCCCGCCACGCTGAAGGACGTCGGCGTGTGGGGAACGGTGGTCGGCGGCGAGGTCCATCAGGCGCCCCGCGCGTGACCACGCCGGCGCCGCGCAAGCTCCCTCTCACGGTCGTCGGCGGCTTCCTCGGCGCCGGCAAGACGACCCTGCTGAACCGCCTGCTCGCCCGCGGCGGAGGGCGCTACGCGGTGCTGGTCAACGATTTCGGCGCCATCAACATCGACGCGGGGCTCATCGCCGCCCACGACGGCGCCACCATGACGCTGACCAACGGCTGCGTCTGCTGCAGCATCGGCACGGCCTTCATCGAGACGCTCGGTCGGGTGCTCGACCGCGCCGGCGACTTCGACCACATGCTGATCGAGGCGAGCGGGGTCGGCGATCCCTGGCGCATCGCCGAGATCGCACTGGTCGATCCAACCCTGGCGCTGAACGCCGTCGTGGTCGTGGCCGATGCGGTGCGCATCGCCGGCCTGGTCGACGATGCCAAGGTCGGCGAAACCGTGCGCCGGCAGTTCGCCCAGGCGGACGTGGTGCTGCTGAACAAGGTCGACCTGGCCGCGGCCGCCGCGCTCGCCGAGGCCCGGGCCGCCGTCGCCGCCCTGCGTCCGGGCGTCGCCATCGTGCCGGCCGTGTATGGCGACGCGGGCCTCGAGCTGCTCGCTGCGCGGGCTAACGGCTCGACGTTCCGCGCCCAGGCGTCCGCCGCCGATCACGAGGAAGCGTTCCGGCGCTGGTGCTACAGCCGCGACGGCGCTTTCGACGCGACCGCCCTCCCGTCGGCCCTGGCGGCGCTGCCGCCGCAACTGCTGCGCTTGAAGGGCGCGTGCGCCATCGCGGGCCAGGCCGGCTCCCGCCTGCTGCAGCTGGTCGATCGCCGCTGGTCGCTCAGCGAGGGCGGGACCGCCCCGGCGGCGTCGGCGATCACACTGGTCGGCATCGGCACCCGCGATTTGCCGCCGGCGGCCGAGCTGGACCGCATCCTCGACGGCGCCCTGGCGGCGGCTGTCCCGGCCGGCGGTAATCAACCTGAACGGCAGCGCAGACTGCCGACCTCAAATTGCGACCTTCCAGAACAGGGAATGCGACGATGCTCCTGAGGACCACAGTTTTCGCCGGCGTGGCGGCGTCGATGCTGGCGGCGACGGCGGTCGCGCCGGCGCCTGCGTGGGCGGCCGGCGGCGGCACGGTGGTGATCGGCACCACCCAGCAGCCGCGCCACTTCAACGGCGCGGTCCAATCGGGCCTGGCGACGGCGATGCCGAGCACGCAGATCTTTGCCAGCCCGCTGCGCTACGACGACAACTGGAACCCGCAGCCCTACCTCGCCCAGTCATGGGAGGTCGCGCCCGACGGGCTGTCGATCACCCTGAAGCTGGTGCCCAACGCGGTCTTCCACGACGGCAAGCCGATCACCTCCGAGGACGTCGCCTTCTCGATCATGACGATCAAGGCGAACCATCCGTTCCAGTCCATGCTGGCGGCGGTCGACAAGATCGACACGCCCGATCCGCTGACCGCGGTGATCCGCCTCTCGCATCCGCATCCGGCGCTGCTGCTGGCCATGTCGCCGGCGCTGATGCCGATCCTGCCCAAGCACGTCTATGGCGACGGCGCCGACATCAAGACCCATCCGGCCAACGTCAAGCCGGTCGGCTCGGGCCCGTTCAAGCTGACCGACTACAAGCAGGGCGAATACTTCACGCTGGAGAAGTTCGACCGCTTCTTCATTGCGGACCGGCCGAAGCTCGACAAGATCGTGGTGCGCATCATCGCTGATCCGAACGCGGCGATCGTGTCGCTGGAGCGCGGCGACGTGAATATCCTGCCGTTCGTCACCGGCGTCCGCGACATCGAGCGACTGCAGAAGGCGCCCGGCATCACCTTGACGGACAAGGGGTTTGCCGGGGTCGGGCCGATCAACTGGCTGGCCTTCAACACCAGGAAGAAGCCGCTCGACGACGTGCGCGTGCGCCAGGCCATCGCCTACGCGGCCAACCGCGACTTCATCACGTCCAAGCTGATGGGCGGCAAGGCGCAGGCGGCCACCGGCCCGATCACGCCCGGCACGCCCCTCTACAGCGGCGACGTCGAGACCTACAAGTTCAACCTGGCCAAGGCGCAGGAGCTGCTCGACGCGGCGGGCTATCCGAAGGGCGCCGACGGCAGCCGCTTCACCCTGACCATCGACTGTATCCCCGGCGGCGACGAGCAGCAGCGCAACGTCGCCGAATACCTGCGCTCGGCGCTGAAGCGGGCCGGCATTACCCTCGAGGTGCGCGCCGCGCCCGATTTTCCCACCTGGGCCCAGCGCGTCTCCTCGTTCGATTTCGACCTGACCATGGACACCGTGTTCAACTGGGGCGATCCCGTGATCGGCGTCGACCGCACCTACCTCAGCTCCAATATCCGCAAAGGCGTGATCTGGTCCAACACGCAGCAGTACGCCAATCCCAAGGTCGATGAGTTGCTGAAGGCGGCGGCGCAGGAGCGCTCGCCGGACAAGCGCAAGGCGCTCTACGCCGAGTTCCAGAAGATCGTTGTCGACGATGCGCCGATCTTCTTCGTCAACGTTGCGCCCTACTACAATGCCTTCAGCAAGGGGCTGGCCGGGCTGCCCACCTCGATCTGGGGCATCATGTCGCCGCTCGACGAGCTGTATTGGGCCGAGCCGCCCAAGAACTGACGCAGGCCGCACCGCCGCCAGGGCGGCAGGTGCGGGACCGGGTCTTGCTTCCTCGGGCCCGCACGTCCGAACTCAATCCCGCCGCAACGCACGGTCTCCGCCCATGGCGCTCGCCTCGACCCTCCTGCGACAGCTCGCCAACGCCTTGGGCCTGCTGCTCGCCGTCGTCGTCCTGAACTTTTTGCTGATCCAGGCGGCACCGGGCGACCCGGCGCAGGTCATCGCCGGCGAGATGGGCGGGGCCTCGGCAGAAGTCCTCGCCCAGATCCGGGCGAGCTACGGGCTCGACCGCAGTGTCGGCGAACAATTGGTGACCTACCTGGCCAAGGTCGCCCGCGGCGACTTCGGCTACTCGTTCTACTTCAACCAGCCGGTCGTTCATCTGATCATGCAGCGGCTGCCGGCGACGCTGCTGCTGGTCATGTCGGCGCTGCTGCTGGCGGTGGTGGTCGGCACCACGCTCGGCGTGATCAGCGCCCGCCGGCCGAACGGCTGGTTCAGCCAGCTCGTCACCGTGCTCTCGCTCGCCGGCTACGCCGCGCCGGTGTTCTGGACCGGGCTCATGCTGTTGCTGCTGTTCGGCTCGATCTGGCCGGTCCTGCCGGTCTCGGGCATGGCCGACGTGGTGCATCCCAAGACGGGTCTCGCCTATGCGCTCGACGTGGCGCGCCACTTGGTGCTGCCGGCGACGACGCTCGGGCTCATCTACGTGGCCCAGTACAGCCGGCTCGCCCGCGTCAACATGATCGACGTGATGCACGCGGACTATATCCGCACCGCGCGGGCCAAGGGCCTGCCGGAGCGCACCGTCGTCGGCAAGCACGCGCTGCGCAATGTCCTGATCCCGATCGTCACCGTCGTCGGCCTGCAGTTCGGCCAGTTGCTCGCCGGCGCGGTGCTGGTCGAGACCGTGTTCAGCTGGCCGGGCATGGGCCGGTTGGTGTTCGACTCCATCCTGCGCCGCGACTACCCGACGCTGCTCGCCGTGCTGTTCTTCTCCGCCGTCATCGTCATGGCCGCCAACATCGTGACCGACCTGGTCTATCGCCTGATCGATCCGCGCATCCGGGGGGCGGCGCGATGAGCGCGGTCGAGGTGTCGCCGGTGGCCGCCGCGCCGGCCGAAGCGGCCGCGGCGTCGCCGTCGCCCGCCCGGGTGGCGCTGCGCCAGTTCGCCAGGAGCCCGTCGGGCGTCGTCGGCGCCGTGCTGCTCCTGATCATCGTCGTGGCCGCAGCGATCGGCCCGCGCCTCTACGGCGTGGATCCCATGGACATCGTCGGGCTGCCGTTCACGGCTCCCGAGCCCGATGCGCCGCTCGGCACCGACTATCTCGGCCGCGACGTGCTCGCCGGACTGCTGCAAGGCGGTCGGGCCACGCTCGCGGTCGGCGGCGTGGCCGCGCTGATCACCATCCTGATCGGCGTTACGGTCGGCGCGCTCAGCGGCTACTTCGGCGGCGCCGTCGACAAGGCCCTCATCAAGATCACCGAGTTCTTCCAGATCCTGCCGGCGCTGCTGTTCGCCATGGTGCTGGTCACCCTGTTCGGCCAGAAGCTGGCGACCATCACCGTCGCCATCGGCATCGTGGGCTGGACGGCACCGGCGCGGCTCACCCGCGCCGAATTCCTGCGCCTGCGCAACCTCGACTTCATCAAGGCCTCGCGCGCGGCCGGGGCGGGCCACGCCTACCTGATCCTGAGGGTGCTGCTGCCCAACGCCCTGCCGCCGATCATCGTCTCGGCGACCCATGCGATCGGCGTCACCATCCTGTTCGAGGGCGGCCTGAGCTTCCTGGGCCTGGGCGATCCCAACACCATGAGCTGGGGCCTCATGCTCGGCCAGAACCGCAACTACGTGCTCGACGCGTGGTGGGCGGTGATGTTTCCGGGGGCGGCGATCTTCCTGGCCGTGCTCGCCGTCAGCCTGATCGGCGACGGCATCAACGACGCGATCAACCCGCGTCTGCGGCGACGGAGCTGAGCCATGGCGCATCCCATCCTTGAGGTCGACCGGCTCAACGTCGCCCTGCAGGGCGCCCGCGGCCCGGTGCCCGTGCTGGAGAACCTGTCGTTCGCGGTGGAGCAGGGCCGCACCATTGCGCTGGTGGGGGAATCCGGCTGCGGCAAGAGCATGACGGCGCTGGCCATTCTGGGCCTGCTGCCCGGCGGCTTCTCGGTGACGGGCGGGCGCATCCTGCTGGAGGGTGAGGACGTGCTCGCCGCGGCGCCGGCGCGGCTGCGGGCGCTGCGCGGCAACCGCATGTCGATGATCTTCCAGGAGCCGATGACCGCGCTCAACCCGCTCTACACGGTGGGGGACCAGATCGCCGAGGTGCTGCGCCGCCATCGCGGCGCAACGCGCGCCGATGCCTGGGCGCAGACGGTCGGGCTGCTCAGGGCGGTGCAGATCCCGGCCCCCGAGCGGCGGGCCGCGAGCTTCCCGCACGAGATGTCGGGCGGCATGCGCCAGCGTGTCATGATCGCCATGGCCCTGGCGTGCCGGCCCAGGCTGCTCATCGCCGACGAGCCGACGACGGCGCTCGACGTGACGGTGCAGGCGCAGGTGTTCGATCTCCTGAGCACGCTGCAGGACGAGACCGAGACGGCCATCGTGCTGATCACCCACGACCTCGCCGCGGTGGCGGAGCTCGCCGACGACGTCGCCGTGCTCTACGCCGGCCGCTGCGTCGAGGCGGGCAGGACGCCGGACATCATCGGCCGGCCCGCCCATCCCTATACGCGCGGGCTCATGGCGTGCGTGCCGCGCCTGCACCTGGGAGCCGACGAGGCGACCGTCGCGGACGAGCTGGACGAGATCCCGGGCATGGTGCCGCCGCTCGGCGCGCGCGGCAGCGATTGTGCTTTTCTGCCGCGCTGCGCCCAGGCCGCCCCGGTGTGCCGGGCGCGGCCGCAGCCGCCGCTGGCCCCGCACGGCGCCCACACGGCCGTATCCTGCTGGCGGCACGAGGAGATCGGCCGGTGACGACCTTGCTCGATGTCAACGACCTCGTGGTGCACTTTGCCGCCGGCCGGAGCGGCCGGTGGGGCAAGCCGCCCATGGTCCACGCCGTCGACGGCGTCAGCTTCCGCGTCGAGCGCGGCACCACGTTCGGCATCGTCGGCGAGTCGGGCTCCGGCAAGTCCACCACCGCCCAGGCGATCCTGCGCCTGGTGCCGGCCACGGCGGGACAGGTGGTGATCGGCGGGCAGAACGTGCTGGAGCTGCGCGGCGAGGGGCTGCGCCGGGCGCGGCGGCATGTGCAGATGGTGTTCCAGGATCCGTTCTCCTCGCTCGATCCGCGCCGCCGGGCCGGCGACCTCGTGCGCGAGCCGCTCGATCTGCTGCGCATCGGCACCCGCCGGGAGCGGGAGCAGCGCGTTGCGGCGCTGTTTAGCGAGGTGGGCCTGCCGCCGCAGGCCGCCGATCTGTTTCCGCATCAGTTTTCCGGTGGCCAGCGGCAGCGGCTCTGCATCGCCCGCGCGCTGGCGCCCGAGCCGGATCTGATCGTCTGCGACGAGGCGGTCTCCGCCCTCGACGTCGCCATCCAGGCGCAGATCCTCAACCTGCTGCGTCGCTTGCAGCGTGAGCGCGGGCTGACCTACGTGTTCATCTCGCACGACCTCGGCGTCGTGCAGCACATCTGCGACCAGATCGCGGTGATGTATCTCGGCAAGATCGTCGAGCAGGCGCCGAAGCGGACGCTGTTCGCCGCGCCTCGCCATCCCTACACGTGGTCGCTCATCGCGGCTGCGGTGCCGCCGGGGCCGCTGCGCGACCAGCTCAAGCGCGACTACCTGGTCAAGGGCGAGCCGCCGAGCCCGGTCGATCCGCCGCCGGGCTGCCGCTTCGCCATGCGCTGCCCCTTCGCCGCCGACGTCTGCCGCAGCGAGACACCAATCCCGACCGCGCTCGGGCCCGAGCACTATGTCGCCTGTCATCGGGCCGGGGAGATCGCGCCGCCGCGCCTCGCCGCAGCCGCCTAGACCTGACTCGGCAAGCGGCTGCGTCGCGCGCGAAAAGAGCAAGCCGGGCAGTTGCGCGCAATTAGATGATATGTCATCTATTGATACATCATCAAATGTGCGCTCCATGACATCATCCGACGAGATCATCCGGCGCGGCTTCGGCTCGCTGCTGGCGCTGACGGCGCGCCTGTGGCGTCGTGCCGTCGATCGCGGCTTGCAGCCATTCGGGCTGACCGAGGCCACCTGGCTGCCCCTCATCCGCCTGGCACGTGCGCCCGCCGCCATGCGCCAGAAGGAGCTGGCGGAGTCCCTGTCGCTCGACAGCTCCGCCGTGGTGCGGCTGCTGGATTCCCTGCAGGAGGCCGGCCTCGTCGAGCGCCGCGAGGGGACGGATCGGCGCACCAAGGCGATCGTGCTGACGCCGGCCGGCCAGGCCATGGTGGATCACGTCGAGGACAGCTCGCGCCGCGTCCGTGACGACGCCTTCGTCGGCGTGTCGGCGGAGGACCTGGCGACCACCTGGCGCGTGCTCCAGCACATCTGCCGCACGCTCACGGCTGCCGAGGAGGGGAAAGCGTGAGGGACCCCGACGAGGCGATGGCCATCGCCGCCCGCGTGCGCGCGCTGCACGTGCCTCTCTGGCTCCTGGCGCTGGTGACCTTCACCGGCACGCTCGCCATGCACATCTTCGTGCCGGCGCTACCCGCCGCGGCGAGGGATCTGGGCGTTGGCGCGCCGTCGATGCAGCTCACCATCAGCCTCTACATTCTGGGGCTGGCGGTGGGGCAGCTCATCTACGGACCGGTCTCCGACCGCTTCGGCCGCCGGCCGACGCTGATGGCCGGCCTCACCATCTATACCGTCGCGAGCCTCGGCGTGGCGGCGGCCGACAACATCCATGTGCTCGTCGCCCTGCGCCTGCTGCAGGCGCTCGGCGGCTGCGCCGGCCTGGTGCTGGCGCGGGCGATCGTGCGGGACCTGGCGGCGCCGACCGAGGCGGTCAGGCGGCTGGCCTTGCTGAACCTGATGGTGACGGTCGGGCCGGGGCTTGCGCCGCTGCTCGGCGGGGCGCTGGCGAGCTCGCTGGGGTGGCGGTCGATCTTCATCCTGCTCACCGGCCTCGGCGTCGCCGGCCTGGTGCTCGCCTGGCGGCTGCTGCCGGAGACGACGACGCCCTCCGCGGCCGCCGGCGCTGGGCTGATGCGGAGCTACGGACGGTTGCTGCGCTCGCCGGCGTTCCTCGGGTTTGCCGTGGGCGGCGGCTGCGCCACCACGTCCATGTACGCCTTCATCGCCGCGGCGCCCTTCATTTTCGTGCAGGACCTGCACCAGCCGATCGAGCGGGTGGGGATCTACGTCGCCGTCCTCGTCCTCGGGGTCTGGGTCGGCAGCATGCTGGCGACCAGGCTGGTCGGCCGCGTGCCGACCAAGCGCCTGATGATCGGCGCCAACGCCATGAGCGCGGTCGCGGCGCTGGTGCTGCTCGCCGCCGTGCTGTCGGGACAGCTGTCGGTCGCCCTGACGATCGCCTCGATGTTCGTCTTCACGCTCGGCGGCGGCACGGCCTCACCGGCCGCGCTGGCGGAGGCGGTGAGCGTCGATCCGCGCATCATCGGCTCGGCGTCGGGCCTCTACGGCTTCATCCAGATGGCTGTGGGAGCGGTCTGCACGGCGCTCGTCGGCCTCGGCAAGGATCCGGCGTTGTCTGCGGCCATCGTGCTGGCGGGCGCCGGCATCATCGCGCAGCTCTCGTTCTGGGGCGCTGCCCGTTACCAGAGGGCAGGGCGGAGCCGGTCCGGCGGCTGACGGCGAGGCTGGCCACGCGCGAAGGACCGGCCGCGGACCCTTACGTCTGCGGCAGCACGTGCACTCGGTCGGCCGCGAACGACAGCTGCACCGTGCCCTCGTGCAGGGCGCCGTAGACGGCCGGATCGTCCACCATAAGCTCGCCGAGCGCCGTCTGCACCCAGTAGCGCGCCATGCTGCCGTGGAACGAGCGGCGCTGGATCTCGCCGAGCAGGCGGGCGCCGAAGGCGGTGCCCCCGGTGCTCAGGCTGATCGCCTCGGGGCGGACCACGAGCGTCGCCTTGCCGCGCTGGCGCGCCGCCGGCAGGTCGAGCAGGCTCTGCCCGAGGCGAATCTTGCCGGGCTCGACGACCTCCGTCTCCAGGAAGTTCGCCTGCCCGATGAACTCGGCGACGTAGCGGCTGTTGGGCCGGAAGTAGATGTCGGACGGCGAGCCCCGTTGCGCCACCTTGCCGTCGCGCATGATGGCGATCTCGTCGGAGATGGAGAGCGCCTCCTCCTGGTCGTGGGTGACGAAGACCATGGTCTTGCCGAGCACCTTCTGCAGCCGCACGATCTCCTCGCGCAGCCGCACGCGCAGCTTGGCGTCGAGGTTCGACAGCGGCTCGTCGAGCAGCAGCACCTCCGGATCGACGGCGAGCGCACGCGCCAGCGCCACCCGCTGCTGCTGGCCGCCGGAGAGCTGGTGCGGATACTTGTCACCGCCGCCGGCCAAGCCCACCAGCTCGAGCATCTCGCCGACGCGCGTCTTGATCGCGGCGGCCGCATCCCGCCGCATCCTGAGGCCGTAGCCGACGTTCTCCGCCACGGTCAGATGCGGGAACAGGGCATATTCCTGGAACACCATCGTCATGCGCCGGCGGTTCGGCGGCAGGCGGGTGATCGCCTCCTGGCCGAGATAGATCTCGCCCTGCGTCGGCTGGTAGAAGCCGGCGAGCAGCCGCAGCGTCGTTGACTTCCCGCAGCCCGACGGGCCGAGCAGCGTCAGCATGCTGCCGCGGGGGATATCGAGGGAGACGTCGTCCACCGCAGTGAAGCCGCCGCCGAGGGTCTTCGTCACGCCGACGAGGCGGACGTGCGGCTCGGCCTGGGTGGGATAGGGCACGACGTCGGCCGTTCGTTCGGTGGCGGGCTCGATCGCGGATTGGCTCATGGCTGCAGGCTCCTGAACGGGGACGAGCGCCGATCGGCCACGGCGATCGCGAGCCCGACGCAGATGAAGGTGATGAGGAGGAGGAACGTCGTCAGCGCGGCAGCGCCACTCCAATTGCCGCCGCCGATCATCTGCAGGATGACGAAGGTGACGACGACGTTGCCGGGAGCGACGAGGAACACCACCACGCTGATGTTGCTCACCGAGCGCACGAAGGACTGGAGGAAGGAGGCGACCAGGCTGCGCGAGAGCAGCGGGGCGTAGACGTCGCGGATCAGCCTGACCTCGCTGGCGCCGAGGTCGCGGGCCGCGTCCTCGATGCTGCGGTGGATCTGGGCGAGCGCCGCCGTGGTCGCCTCGTAGGCTAGCGGCAGGTGCCAGAAGCCGAGCGCCAGCACGATGATCCAGAGGCCACCGGCGAGCTCGATGGGCGGCGCGTTGAAGGCGAGGACGAAGCCCACGCCCACGAACACGCCGGGAAGGGCGCCGGGCAGCACGGCCAGAAAGTCGAGGACGCCGCGCAGCGGCATGGTCCGCGACGTCAGGAAGGCGGCGATCTGGCCGAACACCGCCGTCAGCAGCCCCGCCGCCACGCCGATGACGATGCTGTTCCACAGGGCGTTCCAATGGCTCAGCGCCTCGGCCCAGTGCCGCGTCGTGAGCGCCCAGTTGCTGCCCCACGTCTCGGTGAGGCCCGCCAGGATGATGCCGAGGTAGAGCAGAATGACGAAGACGGAGGTCAGCGCGCAGACGGCGACGACGGCCCACTTGACGAGCGGCGGCGTCGCGATCTGGTCCATGCCGCCGCCCTTGCCGGAGACGGTGACGAACGAGCGCCGGCGCATCAGCATGCGGCTCGCCACGAACAGGCCGATGGTCGGCACCAGCAGCACGGCCACGACGACGGCGGCGCTCTTCAGGTCGGCGAGGCCTTCCATCATGAACCACGCCTCGGTGGCGAGCAGCGGGTAGTTGCCGGCGATGACGACGGCGTTGCCGAAGTCGGCCAGCACCGTGATGGCGACCACCAGCATCGCCCCGATGATGCCGGGGCGCGCCAGCGGCAGGGTGACGGTGCGGAGCGCGCCGGCTTCCGTCGCGCCCAGCGTCAGCGCCGCCTGCTCGGCGCTGGGATGAATGCCCTGGAGCACGCCGCGGATGATCATCATCGACAGCGGGAAGAACGCGATCGTCTGCGACAGCCACAGGCCGTGCCAGCCGAAGATGTTCAGGTTCAGGCCGAGGAAATGGCTGCTGATCAGGCCTTGCCGGCCGAACATGAGGATGTAGGAGAACGCCACCATGAACGGCGGCGCAAACAGCGGCAGCATGCCGATGGTGTTGAACAGCCGTGATCCCGGGATGTCGCGCCGAGTCGCCGCGAAGGCGAAGACGAAGCCGATCGCCGTCGAGGAGGCGGTGGACAGCAGGGTGATGACGACGGTGTTGCGCGCCGCCGTCAGCCAGCGCGGCCGCGTCAGCACGTCGACGTAGTCCGCAAGCCCCGGATAGCTCAGGACGCCGAACGTCGGGTACAGCACGAACACCACGAGGATCGCCAAGGCGGCCACGAAGGCGACGACGACCCCGAGCTCGACCGGCGCCCGGTCGCCATGCCATCCAAGCCGACCGGCTACCGCCGACATTGCCGACATTGCATTCTCCTCATTGGCCCCGCCCGACGGCGGGACAGCGGTTTCGTGGCAGGACGGACGGCTTCGGGACCGCGCGAGGCGATCCCTCGGCCGCCCCGGCTCGGGGGACTGGTTCGGGCAGGGGGCGAGCTTCACATCGACGGAGCGTGGCGCGTCAACGGCCCGTCTCGCGCGCCCACTGCTTGCGGAGCCGGTCGACGTTCGCCGAGGCCCATTCCACGTCGTACTTCACCAGCTTGAGATCCGTGAGCGGCGGCGCGCCTTCCGGCGGCGTCGCGGCCGGGTTCAGCGGATGGCGGAAGCCGTACTTGGCGTTGATGGTCTGCGGATAGTCGCTCAGCAGGAAGTCGATGTACTTCCGCGCGCCCTCCGGGTTGGGGCCGCCCTTGACGATCGACGCCGCCCACACGTTGACGACGTTGTCCGGCGGCACCGTGAACGCGATGGGGCCGTTGCGCGCCAGCTTGGCGGTCAGCACATCGGCCAGCCAGAACGCGCCGACGCTGGCCTCGCCTTGTTCGACCAGGGTGACGGTGAGCGGCGCCGAGGGGGTGTACTGCTTGACGTTCTTGTCGAGCGCGCGGGTATAGGCCCAGGCCTTGTCCTCGCCGGAGCGGAAGATCTGCGTCGCCAGCAGGACGTAGCCGATCGCCGACGTCTGCGGGTTGGACAGCACGATCTGGTCGGCGAGCCTGGGATCGAGCAGGTCATCCCACGTGGCCGGAGGCTGGAGCCCCTTGGGGGCGAGCTCCTTGGCGAAACGGTCGGTGTTCCAGAAGATGCAGGTGGTCAGGCCGTACCAGCCGAACCAGCGGCCGTTGGCGTCCGCATAGCCCTTGGCGACCATGTCCGCCGTCACTGCCGGTGACTTGTAGGTGTCGAGCAGGCCGTCCTTGGCGAGGGCCTCGTGGAAGTCGACCGGCGCCGTCGCGAAGACGTCGGCGCGGGGCCTGTCCTTCTCGCTGCGGATGCGCGAGGCGACCGTGCCGACGGCCGGCACGTTCAGCACCTCGACCTGGATGCCGGTGCGCCTGGTGAATTCCTCGTTGATCTGCCGGTTGACCTCGGCATCGGGGATGACGGTGTAGACGACGATCTTCTGCTGTGCGGACGCCGCGCCGGTCGAGGCCGCGACGAGCGACGCGGCCAGCGCGACGGCGAGCGCGCATCCGGGAAATGATCTCATGGCTTCCTCCTCGTTGCCCGTGTGCCGCTACTTCGCGCTCACCCGGCCCCACTCCTTGCGGATGCGGTCGATGTTGTCGTTGGCCCAGGCCTGATCGTACTTGACCGTCTTGATCGAGGCGAGCGCAGGTGCACCCTCCGGCGCCGGCACGTTTTCATTGAGCGGCGTGCGATAACCGAGACGCGCGTTCACTTCCTGCGGATATTCCGACAGTAGAAAGTCGACATATTTCTTTGCGCCTTCCGGATTCGGTCCGCCCTTCACGATGGATGCAGCCCATACGTTGACCGTGTTGTCGTCGGGGACGACGAAATCGAGAGGCTGCTTGCGGCCGAGCTTCGAATACAGCACGTTCGATAGCCAGAAGACGCCGACGGTCGCCTCGCCTTGCTCCACCATCGCCACGGTGACCGGAGCGGAGGGCGGATACTGCTTCACGTTGCCGTCCAGGCGGCGCAGGAACTCCCAGGCCTTGGGCTCGCCCAGGCGGAAGATCTGCGTCGCCAGCAGCACGTAGCCGATCGCCGAGGTCTGCGGGTTCGAGACAACGATCTCGTCCTTGAGGCCGGGAGCGAGAAGGTCGTCCCAGGCCTTGGGAGCCGTCAGGCCGGTCTTGCCGGAGAGGGCGGCGAAGCGGTCGCGGTTCCAGAAGATCGCCGTGGTGAGGCCGTACCAGCCGTGCCAGTAGCCCTGCGGATCGGAATAGCCCTTGGCCAGGACCGCGTCGGTCTCCAGCGGCGACCGGTAGGACAGCAGCAGCCCCTCCTTCGCCAGTGCCTGCTGGAAGTCGATCGGCGCGTCGGCCAGCACGTCGGCGCGCGGCCGGTCCTTCTCGCCGCGGACACGCGCTGCCAGCGCGCCGGCGGCGGGAACGTTCAGCATCTCGACCTCGATGCCCGTGCGGCGGGTAAATTCCTTGGCGATGTCGCGGTTGATCTCCTGCTCGGGGATGACCGTATACACCACGACCTTCTGCTGCGCTGCGGCCGGCGCCGACCCAAGCACCAGCAGCGGCACGACAGCCATGAGGCCAGCGAACAGTGATCTCGTCGAACGCACTCTGAATCCCCCCGTATCATTGTCTTGATCCGTCGCCACGGTGGCGCATCCGCGCGGCCGTTGCCGCACGGAGGACGGGCCACGCTAGCCTTGCGGATCTCGCTGCCGCCAATACCCATTTCTGATCGGCCGTATAATTTTCAATGATCGGCTCCGATTTACGCCGCGCCGCATCGGGATTGGCTGTGATGACCCCTCATAGTGGGCAGCATTGCGTCTGACAATCCGTCACCCCGCGTCCAATCGGGGTGATCGGATCAACTGCACGCGTGCGGAGCATCATTTAAAATTATCAACCTGATCACATATCATTACTTCCATTCACTGAACCAGATGGCTTTTCTCCGGGCCGGATGCGCCCATCCGTCCCCGGGGCGCGATCAGGCACGAGATGACGATGAGTTCGACGTTCAAGGCTGCCGTCGCCGACGAGGCCACCCTGCGCACAGCACTCGACGATGCGGATATCGCCCCCACGCTGATGGTCCTCGCCCAGCTCGGCGGCGGGGCCGGCCTGCTCGACGAGGCCGCGCCCTATATCTCCGGCGCCTGGAACTTCCAGGAGACTGTTCCGGACACGCTCAAGCGGCGGATCCGGGATGAGCTCGTCACCGTGCTCCAGGATTACGCGCGGACCGGAAAGCCGGTGCCGCGCGCGGTGGACCTCGGCTTCCTCCGGAAGATGATGAGCACCGCGGTCGGCCAGCCGGTACCGGACGAATACGTGCCGCTGCTACTGGAGGAGATGCGGCTGGGCGCGGAGGAGACCCGCAAGGTCGCCTGGCGCGGCGCGGCGCCCGCCGCCCGCAAGGCGTTCAAGGTCGTGGTCATCGGCGCGGGCTTCTCCGGCCTGTGCGCGGCGATCGCGCTGCGCGAGCTCGACATCCCCTTCGTCGTCATCGAGAAGAACGACGAGGTCGGCGGCACCTGGTACGAGAACGTCTATCCGGGCTGCGGCGTCGACACGCCCAATCATTTCTTCTCCTATTCGTTCTATCCCTACAACAAGTGGTCGCATCACTTCTCCAAGCGCGAGGAGATCCAGGGCTACATCGAGGAGGTGGCGCGCGCCTACGATCTCAAGCGCGATATCCGCTTCCGCACCGAGGTCTTGCGGGCGGTGTTCGACGAGGCGAGCGCCGCCTGGACCGTCACCGTCCGCACGGCTGACGGGGCCGAGGAGACGATCGCCTGCAACGCGGTCATCACCGCCGTCGGCCAGCTGAACCGGCCGGCGGTGCCGGCGATCGCCGGTCTCGACACCTTTGCGGGGCCGGTGTTCCACACCGCCTGCTGGGACGGGGACATCGATCTCCGCGGCAAGCGTGTGGTGATGATCGGCACCGGCGCCAGCGCCATGCAGGCGGCCCCGGCGATCGCGCCCGAGGTGGAGCGGCTCACCATCGTGCAGCGCACGCCCCACTGGGCCATGCCGAACGCCAACTACCACAAGGCGGTGACCGCCGGCCAGCGCTGGGCGCTGGAGAACATTCCGCTGTTCTCCGAATGGTGTCGCTTCCAGTTGTTCTGGGCTTCGTCCGACGGCTTCCATGCCTCGTTGCAGATGGATCCGCAGTGGACCCAGCCGGAGGTGTCGCTCAACGAGACGAACCACCGCATGCGCGAGATGCTGGTCGCCCACATCCGCAAGGAGCTCGACGGCGACGAGGCGCTCATCGCCCGCTGCACCCCGAGCTATCCGCCCTACGGCAAGCGGATGCTGCGCGACAATCACTGGTACCGGATGCTGAAGCGGCCGAACGTCGAGCTCATCTCCGGCGGCGTCGCCGAGGTCACACGGTCGGAGGTCGTGCTGAGCGACGGCACCCGCCGGGATGCGGACGTGATCATCATGGCCACCGGCTTCCAGGCCTCGAAGATCCTGTGGCCGATCGACGTGCGCGGGCGGGGCGGCATCGGCATCCGCGAGCTCTGGGGCGACGACGACCCGCGCGCCTACAAGGGCATGACCATCCCGGAGTTTCCCAATCTGTTCGTCACCTTCGGGCCGAACACCAACCTGGCCCACGGCGGCAGCGCCATCTTCCACTTCGAATGCCAGGTTCGCTACATCATGCAGGCGCTGCGCGAGATGATCGAGAGCGGTCACCGTACGGCGGAGATCCGGCGCCCGGTGCACGACGCCTACAACCGGCTCGTCGACGAGAAGTGCAGCAACATGGTCTGGGCGCACCCCGGCGTGAACAACTGGTACAAGAACAAGCACAACCGCGTGACGCTGACGTCGCCCTGGCGCCTGCTCGACTATTGGGCGCTGACGCGGACCTTCGTCCCGGACGAATACGAGTTCGACAAGGCCGGCGACGACGCGGCGGCGGTGCCATCGCTCGCGGCGGCGAGCTGAGGGCGTCGCCGTGGCTTACGTCGAGCGGCTTGGCCGCAGGATCGCCTATGACGTTGCGGGCCCGGACGACGGCCCGACCGTCGTCTTCGCCAATTCGATCGGCACCGCCAGCGCCATGTGGGACGGCGTCGTCGCGGCGCTCGGGCCGGCCGTTCGCGCCGTCCGGTTCGATGCGCGGGGCCACGGCGCCTCCGATCCTGACGGCAGCCCGGCGACGATCGACGATCTGGCCGACGATGCGCTGGCGGTGATGGATGCCGCCGACGCGGGCAGGGCGCTGTTCGTGGGCCTGTCGCTCGGCGGCATGGTCGGCCAGGCCCTGGCCTTGCGTGCTCCCGGGCGCCTGAGCGGGCTCGTGCTGTGCGCGACCGGCGCTGCGCTGCAGCCTGCCTCCGCCTGGGAGGAGCGGGCGCGGACGGCGCTCACGGCCGGCATGGAGCCGTTCGTCGCTCTTTCGCTGGACCGCTGGTTCACGCCGGCGTTCCGCGAGGCCGAGCCGGCGGCGGTGACGGCGTGCGCCGGGATGCTGCGGGGAACGGACCCGGCGAGCTACGCCGCCTGCTGCCGCGTCATCCGCGATACGGACCTGCGGGAGCGGCTGGCGGACATCAGGCTGCCGGCATTGCTGATCGCCGGGCGCGACGATCCGGCGACGCCGCCCGCGCTGCTCGACGAGATCGCGGCGCGGCTCGCCGGTCCGAGCGAGCGCATCGATGTGGCGCCGGCCGCCCACATGCTGGCGGTGGAGCGTCCGGCCGAGACCGCGGCGCTGATCGCCCGCTTCACGCGCTCGGCCGTCGGTGCCTGATCACCAGGCGATGGCGCCGCCGTCGACCGGCACGATCGCCCCGGTCATGAAGCTCGACGCCTCGGACGCCAGCAGCAGTGCGGTGCCCTTGATTTCGTGCGGCCGGCCGACGCGCCCCATGGGCACCGATTCGGCGAAGAGCGCTTCCGTGGCCTGCTCGTGCATGCGCCCGCCGCCGATATTGGTCAGGAACGGCCCCGGCGCGATGCCGTTCACGTTGACGCCGAACCGCGCCAGATCGGTCGCGGCCTGCTTCACCAGGTTCACTACCGCGGCCTTGGTCGCGCTGTAGGCGTAGCCGACCATTGGGTCGGCTCGGAAGCCGGCGCTGGACGCGGTGACGACGATGCGTCCCCAGCGCTGCTGCTTCATCGGCACGGCTGCGGCCTGAATCGTGGCGAAGACGCCGGTGAGGTTGACGTCCAGCACCTGCCGCCAGCGCTCCGGCGCCACCGCGCCGATCTCGCCCTGGTCGGTGAACGGGCCGGGGCCGGCCGAAATGCCCGCGTTGGCGAAGGCGATGTCGAGCCGCCCGAGCCGTTGTGCGATCTCTGCAATGGTGCGGCCGACGGCTCCTGCGTCGGCGACGTCGAGCGCCAGCCCCTCGCAGGCGAGGCCTCGCGCCTTGAAGTCCGCCGCCACCGCGTCCGCGGCCTCGCCGCGCAAGTCGGCGAGGACGACATAAGCCCCGTTCTCGGCCAGCGCCTCGGCCATGGCGAGGCCGAGGCCGCTGCCGGCGCCGGTGACGATCGCCGTCTTGCCGGAAAGGTCGAACAGGGGATGCTGGGTCATGGCTCTGCCTTCACGAGGATCGCCGTTCCGATCCCACAGGCGGCAGGACGCGGCAATTCAGATTATCTGATGGCGGCATCACCACTTAGCTGATGGCGCTATCACGCCGCGCCAGAGCATTTCGAATCCGGAGCGCTTCTTTTGCGATTGTGTGAGTCCACCCAATCGCGAAGCGCTCCGGACGGATCAGGCCCGCTGATACGGTGGATCAGAAACCCTTACTTGCCGCCCGGCGCTTCGGGCTCGTAACTCCGGCCAACGTGCCGCCAGCGGGCGGAATGACCGCAACGCCGACAGCCGGAGCAAGCCGATGAGCCACGCCGTTTCCTTTCCCGAGATCCGCGGCACGCGCATCCGCTTGTTCAAGGGAGGCGCGGGCAGCCCCGCGGTATTCCTGCACGGCGGCGCGGGCCTGAGCGTGTGGACGCCGTTCTTCGAGGCGCTGGCGCAGCAGCACGAGCTCCTCGTGCCCGAGCATCCGGGCTTCGGCCAATCGGACAATCCGCCCTGGCTCGGCTCGGTCGCCGATCTGGCGCTGTTCTACCTCGATTTCCTCGAGGCGCTCGACCTCGGCCCGGTGCACCTCATCGGCAATTCGTTCGGCGGCTGGATCGCGGCCGAGCTTGCCGTACGCGATGCGAGCCGCCTGAAGAGCCTGACGCTGATCGGCCCGTCCGGCCTGCCCGCGGTCGGCGAGGGTGCGACCGACATCTTCCGCTGGTCCTACGAGGAGAACACCCGCAACCTGTTCCACAACCAGGCGATCGCCGACCGCATCCTGTCGCAGCCGCCGTCGCTCGAGCAGGTTGCCGTGGCGATGAAGAACCAGACGACGGTGGTGCGGCTCGGCGCTGCGACCGCGCTCAGCAACCCCGACCTGTCGCGCTGGCTGCATCGCATCAAGATCCCGACCCACATCCTGTGGGGCGCGCAGGACCGTCTTGCGCCCGTGGCGACCGCGCAGTCCTGGACGGCCGAAATTCCCCACGCCAAGCTCACGGTCGTCGAGGACGCCGGCCACCTGCCGCACGCGGAGAAGGCGGACGTGGCGGCAGCGGCGGCGACGGCCTTCCTCGCCGGGGTCTGAGCCCGCGCCGACTGCCTCGGGGCCGCGCACGCTTGTCGTTGCGGCCCGATGTGCGTAGCACTTCGCCGCGCAAATGCGGCGAGGTGCAATGGACATCAGGCAGATCCAGTACTTTATCAGGGTCTACGAGGAGCGGAGCTTCAGCCGGGCCGCCGAGAAGTCGCACGTCGTGCAGCCGGCGCTGTCGATGCAGATCCGCCGCCTGGAAGAAGAGCTGTCGACGACGCTGTTCGAGCGCACCTCCCGCGGCATCGAGCCGACCGCGACCGGACACCGGCTCTACGAGCTGTGCGTGCCGATCGTCCGCAGTGTCTCGGAGGCGAGGCAGGAGATCATCGACGTCGCCCAGGGGCGGCGCATCTCCGGGGTGATCCGCGTCGGAACGCCTCCCTCGGTGAACCGCGGCATCATGGGCAGCGTGCTGTCGCTCTATGCGGAGCGGTTCCCCGAGGTCGAGATCACCGTCATGGAGGCCTACAGCAACTCCCTGACCGCCATGGTGCAGACCGGGGTGCTCGACGTGGCGCTGGGCGCCAGGCCGGCCGAGAGCGGCAGCCTGGACTTCCGCAAGGCCTACGAGGACCGGCTGCTGCTGGTGGCGGGCGCGCCGATCAACGGCGACTCGCTCACCCCCTGCAAGCTGTCCGAGCTGACCGAGCTCAAGCTGATCCTGCCGTCCCAGTACAACGTGCTCGGCGCCACCATCCAGGACCAGGTGGCGCGCGGCGAGATCAAGCCGAAGCGCATCATGAAGATCGACGGCGTCATCGCGACGCTGGAGCTGGCCCGGCGCGGCGGCTGGGCAGCGATCTTCCCGGTCATCTCGATGGCGCGCGATATCGGCCGCGGCGGCCTGTTCCTCTACCCGATCATCGCGCCGAGCATGACCTTCGAGCTCTACGTGGTCACCGACCACCGCCGGCCGCCGTCGATCGCGGCACGAACCTTCATCGAGGTGCTCGAAGCGGAGCTGAACTCGATCGCGGCCCTGCGCGAGCAGTTGTTCCCGGACCTGCAGGCCTCATAACGCGATCTGATCGCGCCTATTAGAACACGTTTCTTGTCGGCGCCGCGCCGAGCCTCCATCGCTGCGAGCCATTGGAGGTGATCCCATGATCCACGACCTGCGCATCTACACGCCGCACGAAGGCAAGGCGGACGCGCTACGCGAGCGCTTCCTGCACCAGGTGCTGCCGATCTTCGCCCGCCTCGGCATCGAGGTGGTGCAGATCTGGCGCCCCGAGACCGCGCCCGACGAGCTCTGGTACGTGACGCGCTTCGCCGACGAGCCGGAGCGGCAGGCCCGCTGGGAGGCCTTCAAGACCGACGCCGAATGGCTCGCGGCCAAGGCCGCGTCCGAAACCGACGGCCCGTTGCTCAAGAGCCAGACGTTCCAGGTGCTGCGCCCGGTGCCGCCCGCCTGAGCTCACGGGGACGCCTCACCTTGCGGAAGGGCCGCCGGAGCACTACCATCTCGTCCGCATCAAGAGTTGGGGCGACGCCCAACGCCAACCTGCTGTCCGAGCAAGGTGGCGCTCCCTGCCAGGGAGGATGTGGCCGACCCGGCAACCAAACGGATCAGGCCGCACGCGTCCGCCCCCATATGTGGAAGGGCCGACGCGACCATGCCGATCAAGATTCCCGACGACCTTCCCGCACGACGCACCCTCGAAGGCGAAGGCGTGATCGTCATGCGGGAAACCGATGCCGGGCGTCAGGACATCAGGCCGCTGCGGATCGGGCTGCTCAATCTCATGCCGAACAAGATCAGCACGGAGACGCAGCTCGCCCGGCTGGTCGGGGCGACACCGCTCCAGGTCGAGCTGACGCTGGTGCGGATGACCGGCCATGTTCCCCGCAATACGGCCGCCGATCACATGGCGACGTTCTACCGGCCCTGGGACGCCGTGCGGGCCGAGCGCTTCGACGGCTTCATCGTGACCGGGGCGCCGGTCGAGCGGATGCCCTTCGAGCAGGTCACCTATTGGGACGAGCTGCGCCGTGTCTTCGATTGGACGCAGACGCACGTCCACAGCTGCTTCATGATCTGCTGGGCGGCGCAGGCGGCCGTCCAGCACTTCCACGGCGTGCCGAAGCATGATCTCGGCCAGAAGGCGTTCGGGATCTTCCAGCACCGCAACCGGGCGCCCGCATCGCCCTATCTGCGCGGCTTTGCCGACGATATCGCCATACCCGTGTCGCGCTGGACCGAAGTCCGCCGGGAAGACCTGCCGCGGGACGGACGTCTGACGGTCCTGGCGGACAGCGACGAGACGGGCCTTTGCCTGCTCGACGACCCGTCGTGTCGGTCGATCCACATGTTCAATCACCTCGAGTACGACACGCGGTCGCTCGCCGACGAGTACGTTCGCGATCTCGAGGCACAGGGCGGCGTGCCGCTTCCGAAGAATTATTTCCCGGACGACGACCCGGCGCGGCAGCCCGTGAACAGCTGGAGAAGCCATGCCCATCTGCTGTTCGGCAACTGGATCAACGAGATCTATCAGACGACGCCGTTCGAGGTGGCGCACATCGGCGCGGGGGCTGTCCCGACGGTCGAGGCCGCCTGAGGGGGGCCGAGAAACGCCTGGCGATGGCGGCAGGCTGCCAAGACGCCCCCTGGGGCCCTTGCAGCGCAGGCTCGGGCCGATCTCGCCGGGGCCTTGACCTTGCCGCTAGCGTGAAGGCGCTAGCACCTTCGCGGCAAGGACGGAACCCGATGCAGATTCAGGAAGCGGCCCGGCATCTCGGCGTCAGCGCACGCACGTTGCGCCACTACGAGGCGGCTGGGCTCATTCGCCCCACGCGCCGGGCGAACGGCTATCGCAACCTGTCGGAGGCCGACCTGCGGACGGCTGCCTGGGCCCGCGATCTCATCGCCGCCGGCTTCTCGACCCGCGAGCTGCGGACGCTGCTCGCCGTGCTCGACGGCGGGGCGGACGGGACGGCTTGCGTCGCCGCCCTGCGCGGCAAGCTCGCCCAGATCGATCGGCTCGCCGGGACCTTGCGCAAGCGGCGGCAGGCCGTGGCCGAACGGCTGGCGGTCGAGGCCGGCCGGTCGCCGGGCTTGCCAGCCTCGATGCCCCGAGAGACGGAGAGTTCATCCGATGCAGGTGCTCAACATTCTGGTGCGGCGCTATCTGCCACTCGACGGCTTCGATGAGGCCGTCGCCTTCTACGAGGGTCTGATCGGCCAAGAGGCCCGGCTGCGCTTCGACTACCCCGCGTACAGTCTTAAGCTGGCGCAGGTCGCCTCCATTCTCTTCGTCGCCGGCACCGAGGAGAGCCTTCGTCCCTTCGTCGCCACGCACGCCACCTTCATGGTCGACGACATCCAGGCCTTCGCCGCCCATCTGCCGACCGTCGGCGCCGCGGTGCTCGAGCCGCCCAAGGTGGTGCCGACCGGCTGGAACATGCTGGTGCGCCATCCCGACGGCATGCGGGTCGAATACGTCGAGCACCGCGACAAGCACCCGGCCGACCGGATGTCGTAGGCCTTCGCGCTCTGGTCCCGCATCGTCCAGCCCGCAGCCATCCACGTTCGACAACGGTTGTTGATGCCTTCGACGGCTTGACCACGGTCATGGCACCCCGCATGCCATGGCGCGCGCCATGGGAGCGCGAACGTCCACGGGTTAATGAAGGTCCTCCGTCATGCTCTACGTCGACATTCCGACTGTTGCCGACCTGAAGGCCCTGATCACGCATCGGGACGACGCGTGCGTTTCGATCTACCTGCCCACCACGCCCGTCAGCCGCTCCACGGCCGGCGATCGCATCGAGCTGAAGAACCTGGCCAAGGAGGCGGTGCATCAGCTCGAAGCGAAGGGCGCCGACAAGCACCGGGTCCAGGTGCTGGCGGAGCACCTGGACGACCTCATCGACGATGACGAGTTCTGGAGCTACCAGGCCCACAGCCTGGCCATCCTGGCGACGCCCGACAATGTCCGCACCTTTCGCGTCGCCAACGCGCTCAAGCCGCTGGTCGAGGTGTCGGACCGCTTCCATCTCAAGCCGCTGATGCGGGCCGTGACCTTCCCCAACACGTGCTACGTGCTGGCGCTGGCCGAAGGTGCCACCCGGCTGGTGGAGGTGACCACGGATCTGCCGGCGACGACCGTCAAGGTGGACGGCATGCCCCAGAGCGCCGCCGCCGCCGTTCACCGCGCCAGCGTCAACGACCGTTCGCCGAGCGGCCGCATCCAGGGGTCCGAAGGCCAGAAGGTGCTGCTGCGTCAGTTCGCTCGCAAGGTCGACGGTGCACTGCGGGGCCTGCTCGCCGGCTCCGACATCCCGCTGATCCTGGCGGCAGCCGAGCCGCTCGCGTCGATCTTCGCGTCCGTCAACACGTATCCCCACCTGGCGCCCCGGACGATCGCCGGCAGCCCGGTGGCGCTGACCGACGCCCAGCTGGCCGAGCGCGCCCGTGATGTGCTCGACGGCCTGTACCAGCAACAGATCCAGGCGCTCGCGGGGCTCTTCGAGACGCGCCGCGGCACCGGCCAGACCACCACCGATATCGCCCAGGCGGCCCGGGCCGCGACCCAGGGCGCCGTCGAGGTCCTGCTGGTGGACATCGACGAAGTCGTTCCCGGCACGGTCGGCGCCGACGGCAGCGTCACCTTCGCCGACCAGGAGGGCCCGGACAGCTACGGCATCGTGGACGAGATCGCCGATCGCGTCATCCTGTCCGGCGGCCGTGTCCTGGGGGTGCGCAAGGCCGATATTCCCGGCGCCGGTTCCCTCGCCGCAATTCTGCGCTACGCGGCGTGAGGGAAGAACGGGCCGGGGCCGTACGTCTTCAGCATGTCATGTCATGCCGGACCCTGCGCGCGTGACGGGTCCGAGGAGATTGTTCATGCTGATGTCGACGCTCATCCGGCCCGTGGCCGTCGCTGCTGTCGCCCTCGCCACGCTCACGGTGGTCCCCGGGTCCATGGCGCTCGCGGATGAGATCGTCCGCGTCCGCGGCACCATCGTGAGCTTCGACGGCACCGCCGCCCTCGCGGTGAAGACCCGCGAAGGCCAGGATGCGACGATCGCCCTGAAGCCCGGCTTCGGCGTGTCCGGCATGGCCCGCGTGGCCTTGCCGGACATCAAGCCCGGCGACTACGTCGGCATCGCCTCCGTGCCCGGGCCGGGCGGTGGCGACGACGCACTGGAGGTGCTGGTGTTTCCGGCCGCGATGAAGGGGGCGGCTGAGGGAAACTATCCCTGGGACCTGAAGCCCAACTCGTCGATGACCAATGGTTTCGTGGCCGAGGCGGTCACCTCGGCGAACGGCCGCGCCCTCACCCTCTCGTACCAGGGGCAGAGCAAGACCATCACCGTGCCCGACGACGTCCCCGTCGTCACCTTCGCGCCCGCCGACAAGGGGGATCTGAAGCCGGGCGCCGCCATGTTTGCGATCGCCCAGAAGGATGCCCAGGGCGGGCTGAGCGCCAACCGCGTCACGGTGGGCACCAACGGCGTCGTGCCGCCCATGTGAACGACTGCTGCCGTCAGCGCACGTAGCTGATGGGCTGGCGGGTTTCGGGATGCGGCATCACGCCCATGGCGATGCCGTACACCGTATGCAGTTGCTCCGGCGTCATGATCTCCTCCGGCGTGCCCCGGGCAACCAGCCGGCCGGAGTGGAGCGCCAGGATCTCGTCGCAGAAACGGGCTGCCATGTTGACGTCATGGAGCACCACGACGACGCCCAGCCCTCGCTCCTTGGTCAGGCGGTGGACGAGGGACAGCACTTCCACCTGGTGCGCCACGTCGAGGGCCGAGATCGGCTCGTCGAGCAGCAGGTATTCGGCATCCTGGGCCACCAGCATGGCGAGCCAGACGCGCTGGCGCTCGCCGCCCGACAGGGTATCGACGAGGCGGTCGGCGAACGGCTCGACGCTGGTCAGCTCTATCGCCTCGTCGACCTTGGCGCGATCCGCGTGGCCGAAGCGGCCGAGCGCCCCGTGCCAGGGGTAGCGCCCGAGCGCCACCAGTTCCTTGACCAGCAGGCCGGAGGCCGGCGGCGTCTGCTGCGGCAGGTAGGCGACCTTGCGGGCGAAGGGCCGGTCGCCCCAGTCCTTCAGTGCGCGGCCTTCGAAGCGGATGGTGCCGGACGCGGCCGGCTGCTGGCGGGCGAGCAGCTTCAGCAACGTCGATTTGCCCGAACCGTTGTGCCCGATCAGGCCCACCATGCGGCGCGGCGGCAGGGCGAGCGTCAACGGCTCCAGCAGCACGCGATCGCCGACCGCGAAGGTGACGCCATCCAGCTCGAAGGGCGGCGTATCGGCCGCGGACGGCGGCAGCGCGATGGCAGCGGACGAAGATCTCGACATGAATGAGGGCCTCTCAGGCGGACCTGCCAGCTGAGCTTGACGGCAGTGGAGCTTGCGCGGCAATGCGGGGGATTGTCGTCGGCCGCCGCCGCGACGGTGGAAGCGCTCGGCCGACGACGTCGACGGCGAAGCGGACGGCGGTCACGGGCCGCCTCCCACGAGCATGGGCCTCTGCACCGGCCGGTCCTCGGCGATGCGGCCGCCGGCCAGGTGCACGATGCGGTCGGCGATGCGGAAGTAGCGGTCGTCGTGCGAAACCACGATCAGCGTCCGCCCCTGCGCCCTCAGCGCCGGCAGCAGCTCCTCGTAGAAGATCCGCCGGAACCCCGGGTCCTGGTCGGCGGCCCATTCGTCGGTGACGATGACCGGGCGCTTCTCCAGATAGGCATGGACCAGCGCGAGACGCTTGCGCTGCCCCGACGACAGGTCGGTGGTCGAAAAGCGGCCGTCCTCGACGCGCACCTTGCTGGCCATGCCGAGCCGCTCGAGGTGGGCCTCGGCCTCGTTCGGCAGAGCGCCGTAGGCCAGGTCGTCGAACAGGTAATAGTCGGAGAAGATGGTGGTGAAGAGCTGGCGGTAGTGGTCCCGCGTCGCGGCTGTCACCGGCTCGCCGTCGCGGAGGATCGTGCCGCCCTGGGGGGCGTAGAGGCCGAGCAGCAGCTTGACCAGCGTCGTCTTGCCCGAGCCGTTGTCGCCGACGATGAAGATCAGCTCGCCGGCGCGGATCGTCAGATCGATCGGGCCGAGCACGAACGGCACCGTGCCCTGCCGGCCAGGAAAGGCGTAGGTCACGCCGCGCAGCTCGATGGAGCCGATCCGCTCCGCCGTCGGCGCCGTGCCGCCGGCCATGAGCCCGATGTCGCCTTCGTCCTGGTCGAGCTCGGCCGAGAGCGCCGCGATGCGCCCGAAGGAGATCTGCGCCTGGTCGAGCATCGGCAGCGCGCCGGCGAGCTGCGCGATCGGCCCCTTGACGTACAGCAGGACGATGACGGCCCCGCTGACGGCGGCGGCATCGATGCCCAGCTGGTGGCGGGCGGTGAGCAGGATCCCGATGACGACGAAGAACAGGCCGGAGCCGGCGGCGTCCGCCACCCAGAACAGACGCATGGCCCGGCTCTTGAGGGCTGCGATGCGGTCGGCGGCATCGCTCAGCAGGACGCCGTGCACGCGGGCGCGTCGAGGTCTGCTGATCTTCAGCTCCTTGGCGCCCTCGGTGATCGCCCGGTACTGCTTCTGCAAGTCGTCCTGAGCGATGCGCACGCCCTTGTAGTCACGGATCCAGCCCCGCTTGGCGACGATGTTGATGGCGATGCTGAGGACAAGCCAGACGAGCGCCGCCGCGAACAGCGTCGGTGACAGCACCGCAAGATAGACGAAGCTGCCGATGGAGATGGCCAGCGCGATGGCGTAGCCGGAAAAATTGAAGGTGAAGATGCTGACCGTCTCGACGTCGTTGGTCAGCACCGCCATGAGACGGTGGGGGCGATGCGCCTCCAGCGCGGCGATTGGCGTGCGCAGGATCCGCGCCGAGATGTCCTTGCGCAGGGCCGCGATCAGCTTCTGGCCGACGATGCTGTTGAGCGTGCCCGCGATGGCGGTGCCGCCGACGCTCAGGACGCCGAGGCCCGCCAGCCCCGCCAGCAGCGGCCAGGGCGTCGCGCCGGCCTCGTGCAGGCCGCGGTTGACGGTGGCCAGCAGCGCCGCCGTGGCGAGACCGCTCAGGATGCCGATCCCGGTCGCCAGCGCCGACAGCAGCCAGAACGGCTTGAGCAGCCGCAGCGCCTCCCGGATCACGTGGCGGCGATCGCCGCCGGCATCGGCGTCGCTCATGCGGGGCGTCCCCGCAGCAGGGCCAGGCAGACCGGCGCGCCGATGAGGGCCGCGCAGAGGCCGGCGGGCACCTCCCAGGGGAAGAAGAGGTTGCGCCCGAGCCAGTCGGCGCCGAGCAGCAGGGCGCCGCCTGTGGCGGCCGCGGCCATGAGCTGCTCGCCCGGGCGTTCGATGCCGGCGAGGCGCACGAGGTGCGGTCCCATCAGGCCGACGAAGCTCAGAGGACCGACCACCATGGTGGCGACGGCGGTCAGGGCCGCGATCGCCGACACGAGGACCAGGCGGCTGGTGCGGGCGGGGACGCCGACCGACGCGGCCGTGGCGCCGCCCAGCGGCAGGATGGCCAGCCAGCGCGCCGTGGCGCCCACCGCCGCGATGAGAGCGGCGGCCAGAAGCGCCGCGGTGAGAGCCCCCGCGAGCGTGGCGCGGTAGGTCGAGCCCGACAGCCAGGCGAGGAGAATCGCCGACCGCGGGTCGCCGCTCGTCAGCAGCAGGGCGGCGAAGGCGCTGAAGCCGGTGGCGAGGGCGACGCCGACGAGCAGCAGGCGATCCGGCGACAAGCTCGAGCGCCGGTTCAGTCCGACGATCAGCAGAAGGGCGGCCAGCGCGCCGCCGGCCGTGGCCGCGATCATCAGCGGTTGGGAGACGTCGGCCACGACCAGCAGAAGAATGACGAGGCCGAGGGCAGCACCCGACGAGACGCCGAGCACCTCGGGGCTGGCCATGGGATTGCCGGTCATCCGTTGCAGCAGCAGGCCGGCCACGGCGAGCATCGCGCCGGCCGATCCCGCGGCGATGACGCGCGGCGCGCGCCACGGCAGCAGCAATCCCGCTGTGTCCGCCGAGAGCCAGCCCCAACCTGTCATCGTCCTGCCGAGCCCCATGGCGACCAGGGCCGACACCGCGAACAGCGCGCAGAGAGCCGCGACGACCATGCGGGAATGCCTGGCGCGGGGACGGACTGGTGCGGTGGCCGGCCGGGCATTCCGCACCCCGCGACCTTTATGCTGCAGCACGAGGAGGAGCAACACCGGGGCGCCGAGGAGTGCGGTTGCGCTGCCCGCAGGGATCTCGGCGCGCAGGAAGGCCAGGTGTTGGACCCCCTGGTCGGCGAGCCATAGGAGCAGCGCGCCGAAGGCAGGGGCCCAGGTGAGCCGCTGGCGGAGCGTTCGCGCCCCCAGCAGCCGCGCGATCTGGGGCGCGACGATGCCGATGAAGCCGACGACGCCCACGGCGCTGACGCAGACGGCGCCGATCGCGCCTGCGACCGCGACGGCGCCGGCTCTGGAGGCGTCGACCCGCAGGCCGAGGGCGCGCCCCTGGCTCTCCGCCAGTTGAAGCAGCGTCAGCGGCCTCGCCAGCGCGACGGCGGCAGCCGCGGCGAGCGCCAGGGCGGCCCCCAGGCGGCGAACCGTGCCCCAGCCGTTCTGTACCAGCGAGCCGCTCTGCCAGACGAACAGCGTGCTCAGATAATCGTGGTTGAGAACCGTCAGCACTGCCGCCGCCGATCCGCACAGCAGCGAGAGGGTCAGCCCGGCAAGGATGAGCGAGGTCGACGAGAGATCGCCGCGGCGCGCCAGCGCCAGCACGATCAGCCCGACGGCGAGGCCGGCGGCCAGCGCCACTGCCTCCTGCCCAGCGTTCAGCAGCGCCGGGGCGAACAGGGAGGCGGCGGCCAGGGCGAGGTAGGCGCCGGCGGAGATGCCCAAGGTGGTCGTATCCGCCAGCGGGTTGCGCAGCGCCTGCTGCAGCAGGACGCCTGCCAGCGCCAGGGCGGCGCCGACGATCCAGCTGACGACGACGCGCGGCAATGCCACGTCGGTGAAGATGAGGGCCGCCACGTCGTTGCTACGGCCCGCCAGCGCCGACCACCAGAGCCCGACCGGCAGCGTGGCCGCCAGCGTCGAGATGGTGAGGGCCAGGGCGAGGCAGGTGAGCGCGCCTGCCATGAGCCCCGGCGAGGGCATGCTCAGGGGCCGATCGAGCGTCTCGCGCTCAGCCATGGGCCGGGCTCGGCGCCTCCGCGACGGCGTCCCGGATGAGGCGCGCGCACCGCCATGCGGACGGCAGGCCACCGAGGGCGTAGAAAGCCGGAATCGCCCGCACCCGTCCGGCGCGCACCAGAGGCAGGCCGCGCCAGAGCGTGCTCTGTCGCAGCGCGTTCTCCGCCCGCCGCGTCCGGCTGCCTTGATCCAGATAGAGCAGCAGAGCCTCGGGCGTGGCCGCCAGGTGCGCGACCGCGATCAGGGCGTTGCCGAAGCGGGAGGTCGGCGCCTTCAGCCCATTGCGCAGGCCGAGGTGCAGCAGCACCTCGTGCACCCAGCTGCCGGGGCCGTAGGCGTAGAGCTGCCGGCCGTTCTCATGGAGGACGCCGACGATGACCGGCATGCCCTTGCGATCGGCGAGGCTGTCCGCAGCGACAGTGAGGGCCGCCTCGAATGCCGTCTGGTAGCGGTGCGCATCCATGGCCTTGCCGAGCGGCGCGGCGACGTCGCCAAGCGCGGCGCGGGCGTTGTCCAGGGGCGAGGCGGGCGGCGCCACGATCGACAGCACCTGGGTCGGCGCAATGCGCTCGAAGCGCGCGACGAGGCTCGTCTGCCAGTTCGAGACGAGGATCCGGTCGGGCCGCAGCGCGGCGAGCAGCTCCAGATTGGGCTCGGCCCTGGAGCCAAGGTCCAGGACGCCGGCGGGCAGGGGGATCTCCGGCAGCCACTCCCGATAGACATCGACATCGGCCACCGCCAGCGGCGGCACGCCGATGGCCAGCAGGCTTTCGGCGGCCGCCCAGTCGGGCGCGGCGATCCGCGGCACGGCGGCCGCGGCGGCGATGGGGCGGCCGGCCCATGCGCCGAGCCCCGCCAGGCCTGCGATGCACTGCCGCCGCGTCGACCCTGCGCGCGCCGCGCCGCCCATCCCGCGCACCGCTCAGAAGTCGAAGGTGGTGGACACGAGGAAGGTGCGCGGGGCGCCACGGGCCAGGCCGAAGGTGGACGAGGCGGCGGCCCAATAGTCGGCGCCGAGGAGGTTCTCCACCGCGGCGCGGATGGTGACCGGCTTGCCGCCGGGCCGCTCGAAGGTATAGCGGGCGCCGAGGTCGACGCGCGTCCAGCCCGGGATGCTCTGGGTGTTGTCGACGCTGGCGTATTGCGAGGACGTGTAGATCACCCGCCCGGTCACGGTCAGGCCGTGCAGAAAGGGCGTGTCCCATTCGGCACCCAGGTTGAGCTGGGTGTCCGGGATGCCGATCGCCTTCTTGCCGTTGTTGATGCCGTTCGCGGTCTTGGTCTGCACGCCGTCCATGAGCGCCACGCCGCCGAGCAGCCGCAGTTCCGGCACGACCTCGCCGAAGACGTTGAACTCGAGGCCGCGGTTGCGCACTTCGCCGTTCATGCCGTACCGGTTGGTGGCCGGGTCGAGGACGCCGTTGGGCTGCTCGATCTGGAAAGCGCTCAGCGTCGTCGTGATGCGGCCGAAGTCGACCTTGGCGCCGGCCTCGTACTGCTTGGACTTGATCGGGGCGAAGGTTTCGCCCGAGTTGACCGAGCCCACCGGCGCGACCGGTCCCTGGCTCAGCCCCTCGATGTAGTTGGCGTAGAGCGAGACGCGCTCCCACGGCTTGACCACCAGGCCGACCGCAGGCGTGATGGCGTTCTCGTCATAGAACGCGGTCTGCGCGCGGGTGGTGACGTTCCAGCCCTTCTGCAGCACGTTCTGAAAGCGGCCGCCGACGATGACCTGGATGCGGTCGTCGAGCATGTACAGGCTGTCGGCGACGGCGAGGCTGCTCAGCGTCGCGGCGCTCGTCTTCGGCGTCCAGTTGTACCACTTCGACAGATCCGGCATGCCGACGCGGGCGGGATCGTAGAGGTTCGACGAATAGGTCGAAATGGTCTGTGAACGGTTGCCGAGCTCCGAGTAGAGGCGCGTGGCGGTGATGGTCAGCTCATGGCGGATCGGGCCGGTCTCGAACCGCGTCCGCACCCCGGCCTCGCCGGTCCAGGCTTCGTAGTAGGTCGGCTGATAGTAGTTGTTGGCATCGAAAGCGCCCGCCGCGTTCTTGATGTACTCGAAATTGTACAGGCCGAGCAGCGAATTGCGGTGCGCGCCGAAGGTGGCGTAGGCCGTGATGTTGTCGGTGACGTCGTATTCGCCGCGCACGATGGCGATCGTGTCCTCGCCACGGGCGAAGTACCAGTTCTGGCCCAGGTCCGCATCCGCCCGTGGCGGCCGCGGGATCTGGAAGCCGGCGCGGTAGTAGATCGGCCTGACCGGATCGTCGGCGTAGTTCTTCTGGTAGATCAGGTCGGCCGACACGCGCAGACGCTCGCCGCGATAGTCGAGCCCGAGAGCGGCATCGCCGAGCTCCGTCGACTGGCCGTCCACCGCCGTGCGGCCGTTGGCGTAGGAGCCGTTGAAGCGGACGCCGAACTCCTTGTTCTCGCCGAAGCGGCGGCCGACGTCGATATGCGCGCCGGGCTGGCCATCCGAGACGTAGCCGAGGGTCAGCCGCGTGATCGGATCGTCGGTGGCGCGCTTGGGCACGAGGTTGATGGTGCCGCCGATGCTGCCGCCCGGCGCCATGCCGTTGAGCAGTGCGCTCGGGCCCTTCAGCACCTCGACGCGGTCGACCCAGGAGGTGCCGGCCATCTGGTAGGGGGCCAGCCCGTAGAGGCCGTTGATGGCGATGTCCGGATTGCCGACGGCGAAGCCACGGATGAAGAACTGGTTGGAATAGCTGCCGTCGGCCCAGGTGGTGCGCACGGAGGGGTCGTTCTTGACCACGTCGCCGATGTTGCGGGCCTGCTGGTCGGCGATGGTCTTGGCGGTGAAGCTGGTGACGTTGAAGGGCGTGCTCATCACGTCGCGGTTGCCGAGGATGCCGAGACCTCCCCCCGTCGCCACCTGGCCGCCGGCATAGGGCGGCGGCGGGGTGCCGAGGGCCTGCTGCCCCTGCACCTCGATCGTGTCGAGCACGATGCCGCCATCGGCGGCAACCGCGCCGACGCTCGGGCCGGTCCGCGCCGGATCGACGAGCACGATCGATTGCGGACCGGTGACCCGATATTGCAGGCCGGAGCCGGCCAGCAGGCGCCCGACCGCCTGGGGCGGCGTCATGCTGCCAGAAAGCGGGTTGCTGCGGACGCTGGGCGGGAGCGTGAAGGGATAGGCGATGCGCCAGCCGCTGACGGCGCCGACGCCGGCAATGGCAGCCGCCAGGGACGTGCTGGGGATATTGAAGTCATAGGTGGACGCGGGCCGCGCAGCCGTCTGGGGCGGGGCGCTCTGGGCGACGACGGGAGAGGCGCCGAGCGCCACCGCAGCTGCCGCCGTGCTCGACAGCAGCGCGATGCCCCAACGTCCGTATCTGCGCCCGCACGACCCCGCCATTCGCCCGCTCCTCCGACCATCGCCGAGAGCCGCGACGCGGCCTCTCATGGTAGAAACGGGTGACGGAGCCTCCGCCGTGCCTCGGCGGCTGCAGATTTTTCGGGATTGACCCGCACGCGGCGCGCGCGGGCGTCAGTACATCACGGTGAGCCAGGGTGTGGCGTGGAGGATGCGGCCCTGCACCGCCTCCGCCAGCGTCACGAGCGAGGCGTCCACGTCCGTGAGCGGAAAGGTGCCCGAGATCTCCTGGCCGGCCAGCGTGCCGCGCACGACGATGCGGCCTGACGTGTGGCGCTGCAGCGCGGCGGCGACATCCGCCACGGTGGCGCCCTGGACCACGAGACGACCCGACATCCAGGCCAGGGCGAGCGCCGGATCGGCCGCCTCGACCCGTTGCGCGCGGCCGGCCGCGACCAGCACCTGATGGCCTTGGCGCAGGACGACCGGTGCGGTGTCGTCGCGCCCGGTGACCTCGACGGCTCCCTCGGCCACCACGACGCGCGTGCGATCGGGTACGGCGTCGACGTTGAACCTGGTGCCGATGTCGCGCACCTCGTCGCCGTTCGCCTGCACCGTGAAGGTGCCGGCGGGCCCGTGAGCGACCTCGAAGTAGGCCTCGCCGCGGAGCAGGCGGACGCGGCGGCGGCTGTCCCGGAAGTCGAGCGCGACCGCCGTGTCGGCGCCCAGCCGTGCAGTCGATCCGTCCGGCAGGCGGACGACCGAGACCAATTGCCGTCCGGTGACGATGTCGCTCTGCCAGTTCTCGACCATCGACGGATTGAGGACCCAGGCGACGAGCAGGGCGGCGGCCACCACGGACGCCGCGGTCAGCCAGCTCCGGCGCGGTTGGACCAGCCGCGCCAGCTTGCGCCGGAGCGGCGCAGCGTCGGCCGCGCGCCGGGCCGGCTCCTCCAGCTGCGCGTAGAGCGTACGCGCATCGTCGAACGCCCGCCGATGGCGGCGGTCGGCGTTGAGCCAGGCCTCCAATGCCTCGGCGTCCTTGTGCGTGAGCGATCCACCGGTCTTCTTCGCCAGCCAGAGAGCTGCCTCGTCGCGCTGCTCCTCGCTCGGTTCGTCGCTCAGCGTCATTCCCTCCACGATCCTTCGTCCGCGACCGGCGCGAGGTCGGTCGGCGGCGGACTGCATCCGTAGGATATAACGGCTGGGGGAGGAAACGCCGTGTCAGCGGCGGCAGATCATCCTCAACGCTCGGCGAGATGATCCGACAGGCAGGCCTGGCAATGGCGCAGCGCACGGGCGATGTGCTTCTCGACGCTGTTGACGGATATGCCGTGCCGGCGGGCGATCTCCTCGTTGGACAGCCCGTGAACACGGCGAAGGATGAAGATGTCGCGGCAGCGGGGCGACAACGCGGAGAGCGCCGCATCCAGGGCGCCGAGCGCCTGCTTGGCTTCCAGCCCCCGCTCCGGCGAAGGCTCGTCGACGGCGCTTTGCTCGGGCAGGAAGGCCGACAGCAGGCGGTCGTGGCGGCGCGCGGTGCGATGATGCTCGGCAGCCGCGTTGCGGGCGGAGGCGAACAGCACACGCCGGTCGTCGTCGGCCGTTGCGCGCGGCCCGGCGACCAGGGCGCGCGTGAACACATCCTGCACGATATCGGCCGCCGTCTCACTGCTGCCGACGCGCTTGCGCACGACCGACTCCAGCTGCCGGCGGTGGGCCAGGAACAGGGAGGCGAACCTATTGCGCCAATTGGACATCATCAACCGTCTGGGGCCTGCGCGAGCGGTCCGTCCGCCGATCGGAAAGCCGCCAGCCAAGCACCTATCCCGAGAGAATTATCCTTGCAATTCCAATAGTTTGTATCCGTTCTAAAATGGGCGGGGAGGGCTGCCGAATGCCGGTGGGGCCTGGTGCCCAACGGGGCGGATCGCTTGGTGATTGCCGCCTGCCTAGTCGAACGAGCCGGGAGAGATGATTGGCGGGGGGTGTTGCGCATCGGCAACAAAGGCCAGGGCAGGCGCCGTCGCGCCATGCTCCAAGACGGGTTGGCTCGGGCCGGCGAGGATGGTCGCGCAGCCGCGCCACCGGCGCCGGCCGGCAGCGTCGCGGCCCCATCTATATGTGACAGAACTTTGAATGACGTGGCTCAATCATCCCGACATACGGCGATGATCTAGTGCTGCTCGAGACCTGGAGCAGCATTCCATGAAATCCGCCATCGTTGAACAGCTTGGGCAAGCCGAGATTCTGCTGCCGTCCCTCATCCGGGAGGGCCTCGACGCCAATGATCGCGTCAAGGCGCGGCTGAGCCTGCTCCAGGCCGCAGCGCGCCATGCGCGCAGCCCGAGCGGGCAGCCCTTCGATCTGAAGGACGAGTGCCGCGCTGCCGGCCTCGACGCCGTGGCCATGGAAGCGCTCGTCAACGGCGCGGCCGTGCTTGCCGACGACGGCATGACGGCGCCGGGCCTCGGCGGGCTTGGCCGGGCGATCCGGGACGACATCGAGGCCATGGTGCGCCCCGTCCAGGCGGCGGAGCCCGCCGCGGGCGAGGCGGCACACGGACGACTGTCGGCGCTGCTGGCCGCGATCCCGCTCGGCGCGTCCGACACGATGGCCATGGCGGAGGTCGCGCAGCTGACGTCGCTGTCGAAGGACGGACGCGACAGTCTCCATCGCCTGGTGATGGACCTGCACAAGGACCTCAACCGTCTCTCCGCCGCCCACGCCGAGGAACTGCTGGCCGGAGCCCACGTGCACGGCCTCCTTCCGGAGGATCGGCCGCTGATCGAGAGCTTCATGCGCGGGCTCGAGTCGACGCGCATGCTCAAATTCGACCACCCGGGGCTGACGACGACCGCTGGTCGGTCCGGGGAACGGCTGATCATCCAGAACGACATCGGCGAGACCGACGCCCACGTCGTGGTGATCACCGTCGAGGCCGGCGACGTCACCGTCACCTACACGGACGTGCATCTGGCGCGCGCCAAGTTCTTCATCGGGCTGGTCGGCGACGCGTCGATCCAGTGGAGTGGGCTTGACAGCACGAGCGCTGCGGGCCTGAACGAGGGGAAGGCCTTCCACCTGGTCACCGGCCGCAGCCGGACGACGGACGAGGCGCAGCGCTGCGCCGTGCTGTCGTCCCTCGGGGCGGCGCTGGTCTTCCTGATCGACTGGAACAAGGCGCGCAAGGTGCTGCGGACCCTGGTCCCGAAGCCGGACGCGGTCGGTATCCTGGACTGGGCGGCGCGCCAGCAGGTCGGCCACCGCGGCTTCCTCGAGCTCGGCGGCAGCGAATTCGTCGCCTCCGCCGTGCGCGGTGTCGCCGGGAGCCGCATCGGTTTTGGCGAAAGGCTGGACGGCGCGCTGGGCAGGGCGCAGGCCCTGGGCTTTCTCAAGACCATCCTGCGCATCTCGACCGAGACGCTGCTCCAGGGACGTTCGGCGCGCGCGGCGCGAGACCGCGTCGAGGCCGACCTCGTCCAGCGCCTGCAGCGGGTCGATGCCGAGTTCCTGGCGATCGTGGCGCGCCAAGCCGGTCTTGCCCGCGACATCGCCTCCGCTCTGGCTCAGTTCGTCGGCGAGCTGCAAGCGGGACGGCCGTTCGATCAGGCCGCCTTGGCGGCGAAGGCCCGCCGTATCGAGGAGAAGGCCGACCGGATGGCCGTCGACGCCCGCGGCCGCATCGCGCGGCTCGACGCGGACCGCGTGATCGAGCAACTCGTGAATCGGATCGAGGACGCCATCGACGAGCTGGAGCAGGCGGCCTTCATCGCTTCGCTGGTGCCGCGTCCGCTGCCGCCGCTGCTGCTGGAGCCGCTCGCGGCCCTGTGCGCGGCGGCCGTCGACGCGGCCGAGGCGGCGGCCGTCGGAGCGACGGCGGCGGCGGAGGTCCCCGAGGGGCATCGCCTCGACGCGGAGGATGCGCTCGCGGCGGCGGCGCGGCTATTCGACGTCGAGCATGCCGCTGACACCGCCGAGCGGTCGGTGACGGCGACCGTTCTGCAAGGCGATGTCGACCTCAGGACGGCCCTTTCGACTCTCGACCTGGCCCGCGCCATCGAGCGGGCGACCGACCGCTTCGCCAGTTTTGGCCACCTGCTGCGCGAGCGCGTGCTCGCCGAGCTCTCGAAATAGGAACGCGACCATGGCAATCGTGCGTATCGGCGACGGGCCGATCGACAACTGTTCCCCGGAGACGCTCGGCGCCAAGGCGGCCAATCTGGCGCACATGGCCACGCTCGGCCTGCCGGTGCCGCCGGCCTTCGTGCTGCCCGTCTCGCTGTGCGCGGCGATCATGCGAGGCGATGCCGACGCCAGGCGGGAGATGCTGGACGGCCTCCGCGACGGCATCCGCTTCCTGGAGGCGCGCACCGGTCTGGTGTTCGGCGATCCGCGCCGTCCGCTGCTGGTGTCGGTGCGTTCGGGGGCCGCTCGCTCCATGCCTGGCATGCTCGACACCGTCCTCGATGTCGGCTGCACGCAGGCCGCGACGCGCGGCCTGATCCGCGCGAGCGGCAACCCCCACTTCGCCTGGGACTGCCGGTGCCGGCTGCTCGACAGCTTCGGCGGCGTGGTGCTCGGCGTGCCTTCGTCGACGTTCGACAAGGCACGGACGGCGCTGGTCGCCACTGAAGGGGTCGGCCGCGACGACGAGCTCGATTGCGACGCGCTGGAGCAACTCGCGGGCCGATACCAGCAGGCCATCGAGAACGCCGGAAAGGCGGTTCCCGACGCCGCCATGGAGCAGCTCGCCGCTGCGGCGCAGGCGGTCTACGCCTCCTGGGACAGCGACCGGGCCCGCACCTATCGCCGGCTTCAGCATCTGGAAGACCTGGAAGGCACGGCCGTCACGGTCCAGGCCATGGTCTTCGGCAACCGCGATCTCGCCTCCGGTGCCGGTGTCGCCTTCTCCCGCGATCCCTCGACCGGCGCGCCGGAGCCGGTCATCGACGTGCTCCTTGCGTCGCAAGGCGAAGACGTCGTGTCCGGGCGCCGGACCCCGGATACCGAAGAGGCGCTGATCCGCGCTGCACCGGGCCTGGCGCAGGAGTTGCGCGGCTACCTGAGCCGTCTCGAAGGCGAGTTCCGCGACGTCCAGGACGTGGAGTTCACCATCGAGCAGGGGCGGCTGTGGATGCTGCAGACCCGCGCCGCCAAGCGGACCCCGCGGGCGGCATTGCGCTTCGCCGTCGATTTCGTCGGCGAACGGCTGCTCGCGCCGGCGCAGGCGCTGGAGCGGCTGGAGGGGCTCGACCTCGACGCTCTGGTCGAGGAGCGGCTCGCCCATGCCGGCGATTCCGTCGCGCGAGGAACCAGCGCCTCCGGGGGCGTCGCGGTCGGCCGCGCCGCCTTCGATTCCGAGGGCGCTGCGCGCTTCGCCGCGGCCGGCGACCCGGTGATCCTGGTTCGCCCCGACACCAGCACGGCCGATGTCGCCGGCTTCGCGGCGTCCAAGGGCATCGTCACAGCGGTCGGCGGCCGGACCGCCCATGCCGCCCTGGTGGCGCGGCAGCTCGGCAAGCCCTGCGTGGTCGGCTGCGCCGGCGTCGCCGTCGATGTTGTCAACCGTCGCGCGCGGCTTGCGGCGGTCGAGGTGGACGAGGGCGACTGGCTGTCGATCGACGGCACGCAGGGCACCATCCATCTCGGCCGGGCCGACATCGTCACCGAGCGTCCGCAGGCGGAGCTGGCCGAGGTGGCGCGCTGGCGCGACGGGAGCCTGTCGCGGCCGGATACGGCCATCCGCTTCGAGAGGCAGGCTTCGCCGGCTTGAAGCCACGCCGGGGAAGGCCATTCACCGAGGCCCGCGGGCCCCGGCCGATGCAAGCCTGGTCCAGGCTGCGCGGCTTTGACGCGGAGGTTGCAAACGCGCATCCTGACGACCGTCGCTCCGGACCGTGAGTCAGGCTGGAGCCTTGCGCTTCGGCTGTCCGGGTCCGGACCGGCGCCTCGTGCGAAAGCACATGTCGACATCCGAGCAGAGGAGCTTCACCGTTCACCGCTGCCGTGCGCGCACCAAGACGCGCCGCATCGATCACCAGGGAAAGGAAACGCCATGGACATCGGATACTTCGCGATGCCGTCGCATCCGCCGGAGTGCGGCCTCAAGGAAGGCCAGGACTGGGATCTTCAGGTGCTGCGCTGGCTCGATGAGCTCGGCTATCGCGAGGCGTGGATCGGCGAGCACCATACCGCGCCGTGGGAGCCCAATCCGGCGCCGGACCTCCTGCTCGCGCAGGCCATGCTGCAGACCAAGTCCATCCGGCTCGGTCCCGGCGGCTTCCTGCTGCCCTACCATCATCCGGCGGAGCTCGCCAATCGCGTGGCGATGCTCGACCATCTCTCTGGCGGCCGGCTGAACTTCGGCGTCGCCGCCAGCGGCCTGCCGAGCGATTGGACCATGTTCCACGTCGACGGCATGTCCGGCCAGAACCGCGAGATGACGCGCGAAGCGCTCGACATCATCCTGCGCCTGTGGAGCGAGCCGGCGCCGTTCACCTACGAGGGCAAGTACTGGACGGTCACCAAGCCCGACGTGATGTTCGATTTCCTCAAGCCGCACCTCGAGCCGCTCCAAGCCCCGCATCCGCCGATCGGGGTGGCGGGGCTGAGCAAGGGGTCGGACACCCTGAAGCTCGCCGGCGAGTACGGCTATATCCCCATGAGCCTCAACCTCAATCCGGCCTATGTGGGCAGCCACTGGGAATCGGTGGAGATCGGCGCCGCCAGGACCGGGCGGACGCCCAACCGCCGCGACTGGCGGCTGGTGCGCGAGGTCTTCGTGGCCGACACCGACGAGGAGGCGTGGCGGCTGTCGACCGGCGACATGATGGGCCGGATGATGGGCGAATACTTCCTGCCGCTCCTCGGTCATTTCGGCTTCAAGGACTACCTCAAGCACACGCCGGACGTGGCGGACGGCGACGTCACCGTCGAGTACTGCGCCCGCCACAACTGGATCGTCGGCTCGCCGGCGACGGTCGCCGAGAAGATCGAGGCCATCTATGACGAGGTCGGCGGCTTCGGCACGCTGCTGGTGTTCGGCTTCGACTACAAGCACAGGCCCGAGGCCTGGCACAATTCTCTGAGGCTGCTCGCGGAGGAGGTGATGCCGCGCCTCTCTCACCTCGAGCCGGGCCTTGTCCGCGCGGCGTAGTATCAACACGAACGGGGGCGGGTCGGTGACGGTGGCCGGCCCGCTCATCATCGAGGGCTGGGATATGCGGGAGCTTGCAGGAAAGACGGCATTCGTCACGGGTGGGGCCAGCGGCATCGGCCTCGCGCTCGGCCGCGCCTTCGCGGCGGAGGACATGAAAGTGGTGCTCGCCGACATCGAGGCGGCGGCTTTGCCGTCGGCCGTCGACAGCCTGAAGGAGCTGGGTGCGGACGCGCGCGGCATGGTCTGCGATGTGGCCGATCCCGCGAGCGTCGAGCGCGCGGCGCAGGCCGCCTACGAGGCGTTCGGCCGTGTGCACCTGGTCTGCAACAACGCGGGCGTCGCCGGCGGCGGCGGCATCGACGACATCTCCCTCGACGACTGGCGATGGGTGCTCGACGTCAACCTGATGGGGGTGCTGCACGGCATCCGGACCTTCGTTCCGCACATCCGCGCCCATGGCGAGGGCGGCCACATCGTCAACACCGCCTCGCTCGCCGGGCTGCAGTGCGGCCTCGGCTTCAGCCCCTACGTGGCCAGCAAGTTCGCCGTGGTCGGCATGTCGGAGGGGCTGGCCATGCAGCTTGCGCCGCACGGCATCGGCGTGAGCGTGCTCTGCCCCGGATGGGTCAACACCCGCATCAGCGAGAGCGGGCGCAACCGGCCGCAACGCTACGGAGCGGCGCCGACCGTCGACCCGGGAAGCCCGGCGGGGGCCGTGGTCGCGCAAATCGCCGAGCTGCTCCGTTCGGGGCTCGACCCGTCGGCCATCGCCGCCCAGGTGCTCACCGCGATCCGCGAAGACGAGCTCTACGTGTTCACGCACCCGGAGATGCGCGGCGAGGTGGACGAGCGGTTCGACGGCATCAAGGCGGCGCTGGACAAGGCGGCTGCGCGCCAGGCCCCGGTCCCTTAAAGCGAGATGATTTGTCTTCGACTCATCATCCCGCTCCAAGACTTTGTTTTGAGCATGATCTTGTCCAAAAACCGGTGGCCACTTTTGGGGATCATGCTCTAGGTCGACATCGTCGACGGCGCCGAGCGCTCGCCCGCGCCCGAGGTCCACTCCACGAAGCCGGGCGGCATGTCGACGTCGAAGTGCGGGCGGCCGGCCACCGCGTTGGCGATGACGGCGCTGCGCCAGGCCATCAGGCTCAATTGCGGCTCGGCGATGCCGTGGCTGATCAGGCCGGCGTTGAGCGCGAAGATGCGGTTGGACTTGGGGCCGTCCCAGTGGACGGCGAAATCCGCATCGAGCCGCAGGCGCCCGGAGCTGTCGAGGGCGAGCCGGTCGGCGAGGGAGGCCACGCACGCGGGCAGGCCGAAGGCATAGCCGGTCGCCAGAATGACCATGTCGGCCTGAGAGAACTCCATGCGGCCATCGAGCCCGTTGCGCATGATCAGACGGGCGCTGCGGCCGCCCTGATCGACATCGAGAACCTCGCGGTGCGGCAGCAGCGCGGCGGTGATGGCGGCGTTCTCGATATGCTGGAGGGTATAGAGGCGGCGATAGAGGTCGGTGAGCGTCGTCGCCGAGACGCCGTCGCTGGCAAGCATGTCGCGCTCGACGATGGCGGCGCGGCGCGCTTCCGGGAGCCGATGGAAGCTCTCCACGTATTGCGGCGTGAACTGTTCGTTGGTGAACGGCGTCTCGTCGAGCGGCTGGAAGTTCGGCCGCATGCTGATCCAGTCGACGTGCGACGGAGCGTCGGCGCCGCGGTTCAGGAGGTGCAGCACGATCTCGGCCCCGCTCTGGCCGCCGCCGATGACGGCTACCCGCTTGCCGGCCGTCCGTGCCAGCTCGAACGCGGCCCGCGAGGAATGGAAATGATCGTGGCCGGCGAGCTTCCTGGCGAACGCCGGCAGGCGCGGCTGCAAACCTACGCCGAGCGCGACATTCCTGGCGCGGATCGGGCCGCCGTCGGTGCCGAGGATGAACGTGCGGCCGTCGAAGGAGATGTCGTCGATGCGTGTGGCGAAGGCGAGGCCCGGCAGGCGTGCCGCCACCCAGGCCAGATAGTGCGCAAACTCCTGCCGGGGCACCGCCGCGAACTCGGCGTTGAGGAAATCGTAGAAGCGCTTGTGTGCGACCAGATAGGATAGGAAGCTCCAGGGGCTGGTCGGATTGGTCGCCGTGACCAGATCCTTCAGGAACGACGTCTGCAAGGCGACGTCCGGCAGCATCATCCCGGGATGCCAGTTGAACCCCGGGCGCTGGTCGAAGAAGCGTGCCGTGACGCCGTCGACGGCATCGAGCTGCGCGGCTAGGCTCAGGTTGAACGGGCCGATTCCAACGCCGGCAAGGTCAAGCGTCTCGCTTGTCATGATGGTTGGACTCCTGCAAGGCTGCCCGCCCGGCCGGCGGATTGCTCGGCGAGGTGCAGCGGATTGATGAGCTCGGTCCCGAGGCTCGGCACCGGGCGGCGGCTGGAATCGCCGTAGCCCGCCGCCAGACGAACCCGGTTGATGCAGATGCGCGGCACCTTCGGTGCGAACAGCTCGAACAGCGCGAAGCGATCCTCGAGCTCGGGGTGGCGTGCCTGGTAGCGGCGCAGCGCGGCGGCGAGAGCGCCGTAGAAGGCGATCTCGGGGACGCCGTCGTGGCGCGCCAGCGCGTCGGAGAGGAAGCGCAGCACGCTGGCGAAGTGCCCGGTCTGCAGGTGCTGGAGCAGATGCAGGGCCGGGCGGTGCAGCAGCACCTGCCGCACCTCCGCCGGTAGGCTGCCGGCCTCGGGGAAGTCCTGGTCGACCAGGTCGACGTCGCCCTGCAGGTCCTTCAGCGCCACCCCGCACGGCACGGCGCCGTCGAGGATCACGGTGATGTTCTGGCCGTGGGCGATGAAGCCGACGCCGTAGCGGCACAGGAAGTGGTAGAGCGGCACCACGACGCTGTCGAACAGGCGCTCCAGCCATTCGGCGGGCGCGAGCCCCGAGCGGGCGATCAGGGCGCTCGCCAGCGGGCGGCCGTCGGCGCCGGTCTTGATGAAGGCGCCCAGCATCATCGGCCGCCGGCCATCGGTGAGCCGCGCCTCCGGCGGCTCGCGCCAGATGACGCCGAGCATCTCCCGGAACTGATAGGGCGCGCTCTCGATGCGCTCGAACAGCGGGTGCGGATAGAAGGCGCCGGCCCGCTCCCGCAGCACGACCACACCGGCTAGCTCCGGATCGGCGGCCGTCTGGGCCACGAGCCACGAGGAGAAGGCGGGGCCGACGGCGATGTACTTGCCCGGCACGCCGCGCCAGGCCGACGTATTGAGGATGGTCAGCGCCACCTTGACGTGGAGGGCGCGGGGCGAACGAGCGTTGGCGAGGGTGCGCAACGATTGCTGCGCCAGATAGGCGTCGCCGAACACGCCGAGCGGTACCAGCCGGCCGGCGGCGATCTCGCCGGCGAATTGCGCGGCGACCATGTTCTGCCATTGCCAGGGATGGACCGGCATCAGCAGGTAGCGATCGGCCGTTACGCCTGCGTCGCGGCAGGCCTGGTCGAGCCGCTGGCGCTCGTCGGCGTCCATGGCGCCGGCCAGCAGATCCTGCTCATCGATGCCGTCATCGAGCGCCAGGCGGCAGCACGCGCGATCGGCGGCGATCCAGAACAGCCGGATCCCGGCCTGGAACTCCGGGGCGAAGGCCTCGAAGTCGCCGAGGCCCCAGCCGATGCGGCCCTTGCTGGCAGGGGCCTTGGGATGGCCGTCGAGGTATTGCTGGAGGCGGCTGTCGGGCAGGGCGATGAGGTCGTCGGCGGACATGGCCGCACCGATCGCCGCGATGCGCGCGTCGGCCATGAGCGTGCTGAGCATCTCCTTGACGTAGATGCAAAGCGTATCCGGCTCGATCGATAGGGCGGCCTGGGCGTCGACCATGAAGCGTGCCGCGTCGATGGCCGGCCGCACCACGTTCGCCTCGTCCCGCATCAGGCTCGACGGCTCGATGGAGAGGTTGCCCCAGATGCGGCGCTCGGCGCGGAAGCGGTAGCTCACGGTGTCGTCGAGCCGCAGCGTCCAGACGCGGCCCGCGGCATCCGCCGGCTCCGGGACCAGCGCCTCCTCGAAGGCCAGCTCGCTGATCGCCTTGGCGATCACCACACGGTTGAGCCCGTGCCAGAGCTCGGCGTCGACCGGCGCGCCGCCGGGCAGCGGGCCGCGGCTCACAGCTCCACCTCGCGGAAGAAGCGCTCGCGCTCGCAGCACACCAGGGCCGCCCGCTTATGGGGGAAGTCGAACTCCTTCACCTTGTCGTAGGCGACGTCGGCGCAATAGCTCAGCATCTTGTGGTGCGAGGCGCGCGGCTCGCCGACGATGCGGCGGGTGCGCGGCTCGTCGAGGAACAGGTAGTGGGTGAGGGAGCGAAACCAGGCGAGCGTCTTGGGCCGCCCCAGGTGCCGCGCGTTGCCGATCAGGCCGTGCCAGCCGCGGTCGAAGTCCTCGGCGTCGTAGTGCGGGCCGAGGCGGTCCTCCAGCGCCCAGTAGAACTCGAAATAGCCGACCGGCTCGTCGTTGAAGCTGCCGATGACGCCGAACAGATGCGGATCGGCCTCCTGGTCCGCCAGGTAACGGTCGAGCTCCGCCTCGCTCTGCGCCAGCTCCCAGAAGAAGGCGACGCGCGGCTGGTTCATCCAGCCGTGGAACAGCTTGAGGTCGCGGCGGCGATCGATGGCGCGCAGCGACAGGCTGCCGCCGAGATGGGGCAGCCAGCGCTGGTACATGAGGCCGTTGGGCTGTGGCGGCCGCAGTGGCGGCAGGCGCCCCTCCGGCCCGATGCGCGAGCGGATCACCGGGTAGGCCGCGTGCGCCGTTTGACGGCGCCAGAGCAGCGGCAGCTGGTAAAGCTCGTTCCGCCGCACGACCGCATGGGGACGATCGGTCCCGGGCGCGATCCATGTCTCGGCGGAGAGCCCCGCGAGCGCCGGACGGCCGGCCCAGCCGGGCAGCAGCAGGCGCTCGGCGCCGGCGATGCGCTGGAAGGCCGCTTCCATCAGCACGGCCACGACGTCGGCGTCGGCGGGGTGGAGCCCGTCGGGGCGCGTCGGCGCGAGCACCACGTCGCCGGCCGCCGGCGCGGCCTCGAGGCCCGCCTCGGCGATCACCTCCGAGCCACGCAGCACGCAGAGCTGGAGTGAGCCTTCGCCGCGCCCCGTGCCGATGACGGCCAGGGTCTCTCCGGTACGGCCCGAGAGGTGCAGGCTGCGGCCGTCGGCAGCCACTGCGGCGGCGGTGTCGATCTTGCCCTGAGCCGTCATGGTCAGGCCCTCGCGATTGGATTGGGGAGCGGGACGTAGCCGGCGAGCGGATCGATCACCTCGGTGTTCTCGTTGATATTGCGGAAGCAAATCATGAAGTTGCCTTTGCTCATCAAGGTCGGCGAGTGCAGCAGGTAGTCGAGCAAGGTCTTGTCCCGGAGCGGCTGCGCCGAGATCTCTTCGAGGAGCTCGCGCAGCCGGGCGACCAGCGCCGCCTCGTCGGCAAAGCCGCCGGTGGCCAAGGTGCCGATCACGGCGAAGACGCTGTTGACGATGAGGTAGTAGCCGGCGAGCTGCGCCGCCTGGGCGCTGGCGAAAAGGTGGCCGGCGTCGAGCCGCACGCCGGGTGCGTCCTGCGCCAGCTGCGGCAGGAACTCGCTGACGTAGCCGGTGCCCTGGCAGTCGCGGAAGTAGAGCTTGCTCGGCCAGCCGTCGTCGAGGCCGACGACGATGTTCTGCTGATGCGCGCCGAACAGCAGGCCGTAGTCGGCCTGAACGATCAGCAGCGGCGTGACGACCACCTGGAGAAAGCGGTCGAACCATCGCCGCGCCACGCTTGCCGCGGTCACGCCCTCCAGCTCGGCGAGGCGTAGCAGGACGTCGCCCAGCGCGCTGCCGCGGCCGTCGGCGTAGATCTCGCACAAGCCGGCCAGCATGGCGGCGGGTGGTCCGCCATGCTTGAACGGGTTGTCGCGGAACACGACCGTGGTCGCGGGCAGCACCCGGCCGTCCAGGTTCCTGAGCGCCAGATAGGCCGGCTCGCCCAGCACCTGGAAGGTGGGCAGCCGCGCCGCCAGCGTCTCACCGAGGCCACCTGCGAGGAGCTTGTCGATCTCGATCCCGCGCTCGCATTCGTAAAGCTCGATGATCCGCTCCGAATTGGTGAGGCGCAGGCTGAGCGAGACCTTGAGCATCCAGTCGGCATGGGGCGCGTAGATGCTGCGGAGCGAGGAGGTGGCGTACCATGGGGCCCCCGAGGCGCCGAGGTCCGTCAGCAGCCCGGCGCGGAACAGCGCGTCGATCTCCGGCTCGAGCGCCAGCCGCGAGGCCTGCCAGGGATGCATCGGCAGCAGCACGCGGCCGTCGCCGCCGGCCGCCTTGACCTGCGGCGCGAGCGCCTCGTCGCCCGCCGCGAGCGAAGCCGAGAGGCCGGCGGCCGGCGTCGCGCCGGAGGCGCCTTGCGCCACGATCTCCGGCGCCGCCGCCCACCAGCGCAGCGCGAAGCCCTGGCCGTACTCTGCCGCGAAGCGGCGCGAGTCCGTCCGGGTGAATTGATCGCGGCTGCGCGGCGTGGGGTGGACCGCGTGGCCGAAACGCAGCGCCCGCTCGCCCTCGATGAAGCTCGGATCCCGCCGGCCGAACACCGCGGGCGCCGGCCCCTGGCTCATGAGCACGTCGTCGATGTTGGCGACGCTGTCGAGCACGCGCTGCAGGAAGGTCAGGGCCCGGCCGCCGTCGCCGTTGCCGATGGCCGGCTCGGCCGCGACCAGGGTTGCGAACTCGACGAAGCCGATGGGCCGGGCCGGGCTGTGTTCGGAGATTTCATGCAGCGGCAGCTGAAAGCCGAGGTAGCCGACGCGGGAGACATGCGTCACGGAGACGGCGATGTGGCTGCCGCGGCCGGGCAGGGCGATCAGCGCCCGCCAACGTGCGTCCTGCGCGGCAGTCGAAGGCGTGGCAACGCCCGCGGCGTCGCCCGGCGAATCCGCGCGCGCGCCCATCGGCTCGATTCGACAGCCCGCGTATTCGCGCATCAGGCTATTGATGAACGCGCGTGCAGATATCTGAAGCGCTGCCTCGACAGAGGATATCCTGGATTCGATCATGTGTAATCTCTCCGAAGGCTCGGTATAGATCACTTCACCGCATAGATAAATAGATCGTTGTTTTGTCGCGTGCGAATATAAAACTATTCTAATCTAAGAAAGATTGTTGCATAAACGCTGAGCGTTCCGTATGCAGGCGCGGTCTGGCGAAGGAGTATTCATGAGCGCGGCGGACACATCGCCGGCGTCGCAGGGCGCCATCGGCCGGCTGTCGCTGATCGCGGCCAGCGTGGGCTTCGGCCAGTCGGCCCTGCTCGCTCTGGTGCCGATCGTGGTCGAGCGGACCGGGCTCGGGGCGTCGGCCGTCGGGGCGGTGACCCTGCTCGGCGCGTTGGCCTTCCTCGTGGCGGCGCCGCTGTGGGGGCATCTCGGCGCGCGCAGCAGCCTGCGCCGGCTGTTCCGGCTGCTCGCCGGCCTGATGATCGCCGGTCACGCCCTGCTGGTGGCCGCGGTGTTCCTCGGGCCGCTGCCCGCGCTCGCGGCGCTCGCCCTGCTGGCGGCGTCCCGCGTTGTCTACAGCGTCGGGGCCGCCGGGGTCATGCCGCACGCGCAGGCGGCCATCGTGCACGGCACCGTGCTCGAGCGGCGGCCGGCCGCTCTGTCGCGTCTGAGCGCCGGGCTCGGCGTCGGGCGCGTGCTCGGCTCGCTGGCCGCCGTCGCCGGGGCGGCGGGGCCGGGCGTGCCGTTCCTGCTCATGGCGATCAGTCCGCTGCTGCTGCTGACGGCGCCGGCTCTCGTTCGCCCGCAGGTCCAGGAGGTGCGCAAGCGCCTGTCCAGCCTCGCCGGGGCCGCGCTGCCTCTGCTCGTCATTGCCTTTACGCTGACCTTCGGGCTGGGCCAGATTCAGATCGCACTCGGCCTCTTCCTGCAGCAGCGCTTCGGCCAGAGCGCCGATCAGGCCGCGGCCCTGGCCGGGGTGACCTATGCGCTGGTCGCGGTCGCCATGATCGCCGTGCAGGTCCTCGTCGTGCCGCGCCTGGCCTACCGGCTGACCCGCAACATGCAGATCGGCGTCGCCGGCTTCGCCGTGGGGTGTGCCATCCTGGCGGCGGCGCCGTCGTTCTGGGTGGTGATCCTGGGAGCTGTGCTGGCCGGCGCCGGCATTGCCGTCGCCACGCCGGCCTACACGGCCTGTCTCGCGTCTCGCGTGCCGGCCGCGCAGCAGGCCGGCGCGGCCGGCTGGCTCGCCAGCATCCATGTGCTGGGGCAGGGGGTGGGCGCGCTCGTCGGCGGGCTGACCTTCGCGCTGTGGCCGCCGCTCCCCTTCGTCGTCTGTGTGGCCGCCGGCTGCATCGCGTGCCTGACCTTGGCCCTGGCGCGCGCGCCGCAGCCCGCCGCGAACGAGCCGGCCGGTGACATCCCGCCCGAATGCGGAGCGCTGCAGGGAGCGGCCTGCCGTCATGACGCGTCGCCCAGATAGGGCGCCAGAAACGCCCGGGCGCTGGCCTCGTCCCGGGCCACGGTCAACGGCATGGACCAGAGCCGGCGGAAGGTGTGCGCCATCTGCTCGGTGGCGCCCGGCCGGACCATGGCGATCGCGCGGCACAGGCGATCGAAGCGGCTGCGCGTCGCCTTGAACCAGAGCGCCTGCTCCCGCTCGCCCGCCGGCGAGAGCTTGCCGCCGCCGCCGAAGATCGTCAGCAGGGCGAACGGCGTGTCGCTGCGACCGATCTCGCTCAAGGCGTCGAGGTAGGCGCGCTCGTCGTCCGGCCCATAGGGGGGCAGGAAGAGCAGTGTCACCAGGGCGCCCGTGCGATCGAGGCGGACCATCAGGCGCGCGTTCCCGCGGTGGCGACGGCCCGCATAAGCGGCCCAGTGGCGGGCAAGGAGTGAGTCCGCAAAGCTGCCTCCGATACCATCCTGCATCTCATGTGGTGCTCCGATATCTACGCCGGTCCGCAACGCGCCCAATGCAGACCTCGCCGAGCCTAAGCATTGGCTCAAGCCGTCGTTGATGCTCGCTCCTAGTTTATAATTATTTTAAACTAAGTGCATGTTGCATATACTTCCATGGGGCCCGGCACGTGCTATGAATATTCACGGCGCTCATAGGCCAGGGCGCGCTGAGATTTCTTGGACCGGGACGCATTGGCAAACGGACTGGAGCGAACAGCAGCGGAACTCGCGCCGCGGATCGGTGCCGCTCAGGCGGCCGCAGAGAGCAAGCTGACGCCGGTTTGGCTCATCGCCAACGAGCTGACGCCGGCCGAGCGGGCGCAGCTTGATTTGCGTGTCGCCGGGCGGGCGGCGCGGCGCCTGCGGCTCGACTCGCAGCCCACGCCGCTCCGGGCGAAGGCGCTCTTGCGTCTCGACCCGGATATCGGCCTGGCGTCCTGCTTCGGCCCGACGGAGCTGGTCGACCTCTCGCACGCCGGCATGCTCGCCGACGGGGTAGGGCTGCTGCTGCGGCCGGCCGATGGCACGCTGGTCGTCGAGCGTGAGGCGCGCCGCGCGGTCGTCGGGGCGCGCGAGGCGATCCTGCTCACGGACCTGGCCGGGACGCAGCTGCGGCTGACCGACGTGGCGCGGCTGGACTATTTCGTTCTGCCCGGCCGCTGGCTGACCGAGGAGATGCTCGCCGCAGCCGCGGCGCTGCGGGTGCATCATCGGCAGAACGACGCCTTACAACTGCTGGGCAGCTACGGCGCCGCCCTGATGCGCGGCCTCATGCCGCTGAACACGCCGGCGTTGCGCGACATGGCCGTGAAGTACATGAGCGAGCTGGTCGCGATGATGTGCGAGGCCCCGGCCGAGGCCGACGTGTGGGCCGAGGTGGACCGCCCCGCCAGCCGTCTGAACGCGATCAAGGCCGAGATCGAGGCGCGGCTGGGGGAGCGCACCCTGACCGCCGGACGGATCGCCGAGCTGCACGGCGTCAGCCTGCGCTACCTGCAGAAGCTGTTCGAGGGGGAAGGGCTGACGTTCTCGGAGTTCGTGCTGGCGCGCCGGCTGGAACGGGCGATGCAGCAACTGCAATTCCCCGAGCAGGACGGCCGGTCGATCAGCAGCATCGCCTTCGACGTGGGCTTTGGCGATCTCTCCTACTTCAACCGCACCTTCCGGCGGCGCTTCGGCATGGCACCGCGCATGGTGCGGGCCAAGTCCCGTGCCGAGCGGACACCGGCTCCGTGAGCCAGGGCATCGGCATCGGCCGGCCGAGGACGTCCATCTACCAGCAGACCAGCTTCGCGATCCGGTGCTTGAGTTTGCATCGTGAGTGATCCACGAGGACGGCGACGGTGCCTCTGCAGGCCTCATATGCGTAGATTTCGAGTATCCGGCCCGTGGTGAAGCCGCTCTCCCTGCACGAGGCGACAGCTAGGCTACGGCAGCTGATCTTGCTGGTGTCGTCCAGTTCGCAGGCAGACCGCCTCGGGGCCTCCAGAATCCGGAACGGCGTCTGTTGACCAAGGGCTTCGAGCGGAATCACGCTGGTCCGCACGCCCCGCTCGACCAACTGTCTGCTCAGGCTCCCGGACTCGCGCAGCGCATTCGCAGCGGCGCTCCATATCTCGATCAGCCACGGCGGTGCACTATCGGCATGACCGGCCGTCGTCGCCATGAGCATGCACGCTATTGAACAGATGCAAGCTGATCTTCTCGGAGCCACATCTTCTCCTCAACGTGACCGTTCGTCTGCGGCGCCAGCTGGCCCGACATGCGGAAGAAAGCTCTCCACGTGAGGAGGCCGAGCCAAGGCTCGACCGTCGGCGCGCGAGACGGCACGAGCAGCGATGATCCTCGCCGCGGCACATTGCGGACATGATCCTTCGGCAGCAGGCGGATCGCTGTCGGAAGGGGGGCGCAATCGCCATGCCAAGCCTGATAGCCGAGGCGGCGTCCGATCCGGCCTCAGGTTTGCAGGATATCGCCGCGGGCCCGAAGGCAGCGTCGGCGGCGATTTATTGTGTTTGCTCCAAATTTTGGAGCTTGGAGGCTCCGCGGCGTGGGCCTCCCTGGGACCACGCAACGGCGCTATCGCCGGGAGGAGCTTGGCGCGGCTGTATTTTTCAGCATTGGCATACGCATTGCGGGTTTGACGCGGCATCCCGCTCGCCGAGGCCCACGAATGCGCTGCTCCATCTTCTGTGACTTCGACGGCACCATCAGCAAGATCGACGTCACGGACCTGTTGCTCGAGACCTTTGCCGACAGCCGTTGGCGGTCGGTCGAAGAGGAGTGGCGCGCTGGTCGCATCGGCTCGGCGGAGTGCATGGCACGGCAGGTGGCCTTCGTCAGGGCCAGCCGCTCCGAGCTCGACCGGTGCATCGATTCCGTCGAGATCGATCCGGCCTTCGTCGATTTCCTCGGCTGGTGTTCGGCCCATGGAACCGCCCTGACGATCGTGAGCGACGGCATCGACTATGTCATCGACCGCGTCCTGCGTCGGTACGGCCTCGGCAGCGTGCCCATCATCGCCAACCATCTCCTGTTCATCGGCGATTCCCGCTACGCGCTGCAAAGCCCGCACGCCGCAGCGAATTGCTCGACGTTGTCCGGCACGTGCAAGTGCGCCGCTGCCCGGCGCGTTCCGGAAGCCTGGCTCTCGATCCTTATCGGCGACGGCCGATCGGACTTCTGCGCCGCATCGGACGTCGACCTCGTCATTGCCAAGGAGGCGCTGCTCGATCACTGCAAACGGCTCGCCCTCCCACATGTCCCGTTTTCCGACTTCACGGTGTTGCCGCTGATCATGGGGCGGATCCTGGAGCTGCCTGAGGCCGCGGGTGCGGCGGCGCCTACCGTTCACCAATGCGCTCGCGCACCTTAGATCTCGATGCTTTGCGCGTGCGGCAGCGCTTGTCGGAGCGCCTCGCCCAGGGTGGGGGGCGCAGCCATGGCAGATCACGCGACGGCCATAATCGTCGGGTTCGTATCACCGCTGTCGCATGTCCGTCTTGACGAGCCGTTGTCGTTGCTTCGCCTGGCCGATGTTTCGATCATCACGACAAGTCTGTTGCCGATCGGCGGGCGGGCGCCATGATGCTCGCGCGGTGGACGCAGTGGTGGTCGAGTTCCATCCGCTGGAAGGTCGTGGGCGTCTTCATCGCAGTCAGCCTGCTGCCGATGATCGTTGCCACGCAGATGACCGCGTCTGTGGTGTCGCAGACCTTTCATAGCAACGTGCAGGTCTGGCTCTACCAGGCGGCGCGTTTCTTCATCACCAACCTCGCGCGTGAACAGGAGGAAGCCTCTCGCATCGCGAGCGCGTTCGTCGGGCAGGGCGAGGTTCAGGCGCTCGTGTCCGGTCATGAGCGCGAGCTGCCCCCGTTCCTGTCGGAGCTGCTGGAGTCGCTCGGATACGACGTCCTGGCAATCTACGACGACTCCAATTCTGTCGTGTTTTCCTCCGTCCCGTTCCAGAGCATTACCCGGCTTCCGTTCGAGAACAACCCGTCCGTCTATCTTTACCGGTCGGGAGACAAGCAGTTGCTGATGGTGGCGGGCGCCCGCTCTTTCGAACGGAACGGAAAGATCTATAGGGCGGTGCTCGGCAACTGGGTCGATGGAACGTTCATAGACGGAATCGCCGCCATCAGCTCTCTCGATGTCCGCCTGAGCTACATCCTCGACGACGGCTATGTTCAAGTCTTCAGCACTCGGCACGACGAGAAGCGCGTCGCCATTCCGCCGGAGGTCATCGCGGAACTTCGAGATGGTGACGGGACGGAGCCCTATGTTCTGGCGCCGAGGGGCGAGGACAACGGCGTTTTCGGCATCTACGCGCCGATCCGATCCGACGGAAAGCTGGTCGGCGTCATCTACTGCTCGTTGAACGAGGGGTTCAATATCGCGAGCTGGTTCACCCACCGTGCTCTGTTCATTGTCATGCTGGTCATGGGATTGGTTGTGTCCGTGGCATCGGGCCTGTTGCTTTCACGGGTGCTCACGCGTCCGCTGCGACAGGTGCTGGCAGGTGTGCAGGCGGTGGCGCGGGGCAACTTCGGAGAGAGGGTGCCGGTTCATCGGCAGGACGAGGTCTCGCAGCTGGCCGCGGGCTTCAACGAGATGGCGGCTCAACTGGGACGCCTGCGCAAGATCGAAGCCCAGCTGCGGCGCCGCGAGCGGCTCTCCATCCTGGGTGAGGTGGCCGCCGGCCTGGCGCATGAGATCCGCAATCCGTTGGGCATCATCAAGACGACCGCCGAACTGCTCGAGAGCAGCAAGAATCTGAGCCCGGTCGAGGTGCGCCGGCTGGGCTACGTGGCTGACGAAGTGAGACGCATTGACCGGCTCATTCGCGAATTTCTCACGTTCGCCAAACCGCCGCAGCATCTCGCGGTCGTCGAGCCCGCGGCCGCGATCCACAGCGTCCTCGAATTCTGCTGGGACGAGATTCAGCGCCACCACGTCCACATCGTGGTGCTCGACGAGGCGAGCGGCGAGCACGTGTCGATCGACCGGGATCAGATCGTCCAGGCGTTCCTCAACCTCGTGATCAACGCACTGGAGGCCATGAAGAACCCCCCGCCGGAGGGGCCGCAGCTGTCGATACACGTCTTCGTGGACGAGGACGGCGTGCATCACGTCTTCTCCGACAACGGCCCAGGCGTCCCCGAGCATGTCATCCCCCGCATTTTCGACCCGTTCATGACAACCAAGGCGTCGGGAACCGGGCTCGGCCTGGCGCGGGTCTTTGCCGTCGCCGACGGACATGGCGGCTACGTGACCTGCAGCAGCCCTCCTGGTGGGGGCGCCATCTTCGATTTTGTCCTGCCGCGGCATCGCGCGGAGCCGGACGGGCAGGCCGCGCCCAATATGGAGGCGTGCCGCGCATGACCCACACCATCCTGATCGTCGATGACGAAGCCAAGTTCCTCGACGTTCTCGGCGGGATGCTCGAGGGGCTCGGCTTTCGGCCGCTGGAAGCGGAGAGCGGGCCCGCAGCGCTCGCGGTTCTCGACAGGGAGAGCGTGGATCTCGTCCTCACCGATCTGCGCATGCCGCACATGAGCGGTCACGATCTGCTGGTCGAAATCAAGAAGCGCTCGCCCGACATGCCGGTGGTTCTGATGACGGCATTCAGCTCGGTGCGCGATGCCGTCCGTTCCATTCGGGATGGGGCCTTCGACTACATCGACAAGCCGGTTGAGATCGATGAGCTGACGACCGTGCTGTCGAATGCGTTGCGCCTGCACGATGCGCTGCGCGACAACGAACGACTGCGCGCGGAGCTGGAGGGACGGCACCGGTTCGGGGCGCTCGTCGGCAACTCCGCCGCGTTCCGGCCCGTGCTGGATGCGGTCAAGGCCGTATCGCAATCGCGCACCACCGTGCTGCTGGCCGGTGAGAGCGGGACCGGCAAGGAGGTCGTTGCCCGGGCGATCCACTTCAATAGCCCACGCCATGCCAAGCCCTTCATCGCGATCAATTGTGCGGCGGTGCCGGAGGCGCTCATGGAAAGCGAGTTCTTCGGGCATGTGAAAGGCAGCTTCACCGGGGCCATCGCCAGCCGACCGGGGCGCTTCGCCCAGGCCGAGCGCGGCACCCTGTTTCTCGACGAGGTGGGGGACATGCCGCTGGCATTGCAGGCGAAGATACTTCGCGTGCTGCAGGAGCGTCAGTACGAGCAGGTTGGCAGCGCGACGCTCAAGGAGGCCGACGTCAGAATAATCGCTGCAACGAACCGCGACCTGCGCAAGATGGTTGCTCAGGGCGCCTTCCGCGAAGATCTGTACTACCGCCTGGCCGTCTATCCCATCAGCCTGCCGCCGCTGCGGGAGCGAATCGAAGACATTCCGTTGCTGCTCGGGCTCTTTACGGACGAGATCGGATCAGCTCTGGGGCGGCGGGGCGTTGCCTTCAGTGCCGCGGCTCTGAAGGCGATGGTCAGCTACCATTGGCCGGGCAACATCCGCGAGCTGCAGAACTGCGTCGAGCGATCGCTGCTCTCGGCCCGTGGCGCCTCGGTCGAGGTTACCGACCTGCCGCCTTACCTGTTCGAACGGGAGCCGGAAAGCGATCCGGAGGCACCGCGATTGCCCGTCGACCTCGACCGGGCCAAGGACGCCTTCGAGGCGCGATACGTCCTGGCTGCCCTCAAGGAGACGGACGGCGTTCAAGTGCGTGCGGCCGAGCTTCTCGGGATCAACGAGAGAAGTCTCTGGCATCGCATCAAGAAGCTTGGGATCGCCGTGTCCCGCGTCGCGATCAGCCGCGATCCGGATCGTGTGTCATGATGCGCATGACCCTGCAACGGCATGCCGCCTCGCGCCCGAACGAGGCCGGGCAGGACGACGACGGCGTCGCGCCCGGCTGTGGCGGCGATGGGCGGCTGTCGTGAGCGCCTGATCCGTCGACTGCGGCCTCGGTCGGGGCCATTCCGCGGCCGGGACCTTCCGCAATGCCAATGGTCCGGCTCGCCCGGATTCGTCTCAAGCCTTCTTGCTGAGCTGGTCCATGATCGCGAGAAGATCCTTGAGCGAGCCCGAGCATGCCGTTGCCTCGGGCGGATCTGCGCGCAGCGCCGACAGCGCCTTGTCGATCGCGGCATCGACGACGTGCCAGTCGGAGGCGGCCCTGGGCTTGAGAGCCGGCTCGGCCTCGTCCCAGCTGGTCTCCAGATCCTTGATCCGCGTCTTGGCGCCGGATAGATCGCCCTTGTCGACCAGGGCCTGCGTGTCGATAACGATCGCTCGGAATTTGGAGAGGTCTCCGAGCCGCGACGGCGTCGCAGCATCGGCTCGTGCAATCAATCGTCCGGCGACCTCCGGCATGATGCTTGCGCCGATGCAGGGCGCGGCCAGGATGACGGCTGCAACGCCGAGCAGACGCAGCTTAACGGTACGTGGCATGAACGTATCCTTTCGTTTGGGGGGCAGCGAACTCGTCTTGGGACAAGGCTGATGCGGGGGCGCGGGTCAGCGGCCGGGCCGCTCCGGTGCGGTGCGGCCACTGTCATGGGTGCCGACGCTGAGAAAGGCGACGAGCCCGACGATCACGGCCAGGAAGACAAGGCTCGTGTAGGACGTGCCGAGCCCGAGACCACCATACTCCGTGGCCTGCGACAGCAAATCGCCAAGGGAGGCGCCCAGGGGCGGGTCAGGATGTAGGCGAGCCAGAAGGCCAGGATCGGGTTCGCGCCCAGACGGTATGCGAGCCAGATGGCAATGATCATGCCGGCGAAGATGTAGACGCCGCGGTCGAACCCCAGGCCCAGCGCCTCGGTCGCGAGGTCGCCGGCCGCGGTGCCGAGCGCGAAGGTCAGCAGGATCGAGCTCCAGTAGAACAGCTCGCGTCTAACAGTATATATGGTGTGGATAGAGAGCGTCCGCTCGACGGCATACCATATGGCGAACGTCGCCGCCAACGCGGCCGCGAAAGCGGCGGTGGTGACGTACAGGCTGACGCCCAGCTCGTCAGTCAATATGTCTGTGATTTGGGTTCCGACGATGCTGACCAGGACGACCGTCAGCCAATAGATCCATGGCACGTAGTGCATCTTTGTGACCTGGCATGCCAGGGCGGCCATCAGGAGTGACATCATGATGCCGGTCGTGACGGTCGGGCCGAGGCCGACGTGGACCGCCAGATAATCCGCGCCCGTTTCGCCCACCGTGGTCGACAATATCTTGATGATCCAGAATGCGAGGGTGACCTCCGGCACCTTGTTCATCATGCTTGTTGCGATGCCGTCCGCCGCACGTGCCCCTTTGACCACAACGCCCATTCGGCTCCCCCGTGAATCGATGAGTAGCGCGGTCAGGCTAGGTGGCACCACTTAGCGGCGACTTAGGTCAGTATCCGGATTGCCCCCGCAGATGCCGGACGCGGCTAAGCGACAGCTAATTCTCGAGCGGCATGTCGTAGGCGCATTCGCTTGAAGAAAGGCTATGCTGATGAAACAAAAGAACGCCGTCGTCGGCTTCGTGCTGGCAACGTTGGTTTCGGCGCCGGCCCTCGCCGAGGGCGCGGCGAACGACGGCCTCGCCGCCCCCGTTGCAAAGGTCCCCATGGCGGCTGCCATTGCGACCGCGGAACGCCACGTTCAGGGGCACGCCCTCCGGGGCGAGTATGAGCGGGGCGCAAATGGCCAATGGGTCTACAACATCGAGGTGCGGGCCGCCTCTCAGCTCTTCGATGTCAAAGTCGATGCGGCCGACGGGAACGTCATCGCCTCGACGGCCGACTCGGCAGATGCGGATGGCGAGGAGGACGCCGACTAGCTAGCGCGTGTTCCGATCAGATGAGGTCCTCTGATCGGATCGACGTGTTTCAATCCCTTGAATCTGGAGCGCTTCTTGTGCGATCGGGCGATCGCGAAGCGCTCCAGGCATTGTCGGCGATGGTGACCCACGACGGCGATGCCGGTCGACGGCGGTGGCCTGCGGCGGTGAGCGGGCATCTCCAGATAGGGCGCAATGGCACGGGTTCTGCTGGTCGAAGATGACGGAATGGTCGGAGCTGCGGTGGCGCAGGCACTGCGGGACTCCGCGTATGCGGTCGACTGGGTCAGGGACAGTGCGGGCGCGCTGGGCGCGGCCCGGGGCGAACCCTACGACCTGGTGCTGCTCGATCTCGGGCTGCCCGGCTCCGACGGCCTGGATCTGCTCCGTGAACTGCGAGCCTCCCGGATCCCGCTGCCGATCATCATCGTGACGGCGCGCGATGGCATCGACGACCGGATCAGTGGTCTCGACCTGGGCGCCGACGACTATCTCGTCAAGCCGTTCGAGGTTCGGGAGCTGTTGGCTCGGCTGCGCGCCATCCTGCGCCGCGCCGGCAGTGGCGCCGCGCCGATCCTGACGAACGGCCTGGCAAGTCTCGACCCGGCAAGCTTCGAGGCGAGCTATGGCGGCAAGACAGCCCGGCTCACGTCCCGGGAGTTTGCGCTGCTTCACGCGCTCTTGACTCGTCCAGGCGCGATCCTGTCCCGTGCCCAGATCGAGAGCCGTATCTACGGCTGGAACGAGGAAGTGGAGAGCAACGCCGTCGAGTATCTGATCCATGCGATACGCAAGAAGCTCGGCACAGCGGTGATCCGGAACGTGCGGGGCGTGGGCTGGATGGTGGACCGTGCCCAATGAGGATCTGAAGTCGGCATGTTCAATTCACTGCAGTCGCGCCTGTTTACAGGCGTCGCCGCGCTTCTGCTGGCTGCTGGCCTGATCGGCGGGGCTCTCGCCTTCCGCTGGGCTTTTGACGAGGCGATCGAGCTTCAGGACGGGGTCCTCAAGCAGGTCGGGCATCTGGCGGTCAACAACAGGCACCTCCGGATGAACGGCGAGGGCGAGGATGACGTCGAACCCGATGCCCGCGTCTTGATCGAGGAGCTGCCGCCGTCCGCAGGCGCGGCATCCGCGGGAGAGGGGCTGCAAACCATCTTGCGCGACGGCGAGCCGTGGCGCGTGCTGGTGCGCACCCGCGGCGACGGCACCCGAGTGGCCGTCAGTCAGGCGACGGCCATCCGGGACGAGGTGGCGCGCGATAGCGCTCTGCGAACCATACTGCCGCTCGTGGCGCTGACGCCCTGCCTGATGCTGCTCGTGGGCGCCCTCATACGATACGGCTTCAGGCCCGTTTCCGCGCTGTCCGCCCGGCTCGACGCGCGCGAGACGGATCATCTCGAGCGGCTGCCCACGGCGGGCATGCCGAAGGAACTGCTGCCGTTCATCAGCTCCCTCAATCGTCTCCTCGAGCGGGTCGCCCTGCTGTTTGAACAGCAGCAGAGGTTCGTTGCGCACGCTTCGCACGAACTGCGGACGCCGATCACGGCATTGAGCGTTCAAGCGGAGAACCTCGACGTGCCTGACCTGCCGCCCAAGGCTCGGGAGCGACTCGCGGCGCTTCGGGCGGGCATCCGGCGGACGGCGCGGCTGCTCGAGCAGTTGATCGCGCTCGCCCGGTACGATGCAGCGGCCCCGGATCGATCGTCGGTCTCGGCTCTGCATCGGGTGGCCATGGAATCGGTGTCCGAGCTGAGCCAGATGGCCCGTGTCCAAGCGGTCGATCTCGGATTCACGCAGTTCGAGGAGGTGTGGGTGCGCGCTCACGAGACTGCGTTGGCGGTGCTTGTCCGCAACATCCTCGAGAACGCGATCAGACATTCGCCCGAAGGGAGCCGCGTCGATCTCTCGCTGTCGAAAGATGAGCGCCGGGGCGTTCTGAGCATCACGGACAATGGACCTGGAATAGCGCAGACCGAGATCGGCCGAGCGTTGGAGCCCTTCTATCGTGGTAGCCACCCGCAAGGAGAAGGCAGCGGCTTGGGCCTATCGATCTGTCGGAGCATCGTTGACATGTATTCCGGAACCATTGAGCTCAGTAATGTAACGCACCCTGGCCAAACCGGGCTTCGGGTCCGCGTGACGTTTCCGGCCGCGTCGCCCCGCTCGGATGACGCGATCGATGAAAGCCGCAGCCCGGCAGGCGCTCGTGGCAATGATGGCAGCGCCTGAGTTCTCGAATGCAATGGGCGCCGCAGGCGCCAATGAAATTGTATAATTCGAGATCGAAGTACAGGTTAGCGACAAGCATTCGTCTTGACCGAAATGTCGTGCGATGCGCTTCACGTGCCAATCGGCAGGGGGGCGCCATCCGTGATCCTTGCTCGTCGAGGTCGACGACGTCCCGGCGCCGGTTGCGGTTCAAGAGAACGACGCAACGGCCGACAGGCTCTTAAATCAGAATTTAATGGCGGACCGTGTCCGCACTCCCGATGTTGCAGTGCGAAGAGACCATTCGCGACGGTCGCCCTGCTCGTTCAACGGGAGAGAAAGTCTTGAACGATCAATCGTTCGTCAAGGACCTCGTCGATGCGGAGACGCCGTCGGCGCAGCCCCTTCGCGCGCGCCGACGCGTCGTCGGATCAGCAACGTGCGGGCTGCTGCTTCTGGTGAGCGGATATTTTGCCTATACGTATCTGACCGTCGACCATCGGCCGCCTGTGCCCATGGCGACGGTCCAGGCGCCGCCGACGGCGGTGCAGAGCGCACAGGCGCGTACGCAGGACGTGCCGATCGAGGTGACCGGGCTGGGCACGGTTCAGCCGTTCAACAGCGTGACCGTGAAGCCGCGCGTCAGCGGGCAGATCCGCGACGTCGCCTTCACCGAAGGGCAAATTGTCCACGTGGGAGACGTCCTCGCCCACATCGATCCGCGGCCGCTGCTGGCCCTCCTCCACCAGGCGCAGGCGACGCTGGCGAAGGATGAAGCGCAGCTGAAGAACGTGCTGTCGGATCTGCAGCGGACGACGAGCCTGGCCAAGAGCGGTTATGCCTCAGCCCAGGCGCTCGACACGCAAAAATCCCAGCTCGCCGGCCTGCAGGCCACGATCCAGTCCGACCAGGCCAGCATCGAGAGCAACCAGACGCAGCTGGACTACGCGACGGTCACGTCGCCCATTACCGGGGTTGCGGGGTTGCGGATGATCGATGCGGGAAACGTGATCGCACCGAGCGATCCAGGCCTCGTGATGATCAACCAGCTGGAGCCGATCGCGGTCGTGTTCTCGGTTCCGGCGGGGTCGATCGGCCACTGGGCCGTCGGCGCGCCGACCTCGTCCATTCCGGTGTCCGCGGTGTCGCCTGATGGCGCCGATCCATTGGCCATGGGCAAGCTGAGCCTCGTCGACAATCACATCGATCCGGCGACGGCCACGATCAAGCTGAAGGCGATCTTTCCGAACACCGATCACCGATTAAAGCCGGGGCAATTCGTCAATGCGCGCATGCGCAGCGCCGTGCTCCGCAACGCCTTGACGGTGCCGGCGAGCGCGGTCCAGCAATCGAATAGCGGCACCTACGTCTACCTCGTCAAGCCGGACGGCAGCCTCGTCCAACAAGCCGTGGTCGTGACCCGCACCGCCGGCGACGTGGCCGTGGTCGGCTCTGGCCTGAATGCCGACGATACGGTGGTGACCGACGGCCAGTACAGCCTCAAGCCGGGGATGAAGGTGTCGACGACACCCTCCGGCAACCTCGCGTCGCGGTGAGGTCCGGCCTGTAACCCGGCTCGCCTCTGCGCTCTTCTTGGACTTGCCCCATGTCTATGTCCCAACGCTTCGTCGAACGGCCTGTCGCAACGGCTCTGCTGACCTTCGGCATCATGCTCGCGGGGGCCGTGGCCTACCTGCTGCTGCCGGTTGCCTCGCTGCCCCAGGTGGATTTTCCGACCATCTCGGTGTCGGCAACTCTGCCTGGCGCAAATGCCGAGACGATGGCGTCCACCGTTGCCAGCCCGCTGGAGCAACAATTCACCAATATCCCCGGTCTGGCCCAGATGACCTCGACGAGCACGCTGGGCCAGACGAGCATAACGCTGCAATTCGACCTGACCAAGAACATCGACAGCGCTGCGCAGGATACGCAGACGGCCATCAGCGCCGCGGCTGGCTTGCTCCCGAAATCAATGCCCAGCCCACCGACCTATCACAAGGTCAATCCAGCCCAGTTCACCGCGATTTCGATCGTCCTCCGCTCGGACACCATCCCGCTGCCCAAGGTTATCGACGACGCCACCAACCTCATCGCTCAGAGCCTGTCGCAGATCCCCGGCGCAGGGTTTGTGGATCTACCGGGTTCGTCGAAGTCGGCGATCCGCATTCAGGTCGACCCCACGAAGATCGCCAACATGGGCATGAGCCTGGAGGATGTGCGCGCGGCGCTCGTCGTGGCAACCACCAACGGGCCCAAGGGCACGCTCGACGGCGCGCGGCGCTCTGTGACGCTTGATGCGAACGATCAATTGCTATCGGCCGCCAATGCCAATGCGACGATCTTGGCCTATCGCAACGGATCGCCGGTGCGGGTCAGCGACATCGGCCAAGCTCTCGACAGCGTCGAGAACACCTCGCTGGGCGCCTGGTACAACAACAGGCGCGCTGCGATGATCGACGTTCACCTGCAACCCGGCGCCAATGCGGTCGACGTCGTCAACAGCGTGAAAGCCGCACTGCCCACGCTGCGCCTCAGGCTGCCCCCTTCCATCGAGGTCACGACGGCCGGGGATTCCACCATTGCCGTGCGGGCTGCCGTCGACGACGTGCAGTTCACGCTGATGATCACGATCGGCCTCGTCGTGCTGATGATCTTCGTGTTCCTGAAAAGCGTCAGCGCGACGACTATCCCCGCGATCACCATCCCCGTGTCGCTGATCGGCACGTTCGGCGTCATGTATCTGCTCGGCTACAGCCTCGACAACATTTCGCTCATCGGCCTCACGATCGCGGTGGGCTTCGTCGTCGACGACGCCATCGTCGTGATCGAAAACATCGTGCGCCACGTCGAAGACGGCGAAACCCCGCTGCAGGCGACGTTGAAGGGCGCGAGCGAGATCGGCTTCACCGTCGTATCGATGACGGTCTCGCTCATTGCGGTGTTCATTCCGCTGCTCCTGATGGGGGCATGGTTGGACGGATCTTTCGCGAGTTCTCGGTCACCGTGTCGGTTGCACTGATCATCTCGGCCGTCATCTCCCTGACGCTCACGCCGACGATGTGCGCCTTGATGATCCGCGCCAACGCGCCGGGCCGGCGCCCAAATCGTCTCTCGCGGCTCCTCGAAAGCATCTTCACGGCGGTCGAGGCCGGCTACAAGGCATCCCTGCTACGCGTCATCGCCCATCCGCGGCTGGTCATGCTGTCCTTCGCAGCCACCCTGGCGCTGACCGTCCATTTGTTCGCGATCATGCCCAAGGGATTCTTTCCGCAGCAGGACATCGGCCTGATCGCCGGTGCGACACAGGCCGCGCAGGATATCTCCTTCGACGCGATGGCCGCCAAGCAGCGCGAGGTGGTCGATATCGTGCTCAAGGATCAGGCGGTCGATAGCGTGCGCTCGACGCTCGGCGGCTCGGGCCTCAAGAATGCCGGCAAGGTCACCATCCTGCTCAAGCCGCAGTCGGAGCGGACGGCGACCGCCGATCAGGTGATTGCGCGCATCCGCAAGCAGGCGTCGTCGGTGAGCGGCATCAGCCTCGCCATGCAGGCGGTGCAGGGCATCAACGTCGGCGGCCGTGTCTCCCAGACGCAGTTCCAGTACACGCTACAGGATCCCGACCTGCCCGAGCTCTACAAATGGTCCACCATGATGATGGACGAATTGCAGAAGCTGCCGCAGGTCCGCGACGTCGCGACCGACCTGCAATCGGCGGCGCCGCACGCCAGCATCGTGATCGATCGGGATACGGCGGCGCGGCTCGGGGTGACGCCCCAGGCGATCGACGACACGCTCTACGACGCCTTCGGCCAGCGTCAGGTGGCGACGATCTTCACGCCGCTCGACCAACATAAGATCGTGCTCGAGGTCGACCCCCGCTACAAAGTGGACGCAGGCGCGCTCGACAGCATCTTCGTCGGCAACGACAAGGCCAAGCAGATCCCGCTCAGCACCTTTGCCAGGATCGGCTCGTCGGTCGCGCCGCTCGCCGTCAACCACCAAGGCCTGTTTCCGGCCGTGACGCTGAGCTTCAACCTGGCGCCCAACGTCGCCCTGGGCGACGCGGTCACCGCCGTCGAAGCGGTGAAGGCCCGGATCGGGCTGCCCGGTAGCGTGCAGACCGGCTTCCAGGGAACGGCCCAGGCCTTTCAGGCGTCCCTGGCGACCCAGCCGATGCTGATCGCCGCGGCGCTCGTCGCCGTGTACATCATCCTCGGCGTGCTCTACGAGAGCTTCATCCATCCACTGACCATCCTGTCGACCCTGCCCTCGGCCGGCGTCGGCGCTCTCGCCGCGCTGCTGTCGATGGGCGGCCAGCTCGACGTGATGGCCCTCGTCGGCATCATCCTGCTGATCGGCATCGTCAAGAAAAACGCGATCATGATGATCGACTTCGCCTTGACGGCCGAGCGCCATGGAGCGCTGTCGCCTCGCGACGCAATCGTCAACGCCTGCGTGCTACGCTTCCGTCCGATCACCATGACGACGCTTTGCGCGCTCCTCGGGGCATTGCCGCTGGCGCTGGGAACCGGTGTGGGATCCGAGCTTCGCCGCCCGCTCGGCATCGCCATCGTCGGCGGGCTGTGCGTGTCGCAATTGCTGACGCTTTACACGACCCCGGTGATCTATCTCTATATGGAATGGGCGCTGCGACGGCTCGCAGCTCTCAAGGAAAAAGTCTGGAGTCGACCGCGCCTCGCCGCCTCGCAGGCTGGCGAATGAACGCGGGAGGCGAGACATGATCAAAGTATTGATCGTCGAGGACGATGCCGAGACCGCGGACGAGATCGCTGAAGAATTCAGCGCCGCCGGGTTTACCATCGACCGGGCGGCGACGGGACCGGACGGCTACGCCAAGGCCTCCGCTCAAAGCTTCGACGTCATCACGCTCGATCGCCTGCTGCCCGAGCTCGACGGCCTCAGCCTGCTCGCGCGCCTGCGCAGCGACGGCATCAACACGCCGGTGCTCGTGCTCAGCGCTCTGTCGAGCGTCGATGAGCGCATCCGGGGATTGCGGGCGGGAGGCGACGATTACCTGGTGAAGCCGTTCTCGCCCGCCGAACTGCGGGCGCGCGTCGAGGTCTTGGCGCGCCGCGCGCCCGACCCGAGGCAGGTGGTGCTTCGGGCCGGCGACCTCGAGCTCGATCTGCTGACCCGCACCGCCAAGCGCGGCCAGAGAACGGTCGACCTCGTTCCGCAAGAGGTCAAACTGCTCGAGTATCTCATGCGCCATGCCGGACAGGTCGTCACGCGGACGATGCTGTTCGAGCAGGTCTGGCGATACCGCTTCGATCCAGGCACCAATCTGGTCGATGTCCATCTCGGGCGCTTGCGCCGCAAGGTCGACGCCTCGGATGAGGCGCCGCTGATCCACACCGTCCGCGGCGTGGGGTTTGTTCTTCGTGCGGCGGATTGAAATGCTCGCTCCGTCCGGTGTTCGGCGCGTCGCCGGCACGACGGCCATTCTCTGCCTCGGCATCGCTGCCCTTGCAGGTTTTTTCTACTGGCAGACGATCGGCTATCTCACCAGACAGATCGACGCCCAATTGTCGGCCGACGTGCGCAGCTTCGCGAAGGAGGAGCCGACGGCCCTGCAAGCCCGCTGGGAGAGCGTCCTGGCAACGGATCAGCAGGAGGAAAAGGCCTACGCCGTTTTCGCCACGGACGGCAGCCGGGTGGCCGGTAACATCGGCACCAGGCCCGCAGTGCTCCCGCCGCCCAACCAGCCGGAGCCGATGCGGGTGACCTTGCTGCGGAACGGCCGAGAGCGGAACGTCAGCGTGCGCCTCGTAACCGCGCAGCTCACGGACGGCTCGACGCTGGTCGTGGGCCGAAGGACGGAAACGCTGGAGGAGATCACCGAGATCGTCACGCGGGCGATGGCGCTCGCCATCGTTCCGGCGCTGGCAATCTCCCTTATCGGCGGCATCGTCGTCAGTCGCGCGACTGCGAGGCGCGTCGCCGCCGTGCGCGAAACGTGCCAATCCATCATGGCGGGTCGCTTCGACCAGCGCTTGCCCGTTCAATCGAGGCCGGACGAATTCGACCGGCTGTCCGAGATCGTCAACACCATGCTCGACGAGATCGAGCGACTGGTCGCCGAAGTGAAGGGGGCCGGGGATGCCATCGCTCACGACATCAGGACGCCGCTGACGCGACTCCGGGCGCGGTTGGAACGCACTCTCAAGAGCTATGCGGGCGACCCTGCCCATGAACTCGTCCTGCAAAAATCCGTGGCCGACTTGGACCAGTTGCTCGCCACGATTGCCGCTCTGATGCGAATTGCCGAGGTGGAGCAGACCCGTCGACGCGAGAACTTCTCGCGCATCGACTTGTCGGCCCTCGTTTCAGCCCTCGTCGAATTCTACGAGCCGATCGCCGGCGAGAAGGGGCTTGCGTTTTCATGGCACGCCGAACCGACCGCGCCGGTCGACGCCGATGGTGACCTGCTGTTCGAGGCGCTCGCCAATCTGGTCGACAACGCCATCAAGTTCACGCCCCCGGGCGGCAAGGTGGGTGTCCTGGTCGCCAGGGCCCCGACCGGCCCCGTCGTCACCATCTGGGATACCGGCCCGGGTGTGCCGCACGACGAGAGAGGCAACGTCCTCCGTCGTTTCTATCGCCTGGACCGCAGCCGTCACCGGCCCGGCTCCGGACTGGGACTCAGCCTGGTCGCGGCGATCGCCCGACTCCATGACTTTGATCTGAAGTTCGAGGACCACGATGGGGGAGGCCTTCGCGTCGAGCTGCATTGCAGCCCGCGGGCCTCAACGATCGATGCCAGGCCCTAGCTTGCCGCTGCCGGCGACGGTCGATGCGGCCCAGGCCGCCGCCCCGAGCAGCCCGGCGTCGTTGCCGCGCGCGGCGAGCCGCACCTCGCAGCCGCGGTGCAGCAGCGGCCAGGTGAAGCGCGGCAGGTGGCGCGCCACCCCCTCCCGCAGCGGCTCGCCGGCGTGCGAGACGCCGCCGCCCAGAATGCAGGCCTGGAGGTTGAGGGCGTTCACCAGCGCGCCGCAGGCCTGGGCGATGCGCCGACAGACCTGGTCGACGGCGGCCGCCGCCGCGGCGTCGCCGCCGGCCGCGCGGGTGAAGATCGCGGCGGCGTCGAGGTCGTCCCGGCCATAGGCGGCCTTGAGGCCGGGCACCGCGGCGAAGGCTTCGAGCGTGCCGGGCAGGCCGCTGTAGTTCACCGGAGCCGCGGCATCGAGTACCATCGCGCCGAGCTCCGGCGGCTCGCCACGGCTGCCGGTGACGGGCCGGCCGTCGATGACGACGGCGCCGCCGATGCCGGTGCCGATCGTCATCATGACGAAGCGGGCGAGGCCGCGGCCGGCGCCGAACATGAGCTCCCCGCGGGCTGCGGCGACACCGTCGTTCTGCGCGACCACGGGGACGCCCACGCGCCGGCCGAGCGCCTGCGGCAGTGCCTGGCCGGCCAGGGCGGGTACGTTATGGGTGCCGTCGACCGACACGCCGGTGTCGGGATCGACGTAGCCCGGCAGGGCGACGCCGACTGCGACGAGGGGGCCGTCGGCCTGCGCCTGCAGCTCCTCGGCCACACGGCCCAGCTGCTCGACGACATCCGCAAAGGAGAGGCCGCGCTCGAAGGCCTGTTGCCGCCGGGCGAGGATGGCGCCGTCGCCGTCCACCAGCCCGAGCTTGACGGCCGTGCCGCCGATGTCGATGCCGATGGCGGCGCGCCTCACGGCTGCTGGTCCGTCTTGATGTCGAAGCGATGGGTCAGGCCCGGATAGCGCATGAGATCGGGGTTGCGTCCCCGTCTGAGGCACAGCGCCACCGCGAGCTGCTGGAACAGGAAGGCGGCGGCGATGGCGCTCCACGGCGCCGGCAGTTCGCGCGAGGGCGTCGCGTCGACCGGCTCGGCGTGGATGCCGAGCGGCGCCATCACCTCCCGCACGCGCCCGGCCTCGGCGCGGGCCGGCGCGTCCATGGCGATGGGCATGCACAGGCTCCGCTCGGTCAGGCCATGCAGGCGGCCGTGGAGCATCTCCTCCACGGTGTAGGCCGATGTCGGCAGCCCGGCGACCTCGGCGATCTTGAGCGAGCCCTCCAGCGCGATGCCGTGGCTGGCGCCGTCGCCCGCCACCATGACGTGGTCGGCGGCGTCGAGCCGGGAGGCCAGCGCCTCGGCGCGGCCGGCTGCGGCCGCCACGGCATCCGCAAGGGCGGCTCGCAGCCCGGCGGGCACCGGCACCGATGCGCCGAGGCGGGCGGCGAGGGCGAACAGCGCCGCGCAGGTCGCCGTGAAGCCCTTGGTCTTCGGCCCGATCGTCTCCGCGCCGATCGGCAGCACGAGCGTCGGCAGAGCGAGCTTGGCCGCGTCGCTGCCGCCGTTGGCCGTGACGACGAGGACGCGCGCCCCCTCGGCCGCCGCCTTGCGCGCGGCGGCGATACTGGTGGCGCTCGCGCCGGTCTGGGTCAGTACCACCACGAGCGTACGCCCGGGGGCGGCCGGGGGCCGCCGCGCCAGGAACGGTGTGGCGCCGACCGCCTCCGCCACGATGCCGTCCGCCGTGGCGAGGAGCGGCGCCGCGACCGTGCCGGCGTTGAGCGACGAGCCCGAGCCGACGAGCGCGACGTGCGCGACGCCGGCGAGGTCGTGCGCCTCCAGCAGCGGGCCGATCGCCCGGACTGTCTCGATCACGGCCGACGGTTGCTCGTCGATGAAGCGGCGGATCTCCATGCGCGTCCCTTTCGTCCAGCGACGATGGTTGTAGCGCGGGATGACGGCGAACCGGTAACGGCGACATCGGCGTGGGCCCGGCGGCGCGCCTCGAGGCCGTAAACCTACGTATACTGGGAGGTTGACCGTCGTCGGCGGTACATCCCGAAGCATCGGCGCGGATCCGTTGGCGCCGGGCGCGCCGATTGGCATCGCTGCGCCGGCCGGTCCGCCAGCACCCGGGATGGGAGCCTTCGATGATCGCAAGCGGACAGGCCAGCTCGCGCTGGTGCGGCCATGGCGCCGCGGCGAGGCTTCTGGCGGTGGGTGGCGTCACGCTGCTGCTCGCGGCGGGCGGGCCGGCGTCGGCCGACGGAGGGCCCGCAGCCGCCGCGCCTCCGGTCGAGGTGGCGGCGGCGCGGATCGGGGACGTGCCGGTCATGTTGACCGGCCTCGGCACCGTCCAGGCCTTCAACACGGTGCGGGTGAAGACGCGGGTCGAGGGCGAGCTGCAGCAGGTGCTGTTCGACGAGGGCCGGGACGTGAAACGCGGCCAACTGATCGCCGTGGTCGATCCCCGCACCTTCCAGGCGGCCCTCGATCAGGCCAGAGGCAAGCTCGTGCAGGACAAGGCGTCGCTCGCCAACGCCCAGCTCATCCTCGGGCGCGACCTCCAGCTCGGCAAGAACGAGTTCGCGAGCCAGCAGGTCATCGACAACCAGCGCAGCCAGGTCGAGCAGCTTCAGGCGCAGATCGTCCAGGACGAGGCGCTGGTCGCCGCGGCCGCTACCCAGTTGTCCTACACGCAGATCACGTCGCCGCTCGATGGCCGCACGGGCCTCAGGCTGGTGGACCAGGGCAATATCGTCTCGCCGACCGATGCGGCCGGGCTGGTGGTCATCACCCAGCTCAAGCCCATCGCGGTGCTGGCGCCGCTGCCGGAACAGGATATCGAACGGGTGCGGGCGGCACTGAGCGCCGGCCCCGTGCCAGCGGAGGCACGCGCTCGCGGCGGCGGCGCCCTGCTCGACCGCGGGACGCTGGCGCTGGTCGACAACCAGATCGACCCCAGCAGTGGCACGGTCCGTGTCAAGGCGACGTTCCCCAATGCGGCGGACCGGCTGTGGCCGGGCCAGTTCGTCGACCTGCGCATCCAGGTCGGCGTGCTGAAGAGCGCCGTCACCGTGCCGGCGGGTGCCGTTCAGCGCGGCCCGGACGGCGCCTTCGTCTACACCGTCGACGCTGCCGGCGCAGCGCAGCAGGTGCCGGTCACGCTCGGCCAGATCGCCGACGGCACGGCCGTCATAGGGGGCGGTCTCGAAGCCGGTGCTCGGGTGATCGTGTCCGGGCAGTACCGGGTCACGCCGGGAGCCCACGTGGCGGTCCAGGACGCCTCGGCGTCGGACGCCGCGACCCGTTGAGGAAAGCGCACCATGTCCGTCTCGGCCTGGTTCATCCGCCATCCCATCGGCACCTCGCTGCTGATGGCCGGCCTCGTCGCGGTCGGCGCCTTCACCTTCCCGCTGCTGCCGGTCGCGCCGCTGCCCAACATCGACGTGCCGACCTTGCAGGTCTCCACGCAGCTTCCGGGCGCGAGCCCCGAGATCATCGCCTCGTCGGTGACGCAGCCGCTCGAGCGCCAGTTCGGTGAGATCTCTGGCATCGCGCAGATGACGTCGATCAGCACGCTCGGCAACAGCTCGATCACGCTGCAGTTCGCGCCGAGCCGCTCCGTCGACGGCGCCGCGCAGGACGTGCTCACGGCCATCAACGCCGCAAGCGGCCAGCTCCCCACCGACCTGCCGTCGCCGCCGACCTACCGTAAGGTCAATCCGGCCGATCCGCCGATCCTCGTGCTCTCCCTCAGGTCCGAGACGGTGCCCCTGATCAAGGTCGACGATTATGCCGAGACCGTGCTGGAGCAGCACATCAGCCAGATCGACGGCGTCGGCCAGGTGCAGGTGGTGGGCCAGCAGAAGCCCTCCGTGCGCATCCAAGTCGATCCGGCCAAGGTCGCCAGCCTCGGCCTGTCCCTGGAGGATCTGCGCAGCGCCATCGTGTCGACCACCGTCAACGATCCCAAAGGCACGATCCAGGGGGCGCGGCGCACGTTCACCTTGCTCGACAACGACCAGCTGACCACCGCGGGCCAATGGCAGGACGCCATCCTCGCCTATCGCAACGGCGCGCCGGTGCGGGTGCGCGACATCGGCAGGGCGGTGGAGGGGGCCGAGAATGCGCAGCTCGCCGCCTGGGCCAACGGCAAGCCGGCCGTCCTGCTCGCCGTCTACAAGCTGCCCGGCGCGAACGTCATCGCCGTCGTCGACAAGATCAAGGCCGAGCTGCCGCAGCTGCTGGCCACTGCGCCGGCCGGGATCCACCTCGACGTGCTGAGCGATCGCACCACCACCATCCGCGCCTCCGTCGGCGACGTGGAGCTCACCCTGGTGATCACCATCGTGCTGGTGATCGGCGTGATCTTCGTCTTTCTGCGCAGCTTCTGGGCGACGCTGATCCCAAGCGTCACGGTGCCGCTGGCGCTGATCGCCACCTTCAGCGTGATGTTCGCGCTCGGCTACAGCCTCGACAACCTGTCGCTGATGGGCCTCAGCATCGCCGTGGGCTTCGTCGTCGACGACGCCATCGTCATGCTGGAGAACATCAACCGCCATCTGGAGATGGGCAAGACGCCGCTCGCCGCGGCGCTCGACGGCTCGGCCGAGATCGGCTTCACCATCCTCTCGATCAGCTTCTCTCTGGTTGCCGTCTTCATCCCGCTGCTGCTGATGGCGGGCGTGGTCGGCAGCCTGTTCCGGGAATTCGCGGTCACCGTGACGGCGACCATCCTCATCTCGGCGGCGGTGTCGCTGACGCTCACGCCGATGATGTGCGCGCGCTTCCTCAAGCCGCACGCCGGTGCGCAGCATGGCCGCCTCTACCGCTGGTCGGAAGCCGCCTTCGACGCGCTGCTGGCGGGCTACCGGCGGAGCCTCGACGTGGCGCTCCGCCACCACCGCATCACCTTCGCCGTCTTCCTGGCGACGCTAGCCGCCACCGCAGTGCAGTTCGTCCAGATCCCGAAGGGCTTCTTCCCCATCGAGGACACGGGCCTCATCATCGGCGTCTCGGAGGCGGCCCAGGACATCTCCTTCGACGGCATGGTGGACCGCCAGCGCGCGCTCGCCGCCGTGGTCATGGCCGATCCGGACGTGGCGACCGTAAGCTCCACCGTCGGCGCCGGCCCCGGGCAGACGATGAACAACGGCAAGATGTTCATCACCTTGAAGCCGCGCGACCAGCGCCAGGCGTCGGCCAGCGAGATCATCACCCGGCTCGGCCCGCAGCTCGCCAAGGTGCAGGGGGCGGCGCTGTTCCTGCAGGCCGCACAGGATCTCAACGTCGGCGGCCGCGTCGCCCGCACGCAGTTCCAGTACACCTTGCAGGACGGCGATATCGCCGAGCTCAACACCTGGGCGCCGCGGCTGCTCGCCGAGCTGCGCAGCCTGCCGCAGCTGACCGACGTCGCCACCGACCAGCAGACCGGCGGCACCACGCAGACGCTGACCATCGACCGCGACCAGGCCGCGCGCTTCGGCATCACGCCCGAGCTGATCGACAACGTGCTGTACGACGCCTTCGGCCAGCGCCAGGTGGCGCAGTACTTCACCCAGCTCAACAGCTATCACGTCATCCTGGAGGTGACGCCGGAGGCGCGCAACTCGCCCCACGCGCTCGACCAGCTCTACGTGAAGTCGCCCCTGACCGGCGAGCAGGTGCCGCTGAGCGCGCTCGCCTCATGGACCACCGCGCCGACCACCTTCCTGTCGATCAACCATCAGTCCCAGTTCCCGTCGGTGACGCTGTCCTTCAATCTGGCGCCGGGCGTGGCGCTGGGCCAGGCGGTCGACGCGATCCGGGCGGCCGAGCGCGGCCTGGGGACGCCGGCCACCCTTGTCGGCAGCTTCCAGGGGAATGCGCAGGCGTTCCAGAGCTCGCTCGCCAGCGAGCCGCTGCTCGTCGTGGCCGCGCTCATCGTCATCTACATCATCCTGGGCGTGCTCTACGAGAGCTACGTCCACCCGCTGACCATCCTGTCGACGCTGCCCTCCGCAGCGCTCGGCGCGCTGGTCGCGCTCAGGGCCTTCGGCTTCGACTTCACCATCGTCGCGCTGATCGGCGTCATCCTGCTCATCGGCATCGTCAAGAAGAACGGCATCATGATCGTCGACTTCGCCATCGAGCGCATGCGCGGCGAGGGGCTGGACGCGCAGCAGGCCGTGCGCGAGGCCTGTCTGCTGCGCTTTCGGCCGATCATGATGACCACCATGACGGCCCTGCTCGGCGGCGTACCGCTGATGCTGGGCCACGGCACCGGCTCCGAGATCCGCCAGCCCCTGGGCTACGCCATCGTCGGCGGCCTGATCGTCAGTCAGGCCATGACCCTCTACACGACGCCGGTGTTGTTCATGTATCTCGACCGGCTGGCCGGTTGGCGCGCGCGGCGCCGCGCGGCAGGTGCCGCAAAGGTCAGCGCAGCGCCGCAGCCGTGAGCGAGCCGCTTCCCGCTGGTGTGGGACACGTCGGAGACATCGGCGATAGCTGGGAAGGACGAGCGCTAAGGTTCAGTTCAGGGCCGCAGCGAAAAGGGATCTATTCAATCCATATACCTATATTTCTGGGCAATCCGGGCATGAGCGTGCAGGTTCATTCGTCGATCGGATCGAGAAGCTCTGCCTTGGCCTGAACGATTTCCCGGAGCGGGGCATCCGCTGCGACGACCTTCGGCCGGGCATCCGTCTCCGGACTGACCCGCCGCCGGTGGACCGAGCCTCGCCGGGATCGCGGGATGCGGAGGAGGGCGCGCGGTTGTACGCTCGCTCCGCCAAGCCGCCGGGCGGGCGCTCCTGCCGCGGCCATAACCACTGGGAGGACAGCCAATGGCGCTCGAACAGGTTCGCTACGAGGTCGACGAGCACGTGGCCACCGTGACGCTCGATCGGCCCGAGAAGCTGAACGCCTGGACGCGCCGCATGTCGGAGGACCTGCGCGAGGCCATGCGGCAGGCCGACGATGACCCGTCCGTCCGCGTCATCATCTTCACCGGCGCGGGGCGCGGCTTCTGTGCCGGTGGCGACATGGGCCTGCTGAGCGACATCGGCGCCGACCGCGATCGCCATGCGGTGCCGCCGGCCGGCGCCTTCGATCCGCGCGCGCCGGTCGACTTCCACGGGCCCGACAGCTACTTCCCGTCCATCAGCAAGCCCATCATCTGCGCGCTCAACGGGGTGGCCGCCGGCATCGGGCTGGTCTATCCGCTCTACTGCGACCTGCGCTTCTCCGCGAGCGAAGCCTATTTCTTTACGGCCTTCGCCCAGCGCGGCGCCATCGCCGAGCACGGCATGAGCTGGCTGCTGCCGCGCCTCGTCGGCCTGCCCAACGCCTTCGACCTGCTCTACTCGGCCCGGCGCGTCGATGCCGCCGAGGCGTTGCGCATGGGGCTGGTCAACCGTGTCGTGCCCGGCGCCGAGCTGATGAACGAGACCAGGGCCTACGCCCAACTGCTCGCCACCCAGGTGTCGCCGCGCTCGCTCAAGGTCATCAAGCGCCAGCTCTGGGACGACCAGATGCGGGGCCTCGGACCGGCGGTCGCCGTGTCGCAGGCGGAGATGGCGCTCAGCTTCCTCAGCGCCGACTTCCGCGAGGGGATCGGTCACTTCGTCGAGCGCCGCCCGCCACGCTTCACCGGCGCGTGAGCGGAGCTGCCGGGCGCATCTGGCACGGGCGGCCGCCCGGTGGAAATATGGCTGGGGGAAACGTGGCCGGTGGATGCCGACGCGCCGCCGGGGCCAGCGCGGCGTGCCGTCGCCGGGCGCCGCGGCCACAGCGGCCGCGCGCAAGGTCCGCGCCACAGCTGTGACAGCCGCATCGCTTCGCGGCAAGATACAGTTATCGTAGCAATATTTTGATAATCGCGAGCGCGCGCCATGCGTCGCATAATCATCGTCGGCGCCAGCTCCGACGTGCGGCTTCTCGCAGGCGTAACCATTTCTGCCGCTCCAGGGAAAAATGATCCTGTTTAGCCGCCTTGTCGTAAAATATTTTTATACCTGAATTATGAAGTCGCAAATTCAGACGAATGCAAAGAAAAATAACGATTTGCTCTTTTCAAAGATAGAGGTTCCGTAATGGTGGCCGGTTCTTCGTTGAAAAGCGACTTCTATGAGCGGCAGGTTCCAGATCTTCCGGAGTACATATCTTCTAGAGTGCAGAAGCACTGGAATCGGATCAAGAATGACTGGAACGGTGGTCACCTTCTGCATGGCCTGAATCCAGGCGAGAATGCCATAATACTATCCAGTAACGACTACCTCTCGGTGCTGGGGCGGAATGGGCTTGCTTCGCCGGCTCGAATTTCGCCACGTCCTGACTCTCAACTGCTGATGTCGGCTGTGTTCTCCCATGGCGATACCGTCGCTGCGCGCACGGAGGCCAAGCTGGCGCGGTTTCTCGGGGCGGAGGATGCCGTTCTCTGCCAATCCGGCTGGGCGGCCAATGTCGGCCTGATTCAGACGATCGCCGACGCCAGTGTGCCCGTCTACATCGACATGATGGCGCATATGTCGTTGTGGCGCGGGGTGCATGCGTCCGGCGCGCGCGCGCTCGCCTTCGCCCACAACAATGCCAGGCACGCCGAGCAGAAGATCAGCCGGAACGGCCCCGGGGTGCTGATCGTCGACACGGTCTACAGCACCGACGGGAGCCTGTGCCCGCTGGCGGATTTCGTCGACCTGGCGGAGCGCACCGGCTGCGTCATCGTCGTCGACGAGTCGCACTCCTTGGGCACCCATGGGCCGCAGGGCCGCGGCCTGGTCGTCGAGCACGGGCTTTGCGACGCCGTGCATTTCCGGACGGCGAGCCTGGCGAAGGCCTGCGCCACCCGGGCTGGGCTGATCACCTGCTCCACGGAGTTCAAATCCTATTTCTCGTCGGAATCCTATCCGGCGATCTTCAGCTCCAGCATGCTCGATCACGAGATGGTGTGGCTCGGCCGCGTGGTGGATTTCATCGAGGCCGCAGACGAGCGGCGCGCGCGGCTGCACGCCATCTCCAGCCATGTGCGGCCCGAGCTGGCGACGATGGGATACGACGTCTCGGCCGGGTCGGAGCAGATCATCTCGCTCGAGGCCGGCCCCGAGCGCAAGACCCTGGCCTTGCGTGACGCGCTCCAGAAGCGGGAGGTGTTCGGCGCCGTCTTCTGTGCGCCGGCGACGGCGCCCAATCGCTCGCTGATCCGTCTGTCCATGCAGTCGGAGCTGTCCGATGCGGAGGTGGAGCGCCTGCTGACGGCCTGTCACGGCGCCATGCAGGAGTTGGGCGGCGCGATCTGAGACGCGCGGGCCGGAGCGCTTCGCGATTGGGTGGACTCACCCAATTGCAAGAGAAGAGCTCCAGATTCAAAAGGGTATGAGCATTTCTCCGCCATTGGATGGGTCCATCCAATGGCGAAATGCTCCGGCTCCCCGCCAAATCGTGTCGAAGCGAAGGGTGTCGCGGTCGCGGCCACCATCGCTTGGTCAAGCGCTCAGGGGCGCCGAGGCCCTTTTGCCGCCGGCTTACCCTCGAACTTGCCCTCGAACTTGTTCGGGCGACTGCGGCCGGGCCCGCGCGGGGGGCGACCGGGTGGCTTCGGCTCACGCGGGGGCTCATGGCCTGCCTTGCCGGGCGCGGGCTTGTCACGGAATGATCTGCCCGGGGGCGCCCCGTCCTGCCGCGCCTTCCTTCCGCGACCCGGGCGTTCGGGATGGCTCGCGCGAGGGCCGCCGGGAAGTGGTTCCACGGTCACGTTCGAACCGTCCGGCGTGCGCAGCGCCTCGCTGAAGCGATCGAGCGCGGCGGCGCTGACCTCGAAAGCGGTCTCGTCGTCGAAGATGCGGATGGCGCCGATGTCGTCGCGCGTCACGTTGCCCCGCCGGCAGATCAGGGGCAGCAGCCAGCGCGGATCGGCCCTGTGCCGGCGGCCGAGGTTGAGGCGGAACCAGGCGCCGCCTCCGCCCCCCGCCGGTCCGGCGAAGCCGCGGCCGGGGGCCCGCTCGCGCGCGCCGCGCGTCTCGCCGGGATCGGTCACCTCCTCCGGCGCGGGAAGGGCGGCGCGATACTGGCGCACCAGCGCCGCAACCAGATGCTCGGCCGAGTGCGCCGCCAGCAGCGTGCGGGCGACGTCCGCATCATCCTCGCTGGGCGCGTCGGTCAGCAACGGGTCGCGCAGCATGCGCTCGTGGTCGAGCTTGCGGATCTCGTCGGCGGTCGGCGGCCCCGACCAGGCCGCCGTCACGCCCAGGCTCGCTAGCATGTCCTCGGTGCGGCGCCGGCGAAACGCCGGCACCAGCAGCACGCTGACGCCCTTGCGGCCCGCCCGTCCGGTGCGGCCGCTGCGATGCTGAAGGCTCTCGACGTCGTGCGGCAGGTCGGCGTGGATGACGAGGGCGAGGCTCGGCAGGTCGATGCCGCGCGCGGCGACGTCGGTCGCCACGCACACGCGCGCCCGGCCGTCGCGCAGCGCCTGGAGCGCGGCGTTCCGCTCGTTCTGGCTGAGCTCGCCGGACAGCCCGACCGCGGAGAACTGCCGCTCCTGAAGCGTCGCCAGCATGTGCCGGACGGTCTCGCGCGTGTTGCAGAAGACGATGGCGCTCGGCGCATCGTAGAAGCGCAGCACGTTGACGACGGCGTGCTCGACTTCCTTGGGCGCGACGCGGATGGCGCGGTATTCGATATCGGCGTGCCCGCCCTCGGCGCTCGCCACTTCGATGCGCAAGGCGTCGCGCTGATAGCGTTTGGCCAGGGCGGTAATGCCGCGCGGCAGCGTCGCCGAGAACAACAGGCTGCGCCGCTCCGGCGGCGTGGCGTCGAGAATGAACTGGAGATCCTCGCGGAAGCCGAGGTCGAGCATCTCGTCGGCCTCGTCGAGCACGGCGACCTGCACGGCAGACGTGTCGAGGCGGCCGCGCTCCAGATGGTCGCGCAGGCGGCCGGGCGTGCCGACGACGATGTGGGCACCGCGGTCGAGCTGGCGCTGCTCCTGGCGCGGATCCATGCCGCCGACGCAGGAGACGACGCGCGCGCCCGTCGCCGCGTAGAGCCACTCGAACTCACGTTGGACCTGGAGCGCCAGCTCACGGGTGGGGGCCACGACGAGCGCCCGCGGCGCGGCTGCGGGTCCGAAGTGCTCGTCGGTGCCCAGCAGCGTGTCGGCCATGGCGAGGCCATAGGCCACGGTCTTACCCGAGCCGGTCTGGGCGGACACCAGGAGGTCCCGGCCCGAGGCCTCGGGGGCCGACACCGCGAGCTGCACCGGTGTCGGGTCGTCGTAGCCTCGCTCCGCCAAAGCGCGCGCGAGCGCCGGGTTCGTCGTCATGATGGGCACAGCCGGCTCCGTCTATGTCGCAATGTCGTCAGGCGTCGAACGGGAGCCATCGGAAGGGGAGGGGGACCCTTAGTCGAGAACGCTCGCCGATGCCATTGTCGCCGAGGCGTCGTCCAACGGTGCCCTCGTGTCCAGGACGTGCCGGAGCTACGGCAACGGCTTACGGGACGCAGCGCCGTAGTCGGGCGCGAACCGAAACCTCGGCAACCGGCTTCCCGCCCGCCCTTGAGTCTTAGAATTCATCTAAATCATTGTGTTTGCACAACAATGGACGCTCCGATATGCGGGCCCAAGCGCGACCTGCGCCAGCGCGACGCCGAGGAGCCAATTTCCTATGTCCGCCCGAACGGTCGATTTCGCCGGGCTGTATCTGTCGGAGCGCGACAGGATCACACGCCTGATCCAGCGCTTCGTCCGCAATCGCGCGACCGCGGACGACCTGGTGCATGACGCCTTCGTCAACCTGATCGACAAGGGCGCCCTGGCCCGCGACCACGCCGCCTATCTGACACGGATCGCGCGCAATCTGGCGATCGACAGCTGCCGCGCCGAGCGGCGGACGCTGTCGCTCGAGGAGGCGGATCTGTTCGCGATGGCGGACCCGGCGCCGTCGGCGGAGGCGGTGCTGGTCGACCGCGAGGCTCTGGCGCTGACCATCGACATCCTGGCGCGCCTGCCGGAGCGCACCCGCGCGGCCTTCGTGCTGCATCGGCTCGGTGAGAAGACCCTGGCGGAGATCGCCGGCCAGCTCGGCATGTCGACGGCCCACGCCGGCCGGCTGGTTCTCCAAGGCTACGGCGCCGTGCGCGACGGGTTGCGCGCGGCCGGCATGCGCTGAGGCGCCGGCGGCGCCACGGGCGATCGTTTGGAGATAATTTCGACGCCGCGTTCGTCCCGTACTATGGGGGCGGGCTTGACGTTTCGCGCCGCCGGATCCCGCGTCGATGCCAACTGTCCCTGAAGACGACGACCTGTGGAACGAGGCCATGGCGCTGCTCCTGGCCTGGCAAGCGGCGCCGCAGGACGAGCGCGCCCGGGAGGCGATCCGGGCCTTTTGTGCGCGGGGGCCGGATCATCACTCAGCCTGGGAGGAGGCCAAGCGGGTCTACCGCGTCACGGGCGACGCCGTGGGCGCACGGCCCCGCCGCGGCGGGCCTTCCCGTCGGCAGGTGCTGACCAGCGTGGCGGCGGTCGCAGTCGGCGCCACGGCGGCGCTCCAGGCGCCGGGCCTGATGCGCCGATGGCGGGCCGACGAGGTGACGGGCGTCGGCGAGATCCGGCGCTTCGCTTTGCCGGACGGATCGTGGATGACGCTCGGACCGGAGAGCGCGGTCAGCGTCGCCTTTTCACGGACCGAGCGGCGCGTCCTCCTCGATGACGGCATGGTGCTGTGCGAGGTCAGAGCCGAGGGCGACCGGCCGTTCATCGCCGCGGCCGGAGCCTTGACGGCCAGCACCGACGCCGGGGCCTTCGAAGTCAGGCACGAGGGCGCTCGGTGCTTCGTCGCCTCGCAGAGCGGACGAATCGAAGCCGTGCTCGGGCCGGCGGGCACCATCGCCCTGGCGCCGGGCGAGTGGGTCTCGCTCGGGCCGCAGCAGGGCGCCGTGCAGCGCGGCCGCCGGGACACAAAACAGATCGCCGCATGGCGCGAGCGCCTGCTCATCGCCGACCGGGAGAACGTGGCGACGATCGTCGCCGAGATCGCCCGTTGGCAGCGCGGGCGGGTGATCATTGCGGAAGCGGCGCTGGCCGACGCATCGGTGAGCGGACTGTTCGACCTCTCCGATCCGCAGGCCGCGCTTGCGGCCGTGGTCGCGCCCTACGGCGGCAAGGTGCGGCAGGTCTCGCCCTGGTTCACCGTCCTGACGACGCTTTGACGATCCCTCGGAAAAAAATGCGCCCGCCGCGAGAAATTTCGTCCGCCACCCCGTCAGGACTCTGACGCGCTGCAGCCGCCCAGGGGCGGCAGCCACCGAGCAGCGCCGCGAGGGGATCGGAGAACTCTGTCATGCCGGGTCGGAAGGGCGCGCCAGCGGCGCGCGTCGTGCTACGAGGCGGGCTTGCGGCCGCTCTGCTGTTGTCCGCTTCCCTGGCGGCGACGCCCTCGGCTGTCGCGCAATCCGCCTCGGCCCAGCGGCACTTCGCTGTTCCCTCGGGCCAGCTCTCGGCCGGGCTCGTCGCCTTCGGCCGCCAGGCCGGCGTCCAGGTCAGCTATGCGCCGGCCGTCGCCGCCAATCTGCGGACGGTCGGGGTGTCCGGCACCATGTCGAACGAGGCGGCGCTCTCGGCGCTTCTCGCCGGAACCGGCCTGACCTGGCGCTTCCAGTCGCCGCGGACCGTCGTGGTCGAGCGGGTGGCGAGCGTCGACGTCGGCACCGCCCCGCCGGGTGCCATCGCGCTCGAGACGATCGACGTCCGCGGCGGCGGCGATGACGGAACGGTCGGCTTCGTCGCCACCCGCAGCGTCGCCGGCACCAAGACCGACACACCGCTGGTCGAGGTGCCCCAGTCCGTCTCGGTGGTGACCCGCGCCCAGATGGACGCGCGCAACGTGCAGACCGTCGCCGAGGCGGTCAGCTACACGCCCGGCGTCTCCACTCAGCCTGGCGGCGTCGACGGGCGCTACGACCAGCTCTACATCCGCGGCTTCAACGAATACATCAACGGCGACTACCGGGACGGGCTCCGCCAACCCGGCCGCAGCTACAGCTATTTCCGTTCGGAGCCGTACGGCCTGCAGCGGATCGACGTGCTGCGCGGGCCGACCTCGGTGCTGTACGGGCAGAATGCGCCGGGCGGCATCGTCGACCGCATCAGCAAGCTGCCGACGGCCGAGTCGGTGCGCGAGATCATGCTCCAGGGCGGCTCCCAGGACAGGCTCCAGGGCTCCTTCGACCTGAGCGGCCCGGTTGCCGGCGACACGCGCTACCTCTACCGCATCGTCGGCCTCGGCCGTTCGAGCGACAATCTTCAGTCGTCCATGCTGCCCGACGACCGGCTCTACCTCGCACCCTCCTTCACCTGGAGGCCGACCGAGGCGACGACGCTGACGCTGATGGCCGAGGCACTACAGGACGTCACCGGCTACAACTTCTACTATACTGCACCGGGAACGCGGCCGACACGCGTCTATACGGGCGACCCTTCCTTTGATCGCTTCAAGCAAGAGCAGAACACCATCGGCTATCGCTTCGAGCACAAGTTCACCGACGACGTGATCGTGCGCCAGAACCTGCGCTACGGCCAGCTCGCGCTCGACTACCATTCCGTCTACGGGCTCGGCGCGGTCACGCGCGGCACCACGCTGCTGCCGCGGACGGCGGGGCTGGTGAAGGAGAAGCTCAACGCGCTGACGCTGGACAACCAGGGGCAGGTCAATTTTGATGTCGGCCCGACGCGTCACCGGTTCCTGTTCGGCTTCGATTACCAGCACTGGAACTCGGCCATCTCCAATCAGCTCGGCCTCGCTCCCGCGCTCGACATCGCCAATCCGATCTACGGCGTGCCGATCAACGAGCCCTACACCTTCGCGCAACGCAACCGTCAGATCCAGGATCAGGCCGGCTTCTACGTGCAGGACCAGATCAAGGTCTGGGACAAGCTGGTGCTGACGCTCGGCGGCCGTCATGACCGGGCGCGGAGCGAGACCCTCAACCGGCTGACCAACGTCACCACCATCCAGAACGACGGTGCCTTCACCGGCCGTGCCGGCCTGACTTATCTGTTCGACAATGGTCTGGCGCCCTACGTCAGCTATTCCACGTCGTTCCAGCCCCTCGCCGGTACCACGTCGCCGGCGCGCGGCTCCCAGCCCTTCGAGCCGACGACGGGCGAGCAGTACGAAGCCGGGGTCAAGTACCAGCCGATCGGCTGGAACAGCTTCGTCACCGTCTCGCTCTACGACCTGCGTCAGCAGAACGTCTCGACGACCGATCCCAACAACATCCTCTACCGGGTCCAGACCGGCGAGGTGCGCTCGCGCGGCGTCGAGCTGGAGGCGGTCGCCAGCCTGACGGACGGGCTGAGCGTGCACGGCAGCGTCACCTACCAGAATGTCGAGGTGACGAAGAGCAACGGCACAGATCTCGGCAAGCGCCCGACGCAGATCCCCGAGCAAATGGCCGCCCTCTGGGTCGACTATACCGTCCAGAGCGGGATGCTGCGTGGCGTCGGCCTCGCCGCCGGCGTCCGCTATGTCGGGCCGACCTTCGCCGACCCGCTCAACACCATAAAGAACCCCACCTACACCCTCGTCGATGCCGCGCTGCGCTACGACCTCGGCGAGCTGCGTCCGGAGCTGAAGGGCTGGAAGGCGGCCGTCAACGCCACCAACCTCTTCGACGAGCAGTATGAGGTGTGCTCGAGCAGCTACTGCTCGTGGGGCAGCGGCCGCACGGTGATGGGCTCGCTCAGGTTCACCTGGTAGGCGCCCCTTTGCGCAACCACGGCTACACCGCGAGGCGCGCCGTGTCCCGGCGCGCCGTGCTCGCCGGCCTGTTCGGCATGGCCGCGGGCGCTGCCGCGGCGCATGCCGCGCCGGGCGCGCCGCGTGTCGTCGCGCTCGACTGGGGATGGGCGGAGACGCTGGTGGCGCTCGGCCTGCCGCCGGTCGCCGTCGTCGAGCGGGGCGGCTATCGGGCGACCGTGGTCGAGCCCGCGCTGCCCGACACGACCTTCGATCTCGGTGTTCACACCGAGCCGAGCCTGGAGCGGCTCTACCGCCTGAAGCCGGACGTGATCGTGATCACCCCGGCGCTGGAGTCCCTGCGGCATCTGGTGGAGCCGATCGCGCCGGTCGTCTCGCTCGGCATCTTTCCGGCCGGGGGCGACGCCTTCCGCCGTGCCGGAGAGCAGACGCTGGTTCTCGCCCGCCACCTCGGCATCGAGGCCACCGCGTCCCGATTCCTCGGCCAGGCGCAGGACGAGCTTGCGGCCATGCGCCGACAGGCCGGCGGGATCGCCGGTCCGCTCTGTATCGTCCGGATCGTCGATGCGCGCCACGGCGTGGTGTTCGGGCGGAGCAGCCTCTTGCAAGGCGTCATCGACCGGCTCGGGCTGGACAACGCCTGGCAGGCGCCGACCAATGCCTATGGCACGCTCAGCATCGGCCTGGAGAACCTGGCGGCGCTCCCCGCCGCCGGCAGCCTGGTCTCGATCCGCAACGGCGGACCGGCGAACGCGTCATCGCCCGCCGGGCCGCTCTGGCAGGCGCTGCCGTTCGTCCGCGATGGGCGTGTCATCGCGCTGCCCTCCGTGTGGGGCTTCGGCGCCGTTCCGTCGGCGATGCGCTTTGCCCGCCTTCTGGTTGCGGCGACGCCGCGGCATGGTCATGGCTGAGGCCGTGCGCGCGTTCGCGCCAGCGCCATCTCGGCGGCTCGGGTTGACGCTGCTACCGGCGACGCTCGCGACGGCTGCCGCGGCGTTGATCGTGCTCAACCTGTCCGCGCGGCTGCCCCTGCCGCTCTGGCTGGGCGCGCTCCGGCATCCGGACGCCGCGGACATGGCGCAGATGCTCTTTCACTTCAGCGCCCTGCCGCGCCTCGCCGTCTCGCTGCTGGCCGGCGCGGCGCTCGGCCTCGCGGGAGCGCTGTTCCAGCAGGTTCTTCAGAACCCGCTGGCCGAGCCGGCGACCCTCGGCATCTCGGCGGCGGCGCAGCTGGCACTGGCCATCGCGAGCCTCTGGTGCCCCGCCCTGTTCCTCCTCGGTCGGGAGACGGTTGCGCTCGCCGGAGGGCTGGGCGCCGGCCTCCTGGTCCTCGGCCTGGCGCGCGAGCGGCTGTCGCCGCTCTCCATCATCCTGGCCGGGCTGATGGTCGCCGCCTTCTGCGGCGGCGTCTCGGCCGTCCTGACCATCTTCAACTTCGCGTATCTGACCGCGCTCACCCTCTGGGGTGCCGGCTCGCTCGCCCAGAACGACTGGACCATCGCGGCCTATCTCGCTCCGAGGCTCGCGCTCGGGGTGGTGCTGGCCTTCCTCCTCGTCCGGCCGCTCGCGCTGCTCGACCTCGGCGAGGCCGGGGTGGCCGGGCTCGGCGGCTCCTATCGACGCACCCGGCTGCTCGGCCTGCTCGTCGCCATCGGCATCAGCAGCGTCACCGTCAGCGCCGTCGGCGTCATCGGCTTCGTCGGGCTGGCGGGGCCGCTCCTTGCACGCCTGCTGGGGATCAACCGGCTGCGGCCGCGCATGGGCTGGGCGCTCGTGTTCGGCGCCGTCCTGCTTTGCCTGACCGATCAGGCCGTTCAATGGCTGGCCGGCTCCCGCGGTGAGCGCTTGCCGACCGGTATCGCCACCGCGATGCTCGGCTCGCTGCTTCTGGTGGTGATGGCGCGTCGCAGCGCGACGGGCCCCGCGCTTGCCGGGACCGAGGCCGTGGGCGGTGCCGGCGGCGGCAGGAGAGCGGCGGCTCCGCTGCTGGGCGCCCTGGCGCTGTTGGTCATCGTCGCGGCGATCATCGCGCTGCTGATGGGGCGCGGCGAGGCCGGCTGGCTGCCGGATGTCGGCGCCGAGCCGCATATCCTCGCGCTCAGGCTGCCACGGGTCGCCGCAGCGCTCAGCGCCGGGGCCATGCTGGCGGCAGCGGGCGCGGTGTGCCAACGGCTGCTCGCCAATCCGGTCGCCGGGCCGGAGGTCACCGGCATCGGCTCCGGAGCTGCACTGGGCGCCGTGGTCGGCGCCTTCTTGCCGCTGTCGGGCCCGCGCCCGATGCAGCTCGTCTGCGCCGCCTGCGGAGCGCTGATCGTGCTCATGGTCATGCTCGGCCTGGGGCGCCGCCATGCCTATGCGCCGGAGCGGCTGCTGTTGATCGGCGTCGCGCTGGCGGGCCTGCTCGGCGGCATCGTCGCGCTCTTCGTCATCTCCGGGGATCCGCGCGCGGTCTCCGCGCTGAGCTGGATGGCGGGCTCGACCTACCGGGTCGATGCCGGCCAGGCGTGGCTCGCGGGCGGCACGGCTCTGGCGCTGCTGGCGGCGCTGCCGCTCGTCTCGCGCTGGCTGGACATGCTGCCGCTCGGTCCGAGCGTGTATGGCCCCCTCGGCCTGCCGGTCCGGTTGGCGCGCCTCGCCTTGCTGCTGCTCGCCGCCGGCCTCACGGGCGCCGCGACGATCCTGGTCGGGCCGCTCAGCTTCGTCGGGATCATGGCGCCGCACGCCGCGCGGATGATGGGGCTCCGTCGCCTGCCGCAGCTCGCGGGCGCGGCCCTGCTCGGCGCCGCGAGCCTCGCCATTGCCGACTGGCTCGGCCGCAACCTGCTGTTCCCCTGGGAAATACCAGCAGGCATGATGGCCGCGCTGATCAGCACGCCCTACCTGATCCGGCTGCTGTCGCGGCGGTGACCGCCGGGCCAGCGTGAAGGGAGCCCGGTGGGGATGAGGCCTGGGCGAGCTGTCACCGAAATCGCAATCTGATGAGCTATCCAGTGGGCGCGCGGCGCGCAATTTCGGCCTTGCCGGGGCTGTGCCCCGTCCATAGTCTCAACGCGCGTCGCCGACCTCTGACACGAGAAAGCCGCCGCCATGGGGATCGAGATCGAGCGAAAATTCCTGGTGCGCAATGACGGCTGGCGTCGGGATGTCGTCGATGAAGTGCCGATCATGCAGGGCTATTTCGCACGCACGCCGCTGCTGCGGGCGCGGATCAGGCTCTACGGGGACAAAGCCTACATCACCCTCAAGAGCCAACCGGGACCGCGGGCGCGATTGGAATTCGAATACGAGATCCCGCGGACCGATGCCGAGGAGATCATTCACCAGTTCAGCATCGAGCCCCTGATATCGAAGGTGCGCCACCAGGTGATGCACGACGGCACGCTCTGGTCGGTCGACGTCTTCAACGGCGCCAACGAAGGCCTGGTCGTCGCCGAGGTCGAGCTCGAGACAGTGGATCAAGCTGTCGTGTTGCCGTCCTGGGTCGGCGTCGAGGTGACCAGCGACGTCCGCTACGGCAACTCCAATCTGGCACGCTTCCCCTTCGTTTCGTGGCCGTGCGCCGACGTCTCGAGGTCGCTGCGGCTGTCCGCAATTGGGGCCGTCAGCGCCCGTGAGCCGGAGACCGTGATGCCGGATTCGATATGCTGAGGGACCTCCTTCCAAGGCGACGGTCGGCGTGCTCCCGTCAGCCTTGATGAGGCCCCATCCGCCTCCGATCGTGCTCGATAGCGAATACATGGGCGTAAAGACTTGCCACCCAACGCCGCCCCTCGACGGTCTTGTCGAGGGCCTGAATGGCGTCGCCGATGACCGGCTCGACCTGGCTCCAGAAGAAGGCGGGGTACCGTTCGGCCAGATCTGCCGGCGATGCGTAGCCGAGCTTCTCGTTCATGCCGACCTCGGCGAATTCGTGGAACAGCGCATTCAGCTTGCGGGGGTAGAGGGAGTTGGCCGATCAAATCGGCGGCGCGCATGTATCCGGCCTCGGTCGCGGTCTCCCCATGATCGCCGGCCGTCGGCACGGGGAAGCGCGTCAACTCGACGGCTCGCGCGATCCGCTCCGCATCGATGAAGGAGTGGTTGTGAAAGCGCTCGCGCACGGCGATCTTCGAGCGCTCGACGTGGTGGGGCGACAGGGCCGCATCTGACGCCCCGCGCGGCAACTCCACGCTGGTCCCGTCAACCGCGACGACAAAGCGCTTGGCAGTGTCGCCCGAGCAGATGCCGCGTACATAGCCAACGTCATGGTAGAGCGCGGACAGAATGGCGTGCAGCCAGTCCTCCGGGGTCAGGCATTCGGTGACCGAGCGGCCCAGCAGGATATCCTGAGCGACGAGCGTGATCAGCGCGGTATGCTGGTCGTCATGGTAGAGGGCGTCGCTGCCGCCAATCCTTTCTATGGTCGACCGGGCGACAGCTTCCAGGACTTCGGCGAAGCGCGGCTCGCGGCTGCCGAAAACGCGCCGGTACGTCGCCGCAAGGTGCTCGCCGAGGGCGTTCGCGAGAAGCTTGGTCGGATCTAACATCGCGAGAGACCTTCGAGACGATGCGGCTGCGGATCGCGAAAGGCTTCCACCGTCCCCCCGCTGACCGCCACACCGGGTCCTCCACGCAGGGTCCGGTGTGACGAGGCCACCGTGATCCGATGCGCGCAGTGTCGCGACAGCTTACCAAATCGGGGCCGGGGTGACATGATCGTCGTGGCCCTCTCAGTGCGCCTGCCGGCCGTGATGAGAGCCAGCCAAGTCCTCGCTTCAGGCCACCGCTCCGCTAGTGCGCGCTCGATCCGGCGCACACTGTGGCTCCGCCCTAGTGTGGTGGATCTGAAGTTCCTGCTCCCCACATGGCATCAATGTCCAGGAACTTCAGATCCATTAAACCACACTAGAATCATAGAGTTGCTAGTGTGGCTTAGGAATCCGAAATTCGCTCCCAGCGATGCCCCGAGGTGGTGCGAATTTCGGATTCGCCACACTAGAGCGCTTTGCGATTGGGTGGAATCACCCAATCGCAAAGAAGCGCTCCAAATTCAAAAGGTTATGAGCATTTCTCTGCCATTGGATGATCCCATCCAATGGCGAAATGCTCTAGCCGCAGCAGCTTTCCAGGCAGTCGAGCAACTCGTCGGCGTCGATCGGCTTGCTCATGAAGGCGCGGGCGCCGCTGCTCATGGCCCGGCGCTGGGCGCTCTCCGTCTCGTAGGCGGTCACCACGATTACCGGGAAGGTGCAGCGCAGCGCCCGCACTCGCTCGAGCAACTCCAGGCCCGTCATGCCGGGCATCTGCACGTCGGTGATCAGGCAGGCGGTGGCGTGGAGGTCGGCGGACTCCAGGAATTCCTGCGCCGACGCGAAGGTCCGCGCCTCCGCGCCGACCGAGCGCACCAGGCTCGCGGTCGCTGAGCGGACGTCGAGATCGTCGTCGACGATCGACACAATGGCGGGATAGGACACCGGGTTGCCTTCTGCTGAGCGCCCGTTGGCCGTGCGCCGAAAACCTGCCTCGAATCTGGCCGAGGCCGTCCTCCCGCGCAATTCATATGATGGTTTTATAGCGGGCCGCGCCGGCCTCGCGCGCGCCCAGCGCCTCGGCCATGCGCACCAGGTCGGCGAGGGACTGCGCGTGCATCTTCCGCATCAGGTTGCCGCGGTGGATCTTCACGGTGATCTCGCTGAGGCTCAGCCGGCCGGCGATCTGCTTGTTCATCAGGCCTGCCGTCACCAGCGCCATCACCTCGCGCTCGCGCGGTGTAAGCGAGGCGTAGAGGCTGCGCAGGCCGTCGTCCTGCCGGCTCGCCGCCCGGCGCTCGGCGTCGCGCGCGACCGCCTCGGCCACCGCCGCCAGCATCTCGTCTTCGGCGAAGGGCTTCGCCAGGAAGTTCACGGCGCCCGCCTTCATGCCGCGCACCGTCATGGGGATATCGCCGTAGCCGGTCATCAGGATCACCGGAACGTGGTTGTCGCTGGCCAGCAGCTCCTGCTGGAAGTCCAGGCCGTTGGCGCCCTTGAGGCGGACGTCGAGGATGAGGCAGGCGGCGCCGTCGCTGTCGTCCGCGGCCAGGAAAGCCTCGGTCGTCTCGAAGCCGTCGACGGTGAAGCCCGCCGAGCGCAGCAGGCTGTCGAGCGCGCGTCGCACGCCCTCGTCGTCATCGATCACGCAGATGCGCGCGCCCTGCTCGCTCTCACTCATCGCCCGTCGTCCCCAGATGCTGAACCGGTGTCGCCGGCCCGGGGCAGCACGAAGCCGATGCGGGCGCCGCCGCCGTCCCGGTTGGCGGCCGAGATGCGGCCGCCGTGCGCCTCGATGATAGACCGGCAGATCGAGAGGCCGATACCCATGCCGGTCGCCTTGGTGGTGAAGAACGGGGCGAAGATCGCCTGGGGATCGTCCGCCGGCAGGCCCGAGCCGCGGTCGTTGACGAACACGCTGAGCATCCGTTCGTCCGCCGCGCGCACCTCGACGGCGATCTGCCGCCGGTCGGGGTGGGTGTGCTCCATGGCCTGGATGGCGTTGAGCACCAGGTTGACGATCACCTGCTGGATCTGGACGCGGTCGCCGAGCGCCTCCGTGAGGTCCTGATCCGTCTCGAGGGCCGCGGTCACGCCGGCGCTGGCCAGCTCGCGGCGCACCAGCGCCAGCGACGCGTCGGCGAGTTCGGGGAGGGCGAGGCGCTCCATCTCCGGCTCGGCCTTCTTGGTTTGCGCCCGGATCCGCTTCACCACCTCGAGCGCGCGGCGGCCGTTGCTCACGATGTTGTCGAGGCACGCCGCGGTCTCAGGCGCCTCTGCGGCCTCGCGCGCCAGCCAGCGCTTGCCGGACTGGCCGAAGGTGATGATGGCGGCGAGCGGCTGGTTGACCTCGTGGGCGATCGAGGCGGTGAGCTCCCCCAGGGTCATCACGCGGGTCGCATGGGCCAGCTCCGCCAAGGTCTCGTCGAGGCGTCGCTGGGCGCGGTTGCGCGCGGTCACGTCGATGGCGGAGACGAGCACCCGGTCCCAGGGGGCGGCCTCGCTCGATACGGTCGCGCGCAGGATGACCTCGATGCGTCGTCCGTCCAGGGTCTGGAACTCGGTCTCCTGGTCCACCGTCTGGGCCCCGTCGACGAAGGCGGCCACCGCGCGGATGAACGAGGCTTCGCTCCGCGGCGTGAACAGGCGGAGCAGCTCTGGCCCGAGCAGGTCGGCCTCGTCCGCGGTGCCGAGCAGGGCGAGGCCCGCGCTGTTGACGTCGGTGGTGGCGGTCAGTGCGCCGAGCTCGCCGACGAGAGCCGGCTCGGCCCGCGCGCGATCTTCGACAGCGCTGCCCGTATGCAGGCCGAGGCGCTGCAGCGCCGCGCACATGCCCGACCAATCCATGGCCCAGATGGCCACCCCTGCGGCCTCGAAGATATGGCTGTAGCGCCGCTCGGCCCTGGCGGCCGCCGCGTCGGCCCGGCGCTTCTCGGTCACGTCGGTGCTGATCTCGACGATCTCGAGCGCCCGGGTCGGGCGGTCCTCGCGCAGGGACCAATGGCTCTCGAGCAGGATCTGCGTGCCGTCGCGGCGGGTGCGGGTGAGCTCTCCCGACCAGCGCCCCTGGGCGCGCAGGATCGCCATGACCTCCGCTTCGGGCATCGACAGGGCCGTCTTCAGCAGCTTGCGGCAGTCGGCGCCGATAGCCTCCGACCGGGCGTAGCCGTAGAGCCGCTCGGCGCCGCTGTTCCAGTAGCGGATGTGGCCCGACACGTCCCGGATGACCACCGTCTCGTGGGCGAGGTCGAGCAGCTCCGCGTGCTTCACCAGCACGGACTGGGCCGACCATGTGCGCAGCGCCAGCAGAGTGGTGATGGCGATGGCGACCAGCCCCGCTGCAAGCCGCAGCAGGCTCGCGTCCAGCGGCTGCTCGGCGTGGGAGAGCAGGTAGCCGACGATCGCCAGCGCCGCCGTCGTGGCGCCCGTGGCTGCCACGCCGCGTGGGCTCAGCACGTCGGCGACCAGGAGGATGGTGCCGGCGTAGAGCACCGACACCGCGCCCGGCACGTCCGTCGCCGTGTCGATCCAGAAGATGACGGCGGCCAGCGCGATCGCGCCGGCGATACGCCACCTCGACCCGTGCCAATCACCTGTCATGCGCACGCATGCCCCATGTCGCCGTGCCGACTCCGAAAGCTTTGCCAACCGGTTACACGCAGACGCGCCCCGCGTCTTCTGCGAAGTCGGCCGCGCACGGCTCCCGAAGTGCGCCTGCCAGGCGCAGGGCGGCGCTGCTCGCCCGACATCATACCTAGGTTTATGCGGACCGGCGCCGGGCCATACGTGCGTATACTACTCGGACCGGATTGATCCGGTGTTCATGAACGCAGTCGCCGCCGGCAACCGCTGCTGAATACTTCGGAAGCCGCGGCCTCCCAGCGTGAGGCCCGTACCCTGTGCCACACGCTCACCCCTGAGCCCGATAGGAGGCTTCCATGAACCTCGACAACGTCAAGGCGCGGCAGCTTGCGCCCCTCGCCACGCCCAACGGCCTTCCGGCCGCGGCGGTCCGGGACATCTCGGCGGCGCTGACGACCCTGCTCGCCGACGTCTTCACCCTCTACCTGAAGACCAAGAACTTCCACTGGCACATGTCGGGGCCGCATTTCCGCGACTACCACCTGATGCTCGACGACCAGGGCGGCCAGATCTTCGCCATGACCGACGACGTCGCCGAGCGCGCCCGCAAGATCGGCGGCGTCACGCTGAAGTCGCTCGGCCAGGCGGCGCGCCTGAGCCGGCTCGACGACAACGACGCCGACTACGTCACGCCCGAAGACATGCTGGCCGAACTGCGCGACGACAACCTGCGCCTCGTCGGCTTCCTGCGCGCCACGCACACCCTGTGCGACGACTACGGCGACGTCGCCACCGCGAGCCTCATCGAGAACTGGATCGACGAGGGCGAGCGCCGCGCCTGGTTCCTGTTCGAGAGCGGCCGCCGCGATACGATGCGCTGACGGGCGCCTGCCGCGGTCGGCGCAACTCGCGCCGCCGCCCCGCGGCGCACGACCTGTCCGCCTTCAGCAATTCACGCTCGAGCCCTTGGGAGGGACGCCATGAACCCCGTTCAGACTTCATTCCGTTATCGCCTGGAGCAGCAGGAGCCGCGCCTCGGCTCCGGCGGCATCACCCGCGGCGCCTCCGTGCGGCAGTTCCCCGCCAGCCAGGGGATCGCGGGCGTGTCGATGCGGCTCGAGCCCGGCGCCATGCGCGAGATGCACTGGCACGCCAACGCGGCCGAATGGGCCTATGTGGTCACAGGCTATTGCCGAACCACGATCCTGCACCCGGACGGCGGGTCGGCCACCGACACGTTCGGGCCCGGCGACGTCTGGTACTTTCCGCGCGGCTGGGGCCACGCCATCCAGGGCATCGGGCCGGGCGAGTGCCATTTCATCCTGATCTTCGACAACGGCGACTTCTCCGAGGACCACACCTTCAGCGTGACCGACTGGCTGTCGCGCACGCCTCCCGCCGTGGTGGCGCAGAGCCTGGGCCTGAGTGCCGCCGAGGTGGCGCAGCTGCCCCGCGGCGAGGCCTATTTCGCCCAAGGCTCGGTGCCGGACGACCGCTCCCTCGATGCGGCGCCCCGGCGCACGCCGGAGCTCGTCACGACCCATCGCTATCCTCTGCTCGCCCAGCAGCCGCGGCGGGTGCCGGGTGGCGGCACGCAGCGGACCGTGACCGTCGCCGAGTTTCCGATATCGACGACCATGGCCGGCTCGCTGCTGGAGATCGAGCCGGGCGCCATGCGCGAGCTCCACTGGCATCCCAACGCCGACGAGTGGCAGTACTATATCCAGGGCACGGCGGAGATGGCCGTCTTCCTGGCGGAAGGCCAGGTGGTGACCGAACAGTTCGAGGCCGGCGATGTGGGCTACGCTCCCATGGGCGCAGGCCACTACATCCGCAACACCGGCAGCGACGTGCTGCGCGTGCTCGTCGGCTTCAATAGCGGGCACTACCAGGCCAACGATCTGTCCGCCTGGCTCGCCTCCAATCCCGTGGACATTCTGGCGGCCAACCTCGGCCTGCCGCGCGAGACCGCTGCCCGCCTCCCGCATCACCAGCAGTTCTTCGTCACCCGCTGACGGTTGGGTACACAGGCAGCATGATCCCCCCGGAGGGGATCATGTGCGTGCTCAACGCGTCAGCAGGGCGGCTTGGCCGACCTTGGGCAGGTTGATCGTCGCCCGGAGGCCGCGCGCCTGGTTGACGAGGGAGACGTCGCCGCCGTGGTGGCGGGCGATGGTGCGGGCGATGGACAGGCCGAGGCCGATGCCGCCGGTCTCCCGGTTGCGGGATTGCTCCAGTCGGTAGAACGGGGCGAAGACGCGGCCCATGGCCGCTTCCGGAATGCCCGGTCCGTCGTCGTCCACGACGATATCGATGCTCTCGGCGGTCCCCGCCAGGCTCACCCGCGCCCGCTCGCCATAGCGCACGGCGTTCTCGACGAGGTTGCGCACGGCGCGCCGGAGACCGTCGGGCCGGCAGCGATAGGTGACCGTCGGGCCCTCGATGAAGGTCACGTCGCGGCCGAGCTCGGCCAGGTCGTCGCACAGGCTTTCGACCAGGGCACCCAGATCCACCGTCCGCGTCGTCTCGGCCGTCGCCTCCTCCCGCGCGAACGCGAGCGCGGCTTCCGTCATGGTCTCGATCTCGCTGATGGTCTTCAGCATCTTGTCCTGGATCTCCTGGTCCGCGACGAACTCGGCCCGCAGCCTGAGCGAGGTCAGCGGCGTCCTGAGGTCGTGGCCGATGGCCGCCAGCATGCGGGTGCGGTCCGCCACGAACCGCTGCAGGCGCGCCTGCATGCGGTTGAAGGCTTCCGCCGTCTGGCGGATATCGTCCGGCCCGGATTCGGGCAGCGGCGTCACCGTCTCGCCGCGGCCGAGCGCCTCGGCAGCCACCGCCAGGCGCCGCATGGGCCGCGCGATGCCGCGCGCCACCAGCATGGCGATCAGCGACAGCACGGCCGCGGTGATGGCGAGCGACACCGCCGACTGCGATGTCCAGATCGAGTTGGTCATCGATTTGGCGAACGCGGCGTTCAGCCAGGTGCCGTTCTCCAAGCTCACGGTGAGGCCCATGCCGTAGGCATCGTCGAGGGAGACGAACTTGGCCGGCCGGGGCAGCGGCCATTTGGTGGGCGGCAGCGTGATCCATGAGAGCGGTGCCGCGATGGCGGAGCCGGTCAGCCCACCCGGCGCATTGGCCACCCCGGGCTCCTCGGCCGGCGGCTTGTGGTGCGGCTTGATTAGATTGGGCAGCGGCTTGGCAAGCTCCGTCCAAGCCTCCTGCCGCCACGCGTTCGCATCGCGCGGTTCCTCGGCGGAGAGCCAGAAGCGCGTGTAGTTGGTGGCGCTGGCGTCCAGAATGCCGGCGTGGATCGCCGTGGGGGTCGTCTCGATGAGGCGGGCGAGGGAGACGGTGCGGCTGAAGAACTCGCTCTTGGCCGCGGCACGCAACGCCTGCCCCCGCTCGTCCCACGATATCAGCAGGCCGATGCCCTGCGACAGCACCAGCGCCGTCAGCAGGAAGACGATGAACTGCGCAGCGAGGCTGCGGTGCCAGAGGCGTCTCATGCCTGCTCGACGTCAGCCGTGAAGCTGTAACCGCCCCCCCAATGGGTCTTGATCAATGCCGGCGTCTTCGGGTCGAACTCGATCTTCTTGCGCAGGCGGCTCACCTGGTTGTCGATGCTCCTGTCGAAGCAATCGGCGGCGCGTCCCACCGTCAGGTCCAGCAGCTGGTCGCGGCTGAGCACCAGCCCGGCGTGATCCAGGAACGCCTTGAGCAGCCGGTACTCCGCGGTGCTCAGCGGGATGGCGACGCCGTCCTCGCCGGCGATTTCACGGCGGCCGACGTTGAGCTGCCAGCGGTCGAAGCGCACCACCTTGGCCTTCAGCCCGTCGCGCTGCGGCGGCAGGCTGTTGACGCGCCGGAGCACGGCCTTGATGCGGGCGAGCAGCTCGCGCGGATTGAACGGCTTGGTGAGATAGTCGTCGGCGCCCAGCTCCAGCCCGACGATGCGGTCGGTCTCCTCGGCCATGGCCGTGAGGAAGATGATCGGCAGGTTGGTGCTGCCGCGCAACTGGCGGCATACGGCGAGGCCGTCCTCGCCCGGCATCATCACGTCCAGCACGATCAGGTCCGGCGCGCCGCGCTCGAGGACGCGCCGCAGCGCGGCGCCACTGTCGGCGACGCTGATGCGATAGCCATGCTGGGCCAGATATTTGCCGACGAGGTCGCGAATGTCGCGATGGTCGTCGACGACCACGATGTGCGGTGCGGATTCCATGCATTGTGCTCCAGCATCCAACGATAGCGCAGGATCAGATTAGGACCGCTCGAAAAAGTGTAACGAACTGTGGCAACGACAAGAGGAGCCAGCCTGCCGTGCGCGCGGCGCGATGCCTTGCCGCGGAACGCGATCGACGGGCCCGGGGCGGCGGGGGAGCGCCGACAATCCGTCCGCACCCCGGCACAGTTCTGCGACAGCTGCCGCTCATGCTTGCGTTCATACGAAGGCTTCGCCCCCCGACCATGGGCGGGGCATCGGCGGGTGGCAACGGCTGGGGCGGCCAACCGCATCGACACAGGGAGTCCTGCATGGCCCAGCAGACGATCGCTCTGCTCGTAGTCCTGGCGCCCGCCGGCGCCTCATCTCCTGCCTTGGCACAAGGCGCCTCGCCCGACGGCGAACAGCTCTTTCGAACCCGCTGCGGCTCCTGCCACGGGCTCGAACCCGGGCCAAGCCGGATCGGCCCGCCGCTCGCCGGCGTCGTCGGCCGCAAGGCGGCGAGCGTGGAGGGGGCGCGCTATTCCGCTGCGATGCGCGGCTCGCAGCTGACCTGGGACGAGCAGACGCTCGAGCACTATCTCGCCAATCCGCGGCAGGTGGTTCCCGGCACCAGCATGACCATCGGCCTCGCCGATGCCGGCCAGCGCCAGGCCGTCATCGCCTATCTGCGCGGCCTGCCCACCGCCAATTGAGCAACCCGCCCCGAAAGGACATCGCTATGGCCCGATTGACCATCAACGCCGCCGTGCGCGAGGTCGACGCCGATCCCGACACGCCGCTCCTGTGGGTGCTGCGCGAGCAGGTCGGCTTGACCGGCACCAAGTACGGCTGCGGCATCGCCGCCTGCGGCGCCTGCACGGTGCATGTCGACGGCGTCGCCACGCGCTCCTGCACCCTGCCGATCAGCGCGCTCGGGCCGGACCAGCGCATCGTGACCATCGAAGGGCTGTCGCCCGACGGGTCGCATCCGCTGCAGAAGGCGTGGCTCGCGCTGGACGTGCCGCAATGCGGCTACTGCCAGTCCGGCATGCTGATGGCGGCGGCGTCGCTGCTGGCACAGAACCCCAAGCCCACCGACGCCGACATCGATGCCGAGATCACCAATATCTGCCGCTGCGGCACCTACAACCGCGTGCGCGCCGCCATCAAGCAGGCGGCGGCCGGCGGCCCGACGCAGAACGGCTGAGGAGACGCGCCATGACCGTCCACACCGATCTGTCCCGGCGCCACTTCATCGTCGGGTCGGCCGCCGCCGTCGGCGGCCTGTCGCTCGGGATGCGCCTGCCGCTGACGGCGGACGCCATGGCGGCCGAGCGGCAGCCCGAAGTCAACGCCTGGGTGGTGGTCAAGCCCGACGAGACGGTGGTGATCCGCATCGCGCGCTCGGAGATGGGGCAGGGCACCTTGACCGGGCTTGCCCAGCTGGTCGCCGAGGAGCTCCAGTGCGACTGGTCCAGGGTCACCACGGACTACCCGACGCCGGGCGAGAATCTTGCCCGCAACCGCGTCTGGGGCAGCTTTTCGACCGGCGGCAGCCGCGGCATCCGCGAGTCCCAGGACTACGTCCGCAAGGGCGGCGCCGCGGCACGCGAGATGCTGATCGCCGCGGCGGCCCAGCAATGGGGCGTGCCGGCGGCCCAATGCACCGCCGCCAAGGGCGTGATCACGCACGCGGCGAGCGGCCGTTCCACCACCTACGGCCGGGTGGCGGAGGCGGCGGCCCGCCTGCCGGTGCCGGCGGACGTCAAGCTCAAGGATCCCAAGGACTGGACGATCGTGGGCAAGCCGCTGCCACGGCTCGACACGGCCGACAAGCTCACGGGCAAGCAGGTCTACGGCATCGATCTGACCATGCCGGGCCTGCTCAACGCCGCGGTCAAGGCTTGTCCGGTCTTCGGCGGCCGGCTGGCGAGCTTCGACGCTGCGGCCGTGGCCCAGATGCCCGGCGTGCGCAAGGTGGTGAAGGTCGACGACACCGCCGTGGCGGTCGTCGCCGACACCTGGTGGCGGGCCAAGACCGCCCTCGACGCACTGCCGATCGTCTGGGACGAAGGCCCCAACACGGGGGTCTCGAGCGCCTCCATCGCCGACACCCTGCGCAAGGGCTTCGATGCCGACGACGCCTTCATCGGCACCGAGGTCGGCAATGCCAAGCGGGCGATCGCCGCCGGCGGCGCCACGCTCGTCACCGCATCCTACGCCTTCCCCTACCAGAACCACGCCACCATGGAGCCGATGAATGCGACGGCGCTCTACACGCCGCAGAAGTGCGAGGTGTGGGTGCCGACGCAGAACGGCGAGGCCAGCCTGGCGGCGGTGGCGGAAGCCGCGGGGCTGCCGATCGGCAACTGCGAGGTCTACAAGATCCACCTGGGCGGCGGCTTCGGCCGGCGCGGCAATTTCCAGGATTACGTGCGCCAGGCGGTCAGCATCGCCAAAGAGCTGCCCGGCACGCCGGTCAAGCTGATCTGGTCGCGTGAAGAGGACATGCTGCACGGGGCCTATCACCCGACGACCCAGTGCAGGATGACAGGCGTGCTCGACACGGAGGGCAACCTCACGGCCCTGCACATGCGCATCTCGGGGCAATCGATCCTGGCCGCGGTGCGCCCGGAGGGTATGCAGGGCGGCAAGGACCCGGTGGTGTTCCAGGGCCTCAACGGCGGCGGTCCGGAAGGAGCGCTCGGCTACGCGGTGCCCGACCTGCTGATCGACCATGCCATGCGCAACCCGCCCATTCCGCCGGGGTTCTGGCGCGGCGTCAACCTGAACCAGAACGCCTTCTACGTGGAGAGCTTCATGGACGAGCTCGCCCACGCGGCCGGGCAGGATCCGCTTGCCTTCCGGCGCAAGCTGATGGCCAAGCACCCCAAGCACCTGGCGGTGCTGGAGGCGGTGGCCGAGCGCATCGGCTGGCAGACCAAGCCGCCGGAGGGCGTGCACCGCGGCATCGCCCAGATCATGGGCTTCGGCAGCTACGTCGCGGCTGCGGCCGAGGTGTCGGTGACCGGCGGCCGGTTGAAGATCCATCGCATCGTCGCCGCCACCGACGCCGGCCACGTGGTCAACCCGGCCCAGGTCGAGCGGCAGGTGGAGGGGTCGTTCGTCTACGGCCTGTCAGCCTGCCTCTACGGCGAGTGCACGGTGAAGGGCGGCCGCATGGAGCAGGAGAATTTCGACAGCTACGACGTGCTTCGCCTGGCGGAGATGCCGGCCGTCGAGACGATCATCATGCCGAGCGGCGGCTTCTGGGGCGGCGTCGGCGAGCCGACCATCGCGGTCGCCGCGCCGGCCGTGATGAACGCCGTCTTCGCCGCAACCGGCAAGCGCATCCGCGACCTGCCGCTCAAGAACCACAAGCTGGCGTGAGCGAGGACGGGCATCGCGGCGGGCTGGCGGCCCGGGCGTCGCGCGGCGGCCTGGCTGTCGCTGCGCTGCTCTGGGCCGCCGCGCCCGCAGCCGCCAGGACGGCCCACCCCGCCGATGCGACCGCCTGCGCCGGGTGCCACGCGCCGGCATCGACCGGCCCGGTGCCGGGCCTGCGCGGCCGGCCGCCCGCCGACGTCGCCGCCGCCATGCTCGCCTTCCGCAGCGGCGAGCGGCCGGCAACCGTGATGGACCGCATCGCCAAGGGCTATTCGGATGAGGAAATTCACGCCATCGCCGCGTGGGTCACGGCGACGCCCGGCGACGCACCGCGCCCGCCCCAGCCGTAGGGCGGTGCTGACCGGCCTGGCCGCGGCCGGCGCCGGAGCGCTTGCCGCTCCCCACGTGCGGGCTCAAGCCGGCAGCCATATCGTCGTTGTCGGCGGCGGCTTTGCCGGCGCGAGCTGCGCCCGCGCGCTCAAGCGCGAGCCCGGCGGCATGGCGGTGACGCTGATCGAGCCGAATGCCCGCTACACGGCCTGCCCGTTCAGCAATGCGGTGGTTGCCGGCTTGCGCGACATGGACACGCAGCAGTTCGGCTATGACGGGCTGCGCCGGGCCGGCGTGGAGGTGGTCGCAGGGAGCGTCGCCGCCGTCGATGACGAGGCGCGGCGCGTACGGCTCGACGACGGGTCGAGCCTGGACTATGCGCGGCTGGTGCTGGCGCCGGGCATCGACCTCGATCTCGGCGCCATCCCCGGCTACGACGCCGCTGCGACCGGCGTGATGCCCCACGCCTGGAAGGCCGGCGAGCAGACGCTGCTGCTGCGCCGGCAGCTGGAGGCGATGGAGGACGGCGGCCTCGTCGTCATCGCGGCACCCGCAAATCCCTTCCGCTGCCCGCCGGGGCCCTACGAGCGGGCGAGCCTGATCGCCTACTACCTCAAGGCGCGCAAGCCGCGCTCCAAGCTGATCATCCTGGACGCCAAGGACGCCTTCTCCAAGCAGCGCCTGTTCCAGGCGGCGTGGACGGAGCTCTATCCCGGCCTGATCGAATGGGTACCGCTCTCGGGAGGCGGGCGCGTGACCGCGGTGGACGCGGCGACGAAGACGCTGACCACTGAGTTCGGCAGCCACCGCGCCGCCGTTGCCAACGTCATCCCGCCGCAGCGCGCCGCCGCCATCGCCGTCGCGGCGGGCGTCGCCGACCGGACCGGCTGGTGCCCGATCGATCCCGTCACCTTCGAGTCCCGCCTCCGGCCCAACATCCACGTCATCGGCGATGCGGCGATCGCCGGCGCCATGCCGAAGTCCGCCTTCGCCGCCGACGGCCAGGCGAAGGCCTGCGCCCATGCGGTCGCCGCGCTCGTGCTGGGGCGCGAGCCGGACGAGCCGAAGCTGATCAACACCTGCTACAGCCTGGTCGCGCCCGACTACGGCATCTCCATCGCCGGCGTCTACCAGCCCCGCAACGGGTTGCTGACGGAGGTCGAGGGGGCAGGCGGTGTGAGCCCGCTCAATGCCCCGCCGTCCTTCCGTGCGGTCGAGGCGACCTACGCCATGGCGTGGTTCCGCACCATCACCGACGGGGTCTTCGGATGAGCTGCCCGGCCTGGCTCACGACCCTGGTGCTGCTCGCCGTGACGGGGCAGGCGCACGCCGAGGGGGCGCTACGGCCGTTCCAGGTCGTCGGCGATGCGATCGCACGACCGTTGACGGGCGAGGCTGGCGATGCGGCGCGCGGCGAGCGCCTGCTGCTGGACCGGCACCGGAGCCTCTGCCTGCTCTGCCATTCCGGGCCGTTCCCCGAGCCCCATGCCCAGGGCACGCTGGCCCCGGGCCTCGGCGGCGTCGGCCGCCGCCTGAGCGAGGGCCAGATACGGCTGCGCGTTGTCGACATGAAACGACTCGATCCGGCCACCATCATGCCTTCGAACCACCGCACCGACGACCTCCAACGGGTCGCCGCGGCGTATCGCGGCCAGCCGGTGCTGACCGCCGGGGAGATCGAGGACATCGTCGCCTTCCTCGTCACGTTGCAGGAGTGAGCCATGCTTCATGAGGTCCGGGCACAGCCCTCCGTCGGCCCGGTGCGGCGCCGGGAGGTGCTGTTCGCGGGCGCCCTCTGCATCTTCAGCGTGGCGCTGCCGAGCGCCGCCCGGGCGCGCCCGTCGCTCGGCGAGGCCATCCGGGCGTTCACCGGCGGGGCCGCCGTCAACGCCGGGCGGGTCCGTCTCGCCATTCCGCCGCTGGTGGAGAACGGCAATGCGGTCGGCGTCACGGTGACGGCGGAGAGCCCGATGACCAAGGCGGACCACGTCACGCGCATCGGGCTGTTCAACGAGAAGAACCCGCAGGCCGACGTCGCCGTCTTCCGGCTCTGGCCGCGGGCCGGCCGGGCGCAGGTGTCGACCCGCATTCGCCTGGCCACCTCGCAGACGGTCGCCGCCGTGGTCGAGATGAGCGACGGCAGTTTCTGGTCGAGCGACGCCAGCGTGATCGTGACGCTGGCCGCCTGCATCGAGGACCTGTCGTGACGCGGGCGCTGGTCAGCGTGCCCGCCTCGGCCCGCCGCGGCGAGATCATCGAGATCCGCGCCATGGTGGCCCACGTCATGGAGACCGGCTACCGCACCGACGCCGCGGGCGCGCCGATCGCACGGAACATCATCCATCGCTTCGTCTGCAGCTACGACGGCGAGGAGATCTTCTCGGCTGCGCTGTTTCCGGCAATCGCGGCCAATCCGTTCGTGGCGTTCACGACCACGGCGACGACGAGCGGCGTCATCGCCTTCTCTTGGTTCGGCGACGACGGCACCGTGCAGCAGGCCACGGCCGAGATCACGGTGACCTGATGGGGCGGCGGTGGCCGGCGCCCGCCGTCATCGTCCTGCTGCTGCTCGGCCTCGCAGTCCCGTGCGTCGCCGAGATGGCGCCCGCCGACCGACGGTCCGGCGCCGACTTCATGACGCCGGAGAACCGCGCCATGCAGGCGGATGACATGAGCAATCCGGCCATGCTGTGGGTTGCCGACGGCGAGCAGCTGTGGCGCAAGCCGGAGAGCGCCGGCGGACGGGCGTGCACAACCTGTCACGGCGACGCAACCCAGAGCATGCGTGGCGTGGCGGCCCACTATCCCGCCATCGCGGAGGCGACCGGCCGCCCCGTCGACCTCGCCGGCCGTATCAACCTCTGCCGCCAGACGCATCAGGCGGTGCCGCCGTTCGCGCCGGAAAGCCGCGAGTTGCTGGCGCTGACGGCCTACGTCGCCTACCAGTCCCGCGGCATGGCCATCGCTCCGCCCCAGGATCCGCGGCTCACGCCGTTCCGCGATGCCGGCCGCGCGCTGTACCGCCGCCGCATCGGCCAGCTCGACCTGTCCTGTGCCGCCTGTCACGACGCGCGCTGGGGGCAGCGACTGGGCGGCAGCGTCATCCCGCAGGCGCATCCGACTGCCTATCCGCTCTACCGGCTGGAGTGGCAGTCGGTTGGATCGCTGCAGCGGCGGCTGCGCAACTGCATGGCGGGCGTCCGGGCGGAACCCTATCCGTTCGGCGCACCGGAGCTCGTGGATCTGGAACTCTACCTCATGGCGCGCGCTCGCAGCATGGCCCTGGAGACGCCCGGCGTGCGGCCGTGAGGCGCGAGCCCGGGCGCCGCGCGGGTTGAGACACTTTTCGACAAACTCAGGGGGCTCACGGCACAGTTCTGCGACGGGGCCTGGCTAGCGTGGGGGCAAGCGCAAATGGAGATTGGCCATGAGCCCCCCGAGCAAGCGACCCGAAGACCGAGACTTGCCGTTGCATTTGCAGGATCCGCTGCTGCGTGACGAAGAAGCGTTTGCCACCTGGAGCGAGCCCACCGAGCGCCTCACCCTGGCCCGGTCGAGGATCGCCTTCGACGCGGCCGTGATCGGCAGTGTCCTGATCATCTTCGCGATCGGAGCCGTCGCCGGGCCGTCCCCGATGGGGAGCCTGACGAGCACCAGGCCGGCTCTTGCGGCGCTCGACACGGCTGGCGGCGCTGCCGTTCCTTCGCCTTCGGTTCCACGCGTCACCGCGGCTCATTCGGCGCAGCCGAGGGTCGCGCTGTGCGGCCTTGCCGCGAGCGTGCGCACCGCCGTGACGCGCGTGTCCTCGGGACACCACGGTCAGCTCTGACGTTCCATGATGCGGAGGCGGGACACGCGCGGCTGCCGGCGCCGGGCGGGATGGGCCAGACGCGTCCGCACCCCGCGTCGCCCACCACGGGGGGCGTGGCGCAGGCGGGTCCACGCCCAGCGACCCGAGCGCGGCGGCGCCGTCGGTCGTCCAGCCGCGGCGCGTCTTGGGCTGGCGCAGGATCACATTGTCCGGCTTGTGCTTGACCGTGCGCGTGACCTTGCCGACGAGGTGCGGCGCCCCGGCGCCGCCGATCACGTACAGAATCTGCTGCTATGGACCTTCGTGCGTCGCCCCCATGCCGCTGGCGTCGACGGGCGCCCTGGCAATCAGCAGGGCCGTGTCGGGAAGCAGCAGCGTCGTCGTGTCGGAAAAGCCCTGATTTGGCCTGCCTTCGTCCAGCGCCGGCAGAGGCGCCAGCGCGCAGGCATCGTCCCGAAACACCGTCGGCACCTTCCCCGCAGCGTTGTCGGTGCCGGCGATCGGAAAGCCTTCTTGAGTGCCGGCTCCGTCGACCGGAGACTGCTTCGCGAGTTGAAGTCGGACTCCAGAAATAAAGAGATAGGCCGACCGTCCGAGGGGATTTCGGAATCGCTATTCTAGGCATTTCGCCATTGGACGGGGGCATTCAACGGCAAAGAAATGCTCGTCACTTCTTGAAGGTGAAGCACGTCCTTGGCGGTTGGGTGAGGCCACCCGCTCGCGAAGGACGCTAGGCGGCCGGGCGCGGCGCGCTCAGGCTCTTGAGGTCGAAGCTCGGATCGCTCGCCTGGGCGGGGCTCAGCGGCAGCTTACCCTCCAGGATGCGGCGGCCGTGCATATGCTCGGCCGGTCGGTTGACCGTCTCGATGCCGAGGAGATGGCCCTCGCGAAAGCAGAACACGGCGAACTTGCCTTCGGCCGGATCGCCGCGTCGCACCACCGTGTCGTAGCCGCCCGTCAGACCCACCATCTGCAGCTTATAGTCGTACTGGTCGCTCCAGAACCACGGCACGCTGGCGTAGGCTGCGGGCTTGCCGGTGAGCTTCCTGGCGACGCAGCGGGCCTGATCGACACCGTTCTGGACCGATTCCAGCCGCACCGGCTGGTCTGCATAGGGGCTGGGAAAGCTGGCACAATCGCCGATTGCGGAAATGGCGGGGTCGGAGGTGGTCAGATACGGGTCGACGACGATGCCGTTGCCGATCTCGAGCCCGGCCGCCTGCGCCAGTTCGACGTTCGGGATCACGCCGATTCCCACCAGGACCAGATCGGCCTTCAGGCGTTCGCCGTCGGCGGTCTCGACCTCGCCGACGCGGCCGTCCGTTCCATGGAAGGCCGCCGCGCTGACGCCGAGCAGGATCCTCGCCCCCCGCTTGGTGTGCGCGTCCGCAAAGAACAGCGACGTTTCCGGCGTGACGGCGCGTCCCATCAGCCGCGGCGCGGCCTCCAGGATGTGGACGTTGGCGCCGCCGCTGCGGGCGACCGCCGCCAGCTCGAGGCCGATGAAGCCGCCGCCGACGATGATCACGTCGCGGGCCGTCGCCAGATGCGCGCGGACGACGAGGGCATCCTCCCGTGTGCGCAGATAGGCGACGCCGTCGAGCTCGGCTCCGGGGATAGGGAGAGGCCGGTTGCGCGCGCCGACCGCCAGGATCAGGTGATCGTAGGCGAAGCTCCGTCCCGCGGCCGACCGCACGGTTTTGGCTGCGGCGTCCACCGCCATCACGGCCTCGCCGGTCAGGAGCTCGATCCTTCGGTTGGCAAAGAAGGCCTCGGGCCGCAGCATCAGCTGCTCGTCGGAGACCTTGCCGGTGAGATAGCCCTTGGACAGCGGCGGCCGTTGGTAGGGCAGGTCGCTTTCGTCGCCGATCAGGACGATGCGGCCGTCGTAGCCTTCGTCGCGCAGGGACACCGCAGCTTGAACGCCGGCTTGGCCGGTCCCCACGACGACGATTCCTGCGGACATGGCGGCTCCTCGGCGGATGTGCGTGGCTGAACGAAGGTGCGCGGGCGGCCACCCGCTTTGGCGTGGTGCTCGACGAATCTGCTCCGTGCAGAGTGGCGCAGGGCGTCGGGAGGCCGTTATACCAATGGTCGCCGGCAGCTCATAGAAGCGCATGAAACGGGCTACGGAGCCTCGTCGGCCGCCTTGGGTCGTCGATGTGAGCCGGCTGCCAATCCCGTGAAGGTGGCGACTCCGGTGTTTCCGCCGCAATTCCGTTGTGTTAGAGGCTGCCCGCCGTCGGCGTCCATCAACTGAGCGGGTGGGTTGGCCTTCGCTGACGGGCTTGCGTCGGGCCCTCGGCCGGGCGGCATCTCGCGGCGCTCGTCCATGGAGCGTCGGATGGCGCCAACCCTAAGTTAACCGATGGCTATGCAACTGTTGGGCGCTCGCGCCGCATGGAGGGCCGGGGTGTAAGGGATGGTGGCGGGCGCGAGGCGGTCGGGCCATGGAGCGCCACCGTGCCGGCAGGCGGAGGCCGTCCTTGAGCGTTCTTCGCCTCAAGCGGAATTTTGGGGCCCCACCCAGGCGAGCTGACGGCTCGGTTCGAGAGTGTCCTGTTGCCCGGGAGGGCAGGAGGATAGGATGAAGAAGCCCTGTTTCGGCCTTAGTCGATGGACGTGTGATGGTTGAGGACAAAAGTTCGGTTGGTCATCCGCGGTTATCGGCGGCGGTTCCGTTCGTCTCCGGCCCGGTCTCGGTGGGAGCGCAGACCGTACTTTACAACACGAGCTATGCCGAGGTGAAGCGTACCGCGACGAGCCTGGCGCGCTCGGCGGAACTCGGCATGGCGAGCGGTGTCTTGACGTCCGTGGCCCTCCATCTGGGCGACAGCTCGTCGCTGCCTTGTCTGTCGGACGCCGAGGTTGCGAGCCTCCGGGACGAGTTCGGCCGCGTGCTGGAGATCACCTACCGCTCGTTCGGGGCCAACCGCGGGTCGGCCGGCGGCCAGAACGACTTGGCGGCGATCAATGCCGCCGACCTCCTCTTCATCCAGAACCCGGATGTGATCGCCTCGCCGCGCATGCTGGAAACCCTCGTCGAGCCGCTCAGGCTGGCCGGCGTGGGAATAGCCGAAGCCAAGCAGCTTCCGGTGGAGCATCCCAAGGATTACGATCCGAAGACCGGAGAGACGTCCTGGGCCATGGGTGCCTGCCTACTCATCCCGGCACGTCTGTTCAAGTCGATCGGCGGGTTCGACGCCGATTCATTCTTCATGTACTGCGACGATGTCGACCTTTCCTGGCGCGTCAAGCTGGCCGGGTTCAAGGTCATCCACCAGCCGTCGGCGGTCGTCTTTCACGACAAGAGGTTGTCGATCGACGCGAAATGGCTGCCCAGCGCCGCCGAGCGCTACTATTCGGCGGAGGCCGCCTTGTTCATGGCCCACAAATGGTCGAGAGCTGACGTGCTTGAGAAGCTGCTCCATCAGTTTGCCGTCAGTCCCCACGGTGACCACCAGAAAGCCTATTCCGTGTTCATCAGCCGGCGCGACGCTGGGACGCTTCCCGCTCCATTGGACCCGGCGCACAAGGTCGGACAATTCGTCGGGGACGTGTATGCCAAGCATAGGTTCGCGCTGCTATGAACCGAGCGGCTCCCATGTCTGACTACGCGCCCGATGCGGACAGCGTCTGCGGCCATGCCCTGGAATTGCTGGCGCGGAAGATCGCCAAGCAGTCGGGGACATTGCACCTGGACATCGGCTGCGGCCGCGGGCCGTTGGCCGAGCCCCTCACGTCCTGGCTCGGGCTGCATTATGTCGGCATCGATCGCGATGCCGAAGCCTTGCAGGGCTTGAAGGAACGAGGCTTCGAGACCCATGGGCTGGCGCTCTCGGGCGAAGCCGAGACCTATGAAGGGCTCTGTCGGATCGTCGGCGAGCGGGCGGTCGGCTCGATCACGCTGCTCGACACGATCGAGCGCCTGACCAATGCCGAGGAGATCCTCGGCGCGGTGGCGAGACTGGCGAGGACGCACAACTGCTACGTCGTGGTGAGCACGCCCAACGTCGCCCACGGCGACCTGGGCCGCAAGCTCGCCTTCGGCCAGTGGGACTACACCGACGGCGGCATTCTCGACCGCAGCCATGTCAGGTTGTTCGACAACCGCGCCCTCGGCGTCTCGCTTGCTGCGGCGGGGTTGCACGAAATCGACCGGCATGACGTGGAGAAGGCGCAGGCTGGGCAGCATTGTCCGTCGAGCCATCCGGCGTTGGCCACCGGGACGGAACTGCATGCCCTGCTGCATGAGCTTCGCACCGGGGCCGATCGCTTCGAATACGTGAGCCGGTTCGTGCGGCTGTGCGTGCCCGGTCCGGCCGTGGCCGCCCCGGTCGAAGCCGAGGGGGACGGGGCGGACGAGCTTGCGCGGCCGTTCCTGAGCATCGTCATGCGCACGCAAGGGACACGACTCCACACGTTCACGGAGGCTCTGACCTGCCTCGCGGCGCAGACCGATCCCGATTTCGAGGTGCTGGTGCTGGGCCACAGGCTCGATCCCGAGCGTCAGCTCGACGTCGCGCGCATCATCGCCGATACGGCCGACTGGCTGCGCCAACGGATCCGCTACATCGCCGTGGAGACGGGCAACCGGACCTACCCCCTGAACGTCGGCTTCGAGCAGGCGCGGGGCGCCTATATCTCGATCCTCGACGACGATGATGCGCCGCTGGCCCATTGGGTGGAGACGTTCAAGCGGCTGGCCCAACAGGCGCCGGGAAAAGTGCTGCGCAGCGCGTCCGTCCGCCAGGATGTCCGCAACGTCGACATCCGGGGGCGTCGCGCGCTGCGGGCCGAAGGAGGCTTCGACCGCTATCCGGAGAAGTTCGATTTCCTGGCGCACCTGCGCGGCAACCAATCCCCGCCGGTCGGCCTGGCCTTTCCCCGCGGGCCGTTCCATTCCTTCGGCATCCGCTTCGACGAGAGCCTCGCCACCACCGAGGATTGGGATTTCCTGATGCGGACGGCGGCCGTCGTCGGCGTCGCGTCCGCCGAGGAGATCACCGGGGTCTACCGCTGGTGGACGCAGGACGAGAGCTCCAGGACGGACCATCCGCAGACGGAATGGGACGGCAACTACCAGCGGATCCTGGGCAAGCTCGATCAGGCGCATATCGTGCTGCCTCGCGGCGCAGTGTCCAGGATCCGCTACCTGCTGGATTTCTTCGAGGCCAACGCGCACGGCGGCGATGGCGTGCCGCCCGACATCCAGCGCGAGCTCGACCGGCTGCGTCAGATCGAGAAGAGCACCTCCTGGCGCATTATGGCGCTGCCGCGCCGGATCATGTCCAAGATGCGCCGCGAGGTTCGGCTGCTGGCCCTGCGCCGTTGATCGGCTGCCGCGACGGCTGTGGGAGCTCTCTCTTTGAGCTGACCTGAAGCGGCGAAGCGCGAGCGCGGTCGCACGAGGGCAGTCGAAGCGGGCGGGGGCAACGCCGAGGCGGCCCTCGTCGTGAGCTGAAGCGTGCGCGCGATTGAGCCCGCCTGAAGCATCTCGACCCGATTAGATGAGCCCATCTGATCGGGACATGCTCCAGAGCATTTCGCCATTGGATGGACCCATCCAATGGCAGAGAAATGCTCATCGTCTTTTGAATCTGGAGCGCTTTTTCGCGATTGGGTGAGTCCACCTAATCGCAAAGCGCTCTAGTGTGGCGAATCCGAAATTCGCACCACCTCGGGGCAGCGCTGGGAGCGAATTTCGGATTCCTAAGCCACACTAGCAACTCTATGATTCTAGTGTGGTTTAATGGATCTGAAGTTCCTGAACATTGATGCCGCGTGGGGGGCAGGAACTTCAGATCCACCACACTAGTGGCCGAGCCGCATTTGACAAAAATATCCCGGTCCGCATCATTCGGACGGACCAACGATCTGAGCATGGGTCGGAACTGCCGTGGCATCGGCGCTCACGATCCGGCCGGGGTGGAGGAAGCTCGATGATAGACCGTCGCCGGGGCCCGCTCAGCGGGCTTGGCCCGGATCACGGCCTCCGCTGGCCCGCCCCCTCCGCCAACGAGCAGGAACTGGACGGCACATGATGGGCAGGATCAAGCCGGACTACGAAGTCATCGTCATCGGCGCCGGCGTGACCGGCATCTACCAGATCAAGCGGCTGGCCGACCTCGGCATCGACGCGACGGTGCTCGAAGCGGGCGCTGACCTGGGTGGGACCTGGTATTGGAACCGCTACCCCGGAGCCCGCTTCGACTCGGAGAGCTACACCTACGGCTACTCGTTCTCCAAGGACCTGCTGAACGAGTGGCACTGGAAGGAGCGGTTTTCGGGCCAGCCGGAGAATCTTCGCTACCTGAACTATGTGGCGGACAAGTTCGACCTGCGCCAATACATGCAGTTCAACTGCACGGTTGAGGCCATGCGCTTCAGCGAGGCCGACGACGTGTGGCAGCTGACCCTTGGCGATGGACGCCATCTGACGAGCCGGTTCGTCGTCATGGCCCTCGGCCTGCTGTCGGCGCCGACGCTGCCGCGTCTGGAGGGCATGGAGACCTTCAAGGGCCGCTCGTTCCATACCTACCACTGGCCGCGCGAACCGGTGGAGATGGCCGGCAAGCGCGTCGCCGTCATCGGCACCGGCGCGACGGGCATTCAGGTCATCGGCGAGATTGCGGACAAGGTCGCCGAGCTCACCGTGTTCCAACGCCGGCCCAACTGGTCCGCGCCGCTGAACAACGGGCCGATCTCCGAGGCGGAGATGGCCGAGATCCGCTCCCGCTACGACGATATCTTCGCCACCTGCGCGCGTACGCCCGGCGGCTTCGAGCACGAGCCGGACCGGCGCGGCTTCTACGAGGTCTCGCGCGAGGAGCGACTGGCGCTCTGGGACCGGCTCTACGAGATGCCCGGCTTTGCCATCTGGCTGCGCAACTTCCGCGAGATCTTCACGGACGAGAAGGCCAACGCCGAGTTCTCCGACTACATCGCCGACCGGATTCGCCAGCGCGTGAAGGATCCGGAGATCGCCGAGAAGCTCATCCCCCGCGATCATGGCTTCGGCGTGCAGCGGGTGCCGATGGAGACGCGCTACTTCGAGGCCTATAACCGCGACAACGTGCATCTGGTGGACATCAGTACGACGCCGATCGAGCGGATCACCGAGACCGGCGTGCGCACCACCGAGCGCGACTACGAGTTCGACATCATCGTCTATGCCACGGGCTTCGACGCCATAACCGGCGCCTACGACCGGATCGATATCCAGGGCGTCGGCGGGATCAAGTTGCGTGACGCCTGGAATGACGGGCCGTCGACGTTTCTCGGCATGCTCGTACACGGTTTCCCGAACCTGCTCATGCCCGGCGGGCCACAAAGCGGATCTGCGTCGACGAACTACCCGCGTGGGATCGAAACCGGCGTCAACTGGTGTACGGCGATGCTCGATCACATGCGCGAGCGCGGCGATGTCCGCGCCGAGCCTACGATCGAGGCGCAGGAGCGCTGGACCGCCCATGTGACCAGCATGTACGCGATGATGCTCATGCGGAAAGCCAAATCATGGTTCACCGGGTACAACTCCAATGTCCCCGGCCATGAGCACGGCAAGGTCCGCTACTTCGTCTACAACGGCGGGGCGCCGAAGTACGTATCCAGGATCAACGACGTGGCGGCGAAGGGCTACGAGGGCATCGTCTTTTCATCGGGGCGCCGCGCCGCCGGGGCCGCGACGCACGCGCAGGCGTCGGACCAGGCGATCTGAAAACCGATTACGTCGCTCGCCGACCGGCGCCGAGGCGCGAAAGCCGCTCCGACGATACGCTGCGATCCAATCGCCGCGGCGTGCATCCGTCAGCGGGCTCTCCTGCCCGTCCGCCGTTCCTGCCGGTCTCGGAGCGGCCTATCGGCCTCTGATGACGGGAGGCCGCTTCTCGAAGAAGGCGGCAATCGCTTCCCGGTTGTCGTCGGTCATCGAGGCGAGGATGTACTGGTCGTTGTCCATGTGGCAGGTCAGCCGGTTGAGCGCCGTTGCCTGCTCCGTGATCGTCCGCTTCGACGTGCGGACGCCGAAGGGCGGTAGGGCCGCCGCCTTCCGCGCCCAGCGCATGGCGCCGGCCAGCGCCTCGCCGTCGTCCGTCACCTCGTCGATCAGCCCCCACTGGAGCGCCTGCTCGGCATGGACTCGCTCGCCGAAGATGATGAGCTGCTTGGCCCTCGACGGCCCGATCAGGTTGAGGATGCGGGGCTGTGCGTTCCAGTTCAGGTTCCAGCCGAGCGGAATTTCCGGCAGCCGGACATGCGCTCCCTTGCCGGCGATGCGGAAGTCGCAGGACACGGCGAGGGCTAGCGCGCCGCCGAGGCAGAAGCCCTCGATGGCGACGATCGTGACCTGATCGAGGGCCTCCCAGGCGGCGCATGTGGTCGGTGCCAGCCGCAGCAGCTCCCGCTTCTCCATCAGGGGCGCGTCGCGGCGCGCCTGATGCTCGGGATCGGAGAGGTCGGCCCCGGCCGAGAAGACCGGGTCGCCGGTCAGCACCACGGCGGTCGTGTACGGGTCTTCGCGCAGACGGTATGCGACCTCGCGGAGCGCTTCGATCGCCTTGACCGACAGCGCATTCAGACGGTCCCCCCGGCGCAGGGTGACGATCGCCACCCGATCTTCGATCTCGACCTTGACCGGTCCAACCCCGAATGCCTCGATCATGTCATGCCGTCCCTGTGCCTGGATCCCTCGGCGGACGCGCCGGTCACTGCGACGAACCGGGGCACCTGCATCGCGACCGCGAGCCCTCCGGCGCCTAGAGCATTTCGCCATTGGATGGACCCATCCAATGGCGAAATGCTCAGAACCTTTTGAATCTGGAGCGCTTCTTTTGTGATTGGGCGAGCCCGCCCAATCGCAAAGCGCTCTAGGGCGCTTCCGCGCCACTGCGTCCGCATGTTTCCCCCATCCTGATCGTGCCGCATCCGGCTGTTGCATCAAATGTTATTGGTCGATAACATTTGAGTCAAACGCCGGCCTTGCGCCGGGCATGAGGGAGGGCTTCGGATGGCGTCGGCTGGGCAGTCCGCTGTAATCACGGGCGCCGCCTCGGGCATTGGAGAGGCGCTTGCCAGGCGGGCGGCGGCGCGCGGCATGCGCCTCATGCTGGCGGACATGGACGAGGCCAAGCTGCGCCGCGTCGGCAACTCCCTCCGCGCCGCGGGCGCCGACGTGGCGGTCTTCCCATGCGACGTTTCGGCGAAGGAGCAGGTCGACGAACTGGCTGCCCGGACCATCAGCAGCTTCGGCGCGCCGCACCTGCTGATCAACAACGCGGGCGTGTCGAGCAGGAACGGCCTGATCTGGGAGACGCTCCCCTCGGACTGGGACTGGGTCTTCGGCGTCAATGTCCACGGTGTCGTCAACGGCATCCGCAGCTTCGTGCCCGCCATGATCGCCGCGGTTCAGGCGGATCCGTCGTTCCGTGGGCGGGTGGTGAACGTCGCCTCCATGGGCGGGCTGTTCAATCCGGCTCTGTGCGGCCCGTACAGCGCCAGCAAGCACGCGGTGGTGTCGATCTCCGAGACGCTCTTCCACGACTTCAGCGTCGTGTCGGCCCGGCTGCGTTGCTCGGTGGTGTGCCCCTTCTACGTGTCCACGAACATCAACCGCGCCGAGGACAGGCGGCCGGAGCGCTTCCACACCTCGTCGGATCCGACGACTTCGCAGCTCATCAGCCAGGACTTCTCGGACCAGGGCATGGCCTCGGCGAAGCTCGGCGTCGAGGAGGTGTCGGAGCTCGTGTTCGACGGGATCGAGCAGGATCGCTTCTACATCCTGCCGCACCCCAAGATGCTGCGCTCGGTGCGCATGCGCATGGAAGACATCCTGAGCCTCGACAATCCGCGTGAACCATTCTCGTTTCGTCCCGAGATCGCGGACAGGCTGCGCCGCGAGCTCGGCATCGACGCGCCGAAGGCCTCCGTGCTCTAGAGCATTTCGCCATTGGATGGCCCCATCCAATGGCAGAGAAATGCTCATAGTCTTTTGAATCTGGAGCGCTTTTTCGCGATTGGGTGAGTTCACCCAATCGCAAAGCGCTCTAGGTCTTTGTCCCGAGCATGATTCCGCCCAAAAACCGGTGTCCACTTTTTGGGATCATGCTCTAGGGGGGAAGCCCGCCAGGGGACGGGTCGATCCTCATCCATATGTCTCGCCAAAAACCCGCAGAAGAGGCTGCGAACTGGCTGCCAGCGCCAGGTGAGGGGCCCTTTGTCTTGATACTGCGGGCTTATCTGCCAAAATCTCAGCTCATCGACTGCAACTATAGTCCGCCGTCCGTGGAAAGCCTCTGAGCGCAATCCGGCAACGCTAGAGCGGCTGCTCCGATGGAGCCAGAGCTGCCGCTCTAGCCATTTGTTGGCTTCAGCGTCGGATTTGTCTCAAAACCGGCGTCAACTTTTGGGTCCGATGCTCTGATGCTCGAGGACCAGGGTCCTGAGCACCTGATGGACGCCCTTGATCAGGCGGCTCTCGAAATCGGGCGCCGTCTGGAACTGGGCTGGCCAGCGGGCCGCGGAATTGATCAGGCCGATCGCCGAGTAGACCGCCACGTTGAGGCTCATCTTGTCCTCGGAAGGATAGAGCGCCGCGAGCGTCGTGGTCCAGCGCTTCAGGTGCGCGCGCTGCCGCCGCTTGACCTCCGCGCGCCATGACGGGTCGAGCGCGCGCCCTTCCAGCGTGGTGACGGTCAGCAGCTTGGGATAGCGCACGACAAAGCGGACCTGGCCCGCGACCAACGCGTCCAACTCCTCCTGCGCCGTATCGCGCACGTCGCCGGTGCACTCCGCGAGCCGGTCGAGCGTCATCTCGCACAACAGGCCAAGCACCTCACCTTTCGAGCGGAAATGGCGATAGAGCGCTGCCCCCGTAACCCCCACGGCTGCGCCAATGTCGTAGATGGTGACCGCGTGGTAGCCGCGCTCGTAGAACAAACTGAGAGCCGTTTCGAGAAGAGCGGTCCGATCGGTCTTCATGCCATTCTCATTCCGGCTATTCGCTTCCCGCGGCAAGGCCCTCCGCAGCCTCGGAGACTGCCGCCCATCGCCGCCCCGCGAACCGCCCCGAGTTTGCCGGAGGCTGCTCCGGCTGCGTCGCGCCGCCAGCTTCTGCTCGTCGCGCATAGCCTTGGTCGCGTGCCTCTGCTTCGGCCAGTGGAGTTTCGCGTCGTCCCGAGGACGCGGAGCGACGATCTTGGCGCTCCATTACCGCGGCCGCCCGTATTCGCCCTCATGCCGCATCGGCGTTCAGCCCCGTGGCATGCTGGAAGTAACGGGCCGTCTCTGCAACGCCGGTTTCGATCGGTGTTACGTCGGACCAGAAGCGGCCCACGAACTTGGCCGCATCGACATGATAGGGGCGGTCGAAGAGGAAGCGAACGTCGTGGACTTCGCGCAGTATCGGCGAGGCAAGCCGCAGCAGCGGCTGAAGCATCGCCGGGACCAGCTGGATACGCGGTGACCGCTCCATGGCCACCGCTGCCATGGTGGCAATCTCGCGAAGCGTCCGCGTCGTGGCGCAAGGCATGTGCCACACTTCTCCCCAAGCATCCTCCGGCGCATCGAGCAGGGTTTGCGCCGCGCGGGCGGCATCGGGCAGATAGGCAACGTCATGCGGGTGATCGACCGGCACCGCGAACTGTGCTGCCTTGCCCGCCGCCAGGCGCCCGAACAGCAGTTCACCGAGATGGCTGTTCGTTACGCCGGGGCCATAGAAATCGGTGACGCGCAATGCGCTCATGCGAACCCGCCCCTCTCTCGAGGCAGCTTGCCACATTTCGCTGATCCTGCGCCGCACGGCGGGCTTGCCGCCCCAGGGAGCGAAGGGCGTGGTTTCGCGGATCGGACCGTCCTGCGGGCCATACATATACATGTTGTCGAAGAACAGTGTCGGTGCGCCGGTCGCCTCGGCGGCTGCGAGCAGATGTTCCATGGCGCGGGGCCAGCAGTCCGACCAGACCTTGGTGCTATAGGCAAAGCCGGTCGTGATGACGATCCGCGCCGCTCCCGCCGCCGCGTTCATGACATCCGCGCGGTCGAGCACGTCGCAGCGGAAGAACTCAACGCCATCGGCGATGTCGATTGGCCGTGAACGTTGCGCGATGCGGAGAGGGCGCCCGGCCGCCACGAGCCTGCTGGCGATGGCCTGCCCGGCTACGCCATAGCCGACGATCAAATCATGTCCGTTCATTCTGCGCCCGTCCGATCTCTTCAACAAAAAGAGGGTAGCACTGGACCGGAGTATGCATAAAATGCATTGTTGCCATGATGAGCATACCAACCCAGCATCTTTCGGGAATCGATCTTGATCTGCTGCCTGTGCTCGACGCGCTGTTGCGGCGGCGCAATGTCACGCACGCGGGGCTTGAGGTTGGGCTGAGCCAGCCGGCGATGAGCCGCGCGCTCGGACGTCTCCGGCATCTGTTCGACGATCCGCTGCTGGTTCGCCAGGCCGGCGGCTTTGCGCTTACGCCCAAGGCGCAGCGTCTGACTCCGCAGGTCGCTGCCGCATTGGAGCAGGTAAGCGCGTTATTCCGCGACGCGCCATTTGATCCAGCGGCGGCGCGGCGCACGATCCGCATCGTCGCGGCGGATGCCCAAACACTGCTGCTGATGCCTGAGATCATGCGCCGCGTATCGACGGAGGCGCCGGGGCTGCGCGTCGCCGTGGAGGGTTATGGCCCTGACACGGTTGTCCATATGCAGCAAGGGCGGGTCGATTTTGCATTCGCCATCGCTTCCTCGCCCCTGCCGTCAGGCGCGGAAAGTCTGGTGATCGGGAGCGACCGGCTTATGCTGGTGACACGGAGCGGACATCCGCTTGCGGCGGGACCGGTATCGGCGGAAGATTATGTCCGCTTCCCCCACGCCGCGGTCACCATTTTCGGCGACGGCCAGACGGAGATCGATGCGGCACTGGCAGCACGGCGCCTGTCGCGGACGATCGCGCTGACCACGCCGCATTTCACCGTCGCGCTAGCTGTGGTTGCGACGACCGATTATCTGACGACACTGTCTGAGGCGCTGAGCCGTCGTTTCGGTGACGCATTCGGGCTGGCGATGAGACCGTCGCCTCTCTTTGCAGAGCCGCTCGCCATCACGCTCGTGTGGGACCGGCTGCGTTCGACCGATCCGGTTCTCGTCTGGTTCCGCGAACTGATCCGTGACGTGGCGTCTGAAGTTTATCGATAAAGCAGGCCGATGCCCTGCTTTCCAGTTGGTGTCCACCAATGCAAAAGTGAACACTTGTTCGAGCGCCGGTAAGCGTCCGGCGACGCGCCTTTGGCATGTAGGCTTGTGATCTCCCGTGCCGCGGTGGCCTCGCGCTTCAGCTCCCGGAGACCTCGAGGCGTTCGAGATCGGCGATCAGCCCTGGCCCGATCGGATTCCAACCCAGCTTCTTCCGCGTCGTCTCGCTCGAGGCCAGAAGGTCGCGGGACGCGAACATAGCCAGCCAACCAAAATGGGCCGGTGCTTCCTCCGCAGGTATGGATTTTACGGGCACCTTCAAGCCGCGACCGATGGCTTCGGCGATAGCCCGCATCGGCACGCCTTCCTCGGCGACCGCATGATATTTCGCGCCTGCTTCGTTCTTGTCCAGCGCAAGTCGGTAAAGGCGGGCAACATCCGAGATATGTGCGGCTGCCCAGCGGTTGTGTCCTCCCCCTACGTAAGCCGACACGCCTTTCTCTCGCGCGACAGCAACGGCATAGGTGAGAAGCCCTTGCCTTGCAGTGTCGTGGACCTGGGGAAGGCGCATGACCGAAGCGCGCACTCCGTTCAGCGATAGAGCCGTCTGTTCCGAAACGCGGGGAGACGGGAAATCCGGCGCCACATCGTCGTCTTCGGTCGCAACCTGGCCCGGCCCGGCCAATCCCGCTGTCCCCCCCGTAACCATGAGCGGCCTATCGGAGCCGGCGAGCGCCGAACCCAAAGCTTCAATGGCCCGGCGATCGATCTCACAATTCTCGGCAAATCTCGACCAGTCGTGAATGAAGGCCAGGTGGATGACGGCATCCGTAGCGGCCACCCCATTCCGCAAGCTGTCAGGGTCTTCGAGCGAGCCGCGCTGAACGTCCGCGCCAATGGCGGCCAGGGACCGTGCCCCTTCGTCCGAACGCGCCAGGCCAAGGACGTCATGTCCGGCGGCGATCAGCTCCTTGACGACGGGAGTGCCGACGAAACCGGTGGCGCCGGTAACAAACACACGCATGAGGAAAGTTTCCGGTTCCGGTTCGAGACGCATCTCTCTGATCCAAGGCGCCCACGACCTTGGCGGATACGCGCTTTCGCTGAACGTTCCAGCCGCAGGTGCTCGACAATTGCCGAGCAAGCTCCGCCGCGTCGTTGACCACAATGCTCTCGGTAATCGAGCGACGCGCGAAAGCGTCTGAAATCTTGCCGAGGGCAAATCTTGGTCAAAATGCTATCCTGGTAAAGTAGTGAGATCATCATGGTATAGTGGCTAACAGGATGAGCGGACGCCTCGAGACCGACAACCTGCTCGTGTCCCATTATGCCGTTCTACGTCTCTGCTTTGGATACGATCGTTTCCAAAATCCGGTGTCCACCTTTTTAGAATCACGCTCAGCGCGTGCCGCCGCGTGCCGCCGCGTGACGGCGCGTCCGGCGCAGCCTTGCGTTGCAGGAAGGAGGGTTGGTCCGAGCGCGGTCCGCGGCCTAAATAGCGGTGGGGAGGGGCAAAGGAAGGAGCGGTATGAAACTGTTTGCGCTATTCGTTGCGATCGTGGTGATCGCACTCATCCTCGGCATCGGCCTTTCGCACGAGCTCGCCATCGAGATGGCGATGGACCGGGGCTAATGCGCTGGAGCGAGGCCGCGGCGCGACTCGGCGTTCGATCGGCGGCAGTCGGACGAGGCAGGAGGCCCTCGACGGGCGAGGTGCAGGTCGGTCGTCCGTCGTCCCGGCGACGCGCCGCCGGACTCATGACCAACGAGCTGCGCCCGCCGCGATCCCCCGCGTGGCGCGCAGCCCGACCAACGCTCTGGCGTGCCGTCCTGCGTCATCCCTTGCGCAGGCGTGCATCGCGCAGGGTGTCGCCCCGCCCAAGCGATGCGAGGCTCTGCACCGCGTCTGAAAGATACGTTCCGAAATAGCGTGCCGCCTCGCTGCGCGCCGGGCCGGCATAGAGCGCGATCTCGTGTCGGGCAGAGCGGGCAGGCCCTCGGCGGTGCCGAGAATGGCGAAATCGGGCGGCACGGTGCTCTCGGCGAGCGCCGTAATGCCGATGCCGGCGGAGACGGCAGCCTGCACGCCCGCGAGGCCGGCAAGCGCGTTGCCGTCATCGGGACCGGCGCGACGGGCATTCAGGTCATCGGCGAAATTGCGGACAAGGTCGCCGAGCTCACCGTGTTCCAACGCCCGCCCAACTGGTCCGCGCCGCTGAACAACGGGCCGATCTCCGAGGCGGAGATGGCCGAGATCCGCTCCCGCTACGACGATATCTTCGCCACCTGCGCGCGTACGCCGGACGGCTTCGAGCACGAGCCCGACCGGCGCGGCTTCTACAAGGTCTCCCGCGAGGAGCGGCTGGCGCTCTGGGACCGGCTCTACGAGATGCCCGGCTTTGCCATCTGGCTGCGCAACTTCCGTGAGATCTTCACGGATGAGAAGGCCAACGCCGAGTTCTCCGACTACATCGCCGACCGGATGCGCCGACGCGTACGACCGTGCCGTGCTTGGCAAGCTCAAGCGCAGTGGCGGGATCTATGCCGGAGGTCGGGCCGGTGATGATGTACACCTTGCGAGCCGAGGGATTTTCCAAAGCGGTCTTCGCCATTTCTTCCCCGACTTAACTGTCTGTGCTCGTCTGCATAGGCCGGGTCACGGATCATGAAGTCGATCGTCGCGTCCGCCAACGCGCTCATCAGGGCAACGACGAATCCCAGCTGCGCATCGCGATGGGCAAGCGGGCACGTGTCCATCATTCCAGACGATTGGTTGGACCGCGCCGTCCCTCTCACGATGAGGTCCGTTGATCTATAGACGCACCAGCGGCAGGAAGATCTCGTCGACAATCTCGTTGATGGCTTCGTCCGATAGGGGCTCGAACGTCATCAGTATCTCGTGACGGGCAAGATCTGTAGGAAGCGACACAATCCGCGGAGTGAGGCGGGCAGCGGCGATCTCACCCCGGTCAGTAGCGCGCGTCAGGATGGCTTGCATGACGTCGGGTTCGACGATCTGCGCTCTTATATGCGTCCTCAAATCTGCCAAGTTGGATTGGTTGTCCGCAAGGTCCTTCTGCATGTCGAAGACCAGGCTGATCATGTCCGGCCGGGCGCGGTCGGACATCCGGCGAAGCAGAAGACGGATTTCATCGCGGACGCTGCCAAGATCGGGCGCGGCGATCGGGTTCTGCGCGATATGTCGTCCCAGCGCGGCCGTTGCGAGTGCGGTGCGGCTCGGCCAGCGTCGATGGAGCACGGGCCGACTGGTGCCGGCGCGCTTGGCGACGCCCTCCAGCGTGAGCCCAGGATAGCCCCGGTCGACCAGTTCCCCCCAAGCAGCATCCAGGATCGCATCCTCCAGGCGGGATCCCCGCCGCCGTCCAATTTTGTCAGCCTCCATCGGGTCCTCGTTTAGGATGCGATCTGCATCCTATTGAATTGATGATTCCACTCATATAAGATGCTTTCCGCATCCTATATAAATGGAGATAGGCGCATGTCCGAGACGCGAGGCGCAAAATCCCGCTCGGTCCTGATCTCCGGCGCCAGTATCGCCGGGCCAGCGCTGGCCTACTGGCTTGATCGCTATGGCTTCGACGTGACGGTGGTCGAGCGGGCGCCGACGGTTCGCAGCGGCGGCTACCCGATCGATGTGCGCGGCACCGCGATCGACGTGATCGAGCGAATGGGGCTCCTGCCGCGCCTGCAGGCTGAGCATATCGACACGCGGGAGCTGAGGTTCGTCGATGCCGAGGGCCGCGCCATCGGCACCATCCCGCCCTATGAACTCACCAGCAATCAGACCGGCCGCGACGTCGAACTGCCGCGCGGCGCGCTCACCACGCTGCTTTATGATCTCACCAAGAAGCGGCCGATCCGCTACCGCTTCAACGACACGATTGAAAAACTCTGGGATGACGGTTCCGGGGTCGCTATCCAGTTCAAGAGCGGTGACCGACATCGGTACGACCTCGTCATCGGCGCCGACGGCCTGCACTCCCGCACGCGGACGCTCGTGTTCGGTCCGGAAGAGCGGTTCAATCATTATCTCGGCCATTGCTTCAATATCTTCTCCATTCCCAACGACCTGGGCCTGTCTCACGGGGCCATCATCTATGGTGAAGCAGGGCGCAGCGCCGGCGCCTTCGCGGTGCGTAATAGCAAGGACATCTTCGCCTTCCTGACCTTCGTCAGCGACACTCCACCGCTTAGCGCACACCCCGGTATCGAAGAACAGTATGAGCGCACCGCGGCCGCGTTCGCCGATGGCGGCTGGGAAGTGCCGCGCCTGTTGGCAGCCATGCGGCTCGCCAACGATCTCTATTCTGACACGGTGAGCCAAATCCGCATGCCCGTCTGGTCTTCGGGACGGGTGGCCTTGGTTGGTGATGCCGCATTTGCGCCGTCGTTCCTGTCCGGCCAGGGCACCAGCCTGGCGCTTGTCGGCGCCTATGTCCTCGCCGGCGAGCTGGCATCGCAAGACGAGCCGACCGAGGCGTTTGCAGCCTATGAGCGGATTGCACGGCCGTTTGTCGAGGCAAACCAGGCCTTGGCGATCAAGGGGAACGGCTTCCTCCTCCTGCCGCGGACACCTCAACAGGTTGAAGCACGCAACCAGATCTTGGCAGGTCTCGCTGCGGGGCGAGGCGACGGTGTGCGAAACGATTATGCAGGGGAAGCACACAGCATGCTGCGGCTTCCCGATTACGTCCAATGGTTTCGTCAGGAAGATCGAAAATGAGACGTGGCCGAAATCGTGGCAACGAATAGCAGGGTTACCCGCCGGACATCTACACCGGGGCCGTTCGTCGCTGGACAGCGGGAAGCCGGTCGACGCAGCAGCTCCACGCCGATGTCAATGTCGCCCTGATGTCGCTCCTTCTTCCGCACGCGCCGGCAAAGGGGCGCGTGCCCCTCAAGCGTCGCCTTCAGGCGTGGGAAGCCCATCTTCCCCTGTGCGATCAAGCATGATCATGTCCAATCCAACGACTTGAAGCGCGATGATGAGTCGATGTCATCATTCGGCGCCAGACCAACGGATGGTGTGCCAGGGGGGCTTGGAGAGGTGAGGGCGCCGATCGATCGGGCCGTCATACAGCCTGGCAAGCATTTCCCCGGCACAGGCGGCTTCGGCCCGTGGATCGTCATCCCGGACGAGATGGGCCATGTCGCTGAACCGACATGGCCGGCGCGGCTCAACGGCATGGGATCGCGTCAGGCCTCGACGGATCGGCCGTGGGGCGCCAGACTGTCGATCGCAACGATGCGCAGAAACCCAAGGTGCGCAGATTAGGGCAGGCCGCGGGCTCGCGCGCAGCGAACGTGGCGCCGGGGAAGCCCGGCATCGGCGATACCGCCGACCGGCGTAGGGAGGTGTCATGGGCGGTCGATTTGCCGGGCGTGTGGTTCTGATTACGGCGGCGGCCTCGGGGATCGGGCTTGCCACCGCGACGCGCCTCGCGGGGGAAGGCGCGAGCCTGGCGCTGTCGGATCTGCGGCCCGATGAGTTGAAGGCGCGTGCATCCGAGCTGGGCCTGTCGCCCGACAGGCTCACCTGCTGCGCCGCCGATGTGCGCTCCGGCCGCGAGATCGAGGCTTTCGTGGGGCGGGCGATCGACACGTTCGGCCGCATCGACGTGCTGGTCAACAACGCCGGGATCGGGCGGCGCGGTCAGATCGCCGGCCTGTCCGACGAGGATTGGCGTCAGGTCATGGACGTGACGCTCGATTCGGTCTTTTACGGCGCCCGCGCGGCGCTTCCGCACCTCGCACGGACGCGCGGCAACATCGTCAACGTCGCGTCGATCTCGGGGCTGGCGGGCGACGGCGGCAATGCCGCCTACAACGCCGCCAAAGGCGCCGTGGTCAATCTGACGCGCGCTATGGCGGTGGACCACGGGCCGGATGGTGTGCGCGTCAATGCGGTCTGCCCGGGCCTCACGGTAACGCCGCTGACGCGCAGAATGCGCGAGACGCCGGCGGTGATGGAACAGTTCGAGGAGCGGATTCCGCTGGCGCGGGCCGGCGAGGCCCACGAGATCGCGGCGACGATCGCTTTTCTCGCATCCGATGAGGCATCCTACGTGACGGGCGTAAGCTTGGCCGTCGACGGCGGTTTGACCGCCTGGACAGGGCAGCCGGTTTGGCGCCCGAGGCGAAAGGAGTGAGCGAGGAACACCGATGACAGATCAATGTCGGAGTTTGGCATCTCGCGAAAGACCGCCTGCCAACTGTTCGAACGAGCGCCGCACTGGGTCGCGAGTGAACGGGTTCGGTGAATGACCTTAGGAAAGCTCTTCTCGGCGAGCTGGTCCGCTCTTGGCCGCGAGCCACATGCTCGATCCCGCTGGCCTCGTTCGGAAGCATTCACGGTTCTCGCAACGAGATCCGACGTCCACGCCGGGGACGGCGCAGAACCAAGGCGTTTCATAGCCAGCGCCGACGACAGCGCTGAAGCCGTCCTTCGACGAGCCGCCGACCCACTCTGGCTACCCAATATTTACGAGAGTGTCGTCGCCTGGTCGATCACGTCCAATGGGCCGCTTGCTATTGTCGAGCACGATTGTGGGGAAAATGGACGACCTCTTGAGCTAAGGCCGCTACATTTTTTGAACGAGCGCCTGCATGACGCGAACTGGTCCGGTAACAATCTCAGACTGCACTTCAACTATCACCCGCGCTTGAGCGCTGATGTCGTTTATGAAGTCCTGAGCACGCTCCAAATAGGTGCTTAGCTGCTCTCCAAATCAGCAATGAGATGAGCAAAGCATAAAACACAAAAAGCCCGGCGGCAGCCGGGCTTTTTTGACGTGACGTTGGTTGCGGGGGGGCTAATCTTCACTTTCTACCCGATCAAGTAAAGATGGCCGCGGGGACCGGTGTCGATCATTGCTTGTAATCGATGCCGGTAAAGGTGATCGCTGGAGCATGTACCCACATTTACTTGCTTTTCCGGCCAGCGGCTTAATGCCGATCCTTGCCAAGGTTGGGGTCGAGCTCGGTGGTCGTCGGACTGGCGACCTTTTGGACCCGTCGGGCGTCGAGCGCTTCGAACTTGTTAGCGACCCCAAGCTCGTAGACGCCCGGACCGACGTCGGAAGCAACCCTTCCATCTGAGCTCTGCGGGAGGCGGCCGTAGATCGAAGCGAAGGCCGCGAAACCATCGTGGCCGCTTCCCGCGTGCGTGGCCAGATTGGTTACGTCGATCACGCGGAGGTTTGCATTCCGAGCCTCGACGAGAACCCGGGGGTCGTCGATGTCGGCTGCGCCGGCGCGCAATTGCCCTCCGGCGATAAACCTGGATAGCGACAGCGCCTGGTCCTCCTTGGAGACCAGAACGGTGACGGGGGAGCGCAGGCGCCCGACGATCCGGAGTTGTTGAAGAAATACTTCGGCGTCGATATCCGGCGCCGCGAGCGTGAGGTCGATGAGCTTGCCGAGCGTGCGATCGTCTTTGGCGATCCGGATTTGCCGGACGCTCTCCATCGTCAGCCAAGCCCCCATGCTGTGGGCGTGAAGCTTCACCCCCCTGACACGGCGATCAGCAGCGACCCGCTCGACCAACCGGGCAAGCGCATCGCGCGAGAAGGTCACCGCATCCTTGTCTGCGAGATACCCGGTAACCGCTGCCCTCGAAGGCCATGAGAACAGCACTGCCGACTGCGCGACATGGACGTCGACGGTGAGCTGCGCCGTGCGGAACAGCGATTCCGGAAAGTTGTTGTTGAAGCCGTGGACGAAGATGGCGACGTCGCGGCCGAGCCCTTCTCCGCGGGCGGCAGCGGCCCCGACTTCCGCAAAGAACCGCCTTTCATCGAGGCGCTCGGACGAGACGATCGCGAAGTGCCGGGTCGGGTCCGGCACATCCGTCGGCCATTCGATCTCGGTCGGTCGGTGGGTCGGCGGGATGGAGACGACATGGCGAACGTAGGTAGTAGTGGCCGTAATCCGGTCGGTCAGGAGGGTTGGTGCGCTCGGATCGGTTGCCCGCGTACTCGCCACGAAGATGGTAACGTGCTTCGCGCCCCCGACGGCAGTCACCGGAGTGAGGACGGATGAGCCGGGCCGCGAGGCGCAGGCGCACAATGCAAGCGCCAGCGCCGTGATCAGTGCGACCGCCATGTATCGCCCGGATTGCTGTCGCCGCCTGATCGTCATCCTCTCCGCTCCTCATCCCACGGACCAGAGCCTCTAAGCGCCGTGAATCCGCGACAGTTATGCCTTTCACTTCCAGTATGTGCTGCCGGTATCTCCCAATATTCGGGTTCGGATGGTATGAACCAACTTACTTCCGGCACCCTGATCGTGGACCGATTTCCGGTCACGCAGCCCCAAGTAGTAATTGAAATATTTTGCCAGCTTCGCCGCAGCGGTCGCATTGTTGACCACAGTCTGAGGATCGTGGCTGCTTAAATTGGCCGGTTGTTAGGGCGGATGATCGATCAGAACGAGAACCGAATCCTCAGGACGAAGGAGTGACTTCAGGCCATTGCGGAACGCCATTTTCAATCCTTCTACTGAGGTCATCGGTAGTGCGTGCGAAGCGCAGCAACCCCGTACGCATAGCCCTCTTCTATCGTTCGATCGGGCGTCACTGTAGTCTCACCGCGCGCGAAACTGTGTCCCGCAACGAGGAACGCGAGCGGGAGGATCGAAGATTCGCAAAGGCTCGTTGAGATCGCGAATGCCGCGACTTAACACCTTATGCGATGACTATTCTCACTTGGCTGGATAAGGCTCGATGTCCGCCGACCAATAGTGTTTAGCAATGTTCTGGCTGTTGCGGATAACGTGGTAGGCGATATCCGGATCGCCTCCTTGAAGAGTGTCCGGGTCCGCACCACACATCAAACAATACATTTGCTGATGAACGACGCTTGCAAAATATTGCAGAACCGGTGTGGCGTCCCCCTGGCCGATTGCTCGCAGGTCATCGGCAGCCTGTTCGGCCGCCTTTTCCAAAGCCGACGAAACGGCAGCAGCCAACATCCTGTCCGCACGGCTGATGACGGTAGCGATTTGGCGTTCAGCCGACGTAAGACCAGGTCTATTATCTTTCATTGCTCACCTCACGTGTTGTTAGTGTACTTCAATTGTGCTACCACAGCGCCTACTCTGGCGGGGTGCTGAGAAGCGACAGATAGTTTTTGCCGCCTGCGTAAAACCGCGGTCGTTGATGTGCCGAGAGAGTGCTCGCTGCTGCTGTTCACTCCTATCGTTGGGAACAGCCTCCTGACGTTCCCTTTCCTTCCGAAGTGCTGCCGCGCTCCCTCGTCGTTCGCCTTCCGGGCGACGACCCGAGATGACCCTCATCTTGCCGACCAACCTTTCAACGCGGTTGGTATCGTTGCCGTCATAGGTTGGGTAGCCCCGCTATTCGCAATACTCGGTCACCAAAGGCGGAACGCGCGCCGCCTGACTGCTCGCAATGGGAAACACCACGCTCTGCGACCATCCGGTCCAACGCAGCAGGACGGATAATCTGGTCAGCCCGAGTGCTGCAACGGCAATGAAAGTCACCGCGATACAGACATCTGACAGTGCCAAGGCCGATAAAGTAGTGGGGACGAACGATGAATGCGCTGTTCCTGAAGGATCTTGCGGACAAGACCCGGCGCGGGCAACGTGGCCGCGTCGAGGCGGCCAAGTCGGGCGGCGGCAATTCGTACGGCTACGACGTGGTGAAGAAGTTCGATGCCGACGGCGAGCCCCTTCGCGGCGACCACACGATCAGTCGACGACAAGGTGGAGATCGACGTTCGCGGCGATCTTGCTGGGATTCTTACGCTTTCGACGCAAACGAAAAGCCCGCCAAGTCATTGACTTGGCGGGCTGATTTTGGTTGCGGGGGCTGGATTTGAACCAGCGACCTTCAGGTTATGAGCCTGACGAGCTACCGGGCTGCTCCACCCCGCGGCAATCTAACTGCGACGGTCAGTGAGCAGCCCGGAGTCTTTGGGTGCCCGCTTCGCTGTCGCTGCGCGGGGTGGCTGCTCCACCCTGCGGCAACTTCACCGACGACGG
>NZ_AP043981.1:487500-2557500 GCF_055391085.1 Chelatococcus sp. KU-N122 | reverse complement strand
CGGCACGCCGCCCGGCCTGAATCTTCTCGACCCCAAGCAAATCGAGCCTGCGCTGCGGGCCGGATATGAGCGGGCGAAGATCGAAGCTCCCAAGATAAAGGCCTTTTGGGCATAGGCGCGATGACGGCTTTCTTAGCTGTAGAGCGTGCACATGGGCCGCAAATCATGGGCCGCAAATCCGGCTGGTCGCTTGCGCTCAGCCGAAAAGCAGGAACATTATGAGAACGAATTGAGTCCCAGGAGCCGCTCCCATAGACGGCGCGGGCGTCCGCAAGACCCCTTTCCCGTCCGCCGCCCTGGCGGCTCTATCGATGAGGACGATGATGGCCCGTCAACCCAGCGCCAGACGGAAGAAGGCAGCCCAAGCCCCCGAATTGGCGTTGGCTGCTCCCACGGCAGAGCCTATGCCGGAAGTTGTCGTGGCCCCTGAACCCGCGCCTGTTCCGGCCGCCCCGACGCTTGTCGCCGAGCCGGTCCAGGCAGAGCCCGTCCGGGTGGTGGAAGAGCCAGCCGCCGAGCGCGACGATGAGGAGCTGCGGCCGGCGGGCCGCCCAATGGCGCGCTCGAGGCTCGCCGGGCTTCCGTCGCTACCGCCAAGGCGGCTCTATCGGTGATGCGCCGCGGCTTGTCCACCCACGCGCTTGCCTTCGACGAAAATGGAACATGCGCGACGAACGGCTATCCCTGCCCCCCGAGCTCGCCGAGCACGAAGAGAGCTTCGGCGTCACCGATGCCGCCGGCTACGGCGACGTTGGCCATGACGGGCTCGTGCCCAGGCGCATAGGCGACACCTTCTGATGCTGCCGGCCTCGCCGCGTCCACATGCTCGGCCGCCGGAGGGGTGCGGAGGTGGTCGGATAGGTCGCGCATGGGGGCCTCCGTGAACGCCGGGAACGTCGGTAAGGGCGGCGCGTTGTTACGCCATCCGATGGAGGGCACCACCATGGCCAACCAGGTTGCCGTCGAAAACTCCGGCGAGAGGGACTACCCGGAGCACGAAAGGACGTTCAAGCACTTCGTCACCGTCGTCATGTGGGCCATCATCCACATCGCCGTCATCTTGGTGCTCTTGGCGGTATTTCTGCTCTGACCCGCCGACGCGTCGAAACTGCCCCGATTTCGTTGATCCGGATGATGCGCCGCATCTGTCCGCGCCCGAGTGGCAGGCCAAGGTCGCCGCGGCGCCGGTGAAGCGCGGCCGACCAGTGGCGGGGACCCGAAGCGGCAGGTGACCCTGCGGCGCGACGCCGACGTCCTTGATGGCCTGCGCGCCAGCCGAGCTGGCTGGCAGACCCGCGTCAAAACGGCGATCCGCGAATGGCTCCAGCGGCAGCGGAGTGATGGCAGCGGAGAAGCGCTACCGCCTCCCCACAGGTGGATGCGCATGGGCTACCGCCTGGCTTCATAGAGGCAGGAGAGACGGCTGCCGAGGAAAGACATGACGGAATCTGCGGAGACGACCTCGCGTCAGAAGCGTTTGATATCGATGCCGTGCTTGCGCAGGGCATAGCCCACTTGGCGAGGGGTGAGCTTGAGCAGCCGAGCGGCCTTGGCTTGCACCCAGCCCGCCCGCTCCATGGCCTGCATGAGCTGTTCCTTCTCGGTCAGGTGCGGCGACGTCTCGCCCCGAAGCTCGGGGGCCGCCGGGCGCAAAGCCATGGGCTCGACGGTCGACGGCGGCGTCTCCGGCCGCAGCGGCGCCGACACCGCAGGGACGCCTCCGATCGCCACGGAAGCGGGCTTCGGCACGCTCCCCTTCCACAGGATGGCGGACAGACATTGTCCGCTTTCGCAGGCGAAATCCTGCTGCACGATCACGTCGCCCCGCGCCAGGGTGGCCGTCCGGCGAACGCAGTTTTCGAGCTCGCGAACATTGCCCGGGAAATAACAATGGGTCAGGACATTGATCGCGGATCCCGAGAACGCCAGCGCGCGCTTGTTCTCGCGATTGAACCTGCCGAGGAACGACTTGGCGAGCTTCGGAATGTCGCCCGGCCGCTCGCGCAACGGCGGCAGGATCAACGGCACGACGCTGATGCGGTAGTAGAGGTCGGCGCGGAACTCGCCTTTAGCTACGGCCTCTTCCAGGTTCCTGTTGGTCGCGCAGACCAGGCGGACGTCCACCTTCAGCGTGCGGTTGCCGCCGACCCGCTCGAACTCGCCCTCCTGCAGCACGCGCAGCAGCTTGGCCTGGAAGGCCGGGGAGATCTCGCCGATCTCGTCCAGGAACAGCGTTCCCTTGTCGGCCAGCTCGAAGCGTCCCTGCCGCTGGCTGAGCGCCCCGGTGAACGCGCCCTTCTCGTGGCCGAAGAGCTCCGACTCGAGCACCGTCTCGGGCAGCGCCGCGCAATTCACCTTCACGAAGGGCTTGCCGTTGCGGGGCGACAGCTCGTGAATGGCGCGCGCAAACAGCTCCTTGCCGGTGCCGCTCTCGCCGCGCAGGAGCACGGTCGAGTTGGAGCGTGCGACGGTCTGCGCCATGGCGATCAGGTGCTTGACCTGCGGGCTGTCGCCGACGATGCCGACGTAGGGCGCCGGGCTCTCGCATGACGCCGCGTCCTCGTGGAGCGCCTTCTCGAGACGGTGCGTCTCCGCGATGAGCCGATCGCGGTCGCGCGCCACCATCTCGTAGAGCCTCACCGCCTGGCCGACGAGGTTGGCCACCATGGTCAGGAAGCGGACATCCTCGTCGAAGCGGAAATAGGCGCTGCCGTCCCAGATGCGGTCGATGGAGAGCGTGCCGATCACGCGGGTATCCGCTTTGATCGGGACGCCGATGAATGAGACCTTGGCCTCGTCTGCGGGCTCGAACAGGTCGACCTGGCCGCCGAACAGCGGGTCCGCGCTCACGTCCTGCACCACCAGGGGCGTCGCCGTCGCAACGATCCGATCGATGGCCTTCTGCGGCACGCGGGCGCGGATCTGCGTGGCCACCTGCGGCGTCCACCCGGTCGTCGCCACCATGTCCGGCTCGCCCTCCTGATCCAGGATGACGATCATGCCGTGCCGCATCTGGAGCATGGACGAGAGCACATTGACCACGTTGGCGAGCGTAATCTCCAGGCGCCGCGGCGCCGTCAGGATCTTGGAGATCTCGTAGATGCCGATGAGCGCGATCTCCGCCGAGGTTCCGCGGGAGCGCGGGCGCGTGGCCGCGGCTCCCGGCGGAGGCGCAGGCTCGCCGGGGGCAGATGGCGCCGGCACGCTTCGCGGAGCCGCCGCGGAGACCGCCGCCGGGCTTGCCGGCCGTGGCCGCAGCGGCGCAGCGTCAGCCTGCGGCGCCCCCGGTACCCCGCGGCGCGCGCCGGGCGCCGGCGGGGCGGAGGGTGTGGTGGCCGACGGCTGGCGCCGCTCCGGTTCGGCGTTGGCTGTGGGACGCGGCACGCGAACCTGATAATAGAAATCGGTCATGGAGTGCTCCCGGAGCGGCGGAGGCGCCAATCGCGCGGGCGCCGCCGCTCTGTCCCATTGTCCTGGAGCATGTCCGGTCGGGTGGGCTCACCTGATCGCGAAGTGCCCCAGATTCAACTCCACAAGACGAGAGCGGCCAAACGAGGCCGGTTCTCCTTACGCGATGGGGCAAGCCGCCATCCGCGGAATTCAAGGCAAGCCGCGTGCCAGCCTCGGCGTCCGAGCAAAGTTGCGAGCGATTCCAAGCTGCGCCGCGTCGCCCCATGACCGCGATTGTCGGATTCACGACAGGCGGCCGCCGACATAGTGTCGGATATCCGCCATTCACCGGCGCTGTGCGCGCCCAGTCCCGGAGCGCCGGGCACCGACAGGTCGGTCGAAGGCCGTGGTGGCCTTGTGGTTGTCGGCGCGCCGCCCACGCGGACGAGCGCCGGCCACAACTGGCACGGATGTCGCTATCCCGCCGGCATCGAAGCGACGTGGACACGGCCATGCGGAACGAAAACGGCTTCACACCTTCGCAGCACGTCCCGATCGCGATCGTGCTCGGCACCAACGACATCGCGTCCGCCGTGGCTCACCGCCTGTATCTGGACGGCTACGGCGTCGTCTGCTCGCGCGACCCGGCGCAGCCGGTGCTGCGCCGCTCGATGGCATTCGACGACGCGCTGGAGACGGGAGTTGCGGAGGTGGAGGGCGTTGTGGCCTATCCCGCGGATTCGCTGGTCGAGCTGCTCCGCACGTTCGTCGAGCGTACCAGCATCTCGGTTACGACGATGGAACTGGGCGATCTGCTCTGCCTCGGCTTCATCGACGTGCTGATCGATGCCCGCATGAACATGCGTTCGCCGAAGGTGGACATCCGGCCGTTCGCCAGGGCGACCGTCGGGCTCGGACCGGGCTTCACGGCCGGCCGGCATGTCGATGTCGCCATCGAGACGGCGCCCGGGGTGATCGGCGTCGTGCGCGACGGCAGCACGCTGGCCGCCCACGGCCGCTCAGCGCTGCTCGGGGGCGCCGGCCGCGAGCGGTTTGCCCGCGCGCCCGCGGCAGGGCTGTGGCTGACGTCCGCGTTCATCGGCGAGGGCGTCGTCAAGGGCCAGCCGATCGGCACGTGCGGCCGCATGGTCGTCCATGCGCCGCTGAGCGGGCGCCTGCGCGGCCTGGTGCGCTCGGGGATCGACGTCAATGCCGAGGTCAAGCTGGCGGAGGTCGACCCGGCGCTCGGCCAAGGGGTGAGCTGGCTCGGCATCGCCGAGCGGCCGCGGGCGATCGGGCTGGCGACGATCGATGCGCTCAAGACCTTGCGCGAGTTGCGGCTCTCCAGCGCGAGAGAGACGGCGCACTGAGCAGCGCCGGACCGTGAGAGCTGATGGTGCTGCACGCTGATGACGTCGCAATGGTGGTCTGACGGATTGATCGAGGCGCTGCTGGCCGAGGACGTGCCTCACGGCGATCTCACGACAGAGATGCTCGGCATCGGCAAGGCGTCGGCCCGCATGAGCTTCTCCCTGCGGGAGGCCGGCACGGTGTGCGGGACCGAGGCCGCCCTGGCTTTGATCCGCCGCGCCGGCGGCGACGGCGAGGTTCTGGCGCTATCGGGCTCCCGGGTGGACGCCGGCCAGATGCTGCTCGCGGCCTGGGGCACGGCGGACGCGATCCTGGCGGCCTGGAAGGTCTCGCAGACGCTCGTCGAGTATCTGTCGGGCATCGCCACTGCGACGGCCGCCATCGTCGCCGCCGCGAGGTCTGTCGATCCGACGGCCGTCATCGCCGCCACACGCAAGACCTTTCCGGGCGTGCGCCGCCTCATGGTCGAGGCGATCCGCGCCGGCGGCGCACAGCCTCATCGCCTGGGCCTGTCCGAGACGCTGCTCGTCTTTCCGGAGCACCGCGCGTTCATGGCGGACCCCGTGGCCGCCATCGCCGCGCTCCGTGACGCCGCGCCGGAGAAGAAGGTGGTGGTCGAGGTCGCGACACTCGATGAAGCGGCGGCGCTTCTCGCTGCCGAGCCGGACATCCTCCAGTGCGAGAAGATGCCCCCGGAGACTGTATCGGCCGTTGCGGCGCTCGTCAGGCAGCGGGGGCTTGCGACGCGCGTCGCGGCGGCCGGAGGCGTCAATGCGCAGAACGCAGCCGCCTATGTGCGGGCCGGCGCCCGGATCCTGGTGACGTCGGCGCCGTACTGGGCCCGCCCGGCCGACGTCAAGGTGACGATCAGCGCCGACTGACCCCCAGCCTCAACCGAACTTGAACAGCACGCCGTAGCCACCGCGCGGGTAGTTCCATTCGATGTCGCCGGTCGGCTCGCCGATGATCCGACACGTGCCGCATTCGACACAGCCGTCGGCGCTGATCTCCACCTGCCCCTTGTCGTTCAGCTCGTAGCAACGCGCCGGGCACGCCTTGAGCAGGGAGAGCAGGGCCGGCGACGGCACCTCGTGCGGCCGCACCTTGATATGGGCGCGGCCCGCATCGACCAGGTAGCGGTTGTGAAACAGCTTGTCCTCGACACGCACGGAGAGCTCGGTGCTCATATGACGATCTCCTTCGGATGGGCTGGCACATCTGTCCTTCGGCTCACCGCCACGCGCGGCCCAGGCGCAGCGCATCGCCGAACAGGCCCGGCCACGAGCGCGCGGCGACGAACGATTTGAGCGTGAGCTTCTCCTTCTCCCGCTTCGGCGTGCCGTCGACGCGCACGAAGCTCTGCATCGCCTTCGACACCAGTTGCGGGTAGGTCAGAAAGAAGTTCTGTGACTGGGTATGCAGCAGCGCCGGCATATCCTTGTATTTCTTGAGATCCTTCATGATGAAGGACTCGTCGATCAGCTTCTTGTACAAAGCCAGGTTGGCAGCCGTCATCGGATCGCGCCGCGACTTCACCTGGAAGATGGCCTCGGCCGCCAGCCGACCGGACGTCATCGCCAGGTTGGAGCCTTCGCGATGGACGGCGTTGTTGAGCTGTCCGGCATCGCCGACGACGACCCAGCCATCGCCGTAGAGCTGCGGGATGGCCTTGTAGCCGCCCTCCGGGATGAGATGGGCGGCGTACTCCTTGACCTCCGATCCCGCGATCAGCGGCGCCACCGACGGATGCTGCTTGAACCGCTCGAGGACGCCGTAGGGGGTCTCGCCGGTCCGCTGGAACTCGGAGACCAGGCAGCCGATGCCCAGCGAGATCGATTCCGTGTTGGCATAGATGAAGCCCATGCCGGTCATGCCGCTCGATATGGTGCCGACCGCCTCGATCACCGTGCCCTGGTCGCCCGAGAGGTTGAAGCGCGCCTCGACGGTCTCGCGCGGCAGGAAGTGCATCTCCTTGACGGCGAGGGCGACGTTGCCGGCCTTGGGGATCTCGCGCAGGCCGGCGCGGGTGCCGAGCAGGCCGCTCACCCCTTCCGCCAGCACGACCACGTCGGCGTGCACCTCGCCGTCGCGCCGGTCGGTGCGGACCCCGATCACCTTGCCTCTCGCGTCCTGCACGAGCCCGGTCACGGTCGTCTCGCACAGGACGATGGCACCGGCTTCCTGCACCTTCTTGGAGAACCACCGGTCGAACTGGGCCCGGATGATGGTGTAGCGGTTGGGCCGCTCCTCGTTGAAGTCGTCGGACTTGTAGTGCAGCCCCACGTGGGAGCGGTCGTCCATCATCCAGAAGCGCTGCTCGACCAGGTGGCGCTCGAGCGGCGCGTCGTCGCGAAAATCGGGGATGAGCTTCTCCAGCATGTCGGCATAGAGGATGGCCCCCTGCACGTTCTTGGAGCCCGCGTACTCGCCGCGCTCGAGCTGGAGCACCTTCAGGCCGCGCTTGGCCAGGGTCAGCGCCGCCGCGTTGCCGGCCATGCCCGCGCCGACGACGATCGCATCAAATCGTTCCTCGATCATGGCGTTGTCTCCTAGCTGGCCATGCGGTCGCGCGAGTGCGGCGACAGGCGCTTGCGGAAGGCTTCGGTCAGCGCCGGCAGCAACCGGATCGCGTCGGTGACGATGCCGACGTGGGCGAAGTCGAAGATCTGCGCGTTCCTGTCGGTGTTGATCGCGACGATGAGATCGGCGCCCTCCACGCCGACCCGATGCTGGATCGCGCCGGAGATGCCGGCGGCGATGTAGAGCTTCGGCCGGATGGTCTTGCCCGTCTGGCCGATCTGGCGGTCCGACGTGACCCAGCCCTTCTGGACCAGCGGCCGCGAGCAGCCGAACTCCGCGCCGAGCACGCCGGCGAGCTGGCGCACGAGCTGAAAGTTCTCCGGTGAGCCGAGCCCCATGCCGCCGGCAACCACCACGTCCGCATAGGCGAGGTTCGACTTGGCCGAGTCGCGGTCCGCCACGAAGCTCAGCACCTTGGTGACGATGTCGTCCTCGACCATGCCGAGCGGATGCGCGATGACGCGCCCGACCGGCTTCTCGACCCGGTCGGGCATCGCCATGACGCGGGGCCGCACGGTCGCCATCTGGGGCCGGTAATTCAGCGTGTAGATGGTGCACAGCAGCGAGCCGCCGAAGGTGGGGCGGGTGGCGGCGAGCGAGCCGTCGGCGTCGACGTCGAGCGCGGTGCAGTCGGCGGTCAGGCCGGTGAGCAGAGTGGTCGCCACCGCGCCGGCAAGGTCCCGGCCCAGCGTCGTCGCTCCGAGCAGCAGGATCTCCGGCTTGAAGGTGTTGACGAGGTCCGTCATCGCCTTCGTGTAGCTTTCGTTGCGATAATCGGTGAGCACATCGTCGGCGACGAGATAGGCGAGATCGGCGCCGTAGCAGAACGATTCCGCCACGACCTGCCTGGTCGCCTCGCCAGGCGGGCCGAGCACCACCGCCGCCAGCTCGACCCCGAGCTTGTCGGCCAGCTTGCGGCCGGCGCCCATCAGCTCCCACGATACCGGGTGGGCCTGGTCGCGCTCCTGCTCGATGAAGACCCAGACGTGCTTGTAGGCCTTGAAGTGCTCGGGCAGCTCCTTCTTGGTCGCGGCACGCCCGCCGGCGGCGGGCGTGGAGGCTTTCGGCGGCTCGGTCATCTGCCTCGTCCCTTCGCTGGATCAGAAACCGCGCGCCAGCGCGGTCAGCTCGGCCTCGAGCTTGGGCTGGCGCTTGAAGATCTCGTCGATGAGTGCATCCGCCGGCAGCTGGCCGGCGGCCGCTTCGACCAGCGCCGCCTTCTGGGCCCGCGGCGGCGGCGCAAAGACCTTCTTGACGATGGTCGGGGAGCCCTTGAGCCCGCACCTGGTGATGTCCTCGACGCCCGCGTCCTGCGCGCTCCAGCGGACGATCTCGCGGCGCGCGGCCGTCAGCGCATCCGTCAGCGAACCGCGGCGGATCTCGTTGGTCGCCTCGAGCATGGTGATCAGGCACGGCAGCTTGCTGCGCAGCACCTGCACCCCGCCCTCCGCGCGCCGCTCCACGTCGATGCTGCGCGCCTGGGGGTCGACCGCCTCGATCCGGGCGACGTAGGTGAGCTGGAGCAGGCCGAGGCGCTTGGCGATGCCCGGGCCGACCTGGGCGGTGTCGCCGTCGATGGTCTGCTTGCCGGTGAAGACGATATCGGGCGCGCCGAAGGTGGCGCCGATCTTGCGGATCGCCGTCGCCAGCGCGTAGGTCGTCGCCAGCGTGTCGGCGCCGGCGAAGAACCGGTCCGTCAGCAGCACGGCGCGATCGGCGCCGAAGCTCAGCGCCTTGCGCAGGCTGTCCTCGGCCGAGGGCGGCCCCATGGTGAGGACCGTGACCTCGCCCCCCAAGGCGTCGCGCAGCCTGAGCGCCTCTTCCAGCGCGAACAGGTCGTAGGGGTTGATGATCGTCGGCACCCCCTGCCGCATGATGGTGTTGGTGACCGGATGGACGCGGATCTGGGCCGAGTCCGGCACCTGCTTGATGCAGACGACGATGTTCATGCGATGACTCCGCACCGGCTGGAGCATTTCGCCATTGGATGAGAGCATCCAACAGCAGATAAATACTCGTTACGTCTTGAATTCCGAGCGCTTCTCTTTGGGTCGGCTGGTTCCGTCCAATCGCGGAGCGCTCCGGTTACTTGAGCATCTCGAAGGGCACGAAGTTCGCCGGCCTGGGCGGCGCCACCGCATCCTTCAGCACCTTGAAGACGCGTTCCTCGATCGGCGTCGACGCGACGAAATCGGCGTAGGCCCGCTCCAGCACCGTCTTGCAGCGGGCTGAGACGTCATCGTCGGGCTGCCCGTCGAAGTCCTCCTGGACGAGATACTGGCCCATGCGCCGCAGGATATGCAGGCGCGCCACGTTGATGACCTTCGCGTCATAGTCGACGCCGAGCAGGGTGAAGAAATCCTCGGCCGAGGAGGCCGCCTTGAGCCTGTCCAGCACGCTGGCCTCCGCTCGTCCCGACACCGCCACGTCATCCATCTCCGCATCTCCCTCAACAACAGGTCACGTCGGCGGCAGCGGCCAGATGGTCGGCCTCCTCCCGGCCCGCCGGGCCGGCCCCGACGCGCAGCCGCCGCTGCACGTGGGCGAGGCGCGCCTCCAGGAACTCGACGCGATCGAGCACGACGCCCAGCGCCTCGCCCACCGGGTCGGGCATCAGGTGATGGTCGAGGTCGATACGCCCCACGATCCGGCGGCGCCGCAGCTCCGGCTGCACGACCTTGGCCGGGATGCCGACGACGGTGACGCCCGCGGGCGTGCTCACGATCACCACCGAGTTGGCGCCGACGCGCGTGCCCCGGCCGACGGTGATCGGCCCGAGAATCTTGGCGCCGGCGCCGACGATGACGCCGTCTTCCAGGGTCGGATGGCGCTTGCCGGGCGACCAGGACGTGCCGCCCAGCGTGACGCCGTGGTAGATGGTCACGTCGTCGCCGATCTCGGCCGTCTCGCCGATGACCACGCCGGCACCGTGATCGATGAAGAAGCGCCGGCCGATCGTCGCGCCGGGATGGATGTCGACGTTGGTCAGGAAGCGCGCCAGCCACGACAGCAGCCGGGCCGGGAAGCGCCAGCCGGCGCGCCACAGCCCGCCGGCGAGTCGATGCCAGATCACCGCATGGACGCCGGGGTAGACGAGCAGCGTCTCGACCTCGCCGCGCGCCGCAGGATCGCGCGAGCGCACGCAGCTCACGTCCTCCCTGATCAGCTTGAGCAGGCCCGGGCCCGGCGACGCTTGCGTCGCTGCAACGGGCTTGGGCGCTGTGGGCTTGGGCGCTGTGGGCTTGGGCGCCGTGGGGCGTGAGATGTCGAGCATGGCGGCCTCAAGCGCAGTTCGACGGGACTCGGCCGCGAACCTCGCGCCAGATCGCCGCCAGCGTGTCGGCGCCCACCGGCCCCTTGTGGGCGACGGCATGGGCACGCACGCGAGCAAGGATGGCCTTGGGCTCGTCGGCGCTGGTCGGCAGGTTCAGCTCGGCCAGGGACGCGACGATCGCCGACAGGCCGGAGTGCTTGCCGATGGCGAAGCGGTGGGAGCGGCCGAGCAGGATCGGGTCGAGCGCCTGATAGGTGCGACGGTCCTTGAGCAGGCCGTCCACATGGATGCCCGACTCGTGGGTGAAGACATGCTCGCCGACGATGGCCTTGTTGAGCGGGATGGCCCTGGCGGCCGCAGTCGCGACCACGGCGGCGACGTGGCCGAGCTCGGTCAGCACCGTGCCGGTCCGGCGGCCGCCGAGCTGCTGGAGCGCGACGGCCACCTCTTCCAGGGGCGCGTTGCCGGCGCGCTCGCCGAGGCCGATCACCGTCACCGACGCGTGGGTGGCCCCCGCCTTCACGGCCGCCAAGGTATTCGCCGTGGCGAGACCCAGGTCGTCATGGGCATGGATCTCGATCTCGAGGTCCGTGGCCGCACGCAACACGCCGACGAGCGCATAGGTCGAGAAGGGATCGAGCACGCTCAACGTGTCGGCAACCCGGAAGCGGCGGGCGCCGGCCGCTTTGGCCACGCCCATCACCTCGATGAGGAAATCGACATCGGCCCGCGATGCGTCCTCGCCGCCCACCGCTACCTCGAGCCCCCTGCGGCGGGCGTAGTCGACGACGCGCGCGGTGGTCGCAAGCGCGGTGGCACGGTCGCCGCGCAGCTTGGCGCCGATCTGGATGTCCGAGACGGGCACGGACAGATTGACCATGGAGACGCCGGCCTGCAGGGCCGCATCGACATCCTCGGTCCGCATGCGGCACCAGGCGATCGTCCGCAGTGGCAGGGCAGCCTCGACGATGGCCCGGATCGCGGCGATCTCCTCCCCGCCCATGGCGGGCGTGCCGGCCTCGATCTCGGTGATGCCGGCGCGAGCCAGGGCGCGCGCGATCGCCACCTTCTCGGTGCTGGTGAAAGCGACGCCCGGCGCCTGCTCGCCGTCGCGCAGCGTCGTGTCGTTGAGGACGACCGGCGCCGGCGCGGGCGCGTCGGCACACGCGAAGCTGGCGGCGGCAGCGCCATTCTCGGTCCTATCAGGCATCGGCTTGATCATCGGTGACACCCGGAACTGGATCTTCCGATTCGCTTTCAGCAACCGCTGTGCCAGCCCCATCGATCGGGGCAACAGCCTGAAAGAAAACCGTTTTCTGCATCAGGCGACGATTGTCGGAATCGCGACAGCGTCGCAAACGTGACGACCGGCACGAGGCTTTCAACGCGACGTGCGGCGCAGCCGCACGACCACGTCGATGCGCCCGATCACATAGCCTTCGGGCGGCGCGGGCAGCTCTCCCAGCACGGCTTCGGTGAGGGGGATGTCGAGCAGAACATCCTCGCCTTCGACGTAGAAATGATGGTGGTCGGCCACGTTGGTATCGAAGAACGACTTCGAGCTGTCGACGCCGATCTGGCGCAACAAGCCGGCCTCGGTGAATTGATTGAGCGTATTGTAGATCGTCGCCAGAGAGACGTGGATGCGGGCGGCCGCTGCCTCCTCATAGAGGGTGTCGGCCGTGATGTGGCGCTTGCCCTGCGCGAACAGGATGGCGCCGAGCGCCATGCGCTGGCGCGTCGGCCGCAGGCCGGCGCGGCGCAGGAGGTCCGCACATCTGACCCACGCCTGGCTCCGGGCGGCCCGGCCGCGGACTGCGACGGCCGGATGTTCCATGCTCAGCGGCCCGAAGGCCAATTCGGTCGGCGGTATCGTCATCGGTGATGTCCTGTCGGTTCCGTCTCTCCCAGCTCCAGAGCCCGGCGCCGATGCGCCAGGCGGCTCTCGCCGCTTTCGTCGCCGAAGCAGAGGTCGAAGTCGCCGCACTGCGAGCACACCGGGGTACTGCACATGACGAAGCCGTCGTCCTCGCACAGTATGCGGTAGAAGAACCGCTTCCAGCGCATGTTCTTGGTGTTGCGTGCCGCGATCGGCCCGAAATGCCGGTTCAGCAGCCGGCCGAGCTCCGAGCGGTCGCGCAGCCCGAGATCCTCCCACAGGTGGTTCGGCTCCATGGCGCGCCGGGCGATCATGGCCGCGAGCCACCGTCCGGTGTCGCCTTCGCTCGAGCGGTGGGCGAGCAGCAGGTCGCGAACCATGGCAATCTCGTCGTCGTCCAGCGCCGCGGCCGGTTCGCTCCAGCGGGCGACGCACGCGAGGACCGATGGAAACCACTGCGCGACGAGGGCGGCGAATTCAGCGCCCGTAAGACCGACCTGCTCGGCGAGCGCGGGCCCGTCCATCGCTGCGGCGGCCAGGATCGACGCCAGGACGTGCTCGTCGAAGCTGCCGCCGTCGTCGACGAGGGCGGTGGCCGGCTCGCGGCCGGTGAGCGCCGTGTAGAGCGTGCGCCCGACGTGCTCGCCGCCGCCTGGCCGCAGCGACCCATGCGCGGCATCCTCGTGCTGTTCAATCGCGATCACGTGGGCGCTCCTGGAACGGCGGGGAGCGGGACGCCGGCCGCTGGTGAGAGCGGCCGGCGTGTGGCGGAGTTTGCTCAGGCGGTGGCGAGCTCGGCGGCGGTCCTGCCGATCTGGCTCTCGTCGACGGCCTTCATGATGCCGTGCTCCATCAGCATGTCCTCCAGCTCGTCCATGGTGATGGGGGTGGGGATGATGCCCTTGCCGGCGTTGTTGTGGATCTTCTCCGCCAGCGCCCGGTAGTGCCCGGCCTGGACCGAGTCGGGCGCGTACTCCAGCACCGTCATGCGCCGCAGCTCGGCGTGCTGCACGATGTTGTCGCGCGGCACGAAGTAGATCAGCTTGGTCCCCAGCTTCTTGGCCAGCGCCTCCGCCAGCTCCAGCTCCTTGTCGGTCTGGCGCTCGTTGCACACCAGCCCGCCCAGCCGCACGCCGCCCGAGTTGGCATACTTCAGGATGCCCTTGGAGATGTTGTTGGCCGCATACATCGCCATCATCTCGCCGGACATGACGATGTAGATCTCCTGCGCCTTGTTCTCGCGGATCGGCATGGCAAAGCCGCCGCACACCACGTCCCCCAGCACGTCGTAGGAGACGTAGTCGATGTCCTCGTAGGCGCCGTTCTCCTCCAGGAAGTTGATCGAGGTGATCACCCCGCGCCCGGCGCAGCCGACGCCGGGCTCGGGACCGCCCGACTCCACGCAGCGGATGTCGCGGTAGCCCACCTTCATGACATCCTCGATCTCCAGATCCTCGACGCTGCCGGCGTTGGCGGCCAGGCTCAGGATGGTGTCCTGGGCCTTGGCGTGCAGGATCAGGCGGGTGGAGTCGGCCTTGGGGTCGCAGCCGACGATCAGGATCCTGTGACCCATCTCGGCCAGCGCCGCCAAGGTGTTCTGGGAGGTGGTCGACTTGCCGATGCCTCCCTTGCCGTAAAACGCGATCTGTCGCAGTGACGACATGCTCGTCTCCTTCAAAACCGATTGCCGATTTGCAAAACCGATTGCCGATTGCCTTGCGCCCGCCGCGCGGCCGGGGCTTCACGCCCCGCGCCACCGGCGCTCTTCATCGCTCTGGAACAGGCCCGCGGGTTACGGGAAGGAGTACACCGCTCGTTTCCACGTAGGCGTGCACTCAGCCCTCACTCCTTCGACCGATCCTCCATCAGCAACCAACATGCCAATGCTTTGCAAAAGCGTAAGCGGTTGGCCGACCAGCAGAAATTGGCGGCGGCACGGGTGTCGGGATGTTCCGAACCCGACAGAGGGCATGCGGCTGTAGGAAACAACACAGAGGGCGGTGCTCACGTCGGCGTCGGATTCTTTGTTTTGCTTCGCATTTTCGTTCGGAAGCCTCGGTTCGCACCTCCGGAACGGAACTTGCTGTCGCCTTCACGGGGCGCGGTCCGCTGCGGTTGCGCAGCCGTCCGGTGCGCGAATTCGTGAGGGCACAATGCAGATCGGTGTTGAAACGTCCAAGGCGGTCGATCAACGGCGCGTCTTCGTCGTCGACGACGACGAAATCACCCGCGCCGCACTGCAATTCATGCTGCACGACGAGATCGAGACCCATGAGCTTGCCACCCCCGAGGAGGCCTATGCGAAGGGGGTCGACTGGCTGACGCCGCATGTCGTGCTTCTGGGCGTTTCATTCCTCAAGGCCCGCGGCGGCGGTCTGATCGCCGAGATCGCCGACAGGTTCCCGGGCGTGCGCATCCTCGTCGTCTGCGACAAGGCGGACGAGACGACCGCGGTCGACGGCATGAAGGCCGGTGCGCACGGCGCCCTGGTGAAGCCGCTGACCCTGGAGGGTGTGCGCAAGAAGGTGGACACCATCCTCGGTCGCGGCGGCGCTGCCCCGCTCGTGCAGCTCGGCCTTCTGTAGGAGCGCGCCTTGACCACCGTCGTCTTCCATCAGAAGCCCGGCTGCCAGACGAACGCGCGCCAGCGGCAGATGCTGGAGCGCGCCGGCCACACCGTCGTGGCCAAGGATCTGCTGTCCGAGCCCTGGACCGCCGAGCGCTTGCGCAGCTTCTTCGGCACGACGCCGGTCGCATCGTGGTTCAATCCGGCCGCACCGCGCATCAAGTCCGGCGAGGTCGACCCGTTACGGACCGACGCGGACACGGCGCTGGCGCTGATGATCAGGGATCCGCTCCTGATCCGCCGGCCGCTCGTCGAGGCGGAGGGACAACGGTGTGCGGGCTTCGACCGCGAGCCGGTCACGGGGCTGCTCGGCCGCGACGACGAGGCCGACCTCGAAAGCTGCTCGCGGCCGGGCTCCGCAAGCCGGGCCTGCCCGGAGCCTGCGCGTCAGGTCCTCTACAATTCTACGTTAGGCCGGCCGCTGACCGACGGCCATCTCACGATGCGACCCGCCTATCCCGGTCGGCAGCGGCGCAGACTTCAGGACGAAGAGCCATGAGACCAGCAACCTCGAGATCACGCGTGCCGTATCGCTGTATCGCCGTCGACGCCGCGATCGCCCTGCTGCAACAGGGCGATGTCCTCGTCCTGGATACGCGGGACGCCGACTCCTTCCACACGTCGCATGTGGACGGCGCCCAACGCGTCACCATCAACAACCTGTCGGCCATCATCGACGATGCGGAGCGGAGCCGGCCAGTGCTGATCTATTGCTATCACGGCTACAGCAGCCGTGAGTATGCCCAGGTCTTCGCCGATTTTGGCTTCACCGAGGTCTACAGTATCGACGGCGGTTACGAGGCGATCGCGATACGCGCATCAGGCAGGACCAGGCCCAGCGCTCCCTTGGAGCAGTGGCTCTCGCGCCATGGCTTCGTCTCCGGCGACGTCAATGCGGTGGTCAAGAACCACACGACCCCTTTGATGAAGGCGACGCTGGACGGCGATGCGGCCGTCGTCCGCCTGCTCATCCAGGCCGGCGCCCGGGTCGACACGTTGAACGCCGACGGCAACAACGCCCTGTGGTTCGCCTGCGTCGGCAATCACCTCGATCTCATCGATGTGCTGGTCGAGGCCGGAATGAACATCGACAACCGCAACGACAACGGCGCCACCCCGCTGATGTATGCGGCCTCCGCCGGCAAGGCCGCCGCCGTCGAGCGGCTGCTGGCCGCGGGCGCCGACACCGCGGCCGAGACATTGGACGGGTTCTCGGCGCTGGACCTGGCGTCGACCGAGCAGTGCCTGGCGATGCTCCGCCGTGCGACCGGCACCTTGCGGCGCCGGGTGATGGAACAGGCCTGGTGATCCCGCCATGCAGATCGACGACATCATCGACAGCTTCTCCCTGCTCGACGAGTGGGACGACCGCTACCGCTTTGTGATCGAGCTCGGCCGCGGGATGCCGCCGCTGCCGGACTCTGCGAGGACCGAGGCCAACAAGGTCCGGGGCTGCACGAGCCAGGTCTGGCTCGCGACGACGGTCACGCCCGACCACGGGGGCCCGGTGCTCGACTTCATCGGCGACAGCGACGCCCACATCGTGCGCGGCCTCGTCGCGATTCTGCTGGCGCTCTATTCGGGCAAGCGGGCGCCCGACATCCTCGCCACCGACGCCATCGCGCTGTTCGAGCAACTGGGCCTGCGCGAGCACCTGACGCCGCAGCGCTCCAACGGCTTCCGCTCGATGGTCGAGCGCATCCGCGCCGACGCACAGGGCGCCCTCCAGCGCGCCGCATAGGGCGTCGCTCTGCCCAGGACTCTTTGAGTGGATGGATGGTCGGGTCAAGCCCGACCATGACGCTGGAAGGCTTGCGCCTTACTTGATGCCGTCATGGTCGGGCTTGACCCGACCATCCATCGACTTGAAAGCCAAAGCCGACGCAGCCAATCGCACATTCATTGCAAATGAGCTGAAGCAAGCGACTAGAGCGGGATGGTCCTCTTCAAATCATCATCCCGCTCTAAGCTTTTGTTTTGCTCTAGCGCGTCAGCACCAGCGCGAGCCGCTCCACCAGCCTGCGGTGCTTCAGATGCGTCTCGACGATCTCGTCGACGTCCGCGGGCGTGGTCGGCCGGTACCAGACGCCCTCCGGATAGACCACCATGATCGGCCCTGCGCTGCAGAAACCGAGGCAGCCGGACGCGGTGAAGCCGACCGTCGCGTTGAGCCCTTCGGCCTCGATCGCCTTCCCCATCCGCTCCCACAGGGGCTGCGCCCCGGCCGCGCCGCAGCTGCCGCGCGGATGGCCGGGCGGACGCTGGGTGAAGCAGGCAAAGGCGTGGCGCTCGTAGACCTGCGGGATCTCGATCGGGCTGCCGTCCTCCGCCGTGATCATGCCGCCGATGCTCCGACGGCGCCGTTGGCCACCAGCGTCGCCAGCTCGCCCGTCCGGTGCATCTCGCGAACGATGTCGCAGCCGCCGATGAACTCGCCCTTGACGTAGAGCTGCGGAATCGTCGGCCAGTTGGAGAACGTCTTGATCCCTTCGCGGATGAAGGGATCGGCCAGCACGTTGACGCTGTTGAACGGCACGCCGAGTTGCGTGAGGATCTGGACGACGGCCGCCGAGAAGCCGCACTGGGGCGCCGAGGGCACGCCCTTCATGAAGAGAACGATAGCGTCCTTGGCGATGATTTCGCGGATGCGTTCGTCAGTGGCAGTCGACATTGGCACGACCTCTCAGGTTGACAGGACTGGCTCAGGCCGACGGCTTTTCCTCGCCATCGTCCCGCTCTCAGGTATGGGGGCCGCTCTAGTCGGGCACGATCGTCTCCAGGGCGAGCGCGTGCAGCTCGCCCCCCATCCGGCCCTGGAGCGCGCCGTAGACCATCTGGTGCTGCTGGACGCGGCTCTTGCCCTTGAACGCCGGCGACGTGACCCGGGCGGCGTAGTGGTCGCCGTCGCCGGCCAGATCGACGACGACGACGTACGCGCCCGGGAAGGCCTCCTTGATGAGGCGTTCGATTTCCGACCCGGCCATGGCCATGGCGTGCTCCTGCAGCAGAGATGAGGCGCATCAACTGGCCGAAGCCGTCCTCAGTTGATGCGCTCCGGCCTTGCCAGTGCAAGCCGCAAACCAACTTCGGCCAAGCGGCGAAGACCATGCGGAGACCGGGCTTTCGGCAGGCGTCGAGAGACGGGCCCCTGTCTGCTGTCCGACACCGGACACGGCGCCTGTCTCGGACGCGACGCGCACGGGAGGCTTTGATTAGATGGACCATCCATCGACTTGAAGGCCAAACCCTTTGCCATGGCGCAAGCGATCACGACTGGCGCCAGTCTTGCGACGGCCGCGCATCACCCATCGCACAACGGTGCCATCCATGAGCAACGTCAGGCCATTGGCGAGGGAGCCGGACGCCATCGATTTCGGCGATCTGCCCGCCGAGATCGGCGCGCTGCTGCAGCAAGGGGTCGCCGCGTATCGGAGCGACTACGGCCGCGCCGACGAGCTGTTCCGGCAGGCCCTGGCCGCCGCGCCCACGGAGCTGCCGAGCTACTTCTGCCTCTACAAGATCCACACCTACCGCGGCAATCTGGACGAAGCCCGGGCGGTCGCCGAGCGCGGCTTGAAGGAGGCCGCGCGGCAGGCCGGATGGCCTCCCGACTGGCGCCACTGGGTGCCGGAGCCGGTGCTGCCCGACGGCGCCGGCCGCTTCGCCCTCTATACGCTCAAGGCCCTCGCCTTCATCCATCTCAGACGGGACGAGCCACCGCTGGCGCGCGACATGCTCCAGGCGCTGGCCCGTCTCGATCCGGCCGGCGCGGTGGGCTGGCCGGTCGTCGCGGCGCTCGCGGAAGGATTGGCCTGACATCCGGCATCGGTTCGCCAATAATCTGGCATCGCCTTTGCAGATAAGCGCAGATCACATCGTCCTGCCGACGCGAAGGACAGCCGGCCGACGTGCAGCTGTCCTTGCGCCGGACTACGGCTGCAAAGTCTTGCGCAGCCCCGCAGGCCACGCGTTGCAGGATCGCCGCATCGCGCCCGGTGTGGCGCCGCGTCGCCCTCCGTGGGCGCGGGAAGGGAAACACGAATGACCGAGGCCGACGCGCACACCGTTGCGACAGCTGCACCGGCGCTGGACGACGACGACAGCCGCACCTATCTGACCCGCGGACCGGCGGCACTGACGGAGGGCGTCGTCACGGCGCTTCGCTCCGTGTACGACCCGGAGATTCCCGTCAACGTCTACGACCTGGGGCTGATCTACCGCATCGAGCTGGAGGACGACGGCTCGGCCGAGCTCGACATGACGCTCACCGCGCCGGGCTGTCCGGTCGCCGACCATATCCTGAACCAGGTCGAGCGCGCGGTGGCCGGCGTCGACGGCATCGGCCGCGTGAAGGTCAGCCTGGTCTTCGATCCGCCGTGGGACAGTTCGCGGATGTCCGACGAGGTCAAGCTGGAACTCGGTCTGCTTTAGAGGGCTATCATCATGATCGAACTCACGGCCGGAGATGGCCACCGACTCGCGGCCTATCGGGCCGACCCCGCAGGGCCACCCAAGGGGGCCGTCGTCCTCCTCCAGGAGATCTTCGGCGTCAATGGCCACATCCGCGCCCTGGCCGACCGCTTCGCGGCGGCTGGCTATGCCGCCATCGCGCCGGCGCTCTTCGACCGCGTCAGGCCCGGCGTCGAGCTCGGCTACGACGCGGCCGGGCAGGCCGCCGGCAGCGAGCTCGCGCAGCAGGTCGGCGCCGAGCCGACGTTCGCCGATATTCAGGCGGCGGTCGACGCGGTGAAGGATGCGGGCAAGGTTGCCGTCGTCGGCTATTGCTGGGGCGGCTACCTGGCCTATGTCGCGGCCAACCGCGTCAAAGGGCTCGCCTGCGCGATCGGCTATTACGGCCCGGGAATCACCGACGACGGCCGCGAGAAGCGCAGAATCCCGACCCTCCTGCACTTCGCCGAGGAGGATGCCTGGATCCCCTTCGAGGCCGTCACGCAGTTTCGCGCCAGCCGGCCGGACGTCAGCGTGTTCTCGTATCCCAATGCCGCACACGGCTTCGTCTGCGACGAGCGGGACAGCTACAACGCTGCGGCAGCACAGACGGCGCTGGAGCGAACCACGGCCTGGCTCTACCAGTATGTGGAAGGGCAGCCGCCGGTGCAGCTGAAGAACGCCGGGGCCTATGCCCAAGCAAAAGCCGACAAAAAGAAGAAAAAGAGCCCGGCCGATGACCTCGGTCCGCCGATGGACTGAAGGTCGCAGGAGAGTGGCATGTCTGTCGCTGAAGGCTTTTTCGTCGACTGGAACGGCAACGCGCGGAGCACTGTCGACCCCGGGGGCGGCTATCTCTGCGAAACCGACGCGGTGGCCCGCTACGTCGCCGTTACGACCGCGGGCGGCACGCTGGTGCACGAGGCCACCTTCTACAAGAGCCTGGCGGATATCGACAAAGCCGGGATCCGCGCGCCGCTGGTACCGAGCTCGCACCCGTGGGGCAAGCACGAGGAGGGGTTTTAATCGATCTGCACAGTGATTTCGAGCAGATGGATGGTCGGGTCAAGCCCGGCCATGACGTTGAGGATAAGCGCTTTCCGTCACCACTCGTCATAGTCGGGCTTGACCCGACTATCCATCGACTTGAAAACGCAGGCGTCGTTATCAGACTCTTTCATTGCTGATGAGCTGAGGCGTCGAACCAGTCTTGCTGTCACCTGGGAATTTGCGCGGCCATCGATCACAGTCGGAGGAGGTTCTTGCGATGCTTCCCACCACCATTCTCATCGACGAGGCGCCGCGCTGCGTGGTGCGGCCGACCGACACGAAGGCGCTCAACCGCTTCATTCGCAATGGCAAGGCCTACCTGCTCGCCGGCAACCCGGACGGCCGGATCTCCCATCGCGGTGCCGACGACGCCGAGCAGCAAAAATGGCGGAACGCGCTGGCGCTTCACAAGGCCTGGGGCGGCGACGACGAGGACTTTTTCGGGATACCCCTGTAGATCATCCCCGCCTTCGCTCGCATACGTCAGGCATCGCGGCCCCAGCGCTCACGGCCGGTGCGAGCTCGTGTCGTGAGGATTGTCGGCCTGATTGCGCATCCAGTCGGCCAGCTTCGCCATGTTGCCGTAGATTGCCTGGCGGGCCTCGACGTCCTCGACGGTCTCCTCGAGCGCTCCACCCATGCACAACAGCCACGCGTCGCGCTCGGCCGCGCCGATCGGAAATCCCAGATGCCGCTGGCGCAGCCGGGGATGCCCTTTCTCGGGCGAATAGAGCTTCGGTCCGCCGGTCCATTCGGAGAGATAACGCTTCAACACCTGCTTGATGGGGCTCAGGTCCGGCGGGTGCATGGCGCGGATGGTCCTGGCCTCCGGCCGGGTGTCCATCCGGTCGTAGAACGCCTCGACCAGCCGATCGATGACGGCGGCGCCACCGATGCGATCGAACATTGACGTCTCGGTTGTCGCTTCTGTCATCTCTTGCCCCACGGATTGCTCGATAGCGGCGCGCCTTGCATTTACTCATCCATGTTCGGGATCAGGATGACTTCGGCCGGGGCGCCCGGCCCCTGCCCTTCGATGAAATCGAGGCCGCTGACCAGGGACAGGCCGCCGCCGCTGTCCATCAGGACGACCGCGTCGCGCGGCATCGCGGCCAGCTGTTCGAGCAGTTGAGCAACCGTCATACCCCCTCCGGACCGTCAAAGCTCGGCCGGTTCGCCGCCGGTTCGCGTGGTCTGCCGGCCGGCTTCGTCGAACATCATGACAGTCTCTTCCTCGTCCGGCATGGTGATGACGGCGCGGCTCAGCTCGCCGTTGTCATGATACTCGTAGCGGTGAGCCAGCTCCACGTCACCGTAGACGATCTTGTCGAAGCCGGTCAGCTTGCCCCGGGCGTCGAAATAGCCGCGGATGAAGGTGTTGCGGTTGCGCAGCCCGTCGGCCGGGACGGCATTGACCAGCCGCAACGGCAACTTCACGCCGGTGTACGACACGAAAAAGCGGCACTCGAGCTCCATCGTCTCCTCTGTGGTCAACGACCCTGCCGGCCGCATGCCTCCGCTTTCGGCCCCGGGCCGCCACCGCTCAGTCCGGATGAATCATGATCTCCATGGTCTCGTCGATGTCCTCGAAGGGATCGGGGAGGCCCTGGTCTTCCACCAGCGGGATGCCGCACAGGCACACGTCGCCGTCGATCACGGCGAGGGCCACCGGCTCCAGGCTCTTGCCGCTGCACGAGCCGTCGATGCACAGGCCCGTGTCGATCTCGAACAAGGCGCCGTGGCGGCCGCACTTCAGAAAGGCACGGTCGTGACTGAAGAACTCGCCGGCGCCGAAGTTGAGCCAGATGCCTTCGTGCGGACACGCATTGACGTAACCGAAGTAGTCGTTCGCCATGGTCCGGACGATGACGATGGGAAACGGCCTGCTCTCGCCGCTGTTGGTGATACGCGACAGGCTGAACGCCTTGGCGCCGCCCTTTTCGATGCGATCGATCCCACAGATGGCGAACACCTCGATGCCTCGTGCCATGGTTCTGCACCTCCGTGTTCCGCCGTCGCCCCAGGCGAAGCCCTGAGCGCGGGAGGTCGATGTCCCGCCGGCCTCGTCGTGAACCGGACACTCCTGTCGGACTCGTTGCCGGGGCAAGCCGGACGCCTGCCGCCGCCCTGATATTGCACGAAGCATGCCGCGCCGGAGCCGCCCCATCGGCCGCCGTCTCGTTCGTCGCACGGTGTCCCGCGCACGCACGCCGTGTCGTTGCAGCCAGGCACGCGGGGGCAGCCGAACGATGGGCGCGGACATGCGTCGGCCGCTTTGGAGCAGGATGATTTTTCTTCGAATCATCCTGCTCTAAGTCTTTGTTTTGAGCACGATCTTATCCAAAAGCCGGTGCCCACTTTTTGGGATCATGCCCTAAGCCCGGCTGAGCGCGCTTTCAGCCTTGACGGCATCCAGCCTATCCCTGGTCAGCCGGAACACGCCGCGGCCGCCCGAGAGCGTCTGATAGGCCGTGCCTGCCTTGTCGCTGAGGCAGTTGAACCAGTCCTGCGGCGCGAGCCCCGTCGGCCGGTCACCGATCTCCACCACCGTGCCGTTCGGCGCGAAGCGGACGTGAATGAGGATCTTGTCGGGTTCCATCCTGCTCTCCGTTGTCATAGCCCCGACGAGAAGCCCAGGAGCTCGACCTTGATGTTCTCGGTGCCGAGCACCTTGGCCTGGCAGGCGAGCCGCGACTTGGAGCCGACGCCGACGATCGAGTCGAGCTTCTCGTTCTCCTCGCGCGCGATCTTGGAGATGCCCTTGCGCCCCTCGTGCACGAAGATATGGCACGTGCCGCATGCGGCCTTGCCGTCGCACTTATGCGACAACGTCTCGTCGACAGTCAGAATGGCGGCCAGCAACGTGGTGCCCTCGGCCACCTCTATCGACTTGCCCGACGGCATGATCGTCAACAACGACATCGAACGCTCCCAGTCCTTCTTCTGTCGACAAAGCGACAACCCAACATGTCAAAGATAAATGGCCGCACCCGCTCCGACGTTGATCGACGCGTCTTTCATCGTGGCGACGATGAAGGCGATCTGGTCTTCCGTGAGATGAGCGTGAAAGGGCAGCGCCACGGCGCGATCCGCGACCTTCTCGGTCACCAGGAAGTCGCCGCGGCGGTAGCCGAGATCGAAGTAGTGCCGCTGCAGGTGCAGCGGATTGCAGTAGGCCTGCGCCTCCACCTGCTCGACGTGCAGGTCCTCGACGATCGCGTCGCGGCTCGACCGTGTGAAGCGCGTGCCGAGGTGCACGAGGTAGAGGAACCAGTTCACCTCGGTCACGTCGGGCCCCACGTAGGGGTCCTTGATCCCTTCGAAGGACTGCACGTGCTTGTAGTAGAGGTGCTCCGTCAGCCGCCTGCGCTCGAGGATCTCGTCCAGCCGCTTGAGCTGCGCCAGCCCGAGCGCCGCGGCGATGTCGCTCATGCCGCATTGGTAGGGCGGAGCCATGGTCACCACGACCGACGACCGCTCCTCCAGCCGATGGGAGCGATAGCGGCGGAGCGCGACCGCCATGTCGACGTCGTCGGTGACGACCATGCCGCCCTCGCCGCACGTCAACGGCAAGGGCTGGGAGAAGTCGAAGACCGAGGCGTCCCCGAAGGTCCCGACCAGCGCGCCCTTGTAGGTCGAGCCGATCGCTTCCGTCGAGTCCTCCAGCAGGGCCAGGCGGTGCGTCCTGGCAAGCTCGCGCAGCGGGCCCCAGGCCGCCGGATGGCCGTTGGTGTTGCAGGCGACGATCGCCCGCGTCTTCGCGGTGATCCGCGCCTCCGCCTTCTCGGGGACGAGCGTGCCGGCCCAATAGTCGATATCGGCGAAGACCGGGCGGGCACCGGCCAGGCTGATCGCATGGGCCGTTTCGCGGAACGCGTAGGGAGAGGCGATCACCTCGTCGCCCGGCCCGATGCCGTGCGCCCGCAACGTCAGCAGCAGGCCGATCGTGCCGCTCGCGACGGCGATCGCGTACTTTCGCCCCAGATAGGCGGCAAACGCCGCCTCGAACGCCTCCACGACCGGACCGGCGGACAGCCGCGGCGAGCGCAGGACGCAGTCGACGGCGGCCAACTCCGCATCCGTCAAGTCGGGGTCCGACAGCGGGATGAACGAGTCGTCGATCTCGGCCGTGGACACCTGCGTCTCCGCGCCGGCCGATGGAAGCGAGGCGAGATCGGTCATGACGCGGCACTCCGCCGGGCCAGGACGATGCCGGTCGCACGTGCGGGATCCGAAGTGATCTCCACGCAGTGGCTGGCGCCGTCGAGCAGATGGATGTCGAAGTGCGGATAGCTGCGGAACGGCTCCTCCACGACATCGGACGCGTCGCAGCGTGTCCATACGAGGTGCGGAAACGCGCGGCGCAGCTCGGCGAAGGCCTGGGTAGCCGCATCGGGCGATGCGAGCGCCCGCTCGATGCCCGTCAGATCATCTGTGCTCAAGGCCATCGCTCTCGCCTTTGCTGGAGGAGGTCCCGTCGCTGTGCCGTCATTGCCAGAACATTCGTTCGGGGTCGTCGGCCAGCACCTCGAGGAGCGCCGGCAGCCGCTGATGCCGGCTATGGAGCTCCCAGACGCCGGCACCGTGATCCTTGCGGAACAGCTGCCAGGCGGCCCGCTCCCCGTCGTAGACGACGAGCGCGACATCGATGATCCCGCCCTCGGGATCGATATTGCGCGAGCAGCATGGGCTCTCGACGCGATAGCCGTTGGCGGCCGGGGCGACGCGGGGCGACACGTAGCGATAGCGCTTGCGCGTCCGCAGGGAGCGCTCGATGCGCTTGCGATCGAGATCGTTGGGGTGCGGGCACCGCCCGATCGCCGACGGGCTCAGAACCGCTGCTTGCAAGGGAATCGCTGCTTGCATGGGATCGTGCCCTAGACCGGCGTGATTTCTTCCTCGAAACATCCGACGACCAGACGTTCGCCGAACTCGATCAGGTAGATTGGAATATTCGCCTCGGTATGGGTTCCGACTTGTACGATCTCGCCGACGGCGCCGGCGGCGACGAGCAGCGCCTGCGCCGGCACATCGGGAAACGAGCCGTCGTTGACCAGGTCGACCAGCGCCGTCATGCGCTGGCCCCACTGGTACTTGGGGAGCCGGGGCTCGACCATGGGAAGCCGGGGCTCGATCATGCCACGCCTCCCGGCAACGGCAGATCCACGTCGTCATCGCGCGCCTTGGCCGGATCGAGCTCCTTGCGCTTCATGCCGACCCGGTTGCCGCTGTCCATGAACTCGACGCCGTAGATATAGAACTGCTGGAGGAAGGTGCCGATGCTGACGACGTATCCTTCCTCCCCCTTCTTGGCCAGGATCTCGCCGATCTCCTTGCCGGCATAGGTCCCGTCGTTGCGGATCGTGCGCTTGGCCCTGACCTTCTCGCCGAAGCTGAAGTAGGGCGGCTCGGAGAGCTCGACGACATCGCTGTCACGAACAATATTGCTCATGCCTGCACTTCCTTCGTCTTCACGCGCGCACGATCCGCCGTCGCTCAAGCCGCGGCGATGAGAGCGCCCTGCCGGATCTCGGCATCGCCGCGCGAGGCGTGCTGGATCTCGCCGGCGTTGACCTTGTCGAGGTAGGCCTTGAACCAGCCGATGGCCGATTTCTCGATGAACTCGTGGGCGAATTGATCGACCGGCTCGATGCCGGCTTTGAGCAGGTCGCTCTTGGGGCAGCCGCCGATCTTGGCCACGAACACCGCATGACAGTCGTTGATGGCCCGGATCACCGTCTCCAGGCTGTCCTCGTCACCGTAGCCGCCCTGGCAGTAGAGGTCCACGCGGCGGTGGCCGACGAACTTCGCGCCGGCCGTCGACAGCTCGTAGACCTGGAACTCCTTGGCGTGGCCGAAGTGCTCGTTGATCAGCCCCGAGCCCTTGGTGGCGACGGCGACCAGCAGCTTGATGTCGCTCGACGCGCCCGCCAAGGTCGCCAGCTCGTCCTGTTTGGCCGCCACCTTGGCGAGCCGCTCCTCTTCCACCTTGGCCTGGTAGGCTTGGCGGCTGTCGAGGTCGTAGTTCACCTCCATCGCCATGATCTTGTCGGTGGTGAACTCGGCCGAGCGGTCCTCGCCCAGGAGTCCGACCGCGTCGGCACGGCACTGGCGGCAGTGCCGCATCATGTTCATCTCGCCTTCGCAGCTGTCCTGCAGAGCCTTCAGCTCCTGCGCGCTCGGGCCGCGCTGGCCGTTGAGGCCGAACACGGTGCCGTGCTCAGGCGAGGAGATCAGCGGCATGATGTTGTGCAGGAAGGCCCCGCGCGACTTCACGGCCTTGTTCACCTCGACGAGGTGCTGGTCGTTGATGCCGGGGATCATCACCGAGTTGATCTTGCACAGGATGCCGCGCTCGGTGAGCATCTCCAGCCCCTGCAATTGCCGGTCGGTGAGGATCTTGGCGGCTTCGACGCCGGTGTAGCGCTTGTGCTTCCAGAACACCCACGGGTAGATCTTGGCGCCGATCTCAGGGTCGACCATGTTGATGGTGATGGTGACGTGGTCGACGTTGAAGCCGGCGATGGTGTCGACGTGGTCGGGCAGGGCCAGGCCGTTGGTCGACAGGCACAGCTTGATGTCGGGCGCGGTCTTGGCGATCAGCTCGAAGGTCTTGAAAGTCTTTTCCGGGTTGGCGAGCGGATCGCCCGGGCCGGCGATGCCGAGCACGGTCATCTGCGGGATGGTGGAGGCCACGGCCAAGACCTTCTTGGCCGCCTGCTCGGGGTGAGCTTCTCGCTGACCACGCCCGGGCGGGACTCGTTGGCACAATCGTACTTGCGGTTACAGTAGTTGCACTGGATGTTGCAGGCGGGCGCCACGGCCACGTGCATGCGGGCGTAATGGTGATGCGCCTCTTCGCTGTAGCAGGGATGGTTCTTCACCTTCTCCCAGATCTCGGTGGGCAGGTCACCCTGGCCGGCGCCGGAGCCGCAGCTGGCCTTGCCGCTGCCGCCGGAGGTGCCGCAGCCCTTGTGCTCGGCAATCTTCTGCATGATGTCGTCGACATCGGCGACCTGTCCGACCTGAGCACCGCTCGGGGCACCGTCGTGCCCTGCCACCTGTTGCATGTCCGGTCCTCGCTGTTGGCCGCGCAGCGTGCTGCCGCGGGGAGGATGCCTGACGCATCCTCAATGCGTGCCCCGGCCCCAGCGTCGGCGGCACGTCGTGCAGGCTATCTCGCAACCCGTGTGCCAGCCCCGAACAATCGAATAAATCTAAGAAAGATCTTACGTTTCTGCACCGGAACAGCCTGTCGTCTTGCCGACATCCAACGAAAACCGACCGTCTCGTTCCAGACACGACACAAACGACGCGCGATGCCGGCGGGATCGGCGTGCGATGGGAGAGAATCGTCCACCGGGACGGAGCGCCATCTCTTCGGCCGCTTTGGCGAGTGAAGCGGCATCGCGGCCGCCAAGGCCGGGCTTGCCTGGCGGCCATCCATCCACGCGCGACGCGCCACTCAGCGAGGCCCTGTCAGTCACCTTTGCCGTGCGATGGCTTTAAGGGGGCTCCATATCGGTGCCATCTCGGCTATTGGTTTTGTACTCAGCCCGGAAGGTTCCAGTATGAGCAAACACCGTCCGTCCATCATCGCACTTGGCCTGAGCGCCCTCGCCGGCAGCCTCTCGCCCGATTTGACGGGAGCCACCGATCTTCCAAATGCGATCGCAGCACCTGGTTTAACCATCGTGGCACAACTCCACGCGATCGGAGACCAGATCTATGAATGCGGACCTGATAAGAACGGCGCCCGCTCCTGGGTATTCCGGGAGCCCCTTGCGACGCTCGTGGACAGCTCCGGCAAAACGGTCGGGCGGCATTTTGCCGGCCCGCGCTGGATGCTGGATGATGGAAGCGTCGTTAAGGGGGCCGTCATCGGAACGACCCCGGCGACCGCGCAGGACGATATAGCCTGGCTCAAGCTGGAGATCGTCGAGCATAGGGGAACGGGTGCTCTTTCTGACGTAAGCGTTGTCCAGAGGATCAATGTGAAAGGTGGCAAGCTGACCGGAAGCTGCACCACGGAAGGAGAGCTGAAGCTGGTACCCTATAGCGCCGATTATGTGTTCCTGAGACCCTGAACGACTGACAGGGTAGCCGGAGACTCCTCTGGAATGCCCCCCGAACTATAGGAGAAGGCCCACGCCGGCCGTCTCAGTCAATTTGCAATGAATGTTGGGTCCTCGAGTCGAAGAATGGCCGGGCCTGGAGCATTTCGCAATTGGATGAGATCATCCAATTGCGGAGAAATGCTCATAATTTTTGAATCTAGGGCGCTTTTCTGCGATTGAGTAGTTCCACCCAATCGCAAAGCGCTCTTGTGGTGGATCTGAAGTTCCTGCCCCCACACGGCATCAGCGTTCAGGAACTTCAGATCCATTAAACCACACTAGAATCATAGAGTTGCTAGTGTGGCTTAGGAATCCGAAATTCGCTCCCAGCGCTGCCCCGAGGTGGTGCGAATTTCGGATTCGCCACACTAGCCCGGCCATGGTCAATCGGACAGAAGATGTCTTCAGCTGCCCGCCTGCATGATGATCTCGGCGGCAGGCGCGACCGGCACCGCGAGCGGCGTGATGCCTTCGGTCAGCAGGAAGCGGACCTCGTTCTTGGTGAGCACCGCCGGATCGACGAGGGCAAAATGCGGACCGGCCGAGCGCTTCGTCACCTGGCGGGCGTAGGTACGCAGGAGCTGGTCGTGGAAACGGCAGCCGATGAACAGGAAGCTGCGGTCGGTGCGCCGGTCCCTCACGATGTCGGGAATCGGCGTCTGGATGTCGATCTCGGTCAGCACTTCCACGTAGTCGGCATCGGAGATCAGGTAGTTCTTCGCCGGCGTCACGCTGCCGTGGGGCTTGTAGACGACGGTGGTCCAAGCGGGGGCTGCCGTCCGACCGGTCTCGGTGCCGGCCGAGTCGTAGAAGCGGTACCACTGGTCCTCGCCGATGCCGGCACGGGTGATGCCCTGCACCTCGCCCCAGTCGCTTCTGCCCTGGAGCGCCGCGCGCATGGCGCCGTCGTACCAGGTGTCGACGATCATCGGCAGCGGCAGCCCGGCGAGATGGCGATGCAGCGCCGTCGGCTCGACGGGCGCGATGAACGCCTCGGTCATCAGGGCAGAGACCGTCGCCCGGTGCTTCGTGCTCTCGATATGCTGGGCCGAGGCCCAGGCGTTGCCCTTGGCCCGGCGCGGCAGCGCCACCTTGGTGCCGAAAAAGGCCGCCAGCGCCTCCGGTGTCAGCGGGATGGCCGGCTCGGCGAGCGCGGTCAGGCCCGGGCCCAGATAGGGCACCACCTGCCCGCCCCGGAGCGCGCCCGCCACCTTGGCCAGTTGGGCCTCCGCATCGGCCAACCTGAGGATGTCGATGCTCGCTACGGGCGCGTTCATCGCCGTCACTCCTCTTCACCGCGCTTGCGCGCATTGACGGTGATCGGCAGCGTGGTCCCCACCGCCATCTCGGGCAGGTCCAGCACCCAGCCGTTGGCGATGCGGATCCAGCCGCCCCACAGCGTCTCGTGCTCGGATTCGACAATCGGCTCCTCGAGATCCTTCTTCGGCACATAGATCGACAGACCCGTCTCCGGAGAGCGGCGAATCATGACTTTCATCAGCTAAAACTCCTGCGGCGCCGGCGACATCGCCCTCAGCCTGGCGACGATCCCAGGCAACACTTCCAGCACCCGGTCGACGTCCTCGCTCGTGTTGTCGCGGGAGAGCGACAGGCGAATGGCCCCATGCAAGGCATTGGCGGGCAGGCCCATGGCCCTGAGCACGTGGGACGGCTCGGTCGAGCCGGCCGTGCAGGCGGAGCCGGTCGAGGCCGCGACGCCGACGCGGTCGAGGTTGACGAGGATGGCCTCGCCCTCGACGTGCGCGAAGGCGATGTTGGACGTGTTCGGCAGCCGGTTGTCGCCGTCGCCGTTGACCATGCAGCCGTCGACCTGCTGCAGCACGCCCTGTTCCAGCCGGTCCCGCAACGAGCGAACCCTGGTGCGCTCATCCTCCATATGCCGGAGCGCCAGCTCCGCCGCCGCGCCGAGGCCCACGATCGCCGGCACGTTCTCCGTGCCGCCTCGGCGTCGGCGCTCCTGATGCCCGCCGTGGATCAGCGGCGCGAACGTGACGCCCTTGCGCACGTAGAGCGCCCCGATCCCCTTGGGACCGTGGAACTTGTGGGCCGAGAGCGACAGCATGTCGATCGCGGTGCGATCGAGGCCGAGCGGGATCTTGCCCACCGCCTGCACGGCGTCGGTATGGAACAGGGCCCCTGCGTCGTGGGCCAGGGCCGCGAGCTCCGTGACCGGGAACAGCGTCCCCGTCTCGTTGTTGGCCCACATGGCCGACACGAGGGCCGTGCGGGGGCCGAGCGCCCGCGCGTAGGCCTCCAGGTCGAGCCGGCCGCGACCGTCGACGCCGATGACGTGCACCTTGACGCCGCGCGTCGCCGCGAGGTGCTCCATCAAGGACAGGACGGCCGGGTGCTCGACGCTGGTGGTGACGATCTCGTCGCGCCCCGGCTGCGTCTCGAGCGCCGACAGGATGGCGGCGTTGTCGGATTCCGTCCCCCCGAGGTGAAGACGATCTCGTGCGGGTAGGCCGCGCCCAGCAGGGCTTGAAGCTGCTGGCGCGCCCGCTTCACCGCGCCGGCCACGGCCTCGCCATAGGCGTGGGTCGAGGAGGCATTCCCAAACCGCTCCGAGAAGTACGGCAACATGGCCGCGACGACGGCGGAGTCCGTCCGGGTCGTGGCGTTGTTGTCGAGATAGACCGGCACGGCACGCCCCCTCAGAGGTTCACCTTGGAAGGGCCCGCGACGGGAACGAGGCGCACGAACTCGCCCAGGCGCTCGATCATGCGGGCCTGGATGCCCTCCAACGTCGCGCTCGCCAGCTTGCAGAACACGCAGGCGCCGGTGAGCTTGACCATCACCTTGTTGCCGTCGACCCCGACGAGCTGGCAATCGCCGCCGTCGCGCCGCAAATTGGGACGGACCTCCTCGATCACCTCCTCGATGATTTCGATGCGCCGCATGTGAAGCGCCTTCACCGGCGTCGGCTGCTCAGACTCGACCAACATCAGCTCGCCTCTGCTCTCTCATTGGGGGGACGCTTGGGGGGGAACCGAGCTCGCTCTTCAACGGCAGGATGATTGCCGCCAAGAGGGTCCCCCGGCTCGCCCGCGGGGCCGCCGCCGACGCGTCGCTCCGCCTCAGCCGAACGACTTGCCGCATGAGCAGCTCGACGTCGCGTTGGGATTCTCGAAGGTGAAGCCGGAGCCCTCGAGCGCCACGACGAAGTCGATCGTCGTACCGGCAAGCAATTCGTGGCTCTTGTTGTCGACGAAGAGCTTGACCCCGTCCCGCTCGATCACCGTATCGTCGGGCTCGGCCGCGTCGACCAGGCCCATCATGTACTTGTAGCCGGCGCAGCCGCCGGCCTCGACCATGATCCGCAGGCCGTTGACCGGCTTGGCCGATCCGGAGATCGCGGTCCGAACCGCGTTCAATGCGCTGTCGCTGAGATTGATCATCGCTCGTCCTTGCATGTGCCGAGAACTGCCGACGCCGTGATCGCAAGACGTATGCCATGCTCAATGCATTGATAATACTTCGTTCCTCGGATCTGCTCTGTCCGCTTTCCGACACGTGTCCGATTTCGGACACCGGACGAATCCACTCTTGGACGGAATCGGTCAGGACCACTCGGCAACGCCTGCGGATGCACGGCCTGCGCCACCGGCAGACAATTTGCATTGCGCCCGCCGCCGCCGACACCACGGCGATCCGACCGACATTTCGAGGAAGCTTTCCATGACGACGATCGAGAAGACCGCCCTGGGCCGGCTGGACCAGGAGGGGCGTCTCCTCAATGCGGTGCTCAAGGGCCCGACGCCGAAACCGGGCCGGTTCGGCTTCCGGGGCGACATCGCGCTCAAGTTCCAGACCCAGGTCGCGGACGAGAAGCGGCCGCCGGACGTCGTCATCGAGCAGGTTCTGACCTACGCGCAGGAAGGCGAGCCGACGATCCCGGTCCTTGCCGGCTATCTGCACTCCTTCGCCTATCTCGAATCGGCGGTCGAGGTCCTCGACGGCTTGCTGAGCCCGGCGGGCGTCTACTTCATGTTCTGCAACAACATCGACCTGCTGGCGAAGTACAGCGTCACCCTCAACGACATCAAGTTCTTCGTGCTGCCCTGCGACGAGTCGACCGTCTGGAAGGAAATGCTCGATCTGATGAGCATCGACAAGAACGACATCAAGAAGCTCGATACGGCCGGCAAGACCGACTACCTGCTCGATGCCAGCCGCGCGTTCAACGAGGCGTTCGAAGTCATCAGCTACGAGCAGGGCGTGGCGCGGATGGAGCCGGTCAAGAACCGCAACGAGAACCGTCCCGTCTGAGCCCATCGGCAGGCCGCGCCCTGCCGCTCGCGCCGCGACACGGGCTGTCCGGGCTTGAGCTGATCAGGCCTCGCCCACGTCCTCGTCCGGCAGCACCTCGTCGTCCTCGACGAGCGTCACGCCGGTCACGCAGATGTCGTTGTCGAGAATGGCGAGCGCCACGGGAGTCAGGCTGCGGCCCTTGCACGGGCCTTCGAGGCAGACGCCCGTGCCGAGCTCGAAGAGCGCGCCGTGCTTGCCGCACATCAGCCTGATGCCGTTGGGATCCAGGAACTGGTTGCGCTCCCAGTCGAGGTTGACCCCATCATGGGGGCACTTGTTGAGATAGCCGAAGACCTGCCGGCCCCAGCGCACCACGATGATCGGCCACGGCCTCTTGCTGCCGTCCTCTTCGACGATCATGAGATGGAAGCCCCGCGCCTTCTGGCTCGGGATGTCGTGCATGCTGCAAATGGCGTAGGCTACATCCGATGGCATGTGTCCCTCACTGACGCTGGCGCGCTTCGAACAGCACGACGTCGCAATGCCGACAGCGCCGGCTCCGCGCGAGAGCCGGGGAGTGATCGTGCAAGATTCGCGCGAGGTCCGACCGGACGGCGGAAGGATCGTCACCGGTCTGGCGCGCGAGGCTATTCGATGGCCGTCGCGGCAATGGCTCTCCCAAATGACGCATTTCATCCGTGTACAGCTGGCACGGAAATTGAAATTTCGAAGCGACACGTGGAGATCTTGTCATGAATGTCGCATCGGATTTCGTTCAATGCAGCATCGAGGAGCTCAAGGCGCTGCTCGACGGCGGCAGCTTGACCATCTATTCGGTCGCCCGCCCGCAAACGGCGGATCGGCCCGTCGATCGCAGCGGCATCCTGGCCACATTCACCTTTGCCTCACCGGCGTTCGGGCCGGCCTCTGACGATCTGGAGGGCCCGGCGTTCCTGGCCAATCCGGTGCCCGCGAGCAGCGTCGGAACGCCCGGGTTCGCCCGCGCCTGCAAGGCGGACGGCACCGTCGTCGCCGACTTCTCCGCCGGGCCCGGCGAGCGCGAGATCAAGTTCGCCGAAGTCTCCTGCTCGCAGGGCGCCCCGGTGGCCCTGGTGCAGCTCAGGTTCGATCGCGACGGCGGCTGGCCCGAGCGGCCCGAGTACTACGATGCTCACCCCCGCACCGGCTACGCCATGCCGAGGACGCTCTGAGTTGTCAGCTTTGGAACATGGAGGCTTGGCGGTGATGCCCCGTCCCGATCCCGGTCCACTCGTGAGCAGCAAATGGCTTGCCGCTCACCTCGCCGACACCGACATTCGGATCCTCGACTGCACCTGGCACCACGCCAGCACGAACCTCGACGGGCGCACGCAATACCGCGGGCGCCATCTCCCGGGCGCCGTGCACTTCGACATCGATCATGTCGCCGACACATCGACTTCGCTCCCGCACATGCTGCCGAGCGCCGCCGACTTTGCCAAGAAGGTCGGGCTGCTCGGCGTCGGCGATGGAGACCGCGTCATCGTCTATGACCGGCTCTTCGGCGGCTCCGCCGCGGCGCGGGTCTGGTGGATGTTCCGCGTCTTCGGCTACGACCGGGTGAGCCTGCTGGACGGCGGCTTCGACAGGTGGGCGAAGGACAAGCGTCCCACGGAAATGGCGCCGGTGCGGCCGGAGCCGCGGCCGTTCACGGCGACGTTCACGCCGGCCTACCTGCGCACGCTCGCCGACATGCAGGCCAACCTCGTGTCCGCCGGGGAGCTGGTTGTCGATGCGCGCGGGCCCGGCAAATTCGACGGCACCCAGGAGGACGTCTTCCCGTTCGCCAAGCTGGGCCACATGCCGAACGCCCTCAATCTCCCCTGGGCCGATCTCATCGATCCGGCAACCGGCACATTTCTGCCGCCCCAGGCTCTCAGGGAGCGCTTCGCGACCGCCGGCGTCGACCTCGGGCGCCCGATCGTCGCGACCTGTGCGTCGGGCATCACCTCCTGCGTCGTTGCCCTGGCGCTCAGCCTGCTCGGCCACACCAATACGGCTGTCTACGACGGCTCCTGGGCGGAGTGGGAGGCGGCAGCGGATGCGCCCGCCGTCGCCGCGTGAGGAATGATGCCACATCAGGGCCTGATGCAATGAGCAGGATCGAGGAACCGCTGACCCTCGTAGCCGACGGCGCCGAATATGCGCTTCTCCGGTTGGCCGACGGGAGCCATTTCGTGCTGCGTTCCAAGGTCAACGGCCTCTCGGCGGATCTCCGAGGAGACGATGCCGCCCGCTTCAAAGCCGACTACGAAACGACGCAGCTGCAATTTCCCAGCTGGAGTGCGGATCAGGTTCTGTCCCAGCTCTGGGATCAAGGCGGCTACAGCTGGCTTGCCACCGAGGATGGATGCTGACATGCCGACCCTCATCAAGACGACCCAGGACGGACGACGCCTCGAAGCTTCGGGGCTGGCGATCCTGCTCGACGGCGAGCTCGAAGCATTCGAGCTCATCGAGGTGAAGCTTCATCCCAATCGCCGCGCCATCTGGGAGGCGGATCCCGAGGCGACGCACATGGCCGGTCGAGTCACGCTGACGCGGGACCAGGCCAACGCGGTGGTGGAGGCTTTCAAGCAGGCCGAAGCCGAGATCCTCGCCAGCCCGACCGCCATCAACGAGCGCTTTCGCATCGCGGCGATGTGGAAGGCGCGGGAGCAGGGCATCGAGTAGTCCAAGGGGCGCAGCCGTCGAGCTCGGCCCGGTTGCGGCTATTCATACGTCCGGGCGAGGCAGATTCTGCCGGCGTCGAGGTTCACCCCCATCAGTCCCTTCCGTTCCGCACGGGACTGCCTCCCCACAAGGGGGAGGCCGTTCGTTTGGCCACCTCGCCCAACGTCTCCAAGCTTAAAAGGTGAGGCTCCTCCCTCCCCCTTGTGGGGAGGGGTTAGGGGTGGGGGGCCGTCCAGCCACGCTTTCAGAACAAGACCTTACGCGGCAAGCCTCAGATGTGCTCATATGAACACTTGTGTGCAGAGCTGCTAGGCCGCCTGTTCCGGCACATGGGTCTGGCAGTTCGTCGGGCAGACCCGGGCACAGGCGCCGCAGCCGATGCAGGCACCCTGGTCGTTCATGACCATGATCTTCTTCTCGATCTCGTCGTCCTCATCATCGTCGAGGCTGACGAGCTCGCCGTCCTCGTTGAGGCCTTTGAGGGTCATGACATCCCGGCCGCAGACCTTGAAGCAGCGGCCGCAGCCGATGCACTTCCTGGGATCGATGGCCACGAGGTAGTCGGGTCGCCAGGCGCGGCCGTCTCGGGTTGCGTAGGACATGGTTCGGCGAGCTTTCGATCAAGCGCTTTCGAGGACTTTGAGATCGGCACGCTTCCGCTCGAGCTCGGCGAAGGCGTCGTGGGCCTTCTGCGCGACGCTCATGATCGACGTCCAGTTGATCGGCAGCTCTTCCGACAGGTCGTGCAGGTCCATCTTCGCCTGCGTCGCCTTGGCGGACAGCTTCTTGAGCTCCGCCTTCAACGATTCGATGTCACTCATGGCTTAACCTCAATACTTGGCAACGTCGGGGAACTTCTCGATCATCTCGACGCCGCCCTTGACGTACTTGTCGCCCTCCGCGGCGAGCTTGGCGAGGCTGTCGAAGCCGAAGCGGTGGACGTCGCGCAGCTGCTTGTTGACGACGATGAGGCGCCCGCCGATGAGCACCATGCGGCCGAAGCCCTCGTGGCTCATCTTCAGCATCGGCGAGATCATCACGCCGGTGGCGCGCTCGATCGACAGGGAGATGGCATTGAAGAACAGCTCCAGCCGCCAGATGGTCTCTGGATCCGGGTCGCCGATGATCGGCAGCGCCCGGCGCTTCTCCTTGTCGACGATGTAGGGCTCCAGAAGGTCGAGATCGCTCTTGCCGTCCCAGGCCCCGTGGGTGTCCTGGGCTCGCCAGATCTTGACGAGCTCCTTGACGAACGGCGCCTCGGCGGCGGTTTCCTGTTCGAGCACTGCGGCGTCGGTCATCTCATCCTCACTCGTCGAAGTCGAAAGCACGTTCCTTGCTCTTGGACATCGCCTTCCGCAGCCAGGGCGGTGGCGTGCCCTTCAAGACATCGCTCAGCTTGACCAGGAGATCGGCGATCTCTTCCGGCTGATTGACCTTCATGGGATGGATGTTGTTCGCCACGACGCGCGCCGCGCCCGAGCCGCCGATCGCGGCGACATAGAGGATGGCGCAATCCTTGATCGCCTCGATCTTGGGGGCGAGCTTGTCCTCGTTGCCATCCTCCTTGAGGTCGCCGTCGAACGCGATCGACTCCAGGAAGCGATGTCCGTCCGGCTCCACCTCATAGATCGCGATGTTCTTGGCCCAGCCGAAGTGGGCGTCGACGCGCCTGAGGTCCTGGGTTGCAAACGCGACTTTCATGTCATGTGTCCTCGTGCCGTCAATGCGACGCGGATGGGGCGCCCTGCAGGCTGTCGAAGCCGTGGCGCCAGGTTTCGGGCGTTGCCTGGCGGTTCTGCTCGTGGTCGGCGATGACCAGGTTGGCGATATCGAAGATCAGGTCGCGCGTGCCGCGATAGCCCACCATCAGCTGATGGCCGGCGCCGATGCGGTCGAACATCGGAAAGCCCGCCCGGTAGAAGGGGATGCCCAGCCGCTCAGCCGCCTGCCGCCCGTGCGAATGGGTGATCAGGAGATCGCAGGCCCGCGCCTTGGCCAGGGTCTCGAGGTCCTCCAGGTCGCCGATCAGCACCTCGTCGCCGGCGACCCGCTCCAGCACCGGCGACTGCGTCGTGGTGACCGCCGCCGTCACCTGGGCGCCCATCTCGTGCAGCGCGCTGCTGAGCTCGAACAGCAGATCCGGCTCGGCGCCGATCGCGAGCTTGCGCCCACCGATATGGAAATGCGCATCCAGCATCGCATCGGCCAGCTGGCCGCGCTGCCGCCGATACTTCGCCGGCACCGGGCGGCGGCCGATCTCGCTCAGGAACATGATGAGCTCGTCGTTCGGCGCCAGGCCGCATAGGCGCTCGAACAGCCGGAACGGAACGCCCGTCTTGGCCTGCATCGCTTCGGCGGCGCGCCGCATCTGGGCGCCGACGGCGATGGTCACGGCGGCCTGGCCCATGGTGGCGATCTCCTCGAGGCCGATGCCGCCGATCGTGGTCGGGCTGAAATCCTCCGGGATATGGCCGTCCAGCGAGCCGGCGATGTCGGGGAGGAACGACGGCTCCAGGCCGAAGTCCTCGATGATCGTGCGCAGCTCGTCGAGGTCACCCGGCGTCAGGTGGCACCCGGGCAGAACGTTGACGCGGCTCGGATCGCGCCGCGCCCGGTTGCGCGGCGTCTCGACCAGTTCCTCGACCATGCGCGCGACGGTCTTCTCCCAGCCGTCCTGGAAGGCGTCCTTGAAGTCCGGCGTCGAGATGTAGACGAGCGGATAGGTCGCGAGCTGCGGATGCTTGGCGCGGATCTGGCGGATGAAGCCCTCGACGTCGTCGCCCTTGGTCTCGGTCACCCCTGTCGAGCAGATGCCGATGATCGCCGGCTTCTGCTTGTTGCAGATGTTCAGGACGGCCTGCTCGACGTTCTCGTAGCCGCCGAGCACGGTCGCCACCTCGCTCATCGCCGTCGTCTGGAGCGGCACGTTCTCGTTGAAATGCCGCACGAACAAGGTGAGCCCGAACGACGTGCAGCCTTGCGAGCCGTGCAGCAGCGGCATCGCGTTCCGGAGGCCCAGGAAGGCGAAGGCGCCCCCGATCGGCTGGCTCATCTTCAGCGGATTGACCGAGCAGGCCTTCTTGACGACGGTGACCTTCGCCATGGCCACCTACTCCGCGGCGAGCAGGGCGGGAATGGCACGTGCGGCCGCCAGGATGTCCTCCACCCGCACCGAACAGGCGCCGCATCCCCCCGAGGCGTGGGTGTTGTCGCGAACGCCGTCCACCGTCGTGAGGTCGTGCGCCTTGATCGCGTCCTCGATGGTGCCGAGATCGACGCTCTTGCAATGGCAGATTTTCTTGGCGCGGCGCGCCTCTTCGGCGCGCACCGGGTCGGCGGCCAACGCAGCCGCTTCGGCCTCCATCTGCTGAAGCGCCTTGCTCTGCCAGTTCGACGCGGGGTCCTCCCACGGCGCCGCGCGGCGAAGCTGTCCCCAGATCGGATTGTAGAGCGCCTTGTCGATCTCCTGGACCAGCTTCACCATGCCGACGTAGCCCATGTAGGCGTGCTGGCGCTCCTGGTTGATGTCGAGCCAGGGCATGGCCGCCTTGAGCGCGACGAACTGGGACTTGCCGCCCGACAGCATGATGTCGGCCCGCGCATCCTTGAGCATCTTGTACATCTCGCGCGGGGCCATATCGTCGATCATGTGGGCATCCTGGCCCATCAGCTCCTTGATGCGCTCCTTGTCTTCCTTGGTGGATTTCTTGACGCTGGTGCCGACCATCTCAAGCCCTGCCTCCTGAAGGGCGGCGACGACCGACCAGGACTTCACGCCGCCGGTGATGAGCAGCACCTTCTTGCCGTCGAAGCGCGGCTTATACTTGGCGATCGCGGCCCAGGCCCTGGCCTCCTCGCGGGCGATCACGACCTCGGTGCGCTCCATCAGCTCGGCCGGCGCGCCCCGTTCGATGAGCAGGCGGGCGATCTCGCGCAGGGAGTCGCTCGTATCCTGGATGCCGTAGAAGGAGCCTTCGAAGAAGGGAATGTCGTAGCGCTCCTCCATCTTGCGGGCGATGTTGATCATCGCCTTGGAGCACACCATCATCGCTGCCCTGGCGCGATGGGAGGAGGCGACGTCCTTGTAGCGGCCGTCGCCGGAGATGCAGGCGAGGATGCGGATGCCGATCTCGTCGAGCAGCGGCTTGACCTGCCACAGCTCGCCCGAAAGGTTGTATTCGCCGATGATGTTGATGTCGTAGGGGGTGGTATACTCGGGCTCTTCCGTGCCGATCACATGCTCCAGGATCGCCTCGCCGGCGAGCTTGTTGCCCAGGTTCTTGGGTCCCACGAAGCCCGGCGAGTTGACCGGGACGACCGGCTTGCCGAACTTCTCCTTGGCCGCCTTGCACACCGCGTCGATGTCGTCGCCGATCATCGCCGGCACGCAGGTCTGATACACGAAGACCGCGGGGGGATCGTATTTCTCGATGATCTCCTTGATGGCCTTGAACAGCCGCTTCTCGCCGCCGAAGACCACGTCGGTCTCGTTGATGTCGGTGGTGAAGCCGGTGCGCCAGATCTGCGATCCCGACGAGCGCGCGCCCCTGTTGTCCCACGAGTTGCCCTCGCAGGCGATCGGCCCGTGGACGAGGTGGGCCACGTCGGTCAGCGGCTGCAGGGCGATCTTGGCGCCGTCGAAGGCGCAGCCGCCGGCCGCACCGCCCGGCTGAAGCTGCTTGGTGCAGCCCTTCTTGCGCTCCGCCTCGGTCTTGTTCGCGTTCTTGCCGCAGCCGGGTTCATTGAAGACGTTCTGGATGGTGGCTGAAAGCGAACTCATCTGTTTCTCCTTCAACTAGCGGGCTGCACACGGATTCGACGGGCCGGTTCGCGGCAACGCGTCGCGTTGCCAAGTGGATGGATGGCCGGGTCAAGCCCGACCATGACGTTGAGGATAAGAACCTTTCGCCTCCGCCGCGTCATCGCCGGGCTCGCCCCGGCCATCCCATCCAACTCAAAGAATCAGGATCGCTGCGCAGAGATGCCAGTGGTCCTGCTGGAACAAGCTCCCATCAGCGGATGATGTCGAAGCTGTAGTCGGTCTTCGCCGGAACGTTGGTGTTCTTGTCGATCTCGTCGAAGATCTTGTCGAGGATCCAGACGAGGACGTTCAGGCCGCCCTGATACCCCCACACCGGATAGCGGTGATGGTGGTGCCGGTCGAACAGCGGGAAGCCGATGCGGATCAGCGGGGTGCCGGTATCGCGTTCGAGGTACTTGCCGTAGGTGTTGCCGATCAGGAAGTCGACCGGCTCGGTGAAGAGCAGCGAGCGCATGTGCCACAGGTCGCGGCCGGGATAGACATGGCAGTTCTGGCCGAACGGCGAGCTGTCGAAGAGCGCCTGCACCTTCGCCGCCCAGGCCTTGCCGCCATTGGTGGCCAGCACGTGCGTGGGCTCGGCGCCCAGCTCGAGCAGGAACGCGGCGAGGCCCAGGCACAGATCGGGATCGCCGTAGATGGCGAACTTCTTGCCGTGAATATGCGCGCTGGAATCGGCGATCGCGTCGACGAGCCGGCCGCGCTCGCGGGCGAGCGCCTCCGGGATCTCCTTGCCGGTGATCCGCGACACCTCCATCAGGAAGCGGTCGGTGCCGACGACGCCCACGGGATGGTTGAACGCCACCACCTCGTGGCCATGGTTGGCGATCAACGGCAGCGTCTTCTCGGTGCAATACTCCTGCATCGAGATCGTCGCCTTGGCGTGAACCGCGTTCGCCGCGTCCTCGAGCGTCGTGCCGCCGTCGTACATGCGGAACTCGCCGTCCGTCGGGGTGTCCCACACGTCGCTGTTGTCGGCGAGGATGGTGTATTCGACACCCATCAGCTCGAAGATGCGCTTGATCTCGCGGATATTGCCGACGGTATAGCCGTCGAAGCCGCCGATGAAGTTGATCTTCTCGTTGGGCTGGCGCTCGAGCTTCGGCGCGGTGCCGGCCTTGCCGTCCCAGAAGTGCTCGAAGATGCCCTTCATCACGTTGTCGTAGCCGGTGATGTGGCTGCCGACGAAGGCCGGCGTGTGCGCGAACGGCACGTCGTATTCGGCGGGGACCGAGCCCTTTTCCTTAGCCGTCTTGATGAAGGCGTTGAGGTCGTCACCGATGACCTCCGCCATGCAGGTGGTGGAGACGGAGATCATCTTGGGCTTGTACATGTTGTAGGTGTTGGCGAGCCCGTCGATCATGTTGTTGAGGCCGCCGAAGACCGCCGCATCCTCGGTCATGGACGAGGACACGCAGGAGCTCGGCTCCTTGAAGTGGCGCGAGAAATGGCTTCGGTAGTAGGCGACGCAGCCCTGCGAGCCATGGACGAACGGGATGGTGCCCTCGAAGCCGACCGCCGCGAACACGGCGCCCAGCGGCTGGCAAGCCTTGGCCGGATTGACCGTCAAGGCCTCGCGGGCAAAGTTCTTCTCCCGATATTCGGGCGTCTTGGCCCACTCGCGCACCCGCTCGACCTCGGCGGGATCGCGCGGGTTCTCGAACATCTTCTTCTTGTTGGCCAGCATCTGCTGGTATTCCGGACCCCGGAACAGCTCGAAATGGTCGAGCACGTGATCGGCATTCTGTGTCATCGTGAAGCCTCTGTTTCGATAGCTATTCGGAGCCCGCGGTCGTCCGGCCCTCCCCCATCGGGGAGGGCCGGGGCGAAGATCACTCCGCCGCGAGCAAGGTCGGCTTGGGCGTCACCTTCCAGGGGGCCTTGGCCATCTTCCAGATCGGCGAGTTGATGGCCATGTCCATGTCGCGGGCGAAGATGGCGAACCCGTCGTAGCCGTGGTAGGGGCCCGAGTAGTCCCAAGAATGCATCTGGCGGAAGGGCACGCCCATCTTCTGGAAGACGTACTTTTCCTTGATGCCGGAGCCGACGAGATCGGGCTGGATCTTCTCGACGAACTTTTCGAACTCGTAGCCCGTCACGTCGTCGTAGATCAGCGTGCCGTCCTTCACGTAGTGCTGGGCGGTCCGCTGGTAGTCGTCGTTGTGGCCGAACTCGTAGCCGGTGCCCACCACCTCCATGCCGAGGTCCTCATAGGCGCCGATGACGTGGCGGGGCCGTAGGCCGCCGACGAACAGCATCACGGTCTTGCCTTCGAGCCGCGGCCGGTACTTGGCGATGACCGCGTCCATCAGCGGCTGGTACTTGGCGATGACGCGCTCGGCGCCCTCCTTGATCTTGTCGTCGAAGAAGCTGGCGATCTTGCGCAGGCTCTCGGCGATCTTCGAGGGGCCGAAGAAATTGTACTCGCACCACGGAATCCCGTACTTCTCTTCCATATGCCGCGAGATGTAGTTCATCGAGCGGTAGCAGTGCAGCACGTTGAGCTTGGCCTTCGGCGTCGCTTCGAGCTCGGCCAGGCTGCCGTCGCCGGACCATTGCGCGATGACGCGCAGGCCCATCTCCTCGAGCAGGATGCGCGACGACCAGGCATCGCCGCCGATGTTGTAGTCGCCGATGATGGCGACGTCGTAAGGCGACGGCTCGAACCGCGGCGGCGCGTCCGGGTTGATCTTGTCGAACACCCAGTCGCGGATGGCGTCGTTGGCGATGTGGTGCCCGAGCGATTGCGAGACGCCGCGGAAGCCCTCGCAGCGGACAGGCACGATGGTCTTGCCGTCGTATTCCTTCGACTTCACCTTGGAGACGGCCTCGATGTCGTCGCCGATCAGGCCGATCGGGCATTCGGACTGGACGGTGATGCCGTTGTTGAGGGGAAACAGCTCCTGGATCTCGTCCATGATCTTGGCGAGCTTCTTGTCGCCGCCGAAGACGATGTCCTTCTCCTGGAAATCGGAGGTGAACTGCATGGTCACGAAAGTGTCGATGCCGGTCGTGCCGATGTAGTAGTTGCGCCGCGCCGCCCACGAATACTGACCGCAGCCGACCGGGCCGTGGCTGATGTGGATCATGTCCTTGATCGGGCCCCACACCACGCCCTTGGAGCCGGCGTAGGCGCAGCCGCGGATGGTCATGACACCGGGGATCGACTTGAGGTTGGACTTGACGCCGCAGTCCGACTTGCCGGCTTCGTGGACGTTGAGGTGCTTGGCGCGGCGCTTGGCGGTCTTGTCCGGATAGACCTGCAAGACCTCATCGATCAGCTCTTTGTTGCGAGCCTTGATCTCGGCGATACTGAGTGTCTGGGACACGCTCATTGGGCTATCTCGCTTTCGTTCCGGTTGGCCGCCTCGCCTGCCGGCCGCTGGTGAGAGCGGCCGGCGTGTGGCGGAGTTTGCTCAGGCGGTGGCGAGCTCGGCGGCGGTCCTGCCGATCTGGCTCTCGTCGACGGCCTTCATGATGCCGTGCTCCATCAGCATGTCCTCCAGCTCGTCCATGGTGATGGGGGTGGGGATGATGCCCTTGCCGGCGTTGTTGTGGATCTTCTCCGCCAGCGCCCGGTAGTGCCCGGCCTGGACCGAGTCGGGCGCGTACTCCAGCACCGTCATGCGCCGCAGCTCGGCGTGCTGCACGATGTTGTCGCGCGGCACGAAGTAGATCAGCTTGGTCCCCAGCTTCTTGGCCAGCGCCTCCGCCAGCTCCAGCTCCTTGTCGGTCTGGCGCTCGTTGCACACCAGCCCGCCCAGCCGCACGCCGCCCGAGTTGGCATACTTCAGGATGCCCTTGGAGATGTTGTTGGCCGCATACATCGCCATCATCTCGCCGGACATGACGATGTAGATCTCCTGCGCCTTGTTCTCGCGGATCGGCATGGCAAAGCCGCCGCACACCACGTCCCCCAGCACGTCGTAGGAGACGTAGTCGATGTCCTCGTAGGCGCCGTTCTCCTCCAGGAAGTTGATCGAGGTGATCACCCCGCGCCCGGCGCAGCCGACGCCGGGCTCGGGACCGCCCGACTCCACGCAGCGGATGTCGCGGTAGCCCACCTTCATGACATCCTCGATCTCCAGATCCTCGACGCTGCCGGCGTTGGCGGCCAGGCTCAGGATGGTGTCCTGGGCCTTGGCGTGCAGGATCAGGCGGGTGGAGTCGGCCTTGGGGTCGCAGCCGACGATCAGGATCCTGTGACCCATCTCGGCCAGCGCCGCCAAGGTGTTCTGGGAGGTGGTCGACTTGCCGATGCCTCCCTTGCCGTAAAACGCGATCTGTCGCAGTGACGACATGCTCGTCTCCTTCAAAACCGATTGCCGATTTGCAAAACCGATTGCCGATTGCCTTGCGCCCGCCGCGCGGCCGGGGCTTCACGCCCCGCGCCACCGGCGCTCTTCATCGCTCTGGAACAGGCCCGCGGGTTACGGGAAGGAGTACACCGCTCGTTTCCACGTAGGCGTGCACTCAGCCCTCACTCCTTCGACCGATCCTCCATCAGCAACCAACATGCCAGCACCGTCGATCGCCGAAATATTTTGGAATAACAATAAGATAAAACGTCAGCTCAAGATGATGTCGGGCTTGTCCCAAACCCGACATCGCAGCTGGCAGCCGACATCGGCGACGGGACCTGTCCGAAACGAAACAGTCAGCTGTCGGCCCGGTCGACGCAGACGGCAGCAGCCGGGCCGGACGGCCGCCGTAGACCGGCGGCGCGGTCGCGGGCGAGGGCTGCGACCATGGGATCGGCATCGTCGACGAAGTCAGCCAGGTCGGCCGCGCCGATACGGCTCACCACGTGGTAGCGCACGCGCCAGTCGGAATCCGCCTTCAGCATCGGCAGCCGGTCCACCGGCATGCGCTCCGCCACCTCCAGACGCACCGCGCCTTCCACGTCCTGCGCCATGCGCGGCAGCCATTCGAGGCCGATGCGGCGGGCGACGACGCGCCTGACCTCCGGCTCCGGATCGTGGATCATCAGCGGCAGCAGGTCGGGCGCGATATGACGGGCCACCGTTCGCCGCACGTAGTAGTCCGGGTCGGCGGCCATCGCCAGCAGATCGGCGCCCGCGAGGCGCGTGGCGATGCGGATGCGGACCTCCCGGTGCGGGTCGTGGCGCAGGCGCAGGATGTAGCGCTGCGGCAGGCGCCGGGCCGCCTCCCAGCGCACCGTCTCGTCCGGATCGTCGAGTAGCGGCGGCAGCAGGAAGACGCTGGCGTAGGTGGCGGCAACCGCCCTCACCTCGAAATGCGGATGGCTGAGGTAGGTGTCGGCGAGCGCCGGGTTCCAAGCGAAGAAACGGTCGATGCGTCGAGCGTAGCGATCGCGGACGCAGGCCTTGCGGAGCGCGCATTTGCCCTGCGCCAGCAGGTCCCGGTGGCCGCAGGCCGCGCAGTCCACCTCCAGGCCCTGCCAATCGCGGGCCTCGTCGATGTCAGCCGTCATCGTCCCCGCTCCAGCGGTCGAGAATGTCGAGCAGGACCTTGCCGCCGATCTTGTCGCCCGGATCGAGCTCCAGCAGCTTGAGGGCCGCCTCGCGCCCTTCCTCGAGATTGCCGAGGCGCATCTGCAGGTAGGCGTAGCCCTTGAGCGTGAACATGAAGAAGCGCGGCGTCAGGCTGTCGTAGCGGGCGAAGGCGGCATCGTCCGCGCGCACCGCCCGCCAGTCGGCCGGCAGGTTGGTGTCCCGCGCCGCCTTTGCCAGGCACCGCCTGGCGATGCCGAGCGCCTCGCCGAGGCGTCCCTTGTAGAAGTAGAAGCGATAGAAGCCGATGAGGATGGCCGCGTGATCCGGCGCAATCGCCTCCGCCTGCCGCAGGTGGCCTTCCGCGACGTCGTCCAGGTGATAGGAGAGCCCCGCCTGCCACAGGTGGTATTCGGCGTCGGCCGGCAGCCCTGCCCCCAGGATGGCGCTCGCCAGCAGCGCCTCCGGCGTCAGCGACTCCGGCTCGCCTGCCCCTTCGGCCTCCATCATCGCCGAACCCCTTACTGCACGGTCGTCGCGGCGCCGGTGCTGCAGGCGGCTCCCTTCGGGTCGTAGAAGACAAGGCCGGTCTGCGTCGCCGTGTCGGCGAAATCGACGGTCACGCCGTCGAGCAGCAGGCGGCTTTCGGCCGGCAGAAACAGCTTGATGCCGTTGCGCTCGACGACGGCGTCGCCGGGCTCCGGGCCGGTCAGCACGCTGATGTCGGCCGAGAGGCCGGCGCAGCCGCCGGGGCTCACCGCCAGGCGGAAGCCGCTCTGCGGGCCGCCGTCCGCACGCAGCATGAGGCGGATGAAGCGCTCGGCCGCCGGTGTCACGGTGAAGTTCATCGGCTGCTCCTATGCCGGGGGCTGGTAGCGCGGGTAGGACGTGTCGATCACGCAGGTGTCGTCGACCGGGCACACGGCGGCGCACTGCGGCGTATCGAAATGGCCGATGCACTCGGTGCACTTCTTCGGATTGATCACGAACGTGCCGTTCTTCTCCGAGATGGCGACGTTCGGGCATTCCGGCTCGCAGGCGGAACAGCTCGTGCACTGCGACGCGATGATCTTCAACGTCATCGGGGACTTCTCCTGCCAATGCGGGGTACGCGCGCTGCCCAGATCTAACGGCAACCCGTCGTAACAAGCATCACGCAACGGATGTGCCACATTATAACTTGAATAAATCTAATCAAACCTGAGATTCGACGTCCCGTTTCTGTCGAGATGCGGACAAGCGCCGCGCGGATGTCCTGTTCCGAACACGACAGCGGCCGCGTCCCGGGACGCCTCAGGCGAAGAACGCCTGCGCCTTGGCGAGCGCACGCGCCAGGGCGTCGACCTCCTCGCGCGTGTTGTAGAGCGCGAACGAGGCGCGGCAGGTCGAGGTCACGCCGAAGCGCTCCAGCAACGGCATGGCGCAGTGGGTGCCGGCGCGGACCGCCACGCCCGAGCGGTCGATCAGGGTCGCGACATCGTGGGCGTGCGCCCCCTCCATGGTGAAGGAGATGATCGGGCCCTTGCCCGGCGCGCTGCCGATGATGCGCAGCGAGTTGATCTCGCGCAGTTGCTCGGTGGCGTAAGCGAGCAGCGCGCTCTCGTGCGCCCGGATTCGCGCCTTGCCGATCGACTGGATGTAGTCGATCGCGGCGCCGAGCCCGATCGCCTCGACGATCGGCGGCGTGCCGGCCTCGAACCGGTGCGGCGGGTCGCCATAGGTGATGCGGTCCTGGGAGACCTCGCGGATCATCTCGCCGCCGCCGTTGAACGGCGGCATGGCCGCCAGGTGCTCGTAGCGGCCGTATAGCACGCCGATGCCGGTAGGTCCGTAGAGCTTGTGCCCGGTCACCACATAGAAATCGCAGCCGATGTCCTGCACGTCGGCGTCCAGGTGGACGGCGCCCTGGGATCCGTCCACCAGCACCGGGATGCCACGCGCGTGGGCGACGCGGACGACCTCCTTCACCGGCACGACGGTGCCCAGCACGTTCGACATCTGCGTGATCGCGACCAGCCTGGTGCGTTCGCTCAGCAGCGCCTCGAGCTCGTCCGGCAGGAACTGGCCGGCATCGTCCACCGACGCCCACTTGATCACGGCCCCGTAGCGCTCGCGCAGGAAGTGCCAGGGGACGACGTTGGCATGGTGCTCCATGATCGACAGCACGATCTCGTCGCCCGGCCGAATGCGCTCGCGCCCGAACGTCTGCGCCACCAGGTTGATCGCTTCGGTCGCCCCGCGCGTGAAGACGATCTCCTCCGGCCGCGCGGCGTTGAGGAAGGCGCGCATCGTCTCCCGCGCGCCCTCGTAGCCCTCGGTCGCCGCGTTGGCGAGGTAGTGCAGCCCGCGGTGCACGTTGGCGTATTCACCAGTGTAGGCGCGCTGCATGCGCTCCAGCACGGCCGACGGCTTCTGGGCCGAGGCGGCGTTGTCGAGATATACGAGCGGCTTGCCGTAGACCTCGAGGGAGAGGATGGGAAAGTCCTCGCGCGCCCGGCCGATGTCGTAGCCGCCGTTCACCACCGCCGGATGCATGGCCTCATCCCCTGTCCTGGAGCCACGACACGGTCGCGCTCATCAGCGCCTCGCGCACGGCTTCGCTCGCGATCGTCTCCACGGCGTCGCCGACGAAGGCCTGGATCAGCAGCCCTTCGGCCTCCTGCGCCGGAATGCCCCGCGCCATGAGGTAGAACTTCAAGTCGTCGTCGAGGGCGCCGGTGGTCGAGCCGTGGCCGCACTGCACGTCGTCGGCAAAGATCTCGAGCTCGGGCTTGCTGTCCGCCTCGGCCGCCTCCGACAGCAGCAGCGCCCGCGACATCATGCGGGCGTCCGTCTTCTGGGCGCCTGGACGCACCGTGATCTTGCCCTGGAAGACGGCGCGGCTCTCCCCGTCGAGGACCGACTTGAACAGCTGCCGGCTCTGGCCGCCGCGGGCGGCGTTATCCACGAACAAGGTCGTGTCGGCATGCTGGCGCCCCGCCAGCAGGCTCACGCCGGCGAGGCCGGCGACCGTCTCGTCGCCGGAGAGCCGCACGAACAGCTGGTTGCGCACCAGCGCGCCGCCGACGGTGAAGCTGAAATCGTTGAGCTGAGCACGCGCCCCCAGGTTCGCCAGAACGCTGGCGATGTGGAACGCATCACCCCCCTCCCGCGTGACCTTGACATGGTCGACCCGGGCGCCCTCGCCGATGACGATCTCGATCGCCGAATTGACCTGATAGGCGACCCGGTCCGGCCCCCCGTAGGTCTCCACCACGGTGGCGCGCGCCCCCGGCTCGACCACCAGCAGCGAGCGGGTGAACATGGCGACGGGCGTGTCGCTGGTGCAGGCGAAGACGAGCTGGAGCGGCTGCTCTATCACCGCCCCGGCGGCGACCGCGAGGACGACACCGTCGCCCATGAGCGCCGCGTTGAGCGCCAGCGCCGGATCCTCCGCCGGCACGACCCGGCCCATGTGTGCCGCCACCAGCGGATCGCCGGCGCCCAGCACCTCGGCCATCGACCGTATGGTCAGGCCAGTCTCCAGATCGGCCAGGTCGGACAGCTCGGGGATGAACGCACCGTCGACCATCACGATGCGCCGGCCCTTGATCCCCGCGAGCAGGCTTCCGATGGAGCGGGCACGCGCCCTCGCGTCCGCGTCGGGAGGGGCGGCCAACGGGCCCGCATCCCGCATCAGGCCGCGCAGATCGGTGTATCTCCAGGCCTCGGCCCGGCGTCCCGGCAGGCCGCTGGCCGCGAAGCTGTCGAAGGCCTCCGCCCGCCGCGCGGCGACCTCGTGGCCCCCGGGCAGCCGCGGCCGCATGGCGCTGAAGAGATCGACCAGGTCCTGCTCGGCCTTGGTCCTCATGGGGAGAATCTCGGCGCTCATGGTCGCTACGCCGCCTCGCTCTGATAGGAGTTGTAGCCCGTGGCCTCGAGCTCGCGGGCGAGCTCCTTGCCGCCGCTGCGGACGATCCGGCCGGCGGCGAGCACGTGCACCACGTCGGGCACGATGTAGTCGAGCAGGCGCTGATAGTGGGTGATCACCACCATGCTCCGCTCGGGCGAGCGCAGGGCGTTCACCCCGCCGGCGACGACCTTGAGGGCATCGATGTCGAGGCCGGAATCGGTCTCGTCGAGCACGCAGAGCCGTGGCTCGAGCAGCATCATCTGCAATGTCTCGGCGCGCTTCTTCTCGCCGCCGGAGAAGCCGACGTTCACCGGCCGCTTCAGCATGTCCGGATCGATGCTCAGCTCCCTGGCGATCTCGCGCACGCGCTTGAGCAGGTCGGGCGACGACATCTCCGGCTCGCCCCTGGCCTTGCGCTGGGCGTTCACCGCCGCACGCAGGAACGTGGTGGTGGCAACCCCGGGGATCTCCATGGGATACTGGAAGGCGAGGAACAGGCCGAGCGCCGCCCGCTCGTCGGGCGGCAAGGCGAGGAGGTCGAGGCCGCCGAGCAGCACCTCGCCGCCGGTCACCTCGTAGCCGGGCTTGCCGGCCAGCACGTAGGACAAGGTCGACTTGCCGGCCCCGTTGGGGCCCATGATGGCGTGCACCTCGCCCTTGCCGACCGTGAGATCGAGGCCGTCGAGGATCTTGCGGCCGCCGACCTCGGCGTGCAGGCCGCGAATCTCCAGCAGGGCGGTCATGGCAAAGCTCCTCTTCTCAAGGGTTGGGGGCGGGAGCCGCTAACCGGCGTCCATTTCTTGGGATCATGCTGTCGCTAGAGCAGGATGATTTTTCTTCAAATCATCCTGCTCCAAGTCTTTGTGAGCATGATCTTGTCCAAAAACCGGTGTCCACTTTTTGGGATCATGCTCTAGCCGACGCTGCCTTCGAGGCTGATGGAGATCAGCTTCTGGGCCTCGACGGCGAACTCCATCGGCAGCTGTTGCAAGACGTCGCGCACGAAGCCGTTGACCACGAGCGCCACCGCGTCCTCCTGGGAGAGGCCGCGCTGCATGCAGTAGAACAGCATGTCCTCGGAGATCTTCGAGGTCGTGGCCTCGTGCTCGAACACGGCCGAGGCGTTTTTGGCCTCGATGTAGGGAACCGTGTGGGCCCCGCACTGATCGCCGACGAGCAGCGAATCGCAATTGGTGAAGTTGCGCGCGCCCGACGCCTTGCGGTGGGCCGAGACCAGGCCGCGGTAGGTGTTGTCCGAGCGGCCGGCGGCGATGCCCTTGGAGATGATGCGGCTCGACGTGTTCTTGCCGAGGTGGATCATCTTGGTGCCGCTGTCGACCTGCTGGCGGCCGTTGGAGATGGCGATCGAGTAGAACTCGCCGCGCGACTCCTCGCCCCGCAGCACGCAGCTCGGGTATTTCCAGGTGATGGCCGAGCCGGTCTCGACCTGGGTCCAGGAGATCTTGGAGCGGGCGCCGCGGCAGTCGCCGCGCTTGGTGACGAAGTTGTAGATGCCGCCCTTGCCCTCGCTGTCGCCCGGATACCAGTTCTGTACGGTCGAATACTTGATCTCCGCGTCGTCGAGTGCCACCAGCTCCACCACCGCGGCGTGCAGCTGGTTCTCGTCGCGCTTGGGCGCCGTGCAGCCCTCCAGGTAGCTGACGTAGGAGCCCTTGTCGGCGATGATCAGAGTGCGCTCGAACTGGCCGGTGTTGCGCTCGTTGATGCGGAAGTAGGTGGACAGCTCCATCGGGCAGCGCACGCCGGCCGGGATGTAGACGAAGGAGCCGTCCGAGAAGACGGCCGAGTTCAGCGTGGCGAAGTAGTTGTCCGACTGCGGCACCACCGACCCCAGATACGTCCGCACCAGGTCCGGATGCTTCTGCAACGCCTCGGAGATCGGACAGAAGATGACGCCGGCCTTGGCCAGCTCCTCCTTGAAGGTGGTGGCCACCGACACGGAATCGAACACGGCATCGACGGCGACCCGCGGCCGCTCGACCCCGGCGAGGAGCTCCTGCTCATGGAGCGGGATGCCGAGCTTTTCGTAGGTCTTGAGGATCTCCGGATCGACTTCGTCCAGCGACGCCAGCACCGGCTTCTGCTTGGGGGCGGCGTAGTAGTAGAGATCCTGATAGTCGATCGCCGGATAATCGACGCGCGCCCACTGCGGCTCGCGCAGGGTGAGCCAGCGGCGATAGGCGGCGAGCCGCCAGTCCGTCATCCACGCGGGCTCGGCCTTCTTGGCGGAGATGAAGCGGACGATGTCCTCGGAGAGGCCCTTGGGCGCCTTGTCGGATTCGACATCGGTGACGAACCCGTACTTGTATTGATCCACATCGATGCGGCGGACCTGGTCGATGGTCTCCTGCACGGCTGCCATTCGTCTCTCCGCTCGGGTTCCGCTGCTGCGCTGCCACGTCCCGGCACGCCGGCGCACCCGGCCTGCCTCGCGGTCCGGCTCGGCCGGAGGACCGCTTCCGGCTTGGCGCCGTCCGTCAGCCGGCCGGCACGCAGGTGTTATCGACGGGACAGACGGCCGCGCACTGGGGCGTATCGAACTGGCCCTCGCACTCCGTGCACTTCTTGGGATCGATCACGTACATGTCTCGCTTGAGCGAGATCGCCGCATTCGGGCAATCGAATTCGCAGGCGCCGCAGACGGTGCACTGGGAGGCAATGATCTTGTAGGCCATGACGCCGGCTCCTGATCGCAGAGGCGATGCACAGGGACGTTCTTCAAGTCCTGTGCCAGGGAGCCAATTCTATGGTTTTTAATCGTTTTATTTCGATGCGGCAGAGGGCGACGTGTCCGGCTCACGACAGCTTGTCGCGAAGGCGACAGGCTGTGTCGGCACGCGCACCGATCCGCGGCCGCGCACCGCGCGGTCAGATGTGCTGGCCGCCGTTGATCTGGATCTCCTCGCCCGTGACGTAGCTCGCCGCGTCCGAGCACAGAAAAAGGATGACCTTGGCGACCTCGTCCGGCGTGCCGATCCGCCCCATGGGAATGGTCGGCGCCAGCCGCGCTTCGGTCTCGGGGAGAGGATGTCCGTCTTGATCTCCCCCGGCGCGATGGCGTTGACGCGGATGCCGTGCGGGGCGAGATCGTGCGCCATCTCCCGCGTGAGGCAGGCGAGAGCCGCCTTCGACGTGGCATAGGCCGTGCCGGCGAACGGATGCACGCGTTGGCCGACGATCGACGTCACGTTGACGACAGCGCCGCGTCCGGCGTGTAGCGCATCGAACAGGCCGCGGGCGAGCAGGACGGGAGCGAGGAAGTTGACGTGGAACGTCCGCATCCACGTCTCCGGCGGCGTGGTCAGGGAATCGAGCCGGCCGCCGCCGTCGTCCTTGGGCGATATGCCGGCGTTGTTGATGAGCGCGTGCAGCGGCTCGCCGGCGAGCTGTGCCTTGATCTCGGCGATCGCCCGCGGCAGGGCGCGCTGGTCGCCGAGGTCGACCTGGACGTGGTTGTCGAGCCCTGCCTCCCACGGACACCGTTCGCGGTCGAACGGCTGGCGCGAGCAGGTGATGATCCGCCAGCCTGCCTCCGAGAACAGCTTCACGGTGGCGTGGCCGATGCCACGCGACGCCCCGGTCAGGACCAGGTTCCGGCGGGCCGCCGGCCGGCCGTCGGCGTCCGGTTGGGCGCCGTGATAGGGGCAGGCCGCGGTGCCGGGCCCCGGGCCTGTCCGCTCCGCCTCCAGCTTCCAGCCACCGCTCGGCATGTCATGCTCACCCATGCGCTCGCGATGCATGACTGACATTGTCCGATCTGCGACGCGCAGCGGTAGGCTGCAGGAACCGGGCCAGCCCCGGGCCGGCCAAGCGCGCCTTTCCAGCGCCGTCTCGGAGCAGCTAGAACGGCGGACGCTCCGATGGAAGCGGAGCTGCCGCTTTAGCTCTTTGTTTCAGCATCGGATTTATGCCGAAAACCGGTATCCACTTTTGGATCCGATGCTCTGGATGCGGCCGCTCCCCAGGCTAGTGTCACAACGAACGCTGAAGGTCGATCGCTCTATTCGTGCTGCGTAGCGCTCGGCTCAGCACCTCTGCGAACGTGCTCGTCGCAGAGTGTCGCCGGCTCATCTGCTTTTCGGCCCGCCGCGCGCAGGCGGATTCCTGTATCCCTCACCAGCGAAGCCTGTGCTCAGCGCTGCGAACCGGTTCGCAAGTCGCGCGTTGCGGTCCGGCCGCACGCGGCGCCTAGTCCAAGCTCGACGCCTTAGCATTCGCATTTTCGCATTAGGCCGACGGTCGTCGCTACGGGAAAGCCGTCGATTGCTGCCTGAGGCGGCTGACGCGCGGGTCTATCCACCATTGGTGGTTGGACGCTCCGCACCAAATGCGCCCCACGGCACCGCGCAATTGCCGACAAGCCCGGCAATAGGGGAAAACGCCTCGACACCGCAGGTGCTTGCGGAGCCCCGGCACTTTCGCGTCAGGCTGACGATAAAACCCTCGCCGTCGCACCGACGCCGGGGTTTGCTTCAGCGCGCTCCTTTTAGCGTTCGACCTTTTTCTTCAGGTCGCATTTGCAAGGGAGCGCTTCTGCGATACCCCCCAGGGATCGGAGCCGCCCTAGCTCGGTCTAAAAAGAAAGGCCGGCGCTTGGATGCCGGCCTTTCAACGCTGCACTACGGGCAATACGCTGCGGTACTGAACGGGATGTTCAAGTTTGAGCGAAGTCGATCGCGCGGCGCAAGCACGACTTTGGGCTATGGCTGGCACAAGGCCACACGGTCTCAAGCGCTCGCCATTCGAGCGACACAGCTCCTGGGCAACCGCAAGGTGCTCAGTGTGTTCCGACCTCTATGAAGGACAGACCTGCCCGCTCTCAGCGCCGATCCAACCTCCGCTCGTACCGGTTCGTTCTTCGATCCATCCGACGGTCGTGCCGATAGGCCCGTCGATCCCACCGACGCTGCATTCCCAGTGTCTGCGCCTTAGCGATCAAGCCTTCCTCGACCCCAGGCTTTTCAACCGCCTGCCGTGTACCGCTGAGGGGTGAAGCTACTCCAGCGCTTGCCGCTCCGAGGGAAAGCGCCGCAGCGATAGGAAGAGCGACAAACTTGAAACCAAGCATCGTAACCTCCCTCGATTGCTTGCTTCTCCGCCTCCCCTGTGACCACTTGATCGGACGAGATCGAGAGAGGAGGCGAGATTACTCCCGTTCCTCTCGGCTCAACCATCGTCCTGGTCCCCACGATCGAAGCGCTGGTCAAGCCCGTCCCTCAACTCGTGAAGAACGTAGAGCGTCAGAAAGGCCATCCTGCGCCTTTGGTCCTGGGACAGCGTCTGGTAGAGCGGTTGCCACGCGTCCGCGAGGCTCTTCAAGTCGGTTGCGCGCTGCGTCAGCGCGGCGGCGCGGCGATTCAGGAACGCGATTGGGTCACGATCCCGAACGCTATCGGCGAAGCCGCGCTTCTCAATCTCGCTGACGCGGTTCTCGAGTTCCAGAAGCCGCGCTTGCCGGTTCTTGGAGCGAGTGAGAATGGCCTGCTCGACCGCCGGCCAATATTTCATCTGATCTGGGGTGAGTTGCAGCGCAGCCTTCACGATTTCGATTCGAGCATCCGTGAGCTTGTCGAAATCGACTTGGCTGCTCTGTCGTAGTGCGGGGGCAGTCGTGGCTTGCGCGAGCGCCAAGGGCGTCCCCGCCGTCAGCGTAAGTGCTACGGCCGCTATTCTGATTGTCCCAATAGACATGCTGCGCCTCCCTTCGCATGGTCAGCAGGGTTCGGCACAATTACTATAGCGAATACGGCGAGCCGCTTCGCTCTTAGGCAGTCCACCAATTTGATCCACAATAACTAGGGCGGCGTCCTGGCTCACCATAGCCACGACGGTCGAACCCAAGCGTCCGCCTACTTATAATATTAGCGCAAGGCACAATGCTGAGCTAGAGGAATTCTTATCGCGGTTGTAGCTGTAACAACCTTCACCTCCGCGGTGACCTGCGCTTGGCGAAATCAGACCTTGTGAGCCGCCGAGAGCTGCCCCGCGAGCGAGCGGATGTAGAACGTCGGCGGCGCGCGCCTCTACGGCGCCGCCGCTCCGGTCAGAGTGAGCAGCGCGGCGACCGAGGCGGCGGCGAGCCCGAGCAAGATGCCGGCGACCAGGCGGGCCATCAGGGACGACCCGCCGGCGACAGGAACGACAGCAGCCGGCTGCGCGTCGGCACGTACAGGCCGCGGGCCTGGGCGATGGCGTCGACCTGCTGGCGCGCCTGGCGCACCGCGGTGACGGCGGAGGGGTTGTTGGTGGTCGTGGTGCAGACGCCGTGCGCGCGCCGGTGAGCAACGCGCTGTCCACGAACAGGTCGACGGCGGCGAGGCCCTGCTGCAGTTGGGTGCACGCGCCGAGCAGCCCGCAGACGGCCGCAGCCGCGGCGATGGGCAGTTTCATGGGAGGCTCCAGGTGGTGCAGGTGCGGCTCAGCCCGGCCGCAGGGTGGTCAGATCGGGAACAGCCTCGCTTCGGAGGTTGCGCGATCGGGGACTAGGACAGGAACGAACAGGGGACCGGACTAGAACGAACACCTGATGTCCGGCCGGGAGCGCAACCGCGGATCACGTAGCCGCGGCGGCGGCCGGCGTGGTGCTCAGGAGCGCACGCCGCGTGCATCGCTGCCAACGCCGCCGTTCGGCGACAAGCGAAGCGCGGTTGGTGACGCCGAACTTGGTTGCGCTAACCATGACAGCTCTGACTGCGGCGTTAACCGCTACCGAGTGGGTCCAGAAGCCCTGCCTGCGCGAGCGGCTCGCACAACGCGACATGATCGAGGCGTACATCCGCGCCTACAACGATGAGCGCCGGCGCCTCGCCGCTGGCATCATCAAGGACCGCGCTCAGATTGAGCGGCGTCTCGAATCGGCGAAGCGCGAGATATCCCTGGTGCTCGACCTGCTCGTCAAGGAGATGATGGGCGACGACGAAGGGCGCGAGCGGCTCACGGAATTGCGGGCGAGCAAGGCCGAGGCCGAGCAGCAGCTTGTGTCGATGGAGAAGCCTCCGAAGGTCGTGTCCCTGCACCCGCGGGCCGTCGACGAGTACCTCACCAACGTCGCTCGCCTGGACGAAGCAATCCGCGCCGGCCTTGCCCGTCGGCGCGGAATCGACGCAGGCGCTGCGCGATATGATCCAGACGGTGACGGTGATGCCGCCGGCGAACGGTGAAGCTGAGGTGCTGATCGAGGGGCGGCTCGCGGCGCTTTTGGCCGACCGCACCATGTTCCCGAACGCGAAAGTTCGGGGGGGTGCGATGGTAGCGGAGGCCCGCTACCGTCGTTCCCCACACCCGGGGCAGCGCATCCCTTTCATGCTGGCGGCATAGGGGCGGATGGCCGGCTTCTCAATCAACCTCGAAGATTGGCCGAAGATCGCCGACTACATGCGACGTATCGCGGTGCGCCCATCGGTGATTGCTGCGCTTGCGCGGGAGGCAACAATTCCGACAGTCGAATGAGCGTGACCGCCGCAGCGGGCCTCTTCGTCAACAGCCTGCGAGGCCTACACCCATGCCCTGATCCAGTCCATTCCCAGGCTTGGCAAGCCTTCGCCGACGACGGCCGTGGCGGCGGGCAGCCGGTCACGCCGTGCCGACGCGGTATTGCGGTGGCGGCGGCGTCCCATTCACTGCGAAGTCGCCCACGACGCGCTCGCGATAGATGCGTGGATTGTGGGAGGCGATGGTGCGGGCATTGCGCCAATGCCGGTCGAGCCCATGGCTACGCTTGGTCGCCGAGGCGCCCAGGGCGTCGAACAGCACAGTCGTCGCATCGAGGACGAGGTTGGACACCACCGTCACCGCCTGGTTCACCTCCAGTTCCGCGATATTGCCGGCGGCGTCCTCGGCCTCTCCCGCGCCGGCCACGTGCGCGTCGTAGGTCCGCTGCAGCGCCTCGGCGGCCTTCAGGACGGCCGCGCCCGCCACGTAGGCCGAGCCGCGCACGCGCCCGACCACCTGGAGGATCTGGGGATCGGCGGCAACGCTCTGGCCGTTGCCATGGCTGTAGATGCGCCGGCGCGCCGCGGCCAGCTGGGCCACGTCATTCGATGCCGCGCGGCCGATGCCGGCCAGGGTGGCGAGATGAACGAGCTGGAAGAAGGCGGAGGAATAGCGGAACCGGGTGCCGAACGGATTGGTCAGCACGGGATCGATGGCGACGTTGGAGAACCGCGCCGTGCCGCTGGCGGTGAGCGCCTGGCCGAAGCCATCCCAATCGTCGAGCACCTCGACCCCCGCCGCCCGCCGGGGCACCACGGCACCGACCGGCTCGCCGTTCTCGTCCTGGGCGCCGAGGTTGATCCAGTCCGCAAACAGCGAGCCGGTGGTGTAGTATTTCTCGCCGTTCAGCAGCCACTGGCCGCCGTTGCGGACGAGCCGGGTGGAAAAGGCGCTGAGCTTGCTATCGCCGGTCTCCGAGAAGCCGCTGCCGACGGTCTCGCCCGCTGCGATGCGGGCGAACCAGCGAGCCCGCCATTCGGGCGACGCGGCGTTCAGCACGTCCTCGGTGAAGCCGAAGTGGGACCGCAGGGCATTGGTGACGTTGGGATCGGCCTCGGACAGCTCGATCAGCAGGTTGAACAACTCCGGCAGGGTCGCTCCGAAGCCGCCGTCGTCCGGCGGTAGGCGCAGCTTGGTGAAGCCCTCGGCCTTCAGCCACGCAATCTCGTCGTGCGGCAGGCGGCGCTGCACATCGCGTACGACGGCGGTGGCGCGAATGCGGGCGAAGGTGGGCCGGAACCGGCCAGCCAGCGTCTCGTAGGTGGTGCTGGGGCCGGCCCCCCAGGCAAGATCGATCTGTGTCATGGATTGGATGCGATGTAGAGGTCGGCGAAGCTGCCGTTCAGGCCATCGGCCCCGGGCGCGAAGTTCTTCACCTTGCGGTTGGCGACGATGATCCCGGCGGGCGCCACGAGGTCGACCGAGGGGATCTCCTCGTGGATGATCGCCTGGAACTTGAACCAGAGGTCGCGGCGCTTGGCCTCGTCCGGCTCGACGGCGGCCGCTTCCAGCAGTCGGTCGACCTCGCCGTTGGCGTAGTGGGCGGCGTTCGAGAACGGCAGGCCGATCTTGAAGTTCTTGGACCAGTAGGCGCGCTGTACGCCGAGCGTCGGATCGAAGGTGTTCGACAGGCTCTCGATCACCAGGTCGAACGTCCGGGCCTTGTAGACGACGTTGAGATAGGTCCCGAGATCATAGCGCTGGAGATCCACGTCGAGGCCGATCCGGCGCACCGCCTGGCGGACGAAGTCGCCGAAGGTGACGGGCAGGAAGGGATTCTGGGTAAGCCTGAGCCTGGCGCGCGTGCCATCGGCCCCCCGCTTCAGGCCGGCCTCGTCGAGCAGCCGCTCCGCCGTCCGCAGGTCGAATGGGTAGGCTTTGATGGCGGGATCGTAGAACTTCGGCAGCACGACGCTGATCGGGCTCGGCGAGACCTGGCCGAGCCCGAAATAGACCGTGTTCAGCAGCGCCTTCAGATCGATGGCCTGGGCGATGGCGAGGCGCACCCGCCGGTCCTGCAGGATGCCCGTGTCCAGATTGAAGAACAGCTGCTGCTGCGGCCCGGAATAGGCGTAGGTGGTGGTGTCAACCATCAGGTTCGGATTGGTTTTCAGCCGATCGATATCGGAGAGCGGCGCCGGATTGGCACCGATGTCGACCTCGCCCGCTTCCAGCGCCGCGGCCCGCGCCGCCGGATCGAGGATGATCCGCATCACCAGGCTGTCCACGTAGGGCTTCGGGGCGTCCCAATAGTCGGGATTGCGGACGAAGAGGAGATGGCTCCCCGGCACCCATTCCTTGAGAATAAACGGTCCGGTGCCGATCGTCTGGTTGAACTTCGGCTGCTCCTCGGGGTGGAAGGTCTCGTAGATATGCTTCGGGACGATCGGCGATTCCGCCCCGGACAGCGCCGTGATGAGGAAGGGCGCCGGCCGCGACAGCACGATCTCCGCGGTCAGCGGATCAGGGGTTTCGACCGCGACGACGTTGGCGAAGGTGATGCGGCCGCGCGGATGGGCCTGGCGCAGGCGGTCGATCGAGAAGGCGACGTCGGCGGACGTGAACGACTGCCCGTCATGCCACCGCACGCCGGGCCTGAGCTTGAAGCGATAGCGCAGGCCGTCCGGGCTGATGACCCATTCGGTCGCCAGCACCGGGCGCGGGTTGAGCTCGTAGTCGTAGGTGAGCAGGCCCTCGTTGATCTTTGAGCCGATGGTCTGCCCGGTGCCCGACGACGTGTTGATGGCGATGATCGCCGATGGCTCGGGGTAGTAGACCCAGCGCAAGGTGCCGCCGCGAACCGGCTGGCCCGAAAGAGCGCCGGGCGGCGAAGCCTGCGCCCACCCCGTCCGGGCCCCGAGTACAAGCGCGGCCGCCGAGGCCACCGCCCCGCTGAACTGCCGTCGATCCAGAGACATGGCCAACCCTCGACCGATTTCGGGCGATGCGATGCTTAGATCACGCGAGTATTATATAGACGAAACCGTTGTCAACCGTACGTCGCCGCTATGACTGCGCAGCGCGGGGCGCTATTCGCATGGCATTCAGTCCGTTTACAGAATAGAATTGCGGCACAACAATCTTAAACAGACGATTATGCTATTGACTTTGCGCCCCACGACGTCACCGTTCCCAAGTTCTTACGTCAAGCAGCATGCAGGTGCGTTGTGGGCCAGCACGACCATTCCCAAGCGGACGAGACGCTTCGCCTCATCGGCCCGGCACCGGAGAACTGGGTGCCCGACCGTCGCGACATTGACCACAACGTCCTGATCGTCGGCGGCGGCCAGACCGGGACGACCTTCGCGTTCGCTCTGGGGCGGGCGGGGATCGGCAAGGTTGCCGTCATCGACGCCGCCCCGGACGAAGCGCAGGCCGGCGTCTGGCGCACGCGGGCGCGCATGGACAAGTTGCGCACGCCGAAGATCCTGCCCGGCCCCGAGCTTGGCCTGCCGGGCCTCGGCGTCCAGGCCTGGTATGAGGCGCGTTTCGGTAAGGAGGCCTACGCCGCCGTCGACCGGATCCCGCGCCTGGCGTGGGCCGACTATCTGAGCTGGTATCGCCAGGTGCTCGGCATTCCCGTTCGGTACGGCACACGGCTTCAGCACATCGAGCCCGGCGATGGTCATCTGCGCCTCCACCTGGATGTCGCGGGGACCAGCCGGATCGAGACCGCGCGCAAGGTGATCCTGGCCAACGGCGTCGCCGGCAATGGTCGTCCCCGTCTTCTTCCAATGCTCGCCGGCCTGCCGGGGTCGCATCACGCCCACACGGCCGACGCCATCGATTTTCCCGCGCTGCGCGGCAAGCAGGTTGCGGTGCTCGGGGCGGCGGCCTCCGCATTCGATGCGGCGGCCGTGGCGCTCGAGGCGGGAGCGGCTGCCGTGCATCTGTTCGCCCGGCGCGACAGGATCGCGGCGCTGCCGGTGATCCGCGCGCGCGGCTATCCGGGCGCCTACGACAATTACGCGCATTTGCCGGATGCGGCCCGCTGGCAGCAGGCCATCCGCTTCCGGGATGCCGGCTCCACGCCGCCGCCCGACGCCGTCGCCCGCGCCGTGGCGTTTGCCAACTTCCACCTTCACCTCGCCGCGCCCTGGACCGCGGCGCGGCTCGACGGCGGCCGTGTCGTCGCCGAGGCCTCCGGCGGCCCGTTCAGCTTCGATTTCGTCATTTCGGGAACCGGCTACGTCGTCGATCTCGCAGCGCGGCCGGAGCTCACCGCCATCGCGGCGGACGTCCTGTTGTGGCGTGACCGCTTCACGCCGCCGCCCGGGGACGAAGACGACGATCTCGCCGCCCACCCCTACCTCGGCACGGGCCACGAATACCTCGAGCGCACGCCCGGTCGTGCGCCGTTCCTCAAGAACATCCACGTCTACAATCCGGCGGGCTTCGTCAGCTTCGGCCTGCCGGTCGGCGACGTGCCGAGCCTCAAGCGCGACGTTCCGGCGGTCGTCGCCGCGATCAGCCGCGACCTGTTCTTCGATGATTTCGATGCGCACCAAGCGCGCATCACGGCGCCGATCCCGCCCGACTTCGACGAGACGCTCTATGCCTCGGCGATCTGGCGCGGCCAGCCGCCGCTGGCGGCCGAGTGAGACGAGGAGGCACGCCCATGGCGGCCCAGCGGCAGCTGACGCTGAACCTGTTCATCTATCCCGGCGGCCACCACGAAGCGGGCTGGCGCTATCCGGGGTCCCAACCGGAGCGACTGCTGGACATCACCTTCTACCAGGACCTGGCCCGGCGCGCTGAAGCCGCGAAGTTCGACGCGGTGTTCTTCGCCGACGGGCCGGCCTTGTCGGACGACGTGCGCTACGGCTCGCGCTTCCGGCTCGAGCCGCTGACGTGGCTGTCGGCGATCGCAGCCGCCACCAGCCATATCGGCCTCATCGGCACCGCCTCGACCACCTACTACGAGCCCTACAACCTCGCCCGCCTCTACGCCTCGCTGGACCACCTCAGCGGCGGCCGCGCGGGCTGGAACATCGTGACCACGAGCGTCGCGGCCGCGGCACAGAATTTTAGCCTCAAGGACCACCCGGTTCATGCCGATCGCTACGACATCTCACGGGAGTTCCTGGAGGTGGTCACGCGCCTCTGGGACAGTTGGGAAGACGACGCCCTCGTCGTCGACCCCGCATCCGGGATCTACGCCGACACCAGCAAGATCCATGCGATCGATCATGTGGGGCGGCACTTCAAGGTGCGCGGGCCGCTCAACGCGCCGCGCAGCCCGCAAGGCCGGCCGGTCTACGTGCAGGCCGGCTCCTCCGATGAGGGCCGGTCCTTCGCGGCGCAGTGGGCCGAAGCCATCTTCACCGCCCATCAGACCCTCGCCAGCGCCCAGGAGTTCTACGGCGACATCAAGCAGCGGGCCGCCGCGTTCGGGCGCAATCCCGCCCACGTCAAGATCCTGCCCGGCATCAGCCCGTTCATCGGATCGACCGAGACGGAAGCCAGCCGGCTCGTCGAAGAGTTCAACGACCTGATCCAGCCCGCCTACTCGCTGGACCAGTTGCACCGGATGATCGGTCTCGACCTCTCGGGCTTCGATCTCGACGCGCCCTTCCCGCGCCACCTGGTGCGGACCGACAGCCCGATCGGCGTGGCGAGCCGGTTCAAGGTGGTCATCGACATCGTCGATCGCGAGCGGCCCACCATCCGGCAGCTCATCCAACGGCTGGCCGGCGCGCGCGGCCACTGGGTGCTGGCCGGCACGCCCGAGGGCATCGCGGACGCCATCCAGACCTGGTTCGAGGGCGGCGCGGCCGATGGCTTCAACGTCATGCCGCCGTGGTTCCCCGGCGGCCTGGACGTCTTCGTGGCGGAGGTGGTGCCCTTGCTGCGGCGGCGCGGCCTGTTCCGAGAGGACTATGCCGGCCGCACGCTGCGCGATCACCTCGGCCTGCCTCGGCCGGACAGCGGTTACGCCGGGGCGCTGCGGGCCAGCGCCTGATCAGCCCCATCGAAGGACGACGGCATGTCCGGGACACGACAGTTGCGCCTCGGCGCGTTCCTGATGACCGACGGGCATCACGTGGCCGCGTGGCGCCACCCTGAGTCCGATGCGCGCGCAGGCGTCAGCGTCGAGCACTTCATCCATCTCGCCCGGATCGCGGAGCATGCCAGGTTCGACACGCTGTTCCTCGCCGACAGCGCCGGCGTCCGCGAGCGCGACCTGGCGCCGCTCAGCCGCACCTCACGCGCCGTTTCCTTCGAGCCGCTGACGCTGCTTGCGGCCCTCTCGGTCGTCACCGAGCGGATCGGCCTCATCGCCACGGCCTCGACCAGCTTCAACGAGCCCTACAACATCGCGCGCAAGTTCGCCTCGCTCGACCAGCTGAGCAAGGGCCGCGCGGGCTGGAACCTGGTCACGTCCAGCAGCGAGGCCGAGGCGCTCAACTTCAATTTCGACGCCCATCCCGCCCACGCCGATCGCTACGACCGGGCGCGCGAGTTCGCCGAGGTGGTGAAGGGCCTGTGGAACTCGTGGGAGGACGACGCCTTCGTCCGTGACCGGGAGACCGGCCTGTTCTTCGACCCGGCGAAGCATCACCTGCTCGATCACCATGGCAGGCACTTCAAGGTGCGTGGTCCGCTGAACGTGGCGCGCTCGCCGCAGGGGCATCCGGTCCTCGTGCAGGCGGGCGCCTCGGAGGCCGGCAAGGACCTTGCGGCCGGCACGGCGGAGGTCATCTTCGCGGCGCAGCGTACGCTGGAGGAGGCGCAGGCCTTCTATGCCGACATCAAGACCCGGGCCGACCGCTACGGGCGCAATCCCGACCACATCAAGATCATGCCCGGCATCTTTCCCGTGATCGGCCGCACGGAGGCCGAAGCCCGGGAGAGATTCGAGGAGCTTCAGTCGCGCATTCATCCGGTCGTCGGCCTGTCGCTGCTCGGCTCGACGCTCGGCGGGGTGGACCTCAGCGGCTACCCGCTCGACGGCCCTCTGCCGGAGCTGCCGGAGACCAACGGGCCCAAGAGCCGGCAACAACTGCTGATCGATCTCGCGCGACGCGAGAACCTGACGATTCGTCAGCTCTACCTCGAGATCGCCGGTGCGCGTGGCCATTGGCAGGTGATCGGCACGCCCGGGCAGATCGCCGACCAGCTCGAGGAGCGCTTCCGCAACGGCGCCGCAGACGGCTTCAACGTCATGGCGCCCTATCTGCCGGGCGGGCTGGAAGAGTTCATCGAGCTGGTGATCCCCGAGCTGCGCCGGCGCGGCCTGTTCCGGACGGAGTACGAAGGCCGCACCCTGCGGGCCAACCTGGGGCTGCCCTACCCCGCGCACCAACGCCTGGCCGATCGGACGTGATCATCCGTCAGTGCCGCAGGCCGGCCTGCCGCATCAGCGGCAGCACCCGCTCGCCGAAGAACGCGAGGTCCGGCTTGAAGTCGTAGAACGACAGCTGGAGCCCGTCGATGCCGGCCCGCTTGAGGGCCAGGAACTGCTCCACGACCTGCTCGGGCGAGCCGATGACGCGGATGTTGCCGCCGATCGGGCGATAGGGATCGTCGCGGCCCTCGCGCCCCTTCCAGGCGTGAGCGTCGCTGTCGAAGCCGTTGAAGCCCTTGGGCACCCGGCTGTCGCCATGGGCCACGATGGCGTCGGCGTAGGCCCATGCCTCGCGTTCCGTCTCCCGCACGACGACCAGCGGATTGATGAGCGTGCGGATCTGGCGGCCGACCGCGGTGGCCGCCTCCTTGACGCGCGCGGTGTGCGCCGGAAGCGCCTCGAGCGTGCTCGCGATGTCCGATCCGGCGGGACTGGTGATGAAGACGATGTCGGAATAGCGGCCCGCAAAGGCGATGCCGGCGTCCGACCCGGTGGCGTTGACCAGGATCGGGCGCCCGAAATTCGGCTTCGGGGTGACGAAGGCGTCCTTGAGCTTCCAGGACGAGATCCCCTCGAACGACACATTCTCGTCCTCGCTCCACAGCCGCTGGACCACGTCGATGAATTCGGCAGCGAGCTCGTAGCGGCGGTCGTGCTCGATCCGGTTCCAGCCGAACATCTCGTGCTCGACCGCGCGGTGCCCGGTGACGACGTTGACCCCCCAGCGGCCGCCCGAGATGTGGTCGAGGGTGGCGCCGTATTTGGCGAAATGCAGCGGGTGCCAGGGCCCGTAGAGGACATGGACGGTGGAGATGAGAATGATGCGCCGGGTGATCGCCGTCAGTGCCGCGGTGGTCACGAAGGAGTCCAGCGCCTGACCGTCGTGGACCCCGCCGTAACCGCCCTTGGGCAGCCATTGCGACAGGGCGAAGACGAGGTCGAAGCCCAGCTCCTCAGCGGTCAGGACGAGATCCCGGTTGTAGTCGAAGCGCCAGTCCGTGGTGCGGGGCAAGGTCGACTGGCTCCAGCCGCCCGCCTGGATGGGCAGGAACAGGCCGAGCAGGATCGGCTGCCGCAACGCCTGCGACAGCGGGCTTGCGGGAAACGCGCCCGGCCCGAGGGATGACGCAGTGAGGCCGGCGGGCGAGCTGGGCTTATGGACGATGGTCATGCGCACCTCTCGCATTCGAACGGCAGCGGGCGACGCCGCCGCAGCCGCCATCAGTCAGACGGCAGTATATAATTTCGCAATTCAGCCAAATCACGATAGACAAAACCTACAATCGCCACAAGATTTGAAATTATAATTCTCTTCAGTCTGATCTTATCCCTGGCGAAAAGCAGAATTACTTGATGACCTGGACCAAGACCTAGTTGACGGGTTTTATCGAACTAGTCAAATGTGCGTGCAGCAATCGGTACAGGCACCGGAGATGATCGTGCAGCGCATCGAAGCGGCCTCCGGGCGCAGCCCGGCGCAGAGAGCGGCGGCGGCCAGGCCGCGGCGCCGGATGGGCCGATGAAGACCGTCCTGCGCCTCGCGCGGACGATGCGGCGGACGGCCCTGCATGCCATTCCGACGGTCTTCGGTATCCTGCTCTTCAATTTCTTCCTGCTGCAGCTCGCGCCCGGCGATGCGGCCGACGTGATGGCGGCGGAGGCCGGCGCGGCCACGGAAGAGACCATGGCCATGCTGCGCTCCCGCTTCGGGCTCGACCTTCCGGTGGTGCAGCAGCTCATCGCCTACCTGAACAATCTCGCCCATTTCAGCCTGGGCTTTTCGCCGCGCTACAACATGCCGGTGGCGGAGCTGATCGGACAGCGGCTGCCCGGCACGCTGCTGCTGATGGTGTCGGCCATCGTCATCGCGCTGGCGCTCGGGATCCTGCTGGGGGTGGCCATGGCCAGCTTTTCCGGCACGTGGCTGGATCGGCTGCTGTCGGTGCTGGCGCTGCTGTTCTATTCGATCCCGGGCTTCTGGATCGGCCTGATGCTGATCGTGCTGTTCTCGGTCAAGCTCGGCATCCTGCCCAGCGGCGGCGTGCGCACCATCGGCGCCAACCTCAGCGGCTGGGAGGCGGTGCGCGACCAGCTGCGCTACATGATCCTGCCGGCGACCGCGCTCGCGCTGTTCTACGTCGCGATCTATTCGCGCCTGGTCCGTGCCGCCATGCTCGAGGTGCTCTCCCAGGACTATGTCCGCACCGCCGCGGCCAAGGGTCTCTCCCCACTCGTCATCACCTTCCGCCACGTGCTGCGTAATGCCCTGCTGCCGCTAACCACGGTCGCCGGCGTGCACTTCGGCGGGCTGCTCGGCGGCGCAGTGGTGGTCGAGACCGTCTACAGCTGGCCCGGCCTCGGCCGGCTCGCCTTCGAGGCGGTCATGGCGCGCGACTTTTCCGTGCTGCTCGGCGTTCTCTTCCTCTCGTCACTCCTGGTCATCGCCGTCAACGTCGTCGTCGATCTCGTCCAGGCCTATCTCGACCCTCGCATCGCGGTCCGCTGATGAGCGTCCAGCGCACGAGCTCCCTGCCGGTGAGGGCCGACGCCATCGGCCTGCCGCCGGGAGGGGCGGAGGCAGGCTGGACCAATGTCCACGCCGCCGATGCCGCCCGCGCGACCAGCGCGGCGGTCGCCGACCTGACGCCGCCCGACCCGCGACGGGCGCTGCGCGTCTTCCTGCGCAACCCGACCGCGCTGCTCGGCCTCGCCATCCTCGCCGGCGTCGTGCTGATGGCGCTCGCCGCGCCCCTGCTCTATCCGGACGACCCGCTGGGCATGGTGGCGCGGCCATTTCTCTGGCCCGGGCAGAACCCGGAATATCCGCTGGGAACCGATTCCCTGGGCCGCGACGTCGCTGCCGGCATTGCCCACGGCGCCAGGGTCTCGCTTCTGGTCGGCTTCGCGGCGACCGTGGTCGGCCTGACCCTCGGCATTCTCGTCGGCGCCACCGCCGGCTATTTCGGCGGCACCGTCGACGATGTGCTCGTGCGCCTCATCGAGCTCTTCCAGACCATCCCCGGCTTCATCCTGCTCGTCGTCCTGGTCGCCATCGCGCAGCCCTCGATCATCACGATCACGCTGGCGATCGGCATGACCACGTGGCCGACCGTTGCGCGGCTGGCGCGGGCGGAGTTCCGCTCGCTGCGCGAGACGGACTTCGTGCTCGCCGCGCGGAGCCTCGGCTACGGCCACGGCCGCATCATCGTCCGAGAGATGCTGCCCAACGCGCTGCCGCCCATCATCGTCACGGCATCGGTGATGGTCGCCTCGGCAATCCTGATGGAATCCGCGCTCTCGTTCATGGGGCTCGGCGATCCCAACGTGGTGAGCTGGGGCAGCATGATCGGCGCGGGTCGCGAGCTGCTGAGGACAGCATGGTACCTGACGGCCATCCCCGGCCTTGCCATCGTGTTCACGGTGCTGGCCCTCAACCTCGTCGGCGACGGCCTCAACGACGCGCTCAACCCGCGTTTGTCCAGGGACGGCTGACGTGGCCGCGCTGCTCGACGTCGACGACCTCACCGTCGCCTTTCCTTCCGCCACGCCGGTCCGCGGCCTCAGCTTCTCGGTTCGGGACGGCGAAACGGTCGCCATCGTCGGCGAATCGGGCTCGGGCAAGTCGCTGACCGCGCTCGCGCTGATGCGGCTGCTGCCGCGGACGGCACGCACGCCGACGGGCGCAATCCGCTTCGCCGGCACCGACGTCATGGGGCTCACCGACCGGGCCTTCCGGCGCATCCGCGGCCGCGACATCGCGATGATCTTCCAGGAGCCCATGACGTCGCTCAATCCAGTGCTCACCATCGGGCGGCAGCTAACCGAAGTGCTGCGTCTGCATGAGGGTCTCTCGGCCAAGGCGGCGCGGGCGCGGGCCGTCGAACTGCTCGACCTCGTGCGCATTCCGGACCCGCAGCGGCGGATCCACGACTACCCGCACGAGCTGTCCGGCGGCATGCGCCAGCGCGTCATGATCGCCATCGCCGTCGCCTGCGGCCCGCGCCTGCTGATCGCCGACGAGCCGACGACGGCGCTCGACGTGACCATCCAGGCGCAGGTCCTCGACCTGCTGGACGGGCTGCGCCGCGACCTCGGCATGGCGCTCGTCCTGATCACCCACGATCTCGGCATCGTGGGGCAATGGGCCGACCGGGTGGTGGTCATGTACGCCGGCCGCAAGGTCGAGGAGGCCGCACCCGAGGCGCTGTTCACGGCGCCACTGCATCCCTATACACGCGGCCTGCTGCGGGCCTCCCCGCGCCTGGAGGCGGCCCTGCACTACCGCGACGGACCGCTGCCGGAAATCCGCGGCAACATCGCCTCGGCGCTGGGCGAACCGGGCTGCCCCTTCGCTCCGCGCTGCGACCTCGCCCGGCTCTCCTGCCGGGATGCGGCGCCGCCGGCGATCGCCGCCGCGGACGGCCGGCTCGTGGCCTGCCCCGTCACCGTTGCCGTCGAGCCCGCCCATGCCGCTGCTGTCCGTCTCTGAGCTCAGCACCCACTACCCCGGCCGCGACGGCGTGCTGCGCGCGGTCGACGGCGTGTCGTTCGAGCTGGAAGCGGGCGAGACCGTCGGCCTCGTGGGCGAGTCGGGCTGCGGCAAGTCCACCCTCGGCAAATCGCTGCTGCGCCTCGTCGAGCCGACAGAGGGCACGATCCGGTTTGACGGCGCCGACATTCGCCGCCTCGGAGGCGGGGACCTGCGGGCGCTGCGCCGGCGCGCGCAGATGGTGTTTCAGGACCCCTTCGCCTCGCTCAATCCGCGCCATACCATCCGCGATATCCTCTCCGGGCCGCTCGCCGTCCACGGCGTCAAGGACCGGCGCGAGCGCGAACGCCGGGTGGCAGGGATGGCGGAGCGCGTCGGCCTGCCGGTGGGCGCCCTGTCGCGCTACCCGCACGAGTTCTCCGGCGGCCAGCGGCAGCGCATCGGCATCGCCAGAGCGCTGATCCTCAGCCCCAGCCTGATCATCTGCGACGAGCCGGTGTCGGCGCTCGACCTGTCGATCCAGGCGCAGATCCTCAATCTGCTCGGCGAGATGAAGCGCGAGTTCAGCCTGTCCTACCTGTTCATCTCGCACGATCTGTCCGTCGTGCACTATTTCGCCGACCGGGTGCTGGTCATGTATCTCGGCCGCATCGTCGAGACGGCGGATAACCACAGCCTGTGGAGCCGCCCGCGCCACCCCTACACCCGCGCCCTGATCGACGCGGTGCCGGACCCGGCGCGCCGGCGCCACGCCGCGCCGCTCGGCGGCGACCTGCCGAGCCCCCGCCACGTCCCGCGCGGCTGCCGCTTCCACCCGCGCTGTCCGCTCGCGACGGCAGTCTGCGCCCAGGAGGAGCCGGAGCTGCGACCGATCGGCGGTGGGCATCGGGTCGCCTGCCACCATGCCACGTGAGCGGGAGCGCCGCGCCGCTCGGCGGGTGGATGTGCGGCCATCAATAAAGAAACCGTTAATTCCATGTATACTACCGACAACGAAAGCATATTCTACTGATCCGCGTTCTCTCGTCTGCTAGCATTGAATAGATATTCCACCATCGTGTGGGTGCTGCTGCGGCCGCTCGGAATCACGCGCGTGGACGGTGGACACCGGCTTCGATCCCGACGCCCTTCTCCGGCAGTCGAAGCGGTGCTCTCCGGTCCCGCGCGCACCGGTGCGGGATGGCGGCTGCTCCCCGTTCACACGAGGACGAGATGAGCGTTTCCAGACGTGATCTTCTTGCGGCATCCGCTGCCGGCGCGCTCATCGGCATGGCGTGGCGCGGGGCCTACGCCCAGACGCCCGGCGAGACGCCGCGGCGGGGCGGCACGCTGAGCTTCGTCATCCATCCCGAGCCGACGACATTGTCGAGCTTCAACACCACCGAAGGCCCGGCCATCCAGGCGAGCACCAAGGTGCACGAAGGCCTGCTCACGTACGACTTCGATCTCAGCCCTCGGCCGCAGCTCGCGACGGCCTGGTCCCTGAGCGAGGATTCGCTGGAATACACCTTCGAGCTGAGGCAGGGCGTGGCCTGGCACGACGGCAAGCCGTTCACCGCCGACGACGTGGTCTTCTCGCTCGGCCTGCTGAAGGCGTTCCATCCACGCGGCCGCACGACCTATGCGAACGTCCGGGAGGTCCGCGCCGTCAACCCCCACACGGTCGTCGTCAGCCTGACGAAGCCGGCGCCCTACCTGCTCTACGCGCTCGCCGGCGGGGAATCGCCGATCGTCGCCAAGCACGTCTACGACGCCAAGGGCGACCCGTTGGCCAATCCCGCCAACCGCGCGCCCATCGGCACCGGCCCGTTCGTGTTCAAGGAGTGGCTGCCCGGCAGCCACATCCACTACGTCCGCAATCCGAACTACTGGGATCAGCCGAAGCCTCATATCGATGCGCTCCTGGTCCGCATCATCCCGGACAATGCGGCGCGCGCGACGGCGTTCGAGACGGGCGAGATCCTTCTCGGCGGGGCCTCTCCCGTCTCACCCCCTGACATCGAGCGGCTGGGGGCGCTGCCTCACCTCGGCCTCGAAAGCCGCGGCAACGAATACAGCCCGACGGTCTACGCCATCGAGTTCAACCTGGACAATGCCTACCTCAAGAACGTCAAGGTGCGGCAGGCGATTGCCCACGCCATCGACCCCAAGGTCGTGCTCGACGTGGCCTGGTACGGGCTGGGCGACCCGACCTTGAACATCGTCAGCCCGACGCTGACACGCTTCTACAATCCCGACGTCAAGACCTATCGGTTCGACCCGAAGCTGGCCGAGCGGCTACTGGACGAAGCGGGTTTTCCACGCCAGTCCGGGCAGCCGCGGTTCAGCCTGTTCCACGACTACCAGCCGTTCGGCGAAGGCTTCAAGCGCACCGGGGAATACCTCAAGAATGCGCTGGCCAAGGTCGGCATCGAGGTCACCGTCCGCGGCCAGGATTTCCCGACCTACCTGCGACGCGTCTACGGCGACCGCGACTACGACTTCACCAACCACCCCTTCACCAACATGTTCGATCCGACGGTCGGCCTGCAGCGGTTCTTCACCAGCGACAACTACCGCAAGGGTGTCGCCTTCACCAACGCAAGCCACTATGCCAATCCGGAGGTGGATCAGCTCTTCGCGCAGATCGCCGTCGAGGCGGACACGAGCAAGCGCAAGGCGCAGATCGACAAGGTGCAGTCGATCCTCGCCGAGGACCTGCCTGTCCTGCCGCTGCTGCTCAGCCGCTCGGTCACCATCTACAACCGGAAGGTCGTCGGCCACACCACCGGCGCCACCGGCGTGAGCAGCAATTTCGCCGACGTCTGGCTGAAGGGCTGAGGCGGCGCCATGCGTATTTCCCGACGCCAGTCGCTCGTGCTCGCCGCCGCTGGCGCCACCCGCTTGGCCGGTCTGGCGCGGCCGGCATCCGCCCAGACGACACCTCGCAAGGGCGGCACCATCACCCTGGTCGAGCAGGGCGAGCCGACGACCCTGGTGCATCTGCTCGATTCCAACACGCGCACCCGCACCGTCAGCAGCAAGGTCCTGGAAGGCCTGATCGGCTTCGATCCGCAGTTCGTCGTGCAGCCGCGCCTCGCAACGGATTGGAGCGTCAGCGCCGACGGCCTGCGCTACCGCTTTTCGCTGCGCCAGGGGGTCAGGTGGCACGACGGCAAGGACTTCACCGCCGAAGACGTGCGCTTCTCGCTGCTGGCGCACAAGCGCGTGGGGCCACGCGGCCGCATCACCTTCGCCAACCTGGACGCCGTCGAGACGCCGGACGCGCACACGGCCATCCTCGTGCTGTCCAAGCCGACGCCCTACCTGCTCAAGGCGCTGACCGGCGGCGAGACGCCCATCGTCGCGGCCCATACCTACGCCACGGCCAACCTGGCCGAGAGCCCCAACGGCAACGCGCCGGTGGGAACCGGGCCGTTCGTCTTCGTGGAATGGGAGCGCGGCAGCCACGTGCTGCTGCGCCGCAACCCGCACTACTGGCGCGCCGACCGCCCTTTGGTCGACGCCGTCGTCGTGCGCTTCGTGAGCGATGCGGCGGCCGCTTCCGTCGCATTGGAGACGGGCGAGGCCGACGTCAGCTTCAGCGTCGCCCTGCCCGATCTGGAGCGGCTCAAGGCCAATCCCCGCCTGCGGATCGACACCTTCCGCGACGCCTACCTGAACAACGCGCAGATCTTCGAGTTCAATCTCGACCATCCGGCGCTTGCCCGCGCGGAGGTGCGCCACGCGCTGGCCCATGCCATCGACCGACGCTTCATCGTCGAGTCGATCTACTACGGCCATGCGGCCGCGGCGGCGTCGACCATTCCGGCGGCGCTCGCCGCCTACAACGACGAGGCGCCGTTCGACTATCCCTTCGACCTGGCCAAGGCGAACCGCCTGCTCGACGCCGCCGGACTGCCGCGCGGCGGTGACGGCAGCCGCCTCTCGCTGCGGCTCGCCTTTCTACCCGGCGCCACCTTCAAGCAGACCGCCGAATACCTCCGCGCCGCCTTTGCCCGGGTCGGCGTCAAGGTGGAGATCGTGGACGGCGATCTCGCCACCTACATCAAGCGCGTCTACACGGACCGCGGCTTCGAGCTGAACCTCAACGGCATCAGCCGCCTGTTCGATCCCACAGCGGGCGTGCAACGGCTCTACTGGTCGGACGGCATCAAGCATCCGCTGCCCTATCTCAACGCGGCCCACTACAACAATCCGCGCGTCGACGACCTGTTCAGGCAGGCGGCGGTGGAGGTGGACGAGGGCAAGCGGGCCCAGCAGTTCAAGGAGATCCAGGCGATCACCGGCGCGGATCTGCCGGCCATCGCGCTGGTGGCCTTGCCGACCATCATCGTGAGCAACAGCCGCGTCCACGACCACGTGACGACGGTCGACGTGGCCTCCAGCGATTTTGCCGACACCTGGCTTGCCCAGTGAATGGGCCCGGGCGGCTCAAGGGGTGGGTGGCGACGATCCCGCGACCTGCCGTCGCGGCCGGAGCCGGGATCGTCGGCCGGGCTTGTCTGTCTGCCTTCAGTTCTTCGTGCCCGCCTTCCGGATCCACTCCGCGGTCACCTCGCCTTTCAGATCGAAGCCCGGCAGCTTGGCGTTCAGCTCCTCCTCGTTCTTGATGTCCTTGTCCTTGAGGAATGCCTGGGTGATGAGGGTCGGCGGCAGCAGCACGCGCGTCGTCTTGAGCTCGCCGGTACGGGCGAGGGCGACCGCGCGGAGTGCGGCAGCACCCGTCCCGGCGGCGCTGATCGCGGACGTGGCGACCCAGGGGCTGCCCGGCTCGCGGATCGCCTGGATGTCGGAGGTCGAGACATCGACGCTGTAGATCTTGATCTTGTCGGATAGGCCGGCCTCGTCGACCGCGATCTTGGCGCCACGCGCGAACTCGTCCCACGGGCCCAGGATGACGTTGATCTCGGGATTGGCGCGCAAGGCCGCCGCCGTCTGGTTGGCGGTGGTCTGGGCCGGCGTGTCGTCCACCGCGCCCCACTGGGCCAGCTGCTTCACCTTCGGGTGGGCCTTCAGGAAGGCGCGCCACGCCACCTCCCGCTTGTCGAGGGCAGGAAAGCCTTCGACATAGATGTAGCCGGCCCTGAAGTCGTCGCCGTTGTCGGCGATCGCCTGATTGAGCACTAGGTCGAGCTGCTTGGACTCGTCCTGGTCGATGACGATCACCTCCTTCTGCGGCAGCGTGATGTTCTGCGTGACGATCGTGATGCCGGCATCGATGGCCTCCTGCACCACGTCGGACACCGCTTCGCCCTTGCCGCCGGCCAGGATGATGCCGTTGACGCCGAGGTTGATCGCCTGCCGGATCTGTTCGCGCTGCTCGTCAGGCTTCTGTCGGCCTTGGAAGGAGCGCAGCTCGATGCCCAACTCGGCCGCCTGCCGTTTCACGCCGGCTTCGTAGTTCTGGTAATAGTCGCCACCCGACAGATAGACGATCAGCGCCACCCGGACGCCGCCTTTGTCGAAGGGGGCCGGCGCACCGGCAATGCCGGCCGCGTCGGCGGCTGATGCGAAGCCCAGCGACGCCAGCAGCGTGCCGGCAAGCCCAAGACGCAGGAACGTGCGACGGATCACGATCGATCTCCTTGCTTTCCACGATGGACGTGATCAGGACGTGCGTCGGGCCAGGCCGAACGTCAGCGCAAGGGCGGCGATCAGCACGACGCCCTTGATGAAGTCCTGAAGGTAGTAGGGGGCGTTGAGCATCGTCAGGCCGTTGAGCAGCACGCCGACGAAGATGGCGCCGACGACCGTGCCGAACACGTTGGGCCGGCCGGCTCCGAGCACCGCGTAGCCGATCAGCGAGGCGGCGACCGCGTCGAGCATCAGCGAATTGCCGGCGCTGACGTCGCCGCGCCCGAGGCGGGCGGCGAGAAGAATGCCGCCCAACGCGGCGATGAGCGACGACAGCACATAGGCGAGCGTGCGGTAACGGCGGGTCGGCGCGCCCGCGAGGTGTGCGGCCAGCTCCGAACCGCCGACGGCGTAGAACACCCGTCCCCACCGGGTGCGCTCCATCACGAACCAGAACACCAGCGCCACCACGGCCAGGATGAGCACCGGCACCGGCACGACGCCCCACAGCCGGGCGCGGCCGAGCGCCAGAAAGGCGGCGGGAAACGTGCCCGTGGCGGCCGTGCCGTCCAGCAGCGCCATGCCCGGCGCGATCGACCGCCCGCCCGTGGGAATGAGCTGCAGGCCGGCCAGCAGGAACAGCATGCCGAGGGTCGCGAGCAGGTCCGGCACGCGCAAGCGCACGATCAGGACGGCATTCATCAGCCCGACGGCGGCGCCGATCGCGAGCGTGACGAGGATGGCGGCCGTCGTGGAGCCGTTGAGGACGATCAGGACATAGGCCACCGCCATCTGCGCCAGCGCCGCCAGTGCCCCGACCGACAGATCGAAGCCGCCGACGGCGCTCGAGATCGTCACCCCGATGCCGAGCAGGGCCACGATGGCGACCGCCTGCAGGATGCTGAAGATGTTCGCGACGCGCAGGAATGCCGGCTCCTGGATGTGGAAGGCCACGACCATGATGGCGAGCAGCCCGAAGACTCCGCCGCGAACGACGATCGATCGCCACGACGGAGCGCCCGCCCGGGGTGGCGTGGCGGACGAGTTGACAAGCGCGGTCATGGGTCGCCCCTCGCCTCCCTCTGCAACGGCTCGGATACGGAACCGACGGGCATGCGGCCGTCGGAGAGGACGCGGTGCGCATCCATGGGGACGATGCGGTCGCCGACCTCGAGCGCCTCCTCGTAGTCGCTGACGAAGACGATGGTCGCCCGATCGGTGGAGCGGGCCCGCAAGGCGGCGATGATGTCCTCGCGCGCCCCCACGTCGACGCCCTGGAACGGCTCGTCGAGCAGCAGCAGCCGGGCCGCCTGCGCATGCCAGCGCGCCAGGACCACCTTCTGCTGGTTGCCGCCGGACAGCGCGTTCAGCCGGTCGCGCCCGCTCGTCGCCTTGATGCCGAAATCGCGGATCGCCGCGGCTCCCGCCTCCGCCTCGCGCCGGCGCGGCAGCAGCCCCGCCGGCGACCACTGCGGCAGGAACGGGAAACTGATGGCGCCGGCGATCGAGGCGAACGGCACCGTCGCCGGAAAGAACGACGTTCGCCAGCGGTCTTCGCCCGCATAGAACACGCCCGCGCGGATGGACCGCGCGGGATCGCGGGGCACCCAGCGGGCGCCGTCGAGCACCATCGACTCGTGGGCGAGGGGCCAGACGCCGAAGATGCCGCCGGCCAGCGTGGTCTTGCCGGCGCCGAGCGGACCGGTCACGGCGACGATCTCGCCGCGTTCGACCGTCAGGTCGAACGGCGCCTCGCCCCGCGGCAGCCGCGCCCCGCGGAGCCGGAAGAAGGCATTGTCGCTCGCCGCCACCCCGCCTCGGCGGCTGCGCCGCACGGTGCGGCCGATCATGGCCTCCACCGCCGCATCATGATCGATCGGCGGCGAGACATGCGCCGAAATCCGTCCATCGCGCAGCACCAGGACCCGCGTGGCGAGCCGCGACAGATCGGAGAGCTTGTGCGAAATGTAGATGATCGCGACGCCGTCGGCCTTGAGCGCCTCGATCAGGGCAAACAGCCGCTCGGCCTCGGCGCGCGACAGGCTGGCCGTCGGCTCATCGAAGATCATGACCTTGGGCCGGCGGGCCAGCGCCCGCGCAACGGCGATGAGCTGGCGGTCGGCGAGCGAGACGCTGTCGAGCCTGGCCCGGAGGTCAACCGCCAGCCCCACCCGCTGCGCTCGGTCGGCGGCCTCGGCAAGGACTTTTTTGCCGGACAGCACCCACGGTGCGCGGCCGGTGCAGTAGAGGTCGAGCAGCAGGTTGTCCGCCACGCTGAGCGACGGCACGCCGATGTCGGCCACGGATTGATGGACGGCGACGATGCCCGCTGCCTCTGCCGCTGCGGGGCTGACAAATGTCTGCACGACGCCGTCGAGCACGATGGAGCCGCCGTCGGCCGTCTGGACGCCGGATATGATCTTGACCAGCGTCGACTTTCCGGCGCCGTTCGCGCCCATGAGCGCCAGGACTTCGCCGGCCTCGACATCAACGTCGACGCCGCTCAGCGCGCGCGTGGCGCCGTAGTGCTTCGTGATCGCCCTGAGCCTCAGCACGAAACGCGCTCACCCTGAATCCCGGCCCATCGCCCAGCGTGGACAGGACGGCACCACATACTGCGACGAATCAACCCGCGCCCGCCTAATTTCCTCTTTGGCTTCAGCCGTTACGCTACGCAATACTGCGACATGATATCAATAGACGCTAAGTTTTAATTCATGGATATATTTAGATTAATATTGATAAATTGCCAATTTCAATAGAATTTAATTTCATTCTCCGCTTGACGCGAGGGCAGTGCCATAATCCGCGTCTCCGTGTCGGCTAAGGCTCCGCCGGTACCGCGAGCACGACCCAGGCGCCGATCAGGCGCGGCCGCGTCGCGGTCCTTTCCGCGCCTTCGGCCCCATCGGCGATCCCCCGATGCCGGAGGGATCGAGCGCTGCTGGCGCTGGCCGCGAGCAGCGGCGGCGGTCAGGCCAACCACACGACGCTGCGGACGCAGAGAAGCGGCCCGCTGGCGCCACCATCCGGCGGTTGGACGACCTTGCCGGCGGACAGGAGGCGCGCGCCAGTGGTTGAAACGTCGAGGGCAGAATAATCGTTCCTGCAAGTCCTCTATTGAGCCAAGATCAGTCTATGTAACATACTAATTTCATTGAAATTTTTCTCTAGCGTAGCCACGCTTCGCCCTTAGACTGGCCCGCGAAGCACGCACACGATCGCCTGCCGGCAGCGGTGCCGTCTCTATACGTTGTAAGAGGACAGTCATATGAAAGCCCTATCCATTCTGGCGGGCCTTGTCTTTGCGCATGCGATCGCGGCCCCCGGCGCCGTTTGGGCGAAGGATGCCGAGAAATCCGGCGGCACTCTGATCGTGGCGCAGAACGCTGAGATCACGCAGCTCGACCCCGGCCGCCAGAAAGGCTGGGAAACGTTCCGCATTACGCGCCATATCTTCGACGCGCTGGTCAGCGAGGATCTCTCCAAGTCGGGCAACGAGGTTGCGACCCCGGCGATCATCCCGGCGCTCGCTGAAGCCTGGACGATATCGCCCGATGGCAAGGTCTATACCTTCAAGCTGCGCCACGGCGTAAAATTCCACGATGGAACCGATTTCAATGCTGAAGCGGTGGCTTTCAACATTCGCCGCGCATGGGACCCGTCATTTGAATTCTACGACGAGATCACCGCGACGAATGTCAAGAACACATACCTATACCTGGAGAAGCTCGAGACGCCGGACCCCTTCACGGTTGTGTTGACCTTCAGGCAGCCGTTCAGCCCCCTTCTGCGGCTCCTGGCGCAGGGCTCCGGCGGCACCGGCCTGATCGCGAGCCCGACATCGATCCGGACCTACGGCAACGACGGCGTGGTCGAGCATCCGACCGGCACGGGACCGTTCAAATTCGTCGAACGGGTGCGCGGGCAGCTCGTCGAAGTCGAACGCTTCGACGGCTATTGGGGCGAGGCTCCGTATCTCGACCGCATCATCTTCCGTCCCATCCCCGACGGCAATGCTCGGGTGGCGGCACTCGAGACCGGAGAGGTCGACTTGATTTCCTGGCCGCCGCGCGACGCCGTCGAGCGTTTGAAAGCCGAGGGGTTCGACGTTCCGAACGTCAGTATTCCGTCGATCTACTACTACAATATCAATTTCTCGCACGCCGCATTCAAGGATCTGCGCGTCCGCCAGGCGCTGATCCACGCCATCGACAGGAAAGGGCTTGCCAAGGACCTGCTCAAGGGCACCGCAGGCCCCGCCTACAGCGTGCTCGCGCCCGGCAGCGCGGCGTTCGACCCGGCATTCCGCGACTACGACTACGATCCGGTGAAAGCCGGGCAGCTGCTGAAGGAGGCGGGCTTCGAGCGCGGCGTCAGCGCCACGATCAACGTCTATGCCGGCGGCGAGGCGGTCGCCGAATGGGTGCAGCGGGACGCCGCCAAGGTCGGCATCAACCTCACCGTCCGCGCCTACGACTGGAACAGCTTCCTGGCTCAGGAACACGCGCTTGGCGCCAACGTCGGCTTCAGTTCGATGGAATGGGGCTTCCTGACGCCCTACTGGCTGTCCATCGTCGGCAGCAGCAACAGCGGCGCCAATATCGGCGGCTACACGAGCGCGGCCTTCGACGCGGCGGTCGCCAAGGCCATCGCCGCAACGGACCCCGCCGACGAGGTGGCCCATTGGCAGGAGGCCAATCGCATCCTTGCAGCCGACGCCGGCAAGATTCCGTTGTTCCTGGAACGGACGCATTACGCCGTTGGCAAGAAGGTTCGCGATTTCGCCTCCCCGGCTCAGGCGTGGTACGACCTCAAGAAAGTATGGCTGACCAAGAAATAACCGCGAGCCACGGCGAAGATGCTTCTGTTCTTGTTGAGGCGCCTGGCAGCCGCGGTCCTCGTGCTGGCAGCTGTCACCTGCGTGGTCTTCATCATCGTCCATGCGTCGTCCGGCGATCCGGTCACGACGCTGCTCGGACAGACGGCGACGCCCGAGCAGATCGCGGCCATGCGAACGAAGCTCGGCCTCGATCTGCCGTTTCCGCAGCAATATGCCGCCTGGCTGTGGCGGCTGCTGCACGGTGATTTCGGCCGGTCGATCAGCACGCAGGTCCCCGCGCTGGCGATCATGGTCCCCGCCTACGGCAACACGCTGGTGCTCGCCCTGTCGAGCCTGTTCGTCTCCCTGCTGTTCGGCGTAGCGATCGGGGTCGTCGCCGGCTTCCATGCCGGCCGGCTCTTGGACAAGATCCTGATGTTCGTGACCGAAGTGCTCGCGGCAACGCCGGTCTTCTGGCTCGGCATCATTCTGATCTGGGTCTTTGCCCGGACGCTCGGCTGGCTGCCGTCGTCGGGGATGCACGACATGCGGATGCGCGGCTCCTCCGTCGACCTGCTTGCGCATCTCGTGCTGCCGTCCGTTGCGGCGTCGGTGCTGGCGGTCTCGATCATCGCCCGCCTGGTGCGCGGGGCGGTCATCGACGTCCTGGCATCGGATTATGTGAAGATCGCCCAAGCCGCGGGCATGACGCCGCTACGCATCTTTCGCACACAGGTCTGGCGCAACATCCTGCCGCCCATCGTCAGCGTCGGCGGCCTGCAGTTCGGCACGCTGTTCGGCGGCGTCATCTTCGTCGAGGCCGTCTTCGCCTGGCCCGGCATCAGCTCCCAGCTCTTCAACGCCATCACGGCGGGGGATGTCGCTGTGGTGCAGACGGGCATCCTGATGATCGCCGCCACCTTCGTGGCGATCAATCTCGTGGTCGATCTCGCTCTTGCGTGGCTCAATCCGAGGACTGCGGTTTCATGAGCGTTTCGCCTGCCCCGTTTCCGGTTCCGAACCGGCGTCCCGCTTTCGGCGCCGGCGTCCGCATCGGTCGGACGGCCCTCGCCGTCGCCCTCATCCTGGCCATTGTCGCGGCCGCGCTGCTCGCACCCTGGATCGCGCCGTTCGACCCCCTGGTGGGCAACGGGGCAATGCGCCTTGCGCCGCCCGGCACGGCGGGGCACCTGCTCGGGCTCGACGGTCAGGGGCGCGATGTCTTGAGCCGTCTCGTCTGGGGGGCTCGGCCATCGCTGATCGCCGGCATCGCGCCCGTCGTGCTCGCGCTCGCGATCAGCCTCGTACTGGGTCTATTTGCCGGCTATACGCCATCGTTCGTCGGCGGCGCCGTCATGCGCGTCGTCGATGCGCTGTTCGCCTTTCCCATGATCCTGTTCGCCATCGCCATCACCTCGCTCATGGGGCCGGGGCTCGGCACGATCGTCGTGACCATCACGGTTTCGCTCGTCCCCTACATGACCCGCATCGTCTACGGCGCCGTCGTCGGGGAGATCGGCAAGGGCTATCTGGAGACGGCGAAGCTGCTGGGCGCCGGGCGCACCACCATCCTCGTGAAGGAGCTGCTGCCCAACGTGGCATCGCCGTCAATCGTCTATGCGACGACGCTGATCGGGCCGATGATCGGCTTCTCGTCGGGCCTGAGCTTCCTCGGTCTCGGCATCCAGCCGCCCGATGCGGACTGGGGGCGCATGACGGTGGAGGGCGTCGAGGTCTTTGCGCGGGGCGCGCCTCATATCGTTCTCGCCGCCGGCGTCGCGATCATCGTGACATCGCTCGCCTTCAATTGGCTCGGGAGCGGACTGAGGGACATCCTCGACCCGCACTATGGATGACGTCCATGAGCGCTGACGCTCAAGCCCCCGCGCTTCTCGACATTGCCGGGCTCAATGTCGACGCTCTGACACGGACCGGAGCGGCGCGGATCCTCACCGATGTCGATCTTGCGGTCTATCCGGGCGACCTCCTCGCCATCGTCGGGGAATCGGGCAGCGGCAAGACCATGACCATGGCCGCCGTGCTCGGTCTCCTGCCTCGGCCCGCCGTGCACATAGCCTCCGGCCGCATCCGTTTCGACGGGACGGACATGCTGGCCTCGCGCATCGCGCGGCGTCGGATTCTTCGCCAGGACATCGCCTTCATCACGCAGAATTCGCTGACCTCGCTCAATCCGGTCCATACGGTCGGACGCCAGCTGACGGACATGATCGCCTTCAGGAACCGGCTCGGCCGCCAGCAGGCGCTCGCTCAGGCGTCCAAATGGCTCGACAAGGTTGGCTTGACGGATGTCGAGCGGGTGCTGCGCGCTCATCCCCACAATCTCAGCGGCGGCATGCGGCAGCGCGTCGTCATCGCCATGGCGATCAGCAGCAGACCGCGCTTGCTGATCGCCGACGAGCCGACGACTGCGCTCGACACGATAACCCAGCTGCAGGTCCTCGACCTCCTGGCCAGCATCAACGCGGAATTCGGCACCGCCGTCGTGATCATTACCCATGATTTCGGCGTCGTGTCCTATCTGAGCCGACGCATCGCGGTCATGTACCAAGGGCGCATCGTCGAGGACGGCAGCACCCGGCAGGTGCTGTCGGCGCCACGAAGCAGCTACAGCCGCGGCCTCATCGCCGCCGTCCCCCGGCTCGACCTCACGTCTGCGAGCGGCGGGAGCTCCGATGCCGTCGCCGCTCCGGCTCCGCTTGGACCGGTGTCCGCCTGAGCGCCCGATGCCCGAAGCGCGCAACACGGACGAAGGAGACGGCAAGGTGAGCGACGACGCCCTGATATCCGTCCGCAATCTGCGGCGGACGTTCGAGAGCGGGAGTGGCGTGCTGACGCGCAAGCGGCAGCGTATGACCGCTGTGAACGATGTGACGTTCGACGTGCCGCGGGGGGAAACCGTCGGCCTCATCGGCGAATCGGGATCAGGCAAATCCACCATCGGCCGGATCATCGCCGGTCTCGAGCGCACCGACGGCGGGCGCGTCCTGTTCGGGGGGACCGACATCAGCCGGCTCGACGAGACGACGCGGCGCGTCTACCGCAAGCATATCCAGCTCGTTCCGCAGGATACGTCCTCGTCCCTCAATCCGCGCCGCCGCGTCGGCCCGCAGATCGCCGATCCGATGCTCCATCTGGGCATCGTCCAGTCGAGGCGGCAGGCGCGGCGCGAAACGGGGCGTCTCCTCGAGCGCGTCGGTCTGACCGAGGCGGACGCAGACCGCTATCCGCACGCCTTCTCGGGGGGACAGCGGCAGCGGATCAACATCGCCCGCACGCTCGGCGTCAAGGCACGCTTCATCATCCTGGACGAGCCGACGTCGGCGCTGGATGTCTCCGTCCAGGCCCAGGTCCTGGACCTGCTCCGCGAGCTGAAAGCCGAATTCGGTCTCACCTATCTGTTCATCGGGCACAATCTGGCGGTGATCCAATCCTTCTGCGACCGCATCCTGGTCATGGAGCGCGGCCGCCTCGTCGATCATTTCCCCGCTCACGAGCTCGGCCATCCCGCGCGTCACGGCGCGACGCGCCGTTTGGTCGAGGCGGTGCTGCCGATCCGGGCCTGAAATCGTCCCTGCCGCTATGATGCGCGTCGTACGGCTGTCGGCGCCTTGCCCCACGAGGAGCGATCGCGCGCCCCGGCGCCCGGGTGGTCGTCGCGAAGCCGCGTCTGGCCCGCGCCTTGCAGCCGCTCGCGCAAGGTGACGGGCTCGGCGCCGCGCTCCCGGATGCGGCCGCGCCTGCGCAGCTCCGGAACGACGAACTCGACGAAATCGGCGAACGAGCCCGGGCTGATCGCATAGGCGATGTTGAAGCCGTCGATTCCGGCCTCGTCGACGATGCGTTCCAATTCGTCCGCCACCGTCGCCGGCGCACCGACGATGGTCGGATGCAAGCCGCCGACGCCGATATACTCGGCGACGCTGCGGACCGTCCACGTGTGCTCCGCATCGATGCTGGTCAGCGTCGACAGCAGCGACCGGCTGGCGTTCGTCTCGATATATTCGAGCGGATGGTCGAGCGGGTACTGTGACCAGTCGACACCAGTCCAGGCCGAGAAGAGCGCCAGGGCGGCATCGATATCCGCGTACGACGCGAGGTCGGCGTACTTCGCCTGGGCCTCCGCCTCCGTCGCCGCCGTGACCACCGTCGCGCCGGCGATGAACTTGATCGAATCGGGCGACCGTCCGAGGGCCGCGGCCTGCGTGCGGATCGACTCGACGGACCGCTTCAGCGCAGCGACATTGGTGCCGGCGAGGAAGATGACTTCCGCGTTGTGGGCCGCGAATGTGCGGCCGCGGGTGGAGGTGCCCGCCTGGAACAGCACGGGCGTGCGCTGCGGGCTGGGCTCGGACAGGTGCGCTCCGGGAACCGTATAGTGCTCTCCGAAATGGCCGATCGGATGCACCTTTGCCGGATCCGTGAAGATTCCGGCCGCCGCGTCGCAGACGACCGCGTCGTCCTCCCAGGAACCCTCCCACAGCTTGTAGGTCACGTCGAGGAATTCCTGGGCGCGGTCGTAGCGCCGGTCGTGATCGATCTGCTGCGGCAGCCCGAGATTCTTCGCCGCCGATTCCAGCATCGACGTGACGATGTTCCAGGCGATGCGGCCCTTGGTCAGATGATCGAGCGTGGTGAACTTGCGCGCCAGCAGATAGGGCTGCTCGTAGGTGGTGGACACGGTGATGCCGAAGCCGAGGTGCTTGGTTGCCGCAGCCAGCGCCGACACCAGCAGCAGCGGATCGTGCACCGGCGATTGCGCCGCGGTCCTTAGCGAGGCATCGGCCGTGCCCCGGTAGACATCGAGGTGGCCGAGCGCGTCGGCGAGAAACAGGCTGTCGAACCCGCCTTCGTCCAGAAGGCGAGCCAGGTCGATCCAATAGTCCAGGCTCGTATAGTGGCGCGCCCTGTCGTCGGGGTGCCGCCACAGGCCGGCGGACAGATGCCCGACGACGAACATGGCAAATCCGTTCAGCACGAACGGCTTCTTGACGAACGGCTGCTCGGCGGCCTCGTCATGGCTTTCACGGCTCATCGTCTCGTCTTCCTCGTACTGCTCGATCAGGCGTAGTGGCCGGGCTCAGGGTAGGCGCCGGTCGCATACCATCGGCCGACATTGCGCAGCTTGTACTCCGCGGGATTGTGCAGCGTGTGCACCCGGACGTTGCGCCAGAACCGGTCGAGCCCGAGCGTCCTTGTCGTCGAGCGCGTACCCGTGACTTCGAATATTCGGTTGGTGACCTCGACGGCCGTATTGCCGGCGTGCACATTCGCCGCCGCGACGATCACGGCCGTCTCGCCGCGCGTCCGGTCCGTCAGCGCCCGTCCCTCGGCCCAGGCCTTGTCGAGCCCAGCAAGCGCCCGGTCGGCGAGACCTTCCGCGGCCAGGACCTGGATCAGCAATTCGCCGAATTGCCGCTGGATGCCGGGGTCGTCGACGGCCTGCTCGACCCCGGAGGTAACCCAGGGACGCGCGCTCGTCCGGGTGTAGTCGCGGGCGGCCTCGAGCGCGCCTTCGGCCACGCCGACGAAGATGTTGAGAAGCACGCTCTGGGAGAGGATGGCGCCGATGGTGCCGAAGGGACGGTTCTCGTTGGCGCCGGCATCGAGTACCTCGTCGGCGGACACCCGCACGTTCTCGAAGGTCGTCGTGCCGCTGCCCGTTTGCCGCTGGCCGAAGGAATCCCAATCGTCCTTGACCGTCACGCCCGGCCGGCGGGTCGGAATGGCGCCGAAATGAAGCACCTCGTCCGCCGCGTCCTCCCAGGAGATGATGAGATGGTCGGAGCCCGACGCTCCCGTGCTGTAAGGTCGCCAGCCGTTCAGCACATAGCTGCCGTCGTCCTGGCGGACACCCTTCAGGCTGCGCGAGGCGGCGTTGACGGCATTACCCCAGAAGATGCGCGGATCGCTGGACAGCCGGTAGTAGAAGTCTTCGTGCTGCCGGTGCGAGCGGAAAGCGGGGGAGACTACGGCAATGTAGTGATAGCCGAGAAGATGCGCGATGGCCGCGTCCGCGCGGGCGATCCGGCGAACGACCGTCAGCAGGGTCGACCACGCAACCCCGCCGCCACCCTGGGCGGCGGGAACGATGAGGCTGAGAAGCCCGCTGCCGCGCAGCAGCTCGAGCTGGGCCAGCGGCACGCCGCCGGCCCCGTCGCGCTCGACCGCATCTGGAGCGAGCCTCACTGCCACATCCTCTGCCGTCTTCAGGTGGATGTCGGATGAAGGATTGGACAGGGTCATGATGGCGTCTTGATGCGATGTCCGGACACGCCAGGTCGATGACGCCCGGGCGAAACACTTGGTCGAGCGGCCCGTTGCGGCCCGAAATCCTCGGCCGCTGACACGCCGCGTCAGGTCCGCGGCGGGACCCACACTGCGTCCTGGACGGCGACCGGCTTCGGGATGAGGCCAAGCTGATGGAACGTGTCGGCGATAGCTTGCTGCTGCGCCACGATTTTCGCGTCGATGGGCTCGAAGGTATAGCCGGCGCGGTCGGCGGCTTTTCTCAAGATGGCCTTGTCGAGGCCCGTCACCTCGGCCAGAGCCTGCGAGACCTCGTCGCGATGGGCGTCGGCCCAGACCGTGAGCTTCGCCAGCTCGTCGAGCGCCGCCGCCAGCACCTGCGGATGCTCCGCGGCGAACGTCTTGTTGGCGAGATAGAAGCTGTGACCGTCGACGATGCCCTTCGTCGTCGTGAGGATCCGAGCCTTCTGTCCTTCCTCGGCGATGGCAAAATACGGATCCCAGATCGTCCAGGCATCGACGCTGCCGCGGGAGAACGCGGCGGCCGCGTCGGCCGGGCTGAGATAGGCCGGCGTGATGTCGCCGAAGGCAAGGCCGGCCTTGGCCAGGGCCTGAACGGTGAAGTTGTGCGAATTCGACCCTTTCGCGACCGCGATCTTCTTGCCTTTCAGCTCCGGCAACGTGCGGATCGGCGAGTCCTGCGGCACCAGAATGGCTTGTTCCGTTCCGGCGATCGCCGCGGCATAGACGATGTTGGCGCCCGCCGCCTGCGCAAAGATCGGCGGCGTATCCCCGGTGACGCCGATGTCGACCGAGCCTATCCCGAGCGCTTCCAGAAGCGGCGGACCATACTGGAACTCGGTCCATTTGACGTTCTGGATGCCGAACTCCTTCAGCCTCGTCTCGAACACCTTCTCGCGCCGGGCAACGACGAATACGCCGCTCTTCTGAAAGCCGATCCGGAATTCCTTGATCTCCGCGGCCCGGGCCCGGGGCGCCAATGCCAACGTCGCGACCGTTCCGGCGAGCCAACCTCGTCTCGTAAGCGTCATGTCCGTCTTGCCCCTCCTCGAACAGGGCGAACGGTCGGAGTTCCGGCGCTTCAGGTCAATAGACGTAACGTCTATAGTTTTTTACTTATTAGATAAAATTCTTGCTTTTGATGCGCAGACAAGAATTGCATTCCGACAGGTGTCCCTCCCCGCTCGCTCAAACGGCCGGTTGCGGCACTCATGTCTCCGACCACCTGTCCCCCCGCTCCCCGATCGAGGCGCGGCGCGGCTCAGACGCCGAGGTAGATCCGCTTGATGTCGTCGTTCTGCCTGAGGGACTCGGTATCGCCGCAGAGCGCCACCTTGCCGTCGCTCACCAGGTAGCCTCGTGTCGAGATATTCAGCGCCATCATCGCGTTCTGCTCGGCGATGAGCACACCGGTCCCCTCCCGGCTGAGCTCGGCAATCTTCCTGAAGATCTCGGTTATGATCTTGGGCGCCAAACCGAGAGAGGGCTCGTCGAGCAAGAGGAGCCTGGGCTTGCTCATCAGCGCCCGCCCGATGGCGAGCATCTGCTGCTCACCGCCGGACAATGTTCCCGCTTTCTGAGCAAGACGCTCCCTCAGCTGCGGGAAGATGCTGAGCACCCAATCGAAATCCCGGCCGACCGCCGCCGAATCAGCACGCGTGAAAGCGCCCACGGTGAGGTTCTCACGCACCGTGAGGGGCGAGAACACGCGCCGTCCCTCGGGCACGAGCGAGAGGCCGCGCCTGACGATGGCGTTGGCTGGGACGGACGCGATGTCGGTGCCGTCGAACCGGATGCGGCCCTTGACCGGCCTCAGGAAGCCCGAGATGGCATGCATGATGGTCGACTTGCCAGCCCCGTTCGCGCCGATGAGGCAGACGGCTTCGCCGGCGTCCACCTCGAGCGCGATATCGTGGAGGATATGGCTCGCACCGATCGATGCGTTCAGGCCGTCAATGGTCAGGAGCAATGTCGGCTGCCTCTCCGAGATAGGCATCGATGACGGCCTGGTTGTTGCGGACCTCGTCGGGTGTTCCCTCCGCGATCCGCGTGCCGTTGTTGACGACGAGCACGTCGTGCGACAGCTCCATCACGACGCGGACGTTGTGCTCGACCAGCAGGATCGAGACGCCCGCCCGGTTGAGCGACAGGATGATGTCCGACACGAGGCGGACGACGTCGGAGGGCAGGCCCGCCATCGGCTCGTCGAGGAGCAGCAGCTTGGGCTCCGTCGCCATTGCCCGCGCGATGTCGAGGATCTTCGCCTCGCCATAGCTCAATGTTCCGGCTTTGATGTTGGCGCGCTGCGCAAGACCTAGCCGGTCCAGTATCTCGTAGGCCAGCGCCCTGTCCTGCGCCCGCTCCCGGCGGGCGAAGGGGGTGGCGAGCCATCCCCTCACAAAGCCCGATCGCGTGCGGATGTGGCGGCCGGCGATCACGTTGTCGAGCACGGTGAGTTCGGAGAAGGTCTGCAGGTTCTGGAACGTCCGCGCCATGCCGCGCGCCACCCGGCGATGGATCGGCATGGTTTCGATGGACTCGCCGTCGAAGGAGATGTGCCCGGCCTGTGTCGGGATGATGCCCGTCAGGATGTTGAACAGCGTGGTCTTGCCGGCGCCGTTCGGCCCGATGATCGATTTGATCTCACCGGTCCTCACGGTGAACGACACGCCGCTCAGCGCCTGCAGGCCACCGAACCCCTGGCTCAGCCCCCTCACCTCCAGGATGCTAGCCATGACGAGTTCTCAAACGCCCGGCAAGCTGCGACAGCCCGGCCGCCAGCCCGCCCGGAAGGAAGCCGACGACGACGATCATCAGGATCCCGAAAATGAGCAGCTCCAGGTCCTCCAGAGAGCGCGTCAGCTCGGGAACGGCGGTGAACAGCAGCGCGCCGAGGAAGCCGCCCCAGTAGTGTCCGAGCCCGCCGACGGCGGCCATGACGAGGAGCAGCACGGAGGTGAAGAACGAAAACGTCTCCGGCGTCGTGTAGTTGTTCTGGTGCGCGTAGAGGGCGCCCGCCAGGCCGGCGATCGACGCGCTCAGGGAAAAGGCGATGAGCTTGTAGCGGAACACGGGCACGCCGATGGAGGAGGCCGCAATGTCGCTGATGCCGAGCGCCCGCAACCCCAGACCAGCCCGCGAGCGGACCAGGTTGAGCAGGCCCAGCATCACGAGACCGCTGACGGTCCAGGCGACATAGAAGAACCCATCGGCGTCGCCGAGGCTCCGGCCGAGGATCGCATAGGAGGGTATGCCGCCAAGCCCGTTCGGGCCGCCCGTGAGGCCCACCAGGCCGACGAACAGGGTGGACATGATCACATTGAGCCCGACCGTCGCCATGGCGAGGTAGTGCCCGCGTGCGCGCAGCGTCGGCAGGCCGACCACGGCGGCAACGGCCGCCGCCACTGCGATCGCGGCGATGGTGGAGAGCCACGGTGAGACGCCATAGCGTGCCGACAGGATGCCGCTGGCGTACGCGCCGAGACCGTAGAAGGCGGCATGGGCGAGCGAAATCTGGCCCGAGATGCCTACCAGCAGGTTGAGGCTCGCGATGAGCAGGACGTTGATGAAGAAGGTGGAGCCCAGGCTCGTGATGTAGTCGTTGGGGGACAGATGCGGCAACAATGCCAGCAGAACCCAGGCGGCCGCCAGGAGGAGATAGTTGCAATCCCGGTCCCCGCCGGCGGCAGATCGCGCGAACTTGACCACTTTCGCTATACCTTCGTGACCTGCGGCCGGCCCAGCAGGCCCTGGGGCCGCGCGACGAGAACCGCCAGCAGCACCAGGAACGAGACCGCGTCCTTGAACTGGCTCGTGACGTAGCCGGAGACCAGCCCTTCCATCAGCCCCAGCAGCAGGCCGCCGAACACCGCGCCGTAGAGGCTGCCGAGGCCGCCGAGCATGGCCGCGCTGAAGCCCTTGAAGCCGAGGATCGCGCCGCTGTCGTAAGTCATGAGCGTCAGCGGTGTGATGATGGCGCCGGCGACCCCGCCGAACAGCGCGGCCAGGATGAAGGACGCGGCGACGACGTAGTGGTTGTTGATCCCGACCAGCGTCGCTGCCTTCGGGTCAGCGGCGGTCGCCTTCATGGCGATGCCGAATCTGGTCTTCTCGAAGAAGAGGTGCGTCGCCACCATGAGGACGGAGGTGACGCCCAGCACCCAGAAGATCTGGGTCGGGATATTGACCCCGAACAGCTTGACCAGGCTGGGTTCGGAGAGGCCGCCGTAGCCCTGCGGGTCCTTGCCGATCGTCAGCATGACGAGGCTCTTCGTCACGAGCGACAGGCCGACCGAGACCAACGTGATCGCCAGCGGCGAGCGGTGGCGGATCGGCCGGATGGCGATGCGCTCCGACACTCCGCCCACCAGTGCCACCGCAAGGGCCGCGAGCACGCAGGCAATCCAGACGAGAGGAATGCCGTGCTGCAGGGAGAAGGCGGCGATCATGCCCCCCAGCATCACCCATTCGCCCTGCGTGAAATTCAGCGCGTCGGTGCTCTTGAAGATGATGTTGAAGCCGACGGCGATCAGCGCATAGATGCTCCCCGTCCCGATCCCGCCGATGATGATCTCGATCATGTCCGGGCTCTCGTCGCCAGGTTTGCCGGTCACTTATAGTCGACGAGTCGGAAGCCTCCCTTGCCGTAGGTGATGATCACGAGATCGTCCTTCGACAGGCCCGAATGGCGGGTCGGGGAGAAGTTGAAGACACCGCCGACGGCCGGAAAGTTTGTCGTGGTTTCGAGCGCGCTGCGCACCTTCTCCTTGTCGTCCCCGCCCGCCTTCAGGGCTTTGGACGCGAGCAGGATGGAGTCGTAGGCCTGCGCCACATAGAAGCTCGGCGCCCGGCCGTGCTTGGCCTTGAACTTCTCGGTCAGCTCCTGGATCGGCTTTTTCGACCGATCGCCGTCCGGCAGGTCGTCGCCCACGACGAACTTGCCGGAAACGAGCAGAAGCCCCTCGACGGCGTCGCCCGCTAGATCCAGGTAGCGTTGCGCGACGAAGCCGAAGCCGTGCACGAGCGTGCGGTCCCCCAGGCCGAGCTGCTTGGCTTGCTTGATGAAGATGACGCCGGCCGGCGTCGCCGTCCAGGCCACGAGCGCCTGCACGCCGTTGTTCTTGGCACGGGTCAACTGCGGGGTAAGGTCGGTATCCGTCGGCGTGAAGGGCTCGTAGGAGACCTCCCAGCCATACTTCGCGGCGTTGCGCTTGACCACGTCGGCGGCCGACTGCCCGAAGCCGCTGGTATCATAAACGAGCGCGACCTTGGTGACGCCCTTCTTCTTGAAGTAGTCGGCCAGCCTGTCGAAGCACTGTTCGTCGTCGAGCGTGCTCTTGAACAGCCATTTCCGGCTGTCGTCGACCGGATATACAATGTCGGCGGCCCCCGAGATCGAAATCGTCGGGATCTTGGCTGCGTTGAGCACGGGACCGGTAGCAAGATCGATGCCGCTCGTGCCGCCATTGCTCGCAACGAAATCGACCCTGTCCTGGGAAATCAGGCGGCGAACCGCCGCCAGGCCCTTGGCGGTCTGGCTCTCGGAGTCGTAGGTGATCAACTCAACCTTCTTGCCGCCGATTCCGCCCGCCGCGTTGATCTCCTCGACGGCGATCTCCTGAGCGAATTTCTCATCCTGCCCGAGGAACGCCGCCGGTCCGGTCAGCGCCACGCTCGAGCCGATCTTTATCGTTTCGGCCGCTGCGGCCATGGACGGCACCAGCAACAGCACGACACCGGCCATGGCGGAGGTCACCTTCGACCCTTGCGTCATTCCTACATATCCTCTTATATCTATCAACTTGATAGGTTATTGGATCGCTAACGCGACGCACCGTGGTTGTCAAGCACAGTTTGAATTGATCCGATGTCCGATCGAGGGCGCAACGGACAATTGAGATTAAATAACTATGTCAGAGGCAAAAATGAGAAAGAAACGCAACGATACGATGCATCTCGGTGCGTTCGCGATCGCCGGTCCCGTCATGGGTAATTTTGGCTCATGGCGTTATCCGACGGCCGATAAGAACATTCTGGAGGCAAAGTACTACGCGAAGCTCGGCCGAATTCTGGAAGAAGGCAAGTTCGACCTGGTCTTTTTTCCCGACGTGCAGGCCGTGGCCGATACCTACGGCGGCAGCACCGACGCGCAGATCAGATACGGCGCGTTGGGCTCGCTGCGTCTCGATCCGCTCGTGGTGCTTTCGGCCATGGCCATCACGACGGAGCGCCTGGGTCTCACGGGAACCATCTCGACATCGTATTTCGAGCCCTATGCGGTCGCGCGCAAGCTCGCCACCCTCGACCACCTGAGCGGTGGCCGCGCCGGCTGGAACATCGTGACCTCGATCATGAACGCGGAGGCGGCGAACTACGGGCGGACCAATCACTTCCCGCGTGCCGACCGCTACGAGCGAGCGGACGAGTTCGTCGGGGTCGTCTGCAAGCTGTGGGACAGCTGGGAGGACGGCGCGGTCGTCTACGACCGGGAGACGCCGCTCTTCGCCGACCCGGCCAAGGTCGCCCCCATCGACCACCAGGGGAAATGGTTCCAGGTCAAGGGGCCTCTCAACATCAGCCGCCCGCCGCAAGGGCGTCCCGTCTTCGCTCAGGCCGGCGCCTCTCATCGGGGGCGAGATTTCTCGGCGCGGTGGGCGGACATCATCTTCGTCAACCACTCGTCGCTCGAGGCGGCGCAGGAGTTCTACGCCGACATCAAGGCCCGGGCCCGCGGCTTCGGGCGGAACCCGGACGATATCAAGATCCTGCCGGGCATCGTGCCGGTGGTCGCCGAAACCGAAACCATCGCCAGGGAACACGACAGGCTGCTCGTCGAGCTGATGCCGATGCTGGGCGGGCTCTCCACTCTCGCCTATCACCTCGACGTCGATCTCTCGAAGTTCCCGCATGACGAGATCCTGCCGGAGCTGGATGTTCCCGGCATCCAGGGCCACTACGACGAGGTGTCCCAGCTCACGCGCAAACTCGGCCTGACCCTTGCGGAGCTGGGCAAGCGTTACGGCATCGGCACGTTGCGCGACTTCATCGGCGATCCCGAACAGGTCGTCGATCGGCTGGAGGAATGGTACGATTCCCATGCCTGCGATGGCTTCATGATCCAGATCCCGTTCTTTCCCGGTGGAATCGAGGACTTCGTCCGCCTCGCCATCCCGGAGCTGCAGAGGCGCGGCCGCTTCCGCCTGGACTACGAAGGCACGACGCTGCGCGATCACCTTCGCATTCCGCGCCCGCCCTCCCGTTGAGATCGCCCGGTGCAGCCGCGCGAGCGGAAATTGCGCCCGTTGTTGCTCGGAACACCGTATGAACGGCATTGACTACTTCGAGAGAGGCTGGAGCCTCGGGCCCGATGCCGAGTGCATGGTCGACGCGTCGTCGGGCGAGCGCTTCACCTACGCGCAGGTGCGAGGCCTCACGCTCCGCATCGCCGACGCCCTGAAGGCCCGCGGCCACGGCATTCACTCCAAGGCCGCCGTCCTCAGCTACAACAACGGCACGGCCCTGACCGTCTTCCTGTCCCTGTTGAGGCTCGGGGTTGCGCCGATCCCCGTCAACGCGCGCAACACGCCGGAGGAGAACGGGCGTACGCTGGCCGCGCTCGATTGCGACATCGTGTTCTTCAAGGAGGAGTTTCTATCCGCCATCCCGACCATCGCGGCGCTTGCCCCTCGTATTCGCGATTTCGTCTGTCTCGACGAGGTTGCGGGCTGCGTGTCGCTCCAGGCGTGGATCGCGGAGCACGGAGAGACATGGTTCGAGCTGCCCCATGACGGAGACCGCATCTACCAGATCCTGCCGACAGGCGGCACCACGGGCCAACCCAAGGGTGTGATGCTCGCCAACCGCAGCATCGAGAGCCACGTCACCAACATGATGGCGCTGGCTCCATGCAAGGAGCGGATGGTGTTCCTGGCCGTCGCGCCGGTGACGCACGCAGCAGGCTACCTCGTCCAGACCACGTTCGTGAACGGCGGCCTGGTCGTCATCATGCCGACGGTGGATCATGCGCGGCTGCTGGAGGCGATCCCGCGCTACGGCGTGACCCACACCTTCCTGCCTCCGACGCTGCTCTACGACCTGATCGACCATCCCGACATCGGCCAGCACGACTACGCGTCGCTGCGCTATGTGATCTATGGGGGCGCCCCCATGGCGCCTGAGAAGGTACGCAAGGCGATCGGCATCTTCGGGCCGACGCTCTGCCAGATCTACGGCCAATCGGAAACGTCGTTTCCCAACACGTTCCTATCGCCAGACGACCATCTCCAGGACGGCCGTGTCGCCTCGCCCGAGCGCCTGCTGAGCTGCGGACGGGCAACCCCGTTCTGCCGCGTCGAGGTCATCCGCGACGGTGAGGTCGCACCCATGGGCGAGATTGGCGAAATCGCGGTGCGGGGCACCAGCGTAATGCTGGGATACTACAAGAACGAGGCGGCGACCGCCGAAGTCTCGGTGAACGGCTGGCACCTCACTGGGGACATCGGCTACCGCGATGCGGAGGGCTATTTCTATATCGTCGATCGCAAGAAGGACATGATCATCTCGGGAGGGTTCAACGTCTACTCGATCGAGGTCGAAGCGGTCCTGCTCAGCCATCCCGCCGTCCGCGAATGCGCCGTGATCGGGATACCCGATTCTCGCTGGGGCGAGATGGTTGCAGCGGAGGTCGAGCTGCTGTCGGGCAAGACAGCCTCCGCGGAGGAGATCCTCGCGTTCTGCAAGGAGCGCCTCGGCTCCGTGAAGGCTCCCAAGCGGGTCGAGATCGTGGAGCAGCTCCCGCGCAGCACCGTCGGCAAGGTCCTCAAGCGCGAAGTCCGCTCCAAGTACTGGAGGGGCAAGGTCAGGCAGGTCAATTGACCTGCCCGGCCGCCCATGCGGCTGCCGGCCTGACAGCGCATCCGTCGCGTGAAGCCTCTCGCCGCCGCCAGCCTCGCCGGCAGCGATGGACAGCCGCGCCCGAACGGTTCACCTTCCGCGTGTCTGGTTGCAAGCACGCAGTAGAGGACCACAGGGATGGGCATCGAAAGCCGTTTGTCGGCTGAGGCGGCCACCAAGGCGATGGCCGAGGGTGCCGTGGCCATCGACATCCGCCCCGAGCCCTCGCGCCTCCGTGACGGTCTGCTGGAGGGCGCCCTCATCATCGGCAAGAACGAGATCGTCGATGCGCTGAGCCCGACATCGCGGCGGCGTATTCAGCGAAGACCCGGCCAGCTGGCCATCATCTTCTGCACGACCGAGGGCGGCTCGGAGGCCTACCTCAAGGTACTCAAGACGCTGGGCGTGCCCGACCTCTACGATGTCGACGGAGGCTTCCGGGCGCTGTCGGCCATCGAAGGCCTTCCTATCCGCCGGCCTGAGCAGCCGACGTCCTGATCAAGGACAGGGGATCTCGACGAAAGCCGCCAGCGAGGCCTGGGCACGCAGATCGGCGAGCGTGCGCTCATCCAGCACCTCGCAGATCGCGTGCCGAACTTCGGTCATGATATGGCGCACTTCGCAACTGGCTTCGTCGCAGTCGTCGCAGGGCTCGTAGCGGGATCGGCTGGCGCAAGCGATGGGGGCGAGGGGCCCGTCGATCGCCCGCACCACCGAGCCGACCGTGATCTCGCCCGGGGGGCGGGCCAGGCGATATCCGCCCGATTTTCCCTTGCGGCTCACGACGAAACCACCGGTGCGCAGATCGGAGAGAATGGCTTCCAGAAACTTCCGCGGGATATGGCGCGCTGTGGCGATATCACTCGCCATGACGAGGGCTCCATTCTCGGCCCCGGCGAGATGAACCAGCGCCTTGAGCGCGTACTTGCCCTTCCTGCTCAGCATGACCGAACAACCCTATAAACGCACTATCCATATAGGGTAAGTGTTATTTTATCAGCAAGCCTCCCTGCGTAAGGCCCGCGATGGTCCTGCCGCTGCCACCTCCGATAGAGCGCGTCGCCGACGATCGACCGGCCAATCGTCCGCAATGCCGCATGGCCCCCGGCACATTGGCCGCCTGCGCCGCGGCACGCCTGGCCACGCCGAACGGGAAGCCGGATTCTCGGCAGCGCGGGCGAGATGGCGCCAGGAGAGCGCGAGCATCGGACGTCTCCGCTGATGCAGGAGAAGTTTGCGGGGTACTGTGGTCGGCCACGGCGGGTACGGCGGCGCGCCGGCCGCTCATGTCCTAGCCGCCAACGACCCGACACCGGGGAGGGCTACGGATGGATGATCTCGTCTCCCCAGAAGATCTCGACAAGTGGGTTCCGGGCCAGTAGATCGTCGACAGCAGCGAGCGGCTGGAACGGCGTAACGCTGCGGCGTTACCGCTCGCGACCGATCAGGCTGAGCTCGCCGGCGTGGAACTGGGCTTCAAAGTGGCCCTTGACTACGAATCTGGGGGTCAGAGGTTCGAATCCTTTCGGGCTCGCCATTATTTCCAACAACTTAGCCGAGTTTCACCGTTTCAGGCGCTGAAACGGTAAGGTTCGCGAGCTGGCGGGTAGGCTAACGAAGCGACGCCGGACCGGATAGCTGTGCCACGCCGCGTTCCAACCTTGCCAAGGTTGGGGTCGAGGGTTCGAATCCCTTCGCCCGCTCCAAATTCTCTCGCCTATTCAATGTTTTATAGAGCTCCGCCCGCCGAGCGGATCGGCGAGATTCGGCGTAGGCTACCACCGGGCTACCACGGCATAGACGCGATCTCCGAAGCGGGCCCTTGGCGACCGCTTCCGCGTGACCGATAACCTCCGCGCTCACCGCCACCAGTGCGGGCGGCAGGCGGAACCATTGCGATTAAAGATAGTCGGGGGGCTGGATTTAATCATAACTTGGGCATTGGCGCGGACGGCTCTGCGCAGGCGGTCGGCACGACCGATCTAGCGGCACAACTGAAAGCGCTTGAAGAGACCCACCGCCGCCTCAGATTGCCTTTCGAGCCGCAGCGTAACTATAGCCGCTGCCAATGTCGGGTCGAGCGTTCGAGTCGCCGGACCGGTACCGTCGTTCCCCACACCCTGGTCCCCCATCCTCTTCAAGTTGGCGGCATAGCAACTGCCATTGGACCGCGGACGAAATTTTGACCTCGAAGCCCACCGGCAGCGCCGACTGGAGCAACAGAGCGAGGCGCCTCTCGCCGACGATGCGAGGCGTTGGGCTCCTGAACCGGCTTATGCGCGCTGCGTTGCACCACCATCGACGTAGAGATCGGCCATCGTAACGTGGGCCGCGCGGTCAGATGCCAAGAATACCACGGCGTCGGCAATATCTTCCGGCATCGCCAGCTTGCCGAGGGGAATGCCTCCCTTGAACGTCGCGGGAGAGCCGGCGATGACCGATGCCGCTCCGTTCTCATCAGTCCACATGCCCGTCTGCATGGGGGTGAGCGTCGAGCCGGGCGCCACGACGTTGCAACGGATGCCTAATGGCGCAAGCTCCAGCCCGAGGCACCGCGTGAACATGGTCGCGGCCGCCTTGGAGGCCGCGTAGGCGGCCATGCCGTGGCGGGGGATGCCGGCGGCGTTGGAGCTGACAGTCACGATGCTGCCGGTGCGCCGCGGCGTCATCCGTCGCGCCAAGGCCCGGCCGAGATGAAACACGCCCTGGCTGTTGATGGCGAAGACTCGCTGCCAGGCCGCGTCGCTGGTCTCGGCGACCAGCCCCGTGGCGAGCACCCCGGCGATGCTCACGCCGATGTCGATGGGCCCCCATCCGGCCTCGATCTCGTCCACCAGCGCGTCAACGGCGGCGCTGTCGGTGACGTCCAGCGCCGCGTACCTCACGCCGCTGCGCACGGGCTGCCCCGCCACGTCGATATCGGTGGCCACGACGCGGGCTCCTTCGCCGGCCAGGGCCTCGACGACGGCGGCGCCTATGCCCCCCGCCGCGCCGGTCAGAAAGGCGATCCTGCCCGCGATGCCGCTCGGCCGCATCAGAGCCGGCTCCATCGGCCTGCCGATGCGCCGCTCATGGCGCACCGATGAGCTGGGCGGTGGTCAGCGGCACGCCGCAGACCGACGCCACGTAGGCGAGTGCCATGTCGTGCTTCTCCCGGGAGAAATCGGCGACGGCATCGGCCACCATAAAGGGCTCGATGTCGCGCATGAAAGCGTCCGCCGTCGTCAGCAGGCAGCCGATGTGGGCGTAGATGCCGCAGACCGCGAGCTGGTCGCGCCCGCGGGCCCGCATGAGCTCCTCCAGGTTGCTGCGCTGGAAGGCGCTGTAGCGGTGCTTGACGAGGCGGAGATCGCGCAGCCCCGGCGCAAGCTCGGGCAGGATCGGCTGGTGGGCGTGCTCATCGCTCATGCCCGGCCCCCACAGCGCCGCCTGCAGGCCGCGGTCGCGGCTGTCCTGGTTGACGGTCTGTGCCGTGTAGAAGACCGGAATGTCCGCCTCCCGGCACCGCGCGATCAGCCGCGCGATGTTGGCGATCGCCGGCGCGATCGGCGGCTGGTCGCCGGCGAACGGGCGCACGAAATAGCGCTGCATGTCGTGCACCAGCAGCGCCAGCCGCTGGCGCTGCGGCACGAAGGCGGCCCGCGCCGGCGGGATCTCGGCCGCGGTGGGCAGCGGATAGGGAGCGATGCCGGGCAGCCCCTTGGCTGCGGCCTCCGTGCTGGACTGAGCGATCGCGGTCATGGAGCCATCTCCTCTTCGTGCACGGGCTCGCTCGCCTGGACCAGGAGCGTGTCGCGCAGCCGCGCGCGCAGCTCCTTGCGGCTGACCTTGCCCGCTGCCGTCGTCGCGAAGCGATCGACGAACACCACCTGGTCCGGCACCTTGAATTCGGCGACGCCGCGCCGGCGCACCCATGCCCGCAAAGTCGCGGCCGTCAGCTTCGCCTGCCGCGGGATGACGACGGCGCAGCTCCGCTCGCCCAGCGCCGGATCGGGGACGGATACGATGGCGGCGTCGAACACGTCGGGATGGGCGAGCAGGTGGTCCTCGACCTCCTCGGCGGAGATCTTCTCGCCGGCGCGGTTGATGTGATCGCCGGCGCGGCCCTGGACCTCGATGTACCCGCCCGGCAGCCGGCGCACGATGTCGCCGGTCCGGTAGAAGCCGTCGTCGGAGAAGGCACGCCGGTTGGCCGTGGGGTCGTCGTGGTAGGCGCGTATGGTGTACGGCCCGCGCGTCATCAGATGGCCCGACGTCCCGTCGGGCACAGGGGTGCCGTGGTCGTCGACCACCAGGACCTCGTCGTCGGGGCTGATGGGCCGTCCTTGCGTGTTGATGACGACGTCGTCGGGATCGTCGAGGCGCGTATAGTTGACGAGGCCCTCCGCCATGCCGAACACCTGCTGGAGCTGGCAGCCGAGCGTCGGCCGCACGCGGCGCGCCACCTCGGGGATGAGCTTGGCGCCGCCCACCTGCAGCACGTCGAGGCTGGAGATGTCGAGCGCGGCTGCCGGCGCCGCATTGAGCCACAGCAGGGCGAGCGGCGGCACGAGGCCGGTGATGGTGACGCGTTCCTGCGCGATCAGCGCAAACGCCGTCTCCGGACTGGGCGCCGGGCTCAGCACCACGCGCCCGCCCGCGTAGAGCGTGCCCATGTGGCCTGGCGAGCTCATGGGAAAGTTGTGCGCCGCAGGCAGGGCGACGAGGTACACGCTCTGCGCCGTGATCCCGCAGATCTCGTTGCTGGCACGGAAGCTGTAGATGTAGTCGTCGTGGGTGCGGGGAATGAGCTTCGGCAGTCCGGTGCTGCCGCCGGAGATCTGCAGGAACGCCACCGACGCCGATGCGGGATCGGCAGGCAAGGCGCCGCCGGCAACGCACGACTCGAGCGCCGTGAACTCCTGCGCCTCGCCGACGATGATGACGTGACGCAGTGTCGGCTGCCGTGCCTGCAGCGCGCGGGCGAGACCTCGGTAGTCGAACTCGGCGTTTCGATCGGCCGCGATGTAGGCGGCTGCCTCGGAGCGCTCGGCCAGGTGGGCGATCTCCGTGAGCCGATGCGCCGGCAGCGCGTAGACGGGAATGAGCCCGGCCCGGAACAGGCCGAATACCACCGAGAAGAACTCGGCAATATTGGGCAGCTGCACGACGACACGCTCCCCCGGACGGAGCCCGAGCTCCAGCAGGCCTGCGGCGTGCGCCTCGGCGCGGCGGTTGAGCTCGGCATAGCTCCAGCGCCGTCCGCCATCCACGATGGCGATGGCGTCGGGCCGCTGCTCCGCGCGTCGGCGCAGGAACGCCGGGAAGGTCTCGCCCCGCCAGTAGCCCGCCTCGCGATAGCGACGGGCGAACGCGTCCGGCCAGCGCTGCTCCACGGGCTTCATGACCGGATCTCCCGCTCGAGATCGATGCCGAGGGCGGTGAGGAGCGCGGTGTACTTCGCCTTCGTCTCCTCTGCTTCGGCCCACGGGTCGGAACCGGGCACGATGCCGGCGCCCGCATAGAGGCGCGCCTCGCGCCCGCTGATCTCGGCGCAGCGGATGGTCACGTACCAGGCGCCGTCGCCCTGGCGATCGCACCAGCCGACCGTGCCGGCGTAGAAGTCGCGGTCGTAGGCCTCCAGCTCGCCGATCAGGCGAGCCGCCTTGGCGCGCGGCAGGCCGCAGACCGCCGGCGTCGGGTGGAGCGCCGCTGCCAGGGCGGCGGCGGAGGCGTCCGCATCCTTCAACTCGCCCTCGATCCGCGTGCCGAGGTGCCACATGCTGTTGGTCGCCGTCAGCGCCATGCCCTCGGGCCTGATCAGGCGACGGCACCAGGGCGTCAGCGTATCCAGGATGAACTCGACGACGAGGGCGTGCTCCCGGCGGTCCTTCTCCGAGCGGCCGAGGGCCGCGGACGCCGCCGCATCCGCGGCGAGGTCGGCCTGCCGCCGCGCCGAGCCGGCGAGCGGATGGGACAAGATGCGGCCTCGGCTCTTGGAGAGCAGCAGCTCGGGCGTGGCGCCGACCATGCTGCGCGGCGCGCCGTTCCGGGCCGGCAGGGGCATCCGGAACGCCGTCACCGCCGGGTCGGCCGACAGCCGCTGCAGCAGGGCAGCGACATCGATCGGCTCCTCGGCAACCGCCACCAGGCTACGCGACAGCACGATCTTGACCAGTCTGTCGTCCGAGGTCGGCTCGCCGGCCATCAGCGTCAGCGCGCGGGCGACCGCGGCGGCGAAGCCGGCGGCATCGGGCTCGTGGCGGATGTGCCAGCGACCAGCCGGGAGGCGCGGACGCCCGGACGCCTCGGCGGCGCTCCGCACGGCGCGGTGGACGGGCCAGAGACAGTCGTGGGCCGAACGGTCGAACGGCAACGCGCCGGCGACGATCGCCTCCGGGCCAGCCTGCCGGAAGAACGCGGCGACGCGCTCGCCGATGGTGGCGTGGGTCCCGCGCGGCAGCGGCGCCGGCCCGCCGAGGCCACGCAGCAGCCCGCGGCGCGACTGGAAGCTGATGAGGGTATCGCCGTCCGGCAGCGGCGCCTGAGCGATCCGCCTGGTGCGCTGGACGGCGCGGCCGTCCTCGATCGACAGTCTCATGATCGGTCTCCTGCCCGGCGCGCGGAGCCCATGCTCTGCGGGCAAGGGCAAACGCGCTTTGCGTCAACGTCGATGTTCACAAGCACGGACCGGCCTATTCGGCAGCGGGGCTGAGGCACCCGGCCGGCGCGTCGGCCTCTTCGATCAGCGCGTTGAGGAGAGGACCGAGCCGTTCGAGCGAAGCCGGAGAGACGATGTCCTCGTGCGAGCAATAGGGGAGGCGGTGGATCGAGAGGCTCCCCACCCGGCCGATCCAGCAGCCGTCGGTGTCGATCCCCGGCAGCATCGATTTGCCGGCAACGAACAGGTTCATGTGCCCGCCGTAGCGGGCGGTCGAGGCGCGCGACAGCAGCGTGACGCTGTCGCGATAGTTCTCGAAGATGTGGCCGAACATCTCCTCCTTTTCGCGCCGGAAGGCGTCGTCCATCACGTCGGCCATGGCGTCGTTGATGAACTTCTCCTGCTCGCGCTCGGCGCCGATGTTCGCCTGGGCACCGTCCGGGTCGCTCCAGTCGTGCGCCTCGGCGGGATAGGTGTCGAGCAGGCCGAGGAAACGGACGCATTCGCCCATGCGCTCCAGCCGGACGGCCACGCCGTGGGCGATCGTGCCGCCGAGCGAATAGCCCAGGAGAAAATACGGGCCGCGCGGCTGCACCTCGCGCAGGATAGCGAGCTGCCGGTCGCAGACCTCGTCCATGTCGGCGCTCATGGCGATCGGCCCGTGCGGACGGGGCGATTGCAGGCCGATGATCGGCATGTCCTTGCGCACATAACGCGACAGGACGCTGTACTGCCAGGAGACGCCGGACGCGGGATAGATGCAGATCAGCGGCGTGCCCCGGCCTTCGCGCAGGCGGACGACGAGGTCGAAGCCATCCTTTGCCATGCCGTCGACCAGCTCGCCCGCGACGAGGTGCTCGGCGAGCTTGGCGACCGTCGGCATGACCACGATCTGTCCGACCGAGACCTGGCGGCGCAGGTCGCGGCGGATGCGGGCGGCGAGGCGCATGGCGAGCAGCGAGTGGCCGCCGATGGCGAAGAAGTCGTCGTCGGCGCCGACGGACGGGGCGCCGAGCAGCTCCGCGAAGATGGCCGCGAGGCGGCTCTCGAGCCCCTCGGCCGGAGCCCGGCCGGCCGTGCCGGCAGCACCCAGGCCGGGCAGCGGCAACGCCTTGCGGTCGAGCTTGCCGTTCACCGACAGCGGCAGCGCGTCGAGCGCGACGAAGGCCACCGGGATCATGTGGGACGGCAGCACCGCCTGCAGCCGGCTCCGGATCTCGTCGGCGGTCGGTGCGGCGGAGCCCGCCGGAACCATGTAGGCCACCAGTTGGCGTTCGTCCGCGCCGGCGAGCCGGCTGCCACCGAGCGCGACCGCCTGGACCACGGCCCGCGCGACCCCCGGCAGCCGCTCGATCTGGGTCTCGATCTCGCCCAGCTCGACGCGCTGGCCGCGGATCTTGATCTGGTCATCGGTCCGCCCGAGGTAGTCCACCTGGCCGTCGGGCAACCAGCGGGCGACGTCGCCGGTCCGGTACATGCGCGTGCCGGCGTCGTCGGGCGAGGCGACAAAGCGCTCTGCCGTGATGTCGGGCCTGCCCAGGTAGCCCGACGCGAGCTGAACGCCGCTCAGGTAGAGCTCGCCGGCGACGCCGACCGGAGTCCGGCGCAACAGATGATCGAGAATGTGCAGCCGGGTGTTCCACACCGGCCGGCCGATCGGAACGCCGCCGCCGCCCCGGACGGCCTCGCCGAGGGCGGCGGCGTAGGTCACGTCGACGGCGGCCTCGGTCGGGCCGTAGAGGTTGTGCAGCTCGGCGGCGAAGCAGCCGCCGAATTCCTGCGCCAGGCTGCGCGGCAGCGCCTCGCCGGAGCAGAACACGCGCCTCAGGGTCGGGCAGATCACGTCCTGCCGGTCGCCGGTCTCCCGGACGGTGGCAAGGAACAGCGCCAGCATCGAGGGCACGAAATGCAGCGTCGTCACCCCGTGCGTCTCGATGAGCTCGACCAGGGCCGCCGGATCGCGGTGGGCCTCGGGCGGCGCCATCACCAGGCGCCCGCCGACGATGTAGCTCCAGAAGAGCTCCCACACCGAGACGTCGAAACCGCACGGCGTCTTCTGCAGCACCGTGTCGTCGGCGGCGAGCGGATAGGCATCCTGCATCCACAGGATCCGGTTCACGATGGCGTCGTGAGGCACGACCACGGCCTTGGGCCGGCCCGTGGTGCCCGAGGTGTACAGAACGTAGGCGGGGTGGCGCGGCGACAGCCCGTCCCCGGTCGACAGATCGCGCGTCTCCTGGTCCGGATCCGACAGGTGCTCGAAGAGGATGGCGGGGAGGCTGCCGCCGACGACCTGCCGGGTGGACGCATCGGTGACGAGGAGGCGTGGCCGCGCATCCTCGAGCATGAATGCGAGCCGGTCGCGCGGGTAGCTGAGATCCAGGGGCAGGAATGCCGCGCCGGCTTCGACCACCGCCAGCAGCGCAAGGCTGAGGCGTGCCGAGCGCGGCAGCGCCACGGCAACGATATCGCCGGGGCCGACGCCGCACTGCCGGAGCTGCTCGGCCAGGTGCAGCACCTCGTGGCGCACCTGGCGGAAGCTGAGGCGATGCGCTTCGTCGATCAGGGCGATCGCGTCGGGCGTTCGCGCCGCCTGGGCCACGAGCAGATCGCGCACCGTGAGCGCCGGCAGCGGCCTCTCGGTGGCATTGGCCGCCGCAAACAGCGTCAGATCGGCAGCGGTGGTCAGCGCGAGTCCCGCCACCGGCACGGCCGGCTGCCGCGCCAGCGTTTCGATGACCTGGGCCACACGCTCGGCCAGGCCGCGGGCGTCGCTCACCGCTCCGCGGTTTTCGACGAGCAGGGTCAGGCGGTCGCCCGGCAGCACCAGCAGCGCGAGGGGATAGTGGCTGTAGCCGCGGTTGCGGATGTCGCGCACTGCGAGGCCGTCGAGCTCCTGATCGAGGTAGCCGCTGTCCGGGTAGTTCTCCACGACCAGCAGGGTGTCGAACAGGTTGCCGCGGCCGGCGATCTCCTGGATCTCGCCGAGGCCCAGGCCGTCGTGCTCCATCAGCAGCGCATGCCGCTGCTGCTGCACCGCCATCTGCGCCCAGAGCGGCTGGTCCGGCTCGAGCGCGATGCGCACCGGAACGGTGTTGAGGAAGAGCCCGACCTGCTCGCCGATGCCGGCGACGTTGGCGGCGCGCCCCGACACGGGCGTGCCGAAGACCACGTCGTTCCGCCCCGCCATGGCACCGAGCACGACGGCCCATACCGCCTGCATCAGCACGTTCAGGGTGACACCCCGCCGGCGCGCCTCCGCCGTGACGGCTTGCGAGAGATCCGTCGGCAGCCTCAGCGTGACCTCCTCCACCGCGGCGGTGGCCGACACATGCTCGAACAGGCGGCAGGGAGCGGCGTCGGCGAGCGCCTCGGCCCAGATGGCGCGGCTCGCCGTCATGTCGCGCGCGGCGAGCTGGGTCACCACCTCGCCGTAGCCGACGGCGAGGGGCGTGAGCGGGGCATCGCGCCGATAGGCCTCGAACAGATCGCGCAACAGGAGCGGGGTCGACCAGCCGTCGATCATGAGATGATGGACGACAAGGATGAGAACATGGCGATCCGAGCCGCAGCGGATGAGCACGGCCTGGGCCAGGCGCCGGACGGCGGAGGCGACCAGATTGCGCTCGACCGCCGCCTGCTCGAGGCGCGCCAGCGCCGCATCCTGTTCCGCCGCGGCCAGGCTGCCGATGTCGTGCGCCGACCAGGGCCAGAGGTCGGCGCCGTCGGCGGACAGCGCCGGCACGACGAGGAGCGGCTCGTCACGCCCGTCGGCATCGAACACGCCGGCAAGCTGGGGGTGGCGGCGCAGCACGGCGTCGAGCGCCCGGCGCAGGCGCGCCACGTCGAGCGCGCCGTCGAGGTCGAGGCGGGTGAACGCGTTGTAACTGGCGGACCGGTCGCCGAGCTGGGCATGGAACAGCATGCCTCGCTGCGTCGGCAGGACGGGCAGGATGGCGTCGATGGCCCCATAGCGAGCCCGCAGAGCCAGAGCTTCGACCGGCGACACCAGCTCGGCGCGAGCGAGGCGGTCCGATTCGTCCTGCCGTGCCGGCGCGGCCGCCTCCCGCAGCGGCGACAGGGCAAGCGCCATGCGCCGCGGATCCCGGTGCATGAAGACGTCGCGCGGCCGCAGCGCGAAGCCGTCGGCCCGCAAGGCGTTGCACAGTACGATGGCGCTGATGCTGTCGCCGCCGAGCGCGAAGAAGTCCGCCTCGGCCCCCGCGGCCGGCAGCTTCAGCGCGCGGGCCATGGCTGCGGCGACCAGGGCTTCCTCCGGTGTCGCGGGCGCCGCGTCCACGTACACGGTGGGAGCGGGCAGGCGAGCCCGGTCGACCTTTCCGTTGACGTTGAGCGGGAGAGCATCCAGCACCACGATCGTGGCTGGAACCATGTAGTCCGGCAGCCGCTGCCGCAGGCCGACGCGCAACGTCTGGGCGTGGTCGGCGCGCGCACGCTCGTCCCAGCTCCGGGCTTCGGCCATCGCGCAATAGCCGATCAGACGATGGCTGTCGTTCAGCGCTTCGGCGATCACGAGGGCCGTATCGACGCCTGGAGCCGCCGCGAGCGCGGCTTCGATGTCGCTCGTCTCCACCCGGTAGCCGCGCACCTTCACCTGGTGATCGACCCGCCCGATGAACTCGACGAGGCCGGCGGCGCTCCATCGCACCAGGTCTCCGGTCCGGTACATCACGTCGCCGGTGCCTGACGGCGCGGCGACGAAGCGCTGTGCCGTGAGGTCAGGCCGCCCGAGATAGCCGCGGGCGAGGCCTCTGCCGGCGATGTAGAGCTCGCCCGCAACGCCGACCGGCACCGGCTTCAGCATCCGGTCCAGCACGTGGATCCGGGTGTTGGCGATCGGCCGACCGATCGCCGGCGCGGCGACGTCGTGCACCCGGGCGCGCAGCGCATCGACCGTATATTCGGTGGGGCCGTAGAGATTGTGCGCATGCAGGCCGCGGTGGCGGCGCAGCTCCGTCCAGAGCGCCGCCGGCGCGGCCTCCCCGCCGATCAGCACGATGCTGGGGTGGTGGTGGCCAGGAGCCATCAGCCCGCTGTTGAGCATCTGCGCGCAGAAGGAGGGCGGCAGGTCCATGGCGTCGATGCTGTCCGCCCGCACCCGCTCGACCAGCGCCACGGCGTCGCGGCGCGTGTCCTCGTCGATGACGTGCAACTCCTGGCCGAGGACCATCCAGAACAGCTGCAGCCAGGATGAATCGAAGGCGAAGGAATGGGTGTGCGCAGCGCGCAGGGCCCGGCCCGGATGGCGCTCGGCGACGGTGGCGAGGCCGGGCTCATAGATGGCCGTCCGGTGCGACCACAACAGGTTCACGAGCGCGCCGTGGGTGTTCATGACCCCCTTCGGACGGCCGGTCGAGCCGGACGTGAAGATGACGTAGGCCACGTCGTCCGGCCGCGGCGGGCGCTTCAATTCGGACGCGTCGACGCGGCCGCCGGCGAAACGCGCGCAGGCCGTTCGCGTGGCCGCATCATCGAGGCGCAGAACCGGGACGGCCTTCGGCAGCAGCCCGGCCGCCGCCGCCACCGTGAGTGCGAGGGCCGGGCGCGCGTCCTCGCACATGGCCGCCAGTCGCTCGGCCGGATAGTCGACATCGAGCGGAACGTAGGTGGCGCCGCTGGCCATCACCGCGAGCATCGCAAGGACGGCCTCCGTCGAACGCGGCAGCGCGACCGCAACGGCGTCTCCAGGCCCGAGGCCCCTGTCGACCAGAAGGCGGGCGAGTCGGAAGGCGCCGGCCGAAAGATCTATGAACGAGAGGGCGGCGCCGTCGCAGACCAGCGCCGTTGACTCGGGGGTCCGCGCGGCCTGTTCCGCGAAGACATCGACGATGGAGACGATTGCTCGCGGCGCGGCGATCTCCGCCCCTGCGGCGTGGGTGGCGATGATCCGCGCTTCGCCCGGCTCGATCACCGGCAACGCGGCGACCGGCGTTGCGGGATCGCGGCAGCACGCTTCCAGCAGGCCCTGCAGGCGCACACCGTGCCGGACGAGGTCCTCCTGGTCGTAGCGGACCGCATCGGCCCGCAGCTCCAGGGTGATGACGCCGTCGCGGATCAGGAGGCCGAACTCGATATCGTCGACGGGGCCGGTCGCCAGATGATGCGTCGTGCCGCGGACGTCGCCGAAGCGCAGGTCGTAGTCGAACATCCGATAGTTGACGACAGGGCCATAGAGCACGCGTCCCGAGCCGACGTAGCCGATGTCGCGCTGGATCTGCTCCGCGTCGTAGCGCTGGTGGCGACGGGCGTCGCGCAGCGCCAGCTTGACCTGCCGGGCGAGGTCCGCAAGCGTCATGGCGCCGTCCGCGTCGACCCGGACCGGCAGCACGTTGACGACGGGCGCAACGGCGGTGAGGGCGACGGACCCCATGCGCCGCATGAAGGGGACACCGACCACCTGCGGTCCGACGCCGGACAGACGGTGCAGGTAGGCGACGATCGCCGCCATGAGCAGGTCGAAGACCGCGAGCCCGTGCTCGGCGGCCATCCCGTCCAGGGCATCGAAGATGGCCGGCGGCAGCGGACGCGCGTGAGCGACGACGGCGGCCAGCGCTGCCGCCGGCCGCTCCCGGTGAAGAGACAGATTGCAGGGCTGTGGCAGATCCCGGCAGTAATCGCGCCAGTAGTCTCGATCCTTGGCGAAGGCCGGCGAGGCCGCGTAGGCCCGGTGCTCCTCGATCACCTCGGCGACGCCGGCGAACGGCGACGCGGTCAGCGCCTCGCCGGCGAGCAGGCCGCTGTAGATCTCGGCGACGCGGCGTGTAAGCGCCGTGAAGCTGAACCCGTCCAGCATCAGATGGTGATAGCGCTGGTACCAGAACCGGCGTGGCAGCCCGTCGGTGGAGGCGTCGATGATGACCTGCCGTTGCAGCGGCCGGTCGCCGCCCGCCGGCAGCTCGCGATGCAGATCCCCCTGCATGAACGCCCGGGCTGCCGCCTCCGGATCGGCTGCGCCGGTCAGGTCCAGATGCTCCGGGACGATCCGCGGCCGCTCGGTGGCGTCCGGGATCGTCTGCCACGGGCCGTCGGCATCCTCGCCGAACGAGGCGCCGACGGTGTCCGCCTCCGCCAATCCGCGCGCGATCGCGTCGGCCAGCAGGTCCGCCCGGATGGCGCCGCCGAGCTCGATCGCATGCGCGATCACATAGGCATTTCGCCCGGCCGAGACCTGATCGGCCAACCAGATACCGAGTTGAGTGCTGACGAGGGGCAGCTTTCGCATGGCGAATTCCTTGCGGCGCCGAAGGAGCGCGGAAAGGGGGAGGAACGGGGCGGCCGGCGCGATGGCTCAGCCGGAGGCCGGATCGAGGTCGCGCCAGGCGTGCGCGATGTGCTCCAGGCAGCTCGCCCGCTCATCGGGGCCGTGGACCACGCGCCAGCCCGGCGGCACGTCGCGGAACGTCGGCCACAGGCTGTATTGGCCGGCCGCATTGAGAAGCGCGTAGAAGTGTTGGCGCTCGTCGTCGAACGGGTTGACATACTGATCATCGATCATGATGGCGATCTCCAGCGGTGCGCCACGAAGCGCGTCTCGATCGATGCGGATTGAAGGACGGCCTCGGCGGCCCGGCGAGGACTTGGTTCGGGAACGGCGCACTCAGACCTCGCGTGAACGTTTCTGCTGCAGCAGGTTCCAGAGACCGTCGACGGTCGGGTTGCCGGCAAACTCGACGAAGCTCACGTCGAGCTTGGCGCGCTTCCATTCGCTGACGATCTGCATCGCCACGATCGAGTTCAGGCCAAAATCCAGCAGATTGTCGTCGTCGGCCGGATCGTCGTCCAGGAAGCGGCGCAGCTGCGCGCGGAGTGCCTCCTTGGACGAGATGCCGGCAACGATGTCCTGGCTGGGCGCATGCATATCTCATCTCCCACGGTTGCTTGCGCTGCGGTCTGCGATCATTATAAATTACCTATAATATTGGAAATTATATTTGTTGAATTCAAATAATTCATCTTGAGGACAGTTCTGATTGTTCATTTGTGATGGCAGGTCTGCTGGTGAGGCATTGCTTGTCCGTCACTCCCGCGCCAGCGCCTTGATGGGGTCCAGCCGCGAGGCCCGCAGCGCGGGCACGTAGCCGAACAGCAGGCCCATGCCGACGGCCGCCCCCAGCGCCAACGCGATGGCGCGCAACTGGAAGACCATGGTGACGTCGAAGAGCGTCGCGGCGGCGATGCCCAGGGCGAGCCCCAGGGCCACGCCGGCCACGCCGCCGGCGCCGGAGAGAATCATGGCCTCGACCAGGAACTGTCGAACGATGTCGCGGCTCGACGCGCCGACGGCCATGCGGATGCCGATCTCGCGGGTCCGCTCGGTCACGCTCATCAGCATGATGTTCATCACGCCGATGCCGCCGACCAGCAGCGATACCCCGGCGATCATCGCCAGCAGTCCGGCGAGCGCCGATTGAGTCTGCGCCACCGCGGCGATGCGTCCGGCCATGTCGTTGATGAAAAAGTCTTCCATCCGATGCCGCTGCAGCAGCGTCTCGCGCACGAGGCGCTTGGTCTCGGGCAGGCGCGCGGCATCCGCCACCGTGAGCTGGATGCCGCCGAGATCCATGCTGCCGATCAGCCGGGTCGCCGCCGTGAGCAGGGGCAGCACCACGCGATCGTCGCGATCCATGCCGCGTTCGTCGGGTCCCTTCGGCTCGAGCACGCCGGTGACCAGGAAGGGGATCTCGTTGACCAGCACGTAGCGCCCGGACGGATCGGGCTCGTCCGGGAACAGCCGGGATGCCACCGTCGAGCCGAGCACCATGACTGGCGCGCCGGCGCGCTCGTCGGCCGCGGTGAAGAAGCCACCCCTGCGCGTGCGCCAGCGGAACGTCTCGGTGTAGGCCGTCGACGTGCCAAAGGCCTCTGATCGGATGCTGGTGCTGCCCGCGGTCAGGGTTACCGTCGTCCAGCGTCCGGGATTGACCGTCTTGGCGTTGGGCAGCGCTGCGAGCGCCTCGGCGTCGGCGAGGCTGATCTGGCCGCCGGGAAGGTTGGGGTTGTCGTTGTCGGGCATGACCACGATCCAGTCGGTGCCCGTCGCCGCGGCGCGCGCCATCACCTCCCGGCGCGTGCCCTCGCCGGCCGCCAGCATCGCGATGACGGAGGCGGTGCCGATGACGATGCCGAGCAGCGTCAGAGCGGTGCGGAACGGATTGCCCACCAGCGCCGCACAGGCGGCGCGGAGCGCCTCGGTCAAGGCGAAGAGCGCCGGCGTGCGGCGCGCGGCGGTGTAAAGCTGCACCGGGCCTGCGTCGCCGGCGTGACTAGAGCCTTGCCGCGCTTCATCGAACCGCGGAAATGCTCTATCTGTTTGTTTTCCTGCACTTTCTTGACGCGAACCGGCGTCCGCTTCGCTCGAAAATGCGCTAGCGCGGGCCTCGCCGCTATCGGCGACAATGGCGCCGTCACGCAGCTCGACGATGCGGCGCGCCGCCTTGGCGACACCCGGATCGTGGGTGATCAGGATGATCGTGTGGCCCTCGGCGGCCAGATCCTGCAGCAGCGCCATCACGGCCTCGCCGGTGCGGCTGTCGAGCGCGCCGGTCGGCTCGTCCGCGAGGATGACCGCGCCGCCGTTGATGAGCGCCCGCGCGATGGAGACGCGCTGCTGCTGGCCGCCCGACAGCTGGTCCGGCCGATGCTCGAAGCGCCCGCTCAGACCGAGGCGCTCGAGCAGGGCTACCGCACGCGCGTGGCGCTCGAGGCGCGGCACGCCGGCATAGATGGCCGGCAGCTCGGCGTTGGCGCGGGCGCCGACGTTCGGCACCAGGTGGTAGCGCTGGAATACGAAGCCGAAGACATCGCGGCGCAGCCGCGCCTGTTCGTCACGCGCCAGGCCCGAGACGTCCCGGCCGGCGAAGCGATAGACCCCGGCCGTCGGCCGATCGAGGAGGCCGAGGATGTGCATCAACGTGGACTTGCCGGAGCCCGACTGCCCGACGATCGCAACGAATTCGCCGCGGCGTATGGTCAGGCTGAGGCCGCGCAGCACCTCGGTCGACACCGTGCCCTCGACGAACACGCGCCGGACGTCGACGAGCTCGATCAACGGCGCCGTCTGCGCGGGAGGGCGGTCGATGTGCATCGTCGTCACGGCGTGAAGCGGACGGCGCTCCGCCCCTCCTCGATGCGCTCGCCGGTCACGACCTTGGCGCCTTCGCTCAGGCCGTCGAGCACCTCCGCCTTGAAGCGCGAGCGCACGCCGATGCGAACGGGCCGGCTCGCGGGCGAGCCGTCGCCCTCCATGACCCTGACCGTGAACCGGTCCGTCTCCCCCTCCACTGGCTGGAGCGCCGTGGCCGGCACGACGAGCACATCGCGCGCCTCAGCGGTGATGAAGAAGGTCTGCGCGCTCATTTCGGGGCGGAGCTCGCCTTCCGAGTTGGGCACATCGAAGACGGCCGTGTAGAGCACGACCGAGCTGCGCCCCGACGTGGCGTTGGCGCCCGTCGCCGCCGCGCTTCCCGTGCGGCTGGGGCCCGGCAGGATCTGCCGCACCCGGCTGTCCCAGCGCCGCCCCGGCTGCCCCAGCGTGGTGAACCACACCGGCATGCCGGCTCGCAGCCGCGGCACGTCGGCTTCCGCGACCTGGGTCCAAACCGTCATCACGGTGAGATCGGCGATGCGCAGCAGTTGGGGCGTCTGGTAGGTGGCGACGAGCGTCTGGCCCTGGCGGGCATCGACCGACACCACGGTTCCCCCCATGGGGGCGAACACCCGGGTGTAGCCGAGCTGGGTCTGGTTCGAGCGCACGGTCGCCGTGGTCTGTCGGATCTGCGCGCGCGTCATCGCCAATTGCGCTGCGGCGGTCGCCGCCTCCATCAGCGCACGGTCGTGCTCCTCGGCGCTGGTGTACTGATTGCGCACCAGGCGGGCCTGACGCTCCTCGCGCCGGCCGGCGAAGCGTACCTTGGCCTCGAGCTCCGTCAGCTGGGCCTTGAGGCGCGCCAGTTCGGCCTCGCCCGCCTCGACCTGGGCCTGCGCCAGGGACGGATCGATCTCGGCCAGCAACTGGCCGGCCGACACCACGTCGCCTTCGCGCACATGCAGGCGCACCAATTGCCCGGAGGCCTGGGCGCCGACATCGACGTAGTCGCGCGGCTGCAGCTTGCCCAGCGCGGTGACGTTGTCCTCGATGTCGCCGCGCGTCACCACGGCCGTCTCGAAACGTGCCTCCTGCGACTGGGCGCCGAGGCGCGCATCGGCGAGCCAGGCGCCGCCTCCGCCCAGCGCGGCCGTGGCGGCCACGAGCCAGATGCGTGTCCGCGCCACGCCGCTCATCCGTCGGCCTGCTCTGCGGGCGCGATGGCGATGCCGCGAGCCGCGCCGGAGCGCCCCATGGCGGCGAAGATGGACGTGATCAGTCCGCCGAGCAGCAGTGCGGCGGCGCCGAGGATGACGATGCCCGTGCCTGGCACGACGCGCGCCACCAGGGCACCGATGCCGACGGCGCCGACGCTGTCGCCGACGACGTCCTGCGCGGCCCACAGACTGCTGATCCGGCCCAAGAAATGATCGGGCGTGTGGGTCTGGACGATCGTGTACTGCAGGAGCGAGGCGACCGATGTGGCGTAGCCGTAGGCCACCAGCACAGGCAGCGCGACGTACACGTGGCCTGCCGCTCCCAGCGCCACCACGCAGACGAAGGCCGCCATGCAAAGGCCCCCCATCACGACCTCGGGCTGGCGCAGGTCCTTCGCCCATCCGCTGAGGAGGGCGCTTACCGTGGCGCCGAGCGGGACCGCCGAATACATCAGCCCGATTTCGAAGGCGCCGGCGCCGTAGACGTCGGTCACCAGGGCCGGAAACAGGATGCGAATCGATGCCGTGAGGGTAACGAGCGTGCCGATGGCGAAGACGCACAGCAGCATCCGGTGCCGGAGCAGGAAACCGAACGCCTCGGCCATCATCCGCAGCGGATGCTGGACAGCTTGCCGCTCCGGCACCATTGCCGGCAGCGGCATCAGCGTCAGCACGGTCATCAGCGTGCCGAGCGCGGCCGCGCCGTAGTTCCAGCTCAGGCCGGCCCAGGCGATCACCATGCCGCCGAGGGCGGGCGAGACGATGTTGGCGAAGCGGGCGGTCAGCATGCCCAGCGCGCCCGCCTGCATCAGGTTCTCCCGGCCGACGATCATCGGCATCGCCGCCATCAGCGCCGAGACGCCGAGCGCGCCGAAAAAACCGTCCCAGAAGGCGAGGGCGTAGATGACCGGAAGCGAAGGGCTGTGCAGCGCGCTGTTGATCGCCAGCGCGACGAAGCCGGCGCCGCAGATGCTGCGCGCCATCAGGATCAGCCGGCGGCGATCGTAGAGGTCCGACAGCACGCCTCCGAGCATCAGCCCGATGAACATCCCGACGCCATCGAGCGCGGCGACGACGCCCACCTGAAAGCTCGACCCGGTGAGCTCATAGACCTGCACAGGAAGGCTGACCGCGAGCATGCCCAGGCTCATGAGCGAGATCGTCCGCGCGACCAGCAGGCGCCTAAAGTTGGCGTTGCGCCGCAACAGCCCCACGTCGACGAAGAGCCGCGATGCCGTCATGACGGAAAGCTCCCGGCGACGCGCCGCCGCTCGTCGGCGAGGGCAGACGGTTGTCGGGTCATGTCGCGTCCTCCTTTCGGGTTGACGTCGCAGTCTCGGCCGATCCGCGCACCCTCCGGCATCGCCAATGCCGGTCGATGCCGACGCCGGTTACGCCGAGGGCGCCACGGGGTGCTGCGGTCTGCTGCTCGCGACAGCCAAGCTGGACGTGATCAGCAACAGCCGACCGGCCGTGTGTATATCCGCGCTAGAGGAGGTCGTCGACTTCTCGATTCTGCGTTAAAACGGCAATTCCATTTTTGAAAACGGCAAGACGAAAGATTTCAATTTAACAATTATAAAGTCAATACGAATTAGTATAGCTAATAATATGTCTTCCTGGCTCGGAGACCAAATATTATTTCCTGTCGACTGCGGTTAGCGCCAAAGAGCGAGCAGGCCGTCGGCCAAGGCCCCGCGCCAGACGTAATAGTCGTGGCCTCCAGCATATTCCCGGTAGCTGACGGGGTAGCCTTTGGCGACGAGCACATCGCGCAGGTGACGCGAGGTTTCGAGGATGGCCGGCACATTGCCGTGCGACCTCTCGAACAGGCCGGCGGTCAGGTGGAAGCGCACGTCCCGGCGCGCGTGGCGCGCCACCCAGCCCGCGACGGACTCGGGCTGGTCCGGGGGGCTTTCCGGCGGGTGCCACCAGAACGAACCGGACAGGCAGATCGCATTGCCGAACGCATCGGGCCGCCGAAGCGCGATCGTGGCCGACGCGAGCCCGCCATAGCTGGACCCCGCCAAAGCAGTGCGGTCGGCCGGGATCGCTGCGCCGAGTTCCTGGCGTACGCGCGACAACAGCTCGTCGGCAAGCGCATCGGCGAACGCATCGTTGCCGGGCAATTCCCGGCCTCGCGTCTCCTGATCGATCGACGGAACGAAGACGGCGGCGATGGGTGGAAGCTGCCCCGACGCGATCAAATTATCCAGGATGGCCGGCGTCGGCACCTTGCTCAGGTAGTCGTCGGCATCGAAGACGACGAGCAGCCGGTTGCGCTGATCGCGCGGGTCGAAGCCTTTGGGGCGGTAGAGCGTGATGGTGCGCTCGTTACCCAGGCGAGGGCTTGCGAAGCGGAAGCTCGAAAGCGAGCCGGATTGCGCCCCCCGTTGCACGCCCGGTTTGGGCAAGCCCGGCTGCGGCGGCGCCTCCGGCAGCTCGAGGATCGAGTCCTGATTGAACGGGTCGATCGCCTCGGCGGGCCAGACCTTGGGGTTCAACGGGTCGGCCTTGGCGGTGGCGCGGATCGCCAGGCGCTGCTCGCGGGGCGTTCCGGGCAGCACGGGAACGTCCGGCGCCAGCTGATACGACAGCCGCGTCGACCGCGGCACGACGAAGCTCTTGAACCAGACATCCGAATCGGCCACGCGCGTCAGGTTCTCGTGGTCACCCGACGGGGCGCCGAACAGGCGCACGTTGCGCTTGGCGCCGCGCGCCAGGAAGGTCACGAGCGCCTGGCCGTCGGGGCCGGGCTCCAACAGCGGCGCGCCGTCCCGTTCGATCCGCTGCCAGAAGGCCGCGCTGCTGGCGCCCTTCGCCAGATCGGCGGCGAGGCCGGCGATGGTGGGACTGAGATATGGCGTCGGCGGCGCCACCTGCTCGGCCAGCGTCAGGTGCGACGTGAGCGTGACTGCCGCCTCGCTGTCGGCGGCGCGGGCGGTTGCCCTGATGGTCAGCGGCCCGGTGTCCTCGGCGACGAACTGAAAGGACATGCGTCCGCCCATCCGTGTCGCCAGCCGGCGGAGATGCCGGCCGTTGGCCGCCGTGAGGTCGACATCGAAGCTGCCGGCGCGAACGGCGAGATCGCCGCGCACGTAGTCCCCGGCCTGCGCATCCATCGAGAAGGAGGCGACGTCTCCCGCCCGAAGGACCGGCGTGGCCGATGGCCTGTCGATGCTGAGGCTCTCCGAAGCGGCCCGGGCGGGAACGCCCCCCGCAAGGGCCGCGGCCAGGCAGGCCCGCGCCACGACGGGAATCCGGCCTACCATCGATACTTGAGCTCGGCGGTCACCAGGCGGCCCTCGCCGTAGAAGCAGGCGTAGAGGTTGGCGCAGGACGCGACGTAGCGCTTGTCGCCCAGGTTCTTGGCGTTGATCTGCAGCGCGAGCCCCTTCAGCGTCGGGCTGACCGCCTCGAAGTCGTAGGCGAGCATGGCGTCAAAGAGCGTGTACGGATCGACCTTGAAGGTATTGGCGTTGTTGCCCCAGCTCCAGCCGATGTAGCGCACGCCGCCGCCCAACGTCAGCCCCCGCAGGGCGCCTGTCGTGAAGGCGTACTTGGCCCACAGCGCGGCCTGGTTGGTCGGCACGCGGGCCGGCATCCCGCCGACCTCGTCCTCCGTCGGCGAATCGACGATCTTGGAGCGGATGTGCGAATAGCTGGCGATCAGCGACAGGTTCTCGTTGATCTCGGTGCGGGCCGACAGCTCGACGCCGCGATTGTGGATCTCGCCGATCTGCGAATAGACGGTCTGGCCGACCGCCGGGTCCCAGGCGCCCCAGACGATGTTCTGCTGCTTGAGGTCGTAATAGGCGGCCGTCAGCAGCGTTCTGGTGCCGGGAATGGCATACTTGACGCCCGCTTCGAACTGCTGCGCGGTGGTCGGTTTGAACGCCGGATCGCCGGTCTGCGGGGCCTGGATCGCCGGCTCGAACGAGGTCGAGTAGCTGGCATAGGGGGCCAGGCCGAAGTCGAAATTGTAGACGGCGCCGACGCGCCAGGTCCAGGCACGGTCGTCGTAGGACTGGTTGTCGCCGAAGAGCTTGTCCCGGATCTTGGTGCTCGCCCAGTCGTGACGCACGCCGCCGGTGATGTTGAGGTTGCCGATGGCGACCTGGTCCTGGAGGTAGACGCCGGTCTGCTTGGCGGTGAGGGTCTGGTCGTCGGAGGGATCGAGCAGCACGCCGCCGTAGTTGAAGCCGCCGTAGATCGGGTTGATGAGGTCGATGGTGGGAACGTCCGAATTGTAGCCCCACTGGTAGTCACGCTTGCGGTAGCGGTAGTCGAGACCGGCGAGCAGCGTGTGGGAGGCGAAACCCGTATCGAAGTTCGCCACCATCTGGTTGTCGACCGCGAATTGCTTCCACTTGTCACGGCCGCCGCTGGCGTTGCGGTGGACCACCGTATCGTTGCCCGTGACCGGATCGGCGCTCGTGTAGCCCCAGACCAGCGTGCGATGCTCCAGATCGACCTGCTGGTAGCGCAGGTTCTGGCGGAACTTGAGCTGGTCGTTGAAGGCGTGCTCGAACTCGTAGCCGATCCAGGCCTGCTCGCGCCGCATCCGTTCGTAGTTGGGGTCGGAGACGAAGAAGCTGCGCGGCACGAAGCCGTATCCGGCGATCGGCTTCACGGTGCCCGCGGCGTCGAGGAAGTTGCGGAAGCCGGCGTCGGGCTCGTATTCGTAGCCGCCGAGCACGGTAAGCTTGGTCGCGTCGCTCGGCGTGAAGGTCACCGATGGGGCGATGGCGAGCGCCCGCTGCTTGGTGAAGTCCTCCTGCAGGTCGCGGCTCAGGCCATAGCCGACGACGCGGTAGGCGAGCGTATCGCTGCCGGGCACGCGGTCGCTGACGTCGAAGCCGGCGCTGACGTAGTTGCCCGAGCCGGCGGTGAGCACGAGCTCGTGCAGGGGCGTGGCCGTCGGCTTCTTGCTCGTCATGGCGATGATGCCGCCGGGGTTGGCCTGGCCGTAGATGACCGACGACGGGCCCGACAGCAGCTCGACGCGCTCGAGCAGGTAGGGGTAGATCTTGGCGTAGTCGACGTCGCCGCCGAAGAACAGGCCGTCGAGGTAGCGCGGAACGTAGTAGAAGCCGCGCACGAACACCTCGTCGCGCACGTTGGAGGCGCCGCGGTATTCGGTGAACACGCCCGGCGAATAGCGCAGCGCCTCGGCGACGCTGTCGACATGCTGGTCCTGCATCTGCTCGCGAGAGACCACCGAGATCGACTGCGGCGTCTTCAGGATCGCGGTGTCGGTCTTGGTTCCGCTCATGCTCTGCTTGGCGACGTAGCCGCCTACGGGACCGTTGCCGACCTCGCGCCGATCCGACGTGCCCCCCTGGATCTCGATCGTGTCGAGCGCGATGCTGCCGCCCCGCTCCTCGGCGCCGGCGGCGCTCGCCGCCAACAGGCTGGCGGAGCCCAGCAGCACGGCACGCGCGGCGCCACGACAAACCGACGATCTTGGACGACGACGCCCCATGCCTCACCCCTGAACAACCTGCGTTCAGAACCGTTCTAAGTTCGTCCCGCAAACTTGACTGATGGGGCCTTGTATATGAATAGGTAATGGAGCGTCGACCGTGAGTGTGTCGGTGAAAACGGCAAAAAGGCCCGTAGAAACGGCACGTTCTTTGGATTGGTTTAAAGATGCAAGACCTGCCGCAGGTGGAACTGAAGCCTAACATTCCGCAACATTTGTTTGTTGGAACGGTCGACGGCGCGCCGACCTGTGAGGAAAATCCGGACATCTATGATATCTGGCCCAAATTCACGGTCATGGTGATTCTTCAGGGGGCCCAGCATTTCGTGGTCGATGACGTGCCGTTCCGCATCAATGCGGGTTTCGGGTCATCGTGCGTGCCGCAGCTGTTCCTGCTGAATATCGCCCGCTACGCGAAATTGCGCTTCATCAACGACAGCGTCGTGCCGCTTCGCAAGGTGATGATCTCGGCGCCGCTGCCCTGGATCCGGCGCCTGACGGAGTCGCAGCGTACCGGCCTGCCGGAACTGAAGGCCTTTTTCGCCAAGCATCTCGCCCACTTCAGCATGAAGCCGGGGCGCAACATCCTGCTGCTGGCCGAGCAGGTGATGGCGCCGCCGCCCACCATGCAGGGGGAGATGACGACGCTCTACAAGCAGTCGCGCGCGCTCGACATCATGTGCTTCGCATGCGCGGCCATGGTGGAGCACAACCGCGCGCGGCCCCGGCCCCACATCATGAACGGGCGTCAGAGCGAACGCGTGCGCGACTACATCGCCGAGAACCTGGACCAGACGCTGACGATCGAGGCGATCGCGCGCCATGTCGGCGCCAGCGTCTCCAGCGTGCAGCGCCATTTCAAGGAGCACTTCGGCATCACCGTGTTCGAGTTCATTCGCAACCGGCGGCTGGCACTCGCCCACGACATTCTCGAGCGCGACGGCGTGACCATCGCCCAGGCGGCCTATGCGGCCGGATATGCCGACCCGTCGAGCTTCGCCACGGCATTCAAGCGGGCCTACGGCGTCGCCCCCAAATACAAGCGCAGGTGATCGCCGCCGGCGCCGCTACAACTCCGGCGCGCCCGCCCTCCACGAGCTTGCAGCGCCGCGCAGCCTGCGGGGCCGTCCGACCATCCCGCGAACCGATCTCACGAGGCGCATCGTCATGAATACACTCCGGCTCACCATGGCCCGGCTGATGGTCGCCGCCTGCGCGGTGGTCGCCGCCGCGGGACCGGCCCGGGCGGCCGAGATCGTCATCGACCACGCGCAGGGCAGGACGTCCTTGCCCGAGCCACCCCGCAAGGTGCTCGTCTTCGACATGGCGAGCCTCGATACGCTCGACGCCCTGGGCGTCGCCGTTGCCGGTGTCCCCGGCGCCAACATCCCGGACTATCTCGGCAAATACCGGGCCGAGCGCTACCTCAAGGTCGGCACCTTGTTCGAGCCGGACTACGAAGCGGTCAATGCGGCGAAGCCGGACCTCGTCATCGTCGGCGCCCGCTCGGCCCCGAAATACCGGCAACTGGCCAGAATCGCGCCGACCGTCGATCTCACCATCGATCCACGCCATTTCCTCGCGAGTGCGCGGACCAACATCGAGACGCTCGGTCGCGTCTTCGGCAAGGAGGCCGAAGCGGCGGCCCTGGTTGCCGGCATCGATCGCTCGGCCGCCCGCTTGCGCGAGCGCGCGCCGTCCGCCGGCAAGGTCCTCATGGTCATGGTCAACGGCGGCAAGCTGACGGTCTACGGCCACGGCTCCCGCTTCGGCTGGATCTTCGACGAGATGGGCCTGGACTCCGCCGTCTCCCAGGCGACGGCACCGACGCCCCATGGCGAGGCGGTGTCGTTCGAATTCATCCTGAAGACCGATCCCGACATCATGATCGTGCTCGACCGCGACGCCGCCGTCGGACAGGCCGGAACGTCGGCGCGCCAGGTCATGAGCAACGATCTGATCGCCGCCACCAAGGCGGCCAAGGCCGGACGCATCATCTACGTCGACCCCGCCTTCTGGTACATCGCCAGCGGCGGCGCCACGGCCCTGCGCCGGACCACGGAGGATCTCGCCGCCGCCCTCGGCACCGGGCCGGTGCCCCGGTGAGCATCCGAGGCCGAGGTCCGGTGCCGCGTCGGGGTGCCTGCGGTGGATAAGAGCGATCGCTGCGATCCAGCACAGCCGCCGCGGCGCGCCGACCGGCCATGGCCTCGCCGGAACGCCCTTGGCGCGGCGCTGGCCGGCCTTGCGGGCCTCGCGGCGGTCAGCCTGTTCATCGGCGTCGGCGATATGGACCTGGCCGCGCTGGCAAGCGGAGGAGGCGACGGGCACGCGCTGCAGCTCCTGCTCATCAGTCGGATCCCCCGCACCCTGAGCACGATGTTCGTCGGCATGTCGCTCGCCATCGCGGCCGTGATCATGCAGATGCTGTTCCGCAACCGCTTCGTCGAGCCGACCACCGCGGGCACCGCGGAAGCCGCAAGCCTCGGCCTGCTGGCGGTGACGCTTGTCGCGCCGGGGCTGCCGGTGCTCGCCAAGATGCTCGTCGCCGCAGGGTTTGCGCTCGCCGGGACCTTCCTGTTTCTGCGCATCGTCGGCCGCATCGCCTGGCGGGGCGGGCTCCTCGTGCCGCTGACCGGCATCGTGCTCGGCGGCATCGTCCACGCCGTGACGACGTTCTTCGCCTATCGCTATGACCTGCTGCAATCGCTGCACGGCTGGACCAGCGGCGATTTCTCGGGCGTTCTGCGCGGCCGCTACGAGCTGCTGTGGCTGACCGTCGGGCTGGCGCTGCTGGCCTACGCCACGGCGGACCGCTTCACCGTCGCCGGCCTTGGCGATGCCTTCGCGGTCAGCCTCGGGCTCGACTACGGCAAGGTCGTCACGCTCGGCCTGATCATCGTCTCGCTGGTCGTCGCCGCCTGCGTCGTCACGGCGGGCATCGTTCCCTTTCTCGGCCTCATCGTCGCCAACGTCACCGGCCTGATCCTCGGCGACAACGTGCGCCGGACGCTGCCTTGGACGGGGATTGCCGGGGCGGCGTTCCTGCTGGCCTGCGACATGGCGGGCCGGCTCGTCCATTATCCCTACGAGATACCGGTCGGCACCGTCGCCGGTGTCGTCGGCAGCGCCATCTTCCTCTATCTGCTGTTCCGCCGGAATGGCCGCCTTGGCTGAGCCCGCGCCGAGGCGACCGCGCCGCGTGCTGGCGGCCCTCGCGCTGCTGGCGCTGGCCGCCTGCGTCTGCTTCATGACCGTTGGGGCGCGCGGCAACTGGGACTTCGTGCTGCCGTTCCGCGGCGCCAAGCTCGCCGGCCTCGTGCTGGTCGGGCTGGCCATCGCGGTGGCCACCGTGCTGTTCCAGACGGTGACGCAGAACCGCATCCTGACGCCCGCGGTCATGGGCTTCGATGCGCTCTACGCCGCGATGCAATCGGCGCTCGTGCTGGGCCTCGGCACCAGCGCCATGAGCGCGCTCGATCCGCAGTGGTCGTTCGCCCTTCAGGCGCTGCTGATGATCGGCGCTGCGACGGGGCTCGCGCGATGGCTCTTTCTCGGACGTCGGCGCGACATCCATTTGCTTCTCCTCGCCGGCGTCGTCTTCGGCATCTTCTGCCGCAGCGTCGCGCAGATGCTCCAGCGCGTGCTCGACCCCAACGACTTTTCGGTGCTGCAGGACCTGCTCTTCGCCCGCTTCAACGCGGTCGCGACCGAGCTGCTCCCGATCGCGGCCGTCGCGATCCTGCTCGCCTGCGCGCTGGCCTGGCACGCGCGCCGCAGCCTCGACGTGCTCGCGCTCGGGCGCGAGCACGCCATCAACCTCGGGCTCGACTATGAACGGCTGGTGGGCGTCCAGCTCGCCGTCGTGGCGCTATTGGTCGCCGTCTCCACCGCCTTGACCGGCCCGGTCCTGTTCTTCGGCCTCCTGGTCTCGAACCTCGCGTACCATCTGCTGGGCACGGACAGCCATCGCTACACGCTGCCGGCGTCGGCGCTGCTCGCCGTCATCTGCCTGGTCGGCGGGCAGACCGTCCTCGAGCGCCTGCTGAGCCTCGCCACGGCGCTCAGCATCGTCATCGAGTTTGCCGGCGGCCTGGTCTTCATCCTGCTCCTGCTGAGGGATCGCCGCCCGTGATCGAGATCACCGATCTGAGAAAACGGTACGGCGATGCCGTCATCCTCGATGGCGTCTCGATGTCCGTGCCGCGAGGCGGCCTGACCGCGGTCATCGGCCCCAACGGAGCCGGCAAATCGACGCTCCTGTCGATCGCCGCCCGCATCGTTCCCATGGACGGCGGGCGCGTGACCGTCGATGGCCTCGACGTGGCGCGCACGCCGGGCGACGTGCTGGCCCGCAAGCTCGCGATCATGCGCCAGGACAATCACATCACGCCGCGGCTGACCGTTGCGGAGCTCGTCGCGTTCGGCCGCTATCCGCACAGCCGCGGCCGGCTGACCGTGGTCGACCAGGAGAGGATCGCCGCCGCCCTCGGATACGTCGAGCTGGGCGGGCTGCGCGGACGCTTCCTCGACGAATTGTCCGGCGGGCAGCGTCAGCGCGCCTTCCTGGCCATGGTCTTGGCCCAGGACGCGGACTGCCTGCTGCTCGACGAGCCGCTCGGCGGCCTGGACATGAAGCATTCCGCCGCCCTGATGAAGCTCCTGCGCCGGGCCGCGGACGAGCTCGGCAAGACCGTGGTGCTCGTGCTGCACGATATCAACTTCGCGTCGTGCTACGCCGACCGCATCGTCGCCCTGAAGCGGGGACGGGTCGTTGCCGACGGAACTCCTGCGGAAGTTATGGATGCCTCCGTCTTGGCCTCGGTCTACGAAATGGACATCAACGTTCAGCAAATCGATGGCCGAAAGCTGGCTCTATATTACGTATGACGACCGCGCCCGCCCCGCCGGCTCCAGCGCCGCTCTTGTCGACTGCGTTCGGCCGGCGCTCTGACTATGGCAACCTTGGGGGGGCGATTGGCCGCCCTACGCCGACATCATCTCGACCGCGGACGGGCCGTCGTGAGCCACGACTGGCTCGCGACGGGGCGGGTCGAACAGCGGCAGCGATCGGAATCTCGCGCCCCCGGTTTGCGTAGCTGCTGGCTGGGCCGTAGGATCGCCGAGGCCGTCGTCTCGGGGAGAACCACAGCTCATGTTGACCGTCTCTGCCATTGGAAGCTGTCGCGTCTTCACACCGCTGAACCTGGTCCGCCGGCGCAAAGAGATCTTGACGGGGCACGCCAATGCCGAATGGTATACTCATTCGACGAAGGATGTTCTTCAGAAACTGGAGATTATGAACGCCAAAAAATCCGTGCCGACGGACGTTCTTCCCATGCTGATCCACGGCATGCACAAGTATTTTCCCGACGCTATCAAGCCAGACTTCTATCAAAATACCGACGTATTCGTGATTGAGATTGCATCGATTAAGCTATTCTTGCACGAAGGTTGGTATCTGCAACAGTGGTGCGTGCATGACGCCGAGAAGGGTCTGATCGACGACGAACGCGCCGCAGCCCTGGCCAAATCGGCGACGAGAACGGTTCAGACCAAGGACGAGCTCGTCTCGGACATGCTGGAGATCGTCTCGCGATCGAGCGCGCCGGTGGTCTTTGTGCCCCACGTCAATTGCATGGGCCGGAATGGCGCTCCGATCCCCGAACGAGTGCTGATCCGCGAAGCCATCATCGAGGCGTGCGAACAATGCGCCGCCAAGATGTTTGACCCGACGCCCCACGTCTTCGAGGCGGGATATCAGATCGCGATGTCTGACGTCGGCCATTACCGGAACGAGTTTAATCTGCCCATCGGCCGGAAGCTCGCGGCCTTTATCGAGGATGCATACGGCCCAATCGATGCGGCCAGCGATTCAGCCGCACAGCCGACCGCTGCCTGAGCCGAGACCTTGCGCGTCACCAGGAGCGGGGGAGAGCCTTAGCCCGTAGAGCTCTCGGCCAGCGCGCCCTCCGCACGGGGCCCTAGATTGGGGTGCTCTGCAGGTCGTATCGGCTCAACGTGCGCCAAGCGCGACGGTTCCGGGTCGACATCTTCGGCTGCCGCCCTATTTCATTATCACCGGCACGGGATTCCCGGGCGCCGGCGGCTGTGAGACCAAGCGTGCTCCCGCCTGAAGGCAATGGAGCGACGCCGTGCCGAATATCCAGCAGATGCTCAATGAGATTGAGCTTGACCTTGCCGACGGGGAAGCCCACCTCGCGCGACAACGCGAACTGATCGCCGACCTCCGTATGCGGGGTCAGGGCTCTGCCTTTGCCGACGAGATCCTGATGGAGCTCCAGGAGATTCAGGCCAGGCAGATCGCACTGCGCGAGAAGCTCCGGGGGAGGTGATGCACCGGGTCCGGCTGCGCGCTGCCCCCTTCCCTGCGGACGACAGCTGCCCCTTGAGCGAGCGGCTGTAGAGCCGCAGCGGCGCTACCCCTACGATCGAAGGCGATAGCGTGCTGCGTCGGGGCAGGCCGATGTTCCTCAATCCGAAGAACGGTATGTCTGCTCTCAGGCCTTCTGGCGTCTGCTTCTGCACCGTGCGAACGGTGCAGATCAGGATATCGCTCTTGGCGAACCGGACCAGCGAGATCGGCCGCAGGGAGGGACAAATCGGGAACAACCTCGCTCCGGAGGTTGCGCGATCGGATGATTCAAAAAAGGACGCCGGCTTCAATAGCGAACACGGACTGGGTTTTCTTGTTGCCGTTGCGCCCGAACGTTTGGCCGACACCGGCATCGATGATGCCAACGAAGGAATACTCGGCCCGCGCGAAGAATCGGTCTTTCTGCCAAGTCGGCGTGAGCGTCACCGAATAGGCTTTGCTATCAGGTCCATAAAGCAAGTTGATCGCATTTGAGTTACGATTGCCCGACTTCTTAATATACTCGACACGAGCGGATAGTGATAAATTCTTCGTAAAAGCGTAATTCGCGAGAAATGCACCGCCAAATGTCGATTCAGATTCGGAAATTCCGATAGATGCATCCTTAGATACGCGTGTATACTGAATGAAAGGCGTTAACGTCCACGATCCCGAGGTGTAATTGTAGCCGAGACTGTACATGCTCTGGTTGTTTTGTAGCAACGGAGCTGCAGGGGTCTCGCGCGCTGACGGCGCAAGATTGCCTCCCGCACTGAAGTTCAACTTGCTGCTTTCGCCAAGCTTGTAGGTGATGGCACCCATTAACCAGGTCAGCCGCCCAGAATAGAAACCATCCGTAATCGATCCGGCGATCGATAGATCGCCCTTCTCGTACAAGATCTGTGCGCCCCTGCTGATACTGTTCGACTGATTGAAGAGCAGTCCACGAACAATGTTCAGATTTTGATATGTAAAGGTGGCTTCTCCGCCGAACAATGAGTTCAGCTGACCGGCTGAGAGCGACAAACCGCCGCCAAGATCAACGGTGGCGAAGGCCAGCGGCACAGGGCCAAAATTCCTGACCATCGTCGTCTCAACTACATTCGCGTTCGATGCGCCGAGTGACGGAATGGAATAGATGCCTGCTTGGACAAAAAATTGAACCGGCCCATCGGCTTTCTGAATGATGAGCTGCAGGTTGCCGAAATCCATGCGTCCAGCCCGGTCTTCCAGGAACGCGTTGCTCTGCAGATACCCGTAACCGGTAAGCGCGCCCGAGATGCTTAGCTCGCCGAGAGGGCCGGCATCGTATTTGGTTGGATTGGGATTGAGACTGATGGTGCCCCCGCCGAGGCTGTCGGAAACGGTAGCGGGGATCGTCTTGTTTGGTGCATCTTGCGCATTGGCAGTCTCCACCAGAGCCGGCGCAGTCATGCTGCTGAGACTTAAGGCCATGACGATGCGCGGAGCGAGCCGGAGCGCCATTACCGTACTTTCGGGTTGAAATGCGGGAAGCGTGGATTGGGCTCAAGCTCGAAAGCCCATGCGAATCACAAATAGAAATGAACGGGCGCCATGCCGACTGTGCCGAACAAGACGTTCGGCCAGATGCCATCGCTGGCTGCCGCAAACATGAGCCTAGGACGGCCACCGGTACGGTTGACCGTACGATCACGGAGACGGATTGCGCGAGAACTACCGTGTAAGATAGACAATCGCGCCCTAGCGAGCCGCTGGGCTCAAACGAAAGAGCCGGACCACCTGGGCCCTGGCTTTGTTGGATCATGCTTCGTAGCCTTCTTGGGTCAGAGCTGCTTGGAAAATAAATTGCATGTTTCGGCATTTTTTAAGAAAAACGACCTCCTAAAGCATATAGTTGTAAAAATAATTTATAGTATTTCATTCAACCTCTGTCGTTATTTCAAATGCAATGCGTCGCTTGCTGTCAAGAGGAAAATTCAGCGGCCGCCACAGGCGCCGCGAACATGAAAAGATGCCCTCACGACTTGGTGAAGGCATAGGTCTGAAACAAGTTCGTCGCGGCCGCGAGCCGGCTTCCGTCGCGGTGGCTAGGCCGGGCAGCCGGCTCGCCTGCCAAGCTGCGCCGACCGGCGTGCCTTTAGTTTTGTCGCTGATAAAAGAGCACGCAGCCCGCTGGGAGAAGCTGGTCGAAGCAATCGAAATCCCGAACATTGCGCGGAATCCCGACGTCAGCCCCGTCTTGCGTGACCAGTTCCGGTTCGCCGTCGCGACGGGCGGTTCGTGAGCGAGGAATTCAAGGCCAAGGGCTGTCCCTGTCGGCAAATGTGAACTGCCCCGCACTGTCCGCTAGGACCTCGACAGGCGCCGCGCCGTCGAGCCGAAGGTCTCCTCGTAGATGGTCTCGACGGCTTCCGCTTCGTCGGGGGTCAGCCCGGCGAATTCGCCGCTGAGCGCCCGCTTCGACAGCCGGCCTGAATTCTGGTCCAGGAAGCTTCTCAGGAGCTCAACCTTGCGATCCGGCATGTCGGCGACCCGCTGCACGGCCAGGGCGAAGCGGTCGTAGGCTTCGAGGAAGGCGACTTCATCGGGCAGGTCCTGCTCCACTGTCTGCGCCACGCAGGCGTAGAGGAATTCTGCATGGGCTGTGGCGTCGAAGTACCGGTAGTAGTCCGCGGTCTCGCTCAGCACGTCGACATTGCCCCTCGGCGTGGGGCGCCAGTCGATGAGCGGCAGCATCTCCGACGAGTAGCTCTCCAGCACCGCCTTGTAGGCTTCGATCCGGCGCTCGATCGCGCTGCTGATCGGAAAGGCCACGCCCGGCGGGTTATAGCGGGCCTGCGCCAGCACATGGTGGAACAGCCAGCGGTGGAGGCGGCCGTTTCCGTCGTCGAATGGATGGACGTAGACGAAGCCGAAGCCAATCGAGGCCGCCGCGATCACTGGATCCAGGCCCCTCGGCGCGGCGCGCTCGTCGAACTCGCATATGCCCTCTACGAGGTCCGGAAGGTCCTGATAGCGCGCGCTGATGTGGTCTGGGACGGGCTCATGGGTGTCGCGGTCATGCACGCCGACGAAGCCGCCTTCCTGCCGAAGACCGAGACGGACGAAGCGCGCGTCGCCGATGACGACCCTCTGAAGCCGTTCCAGTTCCGTCAAGTTGAGCGGCCGGGTGCCGGCTTGGGCGATCGCTTGCGCCCAGCGCGTAGCGCGCCCGCCTGAGGCGCGCTCGCCCTCGATGGCAAATGACGACTTGCTGTCCTTCACGAGGAGGAAGGCCGCAGCGCGAGCGATGAGGTCGGATCGGGTGCGCCCGATGACCTCGCGGGCCCGCTCGCCGTAGCGACCAGCGCCGGCGACCTGGAGGGCTGCGGAACGGCGGACCAGGGGGCAGAAGCGCGGTGTGCCCGGCAGGTTGTCGAGCACTTTGTGCCGCGAGGACGGCAACGCCGTCTCCAGCCCATACTGGAGGTCTGGATCGAGCACGGGAACGGCGCGCACCTTGCCTGGGTCTGGGACGTCGAGCGTGCGAGCGGTCAGCCACTCGTAGAGGAACCAAAGCCGTCGCGCGAACGCGCCGGTCGGCGTCGCCAGGACGATCGCGGCGACCTCCGGCTCGGAGACATTGCGAAACAGGGCGGCGAGGACGCCGAGGTCAATACCCTCCCATTTGAAGGCGAAGGCGAGATGGCCGGCGAGATCCGGCGTCGGGCGATGGCGGGGCGTCAGCATCAGCCAGTCGCCCGTCGAGCTCGGATGGTGCCGGCGCGCCAGCGCGGTGAGACGGGGCGGCAGGGGCGTCCGCAGGCCGTAGCGCTGAATGAGCGCGGCGTACCCTGCCGGCGCACCGGGCTCTGGCAGAGGCCGTCCGGCGAAGTCGCGGACGTAAGGCTGCACCCATTCCCCTGCGCCGACAGTCTCTGTTAGGTTGTTCCCCATCGAAGACTCAATTCTGCGGATTCGGTTCACGCCGTGCGAATATCTATCACCGACCCCGCAGTTTTGCGAGAGAGGTTCACCGCATGTCGGGCGGCGGCGCCAGGGCCGACCGCGATCAACTCGCCAACGATGAGCCGGAACTGCAGCCCGGGATAATCAATGGTCGTTCCCATTCAGGCAATCTATCCGCGCGGCTGTTCACGGGCATCCCCATCACGATGGACTTGCGATCTCCGGTGACGCCGATGCCTGAGACAGCTCTCGTTCTGGAATCCACGATCACGTGCCCGAACTGCGGTCATCGCGCGACCGAGACCATGCCGTCGGATGCCTGCCAGTATTTCTACGGCTGCAAGGCGTGCTGCGCACTTCTGAAGCCGAAGTCCGGGGATTGTTGCGTATTCTGTTCCTACGGCAGCGTGCCGTGCCCGCCGATTCAGGCTGGAGGCGGCGCGCCGACCTGCTGCGTCGGTGATGCTGCGGCCGTCGAGACCAGGCCGGGCCGGACGTGCGCGAGGGGCTGGCCGCGTTCCACCAGAGGCGAACGCCCCGGTTCGCGCCGGACTCACCTGTCTAGCTGGGCCGGCCAAGGAGAGGCGCGTGGCGAGTGCAGCTTCTCGCGCGGCGCGCGAGAAGCTGCACCCCTCCCCTGACTACCAGGCGCATTCCAGCAGCGCGCCGACCGTCTCTACATCCGGAATTGGCCTTGGGTTAGCCAGCACCCAAGCGTCGCGCAAGGCTACCTCGGCGATATATGGGAGGGCATCCTGCCTAACTCCCGCATCCCTCAATCGCGCGGGCAATCCGAGGACGCTGACCAACTGAGCAACGGCATCACCAAGCGCCGCCTCTTTAGAGCCCATCGCCCCCAATAACGCAGATTGCCGATCATTGTTCGCCGACGCGTTGAACCGCAATACATGAGGCAGCATCACGCATGACGTCTCTCCATGCGGCATGCCCGCCACACCACCAAGCGCATGTCCAATTCCATGGCTTGCCCCCATATCGACCCCGGCGGCCATCCCTTGGCTGGCCAACCATGCCCCAATTTGGCAATCCAGACGCCATGCCAGGTCGCCCGGGTCCTTCCTGGAGGCCAGAAGTGCATTCGGCAGGACGCTCGCGGCGTGAAGCGATGTCGCATCGCTCAGCGGCGTAGCATTTGTCGAGCACCAAGTCTCCACAATATGGTCGATGGAACGCATTCCCGTGCCGTGCCAGAGTCGCGGCGGGGTCGCGAGGGTCATACGAGCATCCAAAATGACAATGTTTGGAGCGATTTCGGCGTGAAAGTAACCCTGCTTACGGCTCAGAACTTCGTTGGTGAAACCTGCTATGTTCGTATATTCGGCGGCCGAAAGAGTGGTCGGAATCATGATATATGGCGGACGTGGGCCGGCAGCAGGAAATGGCGGCAGCAATCTATCCATTTCCTGGTGATCTACAATATTATTTGCCAGGCACAATCTCGCGGCTTTGATTGCGTCGCAGACTGACCCTCCACCGAGGCCAACAACACCATCCGCCTCCGTGTCCCGCAACAACTTCGCAATTCCCGTAACGTCCTCGCGCGGAACATGGGCGCGCACCGCGCTGAACTCGGCCGCATAAGCTGATCCGATCGCGGCTCGGATATCTTCTATCAGACCGCCGGAGCTCGCCAAGCTGCGATTCGTAACGAGTACAACCCGGGCTAAGGACAGCTCTCTGATCGCATCTGGTAGAGCTTGTCTCGTAGGAACTCCATATGAGATCGACTGTCGAGGCGTGGGTCGATAGTAGCCCGATCGCATACCTTGCTATCTCCTTCGTAGCGACTTAAAGCCCGTCCAGAGCCGAAGCTCGCGACTGTCGCCGTCTGCTCCCTCCGTCCAGCGGACAAATGGCAACGGATTGTACTCGGCATCGATAAACGAACCCGTCAGCAGCAAACTATCTGCCGGCAGGCTCGCCAACGTGCTGCCAACGTTGGCCGTCAAATCGAACCATCGGAAAGTCTTTGAAGGGGCTACGATCACTGGGGGTAACTTTAAACTTCAACCCCGGCATAAACAGAGGAGGAGAAATATCGATATCGATCGCCTTTTTCATGATGTTCTGGCGCGTCAGATCATCGCCAGCTCTTTCTAGTATATCAATTAGAATGCTACTGGTTGCATAAGCGTAAATGAAAGTGAAACTTTCAACATCCTCCTTCGGCAGATAACTCGCCATGAAAGCCCTATAGCCGCGGACGTCGCTATCAGCACTCACCTTGGGATCCGTGACGTCTTTGACAGCCGTATGCGTCAGAATTCCCTTGGCATTCTCAAGCCCTGCTGGTGCAAGGACGAGGGGAATTGACCCCGACGTCCAACTCAAGTATATTTGCGGCTTCCAATCCAGCTCTCCTATTTTTCGAATCGCCTGGGCCGAAGCCTTCGCCAGCGCACCCAGAACCACAACGTCCACCCCGGCATTTCGCAGGCTAACGATCTGCGAGTCGACCGTCGGATCGGCGAACTGATAGGGTTGCTCGCTCACTATGAAGCGCGCGGCGTCAGCGCCAAAGCCGTCCTTTAGTCCGTTAATATAATCACGCCCGAAGTCGTCAGCTTGATAAAGAATTCCAACCTTAGCATTTTGATTTCTCCGTTTAATGTCGATCGCAAACAGCCTCGCATCAAGATAATATGCCGGAACAGCTTTTGTCGTCCAAGGATTCTCACTCGCTATATCGAATGTGACGGCCCCGGAATTTGCCAGAATCTGCGGCACTTTCCTTTGCGTTAGATAACGTCGCACAGCAATATTACCCGCCGTTCCTTGCGAATTGTATATGAATAAGACGTTATCGGATTCGACCAGCTTACGCGTCTTTTCGATAGCCTTGGGCGGCGACAAGCCGTCGTCCTCACATAGCAGCGTGAGTTTGCGGCCATTGACCCCGCCACGGTCATTCACCATCGTAAAAAAGGCGCGCGTCGCCGCGCACGTCAACCCGTAGGCCGACGCCGGACCACTCAGCGGCACGGTCATTCCAATCTTGATTTCGGTGTCGCTCGCGCCCGGGTCATACTTTCCTTCAGCGACGGCAGCACCTGCGATCAACATGGCCGAAAGCGGCAACATGCTTGCCGCACGGCGGACGGTTTTCATTTCCTTGGCCCTCCCTTTATCTTTTGAGCCGCCGAACTCAATCATGAGCGAAGCGTGCGTCGTGGCCGCCCCTACAAGGCGGCCGTAGCCGTTAAGCCGGCACGGCAGGCAATAGAGCCGATGCGACGATCACAGAAATCTCGCTTTGAGCTGAAGGGCGGCTAGTGCCACCTCGCTCTCGGCGACCCCGATGAACTTGCCCATCGTGACAAAGCCGTGCAACTGGCCTTCAACGAGCCGATAGGTAACTGGAACGCCCGCTTGCTCGAGCTTGGATGCGTAAGCCCTCCCCTCGGGGAGGATCGGATCAACCCCAGCTGCCATGACATAAGCGGGCGGCAGCCCAGCATGGGATTTTGCGAGCATCGGAGATGCGCGCCAGTCGCTGCGGTCGGCGACGCCGTTCAGATAATGATCGCGAAAATAGTCGAGCCCGCCCGTGGTCACCGGCACGCCCGTCATGAGCTCCTTTTCGGGCTCGCTCCCCCATGTAAAGTCGACGGCCGGATAGATCAACAGCTGGAAGCCGAGTTCTGGCCCGCTGCCATCGCGAGCCGCAATCGCGACCGCAGCCGCGAGATTACCGCCGGCGCTGTCGCCGCCGACGGCAACACGCGAGGGGTCAACACCCAGCGCGGTTCCGTTCGCCGCAACCCATCTTGTCGCAGCAAAGGCATCCTCGAACGCGGCTGGAAACTTGCAATCCGGGGCTAACCGGTAGTCGACTGAAACGACAGCACATCCGGCAAAATTCGCTATCCAAGCGCATGGTACCTCATGTGTGTCGAGGTTGCCGACGACCCATCCACCTCCGTGGAAGTATACGAGCACCGGAAGCTGATCGCTCGGTCGAGTGCCGACCCCGCGGAAGAGCCGCAGCGCAATCTCTCCGGCTGGCCCTGGCGCTGCGAGTTCGCGCACTTCGGCGACCGCCGGCATTGAGGGTTGCAGAGCATGGCGCGCGGTAATATAGGTTGCACGAGCCTGCTCTGGAGTGAGCGTTTCAAATGACGGTCGGCCCGAGCGCCTCATAAATTCGAGCACTGCCGCTGAGTCGGGATGGATGTACACGGCGTGTCTCCGCATCACCTGCCGAGAGCGAAATACTTCTATTCGCGGCTACGTCGGCGCATTCGTCATTTTCGCGGGGCCCCACGTCTTTAAAACGGGCAAGACCTCCTTTGCGAATAGCTTAAGGCTCTCCTCGGCGAGGACGTACGGCGTGCCGCCAAAACGAAAGCCGGCAGCGAAATCAAAGTCACCGATCACGCGCCGGCGCTCTTCAAGCCCACGGAGGATCTTATCCGGGGTGCCCCAGCTCGAAGCTTTCATGTAGCCTTCGATTGCTCCGGGTAAGCCGCCGCCCTTGCGCGCAAGTTCCGCCTTTTCTTGATAGCTGTCGTAGCCCTTCACAGTCTTGAAGTGCTCGCCTAACAGCTCGTACATGTGAAAGTTACTTTCGACGAATTTACCTTGATGTTTTCGCGCTAGCTCCTCCGTCGCAGCAAGATCCGCTCCGCATACACAATACTCGGCGATCAGATGCGGAGGCAAATCTTTATTATGCTGCTGCCGATAGAGCTCCCGCCCGCGATTGATCGCGGGCGCGCGAAGCTCCCATGGCCGGTCCGCAAACATCATCATGCGCGCTCCCAGCTTTGCCGCGGACGCGATAGAGTCTTCACTCGAGGCTACAGCGTAGATCCGATCATCGAACGAGTGCTGTGGTTTCGGCCTCAGTTCTACGCGCGGTTGTCTGTAGAATGGCCCGTCACCCTCGAAGATACCGGTCTCGAGCGCCCTCACGACCATGGGAGCAGCTTCGTCAAACCGGGCTCGGGATTCGTCCATGCTTACGCGAAAACCTTCAAATTCGCGGCGCGCCAGACCACGGCCCAGGCCAAGTCGGAGACGCCCGCCGGATAGCAGATCCAGCACAGCGGCATTCTCCGCAACCCGCAGCGGATCATGCCACGGCAGGATCACCGCGGCCGTCCCCACGTCGACGTTGGGGCAAAGCGCGGCGAGATGCGTCATAAGCTGAATGTTGTCGGGGATCATCGAATAGTTGAAGAAGTGATGTTCAGCCGTCCAGAGCACGTCGAAGCCGCTGTCGGCGGCAAGCCGCGCAAGCTTGATCTCCTCACTCCAGACCTGATGGTCGCTCATCCCCTCCCAGCCATAGCTGGAGAAGATCATTGTGAAGCCGACATCCATTGCGCTTTCCTCTTCCCCAACGAGCCGTCTTTGCGGCGCATGCTGCTGAAACAGGTACGCTACCCTATGATCCGAGGCAAGCGGCTTAATTCGCCTTCGGCGAATCTATCCGCCATTGGCTGATTCCGACCGGACCATCGACCGGATCATCTGCCAAGCGAACGCATCCCACGGCGCCCTAATGGACGCGGGCTCTCCAGATCTGCCATTTGGTGAGGTTGATGATGACCTCGGCCACGGACGCGAGCGATGTCCGCGGCCGTCGAAGCGCTTGGCGTAAGCGCGATGGGCCCGATCGAAAGCAGGCGGTTGCTCAAGGCCCCCTAGCGGAATTCCTGCTGGGATGGGGGCCGATAGCCCAGCCTCTCAGATATTCGCTGCGCGCAAGCGATGACCTTGCGCGCCAGATCGCCCTCTGGTTCGGCATCCGAAGCCGCCCCTGGCTTGACAAGCGCTATAGCCAACGCAACGGTGCCATCCTGTTCAAAAACTGGTGCACCGAGAGCTATTACGCCTGGCGTGGTCGCGCCCACGTTGCGGGCGACTCCAAGCCGCCGAACTTCGCTGACGTCGCGCTCCAAAACGGACAGTGAGGGAGGACGTTGCTGGCCGCCGAACCGATGGCTCTCAAATTTCAGCGCGGCCCGTACAACTGAACGGGGCATATAGGCAGCAAACACGCGCCCGGTCGCGGTTGTCGAGAGAGAGAGTACGGTTCCGGGCCTCAGCACGACATGCAGGGGATAGTCAGCCTCTATGACAGAGACGGCTGCAGGCCCTAGATTGCCCCAAACCGAAATGGCACCGGAATGATCGGCGCCACTGCAGAGCTTCCGGACCTCCTCGTTTGCAATTCGTAATGGATCCAACCGCTGAAGCGCTGCTAGTCCAATGTGCAACGCTTGCGGACCGAGATCGTATCTCCCGGAGGCCGGATCCTGTTCGACGAGCCGCAACCTGCCGAAGCTTACCAAGTATGGATGCGCCTTTGCAGGCGTCATCCCTGCCTCACGCGCTAAGTCCTTCAGCGTCATCGCCTTCCGGCTTCTGGCGAGCGCGAGCAGGAGCTCTCCACCTATCTCGAGTGACTGAATTCTCCGCTGTCCACGTTCCATCGGTAACCCAAAGCGCAATCGAGGGAGGGCGCACTGTATCAGTGCGCCAGCTTTGTCGCCATGCCTCAGCCATCGCTTGGCCAAAATCCGCCAGTGGCGGAGGCATTATCTATTGACAAATTTATTTGCTACCCGATTATGGGCGAGCGGGATGCGGCTATGTCGGCCTGCGGCTCCACCTAAGGTCGGCTCAAACCGGCCCTCGCCGCCTTCATTCGGCCGGCTCAGTCCCACGCCCGATCGGCCGCGACGGCGGTCGGCGAATGTAAACGATAGTTGCCTGATGCTCGCGAGACGGGAGCTTTGCTGATAGAATCGTGGTGACCCAAGGCGGATCAGACTTTGCTTGCCAGGATGTCGGCAGACGTAGCCATACGATAGGCGCGGTCGAAGGGATGCGGATCCGCGGGCTCGGCGCAATCAACGAATGTCGGGATCCGGGTTGGGCGCGCAGTCGATGATTAGCAAACGCCCCTTCCGTCGACCGAGCGTCCCGTCAGGGGTGATTAGACCAAACTGAGAATGATGTGGAATCCAGTTCCAGCGTTAGAAGGCTCCGCTTATCCGTGACCATCGACACTGACCTAGGGCTCGATCTTACCGCCCTTCCATCAAGCAATCAGGGGCTCCACGCCGACCCGCAGGAACTCGATTGGGTCGACGCAGTTGTCAGCCATGTGCGGGACGAGGCCCTGGACGTCCGGTCGTTTGACTTCGCCGCGGCGAGCGGCATGCGGTTGCCAGACTGGGCCCCCGGAGCGCATATCGACATTGAGATCGACGGAGGAAGGGTTACGCGGCAATTCTCGCTCTGCGGAGCGGCAAATAGCGGTACCTGGACTGTCGCGGTTCTGTACGAGGGCGCCGGGCGGGGTGGATCGGTCTGGATGCATCGAAACGCCGCTCCGGGCGCGCGGCTGAAGGTTCGCGGACCCCGTAATCATTTCCCGCTCCGTGAGGGGGCGCATACCAAGCTGATCGCCGGCGGAATCGGCATTACGCCGATCATTGCCATGGTGCGAGACCTCGAGGCGCGCGGCAGAAGCTGGGAACTGCTTTATGGCGGGCGGCGCCGCGAGACGATGGCATTCTTGGACGAGCTGACGCAATTCGGGCCAAAGGTTATGATCTGCCCGGCAGACGAACTCGGCCAGCTCAACCTCGACGCCTTTCTGGGCCGTCTGGCTGCGGATACCAACGTATATTGCTGTGGGCCTGAACAGCTTCTTGACGCGGTTCAGGCCTTTGCCCGCGAATGGCCCGACGGCGCCTTGAACATGGAGCGCTTCCGACCTATTCGCGGCCGGACATTTGAGGATGATCGACCCTTCGAGCTTGAACTCTCCCGCTCCGGCACAACAGTCACCGTCGCAGCAGGCGAGACCATGGTGGAAGCCGCCGCGCGTATAGGCGTCCATATCCCGACGTCTTGCGGCGAGGGCATCTGTGGCACCTGTGTTTGCGACGTCGTCGACGGCATGCCCGAGCATCGCGATTCTTTCCTCAGCGGCCTCGACCGCGATGAGAATCGGAGGGTCGCTCCATGCTGTTCGCGCGCCCGGACCAGCAGACTGGTGATCGACTACTAGAATGGAATGCTCAGGCGGCTTCATCAAGGGATCACTGTCCCGCGGTCCGATCAGAAGTGGGTGTCTACGGTGAGTGACGTGACTCGAACCTATATCATTACCGGCGCGGCAGGGGCCATAGGTGGCGCCGCCGTCGAGCGTCTGCTGAGCAAGGGCGCAAACATACTCGCTACGGATATCAGTCAGCGCCGCCTGGACATGCTCAGCGAGCGTATGGCGGGGGGCAGCGGTCGGTTGGCGACCTTTCGAGCAAACCTCAAGTACGAAGGCGAGGTCAACGCCGCCGTCGCCTGCTGTCTCGAAACCTTCTCGGCCCTGCACGGCGTCGCGAACGTCGTCGGCGGCATCGTCGGAATGGACGCTGAATCTGTCGACCGACCGCTGAGCAGGACCGACCCCGCATACTTCCAGCGGACGTTCGAGCTGAACGTCGATACGGTGTTCTTGATGTGCAGGGCGGTAGAACCGCATTTCACTGCACAGTCCTACGGCAAGATCGTTAATGTCGCCTCTCTTGCAGCTTTTGCGAACCGGAATGAGCAAGGCGATTTCCCCTACAGCGCGGCGAAAGCGGCGGTCATCGCGCTGACGCAACGGTTGAGCCTTCTCCTCGGCCCAGCCGGGATCCGATTGAATTGCGTTGCGCCAGGATTGGTAATGAGCGACCTCCCCCTGGAGGTGTTCGATGCCGGCTATGTCGAGCGCCACATTGCCGATACTGCGCTCAAGAAGCTCGCGACCGCTCACGATCAGGCGGAAGCAATCGCCTTCTTTCTCGAACCGCAATCCGACGCGATCACCGGCGAGGTTCTCCGGGTCGCAGCCGGATTGCGCTGACCCGGTCAGGTTGCTTGAGAAGACCTTGAGAAGAGCGACGATGCTGAGATACGAATTTGATTGTCTGAGCAGTGACATCCTCGTCCACAATGCGCGGGCTTACGCCAACTCCGACGCTGTGGTCTGTGAGGGTCGTCGACTGTCTTGGAAGGACCTCAATGCGCGCGTGAACCGCCTTGCGAACCTTCTGAATGCTCGCGGGGTGCGCAAGGGCGACAAAGTCTGCACCCTGATGACGAATTCGATAGAAGCCTTCGTCGCGTTTTGGGGGACGATCAAAGCTGGCGCCGTAATCGTGCCGCTAAACCCGATGCTCGACAGGGACGCCTTCGCGCGCCTTGCGGACGCGTCGGACGCCGTCGCAATGATGTCGGATGCCTCGAACCACTCCTTAGTCGACGCTGTGCGATCCGCGCTGACAAAGGTGCGCCAGGACCTATATCTGGGGTTCGGCTTTGCCGCGCAGGGTTGGCAGGATGGCGAAGCCGCGCTTGACGCTCATTCGGATGCCGAGCCATGTGTGCGTATCGGACCTGCGGACACGATGACGATCATCTATTCCTCGGGCACGACAGGCGAGCCAAAAGGCATTGAACACACTCATGGGGCGCGGCTCTACTACTTTCTTGCCTTCTCGCTCTCAACCGAAATAAATCGCAATTCCGTCGCGATCTGCTCGACGCCGATCTATGCAACCGGAACTTGGATCACGATGTTCCCAGCTATCTTGCGAGGTGCCAAGATCGTGCTCCTCAAGAAATTCACCCCCGAGGACATACTGCGCGCGATCGAGGCTGAAGGCGGCACCCACACATTTATGGTGCCGGCGCAGTACATCGCAATGCTGCAGGCCGATATCGGCCAATATAACCTCTCCTCGCTAAAAGTCTTCGTTACCGCCGGTCAACCACTGCCGGAAGTGGTTCAGGAGCGCCTGCTCAAGTCTTACCCCGGGGTCACCATTCGCGAGGTCTATGGAGCGTCGGAGGGTTATGCGACGATCAGGCTTCCGGACGATGCGGGCGAGTTCGCGCGCAAGTCAGTCGGCAAGCCGAACCTGCTCGATGAATTCAGAATCATCGATGAAGCCGGGAACGAACTACCCGATGGCGAGACGGGCGAGATCGTGGCGTATGGACCCGGTATTATGAAAGGCTACTACAAGCGCGAGGATCTAACGCGGGCCGCGATGTGGACCAGCCCGAGCGGAAGGACGTTTGTCCGCTCCGGCGACGCCGGCTTCCTCGATCCCGATGGTCATCTGCACTATGTCGGTAGGATCAAGGACATGATCAAGTCCGGCGGAATCAATATCTATGCGATCGACATTGAGGACGTCATCATGCGTCATCCGTCGGTGCACGAGTTGGCGGTGATTGGCGTGCCGCATCCGAAATGGGGCGAGGCGCCGTTAGCCATTATTGTGCCGAAGGCGGGAGAGGAGACAGATCCTAACGACATTCGCGAATGGGCGAACAGCCGCGTCGCCAAATATCAGCGCGTCGCAGCGGTGATCTTGTGCGATGATCTGCCGCGCGCCACTTACGGGAAAATTCAGAAACAGGTACTCCGACGCCGGTATGCGGACTTCTTCGGCACGGAAGGATTTCTGTGATGCCCTGCCCGCAGCAGCATCCATGGGCTCACGACGCGTGTGTGGCCTACAGCAAATGACCTCGGGAAATAGTTCGATGTCCGATATTCGCACTTTCGACTATGCGACAATCGTCGGTCGTCAAGCGCGGGAACGCGGTGATCGGGTGTATATGCGCTTCGAGGACATGAGCTACAGCTTCGCCGATGCACACCGGTTGAGCAACAGGATTGCCAACGGATTGCTTCGGCTCGGGCTAGGCAAGGGAACTACTGTCGCGCTGCTGCTCGACAACTGTCCCGAAATAGCCTGGTACTACTTTGGCCTCGGCAAGATCGGCGCCGTGGCGGTGCCACTGAATACGGCCGCAAAGGGCGAGCTGTTGGCCGGGTATATCAAACGCTCCGAAAGCGCCGCTATCGTGATCGACGCTGCCTATGTGGACAAAGTCGCAGCGCTTAGCTCCGTCGGCATTGATGTCCGGACTTGCGTCGTCGTCGGCGAGGCAGATGTCAGTCCGCTCCTGGCTGCAGGGCTAACCATCGTCCCGCACGAACGAGTTATGGAGGCGTCTGACGTGGAACCGGACATCGCAGTCCACTTCAATGACATCGCTTATCTGTCCTTCACGTCCGGCACGAGTGGCCCATCGAAGGCCAACATATCGACCCATTCGCATGCGCTGACGATGGCGAAGGCCGTAGCCGATGCCTTCGACTATGGTCCCGATGAGGTTATGTATTCCTGCCTACCGTTGTTCCATGGCAATGCGATGAGATCGCTCTTCGTCCCGATGCTCACGGGTGGCAGCGTTGCGGTGGCTCGCCGGTTCTCTGCTTCCGGCTTTTTCGCGGACGTCAGGCGATACGGCGCGACACAGTTCAATTTGCTGGGAGCGATGGCCAATATTCTGTGGTCGCTCCCTGAAAGCGAAGCGGATCGAAGCCACGGCGCATCCAAATGCATGATCATACCTGTACCGGCCTTTTCTGACGCCTTCAGCCGCCGGTTCGGGGTGCAGCTCCTGTCGGCCTACGCGCTCACGGACTTCGGCTACGTTTCGTTTCTCAATGCGACCCGCCATCCTACGAAGCAAGCTTCCGCTGGCAGGGTGCAGCCGGATGTCGATCTGGCCATTCTTGACGATGATGATTTTGAGGTCTCGCGCGGCCAGGTGGGAGAAATTTGCCTGCGTCCCCGGCGCCCGTGGACGTCAGCCCAAGGCTACTTCGGGATGCCGGAAGCAACCGTGATGGCGTGGCGCAACCTATGGTTTCATACCGGGGACCGCGGATATCTCGACGATGATGGCTTCCTTTACTTCGTCGACCGGAAGAAGGACGCCATTCGCCGGCGCGGCGAGAATATCTCCTCCTTCGAGGTCGAGCAGATTATTCTTGGCCATCCGGCCGTTCTCGACGTCGCGGTCTTTGCCGTGCGGTCGGAGATGAGCGAGGACGAGGTCATGGCCTCGGTCGTACTGAAAGAAAGAAATGTGCTCCCGGAGGAGGAGCTGATAAGGTATTGCGCGCGCGAGATGTCATATTACATGGTTCCTCGATACGTACAGTTCGTCGAATCTCTTCCACGCACACCGACGGCCAAGGTGGAGAAATACAAGCTGCGTGAAGCGGTCGAACGCGACATCTCACACGTGTGGGATCGAGAGCGAGCCGGAGTCGACATCGCAAGGTAGATCTTTAACTGCCGCGTTCGCCGTCGATCTCCGCGATGTCTGGCTGGCCGTCCAAAACGAAGCACGTATTTGTGCGCCTTAGGAAAGAAGTGAGACTCCTATGCCCCTCGTTTTCGACCCCGACGATGCAAGGATCCGTAGGGACCCACACGCCTTGTTTGCTGACCTTCGGGCCGAAGAACCGGTGCACTGGAGCCCGAAAATGAAGAGCTGGATCGTCACCGACTTCGCGATGGCGACGAGAGTTCTGACCGAGTTCGAGACATTCACCGCCGAGCGGATGCGGGACCTTGAACCTCGGGTCGCCCCCGAGCGACGCGGTGATCTGCGGCAGCTGATCTACTGGCTGAATCACTGGATGCTCTTTCGCGATCCTCCGCAGCATACGGAGCTTCGACGCCGTCTGGCCGCAATCCTGAGCCCGAAGGTGTTCCTCAACTTGTCGGGCCACGTCAGCTCAGTGATTGATCACCAATTCGCCGCTATCGAACGGGGCGCTCCCGTTGAATTCGTCGCGAAGTTCGCACACCCGATGCCAGGCTACGTCGTCATGGATATTCTCGGCGTGCCGCGCGACCGCCTGCTGGAGACGAAGGGTTACTCAAATGACATGATGCTGTTCATCGGCGGCTCGCGCAACGCCGATGACAAATATCAAAGAGCCCGAGCCGGAGCGGAGGCGATTGCCGAGATCTTCCGCGACGCGATCGCGCGGCGCAGGCGCAGCCGGGACGGGAACGATGTCCTGGGGCTGCTTATCAACTCCGAAGTTGACGGTCGCAAGATGTCCGACGACGAGATCGTTGGAACGATGATGATGCTCTTGAACGGTGCGCACGACACCACCGCGAACGCCATCTCTAACACAGTGATGCTTCTGGCGGCGAATCCAGGAATTGCGCAGCACTTGCGGCAAAATCCGGCGCAGCAGGCCATCGCGATAGAGGAAATGTTGCGCTACGAAGGGCCGATTCTCTCGGTTGGCCGTCTTGCTGGAAAGGACACTGAGCTCGGAGGTCAGAAGATCGAAGCCGGGAATCGGATCTACGTCATGCTCGTCGCGGCGAACCGCGACCCGAGCATCTTCGAGGCTCCGGATGAGCTGCGTATAGATAGATCGCCCAACCCTCATATGGCATTCGGCAAAGGGCAACACTTCTGTCTGGGAGCGCCGCTGGCGAAGCTGGAAGTTCAGCTGACTGTCAAGCGCGTGCTTGAGCGCTTCGAGCGGATCGAGATCAACACGCCTCCTGAAGATATGCAGTGGCACGACTCGCTTGTCGCGCGGGGACCGATGGCGATGTCCATCACGCTTCACTGAGCAATGGCCGGAGGGAGCACGACATGGGCGCCGAACCAAAACCGAACTGGGTCACCAAAGCCTTCTGGGAGGCGGCTGCGCAGCGTAGTCTGATCTACCCCTGCTGCGATCGCTGCGATAACCGCTTCTTCCCGCCGCATCCGGCCTGTCCGAAGTGCCTCAGCCTGGAGTGGTCCTGGAAGGACAGCACTGGCAAGGGCACGATTTATAGCGCGGTGACGGTGTACAAGCCGCCCATACCGGACATGGCGACGCCGTACGTGCTGGCTATCATCACATTGGATGAAGGCGTGCACATGCTCGCCAACGTCGTTGGATGCCCACCCGAAGCAGTACAGATCGGGCAGCGTGTCGCCGTAAACTGGGACGCGTGCGCGGGCGGCTGTACGGTGCCCAATTTCGAACTCTCGGCTGATCTGTCATGAGTCATATCGTCAAAAGCCCGGCTCCCCTTGCTGCGGCGGTGGTCGGTATTCACACCACTCAGCAGGGGATGGGCATCGACCGTCCTGCCGTTCACCTCGTTCTTGAGGCCATTTCAGCAGCCCTCGCCGACGCGGGCATCGCCAAGTCCGAGGTTGACGGCATCAGCGCTTGCTGGCCTGGTCCGACCGGAACTGTGATGCTTCCAGGCTCTATCGACTGGGGGGCGCAACTCGGCATTCCGTTGCGGTGGGTCGACGACAGCTATCCGGCCGGTGTCCCTGCCCTGATGGCCGCGACGGCGGCCATAACATCTGGCCTATGCAACACCGTCGTCGTCGCCGGGGGCCAGTCGCGTACGCGGATTCCCGGCGCGGTCCTAGAATATACCCGACCGGACAATGAATTCACGGCTGTGTTTGGCTCGTATACGCCAGCGCAGTTCGCGCTGGTGGCGCAGCGCTACTTTCATGTCTTTGGCGCAGACCCGGCGAAAATGGCGGGGATCGCAGCAGCAATCCGGAATATGGGCAGCATTCGCCCGGGGGCCGCGCTGTTCGGGCGGGGACCCTACGCAGCCGACGACATCATGGCCTCGCCGATGGTTGTCGAGCCATTCCATCTCCTCGAGCTCTGCCTTGCCAGTGAGGGGGCGGTCGCCTACGTGGTCACTTCGCTCGACCGAGCGAAGGATTGCGCTCGTCGACCCGTGCGCGTGCTCGGCGGTGGGATGGAGTACAAGCGACAACAGTATGTCGATCCGCCGCTGTACGATGAGGCGAAGAACCTCGGCGCCGACGCCATTGCACGTGCCACCGCCATGGCGGGCGTGTCTATCGCGGATATCGACACCTTCCAGCTTTACGACGCCAATGCCTGGGAGGTCGCCCGGCAGTTCGAGGCCCTCGGCTACTGCGCTGAAGGAGAGGGACTGGATTTCGTTATGGAGCGAGGCGTTGGGCCGGAGGGCCTGGCGATCAATACCGACGGCGGACTTCTGTCATTCGGCCATCTTGGCTCGAGCGGGCCGACGCTGAAGATCGTCGAAGCGGTAAGGCAGCTTCGTGGCGATGCACCGACCTCTCAGCGCCGGGGCGCCGAGTTGGCGCTGGCCACCGGAGCGGGCGGCGGAGCGCTCTACTACAACCTCGCCATTCTGGGACGCGCGTGAGGAGGATGAAGGTGAGGCGGGCATCGCGCAGGCATCTCCGATGAAGCGCTCCGGATGCAGGCCGATCTACTTAATGTAATGGTTCGTTTCGAAAGGTTCGGTGAACTAAATGCCGATATCCGTATGGCCATCGCAGGCTCTTCAGCAGACCGAATTAGACGAACTGGCGATTCCCTCCCCGTTCCGCGACATGTTGGGAGTGCATGTCGCAGATTGGGAGCAAGGCCGCTGCGTCGTCGAGCTTGAAGTCAGGCCGGACCTTGTCAACTTTTCCGGCGCCATCGCCGGGCCGGTTGTCGCTGCCATGATCGATATCGCAGGTGGCCTCGCCGGCTGCTACAGCCCCGACCGCGACAATCGCATCACTGCGGTAACGCTCAGCGTCACGACCGCTTTCATGAGCACCGTCAAAGGGGGGCGGGTGCAGGCCGTGGCGGTCAAGCAGGGTGGCGGCCGGCGCGTCTATACAGCGACTGTACATGTTTATGGTGAGGACGGTCATATGATCAGCACCGGCCAAGGGACTTACCGGTATGTCTCCTAACACGGCGTCCGAGAGGATCTACGTCATCGGGCTGGCCATGCACCCAGCCGTCCACGCCGAAAGAGGCTTGCGACTGGAGGAGATGGTTTTTGAGGTCTCCAGGCGCGCTCTGCACAACGCCGGGATCAGCCGCAGGCAGCTCGATAATGTCGTAATTGCCGCTTGTGATGAGCTGGACGGGCGCCCGATATCAAGCATGCTGATGGCCGCGCCGGCCGGTGGCTACCTTGTAGACGAAATCAAGGTGACCGAGTCTGGGCTGAATGGCCTGGCTGCCAGCGTCGCGCGCCTTCGCTCGGGTGAATTCCAGGCCGGGCTCGTCGTGAGCTGGTGCAAGAGCTCGAAGACGGACGTCGCCGCGGTCATGCGGCTTCGGAATGATCCGTTCTACTACCGCTCGCTGAATATCGGCGGCCTAGTTTCGGACGGGATGTTAGCCCAAGCCGTTGCGAGCGAGTTCGCAGTGACCCGCGATGAGATCGCACACCGCGTCAGAGCGGCCTATGCACGGGGAGCGTCAAACCCCCGCGGGCTTGGCTCGCCCGTCCCAACCGTTGACGTCGTTGAAAATGGGGCTTCCACGGCGCTGCCGATGCGCGAGACGGACTTTGCGCCGCTCAGCGACGGTGCGGTGACGCTCGTCCTCTGCACCGAGAGGTTTTTAGCTGACAACAGGCAGTGCATGCCGCTCGCCACCTTGTCCGGCATCGGTTGGGCGTCCGATTCCTACCTGCTGGGGATGCATCGCCTAAGGAGTTTCGACGCCGCGCGCAACGCTTGGGAGATGGCCCTGGCGCAGTCGGGACTCTCGGCAGACGATCTCGACTTCGCCGAGCTGGATACGCCGTCCGCTTGGCACGAGGCGGCCCTGGCACGGATTTTTGGGCTGATTGATGCCCAGATCTCCCCCTCGGGCAGCAATTTCTCCCAAAACCCGTTCTTCTGCATGGGTCTGATCAACGCGGCGGAGGCCGTTCTAAAGCTATCCGGTGCGGGCGGCGAGCCGGCGAACGCGCGACCCCGGCGCGCCGCGGCACACGGATGCCACGGATTTGCGCAGCAGGGCCATGTGGTCGCGATATTCGAGGCGATGGGGGGCCAAGTTAATTGAGCACACAAGACGTTGCCGTTCTCGGCACTTATCAGAGCGATTTCCGCACCCACGATATGTCGCAGACCTACATCGAGCAGGTGCAGACAGCGGCGATCGGAGCATATCGCGACGCCGGCATGAGCGTCGACGATGTCGATGCAGCGGTGATTTCGCTGGCGCCAACTTTCTTCCTCGGGGTCGCCGATGCGGACCGTTGGGCGATCGACAACATCGTCTGCGCAGGCAAACCAGTGCTTCGAGTCCATACCGGCGGTGCGACCGGCGGGTCGGCTGTCCACATCGCCTGTTCGCTAATTCAATCTCGCATGGCGCGGTCGGTGCTGATCGTCGGCGCTGAACGGATTGCCGAAACGCCCGATGCGCAGAAGGTGTTGAATCTGATTTTCGACGCTTTCTATGAGCGGGACATGCCGCTTTCGACCAACACGCTCGTGGCTTTGCGGGCGTGCGCGTACCTCCATCGCCACGGCTTCACGCAGGAAGATCTCGCGCGCGTCGTCGTGCGGGCCCGACGCAATGCGATGAGGAATCCGCATGCTCATCTCAAGGGTGATATCACCGTTGACGAGGTGATGGGGTCGAAGATGATCGCCTACCCGCTCAAGCTGTTCGACATCTGTCCAAGGTCGTCTGGCTGCGCAGCCATGATCCTGGGTAACATGGATATGGCTAAGCGCTACCGGACCAATCCGGCCTTTGTGAACGGCATTGGCTCGCTGAGCGATACATACTGGATGGGCGACCGGACCGGCCCGACGGCCGATACCGATCTGGTCGAATACGATCTGATCCGGATGGCCGCGACGACCGCCTATAAGCGCGCGGGCATAACCGATCCACTAAAACAAATTCAGGTGACCGAATTTTACGATCCATACAGCGTCAATACGCCGATTTCCTTGGAGCAAGCAGGCTTCTGTAGTCGCGGCACTGCGCTGAGGCTCGAAAGGGAGGGCCACTGGGATCGCGATACAGGCGCCGTAGCCGTAAATCCGTCGGGCGGCACGCTGTGCACGAACCCCATTGCCATCACCGGGCTGGTCCGGTGCATCGATGCCGCCACTCAAGTCATGGGAACGGCCGGCGATATGCAGGTCAGGAACGTGCGGCGCGCGCTCGCGACAGCCAGCGGCGGCACGGCACAGTTCTATAACTGTACAGTCTTTGGAGCGGAGCCAACTCATGGGTAACGGGCTTGTGGAATCCGGGCACGACGTGATGTCCGATGAGATCACACTGCGCTACGATTACGCTCTCGGTAAGGTGGCCGGACGTTTCATGCTTGGACTGAAAGAGGGTAAGATCCTCGCCACGCGGTGCTCCAGGTCCGGCCTCACCTATCTCCCGCCCCGCGCCTACTGCGAACGCAGCTTCGAGCCGTGCGATGAATGGGTCGAGGCTGGCTCAGAGGGGGTCGTCGAGGCCTCCACCATTGTCGTGCGCGGCTACGAAGGCAAGCGAAAGGCGCCCGTCGCGATTGCGCTTGTGCGGCTTGACGGCGTGGATTCAGCGATCGCGAACTATGTCGACGGCCTCGACCTGTCGGATCTCGCTTCAGCGATGGCGCGTATCGCGCCCGGAACGCGATTGAGGGTGACATTCGCTGCCGAGCGCGACGGCCGGATCACCGACTTTTCGTTTCTGCCGCTCTAGACTGATGACGAAGGCATACGTGCAAAACAACAAAGAATATCGGCTCTTCGGTACGCGTACGACGAGCCTTTAAGGAGGGGATAAACCATGCGCAATATCGAGCCCCGTCGCCTCACAATCTTCGCTGGCAGCCTAGTATTCGTGCTTTCGTTCAACAGCTTCGCACATGCGCAGAAGAAGTACGATCCGGGGGCGAATGATACTGAGATCAAAATTGGAAATATTTGCGCCTACAGTGGTCCGGCCTCGGCCTACGCGACTGTTTGCAAGATCGAGGCGGCCTACTTCAGGAAAATCAACGACGAGGGGGGCATCAACGGCCGAAAGATCAACTTCATCTCCTACGACGATGCCTATAGTCCGCCCAAAGCGGTTGAGCAGGCTAGGAAGCTCGTCGAAGGCGACGAGGTCCTGCTTATTTTCAATCCCGTGGGTACCGCGTCCAACGCGGCAATCCAGAAGTACATGAACGCCAAGAAAGTGCCGCAGCTTTTTCCTGCGTCGGGCGCGACCAAGTGGGGAAATCCGAAGGAATATCCCTGGACGATGGGTTGGCAGCCAACCTTCCGGAATGAAGGAATCATTTACGCCAAGATGATACTGCGCGACCAGCCCAACGCGAAGGTCGGCATTCTCTATCAGAACGACGATTTGGGCAAAGACTACTTGGCCGGCGTCAAAGACGGCTTGGGCGATAAAGCCAAGTCGATGATTGTGGCCGAGGCGTCCTACGAGCTCGCTGATGCAACGATCGACTCACCCTTGCTCAGAATCAAGGCGGCTGGCGCTGACGTGCTGCTCAACTTCACGACTTCGAAGTTCGCGGCTCAGGCGATACGGAAGGTTGCCGAGATGAACTGGAAGCCGGTGCATTACCTTGCGAGCGTGTCACAATCGGTCGGAGGTGTGATGAAGCCGGCGGGTCTGGAGAGCGGAAAAGACATCATAAGTAGCTATTACCTAAAGGATCCAACGGATCCCACCTGGAAGCTTGATGATGCCATGGTGGAGTGGAGCACGTTCCTGAACACGTACTTCCCGGATGCCGACCGCTCCAATGTATTGAATGTGTATGGCTATGCCGTCGCGCAGACCTTAGCCTATGTGCTCAAGCAATCTGGTGACGATCTCACGCGCGAGAATATCATGAAGCAGGCCGCCAATATCAAGGACCTCCGTCTGCAGACGCTCCTGCCCGGCATTATCATCGGCACGAGTTCGACCGACTATTATCCAATCAAGGCGCTACAGCCGCTGCGCTTCGACGGTGAAAAGTGGGTGCCGTTTGGATCAGTTCTCGTCGGGGCAACTGAGAAGTAGCTGGTCTTCGGCGACGCGAGTGGGCTGCTGCCCGACCCATCGCGTGTGGGCCAAGGCGGTTGGTTCAAGCAGCCGCCCTCGAGCGGTCGGCCAACGTTCTTTGCAAGACTGCGACACTAGGCGTTGATCGCGTAGAGGATTCCATTGGCTTCAGGGTTAGAGTTAAGCGGAGGCTGGGCTTGGTGGGTTCGGCCCTACAGGCTGGGTCTTCGAGACCACGCGCTGCCGGGGGACAGTGGAGGCGAGAGCCGACGTTGCCGTTGCAGATCGAAGTCTCGCCGCGCCTGACGGTCCCCCCGCAGCCGAAACGACGTCAAAAGATGTGGCTCTGCGGAGACCGCATGGCCGGAGGCGCGGGCGGCAAGACGACCACTGGCCCCAGTAGCACCGATGGCTGCTCAGCGCCGAGTGCGGCTTGAGCCTCGCGACCAAGCGCACGGCACAGGGCGCAGGTCACCATCCGCAGATCTGCAAAGGCGCTTGCCACAAGGATTGCGGCGTGTGCGCTTAGCTCCGGCCAACGCTCATGGCTGGAGCGGAACAGGAGCTGAGCCGAATGGTCTGCGCGGGTGCAGACCAATAGCTCGGCCGCGGAGCTTGGATGGAGTATCTCGAAACGGCGCTCAGCGAGCTATTGGACTCACTTGAAACGGCCAATAGCGAAAGCGAACTTTATGTGGCTGCGGAGCGATTAGTCCGACGATCGGGCTTTCGCTGGTTTGCGTACTTTGCCAACGCCGGGACGAACCGAAAGGTGTTGTCTTCATACCCCCGCTCTTGGGTTAGACGTTACCTCGACAATAGTTATGAGCGCCTGGATCCCGTCATCGCGAAAGCTCAGTCGACTCAAAAGTATTTTCTATGGGATAGTCGCGCGACAAGCGTGAGTGCAAAAGCGCAGCGCCGCTTCTTCGATGAAGCCGCTGAGTTCGGTATACGATGGGGCATCACGCTGCCGATTCGTAGCGGACAAGGTCGCTTTGCTGCCCTCACGCTCGCAACCGAAAGTGCTGACGCATTTTCGGCCTTATCCGAGATCGAATCAATTGAGCTGCTGCAGATTGCAGCTCTATATTATCACGCACACGCTCACGCCAAACTTCAGCTCGGTCGGGCGCCCACCGTGGGCACGCTTCTGACAGAAAGAGAAGGACAGTGCCTGTGGTGGTCGGCTCAGGGCAAGACCACTTACGAGATTGCAACAATTCTCGGCATAAGCAAGCGCACGGTCGTGTTCCACCTTGAGAATGCACGAAGCAAATTGCAGGTCTCGAACATTACCCAGGCGGTCGCGCAGGCTTTGCTGCGCCGCCTCATCACGCCGTAGATCGCCGCCCTGCGGCCTCCGTTCGTGCCTGCCACGGCCCGCCGCGACCAAGGAGGACGAGGGCCTGGATCGCCTACGGATCGGCGGGCAACCTCGCTGTCCTTCACACACGTAGGGCGAAATTCGACTGGGATGCTGGCCCGATGCCGAGATGTATCGAGCCTTGACTTCGGCAATTTGCCATATACCTGGAAAATTCTACAGCTGAATCAAAAGCGCATAGATGGCTATTTTCGCGCATCGGTAGCACGGAGGATCCGATGCGCGTGCTTGCTCTTTGTACTTCCGAGGTCGGTCGCCACGCTCAATTGGTCGCCGATATGCATACGCTGCGTCAACGGATTTTCCGAGATCGGCTCAAATGGGACGTCTCAAGCTCAGGAATCGTTGAGGTCGATAGCTACGATGCTTTTGGCCCAACCTACCTGATCGGTCTCTCGGACACCGACGCGGTCGTGGGTTGCGCACGGTTGCTGCCAACCACTGGCCCGACGATGCTAGCCAACACGTTTTCTGCTCTGCTTGGCGGTCATCCGGCTCCGTGCAGCTCAACGGTCTTTGAGAGTTCGCGCTTCTGCGTCGACACCGCGCGTATTGATGATGTTGGAGCGAAAGGTCTGCGTGAGATGACGTTCGTCATGCTTGCGGCCGTTCTAGAGTGGGGACTTTGCGGTAAGTTGGAGGCGATTGTCACGGTGACCGACACGCGATTCGAACGCATATTAAAACGAGCGGGTTGGCCTTTGGAGCGTTTCGCGACGCCGCGGCAGATAGGCACCACGCAGGCCGTTGCCGGCCGCCTTCCCATCACGCAGAGCGCGCTAATCGCAGTACGGCAAGCGGGAAACCTCGCCGGTCCTGTGCTTGTCCTGCCTCGGGGCGACTGCGTGGCGGCCTGAGGCCGGCTTGAACACGTTGATGATGAACTTTGTTTCGATCAGGCACGCGTTAGCAGTTGCCGATCAGCATAGCTTCCGCCGCGCCGCTGGCGCCTTGGGCGTGAAGCAATCGGCTGTAAGCCGGCGTGTGCTTGCCCTGGAGGACGCTCTCGGCGTCTCACTATTCGAGCGCCATCACCGCGGCGTCGTCCTCACGCGCGCCGGCGCGGAGTTCCTGGCATCAGCACGTCGCGTCCTGGGTGATCTGGAGAGCGCGGCCCTCACGGCTCGAGCTGCCGGTCGCGGCGAGCTCGGCTGCTTGTCGCTTGGGCTCAGGACATCGCTTGCTGGCGGCCGCCTCAGGGATTCGCTGATCGTGTTCCTCAAGCGCTTTCCTGATGTGGAGGTCAAGGTCATTGAACGCTCGCGGGAGGAGCTGATCGAGGGCTTGCAAGCGGAAACAATCGATATCGCCGTTGTCGGCCAGCTGATTGATCAGCGGCTCACTGACAGTGCGATGCCGCTCTGGGACGAGCGCATCATGGTCGCCCTTCCGGAGGCACATGCATTGGCGCTCCGGCCGTGGATTGCGTGGTCGGACCTGCTGGGATCCCGCATGCTCGTGCAGCGCCGCGACGCTGGCCTTCAGCTGCATGAGTACCTCATCAGGGCGATCGAGGCGCCCGATGCTCGGCCCTTGATCGTCGAGCAGGATGTACCGCGGGACAACATCCTCGCCCTTGTGAGCGCCGGCCTCGGCGTGAGCCTCGTTGGCGAGGCCGTGACCACGGCGGTGTACCCCGGCGTGGTCTTTCGCGAGCTGCGTGAGCACGGTTTGAGCAGCACGATCCCGTACTTCGCCTATTGGAATGATAGGAGCGACAACCCGGCACTGCGCCGCTTTCTCAGCCTGTTGAGGGAGCGCTATCCGGTTCGCCGGTCCGGTCCAACGAATGGCTGAGCGCAGCTGCCTCGCCGCCGCGGCCTTCGTGTGAGCGTCGCGCCCGGGCAAAGCCCCGATCGGTCGCCATGAAGCGCGCGAGCATGGGCGCGATGAGCTTGGCTGGATCGAGCTTGGCCTGCCTGGTCTCCTGCACGAGCACCTCGGCATAGGCGACGAGATCGTGATGCACGGTGGCCGGCAACTCCACGGTGAGCTTGACCGGCTTGTCGTCGGCGATCGGACCGAGTTTCAGCTTGGCCACGTGTGTCTCCCTGAACGGCGATGAATCAGTTCGGATAAGGCGCAAGGACAAGGTCACGCGTGACGATCACGCGCACCGGGAAGCCCGGCCGAACGGTGAGCGTCGGTGGCACGTTGAGCTGCTTGCGCACGATCTGCTGGCCGGCGTCATTGATGGTGTCCTGGCCGCCGTTGCGGATGGCGCGGATCAACCGGTCGTCGTCGTCGTTGCCGAGCTCGGCGCTGACGCTGAGCAGGGTCGAGAGCCCGGCCGCCTTGGCGAGATCCCACCAGTGGTAGTCGACGCCGTCCTCCAGGCCGGCATAGCCCTGGGTGTCGGCGCCCGGCTGGCGCTCGAGCACAATGGAGCGGCCGTCCGGGAATATCAGCCGGTTCCAGACCAGCAGGATGCGGCGCTGGCCGAAGCCCACGTCGTTGTCGTACTGGCCGATGAGGCGCGTACCCTGCGGGATGAGCAGGAAGCGCCCGGTCGCGGTGTCGAACACGGGCTCGGTGACCTGGGCGGTGATCTGGCCCGGCAGGTCGGAGCGGATGCCGGTGATGAGCGCCGCTGGAATGACTGCGCCCGCCTGCAGCAGATAGGGCGAGGCCGGCCGTGCGATGCGCTCGGCGCTGACGGTCCGCCGGTCGACTGGCCCATTCAGAAAGGCAGCCTGACGCTCAGCCGTCGTCCCGGATTGCGGCCCAATACCATTCGTTCCCGCGGCACTCGATCCCGGAGCGGCCGCGCGCGCCTCGAGGCTGGCGAACAGGCGGCTGACGCGCGCCGCCTCGGTCTCTTGCTGCCGGCGCTGCTCGGCCGGATCGGCCATGGGCGACGGCATAGGGCCGGGCACCGGCACCGGCTGGCCCTGCTCCTGGGCGCGCAGGATCGGCCGCCCGAGATCGCCGGGCAGCGGCGGTCCGAGCTTGGGAACCCCGGTGTAGTCGCGCGGCAGGCTTTGCAGCCCGTCCGCCGGCTGGCGGTTCTCCGTATTGTAGAGCTCGGCCGGCGGTCCGGAGGCCTTTCGGCTTTGCAGCGCGTAGATGAGCGCGCTGCCGAGCCCAACGCAGACAACAGCACCGAGCCCGGCCAGCACTTTTCGCGAGAGGCGCGTCACCCGCGGCCGCTCGGCGCGCAGCCGCAGGGCGCGCTTGATGTCCTCAGGCGTCCGGCCGTCCTGGGACGGCACCTCATCAGGGTTGATCGCGGGCTCCTCGCTCATGAGCGGCTCCCGTCGCTGCGCACGATCCGCACCTTCTGCTGATGCTCTCCGCCCAAGCGGAGCTCCGCTGCCGCGAAGAGACGGTCAACGATCAGCAGGTTGGCATGGGCCCGGTAGTTGACGATCTCTGGCTTGCCGTCCGGGCCGATAACGAACAGCGGCGGCAGCTCGCCCTGCACGATGCCGCGCGGGAACTCGATGTAGACCTTGCGGCCGTCGTCATAGGCCGTGAGCGGTCGCCATGGGGGCGTGTCGCCCTCAATGGCGTAGCGATAGCGGCGCTCGATGAACGAGGGCAGCACCGGCGTCGCTGGCGCGGCGCGAGCCCGGCTGGCGCGGTCCTCGGGATACGCCCAGGCGACGGCCGGCATGTACGGCTTCTCGCGCGAGCGCAGCTCGATCAGGTAGGTGCGGCGGTCGGTGTTGATGACCAGGTTCGTCTGAAGGTCCGGCCGTGTCGGCTTGACCAGGATATGGACACGCCTGTCGTCGCCGCTGCCGCTTTCGGTATCGCCGATGATCCAGCGGGCGGTGTCGCCGGCAGCGACCGGGCCCGAGCCCGCCAACTGCTCGCCAGGCTCGAGCGCCACTTCGGTGATCTGGCCCGGTGCGGCATACACCTGGTAGAGCGCTCCGGGGCTATACGCATAGATCTGCACGGCATTGAAGTAGCCGCCACGCCGCGGCTCGACCCGCGCGGCGTCGTTTGCCGTTTCGACCCGGCTGACCGGCTCCTTGGCCTCAGCGGCGCCGGGCTTGCCGCCCCGCGCGGGCGTCCAAGCCGGCGGCGCGAGCGGCGGTTTTGGGCGCGGATCGACCAGCGTAGAGACTGCCGGGGGCGGCGGCACGTCGGTGTCGTAGCTGATCTGCGGCGGCTTGTAGGCGCAGCCGGCGAGCGCCGAAGCGCAGAGCAGCAGAAGCGGCCATGCGGATTTGCGCGAAGGCGCCGATCCGGAACCACGGATCAGCGCCCATGCGGACAACCGCAAAGCCGGATCTCCGCCTCTACGCGGACCCGACAATCCGGCAGCACCCATCCACGGGACTGCGGATCTCAGGGAAGCCGCGCTTCCGGCTTTGCGGAAAGACGGCTGCATCATCCGAGCTCCCGGGACCAGTTGATGGCGTTGACGTAGATGCCTAGCGGATTTTTCCGGAGCCGCTCGGCATCGCGCGGCGGCTCGACGACGATGGTGAGGATGGCGGTCCAGCGAGAGGTCTCGGCAAGCGAGCCGTCCTGGTAGCGGCGCTCGCTCCAGGCCACCCGAAAGCTGGCGGGCGAGGCGCGGATGACGCTAGACACGTCGACGGCCACCTGCTGCTTGCTGACTTTGGCGAAGGGATCGTCGCCCCGCGCGTAGTCGTTGAGCGCAAGCGCACCGCGGTCGGTCACGACGTCATAGGCGCGCAGCCAGTTCTGGCGCACGATGATCGGGTCTGCCGAGATCGAGCGCACCTGCTCGATGAAGCGGGCGAGATGCCAGGCGACCTGCGGATCGCTGGGCCGATAGTCCGCCTGCGCGGGCGCCACCACCTCGGCCCGGCCGAGCTTGTCGACCTGAACGACCCAAGGAACGACGGAGCCGCGCACCGACTGCCAGACGAGGGCCGCGGCAAAGCCGGCGGAGAGCGCCAGCGAACCGAAGGCCATCAGCCGCCAGTTCTTCGCCTGCACGCGCGCGGAACCGATGCGGTCATCCCAGACCTGGGCAGCGCGCTGGTAGGGTGTGACGGGCTCGGGCGTCTTGCCGTAGTGGGTCGATGGTCTGCGGAACATCACGGACTGCCTTGCGAGAGGTCGACAGACGTGCCGCCGCCGTGACTGTCCCCGCCGCGGACGGCGTGAGCGGCTGCGGAGACGCCATGGCTGATCTGCTGGGAGCGCTTCATGCGCCTGGCCCAGGCGGGCGGATCGCCGGTAGCCGTTGGCGCGGCGGACGGAGCGGTTGCGCTGACGTCACCTGCGCCGCTGCCCGTGGAGCTGCCGGATGAAGCGCCGTCCGGCGCTTCAGAGGCGGAGCCAGCTCCGCCCGCAAAGCTCGACCGCAAGCCGTCAGTGGCACGCGTCGCCGCCCGGCGGAGCGGCGAGGTGGCCGCACCGCCGGCGGCCCGCGCCACGCCGCCCAGACCGGCGGCGACGCCGGCAGCCCCAGACTGACCGGCCGCGCCGAGGCCGTAGGCAGCGGCGGCGCCACCTGCGAGCGCGGCGCTTCCGCGCGCTGCGGCCGCGGCCCCGCCGGCAAGAGAGCCGGCACCTGACGCAGCCGCGCCGATCGCCGCGCCACCGGCCGCAGCCATCCCGCCGGCCGCAAGACCGGTACCGACCGCAGCGCCGGCGCCGAGCTGCGGCCCACCGGAAACGAGCCCATTCGCGATGCCGGGCCCAAAGATGCCGAGACCGAGCAGCGACAGCGCCGCGAGCACGATCGCCATGGCCTGGTCGATAGTCGGCGTATCGCCGCCAAAGCCGGCGGTGAACTCGCTGAACAGGGTCGAGCCGATGCCGATGATCACAGCGAGCACGAGGACCTTGATGCCGGACGAGATGACGTTGCCCAACACCCTTTCGGCCACGAAGGCCGACTTGCCGAACAGGCCGAAGGGGATCAGCACGAACCCGGCGAGCGTCGTCAGCTTGAACTCGATGAGCGTGACGAAGAGCTGGATCGCCAGGATGAAGAAGGCGAGCAGCACCAGCGCCCAGGCCAGGAACATGCAGGCGATCTGAATAAAATTCTCGAAGAACGACCAGTAGCCCATCAGGCCCGAGATCGATTCGAGCAGCGGCCGTCCGGCATCGAGCCCGGTCTGCGCCACCTTGCCGGGGTGCAGCAGATCGGCCGTCGAGAAGCCGGTGCCGGAGGCCTTGAGGCCGAGGCCGGCGAACGACTCGAAGACGATGCGCGCGAGGTTGTTCCAGGTCGAGATCAGATACGCGAACACGCCGACGAACAGCGTCTTCTTCACCAGCCGGGCGACGATGTCGTCATCGGCCCCCCAGCTCCAGAATAGGGCTGCCAGCGTCACGTCGATGACGATCAGGGTCTTGGCGATGAAGGCGACCTCGCCGCCCAGCAGCCCGAAGCCGCTGTCGATGTAGCGGGTAAAAACTTCTAGGAAATGGTCGATGACTCCCGTGCCACCCATGGCGTCAACGGGCCCCTGGCGGCAGAGGCGACAGGGACGGAGCCGGTTCTTGCGGCTCAACCTTCCTGCAAATCGGGCCATCCATCGTGGTGCCTGCGGCGTGATTGGGCCGCGGGCACGAGGCTGTGCGCGAGCCGCCTAGGAAGCGCTTGCGGCTGTCGGCCCACGCCCCGAGGCAAGCGGCGTCGCGCGTGGCCGCCTCGCCCAGCAGTTGGCAGTGATCGAGCTCGTTCTGACGCGCGTCGGCCACAGCCTCGCCGCCGCCGCCCCATCGAGGCCGCGGCTTATCCGTGCCGCCCCTGAGCTCGAGCGCCGTCATGGTCATCGCAGCCGCGACGAAGATCACGGCGCCGAGGCGGGCGAGCATCGTCGTGTCCATGCCCACTGCCCCTCAGTTGCCGCCGTAGAACATCTTGGCGTTGCCGGCCTGGTAGCCCGCGCCCGGCGCCAGGAAGCGGCGGCGCTGCTCGCGGCCCTGATCCGCGGCTGCCGCCTGCTCGGCCGATTGCAGCGCCTGGGCGCGGCCGTTGGCTGCCACGGCAGCGGTCAAGTCGCTGAGCTGCTGCGCCTGAAGCGCCAACAGCTGGTTGCCGGCTTGAGTGGCCTGGAGCGCGCCACTGGCGCCCTGGCTCTGGCCGACGAGCGCCGACAGCTGCGTGCGGTTGGTGTCGAGGTTGCCGACGATGCCCGCCTGTACGCGCATGGCATCCTGGAGCCCGCGCACGGTATTCTGCCAGCGGCTCTTGGCATCGGTGATCAGCTGCTGCGCCGACGACAAGGGATTCGTCGCGCCATAGGTGGTCTGGAACGCTCGGTCGACCTGGTCGACGTTGAAGGCGATGCTTTGGGCCTGGCTCAGCAGCTGCTGCGTCCGTTGCACCGACTGCTGGAGCTGTTGCAGGACGGAGTACGGCAGGCTCGTAAGGTTCTTGGCCTGGTTGATCAGCATCTGCGCTTCGTTCTGAAGCGAGGTGATCTGGTTGGTCACCTGCTGTAGGGACCGAGCCGCCTGGAGCAGGTTCTGGCCGTAGTTGGTCGGGTCATAGACCAGCATCTGCGCCGAGGCCGGGTGGACGACGAGGGGCGGCAGGGCGATCGAAACAGAGAGAGCCGACGCAGCCCACAGCGCCATGCCCGAGGGACGGATGGTCATCCAAGAGTCTCCAGATTGGTGAGGTCGGGGATCAGGTCGGCCGCCCAGGCCACGTCGCGGTGGCGCAGCCAGGCCTCGAGGAAGTTTTCCCGGCCGTGCTCGGCCAAGATGCGGGAGATGGCGGCCTGATCGGTCTTGGAGGAAGCAGCGCACAGCGCCAGCGCCACTTCGCTCAGGCCGAGCTCGAACAGCCGGTTGCCACGGCGGGACTGGCAGTAGTAGTCGCGCTTCGGCGCGGCGCGGGCCAGAATCTCGATCTGCCGGTCGTTCAGGCCGAAGCGCCGGTAGATCGCGGTGATCTGCGGTTCGATCGCCCGCTCGTTCGGCAGCAGGATGCGGGTGGGGCAGCTCTCGATGATCGCCGGCGCGATTGCCGAGCCGTCGATGTCGGAGAGCGATTGGGTAGCGAAGACGACCGAGGCGTTCTTCTTGCGCAGCGTCTTCAGCCATTCCCGCAGCTGGCCGGCAAAGCCCTCGTCGTCGAGGGCAAGCCAGCCCTCGTCGACGATGAGCAGGGTCGGCCGGCCATCGAGGCGATCCTCGATGCGGTGGAACAGGTAGGCGAGGACAGCAGGTGCGGCACCCGTGCCGATCAAACCTTCGGTCTCGAAGACCTGGACCGATGCACCGCCGAGATGCTCGCTTTCCGCGTCGAGCAGCCGGCCATGCGGGCCGCCGACGCAGTATGGCCGCAACGCCTGCTTGAGCTCGTTCGACTGGAGCAGGACGGCCAGGCCGGTGATGGTGCGCTCGCCCGCCGGCGCACCGGCGAGCGACGTGAGCGCCGTCCAGATGTGCTCCTTCGCCTCGGGCGTGATGGCGACACCCTCGCGCGTCAGGATGGCGACGATCCAGTCGGCGGCCCAGGCCCGCTCCGGTACCTCGTGGATGCCGGCGAGCGGCTGAAGCGAGACGCTTTCGGCTGCGTCGTCGGTCAGGCTGCCGCCGAGATCGTGCCAGTCACCACCCATGGCCAGCGCGGCGGCACGGATCGAGCCGCCGAAGTCGAAGGCGAAGACCTGGGCCTTGGCATAGCGGCGGAACTGGAGCGCCATGAGCGCCAGCAGCACCGACTTGCCGGCGCCGGTCGGTCCGACCACCAGCGTGTGGCCGACGTCGCCGACGTGAAGGGATAACCGGAACGGGGTCGAGCCCTCGGTCTTGCCGAACAGCAAGGGGGGCGCACCGAAGTGCTCGTCCCGTTCCGGCCCCGCCCACACCGCCGACAGCGGGATCATGTGGGCGAGGTTCCTTGTGGAGATCGGCGGCTGCCGCACGTTGGCGTAGACATGGCCCGGCAACGAGCCGAGCCAGGCATCCACGGCATTGATGGTCTCCACCATGGCGGTGAAGTCGCGGCCCTGGATCACCTTTTCGACCAGCCGCAGCTTTTCGGCCGCAAGTCGCGGATCGTCGTCCCAGACGGTCACCGTCGCGGTCACATAGGCCTGTCCTGCGACGTCGGCGCCGAGTTCTTGCAGCGCGAGATCCGCATCGGCCGCCTTGTTCGCCGCATCGCTGTCGACCAGCACCGAGGCTTCGTTGGTCATCACCTCCTTGAGGATGGCGGCGATCGACTTGCGCTTGGCGAACCACTGCCTGCGGATTTTCGTGGTCAGCCGGACTGCATCGGTCTTGTCGAGCAGGATTGCCCGGGTCGACCAGCGATAAGGAAAGGCGAGCCGGTTGAGCTCATCGAGCAGCCCTGGCGTCGTCGCGGTGGGAAAGCCGACGATGGTCAGGGTGCGCAGGTATGTGTCGCCCAGGCGCGGCTCCAGGCCGCCGGTCAGCGGCTGATCGGCTAGGAGCGCATCGAGATAGATCGGCGTCTCCGGCACGCGTACACGGTGGCGCTTGGTCGAGACGGTCGCGTGCAGGTAGGTCAGGGTCTCGCCGTCATCGAGCCAGCGGCACTCCGGCATAAAACCTTCGATGAGCTGAAGCACACGGGCCGTCCGATCGACGAACCCGCGCAGCAGCTCCTGAGCGTCAACGCCCTGCCCGGACTTGCCCTCGTAGAGCCAGCGCTCGGTGCGGGCGACATCCTCGGGCGGCGACAGATAAACGAAGGTGAGAAAGTAGCTCGACTCGAAGTGAGCGGCGTCCTCCTCAAAGTCGGCCTTGCGCTCGGCATCGACGAGCGCCGAGGCGGCGTCCGGAAAGCGGCTCGCCGGATAGGCCCCGACCGGATGCCGCTGCGCCTCGACAAAAATCGCCCAGCCGGAGCCCAACCTGCGAAAGGCGTTGTTGAGCCGGCCGGCGACGCCGACCAGCTCGGCCGGCACGGAGGAATCGAGGTCCGGTCCGCGAAAGCGGGCGGTGCGCTGGAACGAGCCGTCCTTGTTTAGCACCACACCTCCGCCGACGAGCGCGGCCCAGGGCAGGAAGTCGGCAAGGCGTGCCGCGGTCTGGCGATACTCCGCGAGGTTCATCATGGCTCACACGCCCAGGAAGCCGGGGATGCGCAGATGGCGCCGCGCCACGTCGACGAACTGCGGGTCTCGCCGAGCGGCCCAGACTGCCGCGAAGTGCCCGACGGCCCAGAGGCCGAGGCCGACGAGCCACAGGCGCAGGCCAAGGCCGAGCGCAGCAGCCAGCGTGCCGTTGAGGATGGCGATGGAGCGCGGCGCGCCGCCGAGCAGAATCGGCTCGGTCAGCGCCCGATGGAGCGGAGCCGCGAAGCCCGGCACCTCGGCAGTCTGCTCGACGAGGCCGGCCATCTAGATCAACGCCCCGCCGCCGAAGCTGAAGAACGACAGGAAGAAGCTGGACGCAGCAAAGGCGATCGATAGGCCGAAGACGATTTGGATCAGCCGACGAAAGCCGCCAGAGGTGTCGCCGAAGGCGAGCGTCAGCCCGGTCACGACGATGATGATCACCGCGATGATCTTGGCCACCGGCCCTTCGACCGATTGCAGGATCTGCTGGAGCGGCTGCTCCCAGGGCATCGACGAGCCCGAGGCGAGCGCGGCTGTTGCGAACATAGGGCTCGCAAAAGCAGCTGCGGTCATCGCCGCCAGATGGCGGCGGGCGCGGTACACGGATCGGATCACGAGGCATCTCCCGAGGGAACGAGGGTGAGGATCGGCGCGGTCTCGAGCGGCGTGACGCAGTAGTCGCCGTCTGTGGTGAGACCCTCGACGGAAGCGAGCTCGATCAGGCGCCGGGCCGAGCCGCGGCCGGCCAGCACCGCGATGACATCGATGGTCTCGCCGATGAGCGCCCGTGGCACCGTGATGACCGCTTCCTGGATGAGCTGCTCCAGGCGCCTCAGCGCGCCAACCGCGCTGCCGGCGTGAATGGTGCCGATGCCGCCGGGATGACCGGTGGACCAGGCTTTGAGCAGATCAAGCGCCTCAGCGCCGCGCACCTCGCCGATGGGAATGCGATCCGGCCTCAAGCGCAGCGACGAGCGGACCAGGTCGGAGAGCGAAGCAACGCCGTCCTTGGTGCGCATGGCCACCAGGTTCGCGGCCCGGCACTGCAGCTCGCGCGTATCCTCGATCAGCACCACGCGATCGGCGGTCTTGGCGACCTCGGCCAACAAGGCGTTGGTCAACGTCGTCTTGCCCGTCGACGTGCCGCCGGCCACGAGGATGTTCTGTCGCTCGGCAACGGCGACGCGAAGCGCCTCCGCCTGGGCCGCGGTCATGATCCCGGCCACCACGTAGTCCTCGAGCGTGAAGACGCCGAGAGCCGGCTTCCTGATGGCGAAAGCGGGAGCTGCTACGACCGGCGGCAGCAGGCCCTCGAACCGCTCACCCGATCCTGGCAGCTCGGCGGAAACCCGCGGGCTCCCGGCATGAACCTCGGCGCCGACATGGTGCGCGACGAGGCGCACGATCCGCTCGCCGTCGGCCGGCGGGAGCCACTCGCCCGTATCAGCCAAGCCCTCCGATAGCCGGTCGATCCAGAGCCGGCCGTCGGGGTTGAGCATCACCTCGACGACCTGCGGGTCCTCCAGGAAGCCTGCGATGGCCGGCCCAAGCGCCGTGCGCAGCATGCGCGCGCTGCGAAGCCCGGACTCCGATTGCTGGTAAGACGCTGCCATATGGTCCCCGCCCACCTGCGGGCGCACACGACGGCGGCCCTGGATCGGGGATGATTAGAAAAGGCAGGACTGCGGGCACCGCAACAAGCTCAAGGGAGTAGTAGTGGCCTGGCGGGTAATGACAGGAGGACGGCGGATCGCTCTGCGTTGCAACGAGCGAGGGTTCATCCGCCCTCTGACGTCCGCATTGCGCCAGACGCGGCCATTGGCATCTTGCCTGAGAGCGGACGCTGGCGTGCCCGCTGCAGCCATGGCGGGTCTCGACCCGACTCGGCCAGCCAACAGGTCCGCTTGCTGGCTTGCTAATGCCCAGCAAGCGGCAGAGACCGACCAGGGAACCGACACATCGGTCTCACTGCCGCATTTGAATTCGCGCTCGTCAGCTACGATATTTGCAAGCGCGAATCTCGGATGTGCACGCATATGCGCCCAATTTCAAAAATCCGTTTCGACGCCCTAGCGGGTTACGCCCGCCAGCCGTTGTCGCTTTTCCTGGCTGCGGAGATGGCCTGGTTCGAGCATGGCAACGAGCGGGTGCTCGGGACTCTTATCCGCGACAACGAAGACCGCGACTACGGCGGGATCATTATGGCCCTGGACCGGAGGGGCCGCTTCCGCTGCGTCCACGTGAGCCCGTTCATTAAGTCGCGGCGCCATGCAGAAGTTGCAATGCGCCGGGAGATGGAGTCCGTCGCGCACCAGGACGACGCCGAATACTACCAGGGCGACGAAGAAGGCGAGCCGCTGGACTTCTTCACACCGGTGGTCGCGCGTGAGCGCCTGCACCCGGATTTCATCAAGATCGCCGAACAGGAAGGCTTCTCGTCGGCGCGCGGCATCCTCGAGCCAATGATGCACTGGTACGAAGACCCGGACGGCAACTTCGTCGAGCAGTTCCAGACGACCGGGTTCGACGCCCGGATCTGGGAACTCTACTTATTCGCCGCGTTTAGTGAGATGGGCTACCAAATTGACCGCACCGAGGCCGTTCCTGACTTCACCTGCAAGGGTCTCGGAGTCGAGTTCTGCGTTGAGGCGACAACCGTCAACGCCAGCCGCAAAGGTCCGCTGGCAACCGTTCCGTCGCTCGAGACCGAGGAAGGCCGGCTCGCTTTCTTGCGCGAGTTCATGCCCCTAAAATACGGCAGCGCGCTCCATACTAAGTTCAAAAAAAACTATTGGGAGAAGCCCAATGTAAAGGGCAAGCCGCTGGTCTTCGCGATCGCCGACTTTCAGGGCGGCCCGTCCATGATTATGACTCGATCAGGTCTTCATACGTATCTCTACGGATACCATTACGATTGGCATAAGGACGAGACCGGCCACCTGCACATCACTCCTCGGAGGATTGAGAAGCATCGGTGGGGCACGAAGGAGATCGCGTCCGATTTCTTCAGTAAGCCCGGCGCCGAGAACATTAGCGCCGTCGTGTTCAACAACAGCGGTACGATCTCGAAGTTCTTGCGGATAGGTATGCTCGCCGGCTTCGGCTCGCCTCGCGTGACCCTGACGAGGGTCGGCACCGCCGTGGACCATGACCCCGATGCCGCTGAGCCCCTTACCTTCAGGCACGTAGTCAACTCGTCCGATTACAAGGAGACGTGGGTCGAAGGGTTTGACGTGTTTCATAATCCGAACGCCCTCCACCCGGTTGAAGAGTGGATGATGCCCGGCGCGTCTCACCACTGGCTGCTACCGGACAAGCAGATGCGGAGCCACACGCCGGACCGGCAGCCGCTGGGGTCGATAACGCAGATCACGGTGAACGAAAGTGCGACCGTTGAGGCGAGCTAGCAATTTGTGCTTCCCCGAGGCGAGCTCGGCCGCCCGGTCCGCGTCTCTGACCTGACACGCCCAGCTCGGTCGCGCAGGCGGCACGGCGAAGCGCGTCTTCGGCAGGCGCACTCGCGGCCTTTGACGCGAACCCCATAGGTGTCGAGCGGGAACAGGAGTACGTTCGGCTCGCAAGAACGGCGATCCCGAAACTCGCAGCAGTGCGAGCGAAGGTCTGCTGACCGAGGAAGGCATGATCACGATCGGCATCCGAGCCGCGCCGAGGACCGTCACGTTCGCCGTCTACGACAGCGCTACCGAAACGGTGCTCAACGTCGAGGAGATCAAGATCCCGGCCGCCTTCTCGAAGCCGGACGGCTTGAAATACGCGCGCAGCAACCTGCTCGACGTCCTCCGCGAATACCGCGTCGAGCGTGCCGGCGTCCGGATCACGGAGCCGAACGCTGACCCGAACGTCGACCGCGTCCAGTTGGAAGGCGTCATCCAAGAAGCCTTCGCGAGCAGCGACCTCGCCGGCTACTACGTCGGGCAGATCGCGTCGATCTCGGCCCGCATCGGGATCCCGAGGGCGTCCTTCAAGCCGTACATTGATGGCGAGGAGAACTACCCTGTCGACGGATGGAGCGGGATGTCAAAGGAAAGGCGCGAGGCGGTCCTGACCGCGTTGGGGGCGGTCGATGCTTAGGCCCTACAACCGCGCCCAGGTCACGTTCGACCTGATCAGGGAGATCGGCCAGGATGGACACAACTCGCGCACCTACGTGGCCCGCGACCACCAACTCGACGCGGAGATCGTGATCAAGGAGATCCAGAAGGCGAGCCTTGCCTCCGCGCCCAGCTTCTTCGAGGAGTCGAAGGCGCTCTATGCCAGCGCCCACCCGAACATCGTCCAGATCCATTACGCCTGCGAGGACGCGGACGCGATCTATCTCGGGTTGCCCTTCTACCGCCGTGGATCCGTCAAGAGGCTGATGGCGGCTCAGAGGTTGACCGTCAGGGAGATCGTGACGCTCGGCTGCAATGTTCTCAGCGGGCTGCACAACATCCACTCGAAAGGGCTAATCCACTTTGACGTGAAGCCGGACAACGTGCTCCTGTCGGAACGTGGCGAGGGCCTCCTGTCTGATTTCGGGCTCGCGAAGCAGATGAACTTCGCCGGCGTGGCGCTCCAGGACCGGCTCTATAACAAGATGGTCCCGCCCGAGGCGACGCGCGGGACCGATCGTTTCGACCGCACGTTCGACATCTACCAGTTCGGCCTGACCCTCTACCGCATGTGCAACGGCGACGGGGCGTTCGATGCGCAGTACGCGGCGTACGGCGCCGGCGCGGCGTTCGACCGGATCGCGTTCCGTAATGACGTGAGGAACGGTCGCTTTCCCGACAGGCGCGCATTCCCGCCGCACGTGCCGTCCCGGCTTCGGACCGTGATCCGGACCTGCATCGAGACCGACGCCGCGAACCGGTACCAATCCGCCGTCGACGTCTCGAACGCGCTCGCCGACATCTCTGGGGAAACGTTGGACTGGCGGCTCGTCGAAACGCGTGATAGGAGGATGTGGGCAAAGAACGAAAACGGAACATTGTACGAGTTCACAGTGCCGAGCACGGGGCCGACTGAGTGCTACAAAACGGTCAATGGCGGCCAGAGGCGCAGGCACACGGCGGGGTGCAGGCCGACCATGACAGATCGCGACATCAAGACGTTCCTGGGCTCCTATTGATGAAGCGGGTCAGGAACGACCCCAGCAAATACGTGAAGCGGTCGGATATCGGCCCGAAGCGGCAGGACCGATCGACGGAGCGACGCACCCCCGAGCAAGCCCAGCGGGAGAGGGACTACTTGGTCGCGCCGATCGATGATGCTGGCTACATCGACTTCAGCGTTCCGGCGGCTGCGCGCCGTCGCTAGCTAGAGGCGAAGCGGATGCCCTTGAAGCCATTGTCGCCGATCAGATCCCGACGACGTACCTGTACTGACCGCGTTCGCGAGCGGTTTCAGGCGATGTGAACGTGGGTCAGGATTTGAACGTGGACGCCGGTCAGGCCGGCAAAGGCGGAGCCGGTGATGATCAACTGAGCACCCTCGAAGGCCTCGTCCTTCAGAAGATCGATGAAGGGCTGGACGATGAAGTTCTCTTTATCTCCGATGGACTCGCCGGAAAACTCACCGGGAACGTCAATGATTGCCAGTCCCGGATAGTGGGTCTGAGGGCGGGGGCTGAGAGACAAGAGGCCGTAGTTGTAGGCCATCAGGAAATAGAGGGTGTCGGTCCCGCCCAAGGCGCCCTGCCACTTCTTGCGCCCGATCCGGAAGGTGACGCTGGACCGCGTCAGATCGATCTCGACCGGGCTGTGCTTCCAGGTGTGGGGCCGCTCGCGATTGAGCGCTTCGAGATAGGCGTTCATTCCGTCCTCGAGCCACTGGGCCGCCGCGTCGAAGTCGATCCTCCTGAAGGACTCGTCGACCCGGTCCGCCAGCGGCCTGATCTGGTCTTCAAGCGCCTGGACCTGGGTCGTCAGGGATTTGCCCAGTTCGAGCGCCGCGGTCACGCGATCCATCTGCTTGGCGCGCTCGGCGGCCTGACCTAGGGCGACATCGATCGCGCTGACGTCGGCCTGAGCGAGCGCGGCAACGGCCTGACGCGCTGGACCGAGCTCGACCTCGATCGCGCGCAAGGCCTGCTCCGCCGCCCGCGCCTCCGACGCCTGCTTTTCGACATCGCGACGCAAGATATCAAGGAGATCATCCGCCTCTTTCAGCTCGCCTTTCAACCGGTCCTGTTCAAACCGAAGACGCACGACGCCGAGCCCCTCGATCTCGGGGTCGTCGGGGAGATGCTGGTGACAGACGAAGCAGTGATCCGGATCATGCGCCGCCTTGAGCGCCTGGTCGCAGGCCGGACAATGGGTGACGCGCAGGTCGGAAAGGATGTCGCCAGCGTCCGCCGCGCGAGCCATGCGGTCGATCTCGTCAGCGAGATCCTTTCGGTATCTCAAGACGTCCTTGAGCCGTTCCTCAGCCGCATGGCGCTTGCGGCTGACTGCCGTCAACGCCTCCAGCGTTTCCGCCCGCGCGTAACTGAGAGACTCGACCCGAGACCGCTGAGCAAGGGGGACGGTCCGTGCGCTGGCCTCGGCGAGAAGGCGCATGCGCTCGTCTTGAAGCTTGTCGACGGTGTCGCGCAGCCGTTGCCGGGCGGCGAAGATAGTTGTGTCGCTCACGCCGAGGTTAACATCGTCGGCGTCGAGGAGATCGGCCGCCAGATCATTCAGGGTTTGGCCATACTGTTCTCGTCGCGCCCGAAGGTTCATGGCTTCGAGACGCAACTTCACCAGGACGCCGTAGTCCTCGCTGTATACGCGGTCGGCTAGACCTAAGAAAGACAGCAGGCTGGCGTGGAACTCCGCGTCAGGCTGGAGGTCGACGAGACCGCCCCAGAACCGTTGCTGTCGATGGATATGGCGAAGCAGGCTTCTGAAGCTAAGTTCGGGCCAAGTCTGGCCGGACGCCGGATTGCCTTTGGGAAAGTTCACCACGGGGATGGCGAGCTTCTCCATGAGCCAATGCTGGAACTCTCGGGCGAGCATGCCCTCGCCGTCCACGAAGACCTTTCCCTTGGCCCCTGGCTGGGTCCAGCGGCGCTCTATGCGGAAGGCGTCTTCGCCGATCTGAAGCACAGCCCCGGCGGCGTCGTACTTCTCCGCCAGGCCCTCCGCGTCAGCACTCTCGTAGGGATTGGCGCCCGGATCGCCGAGGAGAAAGTCGAGCGTCTGGAGCCATTTGGTCTTGCCTGTGTTGGGCGGTCCAACGAAGACGTTCACGCCGGTCTCGAACTCCAAGGTTTCGACATTGCCTGTCGCTGGGCGTCGATCAATGGAGGTGACGGATAGAAAGGCGCCGCTCATGGGGTGATGACCTGACCGAGGGTGCGCTTGCCGACTTCCTTGTCGAACAGGCGGTAGATAAGATCCTTGAGGAACGTGCCGGACTTCGATCCGAACACATTTTTCACCGCGCGCTGGCGGGCGATCAGATCCTGGAAAGACGGCCTGGCGGCGAGTGCCTTGGCCCGCTCCTTGCCTAAGGGCGACAGGGCGATCTGGTAGGACTGCTTGTGCTTGGTCACGGTGATCAGCTGCTTGGCCTCGAGCACGCCGAGCACCTGATAGTATCGCTTGTCCCAGGGTCCGTAGTGGTGCCGCACCATCGAGGATTCCACGGCGTCGTCCTCGCGGGTCGTCGCCGTGACCGCCTTGTCGACCGCGGCGCGCGCCGCTTCAAAGAAGTCGGGATACCGCGTGAAAAAGTCCAGCTTGGCCATTTTCGTCAAGCCGTCGATCCGGCCGGATGTGCCGCAGACGTGCACCAGGAGCAGCAGTCTCGCGGCATGAAACTCCAGGATGTCATCGGCCGCGAGTGGTAGACTCGCCGGCTGCATTCCAAGACGAGCGAGCGACTTCACAGGGCGACCCTGTCGAAACGCAACAAGCATCGATCCGCGATGTCGTAGAGGCAGCCCATGAGGAACGCCGCCTGATCTTTGGCGCCACTGGGGCGCGCGGCGTTCAGGGCGTCCATCTCCGCCAGGCAGCGGGCATGGAACTGCGGTCCTTTCAAATCGAGGACGCCCGCGGCGAGGTCGGCGCTGAGCGATTGAACCATGGATTTGACCTGTTCCTGAAGCCCTTCTGCCGTTTCGGGCTCCATATAGGTCGCGGTTCGGACCTTCGCGGCGTAGCCGAGGCGAAGGTTGACGGCCATAGCGATGAGCGATTCCGGAAGGTCGGCCGCCCTCATCTTCTCGGCGAGGGCGCCGCCGGAAGGAGCTTGGGCGCCCTGCGCCAGTTTAGCGAGCCGTTGCTGCCACCAACCAACGGCTTCCGCGCGCATGACGACCTTCCGGGCCTTGTCGGGTATCCATTTGGCGTCACCCGCTGCCTTGACCCAAGCTCGCATCTCGGTGAGGAGCACATTCATCTGCTCCAGCAGCAGCAGCTGGCCCGCTTTTTCCGCGAGATGGAACAGCCGAACGACGTTGGCCTTCTGGACCGTCTTCAGATCATGACGCACGTCCCAGAGACAATTTTCCAGCCAATACCTGCAGCCGTTATCCTTCGGCGATCTCAGTCCGGGGAAGCGGGCATTCAGAGCAGTCTCCAGCGCCGTCATGGCGTCGCAGCCGGGCCTTCGGCCATCCGCGCCGAAGGCGTAGGAGAGCGGGGTCAAGTCCGAAACGACGGGACGAAGGGTCACCATGCGGAAGGCGGCGACCTCATCGTGTTCATCGCGCCCGAGCGACGTCTCGAAGATCGACGTGCCCACGGCGTCCCTCTTCTTGCGCTGGCAGATGTCGGCGACTGACCAGAGCTTGTCGGGCTCGCCGGCCTTCACTTGAACGAACTCGGCCGTCGGCTTGCCCTGGGTCGCGCCCAAAGCGCGAACGAGGATCAGATCATCGTGGGTCTCGAAGTGGATCTTGGCTAGACCCGCATCTTCAATCATATCGAGTAGAAACCCGACTGCGATCTCGTCCTGATAGGAGAACCCTTGTCTTGCGACCGGGCCGCCCTGCTCCTTGGGAATGGCGTTGTCGATCGACGGCCAAGACTTTGGTTGCTGCGCTGTCGCCACAGTCTCAGGCAAGACGCGTCAGCCAGAAATTGAAACTATGCACAGCCCCCTCGCGCTGCGTTCATTTGCTGGACTGTAACTGCCAGTCTCCGCATCCTACAAGTGTGCTGGCGGCTAAGCTAGCGCATGCGTGCCCGGCTTCTCCAAAAAAGGCCAATCGAAAGTGCCGGATGAATCAGGTTCGGATCCACTAAGATCAAGCTGAGCATCGGTTTGCGAAGCCGACGTTTGGAACGTCAGCGATGGGTCAGGAGCGGTCCTGGGCCGTCGCCGAAGGGGGGCGCTCGTTGAACGCTCCCGATACATCCTCGGCAACCTCCTCCCTGACCCGCGGCCCCTTGGCGAGCCGGCGGCCGAGCGCGGCAACGAAAGCGTCATAGCGCGCGCCGGCCTGAGCCCGAGCCGCAGCCTGCGCCGGCTCCGGCAAGGGCGGATTGGTCGTCAGCCAGAAGCGCACGAACACGGCCATCATCTCGATGGAGATGCCGAGGTCGCGTTCCAGGCGGGTCAGCCGCCGATCGAGCTGGTCGAGCCGCTTGGTGGTGACCGCCTCCTGCCGCTCGGCCGCGTCTGGGGACAGAAACGAGGCGATGGCGGCTTCAGCGACGAGGGAACGCGAGTGCTCGCGGCGTGCGGCGTAGTCGGCCAGGGCCTTCATGATGTCCGGCTCGAGGTAGACCGACAGACGCCGCTTCTTGGGAGACTTCGACATCGTGTGGCCTCAGAGCTCCATGCCGTCGTTGGGATCGAGCGAGACTTGGCGGGCAACGCCCTGCATGACCCGGTTCATGCGGCTCACGCGGACGCTGTCGTCTTCCGCGTCGGCGTCGAACTCGGCGGCAAACTCGTTGTCGATCGGGACCGTCCGCTCAACGATGACCGTCCTGTTCAGTTCGGGCTGGTGGCGCCGCTCGGAGCCAGTCGGATCCTCGTCAGAAGCTGCCTCATCTCTCGCGGCCAGCCCGGCGAGCGGCCGGGGCGGTATCGGCAGGCCGCTCCAATCGTCGGCCTGTGCCTCGCCGCGCTTCGTCAGCACGGGCGGCGGCAGCACTCGTTCCTGAAGCCGCCGGTCCTCGTAGTAGCGGGCCTTCTTCGCCCGGAGGGGCGGCGTGCCCGCCACCATGACGATCTCGTCCATCGGAGGAAGCTGCATCACCTCGCCGGGAGTCAGCAGCGGTCGCGCCGTCTCCGAGCGCGAGACCATCAGGTGGCCAAGCCAGGGGCTGAGCCGGTGCCCGGCATAGTTCTTCATCGCCCGCATCTCGGTCGCGGTGCCCAGGGCGTCGCTCACGCGCTTGGCCGTCCGCTCGTCATTGCTCGCGAAGCTGACGCGCACATGGCAGTTGTCGAGGATCGAGTTGTTCGGGCCATAGGCCTTCTCGATCTGGTTCAGGGATTGCGCGATCAGGAAGCTCTTGAGGCCGTAGCCGGCCATGAACGCCAGTGCGGACTCGAAGAAGTCGAGCCGGCCGAGCGCCGGGAACTCGTCGAGCATGAGCAGCAGACGATGCCGGCGACCCTTCGCCTGCAGGTCTTCGGTCAGGCGCCGACCGATCTGGTTGAGGATCAGGCGGATCAGCGGCTTGGTGCGGGCAATGTCGGACGGCGGCACGACGAGGTAGAGCGTCGTGGGCTCAGCTGCGCCAACGAGGTCGGCAATGCGCCAGTCGCAGCGGCGCGTGACGGTGGCGACGACGGGATCGCGGTAGAGGCCGAGGAACGACATGGCGGTCGACAGCACGCCCGAGCGCTCGTTCTCGGACTTGTTGAGCAGCTCCCGTGCGGCGCTGGCGATGACCGGGTGAGGCCCGGCCCCGCCAAGGTGGGCGGTCCGCATCATGGCTTCGAGCGTCGCCTCGATCGGCCGCTTCGGGTCGGACAGGAACGCCGCGACACCCGCCAGCGTCTTGTCGGCCTCGGCATAGAGCACGTGCAGGATGGCGCCGACCAGAAGGGCATGGCTGGTCTTCTCCCAGTGGTTCCGCCTGTCGAGGCTCCCTTCCGGGTCAACCAGGATGTCGGCGATGTTTTGGACATCGCGGACCTCCCACTCGCCGCGGCGCACCTCGAGCAATGGATTGTAGGCCGCCGAGGCCGCGTTGGTCGGATCGAACAGCAGCACGCGGCCGTGCCTGGTGCGGAAGCCGGCGGTGAGCTGCCAGTTCTCGCCCTTGATGTCGTGGACGATGGCGGAGCCGGCCCAGGTCAGCAGCGAGGGCACGACCAGGCCAACGCCTTTGCCCGAGCGGGTGGGCGCGAAGCACAGCACATGCTCCGGCCCGTCATGGCGAAGATAGTCGGGGCCGAGCTTGCCGAGCACGACGCCATCGTCACCGAGCAGGCCGGCGGCCTTCACCTCATCGGGCCTGGCCCAGCGGGCTGAGCCATAGGTCTCGACGTTCGCAGCCTCTCGCGCCCGCCACACCGACATGGTGACGGCGGCGGCGATGGCAATGAATCCGCCCGATGCGGCGATGACCGCGCCCTTGAGGAAGATTGCCGGCGCATAGGCGTCGAAGGCGAACCACCACCAGAAGAAGGCAGGGGGGTAGTGGATCGGCCAACCGAGAAGCTCGAACCATGGCCGTCCAAGCTGCGGCTGAAAGCCGAGTTCCCACGCCGTCCACTGCGTCGCCGTCCAGGTCGCGACGAGCACGATCAGAAAGACGACGAGAACCTGCCCCCAGAGGATTTTGGTCGCGGGCAAGAGGCTCCCTCCTTCGCGTAGGAGGTCGGTCGTGAACGGCGTCAGCGTCAAGCCAACGGGGGGCGGCGTAGCGCAGTGATCGCGCCATGGCGCAGGAATACAGGGAACAGCGCAGGCCGGCCTGCATGGCTACGCGGCAGTCGTCCGGTTCAGATGCCCAGTCCCCGCCTGCGGCCAAAGTCCCAGTCGATGCCGCCGTCGGCGCGCGCGAGACCGGAGACATGGCGACCGACGTTCTTTTCGAGCGATGGCGACCAGGGCACGAGCTGGAAGCCGAGGCCATCGTCGATCATGGCGAAGCGGCCGGAGGCGAGCGCGAAGCGCTGCCGATAGGTGCCGGAAACATATTCGCCGGCGGCGGCACGGTTGAACGGGCGTCCGCTGTCCGCCGCAAGCTTCTCCGCGAGCGCGTCCAGCTCGCGCCGGCGCAGAGTCTCGATGAGGTTGCGACTGAAGCTCACGCCCCGGCCCTGTCGCTCGGCGAGACCCTCCTTGATCAGGTGCTCGGTGCGTCGATCAAGAGCGTCGCGGACCTCGGCACCAAAGCCGCCGATGCCAAGTGCAACGGGCTCACGGGAAATCGCCTGGCGGTCGAGCCAGGTGGCTCCGTCGGCCGTGACCTGCTGCTCGATCGAGAGGTCCGATCGGACCGCGAGCGCGACGCGCCGGCGGCCCTGCGCATCCTCGAACTTGCGCAGCTCGACAATCGCGCCTGGGGCGCCGTCACCGGCGGCGTCGAGATCCGGCAGCGTGACGTGGTGCGTGCGGCCGTCGACGCCATCGACAATGGCATAGGCGCTCCCGTTCAGCTCGTCGTCGAGACCGCGATCGACCAGCCGGCCGGTGACGGGTTCGTCCAGGCTCTCGCTCGCCAGCACGTAGCTCGCCGCACCCCGCTCGATGCCGCGCTCGGCGAGGCCGCGGTGAATGCGTTTGATGATGTCGCCGCGTTCGCCGAGCTCGCGCAACGTCGCCTCGGCGTCTTCGGCCATCGACCACTGGCCGGGCCCGACCAGGTCGGCCAGGCCGAGCGCTTCCAGCTTGCGCAGCCGGCCGACCTTCAGCGCATGGAATTCATCGGGCTGCCGGTCAGCATGCGGCGCAAGGTCGATGACGCCGGTGCGGTTGCTGTCGCGCGCGAGTTGGCGATCGAGGTTGGTCCAGCGCTCGGCCTCGATCTGGCGCTCCAGCGTACGGCGGATGTCATGATCAGTCCTCGGCCCGAGCTCCTGCGTGACCAGGTCGCGCGCCCGGTCGCGCATCCCGTCCTTGACGTAGTCGCGCGCGATGACAAGGTTCTCGCCATCATCCCGGACGCCGCGCACGATCAGGTGGACGTGGGGATGCTCGGTGTTCCAGTGGTCCACGGCGACCCAGTCGAGCTTGCTGCCGAGGTCCTTCTCCATCTGCCCGACCAGCTCGCGCGTGAAGACCTTGAGATCGGCCATCTCGACAGCGTCGTCAGGTGAGACGATGAAGCGAAAGTGGTGCCGGTCATCCTCGCACCGCTCCGCGAAGGCTTTGGGATCGACCTCATCCGTACCGGGGCCGAACAGCCGCGCCTTCTCACCGTCCCGGGTGACGCCCTCGCGGCGCAGATAGCCGAGATGGGTTTGGAGCGACGCGCTCCGCCCACTGTGACGGACAACGCGTGTTTTGATGACGGCGCCGCGGGAGCGCGAGGTGATGAGGCGGTTGGCCTGAATCGAGGCGCGCTGGCCCCGGCCGAACCGCGAGCGCGCGCCGGAGCCAACCCCTCCTTTCCCGGAGACCGAGCCGCCGGCGCGCTGGGCGGCCGCCAGTGCCTGGGCGACGAAGGGCCGCGCGCGCTGTGCCCTCGTCGAGCGGATGCGGCCTGGCCGGATGCGGAACTCGTCCTCGCCGCTCATGGCCAGAACCCCGCACATCGCGTGATGGCGCTGAGGACCTTACGAAATCGAAGAGGCCGCAGGCCGCGCCGGTCCGGCGCACCTCGCGAATTTGCAGCATAACCCTTTGAACCAGCACGACCGACCGCCGGCGCACATCGCGCCCCTTTATCCTGCCATCCCACGGTCGGGCGCTTGTATTCGCCTCCGGATCCTCTCTGTGCTGCTCGGGAGCACGCCCGTCCGCGATCTCTGGCAGGAGCGATCACTGCCGGCCTCCGAGGGCTGGCGGCGTGATGAACAGGCCCGCGGCTTGCGGCATGAGGGCAGAGGATTCACGTGCAACCAGATTGCCGGCAGAACGACCTTCGGTCTGCACGGAAGTGGCCGGTGGCGTGCCTTCTGGTCGTGTGACGAATAGCGGCGCGTGACGCCACGCCACCGGATTGTTCGCGTCGACTTTGGCAAATTCGACCTCGCCGCCACCAACAAGCGGTCCAAGCATCGCGACATACGCCCGCGTTTCGGCCGGCAGCGTGCCATCGCCGACAAGGAAGGCGTCATAGCGGGCGGGACCCACGTTGTAGGCCGCGAGAAAGCCCGGCGCGCCGTAGCGGTCGTGCAGCTCGCGCAGGTAGGCGGCGCCCGCCAGGATATTGTCGCGCGGAGCGAACGGGTCGCTGCCGAGATGGTAGCGCGCTCGTAGCTCCGCCCACGTGTCGGGCATGAGCTGCATGAGGCCCATCGCGCCCTTCGATGAAACGGCGCGGGCATCGTCGGCGCTCTCGACGCGCATGACGGCCCGAATCCAGGCAGCCGGAATGCGGAAGCGCTGTGATGCCTCGGTGACATGAGCTGCGTGGGGATCTTCCGAAACGACGCGCGGTCGCTGCTCGCTTGCTGCTGGACAGACCGGCGACAGCGCAGCCATGCCGACGAGGCCAGGCAACAAGCAGCAAGCGGCGAGCCGATGCATAACCGGGTTCCCATTCTGTCGTCGTGCGAGGAAGGAGGCGTTCCGGTCAACGCGTCGGCGCAAACCATTCAAAGCGGCCTGAATTGTCCGAGGCGGTCCATAGCGGTACCGCGCGGCCGATGATCGAGCTCATCGAGACTGGCCCGAAATACCGCCCATCGAGGCTGTCGCGCACGCCCCCATTCATGAGAAAGACCTCGCCGTCGGCGATGCGGCGGCAGCCCTGCCAGGCCGGCAAGCTGCGGCCTCGCCGGTCGCGGTCCAACGCGTCGCCCATCGCAATCCCATCGACGGTGATGGCGCGGCCCGTACGGCAAACCTCTTGCCCGGGGAGCGCCAGCACGCGCTTCATCAACAACACGCCACGCGGCAGGTATTGTCGTTCGGCCAGGAAGCCCGCAAGCGGTTCTGGTGCGTCGACGGCGACGAGATCGGGCACCTCGAGCTGCCCCGGCGGGCCGATGAGGTAGAGGCCGATCGGCGCGCTGGCCGACGCGTTCCAGATCAGCTTCGGCGTAATCGGGACGACTGACAGGCCGCCTGTCACCAGTGCAGCGAGGGACGTCGTCATGACATAGCCTATGCGCATCACGGCCCGGCCCTCAGGCGCTTCAAGTGGGCGCGATGCTGACCCTGCGTGTACGCGCGCGGCTCATGGCCGGCGGTCAGCCGGTTGTGGATGTGGCGCCAATGGTCGGGCGACACCTCTGTGGGATCGATGCCGAGCGCTTCAATGGCTTTGATCGCCCGCAGCACGCACCCAACCTTGGACCAGCCACTGAGCTTGAGCAGAATGTCGCCACCGGGACGTACGAACGGCAGCGTCTGATAGGGCTCGCCCGGCGACACGGTGCGGACGATGTCGATGCGCGAGATCATCGTCCCGTAATCGTTGGCGGCCCAGCGCACGAGCGCAAAGACACAGCCGGGGCGGAACGAATGAAGGCTTCGGCATCGGTCGAGGAAGTGAACGTCGCTGGACTGGCCGAAGCGAATCCAGAACTCGATCCGCTTGGCGATCCACGTCAGCTCGACGCGGGTGAGGTCATCGGCGTGCGCGGCCGGCCATTGGCCAGCGCCCGCGGGGAAAGCCGCGTGGTTGGTCATTGCGTGTCCTCGTCGGTCTTTGGGAATTCGCGCACGAAAAGCTCGCGCAGCATGTCGGCGACGGTGACGCCGCGCCGGAACGCCACGATCTTGATGCGGCCGCGGAGCTCAGGCGTGACGTCGATAGTCAGCCGGGCGGTGAAGCCAGCCGCATCATCGCTGCGCACCGGTGGTGCTTCGGCCGCTTTGATCCAGCTCTCGGCGTCGCCCGGCCGCGCGGCGAAGCCGCGTTTCGGAGCGCGCTCCGTCACCCAAGCCTCCCGACCTCGGCGGCAAACCGGGTGATCTCGCGCGCGGCGGGACCCTGTTCGTCGATCTCGAAGACGAGCCGGCCGGACTGCGCCGCATCGGCGAAGGCGACGCGCTGACCGATCTTGCTGGCGAGCACCGGCGGATCGTGGTCCGCCAGGCTCTCGGCCGTTTCTCGGGCGATGATGGTGCGGGCGCCGCAACGGTTGAGCGCAAAGCGCGCGGCGAGCTGTGGGCGGAAGATGCGCGCCTCGTTCAGCAGCTTCAGCATCTCGCCAGAAGCCCAGCCGTCAAAGGGCGATGGTTGCACCGGGATCAACACCAGGTCGGCGGCGAGCAGCGCTGAACGCATCAGGCCGGCAATGCGCGGCGGGCCGTCGATGACGACGTGATCGGCGTCGCGCGCCAGCTCCGGCGCCTCGCGGTGCAACGTATCGCGTGCCAGGCCGATGACGCCGAAGAGTCGGGGCGCTCCTTCTCGTGCCCGCTGCTCGGACCAGTCGAGCGCCGAGCCCTGCGGGTCGGCATCGACGAGGGTGATGCGCTTGCCCTGCCTCGCCCATTCGCCAGCGAGATGAAGCGCAAGGGTGGTCTTGCCGACTCCGCCCTTCTGGTTGAGGAGCGCGACGATCACGGCCGATCTCCTGCCTTGCGATGGAAGAGCCGCCGTTTTGGATGCGCAGTATCCAGAGCCGTAGATGCGGCTTTGCGGAAAGACGTCTCGCGTTTACGTGGCGCCGAGCCTGGTTCTTCGATCGCCTTTTGATCGTCGATGATTGGTCTTTCCAGGCGCAGACAGCCCCTAGAACCGTTAGATTCTCCGTTAGAATATAAGTTAGAGGCGCGATTTGCGGTGTGATTTCTGACAGTTAAGCCGTGTTTGGGTTCCGGATGGCACGTGCCCCTGGTTCCCGAAGGCACGCGCGGACGGGTTCCGGAAAGCACGAGGCTATCCACAGCCCGCCCACAGGTGGGTCTCGGTTCGAAGGCGAGTACGGAGCGGCCGCCAACATCGAGTTCGAGGAAGAGCAGGTAACCCGGCAGCGGCTGCCGCCGGATGATGTCACGCAGCTCGAAGGCGAAGCGCTTGAAGGGCGAGAGGCTGCCCGATTTTAGGTGGAGATGGCGGAAGTCGAAGCGCCAGCCATGGCGCTGATGGCCCCCATGCTTGCGCACGATGCGATAGAGCCAGCGCTCGAGGCCACCGGTCAGGTCGAAGTAGGCGCGGTCGATGGTGAGGATGAGCGCGTCGTCGAGGACGGCGCGGTAAAACCAGTCCGGAACGATGAGCTCGATGCCGGTCCCGTTGCCGCGCCGATCGGTGCGTTGTTGCCACTCGTTGATCCAGGAGAAGCGATGGCGCCACCCTTCCGTCGGCTGGCGGATGGAGGTGGCGACGGTGGTGGTCTGGAGCCGATCGAGCGCCGCCTTCAGGCGCAGATAGTCACGCACCGAGGTGCCGCGCCCGATGAAGGTCAGGATCTCGTAGGGGGTGGCGGCCATCAGGCGCGAGGTGCGCAAGCCTTTGTCGCGCGCCTCGACGATCTGGCTTGCCGCCCAGATCAGAATGTCGGCGTCCCAGATCGTGGCCATGCCGTGATCAGGCACGGCCTCGACCCGGATCCAGACGTCGCCGGCGACGAAATCGATCGGCCGGATCCGGCGCGACTTGGCGAGGCTGAAGAAGGGGTAGGCCATGAGGTCCTGGGCGTCGCGGGGGGCGTGATCGGCCGGGCGCGCCCGGAACAGCTCGAGCTGTCCGCGCTCCGGCGATGGGCGATGTCGCGGCGGCATCGAGCAATGCTGCGGGGCGATCAGCGGCCGTAGCGGCCGGCATGCGGCGCCGGCGGGGGCTCATGTCGCCTGGCGGGCAACACCGAGCCGCGCGGATCGGAGGTCGACGTGACGGCGCCGCGATCGGCCCAGGCTTGCAGATCGTCGACGGCGTAGACGACGCGGCCGCCGAGTTTTCGGTAGGCCGGGCCGGTGCCGTAGGTCCGGTGCTTCTCCAAAGTCCGACCGGACAGGCCGAGAAAGCGGGCGGCTTCGGGGGTGCGCAGAAAGCGCGGCGGCAAGCCGGCGAGCGGATCGGGCATGAAAGGCCTCCGTGACGTTGGGGGCGCGCCACTTGGAAGAGCGGCGCTTCGAGGGTCACGATGGCGGAGGGGCGTCGCGGAGGGGGATGCCGGAGATGTGGGGTCGCGTTTTCGATATCCCTCAGGAGGAGGAGGCTCGCTGGCGCATGCGCAGCGGATAAGTCAGCAGCTCGCGATAGCCGCCACCCATGAGCCTGAGGCCGAGCTGAACGAGACGCACGGTGCGCTGGTGCAGGTCGTGGGTCTTCCAGCCGCGGCTCGGCACCCGGTCGGCGCCGAACAGCGTCTCGGCAACGGTGCGGTAGGTGGCACCGTCCAGGCGGGCGTCGAGCGCCCTCAGAGCCAGCGCCAGACGTTGCCGTCGCTGATGAGGCAATGCCCGGAACACAGGGCCAGGCGGATGCCCTGAGAGCGCCCGCCACAGACGGCGGGCGGCGTGGGCCCGAAGCTCAAAAGCTTCGTCGAGCGGCAATGTGGCGGCGTAGCGTCTGCCGCTGAGCGGCCTGTCGCTGAGCAGCGCTCGATGCTCGACGCCGCCGAGGCGCAGCAGCACGCAATAACCGTCAGGCGTCCGACGGAGGTCGACGGGAAGCTCGGACCAGTTCAGGACAAGGGAGTTGGCGGCGCGCGGGTCATCAATTCGTGTCAGCGGCACGATCGCGGGCAGCGCGTCGTAGCGCCAGAAGACCGGCTGCTCAGTCGCTGGAATCCTTGGATCGGCGGCGAAAGTAGAGACACCAGCGGCGCATGCGAACTTCAGCCAAAGCATCCTCGTCGGATGCCGCCGCGGCTGCCCTCAGCGCATCGTCGACGTATCTCGGGTTGCGCCGCAGAAACTCGAAGGCAACGCCTGCGGTATCGAGCCCTTGGACATGCTGATAGGCGGCTGCCGACCGCCAGTTCGTTCGCTCCATCGCGCGCCTCGAATCATCGAGAGGATGAGACGAGGATTGTTCGCAACCGGTGCGCGCTGGGGAGCCCGCTAGAAGGCAAACCACGATGCCGGACGGGGATCGGTGAGTTTGTGCGAGCGATGCGCGGTCGGCGCGCTCAGTGGGGTGGACCGCCGCGCAAAAGGTGGCGGTAGCCGTGCTCGGTCATCCATTTGGCCCGGCCCAGATGGCTTTCCCAGGCGCGGCGGGCGCGCTGCGGTTCGCGCGCCGGATCGATATGCAGGACGATCTTGGCGACCTCGGCCCAATCCGCGCCGTCCGCGTCCGCGTCGAGCAGTCGCAGGTAGGTCACCGCGTGCTCCATGTCGTAGCCGGTGAGCGTCTCGGCTGTCGGCGCCTCGTCGGCGACATCGGGATCAAGGGGCGGCTTGGGCATGGCTCGCTTACGTTGGGGACTACCTCTGGCACCGTCCGACACCCGTCGCTGAAGCGCTGGCGGCGCGGCCAGCCGGCATCATCGGATGATGAACCGCAATTAACATGCCGCGTATTATAATGCGTAGCACCAAAATGCACGATTGGCACTCATCCTGTGGATGGACATCCGCAGGGTCTTCGGAGCCAACTTGCGCCGGTATCGGACTGCGGCAGGCATCAGCCAAGAAGCCGTAGCCGAACGCATGGGCGTTGATCGTGCGCATGTCAGCAGCATGGAGCGAGGCCAGCAGAACGTGACCCTGATCACCTTATGGCATGTCGCGTTGGCGGTAGGCGCACGACCAGCCGCTCTTTTGGATGAGGCAGTGGAATTGGACGAGGACGAGACGTCCTAGCGTCTATGCAATGGGCGGCCGCCCTGCAAAGCTGGCAGATCCGATCGTGCCAAAGAATGCGCTGTTTGAGTGCGACGAAAGCCCGCCCGGTCGACCGGGCGGGCCTGTTCACTCAAGTCAGTCGCCGCTGCGCTTGGCGAGCCGCGACCAGCTCAGACTGTAGCCCTCGCCGTCTTCATCATCGAAGAGGTTGGCAAAGATCGGGGCGGTGAAGCTCGGATCGTCGAGCTTGAGGCTCAGATGGGGGCGCCCCTCGTTGGAGCGCTTGGTCCAGGCGGCGCCGATCTCGACGCGGCCGACGAAGACGCGGTGGCTCGGGGAGCTCTCGCCGGACCGGTTGGCCTCGGGTGCGATGCGGGCGTTCTTGGCCTGGAGCGAGAGGGTGACGATGCTGCCGGTGAACTCGTCGTTGCCGGTCCTCTTGAAGGCGCCGATGGTCGCCATCGTGGCTCTCCTTGATCTCTGTCCCGAGCCCGCACCATGCGGCCTCGATGGCGATCGACGGGGCGGAGGCGACCGACACCGCACGCGCTCGCGGGCCGCAGCGTCAGCGGAGGATGGCAGCCAGGCGACTTTGTTGATGTCGCGAGGAATGAGCGCGCAGCGGCGGCGGCTCCTTCGCTCCTACGGCTTCCAGCTCGAGCCGGCTGTCGCTCCACGGGGTCTGCCCTTCCGGTGCGGTATGCACGCATGCTCACCGTTCGTCCGGCCGTGGTCGAGGCAGCCTTTCCGCCAGCGCTGCCATGGCATGACCCTGGCTGCCAAGCCAACGTCTCGCATCCGAGCTCGACGGCCGCCGCCATATCGACCATGCGGTGAGAGGGACTCGGCCTTTGCCTCGCACCCACGCCGCCCCGCGGCAGCGAGCCCGTGAGACGCTCGGGCCGGCCAATCCGGGCGTGCGCCACGCCGTCGTCGTCACTGCGAGCTTCACGATGCCGTGCCAGTGCACGAACTGACGAGACGCCGTTGGGGAAGAGCCCATCGGCGGCCCATGTTGGGATGCTTTGCGCGCGAGGAGCAGCCGCCCGTTGGCACACGCTGCGCGACGGCGGGGTGCGGAAAGGCAGTCGCAGGAGTGTGAGCATAGCGACGCCGGAGGCGGCACGCGGGACCGACTGCTCGCCCGAGACCGGTCAGCAGGGCAGCCGCAGGAGGGTCAGCATCGCGACGGCGCCCTGGCGTCGGGACCTGGGACCGACTGCCCCCGGCGAGGGCGGCCGGATGATTGCGCGAAGGATCGTTGCCTCGAAGGGCCGAGACGCAACAGCGGCTCGGTAAGGCTACTCGGTTGAGCTCGTCGAGCGGGCCTCCGCATCGCCACGATGCGAAGGCCGACGGCGGCCAGAATGCGCAGATGTGCGTCGCCGAGGCGCGGCTCGGCGCCAGTCGCGGCTGATCGGCCAGGAGTGAGCGCATCACCTTTGCCGGCGCGGCGAGAGGCTATATATTGTTCTTTCGTCGGAGAATGGTTATGGCTATTGCCGCGCGCATCTACACGCCCGCCGAAGCCGCCGCTGTCAGCGGGGTGGCGGTGAAGGCGGTCCACAACGCCATCGACAAGAAGATCGTCGAGACGAAATCCGAGCGTCGTCCACGCGGTGCGGCCCGGCGCACGCTCACTTATGAGGGGCTGCTGCGCCTGAAGCTCTGGCACGGCGTCGGGTCGGCTTTGAGCGTCGATCGCCGTGCGAAACTGTTCGCGGCGATTGCGGCGACGCCCAAGGCCAGGACGGTGCGGGCCGACGACCTGCTGATCGTTGATGTGGGAGCGGCGCGCAAGCAACTCGACGCGCGCATCCGAGCGCTCGACGAGGCGGAGGCCGCCATCCATCGCGACAAGGCCATTCTCGGGGGCGAGCCGGTGTTCAAGGGAACCCGCATTCCGGCGCGCGCGATTGCGGCGATGCTCGCACAGGGGGCGCGCGCCGAGGAGATTCTCGAAGGCTATCCGGCGCTCACACCGCGCATGCTGGACCTGGCGGCGATCTGGGTCGCCGCCCATCCGGCCCGCGGGCGGCCGAAGACGCTCGACGAGCAGGGATTGCGGCCGACGTCCACGCAGCGGCTGACGCTCAAGGGTGATCCGCGGTCGCGCCCGTCCGCATGAAATTCCTGATCGATGAGTGTCTGCATACGTCGCTCGTCGAGGTGGCGCAGCAGCACGGCCATCAGGCCAATCATGTGAACTGGCTGGGATCTCGGCGGCGAGACAGACTGGGATCTCATGCCGCGGATCGTTGCCGGCGACTTCACCTTGGTGACCAACAATGCGCGCGACTTCCGCAAGCTCTATGCGAAGGAGCCAATTCACGCCGGCTTGGTGATCATCGTTCCGCAGGTGACGCCGCGCGCCAGCGCGAGCTGTTCGACGCCGTATTGGAGGCGATTGCGGCCGAGGACGCGCTGGTCAACGAGATCATCTTCACGAGGCCGGCGAGGCGATCCTGCGGAGATATACGCTTCCCCCATGAAACGAGAAGGGCCGGCCGGGAGGACGCGCCGGACGCCTCCCGAGGTCTCTGGACGCGCGGAAGGCGGCTCAAGCTCCCTCCTCCTCGAGCCGCTGCCGCTCGGCTTCCGCGAGCAGTTCCTCAATGCGCCGGAGCGCGTTGAAGGACTGGGTCAAGGAGCGCGAAAGACTGCTCAACCGGCGGGTTGGGGGGGACCGCCCATCCTTTGACGCGGGGCGACTGCCGATAGAATGGGCGGATACAGAGGGAACGCCCCGGGGTGCAAGGGTCATGGTCAGCGCGCGTGGCTGCGCCCCGCTTTGGGGATGGAGCGGGAGCGGTTGCGCTTGGCAGAGGAACACCCCGCCCGAACGATTCGGGCGGGGCGTTGCAGGAGGCTCAGTCGGCGCCGCGGCGTCCGTTGGGGCGGGACCAGATGAGGTTGTAACCGTCGCCGTCCTCGTCCTCGCCCTCGAAGAGGTTGGCGTAGATCGGGCCGGTAAACGAGGGCTCGTCGAGCTTCACCGCCCCCATTTACGCCAACCTCTTCGAGGACGAGGACGGCGACGGTTACAACCTGATCTGGTCGCGGCCCGCCAAGCGCAGCGGCGACTGAGGCGGCGAGAGAGCCCCCGGGCCTCCTGGGCGGGGCATCGCCTCCGAGGATGCGCGACGAAGGCCGTCGACTGCTCGGGAGAGTACCGCAAGAACCCCCGGCGGAAGGACGATCGGTCAGCGTATGGCGACACTTCACATGATCTGCGGCCTCCCCGGTTCGGGGAAGAGCACGCTCGCGCGACAGCTCGAGGCGGCAACCCAGGCGGTCCGCTTCGCGCCGGACGAATGGCTTTGCGAAGTCGGCTTCCCCCTCTATGACGAGACAGCGCGAGCCTGGGTCGAAGCCTTGCAGTGGCGTATGGCCGGACGCTGCCTGAGGAGCGGGGCCAGCGTGATCCTGGAGAACGGCTTCTGGTCCAGGCAGGAGCGAGACCACTATCGCGCCGCGGCCGGACAGGCGGGAGCGGAGACGAAGCTGCACGCTTTTGCGGTGCTGCTGGAGGAACTCAAGCGCCGGATCGTCAAGCGCAATCGATCAACCCCCGCGGATCAGATCGTCGATCCGGATGATCTCGATGGCTGGTCCGCGCTCTTTGAGGCGCCGGCGCCAGACGAACTGTAGGAAACCGCCACGCGGCGTGCAGGGCCCAACGGGCGCCTTGGCTGCGTTCGATCGGCAGTCTGAACGGAAAAGCGAAATGGGCACGCGCGCGGTGATCATCGGCGGCACGGGGCAAATCGGCCGCGCGGTCGCACAGGTTTTGCTCGACGGCGGCTGGTCGGTGATGCTCGCCGCGCGCGGGACAGGGTCCGGGGCCAGCGGCGTCCTCGCCCGTGGCGCAAGCTTCGTGGCCATCGACCGCAATGAGCCCGATGCCCTGGCCAAGGCGATCGGGGACGGCGCCGCCGTCGTCATCGACACCGTCGCGTACGACAAGGACCACGCCCGCCAGCTCCTCGCGATCGAGGAGGATGTCGGCGCCTTCATCGTCGTCTCCTAGGCGAGCGTCTGCCGCGACGCGGACGGACGGACGCTGGACGAGGCGGCGCAAAATGGCTTTCCCGAGCTTCCCGTGCCGATGCGCGAGGACCAGCCTAACGTCGAGCCCGGCCCCGCCAGCTACTCGACGCGCAAGGCCGCCCTCGAGCGCGCACTTTTCGACCATGCCCGACGGCCCGTGACGATCCTGCAGCCCTGTGCGATCCACGGTACCCATTCCGGCCATCCGCACGAGTGGTGGTTCGTCAAGCGCATGCTGGATGACCGCCCCGTCATCCGGCTCGCCTATGAGGGCCGAAGCCGCTTCCACACCACCGCGGTGGCCAACATCGCTGCCCTCGTCACGACGGTGCTGGGGCGGCCGGGAACGCGCGTGCTGGATGTCGCCGACCCGGAGGCGCTCACGGCCGCGGACATCGGCGCTCTCATCGCTGACCATATGGGGTACGCGGGGGCGATCCTTCCGCTCGGCGTCGACGATGTGCCGGCAGACAGCGCGGTCGGCCGATCGCCCTGGTCGATCCCTCGGCCGTTCATCCTCGACACAAGCGCTGCGACAGCATTGGGTTATGGTCCGGCCACCACGTACCGGGACGCAGTTGGTCCGATCTGCGATTGGCTCTCGGCGCAGGAGGGGCGCGGCTGGGAAAGCGCCTTTCCGGTGCTCGCCAGCTATCCCTGGCCGCTCTTCGACTACGCGGCCGAGGATCAGGCCGGGCTTTGGTCACTGGCATGAGCCCGCCGCGGCGGCCCAATCTCCGCCCAGTCCCACGGCCATAGGGGGGCGACTTCCCTTCGTCCCCGATTCGCCCTCGCCCCATGACCCAGCCCGCCGTCTTTGCTCCGATCTCCGAAATCCTCCGCGCCTACTGGAGATCCGACCGCCGGACGCTGCTCCTCGTCGCCGTCGTCGTCGTCCTCTCCAGCGCGAGCAGCGTGGCGGCGCCCTATCTCTTTTCACGGCTCGTCGACCGCCTGCCGCAGGAGGGGGCGGTCGCGGCGCTCGCCTGGGGCTTCGTGCTCTATGCGGTGCTGCTGGGCGTGTCCTCGGCGCTACAGCACATGGTGCAGTATCTCTCCTTCATGAGCGCGGAGAACCTGGGCTTCATCACGGGGACCCGCTTTTTCGAGCGCATCCTGACGAAAACCACCGGCTTCTTCGTCGAGCACAATCCAGCGGAAATCCAGAATGCGAGCGCGCGGGGACGCAGTGCGCTGACGACGCTCGTGCAGCTCGGCCTCATCGTCTTCGTTCCCGGCGCGACGCAGATCCTGCTCACGCTCGCCACGCTCGGCGCGCTGATCAGCATCGAGGTCGCCGCGATCGTGGTCGTCTACGGAACTGCCGCGGTCACGCTCACTCTGATCTCCGCCCGCCGTGCGCGCGTGTTCCTCGACAAGGCGATCGAGGCCGGCCAGGACAACGCGCGCTTCGTCGGCAACGCCATGAACGCCTTGGAGACGCTCAGGCATTTCGGCAGCCATGGCTGGATGAGCCGCCGCTTCACCGCCAAGGCGCAGGAGGTCCGGGACAATTGGCGCGCCTATGTGCTGCAGCGCGTCGGCTACATCGCCCTTCTGGGATTGGGGCTCGCCATCCAGTTCGCCGTCACCTTCCTGCTGCTCCAGCTCAATATGCCGTTCGAGATGATCGCCCATGCCATCGACGACGTGGTGCGCTCGCGCGCCGCGCTCGTGCCGCTGGCGACCATGTGGGCTGCGCCGGAAGAACGGCAGGTGTCCCATGCATCGGTCTTCGCGCCGCGCGCGGGCCGGATCGTCTTCGAGAACGTGGGCTATGCCTATGAAAACGGCCGCGGCGTGAAGGACATCTCCTTCACCGCGGAACGCGGGGCCATCACGTTCCTGGTGGGCGAGACCGGCTCCGGCAAGTCGACCGTCTTCAGGCTGGCGCTGAAATCGATCGAGCCGGATCGGGGCCGCATCCTCGTCGATGGTATCGATCTCGCCGGCGTCGACCGGGCAGACTGGTATGCCGCGGCGGCGGTCGTGCCGCAGGACATCGTGCTCCTCAACGAGAGCCTGGCCGACAACATCCTGCTCGGCAGGCCGTTTGATGAGGACCGCCTGCGCCGCGCGGCCGACAAGGCTGCAATCCTTCCCTTCGTTGAGGCACTCCCCGACGGCTTCGAGACCAGGGTCGGAGAACGTGGCCTAAGACTCTCCGGTGGTGAGCGTCAGCGCATCGCGATTGCTCGTGCGCTCTATGGCGATCCGGCGATCCTCTTTCTCGACGAGGCAAGCTCGGCGCTCGACGAAGCGACCGAGCGCGACATCATGGAGCATATCCGCCGGCTCTCCCGCGACGTGACCGTGCTGGCGATCACCCATCGGCGCGCCATCATCGCGTCGGCGGACAAGGTCGTGGATCTCGGTTGCGAGCGAACTCCGGTGCCAGAGCGAGCGCCGGGTCAATGGACCGGTTGACGTCGCAGCACGAGAAAAGTCGCGCATGGCGCGCGCCCTGCATGACCATTCCCGCGAGCCGTCAGCGGGTCGCAATGCGGTTCATGACGAACGTATTGCCGGCAAAGCTGACCTGGCCGCCGACGTTCATGTGCTCCAGCATCAGGCGCAGGTTGCGGTTGATCCGGGCTGCGTCCGAGCGGGTCTCGTACCAGTATTCCTCTTGGCCGGCGCTGGCGCGCACCGGGCGGTGGTGCTCGTAGCAGCGGAAGGCGCTGATGTATTCCTCGACGGCCTGCACCTCCTGCGGCGAGAAACCGTTGAGGCGGATGACATAGGCGGTCGGCAAGCCGGCGCAGGCCTCGCCATCCACCGGCGCCGCGGCCACCCCGCCCCCCGGTAGCGGCGCCGGAGCCGGTGTGGTGACCGGAGCCGGCGCCGTGACCGCGACGCCCGTCGCGTCCCGGCGCGGCGCCACGAAGCCGTCGAGCTTCTGAGTGAGCGCGCCGGCGAGCTCTGCGGCGAGCACCTTCGCATCGGCGCCGACGCGCTCCAGCAGGCATTCCCGGTCGCAGGCCTGCGGCAGCGGCGCCAGCTGCAGGCCGGTGACCTCGAAGGATCCGATCGCCTGGCCGGTCCTGACGTTCAGAAGCCGCCCGGCGACGCGTACGTCCGGCCGCACGATGTCGGAGACCGTCGACTTCTGGGCCGAGGCGTAGATCTGGAAGATGGCGACCACGTCCAATGGCGGCGCCTGCACGCCGCGGGCCACGTCGATCAGCTCGGCATCGCGCCGGCGCACGCGGCCCGGGTGGGAGATGCCCATGGCGACTGCCGTCTCGTCATAGACGTTGTAGCCGCGCACATTCATCGTCTCGCCGAGCTCCTGGATGACGCGCTGAAAGATGCGGTTGCCGCGGGGCACGGTGTCCTGGTCGGCGTCCTCGCCCATCACCACGATGTTGGGGCGCGTCTGGGCCTGGGCGGCCCCGGCGACCGCGAGGCAGGCGAGCGCTGCGGCCAGGAGGGTCAGTCGTTTCAGGAGCATCGGTCGGTCTCCGTGAGATGGTGGGAATACGTCTCAGTCGTCGATGCCGGACCAAGCGGGCCGGCGCGGGTCGTACCAGGCGTTGAAGCGCACGATGGGATCAGCGCCGGCGATGGGCCGGCATGAGACCGGGGAGGGCGCCGCGCCGAAATCGTCGAGCGCGTCGCTCGGCAGCCGCCAACGCGGATCGTTGGGACCGGCACGACAGCCGGAGACGACCTGCCAACCGGTGCCGAATGCCCCGGCGTCGATCTCCACAGGCGCGTCGTCGACCCGGCCATCGAGCGCGGATGAGCGCTTCGGCGGCGCGATCAAGGCGATCTCCACCCGGCGATTGACGCCGGACAGCGGCTCGTCCGGTCGCTTGAGCCGGGTCTGGCCCCAGCCGTGCACCACCAGCCGCAGCGGATCGATGCCGTAGGCCCGAGCCAGGAAGCCGCGCACGGCCAGCGCGCGGCGCAGCGACAGCACGCGGTTGTAGCCGGGATCGCCGGCCGCGTCGGTATGGCCGGCGACCAGGAAGCGGTAGGGCATGAGCTCGCGCGATTGCAGCGCGCGTCCGAGCGGCTCGAGCTGTGCTCTCGCGTCCGGCGTCAGATGGGCACTGTCGTAGGGGAAGAAGACGGTGATATCGATCGCATGGCCGTAGTCGACGCGCACGCGGCGCTTGCCGTCCTCGGCATCGACCTCGCGCACCTCGCCGCTAGCGTTGGGATTGCCGTCCACGAACGGGGCCAGCGAGCGAATGATGTCGGTCGCCGACGGCGCGGCCTGCGGCACCTCGGCCGGCCCGGCCGGGGCCTCGTGCGGCGCGGCCGCCGGCGCCTCGCCACCTTTGGGCGCCGGATCGGTGAGCGGGTTGCTCTGGGCGCAGGCCGGGCCTGCCGCCACGAGCGCCGCGAGCGACAGACCGGCAAGCCAGGCTGAGCCCGGCTTGCAGCGGCGGGTCGTCGTCTTGGGCTTCATCCACACGATTGCGGTCCTCATGTACTGCGCACGTCGGGCGTTCCGCATGTGCCCCTTCCGTGGGACCCGGAGAGCGGAATCTGCGGCAGCGCTCATCGGCGGAGCACCGAATTCATCTCGTCCGGGCTCAGCCCGCCGGCTGGCGTGCTCGTCGGCGCCGGCGTCGCGAGACCGCCCGCGTCGGCGGGCGCGGGAGCTGGCGCGGCAGTGCGCGGCGAGGCGTCGGGCGCCCCTGGGGAGGCCGGCGGCGGGCCGCCGGCTTGGGCCAGGCGGGCAAGGATGCGGCTGTCGGCGAGGATGGCGGCCATGCGCGTCGCCGTGTTGAAGCTCGTGGGATCCTTCGGGTCGAGGCCGCCCTCCTTGTGCAGCGCGATGCCGTCCGCCCGGCTGTCGAACAGCAGCGAGCCGGAGCTGCCGCCTAGCGTGTCGCAGCGGTGGCGCAGCTCGGCGCCGTTCTCCTGCTCTTTCAGCGCCATGCAGCGGAAGCGGCTCATCACCTTGGGGCGGCCGAGCGGATGGTGGATCACCAGCATCGACCGGGTGCCCTCCGGCGCCGCCCCGGCCACCCGGACGAAGCCGTAATCCGCGGTCGGATTACCGCTGACGCGTGCGACCGCGTAGTCGAGGGCGGCGCTCCATTCCTCGGGCTGGGGCGCGATGTCGAAGCGCTTCGCCCCTTTGCCGTCGAGCGTCAGGTAGTCCATGAGGATCGAGGCCTTGACCGGCTTCAGCTCACCCTCGACCGGCAGGCAATGGTGATTGGTGAGCACATGGTTCCCCTCGAGCAGCGCACCCGTGCACGACTCGCCGATTTCCTGCCCGGTCCGCTGATGGCGCAGGATCACGTCGATGCGGCCGATCGGCCGCGCGATGAGGGCGAGCGGATCTTTGGAATCCAGCTCCGCCACGGGCTCGAAAGCGCCTTTGTGCGCGTCGATGTAGGTCGCGGCATCGCCCGTGCTCTGCCGCTGCGGCAGTTGCGCCTTGCCGTAGTCGGCCGGATCGAAGCCGATCGCCTGGGCCTGAGCGTGCCCGGCGGCAACGAGGATGACCAGCGAGATCGTGGCGGCGATTGAGCGGAGCATGGCCTTTACGGAACCAGTTGGTGCGTGAACGAGCCGAGCGGCCGACGGGTCGCGCCGTCCCCCACGAATACCTGCAAGCTGTAGACGACGTTTTGGCGAACATGGTCGCGCAGAAACACGAGCTGGCTGCCGTCGCGCTGGCGGCTGATGGGCAGCGCCACCGCAACCAGCGCCGGCGACACCTCGACGCTCATGGTCTGCGGGTCGCGGACGCGGATGGCGAGGCCGCACAGGGCGGGATCGAGGCGCGTCGCGGCGAAGCTGTCGCCCTCCAGGGGTACCGAGCGCTGCTCGGGCGTCCCCACGGCGAACAGCAACTGGCGGCAGGAGCGCCCGGCGGGGGCGCGCACTTCGGACACCGTCACCGGCGGCGGCTCCGGCGGAGGGGGCGGAGAACTGGGCCGAGCCACTGCGACCCGGCCGCCCTGGCCCGACGCCTCCGTCGGCGGAACCGTGCTGGTCGGGCTCAGCGAGCGGACCGCCAGCGCCGTCCCGGCCAACGCAACGACAGCCGCGGCCAGCCCGGCGGCCAGAGGCCAGCGGACCGCGCGGCGCGCCGCGCGGTCCGGCGCAGGCGGCAGTTGCACCTGCTTCCGCGTCAGCTCGTCGAGACGCACCGCGGCGGCCACGAGCGATTCGGAGGGGAGCGCATGGAGCGGCCGAGCCTGCTCCTGCTCGTCGAGCAGGCCCTTGGCCGCGGCGGCGCCGGTCCCGGCGGGCAGCAGCACAGCCAGCGCGGTCGTCGGCGTCCCATCCAGAAGCGCCCGGGAGCTGTCGATCTTGTCGAGCAGCGCGTAATCGCCCGGGATCACCTGAAGGTCGAGGTCGAGGGCGCCGGTGGCCCACAGGATCAGGTCGGCCTGATCGGGCGCATCCGTCAGACTGTGGCCGCGGGCGATGAGCAGGTGGGCCAGCGCCACCGGCGCCTCCCAGCTACGCCCGGCGTCGAAGGAGCCGGAGAGGCGCAGCTCGTAGGCGCCAGGCGCCGGACGGTTGCCAGCCGACCCATGGGCGAGCGGCCCTTCCGGCCCGACGAGGCGCGCATAGTCGGCCGACCAGGGCAGCGGCCGGTAGTCGCCGTCGGCAAACGCGGCGGAGGCAGGCAGGCCGGCCCGCACTTTCAGGCTTCTGACCACCAGCGGGCCGCCGGTGGTCGGGACGATGACGAGGACGCGCATGGTGCGATGAGGACGGCGACCGGTCAGACCAGGAAGATCTCGGCACGCGGATTGCGCACCAGCGTTGCCAGACGCTTCATCTCGGGCAGCGACGGGTCGAGAACGAGGATGATGGCGCCGGCGATCGGCTCGGGCAGGGCAAGCCGCAGCGCGTCCTCGTCCGTACCGATCTCGATGAGTTGCGGCGGCGGATCCTGGACCCCGGTGATGACCAGCAACGGCGGCGACCCGCCCTCCCCATCCGAGATGGTGAGCGTGAAGCTGCCGACACGACGCTCGCCGACCGCGCCGTCCGAGGCGGCGATGGCCAGCGGCGCGTGCGCCTGCGCCAAGCTGGCGAGCATCGTCCGGTAGCGGCGGCCGACGACAGGATCGGTGCGGATCGCCCGCTCGACGGCGAGCGACACCGCTGCTGCGGGCGCGCGGCGCGCGTGGGCCCACAGCTCCGCCGCCCGCACGGCCGGGCGGGGCTGCGCCGCCACGGCGCGCGGCAGCTGCCGGGCCACGTGCAGCTCCGCCAGGAGCTCGGCCGGGTCAGTCGGCGATCGGTCGGGCTGCTTCGGCATGGGGCACCTTTCCGATATAGGCCTCGTGGAAGGCCGCGGCGAACATATCCTTGTCGGCCAGGAACACAGCCGCCAGCGGCCGGCGCCTGGCGAGCGCCGCCGCGGCGCCGATGAAGGCGGCGACCTCCTCGGCCGCCTTGACCAGGCTATCGTCGAGCTTGGCGAAGGCCTCCGCCAGCGCAGCGCGCTCCGCGTCGAAGCCGGCCCGGCGCACGCGCTTGATGTCCGCCTCGGCAGCAGCGAGCACGGCGGCAACCCGTTCGTCTGCGACGTCCTGGCGCCGCAGCCGCAAGGCCGCTGCGATACGCACCATGCGCTCGACATGGCCGGCCAGATCCCGGGCGCGCTCGACGACGGCCTCGTAGGGGCCGGCCTCGCCGCAATGGACCCGCTCCTCGACGGCCGCGCCGCCGCCGCCACGCCTGAGGCGGTTGGCGATGCCCGACTGCACACGGCCGAAGCTGACGGCCCGCAGGACTGTCAGCGGCTGCTGGCGATGGAAGGGCTCGAGCCAGACGAGATCGATCAGATCGTCGCGCTCGGCGCCGGTCAGGACCTTGGGCGTGTCGGGCAGCGCCGCCAGCGTGCCGGCGAGCGCCGTTGCCGTGTCGTCGAAACTGACGAGGTCCCCCAAGGCACCCTCCAGCCGATCCGCCCAGCCTTCGATGGCCTCGAGCGACACGGCGCCGCGCACGTGCAACAGGCCGCCCACCGCCGCTGTCAGCCGGCTATAGGTGACGAAATGCTCCGCGACCGTGCGGAACTGCGTCCGCTCGCCGGCTTCGATCTCATGGCGCCAGTAGGCGACGATGTCGTCGTCCTCGAAGGCGCCGCGGCCACGCCGGTGTGCGCCCTGAGCCAGGAAGGCGAGAATGGTGCGAAACCGCTTTTCCACGGGCGCCAGCGGCATGTGGGCCTGGCGATAGGCCCCGGCGAGGCGGGCGAGGCGCCGCGTCAGCTGCGTCACCGAGGCTTCCGAGCCGCCGTCGAGCTCATCCAGCCATTGGCTCACCTCGGCGAAATGGCCGAGGTCGTCGGCCGTCAGCACGAACTCCGCCAGCGCCAGCAGCCGCGCTGCACCGGCCCACGTTGCGCGCCACGCCTCCCCTTCGACGTCCGCGACGATGCCCTTGTCGTCCACCAGGCCCGGATGGCTTGCACGCAACGCAGCGGCGAGGGCGCCCGGCCGCGCGAGCCGCGGATCCAGAATCATGTCGATGAGGGCCCGCGCCGGCGAGGCGGTCGCCGACGGACGCTCGGCCAGCGCCCCGAGCAGATGGGCGAGGTCCCAGAACGGCTTGTCGCGATTCGGCCGCATGGCCCCGACGACGGCGCGCGTCAGCCAAGCGGCCTCGCCGCTGGCGAGTGCCCGTCCGTCGATGACGCCGGCAAGATCGGCGGCGCAGCGCTCGTCGAACCCCAAGCTCATGGCGGCTCCCCGTTCCAGCCCCTGTCCGAACACAACCGAGGCGCGGGAATGTGGTCGAAAATGAAACCCTGTGGCAAGTTCCGCCGCCGCATGGCGCTCCTGCGGGAGCCGCCGCGACGCTGAAATCCCTCTCGTCGTCCCATGCCTGGGCACGACAGACGCGTTTCCGCCAAGCCCGCCACGGCAAGCGGAACGGTATGGACCACGGACCGAACCGACGAGGGCTCGCCGATGATCAAGACTTCGCCCGCAGCACTCCTGGTGGCTCTATGCATCGCCATCCTCGCGATGGCGACGAGCGCCGATGCGCAGGTGCGCAAGGTGCCGGAGGCCTTGATGACGGCAACCGCAGGCGGCGGCCAGGAGCGCGTCATCGTCGAGCTTGCCTCGCCCGCCCAGGGTGGGCGGCAGGAGGCCTTCCGTCAGCCGGAGCGCTACATCACCGATATCCTGCGGGATACAGCGCGGGGCGTGAGCGCCATCGGCGATGCGCCGCTCGTCGTCGCCGAGGTCAGCAGCGCAGGGTTGCGCCGGCTGGAGAGCGACCCGAGCGTCGCCCGCGTGCTGCCCGACCGGCTGATGCAGGCGTTCCTGCCCGAATCGACAAAACTGCTGCACTTGCCGGAGGTCTGGAGCACCGCCAAGGGCGACGGCCTCGCCGTCGCCATCCTGGATACGGGCGTGGCGCGACGACATCCGTTCGTCGCCCGGCACATCGCGGCCGAAGCCTGCTTCTCCTCCACGGCGCCGGCCCAGCATTCGCGCTCGCTGTGCCCGAACGGACAGGCCGAGCAGACTGGAGAGGGCGCTGGGGACGCGTGCGACTACCGGGCCGTCGCCGCCAATTGCGTGCACGGCACCCATGTCGCCGGCATCGCCGCCGGTGCCGCGGGCCAGAGCAAGACGGGGCCGCTCGATGGCGTGGCGCCGCAGGCCAAGATCGTCGCGGTGCAGGTGTTCAGCCGCTTCGAGGGCGAGACGGTCTGCGGCAAGGGCGTCAAGGTCTGCATCAACGCCTGGACCTCCGACGTCATCAAGGGCCTGATGTTCGTGGAGCGGACGGCTGGGCAGACGAAGATCGCCGCGGTGAACCTGAGCCTCGGCGGCGGCAAGATGGACGCCACCTGCGATCTGCAATCGCCCTATGCCGACATCGTCAAGCGGCTCACCCAGGCCGGCATCGCCGTCGTGGCGGCGGCGGGCAACAACGCCTATGTCGGCGCCGTGTCGGAGCCGGCCTGCATCAGCGCGGCCATCACCGTCGGCGCCACCCGCAAGGATGGCACGATCGATGTCAGCTACTCCAACACGTCCGACAAGATCGACGTGGTGGCGCCGGGCACGCAGATCCTCTCGGCGGCGGCGGACGGCTACTACAAGCTCGACGGCACCTCCATGGCCGCGCCCCACATCACCGGCCTGATCGCCGTGTTGAAGGCCCGGCACCCGGAGGCCTCCGTCGCCGACATGCTCAAGGCGCTGAAGGAATCCGGCACGAAGGAGACCGATCCACGCAACAAGCTGAGCTTCATGCTGCCCGACGCCCGGCGCGCCATGGCCGCCCTCGATGGCGCAGGGCAGCCCGTGCAGCCGGCCCCCGCCCCGGTCGCACCGCAGCCCCAGCGGCCGGCGCCGGACCCGCGCGTGTCGAGCTGCGGGCCCGTGTGCGTCGAGATCGACAAGGGCACGCGCCGGATCATCTTCGTGCTGGCCGACCGCAACCCGGTCAGTCGCGAGACGCTCGCAAGCCTGCGCACGCTGCTCGGCGCCGGCGCCAAGGTGGAGGACATCGGCGACGGCAAGCTGGTGGTCGAGCTGCCGGAGGGAACCAGCGGCAACGACGTCGATCGCGCTCGCCGCGGCGTGGGCGACGGCACCCGGGTGTTCCCGGATACGCCCTTGCAGACGCTCCAGCCGGGGCAGCGCATCCAGATCCGCTAAACCGGCTACCGCACCAGGACGCGGGCCGTCGCCTCGCTGACGCCGGGGGTGGCGCGGGTCTTATCGAGGAGATCGAGCACCTCTTCACGTGACAGCAGTTTCGCTTCCGTCGTGGCGCCGGGCGCGGCTGCCAGCCACCGCTCGTGCAGGGCGGCTGGCAGTTGCCCCTCCACCCCGAAGCAGTCGAACAGGTTCTCGAAGGCGCCGCTCAGCACGATCTCCGACAGGTCGAAGCCGCGCGGATAATGCGTGACGCCCGGGGTGACGGCGCTGCGCCCCGCCCCGCCCTTGACCGGCAGGGTCACGAACGCCGTCTCGTCCGGGGCCAGCACCCAGCAGTAGAGGTTGAGCTTCGCCTTGGCCTCGATGCGGATGTCGAGCCGCTGCCCCTGGCCAAAGGGCGCGGCCAGAGGCACGGCGTCGAGGCGCGCACGGTCGACCAGCGCGGTGGCCACCACGTGGTCGAGAAACGGCCGCACCGCCGGGTCGCAACCGAGCCCCTTGATGTCGATGCGCCGCCGTCCTGTTGGCGCCAGGACAGCCCCGTCGCGGTCGAATGCGACGCTCATCCATGACTGGCCGCTGCGGTCATGGTCGAACGTCCCGCGCGCCGTGACGCCGCCCGGCGGCGCGGCGCAGGCGCCGCCGGGCGGGCGGCGCACGTCGAGGCGCTTCTCGCTCAGCATGCGCGAGGGCGCGCGCGCCTCCGCATCGAGGGCGATGGTCAGTCGGTCGGTCAGCACGCCGGCGCAGAGGCTGTGGCCGGATCCGGCGCTGAGTGGGCAGACCGTGACCACGCGCGCGTCGGGCGCGCTCTGCACGAGGTTGCGCACGGCGCCCTGCATCACCTGATCGATGTCGGCGAGGCCGGGCCCGGCCCTGACGGGCACCTCCAGCAGATCGCTGGTCACCTTGCAGTCGGCGGCCTTGGTGATCGCCTGCAGTCGGAAGGAGGCGGTGCCGCCGGCTCGGCTCGGCGCCACGAAGAAGACGGACGCGTCGCCGTCAAAGGCCTTGCGGATCTGTTCCTCGGCTTCGGCGCCGCTGAGGCCGGTGGTGCCTTCGCGCAGCCCCTTGATGCGGACCACGTCGGCGGCAGCCGCCATGCGCACGCGTCCGGTCGCCTGCAGGCGGCTCTCGACCAGAAGCCTCGCCTCCTCGGCCTGCTCGCGTGACAGCGCCGTCTGCTCCGGGCCGAAGCCGACGACCGCGAGCGACAGCGGTTTGGACGGCGAGCAGGCGGCCACGCCGTCCAGCCACTGCGCCAGCGCGTCGGCACGCGCCACGCCCGGAGCCAGGCACATGAGCAGCCCAGCCACTGCGGCCCCGCTCAGAAGGCGCGTACGGTTCACCACCATGCCCTGCGGCCGCCCGGTTCCACGTCAGTTCTGATCCTGTCCCGTGGCCTTGGCATAGACGTCGAGCGCCCGCACGAACACCGGGTTGAAGCGGCCGTCGACGGCCCCTTCGTAGTACTGAGCCTTTTGCACCGCGCGCTGCACCGCCCGCACCGTATCCGGCTTGAGCTTCTGCGGCGCCACGTCGGTGGCGGCCACGGCGGCGGCGCCGAGTTCGCCCTTGGTCAGGGCCCGCAGGATGAGGCCGACCGACGACTGACCGGGGAAGAAGGAGCCGAAGCCATTGTCGATCAGGATGGCCATGCTCACCATCGCCATGGGGTCGCCTTTGTCCGCCGCCGTCTTGAACAGGTTGAAGCCCTTCTGCGGATCCTTGGGGATGCCGGGACCGCCGTTGAGATAGTAAGGCACCAGCTTGGTGATCGCGAGGTTGTCGCCGGCCTCCGCCGCCTTCTGGTACCAGCGGATCGCCTCCGCCTCGTTCTTGGCGACGCCTCGCCCATACTCCAACATCCGCGCGACGTTGGTCATGGCGATCAGATTGCCGGCTTCGGCTGCCTGCCGATAGAGCCTCAACGCCTCCGGCCGCGACAGCTTCACGCCCTGGCCGTTCTCATAGAGCGTCGCGAGGTTGTTGATCGCCGCGATGCTGCCGGCGTCGACGGCCTGCTTGTACGCATCGAAGGCCGGCTTGTAGCGGTCGAGCCGGTCGTAGGCGCGGCCGAGCTGGTAGAACAGGCGCCGCACGTCGGGATGCGCCTTGGTGGCGGCCAAGCATGCGTCGACGGCCTGGTTGCCATCCATGTTGCGCATCGACCGCCCCTTTATATTAGCCGGCTTATCCGGATCGTCGGGCGCGGCGGCAAGGTCGTCGCAGCGCTTCACCTTCGGATCCCGACCCGGATCGCCGGCGCCGAGATAGCCCTCGGCGAGGGACCGGTAAGCGCAGACCGAGCCGCAGCCGTTGAGGTAGTCCTGGAATTTGCCGAGCGCGCTCAGGCGCTGCCAGTTCTGCTCGTCCTTGGCGGTCTCGGCGTCCTCCTTGCCCTGCAGCAGCAGGGCCATGGCGTTGGACCGGTAGGTGCAGATGTCGCGGCATTGCCCGATGTAGCGCTCCAGTGCGTCCCGCGTCCCGGCGGCACGCGCCTCGCGCCAGCGGGCTTCGTCGCGCGCCTCGGCGACCGGCCGCACGATGGCGGAGACCGGCGCATTGATCCTGAGCGAGATGGAGGCGGCGTCGACCTCCGGCACCTGCTCGCGGCCGCTCTCACGGCGGGCGCTGGCCGCGACCTCGTCCTTCAGATAGGCCTGCAACTCGGTCCATTGCAGCACGCCGCCGTCGCCGCCCGCTGACGCCGGCTTATGGGCTAGGCCTGCGACGCCCATGAGGAAGCGGCTGGTGAAGAGGCCGAGGCCGATCTTCTGGTCCCAGTTGGCCGGGGTGGCTCCCGACGTCGCCACCAGCTTGATCACGCCGGCCGCCGCCTTCGGGCGCGCCGGCTCGAAACCCGGCGCGGAGACCGCGAGCAGCGTCTCGCCCTTGCGCCCGGTCTCGCCGGTGAAGCAGGCGTCGATCATCACCACCACCTGCCGCGGCGCGCCGACCTTCTGTTTCACCAAGTCCAGGTTGCGGTAGAGCGTATCGAGCAGGTAGCCGCTTTCGCTCTGGCCGGGGTTGCCGTCCTGGGGCAGCAGGAACGGCTGGCGCGTCGCGAGATCCGGCACGCCGTGGCCGGAATAATAGACGAACACGTTTGAGCGGCCGGAGGCCACGCTGCGCCAGAGCCGGCCCGATTGCGGATTGCGCTCGGTGCCGAACACCTGGTTGAACTCGTTGAGCGTCGCGTCCTTCAGAACGAAGACGTTCTGCTCGCGGAAGCCGAGCGACTTGATCAGGTATTCCTTGATCGCGTCGGCGTCGTTGTGGGCGAAATCGACGGGCACGGTCTGCTTGTAGGTGCGGTTGCCGATGACCACGGCGATCGAATCGGCATTGTCGTCAAGGCCGGTCGGAGCTGCGGCCGCGGGCCTGGCCAGAGTCGTGGCGGGCGCCCCCAACGGTGCTTGCGCGGCCACAGGCACCGCCAAAATGGTGAGCATCATCAACGCGATGAAGGCACGAGACAGCATCGTTTTCCTCGCATGGCTCCAGTCCGGCGCGGCCGCCCATCATGCGCAACGGGCCGCCGCCTGTCATCCGCACCGAGCGCGCCCATGATATGTCAATTGAGGTAGAGACCGCGGCCGCACCGGCGGGCCCGGCGCCATTCCAGGTAGCCGCTGCGGGTATTGTAGACACGAATGGTCTTATAGACGCAGTAGAGACCGGAATTGCGGCCGTTGTAATAGACTCCGCCGTTGTCGAGATCGATCCCCAGGAACTGCGGGTCAGCCTTGTTCGGAGCGGCTTCGCCGGCTGTAGCCGGCTCCGCAAGGGTTGCCAGGCCGAGGATGGACACGGCGAGCACGCCGAGGATGGTCTTGGTCATCGCTTGCTCCTTCTGCGGCAGGAGCACGGGCGGTCGCCCCTCCTGCTCACAAGGCCCGTGCGGAGGGCAGAGCGGTTTTTGCGATGGCTGGTCGCGGGCGGTCTCGGCCACGCCCCTAAGATCTTGTTCTGAAAGCGCAACGCTGTGCGACCGGGATCAAAGGTGACATTTTTGGACTGCAACCCTCGATTGAGACAGCGGAAAGCGGTAACAAGGCTCCGAAGGGCGGGTCATGTCAAAGCAATCTGAACGCGTGTTTCATCGGCATTCAAGGAAGCGGCCGTCGCGATGGAGCGCCGGTCGCAAGGTTGCGCCGTTGGCTAGGGAATTGGGCGTCGCACGGCAGGTGCTGTATCGTTGGCGAGCCGAGGGCATCGCCGGGTTGAGCATAAGCGCCGTAGCGGCTTGAGCGGCATTGGAACTGGGCGGAAAGCTCTATGTCTGCCGGCCGGCAGCCACGCTAATCAAGGCATGAAAATTGCCAGCTAAACGAAATGAACTTGGAGCCTGAAACTCCCCTAACCGCAGCGTGGGTCACTGCCCCCGACCTCGAGCCGGTGCGCCTCTCACTTCTGGGGGCCGGCGAGCACGCTTTACGGAGAGCGGCCGCCCCCTAGAGATGGCGTGCCCGCCGAGTCTATGACCTTCGGAACCGGACGAGCGGCCAGTCAGGTCGGGATCATCGCCGCGCGGCACGCTAAGCCGCATGTGGATGACGAGTTCCCGGAATGGTCTGTGCTCTGGGTCCTCTGCGGGACCAGCCACGTGTCCTGTCGCGCGGGTCGCCCAGCTTGGCTTCGTTGAGGGTCGTCTCGGTGCGATCGAGACGCGTTACCGTGTCCTCGATCGAGCGAAGATAGGCCGTCAGGCCTTCGGGCCCGCCGATGACGCGAAGCAAGAGGTTCGCGGCCGTGTTATCGCTGACCGACCCGCGGCGCCCCGCCTTGAGCGAGGCACCGCGTCCTCGCCACCCTCGGGATTATGCGGAGCGTCACCACGCCGAAATCCGCAGAAATGCTCGGCTCTGAACACGTCGCTCCGCATAACTCCTTACTCCGCATAATCGACGCGGCCGACGAAGGCCCGGTGGCTGGGAGCGTTCTCTCCGGTGGCGCGGGCCTCGGGGACGATGCGCACGCCCCGGGCCTGGACGCTGAGGGTGACGATCTCGCCCGCGAACTCGTTGGTGCCGGTCTGCTTGAAGGTGCCGATGGTCGCCATGGTGGTTCTCCTTGATCTGATGTCCCGAGCCCGCACCATCGCGGCCTCACATGAGGGGTGCTCATCAAGCTGTCGTTCCGAGTTGCTGAGTGGTCGGTCTCGAGGACGCCCCGCAGCGTGCGGGGCGTCCTGCCGAGGGGTGTCAGTCGCCGTTGCGGCGGTTCGGTCGCGACCAGATGAGGCTGTAGTTCTGACCGTCCTCGTCTTCGACCAGGTTGGCGTAGATCGGAGCGGTGAAGCTCGGGTCGTCGAGCTTGAGACCCAGGTAGTTGCGGCCCTCGTTGGACTGCTTGGCCCAAGCGGCTCCGATTTCGATGCGGCCGACGAAGACCCGGTGGCTGGGAGCGTTTTCGCCGCTGGCGCGCGTATCGGGAACGATGCGAACCTTCTTGGCCTGGAGGGAGAGGGTGACGATCTCGCCGGTGAACTCGTTGCCGGACTGCTGGAAGGTGCCGATGGTAGCCATTGTCGTTCTCCTGACCGGTTGCCGAAGCCGCCCTGTGCGGCCTCGATAGCGGTCGTGAGGCGACGGTTGGGCCGACTGCATCCTGTGGGACCGCAGCGTCAGCGGAGGACGGCGGCAGCCAAGCTTGTTGTCCCGCGAGGAATGTGGCGAAGCCGCAGGGGAAGAAGGTTGGCGAAGCCGTTGCAGGCCGAGGCCCGACGGGCGCCAGACCAGCCAGAAGAGAGGCCGTACAGGGGGATACTGCATCGGTCTCACGGGAGCGATGCCGACCATCACCCTTCAGCTATGCATTTGGCACTAGCGGCGGATCTGCCCCACGCCATGAACTTCAGGTCTGAGCCCATCTCCTGATCCGCGCCTTGCACGTATCAACCTCACATCCGGTCGCCGCTCGAACGGCCGCACCATAATCCCGCCTACGGCGGCAAGGGCTCAGGAGGGCGAGACCAATCTCGATGACGGCGTTGAAAGCCATGCCGCAATGCGGTCGTCCACCTGGTTCCGGCGAGGCTGATCAGGCCCAGGCCGAACTCGTAAGCGATCAGATCGTCATGGTCTGACCACCGCGCCTTCGATCACCACGCCGGCGCAGGTGTACTTCCACAAGGCCACCACGAGCTTGCGGGCCAACGCGGTGATCATCACCTTCTTGAAGCGCCCGCCGTTCTGGGCGACACGCTGGTTGAACCAACGACTGAGCGCAGATGCGGTCGACCTTGCTGGAGATGGCGTGGCTTTGAAGGCGTGAGTTCCCGGACTTGCCGATCTCCTGTTCCCGGTCGATCGACCCACTCTGCCATGGCGTCGGTGCGAGCCCGGCATAGGCTGCGACCTGCCGGCGATTGTCGAAGTGCCGGAACAAGCCTTCGCCCCAGAGCACCGCCGCAAACTCAGGTCCGATGCCGACGACCTTTGACAGCGTGACCACCTCGCGCGACGACTGGCGCGCTTCGGCGAGCATGGCATCACGCTCGGCTTCGACGGCCCTGATCTGATCGAGCAGCAGTTCCATGCGATCCAACTCACCCAGAACCTGGCGCTGCATGTGTTCGGGCAGCTCCCGCCCATCACCTGTCCGCAGCGCCACCAGCCGCTCGCGACGATTGGGCCGTAGCGGATCGTACCCGCTGATGCCCTGGGAGAAGAGCAGACCTTTTATCCGGCTGCTGTGCCGGATGCGCTCCTCCATCAGCACCTTGCGTTCCCGCACGATGCGTCGGCGGTCCTCCTCATCAGGTGTCGGCACACGCAGCATGGAACAGACCCGCGGTTCGCCGCGCTTGAACGCGAGCAGCGCGCGGATCAGAGTCTCGCCGTCGAGCCTGTCCGTCTTCACCCGCCGCTTGCGGCGTGATGTTCGATGGACGCGGCATCGACGACATGGCTTTCGTGACCCTCGGCCAATAGCGCCCTGTGCATCCAGACGCCGTCGAGGCCCGCCTCCTGGATAATGACGAAGGGATAGTCGCGACCGGAGCGGTCCCGGACCTTGCGCAGCAGTTGAGCGAGCCGGTACGACACATTGAGGGAAACGGTCGGATTGCGAGATCGGGAGCGCCTGGCCACCGATAGCTGCCCCTCGATCGAAGGGGTTCCCACTCGACGGCCTGCCGGCCCGTCCCTACATGCCACGTGTCGCCGGTGGGAGGGGGCCGCGCCGGAGGCAGAATGATTTCGTGCTCCCGCCTGACGCCATACATGGGAGGGGCGCCATGCCGAACGTTCTGCAGCAGCTTGACCAGGTCGAGTTGGACATCATCGCCTGCGAGGAACAGATGGCCCGCCAGCAGGAGGTCATCGACGAGCTGGCATTCCGCGGAGAACCCACCGACTTTCCGCTCGCGATTCTCAGGGACTTGGAGGACATACAAGCCAGGCAGATTGTGCTTCGTGACAAGCTGAGGGCGGAGGTAGCTCACCGCAGATTGGCAGACCCCTCGGCTGAGCCAGTCCGCCCCGTCCCGTCACCCCGGCTTTAGCGCCGGCACGGAGACGAGGCGGGCCTTCGCGAATTCGCCACTCTGCCCGCGATAGGCGATCGTCGGGAAGGACGCGGCCACGCTCCGACCAAGATGGTCCTGCGGATTACGCGCGGACGCGCCGCCACGGCCTTGGTGGCCGTGGAGCAGCCATGCGGATCCTACGACGGTGCTCACCCGCCGCCGAAGGTCCAGACGGGGATTCCGAGTTTCCGCGCCTTGTCGCGGAGGTTCTGCTGGATGCCGGTGCCGCCGAAGACCATGACGCCGATCGGGAGCACCGCGAGCATCTGATCGTTGCGCTTGAAGGGCGCCGCGCGGCTGTGCCGTGTCCAGTTGGGCGCGAAGCCGATCTGGGGAACGCCCCGGTGGTCGGCCCAGCGGGAGGCAATCCTTTCTGCGCCCTTCGGTGACTTGCCGTGCATCAGCACCATGTCGGGATGCCGGGCATGCACCTTGTCGAGGGCGTCCCAGATCAACCGATGGTCGTTGAACTCCAACCCGCCGCTGAAGGCGACCTTCGGCCCTGGTGGCAGCAGGGCCTCCTGCTCGGCGCACTTCTTGGCCATCAAGAAGTCGCGGCTGTCGATCATCGCCGCGGTGATGGCCTTGTGGTTGACCATGGACCCCGTGCGCGGGTGCCACGGTGCGCCGATGTGCCGTGCGTAGTGCGCGGCTGCCTGGTCGCGCATCAGTTCGAAGGCATCGCGGCGCTCGATCAGCGTCTCGCCTTGAGCGGTCAAGCGCTCAAGTTCAACGGATCGGACCTCGCTACCGTCCTGTTCCTGCTGCGAGCGGCGCTGCGCCTGCTCGTTGTCGTCGAGCTCGCGCTCGACCCGCCCGGTGGCGCGGTGGAAGAGATGAACGGTCGACCAGAGCAGGTCGTCGAGATCGGGTTCGAGGCGGGTGTCACGGAGGGTGGCACTCAGGGCGTCGAAGATGTCGGCCACAGCGCCAGCGAGATGATTGTCTTCGGGCAGCGGCCGCGGATCGGGCTCGTCCTGCGGCCGGTAGCCGAAGAGTTGAAGTTGGGTCAGGACGTGGTCGGTCGGGGATGTGGCGTGGTGCGGTTCGTCGCCGTGCTCGCTCATGGGGTGCGCCCGTCGGGTGGACCGCGACCGTCGCGGCCTTCATGGCGACGAAGCCGTCGGACGGGACGGACCTGCACCCGGCGCGCGGCGCCGAGCCGCAGCGTCAGCGGAGGATGGCGAAGGCCGGCTATTTTGCTTCGCGATGGAAAGCGCCCGCCGCTCGGGGCCCCCATGGCGATGGGGTGAGCAGGGCGCGCCGGAAAATAGTCGGCCGCAGCCATTGCCGATCCGTCTCGACTGACGGCCGATCGCCCTCTGGAAGGCCTAGGCGTGGTCCTCCCGACGATAGACTGCATCCGGGCGACGGGCGGTGCACCGCCACCCGCACCTCTCCCTGGCTACGGTCTGAACCGAACCACGGAGCGCATCATTAAAGTCCGCGATGGGTGGCGAGCGCGCGTCGAACCCAGGCCGGAAAGCAGACGTTCCCCGCCGTTGCCCACGTCTCGCGCCGGAAGGCGCAGCAGCACCCGCTAGCTGTCGCATGGCTATCCGGGCTTTCCGCGATCATGTCGATGACGCCGCCGGTACGGCTATCCGCGGATCGTCACCGCCACCGCCGCCGCGGCCAACAGGACGGCGCCCGGCAGGTGCGTCCAGTCGCGATGACGAATCAGGGTGATCACCGCGGAAAGCAGGATGACGCCGCCGCTGGCGCCGGCGCGCGAGGTCCCGGGGAACAGCAGCAGCAACCCCGCCGTCGCCTCGAGGCCGCCCGTCACCCGATGAAAACCGGCCGGATAGCCCCAGCGCGCGAAGGCGTCGCGGACCGTGCTGCCCGCCGTTGCGAATGGCGCGGAGCAATCGATCCTCGTCGTCGACGGCGAGCTCTGAAGCGGAGCCGTAGCGTTCCGCGCGGGTGGAGATGCGGGCGGATACGCTCGACTAGGCTCTCTAAGTCTAAGGTGTAGGGTTTGGAGATCGGCGGCTCGTCGCAGAGGGATGGATCGACTGAGTGGTTTCCGCCGGAGGTGCAACAGTGCCGCTGATGCGGGGCAGCAATGGCTACAAGCGCAGCTGCGAAACCTTAGCCACGGCCGCAGTGCGAGACGTCACGCCGAGCGTCTGCAGCAAGGCGGAGACGTGCATGCGGGCCGTAAACGGCGAAATGCCAAGTTCGCGCGAGATTTCTTTGTTGGATTTGCCAACAGCCAGGAGGCGAAGCACTTCACGCTGGCGCTGAGTGAGGCCCTGCAGCGAGTCGCGGCGGCTCTTGGATGCGACGGCGGAGCCACCTCGTTTGACGACGAACTCGCCCGCCCGAATAGCGGCGATCGCCGAGCCGATCTCGTCCGGCGGCACCTCCTTGCCGATGAAGCCGTCGGCGCCCTCGAGCATCACCCGATCGATGATGTCCTGGTCGTCGACCATCGACACGACGACGATCGACGCGCTCTCGAACTCCTCGCGCAGCGCCCGTATCGATTGTTCGACATCCATGCCGGGGAACAGCAGATCCAGCACGAACAGCACGGGTGGCGTGCCGACCCTGGACAGGGCCAGGAGCTCGTCCAACGAGCCCGCCTCGAGGATCTCGGCAGTCGGCGCCATGCGTTGCACGATCCGGCACATGCCGTCGCGAAAGACGGGGTGGTCGTCGGCAACGACGATGCGTTGTTCGGTTTTCCGCTGCACTGAAAATCGCCTCATCCCGAGGTGTTGATCGCGCAAGATCCAATGCTGAGCCGATCAAGTCAAATAGCAGCATCACGTACATCCGTCCATCTCGACAGCAAGGAGAGCACGCGTATCATCCCAGCTTGCGGTCAGCACCTCGAGGCCGGTCGGTCATAGGCCGCCGTGAAATGCTAAACCGACTCTTGGTCGTTGTTCCGTCGGTTCCGATCCGCATTCGAGCTGTAGGATTTGAGCTGAGACGATGTCGGCGCCAATACGCAACTCACTGATCGCAATTAGCTTGGGGCTGCTGCCCTTTGCCGTGTTTATCGGATCATCGAGTGCCACACGCCTAAACGGCCGGGTGGTTCAGGAGGCGCACTTCAACCTGCTTGGCCTGGTGCTCGCCACGGCCGGCCTTCTGATCATTGGTCACACCCTGCTCAGCTCATCGCGAAGGTCGGCGCCAGGCTTGAGCCTTGCAGTACTCGCAGCGGTGGTTTGCGTCGGTCAGATCGGGGCGTCTGCTGGTCTGTATTCACCGCACAAGCTGATGGACTTCCCACCAGCCGATGCCGACCTGCCGCAGCTCGCGTACAAGGGGCTCGATGCGGGTAACCGCCGAATCCCGGAGGGGATTCTCGCGAAAAATGACCCGGCCGAGACCCGGCGCCACATCATCGGGTACAAGGCCAGCGCCTTGTCGGCGGCATATACGCATTTGACCTACGCGGACCGATGCCACGATGGCCGCCGGCGTCTCGATCCGCGGAGCCTCGATGCCTTGCCGGATTTCGTGACAGACGCGGAACGCTCCACGGTCGCCGCTGAGGAGGCAACCGGCAGAAAACGCGGCACAGCCCTCTCCTGCAACGAGGCCAACACCAGTTTCGCCATGGGCAAGATGGTCGATGACGCCAACCGCTTGCAGGATTTCGTTTCGATTCTGCTGGCCGGCTATCGGGCTCCGGCCAAGACCGCGCGATGAACGTCATCGGACGCGTATGCACTGCCGCAGCGATCGCGCTGACGATGCACGCGGATGCGCTGGCGGAGGGCGGGACGATCGTTCCGGCTGCGCCGAAAGACGCCCGCCCCTGTTCGATTGAAGCCTGGACCAATAACGCAGGCGGCGAAGACATAGAGGTACGCGAGGCCCCGCGCGCGGAGGCGCAGGTCGTCGGCCGGCTTCCTCTCGCAGGCTCGGGCGCGGATGCTGCCTACAGCGTTCGGTTCGCCGTCACGGCTTTTGAGGCCGGATGGATGAGGGTCGACGGCGCGTCGGATCGATACAATGACGCAGGCGCGCGGCCTGTCTTTGCGAAGCAAGGCTGGATCGTGGCCGATGCGGTGCGCTTCCAGATCCAGTCCGCGCGAGGGTTTGCCGAGCCCGATGCGGGCAAGGCACGCATCGTCGACCTCGGCGATGATTGGGCCACGGATCTCGGTCGTATCCATCGAGTGCTGGCGTGCGACGGCCAATGGGCGCTGGTGGACCTCGTGCTCGAGCGCCGCCGCGACGGCCGTGGCCGTCTCCTCGAACTCGCCGAACAGGATCGGGCCCGCCTCCGTGCCTGGTTCAGAGGCTTATGCGGGATGGAAGAAACCACATGCGATATGAAGTCGGTCGACCAGAATCCGTAGCTGGCGCTCCCGGATGGCTGTGATGTCGCAGGACGCCCGCGCCCGTTTGATCGACCATCTCAGTGGCGTCGCCAGCTATAACGACAAGGGCCACGAGTGGCTGCATCATACGCCCGAGGAGGTTCGCGCGAACCAGGATGAAGCGCAGGTCCTCATTATGCGGCTCGTGGCCGAGATCGGCGAAGACGCGTTCAGCGCGGACCTGTTGCACGTGCTCAAATCGGGCGCGGCGGCGAAGGATTTCAGCGGCGACATTCATGTCCAGGCAAAAGCTGAACTCCTTGGGCCGCCCCGATCGTGATCCGTCCCGTCACAAGCCCCGTGAATGTAGCGCCTCATTGCAGGGCAACGAGTCTCCGGCCGATGCTGCGTGCCTGCGCGACATACCAGTCGTCGGCACGCGGCCGACCGTGCGACCTCACGCGATCAAGGTATTCCGGCCTGAGCGAACCGACTTGCCGACCGACGACGCGCGAGATGTTCACCAGCCACGCGTCAGCGGGGGCTTTCCCGAACGAGGCGAGCCGTCGTTGATACTCAGGCTGAAGGACGCTCATGACTGCGTTTTGGGTCAGCGTAGCGGAATTGTCGACGCTGCTCGATCCGTCCGGCCTTTGGGCACGCAGATAGACGTCTCTATCATGCCGTCTCGTGTCGTCGATCATCCGCTGGTTCGTGGTGTAATCGATATTGCTCTGGATCGTGGCCGACAGCATGTCCTGAGCCTTGGCGCCCGGAGCGAGCGCCAGCGATGCAAGAGCAAGCGTCGAAAAAAATAGAGCTCGCATGATTGTCCTCCGTTGCTACGGCCCAGGCCTCTGATTGTCGGAATTTGGCGCCACCCACCGGAGGAGGCGCAGTTCGCGCCCCGCCGCGGCGGCGAGGCCGTCGCCGCACCGTGCAAGGCCGCCAGCGCCGCCGGTTGCGCCACCCCTGTTCTCGATTGAGAGGACATGGGCTCCGTCGTTGCTGCTCGTGAACAGGTGAAGGGCGCCGCCCTCCGACATCACCGCGACATGGCTGTGCAGCTCGACCGGGCGGCCGACCGCCTTTGCAGGCAGCGCGTTCGTCCAGACCTGGTTGAACTCCAGAGAAGAGCGGAAGAGGGAGCGGCTTCGCTTGAGGGCGCACAACCGCAGCACATTCTGGTCGTCGAGGATCATCAATCCGGCATCGCCGGCGATGACGATATTGGCAGCCACCTCCGCGTCCAGGGGCAGGCTTGCGGCGGGACGCCCGTCAGTCAATCGGTACGCGATGACGGCACCGCGCGCGCCGACCACAACGTGGTCGCCAACGAGCACCGGCATGAAGAGGTATTGGTCGTGGGCGTTCGTCCAGATCGGGCGGCCGGTGTCGACAGCAAGGGCAAACAGCTGAATTGTCGTTTCACCAAAACTGGAGCCGCTCACCGCCGTTGCATGAACGGCGAGCGTTGGCGTCGCGGCGATCACGTAGCTGTGGCCGCCATTTTCGAACGACCAGAGCACGTCCCCGTTTGCGGCTGACAGGCACCAGGTTCGCGAACCGCGCCCGCCGGTTTCTGCGACGAGAATTCGCCGTGGGCCCGCGAAGGCCGGCATGCCCAGATTATGCTTGCCGAGCTCCGATCGCCAGCGCGGCCGCCCATCCACATCAAACGCATAGAGCGCTCCCTCGAAGCTGCTGACATAGGCGCTGCCATCCGGTCCGACGATCGGCTCATTGGCAACATGGGGAATAGCCGCCCGCCACCGTTCGCCGCCTGTCTCGCCGTCGAAGGCAACCAACGTGCTCTCGTAGAAGCTGCCCTTCTCGTAGTGGAAAACCTGCAGGACGGAACGGCCAGCAAAGACGGGAGGCCGGGCGCGGACTTTGCGCTCCCTCTCCAGCTTCACTTTCCACGCGATCTCAAGCATGCAGCGACGGAGCGAGTGGCGCCAATGTTATCACTTCGGCCTCCTGGCCGATCTGCGGTCGCTGCGATGCGGCTACGTCATTCACGTCGCAAGCTTCGACCAAAGCATCACGCAATTCCTCCTATGCACAAGGATAGCGACGGTCCTGTCACACGGCATGACGGACACGTGTACAGGTAGGCGGAAAGGCGTGTGCGCGCGTAGATGGAACCGCGCAGCCTATACGGGCGACGTGGTGTGACGATTGGGTTACGGTCTTGCCCGGCTATCTGCCGGCGATACGCCAGACGACGAGGTTCGAGGCGGTGCTAAGCAGGAGACGTCTCGGCTTCGCGGCTGCTATCTTGCTGTTTCTACTGGCCGTGGCCCGGCTTCATCCTGGCGACGCGCAGGCCTCGTCGAAGGCGGCAGCGACCTTTCCGAAGCCGTCGACGGCCGCGCTCGCTCACGCAATCGCCTCCGCAAACACGGAACAAATCCGTGCACTGGTGCGAGAGGGGGCCAACCTTGCGGACAAGGGCAGGAACGATATCACCCTGCTGCAATGGGCCATGTTGCAGGATCGACCTCGTGAGCTGAGATTGCTGCTCGAGCTCGGTGCCGATCCCGCACAGCCTGGCTATCGCGGCATGACCGCCGTCCACACTGCGGCCGCAGCCGTGCGAAGGCCCTTTCTTCAGATCCTCCTGGACGCAGGCGCGAATCCGAACGTCCGGGACGGGCGCACACAGGCTCCGGCTCTCACCGAGGCGCTCATGACCGGCAACCGCGATAGCGTTGCTCTGCTGCTGAGCCATCACGCTGATCCGAACCTCGCCGATCGGCAGGGCGACACGCCGCTTCACGTCGCCGCGCAGATCAATGACTACGAAGGCCTGCTCACGCTGCTGAAGGCCGGCGCGGATCCCTCGCAGCGCAATCGATCCGGGAAAACCTTCGCTGCGTATTTCGCGATCGGACCCAAGGAAAGCGTGATGAACCCGGATGCCCGAGCCGCGCGGAATGCGGTCCGCGCGTGGCTCGTCACCCACGGCTACGCGGAGGTCATCCGTTGAAGGTCTCACCCGTCCTCCTGATCCTCGCCAGCACCATGGCCGCCAGCGGTCAGGAGCGGGCTGATGCGCAGAAGCTGATCAGCGAATGGAAGGCCAAAAACACGATCTGTCGCGGAAACTCGGGAGATCGGCCCGAGACGCAGAAGGCCTGCGACGCGCGCCAGAGGCTCGGCCGCGCCCTCGATGCGATCGGCTGGTGCTACGGAACAAAAGACCAGCTGGCTTATCAGATGCAGTGGCACCGATGTCGCTCCGACTCAAATCGCTACGAATAGCCGCAACGCTTGCCTGTGTGGCGGGTGGCCTCGCGTCCCCGGCGGCCACAGCCCAGAGTGCGTCAGGGCAGGTGCAACGGCTCAATGTTGGGCGCACCGGCATCCAATGCGTGCGGTTGCCGTGCCCGCACCGGGGCATCTTCCTACCCAGCGCGGCCAACGTGCAAGGGCTTCGGCGCTCGCTGCTGTTCGCCGATCTCGACAGCAAGACGTCGTTGCCAACGATGAAAGGAAGCTCACAAGACCGCGCGCGCCTGCAGGTGGCCTGGGACAGACGTCAATGCCTCGAAATCCTTGGCAGCCTGGAGGGGAGCGGCGGCCCAGAGATCGTGCTCTCTATCGTCAGGGTCGTTGGTCCGTGCCGCTAACCGCGCCGCCGCAAATCCTCACTGGAGGACCCGAAACGTGCGGGGCATCCTGAAATGGCCAATCTCCTCGCGCTCGTTCTGCTGATCGCGGTCATGCTCCTGGCGAACGGCGCGCGTTGGCAAACGCGGCTGGCCCTGGGCGATTGGGGTTCGGTCCTGTCCGAGATTGCAATCGTCATCATCGTCTACATGGTGGTCGCCGGTCTCGTTTCAGCTGGTCGCCGGGTCCTTCCCCTTGCCACTCGGTTTCGCCCGGATTGGACGCTCCTGCCGGCCCTGCTGGTTGGGGCATCGGTGACACTCTATCAAGCGTCCACCGCCGCAAGCATCAGGGAATCCGCATTTCAGCGCTGTCTCACCAGCGCCGGCGCCGAGGCTATTCTTGCCTGCACGCACGCGCTGCTGCTCGGGCCGCGCGACAGGCGCGACGAAGCGGTCATCCTGAACAACCGTGGGCTCGTGCTGCAGAAGGCTGGCGAGGCTGCGCGAGCCATCGCCGATCTCGACAAGGCGCTCGCCACCGATCCCAGTCTCGCCAGTGCCTGGTTCAACCGCGGACTCGCCAGAGCGCAGCTGTCACAGTGGACCGCGGCCATAACGGATTTCAGCGAGGCCGGACGATTGCGTCCCGATCTGCCGGCCGTCTGGGCGAGCAGGGGATCAGCCCTGCTCGTCCAGAGCGACCTCGATGCAGCCGTCGCCGACTTCGATCACGCGATCCGGTTGAACGACAAAGAGGTCAGCGCCTGGAGTGGGCGCCGGATGGCATACTACCTGAAGGGCGACATCGAACGTGCCAAGACTGATCTCAGACGCACCACGGCGCTGGACGGCACAGCCACGACGGCCGCCGACACGCTGCGCGAAATCGAGGCGCGCGAAGCGGGCAACCGTTAAGGCATCGCGGTGTCGGACGTACACCAATCGACCCCACCGGGGAGCTTGTCCTCTGCGCTCGCTTTTCCTGACGGCGCTCATTGCCTTCTTGCCTGGCTGCACCAGCCTCTGCAGCAACACGGGTCTGGTTCGAGCCGATGCGCCGGCGGGAGACTTGTCCGCTGTCATGTTCCGGCGCGATTGCGGGGCAACGACCGGCTTCTCCACACAAATCTCCATCCTCAATAGGAGCGAGCGTCCCGATGGGGAGGGAAATGTATTCCGTGCCGACGATGGTCATGGAACGGCTGCCGCGGGCGACTGGGCCGAGATGAAATGGGTCGCGTCTGATCACCTCCTCGTCCGTTATGCCGAGAACGCTCGTGTTTTCGAGCAAAAGCATGAGTTCGCTGGCGTTCGGATTACCTATGAACAGGTCAGCCGCCGATAGGTGTGACAGCACATGGCCACCACCACATCCCGACGGCGCTTGCCTAATCGTTCCTAACGGAGCTCCAGGACAAATCGCTCTGGCAGGTCAAATCGTTGGTCCTGTTCCTCAACCCTCCGAAGCACCTTCACGACGCGATCAAAGCCGTCACCCATGGCCGACGCCGACCAATCCGCATGAAGGCATACGGCTCATCACGTCCCAAAGCGCATCCAGGTTCCTGCCATAATATGAGGGGAAGCCGACAAGGTGCGCGAGCGTCTTGTGGAAGTCGGCCCCCGATGCAACGCCCCTTCCGTCAATGACGACCGTCCTCCCGGGCCCGCTCGGCATAATCACTCAACGTCGTCCAGCTTGAAGATGGCAACAGGCGCGCCATAACGCCGATCCCAGCTGGTCCATGCAACATCGGTGACGCCGAGGCAGGTCGCGACAATGGTCCATCGGCCGGCCTCTCGTCGGAGCAACGCGCAAAATGTATGCGAGGCCATGCCGGCCCGGAAAGTCTCCTCTAGCACGGTACCGGTGAAATCGATTGGCTCCCCGGTCTGATCGAGCATGCGAGAAACGAGGAAGGCCCAGGGACCCTCGCGTTTGAGGCTCGTCAGCTTCAAAACGACCTCTCGGCCCAGGCGCCGCCGGGCTTCGTCGCGGGCCGGCTCCACGATCGCCTTTTCGTCGGCATTGGCTATCGTGGAATTCGCAAACGCCTTTCCGATCGGCGGCGTTTCAATCGAAGCCGTCGCGCAAACGGTGGTCACGACGGCAGCCGCGATCGCGCGCTTCTGGATCGAAAGCCGGTGCATCATCGCAAATGCTCCGCCGTCTTCAGCAGCTCTGACGAGACATGGGATGGTGACCGCCGCCTAACAGCATACCGTTGTCGAGGATGATTCTACGTCCAGCGTGTTCTTGTGGCTTCTAGAGTCCCCGATCACGCGATCAATCCATGGCCAGAGCAAGATAGTATACCCGTACAGATGTACGTAAGTACCGACGCGAGCGCTGCCGGTGAAAGACGAAGAAGCAAGCGGAGTGACATTCGCGGACGTCCGCGGAGAACATAATTTGCTGCCTTGATGGGGCGAATTGGCATTTTTCGATTGATAGCGCATCTTGTTGCCAGCGACGCACTTGTGTCGGTAATTCACCAGCGTGGGCGGGGATGTTCGTGGGCGATAGCACGCGTAGCGGGACGCAGACCTATCGGGATTCCGATGATACGGAACGGTCGCAGGCAGTCGTCCGGGTAGCGCTGGTTACCCTCGGCGCCGCATACATGGTGTACAGCGTCGCCACTGGGAGGATCGCCGAACAGGAACGTTGGATCATCCTGGGGTTGGTGTCGGGCATCCTGATCGCATCGTTGGCTATCCTCGCGGCCATCCTTCGCTGGCCGGGCGTCAACCACCCGCGCCGCATCATCGGTATGACGCACGACTACTCGGCGCTCGCCATCTCGATGACCTTCGGCGGGGCTGCGCTGATGCCGCTCTATTCATTGCTGTTATGGGTCACCATCGGCAACGGATTCCGTTACGGCCCGCGGTACCACCTGGCGGCTACCGTCGCGGCGCTGATGGTCTTGTCCGTCGTCATCTGGGGGAACCCATACTGGCACGGCCAGCCGTTCGTGGCCGTGACGTTGCTCATGACGACGGTCCTCGTCCCTGCCTATGCCCACCGCCTGCTGACGCGTCTCCATCGCGCACGAGATGAGGCGCTCGACGCGAGCCTCGCCAAATCGCGGTTTCTGGCGCAGGCGAGCCATGATCTGCGCCAGCCCATTCATGCCATCAGCCTCTTCACGGCCTGCCTGCGCGATACAGGGCTGGACAGCGAGCAACGGCAGATGGTCAGCAATATCGACAAATCGCTCAACAGCGTCGCGGGCTTGTTTCGCTCTCTTCTCGACGTGTCCACATTGGACAGCGGCCGCGTGACGGTGAAGCCCGACGTAGTCGCGCTCGGCGATCTCCTGGCGGAAGTCGGTCGGCTGAATTCCGAAGGCGCCCAGTGGGCCAAAACTACGTTGAAGATCATTCCGACGGCGATCTTCGTGCGAGCGGATCGGGATCTCCTCGCGACGGTTCTTCAGAATATCGTCTCGAACGCTCTCAAATATGCTCCGGGCCAACCGGTTCTCATTGGCTGCCGGCGTAGGCATGGGCGCATCTGCATCGAGGTGTACGATCGTGGTCCCGGCATCGAGGCTCACCACATCCCCCATCTCTTCGATGAGTTTTATCAGGTTCGCGCACAGGGAGATCGCGACGTCGAAGGCGTCGGGCTGGGTTTATCAATTGTCCAGCGGCTCGCGCGGCTGATGGATTTGACAGTTTCGATTCAATCTCGGGTTGGACGTGGGACGCGGGCGACGATCAGCGGCTTGCAACCTGCGCCGCGACCAGATCCCGCCATTGAGCGCCGCCGGGCGTCGACGCCAAATGCGCTTTCAGGCCTCAAGGTCCTGCTGGTCGAGGATGATCGGGTCGTTTTGGATGCAACCGCTCTGATACTGGAGAAGTGGGGCTGCTTGGTGCGCCGCGAGGTCGGAATTCCCGAGAATGACGGCAGCTACGTCGATCTGATCATTACTGATTTCGATCTTGGCGACAGGACCACCGGGCTCGCTTGCATCGTGGAAATGCGACGCAGGCTGGGGCGTCCAGTGCCGGCAATCATCATGACCGGTCACGATCCAGAGCGGGTACGTCAGATCATTGGTGAAACGCCTGCCTCCGTTCTCTCGAAGCCGGTCCACCCCGCCGAGCTGCGCTCGGTTATGGTAGCGCAGCGGTTCAAAGCCATGAGAGCGGCTGACATCGCACCATTAGACCATGTGACCAAGCCCGTTGTTGCCTGAGGAGACCGGTGTGTCCGCAGTCGACCCGGACGTGCTGCCCATCCGAGCTTCTTCATGCAAAAAATTGCAACCAATAGCTCATCCCCCCGGTAGACTGTGAGAAATCCGGGCTAGAACGGCGTCGTCACCACCAAGTCCGAAGCCGGTTGGATCGAGGCAGGACGCCATGTGTGGCGCCCCGGGATGGGCGTCCTCCACCGATTGGTGGAGGACGCCGTGCGGCGCATCTCATACTCTCGCACCAGCGAGGATCGGCGTCGGCCCGCTGCATCACTTGGATGCCTGCATGGCCCGGGACTCCCAGGAGCGGAGTTCTCAGGGCCGGGACTTGGCGGTGGGCTGGAGGTAAACTGTGACCGACTATGTGGAAGGCACCGAGTTCCGAGTCAACACGACCACGACGGGCCATCAGATCGAGACCTCCGTCGCCTCGCTCGCCGACGGCGGCTATGTGGCCACATGGGTCTCTTACGAAGGCACCTATGGAGAGCGTACCGTCTATGTCCAGCGCTACACCTCCGACGGCACGCCGGCGGGCGACGAGGTAGTCGTCGACGTCGGTGACGAGCGTACCGTGCCTCAAGTCGCCGGTCTGGCCGATGGCGGCTATGTGGTCGTCTGGCAGGGTGCCGACGGAGGCCTTGCAGACGACATCTGGATCCGGCGCTACGAGGGCGACGGCACGCCCATGGGCGAAAAGGCTTTGGTCAACAGCTCCGTGAACGGCTTTCAGCAGGACCCGGCGATCGCGGCACTGGCCGATGGCGGCTATGTGGTCACCTGGATGTCCAACGACTCGGACGCTGAGGGGAGTGTTTTTGGCGAGGCCGTCTGGTCCCAGCGCTACGCGGCCGACGGCACGCCAGTCGGCGGTGAGACGCTGGTGAATTCCACCACGACCGGCTCGCAGCAGTACGCCTCCGTCACTGGGCTCGCCGACGGCGGTTATGTGGTGGTCTGGGAAAGCGACGCCACTGACAATGCGCGGGATATCTACGCCCAGCGCTACGCCGCCGATGGCAGCCCTGTCGGCGGCGAGACGCTGGTCAACTCTCTCACAACGGGCTTTCAGTTTGCGCCTTCGGTCGCGGGGCTTGCCGACGGTGGCTATGTCGTCACCTGGACGAGCGGCAACTACGAACGCGACCCCTACCTTGACGTCTATGTGCAACGCTATGGCGCCGACGGCGCTCCGGTCGGCGATGCGAGCCTGGTGAACACCACGTGGTCTGGCTTTCAGGGCGCCTCGCAGGTGACCGCCCTCACTGATGGCGGCTATGTGGTGACCTGGACTGACGACAGCTCTACCGACGGCAATGGTTCCGGTATCTTCGCCCAGCGCTACCATGCCGACGGGACGCCCGACGGCGGCGAGACTCTCGTCAATTCCACGACCGACGGCTCTCAGACCACGCAGGCGGCGGCGGCGTTCGGTGGCGGCTACGTGGTGGTGTGGCAGTCCGGGACCTTCCAGACCAGCGATGCGGACGTCTATGCCAAGGCCTGGAGCGCGGACGCCCCGTGCTTCTGCGCCGGCACGGCGATCCGCACCGACACCGGCGAGGTGCCGGTCGAGGCGCTCGCCATCGGCGACCCGGTGCTGACCGTGGACGGCGAGGCCCGCTCCATCCTGTGGATCGGCCGGCGCACCATCGCCGCCCTATTCGCCGATCCCCTCTCCTGCTACCCCATTCGCATCGCCGCCGGCGCCCTGGACGTCAACGTGCCGGCCCGCGACCTCTTCGTCTCGCCCGACCACGCCATGCTGGTCGACGGCGTGCTGGTGCAGGCCGGTGCGCTCGTCGACGGCGCCAGCATCACCCGCGTCATGCAGCCCGAGCGGGTGTTCGTCTACTACCACATTGAGCTTGCGGACCACGCGCTCATCCTGGCCGAGGGCGCGCCGGCCGAGACCTTCGTCGACAACGTCACCCGCAGCCGCTTCGACAACTACGCCGAATACCTGGACCTGTTCGGCACGCGTCGCGCCCATATCGCCGAGATTCCCCTGCCGAGGGTCAAGTCCGCCCGGCAGCTGCCGCGTGCAATCCGCACCCGCTTGGCGGCCCGGGCCGCAGCGTTGGGCTCCGCCGCAGAAGAGGCCGCCTAGGCTAGGCCGCCAGAGCCAGGAACCGGGCAACGTCTTGCGGAGCGAGTTGGCTCCTCGCGCCGACTCGAAGGGCGTCCATGCCGAGGATGCGTAGATCTTCATTGAAGTCCCCGCGCGCCGGCGACAGCACGATCGCCTCGATTCCGGCCGCATTCGCCCGGTCGATCAAATTGTCGCTCGCGCCGTCGCCGGCCGGATCGGCGTCACGAGCGATGTAGAGGCGCCGCAAGGTCTCCGGGAACACGATAGCCGCGAGATGCGCTGCCGAGAGTGCGGCCGCCATCGCCATACCGGGCAAGACGCAGCGGAGCGAGAGGATCGTCTCGATGCCCTCGCCGGCCGCCAGCACGTCGCCGGGAACATCGAAGCGAACGGCGTTGCCGAGCAGATCGCCTATGGCGCGCCGCGGCGTGCCGATTGGCGCCTTGCCGAGCCGGACGGGATGAAAGCCATCGGGATCGAGCCAGGTGCGATGAGCGCCGGTGAGCCTGCCGGCGAGATCGGTGACGGTGGCGATCATGGCCGGCCAGACCTCGGTCGGCGCGTGCATGTCGGGCCGATAGTAGCAGCGCGGGTGAAAGCGCAGGCAACCGGTTCCGCGCAAATCCGCAATGCCGCGGTTGCGCAGATACGTCTCTGCGAGAGTGCCCGAAATCGGCTCGGTCATGGCGACGAGCCGGCGTGCGGCTTCGGCTGATCCCGACGGCACTGCGACGGCGTGGCGCCTGTGGAAGATCGACTCCAGATCGGGGTGCGGCAGACGGAGGAAGCTGCGAGCCTCTTCGACGATATCGGGGAAGTCGACCAGGCCGCAGCTCTCGCGGATCACATCGAGCAGATCACCATGCTCGCCGGAGGCGGCATCCGTCCACTTACCAGCCGGCCCCTTCGGCGAGCTCATGAGCCTGACGAACATCGAGCGGCCGGGCGTGTTCCTGACATCGCCCACCACCCAGTACCGGCCCGAGCGATGACCGGCTGGAAGATAATGGCGACATACCGCCTCGGCCCGATCGCCGAGACGGCGCGCCAGCTCGGCAGCGTCCTCTCTCATCGCGTGCTCCGAGACAAAAAAGGCCCGCCGTCGCTGGCGGGCCGAGTGGGTTGATGTGCTGCTTCAGGGCTTACTCTGCCGCGACGGTGTGCGGTTCGTCCGCGGCCACCTCATCCTCATCCATGGGTTCGGTTCCGCCCATAGCCGTTTCGCAGCCGTCGGCCACCATTTCTGCGCCGGTTGCTTCGTCAGCAACGGTTGCCTGCTGTTCAGTAGCCGCGGGCGAAGGCACAAGTGCCCGCCCCGGCGTGCGCAGTGGTTCCGGCAACCAGCCGGAGCCGGCCAGCAGCACCTCGGCCTTCTCGGCCATGTCGATCTTCTTCAGGTGCTCGATCGACTGCGCTGCCCGCTCACCCTTCGCCTCCCGCACGGCACCGAGAATGCGGGCCTTGGTAGCCCGGGCGAAATAGGTCTGAGCCGTTGGCTCCCAGCCGGACGCCACCATGTCGAGATCGAGCGCCTCGGCCAGGCGATCCGCATGAGCGATCGCCTGTGGCCGGCGGCTGTAGGATTCGACCATCGCATTGACCGAGAGCGAGACACAATGGGCAAACAGCGCCTGACGGCTGTCGACATCGAATGCCGTCAACGCGTCCCAAAGCGCCGTGGGCTCCTTGGGCAGCGCGGCAATCCAAGCCTGGTGGCGATGATGGCAGCTGGCCGCGAGCTTTGTGTCGTTCAGCCCCGGCGCCTGCACACCGAGGCCTGCACTCTTCAGCTCGAGCTCCAGGCAAGAGCCGACCGAATAGGGATAGAAGGCCTTGAGGCAGAGCGCGTGCAGCGCTGCCAGCAAGGCCACGTCCGGCTCCTCGCCGAGGGCGTGACGCAGCGCCAGTGTCCGATGCGCCGTGAGCTCGGTCATCAGCCGGTCAGGGATAGGCTTCAGACCGTCATCCTCGTCCGGTTCTGGCGCGCTGGCAGGCTCCGCCTGCACCACATCTGCGGCCGGCTCCGCCCGAGCGGCGACGGCCTGCTGGCCGTCGTGCTCCGCTTCTGGCTTCACCTGTACCTCGTCCTCGGGACGAACGTAGCCGCGCTCGACGCGAAGCACGCCCGCGCTGTCGATACTGACGAAGGCACCGGCGCGCGCGATCTCACGTGGATCGAAGCGGACGGCCCGATCCTCAAAGACGGCAAGAGCCGTCTCGATCTCGGCTAGGCGCTGATCGACCTCTTCGGCCAGTTCGTCCGCGCCGGCGTTGGCCTTTTCGAGCTGATCGTATTCGGTCTGGAGCGAAAGGCGCGTGGCGAGTTCGCCGACCGACAGCGGCTGCGTCTCACCGCGGAGCTGCCTCAAGCCATAGGTGTGCCCATAGGGAAAGTCGGGCGCGACCTCGACCCACTTCCAACCTTCGGCGCGGATCGCGTCTGCCTCGGATGAGAGCTTGTCGGCGACCAGCCGATCGACCAAGGCGACATCCTCCAGCCAGCCGCCATCGTCGCCCTGGAACAAGTCGTGGAGAACGGTGCCGCCGGCTGCTTCGTAAGCCTCCAGGCCAACGAACTGGGCCCGCTTGTCAGCCATTCTGACCGCGCCCTCGGTCAGCATGCGGCGGATGACATAAGGCTCCTTGGTGTAGGACGTCGACAGACGATCGAAGACCTGCTCCTGGCGCGCGTGGTCGCCGTTGATGGTGAAGGCCATCAGCTGGTCGAGCGTGAGATGGTCGTCCGCATAGGCCTCCAACAGCCGCGGCGACACCGACGCGAGCCGCAGGCGCTGGTGCACGACCGCGACCGAGACGAAGAAGGAGGCTGCGATCTCCTCCTCGGACTGCCCCTTCTCGCGCAGCGCCAGGAAGGCGCGGAATTGATCCAGCGGGTGCAGCGGCGCGCGCTGAACGTTCTCGGCGAGGGAGTCCTCCTCTGCGAGGCCGGTCTCATGCACCACGCAAGGGATCGGCGCGGTCTTGGTGAGGCGCTTCTGTTTCACCAGGAGTTCGAGCGCCCGGTAGCGCCGCCCACCGGCCGGAACCTCATACATGCCCGTCTCCTGGCCGTCGGCGTTGCGCACCGGCCGGACGGTCAGGCTCTGCAGCAGGGTGCGCCGAGCGATGTCCTCGGCCAGCTCCTCGATCGAAACGCCGGCCTTGATGCGCCGGACATTGGACTGGGACAGAACGAGCTTGTTGAAGGGGATGTCGCGCGACGCGCTCAGGGTGATCTTGGCAACCGCAGCCATCTCGGGTTCTCCACGACGGGCACCGAGAGCGTCTCTCTCAGCAGGAACCCGTCATGAAGGCCGGCGCAGCCCTCTTCCTCTCTGTGGGCAGCGCCTCAAAACCGGCGATCCGGAAAAGCGGGGAAGCGCCGAGCCGGAGACGCGGGTTTCCGCGTCTCCGGCGGTCCGGAAATCAGGATGCCCGGTCGAGCAGCTTCTTCGCCCTCCCCTCCATATCGAGGCGGGCATCCTGGTGGGTCTTGTCGCGCGCCACAGCCGTGATGCCCTGTACGAAATCGAACACGCTCTCGGGCTTGCGATTCTCCTCGGCCAGCACCGTCTCGATGATCTTCGCCGTCTCGGCCTTCGAGAAGCCGCGCCGGCGCAGGAAGTCCATGCGATCCTCATCGGCGCGGGCGACGATCTTCTCCCGTGCTGCCCTAATCCCGTTGACGAATGGCATGGGGGAGGAATTGGCGAAGCGGGTAAGCGCGGGCGCCGCCTCGTGCGCAAATCGCGAAGCAGCGTACTTGGAGTGGCGAATGGTGATCTCCTCAAAATCCTCGACGCCCCAGAGATTGCGGTTCTGGCAGACGGCGCGGAGATAGAAGCTGGCGATGCCGAGCGTCTTGGCGCCCACCTCCGAATTCCAGCAGTAGAAGCCCCGGAAATAGAGATCGGGCGAGCCATCCGGCAGCCGGCCGGCTTCTATGGGATTGAGATCGTCCACGAGGAAGATGAAGACGTCGCGGTCCGATGCGTAGAGCGTCGTCGTATCCTTCGTGATGTCGATGCGCGGATTGTAGATGCTTGTGGACCAGTCGAGCACGCCCGGCACCTTCCAGCGCGTGTCGCCCGTTCCGTTGCCGGCAATACGTTGCACGGCGCCGACGAGCTCGTGATCGAAGATCCGGCCATACTCGGGACCGGTGACGGCGCGCAACTCGACACGGCCGTCCTCGACCTCGAGCGTCTTCACTTGCTCGGCCCGGTGTGAGGTCAGGCCATATTGCAGGTTGATGCCGGCGAGCGCCGCCGGGAGCTGGCGCAGATAGGCGGCCGGCGCCCCGACGAGGCTCGCCAACCGGCCGAAGCTCCAGTGGGTCGGCGCGATTGGGGCTTCTGAGCCGGGCAGCATAAGCGCCAGGCGCTCGGCATCATCCCGGCTCGCTTCGACGCGGATCGCCGCACTCTCCACCGTTCGCGTCCGGCTGCGCTCAGCCCGCCCTCGCACCGCCGCAAACAGGTCCGACAGGGACAGGTAGCGCTCGTCGTCCGGCCGGGAGAACCATTCCGAGGACACGCGGCCGACCCGCTCGCCACGGCCTGCATCCACCTTGTAGCCGCCAGCACCGCCACGCGTGGCGCCCCGAATCTCCACCTGGGTCATGGGTCGTCTCCATGACGGGCGCCGGAAGCCTCTCTCCCAGCCCGAACCCGTCGTGGACGTCCGGTCCCCTCTCTCACTCTTGAAACGCTGCGCTGGACGAGCTCGGCCGCCGGAAGCCCCCATCCCCGTCAGGGCCGCAAATCCGCGGAAACGGCTTTCCGGTTTTCAGCCTTTGCGGTCAGGCCGCTGCACGCAGTTCGCGCACGGTGAAGCTGCCCAACGGAAGCGGTCGAAGCAACTCCGCTTCCGGGATGGTCAGATCGAGCCAGGCCATCCGCTGCCCCCGCGGCAGCACCGCCATCTGGCGATCATGGTATGGCGCGATATCATCGTTCGCCGGGATCGTCAGGATGGCGTAGGCCTCCGGCCAGTGACGGGACCCGGGTTGCCAGATGCCTGCGAAGTAGAACCAGTCGCCGTCGGCGAGCCCAAACCGGTAGCGCTTGTCCTCACGCTGATGGCGAAACTCGGAGGCAAGCACCAGACAGCGATGGCCGGGGATTGGCGGCCCTCGGCCCGGAAGACGGTCACCGGCCGCCCGCCAGCCTCCCGAGGCCCAGGGCAATTCCAGGATCTCAATACCGTCGCCGTCGCGCCGTATGATCACACGGCGTTTGCTGAGCGGTGCGTCGGAATCGAAAGCGGTAGGACGCATGAGGATGCGAACGTATCCGGAACACCCGGTCGGGGCAATGCGTTCGAAATGGAACTCGTGTCTCGCTCGTGTGGGCTCGGCGGGCGAACCGTTGCCCGCCTGACATGCGATGGAGAGGAGCGCAAATGGGGTGGTTCACCAGAGACAAGCGGAGAGCCGGGCCAGACTATTCTGGGGTTTGCTCGCGCGAAGAAGCCGCGCGTCTGGCCGACAAGAACGAGTTGGCCCTCATGCTCCTGGTGCCGGAGATATTCGGCGGAGACGCCGCCAATCCCGCCAATGTGGTGTTCGTCCCTCCCTTTGCTGCCGAGCTGAAGCGGCGAACCGACGAGAATGTCATTCGCCCCCTGGCAATGGACGGGAAGGTGACTCGCTACGATGCCAGGCCGAGCTATGCGGGGAAGAGCTTCGTGCCGGTCGCCGTGACGGTGCGCGCTTACTCCCCCGGCGACTTCACCGAGACGATTCGGATCTGGGAAGAAGGCCTACCGAAGTAGGCGCCACCTCAAGCGTCCGTCGACTCGCGCGCCAAAACTGAGGCAACGCCGAGAGGGAGGACGAATGTGCAATGACTATCAGCTGCTGGTGGACCTCGCCTCCATTGTGGAGGATTTCGCCGACCTGAAGATCAAGATCCGCTTCGGCGAGGGAATGCCCAACATTGCGCCGCGAGAGGACATCAAGATCACCGACGTCGCCCCGATCATCCGAGCGATCGACGGGAGCCGCGGGGAAGGCGACATGGTGCAGCGACGCTGGAGCTGGCCGAGCCCGAACAGGCGGCCGGTCTACAACTTCCGTTCCGAGGGCCGTGAATTCACGTCCAACCGGTGCCTGATCGTCGCGGACGGTTTTTACGAGTTCACCGATCCGGCTGACCCGACGAAGAAGCGCAAGGACAAATGGCTGTTCACGAAAAAGACGAGCCGATCTTTTGCATCGCGGGAATCTGGCGTGACACGAAGGACGTCGGCGAGGCCTTCACCATGCTGACGATCGAGCCTGGCCCCGACATCGAGCCTTATCATGATCGACAGATCGCCGTCCTTCAGCGCAGCGCCTGGGCCGACTGGCTCGATCCAACCATTTCCACCAAAGCGTTGATCCAGCCGCTTCCCGCCAACACCCTGGCCATGCAACTGGTCGGATGACGGTGACACGTCGTCTCGCCACGTCCCAAACTCCCGCAGCGAGGCCGCCTGAGCGCGTGGCAGGCAGTCGCAGGAGCATGAGCATAGCGACGCCGTCGGCGGCACGCGGGACCGACTGGCTGCCTGAGACCGGTTAAACAGGGCAGCCGCAGGAGCGGCAGCATCGCGACGGCGCCCTGACGCCGGGACCCGGGGACCGACTGCCCCGGCGAAGGCGGCCGGATGATTGCGAGAAGATCGTGACCTGCGGCGCGGTGAACGTTGCCGACGATGGGTCCGACGCGACAAGTCCCTGGTCTCCTACATTGCCAAGGTCCGAATTGCGCCAGAAGCCGGCATTGGCTTTCGAACGGAAAGCGGACGCTCAGTCGGACGCTTTCGTCGATCGCGACAACCTTCACTCTTCGAAGTAGAACAAGCGCATGATAGAGAGGGCCTGTTTCATCATCGCGCCGATCGGCGCCAAGCTCAGCGCCCTGGCCGACGTGATCGTCCGGAGCGGTTGGCGCGTTCTTAACTCAGAAGAGGACGCGGTCGCCAGTTCACGCCGGGGAGCGCCCGATCTGATCGCGCGCGCCGACGCGGTGATCGTTGTCGATCCTGAGGGGTCGCCGAACCTTTTGGTCGAGACCGGCTTTGCGCTGGGTCGAGGGCTTCCGGTGCTACTGGTGGCTGTCGACGGCGCGTCCTTCCCCGCGTTCGAGAACGAGCCTGCTCTGGCAATGTTGCCGCGAGTGCGCGCCAAGATCACCGATGCGGCCGCCCTGCGCTTCCACATTCCGGCCTTTCTGGATGGAGTGGAGAGGGCGCCTCGCGCGCAGGTCCCGGCGCCGCAGACTACGGCGCTTGGCCCGAAGTCGACCTCTCGGAAATCGCGCCCGATCTATCCGCAATCGGCGTTGGAACAACGCCTGCTCGACCTTTTCGACCGCTCGCCCGAGATCGCCGGCGTAGCGCAGGACCCTTATCGGCCCACACCCGGAACCACGAGCTACAGACCCGACTTCGCCATTTGGCTTGCCGATTCCGTCTCGACCACGATCAACCCGGTGTTGGTCGAAGTCACCCGGAGACTGGAGCCGAACGAGTTCGCCCGAAAGCTAAACGGCCTCCGCGACTACGCGCGCGAGGCCAGCGCTGGCTTGGCGCTGCTGATCGAAGATAGCAGTGCCCTGCCGTTGACGCTTGTCGAGCTCAACCCGGTCATAGTGCGGGTCGGCCTCCTGTCGTTCGAGCGCCTCGTCCTTGATGGTCAGCTCATCCGGACCATCACCCAGGCGCGCAATCGCGCGGTACACGGACTCGAGTAGCCGGGATGGATCCGGATCCCGACTACATCGCCACGATCGCCGACGCCTGGACGCGCAGCGACGGCGCCGACAGCAGCTATGAGCGTGGCCAGATTCTGGAGGAATTGGTCCGATTCGTGTTCGGTGGCCTCCCCGGGTTCTCGCACTGGAAGAGTCGGCATGTCACGAACCTTGGCGACGCCGAGTTCGACGTCTGCTTCCACAATGACATCCGTCTGAGCCCCTTCCCCTTCGCCGAACCGGCGATGGTAATCGAGTGTAAGAACACCGGCGATCCTATCGGCAGTGCCGAGGTCCGCAATTTCGTCGCCAAGATGGAGGACGTTCAGCTGAGCTGGGCCGTGCTTGTCACCGCCAATGGCATTACGGGCAGCGGCGAGCGGGATAGCCACGCCCACGCCGTCATCCAGGCGGCGCGGGCCCGCAAGGTCAATGTGCTGGTCCTGACTCGCGCCGAGTTGGCGGCCCTGCAGAGCAACGAAGGATTTGCCGATCTCATCCGGGAGAAGATCATGCGCCACTCCCTGAACGCCCCCTTCTTCTGAAGGGGCCGTGGTAGTCGATGTTCCAGAAAAGCCGTGCGTTCCAACCCACGCAACCACCCTGGCCTCGCGCGCGCCAGGAGCGGTCCTCGCCTCGATACCGCCGAATCGACGTTGCTTACACCGTGCTTGTTTGGCTCACGGCCGCTCTGATACCTTGCCCCAACTGACTTGATCGAGTTTATCCCGCAGCGCCCGGCTATAGCGGCAGGGCGCTGCATTTAGCCGCCCCTGACCGAGCACAACAGCTGCGCAATTCTTGCGTGCAGTTATATTATACAGCAACCTATGAAAGCACCCCTGGCTGCCGGTCGCCGTATGCGGCCAAAGCACAATGACATTAAGCATCTATCTACTAGTCGCTAGATTGATGTACAATTCTAATTATTCCGACTTAATACCACAGAGAGGATCGGTCCGCTCGTTGTATGTCGGTCCCCACTGTAGCTTTATAGCGCAGCGATAGTTGTATTGCCTATTTCTAATTCCCGCCCAGCGGGCTTCTTCCGATCTTGATAATACCTCTAACTTATAGGCCGTCCCAGCGAGATTGCAGGCCCTAATTTGTACCGAAGCATAATCTGTGCAGAACGCGTCTTGGTTATACCCGCCGCCGCGCCATCCGCTGGTTCCGTTTAAGACTTCCTCACGATTCCACCCCCGCAACCCGAACTCTGGACGTTCACAGGTCTGAATAGAGGCCATCTTCTTGCAAATCTGTTGAATAGCAATAACCGCTAACTCTTTGTTGCACTGTTGGGTGTAGAATCTATCTTCTTTTAATGCCTCGCGCGCTACATTTTCATACTCCTCAGATTTATAAATTATATCTCCTCCAAGGCCTATCGCGCCAAGTAGCTTTCCAATTATTCCTTTGGTTTCCGCTGTTAACTCGCCCGAGGTGGTTGGAGTCCGTTTTGAAATTCAGGGATGGGCGTTGCGCCTGATGAGGTTTCCGCCCATGGCGACGAGGATCATGGCGTGAGAAACGTCGATGCGCTTCTCATAGTCGCGGACCAGTCGCCTCCAGCGGGTCATCCAGCCAAACGTTCGCTCGACCACCCAACGGCGGGGCAAGATGGGGAAGCCCTTCTGATCGTCGGAGCGGCGGATGATCTCGACGATGAAGTCGAGATAAGTCGCTTTGTCCATGAGCTGGAGCCGATCATAGGCGCCGTCGGCGAACAGATGCCTTACCCAGGGCCAGCGTTTGCGGATTCCATCCAGAATCATCTGGCCGCCGGCACTATCGGAGACATCGGCCGGCGTCAGGTTGACCATGAGAAGCCGCCCATCCGTGTCGACGGCGATATGACGCTTGCGGCCGACGATCTTCTTGCCGGCATCGTAGCCTCTCGTCTCGGCATGCGGTGCCTTGACCAACTGGCTGTCGATCACCGCCGCAGAAGGCGTCGCCTCACGCCCCGCTCGTGACCGGTCCAGCATCACAGACACGTCGTGAATCGTCTGGAACAGAAACCGACGGGCCAACTCGCGGAACCAGCCATAAACCGTTTGCCATGGGCCAAAATGGATCGGCAGCATGCGCCAGCCGCATCCGGACCGCACCAGGTAGCGCACTGCATTGATCACCTCGCGAAATTCGACCTCCCGCGGACGTCCCCGCCGCCCAGGCGCCGGCATCAGCGGCGCAATCTGCTGCCACTCCTCATCTGTCAGATCAGAGGGATAGCGCTTGGTCTTCTTCGCGATCTCGGCCATCCGGCCCCGGCTTTGCTGCGTCCACATCCGCAGCTTGAATCACAACGCCCTCCGCCCGCAAAGCCCTCCTGCTCGAATTTCAAAACAGCCTCTTAGCGCGTTCGATTTACCTTTTGAGGCAACCTCGCCGCACAATCTGAGCGTACCGCGGCGTCAGCAACGCCCTGCGCCAGCGCCGAGATGCGGGGGAGGAGGACCTCCTCAGCGGCGGCGCCGCTCGAGCGCCCGGAGCGCGTCGCGACGACGGCGGTGCGCCATTGCGCCGCCGTGAACAGCCCGGCCGAACGCCGAAGGCCCTGCGCCCAGTCGTCCGGCAGCCCGTCGCGGGCGCGTACCGAGCGCCGCAGCAGCCGGCGGACGCGCGCCTGGGAGAGGCCGCGCAGAAGGACGTCCGCCAGCGCCGCGCAGGCCTGGAAGGCCGGTTCCTCGAGCGCGGCGACACCATGGGTGAAATGGACCGGCAGCGCCGCGTCACGCACCAGCACGAGCATGGCCTCGTCCCACGGCTCGCAAGACGCTGCGGCGATGGCGATGTCTGCGGCCGCGACGCCCGACGCCATCAGACCGCGCGCCCAGCGCAACGCCTCGACCACCTCGACGCGCGGGTCGGCACAGACCACGGCAGCCACCCGAGTTGCAGGCGGCTCGGGCGGGCCGGTCACCGAGCCGGTGAACCAAGCCCGGTCGCCGTCGCAAAGCGCAGCCCAGGAGACAGATCCTTGCGCGGCGAGCGCGGAGATGAGCGGCCGCCACACCGGGTCGACGTCCACCAGCCCGACCAGCTCGACCGCCCCGAGCAGCCGTGGCGCGTGAAAGGCCCGCGCGAGAGCGGCGTCGCGCAGGTCTGGCGCGACGAGCACCCCAACGGGCAAGGCCACGCGAACGCGGCGGTCGAGCTCAGCGAGGTCCGCCAACCGCGGGCTGCCGGCGGCGTCGAGCGCGATGTCGCCGCGCCAGGCGGCCGACAACGTACGCTGCAACGCTCGCACCATCCCGGGAAGGTCGCGGATGCGGTCCAGGTCCGCCAGGCGGCCCTGCTCCAGCGCGACGCGAATCGCGGGCTGCAGGTCCTCCGGTGCCGCCGGGCGCCGGAAGCCGCCCGCCAAGCGGGCGGCCAGCAGTGGCAAGGTCGTGATCTCACGGCCCACCGCGTTGTCGCGCGCTGCTCGCAAGCGCTGCATCTTCAGCGCTAAGGGACCGTAGACGACTCGAGTCACGCGCTCCATGCCGCCTCCGGACCTCTGCTCACGCGGTAGCTTAAGCCTTCGACTGTTTGACTTGCGACGAGCAGGGTCAAGGTGTCGCGTCTAATCCCGTGCCCGGCGCCCCCAAGTCGCTCAGGGCATGGGCTGGACGACGGCCCATCTCCATCGCAGGAAGCTGCGCGAGTTGAAAAATCGAGGGCACAGTCCCGCAGCCGGATCGTCAACGGTGGCCAGCATCACGGCCAATGGAGCCAAGAGCCCGGACATGGTCCGACGCGCGGTCGTCAACGGAACACGCACCACCGCCGGCGACGAGTCGCACGAGACCGTCTCGTGCGCCGCGATGGGCTGCTGCACGTTTCCCCCCCTGCGCAAGCACTACGGACCAGGTCGGCGGGCGAGGGATACGTTCAAGAACTCGGCGTCGAGGCCTCTGTAAACCCGTTGCGGTCAATCTGCCCCGAACAGCTGCTCCTGCGAGATCCGGCCTTCGGTCTCGATCACCTTGAAGGTCTTCGGCGGATATCCGACGGTCGCGTCCGGGCTGGCCCGCCAAGCCATCACGACCAGGTCGCGGAGCTCCGCCGATCCGGCGGCGAGGCGCTCGGCGATGAATGCGGTCGCAGCTGGCGCGGCATTGCGGAAGCCCCCGGTCTTCTCGAGCTCGTACAGCGGCGCGACCTCGCTCTGCGTCCGCGTGAGGTAGGCCGACACGCGTTGCTCGATTGGGCATTGGCAGTCCGTAAACGCCGGCAGCTCGCGTGCGACATCGGCGACCGTGACATGCTCGCGCACGAATTCGCCTTCGATCGGCCCATGAATGCGGGCGGTCGTGAAGCCCTGCGGGTTCGGGTGGTTGCCCCATCCATTGTAGTGGACGGTGACGTGCAACGGCTGGCTGGCGTCACCCACGTAGTGCGACCATACGCCAATGTCCCGCACGATCATGCGCTCGCGCAATGCCCGATCCATCGCAAAGCGCGCCCGGGCCGCGGCGTCGGAAGCGGTGCGCTCGCCCAGCTCGGCGGCACGCCAGAGCGCGAAGTCCTTTCGGACCTGCTGCCATCCTTCGATGATGGAGTAGGGCAGATAGCCGGCTTTGTACTGTGTCGCGTTCACCGCGCGCAGGGCGCTGTCGTAGGCCTCCCGCGTTGCCGGCAGCGCGTCGAGGCGGGGGCCGCCGAGCACGGCACCGCTATCATCCGGGTTCACGTAGTGGCCTGGGTTGCCGTCGGCGTCACGGGTCACGCCGGCATCTTTGGACCGGTCGGGCTCGACGCTGAGCGCCATGATTTCGGCTACGGCGTCGCCCGTCCGCAGGAATGCGGGGAGCTCGTCCGGAAAGGCCCGAGCGCCCACCTGGCTCAACATGCGGTGACCAGAGGCGCCCCAGGCGAGGGCGGCGTTCGGTGCTGCTGCACAGAAAGCCGCGACGAAAGCGACGGCGCACGCCCTCTTCATCCGCACACCCCCATGGATCCTGTGCGCTAGGTAGTCGAAGCGAGGGTGACGCTCAAGCTCCGACCCGACGCTTGGCCGCGGGCTCGTGCCAACGGCACTTTCCGCGTGTCACGGTCCGCCTCTATGCGCTCGGTCCAACGAGGCTCGGGACGTTGTGCTTCACTCGCAACTCGTCGAACTCGGCTTCATGGCGTTCGTGCAGAGCAGCGCCGAGGAACACTTGTTCGTCACCCCCCGCCGAGGACGGTGATGTCCTGGGCCCCCAGGGAGTCAAGAACCGGCTTGCCGAGTTCAGCCGCGCGATCGCGCCCGACCCCAGCGTCAAGCCGAACCATCGGCGGGCCACCGTTTCAAAACGATCGGCCATGAGTCGGCCATGAGCATGGGATCGATGGCCGCCCCGTTTATTCCTCCAGATCGGCTTTGAAGCCTTGCTGCAGCTGTCAAGGCGGGAGGGCACCCGGCCGCTGTTGCGCATCCGCGCCGGCCCGGACTTCACGTCGGTCAGTTCCATCACCGACGGGGAGCAATTGCCGCTCTCAGCAGACGCCGTGCCAGCCGGCGAGAATGGCCGGGCAAACGCCCGAAACGCAAAAGCCCCGCCGGCGTAAGCCGACGGGGCGAAGGCTTGATAACGGGGCCTGAGCGGCCGACCAGTTAGTTCCCAAAAGCGAAAGGCCGGTGCCTTCCCTGCGCCGGCCTCTCTACCCACTCGTCGGATGGAACTGCGGGCCTCGACGGACCAGCCGGCGGTCTTTGGGAGGTCTCGCCCGATGAGGGCTGCCCTCTCGAGGCTTCGGACGCGCCGGGGCGCGAGGCAAATGGCCCCGCTCGCGTCATCCGCGGGCGGGGCCTAAGTTGTGGTGCTCTATCGTGCCAACTCAACGCGTGCTACGCGCGCCGGTTCCGACTCGACAACGGCGCCAGCCGCCCTAAATCATCATTATCGTCGGCAGGAGCTACTGGGCGTCGGCGGCTAAGAGACAAGCTGTGCCCCCCTTCTCGTGGCGGGAAGCACGTAGAGAATCTCCTTAGGAACACTGCGCTTATCGTCGAGGACGAGCCTCTGATCCGCGCCGTCGTCGTTGGCATCGTGGAAGAGTTGGGCCTTGACGCGATCGAGTTCAGCAATGCTGAGATTGCGTTGGCCCACATGGTGCCGTGGGGAATGCAGAGAAGATCTGCCTCCTCCTCACCGACGTCCATATGCCAGGAGGCGCATTCTCGGGTCTCGCTCTGGCGCAGGTCGTAGCAAAGCGATGGCCCTGGATCTACGTCGCCGCCGCCTCGGGTTGGCTTGAAGCCGGAGAGACCCTGCCGGAACGCGTTCGCTTTTTCCCCAAACCGTGGCATCCCTTCGAGATTAAGCGCTTGGTTCAATGCGCGCTGACCCGTCGCTGAGCTTTATCGCGTGTCCCACGCGGCGGCGGCCGCTGCGGGCCGACACTTTACGGTATGGTGAACGCCCCCTGCATAGCGCCGACCACGAGCGCCGTGCTGTTTGCGATCAGCCCATCTTTTCAGCACCAATGCGCGGCATTGTAGGCTCCTGGGCGTCGACGACAAGGGGGACGCTTCCTATGCCGAGCGTCCAGCGGATGCTGGAGGAACTCGAGGCGGATATCACCGCCGGAGACGCCCAAATCGCGCGGCAGCGCGAGCTTATAGCCGAGCTCGACGTCCGCGGTCAGGGCTCCGCCTTTGCGGTCGAGATCCTGAAGGAGCTCGAGGCGATCCAGGCCAAGCAGATCGCGCTGCGCGATAAGCTCAGGCAGGAGGTGGCCAGCCGGGATCCGGCGCGCCCTCAACCCTTCCGCGCTGCCGAGAGCAGCCCCTCGAGCGAGCGGATGTAGCGCCGCCAAACGAGGCCGAATGAGTTCGGCGAGGCGATGGACTGTTAGGCTGCCGCGACATCCACGAAGCCCAACGCCTCCGCCCGGGCCGCCAGAAGCTGGCGCACCGCCTGTGGCAGCTGGCGCGCCGACTTGATGCGCGGCAGCTCGAACTCCACGATGTTGGCGGCCTCATCACCGAATAGCGCCTCGTATTCCGCGTAGTTGTCGAAGCGGCGGCGGGTGACGTTGTCGACGAAAGTTTCCGCCGGCGCGCCCTCCGCCAGCACCAGGGCATGGTCCTCGAGCTCGATGTGGTAGTAGGTGAATCGCGGCTCCGGTTGCTCGACGCGGGTGATCGTCGCGCCATTGACTAGGGCGCCAGCCTGCACCAGTACGCCCTCGACCAGCAAGGCATGGTCTGGCGAGACGTAAAGATCGCGGGCAGGAATGCCTTCGGCCAACGCGCCGGCGGCCACGCGGATGGGGTAGCTGCGCAACGGCTCGGCAAACAGCGACGCGACGGTCTGCCGGCCGATCCAGAGCACCAACCGGGCTTGCCCGTCGGCAGTCAGCACGGGGTCGCCGGCGGTGAGGTCTTCAACCCGACGCTCGCCCCCGGGAGTCCCGATCATCGTTCCCGCGCAGAAGCAGATCGGAACCGGGTCGGTCTGAACATTGAAGTTTTGATTGAGTGGAACCTCTTCGTTCGAGAAGAGGTAAAAGAGCCCGTCGGGTCCCTGGGCGACGTAACCGGGGATGCCGGGCTCATGGCCAACATAAGTATACTCGCCGTCGAGGCTCGGCTGCGACGTGAACGTCACAGAAACCGTCTCACCAGCTTGGAACTGGCCGTCGTCTGAACCCGGCTCCTCGGAGCCGCCGGCCTGACCGTTCGCGACCTGACCGTTTACGGTGTACTGGTTCGTCCCACCGGGAGTGAGAGTGTAGAGGTACGTACTGCTGAATGTAGCCATAACTGCCTCTCGTCATTTATCGATGAAGTGGATGAGACCCATTCGTTGAAAGCGAGTCCCGACGAGCAAATGACTTATACCTAACGATGTCGAGCCGGACGAATGACCGCTCGAACGCTGTATCGCCGTGAAGTCCTCTGACGTTCACGGCGTCACGATGTTGAACCAGAACTCGAAAGTGTCTAGGTTGGATACCACGTCCTGAAGCTTTGTCTGATTGCCTGACACTTTCACATCGCCAGAGGAAAGGGCATCCTGAAGCTTGACCTGCTGAAGGATGATGCTGTTCAGCGTATCGCGGGAGAGCACCACCGTCGCATCGGCGTTATCTGCTTTGCCCTTCGTGTGGTTCAGCACGCCATTCTCAAGCTCAAGGACGTAGGCCCCGTCCTTCCCAAGGTCGAAGTTGAGCCTTGCCTTTGCGTTGCGAGCCTTCTCCGCATTGAGACGGACGCCGAGATAGTCAAGGAACATTTCGACAGACATCGCCCGAACTGTGTCAGGGCTGGCGGTGTTCGGGGTGGGTAGCTTCGCGACGCCCTTCCGCAGTTCCTGAGCGCCGGTCAGGTAGAAGTTGCGCCACGGCCCGGATTCGGACTGATAACCAAGCTGCTCAAGCGCGTCCGCTTCCAGATCTTTGGCGGCCTGATTGCTCGGATCTGCGAACACGACATGGTGGACGACTTGCGCCACCCAGCGGTAGTCGCCCTTATCGTAGGAGGCTTTGGCTTTCTTGAGGACTTCCTCAGCGCCGCCCATAAACGCGACGTACTGCTTGCTCGCTTCAACCGGCGGCAGCTCGTGAAGGGTCGCTGGATTGCCATCGAACCAGCCAAGATAGAGGACGTAGGTGGCAGCGACGTCATGGTACACGGAACCGTAGTAGCCCCGGTTTGCCCACACATTGCCAAGGCTAGCAGGCAGCTTGAATGCCTCGGCAATCTCACGCATCGTCATGCCCTCGTTGAGCATCCTCAGCGTCTCGTCGTTGATATATCGGTAGAGGTCGCGCTGGCTCCTCATCAGGGCTACGACCTTGTCGTTGCCCCACGTCGGCCAATGGTGCTGCGCGAAGATGACCTCGACCTTGTCACCCCACATATCCAGGGCCTGATTGATGTACTTCGACCAAGGCAGCGGCTCGCGGATTTTCGCGCCGCGCAGCGAGTAGGTGTTGTGCAGTGTATGGGTTACGTCTTCAGCGGACTCCATCGCCTTCTTTTCCTCGATGAACCACATCATCTCGGAAGGCGCCTCTGAGCCGGGGGCCATCAGAAACTCGTAAGTCAGGCCGTCGATGACCTTCTTCTCACCGGTCTTCGTTATGATGTCGGTGGGCGCGATCAGCGTTACCGTACCGGCGGACGTCGTCGTGCCGAGGCCTGCACCCACCTGCCCCTTGGCGTCGGGCGGCAGAAGGTTGCCATACATGTAGCTTGCGCGGCGACTCATCGCGTTGCCGGCCATGACGTTCTCGGCCACAGCGGCCTCCAGAAAGCCGTCCGGCGCATAGATCTTGGTCTTGCCGGCGGCCACATCGGCCTCGCTGACGACCCCCTTCACGCCGCCATAGTGGTCGACATGGCTATGCGTATAGATCACCGCCTTTACCGGCTTCTGACCACGGTTCTTATAGTAGAGGTCCATGCCCACCTTGGCCGTCTCGGCGGACACGAGCGGGTCGACAACCGTCACCCCCTCCGCGCCTTCGATGATGGTCATGTTCGACAGGTCGGCATTGCGGATTTGGTAAATGCCGGGAACGACCTCAAACAGGCCGCTCATAGTGATCAATTGGGCCTGCCGCCAAAGGCTGGGGTTGACCGTGTCGGGTGCCGCAGCGTCTGGCTTGATGAACCCGTATTGGTCCGGGTTCCAGACCATGTTACCCGCAGCGCCCTTGATGGCGTCCGCGGGTAGGGGGGCGATCAGGCCACGCTTCGCGTTGTCGAAGTCGGATTTGTCCGAGAAGGGTAGTGTGTTGAGCAGCCTTTGGTTGGCCGCTCTCGTAACTGCAGTTGCGTCCTTTCGGACGTCCTGACCCTGCGCGCAGACCGGTTGGTGGCTGCCGTCAACCACGAGCGCAAGAAGGGAAAGACCAGCAAGGAGGTGCTGTCGGCGCATGGATGTCCCCTTAAGACGTCTTCCTCAATAGGTCTGTTATTGCCCCCCTACTCGTCACCGTGACGGTCGAGCGGCACGCGATATGACTCCGCGCAATCCCACAACGCAGGTAGGCGTTTTTGAGTTGCATCCGTCACTGTGTCGCGCGATGCGTATCGCGTCTGGCGAAGAGACTTTGCTGCAAATGGACCAATCCAGGGAGAAAGCCGCAATCAGCCTTGACCCACTGGATCGGGTTGGTTGGCTGGCCGAGCAACCACCCGATTTTCGGAAATGGGTTGCTGAGAATGGCCGCTGGCGGCAGGTCGCAGCCGGCGAGGTCATCTATCTTGCGGGCGACGAACCCAACGGCATCTTTGGTCTCGCCTCAGGCGCGTTTGAAATCACCTTTCCATTGATCGGCGGTGAGGTTGTCACGGTACACCGCGCCGAACCGGGGTTTTGGATCGGCGAGGCCGCGCTGATGGCCGGGGCGACACGGCTCGTCAGCCTCTCCGGAGCACTTGAGAGCCGCGTCCTCCACATCCCGATAGGACCGTTGAAGAGGCTTCTCCAGCATGATCCTGCCAACTGGCGCATCCTGTACGAACAAAGCTTTGCGAATCTCGCTGTTGCTCTCACTCTGCTGGCAGAGGCGCTTTCTCTGAGCCCGCGTGCCCGTCTCGCGAAGCTGCTTCTGCGCCTAGCCGATGCCGACGGCCGTGTGCTGGCCAGCCAGGATGATTTCGGGCGGCTGATCGGAATGACACGATCGAGTGTTCGTCGCGCTCTCGCAAGCCTTATCGAAGCCGACATTATTCGAACGGGCTACCGCACCCTAGAGATTGTCGATGCCGAGAGACTTACGGCTCTGACCCGAGAGGATGAAAGTGGCTAGGCAAGTTCTAAGCTCTCTTTGCATCTGGGGTTTCACCACCGCCGCCCGCGGCATGTGTCAACATCCACTCCTCTTCCGACATCGGCTCGCAGGCGCTATGGGCGTGGGCAAGCAGCTCCTCTTCCGTCTCGCCCTCGCGGGGCGGCCGGTCGAGCATCAAATAGCGCGCGGCGCGTTCCGTCTGCCGGCTCTGCTCGATCCGCCGAAGCCGGCGCTCAATCCCGCTATGCATCGCCCTGTCCTATGGAGGCTCGTAGCGCACAATCGGCGCCGGCGCTCCAGATTCCTGATCCGGCTCGACCTGGCATGCCGCAGGATGCGGCTGACCGTGGCGGGCGAGACCCTGGTCTGCTTGGCGATCTGCTGGCCCGTCCAGCGCTGACGACGCAGGGCGACAATCCAGTCAGCGATCTCAACGGGTGTTGGCTGACGCACCGCCTTGGGCCTCAAGGAGCGATCGACCAAGCCCGCCGCCCCTTGGGATCGAAACCGCTCGACCCACTTCCTGACCGTCTTGGCGTCGATGCCGAAGGCCGTAGCGCGTTCCGTTAGACGGCGGGCCAGTCGTTGAAGCCGGGGCACGGCGCCTGGGTCAGGCAACAACCTGGCCAGACCGGTGCGCCACTCATTGGCTCCTCCGAACAAGCCTCCTCCCTTTCTCTCTGCAAAAGCCGGGTGTGACAGGTGTTGCAGGTGTGACACATTGCAATTATTAGTCTTTTTGCCTCGTTCCGCCCGAAGCAGCCGACGGCCTACGGCGGCCCGATGGCGTCACACCCGTCACACGTACCTGTTACACCCCAGACAGCGTCGAGCACGAGTTCGCGCAGGTCGTAGGCCACAGCGTCGGTCATTCGTCGCCCCCTTCCAGCACGCTCGCCTTGATCACGTACACCCGCCGCGTGCCCAGCGGGGTCCGTTCTGAGCGCGAGAACTTGCCGGCCTTGTCCGGCACAAGGTGCCCAAGCTCGGCAAGGATGCTGGCGATCATCACGGGATCGATGCCGCTGCTCACCTTCGCCTTCCACGCCTCCGGCAGGATCCACCATTCGAGCGTGGCGCCAGAGTTCTTGCGAAAGCCGACGCGGTTGATCACCGGCCGGTCGCTCGAGCTGTCCCGTGGGTATCCACGGTCGGTCACATCGATGCCGGCGTTCAGATCGGCGAACCGCGCATCACCGTGGGCTTCGATGAACCGTCGGACTTTGCGCACCGCCTCCATGCGTTCGGCCCCCTCCAAGCCGCCGCGGCTCTCAATCCAGCTTTCGAACAGCTCGGTCGCCGCGCCAAGGGCAGCGCCACGTTGCCAAGGGACGATATTCCACGACCGCGCCAGCTCGCCGGCTACGCCGACCAGGGCAAACATCTGCGCCGCCCGCTTCACCTGGCCGTCGCCCCGGCCGTCGAGCGCATTCCTGACGAAGACGTCGACCAGGCCCGCCCCGCCGCCTGCTGCCAGCCCTCGGCGAGGATGCTGCGCACGAACTCCGGCCCGCCGGCGCAGTAGGTGGAGATGGCCACCCGCTTGAGGGGGTTGGCCAGATCCTTCGCGTCCCCGGTGTCGCCAGCATGGTCGAAGACGCCGAAGCCCTGGCCGGCGTCCTGCGCCACGTCGACCACCCGCACCGCCTGGCCGGCCATCGCCCGCCGGCCGCCCTCGGTAATCTTCGTCGCCATGGTCATCTCGCCGGTGTAGAGGACCGGGCAGCGCCACGTTGCCGACTCTCGCGCCGAACCGTAGCGCGCCGAGCGGCTCTTCCCGCGACCGTTGGCCAGCATGTAAGGCGACCTGTTCCGCGATTCGGGTGTCCAGCTGGCCGATTTCGTCGATGACCAAGAGCGTGTGCCTGTGGGCGGCGGCTACGCCTTCAAGGCCGTTGTCGGTGGCTCGGGCCGTCTGCACGAACCCGCCAATGGCGGAGCCCTTGCCCCACACGCTCGCCGCTGCCTCCGCACATGTGCTTTTGCACTTGCTGACCTCGCCGTAGAGGTTGAAGCCGCAGCCCTCCAGGCCAGCGATACTGAGCAGGGGGCCGACGAAGGCGAGCGACACGGCGAAGGTGGGCCAGATGTGCCCGTCGACCAGCGCCCCGACGCTGCTGCTCCAATCCTCCAGCTTGCCGGCGCTTGCGTAGTCGGACGCGGTCTGGCTTTTGCTCGCAAGTCGGACCTCCTCATTGCCGGCGGTGCCGATGGTCTGATCCGGCAACACGAACAACTGAGCGTCGCCCACTGCGTGCCAGCCGGTGTGTGGCACCAGGCGCACCCGATGGTCACTCCGCGGCCGGTTCAGGTACTCGGTTCCTGCGAGCACTGGCCGCCGTCGAGATGGCCAAGCCGTTGGAGGCCATGTCGGCCGCCAGAGCACCGACATCACCTTGCAGGACCTCATCCGTCACGACGTAGGAGTGCGGGAGGCCGTCGTCGTCGCTCCACTCCAGCAGGCGCCCCCAGCCCGTGCCGTCTGCCCCGCGCGCCCGCCGGATGAAGTCGAAGGGGCCACAGATCCACTCGGCTTCTGGTCCTCCCCCCTCTGGCGCCGGAGGCCACGGTGGTCCATCCCGAAGCGGCCGAACGAGAGCCCGTCGAGATTCACAAGTACGTGCTGCCGCTTTTGTCGAGTCATGCACTACGGACGACGCGCTTCAATCCTCCGCCGAATCGTTCTGCCGCGGCCAGCCGTGTCGCAGCGCCGCCCTTGTGCTCAGCTGAAATAAGAACATTATAAGAACGAGGATTGACCTGGGAGCCGCTGCCCTATGAGCCCCGATGCTCCGAGTTGGCCGCTGCACATCGTCGAGTACCCTGAGAGCTTCAAGGTGCAGGACAGCGCCGGGTTCACGGTCGCCTACTTCCATTTCGAGCCAGCGCCTCAGCGTGGCCACAGCACGTTGCAGCGCTTCAGCAAGGACGTCGCCCGGCGCTTCGCACAGCTGCTTGTAGACGCCTGCGAGCGCGCACCGGCAAACGCCACATGAGCAGAGTCAACCACGCCCGCTTCTGGCCCGACGAGGAAGTTTCTGGCACTCGCCGAGCAGATGGCTCGGGCGACAGTAGATGATGGCGTCGTTAAGCTCAGCCCTAAGACGGCGTGGCTAGTCGCGCAGGCTCTACGCGAGAAAACCACCCGCATCACCCGGGACGACATCGCCGACATCCTGTCCATTAGGCATGGTCTGTACAATGATGCCGCCCTCGGCACCGCGAACCTGATTCATGTCCTCATGACCGAGGCACAAACGCTGCGCGACCATTCGCCGACCCTCGCTGAATGGCTGGAGCGGTTTCGGGCCGAACGGAGGGCCACAAAGCGATGACCCGACGGATCGCCTCCGCCAGGGCCCTTGCGCGTCGAAGATGAGATCCTTGCGCCGCGTGTATGGGTTTTGTCGAGCAACCCCACGTGGTGGCGACGACCCGAAGACGCAAAAGGCTGGCGGGCCCTGGCGGAGGCATCGCCGACTTCAGAGGTTCGTCCGGATGGAAGAGGGGGACCGCCGAACCCGGAGACAAATGCGTCAACCGCGAAAGGGTTCCCAGACAGCAGAAGGCCGGCGCCGTCCGAAGACAGCGCCGGCCGGCTCGGCGCCACCGGCACCCCTGCGCGCCGATCGCGCCTGCCAGATCGGAAATGTCGCGTCGTGCAAACAGTTCCAGGGCGTTAAGTCGACGAACTCGCAACTCCGCAGTAGTGGCGAAAGGCCGGCGCCTTCCCCTGCGCCGGCCTCTCGGGCTCACACGCGCAGGCGTCGAGCTTCGGGCGACACCCCGGCAGGAGCGCCAAGGACTAAAGCGCGATACGATTGATCGGTGCAACCTGAAGGACGAGAACTCCGATCACGAAAATGCGAAAGGCCGACGCAGGAGGCTGCGCCGGCCTTTCTTGCCCGCCCCGCCGGATGGAACAGGGGGCGAGCCACGCGGCAGTGAAGCTCAGCGCAGCCCCGCAGGCAAGCGGCATCCAAGGAGCGACCGCTCCCTGGCAACCACGGAGCTGTTGATGCGATTGAATCTGGAGCTGCCCGCGGATCTGGCCACGGCACTGGAGCGGCTCAGGCTGTTGGAGGCGCCGCCGATGGAGGCGGAAGAGATCCGCGACCTCAGAGAGGTCAGCCGAACCGAGCTCCACGACTTCAGGATTAGGCGAACGAGGCTGAAGCGTGAACTGCGCGTACATCCGCTCGCTCGAGGGTCAACCGCTGGCGGCGAGGAGATCCCGAACCTGCGCTACTCGACGCATTTCGGTTGAGCCGCCAGCCTATCCCGGAGCCCCATAAGCCTCGCACGGATGGCCTCATACTCCTGTAGGATTTCAGAAGCAAAGGCAGGACTCTCATCGCGCAGGAAAATAGAGTGTGACGGATCGGCTCGCCTCGGTCGCTAGCGGCGAGCGCCGAATGCTCTATATTCGTTCTCATGAAGAAGCCACGCGGCGCCCTGCCGACCCTGGACACCACGTTGTCGGACCACCGCTTCAACAATTACGCGGAATACGAGGCGGCGTTCGGGAGGCGCCCGGCGCATATCCCCGAATTCGCCCTGCCTCGGGTGAAGTCGGCACGCCAGTTGCCGGGGGCGGTGCGCGAGCGGCTGGCGGCGCGGGCCGAGGCTCTGGACTTCGGGAGCTCCGCGGCGGCCTAGCAGCAACGCTTCTGCCGGCGGAGCTGGGGCCCTGCTCCGCCGCGCGCTGGGCCTCTTCATTTCTGGCGTCCACGGAACCGACCGCAGCGCGCGGCGGGTCCGATCGGTCAAGTCGGGAGGGTCCTCATGAGACTCCTGTGCGCAGCATTCATCCTAGCCGCGCTGGGCGGCTCGGCCAGGGCCGACATCCCTGGCGCAGATTGGATGTCATTTGAACAGCTGAGGCAGAAGCTCGCTGCCTCGGGCTATACCGAGATCTATGAACTGGAGGCAGACGATGGCCATTGGGAGGGCGAAGGCCTGAAGGGAAGTCAACGCCTTGAGTTTCATGCCGATGCGCGGACCGGCGCGATTCTCTCGGAGAAGCCGGACCGCGATTAGGCCGCCGCCAGCCCCACGCTTGCCAACCCGGACCCGCCGGGTTTCAATAACTCGGCTCGCGCAGCCCCCACGCTCTGCGCTCGAGCCGCAAGGGCCGGTGCGGGAGCGCCGGCCTTTCGATTCTCAGAACAGCGCGGCCGGCTACACGTTGCCGCCTTGCCCCGGGCTCACGCCGGCGGGGCTGACGACGAAGAAACTCAGGTGGTTGGCCATGCTCTCCCCCGAGCACCGTCGCGCCCGTGCAGACCTGTTGCCATTGACGATATCCTCCCCGCCCTGATTGGATGGGCGCGGTCAAAGGAGCAAACGCAATGCCCAATGATGCCCGGGTCTTGATAGCGGGGGCTGGACCTGTCGGCCTCACGATGGCCATCGAGCTCACGCGGTACGGCGTGCCGACGCGAATCATCGACAAGGCGGACTCTCGCACGGACAAATCGAAGGCTCTCGTCATCTGGAGCCGAAGTCTCGAGCTGCTCGCCGGCGCCGGTCTCGTCGAGCGATTTCTGAGTGTCGGCGCGAAGTGCCACGGCGCCTATTTCTCGACTGGTGCCGAGACCATCGCCCGTGTCAGTCTGAACAGCATTCAGAGCCCTTATCCCTTCGCATTGATGATCCCCCAGAGCGAAACCGAGCGCATCCTGGAAGCCCACCTGCGTGAGCTCGGCGTCGAGGTCGACCGGCAAGTGGAGTTGTCGGACTTCCAGGAACATGGCGGCTGTGTATTCGGCACACTCCAGGACGCTGCCGGAGCCACGACGACCATGGATATAGAATGGCTGATCGGCTGCGATGGAGCCCACTCCACCGTCCGACACGGCCTGGGAATGAGCTTCGAAGGATCGACCCAGCCGAGCGATTGGGCCTTGGCAGATGTCAATCTCACAGGTCTGAAGGACCCAGACGAGATCGGCATCTTCTGGCACGCCGACGGCATCCTCGTCTTCTTCCCGATTGCCGAGGGCCGCTATCGCGTCATCTCCGACCTTGGCGCGGCCGCGACAGCTGATGGGCACCGGCCCGATCCGACGCTCGACGATGTTCAGGCGCTGGTAGATCGAAGGGGGCCGGGTGGCATCAGGCTCAGCAATCCCATCTGGCTGACGGCGTTCCGCATCAACGAACGCAAGGTTCGTGACTATAGCCGGGGTCGCATCTTCCTGGCCGGCGATGCCGCGCATATCCACAGCCCTGCCGGCGGGCAGGGCATGAATACCGGCATGCAGGATGCCTTCAACTTGTCTTGGAAGCTGGCGATGGTGGCGCGAGCCGACTGCCGCCTTTCGCTCCTCGATAGCTATTCGCAGGAGCGGAGCGCGGTCGGCGACATCGTCCTCCGCAACGCCTCGCTAATGACGGATGCGGCTGTCGTTCATAATCCGCTCGCTCAAGCCGTCCGCAACAAGATTGCGCACGTCGCCCTGAACTTTCCGCGGGTTCAGCATCGCGTCGCTCAGACCCTGGCAGAGATTGAGCTGGCTTATTCCAAGAGCCCCCTCACTGTGGCGGCCCGCGGGACGGCGAGCCTCCGCGGTGCCCCGTTGGCCGGCGAGCGCTGGCCGCTTCCCAAACCCGAACCGGGTCCTGATGCCGACGGGCAGGCGGGCTTTACGCTCCTTGGCGATCCGGCATCGACAGCGCCATTGGCCGAACAGTTTCCCAAGTTGATCGTCGGCACTGGGATAGGGCCGCTCGATGATGTGCTCTGGCTCGTGCGTCCCGATGGATATGTCGGGCTCACGGCTCGCGCTGATGATCAGGGCGCCGTTTGGGCCTACCTTTCAAATCTTGCGCCGTGACTTGGCTCTCCGCGCCCTGGGAAGAGGCAAGCCAGCTACAGCGTTCGCTGCCGGACGGGTCATCTCAGATCGTGGCGGACGACCGGCCGCCCGGTCCCCAGCTGCGTGAGGGACAGGGACCTCCGATGGCCTTCGGCCGTTGTGGTAGCAGCAACTGCCAATGGAGGGCCAGCAGATGACTGACGACAAGACCAAAGTGGGAGCAGCCGACCGCCAGCAGGTTTCAGCTGACGAGGTCGATGAGTTCGCTCGAAAGTTCGGCCTTACGCGGGAACTGGTGCTTGAACTGATCGACAAATATGGCAACGACCGGGATAAGCTTCAGGCAGCCGCTCGCGAGTTCAAGCGCAACACGTCGGGTGACGTCGCGCCGTAACCCTTGGGGGCGCTGCGCAGATCACATGTCGGTGGGCTCACGTAGCCCCTTGAAACTGGCGTGCCTCAGCTCGCCGTCGCGCGTTCTGCTGCGGTATTCCACCTCGGCGCACAGCTCCGGCCGCACCCACACGACCGTCTTGGAGCGCAGCGCGGGGACGGGTGGCTTGGGCGTGCGGATCGCGTCGAGCTTCTGCGCCAGGGCCATGGCTACCTCGCGCGTGAGGCCGGCTCCTACGCCGCCCACGGACACGAGCTTGCCGTCATCGCCCACTTCGGCGACGCGCAACCCCCCGATGCCGTGTCCAGAGGACGCCGGCTCGTAGCCGATAATGACGAAGGTGTCGGACGAGACTCACTTCGTCTTGACCCAATCGCTGGTCCTGCCCGACCTGTAGGCGCGGCACAGCGCCTGCTGACGATGCCTTCCAGCTGGTGCTCGCACGCGGCCTCGAGGATGCGCTTGGCGTCGCCCTCGATATTCTCGCTGATGTGTACATGGCGCAGCGTCGCCGGAACGACGTTGAACAGAGCATCGCGCGGTCGGCCCGTTTCCAGCCCCGCAGATCAAGCCCGTCGAGGTGCAGCAGGTCGAAGGCCATGAAGATGGCGTCGGCCGCGGCCGAAGGCCGATTGTAGTGCCCCGAAGCTGGGAATTCTGCGCTCGTCCAGCACCACGGCCTCGCCGTCAATCACAGCGTCGTGGACCGGCAGCCGCACCCGCTCGACAGCGATCGAAGGAAAGCGGGCCGTCCAGTCGTGACCGTTGCGCGTCCAGATCGTCACCGCGCCGTCGGCCACCTGGCAGCACAGCCGGTAGCCGTCGAGCTTCATCTCGTGCGACCATCCCGGGCCGGTCGAGATCTTGACGGCCAGCTTGGCCAATGCGGGCTCTATCCAGCCTGGAGGCGGCTGCTCGATCGGCTCGGGCTGGTCAGTCCTGCGGAGCCGCGGTGCAACCGCTCGGCTCCTGGCGGTGGCGGCGGGCGTGCTCTGCTGCTGCGGTCGTCGACGTTGTGGTGGGCGGCCCATGTCAAATCATAGGCACAACAGGCTAAGCAATAATACTTGCTGGCGGGTTTTCTATTCCTGAGCACCCCGGTGACCTGTCCTGGGCGCGCGCTCTTTGTCCGCGCCGGCTTCAGCAGCTTGAATGACAAGTTCCTGCTTAGGTGTATTTGCTTCTGGCGGAAGACGGCCTGTCTCCGCCAGCTTCTCTCGGAAGATGCTATGCTCTTTGCGGGTCCATCGTGGCGGCCAGAGTCAAGATGATCAGCAGTGCAGGATGCCTCTCGATCTCATCCGTGTGGGTGGGAACGCGGCCGGTGGGCTTAGGTCGGCAAGCCTCGATTTCCTGCGGTCTGTGAGATGTTCTGCCAGCTCTATCGCGGTGCTTACGGCCCCGAGGCAGATTTCTATTACCGGATTGTGAACTTCTTCTGTAGTATTAACCTTTGGATAGTCCGGGAAATATGCGTAAAGTTAGTGCTCGATTGCTGCGCGCATGGCTAGCTGCGATTCGAGCGACCCTTCTCTGCAATGCCCAGTCGATGGAGCAGCAGCTAGATGGGCGAGAGCACCTGCGCCATCTCGGTGAACATCTGCGGAACGTACCGTCCGAGCGTAGCCTCGGCCTTGTCGCGCTCCAACGGCGCTTCTACGCGGCGTTCCACCTCTTCGCCCAGAAAACGGCCGCGGACCTCTGCTGCCGCCATGAGCTGTGCCTTGATTGGCGATTATAGAGGCGACGCTGGCCCTTGCAGCCCGCCCGCCGGATGGAATGCGACAGGCGAGCCCGGGGCATTGGAGCGCCGCGAGGCCTTGGTTGGCAAGAGGGCATCCGACCGCCAAATGCGCCCGTCTACACCGGCGGCAGGCAAGCCGCCCCGCTTATCCATCCATATCAGTGTGAAGCATCGCTGCTGCTGACGAGGCGGCAGTGCCCTCTGCGGCTGGTGCGTGTCCGCGTCGGCCCGGACTTCACATCGGTCATTTCCATCACGGCACATGGAGACAGTGGTGCCATCGGCAACGATCCCCCTCGCGTCGTCGATGAACGGACCGCGCAGCGCAGGCGCCGCATCGGAGCGGCGAATTGGATGGAGAGCGTTGAAATCACGCTATCGACGTCGATGGTCGGGGCGTTGGAACAGGGAGGGCCCTAGATGTGCTCCTGAATCATGGCCGAACGAGAAACGCGCTTTGCGGCTGATGGGGCTCGGCAGGGCCGACGGAACAGGGGGTAAGAGAGAGCGGCGACAGCCAAGACGAAAGGCCGCCCCCTCTACTCCGGCCTTTCGGGCGCATTCGCACGCATCGAGCTTCGAGCGACGCCAGCGGTGGAAGCGCCGAACCCTAAGACTCGATCCGAACGATCTGCGCAACCCGAGGACAGGAACGCCAATCACAAAAATCAGAAAACCCGGCGGAGAAGCGATCGCTCGCCGTTCGGGCGCTCCCGCCGAACTTAGGTCGCGCAAAGAACCGCGCCCGCAAGTGCGACGGGGCAAGTTAAGTGATATAAGACGCGCGGAAGGGCCGACGCTGTAAAGTGCCCTCGCGTGAGCATGCCTAGACGACGAACATCAACGTTCGATGAATGGAGCGCCCAGACGAGAGGCCGCGACCCAAGGACCGCCGATCTTCGGATTGATAAGGCGCTGGCGGGCGGCATGCGTTAGGTTGGGGAAATGAGCCGTGCCGTCATCCTTTATCAGTTCGTCGGACCCCGCCAGATTATCGCGGTGACGCGCGATGCCGCCGGTCGCAATCTACCGGCAGAACACGGCCCTTGGAATTTCATGACGAAACTCGTCGCCGACCGAGATCCTTCGCGGTTGGCAGGCAAGAACGCGCTGTTGGCCGCAGTCGATCTGCGCGGCTATTTTCTCTGGCCTGATCCGCCCCAAGAGGCCCGGCCGAATGGGCATCAGCTCCGATGAGGACCGCTAGAGAGACACTCTAAGATCCCCCAAGGCTGCGAGCGGGGCTCGGCTGGCTACAACGGAAGCTCGCGGTCCTTGGGAGAAGCCCCGCTGTTCGGGCGCCACGTTCTTCCGGCCCTTGCTGCCGGCTGAAGCGGCGAGTTCCTTGGTCCGAGAGAGTGTTCTGGCGTCGTCCGGAACGGCTTTGCCTCGCTTCTCCGCAATCTCCCGACGTCGCTCAGGCAACTGGGCCGCGGAACCGCGGGGCCTCTTTGGCGTGACGCTGCTGCCTGCACTCGCCTTGACCGGGGAGCGAGAGCGCGTGGCGTGGCTGCCCAGGCTTGATGCACAGATTACACACAGTGGTGGTAGCGCTAGGCGGTTAGCCGTTGAAAGGCGGCCCGCGCTCGGTCGCCAACTTGCATGAGGGAGCACCAATGCGAGCCCTGTTGATTGCCGGCGTAGTCGCTTTCGGAACGTGCATTCTAGCGCCAACCGCGAGCTCCGCACTACCTGCCCATCCAAATGCGATAGCCACCGCGGCCGACGATCTTTCGCACGTCGGGCCTGCGCGGGTGTTCTGCTACAACCGCTACACAGGGCGTTTTATTAAGTGGGGCAGTTGCCGTCCGAGGCGGGTCTACTATCGGTCAGTGCCCCGGGTGTATTGCTATAGCCGCTACACGGGACGTTTTCTCCACTGGGGCAGCTGCCGACGCTGACCCCTTCGACCGTGACGGGGCCGGGTACGGTCGACCTTATCCAAGACGCAAAAAAGTCGGGTTGTTGGGGCTCCGACAGCCCGCTGTTCCGGGGGGCAAGGTGATAGTCGGAGCCGTGACCCGGCTTCAGTTCGAGCGACGTATCCTCGAACTGCTCGAACAATCCCAGCATCTTAGCCTGATCATTGGAGCCGCTCCCAGAGGTGCGACTCGTGCCACGCGAGCAATTGCAGCATCTGCACAAGGCGATGAGGCGCGTGGCCGAGAGCGACGAGATCTGCACGCTGCTGACAATGGCGCCGGGTGTCGGACCGATGGTTGCCTGAGCTTTCGGGCCGCCGTCGACGAACCGGCGCGCTTCGGCCGTTCGCTTCCGTCTCGGCCCACCTCGGGCTGACGCCCTCGCACTGTCAATCCGGCGAGATCGACCGGGATCGAGCCATTTCGAAGTCGGCAATGTCGGGATCCGTTCGAACCTGGTCGGGTCCGGATCGTGCTGCGGATATCGAAGCGGAGCCCACCGTTGAAGGCATGGGAGCTTCTCGTCGCCCGCCAGCACGGCATGGCAAAAGCGATCGAGGCGGTAGCGCGTGGCCTAGCGATCATCCTGAATCGGATCTGAATCGACAGACGCTACCGCTGCTGGGAGGCGAAGACCACCCGAACCACGAGGATTTCCGCGTCGCGGCGCGGATAGAGATCCCGTCCAGTGACGAGCGGGCAGGCGGAGCTGAACGTCGGTTCAGGCTAACAATTCGACAACAGGATTGAGACGCCTATCGATCCGACCCGATCATGAAGCGGTCATCGTGCCGGCTTCGCAGAGAAGCCAGGCTCCTGGCGAGGTCTCCTCACGGCGCATCGTGGCGCACAGGCTTGTCCAACGGTCGGCAACGGGCTCTACAACTCCGCGATGGGAGCCGTTGCTTGACTTCTAACCGCCCGAAAAGCCCCCCGCCAGCTGGGCCAGTCTAGAGCATGCTTCATTTAGATGGAAGCGTATCCAGCATTTTTGAGATAGTTGGCGCATTCGTCTGGTGAGAGAAGGTTGAGCAGGTCGCCGAGCTTGCGTCATGTGGCCTCGACTGTTCTGGGCTGAGCCTGCCGCATGAGATGTTTGAGCTTGGCGAAGAGCTGCTCGATGGGATTGAGATCGGGGCTGTAGGGCGGCAGGAAGAGCATGTGAGCACCGGTCCGGCGGATGGCGCGACGGGCCGCCTGGCTCTTGTGGCTGCTGAGATTGTCGAGGATGACGACGTCGCCCTTGGCCAGTGTCGGCGCCAGGATCTTCTCGGCATAGAGCGCAAAGAGTGCGCCGTTGATCGGGCCGTCGATGACGAGCGGCGCATCGACGCGATCGCACCTGATCCTTTCGCTGGCGGCGCTCGTGCTGGCGTTTGCGGCCGGGATCGCCAGCAGGGCGCGGGTCCCGCGGCCGCTCTCTTGTCCGATGCACGATTCGTGCCCCTCGACCTGACACGCGGCGTGTAGGCACTATACGAACGCCGATTCGATATCCCCGGGGCCAAGCTCGCGACCGTCACTCGCCAGAACACGCATCCGGTCGAGCGGCTGTCCATTCCTGGCGTCGACGGGACGCGAACAAAGCTCGGAGGGGTGGAACAGGTGCTCGGTTCCCCACTGGCCGAGCGCGATAATGACTGGGAAGAGCTTCCGGCCCTTTTCGGTCGGCACATATTCCCGGTAGGCGCTGCCGTCTGAGGCGGGCAGGGTCTCCAGAATTCCATGACCGACCAGCGCCTTCAGCCTTGCCGAGAGAATGTTCCTCGCCAGGCCCAGGCTTCGCTCGAAATCTCCGAAGCGGCGTATGCCGTTCAGCGCATCGCGCACGATCAAGAGCGACCACCAGTCGCCGATGACATCGAGCGACCGCGCGACCGGACAGTTGGCATCGTCGAGACTCTTTCTTCGCATCCCTTCGGTCCACTTCAATGAGGCCGTCCACGCGCAGGCGGGCCCGAGCATAAACCAGTTGCGTCATTAAATCAGTTCGCCTAATGTAGTTTCATCATTAAACTTACCTGAGATCAGAGGATGCCTAGCGACCAGCTTCTCGAGATGGCAGATTTCTATGCAGACCTCGCCAGCCGCTGGCCGGCGGACGACGTCGCGATGCAACGTGGCCTCGCCGAGCGGCGGCACATGCTCACTACCGAGCCGGAACGCGTGACCTATGCCGAGGCGGATGCGGGCGGAGTTCCCGCGCTCCGGGCCATCCCGATCGACGCCTCGCCCGATCATGTGCTGCTGCACAGCCATTCCGGCGGCTCGGTCGCGAGCGTCGGCCATTCGGCGCCTCGGCTTGGACATCGGCAACCTCGACAATCTGGTGGACGTCGCGCGCCGCAGGAACGATCTGCCGCCGCGCGACAATCCCGGCCCGTCGACTGCCGCAGTTAAGGAGCCTAACCATGGCCGCTGAACCGCCGACACACAACTGGTTCGCTTACGGCCGGATCGCACTCGTGACCGGCGGTGCGCGTGGGCTGGGTGTCGAGATCTGCCGCGAGTTGGTGGCGCTCAATGCCCATGTGATCGTCGGAGCGCGCGACGTCTCGCGGGCGGAGCACGCTGCGGCCGCTCTGCGCAAGCAGGGGCGCCAGGCGTCATCGCTCAAGCTCGACGTCACCAGCGAAGAGGACCGGCGCGCCGCTTACGAGACCATCGATCGCGACTTCGGCAGGCTCGACATCCTGATCAACAATGCCGGTATCCTCCTCGACAGCCCGGATGCCGGCGTGCCGGCCATCCGCCAGCCGAGCGTCGCTCTGCCAGGCGAGGTGCGCGAGACGTTCGAGGTCAATTTCTTCGCGCCGCTGTTCCTGACGCAGACACTGCTGCCACTGCTGCGGCGGTCGGCCGCGCCCCGCATCGTCAACGTCTCGAGTATTCGGGGATCGCTGGCCCATCTCTCCGATCCGTCCTCGCCGGTCTATCCGGGCCGCATGCTCGGCTACGACACCTCCAAGGCCGCACTGAACGCGGCGACCATCCTCTTGGCCGAGGAGTTGCGCGGCACATCCATCAAGATCAACACGATCCACCCCGGCTGGCTCCGGACGGCAATGGGCGGGGAGCGGGCGAAGATGACCATCGCGGACGGCGCGCGTACCGCGATCAAATACGCAACGCTCGGCGAGGACGGGCCGACTGGCGGCTTCTTCTTTCTCGACGAGCGCCTGCCCTGGTGACGCGTCACACCATCCCGAACCTTCAAATCGATCAACGGAGTTCACAATGACCAAGACACTTTCGGGCAAGGTCGCGCTCGTCACCGGCGGTTCGCGCGGCCTTGGCACCGCAATCGCCACAGCGTTTGCCCATCAGGGGGCCGATGTCGCCATCAGCTATGTCTCCTCTAAGGAAAAGGCGAACGCCGTCGTCGAAACCCTGAAGGCGAAAGGTGCGCGCGCCGTCGCCATCCAGGCTGACCAAGGTGATCCCGCTGCCTCCGAACCGCTGGTCCGGACCGTGGTGGAAACCTTCGGCAAGCTCGACATCCTGGTGAACAACGCCGCCATCGCGATCCAGGGCAAGACCATTGACGATCCCGAGATCGACAACGCCGCGATGGACCGGCAGTGGATGATCAACACCATGGGGGTCATCGCCAACATCCGCGCCGCTGCGAGGGTTCTACCCGAGGGCGGGCGGATCATCTCGGTCGGGTCCGGTCTCGGCACGCGGGTCGGCCTGCCCGGCGTCACCGACTACGCCGCCAGCAAGGCCGCTATCGTCGGCTATACGCGCGGCGCGGCGCGTGACCTGGGCCCACGCAATATTACCGTGAACGTCGTCCAGGCCGGCGTCATGGATACCGACATGGCGGCCGCGGCGCTCGGCTCAGTCGCCGCTCTGCCGCCAACCTTCAAGGCGTCGCATGCGATCCCGCGCATCGCCCAACTCAGCGAGGTCGCAGCCACGATCATCTTCCTAGCGGGAGCCGACGCAGGCTTCATCACCGGGTCGGTAATCGACGTGAATGGCGGATACACGGCATGACCATGTGGATCCTGGTGGTCGGCGACGGCGCCCGGTCGCTCGGGACGAACGTAGCAATGGATGCCGGCCCAACCTCGTCGGCGGATTTGGCGACCTTTTCGCCGTGCAGGATGGCGAAGGCGCAGACGAGCTTTCCCGCACCAGGGACAGGCCTGCGGAGCCATGTCGGCCCGACGTCAGCGGCTCGCGTCGGCCGTTAGGCGAGAGTCGTATCGGAACACGATCGCACCCGACGGCTGCGCCACCACGTACATACCGTCACAATCACCGACCTTGTACATTTTATTCCTAGGTCTCAGCGCCTTAAATCCAGATACCGTCGCCATCTCCCCCCGCCACGATCGGTAAAGCAGATGAAACCCTAAAATATACTTTTATGCTAGAAATAGCGCTCCTAAAAGTCGATTTATCGCTCAATTTCAACAAGCTGATGCTAAGAAAAATACCATCAAAGGCCCCATTTCCCCCCTGACGGTATCTTCACGCGGTTAATGGATCAAGCCCGCGCACACCGTCAGAGCGGACGCATGCCCTGCGATAGCCCCGCGAATGATGCGGATGATTTATATCGCCATTTCAGTGCGCCGGGTCGTACTTTGGCGCGGTTACCGATACCCGGCGGAGGGGCAAAATTCATTCCCGCGCCATCAGCAGCTGTCCGGTCGTCCCGGACGGCGGACTGCTGACGGAAGAGGAGACAGACGCTCACGAGGGCGGGCTCCGTGCCGCCGGAGTCATCGCCCAGCCAAGCGGTATGCGCGTCTGTCGCATCATCATCAGACGGAGCCGCGACTATGACCGCCATGTTGCTGGCTTGCGCCGGATCCAAGCCCGCGGAAGGCCTGACGCCGGCGTGCAGCAGATGACCAACGATGAGCTCCAGGCCGCCGTCCGGCGCTGCATGGCTCGAAGTGGCTACGGCCCTGACTATGTCGACGCCGTCACCAGCCTTGGCAGCGAAGGAGAGGGACGCCGACACCTACTTGGAATGCGCGCATAGGATGGGCAATGCTGGCCGGTCTTGAACGCCGGCGGCGCAAAGCTGAGGACCAGCGCAGCGGCCGGTACATGGACCCGGCCCGCATGACGCGCGAACAAATCCACATCGAGATGGATCAGATCATGGCGCAGATTGGCGCGGGGCGATGGCCTGTCCCTCTGCCGTGCAAGCTGGCGGCCGAGACGACGGGCGCCGACCGCGGGGGTGAGTGTCGGCTCCGGCGGATCGAACAGGATCGGCAGGCCGACCGAGCCGTGCGCTATATGGTGCTCGATCGGCAGCCCCGCGACGGTGAGACCATGGAATAGCTGATCGCCTACGCCGCGCAGCACCACGACCGCTGTCGGAAAAGGGAATGGCTGTTGATGCGCGACACAAACGATACGGGCCGGTCGCCGAGCGCTTGAGCCGGGAACGGGCGCCGGATGTCGGCGTTCTGCCTTGCGGATCGGGGCCAATTTAGGACCCCGCGTCCCATCTGGAGGCTAAACAATGAGTACCGACAACGTCGTTATCGCGCCGGTGACCGACGACGCCACCACCGGCGGGCCGAAGCAGGACGACATTTTGCTGCCCACTAATCCGGTCGTCATCCTTCTGGCCGGACTGTTCATCCTGGCCGTGCTGACGGTCTCGTATTTCGCTGCGGCGGTGATTCTTCCGATCGTTCTGGCCATCGTGCTGAAATTACTGCTTCAACCTGGCATGCGGCTGCTGCAAAAATTTCACGTGCCGCGACCGCTAGCGGCGCTCGCATTAATCCTCACCGTGTTTGGTACCCTCGTAGCAATTGGGGCCGCGGTGTCCGCGCCTGCGTCGGATTGGGCAGCCAAGCTTCCTGAGGGCATTCCCCGTCTTCAGGAACGTCTTCGTTTCCTGAGCCAGCCCATCGAAACGCTGCAGAAATTCCTACATCAAGTTGACAGCATGGGCCAGGCAACTGCGGGATCTGGATCACAGCTTGGTTTAACCGAAATGCTGTTCACAGGAACTCAGCACTTCGCTAGCGGGTTCTTCGAAACCATAATAGTCTTATTTTTCCTTTTGATATCGGGTGACACCTTCTTGCGTCGACTTGTGGAACTTCTACCTACGTTCAAAGACAAGCGCCACGTTGTTGACCTCTCTCAGCAGGTTGAGCAGAACGTATCTGCTTACCTAGTCACTGTCTCGGCAATGAACGCCGCTGTCGGGCTATTCACCGGCGTTGCGATGTGGGCGTGCGGCTTGGGTGACCCAGTGCTCTGGGGAGTGACCGCGTTTCTGCTTAACTACGTTCCCATAATCGGGCCGCTTTTTGCGGTCGTCGTCTTCCTTCTGGCTGGGCTTCTCGCGATTGAGGGACAGTGGTGGGCCCTCCTTCCTGCATGCCTCTATTTCGTGATCCACGTTATTGAGGGCGAGGTTGTCACGCCGATGCTGCTCGCACGGCGCTTCACGCTAAATCCCGTCCTGGTGATCATCGCTCTCATCTTCTGGTTCTGGATGTGGGGTGTGCCCGGCGCCATCCTCGCCGTCCCCATGCTGGCAATTACGAAGATCATTTGCGACGGGGTAAAGCCGCTCAACTCGGTCGGACACTTTCTAGAGGGCTAGACCAGCACAGCCACGCGACCCCGATGGTCCGCGCGCCGGCCGCCTGATCGGCGGCCGTATCCAGGCTCTCGATCATCTCGCGAAAGAGCTGGTCGATGAGAACGAGCAGGCGGGCCGGCGCGGTCGGCTCCGCCACGAAGGGCTCGCTCTCAATCGTGGTAAACGTCGATCCAGAGCCGATGAGCATCGGTCCTGTCGGCGGACATACCTGGACGCCCCGAGCCCCACTGGTCCCGATCCAACAGCGTGCGCCAAGACTTCTCGGCGCGTTTCTTGGCTTCTTCGAATGATGGCGCGCTGGCTACGAGGTCATCGAGCTTCGGTCTCGTGAAGACCCCCACCCGATCGCGTCCGCGAGCTGGCTTCCATGCTCGAAGGCGACCAGATCATAGCCGGGTACGTGCGCGTATTCCGCGCTCCGCGCCGACCGCATCTCGGCGAGCGGCTTTCATTGCGGGTTGAAGCTCGCGTTTATCACGCCCGTTCCCAAGCCTTCACGGAGTAGAAGCGGAGGGCGGACATCGGGCTTCCTCCCCGCGGGGCCGGTCGCAGCCGATGGCGCTGAGCAACGCCTCGGCGCGCGTCGAAGGCTTTGGAACGTCCTACCAAGTCCGCGGCCCCGATGGAAAATGGAACTTGGCGCGCTTCGTGATGGGGCCGTGGAAGTAATTCAGCGTGCCGAACCGCTCCAGATGGATCAGGTGGCGCTTGACGAAGAACCACTCGTCGCAGGCGTCGAGCAGCTCGATCTGCTCGTAGGCGGCGCACCGGGATCCGGCGGCCGCCCTCGTTGGCGCGTCGCCCGCGCCGGCTCGCAGCGGTGGTAGAAGGCGGCGCCATTCCGCGTCACCTCGCCGCCGCGCCCCGACGGCGCCATCGGTTCCAGCGCTTCCAGCACCTGCGCGCTCGAAATGCAGCCATATGGCGTAAGCTTGGAGCCGCTTCCGCCACTCGTCTCTCAGTGGCTGAGGCGGCGGATCTGGCGGGCTCCAGGGCGGCGACGAAACCGGCACGGCCTTCCCCGCTATTGCCTGCGGTACGGGGTCCACCTCGGCGCTGGTGCCCGTGGCCGAAATTCCGGCCATGGCGGCGGCGCTGCCGCTTGCCACGGTCCCTGCAATGCCGGCCAATACGGCACGCCGGCTGACGTCCTTCGCTTGTGCCATCGTCGCGCTCTCTTGCTGATTCACTGTCGTTAGAGCTGGCTGCTGTCGCCGGCTTCCGGCGCTGTCAGTTCTGCGCCGTCGAACGGATCGCCATCCTCGCTTACTGCATCGGCATCGTAGCCGTTCTCGTCGTCGGTACCGCTCAAATGGCAGAGCCGGCCATGGCCGGCCGTCTCCGGCCAGGTGTGTTCGTGAGGATCCTCGCACTCGTTAGCGGCGACGCTCTCACCGGCCAGAGGCTGATCGCCGTCAAGCTATAGTCGACGAAGGCAATCAGGGCCTCGATGCAGCCTTCGAACATCGCGCTCGGCGAGGCGCCCGCCCGTGCCGGCAGGTCCGGCGGACGCGCGTCCAGGGCGCCCGAGCACACGACCGTGGCCCGCAGCCGCTCGGTCGGGTCACGCATGTGCTCGATACGCCGGGCGGCCCGCATCACGACAGCGGCCATGGTCGGTTGAAACTGGATGATCGGAGCGCCGGAGGCAAAGCCTCCCCGGCCGCGAACATGCTGGTTCGTGCGCCGGGTCCCGACGCTGTGACGTGCTGTGAGTGCCCGGACAGCGCTCGCTCCGGGGCGCTCGGACTCGCGTCAGATCCATCGCCGCGGCGCGCGGGCGAGGTGGTCCGCGGAGAAAGACAGCGTCAGGCGGCGTCTCTCATCAGCTCGCGGTCATAGGTGCGCCGATCGTTGCGGAACTGGGCGTCCTCGAAGAAGTCGAGCCCAACGCCTGGAGCGGGTCGACGACCTCGGCGCGCGGCATGGCGGCCTCTGGCCGCGGACGCTCGGCAGCTCCGAAATCTCAGCGTCGACGACCGGGTTGCGGCGGATCACGCGACGGCCGCGCGCTCGCCGTACCAGATCGCGTCGGCGACCTTGTCGAGCGTGGAGGCCGACAGGTCCGCCTCGGAGAGATAGTCGCCCTGCGAACGTCACACGACGATCAGGTGGAGGTCGACGTCAAGCGTTGGGGCTTCCACTGGACGCCAAGGCGTGCTCGGCGAAGGGCTTCACGATTCGAAGAGGCTGTCGTCGGTGGTTCCGGTGATGGTGGGACACATCCAGCGTTGCTCGGGTAACCATTTGCTTGTACCTTGTCCCTATAAGAGTCCTAATTAGGGTCAGATCGTTACTTATTTGTACAGGTTATAAATGAAAGCGTTTCAACTGCGCATGGCGAGGGCTGCCCTCGGGTGGGATGTGAGGGACCTTGCTGCTCGTTCCGGAGTCACGGCGAATACGGTGACCAGAATCGAGAACGGAGCGGACGCGAAGCAGTCCACCATTGACAAATTGCGCGCTGCCCTTGAGGAGGCCGGCGTCCAGTTCATCCCCGAGAATGGCGGCGGCGCTGGCGCCAGGATGGCGCGGCGTGAGGGGCAGGCCGAGAGCTCATCATTGGAGCGGGTGCAGAAGCGCGAGGCGAGCCGGGATGCCGCGCGCGCCGCAGTGAGAGAGGCCTTGAAGGATTCGGATCTTCCAGCTGAGGAGAAGGCTGCACGCAAGCGCAAGCTCACCGAACCGCCGAAGGGCGCGTTGACATCTAGGGAAGCGGGCAACGGCTGACGAAGCGACAAGACCCAGCCGGGCAGCAGAGTCTCATCCGCGCGATAGTTGACCCTAAGCCGCCAGAATGGGAAGCACGAGGATCCTACAAGACCGAGGGCGTGCCCCTGTTCGTTTACGACGCCGTATCCTCCATGACCGACGAAACGCGCGTTTCTGGAGACGATTTGGAGACAATAGCGTGTCGACCACCCGAGCGCTGGTCAATTCCAGCCAGAACGAATGGCGCTTCGCGAACCGCTCGCACAAGGTTCATAACAGCCTCTGGGCTAGCGCCAAGGGGCACATACGCTTTGGCCCACCATCCCCGCCTGCTTCCGGGAGATAGAGCCGCCGGTCGATCAAGGTGCCGACTAGCTGCGCGGCCGACCTGCCGCTTGATCTTGCTCACGGCGACCTATCGAAGCGCGCGACGATTTCGTGCGCGCCAAGCCGTCTTAGCAGCACCGCAGGAGGCAAGTCACAACCTGCGGTAATTCGGTCGCCTGACTAGCCATCTAGGTCGTGCACACCGTCGCCCGTATAGTTGAGCTTGGCGCGCTGGATCTTCTCGGTCTCTGTCTTGGGAATGATGTCGAGAAACTCAACGTACCGCGGCAGCATGTAGACCGGGAAGTGGTTCGCCAGATAATCTCTTATCTCGGCCGGTGTGTAGCATTTACAAGCGACGAGGCAGACCTTGATCTCCTCCCCGACTACGGGATCGGGAATGCCGACCGCGGCGCAATCGTCGACCCCGGGCAGCTCGCGCAGCTTGGTCTCGATCTCCACCGGGGAGATCATCTCGCCTTTCTTGCGGATCAGCTCCTTATAGCGACCGGTGAAGTACAAGAAGCCATCCTCGTCGAGGTAGCCGCGATCCCCGGTGTGGAACCACAGATTTCGCGTCGCTTTGACCATCTCTTCGGGCTTGGCCCAGTAGCCGGACAGGATCACATGGGGCTCGCGCGGCCGCACCACGATCTCGCCTTCCTGGCCAGCCGCAACCGGCCGGTCCTCGCCATCTATGATGCTGACCTCCATGTCGACGCGCGGGCGACCATTGGAGCCGATGCGGTAGTCGGCAACGGTGTTGCCGGTGAACCAGCCGCCGGTTTCCGACGAGCCGAAGCCTTCGTAGATGGTGATGCCGAACTTTTCCCTGAAGTCGCTCATGATCTTGCCGGTCTCCCCGCTGCCGGAGATGCCGCCGCCGATGACGAAGCGCATGCCGTGGTCGCGCTGGCCGTCCGCATAGCGCGTCTGCAGGATCGAGATGATGGTGCCGACAGCCGGAAAGCCGGTGGCGCCGAAGCGCTTGGCGTCTTCGAAGAAGCTGCCCGCCGAGAACTTCCTGCGCAGGGCGAGCGCGGCGCCGGCGCTGAGCGCCGGCATGATCCCGAACATCTGCGAGTTGGCATGGAACATCGGCAGCACCGCCATGATGACGTCGTCGGCCCGCAGCCCTACCATGCCGACGGTGGCGCGGCCGACCGCCTCGAAGACGCCGTGGCTGTTCATGACGCCTTTGGGCAGCCCGGTGGTGCCCGAGGTGTAGATGATCGCCGAAATCTGTCCGACCGGCAGGGGCTCGCCCGGATCCTCGTCCCACTGCGCCAAGCCGTCCAGAAATGCGCGCTCGGATTCGATCGGGACCAGGGGTAGCGCGGCAGCGGGTGCGTCGAGATAGCGGAATTTGTCGGCGATCCAAGTCCGGTCGGCGAGGACGAGCTTGGCCATCGATTGGTTCACCGAATAGCGAAGTCCGTCCTCCACCAATTGGTTGTTCAGGGTGACGGCGACGGCGCCGAGCAGATTGATGCCGAACCAGCAGACGACGTAGGCGGCGCTGTTGTCCGCCAGGATCGCTACGTGGTCATTGAGGCCGATGCCACGTGAGCGCAGCATCGTGGCACAGCGGCGTGACAGCGAATGGATCTGCGAGAACGTGTAGGTGCCGTCGTCCGTGAGCAGGAAAGTCCTGTCGGGCGTGTCCGCCGCCCAGCGTTGCAGCAGATCGGTGATCATGGCCTACCTCGATCGTTGGTGAGCGGAGGCGATCCGGCGGTTGCTGCCGGGTTCATTTGATCAGGTCGAGGTTCTCGCCTTCATAGGTGCCGTCGACGAGCTGGCTCGGGCCGATCAAGGACCAGAAATGGGTGAAATCCGCGCCCTCGGTGGTGTGCCGCTCCTTGCTGTAGCGCGGGTTGCCGATCATCGCGGCGTAGGCGGTCGGATAGTCGGCCGTGGCCAGCGTTTCCATGGCCGCGACCACGGCGGCGCTGTCGACCTTGCCGTCCTGCGCCTTGGCGTGCTCGAAGCCCCATTTGAGCAGGAAGACCGAATCCTGCGCCAGGAGCGACCAGCCCAGGTTCGAGGTCGACAGGCCCAGCCGCTTGAACTCGTTGGTGAACTGCTCGATCGCCGGGTTGGGGTTGACCGGGTTGCGCGTGGCGCCGCGGTAATTGACCGAGAAGAACTGGCCCTTGACCGGGTCGGGAACCAGTCCGCTCAGGTCGCCGGAGAGCACCGCCGGTTCGGTGACCACCTTGGCGTTCCACCCCAGGGTCTGCAGGGCCTGCATGACCATGGTGATGCCGGCGCGGCCGATGCCGTCGAAGACGATGATGTCGGCGCCGCCGTCGCGCAGGCTCTGCACCATCGGGGTGAGGTCCTTGATGTCGGCAGACACCTTGATCAGGCCGGCGACGCCGATGCCGTATTTGGCCGGCAGGTCGACGGCGAGCGCGTCGCCCAGGGCAGCGTTGGCCGGGTTGGTGGTGACGAGCAGGCCGGCCTTGGCGCCGCCGAGCTTCTTGAGGGCGGCGGCGACCGGCGGCACGCGCACAGCTGACGTATCCGACAGCTGAAAGCTGTACGGGAACTTGGTGGGGTCGCCGATCGACAGGCTCGAGCCGTTGCTGATCGTCACCAGCTTCTGGCTGGTGGTGTAGGGCAGGATGGCCAGCACATTGCCGCTGATGATGCCACTGTAGATGGCCGAGACCTTTTCCTCCGACACCAGCTGGCGTGCCGCCAGCAGGGCGCGGGCGGGGCTGCCGGCATCGTCGCGCACGACGAGTTCCACCTTCTGCCCCAAGATGCCGCCTTGGGCGTTGACCCGGTCGACGCCCAGCTGCAGGCCGACCTTGATGAAATCGCCCAGCGGCGCGTAGAGCCCGGTGAGCGGCAGCACCGCCCCGAGCGCGAATCGCTCCGCGGCGTGCGACGGCCCGGCGAGCCCGACAAGGCCGGTTGCGGCCAACAGCAGCCCGGCCAGTCCTGTTCCAACTCTGGTCATCGGCATGTCCCTCCCTTTGCAATTTTCTGTTGCGTCTGCTGATCGAGCGACGCGCTCTCAAACGGCGCGTTGGGCTTCCCTCGATTGTCGGCTGTCGCCGGAGATGACCTCGGCCTCGGCGAGCCCGGCGAGCCGTGTCACCGGCAAGCCGAACTCGGCGAGCACCTCCCAGGTGTGTTCGCCCAGCAGCGGCGGCGGACGCCTGACCGATCCCTCGCGCAAGCCGCTCAGGCTGACCGGGAGGGCGAGCTGGCGCAACTGGCCGACGACCGGGTGCTCGATCGTCTCGACCATGCCGCTCGCGGCCACGTGTGGATCGGAGAACACCTCGCCGAGATCGTAGACAGGGCCGGCCGGCATGCCGAGCGCGCGCAGCTCGTCGATCCACTCGTGCTTGCTGCGCAAGCGGAAGCGCTCGTCGAGGATCTGCTCCAGCTCCTTGCGGTTCGCCAGGCGCGCGGCGCCGTTGGCAAAGCGCGGGTCGTCGAGCATCCACGCGAGATCCATGTGGCGGCAGAGCTTCCGCCACATCGCGCCCGTCGCGGCGGAAAAGTTGAAGGGCCCGTCCTTGGCGTGGAACAGGCCATAGGGCGAGCTCACCGGGTGATGGTTGCCGGCGACGTCGGGGACCTCGCCGAGACTCAAGACACGCTGGCCCTGCACGCCCATCAGCCCGATGAGGCTGGCGAGAAGCGAGGTCTCGACAAACTGGCCCTGGCCAGTGGTGGCCCGTGCGATCAGCGCCGCCTGCACGCCGATCGCCGCCCACATACCAGCGACTAGGTCCCCGATGGGGATGCCGACCCGTGTCGGCCCCGTCTGCTGCTGTCCCGTGACGCTCATCAGCCCGGACATACCCTGCGCGATCTGGTCGACCCCCGGCAGCCGCCCGTACGGCCCCTCGCTGCCAAAGCCACTGACGCTGGCGAAGATCAGGCGCGGATTGCGTTGCTTCAGCCGCTCGTAATCGAGGCCCATGTCGGCCATGACGCCGGGCTTGAAGTTCTCGACGACGACATCGACCTTTGCCGCCATCTCCCGGATCAGGTCGAGGCCGCCCGGCTTGCGGAAGTCGATGCCGACGCTGCGCTTGTTGCGGTTGATGCTGAGGAAGAAGACGCTCTCGCCGCGGTCAGAGGGCGCCGAGCCGCGGCTCAGGTCACCGCCGGGGAGCGCTTCCACCTTGAGGATGTCGGCGCCGAGATCGCCCAGGATCGTCGTACAGAAGGGGCCGGCGAGCAGCCGGCTGAGATCGAGCACACGGACGCCTGCTAACGGCAACATTGTTCATACCCTCGAGTGGACCGGCCCGCCGGGAATGTGGGATGGCCGTCAAGCCGGCCGCTGCTTGCCGGCGGTTGCTCTTGTGTGATGATGGCCAAGGCACTCCTGCCCAGGGCCGACGTTTGCTAGCTATCGGTCCGCGCGCGGCTACAACCGTGCACTGCGGGGTACGTAATCACAGAAATTATGTATACGCTAGATCTCTTAACGGATACGTATGAGGCGCAGCACGATGGGTACACGCTTACGCGACGAGGTGCTGTGGGTGCTGGAGGAGGAGATCGCCAGCGGCCAATTGCCTCCCGGCAGCGTCCTCAACGAGCGCTCGATCGGCGAGCGGTTCAAGATCTCACGCACGCCCGCGCGGGAGGTTTTGCTGCAGCTGTCGGCCGCGGGCCTCGTCCGCTATTCGCCTCGGCGCGGCGTCGAGGTCGTCTCGCTCGCGCCGGGCGAGGTGATCTCGATGGTCGAGGTGCTGGTCGCGTTGGAGGGGGAAGCCGCCAGCCTTGCCGCGCGCCGTATGGATCAATCGGAGCGAGACAAGCTGCTTGAGCAGTTCAATATCGGCGATGTCGCCGTAAAGAACATGTCGACGCCAGATTATTCAGACACGAATGTCGCTTTTCACAACGTTATATATATAGGATGCCGCAATCAATTCCTCACCAAGGAGATCACGAACTTGCGATTACGGCTGTTGCCTTACCTGCGGCATAGCTTTATCCAGCAGGGGCGCATGCGGTCGTCGCACGCGGAACACAAGGCCATCGTTGCGGCAATCCAGGATTACGACGAGGCCGCTGCCCGGCTGGCCATGCGGCAGCACATCCTGAACGGCGGCAATCTGTTCGCCGATATGCTCGCGCAGCTCACGCCCAAATAGGCGAAGCCACCGGTGCTACGTCTCAATCCGTTGCCTCCAATGTCAAGGCCGGGCTCAACGGCCCAATTCATCAAGCACGCAGCGGCAGCCCCGCTCGCTCCACAGCGCATGGACGGCCGTCAAGCCCGGCCCTGACATTGGAGGGATTCATTTCCGACCTATTGCGTATACCGATGGGTCATGATTGTATGTCGATCAGCGGGGCGCTACATCGTAGCTGCGCCCGTCGCGGGCGAGCCACGGCGCCCCCCAAACAAGATCACTGCGAATGCGGTGAGCATAAGGGAGGAAACCGATGCGGATCCATGCGGTCGGCCGGCTCATGGCGCTAGCGCTCGGCACGGCGTTGCTCACCTCAGCCGGACCGGTAAGCTCAGCCGAAACCGACAAGCCGTTCCGGATCGGCGCGGTGCTGCCGAAGACCGGTCCGTATTCCCAGTATGGCGCCTTCACCGAGCAGGGTTTGCGCGTCGGCGTCATGGAGGCCAACAAAAAGGGCGGCATTCTCGGGCGCCAGATCGAGCTCGTGGTCCGCGACGACGCCAGCAATCCCGGCCGCGCCCTGCTCGCCGCCAAGGATCTCCTGGGCGAGCAGAAGGTCGACTTCCTCTATCCCGAGATCATCAGCGGCCTGGCTATGGCCACCCTCCCGTATGCCAGCGAGAAGAAGGTGTTCACCATCTCCAACGGCGCCAGCCCGCAGATCGGCGACGCCACCCGTTTTCCGTACAGCTTCCAGCTCGCGGATCTGGCGACGCAACGCCTGCCGGCCGTGGCTGCCGCCTTGAAGAAGCTCGGCGGCCGCAAGGTCGGCATCCTGGTCAGCACCAACCCGCCGCAGGTCGCGCTGGGCGACGCGCTGAATGCCCAACTCGACGCCAAGTACGGCATGGAGGTCGTCGGCTATAAGCAGTTTACCGTCGACACCAAAGACCTGTCGCCGCAGCTGCAGACGCTGCGCGATGGCGGCGCCGACATCATCGCCTTCGATACCGCCGCGCGCGACAGCGTGCGTGTCGTTATGGCCGGCATGCAAACCCTTGGCTGGACAGCGAAAGTCGTCACCGAGCCGGCCGCGCTCTACGGCGATCTGCGCGACCAGGTGCCGCCCAGCGTGGCCGGCCAGTTCTACGCCGTCAATTACCGCATCGGCACGCGCTTCGGGCCGCCGAGCGCCGAGCTGAAGGCCTTCATCGACGACATGAAGAGCCTGGGTCCGATCGAGAATTTGTCGATCAGCGCCGTGGCCCGCGACGCCATCTTCCTGGCGAAATGGGCCTTCGAGACCGCCCAGCAGGAGCAAGGCAACACCTCGGCCGACGCGCTCAAATCGGTGCTGGAAAGCATCGGCCGCCGGCAGCTCCCGCCGGGTTACGCGCTGGTCTTCGCCAATCCCGGCTACACGCCGACGGATCATACGACGGGCAACGCCGATTATTCCAATTTCTGGGGCCTGATCCACGTCAGCCCGATCGTCGACGGCTCCTACGAAGGCGAGCCGCTGCCGCTGAATTGAAGCTGCACATCCTGCAAGCGGAGTAGATCGAAGATGCGGCGGGAACAGTCTGCTGTCGAAGCGCTCATTCGCAGGCGTTTCGCCCAAGCGCCCGATGATACCTGGCTTTACTTCAAGGATGAGACCTACACTTGGCGCCAGGTGGTGTCGCTGTCGGAGCGCGCCGCCAACGGCTTCCTGGCCCAAGGCATCAAGCCCGGCGACAGCGTCGCCATCATGGCCGGCAACAAGCCGCAATTCCTGTGGGTCTACTTCGGCCTCTTGATGATCGGCGCGCGCATCGTGCCGCTCAATCGCTGGCAGCGCGGCCCGGCCCTGCAGCACATGCTGACCGATTCCGGCGCTACCGCCATCATCTTCGACGAGGAGCTCAAGGACGCCGTTCTCGCCGTGCGCGACGGCTGCCCCGGCTTGCGGCGGACGCTCGTCTTCGGTGCGGTGTCGGCGGGCGTCGATGCCAGCTACGACGACGTGGCCAAGGCGCCCGACGGCGAGCCGGCGATCGAGCTCGCCACCGCCGCACGTCCCACCGGCATCCTCTACACCTCGGGCACCACCGGTCCGCCCAAGGGCATCATCAGCGACGCCTACGAGAATTTGCTCGGGCCGCTGCTGGATGCGTCCGAGGTCGAGCCGGGCGAGACCATGTACGCCTGCCTGCCGCTGATCCACGGCAATGCGCTGTTCGTCTCGATGATGGGCTCGATGCGGCTGGGGGCGAGACTGGCGCTGGCGGAGCGCTTCAGCGCCTCGCAGTTCTGGGACGATTGCCGCCGCTACAACGCCGTGCAGGTCAGCACCCTGGGCGGCATCATCCCGATCCTGATGAAACAGCCGCCGCGGCCGGACGACCGCGACAATCCCGTGCGCATCGCTTTGTCGGTGGGCTGTCCGGCGGCGAGCTGGCGCGCGTTCGAGGCGCGCTTCGGCGTCCGCGTCGTCGAATGGTACGGGATGTCCGACGCGCCGGGCAATCTGATCAACACGCACGGCAGGATCGGTTCGATCGGCAAGGCGGCGCCTGGCTCGGAATTCCGCGTCGTCGACGGGAACGACGAGGATGTGCCGCCGGGCCGGATGGGGCAGATCATCTTCCGGCATACGGTCGGCCAGGTCACCCGCTACAACAACCTGCCCGAGGCGACGGCGGAGGCCTATCGCGGCGGCTGGTTCCACTCGGGCGACCTGGGCGAGATCGACGCCGACGGCTTCTTCTACTTCCGCGGCCGAATGAAAGAGGCCATTCGCCGGCGCGGCGAGAACATCTCGGCATGGGAGATCGAGTCGGTCATCGACCAGCACCCAAAGGTGCAGGAGAGCGCCGCCTTCGGCATCCCCTCCGAGATGGGCGACGAGGAGGTGGCGCTGGCGGTGGTGCTGCAGCCTGGCGAGGCGCTGGCGCCGGAAGCGCTGCTCGCCTTCTGCGAGGGCAAGCTCGCCTATTACGCCGTGCCGCGCTTCATCGAATTCGTCGAGGCGCTGCCTAAGACCGGCACGCAGAAGATCCAAAAGAACGTGCTGAAGCAGCGCGGATTGACCGAGGCGACCTGGGACCGGGATGCCAGCGGCGTCACCATCGCAAGGACGTAGCAACCACATGACACGACAACAGGCCGCGCCAGAGGTCTATTTCGAAAGCCACGACGACGGCCGCATCAGCGCCGCCGTGCTCGACCGCGGCGCCAAGCGCAACGCCATGTCGCCGGGTCTGTCGAAGGCCTTGCTGACGATCCTGGATCAAGCGCTGGGCGACCGCTCGCACCTGCTGCTGCTGCGCTCGGCCGTGCCCGGCATCTTCTGCGCCGGCTTCGACATCTCCTATCTCGACACGGACCAGCACGAAGAAGGGCAGGCTGCCATGGCCGCCTGCTTCGCCAGGATCGACAATGCGAAGAAGGTCACCGTCAACTTCGCCGACGGCGGCGTGCTCGGCGGCGGCATCGAGCTGTTCCTCACCGCCGACCTGCGGCTCGCCACGCCGCGCACGACGTTCCGGCTCACGCCGGCGCGGCTCGGGGTGGTCTATTCCGCCAGAGGACTGTCGCGCTTCGTCCGCGTCATGGGCGTCACTGCGGCGACCGAGATGCTGCTCGCGGCACGGACGCTGACGTCGGAGGAAGCGCTGCGCGTCGGCCTGGTGACCCGCATCGTGCCCGACGAGGCGGCGGCGCTCGACTATTGCCGCGAGGTGGCGCGCCTAGCGCCGCTGTCGCAGCAGGCGATGAAGGCCATCGTCAAGCAGCTCGCCGCCGGCGTCGCCGCGCCGATCATGGACACCGAGCAATGGCAGCGCCTGGAGGCGCTGCGCGCCGTGGCCGATGCCAGCGACGACCAAAAGGAGGGCCGGCGCGCCTTCCTGGAAAAACGCGAGCCGAGGTTCACAGGTCATTGAGCAACAGCGCTCGGCGTCCGCCGGCCGGAGCCCACCGTCGAAAGGTCAATCGCCAATGACGTTCACGTCAATCGCGCTCGGCGGCATCACCGGACTGGCGCTGGCGAGCATCTACGTGCTGATCGCCATCAGCTTTACCTTGATCCTCGCCGCCAGCGGCGTCTTCAACTTCGCCCAGGGCACCATCGTCATGGGCGGCACGATCGCGTCTTTCCTGCTCGGCGTCTATCTGCAATGGTCGGTGCTGGCGACGGTGTCCGCCGTCGCTGCCCTCGGCATGGTGGCGGGGCTTGTGAACCACGCCATTGCCGTCTGGCCGGCGATCGGCCGGTCCAAATCCTTCACCCACACCACCATGCTGACGACGATCGGTCTCGGCACGGGCATGAATGCGGTGGCCGCCCTGCTGTTCGGCAGCGATTCCTATCGCGTCGCCTCCTATGTCACGGAAGATCCGATCCGCCTGTTCTCGATTCCCTTGCGCCCGACCTACCTGGTGATGATCGCGGTCGGCATCGGCGTCACGCTCGCGGTCGAGTGGGTGGTCCGCCGCACCGAGATCGGCCACATGTTCCGCGCCACGCTGGAGGACCCGGAAGGGGCGCGGCTGCTCGGCATCGACACCCGCAAGATCATCGCGCTGGCCTTCGCCCTCGCCGGCGCCATGTCGGGGTTGGCCGGGTTCCTGATCGCGCCCGCCATCGGCGCCTCCGCCTTCACAGCGCACGAGCTGACCTTCTACGGCTTCGCCGGCATGGCCATCGGCGGCTTCGGCAGCTTCGCCGGCAGCCTGGTCGGCGGCCTGATCGTCGGGCTGATCGCCGGTATGACGCCGACCTTAGCGGACTCGCACCTGGCCTTGCCGCTCCTGTGGATCGTCGTCGTGGCGATGCTGCTGATCAAGCCGTCCGGCCTCTGGGGGGCGGCGGGCTTGTTCGGCTCGGTCCGCCTGCGGGAGGTTTGAGATGGCCGTGCGTGACGGCGCGGATCACGGCGCCGACGCCGCCCTGGCCGCGGAGCTCGACGACGTGCTGCGCGTCGAGCGAAGGCGCCGGCAGGCGCTGATGCTGGCCGGGCTACTGCTGATCGGGGCCCTCGTTGCCGTGCCGTTCTTCAACGCCGGGGCCTTCAACCTGGAGCGCTCGGGCGTCGCGCTGGCCTACATCATGGCGGCCATCGGCCTCAATCTGGCCTTCGGCTACGCAGGCGAGCTGACCATCGGCCATTCGGCCATCATGGCCGTCGGCGCCTATGCCGCCGGGGTGATGAGCGCGCAATTCGGCATCGCCGCGCCGCTCGCCATCCCGCTCGCCATCGTCGCCGGCGTGCTGTTCGCGCTATTGACGATGCTGCCGGGGCTGCGCGTGCAGGGCTGGTATCTCGCTCTAATTACCATGTTTGCCGTGCTGGTCATTCCCCACGTCGTCATCCTGAACGAATCCTGGACCGGCGGCGAGTTCGGCCTGACCGGCATCGGCGCGATCAGGATCTTCGGCTACGAGTTCGGCGATATCGCCGTTTATGAACTGATCGTGGCCGCCTTCGCGGTGGTGTGGCTCGCCGCCACCAATTTTATCCGCTCTGGCTGGGGCTACCGGATCCGCGGCCTGCGCGATGCGCGCCGCGCCGCCGAGGCGGTCGGCATCAGCCTCAACGAGACGCGCTTCGTCGTCTACGTGATGTCCGCCATCCCGGCGGCCTTCGCCGGCGCGCTGCTCGCCTATTCGCAGCGCTTCGTCAACGCGGAATCGTTCAACCTCAGCCTGACCTTGCTGCTGCTGACCGGCGTCGTGCTCGGCGGCGCCGGCACCGCCTGGGGGCCGCTCATCGGCATGGCGCCACTGCTGGCGCTGAGCTTCTGGATCGGGCCGTTCAGCGAATACAATGCCGTCGTCCTTGGGTTCGGCCTGCTGGTGGGCGTGCTGCTGTTCGCCGACGGCATCGTTCCGGCCCTGACCCGGCCGTTGCGACGGCTGTTCGGGCTCAGCTCGACCGTGGCCGCCCCGGCGGATCAGGCTCGTCCGCACACCCTTGCGCCCGCGGTAGCGCCGGTCTCCGCGCCGGCACTCCGCCCGCGGCCGCAGGACGGTGCGCTCGCCACCGATAGCCCGATCATCCGTGCCCGCGGCGTCGTCAAGCGCTTCGGCGGCGTGCTCGCCCTCGATACCGTCGATTTCGAGCTAGCCCGCGGCGGCCTGTGCGGGCTCGTCGGCCCCAACGGCTCGGGCAAGTCCACGCTGCTCAATGCCATCTCGGGCTTCTTTCCACCCGACGCGGGCGAGATCGCCATCGCCGGCCACGATGTCACCGGCTGGAATGCCCACCGCATCGCCCGCGTCGGCGTCGGCCGCACCTTCCAGGTGCCGCAGCTCGTCGATGAGTTCAGCGCGCTGGAGAACATCGAGATGGGCCTGGTGGCCGGCGAGCCAAGCGCCATCCTGCCGTCGCTGCTGTTCACGCCGGCCATGGCGCGGCGCAGCGCCCAGCGCCGCGACCGTGCGCTGGCCGCGTTGCATCTGGTCGGCCTGCCGCCCGGCTCGATCCGCAATTCCGTCGAGGAGATGCCGCTCGGCCTGAAGCGGACGGTCGAGATCGCGCGCGCCGTCGCCGCCGTGCCGTCGCTGCTGCTGCTCGACGAGCCCGCCGCCGGCCTGAACGACGACGAACGCATGCAGCTGGGCCGCCTGCTGCTCAAGCTCAGGGACATCGGTATCACCGTGCTCGTGGTCGAACACAACGTGCCGTTCATCATGGGCGTCTGCGACGAGATCGTCCTGCTCGAGAGCGGCCGCATCACCTGCCGCGCGCGCCTCGACGGACCGCTGCCGGAGCGGCTGACCGCCTACCTGAATTTCGCGCCGACCGGGTCCGACGACCATCGGCTCAAGGCTTAGAGGCGCGCCCATGGGATTGCAGGTCACCGGGCTGTCGGCGTGGTACGGGCAGGCGCAAGCGCTCTGGAACGTCGGCGTGCGCGTCGGCAACGGCGAGATCATCGGCATCCTGGGCCGCAACGGCGCCGGCAAGACCACCTTGCTGCGCGCCATCGCCGGCCTGCAGGCTCGCATCGAAGGGCGTATCGAGCTCAACGGCCAGCGCCTCGACGGGCTCCAGACCCACGAGATCGCGCGGAAGGGGCTGGCGATGCTGCGCGAAAGCGGCCAGCTGCCGGCCTCCCTGTCGGTGGTCCAGAATCTGGCGCTGGGCCAGCGGCTGGCGCGGCAGAAGGGCAGGGTCGGACGCACGCTGGCCGACGTCTGGACCTGGTTTCCGCTGCTCGAGCCCTTGCGCGAGCGCAAGGCGGGGCTACTCAGCGGCGGGCAGCGCCAGGCGCTGGCCCTAGCCGTCGCCTTCATCTCCGAGCCGGACGTCATGCTGCTCGACGAGCCGTCTGCGGGGCTGGCTCCGCCGGTGGCGCAGGAGCTGTTCAAGACCATCCGCCAGCTCGCCGACCAGGGCGCCACGGTGCTGATGGTCGAGCAGCATCCGGCCTGGCTGATCGGCGTGGCCGACCGCGGCTATCTGCTGGAGGTCGGCCATATCACGGGCGAGGGGACGATCGAGACCATCGTCAGGAATGCGCGCGTCGGCGACATGGCCTGAGCTGCTCCAGGTCATGTCGCACGGCGCGGCGCTGTCGTTGTCAATTCTGGAAAGGCTGCCTCATGCGCAATCCCACGGTCGACCTGATCTCCTCTGGACACGGCCTGCTCGAAGGGCCGATCTGGCACCCCACCTTCGGCCTGATGGTGGCGGACGCCGACAAGGGCGGCGTCTGGGCGTTCGCCGAGGGCGTCGACCCGGTGCTGAAGATCGCTCATCGCCGCGGCATCGGCGGCATGGCGCTGCATGAGAACGGTGCGCTCGCGGTCAGCGGCCGCAACATCGCGCTGAAGCGGCTGATCGACGACCCCAAGGCCGACGAAACGCTGGTGCTGCTGGCCAACGATCCGGCCAACGGCATGATCGGCTTCAATGATCTGACCACCGATGCCAAGGGCCGCATCTACGTCGGCTCCCTCGGCTACAGGGCGATGGAAAACGAGGACCCGAACGGGCGGGCGGCCTTCCTGCACGTCATCGAGCTCGACGGCAGCTCGCGCATCGTCGCGGGCGACGTGCAGCTGACCAACGGCCTCGGCTGGTCGCCCGACGGCAAGCGGCTCTACCACTCAGATTCCCTGCGCAACATCGTCAAGGTCTACGACCTGCAGAGCGACGACAGCCTGAGCCCGCCCAAGGAATTCGCCCGCACGCCGTTCGGCCACCCCGATGGCCTCGCCGTGGCGGAGGACGGCTCGGTCTGGTTTGCCGTGGCAGACGGCCACGCCGTGTGCCAGTTCGCGCCGGACGGCGAGGAGCGGCAGCGGATCGAATTCCCGGTGCCGATGGTGACGAGCCTGTGCTTCGGCGGCCAGGGCATGCGCGACCTCTACGTCGTCAGCGGCTCGCGCGGCGCCCCCGCCAAGCTTGGCGCCTGCGTCTTCCGTATCCGCACCGATGTCCCCGGCCTGCCCCGCACCCTTGCGAAGGTGGCGACCCCGGCGCAGTGAAGGCCGGGTCGGACGCCTCCAAAGACTCCTCGAACCGGAGCTGGCAAATGCAGGGCCATGTGACCGTGACCAGCCGGGACGGCAAGCTGCGCGGCGCCAGCGCCGACGGCGTCCATGCGTTCAAGGGCGTCCCCTACGGCGCGCCCACCGGTGGCGTGCGCCGTTTCCGGCTGCCGCAAACGCCGGCGCCGTGGTCCGGCGTGCGCGACACCCTCGATTTTGGGCCGCGATCGCCGCAATGGGAGGGATCGTTCGCCATCGATCCCGAGGTCAAGGCGCTGTTCACGCCGACGCCGCCTCAGCCGATGAGCGAGGATTGCCTCTACCTCAACGTATGGACGCCGGGACTGAACGATGGTGGCCAGCGGCCGATCATGGTCTGGCTGCACGGCGGCGCCTTCATCACCGGCTCGGGCGCCGACCCATGGACCGACGGCGCCCATCTGGCACGCCACCAGGACGTGGTCGTGGTGACCATCAACCATCGCCTGGGCGCCTTCGGCTACCTGCACCTGGAAGATCTGGCGGGGCCGGATTACGCGCTCTCCGGGCTAGCCGGCATGTTCGACATCGTCGCGGCGCTCGCCTGGGTGCGCGACAACGCTGATGTCTTCGGCGGCGACGCCGGCAATGTGACGATCTTCGGCGAGTCCGGCGGCGGCGCCAAGGTCGCCGTGCTGATGGCCATGCCGGCGGCCAGGGGCCTGTTCCATCGCGCTGTCATGCAGAGCGGACCAGCCGTGCTCATGGCCGACCGGGCCGACGGCAATCGATCCGCCGCCGCGTTCCTCGACGAGCTAGCCCTGACGCCGGCCACCGCGCACACGCTCCACGATCTGCCGCTGGAGCGGCTGATGGCGGCGCAAATCGCGGTGCTGACGCGGGCCAGCCAGCAGAAGTTTGCCGAGCGCCGGCGCCACGGCTTCAACCCGGTGCAGGGCCAGCCCGCGTTCCCCGGCGGCCCGTTCGCGCCGACGGCTCCGGCTTTGTCGGCCGACATCCCGCTGCTGATCGGTACCAACCGCCACGAGATGGCGCTGTTCGTCGGCACGGCGCCTTGGCTCGACGATTTGGACGATCACAGGCTCGTCGAATGTCTGAAGCCGTTCGTGGATGATGCGGCCGCCGGTTTGGCCTTTCGCTACCGCTTCCTCTATCCGCAGAGCACGCTGCGGGATCTGTTCATCGCCATCGTCAGCGACCAGAACATGACGATGCCGTCGCTCCTGATCGCCGACCGCAAGACCGAGCAGGGCGTCGCGCCGGTGTTCGTCTACCTCTTCACCGCCGAGACGCCGGCGCTCGCGGGCCGCCTGAAGTCGACCCATGTGCTCGAGATCCCGTACGTCTTCGATGCCCTGGCGCAGGCGCCCTTCGTCGCTCCGGGCGAGACGAGCGCCCACCTGAGCAAGGCTATGAGTACCGCCTGGGCCGCGTTCGCCAGGACGGGCCGGCCCGCTGCGCCCTGGCTGCCCGAGTGGCCGACCTACGATCCGGTGAGGCGGCCGACGATGATCCTCGGCGATGCCTGCCGCATCCAGGACGATCCGCACCGGGGCGAGCGGGAGGCGTGGGCGGCGGTGTCCAGCGCCGGCAGCGCCTAGGCGTGTTTCGGATGTGAGGCACGTGACCCGCCTTTCGCGCGATAGCATCGAGGTTGCTCGGGCAGGCCAAGTCTCACGTGCGGAGGGCGGAGTGTCGGAGACTATAGCGAGGTATTTTCGTGGCGGCGATCGAGCAAGATGGCAGCCTTCCTGGGGCTGGCGGTCCATGAGCGGCGCATTCCTATAGAAGCGGCGAGTCCCGGTCGCGCTTCGGCGGCGCAACTGGTTGGCGCGCTCCGGCTCATCTCTCCCTCCATGCCAGCAGCCCGCGGCTGGTCAGCCAGTCGTGCACCGCGATCCAAGCCAAGTCCTCGCGAGATAGTGGCCCGGCTGGCTGGCGATGAACTTGTCCAGGGCCTCAACCATCGACAGCGTGAGCTTGATCTCAACACGCACCATCCGTTGACGGCACGTGCTTATAGGCCTATCGACGGGTATAGAATACTTATAGTCGCTACACTGCGGTTCGTCGGTTCAGGCGAGGATGAGCACATGCGTATCGGCGTCGACGGGCGTGTCGCGATCGCGACCGAGGCAGGAGCCATCCTCGGCCGCAGCTCCGTGCTGGACCCGGCGTAGCGGAGCGCGTGTGTCGTGGGCAACGATCCGGCCCTAGCCGTCGCTGCCGATGCGAGCAGGGCGCGCTCTGATCGGCACCAACGGTGGGGCAGACCGTGAGCGGTTCGAGCCTGACGGCGATGCGCCCCGCGTGGCTCGCCCGTCACACGGAGGAGATCATCGAGCCGGCGTTGCCAATCGTCGACGCGCATCATCACCTGTGGGATCGGCCCGGCTTCTTCATGGCGGCGTTAAGCGCGTCTCTGTGAGCCTCGCAGGCATTTGCAAGCGCAAAGGCGCGGATGGCAGCCGACAACGTGGCAGTCTCGCGCAACTGATCGATCTCCGTGAATAGGTCCTGAAGCGATGCCGATCGGGCTTCGGCGATCTGTTTGATCGCAAGCCAGACCGGCGCCTCAATTGACGCTGACGTTCGGCGACCAGCAACACTCAAGGACCGCTTCCTCGGACGAAAAGCCCGAGCCGACTCCACTCTAGCTCCCCCGCTTCGTGCAACTCGGCGGCTGTATTTAGAGCCGTCGGGCTCTTCCGGCCCACTACCCTTTTGGGGGAACCTCGGCGTCTGCGCCTGTCTGCACGCACACACGCGCTCGCCCGCCAGACGATGCCGCTGCCCGATTTCGACGCTGGCTGACCTCGGCGCCTCAGCTCAATGCGGTCGACGTCGGTCGGATGGCAGGGTCGCTGCCGCCGCGAGAAGATGGTGGGCGATCTCGGTTGCCGTCTCTGCTGTCAGAAACAGTGCGATCGACGGCTTGTCCGCGGACGCGGACGGATCCTCCTGCTCCCCAGGCGTAGCTAACCTCAGCCGTAGAGAGGCTAGCCCACCCGCCGCAACGCAATCTCCACCCGTCACGAGCCAAACGCCGAGCTCGTCTTTCGTCTGATCGTCGCCCTGCATGCGGACCCCATTCGCTTGCTGGAGGATCGTCGGGACGTAGCACAGCCGCGGCGGGCGGTTCTCGCACTCAAATCGCCACACCCATCCGGAGCTGCCCCATGAAACTGCCCCTCGCGGCGGCCGCGGCCGTCTGCGCGCTGTCGCTCGGCGCGCGCCAGAGGCGCGTACATGTTCAGCCAAGCTCAGATCCTCGTCCACGCCCGTCCGATCCTCTTGCGACCGAGCGGCACACCAATGTTGAATTCCACCTCGCAGATCCTCAGCGAGGCGATCGGCTTTGACCAGGCCCTATAGCGAGTTCGACGTCCCGCCTCGCGTTGTGGTTCAGACCAACAGCCGAGAGTACCGCCACGTGAGAGTGGCTATTGAGGGCGCCCTGGCCTTCATCGAAGCCGAGATGCTCCGGCCGGCGCTATGAGCGCGACACCAACGCAAGCCGCCCGCCGAAGCGCCTTCTGTGATTCCCTTGGCCTACCGGCTTTTTTTCAATGTCTCTGACGGCTTCTCGCCGAACGCCTCCGCGTACCGTCTCGCGAAATGCCCCATGTTGGCGAAGCCGCAGCTGAACGCGACGGTGGTGACGCTGGTCTGCGGCGTCGGGTTGCCGAGCATCGCCCGTGCATGTCGCAGACGCACGCGGCTGACATAGGTCATCGGCGAAACCCCGTACGTACGCTGAAACAGATAGAACAGGCTCCGCACGCTGGTCTGCGTCACATTCGCGAGAGCCTCGACCAAGATCGGCTGATCCCAGTGCGCCTCGATATAGTCGAGCGTTCGGCGTATCTGCCACGGCGCCGCCGCCCGCGGCGTGTCCTGCAGCCAATGACTGTAGTTGTGGGTGTTGGCGGTGAGATAGGCGACGATGACGGCCTGCTCGATCTCGTCGAGCGCCATGCGCGGCAGCTGCAAGTCGCTGCGGCCGAGCTCATCGATCAGCACACGGATGAGCCGGTGCTGTGCTGCGCGGTGAAGATGGCTGCTCGCCAGCCCGGTAAGCTGCAGCGGCGGGCTGACCGGCTGGCCGATGAGCGCGAAGAGCTTTCGCACCAGTGCGTCGGGCGAGATCTTCAGGACGAGATGCGAGAAGTCACCGCCGTACGTGACGTCGGCTTCGGAGCCCGGGCCGCCGATCACGCTGTTGCCGGTCGGCCCGACAACCGTGCTGTGCCGATTCCAACGCACTTCGCCCGCGCCGGTGAGCGGAAAGCCCTGTGCGAAATAGTCGTTCTGTATAAGGTGCGCCTGCATCGGTGAGCCGTAGCTGATATGAGCCAGCGAGATCGAGGTCATATCGCAATAGCTGAAGGCGCTGTCGGACGTCCTGCCACGCGCCGGCATGTGGAGGCTGCGGACTGCGAGAGCCGGCCTCAGCCAGTCGAGGAATTCGTCAGGGTCGCGCGTGCGTGCGACCTGAAAGCTGCGAAGCGACGTCTCCCCCGACATGGCGCCATCCACCCTTCCATTCCAATCGAGCTTGGCCGTCATGTTGTTGCAGGATCGTGCCGATCATTGCTTTTCCGTAGCGGCACGGCGTGGATGAATCGATACAGTTCGCGACATCGGCCTGCAAGCCGGGCTCCCTCGATCCCAAGCTTGGGTTGCGACCCCCCTCACGGTGCGGCCGGAGACGATGATGGCGCGGATCTTCGACGATAACTCGACCGAGCTGTCAGCGCGCCGCACCGGCATGTCGTTCCAGCGAACCCGGATGAGCGCCGACCGCACCCTGATGTCGGTGATCCGCACGGCGCTGTCGTTGATCACCTTCGGCTTCACGATCTTCCAGGTCTTCCAGAAGCTGCGGGATCAGAGCGTGCTCGCCAGTGCAGCGCCGGAACGGAACTTCGGCATCGCGCTCGTGGGCCTCGGCATCGCGATGCTCCTGACCGGCATTCTCTATCACATCCAGTTCATGCTCGCCCTGCGGACGGAGCGTGGGGCGATGACTGCAGAAGGGCTCATCCACGGGGCAAGCCCATTCCCCGTATCGCTGACCTTGATCACGGCCGTGTTGCTGCTCGCCATTGGTATCGCGGCAATTATCAGCATGATATTTCGTATAGGCCCGTTCATCTGAGCGCAATCAGATGATTAACTATCGATGATTCGATCCCGCGTTAAGAATTAAAGAGGTCGATCCGCGAGCGCCGCGCGTCCCGTGGCCGAACAAGCGCGCCAATGGAACGTGCTCAAAACGGGGATATCTAGGAGCCTTGCCATGGATAAGAAGCTGTTCAAGGGTGTCATCAAGATCGACATCCGTGATTCCAAACCGGATTGGGAGCCGTACATTCCGCAGAAGGCGCCCAAGGACGCCCCGAACATCCTGGTCATCCTTTATGATGATACGGGCCTCGCCGCCTGGTCACCGTTTGGCGGCGCGATCGACATGCCGACCGCGCAGAAGTTTGCGGACAATGGACTGCTGTACTCGCAGTGGCACACCACGGCGCTGTGCTCGCCGACACGCTCGACCTTCCTGACAGGACGCAACCATCATCTGAACGGCTGTTCGGCGATCACCGAGGCTTCGGTCGGCTTTCCCGGCGGCCATGGGCGCATTCCGGAACAGTGCGTGACCATCGGCCAAATTCTGCAGGACAATGGGTTCAGCACCTTCTGGCTCGGGAAGAACCACAATGTCCCCGAGCAGGACGTGGCCCCTGGAGGAAGCCGCAAGGAGTGGCCGCTGGCGAAGGGCTTCGACCGCTTCTACGGGTTTCTGGGCGGCGAAACGAACCAATGGTACCCGGATCTCGTGGAGGACAACCGGTTCGTCGATCAGGAATACGGGCCGGAGGACGGCTACCATCTGTCGAAGGACCTTGCCGACAAGGCGATCGGCATGATCAAGGACCAGAAGGCCAGCAATCCTTCGAAGCCGTGGTTCATGTGGCTCTGCCCGGGTGCGAACCACGCCCCGCATCATGCGCCCCAGGACTACATCGACAAGTACAAGGGCAAGTTCGACGATGGCTATGAAGCCTATCGCGAATGGGTGCTCAAGCGCATGATCGACAAGGGCGTGCTGCCGAAGGACACCGCGCTGACGCCGATCAACCCGCTGTCGGAGGACGTGGAGAACAAGGCTGATCACGTGCGGCCGTGGGATACGCTGAATGACGACGAAAGGAGGCTGTTCGCCCGCATGGCCGAGGTCTATGCGGCCTTCTCGGAATACACCGACGTCCAGATCGGGCGACTCGTCAGCTACCTCGAGGAGACCGGCCAGCTCGACAACACTCTGGTGTTCTATTGCGCCGACAACGGCGCCTCGGGCGAAGGCACGCCCAATGGCTCCGTCAACGAGAACAAGTTCTTCAACAACTATCCCGACGACCTTGCCGAGAATATGAAGCTGATCGACAAGCTCGGCGGTCTTGATACCTATGGCCACTACCCCACCGGCTGGGCCGTAGCCTTCTCGGCGCCGTTCCAGATGTTCAAGCGCTACTCTCAGTTCGCCGGCGGCACCTGCGCGCCGTTGATCGTCTCCTGGCCCAAGGGCATCAAGGCGAGAGGCGAGGTCCGTCACCAGTATCATCATTCCGTCGACATCGTGCCGACAATCCTCGAAGCCTGCGGGTTGGATATGCCGAAGGTCTATCGCGGCGTCGAGCAGTACCCGCTGTCTGGTCAATCGATGAAGTACAGCTTCGACAAGGCGGAAGCGCCCACGCCCAAGAAGCGCCAGTACTACGCGATGATCGGTACGCGCGGCATCTGGGAGGAGGGCTGGAAGGCGGCAGCTTTGCACGTGCCATTTGCCGACAAGGGCCAATACGACAAGGACGAGTGGGAGCTTTACCATGTCGATACCGACCGGTCCGAGTCTAAGAATCTCGCGCAGCAGCACCCGGACAAGCTCGAGTCGCTGAAGAAGGCGTGGATGGAGGAAGCCGAAAAGAACCTGGTGCTTCCGCTTGACGACCGGACCTGCGCGGCCATCCTCGGCACTCCGCGGCCCGCGGAGGAGGAAGTGCGAGAGCGCTATGTCTATTACCCCGGAACGGCGCCCGTGCCGGAGGGGGTGGCCGTCAACTGCCGCGGCCGGTCCTACAAGATCCTTGCCAACGTAGAGATCACCGATCCGAGCTGCTCAGGAGTCATCTTCGCGCACGGCTCGCGCTTCGGCGGGCATACCCTGTTCATCAAGGACAGGAAGCTGCACTACGTCTACAATTTCCTCGGCATCAAGCCGGAGCAGACCTTCGTCTCGAAGCAACTCAAACCGGGCAAGTATACGCTTGGCATGGAGTTCATCCGTGACAAGGCCGGCGAGTTCGGCGAATCGATCGGCAAGACGACGCTCTACGTCAACGAGACGATCGTCGCTCAGGGCGAGATGAAGACCCAGCCCGGGAAGTTCACCCTGTCCGGTGACGGCCTCTGCATCGGGCGCGATAGTGGCGATGCCGTCAGCGAGGCATACACATCGCCTGGCGAATTCAACGGTGGAACGATCCACTTCGTCGGCGTCACGGTCGAAAAGGCGCAGTACCTCGACCTCGAGAAACTCGCGGCTGCGGCTCTTGCCGTAGACTGAGCGGCCTGACGACAGCGTGGCGAGAGCGTTCGCCCGCGCTTTCCCCCCGGCTCGCTCTCGCCGCCATCTCATGGCATCCCGCATGGCTCGCCCAGCCCGCAAGGCACCAGCATGACGTTCGACCAGCTCGTGCTGCTGGCGATCAAGGCCAGCATATTTCTCATCGTGCTCGCGCTCGGGCTCAAGAGCGAGAAGGGTGACGCGCTTTATCTTCTGCGCAACCCGTCGCTGCTGGCGCGCTCGATCATCTCCATGAACGTCATCATGGTGGCGCTTGCCACGCTCATCGCAGCGCTCGCCCGGTTGCCCCTGGCGGTGGAGGTCGCCCTGGTGGCGCTCGCCATATCGCCGGTGCCGCCGATCCTGCCTGCCAAGCAAAGGAAGGCCGGCGGCACGGCCTCCTACGCCGTCAGCCTGCTGGTGGCGGCGGCCCTCGCGGCGATCGTCATTGCGCCCGTCACGGTCGGTTTCGTGGGAGGCCTGTTCGGCCGGGATGTCGGGATCTCGCCCGGGAAGGTCGCCGCCATCGTGCTGCTCTCCGTCCTCACTCCGCTGGGGCTGGGCGTCATGGTGCGCACGGTTCTGCCCGGTCTGGCGGCCCGCGTCGCCAGCCCGGCATCCGCCGCGGGCACGCTCCTGCTCCTGGCAGCGGTGCTGCCAGTGCTCGTCACCGCGTGGCCGGCGGTCTGGGCGCTGGTCGGCAACGGCGCGATCCTCGCGCTGGCGGCCCTTTCCCTGATCGGCCTTGCGGTGGGCCACTGGCTCGGGGGCCCGGTCCCGGAGAACCGCGCCGTGCTGGCGCTGGCCACCAGCACACGCCATCCGGGCGTCGCCGTCGCCATCGCCAGCCTCAATTTCCCGGATCAGAAGGGGATTCTCGCGATCGTGCTGTGCCACCTGGTCATCGGCGCGCTCGCGTCGATCCCCTATGTCAGGTGGCGCCGCGCCGCGCTTCATGGGGAGGCGACGGGATGAATGGTCGCGACCAGGCAGACCCGTCGCCTTATCCCGACATGGTCTGGATTCCAGGCGGCGCGTACCTCATGGGCTCGGAAAAGTACTACCCGGAGGAGGCGCCCGTTCATAAGGTCAGGGTGGATGGCTTCTGGATGGACCCAGGCACCGTCACCAACCGCGAGTTCGCACGTTTCGTGAAGGATACGGGCTACGTGACACTGGCCGAGCGGCCGGCCAACCCGCACCATTATCCAGGCGCCTCGCCCGAGCTGCTGGCGCCCTCGTCGATCATGTTCCGCAGGCCTTCAGGTCTGGTGGACATGGGCAACCCCTATAATTGGTGGGTCTATGTGAACGGCGCAAACTGGCGCCATCCGCGCGGGCCGGCGAGCTCGATCAGAAAGCTCATGGATCACCCGGTCGTGCATGTCGCCTGGGAGGATGCCGAGGCCTATGCCAGGTGGGCCGGCAAGGATCTGCCGACGGAAGCAGAATGGGAGTTTGCCGCGCGTGGAGGCCTCGACGGCGCCGATTACGTCTGGGGCAACGAGCTCAGCCCTGGTGGCCGGCGGATGGCCAACACCTGGCAGGGCGAGTTCCCCTACAGGAACACCTTGGAGGACGGCTTCGAATACACTTCGCCCGTCGGCTCATTCCCTGCCAACGGCTATGGTCTCTACGACATGGCCGGCAACGTCTGGCAATGGACATCGGACTGGTATCGGGAGCACGGCACGATCGACGGTCCCTGCTGCACCGCCAGTAATCCGCGCGGTGGAACGCGCGAGGGTAGCCTCGATCCGCGTCAGCCCGACGCGGCGGTGCCACGCAAGGTGACCAAAGGCGGCTCCCACCTGTGCGCGCCAAACTACTGTCGGCGCTATCGTCCGGCGGCGCGCATGGCCCAGCCCGTCGACACGTCGACCTCCCATCTCGGCTTCCGGTGTATCGCCCGACCGGACGGAGCCTGAGCAACGCAGATGGCGCACGAATGGCTTGTCGCCCTCTCAGGTATCATCGCCCCGCTCATCGAGCTCATGGCCCTGGTCGTCATCACGGTGGGCACGATCGAAGCCTTCTTCGCCGGCGTGCGCGCCATGCTCGTCAAGCCGGAGGATCCCCCGGCCGCCCGGGCCGTCTGGCTGCGCTATTCCCGTTGGCTGGTCGCCGGCCTCACCTTCCAGCTCGCGGCCGACATCATCGGCACGTCGGCGTCGCCCAGTTGGAGCGATATCGGGCAACTCGGCGCGGTTGCGGCCATCCGCACCTTCCTCAACTACTTTCTCGAGCGCGAGCAATGTGAAAAGGAGCGGGTGCAGCGGGGCGGCGAGCTATGAACTCTCAGCGGGACCGATGACGCCACCGGCAGAACGCTCCTCTCGATTGGGCCACTCCGTCCGAGCTTGAACGGGCAAGCTTTGGCCTTGAATGGCTCTCAGCGCTCGCAATGGAAGCCTTGGGGCTCGTTCGCCATCCACCTGAGCTGCGCAGGGCCGCCGCCTCGTGGCGGCGGCGCCAGAAGCCCCGCGCATCTCAGTTACGGATCGCGGTAGGAATGCTCATGGCTCATTGACGCCGGCAGCCGCCCCGCTTGTCTCTCCAGACCACTTTGAAGCATTGATGCAGTTGTCGAGGCGCGAGGGCAAACGCTGCTCGTGCGCTCCCGCGTCGGCCCGGACTTCACGTCGGTCATTTCCATCACGCCGAAGGGGAGGAATTTGCTCTCAGCAGACGCCATGTCTGCAGGCGAAAATGGCCCCGACTAGCTAACGCCCGAAATGCAAAAACCCCGCCGACGTGAGCCACGACTGGCTGGCGACGGGGCGGGCTGCGCGGTGACTTCATTGCTCAGACGCTGACAACGTCGCGATTGAAGATGCGACGGTATCAGTGTGGCGGGGCTGGCCCCGGTGCTATCAGGGCCAGCCGTGAAGGACAGCCAATGCTGAGCCCCTAACCATCTGTCCCGAGGAACTCCCGGTCGAGGACGCCCATGATGACGTCGTCATGCCATTCCCCGTCAACCTGGGCGGTCTCTCGTTCTCGACCCTCAAGCACGAAGCCACACTTCTCGTAGGAGCGGATCGCTCGTGTGTTATAGGCGAGAACGCGGATCGAAACTCGGTGGAGGGAGAGATCCCTGAATGCGTATCTGAGCACGAGACGAACGGCTTCGGTTCCGTACCCTTGACCAAGGGCGCCGGGGTCCACAATGCCAACCGCCAGGGAAGCCCGGCAATCTGTCCGATCCAGGCGATCAAGCCGAATCTCTCCGATCAGTGCGCCGCGTACAACAACCCATGCAAACGGGTGCTCCGCTAGACGACGTACCCAGCGCTCCGCTCCATCAATCGTCATCGGGGGCAGATGCGCAAGGTTGCCGCCGAACATCCGTTGGATCTCCGGATCATTGCCGAGAGCAAATCGCGTCTCAATGTCCGACTTCATCGGCGGACGTAGTTCGACGTTCGGCCCCGTGAGGCATGGTAGGGATGTCGCTATCTCGCTCACCCTTCCAGCTTTAGTCAGCCGCGCCGAGCGTAGCGCACTGAGCGCCTTTCGCCGATCCGTCGCATTTTGGTGGCGCCGTGAGGAAATGGATTGCGGCCAGCTCTTGAAGCACACGACATGCGCCTTCAGCCTCCGCTGGTGGGGTTGCCACACGGCTCGACGCTGACCTCCAGAACGCAAAAGCCCCGCCGACGTGAGCCGACGGGGCAAAGTGCAAGCCATAACGCGCTACGCGGCGCAAAGGCTCACCGCTTCTGATCCGGAGTCTTTCGGCCGCGGCCGTGGCATGCGCGCCGGCAGCGGAGGCGGGTCGTCATCGTCGTCATCGTCGTGCCCCCGGCGCACGATCCGCTGGAGCCACCGCGAATTGGCTATCCTAGGCGAGCGTCGCCCTCTCCACGGCATCGGTCGCACGGGCTCTGTGGCGCCGTCGAGCGCGTTCAGCGCATCTAGGATCTCGCCCACCTGCACAAGCGTGCCGTCGTCAAGCTGGCGGTACGTCGGCAGGTTTGCGGGCGCCCGGGCATCCGAGGCCCAATCGGCGAGAATTGCCCTCTTCTCGGCCGCGCATAGCGATGGATCGCGCACGACGTCGGACGGACAAGAGTGCCAGGGCGCGATGAAAACGGCAGCCGCTTCGCTGCGGTTGCGTGCATCAAGTTCTGACGTCATCTCCAATCTCCGCATTCAGTCCTCCCGGCCGAAGCCGAGAGGCGAAGGAACGCAGGTTCGAAAGCTGGGGCTGCCGCTACGCGGCCTTGGCAGGCTCCGCTTCGCGTGGCGCCTCGTCGCGGTTGTCCTGGAGCACCCTGCCTGACGGCGCGCTCTTGATATCGATGCGCCGCGGCTTCAGCTGCTCAGGCACGTCGCGAACGAGGTCGATCGATAGCAAGCCGTTCTCCAGTTGGGCCGCGACGACCCTCACGTGGTCGGCCAAGCTGAAGGACTGCTTAAAGCTGCGCGAGGCGATCCCCTGATGGAGCCATTGCCGCTGACCGGCCTCGGGCGCACGCTGCCCGCTCACGTGGAGCGCGTTGCCGTGCTGCGAAAGCTCGATCTCATCTTGGCTGAAACCGGCGACCGCCATTGAGATGCGGTAGGCGTCCTCGCCGGTCCGCTCGATGTTGTAGGGCGGCCAATCGGCACGGGGCGCGGCGGCTTCCAGCATGTCGAAGAGGCGATCGAAGCCGATCGACGAACGATAGAAGGGTGTCATATCGAAGGTTCGCATAACCACATCCTCCAATGAGCAACATGGGGTACGACGAGCCGCCGAATGACGCGGCGGCTCTTATACGCCAAGCCTTTTTGGCCTCGGCGGCGATCGATTTAGGAAGGACAAAAATCGCGGTCAAGACCGGTCCAGTGATTTTTTTGAACCCTGCGGACCAAAGCGCTGCACGGCAAATGCGACAACTTCCCCACACTCAAAACGACAGCGACATCAATCCATTAGAATTTGTTCACGAACGACTTAATCGAAGTCGCGGACCGAGGCGAGGAACAGCGGATCGAGGCGGCCGCGTCCATCGATATTCGTCGGCCGCCCCGGAACGGCTTGGCTCCAGGAACCACGACGCTCCTGGCGAATACGGTGCACACGATGACCTTCCCAGCGATCTTAAGCAGCGGACACGAGGCGGCGGGGATCAAAACTGGCAGTGCCCTTCCCCTTCGCCACTACCAAGTGGCCGGTATTGGCGGCGGAATGGGGACGATCATGCAGTTCCTCGCCGTCCTAAGCCCAACGTCAGCGATGAAACCGCTGGTTAGTCGATGAGCGTCTGAGGCTCCGGGGATTGCTGGGCAAGCGTCAGGCTTGAGCAAAAGCGTAGGCCGTTTGGGGGCGCCGATGGGGCGCAGGGCGATAGATGGGCTTGTGTCGCGATCGTGACTAGGGCCATCGTGGTGGCGGCCAGCATCTATATGATCCTGCTTGGGACAGCCGTCTCCCCCGAGCGACGCACCCCCCCGCCACTCGACGTGAAGCCGGACCTCACTGGCAGTATCTTTCGCAGCCGGCGCCGAAGACCGGTCAAGCCATAGCAAATTGTCGGTTGTTCCCATCCGTCCGATTGCCCCGCCCCCGCGCGGCCGCGCATGAAGACGCGGTCCCGACGCCTGCGCGTGAGACGAACCCCATTTGGATAAGCGCCTAAGGGTTGAACTTTTGTCGAGGGTGGTGAGTTTTACATCTGTACTGTCCAGCCGACGTCTGCAACCTTCGAGACTGCGCTGAGGAGGAAAGCGTGCCGCAACAGAAATCGCTCTTGCTCGATGATCCGTGGCAGGTAAAGGCAGCCGACTTTCCAAATTCCGGTTCGGCAACAAATAAATTCATATTTCTGCTGAACTATGCAGTTCTTGCCCCCTCGATCCTTAATGTTCAACCTTGGCGTTTCCATCTAGAAGCAGATGCTGTTCTTCTCATGCGTGACGACGCGCGGCGATTGCCAGTGGTCGATCCCGATGGTCGCGAGATAACGATCAGCTGCGGGGCTGCCCTGCTCAACTTCAAAGTTGCGGCACAAGGTTGCGGCGTCGGTGTAAAGATCGATGTGCTGCCGGAGGGAGCAAACTCCAGCGTCCTCGTGAGAGTGAGGCACGCCGATATCTCGGTTCAGCCATCCGATCTGGATGTGCAATTGCGAGATTCGATTCCGTTGCGCCGCACCAACCGCAACCCCTTCAAGCAGTCCGGCCTAGGGAAAGATCTGCTCACTGCGCTTGCTACCGCAGCGAATCTGGAAGGCGGCGTCCTCACCTTCCTTGAGAGTGAGTCGAAGAAGCAGAAGGCGGCGCAGCTTATCGCTAAGGCTGAGCTGGCGCATCGCAACAGCCCCGCATTTCGGACGGAGCTAGCCAATTGGATGCACGACCGCCAGGTCGAAGCTCATGCAAGTGACGAGGCGCGCTGGCGTCTGTCTGGCGGGGCTTCGGGGCAGACGCCTCATCTCAGCTCTCACAGCGATTTATTCATTCAAAGCGCAGCCAACGCCGGACGAATGTTCACCGCTGCAGATAAGGCGGCCGCAGGCCAGCGTGCATTGGCGGAGGGGGCCCCGATTCTGGCACTTCTGAGCACAAGCAGTGACACGTTGGAGGATTGGCTCCGCGCAGGCCAAGCCCTTCAGCGGTCCCTGCTTCTGGCAGCACATGCAGGGGTGTCGGCATCCTATCTCAACGCGCCGATAGAATGGACGAAAGCCCGGACGAGCCTCGCCCGACTGTTTGGGAGTAGGGGTAGTCCTCAGGTCTTGCTGCGTCTCGGCTATGCTGAAGAGATTCCTGCCACACCACGCCGCCGCCTGAGAGACGTCATTGTCGACTGATCCATGCCAATAGGCGATTGCAGATGCGAGCCATCATGTCAAACATGGTAAACGTGCAGAAGCCATCATATGCTACCGTCGGTGTACCATGAGGCGGCGCCAAGCCGCGCGAGCGAGGACGGGGTGTCCGGGATTAGTAGCCGTAGAGCGCTGCATCCACGCGGCCACAGAAGGCCCGATGCCCTCGTTCCGGTCCCTGGTGGCGTGAGCCAGATGGGGCTGACGGTCGTACGAACTCCAGTTGGGAGGCTGGATTAGCGAAGCGGAGCCCACGACACTTTCATTAGCAGCGCCACAGGTACTTAACTTGCCGTCCGACATCGTGACGTCGCAAGATTTGGCGATCTCCTGATCGAGATCGGCGACTTTCAGCCGCGCAAGGCCAACAAGCTTTCGGGTGCCGTCCCTGACCAGGCCGACGTCGCTCAACTTCACACCCGGCCGCTTCTCAAACTCGTCCTTCTCGATTTGCCGGATATCGGTATCCGAGATAAGCGTGCGGTGAACCGCACCTTTCGTGCGCGCGCGGGTTGCGATCCTCTGGGCGCATAGATCTGGCGCAGCGTTGATAATCTATGCGGGGGCGGCGAGTTCGCTATCCGCCAGCTAATGTGCAACGATCGCACGTTTGACGCCTGGGCCTCGACTCCGGTGAAAAGGCGTCAATTCTGGCCCCAATTGTAGCAATGAGGTGCGCACACGCTTCGGGAATGCGCAGCCCTTCCGACGTTAGCCATCAGCGGGCCGCCGGCTACGCAGCGAGACGACAGCGCCTAGGCCCGCGCGGATTTTGGTCCGAACGGGGAGTCCGCCGGCGCCTGCTCGACGCCGCGAACATCAGGGAGTGCCATCTTACGCTTGTCATCCTCATCGTCTACCCACGCCTCGGCGATCTGCTGACATGTGGCGAACCAGACCCCCTCCTTAGACATCATGTGCTCGATGAGCTTTTCATATGCCATGATGTGATGCGCCTGACCAATGATCTGCGGGTGCACGGCCATTGGGTATACTGGGCTCTCGACGCGCTCGTAGGCATAGTCAAAAATGTCACGCCAGCGACGAAACACAACATCCGTGTCGGCTAGCCCTTCCTGCACGCCTCCGATATTCGCAAGAGCGGGAAAGTCATCAAGATACCAGCTGATGGGAATTTCGAGCACCTTGCTCGCACAGCCGGCGACATTTCCTTTCTCCCAATTCACCTGCCAGCGCTGGATACGATACGGCGTAAGATCCCGCGCCATCATGCTGCTGTCGTAGAAAAAGCCGGCCTCTTCGACCAGATCTAGCGTGCTTTCGCTAAACTCCCAATAAGGCGCTCGGTAGCCTGTGGGTCGAGTGCCTAAATGCTTCTTGTATGAAGCAAAGGCCAAGTCCATTAGTCGCGTCTCGGTATCTTTTTTAATTGCAGCGGGGTTTTCGTGGTAGTAGCCGTGATGACCAATTTCATGGCCGTCATCCATTACCTTCTTGGATATTTCGGGAAAAGTATCGACCGTATGACCTGGTATGTAGAAAGAGGTCGTAATAGCCTTTCTCTTGAAAATCTCTAGCAACCGGGGAACGCCGACCTCCGCCCCGAACTGTCCGCGCGACATGAATGACGGCGTCAGGTAGTTGAAACTTCCCAGCCAAATACATTGGGCGTCGAAATCAACACCAAGATTGACTGCAATCTTCTTTCCTGGCGGCAAAGTGATTTTTCCCATGGCAAGCCCCCTGATGGCCGAACGTTGCATGGAAAGAAACTTTATTAACTTAAAGGAAATGAGTCAACCTAGTCTTTCCAGGACCGCCTTTATTGAGCCGGGAGGGCTTTGCGACCCCCCCGATCCGTACTGAGGATGGCCGGTGCCCACCCAAGCTGCTACTAGCCCGCTGATCATGCCGCGCTCGCTCAAGCCGCCAATCCCTCGCCTTGCGGACGAAGAGCGCCGTGCGGATGCGCCCGAAGCGGCGGATCGAAGCGCAGCACGGCGCCAGAACGAGGGCAAGCGATGGCGCGCGGCGGCACGCCAGCTTCAAAGGGCTGCGCGAGCTGGCTGACCTGTAGCTCGTTCAGGGCTGGAATTGCCGGAGGACGCCCATGAAGCCCCTCCAATACCCGCGCCCGAGAGCTGCCGCCGATCGTCGCGGCAGCGCTGTGGGCAGACGACACGTACCGCTGACCGGCGAGCCGCTCGTCGTCACCCGCGAGATCTATGCCCTGCTGCGCGCGGCACATCATGGTCGAGGCTCCTTGTCGAATAGCGTGGACGCGGGACGGGGGGCCCTGACGCATCAAAGCACCCCTTCAATGAGGCCGAGTTCTTGGGCTTCGCTCGCCTCCAAGTACCAGTCCGAAGGTGTGCGCTCCAAGACCTCCGCCATCGTGACTCTCGAACCGCGGACTAGATTCTCAAAACCCTCATTCTGGATAGTGATCGAGCTCTCGATCTCATGCAAAGCTGCCTTGACGCTCGCAACGCACGTCGTCAGCGGTCCCTCAAGGTTGAGTTGCTTGGAAAGCTTCCGCTCGTGGATCATCAGGCGCGTACCACGGGTCAGAAAGCGGTTGGGCTTCGCAAAGAAGCTCATGAAAGTACAGCCGGCAGAATAGATCGCCGCCTTGCCAAGAAACACGAAGCGACGTCCGGTGCCCATGTCGCTGTGGAACCGTATGTCTTCTCCCATCATCCGAGCGACCTCGGGATCGCCGCCCAAGGTCGATAGCTCAACCACTACGAGCTCTCGCGAGGCGGCGCCGTCGAGCTGCCCGCGGAAGCTCTGATACATCGAATAATCGACAGGCCCGGACAGCAGGATGGCGGGCGAGCAGAAATCGGCCGGCGAAAGTGGCCTCAGATCCATGTGTACCCCCAAATTGGATGCCGCGTATGAGCGTCTGGGATGCATGAGACATACCAAGCCGCCGACCACCGCGACGAAATGGCCATGGCCCGCGGACTCGTTCCGGGAATCAGGGCAATCGCGACAATTGCGGCCGTCGCCCACGATCTCCACCGCGTGTGGCCGAACGCCTCATCGTCAGCCCCCCGCGGGCGGCAAAGCGAAATTCCGGCCACGATTCGCAGGTGGATCGGAACAGATCATCATAATGTTCCAACGTGAAGGCGGAACGACCTCAGCCGGGGATGCCGGCCGGCCATGGAGCAGCCGCCTGGCATGTTCTGTCGGCCACCCCACAAAATGGACTTCCAGGATTCCGCCGATAGACTGCCGCGCGACGGAACGACCCCCGGATTCTGGGTCATCGAGCCCGGCGGGAGAGCTGCATAATGGCCGAGGCGGCCGGACGAACGCTCATCGTGGACGATCATCCGATCGTTCTCTATGGCTTGCGCTTCTTGTTGCAGGACACCCCGTCCTTCTGGATCTGCGGCGAGGCTTTGGACGCGGATGGCGCACGAGAGCAAGCGGCGCGGCTGCAGCCCGACTATGTCATCCTCGATCTCGTGCTCGGCGGCCGCGACGACATCGGTCTGCTGCAGGACATTCTCGTCTGCGCGCCGGCCACTCGGGTGCTGGTCTACTCCAGCCAGAACGAATGGCGCTTCGCGAGCCGCTGCATTCGTGCCGGAGCGCGAGGCTATGTCGCCAAGTCCGACGGGTTGGAGGCGGTAGCGCGTGCGCTGGACATCGTCGCCGCGGAGGAGATCTATATAAGCGATGCCGTGCGCAGGCGCCTCACCGATGCGTTCGCCACGCCTTCCATCGATCCGCAATCGATCAGCATCGACCAGCTATCCAATCGCGAGCTGCAAGTTCTGCGCATGATCGGGCAAGGCCAGTCGAGCCGCAACATAGCAGATGCACTCCACCTGTCTGCTAAGACCGTGGCCACCTATTACGAGCGGATGAAGATCAAGCTCAAGATTGACAACTACCGGGATCTCGAGGCCTTTGCACGCAGCTATGTCGAGGAACGTCACCGGCCATGAGTGCCCGATCCGCGCTACGGCATTTGCTGGACCCCCTCGGTGGGGACGACCTCGCCTCGCCGAACCGCAACTTGATGCTGAATTTGCGCCGCACGGAGCTGGCGGCCGTTGCCATGATCTTCAATGCCTCCATCGAGGGCACGTTCGCCATCTTCCGGCAGAGCACGCTCCTGATCGCGCTTGCAAGCTTCGTCGTCCTCGCCGGCTGCGTGTTCGTCGTCGTCGCGAGGCGGGCTCAGTGGAGCGGCGCGATATCGTTCCCGTATCTTCCCGAGATCTTCGTGATCTTTGCCCTGTGCGCATCGCATGCGGCGGGCTATCTCCTCTCGGTCGGCGGCCGGATCGCTGTGGGCAATGCCATGGTCTTTCTCGCTGCCGCAGCCTTCTTTTTCATTCCGCCGCGGCGGTTCGCCCTCATCGGGGCAGCCACGTTCGCCTGCTACGTCCTTTGGGTCTCCAGCCTCGATGCGACGGTGTTCGACAAGGCTGTAGGCATCTTCAATACCGGCCTTGGCATTATCGCAGGTGTCTTCGGACGGCGTAGTCTGCATCGCATGCAACAGGTGGAGCTCCGGCAGCGACGGCAGATCGCAGAGCAGAACCAGCGGCTGGTCGAGAGCAATGCGGAGCTCAACGGGCTCATGGCAATCGCTGCGCACGATCTGCGCAGTCCACTTTTCGGGTTGCGCAACCTGCTCGGCCTCGCCGCCAGCCGGCGAGCGATCTCTGCGCAAGCCATGCGAGGGCTCCTCATCGAAGCGAACAGCAGCATCGATGCGATGCTGGAGCTGATCGGACGAATGCTGGAGGCTCATGCGGCCGAGGAGTCGACGGAGCCAGTGCTGCAGCCCCACGATCTGCGCGAGCGGCTTGCGAATCTGCGCGAGCGGACTGGACCCATGGCTGAACGCAATCGCGTCGAGCTTGTTCTGCGCTGTCCGAGCCACCCCGTCAGCGCACGTGTCGATGCCGAGATGCTGGACCAGATCTTGGACAATCTTGTCTCCAATGCAATTCGGTTCTCGCCCGCCGATTCGCGCGTCGAATTGAGGGCCGGCATCGCTGATGGCCCTTTCATTGAGATCGCTGACAACGGCATCGGCATTCCCGAAGACGAGCGCGCGCTGCTGTTCACGAAATTCCGCCGCGGTCGCCGCCAGCCCCTGAACGGCCATCGCGGCTCCGGCCTCGGGCTCTATATTGTGCGCACGCTTGCCCAGGCGATGCGGGCCAAGATCGGCTACGAGCCAGGGGCGGCGGGCGGCTCCACCTTCCGCCTGGAGTTAGAGCGCGAGCCATGCGACCCGCGGCATGATCCGGCGCCAAGCCCTAGAGAATTCAGAACATCTGGACCAGTATATACTATCATATGATATTCTATTTTCAGTACATGAGTGAATATTATAATTATTAAGTTTGTCGTCGATTGGTGCGCAACTGTCTATACGTTCCAGCACAGCTGCGGTGGGCCGCATTGGCGATGGCAAACCGGAGGCCGAGTGGGCGATCATCGCTCCGCTGCTGCCGAATGAATAAGCCGCGGGGCGTCACGTGTTGAACGACCGTTGCGTGGGACGCTCACAGCGGCCACATGCGGCCGAGCACCTCATCCTTGAGGACAAGACGATGAGCCAACGCAGCCCCGGCGTGCACTGCCATCAGTCCTCCAAGTGACAGACCGAACAGGTTGTGCATTGTCCAGAGCACGTCCGACAGCGCCAGGTTGTTGTCGACGACGGCCGGCAAGGTGACAGACCAGAAGACATTCATCGACTCGCCATACGCGTTGGTGCCGACCCACCCGATGACCGGCATAGCGATCAGAAGGACATAGAGAGCGGCGTGAACGCTTTCGGCCAGCACCCGTTGATAGCGTGGGATCGATGAAGGCAAGGACGGCGGTTTGTGCGTCAATCGAAAGGCCAGCCGCACCACGATGAGCATCAGCACCACGATGCCCAGAGACTTGTGCAGGTTGAACAACCAATCCTGGAACGCATTCCACGGCAGATAGTTCACCGCGATGCCCAGCGGCACCATGCCTATCACGATGACCGCCATCGTCCAGTGCAGCAATCGCGCGGTCCGGCGGTATCGGGTCGGCGTCGACATGCGAGGCGACGGCGCGTGCATCGAAGCGCTGCTGCGGCTAACGCTTGTAACCGCCAAGCTTTCGGGCGGCATAGTCGATGGGGGCCCCACGACAGCATCATCGGGCCCAGTAAGCTCTCCGTCGGACCAATTGGCGGATGAGTTCCGGTCGCTGCTGTTGCTACCCATCCGCTCGCGCGTCGCCATGGCTCCGCTCCCGGCTAGAATGCCCAATCTTGGCCGCCCCAGCTGTAGCTGAGCTACACGCCACTAGATGAAGATATCGACTGGCGCGCGATACTGATAACTTATTCGGGTCGACTGCCCTTCCGTCAAGCTCGGACGATTGCACCCAAGCACAAAGCACACTGGCTCGCGCGCCCGTTCTGTGCACCACGCACAATCAGTATTTCAACTGCAAGTGCGACCGTCGCATCGCTCAGAATCGGTATTCGACCTTCAGCGCGCCGGCGTTCGACTCGTAGCCGTCGCCGTAGGCCCCCGTGTATTCGAGCTTCGCGCTCCAGGGGCCGCTGTCCATCACCTGGGCGCCGACATTGACCAGAGCCATCTGCCTGGGCAGGACCGTCTGCGTCCGGAAGCTGCCGGCGCCGATGGGCGCGTTGACGAAGCTCGCATCCGCGGTCCACCCGTTGTCGCTGGCCAGCAGCGCGCCTGCCGCTGCATAGAGGCGCACTGTCGAGCCCGTGCCGAGAGCGATCCGGGTGCCGGCCTCCAGCATCGGCGCGACCATGAAGCGGACGGCACCCTCGCCCTTGACGCGCATGTTCAGGGCCGTGCCGACCTCCGTGTAGCCGTCAGTATGGCCGTAGATGGCGTGAGCATCGATGGAGGGCTTGAGGTACCAATCGCCGAACGGCAGTGCATAGGCCACGCGGCCATGCAGACCGGCGTACTGCGCGCCGAACGATGCGCTGGTGATGTCCGCCGCGCCGTTGACGCCGAGGTAGCGCGAGCTGTCGTAGCGGCCGAAGCCGCCGTCCACCGCTACCGCGAACTGCCAGCGATCCCACTCACGCTTCAACACGAGGCCGGCGGCGCCTGTGTTGCCGTCGAGGTCGGTGATGGCGCCGCCCGCCGACTGCGTGGTCGACCCGTAGGCCAACGAGCCGCCGAGGAACCAGCCGTCGGCAATCTCCTTCTGGCCGCCGACCTGAAGCACCGCACGGTTCTGGCCGAAGCCGGCGAGCCCGCCGGATGAGGCCACGCTGGCGCGGCTCGCACCCGCCCGGCCCCACACGCAATCGCGCTCGCGCCAAGCCGGTCCCTGCCCCTCGAGCGTCGGGCAGTTGTTCATGTTGGCGACGAAGTCCACGCTCGCCTGCGGCTGCAGCGCGCCGACCCGCGTGGCTGCGGTGCCGGCCAACCCACCGAGCACGCCGGCGTAGCTCGCCGTATCGCCCACCGCATTGGCGAGCTTGAGGAACGCGCCGCTCATGCGGCCGGCGTCGTCCGTATCCCAGACCCGCTGCAGATAGTTCGCCGCCGCCTGCTGGGACACGCCAAGAACGGCGTTGTCGTCCTGCAGGTGCGGCTTTGCCGCCACCTGGAGGGTCGAGCCGACGACGCTCGCCGCATAGCTGAACAGATGGCTGCCGGCGAGCTGCGGGCTGGCGCCAAGGCTCGGACCCAGCGTCAGTCCGCCGTCCGCCTGCAGCACCGTCGCCGGCGTCTTGCTCAGGCTCAGCGGGTTGACCTTGATGGTGCCGTCGATCACGGCGGCCTGAGTGACGTGCAGCAGGTCGGCGGTGCGGCCCACATGGTCGACGTCGAGCACCAGGGTCCCTGTCCCCGTCTGCGTGAGCTTGCCGTCGAGTTGCACCGTCGCGGTCCGGCCGACATCGCCGACGACGAGCTTGCCGTCGTTGATGAACCGGCCGCTGCCGCCGAGATTGACCGCCTGCGTGGTGATGAGCGTGCCTGAGTTGTAGTTGTGCACGACGCTCCCAGGGGTGAGCGAGGTGCCGCCGGTGATCGTGCCGTAGTTCTCCACGTCGACGGTGCCGACGGCGTTCGCGACGCTGATGCCGCTGGCCGCCGAGATCGTCCCGTAGTTGGTGATCGAGCCCCAAGCCCCCCCATTGATGAAGATGCCGGCGGCGCTGCCCGACCCGCCGCTGACGGACGCGGTGGTGTTGGTCGTCGAGCCGACATTGATCGTGACCGCCGTGCCAGCGCCGTTGGGCCCAGTACTCTCGGCATAGATGCCATGCGAACCGCTTCCGCTTGCGGCCACGGTGCCGTTGACGTTGACCGTGACCGCGCCGCCGATACCGACGCCTGTCGCTCCCGACCAGCCGTTGACGGCGCCCGCCGCGGTGGTGACGCGACCGCCGCCGCCACCGACGCTCTGGGCGAAGATCGCCGGGGCGTTGACGCCGCTCGTCACCACCGATCCGCCCTGGTCCACGGTGACCGTGACCGGGCCGCCGTTGCCGATGCGCAGGCCGTTGCCGGCAAACGCGACGAGGTTGGAGGCCCCCGCTGTATCGCCGCCGAAGCCGCCGCCGCCGCCGATGCTCTGTGCGAGAATGCCGATTGCCCCATCTCCGCTCGTCGCGATGCTGCCCAGCGTCTCGACGGTGACGGGGCCGCCGTTGCCGACGGACCATCCGGAGCCGAAGAACGAGGTCCCGGTCGGCGTGCCGCCCATCATGAGGCCGCCGCCGCCGCCGATCGACTGCGCGACGATGCCGTGGGCGTCGCGTCCGGCCGTGACGATGCTGCCGGGCTGTGCGCTCGCTGTTCCGCCTGTGCTGCCGTTGAAGACGTTCACTGCGCCGCCGTCAGCGCACCCCTGCGACCTGCAGGTGCCGACCGAGCCGCCGAAGGTGAGCCCGATCTGGTAGGTGTCGCCGGTGAGGTCGGCCCCGCCGCCGGTGTTGGTGTCGGTCGACAGCGTCTTGACGAAGCCACCGCCGCCGCCGATCGACTGCGCCACGATGCCGATCGAGCGGTGGCTCTGCGTCAGGATGGCGCCGCCGCCGTTGTCGACCGTCACGGTGTTGCCGGTGCCGGCGGCACCGCCGTCGCCGCCGACTGCGATCGCGACACCCAGCAGGCCGGTCTTCGCGCCGGAGAGGCCGCCCTTGCCGCCACCGCCACCGATCGACTGGGCGACGATGCCGTTGGCGAGCCCGCCGGTCGTCGTGATGCTGCCGCCGGTGTTGGACACGTTGACGACACCGCCGCTGCCGCCACTCCCCCCAGCCCCGCCGACGCCGAAGGAGGACGACGGATCGAGGCCGCCGGTGGAGGCTGAGGCAGCTCCCGCCGAGCCGCCCCCGCCGCCGATCGATTGCGCCCAGATGCCATCCGACATCTGGCCGACAGTGCCGATGCTGCCGCTGTTGGTGACGGTCACGGTGCCGACGGCATCGCCACCACTGCCGCCATAGCCGCCGACGGCCACTTTGAGCTTGAACATGCCGATGCTGCTGCCGTCGCTGGCGCCACCGCCGTCCTCCGACAGGCTATTCAGGTCGTTTGCCGCGTTTCCGGTCGATGCGCGTCCGCTGCCGATCAGCGCGTTGGCCATGCTGATCAGGCTGTTGATGTCGGTCTTTCCGGCGACCTGCGCGGCGGCGTTGGCGTTGACGTTGCCGTTCTGATCCACGAGGGCGCCCAGGCCGAGGTTGAGTCCATTCTGGAGGCCGGTCGCGGCATTGCCGTTGCCTCCGGCATTGTCAGTCGTCTTGCCCCCGAGTGAGCTTCCCGCCTTGCCGCCGGCGCCCCCACCACCGCCGATCGATTGCGCGTAGATGGCCGTTGCGTCGGCGCCGAAGGTGACGATCGAGCCGCTGTTGGTCGCAGTGACGTTACCGCCGCGGCCGCCGCCCGCGCCGCTGCCGCCGGTATTGACCGCAAGGCCCAAGGTGCCGCCCGACTGGGTCGCCGCAGCGCCGCCGCCAGCCCCACCGCCACCGCCGATCGACTGAGCCAACATGCCGTAGCCGGCATCGCCGAGGGTCAGGATGCCACCGGCATTGCTGACGTACGCCGTCCCGCCGTCGCCGCCGGAGCCAGCCGTGCCGCCGAGCGAGATGGAGGAACTGCTGCTGGTGCTGCCGCCTTTGACTACGGCGTTGCCGTCACCGCTGCCACCGGCACCACCGCCGCCGCCAACCGCTTGCGCGAGCAGACCCATGCCGCTTTCGCCCGTGGCGATGATCAACCCTGTGTTTTCGGCATCCGCCGTCCCCGCGGCGGAGGAGACGCCGCCACTGCCGCCGATCGACAACGCCGTATTGATCGAATAGCCCTGTCCATTGACCGTCGAGCTCGCCGTGGAATCGCCGCCGGCACCACCGCCGCCCGAGATGCTCTGCGCAACGAGGCCCGATGCGCCGGCACCGCCGACCGCGATCAACCCGCCGTTGCCGATGCCGACGTTGCCGGCTTGTCCGCCGTTGCCGCCCGACCCGCCGATGCTGGCGCTCAAGGAGATGTTGAGGAGCGGCGGATCCTCATCGGAGTCCACGGCGATCGTATAGGCTTGGGCGACCGAGGCTCCGCCGACACCGCCGCCGCCGCCGATCGACTGGCCGACCAAGCCGTACGAGTCGGCCCCCGTGGTGAAGATCGTGCCGCCGTTGACGATGCGGTTGGAAGCTGAATCCCCGACCGGGCCACCGTTGCCCCCACCGCCACCGGAGCCACCGACGGTGACGGCCGATCCCCACAGGACCGAGGTGGTGAAGCCGATGGCCGAGCCGCCGGCGCCACCGCCACCGCCGATGCTCTGGTACAACATGCCGGACGAATGCTGGCCGCCGGTCTGGATGGTGCCCGAATTGCCACCCAGCACGGTGCCCCCGCCGCCCGCGCCCGCGCCCGAGCCACCGACCAGATAATTGACGATGGCCGTGCTGCCGGTGGCCGAGCCGCCGGTGCCGCCGCCCCCGCCAATCGATTGCGCCGCAATGCCACCGGACCGATCACCGTAGGTCCGGATCGCGTTGTTCAGCGTGACCGACACCGTCGAACCGTTGGCTCCGCTGTTCCCGTCGCCGCCCACGGCGAAGCCGCCGCCGCTATCTGAGCCGCCGCCGCCTCCACCGCCGCCGAGCGACTGTGCCAGGACGGCGATCGCATCCGCGGCTGCTGTTGAAATCGACCCACCGCTGCCGGCGATCGTGACCGCATTACCGTCTTGAGCCGTGCCACCGGCGCCTCCGCCGCCGGTGAACCCGTTCGCCGTGCCACCGGCCCCGCCGTCGCCACCGGCGGATCTGGCCATGATGCCGATGCCAGCGGTGACTGAGATCGAGCCGTTGATGGTGGCCGTTATGGTCCCGGCAGTGCCGCCGTCGCCGCCATTGCCACCCTGGCCGCTGTCGGCTGTACCGCAGTCTTTGGGGTTGGTCGGGCTGCACTTGTAAGCATTGCCCCCGTCACCGCCATTGCCGCCCGAAGATACCACCAGCAGGCCATAGCCGGCCCCCGCCGTGATCGTGGCACCGCTCGCCAGAGTCAGGCTGACATTGCCCGCATTGCCGCCGTAGCCGGCGTCGCCGCCCATGATCTGAAGCGCACCGGTGATGTCGTTTGCCCCATTGCTCCCGACGCCGCCTGAGCTGGCTGCCTGCACGCCCCATTGTGCGCCCGTGACATTGCCGCCGAGCGTCAGGACGACGTCCGACGCATTGCCGCCGTTGGCTCCATTCGACGCATAATGACCATAGCCGCCGTCTTGGCCCGGTCCGCCGCTCCCTCCCATGCTCCAGGCCCGCAGGCCGACGACGGTCGAGATATCCCCCTGGCTCGTCGCGACCGTTCCGGAGAAGCTGGGAATGGTGACCTCGCCAGCGTCGCCGCCGACCCCGGGGTTACCGGCATTGCCGCCCAGCGCACCGCCGTGGGAGCCGGCGCCGCCAGTGCCGCCCTGGCTCAGAAACGACACCAGCGCGTCGCCGCCAACGACCCCGGTCACGGCAATACCCTGGCCGACCGTGATGTTGTGGACGCCGCCGCCATAGCCGCCATGGCCGCCGGAGGCGCCGTCGCTCTGGGCTGCACCGCCTGCGCCCCCGACGTTGTAGATGTCGATGCCCGCGTTGCGGTCGAGGCCAGTCCAACCCGTGCCGACGTAGGTGGCCGTTGTCGGAAAGCTTGTCGTGAAGTCCGCGTTGCTGGTGCCAGTGTGGCCGGCCGTCGGCGGCTGGATGCCGATGACGCAATTCTGGCCGTTGGTCGTGCCGCAAGCATAGAAGACGTCTTGCGCTAAGCTCGGCATTGCCGCGGCGAAAGCGACAATCGAGCTCAAGGCGGTCGTTGCCAACAGTTGCGACGAAACGCGTGGCCGGCGGCAGCCTTGATCGGGCGTCATGGTGCCCCCTGCACAAGCACGATCAATCATTGTGTCCCGAGCCCCCTCTCTCTCTCGCCGCTTCATAGCGGGCCGCGTCGGCCGGCCGCGGTTCGCAAACGTTGGCCGTCAGAACGCTAGCAGCGTGACGACTGGCGGGATGTCGGGCGGGAACCCACAAGGTGCGATTTTTGACGACGGGTCTCTGCCTCACCGCGGGCGGCGATCCCCTGCGCGTTCTCAACGGGAAGCCGCCGGCGCACGGTCGGGCTGCGCGGCCTCATCGACCAGTCGTGCCATGAGACGGTTGAGGGCCGAGACCTTGGCGCCGGATCAGAAAGTCGGGCTGCCGTCACGTGGATTCGGCGATCGCCGTCCTTCGCACCCGCGCCTAATCACTAGCAGATACGCGCGGGATGCGCCTTCGCCTGTGTTGATACGTCGCCCGACACGCCGAAGATGTCGTTGCTCAGCGACCGTTTCGCCATCCGTAGCGATTCTCCAGGATGCGGATCCCTACTGCTCGACGAGGCGACGTTGAGCATTGATGCTTTAGTGCAATCCGCTTCTCGCCGCTCTCTGAAGCAGCGGGTTAGCCGTTCTTCGCAGTGACGGTCAATCGATCCCTACACATACGCCGACGTCAGCACGAGCGACTGTTCGTCAGATCGGGCAGGCGTTCTTCAAATCGCTTGATGCGATGAACGTCTGATTATCAACCGCCGCGACAGCTCGGCGACCATCTTGGCTGCGCGCAAGGTGTCGGATTGTTGGCCGATATCCAGCAGAGTGGGCATCGTCCACGTCGGTTCGACTTGGGCTGCCGCGCGATTGGCCTGAACTAACTCGATGAGGCCTTTCTCTTCGCCAGTCAACCGACTGCATGACCAAGGCAAGCAAGCAAGCTCACCGCTACGAGACTGGCGAATAGCGCGAACCAAAGCCGCGACTCGTGCAACGAGCAACGGCCCTTCGTCCACACCCGCTGCTTTTTCCGCGAACCGAAATCCCTCCTCCCAGCATGCCGAATCGCTCGTCGCATAAGCAGCCACGATAAATCGCATGACCGACAGCACGGCCGTGTCGAACTCGTCGCGGCATATCGCATCGCGATGCGGCATCGAGGTGGGATCACAGTCGCACGCGAGACCATCGTGGGCGATTCGCGCGTCGGTCGGCGCCCCATCCGACGCAGTGGTCGCTCCCCCTATGAACATCACGGCGGCCCTCAATGAAGTGTTGACGACCTTATAGGCCAGGATCGCATGGTCATCGTCTCCCGAAGCGGCAAGACCTCGACATATCTCGCCTCGAGCTTCAGCCCGCGCAGCGCAAAGATGCGTCCGAGCCCGCTGCACGATCCCAGGATCAAATTCGCCGCGAGCGTCGGCAGCCAACGCTCGAAGCGCTGAGGCGCCGACTCGAGATCCCCCTGTTGGACTGCGGCGGCCGCCTGCAAGAGCTCATTTTCGTCCGCCGACAGGCAGCGGCAACCTGAGTAATGCAGCTCGACCGGCGTGTGGGCAGTACGGGCGAAGACGTCGAGCATTGCCTCAAGCGACGACACGGCGTCCGCAACACCGAAGTGGTCATAGACGCGACGCGCTTCGTCCCTGCTCGGCCAACCGAGCCGGTGGCGTTGGGCGGTTGATCGGAGGCCCCACACGAAGAGCCGCTCGGCAATACCGAATTCGTCGAGCGATGGCGCAGCGTCGACTGCTTGCAGCGGGTGGAAACTCGTCATGCGTTTCTTTGTCCGGCCAACTCGTTGAAGTGAGGACGCGACCGATCGCCGCCTTGGCGTCAGCGTATCGGCGGATTGATCGACCACCTTGATTAAGATCTTCCGATCAGGACACAAAGTCAATGTGTCTAGGCTGTTATAGAGGGAATCTAAAATAATATACTCCATTTATAACAATTATAATCGGATGACGCCAGCAGTAAGCTGCTTCCGCTTTAACCCGGGCTGATGGTGACGGCGAGCGATATTACCTACGTCTGCGAACAGCAGCTCACGGTCGACATGGAGCCGGCGCTGCTCTGCGGGATCATGCTGGCAGGCAATGCCGTCGAAACCGACGTCGTCGGCTATGGACGCGCTACGCGCCATCCCGAGCGTGCCAGCGTGATGGGTTTCGGCAGGAAAGTGCAATACCGGAGCCCGATCAGGCCCGGACAGCATTTCCGCACGGCGGGTTTCATCCTGAAGCCGGCCTTCTTCGAGCGCTTCGGCGATGACCTCGCCGACGATGGGCTCGCCACCTTGCGTGACTTCCTGATCGGGGAGTTCCGCATGGACTCGCTCGCGCCGTCGGCGCGGCTGCTGGAGATTGCGCGGCTATGCCTCGAGCATCCCTATAGCGGCCAGCTCGGTCAGCTGTTCCTCGAAAGCAATGCGTTGGCCTATGTGATCGAGGTGGCCGACGTGCTGAAACGGGAGCGCTGCATGATCGCGCAGCTCGGGCGCCGCCAGTATGCGCGGGTTCTGGAAGCGCGGGACATTCTCGATTCCGACCTCGTCAACACGCCGACCAGCCTGCAGCTGGCCCGCCGCGTCGGCGTCAACGTCACCACCCCTGCAGGCCAACTTCAAAAAGGTCTTCGGCACGACGATCTTTGGCCATGTCCGCGGCCAGCGGCTGATGATGGCGCGCGTGCTCCTGCGGGACCACGGGCTGCCCGTGGCGCAGGCGGCGCACCGCGTCGGCTTCGCCCGCCCATCCGCCTTCAGCGCAGCTTACCGGCGGCACTTCGGCCATTCGCCGAGGGCCGAAATGGCCCATAGCGCGAGCAGGCGGCAAGCAGTTTAGAAAAGCTCAAATAGATATTTGGTTTGGCGAAAGTTTTTCGAGCGCACTCGATCGTCCCGAGGTCGCGACTTTAGGCACTGCACCTGTATTGGTCGCTCCAGTTTGCAAAGCTGGGGTAACGATCATGAACAAGGCTGCTCGGTTGAGGCTCGCGTCGGCAACCGCCATAGGCCTCATCGGCGCCAATCTCGGCCTGGCCGGAACGGCCATCGCACAAGCGGCCGGGGACACCGTCGAGCTCGACACGATCACGATCACCGGCACGAAACGGCCACAGGCCGACGCGAATCTGCCCATGGCCACCACCGTGGTGACGCCGGAGGATGTGCCCAATGGTCGCGACTAGCGCGTCATCGAGGCAGGCTCGCGGAAGTCGCTCATTGCAGGAGACGGGCCGCTTGTCTCCGACTGGCACCAACGTCACAATGTTCAGGGCTGGCACCTCGCGCATGAGCGAAACACGACAGCAACGGCTGAAACGCCGGCCTCCGGTGGTCGGCCCGGCCCCTCCGACGGCTCCCCCGTCACAGTTGAAGGATGGCGCGCCGAGGGAGTCGGGTGGGCCCCACGCGAACTCTGCTTTGCACCAACGACAAACACAACATGAAGAGTGGGAAGCCCAAGGAAGGACAGACGATGGCTAGCTGCCTACCGCGACCTAAAAAGGCGCGTCAGGATGCGCGCGGCCGACCAATGGCCGTTAGCTACGCCCCGACACTCGGGGGCGACGGGCATCTGTGGCTTGACGGCTCCTGCGCGTTTGCCACCCGCGGCTGCCCGAAACAAGCGGCGGGCGCGCCGCAACGCGCGCTTCGGTCGGTACGCATCATGCTGGAGCCGGAGGGGCCGGCCGGGCAAGCCCAATGACTGGCCAGATCGACAGCATCGAAGCGCTGGAGGCCGTCGTCGGGAAGACACCACGCGCGATGCAGCTTAAGGTCATCGATCATCTGGATCGAGGGGCGCTGAGCTGGCTCGCCGCCGCGCGGCTGATGTTTGCCAGCTTCGGCGACGTGTCGGGCATGGGTGTAACCCTCGCCGGTCACATGACCGCTTTCGCGCGTGGCGATCCTCACGAACTGCGCTTGACGGCCGAATCGCTGGATGATCCGGATTTGGCCCGCGTGGGTGCGTGGTTCGGATCGCTGTTTCTGATTCCGGGCATCGGCGAGACACTCCGCGTCAACGGCAGGGTGACGAGCGCCGGCCCGGACGAGATCTGCATCGCTGTCGCGGAATGCTACGGCCATTGCGCCAAGGCACTAATCCGCTCCGAGCTTTGGGCCGCCGCACCGGATGCGAATGTCCCCGCTGATCCGGCCACGTTCGTCGCCGCAAGCCGCTTCATGGCGCTGGCGACGCTTGGTGCAGCGGGCCATGCGGATCTCAGTCCAAAAGGCGATCCAGCGGGCTGCATGGCCCGGCTTGAGGGCGACACACTTTGGTTCGTGGATCGGCCGGGCAACCGCCGCGTCGACAGCTTTCGCAATATCCTTACCCAGCCGCGCGTCGCGCTGTCACTGCTCATCCCCGGCTCGAACCATGTGGCTATTCTGCAAGGGGTCGCGCAGATCACCACCGACGAGATGATGCGGGCGCGCTTCGCCGTGCAGGGCAAGACGCCGCTGCTGGCGATCCGGGTCGAGGCGAGTGCGATTGAGCTGCGCGCCAGCCCTGCGCTCGAACGCGCCGGCCTTTGGCCAGTGAGGGGCGGAGCGCGTGGCATCGAGCCGGCCAACCTGTTTGTGGAGCATCTCAAGCTCAACCGCCGGCGTTACTTGGGCTCGACACTTGCAAGCGCTGCTTTGGCCGTGCCGGGAGTGCAGCGCCTCCTGACGAAGGCACTCGTCAAGGACTACCGCGAAAAGCTCTACTGACGTCCCGATCATGAGCCCCAAGAAGGTTGCGCCCAAGGCTTTCGTTGGGTCTGCGTCCGGCACCGCCGCGTGCGAAACTCGACGCGGGTCCTGGATGCCAGGGACTATGGCTGCGAGACGTGATGCTTTCTCGTGCGCGCACTAGGAACATTGCTCGCCAATTGTTGGCGACGTTCTTCGATGGGGTGTCACCGCGACCCGAATTAGCCTAGCGGCGGCGCTTCTGGCTGCTTTTCCACTATGCCGTTCGGCCGGGCAGTTGCGGTGCGATGCCCTTGGGCCTTCGACAGGTCGTCCCAATTTCTTTAACTGTCAGCTTCGAAAATGGCCCCGCCACATGGTGAGGCGGGGCCGAGTGCGGGAGGAAAAGCCGCGGGATCCGGGGGGCAAAGTGCCGTTCGTGGCCGCTGGCGGCATGGATGACCTGACCATTGCGAACGCACGCGCCGCAAGGCATCCACTTCGCTCGCGAAGCGCTCGCCCGCATCCCTCAACCTGTCGCGCCGCTTGCAACCTCGCCCAGTGCGACCCTGAGTGTAGGTCTGCTTCCCTGCACAGTTTTCACGTGCACGGCAGCCGCCTTGCCTCATCACCTTCCACTGACCCGGTCGCGCCCGGCCTTCTTCGCGTCGTAGAGCCTGCCATCCGCTCGCTTGATCGCCATGAAAAGCGATTCTCCGGGTTGATGCTCCGCCACCCCGAAGCTCGCCGTGACGAGGCGGGTTGCGGGCTCAAATCCGAACGCCGTGGACCTGAAGCGGCTGCGGATTCGATCCGCTATCTCGATCGCGCGACCTTGGTCTGTTGTCATGAGCAGGATGGTAAATTCCTCGCCGCCCGTCCGGGCAACAACGTCCTGGGCGCGGACACTGGCCCTCAGCAAGGCTCCGAACCCGCGCAACACCTCGTCTCCGGCATCATGGCCGAACGCATCGTTGATGCTCTTGAAATGATCGATGTCGCACACGATGACGCTAAGCGGCATGATGTCCGGCTTACGAGATAGGCGGAGAACCTGCTCGTCGAGCCCACGCCGGTTCAAGATTCCCGTCAGTGGATCGCTGTCACGCTCGCGTCGAAGATCCTCCGTCATATCGGTGATCGCGGCAATCAGGACCGCGAAGGCGAGCGCTGTGCCAAAGACCGTCAGAGACAATTGCAGGCTGTTCCAGAAAGATGATGCGAGGAACGGCGCGCCACTTTCCGGCGTAGAAAGACCTAGAGTCAGACTGGTTCGCAGGAAGAACTGGACCGAAAAGCCAAGCAGTACCCAGAAGAGCAGGCGATCCGTCGCCCTTCCATGCCTGAGCCCAGCGAGCCTGATGGAAGTTAACAACAGCAGAGCCCCATAGCCAAAATTCTGGATATAGACTCGAGTCCAAAGGCTTGGGGCGGGGTAAGTGAAAAGCCAGAGCAGCGCGGTCACCAGCACCAGGATGGCGCAATTGAAGGGCAGGCCGAAACGCCTGCCTGCTCGCAACAGCATTCCCTCGCAGGCGGCAACGACGGCAAGGGTGTAGAGGAAGCCGGAAAAGACGGCGTTGGGCGCGATTCCGCCGGGCCAAGCGAAGAGATGGGCAACCCAGGCGGCGGCGAGCGTGAAGCAGGCGAGGGCGATATACGGAATCCAGAAGCGCTTTCTTTCGATGCTCCAGACCCACAGGAACACGAGCCCGATCAACAGGAAGATTCCGGGCCGGATCAAGGCCCGCATCAAATCCGCATGGATGCTGTCCAATGCCCCGCCTCCACTAGCATTGGACGCCAGCGCTTTCAGATGACCCGTCGAGGAGATGGCATAACATGACATGGCTGCGCTGAAGGACGCAATATGGCGGAGCTGACATGCAGGCTGTCTGCGGTGGCATCGAAGCCGTCGTAGCTGGCACGATGTCCGCTTCGAAAGCCTCGGGACATCATCACCATCGCCGACGGGCTCGACTTCAGCAATGCGGAACTCGCGATGGCTCGCCCAATCCCTGAAGCTCGATCGAAGCCGTGCGTGTTCACCTCGCCGCGCTTCATGCGGAGTAACAGACGCAGGAACGCGTTGAGCGACAGATGGCTATTTGCTTTCCGACCAGGGAATACCAAATCGCCCGTCCTGACCTTTTCCATTTTGCGCAGCACGGTGATGGCGGGATCGGTCAGCGGCACTCGATGCTCGCGACCGCACTTCATTCGATGGGCCGGCACGATCCAGACCTTCTTGTCGAGGTTCATCTCGGGCCACCGAGCGCCGGCAACCTCGCTTGCCCGAGTGGCAGTGATAATGATGAACTCCAGGGCCGCCGCAGTCACCTCCTTCCGCTGGCGCAGCTCTGCTACGAACGCCGGCACTTCTGCATAGGCCATCGCGGCGTGGTGACCGTATGCGAGCTTCTGGTGCTTTGACAGCAGCGTCGACAGGTGGCCGCGCCAGCGCGCCGGGTTCTCTCCCGAGCGCAGCCCCTTGGCCTTCGCAGCGTCGAGCAACGCGCTCGATCCGACCGCGAACCCTGGAGGCTGTTGCCGCCTTCGTCGTCCAGATCGGCTGAAGCACCCCCCAGCACATCATCCATGCTGATTTCATCCAACCGCTTCGCCCAGATCGGGGCGGCGTAAGTCTTGAGCGTGTTCGTCCACTGCAAGCGGTGCTTGGGATTGCGGGAGCCCTTCACCAGCTTCTTGACGACGCCCTCGGCAAAGGGGCCGAACATCGTTTGCGCGGCCGCGCTCGCCTCAGCCGCCTTGCGCTCCTCAATGGGGTTCCTGCCATTGGCGACAGTCTCACGGGCGGCCGAGGCCTTCCTTCTCGCCTCGATCAGCGGCACCGCGGCGACTGAGCCGAGCCCCATCTCCTTCCGCTTGTCCGCCCACCTGAAGATGATGTCCACCGCGGCGACGCACCAAGCCCGACCACGAGATAGAGGCCGCCGTCCGCGTGCATGCCGGACTTCGATAGCGTCGCCATCTGCCTCGGGCTGAGCCTGTTCAACGTCGTCGCCATCGCCCGCTGCCCCGTCGTCTTTAGGGCTCTACCCCAACATTTACCCTAACGCGGCGCAGTACTTTTGGTGAACGCCGGTGGACGGGCACGATATGCTCGCCGGCGCCACCATCGAGTATCAGCAGGGTGGTCTGCTCCTTGCCGCCGGCACCGATGGTGGTTGCGGCTGGTACGACAGCCAGCGAATGATCGCCTTCGGCAGCTACAGCGGCGTGGCGAACGCCTCGCCCAAGAGCTGGCATGCCGGAGCGAACGGCCGCGCGAGCTATCAGTTCGGATTCGAGAACTGGTACTTGAGGCCCTGGCTCGATCTGCACGCGATCGTCGTCGGCGCCGAAGGCTACGTCGAGACGGCCTCGATCTTCGCTCTGGCCGTCGCTGACTAGCGCAGCTTCGCCTTCACGGCGACGGCCGGGCGGAGATCGGGACGAAAATCGATCTTGGTCTCCGTACGGCTCGCCGCGGCCCTACGCCAGCGCTGCCATCCGTCGGGCCAGCACCGATGCGTGGCGCACGTGGGCAGAGTTTGTAGGCCTGCCCGCGGGTCTCCCCTCGAGCTTTACGGCAACTACACCCCCCCTGCCCCACACGCTGGGACGCTTCTGACTCGGGGTGGATCTGACTGCCAACGTCAGATAGGAGCTCAAGCTCCAATTCGATATCGAGCTCGGCAAGAGCTAATCGGCCAGGCCGGCACGGCGAAGCCGAGCTATAGATTCTGAAGGTCACGCTCGACCTGTCTGCAGGACGTGCCGGGTCGGCCAGGGGCTTCCAACCGCTCCGAGGTTGCGCCGGAACGCATCGAGGCTCCCGATCTACGCCCGGCAAGGGCCCCAAGGGCAACCAAATGAGCATCTCCTTCCTCCACTCCCGCGGGACAGAGTCCCCCATCAAGATCCCTGCCATCGGGCTCGATCTCTTCGTGCGCATGCCTCCGGCCGCGAGCGGCGGCGAGTTCTGCTTCATCGAGACGATCAATGCACCCGGCGCGGGCCCGCCGCGGCACCGCCACCGCGAGACCGAGATCTTTCGCGTAATCGAGGGCCGCTACCTCTACGAGGTGGATGGGCGGCGCTTCTTCGCGGAGGCGGGCGATGTCGTGAGCATCCCCGGAGGTGCGGCCCACGGCTTCGTCAACGTGACGGACGCACCCGCCCGCCAATACATCCTCATGGCCCCGGCCCTCGATGCCGCGGCGTTCTTTACGGAGCTTGCGGGCGTGCTGCGTGACGGCGTGCCGAATCAGGCGTCACTCAACGGGTTCGGGGCCAAGTGGGGCGTCGAGTTCCTCGGTCCGCCGCTCAATCCGCACGACCAGCCGACCGGCTGACGCCGGACCATAAGGTTCCGGGGCTTCATCGGGCAGAAGAACCGAAGCGCTCATGGCTCCGGCAGCCGAGTGACATCGGTCAGGCAGCAAGCCAGCGGAGCCGGACGCCGATGAGCCGTGCACGCAGGAGCATTACAGCGTTGTCGCGGATACTTATGAATTCGACATGGGCGTTTTGGCGGCCACTTTCCTCATGATCGGATATGGACCCGTGTCCTCCGGCTGCGGCGTTGGAGGGCTGCGCCTCCCAGACGTATTCTCCCGACGGCAAGTTTGCGCCAATTGGCCGGCAGGAAGGCATCGGCTTAAGCAAGCCGTACCAGCGCGGTCCGTGGGACGCGGGCGGCGTGATGCCAGGTATCGAAATTGCAAGCGAAGAATGCTCTGCCGCGTTGCGACGATCGTAGCCGCATGGGCATTGGCGAGGCGGAGCATCATGCGCAAGCCGAGCCGCGAAACGGCTGTCGCCGTCCGTCGGCTCAAGCAAGCGCCGGCCTTTGTGGCTCTCCCGCCGGATCGAAAAGGGGTGGCGGGTGAGTTGGGCGACTTTGGAGCTCAACGCAGCCGCACAGCCAAGCGGCCTAGCGCCGCGGCCCGTATAGGAGCCGTATACGCGGAGTCCGAAATGCAAGGCCCCGCCTGCGGGTGTGGACGGGCATCGATTGGTGCGGGGCTCAACGACTCAATCTCCAATTCGATTGTATAGTGACTATGTCGCCTGATGCAGGGCGGAATCGAAAAACACAGGATAGGAAATGGCTAGTTCATCTGCCGATGACATTCGCTCAGAATTGGAGGAGCAGCTCGACAGCCTCAAGAAAGAGGTCGCAAAGATCAGCAAATCGCTCGCCGCGCGAACCGCTGCTGCCGCAGAGGATGCTGGCGAAGCGGTCAGCACCAAGGGCGCTGCGGCTCTTGAGCAGGTTCGTCGCCAGGCTTACACGGCAACCGACGCGATTAAGGAAAATCCAGGGACAGCGGCGACCATCTTGTCATCGACGGGCGTCATCGGTTTCCTGCTTGGTCTGGCCGTGGGCAGTATTCTGGCAGCCAACCGACGCGGCTGACGCCAAAGCGAAGCGCTGGCGCAGAGGGGGCGCCGGCGTTTCGACGCGTGCGCCGGAGAGCGAGTGAACAGACGCGCCGACCGAAGTCATTGAGCGCAGATGCACGACAAGCCGCAAAGCCGAGTATCCGACATCATCGGAGATGCCCGTGGACGCGCAGCTTGCGTGGATCTCACCAATCCCAGCGATTGAGTGCCCTCCCGTCGGGCCGCCTGGCCTCGGGAGCCACCCGAATTGAAAGGCGGCTCAGATCCGAGCCGCGAGCTTGGATCGACCGGACAGCGCGCTCCCTCGGGCATATGACGGCCGCGTCGAGATCGACTCCAACGTGGTTGAGCGCGCTATCCGTTCGATCGCGGCGCTGCGGACGATCCGGCTAACGTTCATCGCCCGCGGTCTCTGCCGGACCGATACGGACATTGCTACCAACGGAACAGAACACTGCTGTCCGAAGATGGGGACCGCGCGGCTGCAGAAATGATCCGCTCGCGCAGTTATCGGCCCGCTATTACCTCTTCGAGCTCCCTTTCAAGCTCTTCGATGGTGAAGGGCTTGGTCAGGAGTCGCGTGCCAGGATCCAGCGCGCCGTTATGAACAATGGCGTTCCGAGTGTACCCCGTCATATAGATGATTTGCAGTTCCGGACGTCGCGCCAAGGCTTGGTCGGCGAGCTGTCGTCCTCCGGTTGCGGGCATGACGATATCGGTAAGCATGACCATGATGTCCGGCCGGCCGTTCAAGCGTTCCAAAGCGACGGCCGCGCTGTCAGCTTCGACTGCCGTAAAGCCGAGCTCACGGACGGCGCTGAGCACGACACTGCGGACGGCCGGATCGTCCTCAACGACCATTATGACATGGCGACTACGGTCGCTGTCCACCGCGGTGGGGTGCGTGGGTTCATTCGACTCGCTGCTGGCGTTCAGCGAGCGCGGGAGGTAGAGCTTCACGGTCGTACCGACATTGACTTCGCTGTAAAGCTTGATGTGACCGTGCGACTGCTTGATGAAGCCGTGCACCTGACTGAGACCAAGCCCCGTGCCCTCGCCGACCTTCTTGGTTGTGAAAAAAGGATCGAACGCCTTGCTCAGCACGTCGGCTGTCATGCCCACGCCCGTGTCCGTAATCGCGAGGAGCACATACTGACCCGGCTCGACTTCGTCGTGCTGCTCTGCATATGTCTTGTCGAGGAAGGCATTCGACGTCTCGATAGTGAGGCGCCCACATCCGTTCATTGCGTCGCGCGCGTTGACTGCAAGGTTGAGAATCGCGCTCTCGAGCTGCGGCGGATCGACGAACGCCTTCCAGAGGCCCCCACCAAGTACCGCCTCGATGGCGATATGCTCGCCGAGTGAGCGCCTGAGCAACTCTGACATGTCGGATACGCACCTGTTGATGTCGGTGATCTTCGGATCGAGTGGCTGTAGCCGCGAAAAGGCGAGCAGACGTTTGGTGAGCGCGGCGGCGCGGTTGGCCCCCGCAAGCGCGCTCTCGACCATAGCGCGAAGCCGAAGGTCGCTATCCGTAAGCCGGCGGAGCATCATATCCAAGTTGCCAACGATGATAGCTAGCATGTTGTTGAAATCGTGCGCGACCCCGCCCGTCAGCTGACCCAGCGCCTCCATCTTTTGAGCCTGCCGGAGCATCGCTTCTGCTTTTTCGCGATGTTCGCGCTCCCGGATCAGCGCAGCGTTGTGTTCGACGATCTCGGCAGCATGCCGCCGCGCCGCGTTGATTACCAGACAGGAAAGCAGCCCGGCGACGAGGAGCGCGGTCATGATCAGAGCCAGGAGCAGCGTACGCAGTCGAGCCGCAGCGGCTTGACGCTCTGCGAGCATCCGCTGCTCGGCCAATTCAAACGCCGCGTTTTCTTGGCGAATGCGCAGCATGAGATCGCGCCCCGCGTTGGTACGGACGATGGCCAGTGCGCCGGCAGGATCGCCCGCTTCGCGGCGTTCGACCGTCGTCTCAAGCTCGCGCAGTTTGCCGTCGACATCATTGGAGATGGCGGCGAGACGCTCCATCTGCTCAGCATTGCCTTGGGTCAATTCGCCAAGGCGCGACTTCAGCAAAGGCAATCGCCTGCGTGCTTGCTCGAACGGCTCAAGATAGCCGAGATCGCCGGTGAGAAGGTAACCGCGCTGACCGGTCTCGGCGTCCTGAATCGCGCTGAACAATTGCGCTTGGATCTGGCTGACCTCGAGCGACGAGGCAGCTTGCCGATCGATCCGTGCGGCGGACACTGCAATCACGATCGCGGCGAGCGCTGCAACGATCAGCAGAGCAAAGCCGCCCGTGACCGCAAGCCGTGAGCGGAAGGAAACATCACGGCCGCGTTTAAAAATATACGAATCCACGCGCGTCCATCCTCGCTGAAACCGCCCATCGTCGTGCCGGGCCAGTTCCCTGCGATAGCAGCTTTTCGTATGCGGAGCATTCTACCATGGTCGGGACGCGCTGGCGGAAGGCACGCCAACGAATACGGCTAGACAATGGCGATTACCGACCATCTGCGCGCCTTGAACGGCCATCGAGGTTACGGATGACGAGGTTTGCGTCGCGGGATCGAGATCGACACTGCTATGAACGGCGGTGGCCTCTTCGAGCGTAGAGCCCGTGGCATTGTGCGTTCATAGTTCTGAGATCCCCGACCGTATTCGAACGTACGACCTATGCCTTCCGAACGTTGCTTTTGTGCTACCTCAAGCTATACCCTGTAGTTGCACGCACCAGCTGATTGGCAGCTTGTTTGTGCGAGCAGAGGCGGCTGTCAGGGGTTCGTAGCGACGGAGCGCTACATGCGTGCCCCCGACGGAAGGCCCGATGTTCTCGTTCCGGTCTATCGTAGCGTGACGGCCGCCGGACGCTACTGCCCGGCGGCGCCGCGCCACCCCGCCGCCTGAGGCCCCTTGAACCATAAGTCAGCTCCCGGTCTTTCCCCCATCAACACAGCAGCCGTGTTGATGGGGATGGCCGGTTATGAACTACTCCTCGCGCTTTCCGGAAGCGGTTCCAACCCGACGTTACCTCGCTGCCCCTGCGACGCGGGCGGCAAGAAGGCGCTCCTCTTGCGCCTCCAGATCATTTGAAGCCCGGTTGCAGCTGTAGAGGCGCGCGGGCACACGGCCGCTCGGCGCGTCCGCGTCGGCCTTGACTTCACGCCGGCCATTCCATCACCCCGGCGGGGTGGAACGGCCGGCGGGAGCCACCCAGCGGGCGAGAATGGCCGGAGCAACGCCCGAAGCGCAAAAGCCCCGCCGACGTGAGCCGACGGGGCAAAGTGCAAGCCATAACGCGCTACGCGGCGCAAAGGCTCACCGCTTCTGATCCGGAGTCTTTCGGCCGCGGCCGTGGCATGCGCGCCGGCAGCGGAGGCGGGTCGTCATCGTCGTCATCGTCGTGCCCCCGGCGCACGATCCGCTGGAGCCACCGCGAATTGGCTATCCTAGGCGAGCGTCGCCCTCTCCACGGCATCGGTCGCACGGGCTCTGTGGCGCCGTCGAGCGCGTTCAGCGCATCTAGGATCTCGCCCACCTGCACAAGCGTGCCGTCGTCAAGCTGGCGGTACGTCGGCAGGTTTGCGGGCGCCCGGGCATCCGAGGCCCAATCGGCGAGAATTGCCCTCTTCTCGGCCGCGCATAGCGATGGATCGCGCACGACGTCGGACGGACAAGAGTGCCAGGGCGCGATGAAAACGGCAGCCGCTTCGCTGCGGTTGCGTGCATCAAGTTCTGACGTCATCTCCAATCTCCGCATTCAGTCCTCCCGGCCGAAGCCGAGAGGCGAAGGAACGCAGGTTCGAAAGCTGGGGCTGCCGCTACGCGGCCTTGGCAGGCTCCGCTTCGCGTGGCGCCTCGTCGCGGTTGTCCTGGAGCACCCTGCCTGACGGCGCGCTCTTGATATCGATGCGCCGCGGCTTCAGCTGCTCAGGCACGTCGCGAACGAGGTCGATCGATAGCAAGCCGTTCTCCAGTTGGGCCGCGACGACCCTCACGTGGTCGGCCAAGCTGAAGGACTGCTTAAAGCTGCGCGAGGCGATCCCCTGATGGAGCCATTGCCGCTGACCGGCCTCGGGCGCACGCTGCCCGCTCACGTGGAGCGCGTTGCCGTGCTGCGAAAGCTCGATCTCATCTTGGCTGAAACCGGCGACCGCCATTGAGATGCGGTAGGCGTCCTCGCCGGTCCGCTCGATGTTGTAGGGCGGCCAATCGGCACGGGGCGCGGCGGCTTCCAGCATGTCGAAGAGGCGATCGAAGCCGATCGACGAACGATAGAAGGGTGTCATATCGAAGGTTCGCATAACCACATCCTCCAATGAGCAACATGGGGTACGACGAGCCGCCGAATGACGCGGCGGCTCTTATACGCCAAGCCTTTTTGGCCTCGGCGGCGATCGATTTAGGAAGGACAAAAATCGCGGTCAAGACCGGTCCAGTGATTTTTTTGAACCCTGCGGGGCCGCTGTCCGTGGCGCGCTTCGCACGCCCAGCCTGGAGCGGAAGCCGGCGCTTCCGTCAAAGCCGGGCCCCCCGCGAGCCGAGTTGTTGGAACCCGACGGGACGGGGTTGGCAAGCGTCGGGCCGCAGATGGGGGCGAAGACTCAAGTGCTAACCCACTCGCGCAGGATTCTGTGACCGGCCCGAATTGTGCCGGTGCGCCTCCTGGATCAAATGGGTGGCGAGCCGCGAGCTATTGATGTGATACGTCAAGCCCATGATGATGTCGGGATAAGGCTAGCGGCAGAGGCTTCATCCCACTCTTTCATTGTTCGGGCAGCTCCTGCCTGAACACGATTTGCTTCGCCTGGATCGCTACGAGCTCCTGCAGAATCTCGGCTGCAAAGGCTGAGCGCTGGCCGCGGACATCGCGCTCGCAATGAGCTCACGCCGCGGCGCGAATTGGGCGTCTCCGGCGGTGATGTCCTCCTCGATCTCCTTGAGCATCTGCTGGACGTTCGGCGTGGCGCCCCTCCCGCGTACGGCGTCGGTCGGGAGCACGCAGGCCGTCCGCGCCGGGCCCCATCCTGCCAGCGATGTGTGGATGGTAGGGAAGGCGCGTTAGGCTGTCGAGTCGGAACAAACGCACCCAGCATGCGTTTGAGCGGAACGACAGAGCACAATTACCTAGACCCCGTGCGCCCCCCCGCGCACGGGGCCACTTATCTTCGCACCTCTTATCGCTCGAATGGCCGCTTCGACTCCTAGCGCAGGAGGGACGAATCAATACGACTTGGCCACGGACCAGCCGATCAACTTCACCTTCTGTCTCATCGCTGGCACGATGATCGCCACCGCAGCCGACGAGTGGAAGGTGGAGGGTCTGGTCGCCGGCGACCTGGTGCTGACGGCTGACGGCTCGACCCGCCCGATGCTGTGGATCGCCGGCAGACTGTTGTGGCCGCCTTCGCGGATCCGGTGCACAGCTATCCCCGACGCGTGACCTGTCCGTATCGCCCGATCACGCTCTGTTGATCGCGGGTGTCCGTGTGCAGGCCGGCGTGCTGGTGAACGGCATCGCGATCATCGCGTCGAGCGGCCCGAGGCTTCCACGCCAAGGCAGCCGCTGGCGCCCTCGCAGACGGATTTGCTTACGAGGGGGCGCGCCGACGGCTACGAACCGGACGGCTCACTTACTTTCGTTGAGGCAGGCGACGCGGCGTTTCTTCGGCATGGGTGCGTGGCCGTCATTGGTTCTCGCAAAGCATCCGATCTTGGCAAGCAGAAAGCCTATCAGTTCAAGGGGAAGCTAGCCGAGCGTGATGTCGTTGTCGTGTCGGGCTTTACCAGCCGGAATCGACACCGAAGCATTGACGGACGCGATCGAGGCGGGCGGCCGCGTCGTTTTCGTCATCGGCACTCCGCTGGAAAGCTTGCCCGCTGTAAACCGCGAGCTCCAGGAAGCCATCTATCAGGATCACCTGCCCGTAGCGCAGTTCCGCGCGCATCTATCCTTCGAATTCCCCCGAACGCAACCGGACTATGGCTTCACTTTCGGACACAATCGTGGTGATGGAGTCATTCGATATTTCGGGCGCCCTACATGAGGCTCCGAGTGCTGGCGTCTCAGCCGATGGGTCGGGATCGCGAAGAATGTGATCGAAAATCCCGCCTTTAAATGGACCGCGAAATTCCTCAGTTATCAACGCTGCCGAGAATTCGACGCATAGATCATTTCCTCTACAAGGTCTACGGTCAATGTCCCTCTCGCCGTACGCGTTCTGTGGGCGTCCGAGCTATATCAGGCGGTCCTAATTGGCGTGACGCCGATTACGCACACCGATGCAGAAGCGGCTTGACGATTGGAGCAGTCGCCGTGCCCGGTCAAAGTCCCCCGGTACTCAGCGGCGTGGACCCTGCCGCCTTGTTAATCGGCTTCAACTTGATCAGTGGCGCCGAGGAGGGATGCCAGGTGCGCTTCGTCGGCTTCGAGATCCCGCAGAATCTGCAAGGCATGTGAGGGATCCCGATGGCGAATTGTAAGATCGGCGACAATCTCGCGTTGACGCCTGACTTGAGCGGCAACAATAGCGGCATAGGCCGCAGCGTTGGTCAAACGAGGGTCAAGATTTGCCATTGGATACAGCTCGCCATCTACTCGGGCTGGGACGCGCGTCCTTCTCTCTGCCGCGGGCGCCCGTGGGCACCCTTCCGGCGGAGATAGTGATGTAGAGCGTTCGACGCGGTTGTCGAGCGGAACCGGCGCGCATGTTGATCGGGCAGCCTAGAGCAATCGAGCCTTGGGCTCCATCTGCAGGCGCGGGCGGGGTGTGTCTGTGGGACCCACACGCCGATTAGATTAGACGATGTCAGTGTTGAACGATCGAAGGAGTCTGTGGGCAGTGGCGCGCCCACTGTCCGTCAGAGCGTAGCAGTGGACGGATGAGCGTCGCGTTTCATGCGTGTCCGATGGCATCGAGAATTGCTCGACCCATCCCACCCGGCAGAGCCCGACAAGCGCGGATCGGACTTTAGCGGGCGACAAGGTAATCGCCGCGCCCAGGGATCTGATTGTCACGGACGCGAGCTCGGTCGCCCCCAAAAACGCAAGAACCGTAAGAGTATGCCGCGACCTTCTCATGCCAACGCAACGTTATCGCGATGGCCAAGGTTCCTGATGGGAGCGCGACGTGAATTCGCGTGTCCCCCTGAAAGCGAATGCCGCCCATCCCTTTGCCCCCGCGTCGCGGCTGCACCCCAATGACGCCGGCCCGACCGCGGTGGCCCCCAGGTACTGTGGTATGGCCGGAAAGGCCGGCGCGGGCCAACGCGCTGGCCTTTCGTCTTGGCTGTTGCCGCTCTCTCTCGCAGCTCGTCCTGTCGGCCCCAGTCGAACCTTCGTTGCATCCAGGGCCCTAAAAGCGTCTCTGTAGCGGTCCTCATCGGAGCTGATGCCCATTCGGCCGGGCCTCTTGGGGCGGATCAGGCCAGAGAAAATAGCCGCGCAGATCGACTGCGGCCAACAGCGCGTTCTTGCCTGCCAACCGCGAAGGATCTCGGTCGACGACGAGTTTCGTCATGAAATTCCAAGGGCCGTGTTCTGCCGGTAGATTGCGACCGGCGGCATCGCGCGTCACCGCGATAATCTGGCGGGGTCCGACGAACTGGTAAAGGATGACGGCACGGCTCATTCCCCAACCTAACGCATGCCGCCCGCCAGCGCCTTATCAATCCGAAGATCGGCGGTCCTTGGGAGCTTTGCCATCATTCCTAGAATTGTTAGGAACGGTGCAGAGCGTGCCGTACGTGAGCCTATCGCACCGTCCTGCCCGGAGGCTGGCCGTGTCCGCGTTGCCGGCCAACTCGGCAAGGAACCGGGCCAGCCGCACGTGGCGGAAAGGCTCGAGCTGGGCGCCGGATGGCGCCTCGCGATGGCCAACTTCGTCGCCGCGCTGAAGGCCGCTGGCGGCGAGCCGCAGCCATGGTGATGCAGCGCTTACGTGACCGACATGGCGGCGCTCGACCGCGCTGGGCCGCGGTCTGCGAGGCCTGGGCGGCGCCCCCCCCGGGGGCACCATTTCCTGGCGACGACGTTGGTCGACGTCTCCGGTCTCGTCGATCGCTATGCGATGGCTGAGATCGACGGCGAGGCTGCCCTGCCTTGACGCATGGTGGCTAGCTCGGCTTTCGGATCGGCATGCTAGTTCAGGTTGCTCCGCCCTTCCACATCACGGTTCGATCCCTGTCGCCCGATCCCAACGTCGGCTGGTGCCAGGAATGGCCCAGGTTGTATACCTCACGCCCTGCGTGCTGCACAAACTGCGTACGGCTGTAATAGCCCTAGGCGATCAGTCGTTGAAACGTGGCCTGCGCCCGGTTGCCAACTTGCATGAGGGGGTACCGATGCGAGCCCTGTTGATTGTCGGCATAGTCACTCTTGGAACGTGCATTCTCGCTTCGACCGCGAGCTCCGCTTTCGCGCCCCGTCCAAACGCGATAGCCACCGCGGCCGACCAACTTTTTCACACGTTGAGCCCGTGTGGATTTCTACCACAACCGCTACACAAGGCGCTTCATTAAGTGGGGCACTTGCCGTCCGAGGCAGTGCGCTGAGTGTATTGCTATAGCCGCTACACGGGACTTTTCTCCACGGGGGCAGCTGCCGCCGCTGACCGCTTCAAGCCACCCATCAAGGCGAGAACAATTCATCGCGCGGATAGCGCATGGCTAGCTCTGCGGCATCTGCCCACCGCCATATCGCGGCACGCACCAACAGCGCGGTCGGAACAACACCCCACCCAAATGCGTATGTGGCTATGGCTAAACGACAGATTAACTCCACCGACCCCGTGCTTCTCGTCGTTCGCGCGAAGGGAGGCTACCGATATGAACTCCGGCGTTACGGCTTCGCGTTTCCGTTGGAGGCCGGCCAAGTCCTTCTCACCGAGCAGGAGGCGCGCCAAGCGGGTGCGCTGGCCTTCGAGCTGCTCAAGAGCGATCCGGCTCGAGCGATCATCCGTACGCGCTGACGATCTGCTCGGTAAGCATTGCCGAACGAGAAAAAGCTCCTGTGGTTGCGGACGTGGCTCGGCCGGTGTCGGCGGGACGAGGTGGGAGAGAGGTCCGCACAGCCAAGATGACGCGTTACCCGAGCTCTGCCTTTCTCGCCAAACCACAGTGGGGACGACAGCGGTCAGGCCCGCGCCATATGACCGTGAGCGCGACGCGGGGACAAGCACGAACAGAGGCGAGCTGTCGTACGGCTAGTCGGCGACGGGGCGCGGAGAGCGGGAAATCGGCCCGTATAGGACCTGATATTTTCGAGCTTGAATGGAATAGCCTCCGCCTGTCGCTTGCGCGCGGAGAGCGAAACCAGTGCACTTGAAGACTGTTGACTATGAATATCTTCTGAACCGACCGGAATCGGAATGCCGCTCGACTAATTTGCCTGTCTGGCTGCCTCTTCGATAAGTTTGCCGACAGCATCAGGCTGAGAAACGTAGATAGAGTGGCTGCCCTTGATCTCGGCAATAGCCGAAACACCGCGGTCTCACATGCGAGCGCAGCCGAGGCGTCGCCGGGCCGCCGGTTCCTACCGCGACAACGGCGCCGACCGCCCTACATGATCATTATCGTCGGCTGGGCATCCTCGGGCGCCGGCGGCCGAGAGACCAAGCGCGCTCCCGCCTGATGGCCATTGGAGCGCCCCCTGCCAAACATTCGCCGACTGCTGGTGCAGCCTGAAGCCGATATCGAGGCCAGTGAGGCCAATTTGGCCCGCCAGCGTGAGCTCGTCGCCGACCTCGCAGGCCGCGGCCAGCCATCGCTGTTCGCGGGGGAGATCCTGCGAGAGCTCAGGGCGATTCACGCCAAGCAATTGCGGTTGCGCGACAAGCTCAAGTCGGAACTGGCATCATACCTGACCGTGCTGATTCAGGACCGCAGCCGCAGAGAGCTGCCCCTCGATCGAGCCGATGTAGCGCTCCGCCTGCCTCTCGATCCAGCGCTTGGCCATCTCCGCATCTGGTCGTGAGTCTTGGCGGCTGTAGTCATATAGTTGTCGGACAGGTGAGCCGGAAATGACCGCGGCCTTCGTAGCTGTAGCCCCAGGACTCCGTAGGCCCACGTGCCCGCAACAACGCCTTCACAGCGCCGAGTGTGGCAGGAACCCAATCGACGTCGACCGTCCTTAGCTAAGCAAGCCTTACCAAGGTCATAGCCACGCACGGCTAACGCACGCTAGATCTCCAGCGTGTTCACGTATAATTTCCTTGGGAGGGACGGCTGCAAAGGCGCGCGTGTTGGCCAACGCGGGAAATCGCCATGAGTGGAGATGCGCTCGACCTTCTCATCGGCTTCGTGCTCGCCGCGGCCGTGCTGGTGGCCTACGCGGCGGCGAAGATTCGGTTCTGACCGGTCGCGCATCCAAGCGCCCCCCGTGTCGGCGGGGTCCGCCACGCACGCAACGCTTCGCGCCATCATCCGCACGGTCCCTGAGGCTGAGGACCTCAATCATGACGACGCGCTGAGGGATCCACGGCAGACGGCCCGCAACGAGCCAGTGCTTGGGGGCGCCAATGTCGATCACGACAGCAAGGAATAGATCAAATCTTCGGCCCGTTCATAGGCGAACATAAAGCGCCCGTCCTAAGATGTGTAGAGGCCTCGGCCTCGTCTTCACTCTCGCCAATATCCATCGTCACGATCCGGTTCCGCTCGACGGAATCTGGCGACAATTCGATTAATGCCGATGCGAAGTCAAAGGACGATCCGGCGTAGCTGCCCAGGAACTCGCGTTCCGCCGGACCGGGCCGGACAGCTCGTGTTGATAATGTCCACGGTTTGGGCCCCAAAGCGCCGCCCGATCGACGGGGTAGGCCGCGGCTTCGGCTTTCACGGTAGCTTAGAGCTCAGCCTTTTCCACCGTCATCAACCGCGATTGGTAGACTGCGGCCATTGTGATGTCGCATGCACCATCACGCGCACTGGTCGCGCGCCACACCTGTGGGCGCGTCGGGTCTAAAATCGTGTCGGCGGTCACGCCATAGGCATGGGGCGATCCCTTCGTGAGCGCGTACTGGCGGCGGGTCGTCTGGTGCGCCCAGGTCGGTACCGGTTGGAGGCTCTAGGCCACCATGTAGGGATGACCTGTCCTTTTTACCGGCCGAGCACGTAGGCGTTCAGCTCGCGCATGCGTCTTACGATCACCGTGAAATGGTTTTCACCATACCGTGGTACAAAATTCGCGTATCGTTTCACATTCGCAGATGGTGACGCTTCGCCGACCGGATCCAGCGTCACCAGTAACTGCACGGGCACGCCCGCCTGTCCAAGCTCTGCAGCCATATGGGCGGCGGCGCTGCCGCCCAGCGAATGGCCAATGATTTTGATCGAACTCACGCGGCCGCTTCTATATTCGGCGATCGCTTCCTGCGCGAGCCATGATTCATAGCTATGATTGGCAATTGTGGTGCGAATGCCGGCGCGCCGCATCCGCTCGCCGAATTCGGCGAGCCCCGGTGAATTGTCGCCGAGACCAAGCAACACATACAGATGCGTCCCCCCATGCGCGACCGCCGCTCCGTGACGCGCCGATCGGGCGCGACTGGCATCAGGGAACAAAATAGACACGCAAAAGGCCAGCGCCAGACTAGCTACGACTACGCGAAATAACGCTCTGGAAACAGCTCGCATGAATTCCTGCCCAATTGATCTCGAACAATCACGCTATATAGAAGGGCCTGTGGGAGAGGGAAGCCCAAAAGCCAGGGGCGAATCGGGGGCGGCGCTACTAGCTCGTTGTCTAGGTCCCGTTCTCAAGACGCTGCTTCAGGTGCAGCGCTGCATGTTGCTCAAGCGTGGCCCGTGCCGGGCCTATGAGGCTGAGGCATCCCGCCGCGGCACCCGGAGTTTCGGAGTGAGGCGGACGGACGGCAGTAGGAGCGTCGGCGCTCCGTGGTCTCCTTCCCCATTCTGGCATACCATGCGGTAGCAGGCCTGCACTGTCGCTGACGATCGGCCTCCCGCCGGTGCGCAAATGACGGTCGCGGAGGATCTCCGATAAACCCGACGCGCCGAGGATGACATCCTACCACCCGACAAATCGTCGTGCGCCGCCTTCGAACAACCGCATTGGCCGCCGCAATCCGCCATCCGCCCGCCCGGGCCCATCATCTGCCTCCAGTTCAGAGATCTCAGAATATCTAGCGGCGGCGAGCTTCTGCTCGACCTACTTTGAGGGCATCCATCTGAGCGGAGCACGTCGGCCCGTCTGCACCGGCCGCGCCCAGCACGACGAGACGGCTGCGGTTACTGCCATAGTATTGGCGATCATACGAAAAGCCTCATAAAGATGGCTCGACTGGACGCATGTGCAATGAGCCCAGATAATCAAGTTGCAATTCATACTTTATGGCCGCCAAAACGGCCCCTGTAGGGCCTCAGGCGAGAGCTCTACCATGCTCGTGGAACGCTCACCGAACAGAGGCCGCCACGTGAGCGTGGCCGGACGTCGTCCCTGAGTCGAGTAACGCGGAAGGCCAAGCGACGGCAGCTCGCTTGTGCCCCATTAGCTACCAGGTATATCCGGAGAGCCTTTGTGCTCGCTCCGCGTTTCGTTTTGCGATCGGCGCTCTCGGCGCCGCACAATCCAGGCGTGGGCGTCAGCCTCGGTTGAGTATGGCCCGATGAGCGGTCGGTCCTGCTGCATCACCCACCATCCAGCTGGCATTCCCATTCGGTGTGCCTCGTCGGCCTCGAAATGACGCGGTTCGTACAACGCACCTGCCTCCTCGATGGTTGTTAAAGGGCATACCAGTGGCGAGCCATCTATTCCACTGCGGCCAGCCGTCGCGAAAGATTCCGGTCCTCGACCGCGAAGCCGGAGGGGCTGCCGCGGCCGCAGAGCTTCCGTGACGTCAAGGGCAAAAAGCGATCTCCCTGATCCGGATCAAATCTCTTCTCGAGCGACGTTTCGACGCCGGCGTGTAACGCCGGGAACCGGCGCTCTTCACGACACCGGGCAATGGGTTGGTTCCGGCAGACTAGCCCGATCCGACCGGCCTCTGATGAAAGCGATGGACGCATCCGAGGCAAGGGGGCGGCGGTAGGAACTCTCGCTTAGTCATCTGTCCGGAATGGGGGCATGCCGCGTTGTTCCAGCATCCGGAGTTGCTCACTTCGCACCTCAAGGCTTTCCTCGGCGCTTGAATATGAGCACAATTTCAAGGAAGGCTTCATCGATGCGCTGGCTTAGAAGATCGTCGATGCCCATGGCCGCCTCGACAGATGGAAGAAGTTTACGACCTTGACCGCCAAACTGCGCCAGGACGGCGTGCTGTGGCCGCTCAAGGGGCATGGAGGCAAGTTCGATGAAACGGATGTCATCGTCGGACAGAAAGAGCACGATCACCGTCCGTCAGCGAGTTCGCTCACGGAAGGTAGATCCGGTGGTGAAGCACCGTCGCGATCCCTAAGCTGCTGCCGATCCGGACCTGTGTGACCATCGTGTCGCGTCGCGCCAGGTCGGTGAGTTGTACATCTCTAATGTCCGGCTTTTAGACTAGGACTTTCAACGTCGGATCAAGGAGGAGAACGTGTCGAAGCAGCAACCATGCTTGCTCAATAGCCCATGAGACGTAAAGGAATCCGACTTCCCCACGAACGCTCGCCCACGGACAAGCTCAGCTTTTTGGTAAACTACGCAGTTCTCGCTCCATCGATTCTCAATGTTCAGCCCTGGCGTTTTCACCTAGGAGCAGAAGCTATTCTTCTCATTCGAGACGAAACGCGTCGTCTACCGGTGGCGGATCCGGATGGTCGCGAGTTAACAATCAGCTGCGGAGCGGCTCTCCGCAACTTCAGAGTAGCAGCGCAAGCCTACGGCGTCAGCATAACGATCGACATTCTGCCGGATGGAGAAAACACCAATGTATTGGCTCGATTGAAGCATACCAACAGCTTGGTTCGGCCTTCCGAACTGGATAAGCAGTTACGAGATGCGATTCCATTGCGACGCACCAATCGCAGACACTTCGAGCTGCCACCCCCAGAGAAAGATCTGCTCGCTGCGCTTACTATCGCAGCGGCGCAAGAGGACGGAGTCCTTATTTTCCTTGAGGGAGAATCCAGGAAGCAAAAGGTGGCGGAGCTTATCGCGAAGGCCGAGCTAGCGCATCGCAATAGTCCCGCCTTTCGGACAGAGCTGGCCAACTGGATGCAGGATCGACGCGTCGAAGCACATACGAATGACGAGGCAAGCTGGCGCCTTTCTGGCGGGGCGTCGGGGCATACCCCTAATCTGCGCTCTCACAGTAGCCTGTTCGTTCAAAGCGCGGCCAATGCGGGGCGAATGTTCACGGCTCCAGAGAACGCGGCGGCGGCTCAGCTAGCTCTGGCAGAGGGCTCACCGATTCTGGCGTTGCTAGGCACACAGAACGACACTCTAGAGGACTGGCTGCGTGCAGGCCAAGCCCTTCAACGCTCACTGCTTCTGGCAGCAAATAGAGGTGTTTCGGCATCCTACTTTAACGCACCGATTGAGTGGACGGAGGCCCGGCAGACCCTCGCCCCGGTTTTTGGAACTACGGCTAGCCCGCAGGTTCTGCTGCGTCTCGGCTATGGAGAAGAAATTCCTACTTCGCCGCGCCGACCCATGAGGGATGTCATTGTCAACTGACCGACTGATCAGCTTTTCGACGGCCAAAGCTTCACCACGCGCTCGCACTCGTAACGTTAGGGTATACCAAAAGCGACGGGGTGGCAGCCGATTGGCGCTTCTGACATCGATCCGTCGGCCGATTGTCGGGGGACTTGGTAGCGAGGGAGCGCGCCCCCTTCCCCGACAGACGGCTCGATGTTCTCGTGCCGGTCCATGATGACATGAAAGCCGAGCGGCTTGGCCTCACTCTGTCGATTGGCCGTGAAAATCATGCGAGATCTGGATAGCGATCCCCGAGCCCTTCCGTTACTCCCTAAGGGGACGGCTCCGGCATTTGCGCGGTCACCCTCCCCCCGTTTAGGGGGTGATTCGCGTTAGCTTGGTGTGTTATATTCCACGGGAGCGGGCACGCGCGTGGGCGCGCTTGTCGCTGCGCCGCGCAGATCGCCAGACTCCGCCGCCGCTTTGGAGTCTGAATGGTGGCTGTTCTAAGCACGCCTCTCGTCGATGCCCCGCGTGACTAAGCGCACCAGTTCGCCGGGAGGCTGCACGGCCCTGATCGAAAGTCGGACGTTCTTCCGCGAGTGCGTGCTGGCCGCTCTTCGGGCCAACGAACCGGAGCGCGAGTTCGTCGCCTTCGAAAGCGTGGCCCAATGGGCGCAGAGCGCCGACGCCGCAAGGACATCGCTGCTGATTCTGTGGACGTCGGCGCGATCGGCCGAGGACGCGGTCTTCAGCGAGCGGCTTCGCCAAGTGGTGGAGCGGCCGGGGTCTCCGCCGGTCGCCGTCACGTCGGATTGCGAAGACGCAGAGTTGGTCGCGCACGTCATTAACAGCGGAGCGCGCGCATTCCTGCCTACGGCCAGCATGGGCCTTGAGATCGCCGCTAAGGCCCTGGAGCTGGTGCGCTCAGGGGGAACCTTCATCCCGGCGAGCACGCTCGTCGCGTCGCCGGCGAGCGGCAACGCTAACATGGCCGCCAGTTCCTCCGAGACGGTCCACCTTCTCTCGCCGCGTCAGATGGAGGTGGCTCGCGCCGTGAGCCGGGGGCTCTCGAACAAGCTGATTGCCGATGAGTTGACCATGTCGGAGGGCACGGTCAAGGTGCACGTCAGGAACATCCTGCGGAAGCTCGATGCCAAAAACCGCACCGAGGTCGCTATCCGCTTACGCGCATACGGCGGACCGATTACCACGTGAACGACGGCATCATGTCGACGGCCTCTGGCACGGAGGAGAAATCAACCAGCCCGACCGAGCTCCGGTCGGCGCCGCGGCATCCGGCCGCCTGGCGCCGCGCTTGAAATATAAGTCAGCTTCAGGGCATTCTCCAATTAACAAAGCAGCCGTGTTGATTGGGGGCGATGGCTATGAACTACTCCTGGCGCCTTCCCGAAGGTGTCCCGACCGAACGCTACCTTTTCGGCACTGCGCTGGCTCATTGACGGCGGTGGCAAGAAGGCGGTCCCCTAGCGCCTCCACATCACTTTGAAACATTGCTGCAGCTATCGCGGCGCGAAGGCACACGGCCGTTGGCGCGTGTCCGCGTAGGTCCGGCCCTTACGTCGATAATCACCATCGCGCCCACCCGGAGAAAGCTGGCGCTCTAGGTGTGAGCTCTCAATAGGTTGTCCATCCGGTCCTGTCCGGGGAAGCTGAGGTTGCGAAGCTTCAGACCCCCGGAGGACCGGATGAACGTGCATAAGAATGCCCGGCTGACACCGCTCAGTCGAGCCGAGTTGGTGCGGCGCGTGTTGGATGAAGGCCGGACGCCGAAGGCGGTGGCCACGGCCTTCGGCATCGACGCCAAGACGGTCAGGAAGTGGGTCGAGCGGTTTCGCTCCCAAGGGGCGGCGGGCTTGGTCGATCGCTCATCGAGGCCCAAGGCGGTGCGTCAGCCAACACCCGTTGAGATCGCTGACTGGATTGTCGCGCTGCGTCGTCAGCGCTGGACGGGCCAGCAGATCGCCAAGCAGACCAAGGTCTCGCCCGCCACGGTCAGCCGCATCCTGCGGCGTGCCAGGTTGAGCCGGATCAGGGATCTGGAGCCGCCGGCGCCGATTGTGCGCTACGAGCGCCAGACGCCCGGAGAGCTGATCCACATCGACATCAAGAAGCTCGGCCGCTTCGATCAGGTCGGCCACCGCATCACCGGCGATCGAACGCGCCAGAGCAGCACCCGTGGCCGGCGCAGCGGCAAGAGCTGGGGCGCAGGGTGGGAGTACGTCCATGTCTGCATAGACGACGCCTCGCGCATCGCCTTCAGCCAGGTGCGGCCGGATGAGAAGAAACACAGCGCCATGGCCTTCCTGAAGGCCGCAATCGCTTACTACGCCAGCCTCGGCGTCGCCGTGACCGGCATCATGACCGACAACGGCGCCTGCTACAAATCCCACGCCTTCCGCGACCTGTGCCGGGACCTGGGCCTCAAGCACATCCGCACCAAACCCTACACGCCCAAGACCAACGGCAAGGCCGAGCGCTTCGTCCAGACATCCTTGCGAGAGTGGGCCTATGCCCAGCCCTATCAGACCTCAGATCAGCGCGCCGCCGAGCTGGCGCCATGGCTGCATCGATACAACTGGCATCGACCCCACGGCGCGATTAAATCTCAGACACCTCGGCTGGACCGAGAACAACCTGTTGAGGCTCCACAGCTAGAGCGTCGCGCCTTTAATCGGAAGCATAGCCTGCTGCCTTGAGATAGTTCCAGCACTCCTGAGGCTCGTAGAGGCCGCAGGTGTCGCCGACGGCGCGCCAGAGGGCGTCGAAAGTTCGGGCTGATGCGGCGCGCAGATGGGCCTTGAGCTTGGAGAAGGCCATCTCGATTGATGATGTGGATGGCTCCTGCTCCCGGCGTCGCATGCGCCATAGTTGGGATGTTGTCGTCCCGAGCAGAGGAGCCCTCCATGTCCGAACTTGCCGCCGTCGGCATTGACCTCGCAAAGAGCGTTTTCCAGATTCATGGCGTCGACGAGGGTGGCCGTGTTCTCGTCCGGCGCCAGCTGCGCCGCAATCAGTTACTGACGTTTTTCCAGACGCAGCCGCGCTGCCTGATCGGCATGGAGGCTTATGCCGGCGCTCACGACTGGGGTCGCAGGCTTCAAGAGATGGGGCATTATGTCCGGCTGATGCCGCCGTCCTACGTGAAGCCCTACGTGAAGCGCGGCAAGACGGACGCTGCAGATGCGGCCGCCATCTGTGAGGCCGTAACGCGCCCTTCCATGCGGTTCGTCGCCATCAAGAGCGAGGCTTGCTCATCGGTGTTGGTTCTCCACCGAACGCGAGACCTTCTGGTTCGTCTTCGCACGCAGATCGGCAACGCGATCCGCGCTCATATGACTGAGTTCGGTGTCATCGCAGCCAAGGGCGCACAGCACGTCGATCGACTGAAGCAACAGCTGGATCGGCTGCCCGAAGCGGCCCGGATGTCGGTGAGCTTGCTCTTCGATCAGTTGGGCGAAACCGACGGGCGGATCGAGCACCTGACGGGCGAAATCAAAGAGACCCACGCGCAAAGCGAGACAAGCCAGAGGCTGGCCACGATCCCGGGCGTCGGAATGCTGTCCGCGACGATCATCGCGGCGACAACGCCGGATGTCGGCAATTTCGACTGTGCCAGGGACTATGCGGCCTGGCTCGGTCTCACGCCCAAGCCCCACTCCACCGGAGGCAAGCAAAGGGTGGGCCGGATCTCGAAGATGGGCAATCGGTATATTCGCCGGTTGCTGTATCTGGGCGCCATGGCCCAGATCATGCTCAGATGCAGGCTGAAGCGCGAACCGGGCTCGGATTGGCTGTCGGGCATGCTCATTCGGAAGAAGACGAAGATCGTTGCCATAGCCTTGGCCCATCGCATGGCGAGAATGATCTTCGCTGTCCTCAGAGACGGATCGCGATACCAACCGCAGGCGGTTGCCTGATCGGCTTCCGGAAGGTCAGGGCCAAGTGAGGTGATGGCGAACGAGCGGAGACGAAGAACCGGGACACCCCGATCAATCCGGAGCACCTCGAGCGCGCTCGATTGAGTGGGACCCGCTCTCCAAGCGGATATTCATCAGGGCGCGCGGCAGTCTCGCTGCAGATCAGACGCCGTATACATGGCCGCAACCGACCCCTTCGCCAAGCCGATCCAATACCTTGACCCGCAGGAGCCATCCATACAAGGGTTGCTGCGCAGAGAATTCTCATGCCTCACTCCCCTGTAGCCGATCAGCCGCGAGACGGCGTTCATCGAACCAAGACACGAAGCGTCCCGGTCGTGGTGGCGGGCGGACCGCGGCTCGACTTAGCCTATGGTCGGGATCATCTAAAGCGGCGAGGTGCGATAGAATAGGATCTCCTGTTGCTACCGTAGACTCAAGTGCGGCGTATGCAACCTTCAACTATCACTTCCCAACCTGGCGATATCGCCGCGCCCTCAGTCTTGATCGAGGAGAACGCACTTCTTCGTCAATCCATCCTTCGGAGACTTCAGGCAGCTGAGCCGGCGGGCCAATTCCGGGCATACGCGAGTCTCGTCGACTGGTGGCAGAACGGCGATGGCATGAGGATTTCGCTGTTGGTTTTGTCAGTAAGAGGTCCCGGCGCACGGCTTGCGCTCGACAATTCAGCTCGCGCCATTCGCACCCTATGGAGACGACCCATGTTTGTGGTTCTGTCCGATGATGAAAGCTTCGATTTCGTGTCCCACGCGATAGGGAGCGGCGCTCGAACTCTTCTGCCCGTGACCGCCAACGTCGGTCTTTTGGGCAAAATGCTGGCGCTCGTTCGGGCCGGCGCCATATTCATTCCATCTGGAATGACGCTTTGGCCGCTGCGAGGCGGCAAGCCGGCCCCTCCCCAAATTGCAACGCTCACGCAGCGCGAGCTGTCCGTCGCTCGTGCAATGCAGCGAGGGTCGAGCAACAGGCTGATCGCCGCCGAGCTCGGAATAACCGAGGGAACTGCCAAGACTTACGTACAGTCCATTATGAGGAAGCTTAGCATAAACCACCGTGCTGAGATTGTGAGCCGGATGGGGAGCTGGGCGACATTCCTTCTCTTTGCAGGAAGCGGCTCGCCATGCGTTTGGTGAGCCAGAGGAGCGGTCTCCAAGAAAGGAAGGGTCCCGATCACTTCGCGGTACCGGGGCCAGTCTCGCGGGAAACGCCGGAAGGCACGCCCCCTCTCGGGGCTTAGGACACGCCGACGCGGCGCGGAACGCGGCGGACGGGGGCGTCGCTGGAGATCTGAGCTGCCGCACCGTATCGGCGGACTATTTCCTGGATAGGATCTCCATTGAATCGCGTTATGATTGCGCTTGATCAGGTGAAGAGAGCGAGAATGGATGAACGGCGCCGGGTCGCCGCGCTGCCATGGTCGCCGACGGTCGGGTGTACCTTCTGCTGCTGACCTCGCGCGAAGCGAGGCGACCGGTCATCGCGAAGGACGGCCGATGAAGCGTGCTGGAAGGTCGAAGCTCAAGAGGCCCCGATTTAAGCGTAAGCTCTGAAATCGTCATATGTCGAAGCCCTCCAGGCTCGGAACATCAACGTTCAAATCCCGCATGACAAAGTGGGACCGGGCGCCGCTTACCCTTTGGTAAGACACGAACACAGCAACGCGCCGTGTTGGCGGCAGAGACGGCGCGCTGCCGCCTGCGGCGCCCCGGAAGCTGCCGGGCTGGATCGAACCTTGTCTCGCCACTCTGGTCGCTTGGCCGCTGTCGGCTACGGGCTCGATGCACGATCAAATGGGACGGCTATCGGGCGGATGCGTCCTGGAGGACGGGCGCGCCCACCATCCGGGCCCGGGCGAGTGACGCGCCGGACGGCGCGGGTCGATTAGCTTGCGGTGATCGCAGCCGCTATCATGCGCGCGAGCTGCCTGATCCGCCGGCGGCTGCAACGTTCGCCGAGAGCGACGATCCGCCAGTAGAAGGGACCGATCAGGACGTCCGTCGCCAGGAGACGATCGACGTCCGCGGGCAGTTCACCCCGGCCCACGACGCGGTCAATAAATGTCTTCACCTTCTTTTCCCGGACCGCCTCGCCTGGGCGCAACGCCGCCGCCAGGGCGGGCTCCCGCCTCATGGCTACGTACAGGTCGGACAGGATGCGGCGAATGAGCGGACCCTTTCGCCGGGCCCGACTTGATCCGCGGCAGCTCCAGCTCAGGGATGCGGACACGGCTCTCGCCAAACAGCGCCTGATACTCCGGGTAGTTGTTGAAGCGCTGCCTGGTGACGTTGTCGACGAAGGTCTCGGCGGGCGCAATCTTCTGCCATCGCCAAAGGTTAAGCCTTGGCCCTTGCCGGATGGTCCAGTTTTAAGCCATCTGCCACATCTCAAGAGCCAGAGGGGGCCGCCGCCTATGAAGCGCACACGTCGTCCTGAGGACATCCCGACGGAACGCTATCTTTCCGCGTTGCGTTGGCTTTGCCAGGCGGGCGGCGCAAAGGCGCTACTGGAGATCCCGTCGAAGCACCGCGACTGCCTGCTGCTAATGTCGAAGCGGCGGAGCAATCGGTTGGTCAGTATCCACGTCAGCGCTGATTTCGAATCGATTGTCTCCATCACGCCGAGGGGCAGAGAGTTGGCGCAATCGGCGACGATCCCGCCTCGCGTCGTCGATGAACGGTCCGCGCAGCCCAAGCGCAGCATCGGGGAGGCGAATTGGATGGAGACCATCGAAATTGCGCTGACGGCTTCGATGGTCGGGGCATTGGACAAGTACATCGCCAGTCAGCCTGGGCCGCTAACCCGTGAGGACGCAGCTTGGATCGCCGTGCACGATTGGCTGACCGGTCGAGGGCTGTTGACGGGCGACAATCAAGGACCGAGATGAGCCTCTAATGCCATCAGCCTTACACCGACGTCATCTCGGACCTTGATGTGTCGCACAACCGCCTCGGCGCCGGACGGGTCCGCGGCAGGAGGAACGAAAGGCCGGCGCCTTCCCCTGCGCCGGCCTCTCGGGCTCACACGCGCAGGCGTCGAGCTTCGGGCGACACTCCGGCAGGAGCGCCAAGGACTAAAGCGCGATACGATTGATCGGTGCAACCTGAAGGACGAGAACTCCGATCACGAAAATGCGAAAGGCCGACGCAGGAGGCTGCGCCGGCCTTTCTTGCCCGCCCGCCGGATGGAACTGGGGGTCCTTCGACGGGCGAGCCAGGTGGAAGTGAAGCTCGGCGCAGCCGCACAGGCAAGCGTCATCCAAGGAGCGGCTGCTCCCTGGCAACCACGGAGCTGTCGATGCGATTGGATCTGGAGCTACCCGCGGACCTGGCCACGGCACTGGAGCGGCTCAGGCTGTCGGAGGCGCGGCCGATGGAGCTGGAAGAGACGGCGCTGCTATTGCTGCGGGAGGCACTGACGGCCCTCGGGATGCTGCCGCATGGCGAGCCGCCGAAGGACCCGGGCGAGTTGCATTAAGCCACGCCGTCGCGTGTCGTGGCCCGGCCGCGCGCCGGTCGACGCCCGCGCATGGTGCCGCGGCCTCCGCCCGCCGCTCTACGCCGACATCATTCCGATCGCGAGCGGGCTTGATGTGCACCATGACTGGCTGGTGACGGGGCGGGGTGAGCGGGAGGTCGGCCGAGCGCGCCGGTCCGCGTAGCCCCGAACGCGAAAGCCCCGAACGCGGGTGCGGACGGGGCCTTTCAACTATGCGGCTGCATATACACTAAAATGGCCGAGCGCGTAGCTATAGTCGCTCTGCACGCCGGGGCCCCGTTCCAGCTAGAAGAGGTAACAAGCAAGGATGTTCAGGGGATTGTCGATAACGTGGTCAGCTTAACCGGCGTAGCTCAAGACATAATACAAACGACATGCGAAGGGTATCTACCTGAAGCTGAAATACATGATTGAGCTGGTGTAGTAATATGGGAGATTGCTGTTCTCTTCGATGGCGCGATACTGCCCCGACGAAAGACTGACCGACATGCCACCAGAATAATACCCTGACACGACCGAGCCGTAGCCGCCGATGAAGACTCCCGCATCGTCGTAGCCAGCATCAGCTCGCCGCTAAAAACACCCGACCCGGTGAAGGTCAGTCTATACTCCGACATGATGCCCCCCGACGCTGCTGCGTGGCCCATGGACGTCCGGCACGCCCCCAGGTTGTAGTATACCTTCGATTTAGTATACTTGCGATGTCTGCAGCGCCTATCGACGACCGGACATCACGCGCGGCCCGATCGCCGCAGGCCGATCACCGCTCTCGATGAACCTGATCGGTGGGACCCGGGCGGCGAGGGATTGCCGTGTGCGCGGGCTCCAAACGCAAACTGCCCCGCTGTCTCGCGCCGACGGGGCAGTCTAGGAGGTCACGCCCAAGGAGGACTGCCCCTCTCGGGGCTTCGACGCGCCGGGGCGCGAAACAGATGGCCCCGCACGCGGGGGGGATGCGCACGGGGCCCAGGTGAAGAAGCTCTGTCGTCTCGATTTAACGCACGCGCGACGCGCCGGTTCCGACTCGACAGCGACGCCGGCCGCCCTACATTACCATCATCGTCGGCATGGGATTCCCGGGCGCCGGCGGCTGCGAGACCAAGCGCGCTCCCGCCTGAGGGCCTTGGAGCGACGCCATGCCCAACATTCTCCGGCTGCTGATGCAGCTTGATGCCGATATCGAGGCCAGCGAGGCCAACCTGGCCCGACAGCGTGAGCTGGTCGCCGAGCTCGCAGACCGCGGCCAGCCGTCCCTTTTCGCGGGTGAGATCCTCCTGGAACTGGAGGCGATCCGCGCCAAACAGCTGCGGTTGCGCGACAGGCTCAAGTCGGAGCTGGCATCACGGCCGACCATACTGGTTCAGGACTTCCGGGCCGCCGAGAGCTGCCCATCGAGCGAGCGGATGTAGCGCTGCTCACCCTGAGCCGTTCTCGTCCTTCGGCGCTCACCTCAACCACTCCATTTCGGCGGACATGATCAGCTCGGGCAAGCGTGCAATCCAGAGCGCAACGCGTCTGCCCTCGTCGGCAGTGAGGAGCCACTTGTTGCCGCTGGAGTAGGCCGGCGGCCGGTCGCTGCATTCGATGAAGGCGATGGGCATGTTGTTGGCGTCGACCACCTTCAGCCCGCCCACGCGCTCGATGACGCGCCATGGGGGCGGGAATCGACGCCGAGGTATTGGCTCGCCCCGCGCGTCAAGGACGAGGTAGGCACCGCATTTCCGACCGTACTTCCGCGGCTTCTGGTGGGGCGAGAACGGCGACCCCGGGCACCGCTGCATGAAGGCGCGCAGGAGCGTCATGAGCATGACGTCGGCCCCAAAGCGGCCCACGCACTCCTTGATGGGCAGGTCGCCGCACCGGTCACAGAACGAGCAGCGGAACCCCACGAACTCGGATTTCACCTCCGCAAGGCGCGAATTGAGATTGACGGGCTCGGGGCTCATCCCTGCTAGAGAACAAATTGGGAACAGTGGGGTAAGACCTTCCTCGGTCGCACCGGCCAGCCTGGAAGCTTGAGCGCGACGCGCCGGTGGATTAGCAATCGCCGATCTGGACCGGGGCGCAACGATGACGAAGCTGTGCGTGGCCTTCCTCGCTGCTCTATCCGCAGCAGCGCCGAGCGCGGCCCTAGGTTGGACTTTCGCCGTTGCGTTCAGCATAAGCCATGGCCCGAGCGCTTCGATCTCCGCCACCCTCCGACGGCGGTCCGTAAGCGTCCGGTGAACCACGCCTAGCAAAGCGTTCCGCTTGGTATTCTATGTTTTCGCCATGGCGAGAGCTATCGATCAAGTGCCCACTTGGGCGTTAGTGGACACCAACGAGGTTAGGACGCGTGATGGCCGCCCCCGCCGTCGCTGGCCGGACGATCTGAAGCCGCGGATGGTGCTCGAATCGCGCGAGCCTGGCGCATTCGGTGTCGGTGGTGGCGCGACGCTACGATGTAGGTGAGCCGCGATGCGTGGGGCTTGCCGGTGGCGTCGCGGCCGAGCACCACGAGGGCGATGTCGGCGTGGGCTTCGGCGGCGCCGGTGGCTAGGTGACTGGCTTTAGTATCGGCTGCAGACGCGCTTTTCCGGTGCCGGCATCAAGCCGTGCAGCGTGGTCGATAAGGCATAGGGGCACCGCGAGGTGCCACGGCGACATGCCAGCAGCCAGCCTATTGTATAGGACTATTTTCGCAAACTGTCAAGCCCAGGCCTAGTGATCGGCCGCAACACCTTTGCGCGGTCGGCGATCGCAGACCGAAAATGCGGGGCAGGAGACCTGATCACAAGGTCGCCGGTCGTCGATTTTCACGCCGTTGCAGATGTTCAACTCGCTGATCGAGCAAAATCGCAAAATCGCTTGCTGAACGAAGCGGGGGAAAATGCGAGGATAGGTCGGGTTGTAGACACGAGCGTCGATCGTTGCCGCCGCCTTCTCAAGGATGTCGGCGCAGGCGCCAGGGCTGCAACATGCCGGGCCTTAGGGATGCTGGGTCTCGAACCGGCGTATGCCCGTGCGGTGCAAAAAGTTGTGAACCAAGGTGTAGACGGCGACAATGCTGGCCCCGGTCGCGACCCAGCGCTCACGAGCAGGGTCGGCGCCCAGCAGCAGCTCCGCAAAAATCATCGACCAGAGCTTGCGGCCGGTGCCCTCTACCACGCTCAGGGGAGCCAGCAGCGCCTCGCGCATGCGCTTCCCGCGCTCGCGGTGCTCTACGTCCGGGTCAGCCGCGTCGAGCCGCTGGTCGATCCATCCGACTTTGTCGCCGTGGCAGACGTCGCGGACGAATAAGGCCAAGCCATAGGCGCCGATGAGGGACCCAGTGTGGCTGAGGTTGCGCGGACGAACCGTTGCTCGCGGATGCAGGTCTATCGCCCATCAACTCAAGTGGTGCTGCGGCTCATGAGGGCCGCGGCTGTGCCGCCCTCCCGGTCGATCGGGATCGGGGCCGATCGCGCCAGCGCGAGGATGCCACGGGTGCGCTCGCGCTCGAGGCGGACGGCCTCGGCGCGGACGGCCGCGATGTCGGCCGGTGGCACAGCCGGACCGGGCACCATCAGTCCCACTCGAGAGGCCACGTCGCTTCCTCCGCCTCGGACGTGGCCGTACCCATGATCAGCATGGCTCGCATGCGCTCTGGCAGTTGGCATCGGCGCCCAGTTTCGGCATACGCCAGGTGCGCTCAAATGCGAGGAGGACAAGAGAGAGAATGGCCCAGTACAAATACGGCCAACATTTCGAGTTCAGCGAGCACGGAGTCTATGACGCCAGACACCGTCCCGGAGAGGAGGTTTTGAATGCCGGAATCTATCGGTGCACAATCTGCGGAGACGAAGTGGTGGCCGACACGGGCGACCTTCTCCCTCCGAAAAGCCATCATCACCACGAGGACGGAAGCCCTACCCTATGGCAGTTGCTCACCTTCGCTCAACGAATGATCAAAACTCAATGATCGCGTGAACGACGCAGCGGCGGTGGGAGGGCACGCCTGGATGTTCTTCACTTGTGAGCGGCCCTGCCGCACGTCTTCGCGGCGCTCCTCGCTGGAATGCTTCGACGCGGACCGGGACATGGGCTGCCTGGAAAATGTCGGCTGCCGCACGAAGGAACACTGGCGAGGGGCCTCCCGTTGATTCCACGCTCGTCCGAACCGGACGAGGTTCAGAGGGAGCTTCACGATGGCCGAATATCAAAAAAGCGGCGTGGTTGCGACAGACGAAACAAGGCGCCTCATTGCCGCGAGCAAAGTCGAAGGTGCCAGTGTCTACAATGCGGGAGGCGAGAAGCTCGGCTCTATATACGACGTTATGCTCGAAAAGCAGTCCGGCGAAGTGGCGTACGCGATCCTTTCGATCGGCGGCTTTCTCGGTATGGGCGCTGACTATCACCCTTTGCCTTGGGCCAAGCTAGCCTACGACACCAATCTCGATGGATATCGGCTGGACGAAACAGCTGAACGCTTGAAGGGCGGCCCCACGATCCCGACCGACTACGCGTCAGATCCGGGCTGGAGCGGCCGCGAATCGGGTTGGAGCCGAAACGTTGACGATTACTACGCGGCGCCCTGAGTTCTCGCCCCACTTTCGCGGCGCCCGGGTCTCTTGTCTGGGGTCCGGGCAGCGCGCGCAAAAGTCGCGAAGGTCCGATCGCAGTTGGTCCCCGGGTCAGGCTCTCGCTTGAAGCTCTAAAGGCGGCGACCAAATCAAAACATCGTGATGGCCCCGTTGAACTCCAGGCGCGATTTGGGAGACGACCCCGGACCGATCACGCCAGGTGCGCCCATCGGCAATCCGCTTGATCGGCCGCTAGACCGCTAGACCTGTGTCTCGAGTTACAGGGTCGTTTGATGTCTAGCAACGACCGGTCTCCTGTCTTGCGCCGGAAGCTGAGTGTCTTGGGTGCGCAGTATCCGGAGCCGAAGATGCTGCTTTACGGAAAGACGATCGACACGATGCGGCCCGCGCGTGCGAAGTCCCGGCGCTTCCACAGCGTTATACACTGGGCTTGTGGATAACGTTTCGGGGCGGACGCGCAGCATATCGCGCCTGTTGACCCGCTCGATGTGCAGGCGGTAGCCGGGTAGTAGCTGGCGTTGGATGCGCTGCAGCGCATCGACATTCGCGCCCCTCAGGACGGCATCGTCCATCAGCTCGAGGTGCACACGGTGGGCGGCGTCGGCGGCACCGGCGAGACCCTCATGCTGGTGGTGCCCAAGGCCGATGCGTTGACCATCGAGGCCAAGGTGCAGCCACAGAACATCGACCAGGTGAGCATCGGCCAGGGGGCGATGGTGCGCCTCTCGGCCTTCAGCCAGCGCACCACCCCGGAGCTCTCCGGAACGGTCGCGGTCGTCTCCGCCGATCTCACCCAGGAGCCGCAGCAGCCGCAGGCAGCCCAAGCCGCCCAGGTGGCGGTCAGCTACTACACCGTCCGCGTCGAGCGGCCGCCGGCCGAGCTCGCCTGCCTCGGCGGCCTCAAGCTGGTGCCGGGCATGCCGGCCGAGGGACACATCCAGACCGGCGAGCGCACCGCCATGAGCTACCTGCTGAAGCTCCTCACCGACCAAATCGCCCCCGCCTTCAAGGAGGACTGAGGCGTCATACCGGGCGCGGCGGATGAAAGAGCGATGCCGAGGTGCGGAAACGCCAGAGTCGGCGAAGCAGCCCCCGGGGCCGCCCGGAGCGCCTTCTTGGCCCCGTTGTTTCGCGCCGGCGGGGGCCAATGTGTGTCCACGTTCCGTTGGTTGGCGGCTCGCGCTACGACTGCCGTAGCTCACCGGATTGTGCCGCCTTGCGCTTGGAGCGTTTGCGCGGCTTAGGTGGCTCCTCATTGTAAAGGTCGTCGCCCGGAGCCTTCTCACAGATCGCGAGCGCCTGCATCAATGCCTGCGCGCGCGGCCCCGCGCAGCCGGGGAGAAACCGGCGAACTTCCAAACCGGCGCGATTCTGTCAAAACAGCCCTTGCATGGGGTCAGACCGGTGGGCCTTGCACGCTGGCAGATCGAGCTGATGAAGCGCGTAAATGGTATATGCGTGATCGAGGTCGGCCCTGCTAGCAAACCGAATATACGTCGGACTTTTAGCTATCCCCTCGACAGGGGCCCAGCGTGCTCCTGGTGGCCCCCAATGGCTATGGAGGGCATCGCAAACACAGCAGTGCATGGTCTGTTCGCTGAAATATATCCAATACCGCGCAGAGGGGACGTCGCTCATTGTCCTCCATTCCAGCCGCCGCAAGGCGCTCCACATAGCATGGAGGCGTTGGGCGACAACCCAGGGAACCGCGGACCTGGTATTCACGCATTCGGATAGGAAGACGCTGCGAGCGCCAAATTCCTCCCCGTCTGCGTGATGGAGATGACCGATGTGAAGTCAGAGGCGACGCGGACGCGCACCAACGGCCGCATGCCCTCGCGCCTCGATAGCTGCACGAGAGCCTCAAGGTGATCGGGCGGGATTTCGGCGGCCGCCTTCTTGCCACCGCCGTCAATGAGCCAGCGCAGCGCCGACAGGTAGCGTTCGGTCGGGACACCTTCGGGAAGGCGCGAGGAATAGTTCATAGCCGTCGACCCCCATCAACGCGGTTGCTATGTTAATTGGGGAATGCCCCGAAGCTGGCTTATGTTTCAAGGGCGGCATTCGGCGGCGGGATGCCGCGGCATCGACGGGGGCTTATCTCCCTGCCTCATTGTTCTGTCCCCTCAACAGCCCTCAGCTGGTCAGCTAGCCGTGTACGGCGATCCAAACCGTGTCCTCACGAGTTAGCGGCCCAGGCTGAGCGATGTACTTGTCCCAGCGCCCCGGCCATCGAAGCCGTCAGCGTAATTTCGATGGTCTTCCGATGCTGGGCCTAGGCTGCCCGGGCCGTTTGTCGACGATGTGAGGCGGTATCGTTACCGACTGAGCCACCCTTCTGCCCGTGGGCGTGATGGAGACAACCGATTCGAAATCCGCGCCGACGTGGATGCCGCCAACCGATCGCGGCGACGCTTCGACATAAACAGCCGGCATTCGCGGTGCTCCGACGGGATCTCCAGTAGGCCTTTGCGCCGCCAGCCTGCCAAAGCCAATGCGACGCGGAAAGATAGCACTCCGTCGGGATCTCCTCAGGACGGCGTCTGCGACTCATAGGCGGCCGCCCCCCAGCCCTAGCTCTTATGACGAGGCAGACGGATCAAAGCTGAGCCATCTGGCAAGAGCCAAACCTTAGCCGTGTGAGACAAACCTTATTTGATTTAATGAATTTATACTCATTCTAATTATAATTAAAATGAACCTATATAAGCCCAAATTGTCGGGTCGCCCCCCCACGGGCCCAGATCTGAGACATCTCGCAAGTAGCTCCGATGTCGAAACATTTCCTCATATTTCCGGGGCTATGGGAATTGGAGGCATAGCGGCGCCGCGATGCGAAGCCTTTGAACCGGCGAAGGGCGCCAACTTCCCCAATGGCGAAGTTCGATGGCGCCTCCGGAGGACCACACGCCATTTAGGGGTGTGGCCCGGTGCGTAGCGCCGCACTTCTGTACCCGTCGGCAGGTGCGGCGCAATGGGGGTTTTGCGCGCCCGGGAGCCCCGACGAACGGCGTGCCCCTCTGCGATCCGGCTGCGCCTCCATAATGGAGGTTCAGGTGCGGAGCTCGGGATCCCCACCGCGTCAGCCGCCGCGACTCGACAGAAGTGGCAACACGTACTGATGAACAACATATCCGTTACTTGCGAGCGATTTCAGCTCACACCGGCCTCCTGGAATGGCTCGCCTCCTCGCAGATGTCGATTGCGTTCTTCCCATAGGGCTAGCCCTTTTAGCGGGAGGATATGGGAGATCATCGATCTCCGGTGCAGCGCAGTGTACCGGGGCGACGCGCCATCATTGGATCCCGACGACTTACGGTGCGCACAGGGTGACCCAGACAATAAAGATGCACAGCGTCAGCCCATGAAAGCGCTCGAACAGATAATCAAATTCCGGAGGAAACGAAGATGATGACCACGTCGGATTTTGCGTGCGCGCTTGTCGCGCTTGGCACCGTGCTTATGGCTGGAGCGCCCACACGTGCGGATCAAATCGCACCCGGCGCGACCGATCAGGAGGTCAAGATCGGCCAAACAATGCCGTACAGCGGACCGCTCTCGAGTTCGGGCACGAACGGACGGGCTCAGGCCGCCTTCTTCCGCAAGGTCAATGGAAGCGGCGGGGTGAACGGCAGGACGATCAATCTCGTCTCGCTCGACGATGGCTTCAGTCCTCCCAAGACAGTCGAGCAGACGCGTCGGCTCGTCGAGCAGGATAATGTTGTTCGTACTCTTCGGGCCTTTTGGCACGCCGACCAATGCCGCGACACAAAAATACCTGAATTCGAAGAAGATTCCTGCAATATTCGTTTCGTCTGGTGCCGCCAGATTCTACGATCCGCAGCACTATCCGTGGACATTAGCGTTCGTCCCCTCCGACGCGCGAGCTCCCCATGCATCGGGCTGGAGCGTCGTCCCCTTGCGGGGTTTGCGGACCCCCTTTTGACGTTGCCGGCATGCTGATGGATGCGCACCGAGGACGGGTCGATCATCTGCAGTAGCGCGGCCGGGAAGGCAGCTATAGGAGCGTGAGCATACCGACGCCGCAGGCGGCACGCGGGACCGCCTGCTGGCCCGAGACCGGCTATCAGGACAGTCGCAGGAGGGTCAGCATCGACGGCGCCCTGGCGCCGGAGCCCGGGACCGATTGCCCCATGCGGCCCCGGCTTTGCTCAAGCGATGCGGGAAAGCGGCGGTTGATCGACATCGTTAGCAAGAACGATGCGATAAAATGAACGCGGAGCCTTCACCCCCTCGAGGGCCCAAACGATCCTGCTCGCATTCGCGATTCGTCGGCGACCCTTGCCCATTCGTAGCTGATAAATGCTCTTCCAACCATCCTATTTCCTCGAAATACCTCTCCTTTCTTCTACCAATCAACTCGTGGCCTTCCGCATAGTCAAGCGCTGAGGCATCATGCGTTGAGTATGAGCCTCGCATATCAATTCGGGATTATCCGAAAGAATCGATCCTGCAGCCCTTTGAAGCGCGGACACAGCTTCATCCTCGTTGTCTCGATCTGCCGGGAGTTCGAGACTTGTCCGTAAGCCCCCCAGAAGAGGTCTTGCAGAGCACGCCAGATCGAGCGATTCTACGCCTAGCACGCGCGCTCGCGCGACAAGCCGCCCGAGACTACTACGCCGCCGTGCTGGCGAGGACCGAGGATGCGGAGCGCGATTTACGCCAGATATTCGACCGATCTGCAGAACGAGAAGTCGATCGAAGATCAGGTCGCGCTGTGCCATGGCTACGCCGCCCGTGAGGGGCTAAGAGTCGAGGCGGTCTACGAGGACCATGCGCGGTCGGGCGGTTCCATCCTCGGCCGAGACGGCCTCATGCAGCTGATGGAGCGGGCCCGCGCCGGCGATTTCGACGTCGTCATCGTCGAGGCACTGGACCGCATGTCGCGCGACATGGAGGACCTTGCCGGCATCCACAAGCGCCTCACCTTCATGGGTGTGGAAATCCGCGCCGTGCACGAGGGCGCTGTCAACACGGTGCTGGTCGGGCTTCGCGGTTTGGTCGGCCAGCTCTACCGCGAGGACGGCGCGCTCAAGGTGCGGCGTGGCATGTCAGGCGTCGTGCGCGACGGGCGGCACGCCGGCGGCCGCGCCTATGGATATCGAGCCGATCCCGGCAGCAAGGGCGAGCTCGTCGTCGACGAAGCTGAGGCGGCCGTCATCCGGCGCATCTTCGCGGAGTATGTCGCTGGCGCCACGCCGCGGGATATCGCTCATGGTCTGAACCGCGAAAGAATCGCGCCGCCGCGCGGCCGCAGCTGGAACGCCTCGACCATCAACGGCAACACCCAGCGCGGCAACGGCATTCTACGCAACCGGCTCTACGTCGGCGAGATTGTGTGGAACAAGGTCCGCATGGTCAAAGACCCGGACACGGGACGGAGGGTATCGCGGCCGAACCCGGAAAGCGCCTGGCAGACCGCAAGCGCCGATGATCTGGCCATCGTGCCGGCCGAGCTATTTGCTGCCGCACAGGAGCGAAAGGCGGTCAACGCGCCCCTTAAGGCCGAGCACCAGCGCCGTCCTCGGCACATGCTGTCCGGCCTGTTGCGCTGCGGCTGCTGTGGCGCCGGCATGTCGACCAACGGAAAGGACAAGTCAGGCCGGATCCGCATCCGGTGCTCGGCGGCGGCGGAGAGCGGCACGTGCCCTGATCCCAAGACCTTCTATCTCATCGCTGTCGAGAACGCGGTCTTGGCCGGCATGCGGGCTGAGCTGGGCCATCCGAAGGTGATCGCCGAATATGTTCGGGAGTTCCATGCGGAGATGCGGCGGCTGCATGCTAAGGCGGGCGCGCAGCGCAGCCGAATCGAGCGGCGCATCGCGGAGATCGATCGCGAGCAAACCGCGCACCTCGACCACATGCTAAAGCAGGTGCCAGGAAGCGCCACTGCGACCCGAATGGCGACTCTGATCGATGAGCTTGAGGTTGAGGCCGACCGGCTGCGCGCCGACCTCGCCACCGCGCCGGAGCCTCCGCCTCTGGTCGCGCTGCATCCGACGGCCCTCGCTCAATATAAGCGCCAGCTCGAGCGCCTTCAGGAGGCTGTGACCGCCGGCATCGCCGCGGGCGACGGGGAAGCGGCGGCGGCGTTGCGCGATCTGGTGGAGAGGGTAACCGTCTATCGCAACGCGGATGTGGCTGGCGGCGTGAAAATCGAGATTGAAGGCCGGCTCAATGCCCTCTTGGGCGAAACCGCATTCCCCAACCGCGTGAGAGGAGTGTGGGGAGCGGTGGTAGCGGAGGAGGGACTCGAACCCCCGACACGCGGATTATGATTCCGCTGCTCTAACCAGCTGAGCTACCCCGCCTCGGCACCGCCGATGGAAGGTGCGCATATAAGGAAGGTGCCTGGAGCCTGTCAAGGAATCGTGCCGGCGGGGGCGCGTCCGATGTCCAAAATTGTCCGTCGCCTGCGTCGTGGCCCGTCAGGCAAAGGGCCGCCGCGCGCCCCGAAAACGTCTCCTGGACAGGTCGAGATCCGTCAGCTCGACAGCGCCGGTCGTGGGGCCGCAGAGCCCGGCCCCGGTGGGCTCAGGCCCGCTTCCTGAGCCGCAGCACCTTGAAGAAGCCGGCCGGCGGCATCGGATCGACGGCGATGAGCTCGACGTCGCCGTGGCGCTTGGCCCAGGCCTCGATGCGGGCGATCTTGAAGGCGGACGACCAGCCCACCTTGCTGGCGAGCGGCGCCACGGCTTCCTCGATGCGTGCCACCGGGCCGTCCGCCACGCCGAAATGATTGACCAGGATGATCTCGCCGCCCGGCTTCACCACGCGCTTGAACTCGTCGAGCGCCCCCTCCGGGTCCGGCACCAGCGTGATCAGCATCTGGGCGCTCACCGCGTCGAAGGCGCCGTCGGCGAAGCCGAGCCGGCAGGCATCCATGACGGCAATGCCCTTGACGTGGCTGAGGCCGTGCTTCCGCACCTTCTCCACCGAGAGGGCCAGCATGTCCGGCGACAGGTCGGTGGCGATGACGTTGCAGTCGCGTGGGTAGTCCTCCAGCGCCATGCCGGTGCCCACGCCCACCTCCAGGATATTGGGGCCGCAGGCGACCGCCGCCTGAACCGCCGCCAGGCGCCCCGGCGCGGTGAGCCGGCGGTAGGTGAGGTCGTAGAACGGGGCCCAGCGGGCGTAGGCCTTCTTCATCAAGGCCATGTCCGGCTGCCGGAGCGTCTGCTCCTTGGGCTCTCCCGACGTCAGCGTCATCTCTTGCCCCCAAAACCAGTGCCGATGTGCGTACCGGGGCGCGATGGCGTCGAGCCCCCATCCCACCCCAGCTATCTCAACCCCATGACCTTTGCGCAAAGCCTCCCGCGGCGGCAATCGGCCGCCGGGGCTCAGGCGGTCGCCGCCGCCAGCACCTGCGGGCGCGGGCGGGGCGCAGCCTCGATGGTGCCGCCGCCGAGCACCCGCGCTGCGCCGGCGGCGCCGTCGTAGATGACGCAGGCCTGGCCGGGCGCCACGCCCTGCTCGCCCTCCACCAGCTCGATCTCGACGGTGTCGCCGCTGCGGCGCAGCAGCGCCGGCCGCGGCGGCCGGGTGGACCGCACCCTGACCGCCACCTCGAGCCCATCCTCGGGCAGCGCCTCCCACGGCGCATCGCCGAGCCAGGCGAGGTCGCGCAGCCGGATGCGCGTCGTGGCCAGCGCCTCGCGCGGCCCCACCACCACCTGGGCGCGGGCGGCGTCGAGCGCCACCACGTACAGCGGCTCGGCGGTAGCGATGCCGAGGCCGCGCCGCTGGCCTACGGTGAAGCGGATGATGCCGTCGTGGCGGCCGAGCACCCGCCCGTCCAGGTGCACGATCTCGCCCGGCGACACTGCCTCGGGCTTCAGCCGCTCGATCAGCTGGGCGTAGCGGCCGTTGGGCACGAAGCAGATGTCCTGGCTGTCGCTCTTGTCGGCGATGGCGAGGCCGAACGAGCGCGCCAGCGCCCGCGTCTCCGCCTTGGTCATGCCGCCCAGGGGAAACCGCAGCATGTCGAGCTGCTCCTGGGTGGTCGCGTAGAGGAAATAGCTCTGGTCACGGTCCGGGTCGGCGGCGCGAAACAGCCCGCGGTGGCCGTTCGGCAGCAGGCGGCTCGCCACGTAATGGCCGGTCGCCAGCACGTCGGCGCCGATGTCGCGGGCCGTCTCCAGCAAATCGGCGAACTTGATCGAGCGGTTGCACTCGATGCACGGGATCGGCGTCTCGCCGGCCAGATAGGCGTCGGCGAAGCGGTCGATGACGGCGGCGCGGAAGCGATCCTCGTAGTCGAGCACGTAGTGGGGGATGCCGAGGCGGTCGGCCACCCGACGGGCGTCGTGGATGTCCTGGCCGGCGCAGCAGGCGCCCTTGCGGTGCGTCGCCTCGCCGTGGTCGTAGAGCTGCAGCGTGATGCCGGTGACGTCGTAGCCCGCCTTGGTCAGCAGCGCCGCCACGACCGACGAGTCGACGCCGCCCGACATGGCGACGACGACGCGCGTGTCCTGTGGCGCCTTCGCCAGGTCGAGGCTGTTCAGGGGCTCGAGACTGTTCAGGGGCGGGCTGCTCATCACACGTGAACTCGAAAAAGGCCGGGGCCGCGGGCACCCCGCCCGCATCGGTCAGGGCCAGATCCAAAAAACCTGGAGCATTGTCCATCCGCCGGATGCGCATCTCCGGCGGACACGCTGCTCCGCTTTGTCTTATCGCGTCCGCCGCCGCCGCGCCACCGCGGCCCGCGCCGGCGCGCCCGTCCGCTGCCGCACCGACTGTTCCATCCTGGAGCAAAGTGCTCCGCGCCCGGGCGCGAATCGCAACAGCCTGTTCACCAAGATCAGACGGGAGCAAACGTCAAGTCTCATTTTAGCCAAATCTTAAAGGCGGCGGCCTAGGCTTTCGATCATCGACATGGGTCAGTTGAGTTTGTGAGCGTACCATGAGCGAAGGCCACCGCCCGAGGGTCAAATACGTCATCGGGCCCGACGGCAGCCCCCTCACCATTGCGGACCTGCCACCGGCCAACACACGGCGCTGGGTCATCCGGCGCAAGGCTGAGGTCGTCGCCGCGGTTCGGGGCGGCCTGCTCAGCCTGGAGGAAGCCTGCAGCCGCTACACCTTGACGGTGGAGGAATTCCTGAGCTGGCAGCAGTCGATCGAGGAGCACGGCCTGCCGGGGCTGCGCACCACGCGCATCCAGCTCTACCGGCAGTAGGCCGCACAGGCCCTGTCGACGGCTGGAGCATGTCCCGATCACTGGAGCATGTCCCCATCAGATGGCCTCATCTGATCGGGTCGACATGCTCCAGGTCTTTTCATCTGGAGCGCGGCTGAACGCGCGGCCCCCCTCCCGGCCGCATGCCGCCGGTAGGTGACGCCTTCACCCGCGCGTCTTCTTCAGCCACAGGCTCGTCTCGAAGGCGCCGGGCGGCAGCGGCAGCGCACCGACGGCGCGCTGCACCGCGTCCGCCATGCGCGTCGCCGCGTACCAGCTGGCGAAGCTGATCTCGTAGCCGCCGCCCTGCAGCAGGGCGCCGATGGCGATCTGCTCGTTGTAGCCGCGCCAGCTCCACGATGCCGGGTAGGGATCCGGCAGGAACACGTCGTGCACGTGGATGTGGACGCCCGGCGGCAGCCGCGGCAGCACGTCGAGCAGCAGCCGGTCCACGTCGGTCCCGGGCATGGCGACGTGGCTGGAATCGATGAACAGCAGATCGCCGGCCCGCAGCTCGGCAAACACCGCCGCATCGACCTCTTCGGCGAAGGCCGGAATGTGCCGCACCGACGCGAGGTCGAGCGGCGCCCGCGGCGCCGGATCGATGGCGACGAGCGTGCCGCCCTCGCCGCCGTCGTGAAGCGCCCGCGCCAGGAAGCGGGTGGAGTGGCCGGAGCCGACCTCGACGATCAGCCGCGGCGCCAGCCGGCGGACGATGACGTAGGCCGCCGCGGCATCCAGGCGTGGAAACCAGCTCTGCGACCAGCGCAAGTCCGGACCGTCCGGGGGGATGGCGCGCAGCGCCCCCTGCGCCTGGCGCATGTCGCCGAGCAGCCGCTCCATGCCCGGCCGGGCGGCGTCGAACAGGGCTTCCAGCGCGGGATAGGCGGGGCGGCGACCGGGCCGGGCATAGCGGTAGGGGATGAACCAGCCGCCGCCGTCGCGGCCGGCCAGCGCCCTGAGCCCGAGCTTCAGCCGGCGCAGGCGCCGGGCGAGGCCTGGGCCCAGCTGAGCGGCGACCTGGCGGCCATAGGTGGCGAGGATCGCGCGGCCGGCCCTCTCGCCCGCCTCGGGCGACAGACCGCTCATGCGGCTTTGTCGTTGCCCGGGCTGGTGACGCGCGCCGGCACGGCGACCGGCGCCGGCGGGGTGGCGGCGCCCGTCGGATTGGCGTGGGCGAGCCGGTCCTGCAGCGTCTGCGCCAGGCGCGAGCGCTCGAACAGCACGACGACGATCAGCGCGAAGGCGAGCGGAATGAGCAGGTAGAGCAGCCGGAACACCAGCAGCGCGACGAGGACCTCGGCCTTCGGCACGCCGGGCATGGCGGTGATGAACACCGCCTCGAGCACGCCGAGGCCGCCGGGGGCATGCGAGGCGAGGGCCGCCGAGAACGAGGCGAGGAACACGCCGAGCACGACGAAATAGCCGGGGTTGCTCGTTTCCGGCAGGGCGAAATAGATGATCGCCGCGGCGCCGAGCAGCTCCAGCGGCGCGGCCAGCAGCTGCCGTCCGACGATCGGCAGCCGCGGATAATAGATGGCGAAGCTGCCGAGCTTGATGGGCCGGAACTCGAGCCACGAGCCCGCGACGTACAGCGCCACGAGGCCAAGCATGCCGGCGCCGAGCGCCACCGCCGACCAGCTCGGCATGTCGAACAGGCGATGGACGATCTCCGGCTCGAACACCAGCACCAGCCCGCCGAGCAGCACCGTGCCCAGGCCGAAGGTGAACGAGCAGAGCGCCACCAGCACGCCCACCTCGGCGATGCTGAGCCCCATGGTGCCGTACGCCCGCAGACGCACCATGGCGCCGGACAGCACCGAGGCGCCGATGCTGTGGGACAGCGCGTAGGTGGTGAAGGACACGAGCGAGATGACCGGCCACGGCAGGTGCTTGCCGAGGTGCAGCAGCGCGATGCGGTCGTACCAGGCGAGCGCGGCATAGGCGACCGCGGTGCCGACGAGCGCGCCCAGCCAGTGCAGCGGCGAGATCGCATAGAAGGCCTTGCCTACGTCGGCGAGCGAGATGCCCGCCAGCTCGCGGTAGAGCAGCCAGCCGGAGAAGACGACGGCGGCCAGCCCGATCACGGGCCAGACGTATTCAAGATGCTTCTTCATTCTCAGCCGGGCTCGCGCTCGGGCGCGCTCTGGAGGCTTCGGGCGTTGCAGGGCCATCTGTGCCCGACGCTCCTCGCCGCCGCAAGTCGCTTGTGCCGAACCCGTCGCGCAAAGCGCCGCGGTGGCGCCCGTCCAGGGCGGCAGGGAGGGTGGTCGATGGTCGCGCCCGGCCGCTTGCGGCTGTCGGATGCACGGATCTCGTCGCGCTGCGACGGGGGAGCCGGACGCACCCATAGCCGCCGGCGTTGCGGCAACGGCCGCCGCCCGCCCCGCCAGGCCCGCCGCGCTCAGGCTGGCCTGCTTCCCGCGGGGCCCCGGGCGCGGAGCCTCTGCCCTGCCGCCGCGACCCGGCGGGGAAGACCAGGGCGGCCGCGAGGCAGCTTCGCTACGCTATCAAGAAGGGGGTTCATCGCGGCGGCCGCGCCGACGCTCGCGCGCTCCGGGGCGCAGCCGCCGGTTGTGGCGGGGCTTGGCTCAGGCTTGGTCGAGGCCCGGCTCAGGCGCCGGCGCGGCTCATCCGGCCGCCCACGGCGCGGGCCTCGGCCGGGCGCCAGTCGTCGCCGGAGCGCTCGCGGTCGTCGAGGCTTTCCGCCTTCCTGAGCTCCTCCACCGCCTCGGCCAGCTCGGCCTTGGCCTCGGCGAGCTGCTCCTTCAGTTCGGCCGCCGAGCTGACGAGATTGTCGCGGCGGCCGCGCGCCGCCTTGGCATAGGTCGGATAGGCGAAATGGTTCGGATCGGCATGCCCCGAGCGCGCCTCCTCCTGGGCGATCTCACGGTCGAGATCGCCAGCCATGCGCTCGAACTCGGCGATCATCATTTCGATCTGAGTGGTTCGGCGGCGCTTCTCCTGAGCGCGGAAGCGCTTCAGACGCAGAACCGTATCACGCGATTTCATCGGCACCTCGACGTCACGCCGGAGCTTGTCGATCCGATCAGATGAGCCCATCCGACCGGGGCATGCTCCGGCTATTTCAATCTGGAGCGCTGCTCCCTGACCGGGTGGGACCACCCGGTCGGGGAGAAGCGCCGGCGGGCTCCGTCCGCCCATGTCCCGTCGGCGGTAACCATGCCGACAAGAGGTTGAGCCTTCCTTACCGCGAGCGCGCCACGATCTGCCGGCGGTCGCCTCCAAATCGCCACAGCGCGGCAACTTTTTGTTTACCGACGGCGGCCACAGTCGCGGCCGCGGGCCGTGCCGAGCGGCACCCTGGCCCCTGAGTCAATTGAATCACTTATGGCGATCCGTTAATGTAGTGCTCGAACATTGGAAAATCCGGGAAACACAAGCTTGTGTAGACACTTAGGAGAAATTCCGACAGTGACGTGCCCGGTGCCCTTGCCTGGACTTATCAGTTTTTGTTAACCCTTGTCCGTTAACGTTCGAATCGGATCGACATGGGGCGGACCGCGCGGAACAGGCGTGGACCGTCAATGGGGCGGTTTCGCCCATGGCCGAGGCGACGTTGGGGAGCTGACATGCGCGTTCTGCTCATTGAAGACGATAGCGCGACGGCGCAAAGCATCGAGCTGATGCTCAAGTCCGAGAGCTTCAATGTCTATGTCACCGACCTGGGTGAAGAAGGCGTCGACCTCGGCAAGCTCTATGATTACGACATCATCCTGCTCGACCTGAACCTGCCGGACATGTCCGGCTACGAGGTGCTGCGGTCGCTCCGGGTGGCCAAGGTGAAAACCCCGATCCTGATCCTGTCGGGCATGGCGGGGACCGACGACAAGGTGCGCGGGCTCGGCTTCGGCGCCGACGACTACCTGACCAAGCCGTTCCACAAGGACGAGCTCGTCGCCCGCATCCATGCCATCGTCCGCCGCTCCAAGGGCCACGCCCAGTCGGTGATCACCACCGGCGACCTCGTCGTCAATCTGGACACCAAGACCGTCGAGGTGGACGCCCAGCGCGTCCATCTGACCGGCAAGGAATACCAGATGCTGGAGCTGCTCAGCCTGCGCAAGGGCACCACGCTGACCAAGGAGATGTTCCTGAACCATCTCTATGGCGGCATGGACGAGCCAGAGCTGAAGATCATCGACGTCTTCATCTGCAAGTTGCGCAAGAAGCTCGCCAACGCCTCGGACGGCAAGAACTACATCGAGACCGTGTGGGGCCGCGGCTACGTGCTGCGCGAGCCCAATACCGGCGACGAGCGCATTCCCGCCTGAGCGCGGAGGCGCCGCCGATGGCGCCGTAGCGGTGATGGCCGGGCTCGATCCGGCCGCCTCGACCGGCTTGGCACGCGGCAACGCCGGCCCCGGCGACCCGCAGCCTGTTCAGAATTCCCGTATCGATGCACGGCCTGCGGCGGTCACGCCGCGGCGGCGGACCAGGGCGCCTCGCGATCGGGTGGTTCCACCCGATCGGGCCCTCCCTTTTAGGCCCGCGGGGCGGCGGTGATGGTCACCACGTCGCCGTCGAGGGCAAAGCTCACGTCCATGCCGGCGGCGTCCGCCACCAGTCCGGCGTAGAACGGCTGGATGGCATGCGCATCGACCGCCCCGTCCGCGGCGCGGCCCGCCATCAGCTCGGGCGCGTGCGGCGGAATGCGCGCGTTGAGGCCCTTGGCTCTGATGACGAACCTGGCGCCGTCCTCCAGCACCTCGACGTCCAGCGCGCCGCCGCGCGGAATGGCGTTGTCGGCGATGAGGACCAGGTTGAGCAGCAGCTTGACCCTGTTCTTGGGCAGCAGCAGGCGCGGCCCGGTCCAGCCGAGGGTGGTGTTCTCGTCGCTGACGAAGGCGCGCGCCACGTGCTCGGCATCGCCGGTATCGATAGTGGCCCCCGCCGATCCGGCGGCGCCGAAGGCGAGACGCGCGAATTGCAGCCGCGCCGAGGCCTGCCGCGCGCTCTTGGCGATGAGGTCGAAGGCGAGCTCGCGCATCGAGGCGTCTTTTTCGTCCTCCAGCACCTCCAGCCCGTTGACGATCGCCCCGACCGGGCTGATGACGTCGTGACAGACGCGGCTGCACAGCAGGGCGGCGAGGTCGAGCGCTTCGAGCGTCACGGCGGTCATGCGATCCTCTCGACGATTGTCGCGGCGGGGGGCCTTCAGGTCTGGATGGAATAGCCGCGGACTCTATGTCCATCCTGTCGGGAGGCCGCACGGCGGGCTCTGATACACGCCTGCCGACCGATTGAAAAGGCAAGGAGCATATGAACGCCATGAGCGAGGCACCCGCGCCGGGCCGCACCGAGGACGGGGCCGGCCCGCCCGTCGGCGACCGCGAGGCCCTGGCCGAGACGCTGGGGGCGATCGCCCGCCGCGCCGGCGGCGTCATCCTGGAGGTGGAGCGCAAGGGCCTCCAGGAGCGGGAAAAGCCCGACGGCAGCCTGTGCACGGCAGCCGACATCGCCGCCGAGGAGCTGATCATCGATGCCCTCGCCCGCGCCTTTCCCGGCGTGCCCGTCGTCGCCGAGGAAAGCGCCGCGACCTTCGAAGGCGAGCTCACGTCCCACTTCTTCCTGGTCGACCCGATCGACGGCACCAGCGATTTCATCGCCGGCACCGGATCCTACACGGTCAACATCGCGCTGGTGGAGCACGGCCGGCCCGTGGCCGGCACCATCTACGCGCCGGGCCTGAAGCGCCTGTGGATCGCCGGCCGCAGCGCGCGCGTCATCGGCTGCGAGGCGGACACCAGCGCGCCGGGCGGCAGCTGGACGACGCTGCGCACCCGCCGCGCGCCGGTGGAGGGGCTGGTCGCGGTGGCGAGCCTGCGGCATGGCGACGCCGCGACCGAGCAGTTCCTGGCCCGGCTGCCGATCCGCGCCCGCTCCAGCGCCTCCTCGTCGCTCAAGTTCTGCGCGGTCGCGGCCGGGGAAGCCGACGTCTATCCCCGCTTCGGCCGGACGATGGAGTGGGATACGGCCGCCGGCCAGGCCATCCTGGAAGCCGCCGGCGGCGTTGTCGTCGACGGCGAGGGCCGGCCGTTCCGCTACGGCTCGGCCGGGGGCGGCTTCGCCAACGGCCCGTTCATCGTCTGGGGCGACCCGGAGGCGGCCGCCCGTTACATGAGCCCCCAGGCCGACCCCGCGCCGGGGGGCGCCTGACTGCCGTGGCGCGGAGTCGAGATTTGTCGCAGCGGCGCCTTGGCGGCGTCACGATTGCCAGGTGTGGTGCATCGACGTTTCCCGCCCCCCGTTCAGGGCCCTCGGACTCCGGCGCCAAGCGCAATTCAAGAGCGCCTTCATGCGGCCACGGATCCGAGCGCGCCCGCCGCGCCGCTCCACCGACCCCAACATCCAGCCCGCGAGGCCCCCATGACAGCGATCGTCCGCGCCATCCTGGTCTCAGCCCTCGTCGCCTTCGCCTTGCCGGCACTCGCCCAGGGGCCGCGCATCCGCGAGGGTGACACCTTCAAGCCGGAGGAGATCGTCCAGTCCGGCCACAAGTTCTTCGGCACCGTGTCGCGCGGCATCGCGCTCACCGTGCAGGAGGCCGTCAAGCGCTGGGGCGAGCCGAACGGCTACATCCTGGGCCAAGAGGGCTCGGGGGCGTTCTTCGGCGGCCTGCGGTTCGGCGAGGGCGTGCTCTACACCCGCAACGCCGGCGACCTGAGGGTCTTCTGGCAAGGGCCGTCGGTCGGCTTCGACTTCGGCGGCGAAGGCGCGCGCACCATGATGCTGGTCTATAATCTGCCGGCGACCGAGGGTATCTTCGGTCGTTTCCTGGGGCTCGACGGCTCGGCCTATGTCGTCGGCGGCTTTGGCATGACGGCCGCGGTCCGCGATAATATGATCGTGGTTCCCATCCGCACCGGCGTCGGCGCCCGGCTCGGCGTCAACATCGGCTATCTGAAGTTCACCCCCACGGCCACGTGGAATCCGTTCTGACGATCCAGGGCATCGGACCCAAAAGTGGACACCGGTCTTGGGAAAAATCCGATGCTGAGACAAAGAGCTGGAGCGGCGGCACCGAGTCCGTCGGAGCGTCCGCCGCTTGAGCGGCGCCGGCACGAATGCCCAGGAGCTTGCCCGTGATCGAAACGGCGATGATCTTCGCTCTCGGGTTCTTCACCGCCACCTTCTTCACGGTCCTGGCGGTGCCGGCCATCAGCGCCCGCGCCGAGCGGCTGGCCAGGCGCCGCGCGCAGGCCCAGTTCCCCCTGTCGCTGGACGAGATCGCCGCCGAGCGCGACCACCTGCGCGCCGAATTCGCGGTCTCCGCCCGCCAGCTGGAGCGCCGCAATGAAGCCCTGCTCGGTGACAAGACGGAGGCGCTGAGCGAGGTCGGCCGCCAGCAGATCGCGATCAAGAGCCTCACCGAAGAGCTGTCGACGACGAAGACCAGCCTGACGCAGGTCCGCGGCGAGGCGGCCGACCTCGCCGGCGAGCTCGCCGCCACGCGCGACCGGCTGGCGCGCACCGAGGCCGATCTCGACGACACGCGCAAATCGCTGAGCGTGCGCGAGGCGGCGGCCGAACGGCTGGAGGCGGAGAACCACCAGTCACGCAACACGCTGGAGAGCCAGCGGGTCGTCATCGCCGAGTTCGAGGCCAAGGTCGCGTCTCTCGAAGGTAACCTGGCCAGCGATGCGCAGGTGTTCGCCAAGCTCACCCGCGACCTTGCGGTGCAGAAGGAGGCCAACGCCGAGCTGGAGCGGGGGCGGATGGCCGATCACAAGGCGGCGGCGGCGCTGGCCGACCGGATCGCCAGCCTGGAGCGCCTGCGCGACGATCAGAGCGAGCGCATCGCCGGGCTGGAGAAGGCGGAGCGCGAGCTGGCGCGCCGGCTGACCGACACCAGCGTCGCCGCCTCGCGCCAGACCGAGGCGCTCAAGGCCAACGCCGCGCGCCTGGCCTGGCTCAGCAGCGAGCTCGAGGCGGCGAAGGGGAGCCTCAAGAGCAATGCCGAGGCGGCGCGCGCCTCGGTGCGAAGCGCGACGGACGACCTGGAGATGCTGCGGGCGGAGAGGTCGTCGCTCGAAGGCGCGCTGGACCAGGCCCGCAGCGACCGCCTGGCGCTGCAGCGCGAGGTCACCCAGCTGAAGCGCGAGCTCGCCGGCCGCATCTCCGCCGGCGGCCCGCGCCGCGGCCGCGCCGCCGCGATCGGCGCCCTGAACGGCGCGGCCGACGAGCAACAGCCGGCCGAGCCCGCCGATGCGGACGGCCCGGGCGAGCTCGGCGCCCTGCGCAGCGACCGCGCCAAGCTGCAGCGCGAGGTGGCCCGGCTGAAGCGGGATCTCTCCGCCGGCCGGACCGAGATCGAGGCCAGCAATGCGGCGTTGCGCCAGCGCATCGAGCAGGTCGCCGATGCCATCATGCGGCGGCCACCGGCCAAGCCCGATGCCGCGAACCTGGCCCGCCCCAAATCGGGACGCGCCAGGAGCTGACAGGCCGCGGGAGCACGGAACGGGGACGGCGGGTCAGCCGGCGCCGACGCGGACCTCGTGGCGCAGCTGCAGCTTGCCCAGGGCGGCGCGGAGCTCGTCGAGCTCCTTGGCGCCGACGGCACCGTCGAGCTGGATGGACGCGAAGCTGCCGTGCTGGGGATGCGGCCCCACCTCGACACGGACCGGCACGCCGTCGCCGACGAGCGTCCGCGTCAGCCGCTCCAGGGTGATCTGCGCCGCCAGGTGGCGGAGCTGCGGCTTGAAGATCTTGCCCACGGCCGTGAGCGGCATCAGCGGCAGGACGATGATTTCCACCGGCACCGCCGCCCGCTCGGCGATGTGCTGGCGGGCGAAGTCCTGGATCTCCTCGGGCGTGGCCTGGGCCCCGCCTTGAGCTGCACGAAGCCGACCGGCAGCTCGCCGGCATAGCCGTCCGGCCGGCCGACGGCGGCGGCCGATTCCACCGCCGGGTGGGCGTGCAGCACCTCCTCGATGACGGCCGGGTCGAGGTTGTGGCCGCCGCGGATGATGATGTCCTTGGCCCGTCCGGTCAGCCAGACGTAGCCATCCGCGTCGAGCCGCCCGAGGTCGCCGGTGTCGAGCCACGGCCCGCCCAGGCTCCACGCCGCCCTGGTCTCGTTCGCCATCGGCTCGACCCAGGCGCCGCGGTTGTGGGCCTCGTCGGCATAGCCGCCGAACAGCTGGCGGCCGCGCACCAGCACGTGGCCGATCTCCCCCGGGGGGAGGACGCGCTGCACGGCCCCGCCGGCGACGTCGGCCACGATGATCTCCATGTAGGGCACGCGCAGGCCGATGGAGCCCAGCCGGCATTCGCCAAGGCCGGGGTTCATGGTGCCGAAGCCGTGCACCTCGGTCATGCCCCAGCCTTCCACCAGCGGCGCACCGACCGTCTCGGTCACCGCCTTGGCGACCTCGGGCGCGATCGCCGAGCCGCCGCTCTGGCAGATCTTGATGCTCGACAGGTCGAAGCCGTCGGTGGGCACGTTGAGCGCCGCGCCCCAGCTCGTCGGCACCATGCCGAGCACCGTCGGCTTGAACCGCTGCACGAGCGCCCAGAGGTTCTTGACCACGACCGGGTTGCGGTAGCCGGCGGCGGTTGGGATCACCACCGTGGCGCCCTGCGCGAACGGCGCCAGCCCGGCGCAGGTGGCGCCACCGACGTGGAACGGCGGCAGGCCGTTGAACCAGGTCTGCTCCGGCCCGGTCAGCATCATCTCGGCATTGGTCCAGCTCTGCGCCAGCAGGCCGCGATGGGTGTGGCGGGCGAGCTTGGGCGCACTCGTGGTGCCGCCGGTGTGGAACAGCGAGGCGACGTCGTCGAGCCCGATGGCGCGCGTGAAGGTCAGCGCCGCGGGTTGGCGCGCCAGCTCGGTCTCGAAATGCAGCGCATCGACGTCCGGCCGCTGCGCCGGGCCACCGACGCGGATCACCGCGGCGAGGCCCGGCAGCTCGGCCCGCACCGCCTCGACCTTGGCCCAGATGCCCGGAAACAACTCCGGATCCGGCCCCAGCAGCACCTTGGCGCCGGCGCTGCGCAGCAGGCCGACGATATGCTCCTTCTCGAGCAGGAAATTGATGGGGTTGGCCATGCCGGCGTACTGGGCGCCGAAGATGGCGACGAAGGTCTCCGGCGCGACCGGCAGCAGCATCGATACGGCGTCCTGCGGGCCGACGCCGAGCGCATGGAACAGGTTCGCCGCCTGGATGATCTGGCGGCCGAACGCAGCGTAGGTGATGTCCCGGCTCGGCTCCTCGGGCAAGCCCTCGCGCAGGAAGCGCATGGCGAGCCGGTCCGGATGGCGCGCGCTGACGCTCTGGAGCAGCTCGAATACGGACGTGGCCGGCACGCGTTCCTCGAGCGGGACGCTCTCGAGCGCCTCCACGTCGGCCAGGTTCCGGATCGCCATGATTGTCCACTCCCTCTGTCTTGTCCCGGAGTCGCGGCCCGCGGCCGCCCGCCTTGACGCGCAAGTGACCACGGTGCGGTTCGCAAGATCAAGTGATCCGATTGGAGCCAGTCGATACTGATCAATTAATGGTCATTTTACGCAAAACAGACTATAAATTGCCCATTATGATCAAAATCTGAGCCGCTACGCCCCGCCCTCACGGCCGGCCGTTGCTCCGCCGACCGCGCCGCAGCCACTTCCTTGGGCGGGCCGGAAAGCGGCCCTGCATCACCACGTTGATTTGCCCGCCCCGCGATGGTCGCGGCGGCGCCGGCCGTGTTCCGCACCGTGGCACAGGCCTTGCGAACGGCCAGCCGTAGCCATTCAGGCGGGAGGCAAAGACATGAAATGGGGTGTGAAACAGCTGGTGGCGGCGCTCGCCATCGGCGGCGGCATCGCGGCGGCGGCACCGGCGCAAGCGCAGGAGACCATCAAGGTCGGCATCTTGCACTCCTTGTCCGGCACCATGGCGATCAGCGAGACCACGCTCAAGGACGTGATGCTGATGCTCATCGAGGAGCAGAACAAGAAGGGCGGCGTGCTCGGCAAGAAGCTCGAGGCGGTCGTGGTCGACCCGGCCTCCAACTGGCCCCTCTTCGCCGAGAAGGCGCGCGAGCTGATCACCAAGGACAAGGTCTCGGTCGTGTTCGGCTGCTGGACCTCGGTCTCCCGCAAGTCGGTGCTGCCGGTCTTCAAGGAGCTCAACTCGATCCTGTTCTACCCCGTCCAGTACGAGGGCGAGGAGAGCGAGCGCAACGTGTTCTACACCGGCGCCGCTCCCAACCAGCAGGCGATCCCGGCCGTCGACTACCTGATGAAGGACGAGGGCGTGAAGCGCTGGGTGCTGGCCGGCACCGACTACGTCTATCCGCGCACCACCAACAAGATCCTCGAAGCTTACCTCAAGGCAAAGGGCGTCGCGGCCGAAGACATCATGATCAACTACACGCCGTTCGGGCATTCCGACTGGCAGACGATCGTCGCCGACATCAAGAAATTCGGCTCGGCCGGCAAGAAGACCGCCGTTGTCTCGACCATCAACGGTGACGCCAACGTGCCCTTCTACAAGGAGCTCGGCAACCAGGGCATCAAGGCGACCGACATCCCCGTGGTGGCCTTCTCGGTCGGCGAGGAGGAGCTCGCCGGCCTCGACACCAAGCCCCTCCTCGGCCATCTGGCCGCCTGGAACTACTTCGAGTCGATCAACACGCCGGCCAACGACGCCTTCATCAAGGCCTGGCACGACTTCACCAAGAACCCCAAGCGCGTCACCAACGACCCGATGGAAGCCCACTACATCGGCTTCAACATGTGGGTGAAGGCGGTGGAAAAGGCCAAGTCGACCGATCCGGACAAGGTGATCGAGGCGCTGCCCGGCATCAAGCAGGACAACCTCACCGGCGGCACCTCGGAGATGCTTGCCAACCACCACATCACCAAGCCGGTCTACATCGGCGAGATCAAGGCCGACGGCCAGTTCGACGTGGTCTGGAAGACGAGCGAGCTGGTTCCGGGCGCCGCGTGGTCGCCCTACCTGGAAGGCTCCAAGGACCTGAAGGCCGACTGGGTCGAGCTCAAGTGCGGCAACTTCAACACCAAGACCAACAAATGCGGCGGCGCCTCGAACTAGTGGCATCGATGGTGTGATCTTGAGGGTAGATCCTCTCAACCGTCATGGCCGGGCTTGACCCGGCCATCCATCCACTCAGGAGACGCCCCGTCGGTCAGCCCTATCGGGCTGGAGTTTTCCCAAAGCGATGGATGGCCGGGTCAAACCCGGCCATGACGAGGGGAGAACGACGCGGGGCAACATGCCATCGCCGGCGCCATCGCCGGCACGTTTGAACGCCTCGATCGATGGCGGAGGTCCCGCATGATGCGCCTGTTCGCGCTCGTTCTGCTGCTCGTCGGTGGCCTGGCCGTCCGGCCGGCCCACGCCCAGGACCTCGACACGGCCCTCGCCAAGCTCGCCGGCGCCAACGGCTACGCCGAGATCGAAGCCGGGGTTGCGGCACTCGCGGCCACCGGCTCGCCCGAGGCCCTGCCGATCATCGAAGGCCTGAGCGACGGCCGCCTCTACGTCGACCCGCAGAGCCGCATCCTCGTCCTCAAGACATCCGACGGCCGCTACGTCGACGCCAAGTCCGGGGCCGCCGTCACCGCCAATGCGGCCCAGCTCACCGCCGTCCGCGTCAACAACCGGGTGCGCCGGGCGATCGAGTCGAGCGTCGGCGCGCTCAGGCTGGTCGCCAAGGACCCCGCCGCCCGCGCCGAGGCCGCCGACGCGGTGTTCAAGGCCCGCGATCCGGCCGCGCTGCCGGCGATCGCCCAGGCGCTGGCCCGCGAGACCGACACCGCCGTCAAGCAGAAGCTCACGGACGCACAGGCTGCCGCCCGCCTGATGGACGCGGCCACGAGCGATGCCGACAAGATCGCCGCCGTCGGCATCGTCGCCAGGCGCGGCGACCAGGACGCGCTGGCGCTGCTCGGCGCCGCGGGCAGCCAGGCGAGCCCCGCCGTGAAGCCGGCTATCGAGAGCGCCACCGCCTCGATCCAGAGCCGGCTCGCCCTGCTGGAGAACGTCCAGAACGTCTGGTACGGCATCTCGCTGGGCTCGGTGCTGCTGCTCGCCGCCATCGGCCTCGCCATCACCTTCGGCGTCATGGGCATCATCAACATGGCCCACGGCGAGATGGTCATGCTCGGCGCCTACACCACCTACGTCGTGCAGGAGGCGGCCCGCACCTATGCGCCTCACCTGTTCGGCTGGACGCTGCCGGTCGCGGTGCCGCTCGCCTTCCTGCTCGCCGGCCTGGTCGGGGTGCTGATCGAGCGCACGGTGATCCGCTATCTCTACGGCCGGCCGCTGGAGACGCTGCTCGCCACCTGGGGCATCAGCCTGATCCTGCAGCAGGCGGTGCGCTCGGTGTTCGGCCCGACCAACCGCGAGGTCGGCGCGCCCTCCTACATGTCCGGTTCCTTCGACGTCTTCGGCCTGTCGATCACCTACGGCCGCATGTGGATCGTGGTGTTCAGCCTGGTGGTCTTCGTGGGCCTGCTGGCCGTGCTGCGCGGCACCTCGTTCGGCCTCAAGATGCGGGCGGTGACGCAGAACCGGCGCATGGCCTCGTCCATGGGCATCCGCACGCCGTGGATCGACACGCTCGCCTTCGGCCTGGGCTCCGGCATCGCCGGCATCGCCGGCGTGGCGCTCGCCCAGATCGACAACGTCTCGCCCAACCTCGGCCAGAGCTACATCATCGACAGCTTCCTGGTGGTGGTCTTCGGCGGCGTCGGCAATCTGTGGGGCACGCTGGTGGCGGCCCTGACGCTCGGCGTCGCCAACAAGCTGCTGGAGCCCTTTGCCGGCGCCGTGCTGGGCAAGATCCTGCTGCTCGTCTTCATCATCCTGTTCATCCAGCGGCGGCCGCGCGGGCTCTTCGCCCAGAAGGGCCGGGCGGTGGAAGCATGAGCAACCCCGAGGCTGCATCCATGGGGCGCCGTCCGCTTCTGCTCGGCCTGATCGACGGCAAGGGCTGGATCTTCCTGGCGGTGGTCGCCGCCGCCGCCGTGCTGGTGCCGCTGCTCAATCTGGCAGTGCCGGAGGGCTCGGCCTTCCACGTGCCGACCTATGTCGTGGCGCTCATCGGCAAATACCTCTGCTACGCCCTGCTCGCCGTCGCGCTCGACCTGGTGTGGGGCTATTGCGGCATCCTCTCGCTCGGCCACGGCGCCTTTTTCGCCCTGGGCGGTTACGCCATGGGCATGTACCTGATGCGCCAGATCGGCACGCGCGGCGTCTACGCCAACCCGATCCTGCCGGACTTCATGGTGTTCCTGAACTGGAAGGAGCTGCCGTGGTACTGGCACGGCTTCGACAGCTTCCCGTTCGCGGGCCTCATGGTGCTGCTGGCGCCGGGCCTGCTGGCGCTCGTCTTCGGCTGGCTGGCGTTCCGCTCGCGCGTCACCGGCGTCTACCTGTCGATCATGACGCAGGCCATGACCTTCGCCCTGCTGCTCGCCTTCTTCCGCAACGACATGGGCTTCGGCGGCAACAACGGCCTCACCGACTTCAAGGACATCCTAGGCTTCAACGTGCAGGCGCAGACGACGCGCTGTGCCCTCTTCGTCGCCACCGCCATCGCGCTGGTGCTCGGCTATCTCGTCGCCCGCTACATGGTGACCTCGACCTACGGCAAGGTGCTCATCGCCATCCGCGACGCCGAATCGCGCACCCGCTTCCTGGGCTACCGGGTCGAGACCTACAAGGTCGTCGCCTTCGTCGTCTCGGCCATGATGGCAGGCGTCGCCGGCGCCCTCTACGTGCCGCAGGTCGGCATCATCAACCCGTCCGAGTTCTCCCCGGCCAACTCCATCGAGGCGGTGATCTGGGTGGCGGTGGGCGGCCGCGGCACGCTGGTGGGCGCAGCGCTCGGCGCCGTCCTCGTCAACTTCGGCAAGACCTACCTCACCGGCGCGCTGCCCGAGATCTGGCTGTTCGCGCTCGGCCTGCTGTTCGTCGTCGTTACGCTGTTCCTGCCCAAGGGCATCGTCGGGCTGCTCACCCAGAAGCGGCAGCAGCGGCAGGACATCTCTCCCGTCGAGGAGAGCCTCGCCGCCGAGGCCGGCATCGGCGACACCGGCGCGGCGGAAGGAGGCAAGGCATGATCCCGGACCGAGGGCTCACCAACACCGTCCTCTACCTCGACGGCGTGTCGAAGACCTTTGATGGCTTCCGCGCCATCAACAACCTCGCGCTCACCCTGGAACACGGGGAAATGCGAGCGATCATCGGCCCCAACGGCGCCGGCAAGACGACCATGATGGACATCATCACCGGCAAGACCAAGCCGGACGAGGGCGACGTCTATTTCGACGGCACCACCGACCTCACCGCGCTCGACGAGGCGGCCATCGCCAACCTGGGCATCGGGCGCAAGTTCCAGAAGCCGACCGTGTTCGAGAGCCACACGGTGGCGGACAACATCCGCCTGGCGCTGAAGGACGAGCGTGGCCCCTGGTCGGCCCTGTTCGGCGCCCGCAACCGCATCTCGCCCGAGCGCATCGAGCGCATCCTGGAGATCGTGCGGCTGATCGACCACCGCGAGCGCATGGCGGCCGACCTGTCCCACGGCCAGAAGCAGTGGCTGGAGATCGGCATGCTGCTCGCCCAGGACCCCAAGCTGCTTCTGGTCGACGAGCCGGTGGCCGGCATGACCGACGCCGAGACCGCCGCCACCGCCCACCTGCTGCGCGACATCGCCCGCGATCACTCGGTGGTGGTGGTGGAGCACGACATGGCCTTCGTGCGCGACCTCGACTGCAAGGTGACGGTGCTGCACGAAGGCTCGGTGCTGGCCGAAGGCACGATCGACGCGGTGTCGAGCAACGACCGCGTCATCGAAGTGTATCTCGGGCGCTGAGGGCGGGGCATGCTGAACGTCGAAGCCATCGACCTCTACTACGGCGCCTCCCAGGCCCTGCGCGGCGTCTCGCTTCAGGCGGAGATCGGCCAGGTGACGTCGGTGCTCGGCCGCAACGGCGTCGGCAAGACCTCGCTGATGCGCGCCATCGTCGGCCAGCAGGCCATCGCCAGGGGCGCCATCGTCTGGAACGGCGAGAACATCTCCAGGCTCGCCCCCTACGACCGCGCCCGGCGCGGCATCGCCGTGGTGCCGCAGGGGCGCGAGATCTTCCCGCTGCTGAGCGTCAAGGAGAACCTGGAGACCGGCTTTGCGCCCCTGCCGCGCAAGCAGCGCTTCGTCCCGCCCGAAATCTTCGAGCTGTTTCCGGTGCTCAAGGACATGCTGGGGCGCCGCGGTGGCGACCTTTCCGGCGGCCAGCAGCAGCAGCTCGCCATCGGCCGCGCCCTGGTGACGCGCCCTCGCCTGCTCGTGCTCGACGAGCCGACCGAGGGCATCCAGCCGTCGATCATCAAGCAGATCGGCCACGCCATCGACACCTTGCGCAAGGGCGGCCAGATGGCCATCGTGCTGGTCGAGCAGTACTTCGAGTTCGCGCGCGACCTCGGCGACACCTACGCGGTCATGGACCGGGGGCAGGTGGTGCTGGCGGGCGAGCGGGCGAGCATGGTCGAGAGCGATGTCCGTCAGCGTCTCTCCGTCTGAGGTGCGAGGAGAGCCGATCGCCGGCACTGCACCGCCGCCGGCCGCTCTGCCCGCCTTCGTGCGGGCCAAAGGGCTGGTCCGCCTGGGCTTAGCCGCGACCGCGCGCGGCACTCACCTCACCGATCTGGCCGAGAGCGGCGGCTATCGTATCAAGTTCCCTCGCACGGGGGCAGTGCCGGAGGCGGTGCTGATCAACACCGGCGGCGGCATGGCCGGCGGCGACCGGCTGGCCATCGACGTCACCATCGGGGCGCAGGCCGAGGCCGTGTTCACCACCCAGGCGGCCGAGAAGGTGTACCGCTCCGACGGCGGCGAGACCGCCGTCGCCACACGCCTCGACCTGGGCGCGGCGGCCCGCTTCGACTGGCTGCCGCAGGAGGCCATCCTGTTCCGCGGTAGCCGCCTCGCCCGCCGGCTCGACGTGGCGATGGCGGCCGACGCCCGCCTGCTCGTCGCCGAGAGCATCGTCTTCGGCCGCCTCGCCATGGGCGAGCAGCTGACGACGGGGAGCCTGCGCGACCGCTGGCGCATCCGCCGCGCCGGGCGGCTGGTCTTCGCCGAGGAGCTGGCGCTCGCCGGCGCGCCGGCCGCCCTGCTCGACCGGCCGGCGCTCGGCGGCGGCGCGCGCGCCGTCGCCACGGTGCTCGCGGTGGCGCCCGACGCGGAGGCCCGGCTGGCGCCGCTGCGCGAGGCCCTGGCCGGCGCGACCTGCGACTGGGGCGCCAGCGCCTGGAACGGCATGCTCGTCGCCCGCTTCGCCGGCGCCGACGCGCAGGCGGTGCGCCGCGACCTCGGCGCATGCCTGGTCGAGCTGCGCGGCCGGCCCCTGCCGCGGTCTTGGCTTTAGGTTTGCTTGTCTAGCCCTTGCTCTTGTGTAGCCCTCGCTTGTAGCCCCTGCGCCGCCACGGCTTGACCCCGCCCTCCATTCGCCCGAGACCGGGGCACGCCGCCAGATCACAGGAAGAAGCCCATGCAATTGACCCCGCGCGAGAAGGACAAGCTGCTGGTGTCGGTGGCGGCCATGGTCGCCAGCAATCGGCTGCAGCGGGGCGTCAAGCTCAACTACCCGGAGGCGATCGCGCTGATCACCGACTTCGTCGTCGAAGGCGCCCGCGACGGCCGCTCCGTCGCCGAGCTGATGGCAGCCGGCGCCCGCGTGCTCACCGCCGACCAGGTGATGGAGGGCATCGCCGAGATGATCCACGACGTGCAGGTGGAGGCGACCTTCCCGGACGGCACCAAGCTCGTCACCGTGCATCACCCGATCCGCGGCAGCGCCGGCGCCGACATTCCCGGCGCGGTGGAGACGCAGCCCGGCGACATCGAGCTCAACGCCGGCCGCGAGACGATAACGCTCACCGTCGCCAACACCGGCGACCGGCCGATCCAGGTGGGCTCGCACTACCACTTCTACGAGACCAATGCGGCGCTCGCCTTCGAACGCGACAAGGCCCGCGGCATGCGCCTCGACATCGCCGCCGGCACCGCCGTGCGCTTCGAGCCCGGCCAGAGCCGCGAGGTGACCCTCGTCGCCCTCGCCGGCAAGCGCGAGATCTACGGCTTCCGCCAGCAGGTCATGGGACCGCTGTAGTGATGGCGAGCTTGGCAGGTTCTGAAAGGTTGAGGCGGTTGGACCACCCCCCACCCCTACCCCTCCCCGCCACGGCTTCGCCCATGCAAGTCGGGCAAGCCCGACTTGCACAACCAGCAACTGAGGATCTCGGGCAAGCCAGAGATCCTCTTGGGGAGGGAGGTGCCCAGGCTTGCCAAGCGAAGAGCGTGAACGAAGGACACCTAAGCCTGACAGCGAAGCTCCTCCCTCCCCCCACGAAGTGGCGGGGAGGGGTAGGGGTGGGGGGTGGTCCCACCGCCTCAACGGCAACAGAAGAGGCCGAGTGCAGCCGCCGCTGCAAATCGCTCGGAGGCGCCGGCCAACTACTCCTCGAGTTCCGGCAGGGCGAGCCCCTCGACCGACCACGTCGTGCCGATGAGGTCGCGGGCCGCCTCCACCCGCGGCTCGGACATGGCCGCGGCCGACAGGAAGCCCATCAGGCTCTGGCGCGTATTCTTGCCGTCGAGAGCGTTGAAGACCACCGCCGCCAGGCGCTTGTCGAACGTCTTGAAGGCCAGCGCCGCAAAATCCTTGCGCGGCAGCTCCCGCTGCGCCGCGACGAAATCGTCGATACGGCGGACGTGGTTGGTGACGTTGCGGTCGACGGCCGCCTGGTAGGCCCGCACGCGCGCCGCCAGGTCCTGGGAGAGGATCGGCACCACATCGTCGACGGCGCCGCGCGTCACCCAGGCCAGCACGTTCTTCTCATAGCGGATGCCAGCGAGCGCCTGGTGCCGCAGCACGTAGCCCTCGGTCTTCAGCTTGAGCCGGTGGCCGCTGTCGAAGCAGAGCACGTAGCCCTCGATGCCAGCGAGCTTACGCGACTCGGCGAAGAAGCTCTTGAAGTCCTCGACGCGGCCGCGCTCGGCGACCAACCGGACGCCGAAGCGGGTCGCAAGCCGCGCGAGCTCGCTCCGCGGCACATAGGCACCGGAGACCATCGCACGGGCGCCGAGCAGCGTCAGCGCATGGCTCTCGTAGGCCACGACGATGCGGTTGTCCGGCGAGGTGAACTCGAAGATCGGCGTGATCCCGGCGGCGAGCAGGAAGCGGCTGAGGTCGAGCACGCCCGGATCGGCATGGCGCCGGGCCGTCGCCGCCTGCGGCGTCGCGCCCATACGCGTCATGAACACGAGCTCACCTCCAAGCAGCACGGGGTGCACCATCGAGCCGTCGAGCTTGTCCTGAATGGCGTGCGGAGCGGACCAATCGACCGCCTCCATGCGCTCCCGCTCACCGAGGTTGAAGAACTTGTGGAACGGGCGGCCGATGATCCGGCCATCGCGATCGAACTTCAGGCCTCGGCACTCGAGCGATACGGGCGAGGTGAACGTCTCATCGGCCGTGAACACGTAGTCGATGACCGTATGGTCGTCGCGTCGCGACACGACGAAGCCGTGCTCGAACGAAATGTGGGGCTCGACGTCCGCAATCGACTCGATCTTCACGAAATCCATGACACGTCGCCTGCTGGCGCCTCCTCAATGGTTGCGCAGAAGGGCGGCTACAAGCGCCAATATAAGTTGGACGTCAAGAGCGTAGGCGCTGCCTTTCGCAGCATGCGTCGTCCCTAGGCTCGTATTCCAGGAACCCCGCCCATGCCCGCACGCATTCCCCGCCTTGCCTATGCGCACATGTTCGGGCCCACGGTCGGCGACAAGGTGCGCCTGGCCGACACCGCCCTCACCATCGAGGTGGAGAAGGACTTCACCATCTACGGCGAGGAGGTGAAGTTCGGCGGCGGCAAGGTCATCCGCGACGGCATGGGCCAGAGCCAGGTCAGCCGCCACGCGGGGGCGGTCGACACCGTCATCACCAACGCGCTGATCGTCGATCACTGGGGCATCGTCAAAGCCGACGTCGGCCTGCGCGGCGGCCGCATCGCGGCGATCGGCAAGGCCGGCAACCCGGACATCCAGCCGGGCGTCACCATCGTCATCGGCCCGGGCACCGAGGTGATCGCCGGCGAGGGCAAGATCCTCACCGCCGGCGGCTTCGACTGCCACATCCACTTCATCTGCCCGCAGCAGGTGGACGACGCGCTGATGTCGGGCGTGACGACGCTGCTCGGCGGCGGCACGGGGCCGGCCGACGGCACCAAGGCCACCACCTGCACGCCGGGGCCGTGGCACGTGGAGCAGATGATCCGCGCCGTCGACGGCCTGCCGGTCAACATCGGCATCTCCGGCAAGGGCAACGCCTCCCAGCCCGGGGCGCTGGAGGAGATGGTGGAAGCCGGCGTCTGCTCGCTCAAGCTGCACGAGGACTGGGGCACGACGCCAGGCGCCATCGACTGCTGCCTCTCGGTCGCCGACGCGCACGACGTGCAGGTGATGATCCATACGGACACGCTGAACGAGTCGGGCTTCGTCGAGGACACGGTGGCGGCGTTCAAGGGCCGCACCATCCACGCCTTCCACACGGAGGGCGCCGGCGGCGGCCACGCGCCCGACATCATCAAGGTCGCCTCGCTGCCCAACGTGCTGCCCTCGTCCACCAACCCGACGCGGCCGTTCACGGTGAACACCATCGACGAGCACCTGGACATGCTGATGGTGTGCCATCACCTCGACGAGAGCATCGCCGAGGACCTGGCCTTCGCCGAAAGCCGCATCCGCAAGGAGACCATCGCGGCGGAGGACATCCTGCACGACATCGGCGCGCTCTCGATGATCTCCTCCGACAGCCAGGCCATGGGCCGGCTCGGCGAAGTCATCATCCGCACCTGGCAGACGGCCCACAAGATGAAGGTGCAGCGCGGCCACCTGCCGGGGGAGAGCGGCAACGACAACGCGCGGGTCAAGCGCTACATCGCCAAGTACACCATCAACCCGGCCGTCGCCCACGGCGTCTCCCGCCACATCGGCTCGGTGGAGGTCGGCAAGCTCGCCGACCTGGTGCTGTGGCAGCCCGCCTTCTTCGGCGTGAAGCCCGACATCGTGGTCAAGGGCGGCATGATCGTCGCCGCCGCCATGGGCGACCCCAACGCCTCGATCCCGACGCCGCAGCCGGTGCACTATCGCCCCATGTTCGGCGCCTTCGGCAAGGCACTCACCGCCACCAGCGTCACCTTCGTCTCGAAGTCGGCGGTCGAGCGCGGCCAGGCCGGGCGCCTGGGCGTCGAGAAGGAGCTGGTGGCGGTGGAGAACACCCGCGGCGGCATCGGCAAGGCCTCGATGATCCACAACGGCGCGACGCCCGACATCCAGGTCGACCCGGAGACCTATGCAGTGACCGCCGACGGCGAGCTGCTGGTCTGCGAGCCGGCGGCGTCGCTGCCCCTCGCCCAGCGCTACTTCCTGTTCTGACCCGGCGCGCCAGCCGGCGCCCGGCGCGCCGGTGAGCCGCCGGCGGCGTCCGGCCCTGACGCGGGGCGGCGCTTTCGGGTATATCTTCAGCGTCATGGCCGGGTCTCGTCCGGCCCCATCGTGAGTTCGGAGCCGATCGCCCATGAACCGTGCCACCGCCATCGTCCGCCGCCCGGCCGTCAAGGCCGAGCGCGTCGTCGACACGCTCACCCTCGATCACGAGGCGCGGCAGAAGCGGCGCGTCGCGCTGACCGCCGAGGGCGGGCTCGAGCTGCTCGTCGACCTGGACAAAGCGACGCTGATCGACGACGGCGACGCCCTGAAGCTGGAGGACGGGCGGCTGGTGCAGGTCAGGGCCGCCGCCGAGGACCTGCTGGAGATCCGCGCCGAGAGCCCGCTCCGGCTGCTCAAGGCGGCCTGGCACATCGGCAATCGCCATACGCCGGCGGAGATCACCGCCGAGGCGCTCTACATCGAGGCCGACCACGTGCTGGCCGAGATGGCCCGCGGCCAAGGCTGCAGCGTGACACCGGTGAAGCGGCCGTTCCGTCCCGAGCGCGGCGCCTACGAGACGGCCTGCGAGCACGATCACCATGGCCATGGCCATCACCAAAGCCACGACCATGACCACGGGCACGGCCATCATGCCCAGGGTCATGATCACGATCACGCCCATGGCAGCCACGATCACCATGGGCATGACTGCGGCTGCGGCCACGACCACCACGATCACGGGCACGACCATGCGCATGGTCATGAGCACGATCACCATGGGCACGATCACGGCCACGGCCACGGCCATCACCACGCGCACAAGTGATGGAGGCGGGCGCGCCGCTGCCGCTGCTGGTCTGGCTGTCGCCGGCCTTCCCGGTCGGCGCCTTCGCCTATTCGCATGCGCTGGAGTGGGCCCACGAGAGCGGTCAGGTCGGCGACGACGTCGATCTCGAGGCCTGGCTCGACGACCTCCTGAGCCATGGCGGGCCGCGCAACGACGCCATCCTATTGGCCGCCGCCTACCGCTCCGTCATGGTCGGCGATGAGGCGGCACTGGCAGAGGTGACCGAGCTCGCCCTGGCGCTGGCCAGCAGCCGGGAGCGGCATCTGGAGGCGGCGACCCAGGGCGCGGCGTTCCTGGCGGCCTGCCGCAAGGCCTGGCCGGCGCCGGCGCTCGACGCCATCGCCGAGCGGCACGGCGAGATCACCCATGCGGTGGCGGTCGGGGCCGCCGCCGCCGCCCACGCCCAGCCGCTGCGGCCGACGCTCGAAGCCTTCCTGCTCGCCTTCGCCGCCAACCTGGTCTCGGCAGCGCTGCGGCTCGGCATCACCGGCCAGACGGCGGGCCAGCGGGTCACGGCGGCGCTGCTGCCGCGCATCGTCGAGGTCGCGGCCGCAGCCGGCACGAGCACGCTCGACGATCTCGGCGGCGCCGCCTTCCGCTCCGATATCGGCGCGCTCAGGCACGAGACCCAGTACACGAGGTTGTTCCGCTCATGAGCCAGCCCGCGTCGCCCAAGCCTTCATGGCCCAAGCCCTCGTCGCCCAAGCCCTCGTCGCCTCATGGCCCGCTGCGCGTCGGCATCGGCGGCCCCGTCGGCTCCGGCAAGACGGCGCTGATGGAAGCGCTGTGCAAGGCGATGCGCGACGATTTCGACATCGCCGCCATCACCAACGACATCTACACGCGCGAGGATGCGGAGATCCTCACCCGCGTCGGCGCGCTGCCGCCGGAGCGGATCATGGGGGTGGAGACCGGAGGCTGTCCGCACACGGCGATCCGCGAGGATTGCTCGCTCAACCTCGCCGCCGTCGACGCCATGGTCGCCCGCTTTCCCGCCCTCGACCTGGTGCTGGTGGAGTCGGGCGGCGACAACCTCGCGGCCACCTTCTCGCCCGAGCTCGCCGACCTCACCATCTACGTCATCGACGTTTCGGCCGGCGAAAAGATCCCGCGCAAGGGCGGTCCGGGCATCACCCGCTCCGACCTGCTGGTCATCAACAAGATCGACCTGGCGCCCTATGTGGGCGCGAGCCTCGAGGTGATGGACCGCGACGCCCGGCGCATGCGCGGCACCCGGCCGTTCGTCTTCACCAACATCAAGGCCGGCGACGGCGTGGCTGATGTCGTCGCCTTCGTCATGCGGGCCGGCGGCCTGGAGCGTCGCCCGGCGCCGGCTGCGCTCGCCGAGCGGACATGACGGATCGCGCTCGCACGATCCTTGCTTGCCGGCGTGCCGTGCCGTCGCACCGCCCGGCGCGTTGCATCCCTCAGACCTCGTTCGACATCCTGTCCTTCCGGAGACGCCCATGACACGGTTTCGCGGTCCTTCCTTCGGCTCCGGCGCGATCGCCGCGGCCATGATGCTCGCGGCCTGCGGGCCGGCGCTGGCCCACACCGGCGTCGGCGGCGTCCACAGCTTCACGGCGGGCCTCGGCCATCCCATGGGCGGTATCGACCACATCCTGGCCATGGTGGCGGTCGGCCTATGGGCCGGCCTGGTCGGCGGCCGGGCGCTCTGGGCCTACCCGCTCGTCTTCATGGGCTTCATGGTCGTCGGCGGCCTGGTCGGCTTCGCCGGGCTGCCGCTGCCGGCCGTCGAGGTCGCCATCGCTCTGTCGGTGATCGTGCTCGGCGGCTGCGTCGCGGCCCGCGCCACGCTGCCGGTGGCGCTCGGCGCGGCGCTGTGCGCCGTCTTCGCCGTGTTCCACGGCTATGCGCACGGGGCCGAGATGCATGCCGACCACGGCGCCGTCGGCTATGCCGCGGGCTTCGTCATCGCCACCGGCATCCTGCACCTGGTCGGCATCGGCATCGGCCTGCTGATCGCCCGCATGCCTATCCTGCTGACGCGGGCGGCCGGGGCCGCCGTCGCGGTCGCCGGCGTCGCCCTGCTCATCGGCTGAGCACACCGCCGGCAGCATCGGTGCAGAGCGCGCAGCGGCGGATGCGGCGCGCTCGACGCATGGCGCGGGCCGGCGCCATGCGCAGCCGTGCGCCCGCCTCGATCCGAAAGGGGTGTTCACCCCGCCGGAACATGTTCTAAGAACGCCCCATACCCGCCGCGCGGCCCCGGTGCGTGCGGCGGCGGCGCGTGCTGCTTCCGAACGCCGAAGCTTTGAGCGCAATCCCGGACCCATGTGGCTCCGGGACAAGGAGAGCGGCCGTCAGGCCGCCTGCATAGGAGGAACGAGATTGGCCACGAGCCTCGCCACCAGGTCCGCGCCCCCGGCGCCCGCCGCGATCTCCAAGCTGCTCATCGCCAACCGCGGTGAGATCGCCATCCGGATCGCCCGGGCGGCGGGCGAGCTGCACATCCCCACCGTGGCCGTCTATACGGCCGACGACGAGCTGTCCCTGCACACCCGCAAGGCTGACGAGGCGCATGCGCTCGCCGGCCGCGGCGCGCGCGGCTATCTCGACGTGGCGGCGATCATCGCGGCGGCCAAGGCCACCGGCTGCGACGGGCTCCACCCCGGCTACGGCTTCCTGAGCGAGAACGTGGCGCTGGCCCAGGCCTGCGCCGACAACGGCATCGTCTTCGTCGGCCCCACCCCCACGGCGCTCGGCCTGTTCGGCGACAAGACGGCGGCCCGCGAGCTGGCGCAGAAGGTCGGCGTGCCCGTCATCCCCGGCACCACCGGCGCCACCAGCCTGGAGGAGGCGACCGCCTTCTTCGACGGCCTCGGCGACGGCGCCGCCGTCATGATCAAGGCGGTGGCCGGCGGCGGCGGCCGCGGCATGCGGCCGGTGACCGCGCGGGACGAGCTGGCCGAGGCCTACGCCCGCTGCTGCTCCGAGGCGAAGGCGGCGTTCGGCGACGACGCCGTCTACGTCGAGCGGCTGATGCGCAACGCGCGCCACATCGAGGTGCAGATCATCGGCGACCGCGCCGGCAACATCAGCCATCTCTACGAGCGTGAGTGCACCATCCAGCGGCGCAACCAGAAGATCGTCGAGGTGGCGCCGAGCCCGGCGCTGACGCCGGCGCTGCGCGACCGCATCACGCTGGCGGCCCGTGAGCTCGCGGCGGCCGCGCACTACGACAACCTCGGCACCTTCGAGTTCCTGCTCGACGCGGCCCCGGGCGACGGCGAGCCGTTCTTCGCCTTCATCGAGGCCAACCCGCGCCTCCAGGTGGAGCACACGGTGACCGAGGAGGTCCTCGGCATCGACCTCGTCCAGGCGCAGATCCAGATCGCCGCCGGCCGCTCGCTCGCCGACCTCGGCCTGCTGCAGTCGGACATTCCGCAGCCGCGCGGCTATGCCGTCCAGCTCCGCATCAACATGGAGGCGATGGACGAGAAGGGCCTGGTCAAGCCCCAGGGCGGCACGCTCGCCGTGTTCGAGCCGCCGTCCGGCCCCGGGCTTCGGGTCGATACCTTCGGCTACGCCGGCTACCGCACCAGCGCCGCCTTCGATTCGCTCCTCGCCAAGCTGATCGTCCACTCCGGCTCGCCGCGCTTCACCGACGCCGTGGCCAAGGCCTATCGTGCCGCCTGCGAGTTCCGCATCGAGGGCGTCGGCACCAACCTGCCGTTCCTCAAGGCGCTGCTGCAGCATCCGGCCGTCGCCGCCAACGCGGTCACCACCCGCTTCGTCGAGGAGCACGTGGCGGAGCTGGTCCGCGCCGGCCGTGACGGCCACCGCCAGCTGTTCTTCGCGCCGGAGGCGGCGGCCGATGCCGCCACGGCGAACAACGAGCGGCCCGCGGCCCCGCCGGGGACGGAGCCGGTCCCGGCGCCGATGCAGGGCACCATCGTCTCCATCGACGTCGCCATCGGCGACCTGGTGCGGCCGGGCCAGCAGGTGGCGGTGCTCGAAGCCATGAAAATGGAGCACCTGATCACCGCCGGCCGCGGCGGCGTCGTCCGCGGCCTGGCAGCCGCCAAGGGCGACACCCTGATGAGCGGCGAGAGCATCCTGTTCGTCGAGCCGGCCGAGGTGGAGGGTCACGCTGCCGATGCGGCCGAGGCGGCCGATCTCGACGCCATCCGCCCGGACCTCGCCCACGTGCTGGCGCGCCAGGCCAACCTCGTCGACGCCAATCGCCCGCAGTCGGTCGAGCGCCGCCGCAAGACCAACCAGCGCACCACCCGCGAGAACATCGAGCAGCTCGTCGATCCCGGCAGCTTCATGGAGTACGGCGGCCTGGCCATCGCCGCCCAGTCCCGCCGGCGCAGCCTCGACGATCTCATCGTCAACACGCCGGCGGACGGGCTGATCGTCGGCACCGCCGCGATCAACGGCACGCTGGTCCCGCCCGAGCGGGCGCGCACCATGGTCATGGCCTATGACTACACGGTGCTGGCCGGCACCCAGGGCAAGCGCAACCACAAGAAGCTCGACCGCGCGCTGCACCTGGCGCAGCAATGGGAGCTGCCGGTGGTGCTCTATGCGGAGGGCGGCGGTGGCCGCCCCGGCGACACCGACGGCGCCGGGCTGACCGGCCTCGACACCACCAGCTTCGTGGAGTTCGCACGGCTCTCGGGCAAGGTGCCGATCGTCGGCGTGGTGTCGGGCTATTGCTTTGCCGGCAACGCAGCCCTGCTCGGCTGCTGCGACGTGATCATCGCCACCCGGAACTCGTCGATCGGCATGGGCGGCCCGGCGATGATCGAGGGCGGCGGGCTCGGCGTCTACCATCCGGCCGAGGTTGGGCCGGTCTCGACCCAGGTGCCGAACGGGGTGATCGACGTCCTGGTCGAGGACGAGATCGAGGCCACCGAGGTGGCGCGCAAGTACCTGTCCTATTTCCAGGGCCCGATCGCCGAATGGGAGGCGGCCGACCAGCGCCTGCTGCGCCGGGTGATCCCCGAGAACCGCCTGCGCGTCTATGAGGTGCGCGACGTGATCGAGCTCGTCGCCGACACCGGCTCGGTGCTCGAGCTCCGACCCGAGTTCGGCGTCGGCATCGTCACCGCCTTCATCCGCATCGAGGGCAAGCCGTTCGGCCTCATCGCCAACAATCCCAAGCACCTGGGCGGCGCCATCGACGCGCCGGCCGGCGACAAGGCAGCGCGCTTCATCCAGCTCTGCGACGCCTTCGACCTGCCGATCGTCTCGCTCTGCGACACGCCCGGCTTCATGGTGGGGCCGGAGGCGGAGAAGACCGGGGTCGTGCGCCACGTCTGCCGCATGTTCCTGGCCGGCGCCAACGCCACCGTGCCGGTGTTCACCGTGGTGCTGCGCAAGGGCTATGGCCTCGGCGCCCAGGGCATGGCGGCCGGCGGCTTCCAGGCGCCGTTCTTCACCATCGCCTGGCCCACCGGCGAGTTCGGCGGCATGGGCCTCGAAGGCTACGTGCGGCTGGGCTACCGCAAGGAGATGGAGGCGATCGACGACCCCAACGAGCGGCAGGCCTACTACGAGATGATGGTGGCCAGGAAGTACGAGGAGGGCAAGGCGACCTCGGTCGCCTCGGTGCTGGAGATCGACAACGTCATCGACCCGGCCGAGACGCGCAGCTGGCTGCTGCGCGGCCTGGCGTCGACCCCCGCGCCCAAGCCCACCCCCGGCGGCAAGCGCGCCTACGTCGACGCGTTTTAGATTTGGAGCAACGTCGCGGATCGTGCCCGGGACGAGCGTGCGCTCCAAACGTCGCCTCGGGCCCCTTTTGTCACGGCGATGGCGACCGCCTCGAGATCGTCGCCGGGCTCACGTCCGGTAGAACGCGGCCTAGAGCATTTCTCTGCGATTGGATGAGACCATCCAATCGCAGAGCGCTCCAGCCCCGCGGGGAAGCGCCCCCCGAAATCTTCCCTTCTTATGCGACTTGATTAGAATATAATCACTCCGATTTAGAGTGATTGCGATGACTGACACAAAGGTCTTGACCGCGCATGTCCCCCGCGCCCTCGCCGAGAAGGTGGACGCAATGGCCGCGCGGCTCGAACGCTCCCGCGGCTGGGTGATGAAGCAGGCGCTCGCCGCCTGGGTCGATCAGGAGGAGGAGCGTCACCGCATGACGCTCGAAGCGCTGGATGACGTGGACGCCGGCCGCGTGATCGACCACCAGGCCGTGCAGGCCTGGGCGGATAGCCTCGGCACCGACAAGCCGCTGCCGCCACCCGCGGCATGAGAGTCAAGTGGACCGGCAAGGCGTCTTCCGATCTCGTCAGGTTGCACGAGCATCTGCGCCCCATCGCTCCGGATGCGGCCGCGCGGATCGTGCAGCAGCTCGCACGCGCGCCCGATCGGCTGCGCGACTATCCGCGCATCGGCGAGAAGCTCGACGCCTATGCACCGCGCGAGGTCAGGCGGATCGTCGTCGGCAACTACGAGCTGCGCTACGAGATTGCGGACGCCACCATCTTCGTCCTGCGCCTCTGGCACTCCCGGGAAAATCGCAGCTTCGCGTCGGACGACTGACGATGAAGCTGGCCGTCGTCGATCGTATAGCGGCTCATTGTCGGCGAGCGCATGCCAGCGTCGAGAGTTGGGCCGCCGGCCCCTCCCGCGGCGCCCTCACCGCCCCTTGAAGCGAGGCGGGCGGCGCTCCAGGAAGGCGGCGACGCCTTCGCGGTGGTCCTCCGTCAGGCTGGCGAGGGCGAACTGGTCCACGTCCATGTGGCTCGCCAGGTCGTCGAGCGCGTGCGCGACGCGGTCGACGGTCCGTTTGGTCATGCTGACCGACAGCGGCGGCAGGACCGCGATGCGCTCGGCCATGGCCATCGCCGCGGCGAACGTATCGCCGTCGGGCACCACCTCCTCGACCAGGCCCCAGGCCAGTGCCGTGCCGGCCGCGATGCGGTCGTTGGCCAGGATCACCGCCTGCTTGGTGCGGGCCGGGCCGACGAGCTGGACCAGGCGGGGAATGGTCTGCCAGCTCATGTTCATGCCGAGCGCGATCTCCGGCACGCGCATGTGGGCGCCCGCCGCCATGATGCGGAAGTCGAGCGCCACGGCCAGGGCCACGCCGCCGCCGAGACAGAAGCCCTCGATGGCGGCGATGGTCACCTGCTCCATGTCCTCCCACGCCTTGGTCAGCCGCGGCCCGAGCCGGAGGTGCCGGCGCAGCGCGCCGAGATCCATGTCGCGGCGGGACCGGCCTTCGGGGTCCTTCAGGTCGAACCCGGCGCTGAAGGCCCGGTCGGCGCCGGCGAGAACGACCACCGAGGTCGCGGCGTCGTCCTCGAAGCTGCGCGCCGCGTCGGTCAGCCGGCGCAGAGCCTCCGGCGACAGCGCGTTGATGCCGTCGCCCCGGTCGAACCGAACCACGGCGATCCGGCCTTCGGGGCCGAGCCCCTTCTCGATGCTGATCATGAGCGCCCTCCCGCATTGTTGCAGCCAGGTTAGACCGCTTCCCGTCCAGGCGGAATCAGCCACCCGCCGCGCCGTGGCCGGAGTGCCGCACGGCGGGGGGACTCGCCCAATCGCGCAGACGCGCCCCGGATCAAAAATGCTCTGGAGCGCTACTGGCCCAGCACCATGGCGCCGACGCCGTTGGCATTGGCTGCCCGCGCCAGCCGGCCGTCGCGCTTGACGTCCTCGACGAAGCCGTTGACGCGGGCAAACCACTGCGGGCTTCCCTTGGCGACGGCATAGGCGTAGTCGCCGACGCCCACCGGCTGGGGCGGCTCGATGATCTTCGCCCAGTCGTGCTGGAACCGCATGTTCTGGGCGTAGGCATAGTCGGTCACGAAGGCGTCGACCCGGCCGGCCAGTAACTCGTCCTCGCGCTTGAACGGCGGCTTCACCGCGACGAGCTGCGCGGCCTTGAGCCAGTCGCGCATGAAGCCCTCCAGATAGGTCCCGCTCTGAACTGCGATGGCCCGGCCCGGCAGGTCGAGATCCTGCCAGTTCCTGATCAGCCGGTTGTCGGCGGTGGTGACCGCATACAGCCCCGAGCGCAGGTGCGGCGAGGTGAAGTCGACGTAGTTGCGGCGATCGCCGTTGAGCCGGATGCCGAACATGGCGATGTCGCAGCGATCGGCTGCCAGGTCGTCGACGAAGGTGGCGAAAGTGGTGTTGACGAAGTCGACCTGAACCCCGAGCTCGCGGGCGAGCTCCCGCGCCATCTCGACGTCGACACCGGACAGCTTGCCGTCGCGCGGATTGCGAAAGCTGATGGCGTAGTAGTCCGGCCAGATGCAGGCGCGAAAGCGGCCCGCCTTGAGGATGGCGCCCAGCCGGTCGTCGGCGGCGGTGCTCGTCCCGCCCACGGTCAGGACGCTGGCCAGCACAGCCGCGGCCAGCAAGGCGATAGGCCGGAGCGCACGCACCATCGAATTCCCGGGAATAGGTGGACCAACCTGTGCCATGGACGTTAAACTAGCCTGTTTGTCGGAAAGATGTCTCGGCCCTGTGCCCGGACAGCCCCGGATGCCCGCGGCAGGTGCGCCGCGAGTCCGCGCCGGCGCAATGAGGGCGAGCGATGCAGACAGGCGTCGACGGACTGCGCCAGGCTCGCCCCCTGCGCGCCGTCATCGCTGCGTTCCTGATCGTCTCGCTCGCGCTCGTGCTGTTGTTCGTGGTGTTCGCCGGATCGACCTACGACCGCGCCATCCACCAGGCCGAGGGGCTGGCCGCCACGCTCGCCCGCCTCGTGGACGACCATACCGACCGCTTCCTGCAAACCACCGAGAGCCGCCTGGAGACGTTCGTCGCCCTGTTCACCACCCTGCCGGAGGAACAGGCGATCGCCCAGATCAAGGAGAGCCTGCGCGGCGACCCCGAGTTCCGCGGCGTGGCCCTGGTCGATGCGCTCGGCATCGTCCGCAGCAGCACGATCGAAAGCGATGTCGGCGCCTCGATCTCCGAGCTCGACGTGTTCCGCGCGCAGCTCGCGCCGGGCAGCGGCAAGCCCTTCATCGGCGCCCCCGTACCACGGCGGTCCTTTGCCGCGGCGCCCCTGGAGGGGGTCGAGTTCCTGCCCGTCTCCGTGAGGACGATGACGCACGCGGATCAGCTGCAGTGGGTGGTGATCGCCATGGTCAATCCGCCGGTGCTGAGCCGGCTGTACCGGCCGATCGTCGACAGCCGCGACGCCTCGGTGCGGGTCATGCGGCACGACGGGACGGTGTTGATCCAGGCCGACGACGACGTGGCGCTGGCGACCGGGGTGAGCCCGCAGGAGCCGATCTTCACCCGCTACCTGCCCAAGATCGAGACCGGGACCTACATCTGGACCAACCCGACGACCGGGGCAAAGGAGATCGTCAGCTTCCGCACCACGCGCAGCTGGCCGGTGGTCGTCGCCGTGAGCCTCGGCGTCGGCGTCATCGCCGCCAGCTGGCGCGACGACATGATCCGCATGGGCTTCGTCGGGCTCGGCGCGCTCGCCCTGGTGATCGGCGCGGTGATCCTGGTGGCGCGCCAGTTCGCCATCGTGCAGCGCCAGGAAGCGGCGCTCGAGAAGCAGCGGGCACTGCTGCAAGGCACGTTCGACCACATGACCGAGGGCCTCGTCGTGGTCGACAAGGATGGGCACGTGCTCGCCTGCAACAAGCGCTTCCAGGATCGCTTCGGAGCGCTGATGCCGCTCGACGGGGCCAAGGTCGCGGATTTCATGACGCGGCTGCTGGAGAAGCGCATCGGCGCCGACCAGCGCCGCCGGGAGCAGGCGCTGGCCAATTGGGAGAAGCTGCGGAACGAGGCCGCGACGGTCGTGCAGTTCGACGCCTATGACGGACGGCGGCTCGAGGTGCGCACCTCGCCCATGCCCGATGCGGGCCGGCTGGCACTGATCGCCGACGTCACCCAGCAGCATACGGACGAGCTCGCGCTGCGCCGCGCCAATGCGGAGATGAGGGTGGCGCAGGAGGCGGCCGAGGAGGCCAACCGGTCGAAGTCCGAGTTCCTGGCCATGGTCAGCCACGAGATCCGCACGCCGATGAACGCGGTCATCGGCCTGTCCAACCTGCTGCTCGACACGCCGCTCGAGGCCGAGCAGCACAAGTTCGCCGAGGGCATCAACGAATCCGCCGACCGGCTGCTCGGGCTGATCAACGGCATCCTCGATTTCTCCCGCCTGGAGGCGGGCCGGCTGTCGCTGGAGCGCACGTCGTTCGACATCCGCGCCATGCTCGAGAGCCTCAAGGAGACGGCGCGGGTGCTGGCCGGGCAGAAGCCGCTGGCGATCGAGATGGTCGTCGACGACGACGTGCCGGGTGCGATGAGCGGGGACGCGAGCCGGCTGCATCAGGTGCTGACCAACCTCATCAGCAATGCGGTGAAGTTCACCGAGGCCGGGCACGTGCGCACCCACGTCAGCCGCCAGTCCGACGCCATGCACCCGGATCGCATCCGCATCGAGGTGAGCGATACCGGCCCGGGCATCGCCGTTGCCGCGCAGGACCGGCTGTTCTCGCCGTTCGAGCAGGGCTCGGCCGCGGTCACCACGCGGTTCGGCGGCTCGGGCCTGGGCCTCGCCATCTGCAAGAAGCTGATCGAGCTGATGGGCGGCCGCATCTTCGTCGTGAGCGCGCCGGGCGCCGGCGCCACGTTCGTCGTGCTGGTCGATCTGCCCGAAGCCGCCCTGCCGGTCCAGCCGCCGCCGCCCGCCACTGCCACCGCGCGCGCTGCCCCGGCGCGCAAGCTGCGCGTCCTGGTGGCGGAGGATACCCCGACCAGCCAGCTGGTGATCAAGACGATGCTGGAGCGGCGCGGCCACCGCGTGCAGGTGGTGTCGGACGGCGCCGAGGCGGTCGCCGCGGTCACCGACGCGCGCGGCGCCTTCGATCTCGTCCTGATGGACATGCAGATGCCGGAGATGGACGGTCTGGAGGCGACGCGGCGGATCCGCGCCATGGCGCCGCCCGCCGGCGCCCTGCCGATCTACGCGTTGACCGCACAGGCCCTTCCGCACGACCGGGTGGTGGCGACGCAGATCGGCATGACCGGCTACCTGACCAAGCCCGTCGTTCCCACGGAGCTCGATGCCATGCTCGCCAGCTTCACCACGAGGGCCGCCGCCGATCGCGGTGCGGACACCGAGGCCGCCGCGGCGGCCGATATCGACGAGGCGGCGCTGGGCACCCTGCGCGAGGACGTCGGCGACGAGATCTTCCTGCGGCTGGTGTCGAATGCGGTCGTGCAGGTGCGCCAGATGCTCCCCGCCCTGGCAGGCGAGCCCGAGCAGCGGCGCAAGCGCGCCCATGCCCTGGCCGGCCTGCTCGCGCAGTTCGGGCTGGCCGCCGCCGCGGCCGCGGCGCGCGCCATCGAGCAGGATCCCGCCGGCCCGGAGGCGGAGGCGACGGTGGAGCGGCTGCGCGCCAGCGCGGAACGCGGTATGGCGGAGCTGGAACGGCGGCTGCAAACGGCACCGGCGGATGCCGCGGCCACCTGACGCCGGAGCACGAATCGGGGGCGCGAAGCGCTCCAGGGCGCCCGGGAGGGGGCGCGGCGTGGGCTCGCCACGACGCGCCGCCGACGGGCGCATCACGTAAGCTGTATAGCGTCGGCATGATCGTGCGCCGCACCGCCCATGGACAGGCGCTTCAAACGCGCGTTCGATGGCGGAGAGCGTTCGCGTCGTGATCGGCAGGCCGGCTGGCCGGGATCACCGGCGCGACAAACCATGGGACGAGGGATGACCAGAGCGACCAGGCGCGTATTGATCGTCGAAGACGTTCCATCGCTCGCCGATACCTACGCCGCCTATCTGGCGACGGAGCCGGTGGAAACGACCGTCGCCCACACCGGCACCGCGGCCCTGGCGGGGCTCGAGCAGCACCCGCCGTCGGTCATCGTGCTCGACGCCCATCTGCCGGACATGGACGGCCTCGACGTGCTGAGGCGGGTCAAGGCGGCAGCGCTGCCCACCGAGGTGATCGTCATCACCGGCCAGGGCTCGATCAAGCTCGCCGTCGAGGCCATGCGCGACGGCGCCTTCGACTTCGTGATGAAGCCGTTCACCGCCGAGCGCCTGCGGGTGACGGTGCGCAACGCCATCGAGCGGCGGCGCATGGCGGACGAGATCGCCGTCATCAAGGAGGAGTACGGGCGCGGCACCTTCGTCAAGTTCATCGGCACGTCGATGGCGATGCAGGTAGTGTACCGCATCCTCCAGAGTGCTGCGCCGTCGAACGCCACCGTGTTCATCACCGGTGAGAGCGGCACCGGCAAGGAGCTGTGCGCCGATGCGCTGCATATGCTGAGCAAGCGGCGCGACGGGCCGTTCGTCGTGCTGAACTGCGCCGCCATTCCGCGTGATCTTCTGGAAAGCGAGCTCTTCGGCCACGTCAAGGGCGCCTTCACCGGCGCCACCAGCGACCGCAAAGGCGCCGCCCTGCAGGCGGACGGCGGCACGCTGTTCCTGGACGAGATCGGCGAAATGGACATGGCCTTGCAGGCCAAGCTGCTGCGCTTCCTGCAGGACAAGAGCGTGCGCCGGGTCGGCGAGGATACCGCCCGCCCGGTCGACGTGCGCATCGTCTGCGCCACCAATCGCGATCCGCTGGCCGAGGTGGCGGCCGGCCGCTTCCGCGAGGACCTGTTCTATCGCCTGCACGTGGTGCCGGTGGAGCTGCCGCCGCTGCGCGAGCGCGACGAGGACGTCGTGCTGATCGCACGCCATTTTCTGGAGCAGTTCGCCAAAGAGGACAGCAAGGGATTCAAGGGCTTCACCGCGGAGGCCGAGGCGCGGCTCGCGGCCTACCGCTGGCCCGGGAACGTCCGCCAGTTGCAGAACGTGGTGCGCTCGATCGTGGTGATCAACGACGGCGAGTGGGCGAGCGAGGACATGCTGCCGCGCGACCTGCTGGCGGGCGGCGCCGCGGCCGCGCCGGCGCATCGCGGCGGCCCGGCGGCCGTGACCGCGCCCGGCCGCGACACGGAACCGGCCGGGGCCGGCACCACCATTCGCCCCCTGGACGATGTCATACGCCATACCATCGAGGCCGCGATCACGCGGTGCGGCGGCAGCGTGCCGAAGGCGGCCGCGGCGCTGGAGGTGAGCCCGTCGACCCTCTACCGCCGCATCCAGGCATGGCAGGACGAAGCCCACACCAAGACCGCGCCTCGTGTGAGGGCCGACGGGCCGGATGTGCGCCAGCCGACTTATCTATAATATCTCCCGCCCATGAGCACGCCCCCCGACGAGACCGTGGCCGCCCGCATCAGCCGGACCTTGGCCGACCGCATCATCGCCGGCGCCCTGGCGCCGGGCGAACGCCTGCGGCAGGACCACATCGCCGAGGAGTTCGGCGCCAGCCACGTGCCGGTGCGCGAGGCGTTCCGGCGGCTCGAGGCGCAGGGGCTCGCCGTCAGCATTCCCCGCCGCGGCGTGCGGGTCGCCTCCTTCGACCTCAACGAGGTGAAGGAGGTGGCCGAGATGCGCGCGGCGCTGGAGACCCTGGCGCTGCGCCACGCCGTGCCGCACTTGACGCCGGCGATCCTGGACGAAGCCGAGCAGGCCACCGCCTTCGGCGATACCTGCAAGGACGTGCGATCGTGGGAGGAGGCGAACCGCGCCTTCCACCGGCTGCTGCTGGCGCCCTGCCGCATGCCGCGGCTGCTGTCGTCGATCGCCGACCTGCAGGCCGCCAGCGCGCGCTTCCTCTTCGCCTCCTGGCGCTCGACCTGGGACGCCCGCACCGATCACGATCACCGGGCCATCCTGGCGGCCCTGCGCCAGAGCAAGCCCGACATCGCGCTCGCCACGCTCACGCGCCATGTGCTGCGCATCGGCACGCCCATCGCGGCCGGAACCAAGGCCAGGCAGCCGATTCCGCTCGGCTGAGCGGCCCCGGCGCGCGCTCGCCCACCCCCGCGGAAAGCCAAACGGACTCAAGGAGTGGATCATGGAGGCCGGACGGACGGATGCGTCCGGTCGGGTCGTCTTGCGCTTTCCGGTGCGGCTCGGCTTGCGTCATCGGCGCAGCTCGGTCAAACATAGGAGATAAACATCTCGAATTATCTATAAAAGGAGAAACGGATGAGCATGACGGTCGAGAGCGCCGGCGCGGATCCTCGCGGCGCCCCCCTTCCCGGACGTCCCGACCACGAGCTGCGCCATGATTGGACGCTCGCCGAGGCCATGGCCCTCTACCGCGCCCCGCTCAACGACCTGCTGTTCCTCGCCCACCGGCTGCATCGCCGCCATTTCGACCCCAACGAGGTGCAGCTGGCGCGCTTGCTCAGCATCAAGACCGGCGGCTGTCCGGAGGATTGCGGCTATTGCAGCCAGTCCGCGCACCACAAGGCGGGCGTCAAGGCCACGAAGCTGACGGAGGTCGAGACCGTGCTGCGCGAGGCCCGCAAGGCCAAGGAGGCGGGCGCCACCCGCTACTGCATGGGCGCCGCCTGGCGCAGCCCCAAGGCGCGCGACATGGACGCGGTGGTCGCCATGATCAAGGGCGTCCGCGAGCTGGGCATGGAGACCTGCGTCACCCTGGGCATGCTGACGGCGGACGACGCCGCCCGACTGAAGGAGGCCGGCCTCGACTACTACAACCACAACATCGACACCTCGCAGCGCTACTACAACGACGTCATCACCACGCGCACCTTCGCCGACCGGCTCGACACCCTGGCCACGGTGCGCGAGGCCGGCATCAGCGTCTGCTGCGGCGGCATCGTCGGCATGGGGGAGACCGACGAGGACCGCGCCGACATGCTGGTCACCCTGGCCAACCTGCCCGAGCACCCGGAGAGCGTGCCGATCAACATGCTGATCGCCATACCCGGCACGCCGCTGGCCGATGCGCCGCCGCTCGACCCGATCGACTTCGTCCGCACCGCCGCGCTGGCCCGCATCATGATGCCGGCGTCCACCGTGCGCATCGCCGCCGGCCGCAAGGGCATGAGCGCCGAATTGCAGGCCCTGTGCTTCTTCGCCGGCGTCAACTCGATCTTCGTCGGCGAGACGCTGCTGACGGCCGACAATCCCGGCGAGCAGAGCGACGAGGCCCTGTTCGCGCGGCTCGGCCTCACCGCCGCCCCGGCGGCCGGAGCTGCGACGGAGCGCGGCCAGTAGCCGAGCGCAATCGAGCCGCCCCCCTGCGCTCCGTCATGATCGGCCTCGGTCTGACGGAGCAGAAGCGGTCGCAGGGAACAACGGCGACGGATGATCGTTCTTTTGCAGAGCAGCGAATTGACGCACGCTTTCGCCGATGTATTGGTCACGGTCAGGCTTTCCAGCTAAAGCTTGGCAGGAAAATCCGCCCGGTATATCGGCAATCTGCCAAAACGAATTGCAGATCACCGCCGCAGGATACTGTTGCACGATCCCCACAGGGAACGATTGTTCCGCCCCCGCACCACCTGAACTTACCCGGCGAAAGGGTTGACCATTCGTTAACCTTCTGCGCCCATGCTCCTTCAAGCAATAACGAAGGGGCTGCTATGCAGTCAGTACAGATCAGAGAGTTCATCATCGCCGCCGGGCTTGTGGCGATGATCGCGGCGACAGTCGGCCTCCAGCTGACCGCTGCCGGGATCGCGGCACGTCCGGCAACGCAAGCGGCCAAACTCCAGTAGGATACCGTGGCGGCGGGGCCGCGACGCGTTGCGTCCGGCCCGCCCGCCCCGCCCTCCCCGGGCCCCGGCCGCCCATGACCGACGCCGGACAGGCGCCCGGATCGCGACGCCGGCCACCGCATCGATCGAAATTGTTGGATTTCGGGCCAGCATTCGGCCGCCGGGCCTTAGCTCGCGAGCAATAAATTCAACTCATCGACGGATAGACGCGTCCGAAAATAATACTCTTCCGCTCCACGGATGCACAGTTCGCGCGATCCCCAGCGACATAGACGGCGAATACATTCGCCAGCATTTGCCGGCCGCGCGCAGACGGACAATTATTAACCGTATTTATATCTTTTCGACGTTATTTGGCATTACGATGCGTCATCTGGAACTCCCTTGACGCAAGTTAGTCTGCCGGGTAGCGGTCTGCGATGGGATCCACGTTCATCATCTCGGTGGTGCAAAGGAAGGGCGGAGTCGGCAAGACGACCGTCGCCGTCAATGTCGCGGGCGAGCTCGTGCGGCTCGGCCATAGCGTGACCCTGATCGACGCCGACCCGCAGAAGTCGGCGTTCGCCTGGGCCAACCCGCGGCGCCTGCGCTTTCCGGTGCGCCACCACGCCTATAGCTCGGCGCGGACCGTGGCCTGGATCAAGGCCATCTACACGTCCGGGACCGATTTCGCCATCATCGACACGCCGGCCGATCTGGGCTCGGTCTCGCGCACCGCGATCGAGCTGTCCGACATGATCATCATGCCGTGCGGCCCGTCGAGCCTCGACATCAACTCGGCCAAGCAGACCCTCGACAAGATCGACGAGCTGTCGCGCTGGCCGGGCGCCGCCATGCCGCGCATCGTCATCGTGCCGACCCGGGTCGATCCGCAGACCCTCGAGGGCCAGCTGATCGCCCAGGAGCTGGCGGAGCTGGGCCACGACGTCGGCCCGGCGCTGAGCTACGACACGACGTTCGTGCGCGCCTTCGCTGAAGGCCTGACGGTCACCGACTTTGCGCCCGGCACGGCCGCCGAGCACGAGATCCGCAGCCTCGTCGACTTCCTGCTGGCGCCGGCGATGGCGCAGCCAGCGACGACGTGACGACGGGGCGGATCTACGTCGACATCTCGAGCCTCTGCCGCTGGCAGGGGCCCCCGGTCGGCATGATCCGCGTCGAGCAGGAGCTCGCCCTGCATGCCCTCGCGGAACCGGACCGCTTCGTCCTCTGCTTCTACGATCCCGAAGACGGCACGTTCCGCCTGGTCGCGCCGGACTGGGCCGCTAGGCTCATCGGCGGGGACACGGTCATCGCCCCGCCCGCCACGCGAAAGGGATGGCGGCGCATCATTCCCGGACGTCTCGGCCTGCTCATGGCGCTGGAGCGCCGGCGGCTGACCGCCCGCGACCCCGGCGCCGCGCGGCGGCTCGACAGGCTGCAGCGCATGTTGCTCGGCCTGCGCCGGCACACCTTCGCGCTCGACGACGGCGACGGCAACCGGATCTCGTTCGTCGATATCCGGCGCGCGCTCGGCGGAGAGATCCCCGCGGGGCCCGGCGATCTCATCCTGACCGCCTCGTCGGACTGGTGGCACAAGGACCTGGACAGCATCGCAGCGCTCAAGGCGCGCACCGGCGCCAGCCTCGCCTGCGTCTGCTACGACATCATCCCGCTGCTGTTCCCGCACTACTTTTCCAAGTCCGACGCGGAGCGGTTCCGCGACTATTGGGAGGCCATGTTCGCCACGGCCGACCTGACCATCGTCAACGCCGAGCGGACGGCGCAAGATGTGCGGGCGTATTGCCGCCGCCACAGGGTGGTGCTGCGCGGCCTCGCGGTCGTGGCGCTCGGCCAGCAGCCGCGGTCGGCGTGGGGGCACGCGGCGCAGCCGAAGGTCGCCGGGCGCTTCGCGCTCTACGTGAGCACGATCGAGCCGCGCAAGAACCACGCGCTGCTGCTGCGGGTGTGGCAGCGCCTCCTCGCCGAGGGCATCCCGCAGCGGCACGCCTTCCGGCTGGTGTTCGTCGGCCGCTCCGGCTGGATGGTCGAGGACGTGCTCGACCAGTTGCGTGATGCCGGCCGCTTCGACGGGACGGTGCTGCACCTCAGCGGCCTGCGCGACGCGGAGCTGGCCAGCCTCTACGAAGGCGCGGCGTTCGGGCTCTATCCCTCGATGTACGAGGGCTTCGGCCTGCCGGTCGTCGAATGCTTCGCGCGCGGCAAGCCCGTCATCGCCTCCAGCGGCGGCGCCCTCGCCGAAGTGGTGGGCGACCTGTCGCCGGCGCTCGATCCAGGCGATGACGAGGCCTGGTACCGGCAGCTGCGCCTGTGGATCGAGGACGAAGACGCGCTGGCACGGGCCGCTGCGAAGGTTCGCCGCGGCTTCGTGCTGCGGACGTGGCGCGATGTCGCCGACGATATCGTGGCGGCCGCAACCGGGGCTGCAGCGATGTCGTCGGAGCGCAGGCCCGGGCCGGACGCCGTCGTCCGATCGGACCCGATCTCTCCAGCGCCTTGATCCGCAGCCATCGAGGAGCCGGGGCAGATCAGCCGCCGGCCCTGGCTCCCGGCAGCCACCGCAGCCGCGCCGCCAGCCACCAGCACCGCGCCCGCGCGATGGGGCCGAGACCGCCGGTGCGCAGCGCCGTATCAAGGGCCTCCCGCGCCGCCTCCCCGTGGCCGAGCGCCATGGCGGTGAGGGCGGTGCCGACGGCGCGGACCGCCACCGCCTCGCGGATCGACGCGGCCGCGAGGCCCATCGCGCGCAGGCGCTCGCGATCGACCGGCTCCGGGCCCGAGCCGAGATCGGGCAGGCCGCGCTGGCGAAGGTGTGCTGCCGCGACGGCGCCCAGCTCGGACAGGATGCGCTGCTCGGTGCGCGACCAGGTGCTCTGTCCGCCATGGCCCCGGTAGGCCATGAGCGGCTCGGCCAGGTTCATGAGATCGGCCGTGTCGGCGAGCCGCAGCCAGAGGTCGTAGTCCTCGCACATGAGGAACGCCGGCCGGTAGCCGCCGACCTCGAGCGCGAGGCGGCGGCGCATGGTGACGGATGGATGCATCAGGCAGTTGCGGCGCCAGAGCTCCGCCCGGATCGCGGCCGGCGTGAGCGGCTGCGACACCAGCTCCAGGGCCCGCCCCTGCTCGTCGATGATCCGGCAGGCCGAGCCGAGGGCGGCGACGTTCGGATGCCGCTCCAGCACCTCGATCTGCCGCTCCAGCCGCTGCGGCAGCGCGACGTCGTCCGCATCCATGCGCGCGACGAAGTCGCCACGCGCCAGGGAGAGGCCCCGGTTCAGCGCGGCAATCAGGCCGACGGCGCCGAGCGTCTCCACGCGCACCCGTCCGTCGCGCGCCGCAGCGCGCGCCAGGATGGCGGGCGTCGCATCGATCGAGCCGTCGTCGAGCGCGACGAGCTCGAAATCCGCAAAAGTCTGCTCGCAGATGCTGCGGATCGCCTCCTCCAGGAAGCGCTCGCCGTTGCGCACCGGCATGACGACGCTGACGCGCGGCGCCGTCATGACGCCGCGCCGGCAGGTCGTCGTGCTCTGGTCATTCGTCTGCGCGACACGGGGCTCACGGTTCCGGTGCGATGCGCGCCGCACATCCACAGCACGATCTTTGCCGCACGATCGCCGCCCGCGCCAGCGGAGCGTGCGGCCGGGCCTGATTTGCGCTTGCCGATGGTGCCCGCCGTCGCCTACGAGCTTGACTGGACTGTGCTGGGGACGACTTCGACCTGCAATGGGCCCTCCCGATCCGACGAGCCCCTTCCTCCTGGGCGGGCGCGACCGCGTGGCGCGGCTCGGCTTCGGCGCCGCGTTCCGGCCGGTCGACTTCGGCAGCCCGTGGGGGACGCCGGCGGATGCCGATGGGGTCCGCGACCTGCTGCGTCACGCGGTCGACCTCGGCGTCAATCTGATCGACACCGCCGACAGCTACGGCCCGGAAACCTCGGAACAGCTGATCGCAGCGTCGCTGTTTCCCTACGACGCGGCCTTGTGCATCGCGACCAAGGGAGGCGTCATCCGCACCGGCGCCAGGGAAACGCGGGTCTGCGGCCGGCCGGACTATATCCGCCAGGCCTGTGACGCCAGCCTTCGCCGGCTGCGAACCGACTGCATCGGGCTCTACCAGTTGCATTGGCCGGACAAGAGCGTGCCGTGGGCCGACCAGGTCGGCGTGCTGGCGGACCTCGCCCGCGCGGGCAAGATCCGCCACATCGGGCTGTCCAACGTCTCGGCGGCCCAGGTGCGGGAGGCAGCCGCCATCGCGCCCATCGCCGCGGTGCAGGCGCGCCTTGGGCCGGGCGATCCGGACGCAACCGACGTGCTGCTCGCCTGCGAGACGCTCGGGGCCGCCCTCATCGCCTATTCGCCGCTCGCGGCGGCGCGGGCGCGAGCCCCCTGGCTGCTCGCGGCCGCGGCCCGGCGCGGCGTATCGGCGGCGCAGGTGGCCTTGTCCTGGCTGCTGCACTGCTCCCCCAACGTCATCGTCATACCCGGCACGGTGTCGCGCGCTCACCTGGTCGAGAACATGGCGGCCTCGGCCATCCGCCTGTCGCCGCAGGAGCTCGCCGAGGCGGCATGAGGATCGCGCTCACGATCGACCACCTCGACCTGCGCCGCGGCGGGCTGCCGCGCTGGGTCCATGGCTTTGCCGCCCACCTCGTCGAGCAGGGACACGATGTCCACGTGGTGGCCTTCAGCGCGCCCGACCGCGACCTGGATGCCACCTGGCACATCGTCGCCGATCCCGGCGGCGAGCTGGCCCGGCCGCTCGCCATCGCCCAGCGCCTGGCCGAGGTGGATGCCGACGTGGTGCACGACACCGGGACGGGGTGGTCGGCCGACGTCTTCCAGCCGCAGACCGGCTCGGTCCTGCTGGCCGAGATGCGGGAGGTCGCGGCGTCCGGCCTGTCGCTGCGGCTGCGGGCGGCCCTGTCGCCGCGCGCGCGCCAGCGCCGCCGCCGCATGGCCGCCGTGGAGCAGGCCCAGATCGCGCGGGCCAAACGGATCGTCGCCGTGTCGCGCCTGGTGCGCGACCAGTTCGTCGCGCGCCACCGGCTGACGCCGGAGCGGCTGTCCGTGGTGCCGAACGGCGTCGACACCGGCCGGTTCTCGCCCGACGGACGGCTCCGCCGGCGCGCCGCGGCTCGGCGCCAGATGGACCTCGACGGCGAGATCCTGTTCGTCGCCGTCGCCGACAATCTGCGCCTCAAGGGCGTCGATATCGCCTTGCGCGCCCTTGCCACGCTGCGCGCCGAGGGCCTGCCGGTGCGCCTCGCCGTAGCCGGCGGCGTGCCCGATGACGCGTTGCGGCGCCTCGTCGGAACCCTCGGGCTTGCCGACACCGCCATCTTCCACGGCCGCATCGCCGACATGCCCGCCTTCATGGCGGCGGCCGATGCGCTGGTCCATCCGACGCGCTGGGACGCTTGCAGCCTGTCCACCGGCGAGGCCATGGCCAGCGGGCTGCCGGTCGTCACCACCCACGCCAACGGCGCGGCCGAGCTCATAGCCGACGGAACCGACGGCTTCACAATCCCCGCCGAGGACGCCGTCGCCCTGGCCGACCGCATGCGGCGCCTGCTCGACGCGGGCTTGCGCGGCAGCATGGGCATCGCCGCCCGGCAGACCGCGCTCCGGTTCGACATGCGCGCGAACTTCAGCGCGGTCGAGCGCATTCTCGTCGAGGTCGCGCAGACGCGGTGACGCCGGCGGCGGTCCGAGCCTTCAGAGAGTGAACCTTGGAAGAGGAGCGTTGGGAGAACGGCCTTGGGAGAGGAAGCAGCGGGAGGGGTGCCGATCTCCAGCGACACGTTTGCCGAATGGGTGCTGGCCAATCCGCTCAACGCCGCCATCGTCGAGCGATTGCCGCGGCTTGCCCTGCCGCAGTGCTACCTGACCGCCGGCGCGCTGTTCCAGACCGTCTGGAACCGGCGTTGCGGGCGTCCGCCCGAGGCCGGCATCAAGGACTACGACGTCTTCTACTTCGACGACGGCGACCTTTCCTGGAATGCGGAAGATGCGGTCATCCGGCAGGCTGCGGAGCTGTTCGCCGACCTCGGTGTCGCGGTCGAGGTCAGGAACCAGGCCCGCGTCCACCTCTGGTACGGCGACCGCTTCGGCGGCGCCTATCCGCCGCTCCGGTCGGCGCGGGACGGGATCGACCGCTTCCTCGTCCGCTGCACATGCGTCGGCCTAGATGCCGCCACGGGCGAGCTCTACGCGCCGAACGGGCTGGCGGAGCTGTGGGACGGCATCCTGCGGATCAATCCGCGGCAGCCGCGGCCGGAGCTGTTTCGCCAGAAGGCCGAAGATTACCAAGCCCGCTGGCCGTGGTTGACCATCGTCCTTTGACGCGTTCGCGGGCCTGCCTGGCCAAACTTCTGACATCTTTCATAGTGACAGCGCCGATGGCTGCATTTGTCCTGCGGATACGACCAATAAATGCCATCCCCAGTTCATGATGGCGCTGGTACGAAACGCTGGTGGCCGATCGGCGCTCCAGATGGATTGCAGTCCATGCGTACCTTCAACTTTCGGTGCCTGCATCAATTCGGATCGCCGGCAACGAGCGGTGGCCGGCCATGAGCACGATCGCCCGCCCCTTCGGCCGCCTCGGCCCGGATCTCGATGAACACCCGGCCAGCGGCGCCGATCTCGGCCGCGATCTCCGGGCGGACATGCCTTGGCTCACCGGCCAGCAGGTGCAGTCGATCGTCGACCGCGACCGCGAGCTGCGACGCCTCATCCAGACCTTCGGCCGTCTGTCGGCCGTCATGTGGCTGATTGGTACGGCGAGCGCCGCCGCGCTCGTCGTCCTGGCGCTCTGGATCTAGCGCAACTCCATGATTCTCATGTCGTTTGGCAGGTGCGAAGGCCCTTGACGCCGACGCCGTGCGAGGTGCGCCGAGGGCCGATCCACCGCCCTGGGCCGACCTCCGCCCAGGACGCGCAGCCGGAAGTTGATGGGTCGCCAGGAATGATTAAGATCGCTCCGAAGGGGAGGAGCGATGGACGTGTTCGACGAAGTCGAGGCGGGATTTATTTCGCCTGACGGATCAAGGATGGTGATCGAGCTCGTCGGGCCGAATGGTACAGCGCCCATATCGCTGCCGACCGCCGAGATCAGCGGTCTGATCAATCTCTCCCTGCGCTTGTCGGCTGCTATCGCCCAGCGCGACGGCACCGACCCTAGTCTGCCGGTCATGGCCTGCGAGATCGGTTCGGACGGCGACGGCCACGTCACCCTCGCCTTCGGCCTCGAGGGTGACGCCGAGATCACGGTCAAGATTCACCCGGACTCGGCCAAGGAGATCGCGGACACCATCATCGACACCTTGGAGCGGCACGCTCTCGCTGCGCGCCTGCGGGCAGCCAATTCGCGCTAGTGGCGTGCTTCAGCCAATTTGCAGGGAATGTGCAACAGTGATGCTGCACAGAGATGGACCGGGGCGACGACTTGGTTTTCAAGCGGGATGGATGGCCGGGTCAAGCCCGGCCATCCATCCACTCAAAGGCTCAAAGCCCCGGTGTAGTCCTCCCAGCAGATAAGCTGAAGCGTTCTAGAACCGGCCCGCCAGCGTCAGGCGGATGGAGGTCGGCTCGACCGGATGGACGTTGCGGTCGGCGACCCCGCCCGCCGGCTCGCCCCAGAGCCGGGATTCATAATAATAGGTGATCTGGTCGGCCTTGGCGTTGAACAGGTTGAGCGCGTCGAGCTGCAGCGCCCAGCCGTTGGCGAAGTTGTAGCCGACCCGCGCATTGACGAGGGTCGTCGGCTGTGAGCGCACGGAATCGTCCTCGATGAGCGGGCGAGCGCCGAAGTAGCGGAGCCGCACGGCGCCGAACCAGCCCAGCGCCTCGCCGAAGGTGAGCCCGGCGGAGACGATGGTGGTCGGCGCCTCGGGGATCCGGTTGCCGACGATGTCATAGTCGGAGAAGCGGGCATTGGTGATGGTCAGGTCGCCGTCGAGCGCCAGCCATGGATTGACCTTGTAGCTGTTGGTCCATTCGATGCCGTAGCGCCGGGTGGGCCGGCTCGGCTCGGTGGTGCCGGTGTCGCCCTGGAACAGGTTCTCGGAGGCGAAGTCGAGCTGAAACAGCGTGAACGTCGTCTCGAGGCCGGCGATGCTGCGGTTGCGGATGCCGACCTCGGAGCCCTCCGACGGCACCAGGAAGGGCGCCGCCGCCGCGCCGGAGAACGGGTTCGCGATGACGCCGCGGGCATCATTGGAATGGAAGCCGCCGCCGTAGTTCACGAAGATCTCGGTGTCGGCCCACGGCCCGAAGACGACGCCCAGCTTGGGCCGCACGATACCGTCCCGCGCGGTGCCGGAGCCGCCCGGCGTGGCCGAGCGCACGTCGGCGTAGTAGCCGTCCCAGCGCACGCCGGCGCTGGTGCGCATCCAGTCGGTCCAGCGCACCCGGTTCTCGTAGTAGGCGGCGGCGCTGGCCTCGAGCACGCGGTCGTTGAGGGTGGTCGACAGGTAGCGGCGCCCGGCCGTGTTGAACAAGCCGACACGGATGTCGTCGGTCCGGCTCTGGAGGCCGAACTCGTTCTCCATGGGCAGGCCGAGCAGCTCGCCCTTGAACACCCGGGAGACCTCGCCGCCGCCGAGCAGGCGCTTGTCGGCCTGGTGGAACTGATCGCCGTTGACGGGATCGTTGAGGAAGAAGGTGAAGTCATTGAACAGGTTCATCTGGTAGCGGATGGCGTAAGCGCTGGCCCGCGTCACGCCGCCCGCATCCGACTGGCTCCAGCGGCCGGACAACGAGAACCGCGTCGTGTCGCCGCCGTCGCTGCCGTCAAGCGAGCCGAAGCGGCCGATGATGCCCTGATCGATCGCCCGCTCCGGCACCTGGTTGGTGGCGGTCCACCGCGAGGCGTAGGCCATGCCGGTGATGGCGAAGCCGTCGAGCTCGGTTCCCTGGCTGTAGCGGACGAAGCCGTTCACCTTGCGCAGCCGATCCGGCACGTCCCAGGGGCCGTCGTAGACCTGCGCCTCGCCGGCGACGATGAGGTTGCCCTGGCCGACGGGCGTCGAGGCGAACGACAGCGCCCGCTTGTAGCCGAAGCTGCCCAGCGAGACGAGCGCGACGTTGCGCTCGACCGTATCCAGGTAGTTGATCCTGACCGAGCCGGCGGAGGCGAAGTCGCCGTCGCGCACGAAATACGGCCCCTTGTGGAACTCGACCGAGCCGATCAGCTCGGGGATCAGGAAGTTGAGGTCGGCATAGCCCTGGCCGTGGCCGTGCGTGCGCATGTTCACCGGCATGCCGTCGACCCAGATGGCGATGTCGGTGCCGTGGTCGAGGTTGAAGCCGCGCAGGAAATACTGGTTGGCCTTCCCCTCGCCGGAGTGCTGGGTGACGATCAGGCCCGGCACCGCTTCGAGCGCCTCGCCCGGCCGCGTGAACGGCCGGCTGTTGACCGCCGCGCCGGACACCACGCCGGAGCTCGACGAATCGACCGGCGGATCGATGCCGCCGATGCCGCTCCTGCCTCCGACATAGACGGCGCTGGCGCTCACCGTGCCCGTGGGGGCGGCCACCACGATCTCCGGCAGTGTGAGGCCGTTCTCCTGGGGCTGCGCGGCCGGAGCCGCCGGCTGCGCCAGGGCCTTGTCGGGATCGGGAACCACCAGGCAGGCGGCGGCCGAGAGGCAGGCGCCCCGCAACGAGTATCCAATCCGCGCGCCGTATCGAGCCCAACCAGCCACTGCCACCCTCCGCGTTGCCGAGCGGTGGGATGATGGCAGCGGTTCAGTATGAGGAAAATATAAAAACGTCATACAATTGCACGGATTGTCGGCGCCAGCGCGCAAACATTGGGCGCGACCGAGGCGCCGCGCCTGCGGCGCAGGCCGAAACCCCTCGGAGGCTGTGGCGCGGGTGGTGCAGCAGCTTGCGCGCGCCCCCAGCCGGTTGCTCGACTATCCGCGGCTTCGCGAGAAGCTGGAAACCTTCGGGCCGCGTGACGTTCGGCGGATCATCGTCGGCAATTTCGAGCTGCGGTATGAGACGCGGCCGGAACGATCTTTATCCTGTGGCTGTGGCCGCGGAATGCACTCTGGCCGATGTTGAAGCAGATCGACACGAGCGCGTCGAACTGGTGGTCAGCGAGGTCGACGGTGATGGCGTCACGCACCGCATCCTCGTAGGGCGTCAAATCGCGCGCGAAGATAGCCCGCGCCTCCGCCTCGGTGATCGTCAGGCTGGAATGCGGTACCGGCGCGCCGGCCGCGGCCGTGCGCCCGATACCGATGGTCCAGACGCCGACGCTGTCCCGGTAGGCTTTCAGCTTGATCGCCTCGCGGCTGATGAGCGCTACGATGCCGGTGGATGACATCGCCTGCCGGGCAGGCGCCGGGGGCGGCGCAGCCGTCGAGACCGGCGTCGAAAGCGCCAGGGTCGTCTTCGGCCCCACGATCCATCGGGATAGAGGCCGACGATCCTCTGAAGGCGACCACCGCCGCCTTCGTCTTGGCTCTCCACAACCCGTCGAGCGGCCCGGGGTTGAACCCGCGCGCAGCCAGCGCGCGCTGGATCTCCGTCGTGTCCATAGTGTGGATTGCTCCGTCAAAATATGTTGAGTGAGCCGAGAAGAAGCCTAGCCATTGGGGTGGCAGCACATGAGAATTTTGATCCTGGCTGCGGCGATGCTGCTGGCCGCAGGGCAGGCCGGGGTCGCCGCAAAGATCCACAGGTGCGATGCCAGATCGGTGAATCAGCTAAACTGGAACGATGGCTCCATGGGCGCCGTCGAGCCCTTCGGAGTATTTTCGAGCCTGATCATTGATACCGAAAGCGGCACGGTCAGTCTTAAGGACGGACCAGTCTGGCACATGCATGTCGCCCATGTAGGCGATGGCAGCTCAGATACGGTTTTGGCTGGAAATAAGAAACGGCCTCTGGGCCCGGTCGAGAACTTCGTCCGGATCACCCACTATTCTTGGCAGGACCGGCCCACGTTTATGCTTGTCGTGCTTCAGCTCGTGGCTAGCGGAATTTGCGACGAGGTCAAATAACGCCTGAACGCCATCTGCCGGTCTGGATGATCGCCGCCGGCAGCACAGCTGACGGAGGGTGGGGGCGCAACCGTGGCGCCATAGCTAAAAATTGCGCAACCGCAAATGTTGCGGCGGCATTCACGTGCGCGTATCCGTTCACGTCATGATTGGTGCACCGTACACGCGTAAGCGGATAGCGACCTCGGTGCGGTTCTTGGCATCGAGCTTCCGCAGGATGTTCCTGACGTGCACCTTGACCGTGCCCTCCGACATGGCCAGCTCATCGGCAATCAGCTTGTTCGAGAGTCCTCGGCTCATGGCGTGCGCAACCTCAATCTGACGCGGTGAGAGAAGCTGGGCCGCCTCGGAGGAACTGGCGGCCGTGTCGCCGTTGCCGCTTGCTGGCGCCGCGACGATCATGCTCGCCGGGATGAAGGTTCCCCCTGAGCGTACGAGTTCAAGCACCTTGGCGGCAATCTCAAGGCTCATGCTGGCCGTGGGCAGGAATGCGCGCGCTCCGTCGTTGATGACATGCGCGATCAGCTCTGCGTCTTCGCAATCCGACATGACGGCGACCGGCGGAGACCCCGGTCGCTCCACCACTTGGCGCAGCCACTCGCTGAAGACCGCATCCGCGGTCGCCGATCGCGCCGACTTCCACAGAATCAGCAGCGATGTCCGCGCGGCGTCGGCGCTCTGCACCCATTCGGCCACGCTCTCAAAGGCGATGAAGTCCTGCTCCGGTTCATTGGCCCGAAGTGCGGCCAGCACGCACTCGCGAAAAAAGGTACGATTCTCGATCAGGGCCGTGCACCCTCCCGGCGAACCGGTGCGCTTAGTTGCGCGGGGCATCGACGAGAGGCGTACTTAGAACAGTCACCATCCAGACTCCAAAGAGGCGGCGGGGTCTGGCGATCTGCGCCGCGGAGCGGCAAGCGCATTTGCGCGCGTTACGGCACACCCCCGTGGAAAATAGAGCACCAAGCTAATGCAAGTCACCTCCCCTAAACGGGGGACGGCTCGAACGAGTAACGGAAGGCTCAGGGTTCGCTATCCAGATCGCGCGTGATTTTCACGACCAATCGACAGAGTGAGGCCAAGCCGCTCGGCTTTCACGTCACCATGGACCGGAACGAGAACATCGGGCCGTCTGTCGGGGGGTGGGATGTAGCGCTGCGCCGCTACCGCAGGAGGTTTCCCCTCGATCCTCACGACCAGAGGCTAGGTCGACGATGCCACGGGGGTTTCGGCGCGGTCGGTTATCTGGGAGTTGTGGCGAACAGGTCGAATCGCCCAAGCGGCCAGTTCTGAAGGGAACCGCGCGCTCGCCCCAGACTCCATACTGGCCGCATTCGGTACAAGCTGGCCAACGTCGGCGCTAAGTGCTTGATTTCGTTGGCGCTCCCAAGGGGACTCGAACCCCTGTTTTCGCCGTGAGAGGGCGACGTCCTAGACCGCTAGACGATGGGAGCTTCCAATCGCGGAAGCGGTCGTATAACGATAACGCGCCGCGCATTCAAGCGACTTCTGCCGGCGGCGGCGCACAAAAAGGCGCTCGCCCGCGTCGCGCGTACATCCGGCAACATCGGCGCCCCGTACCTTGATCCTCAATCCCGTGCATCCGCGGCCATCCATGACGTCGTCCCAGGCCAGTGTCTCCCTCCCTCGTTCCGGCCCCGCCGGGCCGGACGATGATGCCGTCTTGGATGCCGCCTTGGACGTCGACCTGCTGCCGCCGGGGGACGAGGCGGAGGAGGAAGGCGAGGAGGGCGGCGAGCAACGCACGCTCGTGGCCGAGGCCGATGGCCGGCTGGACCGGATTCTGGCCGATGCGGTGCCGGAGCTGTCGCGCACGCGCCTCCAGCAGCTCGTCCGCGCCGGCGCCGTCAGCGTCGGCGACAAGGTCGCGGCGACCCCATCGCTCAAGATTGCGGCCGGCGAGACGATCGCGCTCACCGTGCCGCCGCCGAGCCCGGCCGCTCCCGCCGGTGAAGCGATCCCGCTGACCATCCTCTACGAGGATGCGGAGCTGCTGGTGGTCGACAAGGCCGCCGGCATGGTCGTCCACCCCGCCGCCGGCCACCACACCGGCACCCTGGTGAACGCGCTGATCGCCCACTGCGGCGCCTCGCTTTCCGGCATCGGCGGGGTGCGCCGGCCCGGCATCGTGCATCGGCTCGACAAGGACACCAGCGGCCTGATGGTCGTGGCCAAGACCGACCGGGCGCATGCGGCCCTGTCGCGGCAGTTCGCCGACCATGGCCGGACCGGGCCGCTCGAGCGGGCCTACCTGGCGCTGGTGTGGGGCGGCGTGACCGCCGCCGGGCTTCGCATCGACAAGCCGCTCGCCCGCAGCAGCCGCAACCGCGAAAAAATCGCCGTGGCGCCGGCTGGACAGGGGCGGGAGGCGATCACGCACGTGGAGGTCGCGGGGGCATGGCCGGCGAACCAGGAACCGGTCGTTTCGCTCCTGCGTTGTCAGCTCGAAACGGGCCGGACCCACCAGATCCGCGTGCATCTGGCGTCGGTCGGCCATCCCCTGCTGGGCGACATGCTGTACGGTAGCGGCTTCAAGACCAAGGCGACGCTTCTGCCGGCCGCAGCCCAGGAGCAACTGGCGGCGCTGGGCCGGCAAGCCCTGCATGCGGCGGTGCTGGGCTTTGCCCATCCAACGACGGGCGAGCACCTCTACTTCACGAGCGAGCCGCCTGGCGATCTCGCCGGGCTGATCGAGTCGCTCGATCTCGACGTGAAGGACCTGCCTCATCGCTGATGTGCGCCAGCGCACATCGTGCAGGGGGGCAAGTCTTCATAGTGGCACAACCGCGAGCCGCCTCGCCCGCGACAGGTGGACTGTCGCCCGCGCCGTCCGACGTCAGGGGTCGTTCGGCGCCGGTTCTCACCCGAGCAACGGCCAAGAGCTGCAGGCCCTCATTCGGCCACTTCGGTGCAGCATAAGTAACGAGCGGCTGGCACAACCCGCAGCCGCTCGAGCGCTCGCCTGACAGGGAGCGCGGAAGGAGGTTCACATGGCCGCAGCATCACTGCCGGCGCTTGCCAACGAAGGCGGACTGTCTCGCTACCTCGAGGAGATCCGCAAGTTCCCCATGCTCGAGCCGCAGCAGGAATTCATGCTGGCCAAGCAGTGGCGCGAACATGGCGACCGCGACGCGGCACACAAGCTCGTAACGTCCCACCTCCGTCTCGTCGCGAAAATCGCGATGGGTTATCGCGGCTACGGCCTGCCGATCTCCGAGGTGGTGTCCGAAGGCAACGTCGGCCTGATGCAGGCCGTGCGGCGCTTCGAACCGGATAAGGGCTTCCGCCTTGCCACCTACGCCATGTGGTGGATCAAGGCCGCCATTCAAGAGTACATCCTGAGATCGTGGTCGCTGGTGAAGATGGGCACCACGGCCAATCAGAAGAAGCTGTTCTTCAACCTGCGCAAGGCCAAGGGCCGCATCTCGGCGCTGGAGGAAGGCGATCTCAAGCCGGAGCAGGTCAAGTACATCGCGGAGAAGCTCGGCGTGCCCGAGCAGGACGTGGTGGACATGAACCGCCGGCTCGGCGGCGACGCCTCGCTCAACTCGCCCCTGCGGGCGGGCGGAGAGGGCGACGGCGAGTGGCAGGATTGGCTGGTCGACGACAGCGCCAGCCAGGAATCGCTGCTCGTCGCCGACGAGGAGAGCCAGAACCGGCACAAGGCGCTCGTCGATGCGCTCGGCGTGCTCAACGACCGCGAACGCCGCATCTTCGAGGCGCGGCGCCTGGCGGACGAGCCGATCACCCTGGAAGAGCTCTCCGCGGAGTTCGGCGTGTCGCGCGAGCGGGTGCGCCAGATCGAGGTGCGCGCCTTCGAAAAGGTGCAGGAAGCGGTGAAGAAGGGCGTGGCGCGGCTCGAAGCGCCACGCGCCCGGCCGATGCTGGAGACCTCTCCGTCGGCCTGATCCGTCGATCGAAGGGGTCCTCCGGCTCTGCGTGGAGCCGGAGCCGCTGATCCGCGAGCGGCCGGGTCGAGTTCGGCCATGATGGTGGCGGGGGCAGCGCCTCCACCGCAGCTGCGCCGCGGCCGGGCCTGACTGAGCCCCCCAAGCCAACTCGACCCCCCAAGCCAACTCGACGATCATTCCGCCGGAAAGCTCAATTGCCCTGCCAGGCGTTGAGCGCCTGCGTCACCACGCTGTCGCCGGTCGCGCCCTTCTCCAGGGCCAGCACCGCCCGCCGGCCGTTGGCGTAACGGATCGGGATGTCGATCCACGGCCGCGTGCGGATCAGGTCGAGGTTGCGCTCGATATCCGCCTGCAGGTTCGACAGGCCGACCAGGAACACCGAATCCGTCACCGGCACCGGCAGGCCTGCCAGCGGCACGCCGCGCGCGTTCTCCTCGCCCTTGAACTGCGGCACGCCGACATCGCGAATCACACGGTTGTCGCTGCCGCCGGTCCCGGCCTTGCCGAACGTCATCTCGATGATGTGCGAGGCGGGCAGGGTCGCGTCCGTGTTGCGACGGATGGTGATCGCCAGCGTCACACCCGCCTCGGGCACCTGGACGTCGGCCCGGATCACCGTCTCGAGCGGCTGGCCTTGGCCCGGACTGGCGGAGTCCAGCCGCCAGACCACCTTGCCCTGCAGCACGATCGGATTCTGCGGATTGTCGGGTGTTTCCTCGTAGAGGATAGCGCGCTGCGCGCCGGCGACCGGCTGGGCCGGCGTGGGCGGCGCCTGCCGCTGCGGGGCCCCCGGCGCCGCCGGCTCGCCGATGCGCTCGTTGTACTTGTGCTCGCCGTCGGCCGGCGGGGCGGTGGTTTCCGGCGAGGCGGCCTGTCGCTCGGGCTGGTTGACCTTGTTGAGCCAGTAGGCCGCGCCGGCCATCGCCGCGATCGTCACCGCCAGCACGCCGCCGACCACCAGGGTCCGTCTGCTCTTGCCCTCGCCGGACTGCCGCGACGGCGCAATCCGCGGCCGCCGCACACCGGCGTCGACGGCACCGTCGCGGGAGACGGCGAGATCGCTCGCATCGGTATCGCCATCGTCGCCAGGGACGACATTGCCGTCCGCGTCGTCGGCAGGCGGCTCCGGCCGCCGGGCGCCGATGGACGGCCGGGCCGTCGACTGCGGGAAGGCCGGGCGCGGCGGAAAGGTGGGGGGCGGCGGGAAGGCTGGAGGCGGGGGGGGCTGCGGGGTCGCGGGCGCCGGCTCGGTCGCGGCGGCCGGAGGCGGCGCCGCAGGGGCGGCGGGGGTTGCCGGCCGCTCTAGCTCGGCGGCCCGGTATTCATCCTCGACGCGGTCGATCACCTCCTCGAGCGTAATCATCTCCCGCGCGACGTCGTCGTCGGGCAGCGGCGGCTCGAGCGCACGGAGCTGCCGGAGCAGGACGTCCCTCGCCCGCTCGTAGACCGCTTCGCGCGTCTTCGGGTTGTTGTCTGGCAACCCGCCGACGGCACGCACCAACAGAGGATAAAAGTCCGCCATGCCCGCTGGAATCGCCCCCGCCCTGTTTATTGTCAACCTTCGAACGGATTGTGCACCAGGATGGTATCGTCGCGTTCGGGGCTTGTTGACAAGAGTGCAACAGGCGCCCCGATCAACTCCTCGATACGACGGACGTATTTGATCGCCTGCGCGGGCAGCTGCGCCCACGAGCGGGCGCCGGCGGTGGAGCCCGACCAGCCTTCGATCGTCTCGTAAATCGGCTCCACGTGCGCCTGAGCCGCCTGGCTCGCCGGAAAGTGGTCGAGCGTGCGGCCATCGAGCCGGTAGCCGACACAGACCTTGATCTCCTCGAAGCCGTCGAGGATGTCGAGCTTGGTGAGGGCGATGCCGTCGATACCGGAAGTCCGCACCGTCTGCCGCACGAGCACCGCATCGAACCAGCCGCAACGGCGCTTGCGCCCGGTATTGACGCCGAACTCCTTGCCCTTGCGGCCGAGCGTCTCGCCGATCTCGTCGTGCAGCTCGGTCGGGAACGGGCCGCCGCCGACGCGCGTGGTGTAGGCCTTGGCGATGCCGAGCACGTAGCCGATCGCCGAGGGGCCGAGGCCGGAGCCGGTGGCCGCCTGGGCGGCGACGATGTTGGAGGAGGTGACGAACGGGTAGGTGCCGTGGTCGATGTCGAGCAGCGCGCCCTGGGCGCCCTCGAACAGAATGCGCCGCCCGTCGCGCCTCAGACCGTCGAGCAGCGACCACACCGTATCCACGTAGGGCAGCACGGCCGGCGCGATCTCGGTCAGCGCCGCGATCAGGTCCGCCGCCCAGACCTCCTCGATGCCGAGGCCGCGCCGCAGCGCATTGTGGTGGGTGAGCAGCCGCTCCACCTTGTCGGGCAGCGTCTCGGCGTCCGCCAGGTCGATCACCCGGATGGCGCGGCGGCCGACCTTGTCCTCGTAGGCCGGGCCGATGCCGCGCTTGGTCGTGCCGATCTTGAGCCCGGAATTCGACGTCTCGCGGAAATGGTCGAGCTCGCGGTGCAGCGGCAGGATCAGCGTCGCATTGTCGGCGATCTTCAGCGTGTCCGGGCCGATGGCGACGCCCTGGGCCCGCAGCTTGTCGATCTCCTCGATCAGATGCCAGGGATCGACGACGACGCCGTTGCCGATCACCGACAGCTTGCCGGGCCGCACGATCCCCGACGGCAGCAGCGCCAGCTTATAGGTGGTGCCGTCGATCACCAGGGTGTGGCCAGCGTTGTGCCCGCCCTGGAAGCGCACCACCACGTCGGCCTGCTCCGACAGCCAGTCGACGATCTTGCCCTTGCCTTCGTCGCCCCACTGGGCGCCGACCACCACGACGTTCGTCATCGTGCCTCTAGCGCGACGTCCGCCCCGACGGAATCGGAGCCGCCGCCCTATCCCTCTGCTCGAGAGCATGTCCGATCAGATGAGGTCATCTGATCGGATAGAAATGCTCCAACCTCTTGTCCCGGCGTCGGGTCCGATGCCGTAGACCCCTGACAACGAAAAACCCCGGCCACAAGGCCGGGGTCCTTGCAGCCCGTCATCGGCCATTAGCTCCGCAACGTCAAGCGCGGCGTCGGCGATCGTCGTGCATCGGAGCGAAAGCGGGCACCGATTCCGGGGCTCGTCCGATGACGGATCAGAGCAGCGGGCTGCGGCCGCCCCAGGCAGCCCGCACCGGGGCGGTATGCCCAAAGTTTACTGCCGCCTGCCTAAGCAATGGGCTAAAGCCGTGCGCATGTCATCCCCGGCCCTCAGGACGTCTCGGATCGGCCGCCTGCGCGGCTTCGAGAGCAATGCCTACGTGCTGCTCACGCTCACCGCGCTGATGTGGGCGGGCAACGCCGCCGCCAGCCGGCTGGCGCCGGGCCAGCTCTCGCCGATGGTGATCACCACGCTGCGCTGGGCCATCGTGCTCGTCGTCCTCGCCATCACCTCCCGCCGGACGATCGCCGCCGAATGGCGCCAGGTGCTGCCCCGGTGGCCGCTGGTGCTGGCGCTCGGCGGCTTCGGCTATACCGCCTTCAACGCGCTCTTCTACGCCGCCGGGCACTACACCACCGCGGTCAATCTCACCCTGTTCCAGGCCGGCATGCCGGTCATCGTGCTGGTCGGCAGCTTCCTCGTCTTCCGCACGCCGATCACGCGCATGCAGGTCGTCGGGGTGCTGACGACCGTGATCGGCGTCGTCCTCGCCTCGACGCACGGGGACCTCTCCGTCCTCGCCACCTTCGCCTTCAACTTCGGCGACGGGCTGATGCTCATCGCCTGCCTGTTCTATTCCGGCTACACGGTGGCCCTGTCGGCGCGGCCCAAGGTCTCGGCCATCGTGCTGTTCGCCGCCATGGCAGCGGCGGCCTTCGCGACATCGCTGCCGCTGCTCGCCTACGAGGTCGCCCAGGGCGCGGCAAAATGGCCGTCGAGCACCGCCGGCGTCGCCCTGATCGTCTACATCGGGCTGTTTCCGTCGCTCATCTCGCAGCTCTTCTTCATACGCGGGGTCGAGCTGATCGGCGCCAACCGGGCCGGCGTGTTCATGAACCTGGTGCCGATCTTCGGGGCGCTGCTTGGGGTGCTGGTGCTGGGCGAGCGCTTCGGCCTGGTGGAAGCGTCAGCGCTGGCGCTGGTGCTCGGCGGCATCTACGTCGCCGAGCGCCTCGGCCGCCCGCCCGGGCGCCGAGCCTGACGGCTAGAGCGCGTCAGTCGAGCCGCAGCCGCATGGCCGCTTCGAGCTCGGGCGTCGCTTTGCCCAGCTTGAAGCTGCCGCTGGCCCGCATCACCGGCTCGTCGTCGGCCGTCACGATACACCGGGCGAAGAGGAAGCCGTCCGCCACCTTGACGATGTCGGTACGGCCGGCCAGCCACGCGCCGCGCGGTGCGGCGCCGAGGAAATCGCCGGCGAGGCCGACCGTCGGCTGGAACCCGGCAAGGCCGCCCTGGTGCTTGGCGGCAATCGCCATCTGAATGTCGGCGAAGGTGAGCAGCATGCCGCCGTGGCAGACGCCGGCGACGTTGCAATGCTTGGGCTCGATCCGGAAGCCGAGGCTGAGATAGCCGTCCTTGATCCTGACGTGGAACGGCCCGGTCAGGGCCAGGAAATCATGGCCGTTACCGATCCTGAACGGCACGAAGCCGAGAGGTGGAGCGTGACGGGAATCGTCGTCGGAAGCCAGAACCGCGGACATTGCCCGGCCGATACCTGCGGCGCGGGCGCCGGTCAACTCACCCGCTTCACGGTGAAGCCCGCCCGGGGGAAGTGGACGGTGACCTCGCCGACGTGGCCCTCGCGCCGCCGGATGGCCACGTGCCGGGGCGAGGCGGAGACCAGCTCCCCTTCGATCGGATCGCGGCCATAATCGTCGGCCGCGACGGTGATCCGGTCGCCGACGGCGAGGCCATTCGGCTCGCCCTGGCAGCCTGCCCGCTCGATGGACGTGGCCTGTCGCGCCACGGCCAGCGCCTCCTCGCGGGTGATCTTGTGCCGGGTGCCGTGGCCGATGGCCTTGACCCGCTCTTCCCAGGCCAGGACGCGGGTAAAGCCGTCGAGACTGCGGCCGCACGCTTCGGGTCCCCAGCGCAGGAAGGCGAGGTTGTGGTAGACGCTGGCGTCGGCGAGCCCCGGCTCGGCGCCGGTCAGGAACGGGCGCCCATCGGCGAGCTGCGCCTCCACCAGATCCCAATGGGCGCGGAGCTGCTCGGTCATGGCCGGCACGGCGCGCCGCATGGCCTCGGCATCGAAGCGGCCGGACAGCTTTTCGCGGTCCTTCACGAAGGCCTCGTCGATCTCCGCGCCGTCGCCGAAGCGGATGACCACGATCGCGTTGAACACCGCCTTGTCCGACCAGGCGGCGAGCGCATAGGCGAGCCCGCGGTCACCGGCGGGAAACAAGGTCGGCGAGGGATGGCGCCGCTCGAGCTCGCGGATGATCAGAGCGCTGTCGCAATAGATGTCGGCGCCGATCTGCATCACCGGGATGCGGCGGTAGCCGCCGGTGAGCGCCACCAGCTCCGGCTTCGGCATGATCACCGGCTGGCGGCACGCGTGCCATTCGAGCCCCTTGATGCCCAACACCACCCGCACCTTCTCGGAAAACGGGGAGATGTCGTACTGGTGCAGGATGATGCTGTCGCGGCTCAAGGCCATGGCCGTCGCCTCCCGTTGTTGTCCTTCGCTTTTCGGTCCGAGTGGGCCGAATGCCAAGCAGGGATGGGGTCCAACCGCCTCAACGCGAGCTAGATGGCCGCCCGCAGCGCGAGGGTGCGCCGCAGCGCCGTCAGGACACTCCGCCGCCGGAGGGCAGCACCACGACGCGGGTGCCGAGCGGCGTGCCGTTGTAGAGGTTGATGACGTCCTGGTTGAGCATGCGGATGCAGCCGCTCGACAGCGACTGGCCGATGGTCCACGGCTCGTTGGTGCCGTGAATGCGATAGAGCGTGTCGCGGCCGTTCTGGTAGAGGTACATGGCGCGAGCGCCGAGCGGATTGTCGGGCCCGCCCGGCATGCCCTTGGCCCAGGGCGCGGCCTTGGGGTCGCGCGCCACCATCTCGCGCGGCGGCGTCCACACCGGCCAGACCGCCTTGCGCTGGATCGTGGCGGCGCCGTTCCAGGCGAAGCCCTCGCGCCCGACGCCGACGCCGTAGCGGATGGCGCGCCCGCCGGCCCGCACGAGATAGAGGTAATGGCGGCCGGGATCGATGACGATGGTGCCGGGCTGCTCCGACGTGGGATAGGCCACCTCGCGCCGCAGGAACGCCGGATCGATCTGGCTGAGATCGACGGCCGCGATCGGGAATCGGTCGTCGTCGATCGCCGCGTACATGGACGTGTAATAGGGATCGATGACGGGGATGGACGCGGTCATGTCCGGCGCGCCCATGCGGTCGGTGCAGGCGGCGAGCGCCAGCGGCGTTCCGGCGATGAAGAGGCGGCGGGTGAGCATCTGAGGGCCTCGGCAACGGTCCGGGCCATGCTGGCGCACAACCCTTTACGAATCGTCTCCCGACGTCTGCACCGGAGCGGAGCAGTCGGCCGGGCGCGAAGGCGGCCGCGATAGCGGCCCAATGCGGCGAGATCGGGATCGGCCGCGGTGAGGCTTTCTCTGCCCGCCTGACCTAACGGAAACGCAGCGCCTCAGGTTCCCTCGCGGATGTCCGGGGCAGCCGGGGGCATCGACTGCCGCGTTACCTATAGGACACGGGCGCGACCACTGCCGGTCGACGGCGGCTCTAAGCCCTGAGCTTACGCCGTGCACGTACGCGCCAGTCATACCTCCCCTTGCGCCTCAAGCCGCCTCGCGCTTCAGGAGCGCCGACTTGCGCTCGGCGCCCCAACGATAGCCCGACAGGGCGCCGTCGGTGCGAATGACGCGGTGGCAGGGGATGGCGACCGCGAGCGGGTTGGCCGCGCAGGCGCCGGCGACGGCGCGCACCGCCTTGGGCGAGCCGATCGCCTTGGCGATCTCCGCATAGGTCGTCGTCGCCCCGGCCGGCACGCGGCGCAGCGCGTCCCAGACGCGCTTCTGAAAGGCGGTGCCGCGCATGTCGAGGGGCAGGTCGAGGCCGAGCGCCGGGGCCTCGACGAAGCCGACGACCTGGGCGACCATCGCCTCGAACGCCGCGTCGCCGCCGATGAAGTTGGCGCGGGGGAAGCGATCCTGCAGGTCGCGCACCAGATCGTCCGGCTCGTCGCCGAGCAGGATGGCGCACACGCCGGCCGCGGTGGCGGCCACGAGAATCGAGCCGAGCGAGCATTCGCCCACGGCAAAGCGGATCTCTTCGCCCACCCCGCCGGCGCGGAAGCGGGTCGGCGTCATGCCGAGCATGGCCGACGAGCTTGCATAGAAGCGGCCGTTGGAGTTGAAGCCGGCGTCGTAGATCGCCTCGGTGACGGTGGCGCTGGCCGGCAGCGCCGCCCGCACCCGGTCGGCCCGCTGGGCGGCCGCATAGGCTTTCGGCGTCACGCCGGTGACCGCCTTGAACACGCGATGGAAATGGAAGCGGCTCATGCCCACGGCCGCGGCCAGCCGGTCGAGCACCGGCTCCTCCTCGGCCTCGGCGATGATGCGGCAGGCCTTGGCGACCGCGTCCGCCTGCCGCTCGGCCCGCGCCGGCTCGTTCGGGCGGCAGCGCTTGCAGGGCCGGAATCCCGCCCGCTCCGCCGCCTCGCAGGTGCGGTGGAAGGCGACGTTCTCGCGCCGCGCCAGCCGCGCCGCGCAGGACGGCCGGCAATACACGCCGGTGGTCCTCACCGAATAGAAGAACAGCTCGTCGGCGGCCGCGTTGCGCTCGACCACGGCCGCCCAGCGGTCGTCGTCGGTGGAGAAGGACTGTCGAGGCCGCTCCATGGTCGTGATCGATGCCGAAGGCATGGCGGTGCTCCTCGCGTCATATGGGAGCCAGCCACGCACCGTGCGAGCAAGGCGGCTCACGTGGCGACGACGATGGAGCAAGACTGCCGTCGGCGCACCCCGCCCCTTGCTCGGGAATTGGGACCGGCCGCGTCAGCGCAGTCCGAGGCCACGGGCGATCATGCCGCGGAGGATCTCGCGGGTGCCGCCGCGTAGCGAGAACGAGGGGGCGTTGAGCACGGTGTGGGCGAGCACGGCCACCACGTCGCGGGTCGATTGCGTGTCCGGCTCCATCTCGATCAGGCCGCGGGCGATCTCGGGGATCTCCTGCTCGATCAGCGCGCCCAGGTCCTTCACGACCGCGGCCTGGACGGCCGGATCGGCGCCCGCCTGCAGCATCCCGGCGACCGAGCGCGACAGGCGCCTCAGCGTGATGAAGTGGGCGACCAGGCGGCCGATGGCGATCTTGGCGTGCTCCGAGGGGTTCGGCCCCAGCGCCCGCAGCAGCTCCACCACCAGCGTGAACGACGACAGGAAGCGCTCCGGGCCGCTGCGCTCCAGCGCCAGCTCGCTGGTCACCTGCGCCCAGCCGTCGCCGAGCCCGCCGAGCACCGCATCGTCGGGCAGGAAGGTATCCTTGAACACCACCTCGTTGAAGTGGTGCTGGCCGGCGATGTCGATGATCGGGTTGATCTCGACGTCGGCCGCCTTCAGGTCGACCAGAAACTGGCTGAGGCCGGCGTGGCGGTTGGCCGTCACCTCGCCGGTGCGGCAGAGCAGGATCATGTAGTGGGCGCGGTGGGCGTTGGTGGTCCACACCTTGGTGCCGTTGACCACGAAGCCGCCCTGCACCTTGGTGGCTTTGGTGCGCACCGAGGCGAGGTCGGAGCCGCTGTCGGGCTCGCTCATGCCGATGCAGAAGAAGCATTCGCCGGCAGCGATGCGCGGCAGCACCTCGTCCTTCTGCTTGTCGGTGCCGACCTTCATGATCAGCGGGCCGCTCTGGCGGTCGGCGATCCAATGGGCGCCGACGGGCGCGCCGGCGGCCAGCATCTCCTCCAGCACCACGTAGCGCTCGAGCGCCGTGCGCTCGTGGCCGCCGTAGCGCTTGGGCCACGTCATGGCGACCCAGCCGCGCTCGCCCATCTTGCGGCTGAAGTCGGCGTCGAAGCCGTTCCACGAATCGGCGCGCTGGAACGGTGGCCTCTCGGCCAGCTCGGTGGCGAGGAACGCGCGGACCTCGGCGCGCACGCGCTCGGCGGCCTCGGAGGCGGGCGGCGGGGCGAAGCTGACGGCATCCATGCTGATGCTCCCTGAAGCTCGAAGAGGGGGCGGGCGGCTCAGGCGGCGGCGGTGATCAGCGCCCAGAGCCGGTCGGCCCCAGCCGCCACGGCGCGCTCGCCCAGGCGCTTCTGCCAGAAGGCGTCATTGCCGAACTCGTCGCGCCAGGACCACAGCCTCTGCGTCGAATGATGCAGCGCGTGCTCGCGGGTGAAGCCGATGGCGCCGTGCACCTGGTGGGCGATGTTGCAGGCGATGCTGGCCGCCTCGCCGGCGCGGGCCTTGGCGGCGCCGATGGCGAGCGAGGCGAGGTCGCGCCCCGCCGCCTCGATGGCGCCGTCGGCGGCCGAGGTCGCCGCCGCCGCTTGGGTGGCGATGATGGCCAGGTTCTGCTGGATCACCTGCAGCTTGGCCAGCGGCTTGCCGAACTGCACCCGATCCTGGGCGTACTGGACGCTGAGCGCCAGCACGGTCTGGAGCGCCCCGGCCATCTGGGCGCTGCGCGCCGCCGCCCCCAGCGCCCAGGCGTCGTCGCGGCTGACCGGCGCGGCCGCCGCCACCTCGACCGGCGCCCCGTCGAAGGCGACGTCGTCGCGCGGCTCGCCGGCCAGGTTGGCGGCCGGCGAAAGAACGCAGCCGGCCGGCTTCACCAGGGCGAGCACCGGGCCCTCGGCGCCCTCGGCGATGACCACGATGCCGCCGCTCGCCGCTCGTGCCCACGGCACGCGCGCCACGCGGCCCGTGAGCCGCGGCCCCGCCGCGCCGTCGCTGAAGCGGACCTCTTCACCCGCGCGGGGCACGGCGAGGGTGAGCGGCTCGTCCGGCACGGCAATGCCCGCCCGGCCCAGTAGCCAGCCGGCGAGCAGCGTTTCCGCCAGCGGCGCGGGCGCCGCATGGCGGCCGGCGGGAACCAGCAGGGCGAGCGCATCGGCGAGATCGGCGCCGCTGCCGCCGGCATCCTCCGCCACCGCCGCCTTGGTGAGGCCGGCATCGACCATCGCCGCCCAGAATTCCGCCGACAGCGTCCCGGTCGCCGCAGCCTCGCGCAGCAGCGCCGGCGTGCAATGATCCCGCAACAGCCGCTCGGCCGTCTCCACGAACATGTCGCGCATCTCGCTCATCGATCATCCCAAAGAGCTTCAGACCACCGGGGGAGCGCCTTCGCACGCCACGCACGACCGCGTGTCAGGCAACCGCCGGATGACCTATCACCGCTTTGCTTCAAGTCTCAAGTCCTCCCCATCGCCCGCTCGCGATCTGCGTGCAGTAGATACCGATTGACAGATTTATCTACCGTTCGGTAGCTTAGTCCGCGAGGCTCGGATCAAGCCTCGCCGGCCTGGAGCGCTCGGCGGTTGGGTGGACTCGCCCGATCGCAAGAGAAGCGCTCCAGATTCAAAGAGTTGGAGCAGTCTCCGCAATTGGATTGGTCTCATCCAGTTGCGGAATGCTCTAGCCCTCATGCTTGAGCTACCCCCGTGCATATCTTGAGCAGCGGCAGACATTTCGGAGCTGATCGACGTGAAGCATACCAGGAGCCTACGCATCGCCATCATCGGGGCCGGCGCCTCTGGCGTAATGGCTTATATAAAGCTCCGCGAGAATGGCCACCGGGACGTCACCATCTTTGACAAAGGCCCGGATTTTGGCGGGACTTGGCGCGACAACACCTATCCTGGTCTTGCCTGCGATGTGCCATCGCATTTATACCGCTATTCGTTTGAACCCTATGCTGAGTGGACGCGCGTATGTTCCTCCGGCCCCGAAATCCTCTCCTACCTGAAAAGCGTGGCCCTCAAGCACGACGTAGGCTCGAGGACGGAGTTTCGGACCGACGTGCTGAAGGCCGAATTCGTCGATGGCCGGTGGCGGCTGCACACGAATAGAGGCCCACGCGGCCCGTTCGACGCCGTCGTCTCGGCGGCCGGCATTCTGCGATTTCCGACATTCCCCAGCATACCCGGCCTCGAAAGCTTCGAAGGACCGAGATTCCACGCCGCAAGATGGGATCATTCGGTGCCTCTGAAGGGCCGAAAAGTGGGCGTCGTCGGGACGGGATCCACCGCCATTCAGATTGTCGCGGCGATCGTGGACGAGGTCGCTGAGCTGGCCATGTTCCAGCGGACCGCGCAGTGGATCCTTCCTTTGCCCAACAAAGACATTCCGGAGGAGACCAAAGAGAGGTACCGGCGCGACCCCAGCGCTCTCGATGCAGAGTATGCCAGGCTGGCGGACGCCTTCAACAGCCGCTTCGCCGCGGCCGTCGTGGGCGACAACCCAGCCGCCTACGCGCATATCTCGAGGCAGTGTCGAGACCATCTCAACTCGGTGCGCGATCCCGAGCTGCGCAGGAAGCTCACGCCGGACTACCAGGTGGGATGCAAACGCTTGATCATGTCGGACAACTTCTACGACGCCATACAGCGGCCGAACGCGACACTGGTCGCAGACCGGATAGAAGCCATCGAGCCGACCGGCGTTCGCACCGGGGATGGCATGCTTCACAGCCTCGACATTCTGGTGCTTGCCACGGGGTATGATGCACATAGCTTCCTTGCCCCCATGGACGTTCGGGGCCGGAACGGCCTGCGCCTCGATGAAGCCTGGGCAGGGGCCGCCGAAGCCTACTTGGGCGTCACCATCCCGAACTTCCCAAATTGGTTCATGATCGGCGGCCCGAACAGTCCTATCGGGAATTTCTCATTCATCATGACAGCGGAGCAGCAATTCGGCTATGCTCTAACCTTGATTGATCGCTTGGCAACAGACTTGAAGGAGATCTCTCCAAGAGTCGACGCGACAAAAAGATTTAATGACGCCATCAAAGCGAAGATGCCGGATACCGTTTGGGTCAGCGGCTGCAAGAACTGGTATATGGATCGCAACGGAAACGTTGCGTCTTGGCCCTGGAACTACGAAAAGTTCGTGGCCGACATGAGCGAACCTAACTTTGGGGACTTCGATGTGGTTACGATCGACAGCGCAGCCTGGGCCGTGTCGACCTCGCCCGACTCCGTCGAGATCGGCCTTGAACCGGCGCGCGATGATGCGAAATCGCTGGTCAGCGAGCGGGTTCGCGCCTCTTCCTTGTCCGCGGAACGGCCTTAGGCGACGGCCGTGTCGGGCTCGCGCCGGCAAGCTTCAGCGCAAGCTCGGCCATCTCGTCACACAGCTCGGCCGGCGACAGACGGCCGCTTGGCGAATACCATCGATGGGACCAGCGGACCATGCCGCTCAAGGCCAACGATGTAACGGCCGGATCTCGAATATCGAACTCGCCGCAAGCGACGCCGTCTTCAAGCAGGCGCGTCAACTTGCTGTCAAAATCCCTTTGGGTCTTTCTGATATCCGCGATTTTCTCTGGACTTAGGCTCTTCTCTTCCTGGAGAAGAATCGAGCTGAAAGTACGCTGCTTTATGTTTTTCTCGACGTAGACGCGCGTGAATTGAACGAGACGCGTCGTCGGGCTGCCCTCCCTGCTCTCGAGCGCATGAACAACGTCGTTGTAAAGATCTCTATAGACGACGTCGAACAATTCTTCGAGAACGGCATACTTATTCTTGAAGTAGGTATATACAAAAGGTTTTGTCACTTTCAGCGACGAAGCGATGTCGTCAAGCGTCGTCTTCTGAAAGCCCTTCTCGTTGAAGAGCCTGGCTGCCGTATCGATAATGAGGCGCCGCTTGTAGGCCCGTACGGTTTCCTTCGCGTCCACAGTAGCTTCCATTCGTGTCGCTAGCTTTCAGGTTCCCGGTTCGTGGCTCGGCCCCAGATAACATGGGGGCCGGCCATGACCAGAAGCGATAAAAATATACCATGTTGACACCTATTGATACCGCTTGGTAGGTGATCCTATCATACGGAAGATCCAGCGCGACGCGCTCCAGCGGACGTTCAAGGCCGGCGGTTCGTCCGGTCCGTCGTACATCGGGGGGAAGAATGAGAAAAATCATCAGCATCGCCGCCGCGGCGTTCCTCTGGACAGGCTCTCAAGCCATGGCCGCGGATACGCCCGTCAAGATCGGGCTGCTCGAGGACATGTCAGGCATCTTCGCCGACATCGCGGGCAAGGGCTCGGCCGCGGCTGCGCGCATGGCCATCGAGGATTTCGGCGCCTCGGTGCTGGGTCGCCCGATCGAGCTGCTCGTCGCCGACCATCAGAACAAGCCCGACATCGCCTCTGCAACGGCGGCGGAATGGATCAAGGACAAGCATATCGACATGATCACCGGCGTCGCTCACTCGGCGGCATCGCTGGCCGTCAGAGAGCTGACCCGGTCGTCCGGAGTCGTCGACATCATGTCGAGCGGCGGATCGAGCGATCTTACCAACAAGGCGTGTTCTCCCACGGGCTTTCACTGGTCGTGGGACAGCTACATGCTGGTCAAGTCCACGGGCGAGGCCGTCGTGAAGGACGGCGGCAAATCCTGGTTCTTCCTGTCGACCGACAGCGCGTTCGGAGTGGCTTCACAACGCGAGGCGACGGGCATCATCGAGCAGAACGGCGGGACCGTGAAGGGAGCCGTCAAGGTCAGGCCCGGGCTGCCCGACATGACGTCGTTCCTGCTGCAGGCCCAGGGCTCCGGTTCGCAGGTCGTGGGGCTTGCGATCGCCGGGTCCGACTTCATCAATGCGGTCCGTCAGGCATCCGAGTTCGGAATCACCTCCTCGGGCCAGTCCCTGGCGGCGCTGGTCGCGTTCATCACCGATGTTCACAGCATCGGGCTGCAGAATGCCCAGGGCATGTACATCTCGGAACCCTTCTACTGGGACCTGAACGACGACACGCGCAAATTCTCCGAGCGGTTCGACAAGTCCATCGGCGCGATGCCGACCACGGTGCAGGCCGGGATCTACAGCGCGGTCTTCCACTATCTGAAGTCCGTGCAGGCCGCGGGCTCGACCGAGCCGAAGGCGGTTGCCGCGAAGATTCGCGAATTGCCGGTGAACGATTTCTGGACCGTCAATGCACGCGTCAGGGACGATGGCCGTGTCCTCAGGCCCGTTCACCTCTTCCGAGTCAAGTCGCCGGCCGAGTCGAAGCGCCCCTGGGACTACTACAAGCTGGTCGCGACGCTCGACGGGGACGCTGCGGCCCGCCCGCTGGCCGACAGCAGCTGCAGCTTCATCGGGAAAAACTGACAGGATCCTGCGCAGACGGTTCGCAGGTCCACCGTTCGGCTTCGGCAGGAGATCCCGATGGACAATGTCTGCATCGCTACCGGAACGTCCCGAGGCGCCGGAAGGGGCATCGCGAAGGTGTTCCTGGAGCGCGGTCGCATCAAGAATGATGATTGGTGGCAACGCATGATGATCGAGGGCTGTCCGCTGGGCCGGGTGGGGCAGCCGGAGGAGATCGGGGAGCCCCGCCTCCTCCTGGCGTCGCCGGCATCCGTGTTCATTGCCGGCGTGGTCTTGCCCGTGGACGGCGGCTGGTCGATCGCCAAATTCCTTCCCGAGCCTCGGCCGCTTGCCCATCCCGACCGCTCCGAACAGGCTTGAGGACGACGCGATGGCCTCCCATGATCCCCGCGTGCCGGACCGCGACCGTTGCGTCCTGCGCTATGTGCTTGAGCGTGCCTCCCGGGAGTTCGCAGAGCGTCCCTTCGTCCGCTTCGACGACGGGGCGTCGATCACCTACGCCGACTTCAAGCAGCAGGTCGAACGGGTCGCAGCCGGTCTCGCCGCCCTCGGCGTGAGGCAGGGCGATACGGTCACGGTCTGGCTGCCGAACGGCATCGAGATGATCCGTGTCTGGTTCGCGATCAACTGGCTCGGGGCCACCTATGTCCCGATCAACATCGCCTACCGGGGGGCGCTGCTGGCCCATGTCCTGGCCAACGCCGGCTCCCGGGTGATCGTCGCCAGCGTCGATCTCGTCTCGCGGCTGGCCGCCGTCGATACGGCGGAGCTCACGACCTGTGTCGTGGTCGGCGGCCAGGCCGAGGCCGTGCACGCGCTGGCCATGCATGCGGCCGACACCGCGCTCGCCGGCGACCCCGCCGACCTCCCGCCGCTCGCCCGGCCGATCGAGCCCTGGGATCTCCAGTCCATCGTCTACACGTCCGGCACCACCGGCCGGTCGAAGGGGGTGGCGAGCTCCTACGCGCACCTCTTCCACATGAGCGGGCCGCAGAGCTTCTACATGCTCGACGGCACCGATTGCGCGCTGCTGTACCTGCCGTTGTTTCACATCGGCGGGACGGTCCCCGTCTACGCCATGCTGCTGCGCGGCGGCGCGATCGGCTTGGCCGGGGAGTTTGCCACGGAGCGGTTCTGGCCGGCGATCAAGGCGACGCAGGCGACGTTCGTCATCCTGCTGGGCGTGATGACCGGCTTCATCGCGAAACGTCCCCCCTCGCCAGGGGATCGGGATCACCCCCTCAGGAAGGTCCTCATGATCCCCCTCGACGACGGCTGGCGCGCGTTCGGCGAACGCTTCGGCGTGGATGTGTGGACCATCTTCAACATGACCGAGCTGAACATCCCGATCGTGTCTCAGGCCAATCCGCCCAAGCCCGGCACCTGCGGCCGCGTCCGGGACGGCGTCGAGGTCCGGGTCGTCGACGAGAACGATTGCGAAGTCCCGCACGGGACGACCGGCGAGCTGATCGTCCGCGCCGATGCGCCGTGGGCGCTCAACTCCGGCTACTTCAAGGACCCGGAGGCAACCGCGCGGGCGTGGCGCAACGGCTGGTTCCATACGGGCGACGCGTTCAGACGCGATGCGGACGGCGATTTCTTCTTCGTCGACCGGCTGAAGGACGCCATCCGGCGACGCGGCGAGAACATCTCGTCCTTCGAAGTGGAAGCCGAGATCACCGCCCATCCGCACGTCCGCGAGTGCGCCGTGGTCGCGGTGCCGAGCCCGGCCTCCGAGGACGAGGTGCTGGCCGTGGTCTCCCCGGTCCCCGGCCAGACGCTCGATCCGGCCGAGCTGCTCGCGTTCCTGCAACCGCGCCTCGCCCATTTCATGCTGCCGCGATACATCCGCGTCCTGCCCGACCTCCCGAAGACGCCGACGCAGAAAATCGAGAAATACGTTCTCCGCACGGCGGGGATCACCGCGGACACCTGGGACCGGGAGCAAGCCGGCATCCGCATCGGCCGGGAGCGGATCCGTGGCTGACCACGCCGGCGCGGCATGCGGATGCAGGAGCACGCGTCCTCCATCTCCGGACAGATCCTCGGCGTCGACGGCCGATCCGGCTGCGGCCTGTTCTTATCTCTGAGCGAGGAAAGTCGGATGTCGTTCCCCCTTCTTGGCGAGCTTCCCGCACGAGCGGCGGCGCGGTGGCCGGACCGGATCGCGCTCGCCTTTCGCGGCGCGACCTACACCTTCCGCGACCTGGAGGACCGCATCGAGCAGGCGGCGCGCGGGCTGCTCGCGCTGGGCCTGGAGGCCGGCGACAAGGTCGGCCTGATGGTCACCAATCGCCCTGAGTTCGTGATCGCGCTCTTCGCGGTCCTCCGCATCGGTGGCGTTGCCGTTCCCTTCAATACCCGATACCGGGAGACGGACCTCGCCTATGTGCTGGCCCGTGCCGAGTGCCGGGCGCTGGTGACCGTCGACCAGTCGGGGCCGGTCGACTACCTGTCGATCATCGCGACGATCCTGCCCGCGCTGACGGCCCCGCCGCCGTTGCGCGCGGCTGGGTTTCCCCAGCTCGAGCACGTGATCGTCATCGGCGAGCGGAGCCTGCCGGGGGCCCTGCCCTGGCCGCAGCTGATCGCGCGTGGCCGCGGCTCCGGCCCGGACGCGGTGCGCCGCCGGCAGGGCGGGCTCACGCGCCATGATCTGGCGCTGATCATCTTCACGTCGGGAACGACGGGGCACCCGAAGGGGGTCATGCACGACCACAGCTGCGTCGGGAACGTGGCGGAGCGAGCGAGCCTGTGGCGGCTCTCGGCAGGCGAGGCCACCCTGAACTACCTGCCGATGTTCCACTTGTACTCGCTCAGCGAGATCGTGATCTCGAGCTTCCTGACCGGCGTCAAGCAGATCGTGCTCGAGACCTTCGACGCCGACGACGCGCTCGACCTGATCCAGGCCGAACGGGTGACCATCCTGCATGGCTTCGATACCCACTATTCGGATCTGCTGCGGGCGCAGGCACGCAAGGCGCGGGACCTCTCGAGCCTGCGCTTCGGCACCTTTCCGTCGGGGATGGACAGCACCATTCCCGTTTGCCTCGAGGTTCAGGACAAGATCTGTCCCACCGTGAGCGGAGTCGGATCGTCCGAAACCTGGAGCTGGATCGCCACCAGCCCGGTGGAGGCGCCCCGTGATGAACGCTGCGGGCTGTCCGGGCGGCCGATGCGCGGCGTCGAGATCAAGATGATCGACCCGGAGACCCAGGCGGAGGTCCCGCACGGCGTGCCGGGCGAGATGCTGTTCCGGGGCTATACCCTCATGAAGGGCTATTTTGCCGACCCGGACGCGACGGCGAAGGCCCTCGATGCGGACGGCTGGTACCACAGCGGCGATCAAGGGATCATGTACGCGGACGGCAGCATCCGCTTCACGGGACGCTACAAGGAGATGCTCAAGGTCGGCGGCGAGAACGTGTCCGCCCAGGGCGTCGAGCTCGAACTGGCCCAGCTCGTCCCCGGCATCGCCCAGGTCGCCGTCGTGCCCATCCCCGACGAGCGGCTGGCCGAGGTTCCGGTGGCCTACGTGGTCATGGCCGAGCCCCACGGCCTGTGCGACGAGGCGGCGATCATCGGCGCGTGTCGCGGCAGGATCGCGAGCTTCAAGATTCCGCGGCACGTCTTCTTCGTCGACGCGCTGCCGCAAACGTCGTCCGGGAAGGTTCAACGCTACATCCTCAAGGCCAGGGCGGAAGAGGACGTGAGACGCAAAGTCGCCGCAACGGGCGCGGGCGCGGCCGGCTGATCTGTGGGCCGCCGTCCCACCGCGGCAGCGTCGAGCTACTTGACGAAACCAATTGCTACCATTCAGTATATACTGACCTCGTCGCCGCCCTTTGATTTCGGCGAACTACCGACGGCGCGTCTCAGACACGAATAAAACTGGAGGGAGGATGACGATCATGCATCTGCGCAGCGCAGGACTACGGCGCACCTTTGCGGCCGTCGGCGCGTTGGCCCTCTGCCAACTTCACGCCGCCGGGGCCATGGCCGCCGACGCGGGCACGATCCGCATCGGCAATACGGCCATCTACAGCGGGCCCGGCTCCGTCTTCGCGACGGTCGGTAAATCACTTCAGGCCTGCTTCGCCAAGTTCAACGCCGACGGCGGCATCAATGGCCGGAAGATCGACTTCATCTCCGTCGACGACGGGTGGAGCCCACCCAAGACCGTCGAGCAGACCCGGAGCCTGGTCGAGCGGGATCAGGTCCTCTTCATGGCGTTCACGTTCGGCACGGCGACCAGCAAGGCCGTCCAGAAGTATCTGAATACGAACAAGATACCGCAATTGTTCATCCCGACGGGATCGAGCAACTGGAACAATCCGGAGCAATTCCCCTGGACGACCGGCTATCCGCCGACCTACGCATCGGAAGCCGTCATCTATGCCAAGTACATACTGGCCAATATTCCAAATCCGCGCATCGGCGTTCTCTACCAGAACGACGACTTCGGACGAGAATATGTCAGTGGGCTGCGCCGGGAGCTCGGAGCAAAAGCCGATCAACTCATCGTCAAGGCCGTCACCTACGAGAACACCGATCCGACCGTATCGGCCCAGATTGCCTTGTTGAAGGACAGCGGCGCCAACGTGCTCGTCGCGGCTGCGGTCGGCAAGTTCGCCGCGCAGGCGATCAAGGCGGCCGCCGACATCGGCTGGACCCCCGAGCGGTTCATCAGCACCGTCTCCACGTCTCGAACGGTGATGGAGGCGGCCGGTTTGGACACGTCCAAGGGAACGCTCAGCGCGGCATTCATGAAGGACCCGACAGACCCGCAATGGCGCGCCGATACCGAGACAGTCGAATGGGCCAAGTGGATGGACGCGTATTATCCCAGTGGCGACAAGCTGGATATCAACAACGTCCTCGGCTGGACCGGATGCCACACCATCGCGCAGGTCATCAGGCAGGCTGGCGATGACGTATCGCGCGACAACATCATGCGTCAGGCCCTGAGCCTGAAAGATTTCCGTCCCCCGATGATCCTGCCCGGCATCGAGCTCAATACGAGCAAATCCGATCATCAGCCGATGAAGTGTCTCCAGCCGATCCGCTTTGATGGCAGTAGCTGGCAGCGCATCGGCGAGGTCATCTGCTCCGAGGGCAAATGATGTCGCGGGCCTCTTCTGCGACGTAGCCCCATAGCTCGGCGTCGGCCGCAGCAAGGCCGGCCAACGCAGCTTCGGGAGACGGCGGCCGCCCGCCGAGTCGACAGGGCTTCCTGGCGACGCGGCAGGTGGTGGCCGCAGGGCGCCGCGGATAGGCGCCGTTCCCCCGGCCCGGCCGACATCCGCACCGGCTGACCCGGCATGCGAACTGGAGAGAGCGATGACCTCAAGCTTCCCCATCAGGACGCTCCCCGACATCTGTCGCTACTATGCAGCGACGCGGGCCGGGACGACCGCGCTGTCGTTCGAGGGCCGGCTCACGAGCTTTGAAGCGCTGGACACGTCGAGCAGCGACGTTGCGGCGGCGCTCCGCAGCGCCGGCATCGGCAGCGGCGACAGGATCTCGTACCTGGGCAAGAACTGCGATCGCTACTTCGTGCTCCTGATGGGGGCCGCCAAGATCGGCGCCGTGATGGTTCCCCTGAACTGGCGGCTGTCGTCCGCCGAGATCACGTACATCCTCCAGGACTGCGGCGCGAAGATCCTGTTCGTCGCCACCGGCTTCGAGGGCCTGGCGAGAGACATCCGGGGCGAGTTGCGCAGCGTCGGGATGTTCGTTGGCGTCGACACCCCGGACGCGGACTTCACCAGCTACAGCGCGTGGCTCGCCGCCCGTGACGAGCGCGCGCCAACGTACGAGGTGCAGGCCGACGACGTCGTCGTGCAGATCTACACGTCGGGGACCACCGGCAGGCCGAAGGGGGCCATGCTCACGCACACCAACTTCCTCAACGTGCCCAGGCTCTGCTGGGAATCGGAACAGGCGTGGATGAAGTGGCGCGAGGATGACATCGCGCTCGTCGCGTTGCCGGTCGGGCATGTGGGTGGCACGACCTGGGGGCTATGGGTGCTTGCGGCGGGTGTGACGGCGATCGTCCGGCGCGAGTTCGACGCCGAGGACGTTCTGGAGCTGATCGAGAACGAAGGCCTGAACACGTTCTTCCTCGTGCCGGCCACCCTGCAGCTGATCGTCCGGCGCCCGCGCGCCAGGACGGTCGACTACAGCCGGCTCAGGAAAATCACGTACGGCGCCAGTCCGATCCCCAGCGCGCTGCTGCGCGAATGCATGGACGTGTTCAAATGCGGCTTCGTTCAGTTCTACGGCATGACCGAGACCGCCGGCGCCATCTCGGTCCTCCCGCCCGACGACCATGGCTTGGACGACGCGCCGAAGATGCGTTCCGCCGGGCGGCCGTTGCCCGGCTGCGAGGTGGCGATCGTCGACGACGCCGGCACCATCCTCGGCCTGGACCAGCCGGGGGAGATCATCGTCAGGTCCGCGGCCGTCATGGCCGGGTACTGGAACCTGCCTGAAGCGACGCGGGCCGCCCTCACCGGCGACGGCTGGCTTCGGACGGGCGATGTCGGCTATCTGGACCGGGATGGTTACTTGTACATTCACGACCGATTGAAGGATACGATCATCTCCGGCGGAGAGAACATCTATCCGGCGGAGGTCGAGGACGCGCTCTATGGCCACGAGGCCGTGTCGGAGGTTGCCGTGATCGGCGTGCCCTCGGACACATGGGGCGAGGAGGTCAAGGCGCTGGTCGTGCTCAAGCCGGGCGCGGAGACCACGGCGGCCGCGCTGGTCGACCACGCCGCGGCGAAGATAGCCCGCTTCAAGCTGCCGAAGACCGTGGAATTCATCGAGACCATGCCGCGAAATGCCTCCGGGAAGATCCTGAGACGGCAGCTTCGGGAGCCGTATTGGAAAGATCTCGCGAGAAACGTGAACTGACATCGAACTTGTGGCGGCGCGGCGCAGCGATCTGGATTGCGGCGAGCGCCGTCATGACCGCGGCGGCATCAGGACTGGGGAGAAACGCATGAGATGGATAACGCTCGCCGCCGTCACAGCGGCATCGCTGATCGGCACGGCGGCCATGGCCGAGAAAAAGTACGCGCCTGGCGTGACCGACACGGAGATCAGGATCGGCCAGACGACGACCTACTCGGGACCGGCCTCGGCCTACCGTGTCATTCCCATGTCGGAGACGGCCTATTTCAAGATGATCAACGACCAGGGCGGCATCAACGGCCGCAAGATCAACCTGATCAGCCTCGACGACGGCTACAGCCCGCCCAAGACCTTTGAGCAGACGCGCAAGCTGGTGGAGCAGGACGAGGTCGCGCTGATCTTCAACCCGCTCGGCACGCCGACCGGGCTCGTCGTCCGCAAGTACCTCAACGACAGGAAGATCCCTCAGCTGTTCGTGGGCGGCGGCGCAACTCTGTGGGGTGACTACAAGCAGTTCCCGTGGAGCATGGGCTTCCAGCCGTCCTACCAGGCGGAAACGGCGGTCTACGCCAAGCATGTGCTGACGAACAACCCCGACGCTAAGATCGCGCTGTTCTATCAGAACGATGACGCGGGCAAGGACTACGCCAACGGCTTCAAGATGGGTCTCGGGGCCGACAACGCCAAGCGCATGGTCATCGCCGAGGCGACCTACGAGCCGGCCGACCCGAGCATCGACAGCCAGATCGTGAAGCTCAAGGCCTCCGGCGCCGACACGCTGTTCATGCACGCCATTCCCAAGCAGGCGGCACAGGCCATCCGCAAGGTCCACGAGATCGGCTGGAAGCCGAAGATGTTCTTCCTGGCCGCCACCTCGACCTCGGTCTCCAGCGTGCTCCAGCCGGCGGGGTTCGACGCGGCCACCGGCATCATCTCCGCGGCCTATCAGAAGGACCCCACCGACCCGCAATGGGCGAGCGACCCGGCCACCCAGGAGTGGACGGCTTTCATGAGGAAATACTATCCCAACGGCAACCTGCAGGATCAGCTCAACATCTATGCCTACACGGTGGCGCAGGCCCTGGTTCAGGTCCTCAAGAACTGCGGCGACGATCTCTCCCGCGAGAACATCATGAAGCAGGCGGCCAGCATGGACTTCCCGCTGCCGATGCTGCTGCCGGGCATCAAGGTGAAGACGTCGCCGACCGACTACTATCCGATCGAAAGCCAGCAGATGCAGCGCTTCAACGGCCAGAGCTGGGAGCTGTTCGGGCCGGTGATCGGCGATCGATAGTCGGCGGCCTCGCCAAGTGGATAAGGAGAGGCGAATGGACGATCCCGAGCTCGATTATTTGTTGGATCGATTTTCCAAGATGGAGCGAATACATAAACTGCCTGTCCACGAGCTCCGCCGCCAGATGGATCGGCTAGCCGAACGCTTTCCGACCGCCCCCGACGCGTCGGTCACGCCCGTTCAGCTCGGCAACGTACGTGCAGAGCGGACAACGGCGGGCGAGGGGCCTGTCGTCCTGTACCTGCACGGAGGTGGTTACATCGCCGGATCGCCTCGTTCTCATCGGCATCTTACAGAACGCCTGGCCCACGACATCGGCGGAACGGTGTTCAGCCTCGACTACCGTCTTGCTCCGGAGCACCCTTTTCCGGCCGCGATCGAGGATGCAATCGCCGCTTATGAGGAGTTGGCCACGAAGGGACCGATCACGGCCATCGCCGGCGACTCCGCCGGCGGCGGGCTTGCCTTTTCGTTGTTGATTGCCCTCCAGGAAAAACGGTCCCAGATGCCCCGCTGTGCCGTGGCAATTAGTCCTTGGCTTTCGGTCCGCCCGGTGAACGTAACGTATGAGTCCTTCGCCGAGCAGGATTACTTTCTATCGAAAGAGGGGGCAGACTACCTGGCGCGCCAATACGCGCCACCCGAGCTGCACGAGCATCCGCTGGTCTCACCGCTGAACTGCAAAAGCGCCGACTTTCCCCCAATTCTTATCCAGGTCGCCGCCAATGAGGTTCTCGTCGGAGACGTTTACGACTTGGTCGACCGGCTTCGCGCATTCAATGCCGATGTCGAGCTGGACGTGTGGGACAACGTCTTCCACGTCTGGCATCTATATTGGCCAATGCTGAAGAAGGGGCGGGAGGCGATCCGTACGATGTCGGCCTTTATCCTTAGCCACAGTTGATCCTTCTCGGCGGAACGGCCGCCGCCGGAGGCCTTGACGCCGGATCCGATGCAGTTGCATCGGGACGCGCCCCGGCCCGCCGCGCACGATCATCAAGGCCGGAGGCAGGTTCCCGACCCACGAAGCTGCCATCGGGCGTTTCCGCCTCGCCGTGCCGAGGCGACCGCCGGCATCGGCCGGTTCGGCAAACGTGTCGCCGTCTCGGTGCGCCGGGGGCGGTGGCAGGTGGCCCTCGCGAAGCGCAGCCGCACGCGTCGACCACATCGCCGCGGACTTCACGCGTGACGCATTCCCGCCCCACCACCGGCGCGCCCAGCCTCCGAAGCCTGACCACAGCCAACGCAAAAATCATTTCCGCGGCGGCCCCCGATCATGAGACAAGGCGCCCGACGAACCGATACGGGACGAGCCGGGAGCGAGCAAAGCGATGAATGAGCAGTGCGGGCCTTGTCCCGCCGAGCGCCGTGGGCGGCGGCCATGAGCCTGACGAACGAGCCTTATGAGCTGGACGTCGAGATCGTCGAGGAGGCGGGAGCCGACGGCCTGAGCTGGACGGTGCGCGACACCAACGGCGTGCTCGCCCGCTTCAAGAGCGAGGCGCTGGCGCGCTCCTGCGTCGACCAGCTGGAATCGGCGGAGCTGGCGGCGACGAGCCGCCCGCCGGGCGACGGTTGGGAGGAAATCCAGACCCGCGGCTTCACGCGCCACACCGGGCCCATGTGGTTCCGCGTGACCGATGACGGGCCGGTGTTCGGCTTCATCGCGCTGCCCAAGCACCGCAACCGCCGCGGCATCATCCATGGCGGCATGCTGATGACCTTCGCCGACCGGGTGCTCGGGATGCATATCGCCATGGCCGGCGACGACCATCCGCACGCGACGATCCACCTCGACACCCACTTCGTCAGCTCGGTCAAGGTGGGCGAGTTCGTCGAGGCGCGCTGCGAGATCGTGCGCCGGACGCGCTCGGTGGTGTTCGTGGCCGCCACGCTCACTGTCGGCGACCGGCTGATCGCCAGGGCGCAGGGGATCTGGAAATTGCTGTGAGGTTTGTTTTTCTCAGTTGATGGCTGGCCGGGCTCGACCCGGCCAGCCAGCCTTCAGACGCGAACCTTCAGCTTCCGACTATGTTGGGGTCGCGCCAGGCGCGCTCGAACGGCAGACGCCAGGCGTGCGGCGCGATGAGCTGGTGGATCGACTTGGGGCCCCACGAGCCGGTCGGATAGAGCCGCACCGGCGGCGGCGCCTGCAGCAGCGGCGTCGACACCTCCCAGAGGCGCTCGATGCCCTCGGCGGTGGTGAACAGCGTGTGGTCGCCGCGCATGGCGTCGAGAATCAGCCGCTCGTAGGCTTCCAGAACGTCGCCGACCAGGCCGGTGTCGTGCATGGCGAACTGCATGCTCAGCTTGTCGAGCCGCATGCCCGGGCCGGGACGCTTGCCGTAGAACGACAGCGACATCTTCGAGGCGTCGGCGAGATCGAAGGTGAGGTGGTCGGGCCCCTGCGCGCCGACGCCGGAGCCGGCGGGAAACATGCTCTTGGGCGGCTCGCGGAAGGCGATGGAAATGATGCGCTGGCCTTCCGCCAGGCGCTTGCCGGTGCGCAGGAAGAAGGGGACGCCGGCCCAGCGCCAGTTGTCGATGAAGCATTTCAGGGCGATGAAGGTCTCCGTGTCGGATTCCGGGTCGACCCCCTCCTCGGAGCGGTAGCCGACGTACTGGCCGCGCACCACGTCCTTGGGGTCGATCGGCACTACGCTGCGGAAGACCTTGTTCTTCTCCTCGCTGATCGGCGCCGGCGCCAGCGCGGTCGGCGGCTCCATGGCCATGAAGCCGAGGATCTGGAACAGGTGGGTCACCACCATGTCGCGGTAGGCACCGGTGGCCTCGTAGAAGCCGGAGCGCTTGCCGAGACCCAGCGTCTCCGGCACGTCGATCTGCACGTGGTCGATGAAGTTGCGGTTCCAGATCGGCTCGAACAGCCCGTTGCCGAAGCGGAAGGCGAGGATGTTCTGCGCCGGCTCCTTGCCGAGGAAGTGGTCGATGCGGAAGATCTGCCGCTCGGAGAACACCTCGTGCAGCTTGGTGTTCAGCGAGACGGCGCTCTCCAGATCCGTGCCGAACGGCTTTTCCATGATGATCTGCGAGCCCTCGGCGAGATCGGCCTCGGCCAGCATCCGCACCGCGGACAGCGCTGCCGCCGGCGGCACGCTCAGGTAGTGCAGCCGGCAGGCGCCCGCGCCGAGGGCTTGCTCGGCCTGGGCGACGGCCGCCCGCAGGGCGCCGGCGCCCTGCGCCAAAGGAACATAGTCGAGGGTCTCGGCGAAGGCCGCCCAATCGGCCTCGTCGATCTTGCGCGTGGAAAACTGGTCGACCGCCTCGCGGGCGAACCCCCGGAACGCCTCCCGGTCGAGCTCATCGAGCGATACGCCGATGATGCGGCAGCCCGGGATGAAGCCGACGCTGGTGATGTGAAACAGCCCCGGCAGCAGCTTGCGGCGCGACAGGTCGCCGGTGGCGCCGAAGAGCACGACGACCTGCGGATGCTTCGGGCCCACTCCGGGCGGTATCTTGCGCACGTCTCGACTCCCATCCACCGTTACGGCAGCGTCCCGGAGCGCTTCCCGATCGGGTGGAATCACACGATCGGGAAGAAGCGCCCCATATTCGAAAGAGCTAGAGCATTTCGATCCGATCGAGATGCTCTAGACGCCCTTCGTGTTGTGGCACGCTCACGGCGCCCCGCAAAAGCGGGGCCAGCCCGCTCTACCCAAAAGAGAGGACGGCGACAGGGGTGTGACGGCACCGCCGCGACGGCGATGCTTCTGCACGCACCCGCCCTTGCAAAAAATGCGGCCGCCGCGGTCGATCCGGCCCTCGCCCGTTCGACTGGATGAGGCGGCGGATGGCGCCGCCCCAACCGAGGTTATCCCCATGCAGTATCTCTTGCTCATCTACGCAAACGAAGCCACCCGGCCGGAGCAGGGCGCGGACCTGATGACCGCCTACCGCGACTTCACGCAGTCGATCGTCGGCAGCGGCCAGTTCAAGGCGGGCGACGGCCTCCAGCCGACCTCGACGGCCACCACCGTGAGGGTCCGCGAGGGCAAGACGCTGACGACGGACGGCCCGTTCGCCGAGACGCGCGAGCAGCTCGGCGGCTATTATCTCATCGACGCCAAGGACCTCGACGAGGCCATCGCCATCGCCGCGCGCGTGCCCAGCGCCAAGTTCGGCTCCATCGAGGTGCGGCCGGTGATGATCTATAGCTGAAGCCGCCGGCCGTGGCCGGTTGAGCCATGGACCGTGGCGGGACATGAGCGTGAGCGATATCGACGCCGTGTTTCGGGCCGAGGCGGGTCGCGTGCTGGCGACGCTGATCCGCCTCGTCGGCGATTTCGAGCTCGCCGAGGAGGGCCTGCAGGAGGCCTTCGCGACGGCCGTCGAGCAATGGCCCGCCAGCGGCATCCCGCCGAAACCGCGCGCCTGGCTGGTCAACGTGGGCCGCAACAAGGCCATCGACCGCCTGCGCCGTCAGATCCGGTTTCGCGCCAAGCGCTCCGACCTGGAAGCCGAGGCGCGGCTCGCCGGCCAGGTCATGCCGGACGACGGCGACGACGACGGCTTCGGCGACGACATGCTGCGCCTGATCTTCACCTGCTGCCATCCGGCCCTGAACCTCGAGGCCCAGGTCGCGCTGACGCTGCGCGCCGTCTGCGGCCTGTCCACGGAGGCCGTGGCCAGGGCGTTCCTGGTCGGCGAGGAGACCATGGCGCAACGACTGGTGCGCGCCAAGCGGAAGATCCGCGACGCCAGGATCCCCTATCGGACGCCCGAGCCGACGATGCTCGATGAGCGCGTCGACGGTGTGCTCGCCGCCATCTATCTGGTTTTCACCGAAGGCTATGCCGGTACGACCGGCGCCGACCGGCTGCGCGACGATCTCTGCCGCGAGGCCATCCGGCTCGCCCGCCTGCTCGACGTCCTGCTGCCGGACCGGCCGGCGATCCAGGGCCTGCTCGCGCTGATGCTGCTGCACGACGCCCGGCGCGGGGCGCGCACGCTGGCGACCGGGGACCTCGTCCTGCTCGAGGAGCAGGACCGGCAGCGTTGGGACCGCGTGCAGATCGATGAAGGGCTGGTGCTGGTCGAGGCGGCGCTGCGCACGCCGGGCCGGCCGAGCCCCTATGCGGTCCAGGCCGCCATCGCGGCGCTGCACGCGCGCGCCCCGCATCCGGCGGCCACCGACTGGCCGCAGATCGTCGGCCTCTACGAGGTGCTGCTGCGTCTGCACCCCTCGCCGGTCGTCGAGCTCAATCACGCCGCCGCCGTGGCCATGGTCGACGGCCCGGCGCGGGCGCTCGACCTGCTCGACGCGCTCGCCGCCCGCGGCAGCCTCCAGGGCTACCACCTGCTGCCCGGCGCGCGGGCGGACCTCCTGCGGCGGCTGGGCCGGCGGGACGACGCCCGCGAGGCCTATCGCGCGGCGCTCGCGCTGGCGCGCATCGAGCCCGAGCGGCGCCTGTATGCCAGGCGCCTGGCCGAGCTCGACTGACGTCGCGTGCCTTGCGGCCGGGCAGTTGCTCAGCGCCCGGCCGCCTCCGGCAGGGCCAGGCGGACGAGGCTGCTCTGGCCGCGCAACTCGGCGAGGCGCGCCTCCAGCGCGTCGCGCGCCAGCACCGTGTCGGCGATCCGCACGCGATAGATGCCGCCGGGCTTGGGCCCGTCGACGATGACCGCCTTGGCTGCGGAGAGGAACGCCGTCACGTCCGCCGTCGTCGCGGTCGGGGTGAACGCCAGGAGCACGTATGTGCCGGGCGTCTCCGTGGCACCACCGCTCGAGGCCGTCTGGTAGCCGCTGCCGGCCTCGTGCTCGGCGATGAGCGTGCCGATGACGCCCGCCTGCGCCAGGAAGATGATGCAGAGGCCGGCCGTCGTCCAGGCGAGCGTCCGCGGCGACAGCGCCGTCACCGCAGCCGCGAGCCGCTCGGCCATGCTCCGCCGCACCGCCGTGGCTGCCGCGCGCAGGGGTGCCCGCTGCCCCTCGCCCGCATCGATACGGGCGAAGAGATCGTCGCGGACCCGCGCGGGCGGCACGGCGACGGCCTCGTTCAGCAGGATGGTCTCGGCCTGCTCCTCGCGCACTAGGTCGAGGCGGCGGCGCAGCTCCGCGTCGCCGTCGAGCGCGCGCCGCACGCGCTCGGCGTCGGCCGGCTTCAGGCGGCCGGTGGCGTACCACGGCAGCAGGAGCTCGATGTCGGTCTCGCCGGTCGGCGGTTCGGTCGTGCTCATGGCCATCCCCTGTCGACGCCGGCGGCGACCAGGAGCTCGGAGAGGCGCTTGCGCGCGTTGAACACGCGCGTCTTCACCGTATTCTCCGGGATTCCCAGGATCTGCGCCACCTCGTCGAGGCTCTGTTCGTGGTAGTAGACCAAATCGATCACCTCGCGGTGGATCGGCGGCAGACGGTCGAGACATCGGCGCATCACCGCCGCCTTGTCCGCCTTCTGGAGGGTCACCTCCGGATCGTCGGCCTCGTCCTCGATCGCTTCGGCGACCTCCGGCTCCAGCTCGTCCGTGGTCCGCTTGCGGAGCTGCGACAGCGCCTTGAAACGGGCGATGGACAGCAGCCAGGTGGTCACGCTGGCGCGCGCCTCGTAGCGGCCGGCCTGCTGCCACACGTCGAAGAAGACGTCGCCGATGACATCCTCCGCGGCGGCGTCGCTGCGCAGCATGCGCACCAGGAAGCGGTGCACGCGGACGTGATGACGCCCATAGAATACCATCATCGCCGTCCGCTCGCCCGCCGCGATGCGGCGGATGAGGTCCTCGTCCGACGTGCCGCCCATAGCCCCCGCCAAAGCGCGCCCCGCATGCTGGGGCGCCGCCATCCGGTGGGACGGCGGCGCCTCGGTTCGATGGGGCACGTTTCCCGTTGCGCGCGGTGGCGGTCAAGTGCGGCCGGCGCCCCGGTTCAGTAGCAGCGGCGGCGGATGACGATGTCGCCGTCCTCGTCGATGAAGCGCTTGACGACGCAGCCGTAGCCATAGCCCACGAAGCTCGGGCCATAACCGAAGCCGTAGCCGCCGCCCCAGCGGGGGCCATGCCCACGGCCGAAGCCCCCACCCCCCAAGTGGCCGCCTCCGATGTGGCCGCCTCCGATGTGGCCGCCACCGAAGCCGCCCTTGCCGAAGCCGCCGCCGCCATGGCCACCGCCGAAGGCGGACGCGCTGGTCGGGGCGAGAGCGAGGCCGGCGGTGGCGATCCCGAGGCCGGCGGCGACGACGAGCTTGCGAATGATCTGGTGCGACATCGGACTGTTCCTTCGAGCAAGGGGGCTGCCCGTTGCATCCCCGATATCCGTTGGTCGCAGCGGCGCTTCGTCCGGTTCATCGCTTCCGCAATTTTTTTTGCCACGGCACCGGGGGGCGATGTGCCGACGGCGACCGGCCGCGCCGAGGCCCGCACCAGCTGCCTCGCAGCGTGTGTCCAGCCGCACCGCAGGCGGACGGTCGCGGGGGCACGCTCACGCGGCAGCCTCGCACCAGCTCCGCGGCGAGGCGGACGGAGGAGCAATGCCATGCCCATCCCGACACCTGCGGCCGGTGGCCGCCGCCGCGTAGCGCACCGCACCCTTCTGAGCACGCTCTGCATCGCCGTCATCGGCGCCCTGAGCCTCGGCGAAGCCCAGGCCCAATCTCATTTCGGCTCCTACGGCGGCATGCAGGGAGGCGGCCGCTTCCAGGGTGGCGGCTATCCCGGACGCGGCGTCGGGCATGGGCCCGGCCGACCCTATCCGGGCCCGGTCGCCGGCCGCCCTGGCCGCCCCTACCCCGGCCCCATCGCCAGTCCCTGGCCCGGCAGGCCCGGGCGCCCCTATCCCGGCCCCGACGCAGGGCCCCGGCCCGGCCGGCCCTATCCTGGCCCCGTCGCCGGGCACTGGCCCGGCCGGCCTTATCCGCCGCGGCCCTATCCGACCTATCCTCGGCCCTATCCCGGGCCCGTCTGGGTCGACACGGGCCCCGACGAGGACGAGGTGGTCCGACCGGTCCGGCGACCGCGACCACGGCCCGTGATCGTCGAAGTCGACGCGCCGGCGCCACCGCGGAAGCCAGCCAAGGTGCGGCCGACACGGCCGCCGGTGGAGGTCGACGAGCCCGAACCCGTCAAGGTCGTCAAGCCGCGGCCGAAGCCCGAGCCCGTGAAGGTCGCCAGACCGGAGCCGAAGTCGGAGCCGAAGTCGGAGCCCAAGCCGGAACCGGTGCGGGCCGCCAGGCCGCAACCCAGGCCCGAGCCGGTCAAGGTCGTGGCCAGGCCTTCGCCGGCGCCGGCGGCCGTGCCCGAGCGGGCGGCCCGCGTGGTCAGGACGCCGCGCGCCGTGCCGCCGCCGCCGCCGGCCACCACCGTTGCCGCAGCTCCCCGCGCCGTGAGCGGCGTGCCCGCCGCCGACGAGACACGGTACGTGCCCGGCGAGGTGCTGTTCACGACGAGCGACGCCGACATCGGCGCGGCCATCGGCCGGAGCCAGCGGCTCACGCTGGTCTCGTCGACGCGCATCGAGCTGATCGGCGCGCACATGAACCGCTACCGCATCGGCGACCGCCGCGACGTGGCGAGCGTGGTGCGGGCGCTGGAGCGCAACAGCCGCGTGCTCGCGGCGCAGCCGAACTACATCTTCACCCTCGCCGCCGGCGCTGCGCCCTCGACGCCGGTTCTGGCCGCCGCGCAATACGCGGTCGCCAAGATCCACGCGCCGGAGGCGCACAGGCTGGCGCTCGGCGACAGGACCCGCATCGCCATCATCGATTCCGGCATCGACGCGGAGCACAAGGAGCTCAAGGGCGCTGTCGCCGACAGCCTCGACGAGATCGGCGGCCCGCCGGAGCCGCACGCCCACGGCACCGCCATCGCCGGCATCGTCGGCGCGCGCGCCGACCTGATGGGCGTGGCCCCGCGCGCCGAGCTGCTCGCCATTCGCGCCTTCTCGGCCAGCGCCGCCAAGCCGGGCGCCCAGGGGACCACGGCGCACGTCGTCGCCGCCCTCGACTGGGCCCATGCCAAGGCCGCGCGCGTCGTCAACATGAGCTTCGGCGGCCCGGCCGATCCGCTGCTGGCGCAGACGATCACGGCGGCCCACGCCAAGGGCATGATCCTCGTCGCCGCCGCCGGCAACGAGGGCCCCGCGGCGAAGCCGGTCTATCCGGCGGCCGAGCCCCATGTCATCGCAGTCACCGCGACCGACGCCGACGACAAGCGCCTCGCCGTGGCCAACCGCGGCGCCTATGTGGCGCTCGCCGCGCCGGGCTCGGAGATCCTGGTGGCGGCCCCGGCCGGCGCCTACACCTACAGCTCCGGCACCTCCATGGCGGCTGCCCACGTCAGCGGCGTCGCGGCGCTGATGCTCAGCGAACGCCCCGAGCTCTCCGCCGACGCCGTGCGCGAGGTCATGAACAGAACGGCCCGCGACCTGGGCTCCCTCGGCCGCGACGACGACTTCGGCGCCGGCTTGAGCGACGCCATGGGCGCGGTCGCGGCGGTGGCCGACGGTCCTGGCATGTCAAAGGTCTCTCTGGCGCCGACCGCCGGCCTCGAATCCGGCCAGGTTCAGGCGAGCGAGCCGCAGCCGGCTACCGTCACGGCGACCGCGCCGGCGGCCTCCGTGCCCGCGACCGTCACCACGCAGAGCGCGCCGGCGGCGGACATCCTCCTGTTCCCCCAGGACGGTGGCCCCGTCGACGCTCGGCCAGTCGCGCCCTCGACCGTTGCGGAGGCGGTGCCCTAGATCCGACCAAGCGGGTGGGCGGCCAGCCACGACGGTGCTGTCGCACTTCGGGACGCCCGCCTGCACTGCCACCCGGCCGAAGGGCGATCTCGTAGCAATCGTGGCACACAACCAGACATTTTAGGGCAAGGGCCTGACAGCCGTTTCGCGCTGTCGCTCCAAGTGCGACGCTGGCGTTCCAACCAATGCTTCCAGGGCCCCGATCTTGATGCCGTCTTGTCGATTGAAGCTCGTCACGCTGGCGCTCGCCGCCGCTATGTCCACCGCGCAGGCCGCACCGGGTGGGACACCGGGTGCCCGTCAGGCTCAGCTCACGGCAGCGCTCAAGAAGAAGGACTACAAGCAGCTTCAGCAGCTCATGTTGAGCGCGGTCACCCCCGCCGACATCAAAGCCAATCTGGATTGGCAACGGGCCCAGATGCTTGGGGGAGCCACGAGCTTGGTCAGCATGTGGTATGCGACATCTCTATGGGGAGCGTCCAACCATCTTCCGCCGGGCCCGGCCGATGAATTGCGCGAGACGGCAGGCTTTGCTGCGCTCTATGCGTATGCTGCCATAAGGATCGATGGCAGCCGCTGTGCGGACGTATCGGCCCCGAGGAAGCGCCGTGAGCAGATACTGGTGCTGCTTCGTCCCATTTGGACGTTCGTCGGCACTCTCCCGCCGGAGAAGCGCGCCCGGCTGGTCGATATGGCGGTAAAGCTCGATCGCATCACCGCGGCAAGGCGCGCGCGCGAAGGCGACGATGCGTTCGTCTGCCGGGAAGGGCTGGACGAGCTAGCCTACAACCTGAAACGTGGCGGGGGTCAGGAGGTGCCGACGCCACCAGGCAGCATCGGCCGGACCATCGCTGTCGACAGCGATGGCACGTACAACCCACGCATCGTGGCCGCGAGTGTATGGAAGCCGATGGCAGCTCAACAGCGAGCCGAACTGCCGCAAGTCCTGACCCAGATCGTCAACGCCGCCAAATAGACCGTGGTCATCTTTGGTACGGCAAAGGCACGGCCTACTGCATTCGGCTGCGTTGCGGATGAGCGGCCGCAGCCACAATGACGAGAGACGGTTAACTAAGGCCTGATCTCGAAGGTGCTCTTGCCCGGGGTGAGCACGGGCTCGGCCAGGCGGGCGAACTCGCACAGCAGCGGCCGCGTCTCGCGCGGATCGATGATCTCCTCCACCCAAAAGGTCTCGGCGCTGCGGAAGGGTGAGCGCAGCTTGTTCAGCCGGCCCTCGATCTCGGCGAGCTTGGCCTTGGGGTCCTCGGCGGCGTCGAGATCGGCGCGATAGGCGGCCTCGATGCCGCCCTCGAGCGGCAGCGAGCCCCAATAGCCGGAGACCCAGGCGTAGCGCATGCCGAAGCGGCCGGCCGGCTTGTGCACGGCGCCGGCGACGCCGAAGGCGTTGCGCACGATGATCGTGCACCAGGGGATGGTGGTCTGGTTCATGGCGGCAAGCGCCCGCACGCCGGCCCGGATCGTCCCGGCCTTCTCCGACTCCAGGCCGATGAGAAAGCCGGGGCAGTCCAGCAGATAGACCATCGGCAGGTGGAAGGTCTGGGCGGTGTCCATGAAGCGGATCGCCTTCTCGCAGGCATCCGCCGTCCAGGCGCCGCCGAAGAAGTACGGATCGCTCGCCATCACCGCCACCGGCCGGCCCTCCAGCCGGGCGAAACCGGTGATCAGCGACCGGCCGAACATCTTGCCCATCTCGAAGAAGCTGCCCTGGTCGACCACCGCCTCAATGATCGGGCGCATCTTGTAGACCTTGCGGCGGTCGCGCGGGATCACGGTGGCGAGGCTTTCCTCGCGCCGCTCCGGATCGTCACTCGCCTCGACGCGGGGCGGCAGGCCGTAGACCGAGCTCGGCAGGTAGGAGAGGAAGGTGCGCGCCGCCTCGAAAGCCTCCTCCTCAGTGTCGACCGCATGATCGATGGCACCGGCGCGGGTCTGGATCTCCCAGCCGCCGAGCTCCTGCTTGCTCAGCTCCTGGCCGAGCCGGGCGACCAGGGGCGGGCCGGCGACGAACATCGCCGACGTCTTGGTCATCACCGAATAGTGGCTGGCGGCCAGGCGCGCCGCGCCGAGCCCGGCCACGGAGCCCAGGCCCAGGCCGACCACCGGCACCACGGCCATGTTGCCGGTCATGACCTGAAAGCCTTCGCCGCCGCCGACGCCGCCGGGCAGGTTGGCGCGCCCGGTGGTCTCGATGGTCCTGACCGAGCCGCCGCCGCCCGATCCCTCGATGATGCGGATGATCGGCAGCCGGAACTCGCCCGCCATCTGCTCGGCCATCAGCGGCTTGGCGTGGATCGAGGCGTCGGCCGAGCCGCCGCGGACGGTGAAATCGTCGCCGACCACCACCACCGGGCGGCCGTCGACCTTGGCCCGCCCGAACACGCAGTTGGACGGCGTGAACGCCTCCAGGTCGTTGTTGGCGTCGTAGTCCGCCTTGCCGGCGATGGCGCCGGTCTCGTGGAAGCTGCCCGGATCCGCCAGCCGGTCGATCCGCTCGCGAATGGTGAGCCGGCCGCCGTCGTGCTGGCGGCGGACCTTGTCCGCCCCGCCCATCTCCCGGGCGAGGCTCTCGCGCCGCCGCAGCTCATCGATCTCCGGCTGCCAGTTCATCGGATGCGATCCTCCACGGGGCTGGACACAGGGCGGTCAGGCGGCGAGCGAGTCGGCGAGCAGACGGACGCGTTCGCCCAGCGCCAACAGCCGCGGCGCCACCTCGCCGCGCAGGCGCTGATCACCATAGTCGGCCGTGAGCACGCCGACGGAAAAGACGAAGGTGCGGCTGTGCATCGGCGAAAAGACCGACAGCGCCATGCCGCTGATGTGCGGATTCCAGTCCCCGCTCGACACGACGTAGCCGTCCCGCTCGTACGCCGCCTCGTTGGCTTCGAGCCACAGGCGCAGTGGCGGCGCCTCGCCGGGCGTCGTGGCCGCGACCTCCTGCAGCAGGCGCTGACGCTCGCCGTCCGGCACGCTCAGCAGATAGCAGCGTCCGGCGGCGGTGGTGGCCAGCGGCACGCGCGAGCCGATGGAGGATTGCAGGGCGATCACATCGTTCGCCCGGCCCGTTTCCAGGTAGACCATGTCGAGCCGGTCGCGCAGGGTCATGCCCCAGGTCCCGCACACCGCGGCCGCGCATTCGTCGAGCCATTCCCGAATCAGCGCCCGCGCCTCCAGCCCGCGCAGCAGCGTGCTGCTGACGGCGAGCGCCGCGTCGCCCGGCTGATAGGCCTGACGGCGCACGTCATACGCGAGATATCCTACGCGTGTCAACGTATAGGTGAGGCGAGAGACGGTGGATTTGGGCAGCCCGGTGAGGTTGGCGATATCCTGGTTGCCGAGCAGGGCATGCGCCCCGTCGAAGCAACGCATCACATCCAGGGCGCGCGCCACCACCTGAACGAAGTCGCGGTCGTCGGACCGCGGCCCCTCAACCGCGGACGAGCCACGCGCCGGATCGAGCCGGCCAATCTTATGCGACGGGCGTCCCACTGTCTCCCTCCCACCCCTGGAAGCCTATGGCTTTATTCCCAAAATGCGGAATTTAGTCCCGCTTGCTTTCCACAGTACCGGACCGGCTTTTGGGTCGCAAGCACGCAGCCGGCGAGCGCTCGCGCAGTGGAACACCGCGCGGCGGGACTTGAAACATCGCGAGCGGCGGTTACGACGGAAACCATCACCCGCGCCGGTCGCCGACGGCCGGCTGCCCATGGCCGTTCGGGAGCCTTGACGATGACCGCCAACAAGCAATGGATTCTTCGCCGCCGTCCGACCGGGACCATCGCCGGCGGCGACCTCGAGCTCGTCGAGACGCCGCTGCGCGCCATCACCGACGGCGAGGTGCTGAGCCGCAACATCTATCTCTCGCTCGATCCCACCCACCGCATCTGGATGAGCGACCGCGACCAGTATCTGCCGCCGGTCGAGCTGGGCCAGGTGATGCGCGGCGGCGTCCTGGGCGTGGTGGAGCGGTCGGGCTCGCCGAAGTTCAAGCCCGGCGATCTGGTGAAGCCGGCGGTCGGCGGCTGGGAGGAGTTCACCATCGCCAAGGACCATCTGATGCGGCCGGTGCCGCACCTGCCGGGCGTGCCGCTCGCGGCGCACATGAGCGTGCTGGGCTCGACCGGCGTCACCGCCTATTTCGGCCTGATGGACATCGGTCAGCCCAAGCCGGGCGAGACGGTGGTGGTGTCGGCGGCGGCGGGCGCGGTCGGCTCCATCGCAGCCCAGATCGCCAAGCTGAAGGGCTGCCGCGTCGTCGGCATCGCCGGCGGCCAGGCCAAGTGCGACTGGCTGCGCGACGAGCTCGGCCTCGACGGCGTCATCGACTACAAGAGCGAGGACGTGGCGGCGGCCCTCGACCGCCTGTGCCCCAAGGGCATCGATATCGACTTCGAGAACGTCGGCGGCGCCATCATGGACGCGGTGATCGCCCGCATGAACACCTTCGGCCGGGTGTCGCTGTGCGGCATGATCTCCACCTACAACGACGAGCGGCCGGTTCCCGGCCCGGCCGACTTCGGCCGCGTGCTGATGCACCGCCTGCTGATCAAGGGCTTCATCGTCATCGACTATTTTCCCCGCATCGGGGAGGCCATGGCCGAGCTCGTCCCCTGGGTGCAGCGGGGCGAGCTCAAGTGGAAGACCCACATCGTCGACGGCCTGGAGAATGCCGCGAGCGCCGTGACGCTGCTGTTCTCCGGCGGCAACGACGGCAAGCTGCTGGTGCGCGTCTCGCCGGAGCCGTGATGATGGACGGCCGGGCTCCATACCTCTCCCCACAAGTGGGGAGAGGGTGCGCGGCGGCTCTGCCGGCGCCAAAGCTTCAACATCTCCGTGCAGCACCAATAGCCGAGGACACACCATGGATCTCCAGCTGAAGGACCGCGTCGTCTTCGTGGCGGGGGCGAGCCGCGGCATCGGGCGGGGCATCGTCGAAGCCTGCCTGGCCGAAGGCGCCAAGGTGGCCATGGCCGCCCGTGGCGCCGACAGCCTCGCCGCGGCGCGCGACGAGCTGGCCGGCCGCTTCGGCGCCGACAAGGTCTGGACCTACGTCGGCGACATGCGCCAGACCGCGGCGATCGACGAAGCGGTGACGCGGATCGAAGCCGAGTTCGGGCCGCTCTGGGCCAGCGTCGCCAACGTCGGCCTGCACCCGTGCCCGCCGGGCTTCGAGGTGGACGACGAGACCTGGGACGCGGGGATGATGCAGAATCTCGATTCCGCCTTCCGCCTGGCCCGCGCCTCGCTCCGGGCGATGGTGCCGCGCGGGGAAGGCGCGATCCTGATGATCAGCTCGATCGCCGGGCTCGGCGCGCTCGGCACGCCGCTCACCTACGGCACCGCCAAGGCCGCCATGAACCATCTGGCCAAGGAACTGGCCCATGTCGCCGGCGCCGCCAACGTGCGCGTCAACGCGCTGGCGCCGGGCAACATCATCTTTCCCGGCGGCACCTGGGAGGAGCGCAGCCAGGGTAGCCGCGGCGAGGCCTGGAAGCGCTGGGTGGAGCGCGAGGTGCCGCTGAAGCGCTTCGGCCGGCCCGACGAGATCGCCAGCATGGCAGCCTATCTGGTGAGCCCGCTCGCCAGCTTCGTCACCGGCGCGGTGATCCCCGTCGACGGCGGCCAGACGCGGTAGATGTCTTAGCATCGGGTTTCTCCCAAAACCGGTCGCTGGCGAAGTCCATATCCGCGCCATCGACGACAAGCGGCGGCGAGCCGAAACCGCCCTCGCTGCATCACCTGGGCCGTGTTGGCCTGGAGCCTGGCCCCGGGATCGTCGCGGCCGATTCAGCCGCGACCGCATTCACGGCGTTCGGACGCAGACCGCCGGTATGACTATCATACTGATCTAGCCGGGTTGTAATTCCGCCGATCCATCAGTTCGAGCCGCCCGGGGCCGCGACGGGGCAGGCCTATCGATGCTGCGTGCGACTGCCGCCGCCGCGGGTCCGGCATCGTGTTGACGTAGACTAACCAGTATGATTTCGTGTCCAAAAGTAATACACGGAGGGCCCAGGATGCACGTCGGCACGTCGGTCATTTTTCAGAACCCCGGTCAGCACCTGACGGATCGTGAAGTCTACGCGGGCAACCTCGAGCTGGCCGACCTGGCCGAGCCGCTCGGCTTCGAATCGATCTGGACGGCCGAGCACCATTTCACCGACTACACGATGTGCCCGAACCCGGCGCAGTTCCTGACCTACATGGCCGGCCGCACCCGCACGGTGCGGCTGGGAACCATGGTGATGGTGCTGCCCTGGCATCATCCGGTCCGGGTCGCCGAAGAATTGTCGGTGCTGGACCACGTCTCCGGCGGCCGCGCCATCCTCGGCATCGGCCGCGGCATCGGCAAGGTCGAGTTCGACCGCTTTCAGATCGACATGAACGAGTCGCGCGAGCGCTTCATCGAGATCGCGACGTGCGTCATCCGGGGGCTCGAGACCGGCGTCCTCGAACACGACGGCACGTACATCAAGCAGATCCCCTCGCCGATCCGGCCGCTGCCGCTGCGCTCGTTCAAGGGCCGCACCTACGCCTCGGCGGTGTCGCCCGAATCCATGCGCATCATGGCGGAGCTCGGCCTGGGCATCCTCATCATTCCGCAGAAGTCCTGGGACGACACGGTCACCGACGTGGCAAGCTACAGCGCCATCTTCGAGGACGTGAACGGCTACCGGGCACCGGCGCCGATCTCGGCCGGCTGGGTCTTCTGCGACGAGGATCCGGTGCGGGCGCGCGAGCTCGCGCAAAAATACATCGGCGACTACTACGAATCCGTGCTCGCCCACTACGATTTCGGCGAGCACATGAAGACCACAAAGGGTTACGAATACTACGGCAAGTTCCACGATACCCTGAAGAAGCGCGGCGAGCAGAAGATGGTCGATTTCTTCGTCGATCTGCACATCTGGGGCACGCCGAAACAGTGCCTCGACAAGATCGCTCACCTCCACGACAGGGTGAACAACTCCGGATTTCTCGGCATCTTCGGCTATGCCGACATGCCTTTTGCCGAGGCCGAGCGCAACATGAAGCTGTTCGCGGCGGAGGTCATGCCCGCGCTGAAAAAGATCGGAGATCCGCGCGGCATCGATGCCGCACCGGCGCAACACCTGCCGGGCCGCCTCGCCGTCGCGTAGGCGCATCCGTCACCCCTCATGAAGGGAGGGCATTCGCACCGGCCGGCAACAGGCCGACGGTGCCAAGTCACTGCCAACAAGGCAGACAAAACACAAAAGGGGAGGAAACGATGCTTACGCGTCAGGTATGCGGGTTCATGGCGTGCGCTGTGCTGAGCTGCGCGGCGGGCACCGGCGCGGCGCACGCTCAGGTGTCGGGCGACGTGGTCCGGATCGGCGTTCTCACGGACATGGGGGGCACCTATGCCGCAGCCACGGGGCCCGGCACGGTCACCGCCGTCAGGATGGCCGTCGAGGACTTCGGCGGCAAGGTGCTCGGCAAGCCGATCGAGGTGATCGTCGGGGACCACCAGGGCAAGCCCGACATCGGCGTGGCCATTGCCCGCCGCTGGATCGACGTCGACAAGGTCGACGCGATCGCCGACGTGCCCGGCTCCAACGTGGCTCTGGCGGTTCAGCACCTCACGCGCGAAAAGGGCGTGGCGCTGCTGATCAGCGGCTCGGGCACCACCGAGCTGATCAGCAAATCGTGCTCGCCGACGACCGTTCTCTATGTCTTCGACACCTATTCTCTGGCCAAGACCTCGGCCAAGGCGGCCGTCGACACGCTGGGCAAGACGTTCTTCTTCATCACGCTCGATTCCGCCTTCGGCACCGCGATCGAGTCGGCACTGACCAAGCTGATCACGGAAGCCGGCGGCAAGATCGTCGGAACCGTCAAGCATCCGGTCGGCATGCTGGACTTCTCGTCGATGGTCGTGCAGGCGCAATCGTCGAAGGCCGACGTCATCGTGCTCGCCAACGGCGCCGGCGATGCGTCGAATGCGTTGAAGACGGCGAACGAATACGGCCTCAAGCAGAACGTCATGGCCATGATCTTCCTCGACACCGACGTGCACGCCGCCGGGCTGAACGTCGCCAAGGGGCTCGTGCTGCCGACGCCGTTCTACAGGGCCCGGACGGCGGCGAGCGAGGCGTGGAGCAAGCGCTATTTCGCGCGGATGAACAGCATGCCGAACTTCTCGCACGCCGGCGCCTATTCCTACACGATCAACTATCTGAAGGCGATCGAGGCCGCCGGAACGGACGACTCGCTGGCTGTCGTCAACAAGATGAAGCAGACCCCTATCGACGACATGTTCGCGAAAGGGCAGATCAGGGCGGACGGCAAGTTCGTCTTCGACCAGTATCTCGTCCGCGTGAAGTCGCCCGAGGAATCGAAAGCCCCCTGGGATTACTTCAAGCTCGTCGAGACAGTGCCTGGGACCATCGCCAATCTCACGCTCGCGCAGGGCGGTTGCCCGCTAGCAGATGCGCCGGCGGCCTCGGTCTCGCGATAGACGGGTAGCGCCGAGGCGCGATCGGAACGGCTGTCGACGGCGTGGACGCGACCGGAACACCGGCGCATTACGAGGGAGACGATCATGGGGCGCCGCACCTACGACTGGATTCGCCACCATCGTCGGATCGTTCCGGACAAGCTCGCCCTGATCGATCTGCACTCCAGTCGTTCGCTCACCTATGCCGGGCTGGACCGGCGTATCGACGCGCTGGCCCGGTTTCTGGGCTCGAGCTTCGCGATCGGTCCAGACGACACCGTCGCCGTGCTCTGCCACAACTCGACCGACGTGCTGGAGGTGCAGTTCGCCTGCCGGCGGCTGCCGGCGCGGTTCCTGCCACTGAACTGGCGGCTGACGGCGCCGGAGCTCGACTACATCATGCGCGATGCCGGCGTGTCGGTGCTCTTCGTCGGGCCCGAGTTCGAAGCCGCCGGCCGCGAAGCCGCGCGCACGGCCGGCGTGCCTCACGTGCTGACGATCCGGGACGGGGCGGAAAGCGACTACGAGCGCGGCATCGCCCGCCACCGCACCGCCCCTCCCCGGCCGATCCCCGAGCTCTCGGAGGAGACCGTCTGGACCGTCATGTACACGTCGGGCACGACGGGGCACCCCAAGGGCGCCCTGATCACCTACGGCATGGTCGATTGCCTGGTGGCACACCTGGTGGCGAAGGTGGGGCTGTCGACCGAAAGCGTCAGCCTGACCGTGCTGCCGATGTTCCACATCAGCGGGCTCAATACCTACGTCAACCCGGTGCTCTGCCTCGGCGGCACCAATTTCGTCATGCGGACGTTCGATCCCGCCCTATGCCTGCGGCTGATCGCCGATCCCCGGACCGGCCTGTCCCATTTCATGGGCGTGCCGACGCACTTTTTGTTCATGTCTGAGCTGCCGGCGTTTCAGGACGCCCGCTTCGACCACCTGGTCAGTGTCATCTCGGGCGGCCAGGCTGTCCCCATTCCCATGGTCGAGCTGTTCTCGTCGAAGGGGATGCGGCTGCAGCAGGGATGGGGCATGACGGAAGCCTGCTCGCTGATCCTCCTGCTGCCCAAGGCCGACATCGAGAGGAAGCGCGGTTCGGTCGGGTTGCCCGTGATGAACGTCGACCTCCGCATCGTCGACGCGGAGCTCAATGACGTGGCGCCTGGCGAGGTGGGCGAGTTGCTGGTGCGCGGGCCTCAGATCGCGCCCGGCTACCTTAACAATCCAACGGCGAATGCGAGCCAATGGCGCGACGGCTGGTTCCGCACCGGCGATGCCTTCCGCGTCGACGAAGACGGCTACTACTATATCGTCGACCGCTGGAAGGACATGTACATCTCCGGCGGCGAGAACGTCTATCCCGCCGAGGTCGAGCGGGTCATCGTCGAGCTCGACGCGGTCCTCGAGGTCGCCGTCGTCGGCGTTCCGAACGACCGCTGGGGGAGATGGGCCGCGCCTTCATCGTCCTGAAGGGCGGCGCGGCCCCGATCGGTCCCGCTGCCGTGATCGACCACTGCCGACGCGAGCTTGCCCGCTACAAGGTGCCCACGGAGATCGTCTTCGTCGAAGACCTGCCGCACACCCCCTCGGGCAAGATCCAGAAGCACGCTCTGCCCCGCTCGCCGCTGCTGCTGTCGGCGGACGGCCGGATCGTAGGACAAGGCTGAGCCGGGCTCGATGCCGATCGGCTCGAGATCCGGCCTATTTGGCCTTACGTCCCCGTCCGGTGCTCGGCTTTGCCGGCACGGTCTTTCCATGCTCGTTCCACCATGCCGTCAGCGCCTCCATCGTGGGACCTAGTCCTCGCGCCTTCTGCGTGATCGCGTAGTCGACGCGAGGGGGCACTTCCGCAAACACCGTGCGCGAAATGAGCCCGTCCGCTTCAAGCTCGCGAAGCTGCGCGGTCAGCATATGCTGGGTGATACCGGGGATCGCTTTGCGGAGCTCACCGAAGCGATAAACCCGCTGGTTCAGCAGCCACATGATCTCCAGCTTCCACTTGCCTGAGAGCAGCGCGAACGCCCGCCGCATCTCCTCGTGCATGTTGAGCTCTTCACCGGCCATTGGTCAGGATTTCCATACTAGCATCAAGTAATTCATCCTACTTGCAGATATCAATATTAGGCGACATTTTCAATATGAACAGCGGCAGGGGCGCGCAAGAAGCGGCGCCGCCGTCCGATTCCGAAACTGACAAAAGGAATGCCCTGCGCCGAGAGGCGACGAGAAAGGCCACATGACTGCGACATACATCTATTCGGGTAGCACAGCGCTATTATCTCTGCTCTATCTGAGCTCCGCATACATATATGCGGCCAAAGGAGACTTTATTCGTCAGGCCCTCGCCGATCTGAACTATCCGGCTCCCCACCTTGTGCCGTTCACGATCGTCGTGAAGGTTCTTGGCGTGGCCGCAATCATGTCGCGGGTCAGCGTCTCGCTGAGCGATCTCGCCTACGCCGGCATCTTCTATCACCTGCTGCTGTCCGGAATGGCGCATCTCGGCGTGCGCAAGCCCAAGGGCGCGTTGCCGGCGGCCGTCGGCCTGCTGCTCCTGGCAGCTTCCTTCCTTACGCAGAACGTCGCCCGTGTCCCCCCGTCGCCCTACGATTTCGGGGCGGCCAGGCACCAGTCAATCCTCAACGAACGGAGATAGTCATGGGCCGACTCAACGGAAAGACAGCGCTCGTCGTCGGTGCCGGTCGCGGCATCGGCCGCGCCATCGCCAAGTTGCTCGCGGCAGAGGGCGCGAAGGTTGCGGTTCTTTCGCTCACTCAGGCAAACGTCGATCAGGTCGTTGCCGACATTCAGGCCGCTGGCGGAACTGCGCTCCCGGTCGTGGCTGACGTAAGCGACGCCAGTCAGATCCAGGCCGCGGTGGAAAAGGTCGTCGCGGCGTATGGCGGTCTCGACATTCTCGTCAACGTCGCCTTTGACCCGTCCGTGGTCACGGCCTCGATCATCGACCTCACAATCGAGCAGCTACAGCGCAACTTTGACATGGGCCCGATCGCCTACTTGCGCACGATGCAGGCCGCCTATCCGTACCTCAAGGCCAGCGGAGAGGGTCGCGTCATCAATTTCGCCTCGCTGGCCGGGATCACGGGTCTGCTGCCCTACGGTCCCTACAACCTGGCGAAGGAGGCTGTGCGTGCCCTGACCCGGACCGCTGCGCGCGAATGGGGCGCTAACAAGATCACCGTCAACAACGTTCTGCCGGTCGCCGACACCTGGGGCGCGGCCGCGGCCAACGCGCCGCCGCCATCGAACGCACTCGCCCGCTTCGGATCACCGGACGACGACATTGCCCCGGTCGTCCTGTTCCTTGCCAGCCGGGATGCGCAGTTCCTGACTGGCTACAGTCTTACGCCGGATGGTGGCCAGATCATCGACGCCGCGCGCTGAGCCCCAACGAGGCGCCGGACCTCGACGCCTCACCGCAGCCGTCCGGATCCTGGTTCGACGCCGTCGGCGGCATGCTTGCATTGGGACGATTGCTGCACGCGATCGGCATGCTACGCGCCTGGCATTGCTTGCGGCGGCTGCGCGTCTCGTCGTTACCGCCGGGCACATCTGAGGAAGGCGAAAAGGAACGGGCGGGCTGGCATGAGCCGGATGCATACGCACCGTTTCTGCACAGCCTGTCTCGTCACCCGCGCCGGGCGCGGCATCGGCCGGGCAACAACGCCCAAATCGGTGGCCGAAGGAGCGCATGTGGCGCGCCATGCCGTCACGGCGTCGCGGTCTTGCCGGGATTGCCGAGCCCCTCCGCCAGGCTGCGCGGATCGCGCAGTCCCCAGCGGCCTCGCTCCACGGTGGAAAAGAAGCGCTGCACCTCTTCGTTGAAGGCGCCGGGCTCTTCCAGATTGATGGCATGGCCGGATCGCGGAAGCATCCAGAGGCCGGCGGACGGGATGGTGCGCTTGAGGAACAGGTTGACGTCCAGGCAGGGCTCGTCCTCGTCGCCGACAGCGAGCAGGATCGGCGTCGTGAGCTGTCTGAGCTCATCCTCGAAATCGTAGAGCGACGGGCGGATCGCCTGGTAATTGCTGAGCGTGAGCGCCGAGCCTTCGGCCGAATGCTCGCCGAGATGCCGGACGAATTCCTGCCAGCCTCGGGGATCCTTGTTCTGCAGCTGGACGCGCGTGGCGCCGAGCCCGACCGCAGGCGCGACGGCGGCCGATCCCGCCTCCAGGAACTGGCGAGCCATGGCTTCGGCATGGGCCTTGAAGGACGCACGGTGCTCGCGCGCGGCGCCCGAGCCACAGCCCGCGACGACGATGGCGCTCGCCATGCCCGGGTACCGCAGGCCGAACTGCAAAGCGGCATACGCCCCCATGCTCAACCCGACGATGTGAGCTTTCTCGATGCCGAGATGACGCGCCACGGCCGCGATGTCGTCGGCCGAATGAATATAGCTATAGGAGTCCGCAGCGCTCGGCACATCGGACGGTGGGTATCCGCGGGCGTTGAAGGCTATGCAGCGATAGTCACGTGAGAAGAAGCGGAGCTGTGTCTCCCACTCGCGCAGATCAGAGCCGAACTCATGCACGAAGATGATCGGATGGCCGGTCCCGGCTTCTTCGTAATAGAGCCGAACGTCTCCTGACTGGGCATACGGCATCGTCCCTCCCTCGGGCCTGCTTGCGGCCGTGGCGGCCGTCCCGACCCTTGATGCGGAGAGTTTCGTGGCTGACGCTCGGCGATGTCAATGGCATGCCACACGTGCAAAATCGCATGCCAGCCGAGTGGAGCGCTTCTGGTGGCTCTGCACACGAGATTTGACGGTTCAGGCGTTGGGGGAGCCACCGCGCACCCTCGCCCCGCTTGCGGGGAGGGGTGAGGGGGCGTCGCCGTGTGGCATGACCGGCTGGAGCCCTCTTCTGAAAGCCCCCTCACCCGGAGTACGCAAGCTACGCTCGCGCGCTCCGACCTCTCCCCGCAAGCGGGGCGAGGTACGCAGTTGCATCGCCGTACGCCTTGTTGCTGCGACGGAGCCAAGGCGTCAAAATCACTATGCAGAGCTTCTACGGCGCGCGCACCATCCGATGCACCAGCCGGGCCGTGGTGTCGGCGAGGGCTTGCGCCGACAGCTTTCGATCCGCCTTGAACCAGGAATAGGTGAAGTTGATCATCCCCGAGACCAGCCTGGTCGTCGTCTGGATGTCGTCGACCTGAAACAGCCCCTGGCTCTGCCCGTTTTCAATGACGCCGGCCAGAACCTGGTCGAAGGCGCGGCGACGCCGGTTGATCTCGGCGAGATGCGCAGGCTCCAAATTCTTTTCCTCGCGGATGAAGACGGCGACAGACACCTTCTCCTGCACAATGACGCGAACAAGACCGCGGATAAGCTCGTCGAGCTGCTGCTCCGGCCCGGCGTCGGACGCAGATACACGCTCGGCCATCTCCAGCGTCAGCGCGCTTCCGATCTGGCAGACGGTGAACAGGATGTCCGACTTGCTGTCAAAATACGTATAGATGAACTGCTTCGTCGTCTTCAGATCGGCGGCGATGGCGTCGACTGTCGTACTGTCGTAGCCATTTTGATAAAACAGCTTTGCTGCAGCCTTGACGATGCGATCCCGCTTGAAGGCGATGACCTCGTCCCGCAACCTCGTCTCTCGCCTCGCCATCCGCCGAAAGTCTCCACGCCCCGATCGCCGTCGAAATGCCGCGCCCGTTTCCGGCACGGACCATTCTGGGTTCGCGCAGGTAAGTCAAACCAGGCGGCGTGAGACGATCGGCATGGCTCTGGCGACGATTCCTGCTGCTCGATCGAGCCACGACGCGACGTATCAGCGTCATGCGCTCGTGGCGGCGGCCATCGCAACGGATGCAAGGATAGTTGCGCGGCAGACGATGGAGACCGGCCGTGCCCGGGCGGCCGGGTCGGCAAGCCCCGAGCGCCTGGACCTCCGGCGAGATCGCCCGATCGCAGGAGATGCGCCCTACAGCGCCGCGCCGCCGTCGGCGTCGATGACCTGGCCGGTGATGTAGTCGGACTCGGGCAGGCAGAACAGCAGCAGGGCGCCGGCGGCCTCGTCGGGCGTGCCGGACCGGCCGAGCGGCGTGTGGGTGGCGAGGTCGTCCAGAATGGCCCGGGTCAGCCCCACCCGATGCTGCCGGCCCTCGACGGTGATCGCCGTCTCGCCCTTGATCTCCTGGGTCAGCCGCGTGCCGATCAGGCCGAAGGCGACGCTGTTGACGTTGACGTGATAGCGTCCCCACTCCCGCGCCAGGCTCTTGGTGAGGCCGACCACCGCCGCCTTGGCGGCCGAATAGCTGATCTGCTTATAGGCGCCGTGGGTGCCCGAGACGGACGAGACGCTGACGAACTTGCGATGGCGCCGGACGCCAGCGGCATCGTCCCTGGCGACCTGCTCGCGCAGCACCGGCTCGAACGCTCGCGCGATGCGGAACACCGCCTTGAGATGGACATCCTGCATCGCATCCCACTGTTCGTCCGTGGTGTTGGCAACGCCGGCGTTCCAGATATAGCCGGCGTTGTTGACGACGATGTCGGCGCCGCCGAACTCACGGAGCGCCGTCTCGAAGAACCGGGCTGGAAAGTCCGTGGCGGTGACGCTGCCAGCGCAGGCGACGGCGCGGCCGCCGCCGGCCTTTATCGCGGCGACGCTCTCTGCCGCCGGCGCCTCGTCCAGGTCGTTGACGACGACGGCGGCCCCGTCCGCCGCCAGCTGCCGCACCAGGCTCGCGCCGATGCCCCTGCCGCCGCCGGTGACGAGCGCCACGCGCCCCGTAAGCCGTGCCATGGTACTTGTCTCCCGCTTTCGGGCCCACGCGTCATGGCCGGGCTTGACCCGGCCATCCATCGAAACAAAGACGAAATTCGTCCAAGTAACCGCGACAGCTCCGAGGAATAAGAGTTCAGTTCTTTAGTGGATGTATGGCCGGGTCAAGCCCGGCCATGACTCGGAGGGATCAGTCCACGAAGTCCCAGCTCTTGCCGTTGAAGCGCTGCAGCTTCATGTAGGTGACGACCGCATAGTTCTCCGGCGAGGTGTTGATGCGGCTGTCCGGCAGCAGCAGGCCGACGCGAAAATCCTTCAGATTCGCCGCCTGCTTCATGATGTTCTCGCGGGTGAGGTCGTCGCCGGCCTGGCGCAGCACCTGCTCGATGGTCTGGGCGTAGGCGTAGCCGGCCGGGTTCAGGCTGTCGTTGACGTCGGCGCTCGGGATGTTCTCCTTGGCCCAGGCCAAAAACTCCTTCACGTCCTTGTCGTCGGCCCACTTGGGATCGGTGACGTCCTTCATGAAGCCGGCGGTCATGATGCCGGTGGACTTGTCGAGGCCGGCCGGCTTCAGCGTGGCGCCCACCGAGGCGGCGCCCAGGTGCAGGTAGGTCGCCGGCTTCCAGTTCAGGTCGGCGATCTTGGAAATCGCCTGGGCGCCCTGCTTGGAATAGGTGAACAGGAACAGCGTGTCGGCGCCCGAGTTGTGCAGGATCACCAGCGGGCTGTCGACGGTCGGATCCGCCGCCTGGAAGCTCTGCGCGGAGACGATCATCTTGTCGGCCTTGTCGCCGAGGCCGTCGCGCAGGCCGCTGAGCAGGTCCTTGCCGAAGTCGTCGTTCTGGTAGAGCACGGCGATCTTGGCGTTCGGGTTCGTGGCCAGCACGTGCTTGGCGTAGAACTTGGCTTCACCGTGCAGGTTGGGCTGCCAGCCCATGGTCCATGGGAACTTCTTGGGATCGTTGAAGGCCGACGAGCCGGCGGCGATGAACAGCTGCGGCACCTTCTTGGCGTTGAGGTAGCTGCGGATGCTCATGTTGATGGGCGTGCCCAGCACGCAGAAGATCAGCGCCACCTCGTCGTTCTCGACCAGGCTGCGGGCATTCTCGACCGCCTTGGGCGGCTGGTAGCCGTCGTCCTTGCTGATGAAGGTGATCTTGCGGCCGTTGATGCCGCCCTTGGTCTTGTTCAGCCAGTCGAAGTAGGCGCCCTGGACCTTGCCGAGCTGGCCGTAGGCCGACGCCGGGCCGCTATAGGCGATGGTCTGGCCGATCTTGATCTCCTTGTCGGAGGTGCCGGGCCCGTATTTGCCCTCGGCCAGCGCCGCCGCCGGCGCTGCCGCCAGCGCCGCGGCAAGCGTCAAGCCCAGCCATCGTGAGCCGACGCGATCACGCGTTTCCATGGTTGTCCTCCCCATTTGTCGCTTGGCGGCGCATTGGTGCGCCGCCTTTTTCATTCGCCATTGATCGGCATCCGGGCGCCGACGTCAACGCCCCTCGCGGCTCGCTATTCGGCTGCGGCCCGCTCCAGCTCGGCGAATTCCTTGCGCCGGGGGCCCATGAAGCCGAACAGGAAGCCCGCCACCTTGCGCATCTGGATCTCCTCCGAGCCCTCGGTGATGCGGTAGCGGCGGTGATGGCGGTAGATGTGCTCGAACGGCTTGTGGCGCGAATAGCCGATGCCGCCGTGCACCTGCATGGCCCGGTCGGCCGCCTCACAGCACAGCCGGTTGCCCCAGTAGTTGCACATGGACACCTTGTCGGAGAGCACCTTCTCCACTTCGGGATGAGGCATCTGGTCCATCTCCCAGGCCGTCTTGCGGATCAGCAGCCGCAGCATCTCGGCCTGGGTGGCGAGCTCGACCAACGGCCACTGGATCGCCTGGTTGACGGCCAGCGCCTCGCCGAACGGCTTGCGCTGGCGCGCATACTTGACGCTCTCGTTGATGCAGTAGACGGCGGCGCCGAGCGAGCCCGCCGCCTGGCGGATGCGGTTCTCGTGCACGAAGGACTGGGCCAGCGCCAGGCCGAGCTCGGGCGGGCCGAACTGCGCGTCATCGGGCACCCAGACATCCTTGAAGCTGACCCGGGGATGGTCGGTCGGCATGTTGAAGGTCCACAGGTACTCCTCGACCTTCACGCCCGGCGTCGAGGTCGGCACCAGGAAGCAGGAGATGCCGCGGCCGTCGCCGTCCTTGCCGCTGGTGCGGGCGAACAGCGCGCAGTGGGTGGCCACATGCATGCCGGTGGTCCACATCTTCTCGCCGTTGATCAGCCAGCCCGGCTTGCCGTCGCGGCTCTGCCGCACCGCCCGCGTCTCCATGTGCGTGGCGTCCGAGCCGTGGTGGGGCTCGGTCAGGCCGAAGGTGATGCGCCGGGTGCGGTCGAGGGTGCCCGGGATGAACTCGTCCTTCTGCGCCTGCGTGCCGAAATCGCGCAGCATGACGATGAACGGAAAATTGCCGACGATGGAGTGCTCGTTCTGCAGGTCGTTGTGCAGGCCGAGCCCCTTCGTGGCGAAGTGCTCGCGGATGACGGCCATCCACAGGTTCGAGCCGTCCTGGCCGCCGAACTCCTTGGGCAGGCAGAAGCGCAGGTGACCGGCCTTGTCGGCCCGACGCTTGGCCTCGGCCAGCAGCTCCTCCCACTCGTGCCGCGGCAGGCCGCCGTTGTCCCAATCGGTGCGCGCGTGCTCGCGGCGGTGGTCGAAGAAGCGGATGTTGTCGTCCTGCTGCTCGAGCGGCTTGATCTCCGTCTCGATGAAGCGGTCGAGCTCGGCGAGATAGTCGACGAGACCCTGCGGCAGATTGAAGTCCATGGTGTCCTCCCGTTCAGGTGCCGGGCGGCGTCCCGGCTCATCTTGCGTGCACGCGCCGAGGGCGCGCTAGCTTGGCCGGCTCAGGTCTCGGGCGCGGCGATAGGCCGAATAGCCCGGCTGGTCGACGGCGAGCTTCTCCAGCGTCGTCGCCCACAGGTGGTCGACGAGGCCGGGCGTCGCCGCATCGAGCTTGCGGGCGGCGATCGCTTCCGCGAGCTCCTGGTTGAGCTCGTCGAGTGCGCCACCACGCCCCAGCAGGCCTTCGAGACGCGTGCGCTCGGCCTCCTCGGCGGCGGGCGCCAGCTCCAGCTCGCGCCGCACCAGATCGACCGCGTTGGCGGCGACGCGGACGTGAAAGGCCAGGTGGGCGGGGACTGCGGCCATGACCTCGTCGCGCAGGAAGGCGGCGACGGAGCCCAGGATTTCCGGTGGCGTGGGTTCGTCCTGCATCGGGCTATCTCATCCTACCAACGGGGAGCGATCAGGCTCATGAGATCGATTTCGGTTTCCGAGGCGCGCCGGGCGATCATGGCGCGCTCGACCGTGGTGTCGACGCCGCTGCGGAACGTGGCGGTCATCCCCGTGCAGGAGATGCCCCAGCGCAGCGAGCCCATGGCCTCCCAGAAGCGCACGCGCTCGACGTCGACCAGCTCGCCGCCGGCCGCCTCATAGCCGGCGAACAGCTCCTCGCGCGTGCCGAAGCCGCCGGCGGGACGGTCGAGCGCGCCGAAGCGCCACGAGTTCACGCACAGCCAGCCGAGATCCTCCATCGGATCGCCCAGATGGGTGACCTCCCAGTCGAGCACGGCGCGAATGCCGTCGGGGCCGATGATCAAATTGCCGTTGCGGAAGTCGCCGTGCACCAGCACCGGCTCGACCTCGCGGTCGGGGCAGCGGTCGGCGAGCCAGGCGAGCGCCAGCTCGAACACCGGCTTGGCGACGTTCATCTGGCGATAGCGCCGCTCGACGTCGGCGAGCTGCGCGCGCGCCTGGCTCGTCCGCAGCGGCGGCAGCTCGGCCTTCGGCACGCGGGCGACGGCCGCGAGCACCTCGCCGCACTGGCGGGCCAGGATCCGGCGCGCCGGAGCGAAGGCTGCGTCACGCAGGATCTTGCGGGCGATGGTCTCGCCCTCGACGCGCGCCGTGACGAAGCCGCGGCCGATGCCATCGTGCGGCTCCAGCACGTGAAGGACAGGCGGCACCGGCACGCCGCACGCGCCGGCAGCCTTGATCACGGCAGCTTCGGTCTCGAGCCCCGCCGCCGTGTCGGCCTGGCGGAAGCCGCCGGGGGCGCGGCGCAGAATGAGCGGCACGGGCCCGGCATCGCCGTCCGCGGTGAACGCCCAGGTCTCCTGGCTGGCGCCGCCGGAGAGGCGGACCAGGCCGGAGATGCGCTCGCCGCCCGGGACCAGGCGCGGCGCGAGCCGGCCAAGCCCGTCCTGCAGCAGGGCGCGGTCGTCGGCCGGCGTCGACGGATCGGCGGCTGCTGGCATCGCCTGGGCCATGGCTCAGCCCTCCTCGCCGTCCGACCACCAAGGGTACTGGCTGGGCATGTCCTCGGACACCTTGCCCGGGAACGACGGCGGGCGCTTGTCCAGGAACGATTGCACGCCCTCACGCACGTCGGCATGGCGGCCGCGCTCGATCGACATCGGCCCGTCGATGGTGAGCAGCCCGTACGGATCCGGCGCGCCGGCGAAGCGCCACAGCAGCTGCCGCGTCAGCGCGACCGACACCGCCGACGTCTCCGCCGTGAGCTCGTGCGCGATCGCCTTGGCCCGGCCCAGCAGGTCGCCGGGGGCGACCGCCTCGCTGGCCAGGCCCCCGCCACCGCCTCCTCGGCGCCGAAGATGCGGCCGGAGAGGGACCAGCGCAGCGCCTGCGGCAGGCCGACGATCTTGGGCAGGAACCAGGCGCTGCCCGCCTCCGGCACCAGGCCACGGCGGGCGAAGATGAAGCCGATCTTGGCGCCTTCGGCGACGATACGCACGTCCATCGGCAGCGTGAGCGTGATGCCGACGCCTACCGCCGGGCCGTTGATGGCGGCGATGGAGGGCTTGCGGCAGGAGAAGATGGCATCGACGAAGCCGCTGCCCGCGCGCGGGCTGCTCTTTGGCAGCCGGTTGCCGAAGACGCCGGCGCCGTGCTCGCCCGCGGTATTGAAGCTGCCGGCGCCGCCCGACACGTCGGCGCCGGCACAGAAGGCGCGCCCTGCACCGGTGACGATGACGGCGCGGACCTCGTCGTCGGCATCCGCCGACCGGAAGGCATGCTCGATCTCCGAGCCCATCACCCCGGTATAGGCGTTCAGCTTGTCGGGGCGGTTGAGGGTGACGACCATGAACCCGCCGTCGATCTCGCACGTGATCTGCTGATACTCCATGAGCGTCGGCCCGCCTCCCGCTGCGACGGCCGACCCGCTGCCGGCCGCCGTCCTCCCAAGCAGCACCGGCGCGGCAGACGGCCACGCCGGCGTATTTTTAGAACAAGTTATAGATAAGCCACCGGGCGTCAAGCGCCGCAGCCGTGCTTGGGCCGCGCATGAACGACACCCACGAAGGACGCGCGCCCCGCGCCGGGATAGGACCCCGCCGATACAGAGCCCGCTCGAACCTGCTCAAAAGGATGCGAGCGCGCAGCCAAGACGGGGACGTCCCCACTTGATTTTTGCACCCATCGCAAGCTAGGCTATTGAGGTAGATGTCAGCGAAGCGGACTCCCGTAACGAGACCGCGGGGAGATCTCTTACAGCTGTCAAGAAAGTGACAGCGAACGGGCCTAGCCGCCGCCCGCCAGTGTTGGATCTACATCACTATACTGCTGCCGCGTGACCTCCGTGCGACGAGAGCCAGCCGCTTCGTCGTCCGATGCACTGCGGCTGCCGTCAACGCAGCCTGAATCATCTTCGGCCGACCCTGCGGCGCGTCCGCGGTCTAAGCGCTATCCCGTCTGAAACGGGCGGGCGCGCGGGCGTCGATGCGCAAGCAACCGAACTTGGAATAACGGATTGTCGTCGGGCTCTTGCCGCCTATACGGCGAATGACTCGTCCGCGATTCCGCGCGATTCCCGTATAGAGATAAGCCGCTCGCATCACGCGTTTTGTTACTTGCTATATAGCCGGCATATCGCTAAAGCGCCGAAGTGTTACCCGACGTTCGGCGATTCGCGCATTGCGAGTCTTGTTCTGCGACAAACTCGCGCGGATCAAGCGCCAAGGCCACATGCCGTGTCTGCTATACGGCATATACGGGTTCCAAGACTCCGTGTCTGGCAAAAAAACACCGTCTCTATCAAAATCCAACGCTTTTTTGCTTGATGTGAAAACGCCGTCTAGCTACACTCATGTCGTGAGGTAGGGGATATGGAATCGCTTAGCGCGAAACCATAGCGAGTTGGCCTATGTCGGCTCGCGACTCACGATCGTGTCGTTGCCGAGTAATCGTGCTTATTCGGCAATGAAGGAGGTGTATGGGGGTCTGCCTTCGACTCAATATCTCATTGGCTTGGCGGCGTCGGCGCTGCACCAACGCCCTGCGTTCGCGCGGTGAGCGAAAGCGGTTGTGCGTCTAGTGCTCGAATTGGAAAGCTTAATTCGGCTGAAAAGTCGATTTGAGTGAGGCGCCTATTTGTCATCGACGCTGTATTTGCGCAAGTAGAAAATAATATGCTTGTCCTGTTTGCCTGCAAGACCCCAGAGATGAGGTTGCACCAGGATCAGCCGCCTTATTCTTGATCCTAGCCGCGACGAATTCACTCAATCCGATCGCGCGGACGTAGCCGCATGGGAAGGGGGCAAGCTTCGGAACTATAATCGAATATGAGATCGGCGGTGCGGCTTGTCCGCAGGCGACATTTTGACTTTCCGCATGACGGTAAGCGCCGATAATTTACGGCGAATGCTGCATTTTGTTTGTATATAACTCGCCAAGAGGACGTCTTGCCGAGCAATCTACGCTGACAGACCTCGTAACCAGTGAGGCCTAAAGGCCAGATGCTATACGTACAATTATTTTTTTGAGCCTCGATTCACAACTCAACCGCGCACTATCGCGGGATGACCCCATTGGGCGACGCCGCTGCCGGCTCGCCCGCCCTGTTAACCACCATGGAGCCTGACTGAAATGCCGATTTATACAGATCCCGACAGCGGCGTATCTTACAACGTCTCGGCGCCGAACTTCCTCGGCCTCGTCAGCGTCACCGTCACCCAGGCGGACGGCAGCACCGAGACCTTCAGCAACGTTCCCCAGGGCAACGTTCTGGAGAGCGACGGCGGCACGCTGAACCTCATCGCCATTCCGATCATCCCGACGCACTACTTCATTCCCCCGACCATCGACGGATCGATCACCACGGTCCTCGCGCTCGGCGGCAACACCACGTTCCACATCGGTGGCACGGCCGTCATCAACACCGGCGCGGCGGCGCTCAGCGGTGTCACGATCGATGTCGACGGCGGTGACGTGACCTACGGTTCCGGCGTCGCGGCGGGCCTGACCGGCACCACCGTCAACCTGAACAGCGGCGGCACCTTCACCGGCAGCTACGACGTCCTCAACCTGGTCACCGGCACCACGATCAACTTCGACGACGGCGGCGGCACCTTCGTGATCGATTCCGAAGGCGCCTTCATCAACATCGCCGGCCTGACCATCAACAGCTTCGACATCACGACCGACCAGATCAAGTTCGCCAACCTGCCGACGCCGCTCAACAACTACACGATCACGACGGACGCCTTCGGCACCCAGACGATCACCGGCTTCGACGCCGACGGCAACCAGCTCCTGAGCTTCTCCGTCACCGACGGCAGCTTCCCGTCCGGCGCCTTCCTGGCGAACGAAGGGCCGCTGCACATCAGCGAAGACGGCGGCCTCATCATCGCCGCGTGCTTCCTCGCCGGCACCATGGTCGCCACCCCGGACGGCGCCGTCGCCATCGAGACGCTGACCGCCGGCGACCTCGTGCTGACCTCCGACGGCGTCGCCAAGCCGGTGCGCTGGCTCGCCAAGCAGACCGTGTCGCGCCGCTTCGCCGATCCGGCCAAGTCGCTGCCGGTCCGCATCCAGGCCGGCGCCCTCGGCGACAACCTGCCGGCGCGGGACCTCTATGTCTCCCCCGACCACGCCCTGCTGATCGACGAGTGCCTGGTGCAGGCTGGCGCCCTCGTCAACGGCACGACGATCGCTCGCGCCGACCTGGTCCCGCAGACCTTCGTCTACTACCACGTCGAGCTCGACGACCACTCGCTGGTCATGGTCGAGGGCGTCGCCGCGGAGACCTTCGTCGACAACGTCAGCCGTCGGGCCTTCGACAACTGGCAGGAGGCGCCCGAGGCGCCGGTCGCCGAGATGGACCTGCCGCGGGCCAAGGCCTGGCGCCAGCTGCCCCTGCACACCCGCGACCGCATCGCGGCACGCACGGGCGCTCTGTCCATCGGCGCCCAGCAGGCCGCCTGATAACCGCTTGGCGACCCGGACCACCCGCTCTGGCGGTGGTCCGGGCTCTCCTTGCCTCAGAAGAGCGAACCATGGCCGGCGGCCCGGGCAAGACCCGGCCGCCGGCCATGACGTTATGGAGTGCCGAATCGAACGCCGGCGCGTTTCCAGCTCTGGAGCGCCTTGCGATTGGGTGAGTCCAGCCGATCGCAAGGCTCTCCAGATTCAACTATGAGCATTTCACTGCCATTGGATGGGTCCGTCCAATGGCGGAATGCTCTAGGCTGCCTGGCTCAGGACCACATGCAGCGGTGTCTCGCCGTGCCGCCATGGGAGATGCGCCCCGATTCGGACGGCGCCGCGTCACGTGGCGTTCGATGCCTCGATAACTGGCAGCTCCGCACAGCTGCTTTGCAGGATTCTGTTGGTCGCCGACGGTGCAGCCGCGCCCCTCTCCGCGCTTGCGGCTATGGGATTCGCACATCTGAGGCTTGAGGCTAAACTCTTGTTCTGCAAGCGCAAAGAAGCTGGACGCCCCCACCCCTACCCCTCCCCGCCACTTCGTGGGAGGAGGGAGGAGCGCTTGCTTGTAGCCGTGGGAGAGGTGGCGAGCCGGCCAAACGAACGGCGTCCCCCTTGCGAGAAGGCTGTCGAGAGCATCTCCTCGGACATGCTCCATTTTTAGGATCGGGAGCACGCAGCGCTCCTGGGCGCAGCGGAGGGACTGGTGGGGGTGGGGTCCCACCGCCTCAACGACGGCAGAATCTGCCCCGTCGAGATGTGTGCATTCGATAGCCGCAGGCGGGGCGAGGTTGGGTTGCGGGAGCGGAGCGAGCGCAAACCGGGTAGGGCGTGAGAGCGCCGATCACGCCACGTGGCGAGGCCCAACACCCTGCCCTCGCGGTCGAGGTCCGGTGAGCTGCCAAATGCGGTGGCGAGCGAACGACCGGCCGGCCTGAGGGCCACCAAGCCCGTGGGAGAGCGGGGTCTTCGCTCGCCGGTCCATCAACCCCGAACCGTCGCGTGCGCCGTACGCCCGGCCGCCTCGGGCGGAGCCCCCTGCCCGCCGCAATCCATTTTGCGGCCGCCCCGACGCCGACTCAGAGGATTACAGTCGGATTTTGATAGTCCGCACGGAAGGTAGCTCGACAATAGAGCCGGCCTCCCCCCACTCTACGCCTCGTTACTTACTCTGCATACGTGCTGGCGGCAAACGCCTCGGTGCGTTACGTGGATTCGCGTTAAAGCGCACGCTCTTCTTTCGATGAGCCTCCCGACGAAATGATTTCGCCGGGGGCTTTTTTGCGTTTATACGCCATCTCCGTCAATTTATACTTCTTTGTGGTCGGCTTAATACTCCAAATTGGGTATTTGCCCGATTGACAACCATACGCCTTTTTCCCTATATCATCTTGTGCTGAATAGGGGGCGGACCGCGAGAGCGAACACCGGCTTTGTATGGGCCCGATGTCGAGATAATTCTTGCCGATTCACCGGCCGAGATCGCGTATATGTCACGTAATCATATTTACCTGGCAAGAATAAGTGGCTTTGGGGAGAGCGTTTTTTCGACTTGATCGTCCGATCACGCTGGAGCCGACGTTTCGTAGCGAGCGGTCATGTGAATTTCTAAGTGCAGGATCGGCGCGCCTGTTCCGCCATTGGCCGGACCGGATCAGCCGCTGCCTGCTCGGGCTAAAGCGTTTTGTGATCGGACGGTATCAGGCGACGACGAGAAGAGCGCTTCAGGTTTAAAAAATTGAAGTATTTCGATCGGTTCGGATGACCTCATCTGAAGAGCATAGAGCGGCAGCTGCGGTTTCGTCGGAGTTCCCGTCGCTCTAAGGCGCTCGCCCATCGGATGTTTTCATCTCGGCTGATCGAAATACTTCACGCTTTTGTGTCTAGGTCATTTGTTTTAATGCCTTCCAACCAACCGCGAGGCGCTTTAAGCTTTTGGTATTCGTCACGGACGCAGGGGCCTTCAGGTCGTCCGCCAGGTTTTTAGCGACAACGCAGGTGCTCAATGCGGCGACTGCGGCGGCGCCTGGTCGATCGTAAGACCGTGTTCACTTGGGAAGGGGCGGATTCAAGCGTTACTCGCTTGCTACCAGCTCGACGTGAGGCAGCCCGCGTCGCGGGACATACTATGTCGCAACGCGACCAAAGCTTTTCTTGAGCGTGCTTACGAGTCGATACCCGCGCTCATAGCCAGTTCACCACAACGGAGACCGATCAGATGCCAATTTACACGGATCCCGACAGCGGCGTATCTTACAACGTCTCGGCGCCGAACTTCCTCGGCCTCGTGAGCGTCACCGTCACCCAGGCGGACGGCAGCACCGAGACCTTCAACGCCGTTCCCCAGGGCAACGTTCTGCAGACGGACGGCGGCACGCTGAACCTCGTCGCCATTCCGATCCTGCCGACGCACTACTTCGTTCCCCCGACCATCGACGGATCGATCACCACGCTCCTCGCCCTGGGCGGAAACACGATCTTCCACATCGGCGGCACGGCCGTCATCAACACCGGCGGCGCGGCCCTGAGCGGGACGACCATCAACGTGGACGGCGGTGACGTGACCTACGGCTCCGGCGTCGCGGCGGGCCTGACCGGCACCACCGTCAACCTGAACAGCGGCGGCACCTTCACCGGCAGCTACGACGTCCTCAACTTCGTCACCGGCACCACGATCAACTTCGACGACGGCGGCGGCACCTTCGTGATCGATTCCGAAGGCGCCTTCATCAACATCGCCGGCCTGACCATCAACAGCTTCGACGTCACGACCGACCAGATCAAGTTCGCCAACCTGCCGACGCCGCTCAACAACTACACGATCTCGACGGACATCTTCGGCAACCAGACGATCATCGGATTCGACGCCGACGGCAACCAGCTCCTGTCCTTCACCGTCACCGACGGCACCTTCCCGACCGGCGCCTTCCTGGCGAACAACGGGCCGTTGCACATCAGCGAAGACGGCGGCCTCATCATCGCCGCGTGCTTCCTCGCCGGCACCATGGTCGCCACCCCGGACGGCGCCGTCGCCATCGAGACGCTGACCGCCGGCGACCTGGTGATGACCTCCGACGGCGTCGCCAAGCCCGTGCGCTGGCTGGCCCGCCAGACCGTGTCGCGCCGCTTCGCCGATCCCGCCAAGTCGCTGCCGGTCCGCATCCAGGCGGGCGCGCTGGGCGACAACCTGCCGGCGCGCGACCTCTACGTCTCCCCCGACCACGCCCTGCTGATCGACGAGTGCCTGGTGCAGGCCGGTGCCCTCGTCAACGGCACGACGATCGCCCGCGACGGCCAAGTGCCGCAGACCTTCGTCTACTACCACGTCGAGCTGGACGACCACTCGCTGGTCATGGTCGAGGGCGTCGCCGCGGAGACCTTCGTCGACAACGTCAGCCGCCGGGCCTTCGACAACTGGCAGGAGGCGCCCGAGGCGCCGGTCGCCGAGATGGACCTGCCGCGGGCCAAGGCCTGGCGCCAGCTGCCCCAGCGCACCCGCGATCGGATCGCGGCGCGTGCGGACATCCTCTCCATCGGCGCCCAGCAGGCCGCCTGATACCAGCGACGCTTGCCGGGACCGCTTTCGGCGGTCCCGGCTCCATGAATCACATCATGGCCGCTGGCCGGGTCGTACCCGGCCAGCGGCCATGATGCTGTTTGGAGCGCCGGGCCTCGAAGCGGCAGCTCGACGTTCAGCCCCTCCTGCCAGGCCGCGTGATCATCTGTCGCGCTCGTCTGTCGGACGGGTGCAGCCGTCCGACAGACGAGCCGCCTGGTGGCTGAGCGCTCCGTCGAGCTCGTTCAGCAGGTCGACGACCGCTTGCGGCAGGGGCTGCCGCACGACATCGGACAGCCTCTCGGCAATGGCGCGGCCAAGCATCAGTGATACGGCGGCCTCGCTGAAGCGCAGCGCGGCGTTGGTGTCTTCAGGTGTCATGCCGGATCAACCGCCGAAGCCGGGGGTGGGTTTCACCAGGACCCCAAAAAGCATTCGGCTAAAGTTTCCGAAGGGTTAATCGAGCCTCCGGTGGACGTCTCGATGGTCGCGCGCCCCGCTGCGGCGACGAACGGCGCCGGGTCGTCAGATGGATCTGCCGACGCCGGCCCAGAACGGCTCCCTGAGCTTGCGCTTGAAGATCTTGCCCGTGTCCTCGCGCGGCAAGTCCTCCGCAAGGACGATACGCCTGGGAACCTTGTAGCTCGCGAGCCGCTGCCGCAGATCAGCGCGAATCGCCTCCTCGTCCAGGTCGGCGCCCGCCTTGGGCTGGACGAAGGCGCACACCTGCTCGCCGAACTCCTCGTCGGGAATACCGAAGACGGCGCAATCGGCGACGCCGGGAACCTTCAGCAGCTCCGCCTCGATCTCGGCCGGATAGATATTGGTGCCGCCGAAGATGATCATGTCGCCGGCGCGGCCGGAGAGGTGCAGAAAGCCGTCGGCGTCGAAGTAGCCGACATCGCCTGTAGCCACCAGCCGGCCGCGAGCCGAACGTTGCCGCTTGGCATCGTCGCCGTGGTAGGTGAACTCGGGGTAGTGGTCGCGGCCGCAGACGATCTCGCCCTCCTGGCCCGGCCCCAGGGCTTGGCCGTCCGCGCCCATGATGACGATCTCGCAGCCGGGAAGCGCGCGACCGACGGTGCCGGGATGGGCGAGCCACTCCTGTGCCGTGCAAAAGGTCACGGCCCCGACCTCGGTCGAGCCGTAGTGCTCGGTGATGACAGGCCCCCACCAGTCGATCATGCCGCGCTTGATATGCGGCGGGCAGGGCGCGCCCACATGGTTGACGTGGACGATGCTGGAGACGTCGTAGCGGGCTCGCGTCTCCGGGGGTAGCGCCAGCATCCGCACGAACATGGTGGGCACCATCAGCACGTGGCTCACGCGACGGTCCTGGATGGTGCGCAGCACGCCCTCGGCGTCGAAGCGCGGCTCGACGACCAGGTTGGCCCCCAGGTTGTAGAAGGCGAACATCCAGCCATTGGGGCTCGAGTGGTAGGCGGGCCCGGGAATCAACAGCACGGCCTCGTCGATGGGCCGCGTCCAGCCGGCGAGGCCGCCGAGGATCTGCATCATGCCCTGGCTGGCCAGGGCCTGCTCGGGCGTCGGCGGCTGCCGGCGCACCCCCTTGGGCTGCCCGGTGGTGCCGGAGGTGTAGATCATCGACCCCGGCGAGGTCTCGAACGGCGGCTCGAGCGGCGCAAAGCCCGCCACCCACGCCTCCCAGTCGGTTGCGCCCGCCGGCACCATGGCGCTGTCGGCATCGACCCTGTAGGGCGCCATCAGGGCCGGCGGCGTCGCGGCGACCACGACCTTTACGCCGGCGGGCACCACATGGCCGATCTTCCGGTAGAGATCGGCATGGATCACCAGCACCTTGGCGCCGGAGTTCTCCAGCACGTAGCGCGCCTCTTCCGGCGTGTTGTGCCAGTTGACCGGCACCACGTAGGCGCCGACCAGGCCCGCCGCCAGCGACGCCTCCATGAAGGCGAAGTCGTTGCGCATGTAGACGGCGACGACGTCGCCGCGGCCGACCCCGAGGCTGGCGTAGCCCCGCGCCGCACGCTGCGCCCGCTCGTCCATCTCGGCCTTGGTCTTGATGCGGTCGCCGATCCTGACCCAGGATCCCGCCTCTGCGCTCATGGCGCCCTCCCCTCGTGCGGGCCGCAGCTTTGATCCCAGGGGAGCCTGCCGGGCCTTCGCTGCACAGCGGCGCGCTCAGCGCCCCACGAACACCGGCTCGCGCTTTTCCAGGAAGCTGCGCACCCCTTCCCGGTGGTCCTCGGTGTCGAACAGCCGGTAGATCACCTCGATGGCCCAGCTGCCGACCTCGCGCGGATCGCCGTAGCTGGTGCGGCGCAGCCCCTCCTTCATGTAGCGAAGGGCGAGCGGCGAGTTGCGGGCGATGCGGCCGGCCAGCGCCAGCGCCCGGGCCATCAGCTCGGCGTGGGGCACAACCTCGCTGACCAGGCCGATGCGGCCGGCCTCGGCCGCATCGATCAGGTCGCCGGTATAGAGCAGCTCCGCGGCCTTGGCCGGGCCGACGATGGCAGGCAGGCGCAGCAGGCCGCCGACGTCGCAGATCAGGCCGCGCCGGATGAACAGCTCGGCGAAGCTCGCCCTGTCCGAGGCGATACGAATGTCGGCGTAGAGCGCCAGCTCCATGCCCCAGCCCACCGCGGAGCCGTTGACGGCGGCGATGACCGGGCGGTCGCATTCCAGCGCGGCCATGGCCGCCGGCGTCGGCGGCCGGCGCACGACCGGCGCCGGCTTCGTCTCCGCCGCCGGCTTTTCGCCGGTCATCATCTCCTTGACGTCCTCGCCGGCGCAGAAGGCGGGATCGGCGCCGGTGACGACGACGCAGCGCACCTCCGCATCGGCGGCCGCCGCCCGGAACGCCGATTCCACCTCGTCGTAGGCCCGCCGGTTCAGCGCGTTGCGCCGCTCCGGCCGGTTGAGCGTGATGCGCGCGATATGGTCGCCCACCTCGTAGAGCACGCATTCGAAGGCGCTGGTGGGGATCGCCGGCCTGATGGTCATGGGGTCGCCCTCACTCGCTCTTGACGGTTTCGCTCAAGACCGGGCCGGTGGGATCGAAGCCCTCGCCCTTGAGGCGGATCGGTTGCATGCGGATGATCGGGACGTCGTTGGTTGGGCGCGTGTTGACCGTGATGCCATCGAACCGCAGCCCTCCCCTGACGGCGGGTGGCCTACGGGTGCTTTGCCCGTGGCTCGACAGCTCCGCCGCTGTCCCTCATTTTTATAACATGATATAGTTTCCCGAAGACGTCAACCGAGGTCCGGATGCGCTCTCGCGCGCCCGGCAAGCGAGGGAGCCGTCCGATTGCGAAAGAGCGCTCCAAATTCAAGACGTTAAGAGCACGTCTCTGCTATTGGATGATCCCATTCGAGGGCGAAATGCACTAGGCATGGCAGCTGGCCGAAGTTTGGATAGGGCATGGAGAACAAGCGCGAAGCGGGAAAGAGCGAGCGGCGGCGGCGCATCATCCTGGCCGCCCGCGAGCTGATCCGCGAGACGGGGGACGCCGGCCTGTCGATGCGGGCGCTCGCCGCCCGCGCCGGCGTGAGCCTGGCGACGCCCTACAATCTGTTCGGCTCGAAGCGGGCGGTGCTGGTGGCCGTGCTCGAGGACATCAAGGGCTTCGGCCATCGCTTCGCCGGTTCCAGTGCCCTCAACCCGCTCGACAAGCTGCTGCGGGCCGCCGAGCTCGCCATCAGCTATTATGAGGAGGATCCGGCCTTCTACCGGGTGCTGTGGACCAGCGTGCTCGACGCCGCCGGCGCCGAGGAACGCGACGCCATCTTCAACCCCAAGCGCCGGGCCTTCTGGATCAAGCTGCTGGACGAGGCCGCGGCGGCCGGAATGCTGATGGAGGGGATCGACACCGGCATGCTGTTGCGCAGCCTCGACTACGGCTTCCGGTCGGTGATGCTGCATTGGGTCATCGGCGAGGTCGAGGTGGAGAATCTGCAAGCCGCCGTGGGCCTCGGCTACGCGCTGGCGCTGCGGGGCGCCGCCTCGGCCGAAGGCCAGGCGCTGCTGGCCCCGCGGGTGCTCGCCTTCCAGCGCGCTCTGAGCGAGGGGACGGCGCCCGATCAGGGCGCTGTCACGGAAGAGGTGTCATGAACGCCCTCCGCTCGAGCAGGCGTCTCGGCTGATGGATGGCCGGGCCGAGCCGGCCCATCCGTCCGCTCCGCCTATCGCCCGGTGAAGGCGGGAGCGCGCTTCTCCAGGAAATGGGCGACGCCCTCCTTGAAGTCGGCGCTGTCGAACGACTTGACCATCTCCTCGTCGGCCACGGCCCAGGCGGTGTCGAGCGACTGGAACAGGCCCTCGTAGACCTGCCGCTTCATCACGCGGATCGAGCGAGGCGAGGAGTTGGTCACCAGCTCGCGGGCGATGCCCTGGACGGCGCCCAAGAAATCCGCATCCGGCAGCACCCGCACCAGCCCCATGCGCTCGAGCTCCGCCGGCGTCGCCGTACGGGCCGACAGCAGCAGGTCCAGCGCATTGGTGACGCCGACGAGCTTGGGCAGCATCCACGAGATGCCGTGCTCGGCGATCAGGCCGCGCCGGGCGAAGGCGGTCGTCAGCTTGGCGCTCTCGGCCATGTAGCGGAAGTCGCAGAACATCGCCATGCACACGCCCATGCCGGCGATCGGGCCGTTGATGGCCGCGATGACCGGCTTGGGCAGGCGCAGCATGTAGCTGAACCGGCGCTCGAAATTGTCGTCGATGTCGCTGTTGCTGCCGCGCGCCTCGGCTTGCGGCGTGCCGGCGTCGGCCGGCCGGTCGCCTGCCGTGATGCCGCTGAGCAGGGTCATGTCGGCGCCGGCGCAGAAGCCGCGGCCGGCCCCGGTGATGACGATGGCGCGCACCTTCTCATCGTCGACCGCGGTCTCCACCGCCTGCCGCATCTCCTTTTCCATCGTGCCGGTCCAGGCATTGAGCTTGTCGGGCCGGTTGAGGGTGATGGTCGCGACCAGATCGTCGACGGAATAAAGGATGTGCTCGTAGCTCATGGCGCTCTCCCTGATCGCTGCGGTCAGCCTGTTTGAGAGCCACCATAGACGGCCGGGCCGCGATGGGAAGCGCGCCGGCCGCATCCGCGCCCATCGGGGCGGCGGAGGGACGCGCGGGGTGCGCCGGCGAGGCCCGTGCGCCGGCCGGGCTACGCAGAGTCGGCCGGCAACGGTGTCGAACCCGCCATCTGGAGCGCGCCTCGCTGATCGGGTGTTTTCAGCCGATCAGCAAGCGCTCCGAGACCCGCCGAAGCGACCGATCTCCGAAGGGCCGGGTGCGCCTACCAGCAGCCCCAACCGTTGCAGCGATAGTAGTACGGACGCGGGGCCGTCGCCGCGCCGATGAGCGCGCCGCCCACGACACCCGCCGCAGCGCCGACCGCCACCGCGCTCGCCGCCTGATCGGCCCGCTGCCTGTTTTGCTGATAGTTTACATTCTGACAGCGCTCATAAGCGCGGGTCCCCGGCCGCAATCCGGAAGCAGAACACGTCACTTGCGCGTCGATCATCGAATCCTGTGGCGACTGACATGCAGCGAGCGTGAGTAGAAGTGCACCTAGGATGAGCGGCTTATGCATAAATTAACCCTACGGCAACCACACGATACGCGGCGGCTATAGGCAGCGGTCTCGGATGGTGTCAACAATGCGGCGGCAAACAAGGCCGTGATCGATCATCGGGTCTCGGTCTCTCGCCTCGAACGCGCTGGGCGAAATTCCGCGCCGGAGCTTCCGTTCCGGCATCCCATGCGCTCGAAATATCATGACGATCACGCATAGAGCGTATGCACTGGACGCAGCGCAAGAGAGCCCGCGCGGTCGAATTCCGATCGACGCGAATCGGTTCCGAGGCAGGAGTAGTCATGATGCGCGCGGCGCGATCATGCTCAAACCGTGCGCCGTATAGGAAAACATGCGTAGACGCAAAAAGGCGACAAAAACTCACGGATACGCAGGACCTTCTATAGAATTGGCATTACCCTGCGCAGGCGGAATACATTCAGCTAGAAATCTACTTTCCATCTTGCTTGGCGAAACCGCGCGATCGGGCAGTTGCCGCGCCGACACCCGCAGCGCGGTCCGCATTCGTCGACGCCGCCCCCACGCGGCCCGTTTCGCCGGCTGCAGGCGGAGCCGAAAGGTCGCATCGCGGCGCACGCCGAGCGCTGCCAACCCCTGGCGGAGCCGCAGGATCTCAGTGCCCCGCGAACGACATCAGCGTGTGTACCGGCGTGCCGAGCTCGCGCAGCTTGTCGGCCCCGCCGAGATCCGGCAGGTCGATGACGAAGATCGCAGCCAGCACCTCGGCGCCGCACTGCTTGAGCAGCTTCGTGGCGGCGACCGCCGTGCCGCCCGTGGCGATCAGGTCGTCGACCAGCACCACCCGCTCGCCCGCCGCCACGGCATCGTCGTGCATCTCCATCTCGTCGAGGCCGTACTCGAGCGAATAGGCGATGCGGACCGTCGTGTGGGGCAGCTTGCCCTTCTTGCGGATCGGGATGAAGCCGGCCGAGACCTGGTGGGCGACGGCGCCGCCGAGGATGAAGCCGCGCGCCTCGATGCCGGCGACCTTGTCGATCTTCGACCCCGCCCAGGGCTGCACCAGCTCGTCGACGGCGCGGCGAAAGGCGCGCGGGTTGCCGAGCAGCGTGGTGATGTCCCGGAAGATGATGCCGGGCTTGGGATAATCCGGAATGGAGCGGACCGTGGCGGCGAGATCGGTCGCGAGCTGGCTGGTGATCATGACATCAATCCTGGGCGTCAGGTCGGGGCATCCGCCGTTGGATGGGATCATCCACCGGCACAGACATGCTCATCATCTTTGAATCTCGAGCGCTTCTCTTGCGATTGGACGGGTCCACCCGATCGCGGCCCCTCTAGGCATTGAGCACGCGGCCGGCCACGGCGTCGAGCTTGGCCAGCAGCAGCGGATCGCGCGCCTGCGGCGGCGTGATGATCGCCCCGTCGAGCGCCCGGTCGGACCCCGCGGGGCAGGCCTCGTGCTCGGCCGGGAAATCCTGCGCCAGCCGCGCCACCAGCCGCTGGGCCCGGTCCCCGTTCTCCTTGAGCACACGGACCACCGCGGCGACGTCGACGGCGTCATGCTCCTCGTGCCAGCAATCGTAATCGGTGACCATGGCGACGGAGGCGTAGGTGATCTCGGCCTCGCGGGCGAGCTTCGCCTCCGGCATGTTGGTCATGCCGATGACGTCGGCGCCCATGGCCTTGTAGGCGCGCGATTCGGCCAGCGTCGAGAACTGCGGCCCCTCCATGCAGACGTAGATGCCGCCCTTGTGGTGGCCGATGTTCTCGGCCGCAGCCGCCTGCGCCAGGCGCTCGGCGAGGCGAGGGCCGACCGGGTGAGCGAAGGAGACGTGGGCGACGCAGCCGCGGCCGAAGAAGGTCGATTCGCGCCGGACGGTGCGGTCGATGAACTGATCGACGAAGACGAACAGGCCGGGATAGAGCTCTTCACGGAAGGAGCCGCAGGCGGAGAGCGCCACGAGGTCGGTGACGCCAGCGCGCTTCATCACGTCGATGTTGGCCCGGTAGTTGATCTCCGACGGCGGCAGCCGGTGGCCGCGGTCGTGGCGGGCCAGGAACACGATCTCGGTCGCGCCGATACGGCCGCGGCGCGGGGTATCGGACGGCTCGCCCCAGGGGCTCGCGATCGCCTCCTCGCGCACGTCCTCCAGGCCCGGCAGGTCGTAGATGCCCGAACCGCCGATCACCCCCAGCACCGCCTTGGCCATCCTCGACCTCCGTTCCGTCGCCGGCTTCACGTATCCTGAGTGGATGGATGGCCGGGTCAAGCCCGGCCATGACGACGGAGGTGCCACCCGCTCGAGCGGCCCTCCGGACGACAAAAGGCCGGAGAAGCTGTCGGCTTCTCCGGCCCTCGTTCACAAGCTCATGCCGCGCCGCGGCTCAGGCCGGCTCGGGATGGTCGTGCAGCGGCGCCCAGACCTTCTTCTTGACGAAGTAGACCAGTCCGGCGAGCACGATCAGGAAGATGAAGACCTTGAAGCCGGTTTCCTTGCGCGCCATCATCTTGGGCTCCGCCGCCCACATCAGGAAGGCGGAGACGTCCTTGGAATACTGGTCGACGGTCTCGGGCGCCTGCGGCTTGCCGTCCGGCCCCTTGTAGTCGATCTGCCCGTCGCTGAGCGGCTTGGGCATGGCGATGACATGGCCGGGGAAGTACGCGTTGTAGTTGCCGCCGGGCGGCATCTGGAAGCCGGCCGGCGGCGTCTCGTAGCCGGTCAGGATGGCGTGGATGTAGTTCGGCCCGGTTTCCGCGAACTGGGTGAACGCGTCGATGATGAACCTGGGGAAGCCGCGCTCGTAGGTGCGGGCCTTGGCCATCAGCGACAGATCCGGCGGCACCGTGCCGCCGTTGGCGACCGCGGCCGCCTGGTCGTTCGGGAACGGACTGGGGAAATGATCGGCCGGCCGGCCGGGCCGCTCGAACATCTCGCCCTGGTCGTTGGGGCCGTCCTGGACCTTGTACTCGGCCGCCAGGGCCTTGACCTGGCCTTCGCTGAAGCCGGGGCCGCCCGGCTCGGCGAGATTGCGGAAATACAGGAACTTCATCGAGTGGCAGCTGGAGCACACCTCCCGATACACCTTGTAGCCGCGCTGCAGCTGCTGCTGATCGAAGGTGCCGAACGGGCCGGCGAAGGTCCAGCTGATGGCCGGCGGCTCGCTGCCGCCATGCCCGCCGCCGCCTGATTCGGCCGCGCGCGCCGGCAGGGAGAGCGCAACCGCAGCCGCAGTCAGCAGGCCGGCAGCGAGGAGGGTCTTGTTCATAATGCGATGCCCCTTCACGACTCAGCCCTTCGTTTCGGGGCTCGCCACGGCCCCCGCCGGCCCGGCCGACACCGCGGCCGCCGATCCGCCCCTGGGGCGTTCCAGAACCGATTCGGCGATCGAGCCGGGCAGCCGGCGCGGCGTCTCGATGAGGCCGAGCAGCGGCAGGATGACGAGGAAGTGGACGAAATAGTAGATCGTCAGGATGCGCGCGGCGATGGTGTAGCCGCCCTCCGGCGGCTTGGCGCCGAGGTAGCCGAGGCCGATGCACACCAGCACGAACACCCAGAAGAACTGCCGATACAGCGGCCGGTAGGAGGCCGAGCGCACCCGCGAGGTGTCGAGCCACGGCACGGCGGCGAGGATCAGCACCGCCGAGAACATGGCGATGACGCCGCCGAGCTTGGAGGGGATGGCGCGCAGGATGGCGTAGAAGGGCAGGAAGTACCACTCGGGCACGATATGCGCCGGCGTCACCGAGGGGTTGGCCTCGATGTAGTTGTCGGCGTGGCCCATGTAGTTGGGGATGTAGAACAGGAACCAGGCGAAGAACAGCAGGAAGACGACGGTGCCGACCGTGTCCTTCAGCGTGGCGTAGGGCGTGAAGGGGATGGTGTCCTTGCGGACGTTCTTCACCTCGACGCCGGTCGGATTGTTCTGGCCGACGTGATGCAACGCCCAGACGTGCAGGATGACCACGCCGGCGAGCATGAACGGCAGCAGGTAGTGCAGGGCGAAGAAGCGGTTGAGCGTCGGGTTGTCGACGGCGAAGCCGCCCCACAGCAGGGTGACGATCCAGGTGCCGACACCCGGGATGAGCTCGTCGAAGGCCGAGAACAGGTTGGTGATGACGGTGGCGCCCCAGAAGCTCATCTGCCCCCACGGCAGCACGTAGCCCATGAAGGCGGTGGCCATCATCAGCAGGAAGATGATGACGCCCAGGATCCACAGCACCTCGCGCGGCGCCTTGTAGGAGCCGTAGTAGAGGCCGCGGAAGATGTGGATGTAGACGGCGATGAAGAACATCGACGCGCCGTTGGCGTGCATGTAGCGCAGCAGCCAGCCGAAGTTCACGTCGCGCATGATCGTCTCGATCGAGGCGAAGGCGAGCTTGGCGTTCGGCGTGTAGTGCATCGCCAGCACGACGCCGGTGACGATCTGCACCACCAGCATCATCATCAGGATGGCGCCGAAGGTCCAGAAATAGTTCAGGTTGCGCGGCACCGGGAAGGCGATGAACGAGGAATGGATGAGCCCGCCGATGGGCAAGCGGGACTCGAGCCACCTGGCGATGCCGCTCTTCGGAACGTAAGTCGAATGGCCTTCCATGATGGTCGCCTGTCTCAAAAGAGGAAGTCGTTTCGCCTCAGCCGATGGTGATCTTCGTATCGGAGACGAACTTGTAGGGCGGCACGGGCAGGTTCGTGGGCGCGGGTCCCTGCCGGATACGGCCGGAGGTGTCGAACACCGAGCCGTGGCACGGGCACAGCCAGCCCTCGTACTGTCCCTGGTGGCCGAGCGGCACGCAGCCCAGGTGCGTGCAATTGCCGTACACCACGAGCCACTGCGCGTGACCGTCCTTGACGCGCGCCGAATCGGCCTGCGGGTCGCGCAGCGTGCTGACGTCGACGTCCTCGGCCGATGCGATCTCGACCTTGGTGCGGTGGCGGACGAAGATCAGCTTGCCGCGCCAGAACAGCTTGACGATCGCGCCTTCGGCGACCGGCGCCAGGTCGAAATCAACTGGCGCGCCGGCGGCGATGGTGACCGCGTCGGGCTGCATCTGGCTGATGAACGGCCACACGACCGCCGCAACACCGACCGCACCTACAGCGCCCGTTGCAATGTAGAGAAAATCGCGCCGCGTCGGCTCGGCGGCAGTGATGGTATCGGCCAAGACAGGCTCCTACGTGAATGACGTCGCCCCCGCGACCTTTGCCTCAAGGCCGGCAGCCGGCGCACAAGCGCGGCGCCAAGCCGGTCAAAAGACGCACGTCGCACGAAACACGCACGCCGGAACTCCGCAATGCGACCGTCGGTCGCCTAGACCCATTCAAAAACCAAAGCGCTTGCATCGATCGCAGAACCGGTTGGCGTCATTGCCGCCCCGTGCCCGCCATCGCGTCGGGCCAAATCGCCGCCCTCGACGGCGCCGCAGCGCCCAGGGCCGCCACCGGCTCCGCCGGGCGCTGTTTGGCATGCTTCAAAAGAGGTGTCCATACCGCGCCCGCCCGCGGCGATGCGCGGAGCCCTTCGCCGCCGGGCGGATTCTGCCGACCGCGAAACGATCCAGATTCAAGGAGTTGGAGCGCTTCTCGCCGATCAGACGGCCACATCCGATCGGGCTATGCGCTCCGCCGAAGCCGCCGCCGGCTGGCGGTCGCTCTCGCCGATGAAGCCGCCGGACTGGCGCAGCCACAGCCGCGCATAGAGGCCGCCCGCGGCGACCAGCTCGGCGTGGGTGCCCTGCTCGACGATGCGCCCGCGGTCCATGACGATCAGGCGGTCCATGGCGGCGATCGTCGACAGGCGATGGGCCACGGCGATCACCGTCTTGCCCGCCATCAGCCGGTCGAGCTGGCGCTGGATGGCCGCCTCCGCCTCGCTGTCGAGGGCCGAGGTCGCCTCGTCGAGGATGAGGATCGGGGCATCCTTGAGCAGCACCCGCGCGATGGCGATGCGCTGGCGCTGGCCGCCCGACAGCTTCACGCCGCGCTCGCCCACATGGCTGTCGAGCCCGCGCCGGCCGCGGTGGTCCTCCAGCTCGGCGATGAACGGCGAGGCCTCGGCCGAGACGGCCGCCGCGACGATGTGCTCCTCCGGCGCATCCGGCCGGCCGTAGCCGATGTTGTCGCGGATCGAGCGGTGCAGCAGCGAGGTGTCCTGGGTGACCACCGCGATCTGCTGGCGCAGGCTGTCCTGGGTGACGCCGGCGATATCCTGGCCGTCGACCAGGATGCGGCCGGCCTGGACGTCGTAGAGCCGCAGCAGCAGGCTGATCAGCGTCGACTTGCCGGCACCGCTCGGGCCGACCAGGCCGACCCGCTCGCCCGGCGCCACGACCAGGTCGAGCCGGTCGATGGCGCCGCGGCCGCGGCCGTAGTGGAAGCTCACGTTCTCGTAGCTGATCTCGCCCCGGCGCACGACCAGCGGCCGGGCGCCCGGCCGGTCGACCAGCTGGTGCGGCTTGGCGATGGTCTGCATGCTCTCCTGCACGACGCCGACGTTGTCGAACAGCCCGCGCAGCACCTGCATGAACCAGTTGGACATCTCGCCGATGCGCAGCACCAGCGCCAGCGCCGCGGCGATGCCGCCCGCCGTGATCGCCTCGCCCGTCCACAGCCAGAGCGCCACGCCGGCGGTGACCAGCAGCAGCAGCGTGTTCATGACGCTCAGGATGGTGGCGACGTCGGTGAACAGGCGCATGCTGCGCTGGTAGGCCTCGGTGTGGCTCACCATGGCGTCGCGCACGGTCGAGCGCTCCGTGTCGGTGCGGGCGAAGAGCTTGACCGTGAGGATGTTGGTGTAGCTGTCGACGATGCGGCCGATGAGCCACGAGCGGCGCTCGGAGACGGCGAGCGAGCGCTCCTGCGCCTGCGGCACGAAGTAGCGCATCAGGATGCCGTAGGCGACCATCCAGGCGATCATCGGCGCCGCCAGCCAGGGGCTCACCGACGTGAAGGCGGTGAGCGCCACCAGCACGTAGACGACGACGAAGACGATCATGTCGAGGACTTCGGTCGCCGCCTCGCGCAGCGCCGGCCCCGCCTGGGTGACGCGGTTGGCGAGGCGGCCGGCGAAATCGCCCTGGAAGTACGACAGCGCGTGGCCCAGCGTGTACAGGTGCGTCTGCCAGCGGATGCGGTTGGTCAGCGACGACACGATGACCTGGTTGACCAGCATCTCGCTCACCACGTGGCTGAGCGGCCGCGCCACCAGCAGCGCGATGGCGCCGCCGGCAAGCAGCCAGCCGTGGTCGGCGATCAGCGTCTGCGGCGTGCTGTGGCTCAGCAGGTCGACGAAGCGCCCGACCAGCAGCAGCAGCGAGGCCTCGACCACCGCGACGATCAGCGAGGCGACGAACACGAGCGCCAGCCAGCCCTTGACCGGGCCGAGGTAGAAGCGGGTGAAGCCCGCGAGCGTGTCGGGCGGCGTCCGGCGATCGTCGAAGGGGGCGAAGACGTCGATGCGACGCTCGAGCCACCCGTAGATGCTGGAGAACATGGCCCGCTTCCCTGATCGCGCGCCGCGCCTTGCCGAGGCCGCGGAACGGCGAATCCGCCCGTCGCCGCCCCTGTGGCGGCGCGCGGCGGACCGGCGTTGATTTAGGTGGGCGCGGCAATAGGCGCCGCTTCTGGCTGAAGTAAGGCCGCACGACGGGCGCCCGCCGGCCGGTCGCCGACCGAACACCTTGGGCTGGAGCGGGATGATATCCCCTCGAGCCGTCACCCCGCTCTAACTCATTATTTGAGCGCGACCTGTTCGCTGACGCGGGCCTTCGGCTCCAAGAACCGGCGTCCACTTTTGGGGATCATGCTGTAATGAGCCCCATGCGCCTCGCCCTCTACCAGCCCGACATCCCGCAGAACACCGGGACGATCCTGCGGCTCGCCGCGTGCCTCGCCGTGCCTGTCGCCATCATCGAGCCGGCCGGCTTTCCGGTGACCGACCGGCATTTCCGCCGCTCCGGCATGGACTACCTCGATCGCGTCGCCATCGAGCGGCACGCGTCCTGGCGGGCCTTCGCCGCCGACGCCCGGGCGCGCGGCGGCCGCCTGGTGCTGGCCACGACGCGCGCCGACATGCGCTATACGGATTTCGCCTTTGCGGCGACGGACACTATTTTGCTGGGACGGGAGAGCGCCGGGGTGCCGGACGAGGTCCACGCCGCCGCCGATGCCTGCCTCGCCATCCCGCTGGCGCCTGGTTTGCGCTCGCTCAACGTCGCCGTGGCCGCAGCCATGCTACTCGGCGAAGCGCTGCGGCAGACCGGCCAATGGCCGCCGGCGCCCCCGCCGGAGCCGCTACCGCAAGGACCGAAGCCGTGACCGACACCAGCTTGAACCCGGAGAGGAGCCTGGAGCACGACAAGGGCACCGCCAGCGCCTGGTTCGCGACGCTGCAGCAGCGCATCTGCGCGGCGCTGGAAGCGATCGAGGACGAGGCGGCCGGGCCGTTCGCGCCCGACCTGGAGCCGTCCCGCCGCGACGCGCCGGGACGGTTCGAACGGACCCCATGGGCGCGCACCGACCATTCCGGCGCGCCGGGCGGCGGCGGGGTGATGGCCATGCTGCGCGGCCGGGTGTTCGAGAAGGCCGGTGTGCACGTCTCCACCGTCCACGGCACCTTCGCCCCCGAATTCCGCGACCAGATCCCGGGCACGGAAGCGGACCCGCGGTTCTGGGCGGCGGGGCTGTCGCTCATCGTGCATCCCTGGCACCCGCAGGTGCCGACCGTGCACATGAACACGCGCTTCGTCGTGACGTCGAAGCCCTGGTTCGGCGGCGGCGCCGATCTCACGCCGATGCTCGACGCCCGCCGCACCCAGGAGGATGCCGACAGCCAGCTGTTCCATGCGGCCATGAAGTCCGCCTGCGACGCCCACCGTCCCGCCGACTACGAGCGCTTCAAGACCTGGTGCGACGAGTACTTCCTGCTCAAGCACCGGGGCGAGGCGCGCGGCATCGGCGGCATCTTCTACGACTACGTGTGGCGCGACGACTTCGCCGCCGACTTCGCCTTCACCCGGACGGTCGGCGAGGCCTTCCTCGACGTCTACCCGCGCATCGTGCGCGGCAACGTCGCCAGGCCCTGGCGGGACGAGGAGCGGGTCGAGCAGCAGGTCCGCCGCGGGCGCTACGTCGAGTTCAACCTGCTCTACGACCGCGGCACCATCTTTGGGCTCAAGACCGGCGGCAACATCGCCTCGATCCTGTCGTCCATGCCGCCGACGGTGCGCTGGCCTTAACAAACGCGGCACGCCACGTCAGCGCCGTCATGCCCGGGCTTGACCCGGGCATCCATCGAATCGACTGACGTCTGCCCGATAGGGCAGACATTATGTGTTTATTTTCAAGTGGATGGATGGCCGGGTCAAGCCCGGCCATGACGGGGAGCGCCGGCACTACCGGGCGGCCACGGCCGCCGCGACAGGCGTGGCCGGCTCACCCTCGAGGGCGATGTCCTCGATATCGACGGCAGCGCCGGCGAGGACCGTCCGCAACCGGTCCTGGTCGAGCTCGCCCTCCCAGCGCGCCACCACCACGGTCGCCACCGCGTTGCCGATGAAGTTGGTGAGCGCCCGGCACTCCGACATGAAGCGGTCGACGCCGAGGATCAGCGCCATGCCGGCGACCGGCACCGCGGGCACCACCGACAGCGTCGCCGCGAGCGTGATGAAGCCGGCGCCGGTGATCCCCGCGGCGCCCTTCGAGCTCAGCATGGCGACGAGCAGCAGCAACACCTGATCCCACAGGCTCAGCTGGATGCCGGTCGCCTGCGCGATGAACAGCGCGGCGAGCGTCATGTAGATGTTGGTGCCGTCGAGATTGAAGGAATAGCCGGTGGGGATCACCAGGCCGACCACGGATTTGGCGCAGCCGGCGCGCTCCATCTTCTCCATCAGGCTCGGCAGCGCCGCCTCCGACGAGGAGGTGCCGAGCACGAGCAGCAGCTCATCCTTGATGTAGCGCACCAGGGCCAGCAGCGAAAAGCCGTTGTAGCGGGCCACGGCGCCGAGCACGACCACCACGAACAGCGCCGCCGTCAGGTAGAACGTGGCGATCAGCATGGCGAGGTTGGCGACCGAGCCGATGCCGTATTTGCCGATGGTGAAGGCCATGGCGCCGAAGGCACCGATCGGCGCCGCCTTCATCAGGATGGCGACGAGGCGGAACATCGCCTGCGACAGCGAGGTCAGCACCGTCATCACCGGCTCGCCGCGCTCGCCGATGGCGGCCAGCGCGATGCCGAAGAGCACGGCGAAGAACAGCACCTGCAGGATGTCGCCGGATGCCAGCGCGCTCACCGGCGTCGCCGGAATGATGTTGGTGAGGAAGCCGACCAGGGTCTGGTCGTGGGCCTTGGCCGCATAGCCGGCCACGGCCTTGGCATCGAGGGTGGCCGGATCGATGTTGAGGCCGGCGCCCGGCTTGACGAGGTTGCCGACCACGAGGCCGATGATCAGCGCCAGGGTCGAGAACACCAGGAAGTAGATCATGGCCTTGCCGGCGACGCGGCCGACCTTGCCGAGATCGCGCATGCCGGCGATGCCGGTCACGACCGTCAGGAAGATCACCGGCGCGATGACCATCTTGACCAGCTTGATGAAGGCGTCGCCGAGCGGCTTCATGTCGGCGCCGAGGCTCGGATAGAAATGGCCGAGCAGGATGCCGGCGGCGATGGCGGCGAGCACCTGGACGTAGAGGTGCTGATAGAGCTTTCGAGGCGCGGCCGGAGCCGGCGCGGGAAGGGCCAGTGCCATGGGGGTTCTCTCCCTCGGACCCGTCGGCGCCTCGTTGCTGGGGCGGCGTTGGGAGCCGTGATGATGTGTCGGATGCCGGCGCAGACCCGCGCCGCAAGCGACGCCGCCTGCGCAAGGCATATGCCAGCCTCCCGGCGGCCGACATCCCTCCGCAATCGATTGATTTAAAACGATAAAAATCTCAAGGCCGGCTGACGCGCTCGACAGGCCGTGCGGAATGATGCACACTTCGGTCATTGTGATGTGCGGAAATCCGCACACTCCAGGCGGAGGCATGAAGCCCCTTGACGTCGCTTCGCGCCGATGAGTGGACTGCGAGGCCGAGATGGCGCCGGCTGGTGCTGCTCGCCCTGGCCGTCGCCGTGCTCGTCGGCCTCGACCGCGTCGCCCATTACGCGGCCGAGCGCTGGGCCCTGTCGGAGGTGCGGACGGGAGCCGAGGCGGCGGCCGGCCTGCGGGTCGCCGTGCTGCGCAGCGAGATCGAGAAGCAGCGCACGCTGCCGATCGTGCTGGCCCAGGATCCGGATGTGCGGGCGACGCTGGCGCACGGCTCCGAGGCGCAGCTCGCTGCCCTCAACGCCAAGCTGGAGGCGCTGGCCGACGGCACGCGCGCCGGCGCGATCTACCTGCTCGACGCCGAGGGCATGACCATCGCGGCGAGCAACTACCGCACGCCGACCAGCTTCGTCGGCAACGACTATGCCTTCCGGCCCTACTACCGCCGCGCCATGGCCGACGGCAGCGCCGAGCACTTTGCCTTCGGCACCGTCAGCCGGCGGCCGGGGCTCTATCTGACGCGGCGGCTCGACGGGCCGGCCGGGCCGCTCGGGGTCCTCGTGGTGAAGGTGGAGTTCGAGACGATCGAGACCGAGTGGCAGCATTTCGCCGAGCCGACCTTCGTCACCGACGAGCGCGCCATCGTCCTGGTGACCAGCGAGCCGGCATGGCGCTTCCAGGCCACGGTTCCGATTCCACCCGATCAGCGGGCAGAGATCCGGGCGAGCCTGCAGTTCGGCGACGCGCCGCTCGACCTGCTCCCCATCCACCCGGTGGCCGGCGTGGCGGGTGCGGTGCGCGCGACATTGCCCGACGACGCGGCAAGCGGGGAGTTCGTCGAGGCGACCGCCGCGGTGCCGAGCACCGGCTGGACGCTGCACGTGCTGGCGCCGACCGAGGCGGCGACGCGCCTCGCCACGACCGCGGCGCGATCCCTGGCCCTGCTCGCCGGCGTGGTCGGGCTCGGGGCCGCCGGGCTGTGGCTGTCGCGCCGCCGGCGGCTGGCCGACGAACGGGCACGGCAGGCGGCGACGCGCCGCGATCTCGAGGACCGCGTCGAGGCGCGCACGGTCGAGCTCAGCGACGCCAACGGGCGCCTGCGCGCCGAAATGGAGGAGCGGCGCCGCGCCCAGACCGCCCTGCAAGGCCTCCAGGACGAGCTGGTGCAGGCGAGCAAGCTCGCCGTGCTCGGCCAGATCGCCGCGAGCGTCGCCCACGAGGTCAACCAGCCGGTCGCGGCGATCCGCACCTTCGCCGAGAATTCCGAGGCGTTTCTTGCCCGTGGCGATGCCTGCGCGGTGCGCGGCAACCTGGCCACGATCACCACGCTCACCGAGCGCATCGGCGCCATCACCGGCGAGCTGCGCGCCTTCGCCCGCAAGACGCCGGGCACCGTCGAGGCGGTCTCGCTGGGCGCCGTGATCGACGGGGCGCGGCTGCTGACCGGGCACCGCCTCAGGGACCAGGCCATCGATCTCGTCGTGGACATGCCCGAGGCCGACATCGTCGTGGCGGCGAGCCGGGTCCGCCTCGAGCAGGTCCTGGTCAACCTGCTGCAGAACGCCGTCGAGGCGCTGTCGGGACGGGCCGACGGGCGGATCCGGATCGCCGCCGTGGCGACCGCCGAGCGGGTCGTGGTGACCCTTGCCGACAACGGCCCCGGCCTGCCGCCGGAGGTCATGAAGAGCCTGTTCATGCCCTTCACCACCACCAAGCCCGCCGGGCTCGGGCTGGGGCTGGCGATCTCCAGGGACATCGTCGCCGAGTTCGGCGGCACGCTCTCCGTCGAGAACCGTGACGGCGCCGTTTTCACCTTGACCTTACCGCGATTTTCTCGACCGCGATCTTCTCTGCCGCGAGGCCCCTGATGGACGTTGCCTTCATCGACGACGACGACATGCTGCGGGCGGCCAATGTCCAGGCGTTGATGCTGGCCGGCCTGACGGTGGCGCCGTTTGCCTCCGCCATGGCCGCTCTCGACGCGCTCGACGCGGCGTTTCCCGGCGTCGTGGTCAGCGACGTGCGCATGCCGCGGATCGACGGCCTGGAGCTGTTCCGGCGCCTCAAGCGCCTCGATCCGGACCTTCCCGTCATCCTGATCACCGGCCATGGCGATATCGCCATGGCCGTCGACGCCATGCGCGAGGGCGCCTACGACTTCCTGGCCAAGCCGTATGCCAACGACCGGCTTCTCGGCAGCATCCGGCACGCCCTCGAGAAGCGGCGGCTGGTGCTGGAAAACCGGGAGCTCCGGCGCGTGGCGGAAGCGGCGAGCGCCGATCTGCCCCTGCTCGGCGCCACGCCGGCGATGGAGCAGTTGCGGCACGCCCTACGTCAGATCGCCGACGCCGATGTCGACGTCCTGGTCGAGGGCGAGACCGGCAGCGGCAAGGAAGTGGTGGCCAACGCGCTGCACCGCTGGAGCCGTCGCGCCGGCCGTCCGTTCGTCGCGGTGAATTGCGGGGCGCTGCCGGAAACGGTGATCGAAAGCGAGCTCTTCGGCCACGAAGCGGGCGCCTTCACGGGGGCCCTGAAGCGGCGCGTCGGGCGGATCGAGCACGCCCACGGCGGCACGCTCTTCCTCGACGAGATCGAGGCCATGTCGCCGGCCTTGCAGGTGAAGCTGCTGCGGGTGCTCGAAGCGCGGGAGATCACGCCGCTCGGCACCAACGAGGTTCGCCGCATCGACATCCGCGTGGTCGCCGCCTCCAAGGCCGACCTGCGCGAGCTCATCCGCCAGGGCGGCTTCCGCGAGGACCTCTACTACCGCCTGCACGTCGCCTCGGTCCGCATTCCGCCGCTGCGTGAACGCCGGCCCGACGTGCCGCTTCTCTTCGGCCACTTCCTGGCGCAGGCGGCCAAGCGCTTCCGCCGCCCGCCGGTCATGATCGGCGCGGCGGTACGCCGCCATCTGGAAGAGCACGACTGGCCCGGCAACGTGCGCGAGCTCGTCCACTACGCCGAGCGCGTCGCCCTCGGGCTCGCCACCGATCCGGCGCCGGCCCCCGCGGCCGATCGGTCGATACCGCTGCCCGAGCGCGTCGACGCCTACGAAGCCGACCAGATCCGCGCCGCCCTGGCGGCGAGCCGCGGCGACGTGCAGACGACGCTCAAGGCACTCGGCATCCCGCGCAAGACGTTCTACGACAAGCTGCGCCGGCACGACATCGACCAGACCGCCTTTCGGGTCGCCAAATAGCCTAGTGTGGTGGATCTGAAGTTCCTGCCCCCCACATGGCATCCACGTTCAGGACCTTCAGATCCATTAAACCACACTCGAATCATAGAGTTGCTAGTGTGGCTTAGGAATCCGAAATTCGCTCCGAGCGATGCCCTGAGGTGGTGCGAATTTCGGATTCGCACTAGGGCGCGCGGAACAAGTTCAGCCGGCTAGCCGTCAGTTCTTCATAGGCGGCAACTAGACAAAGGCCGCGCGGCGGCCTTGCCTAGGGTCGGCGGCGCTCACGTTCGGCCGCGCCCAAGCGTCGGCAGCAACCGAGGAGAGTCCCCATGAGCTTCCAGGTCGGCGATGTTGTCATGCTGAAATCGGGCGGGCCGGCGCTCACCGTGGCCGAGGTCGCCGAGACCGGCGTCACCTGCGTCTGGTACGCCGACAGCGACGACAACTTCCGCTCCACCATTCTGGCGCCGGCCTGCCTCGTCGCGTTCGACGATGAAGCGGAGGACGACGAGGACGAGGACGAGGATTCCGACTGACCCGGCGCTTCGTCGCAGGCGACGCCATCGATCCGCCGGCGCGCGCCACGGAAGCGCCGGCGCGCACCGTGCTGAGCGACGCGTCGAGCCGATGGGGCTTCGAGCCATCGGCCCGGCGCCCGGCACTCTCCTTTATGTCCATGCGGTCAGCTATTGCCCAAATGGACTGGGATTTGGCCCTGTAGTAGGACGGGACAAGGCCATGAAAGGGAGAGCCCATGCGCGCGTTCATCCGGCAATCGATTCTTCTGTCGGCCATGGTGGGCGCGGCCTTGGCGGCCCCCCTCGGCACCGCACGCGCGGCGGATGACGCAGTCAAGCTCGGCGTGCTCAACGACCGGTCCGGGCCCTACGCGGACGCGAGCGGGCAGGGCTCGGTGATCATGGCCGAGCTCGCCGTCGCCGACTTCGGCGGCAAGGCCCTGGGCAAGGCGATCGAGATCGTCGCCGCCGACCACCAGAACAAGACCGACGTCGGCGCGTCGATCGCCAGCAAATGGCTGGATACGGAGGGCGTCGACGTCATCCTCGACGTGCCGAATTCCGCCGTGCTGCTGGCGTTGCAGGAGCTGGTCCGCAACAAGGCGGGGCTGCTGATGGCGTCGGGCGGCGGCGCCTCGACCTTCTCGGGCAAGTTCTGCTCGCCCTACGGCTTCCAATGGAGCTACGACACCTACGCGCTCGCCAACGGCGCCGGCCGCGCGCTCGCCCGGCAGGGCCTCAAGTCGTGGTATCTGCTGCAGGTCGACTATGCCTTCGGCGAGGCCATGGCGGGCGACCTCGACAAGGTCGTCGCGTCCGCCGGCGGACAGGTCGTCGGCCGGGTCAAGACCCCGCTCAACTCGGCGGATTTCTCCTCCTTCCTGCTGCAGGCGCAGGCCTCGAAGGCGCAGGTCGTCGCCCTGCTCAACGCCGGCAACGACACCATCAACTCGGTCAAGCAGGCCAACGAGTTCGGCCTGCCGCAGGGCGGCCAGCGGCTGTTCGGCGTGATCTTCTTCGAGCTCGACGCCAAGGCGATCGGGCTGAAGAGCGCCCAGGGGCTGACCACGACGAGCCCGTTCTACTGGGCCCAGAGCCCGGAGGCCGAGGCGGTCTCGCGGCGCTTCATGGCCAAGACCGGCAAGGCGCCCACCTGGGTGCAGATCGGCGTCTACTCGGCGGCGCTGCACTACCTCAAGGCGGTCGAGGCCGCCGGCACCACTGCCCGCGACGCGGTGGCCGCCAAGCTGCGCGAGCTGCCGGTCGACGACGCCTTCGTCAAGGGCGGCAAGGTGCGCGCCGACGGCCGCATGGAGCACGACATGCTGCTGACCGAGGTGAAGTCACCGGCCGAATCGAAGGCGGAATGGGATATCTTCAAGGTGCTGGACGTGATCCCGGGCAAGGATGCGGTGCGGCCGCTCGACGGCTCCTGCCCCCTCGCCAAGGGCTGACGCCCGACGGGCGCAGAACGGCCGCCGCGGCTCAATCGAGCCGCACGATATCGCCCGCATCGAGCCGTACCAGCGCCTGGCGCGCCGTCACGGGCTCGCCGCCGGCGCCCGGCACGACGTGGTCGGGCGCGATCTCGGCGAGCGGCACCAGCACGAAGGCGCGTTCGGCGAGCCGCGGATGCGGCAACACCAGCGTCGCGGTGGCACGGCGGGCGCCTTCGTAATCCAGGACATCGATGTCGATGAGGCGCGGACCCCAGCGCCGGGCATCGGGCGCATGGCGGTCGCGGCCGAGCGCCCGTTCCGCCGCCAGGCACGCCTCGAGCAATTGCTCGGGCGTGAGCGTGGTGTCGACGGCGACGCAGGCGTTGACGAAGGCCGGCTGGTCGGCATCGCCCCACGGCGGCGTGCGGTAGTCGGACGAGCGCGCCACGACGGCGATGCGGGGCACCGCCGCAAGCGCCTCCACGGCCGCGGCCAGCATGGCGCGGCTGTCCCCCAGGTTGCTGCCGAGGCCGAGATAGGCGCGGGGCATCAGGGGCGGGCCTCAGCGCGCAGCACCACCGGCGGGCAGACGTAGGAGCGGTGCAGCCTACCAACCTCGCCCCGCCTGCGGGGAGAGGTCGGCTCGCGCGAAGGCGCGAGCCGGGTGAAGGGGCGTGCAGCACGAGGCGCGGCGGCGATAGCGCCAGACGGCGAGGCCCCCTCACCCTGCCCTCTCCCCGCAGGCGGGGAGAGGGTTCCCGGTGCCTCGCCCGGCATGTGAAGCGGCGTTTGCAAGGCTAGACGCCTCCGGCCTGGGCCAGCGCCCTGGCCGGGTCGAGGATGCCGGCGACGACGCGCAGGGCGTCGAGGTGCTCGGCGACGTCGTGCACGCGGATGATGTCGGCGCCGAGGCTCAGGGCCACCGCGTGGCTGGCGATGGTGCCGGCGAGGCGCTGCTCCACCGGCCGCCCGGTGAGCACGCCGATGGTGGACTTGCGCGAGGTGCCGACCAGCACCGGGTAGCCGAAGGCCTTGAGCTCGGGCAGGCGGCGGATGGCATCGAGGCTCTGCGCCCGCGACTTGCCGAAGCCGAAGCCGATGTCGAGCACGATGTGCCGGTCAGGGATGCCGGCCTTGCGGGCGATGGCGATCGACAGATCGAAGAAGCGGCGGAACTCGGCGATGACGTCGACCGCCGGGTCCGGGGTCTCGCTGTTGTGCATGATGACGACGGGCGCCCCGTGGGCGGCGGCCACGTGGGCGATGTCGGGCTCCCGCTGCAGGCCCCAGATGTCGTTGACGATGGCCGCTCCGGCCTCCAGCGCCGCCCGCGCCGTCGCCGCCTTGTAGGTGTCGATCGAGATCGGCAGCGGCGGCGCCTCCCCGTCGCGCCGCAGCGCGGCGATCACCGGCAGGACCCGCGCCCGCTCCTCCTCGCCGGAGACGGGCGCATGCCCGGGCCGGGTCGATTCGCCGCCGATGTCGAGGATGTCGGCACCCTCCGCGGCGAGCCGCTGCGCCTGCGCTACAGCGTGGGCCGGATCGGCGAAGCGGCCGCCGTCGGAAAAGGAATCGGGCGTGACGTTGAGCACGCCCATGATCAGTGGCCGCCGGCCCAGGTCGGCCAGCGGATCGAGGGTGGGCGGCAACGCTTTGGCGGCGGAGTGGGTCACGGATCTCTTACCTGGCGCGGGCAGTGGCCGGGCGGCCTGTCACGACGCGGACAGCTTGCTCGCCGTCATGGCCGGGCTTGACCCGGCCATCCATCTAAGCGAACGACTCCAGCCCGCAAGGGCTGACTTTACCCGTTTGTCTTCAAGCGGATGGATGGCCGGGTCAAGCCCGGCCATGACGGCAGGTGATACCCTTCTAGCCCTCGGCGTAGTTGGCCACCTCGACCAGATTGCCGTCGGGGTCGCGGAAATAAACCGACAGCATCGGGCCGCGCGCGCCGGTGCGCGGCACCGGCCCCTCCTCGATGGAGACGCCGGCGGCGCCGAGGCGGGCGATCAGCATGTTGAGCGGCGTGTCGGTGATCAGGCAGAAGTCGCCGGAGCCGGCCGTTGGCGCTTGCGCCTTCGGATCCCACTCGCGGCCCAGCTGGTGGAGATTGATCTTCTGGTCGCCAACCTGCAGCGCACGGCGGCCGCTGGCGAAGCTGATCGATGGAATGCCCAGCGTCACGTCGTAGAAGTGGCAGGTCGCCTCCACGTCGGCGACGGTGAGCACGAGGTGGTCGAGGCCGGTGATCATCGGCGCCTCACAGCATGCCGAGCGCCCGCGGCAGCGCGAGCGACAGGGCTGGAATGTAAGTCACCAGCACCAGGAAGGCGAGCATGGTGAGCAGCCAGGGCAGGACGGCGATGGTGAGCTCGGTGATGCCCATGCGGGTGATGCCCGAAGCGACGTAGAGGTTGAGGCCCACCGGCGGATGGCACATGCCGACCTCCATGTTCACCACCATGATGATGCCGAGGTGCACCGGGTGGATGCCGAGCTTGGCCGCCACCGGGAACAGAATGGGCGCCATGATCAGCACGATCGAGGACGGCTCCATGACGTTGCCGGCCAGCAGCAGCAGCACGTTGACGACGAGGAGAAACCCGATCCAGCCCAGGCCGGAGTCGGTGATCCAGCTGGTCAGCGTCTGCGGGATCTGCTCGCTGGTCATCAGGAACGAGAACAGCACCGCATTGGTGATGATGTAGAGGATCATCGCGCTCATGTTGGCCGAGGCGAGCAGCACCCGCGGCACGTCCTTGAGCGACATGTCGCCGTAGACGAAGACGGCGATGGCGAAGGCGTAGACGGCGCTGACCGCCGCCGCCTCGGTCGGCGTGAACATCCCCGAATAGATGCCGCCGAGCACCAGGACGATGAGCAGCAGGCCCCAGACGGACCGGCGGAAGGCGATGAAGCGCTCCGTCCAGCTCGCCCGCGGCAGGCGCGGATAGTCGTTCTTGAAGGCGCGGTACCAGGTGGTGAGGCCGAGCGCCGCCGCCAGCATCAGGCCGGGCACGACGCCGGCGACGAAGAGCTGGCCGATGGAGGCCGACGACACCCGCTGGCCGTCCGGCCCGAAGACCACGGCGCCGCCGGTCGCCACCGCATAGATCACCATCACGATGGACGGCGGGATGAGGATGCCCAGGGCGCCCGAAGTGGTGACGACGCCGGCACCGAAGCGGGGCGGAAAGCCCTGCTTCACCATCGCCGGCAGGATGATGGAGCCGATGGCGATCACCGTGGCCGGGCTCGAGCCGGAGACGGCGGCGAACAGCGCGCAGGCCATCACCCCGGCGAGCCCCAGACCGCCGTACCAATGGCCGATGAGCGAGGTGGCGAAGTCGATCATCCGCCGCGCCACGCCGCCATGGGTGAGGAAGTTGCCGGCCAGGATGAAGAACGGGATCGCCATGATCTCGAAGTTCTCGATGCCGGTGAACAGCTTGAGGCTCACGGCGGCGATCGGCACGTCGGTCATGGTGAAGAGGAAGGTCAGCACCGTGAGCCCGAGCGCGATCGAGATCGGCATGCCGGTCAGCATCAGTGCGATGAGCAGGCCGAAGATGATGGCGGCGTTCATGGGGCGCGGCCCCGGCTTGCGGCCCTGGCAAAGTCCTCCGCCGCCTGTGCGCTCTCCTCGACGCCTTCGACGTGGCCCGGATCATGGTGCGGCAGCTCGCCGGTCCTGAGGTAGGCGACGAACACCTGCAGGAAGCGGAAGCACATGAGGAAGGAGCCGAGGGGGATGCAGAGGTAGACGATCCAGCTCGGCACCTCGAGGTCGGGCGAGGTCTGGTCGGTGCCCATCAGCCCGTAGACGAAGCCGGCGCCGAGCGTGCCGATGATACCGGTGAACAGGGCGCCGGCCAGCAGGCCGAAACAGACCACCCATTTGCGGCGCTCGGGGCTCAAGCGGTTCACCGCCACGTCGACGCCGACGTGGATGCCGGTGCGCACCCCGTAGGCGGCTCCGAACTTGGCCATCCACACGAACATGTAGATGCAGAGCTCCTGCGCCCACGACAGGCGGATGGGCGCCAGCAGCGGATAGAGGAAGGAGATGCCCGAGCCGTAGCGGTGGACGACGGCGACGAAGATGATCACCGTCGCGGCCGCCATCAGGCTGGCGATCAGGATCTCCTCGAGCCGGTCGAGGATGCGCAGCGCGATCATGGGTTCAAGCCGGTTTTGTTCGTGAGCCGATGGATGGCCGGGTCAAGCCGGCCATGACGCTGAGAGGTCAGCGATCAACATCTATGCCGTCATGGCCGGGCTTGACCCGGCCATCCATCCACTGACGAACAGAGCCTTGCAGCGCGCTCACTGGGTGCCCGCCTTGGCTTCCTTCTGGAACTCGGCGATGACGTCCTTGCCGACGCGGCCGGCCATCTCGGCGTAGACCGGCTCGAGCGCCTTCTTCCAGGCGTCCTTCTGCTCGGCCGTCAGGGTGATGAACTCGATCCTGCCGGAGGCCTTCATGGCCGCCAGCGCGTCGTCGTTCTCCTTCTGGGAGATCTCGTTGGCATAGGCGGTCGCCTCGGCCATGGCCTTTTCCAGCTGCGGCTTCACGTCCGCGGGCAGGCCGTCCCAGAACTTCTTGTTGGCGATGACGGCATAGCCGATGTAGCCGTGGTCGGAGAGCGTGCCGTACTTCTGCACCTCGTAGTGCTTCTGCGTGTACATGTTGGACGGGGTGTTCTCGGAGCCGTCGACGACGCCGGTCTGCATGGCCGGATAGACCTCCGAGAAGGCCATGACCTGCGGGATGGCGCCGAGCGCCCGGAACTGCGCTTCGAGCACCTTCGACGACTGGATCCGCATCTTCAGCCCGCGGAAATCCTCCGGCAGGCGCAACGGCTTGTTGGCGCTCATGATCTTGAAGCCGTTGTCCCAATAGGCGAGGCCAGCGATGCCCTTGGCGTCGAGCTTGCCGAGCAGCCTCTTGCCGAGCGGCCCGTCGGTGACTTTGCGCAGGGCGGCCTTGTCGGGAATGATGAACGGCAGGTCGAAGACCTCGAACTCCTTGGCGCCCAGCGGCCCGAACTTGGCGAGCGAGGGCGCCAGCATCTGCACGGCGCCGAGCTGCAACGCCTCGAGCTCCTCCTTGTCCTTGTAGAGCTGCGAGTTCGGGTAGACGTCGACCTTGACCCGGCCGTTGGTGTATTTTTCGGCGAGCTCCTTGAACTTGTCGGCGCCCTTGCCTTTGGGCGTGTCGGGCGCCACCACGTGGCTGAACTTGATGACGATGGGTGATTGGGCCTTCGCCGACGGCACGGCAGCGATGGCGCCGAGCACGCCCACGGCGGTCGCGGCCACGGCTGCAACGATCTTGTTCATGGCGTCTACTCCCCGGATCCTCGGTCAGGGACCCCTTGCTGACGAGCCCCCACCCCCGGGCGCACGGCGATTGCCCGCAGTATGGTCGGCCGGCGCGCGGCGGCACAAGGGGCAGCCACTCTGACCTTCGTCGCATGCACGGCGGAGCACAGCCGTGCGGCTCGCCGCGGGCGACGCGGCCGCGTCCTATCCCCGCGCGCGTGCCGGCGGGGCCGCGAGGCGCGGCTCGACGGCGCGCGCGCCGCCGATCAGGACGATGTCCATGGCGACCGCCACCCCCTTCACCTCGAAGCGGCGCACATCGAGCCCGGCCAGGGGGAGGCCGGCCGCTTCGACCGTCGCCTGGGAGACGGCGAGCTGGACGTTCTCGCTCTTGGCGATGGCCTCCAGCCGGCTTGCGACATTGACCGTGGGGCCGATCACGGTGATCGATGCGGCCTCGCCCCAGCCGATCTTGCCGACGATGAGCGGCCCCGCATGCAAGCCCATGGCCACCGCGAGCGGCGCGTCGAGCTCCGCCCCGAGATCGGCATTCAGGCGGTCGAGCGCCCCATCGACCGCGACCGCGGCCCGCAGCGCGGCGGCGCTGGCCTCGGCGACGCCGCGTGAATCCTCGAACAGGGCGAGCAGGCCGTCCCCGATGTACTTCTCGATACGCCCGCCGGACTGCTCGATGGCGCCGCCGAGCGTCTGGAACACCCGGTTCAGGATGAACACGACGTCGTAGGGAAGCTTCTCCTCGCTCAACCTGGTGAAGCCGCGGATATCGACGAACAGCACGGCGAAGGTGCGCTCGACGCCCATGGCGTCAGACCGCGCGGCTTCGCGCATGTCCGCCAGCCGCTGGTCCGGCAGGAGCCGCAGCACGGTCGTCGCCGTCCCCGGCCGCGCCTGGCAGGCGAGCCGCACGTCCGGATCGGCGCCGATGGAGCGCAGCGTCTTGAGCTCCGCCTCGGTGGGCGGCGACAGGCCGGCGAGCCCGTCGAGCACCCGCACCCGGCAGGTCGAGCAGCGCGCCCGGCCACCGCACACCGACAGATGCGGGATGCCGTTGGCGCGGCTGATCTCGAGCAGCGTCGGCCCCGGCACCGTCTGCACCCGCGGGCCGGCGAAATATTGCACCACGATGCGCCGGCGGGTATGCCACCACGCCGTGCGGGTGGCGAGGACCGCAAGGGCGGCCGCGACGAGCCCGTAGAAGCCGAGGCGCGCCTGAAGCCGCCAGTCGTCCAGCGTGCTCTCGACCGCAGCGGTCGGCCAATGGGTGCGCTGCTTGAGCGCCGCCAGCGCCGCCGGATCGCCCATGGCCTCGGCGACATCGCGGCCTTGCACCATGAAGCCGGTGAGCGCCAGCACCGGCACCAGGACGGCGATGACGAGCAGCATCGGGACGGCACGGTCGTAGCCAGGCGCCAGGCGCAGCCAGAAATGCAGCCCCAGGCAGCCGTGCACCCAGACGATGATCAGCAGGAGCGACTGGTTGACGGCGCCGCCGGGCCACAGCCGGGCCAGTTCGTAGACGTAGTCGTCGTAGACGCCGAAGACCGTGGCGGCGAACCGCGTGCCGACGATGTGAGGCAGCAGCAGGAGCGGAATCGCGAGGCCGAGGGCGACCTGCAGCCATTCCCACCGCGTCAGCGCGAGGTTGCCGCGGCCGGCCAGCTTCACCAGGGCGAGGCCCGCGTGCACCAGGAGCGCGAGCCCCAGGACGATGGTGCCCGGCAGGGAGCGGGTCACCGCGACGCGCCAGTTCTCCGCCGCGATCATCGCGTCGAGGCTGACGATGCCGAGCGCCGTGTTGAGGAAATGCGTCAGCGCGAAGGCGAACAGGATCAGGCCCGAGCCGAGCCGCAGGCGCTGCGTGACCGAACCGTGGAGGAGCAGGCTCCCGGTCCCGTCGCCGCGGCCGCGTCGCCGCTCAGTCGGCATCGAGCTTGTCCCTGTCATCCATCCCCACACACGCGCGACGCCCACCCCGGCCGAGCCCGGTCAGGCCATCCCATCTGGAGTGGCGTCGCGACGGGCCGCGACGCCAGCGCCTCCAGCCGGACCGAATCAGCCGATGGCACAGCGCTCCACTGTCACAGAGTTGGAGCGCTCCGGCCCGATCGGATGATGCCGGCCGGTCCCGGACGTAGCAGGTGCCCGCACGTTGCGGCGGGATCGGGGCGGCGACGCGCCTGACAGAGCAGCCCGCACCGGTGATGCGCGTGGAACCGTCGGCATGATAATCGTACGGAGGGCGGCAGGGCTTGTCGGGATCTGACGGGCGTCGGTGCTACCCGGTGGCGGTGCGCGCCGACAGGGGAGCCGTATGAGCGAGAGCGTCGCGGGCCTTATCCTGGCAGGCGGCCTGTCGCGCCGCATGGGCGCCGACAAGCCCCTCTGCCAGCTCGCCGGACGGCCGCTCGTGGCTCACGTCATCGAGCGGCTGGAGCCGCAATGCGGCGCCGGCCTGGTGCTCAACGCCAACGGCGACCGCAGCCGCTTCGCCGCCTTCGGGCTCCCGGTCCTGCCCGATACGGTGCCCGGCTTCGCCGGCCCCCTCGCCGGCATCCTCGCCGGGCTCGACCATGTCGCGGCCCATCGGCCGACGGCGGCGCTGATGGTCAGCGCCGCGGCCGACGCCCCCTTCCTGCCGCGCGACCTGGTGGCGCGGCTCACGGCGGCGCGGGCCGCCGCCGGGGCGGAGATCGCCGTGGCCTCATCGGGGGCGCGCCTCCATCCCACCATCGCGCTCTGGCCCGTCGCGCTCCGTGAGGCGCTGCGCGAAGCGCTGGCGCAGGGCCTGCGGCGAGCCGGGATGTTCACGGCGCAGCGGCACATGGTGGGCGTCGACTGGGCCGTCGAGCCGGTGGACCCGTTCTTCAACGCCAACACGCCCGACGATCTGGCGGAGGCGGCGCGGCTGGCAGCGCTCAGGCCGCGCTGACGCTAGAGCATGATCCCAAAAAGTGGACACCGGTTTTGGACAAGATCATGCTCAAAACAAAGACCTAGAGTGGAATGATGAGTCAAAGATAAATCATCCCGCTCTAGGCCGCTTCTCGATCAGGAACACGAACGCCCCCTCCCGCTGGTGCTGGCTCAGCAGCAGGTCCCCGGTCTCGCGCACCACGTTCGGGATGTCGATCTGCGCCAGCGGATCGGTGCAGAGCACCAGCACCTCCTCGCCGGCCGGCAGCCGGCGCAGCGCCTTGCGCAGCTTCAGCGCCGGCAGGGGGCATTTCAGGCCCTTGAGATCGAGCTCGTGCACGCCCAGGCCCGTCAGAGGATCGGCCCGGCGCCGGGTCCGGAGCTCGGGCCCGGCGGCATCGGAGGGCGTCGCGCGCCCTTGCCGCCACCGCTCAGGCGGCCGATCAGCGAGACGCCGCCCGCGAACGTCAGCGCCATGCCGCCGAAGAGCAGCAGGCTCGGCGCATGGAAGGGCACGTCGACCCAGCGCGGACGGACGACGGCGGCGGTGTTGAACGGCTCGCCGCTGTAGCGGCAGAGCAGCAGCGACGCGTCGCTGCTCAGCATCTCGCCCTCGATCTTGCCGACGAGGCCGTGGACGCCGGCCTGCGGTCGGGCCATGCCGTCCATGTGCAGGAGCAGCGCGCGCACGGCGGCGAGGTAGGCGTGCGAGCACTCGTTGAACGGGCTCGCCTCGTCGCTGACGCTGCCGGGCACCAGGTCCCAGAGGCAATAGGTGCGCTGCAGCGCGGCGAAGTTGAGCAGCCGCCGGAACACCGGGTCGGTCGGCACCTGCTTGGCCGCCAGGGCGAGGATCGCCGTCCGGTTGGCGGCGATGACCGCCATCTCGCCGTGCGACAGGTTGGGGATGGGCAGGCCGCCCGCGCCACTGTCGCCGGCGCCGGCACTGGCGTGATGGGCCCACGCCGGCGCACACAAGGCCAGCCACAGCAGCAGTGCACCTAGTCCGTAACGTGCATCACCGGACCTGGGCACCGGCAGCATCCCCGTCGTCACGGCCGGTCACGGCAGGAGGCGACCCCGCCGGCCGGCCATCCCGTCACCTCGGAACGAATCCTTGCCGTGAGCCGGCCAGGCTGCGCTCGGCGAGGGCGCCGAACAGCAGGCCGAGCGTCGCCCACAGCACCACCTGGATGCCGAGCGCCGCCACGCGGAACTGCCACAGCAGAATCGCGGAGAACTGCTCGGGAACCTCGTTGATGTCGGGCAGCAGGTAGTGCGCGACGGCAATGACGGCGACGAAGAGCAAGCCGCCCCACAGTGCCGCGTTCCAGGCCCCGTGCCGCGCGCTCAGCCGCCGCGCCAGCACCACCGCGGCGAACAGCGCGGCGAGCGAGATCGCCAGCATCACGAAGAACAGCTCGGTCCGGTAGCCGATGGTCTCCGGGTTGCCGACCGCCGGCGGATTGGCCGGATATTTCAGCATCGGCACCAGCACCAGGGCAATGAAGCCGCCCAGCGCCAGCACGGCGGCGGTGGACCGCGGCCCGAGCTGGCCGATGCGTCCGTAGGCGAAGGCGAAGGCGAGCGCGAACAGGCCGCCGACGGCGGCCCCGAACACCATGACCCCGGTGAACAGCCCGAGGCCGGCCTGGGTGGCGCGGCTGACCAGCTCGGGCTCAGGGGCGTCGCCTCTCGCCTGGCTCGCCTGATCTTCGAAGGCGATGGCCCGGTCGACTTGCGGCTCGCCGAAGACGCGGGCGACGCCGAAGGCCAGCAGGCCGGCCACCAGGCCGGCGATCATGCCGCGCAGGAGCAGGTTGCCGACCATGGCCCCCTCCGTCAGTGGCAGGGGAAACCGAGGAGATGGCGGCCGTCGTGGACGAACTCGTGCACGTACGAGCCCGAGAGCAGCGAGGTCGCCCCCTCTTCCGCGCCGATGAAATAGAGGGCGAGCAGGAAGAGCAGGCCGGCAAAGACGGCCCAGGGCAGGACCTGCCCCAGCGGAATGGCAACCGGACGGACGCTCGGCGCAAGGGCGATATCGGACATCGGAACTCTCCCGGGATGACGCGTCCCGTTCGTTGAACGACGGTGGATGCCCGCGGCTGGGACTGACTCACGGCAGCCTGGCGAGACTGACCGATGACAGCGGCGCGACCGTGCCGGATTCACACCGGCTTCCAACTGTGGGCGACCCGGCGAGCCTAGGCGTGGCGACCGGCCCGTGTCAATGAAGCGACACCCCATGCCGACAGCGGATGGCCCATGGCGCGACGCCTGCTTCTGATCTGTCACGGCGCGACCGCGGCGACGCGGCGCGGCGCCTTTCCTGCCGACGAGCCGCTGGAGGATGCCGCCGCCGCCCGGGCGGCAACGTTGCGGCCGCTGCTGGGGCGCAGCGACCGAACCTTCACCGCCCCGGCGCTGAGGGCGCGGCAGACGGCAGACGCCATGGCGCTCGCGGCCCAGGTCGACGCGGACCTCCGCGACCTCGACCTCGGCCGCTGGGCGGGATGCGGACTGGCCGAGGTCCATGCGGCCGAGCCGGAGGGCCTCGCGGCCTGGCTCGCCGACGCGGAGGCGGCGCCGCACGGGGGCGAATCGCTGGCGGCGTTGCGGCGGCGGACGGCGGACTGGCTCGCCGGGCACGTCGCCGACCGCGGCGCGACGCTCGCGGTCAGCCATGCCGCGGTGATCCGGGCGGCGGTGCTCACCGTGCTCGACGCCCCGTCGCGGTCGTTCTGGCGCCTCGACATCGAGCCGCTGAGCATCACCGAGCTGCGCAGCGACGGCACCCGCTGGACCCTGCGCGCCGTGGGGCGGCCGTTTGGCGATGGATAACCGGGTCAAGCCCAGCCATCCGTCCGCTCAACTCCGCCGTGCCGGCAGGCCGCCGCGGCGCAGCAGGAATACGCCCTGGGCGCCGAACAGGTTCCAGAACCACCAGGGGGCATTGACGCGCACCCTGGCGCCGCGGGCATCCAGCGCGAACGACCGCTCCATGACGATATCCGCCTTCTCGCACAGGGCCACGAAGTCGCGGATCGTGCACAGGTGGATGTTCGGCGTGTCGTACCAGGCGAACGGCATGTTCGGCGTCACCGGCATGCGGCCGGCGAAGCCGACCTGCAGGCGGATGCGCCAGTGGCCGAAATTGGGAAACGAGACGATGGCGCGGCGGCCGATGCGCAGCATGTGCTCGAGCACCCGGCGCGGGTGGCGCGTCGCCTGCAGCGTCTGCGACAGCACCACGTAGTCGAAGGCATCGTCGGGATAGGCGCCGAGGTCGGTGTCCGCATCCCCCTGGATGACGGACAGGCCGCGGGCGACGCACGTGTTGACGCCCTCGCGCGACAGCTCGATGCCGCGCCCGTCGACGCCGCGCTCGCGTTCCAGGAGCTCGAGCAGGGCGCCGTCGCCGCAGCCCACGTCGAGCACGCGGGCGCCACGCTCGACCATGTCGGCCACCAGCAGGAGGTCGACGCGGCCGACGGTCGGCGACGGCGTTGCCGACGGCTCAGACATGTCCTGACCGGCCGAGGCGGTGCTGCCGCTCATAGCCCGCGCGCCCGGGCGGCGGCGGCGAGGAAGCCGCCGGTGGTGGCGAAGAATTCCGGCTCGTCGAGCAGGAAGGCGTCGTGGCCCTTGTCGCTCTCGATCTCGACGAAGCTCACCGATGCCGCGACCGCGTTGAGGGCATGCACGATGGCGCGCGAGCCGGCCGTCGGGAACAGCCAGTCGGAGGTGAAGGACACGACGCAGAAGCGTGTGCGGCTGCCCTTGAAGGCGTTGGCCAGCACGCCGCCGTAATCGGCGGCGAGGTCGAAGTAGTCCATGGCGCGGGTGAGGTAGAGGTAGCTGTTGGCGTCGAAGCGCTCGACGAAGGCTTCGCCCTGGTGGCGCAGGTAGCTTTCCACCTGGAAGTCGGCGTCGAAGGAGAAGGTCGGGGCGTCGCGGTCCTGCAGCCGGCGCCCGAACTTGCGGTGCAGGGTGGCCTCGGAGAGATAGGTGATGTGTGCGCCCATGCGCGCCACGGCGAGCCCCTTCGACGGCCTGACGCCATCGATGAAGTAGCGCCCGCCACGCCAGTCCGGATCCGCCATCACGGCCTGGCGGCCGACCTCGTGGAAGGCGATGTTCTGCGCCGAGTGGATGCAGGCGGCGGCGATGGGAATGGCTGAGAACACCCGCTCGGGGAAGCTCGCCGCCCATTGCAGCACCTGCATGCCGCCCATGGAGCCCCCGACGACGCAGAACAGGTTGTCGATGCCCAGGCGATCGAGCAGCAGTGCCTGGGCCCGCACCATGTCGCGCACGGTGACCACGGGGAAATCGAGGCCGTAGGGCGCGCCCGTCGCCGGATTGATCGAGGCGGGCCCCGTGGTGCCGAGGCAGCCGCCGATGACGTTGGCGCAGATGACGAAGAACCGGTCGGTATCGATCGGACGGCCGGAGCCGACGAGGGTTTCCCACCAGCCGCGCTTGCCGGTCACCGGGTGGATGTTGGCGACATGCTGGTCGCCGGTCAGGGCATGGCAGACCAGGATGGCATTGGAGCGGGCGGCATTGAGCGTGCCGTAGGTCTGGTAGGCGATCTGCCAGGGTGCCAGCAACACGCCCGCATCCATGGCCAGCGGCCGTCCGGCGTCGAACTCCATCACCGGGCTCGATGGCGCATTGGCCTCCGACGGGCCCGCGGCCGGCGCGGCAACGTCGTCACGTGGGCCCGGGCCGAGCCGGCGGGGATCGTGAAGCGGATGCGCAGACGCCACCACATGGCCTCCCGGACAGCGCTGCCGGGCCAAGCCACGGCACTAAAAAACCCGGCCGATATAACGGAGCCGGGTCAACGAAGCTGTCCACGGCCATTTAGCGATTTGTTTAACGTGGCTGCAAGCCGGCCGGCCAAATCACCACGATGGTCTTCGCTTAATCCGGGCCGGTGCACCCGTCAAGACGTTCGTTATAGCGGACGACGGCTTCGCCGTCGCCCCCCACGCCCGTGGCCGACATGACCGCCGGGCCGAGGCAGCGCGGCCGGGCCGGCCCTGGTGATCGCCGGCTGGAGGGGCAGGCTTTCTCCGCTCGCCAAAGGCGCCTACAAGCCGCGGGAGCGTTTTCCGGCAACCTGCGAGACTGGACCGCCATGTCAGAGCCCATCGGCCCCGCGGCCAACGCCCAGCTGGCGACGCTCCGCCAGGAGATCGACCGCATCGACGCGGAGATGCACGCGCTGTTGATCGAGCGCAGCCAGATCATCGACCGGCTGATCACGGTGAAGAGCACGCAGGCGTCCGGCTCGGCCTTCCGCCCCGGCCGCGAGGCGGCGATGATGCGGGCGATCGCGGCCCGCCATCACGGCTCTCTGCCGCTCGACACGGCCGAAGGCATCTGGCGCGTCATCATCGCCACGTTCACCTTCCTACAGGCGCCCTTCAGCGTGCACGCCGACGTGTCGTCCGGCGATGGGCCGATGCGCGACTCGGCCCGCTTCCATTTCGGCTTCACCGTCCCCTATGTGCCCCATCCGGGCGCCGCGGCCGTCATCGCGGCGGTCGCCGCATCGGCCGGCGATGTCGGCATCTTCCGCCCCGACAGCGGCACCTCCTCGGGCCCGTGGTGGGAGGCGCTTACCGGGCCGGGCACGCCCAAGATCATCGCCCGGCTGCCGTTCATCGAGCGGCCGGACCATCCGGCCGGCACGCCCATCTTCGTCGTCTCCAAGCCGTTGGCGGACGCCGCCGTGCGCGAGACCGTGCTCGTGGCGGCGCACGTCGAGCGATGGCGACGTAGCGCCCACACCCAGCTCGCGCCCCTGGGGGCCGAGGTCATCGGCAGCGCCGGCCTGCGCGGCGGCCTCTCGGTGCTGATCGCCGTGCCCGGCACGACGGCCCTCGACGGGCTGCGCGAGACCCTGGCCAGGGCCACCGGCGGCCGGGCGGATCTCGCCGAGGTCGGCAGCCACGCCGACCGCTTCCGCCTGCCGGACAGGACGGCCCGCGCCGCCGAAGAGCCCGCGCCGGCAGCCTGAACGGGGCCGCGCCGGGCGCCGCGCGGGTCACGCGCCTCCCGCCCCCGAACGGGGCCGGGCTCACCCGGGATCCGCCGCCCGCGACGAAGCGTCAGCTCTCCCGGCCTGTGAAAAGCGGTGTCACAGGGCGGGGTAGATGCGCTAAAGCAGGCGGTTACCGGCGCTTGAGCACTTTGTGATCGGATGTGATGATCCGATCACAAAGTGCTCCAGACGCCCGTGACCAAAGATGCGCCGTGCCGACAGCGTCGGCGCCGCGCGTAGAGCTGGAGTTCACCATGGCCCCTCGCCCGGTCCGTCCGGAGCCGCGTCCCGGCGTCCTCTCGATCGCCCCCTACATCCCCGGCCGCAGCGAAGCCCCCGGCGCCGCCAAGGTCTACAAGCTCTCGTCCAACGAGACGCCGCTGGGTCCGAGCCCGCGCGCGGTGGAAGCCTACCGGGCGGCGGCCGACCATCTGGAAGCCTATCCGGACGGCTCATCCCTGCGCCTGCGCCGCGCCATCGCCGACAAGTTCGGGCTCGACGCCGACCGCATCGTCTGCGGGGCGGGCTCGGACGAGTTGCTCAACCTGATCACCCACGCCTACATCGGCCCGGGTGACGAGGGCGTGTTCACGCAGCACGGCTTCCTGGTCTACCGCATCGCCATCCTGGGGGCGGGCGGCACGCCCGTGGTGGCGCCGGAGCACAGGCACACCGCCGACGTGAACGCCATCCTGGCGTCGGTCACGGCGCACACCAAGGTCGTCTTCCTCGCCAACCCCAACAATCCGACCGGCACCTACCTGCCGGCGGCGGAGATCGAGCGGCTGCACGCCGGCCTGCCGCCGCACGTGCTGCTGGTGATCGATGCGGCCTACGCCGAATACGTCACCCGCGACGACTACATCCCGGGCCTCGAGCTGGCGGCGCGCCACGACAACGTCGTCATGACGCGGACCTTCTCGAAGATCTACGGCCTGGCCGCGCTGCGCATCGGCTGGGCCTATGGCCCGGCCCACCTGATCGACGCCGTCAACCGCATCCGCGGCCCGTTCAACGTCGGCGCGCCCGCCATCGCGGCCGGCGCCGCGGCGATCGGCGACCAGGACCACGTCGCTGCCGCCGTCGCCCACAACAACCGCTGGCTGCCGTGGCTGACCGAGGAGATCGGCAAGCTCGGCCTCGCCGTGACGCCCAGCGTGGCCAATTTCGTGCTGGTGCACTTTCCCGACGAGCCCGGGCACTCGGCCAGGGACGCCGACGCCTTCCTGGTCAAGCGCGGCCTCGTGGTGCGGGCGGTCGCCGCCTACGGCCTGCCCAACGCCCTGCGCATGACCATCGGCAGCGAGGAGGCCAACCGGCTGCTCGTCGCCGCGCTGGCCGAGTTCCAGGCCGGGACGGCGCCGGCACCGGAGGCGCGTGTCGCCCATGCCTGACCGGTTCGGACAGCGGCTCGCCGAGCCGCTGGTGCAGCGGCTGGCGATCGTCGGCATCGGCCTCATCGGCTCGTCGATCGCCCGCGCCGCGCGCCAGCGCGGGCTGGCGCACCGCATCGCCATCGCAGATCACAGCGCCGAGGCCGCCGAGACCGCCCGACGGCTCGGCCTCGGCGACGACGTGGGCACGGACGCCGCGGCGGCGGCGCGCGACGCCGACATCGTCATCCTATGCGTGCCGGTCGGTGCCTGCGGCGCCGTGGCGGCCGAGATCGCCGGCGCCCTGAAGCCGGGTGCGATCGTCTCCGACGTGGGCTCGGTCAAGGCCTCGGTCGTCGCCCAGGTGGCCCCGCACCTGCCCGAGGGGGTCCATTTCGTGCCGGCCCACCCGGTCGCCGGCACCGAGAACTCCGGCCCGGAGGCCGGCTTCGCCACGCTGTTCCTCAACCGCTGGTGCATCCTGACGCCGCCCGAGAGCACGGCCGCCGGCGCGACCGCGGCGCTGCGGGCGCTGTGGGAGGGCATGGGCGCCAACGTCGAGACCATGACGGCCGAGCACCACGACCTGGTGCTCGCCATCACCAGCCACCTGCCGCACCTGATCGCCTACAACATCGTCGGCACCGCCGCCGATCTGGAGACGGTGACGCGCTCGGAGGTGATCAAGTTCTCGGCCGGCGGCTTCCGCGACTTCACCCGCATCGCCGCCTCCGATCCGACCATGTGGCGCGACGTGTTCCTCCACAACAAGGACGCGGTGCTGGAGATGATCGGCCGCTTCAACGAGGACCTGGCGGCCCTGGCGCGCGCCATCCGCTGGAGCGACGGCGACGCGCTGTTCGAGCTGTTCACCCGCACGCGCGCCATCCGGCGCGGCATCATCGACATCGGCCAGGAAACGGCGGAGCCGGACTTCGGCCGCCGCCACGCCGAGGCGGACCCGGAGTGATCGGCGGGCGACCGCCATCATCCCGCTCTATGTCGTTCTCTAAGCATGATCTTGTCCAAAAGCCGGCGTCCACTTTTTGGGATCGTGCTCTTAGGGAGACCTGACCATCGCAGCGCGGTGTTGCCGCGGCGGAGAAGGCGTGGGGCACGACATGGGACTGGGCGTCAACATGAGCTGGCTGCGTGCGCGGGCGCCGCGGCTGAGCAAGCTCGCCGAGGTGGGGTGGCTGCTGGAATCGCAGAGCTCCAGCTTCATCTGGGAAGCGCCCCGCAAGGTGTCGCGCTTCGAGCCGGCGCCCAACCACGCCAAGTCCGTCGCCTACTGCCCGGCCGTGCTCGACTACGAGTCGCGCCTGTTCGAGGTGTTGTCGCCCATCGACCTGCACCTCAAGTTCAGCGTCGACGAGAAGACCAAGACGCCGCGGCTCATCAACGGCGCCGGCGACGCCTCCTCGATCCGCACCAAGCACCTCGGCCAGATGGTGGTCGTCGTCTCGCCCAAGGAGTGGCGGCATCCCGCCCGCCCGCTGTTGCAGATGATGACGCCCTACATCTTCATCGCCGACGAGCCGGTCTACATCAACCAGATGCCGCCGTTCCTGCACTACCGGCCGGCAGCCCTGCCCGGCCTGCTCGTCGGCGGACGGTTTCCCATCGACGTGTGGCCGCGCCAGCTCGTCTGGGCCTTCGAATGGCATGACCCCAAGCAGGACATCGTCATCCGCCGCGGCGAGCCGCTGTTCTACGCGCGCTCGAGACCCAGGACCCGTCGCGGCCCGTGCGCCTGATCGAGGCGGACATGACGCCGCCCCTGCAGGAGTACATCAAGGGCCTGTCGGGCGTGACGAACTACGTGTCGCGCACCTTCTCCCTGTTCAACACGGCCCGGCAGCGCCGACCCAAGACCCTGCTCACGCCCAAGGTCCGGTAGCCTCCGCTCAATAGAGCGGAGGGATCCGCGCGACGGCGAACGGACCGATCATCACCTGCCCGTTGGCGAGCACCACGGTGGGCAGCGCCGTCATCGCCGGGGCGCCGCCGGGCGCCGCCGCCGGCCGGCCCAGCATGCCGAGCCCGCCCGCGATCAGCCCGCCGAGGCCGCCGCCGCCGCCGCGACCGGTGAAGGCGGCGACGAGCTCGCCCAAGCCAGCGGCCCGGGCGCTGATCCGGCCGGCCGGGCGGTGCAGCTCGTCGAGCGTCAGCGTGCCGTTCGCCTCGAGCTGCTGTGGTCCCTTGTCGAGCTTGAGCAGCACCAGATCGAGCTGGCCGCCGCGGCCGCGCCATTGCTCGAACTGGGCCGGCCCGGCGCCGGTGAAGAAGGCGCTGGCCTGCGTGGCCGCCGCCTGCAATTCCAGCGACGTCGGCTCGGCCGAGCGCAGCAGCTGGTCGAGCAGCGGGATCGTCGCCTTGTCGAGGCGGCTCACCAGGTCGAAGGCGCCCTGCTCGGCCGGCCGGTCCGGATCCGGCCGCACGTGCGCCTCGAACAGCTGGCCGCGCGCCAGCGGCGTCTCGCTACCGTCGGCCGCGACCAGCGTGAGATTGGGCTCGCGGATGACACTCGACAGCCGCACCAGGCCGCCCTGGCCGCGCCGGACGCTGATGTCGAAGGCCGCCCAGCCGAGCTTCGCCGCCTGGCCGGTGACGGTCGACTTGACGATGAGCGGCCCCTTGAGATCGGCCACGACCAGATTGGGGTCATAGATCTGGGCTGCGGCGACGAAATGCGCGACGCTGCCCTCGATCGGGCCTTGCGGCGTGTTGCCCGAGAACGTCGGCGCCTCGCAGGCCAGCTCGAAGCGCATGGGAAAGCCGGCGACGCGGCGGTCCGGGCACACCCAGTTGCGCCCGTGCGCCGCCTCCTGGGTAAACCAGCCGTCCATCGCCGCCTCGACCTGCTGCCGCGCCAGAAACCAGAAGGCGCACCAGGCGATGGCCAGGACCAGCAGCACGAGATAGGGGAGGTAGAGGGCCCAGCGGAACGGGCGGCGCGGCGGGGTTACGCGTTCAAGGGACCTGTCGCTCACACGTGACTCCTCGCTTGGGCCTGTCCGGGACGTTCAGCCGCGTCATACATGCAGGCCGGATTTGAGGCGACAAGATGCTCACAGCTGCTCGGCGGCCGCTCGCCATTCAAGCCTCGGCACGGCGCTTTTTGTCGATCAGCGCCTGGGCTTCATCCATGACCTCCTGATGCGAAACGGCCGGGCCTCGGTCGGCCAGCGCCTCCTGAACCCTAGCCCGAAACCAGGCATCGTAAGCAGCGGGATCGGCCGCGAGGCCAGCCGGCAACGCCCCCTCCTTGGCAATGCGGGTTAGCAACATGCGCACGGCGTCGGAGACGGTCAGGCCAAAGTTGGCCAGCTTTTCTGCCGCGGCGGCCTTCAACTCGTCATCGACGCGGACATGCAGCATCGAGGTGCGCGCAGCCATCGTTCGGTCCTCCTGGATCAACCTCCATCTTGTATCTCAAATGAGATACGATCAAGGCGCCATGGCCGAGCCCAGGGGAAGCCCGAGATCCAAGGCAGTAGTGCATCCAAGGCTGCGATCGGCGGTCTCATCGGCCTCGTAGCATCTTGACCCCGCTCGCCATCCACTCAAGAACATCGCGGCAGTGAATCGTCCAATCGTACCGATCCCGACCATGTGGGCCTTTCCCCTTCGATCGCAACGGCGCCATCGCAGCCGCGCGGCGCGCCGGTGGCCGGCATGAGCGCGGCCGACGAAGACCTGTGGGTGTTCGGCTATGGCTCGCTGATGTGGCGGCCGGGCTTCGACTTCCTGGAGCGCCATATCGGGCGCGTGCACGGCTATCACCGCTCGCTCTGCATCTATTCGTACCACCATCGCGGCACGCCGGAGGCCCCCGGGCTAGTGCTCGGCCTCGACCGGGGTGGCTCCTGCCGCGGCGCGGCCTTCCGGGTGGCGGCGGCCCATCGGGACGAGACCATCGCCTATCTGCGCGAGCGCGAGCAGGTGACCTCGGTCTACCTGGAGCGCACCGCCTCCGTCACCCTCGACACCGGCCCCACCGTCAAGGCGCTGGTCTACGTGGTCGACCGCGCGCACATCCAATACGCCGGCCGCCTGGCGTCGGCGGAGGTGGTGCGCCTCGTGCGCCACGGCGTCGGCCAGTCCGGCCTCAACCCGGACTACGTGCGCAGCACGTACGCCCATCTGCTCGAGCTCGGCGTCGATGATCCGGTGCTGAGCCACGTCGTGGACGCACTGGACGGGGACACGTCACTCCGCGCGCCCGAGCCGATCGCGGTCGAGCCCGATTAGCGCCTCGAGGGCGTCCGTGATCTCGCCGGCAGGGCGGCCGACCAGGGTGACGGTGTTGAGCGCCCCGAAGATCAAGTCACGCAGCAGCTGCGGATCGGGTGCCGGCGGCAGGACGCCGGCGCCCTGGGCGTCCTTCACGAGCTCGGTCCATCGCGAGACGTAGGTCCGCTGCAGCTTGCGCGCCGCGGCGCCGGCAGCGTCCTTGCGGAAGGTCGGCGAGAGCACGGCGACCGTGTAGTCGGGCAGCTCGTGGACGGCCGTGGCGTGGGCGCGGATCGCGGCACCGAGCCGCGTCACCGCATCGGCACCGTCGGGCAGCGCCGCGAGCGCCGCATCCAGGTATCCCAGCGTCGCGCTGAGCCCCTGGGCGAGCATCGCCTCGATCAGCTTGTCCTTCGAGTCGAAGTGGAAGTAGATGCTGCCAGTCTTGAGGCCGGCGGCATCGGCGATCGCCGTGATGCTGGCGCCGGCGATGCCGGTGCGGGCGACCTCGGCGGCAGCCGCATCGAGCAGGCGCCGGCGGGTGCGTTCGCCCTTCGACTCGTAGGCGGCAACGGTGACTGGTCGCGTCTCGTCGTGCGTCACCGCGGGCTCGCTGGCGGGTGGATCTGGCTAATTAATCCGCCGCGCGTAGCCCTGCCAGTAGGGCTCGCGCAGAACGTGCTTGAGCACCTTGCCGGTGGCGGTGCGTGGCAACGCCGCAACGACGTCGACGCTGGTCGGGCACTTGAACCCGGCGAGCCGCCGGCGGGCAAAGGCGATGACCTCGTCCGGGCTCACGGCGGCGCCCGCCTTGGCCACGACGATCGCCTTGACGGTCTCGCCCCAGCGCGCATGGGGCACGCCGATCACCGCCACCTCGGCCAGGTCGGGATGGCCGGCCAGCACGGTCTCGACCTCGACCGGATAGACGTTCTCGCCGCCGGAGATCACCAGGTCCTTGGCGCGGTCGACCAGGAAGATGCGGCCGTCCGCGTCGAGCCGGCCGAGATCGCCGGTCCTCAGCCAGCCGTCGGGGGTCAGCGCCCGCGCCGTCTGCTCGGCATCGTTCCAGTAGCCGACCAGGTTCTGCTCCGAGCGCGTCCAGATCTCGCCGACCTCGCCGCGTGGCACGTCGCCGCCCGTGGTGGGCGAGACCACCCGCACCGCGACCCACGGATAGGGCCGGCCGGCGGACAGCAGGAGGTGCGCCAGCGGCCCGCCGGGATCATGCTCGTGCGCCGGCAATTGGGCGAACGCGCCCGTGGCTTCCGTCAGACCGTAGATCTGCACGAAGTCGAAGCGCAGCGCCGCCATCGCCGCGGTGAGCGCCGTCGGGCTGATCGGTGCCCCCGAATAGAACACCCGGCGCAGGTCGAGCCGACGCTCGGCGACGCCGGGGACGCCGCATACCGCCGACAGCATCACCGGCACGAAGAAGGCGGTCGTCACGCGCGCCCGCTGCAGCATGTCCAGCACCTTGGCCGGTTCGAAGTCGCGCACGAGGACGCAGCGCGCGCCGCGCGCGAGGCTGGCCAGCGCCCACGCCAGGCCGCCCATGTGGAACAGCGGCAGCGCCACCAGGCTCACGTCGTCGGACGTAAATCCCCAGGCGGCGGAAATGTCGGTGAGCAGCACGCGCAGGTTGGTGCCATTGGCGAACATCGCGCCCTTGGGCCGGCCCGTCGTGCCGCTGGTGTAGAGCTGGAAGGCGATGTGGCCCGGCTCGGCCGGCACGCCGGGATCCTCGGGCGGCCCGCACCAGTCTGCATACGTCGCCCAGCCGGGATGGGCTGCAAGCGCGACGACGGTGTTCGGCGCAGCCTTGAGCGACGGGGCCACCGTCGGGTCGACAAAGGCGGCCGCAGCCTGCGCATCCTCGACGACCGCCGCGAGCTCGTCCGGCGCGAGCCGCCAGTTGATCGGCGTCAGGATGGCGCCGGCAAGCGCGCAGCCGAAGAGGATCTCGAAATATCGCAGGTCGTTCTTGCCGAAGTAGATGACGCAATCCTGCGGCTTGACCCCGTCCCGCACCAGCGACCCGGCAACCCGGCAGGCCTGCTCGTGCAGGTTGGACCATGTGACGGTCACACCGTCGGCATCGAGCACGACCTTGTCCGGCGCCGCCTGGACCCCGGCGGTCAACAGCGCACGCAAGCTCTCCATGGCTTCCCCTCCTCCGTGGACTTGTTGTTTTTTGCGCCGGTGCAGCAGACGCCGCTGACGGTGCAACCGCGCACCTCGCCCCGCTTGCGGGGAGAGGTCGCCTTGCGCGGCAGCGCAAGGCGGGTGAGGGGGCGCCCAGGAGACGACTCAAGGCCGGTCACGCCGCGCGGGTAGCCCACTCACCCCGCCCTCCCCGCAGGCGGGGCGAGGCTGCGCGGCGGCTCTGTCGGTGCCTCTTCGAAGCCGCTGCACGATCCCGCTACCGCGCCGTCGCGCCCCGGTAGAGCCCGATCTGCTTCATCAGGCCGAGCAGGTCGTAGGTGGCGTAGAGCCGGCAGGCGCGGTCACCGCGGAAGTCGAAGACCTCGTGGCCGGAGAAGTCGAAGGCCTTGCCTGTCCCCTCGATCCCCGGCGGGTCGATGCGGCCCGTGAAATGGCCGGTGCCGCGCCAGGTGAAAGCCGCGCGGGCCTCGTGGTCGGCGAACATCGGCGGCGCCGTCACCTCCCACTGGAGGTCCGGGTACGCGCCCAGCACGTAGCGGATGTAGCCGATCGTCGCCTCGTGGCCCTGCACCTTCCAGCCCGTGTGGCGGGTGGTGGGGCTGTCGAGCACGAAATCCTCGGTGAGGATGTCCCGCACCCGCTCCGGCCGGTTGCTGTTCCAGCAGTCGATCCATCCGTCGGCGTACCACTGCACGGCGAAGGTCCGGTCCAGCGGAGCCGGATCCGGCTCTGCAACACGCCCATGCATGAGCATATCTCCCTAAAATCTAAATCTATATAGAAACTAAAAATAATTAGATTTTTAGTCAAGCGACGGCCGACGCCGGGAATCACGCTGCTCGTGACCCGCAGGAGGCTGGCCCTGCGCGCGCCGATCGGCGTAGAACCGAGTCGGCGCCACGCACCTGCACACCGATGACCCGGCCAGATCCATCCGAGAGCAGCCTCACCGTCGCCATCGTCGACGACAACCTCGTGCGGGCGACGATCCTCGAGGAGGGCCTGCACATGGCCGGGATCGAGCGCGTGAGCGTGCTCTCCGGCACGACCAACCTGCTGCGCCAGCTCGTCGCCATCGATCCGGACGTGGTGATCATCGACCTGGAGGACCCCAGCCGCGACGTGCTGGAGCAGATGTTCCAGGTGTCGCGGGTGGTGGCGCGGCCCGTCGCCATGTTCGTCGACCGCTCCGACCGGGCCATGATCGAGGCGGCGGTGGACGCCGGCGTCTCCGCCTACATCGTCGACGGCCTCAAGCGCGAGCGGGTGAAGCCGATCGTCGACATGGCCATCAGCCGCTTCAACGCCTTCGCCCGCCTCCGGGGCGAGCTGGAGGCGGCCAAGACCGAGCTCGCCGAGCGCAAGGTCATCGACCGCGCCAAGGGCATCCTGATGAAGAACCGCGGCATCGGCGAGGACGAGGCTTACGCGCTGCTGCGCAAGACGGCCATGAACCAGAGCCGCAAGCTGGTGGAGGTGGCCCGCAGCCTGGTCACCGCCGCGAGCCTGCTCGACGGGGGCGAGCCATGACCGAAACCGTGCGAGCCGGCTTCATCCCGCTGCTCGACGCCGCCCCCCTGGTCGTCGCAGCCCGCCTGGGCTTCGCCGCGGCGGAGGGCCTGACCCTCGATCTCGCCCGCGAGACCAGCTGGGCCAACATCCGCGACCGGGTCGCCATCGGCCATTTCGACGTGGCGCACATGCTGGCGCCGATCCCGGTAGCCGCGGCCCTCGGCCTGCTGCCGCTGGCCGCGCCGATGATCGCGCCCTTCGCCTTCGGCCTGGGGGGCAACGCGGTGACGGTGTCGCGGCCGCTGTGGCAGGCCTTGGCAGAGGCCGGGGCGGGCAGCGACGGCGTGCCGGCCGCGGTGGGCACGGCGCTGGCGCAGGTCATCGCGGCGCGGGCGGCGGCCGGCCAGCCGCAGCTCACACTGGCCGTCGTCTTTCCATTCTCGGCGCACAATTACGAGCTGCGCTACTGGCTCGCCGCCTGCGGCATCGATCCCGATCGCGACGTCCGCATCGTCGTGGTGCCGCCGCCGTTCGTCGTCGACGCCCTGCGCGAGGGGGTGGTGGACGGTGTGTGCGTCGGCGAGCCCTGGAACTCGCTCGCCGTGGAGGCGGGCGTCGGCGTCATCGCCGTCACCGGCGCCGCCATCTGGCGCTCGGGGCCCGAGAAGGTGCTGGGCCTGCGCACCGATTGGGCGGAGGCCCATGGCGAGACCCTGGCGGCGCTGCTGCGCGCTCTCTACCGCGCCTCGCTCTGGTGCGGCGCGCCGCAGAACCGGGCCGAGCTGGCGCGCCTGCTCGCCGGCCCGGACCTGCTCGACAAGCCGGCAGAGGTGCTCGAGGCGTCGCTCGCCGGGCGACTGGTCGTCGCCGACATCGCGCCGCAGGCGCCGCGCGGCGACGGGCTGACCTTCGGCGGCGCAGCCGCCACGTTCCCGTGGGCCAGCCACGCGCTGTGGTTCTACAGCCAGATGGTGCGCTGGGGCCACGCCGACTACCGGCCCGAGGCGGCTCTCGCCGCCCGGCGCGCCTACCGGCCCGACCTCTACCGCGCGGCGCTCAAGGACACGGACGCCGACCTGCCCTCCGCCAACGCCAAGGTGGAGGGCGCGCTGACGGCACCGACGCCGGTCGCCTCCAGCGGCGGCCGGCTGGTGCTCGGCCCGGACGGCTTCTTCGACGGCCGCATCTTCGATCCGGACCGCATGGAGGATTACCTCGCCGGGTTTGCCGCCGAGCGCGGCGCCGGCGCCTGAGCATCGAGGCCGCGCGCCCGACATGCCTGCACTGCTGCATGAATGCGCGTGTTGCACCGCAAAAAGGCAGATGCTGCCGATAACATAATCTTGCGACGACGCCCCTTAGAGCGGTATCAAAGTAGACGTCAGTTGGAGTTCTGAGATCGAGCGACAGCGCTTCATCTCCTCCGGCGTGACAGCGTCGGCCAACGATGGCCGAGTAATTCCAAGTACATTTCTGGCCCATTGAAGGGCGAACGGCAGCGTTGCCGATGGATGTCTTCGCGGCACGTGCCGGATCACAGCCATCGCGCAGCGCTTTTTGTCGTTCGCTAGAGCGCTTCGCGATTGGGTGGAACCACCCGATCGCAGAGAAGCGCTCCAGAATCAAAGAGTTGGAGCATTTCTATACAATCGGATGACCTCATCCGATTGCGGAATGCTCGACCCCGCAGCATCGGCCCGCCACCGCGGCGGCCTCATCGGCGAGAGGATCGCGCATGACGTTCAAGCACTTGCCACCGGCGGCGTTGACGCGGGCGATCACCATGGCCGCAGCAACGGCGATCGCCACGCTGGCCGGGCCGGGCGCCATCGCCAAGCCGCTCGCAGTGGAAAAGGACGAGCTGAAGCTCGGCTTCATCAAGCTCACCGACATGGCGCCGCTGGCCATCGCCAAGGAGAAGGGCTTCTTCGAGGACGAGGGCCTCTACGTCACCCTGGAGCCGCAGGCCAACTGGAAGGTGCTGCTCGACCGCGTCATCACCGGCGAGCTCGACGGCGCCCACATGCTGGCGGGCCAGCCGCTGGCCGCGACCATCGGCTACGGCACCAAAGCGCGCGTCGTCACGCCCTTCTCGATGGACCTGAACGGCAACGGCATCACCGTCTCCAACGAGGTGTGGAGCGAGATGAAGCCCAACATCCCCACCGGCCCCGACGGCAAGCCCGCGCACCCGATCCAGGCCACCGCCCTGAAGCCCGTCGTCGAGCGCTGGAAGGCCGACGGCAAGGCCTTCAAGATGGGCATGGTCTTCCCGGTCTCGACGCACAATTACGAGCTGCGCTACTGGCTCGCCGCCGGTGGCCTGAACCCCGGCTACTACTCGAAGAGCGACACCACCGGCACCATCAAGGCCGACGTGCAGCTCTCGGTGACGCCGCCGCCGCAGATGCCGTCGACGCTCGAGGCCGGCACCATCAACGGCTATTGCGTCGGCGAGCCGTGGAACCAACAGGCGGTGTTCAAGGGCGTCGGCGTACCCGTCGTCACCGATTACGAGATCTGGAAGAACAATCCGGAGAAAGTCTTCGGCATCACCGCCGAATTCGCCGAGAAGAACCCGAACACCACGCTCGCCCTGGTCAAGGCGCTGATCCGCGCAGCCGAATGGCTCGACGCCGACGGTGGCGCCCACCGCGCCGAAGCAGTCGCCATCCTGTCGCGACCCGAATACGTCGGCGCCGACGCCGCCGTCATCGCCAATTCCATGACCGGCACCTTCGAATACGAGAAGGGCGACAAGCGCCCGGTGCCCGACTTCAACGTCTTCTTCCGTTACAATGCGACCTACCCGTTCTATTCGGACGCCGTCTGGTATCTCACCCAGATGCGCCGCTGGGGGCAGATCCCCGAGAGCAAGGACGACGCCTGGTACGCGGAGACGGCCAAGAGCGTCTACCGCCCCGATCTCTACCTCAAGGCGGCGCGCCTGGTGGTCGAGGACGGCAAGGCCAAGGAGGCCGATTTCCCCTGGTCCTCCGACGGCTACCGGGCGCCCACCGCCGAGTTCATCGACGGCGTCACCTACGACGGCCGCAAGCCCAACGCCTACCTCGACAGCCTGCCCATCGGCCTCAAGGGCAAGCAGACGGTCGAGGGCGCCGACGTGGTCGGCAACTAGGGCGGCTCATGAGTGCTCACGACCAAGCCGCAAGCCGACCTCTCCCCGCAAGCGGGGCGAGGTGCGCAGCTGGACCGTTAGCCGGCACCACAATGCGTCGGCCGCTCCCGTCAACCTCCGTCAGGACCGCCCCATGACCGCCGCCACCGACATGATCCCCGTTGCGTCCCGTGCGGACTGGCGCGACGGCGCCTTCCGCCGGCTCGACCGGGTGAAGCCCCACCTCGCGCTGCTCGGCCTCGGCTTCCTGGTCAACATCGCGCGCGCCGCGCTCGGCGACTGGTCGAAGGCCAACCTCAAGGATTTCGTCGCCGGCTTCGTCGTGCCGCTCATCGGCATCGCCGTCTTCCTCGCCGCCTGGGCGGCGCTGGCGCCGCGCGTCGTCACCTCGCTCGGGGCCATCCCCGGCCCGGCGCAGGTGTGGACGCAGGCGACGGCGCTCTACGCCGACCACACGGCGGAGCGCGCCAAGGAGCGGGCCTTCTATGAGCGCCAGCAGGCCCGCAACGCCGAGCTCACGGCGGCGGGCCAGGGCGACAAGGTGAAGCTGCGCGCCTACACCGGCAAGCCCACCTACATCGACCAGATCGTCACCAGCCTGAAGACGGTGGCGCTCGGCTTCCTCATCGCCACGCTGATCGCCGTGCCGGCCGGCATCATGTGCGGGCTGTCGCGCACCGTGAACGGCGCCCTGAACCCGCTGATCCAGATCTTCAAGCCGGTGTCGCCGCTCGCCTGGCTGCCGATCGTCACCATGGTGGTGTCGGCGCTCTACGTCGACCCGTCGGAGGCGCTGCCGAAGTCGCTGGTGATCTCGGCCATCACCGTGACGCTCTGCTCGCTGTGGCCGACCTTGATCAACACGGCCCTTGGCGTCGCGTCCATTGACAAGGACCTCGTCAACGTCGGCCGCGTGCTGCAGCTCACGACCGCCACCACCGTGCGCAAGCTGGTGCTGCCGTCGGCCATGCCGCTCATCTTCACCGGGCTCCGGCTGTCGCTGGGCGTCGGCTGGATGGTGCTGATCGCCGCCGAGATGCTGGCGCAGAACCCGGGCCTGGGGAAGTTCGTCTGGGACGAGTTCCAGAACGGCTCCTCGCAGTCGCTGGCCAAGATCATCGTCGCCGTCATCACCATCGGCCTCATCGGCTTCCTGCTCGACCGCATCATGTTCGCCTTGCAGCAGGCGTTCGCCGCCTCGGCGCGGCGCTGAGGAGGCTCCGATGGCGATCCTGGCTCTCAACGGGGTAGGCAAGGGCTACGGCGAAGGCGCCGGTGCCACCGACGTGCTCCGCGGCATCGACCTCGAGGTCGAGGAGGGCGAGTTCATCGCCATCGTCGGCTTCTCCGGCTCGGGCAAGACCACCCTGGTGTCGCTGATGGCGGGCCTGACCGAGCCCGACGCCGGCACCATCCTGGTCCGCGGCAAGCCCATCACCGGGCCAGGGCCCGACCGCGGCGTGGTGTTCCAGTCCTACTCGCTGATGCCGTGGCTCACCGTGCGCGGCAATATCGAGCTCGCCGTGGAGGCGACGGCCCCGGCGTTGAGCAAGGCCGAGCGGCGGGCCCGCGTCGCCAAATACATCGACATGGTCGGCCTCTCCCACGCCGCCGACCGCAAGCCGGCAGAGCTCTCCGGCGGCATGCGCCAGCGCGTCGCGGTGGCCCGGGCGCTCGCCTGCGAGCCGGATATCCTGCTGATGGACGAGCCCCTGTCGGCGCTCGATGCGCTGACCCGCGCCAAGCTGCAGGACGAGTTCGCGGCGATCAGCGCCAAGGCCGGCAAGACCATCGTGCTGGTCACCAACGACGTCGACGAGGCGATCCTGCTCGCCGACCGCATCATCCCGCTGAAGCCCGGACCGGGTGCTGCCCTCGGCCCCTCCTTCGCGGTGACCATCCCGCGCCCGCGCGAGCGCGCGGCGCTCAATCACGATCCGGCCTTCAAGCGCCTGCGCGCCGACATCACCAGCACCCTCATGGCCCTCGGCGCCGACCGCGGCAGCAGCGGCGAAGAGCGCCGGCTTCCCGACGTCAAGCCGGTGACGCAGCTGGAGCCGGTGCCGGACGTGGTGCGCGAGGCCGGCCGCTCCGCCTTCCTCGACCGCTACCTGGAGTTCTTCGCGCTGCGCAAGGTCTACCCGACGCCGAAGGGGCCGCTGACCGTCGTCGAGGACTTCTCGCTGATCATGAAGAAGGGCGAGTTCGTCTCGCTCATCGGCCACTCCGGCTGCGGCAAGTCGACGGTGCTGTCGATGGTCGCCGGCCTCAACGACATCTCCGGCGGCGGCATCGTGCTCGACGGCCGCGAGGTCGCGGGCGCCGGGCCCGACCGGGCCGTCGTCTTCCAGGCGCCGTCGCTGATGCCGTGGCTGACGGCGCGCGAGAACGTCGCGCTCGGCGTCGACCGGGTCTACCCGCACGCGACGGCCGCCGAGCGGCGCGAGATCGTCGAATACTACCTGGCCCGGGTCGGCCTCGCGGACGCCATGCACCGGCCGGCGGCGGAGCTCTCCAACGGCATGAAGCAGCGCGTCGGCATCGCCCGCGCCTTCGCGCTCTCGCCCAAGCTGCTGCTGCTCGACGAGCCGTTCGGCATGCTCGACAGTCTGACGCGGTGGGAATTGCAGGACGTGCTCATGGACGTCTGGCGGCGCACCCGCGTCACCGCCGTCTGCGTCACCCATGACGTGGACGAGGCGATCCTGCTCGCCGACCGGGTGGTGATGATGTCGAACGGCCCCAACGCCCGCATCGGCAACATCATGGAGGTCGACCTGCCGCGCCCGCGCTCGCGCCAGGAGCTGATCGAGCACCCCGACTACTACGCCTACCGGGAAGAGCTGCTCGAGTTCCTCGAGGCCTACGAGGGTGGCGCGAATCCTGCTGCCGAACGGCTGGACGCGATCCGGGCGAAGCGCGCCCGGCGCACCGGCCGGACGGCCGAGACGGCTCCGCAATGGGCGGCGGAATAGGAGCATCTGCCATGTCACCGGAAGAGATCGACCGCGTCCAATCCTCCTTCGCCCGAGTGGCGCCCATCGCCGATGCGGCGGCCGGCCTGTTCTACGGCCGGCTGTTCGAGATCGCGCCGGAGGTGAAGCCCCTGTTCAAGGGCGACATGGCGGAGCAGGGCCGCAAGCTGATGGCGACGCTGGGCGTCGTCGTGAAGGGCCTGGGCAACCTCGAGCAGATCCTGCCGGCAGCCCGGACGCTCGCCGTCCGCCACGTCGCCTACGGCGTTCGGCCCGAGCATTACACGCCGGTCGGCGAGGCGCTGCTGTGGACCCTGGAGCAGGGCCTGGGCGACGCCTTCACGCCGGAGACGCGCCATGCCTGGACCGGCGCCTACACGGCGCTCTCCGGCGCCATGATCGCGGCGGCCTATCCCGACGTCCAGGCAGCGGAGTGATCGCCATGCCCGAAAGACTTGTCATCGTCGGCAACGGCATGGCCCCCGGGCGCATGCTGGAGCACCTCCTGGAGAAGGCGCCCGGCCGCTACGAGGTGACCATCTTCAACGCCGAGCCGCGGGTGAACTACGACCGCATCATGCTGTCGCCCGTGCTCTCCGGCGAAAAGGACTTCGAGCAGATCGTCATCCACGGCGACGGCTGGTACATCAAGCACGGCATCACCCTCTACAAGGGCCACAAGGTCGTGGCGCTCGACCGCGCCGCCAGGACGGTGACCTCGGAGCACGGCGAGACGGTCGGCTACGACAAGCTGGTGATCGCCACCGGCTCGGTGCCCTTCATCATCCCGGTGCCGGGCCACGACCTGCCGGGCGTGCTCTCCTACCGCGACCTCGACGACGTCAACGCCATGCTGCTCGCCGCCCAGTCGCGGCAGAAGGCCGTGGTGATCGGCGGCGGCCTGCTCGGCCTGGAGGCGGCGGCAGGCTTGCAGGCGCGCGGCATGGAGGTGACCGTCATCCACCTCATGCCGACGCTGATGGAGCGGCAGCTCGATCCCGCCGCCGGCTACCTCTTGCAGAAGGCGGTGGAGGAGCGCGGCATCCGCGTCATCACCGGCGCCAACACCAAGGCGATCCTCGGCGACCGCAAGGTCGAGGGGGTCGAGCTCGCCGACGGCACCATCCTGCCGGCGACGCTGGTGGTCATGGCCGTCGGCATCCGGCCCAACGCCAGCCTCGCCAAGGAGGCGGGGCTCGCCGTCAAGCGCGGCATCCTGGTCGACGACGGCATGCGCACCTCCGACGAGGACATCCTGTCGCTGGGCGAATGCGCCGAGGTCGGCGGCCAGGTCTACGGCCTCGTGGCGCCGCTCTACGAGATGGCGCGGGTGGCCGCCGCGCGGCTCGCCGGCGACGACACGGCCGGCTTCGTGCACAGCGACACGCCGACCAAGCTCAAGGTCACCGGCATCGACCTGTTCTCGCTCGGCGACTTCGCCGACGGCGACGACCGCGAGGACATCGTGCTGCGCGACGCCCGGGCCGGCGTCTACAAGCGGGTGATCCTCCAGGACAACCGCATCATCGGCACCGTGCTGTTCGGCGAGACGGCGGACGCCACCTGGTTCAGCGACCTCAAGAAGAAGGCGGTCGACATCTCCGAGATGCGCGACACGCTGATCTTCGGCCAGGCCTACCAGGGAGGGTCCCCCCTCGACCCTACGGCGGCCGTTGCAGCCTTAGCGGATGATGCGGAGATCTGCGGCTGCAACGGCGTCTGCAAGGGCACCATCACCAAGGCCATCGCCGACAAGGGCCTGACCTCGCTGGCCGACGTCCGCGCCCATACCAAGGCGTCCGCCTCGTGCGGCACCTGCACCGGCCTGGTCGAGCAGCTGATGACGCTGACCCTCGGCGACGGCTTCAAGGCCGCCGCGGCGCCCAGCATGTGCAGCTGCACCGAGCTCGGCCACGCCGACGTGCGCAAGCTGATCCGCGCCCACCGCCTCAAGTCGGTGCCGGCGGTGATGCAGGAGCTCGGCTGGACGACCCCCAACGGCTGCGCCAAGTGCCGGCCGGCGCTCAACTACTACCTCGTGTGCGAGTGGCCCGGCGAATACCAGGACGACAGCCGCTCGCGCTACATCAACGAGCGCGTCCACGCCAACATCCAGAAGGACGGCACCTATTCGGTGGTGCCGCGCATGTGGGGCGGCGTGACCACGCCGGCCGAGCTGCGCGCCATCGCCGACGTGGCCGACAAGTTCAAGATCCCGACCGTCAAGGTCACCGGCGGCCAGCGCATCGACCTGCTCGGCGTGCGCAAGGAGGACCTGCCGGCGGTGTGGGCCGACCTCGGCCGGGCCGGCATGGTCTCGGGCGCCGCCTACGCCAAGGGCCTGCGCACGGTGAAGACCTGCGTGGGCAAGGACTGGTGCCGCTTCGGCACGCAGGATTCCACCGGCCTCGGCATCAAGATCGAGAAGCGCATGTGGGGCTCGTGGACGCCAGCCAAAGTGAAGCTCGGCGTGTCCGGCTGCCCGCGCAACTGCGCCGAGGCGACCTGCAAGGACATCGGCGTGATCTGCGTCGACAGCGGCTACGAGATCCATTTCGCCGGCGCCGCCGGCCTCGACATCCGCGGCACCCAGGTGCTGTGCAAGGCCAGCGAGGAAGAGGAGGCCATCGCGATCATCGTGGCGCTCACCCAGCTCTACCGCGAGCAGGGGCACTACCTGGAGCGGATCTACAAATGGGCCGACCGCGTCGGCCTCGACTCGATCCGCGCCAACGTCGTCGACGACCTGGTGAAGCGCCAGGCCCTCTACGAGCGCTTCATGGACTCGCAGAAGACCGCGCAGGTCGACCCCTGGGCCGAGCGCGCCTTCAAGGGCGTCGACGCGCACGAGTTCGCGCCGCTGGCGGACTTCAGCTTCAAGGAGGCGGCGGAATGAGCGAGGCCAGCTGGATCGACGTGGGTGCCGAGGCCGACGTGCCGCCGCTCGGCTCGCGCGTGGTGCGGGCACCGGCCGGCGACATCGCCGTGTTCAAGGCCGCCGACGGCACCGTGTTCGCCCTGTTCGACCGCTGCCCGCACAAGGGCGGGCCGCTGTCGCAGGGCATCGTGCACGGCCATGCGGTGACCTGCCCGCTGCACAACTGGGTCATCGGCCTGGCCGATGGCGCGGCCCAGGGCGCCGACCACGGCTGCACCGCGACGGTCGCGGTGAAGGTTGAGGCGGGGCGGGTGCTGCTCGCCGCCGCGGCGCTGCGGGCCGGCGCCCGCGCCGCCTGACGTCGCACAGCCGAGGGGTGGGGCGGATGCTGAGCGACGACAACGGCACCGGCGGGAGCGAGGGCCCAGGCCCGACATCCGCCGAGCGCGGCGTGAAGACGGCCTGCCCCTATTGCGGGGTGGGCTGCGGCGTCATCGCGACCCCGCAGCCGGACGGCGAGGTCGGCATCCGTGGCGACGCGGCGCATCCGGCGAACTTCGGGCGGCTGTGCTCGAAGGGCTCGGCGCTCGGCGAGACGCTCGCCCTCGACGACCGCCTGCTGGTGCCTGAGATCGACGGCAGGCCCGCCTCATGGGATGCAGCGCTGGCGCAGGTGGCGGACACCTTCGCGGCCACCATCGCCGCGCACGGGCCCGACGCGGTCGCCTTCTACGTCTCCGGCCAGTTGCTGACCGAGGATTATTACGTCGCCAACAAGCTGATGAAGGGGTTCATCGGCTCGGCCAACATCGACACCAATTCGCGCCTGTGCATGGCCTCGTCGGTCGCCGGCCACGTGCGCGCCTTCGGCTCCGACACGGTGCCCGGCGCCTACGAGGACCTGGAGGACGCCGACCTCGTCGTGCTGGTCGGCTCCAACCTGGCGTGGTGCCACCCGGTGCTGTTCCAGCGCCTGGCCGCCGCGAAGGCCCGGCGCGGCACGCGCATCGTCACCATCGACCCGCGCGCCACCGCAAGCTCGGAAGCCTCCGACCTGCACCTGCCCGTGGCGCCCGATTCCGACGTCGCTTTGTTCGCCGGCCTGCTCGACCACCTGGAGCGGGAGGGCTACGCCGACCGCGGCTATATCGACGCCCACACGCGGGACGTGGAGCCGGCGCTCGCGGCTGCGCGCGCCTGCGGCGTGGCCGGGGCGGCCGCGGCCACCGGCCTCGATGAACGCAGGCTTGCCGCCTTCTACCGGCTGTGGGCCGGGACAGAGCGCGTGGTCACCGTCTACTCCCAGGGCGTCAACCAGTCGGTCTCCGGCACCGACAAGGTCAACGCCATCATCAACTGCCACCTCTTCACCGGCCGCATCGGCCGGCCGGGCGCCGGGCCGTTCTCGGTGACCGGCCAGCCCAACGCCATGGGCGGCCGCGAGGTCGGCGGCCTCGCCAACATGCTGGCCGCGCACATGAGCCTCACCGATCCCGGCCATCGCGACCTGGTGCAGCGCTTCTGGCGGAGCCCGGTCATCGCCGACCGGCCCGGACTGAAGGCGGTCGACATGTTCCGCGCCGTCGCCGACGGGCGCATCAAGGCCCTGTGGATCATGTCGACCAACCCGGCCGACTCGCTGCCCAAGGCGGACGCGGCGGCGGAGGCGCTGGCGAACTGCCCGTTCGTGGTGGTGTCGGACATCGTGCGCACCGACACGACCCGCTACGCCCACGTGCTGCTGCCGGCCGCCGGCTGGGGCGAGAAGAGCGGCACCGTCACCAATTCCGAACGGCGCATCTCGCGCCAGCGCGCCTTTCTTGCGCCGCCGGGCGAGGCGCGGCCGGACTGGCGCATCGTCTGCGACGTCGCCACCCGCATGGGCTTCGGCGAGGCCTTCGCCTTCGCCGGCGAGGCGGACGTGTTCCGCGAGCACGCCGCGCTCTCCGCCCACGGCAACGACGGCGGCCGCGACTTCGACATCGGCGGGCTCGCCGACATCGATGACAGCGCCTACGCCGATCTGGCGCCGGTGCAATGGCCGCTGCCGCGCGCGACGCCGCTGCCCGAAGGCCCCGTGCGGCTGTTCGCCGACGGCGGCTTCTTCACCGCCGACCGTCGCGCCCGCTTCGTCGCAACCCCGCCCGCGCCGGCACGCCCGGCGGATCCGCGCTTTCCCCTGATCCTCAACACGGGCCGCATCCGCGACCAGTGGCACACCATGACGCGGACGGGCAAAACGGCGCGGCTGATGGGCCACCTGGCCGAGCCGTTCTGCGAGATCCACCCCGCCGACGCGGCGGCGCACGGCATCGCCACGGCCGCCCTGGTGCGCCTGTGCAGCCCGCACGGCACCATGATCGCCCGCGCCCTCGTCACCGGGCGCCAGCGCCGCGGCAGCGTCTTCGCCGCCATGCACTGGACCGACCAGTTCGCGGCCCGGGCCCGTGTCGATGCCCTGGTCGACGACGCCGTCGATCCGGTCTCCGGGCAGCCCGGGCTGAAGGCCTCGGCGGTGCGGATCGAGCCGTTCGCGGCCGCCTGGCACGGTTTCGCCATCCTGCGCGAGCGGCCGAGCCGCCTCGGCTTCGCCTATTGGGCGCTGGCCAGGGCGGTGGGCGGCTGGCGCCTCGAGCTCGCCGGCACGAACGACGATGCCGACTTCGCCGCCATGGCGCGCGATTTGTTTGCCGGCAGCGAATCAGATGACGGCGAGGGCGTCGCAGACACGCTGGAGCTCATGTCCTACCAGGATCGGCGCCAGGGCCATCACCGCTTCGCCGCATTCCGGGACGGGCATCTCGTCGGCGCCGTCTGGTTCGCGCCCGAGCCCGTCGCGGTCTCCCGCGCCTGGGCCGCCGAGCGGCTGGCCGAGCCGGCGCCGCAGGGCGCCCAGCGCTTGCGGCTGCTCTCCGGCCGGGCGGCGGCCGACCAGCCCGACCCCGGCGCCCTGGTCTGCTCCTGCTATTCCGTCGGCGTCAACCAGATCGTCGCCGCCATCGCCGCGGGCGCCGCGAGTGTCGAGGCGGTGGGCGCCGCGGTGCGCGCCGGAACCAACTGCGGCTCCTGCCGCGGCGAGATCGGCCGCATCCTGGCCGCCCAGCAACTGCCGGCCGCGGCGGAGTAGCGCGCGGGCGCCCCGGAATCAGGCAGCCAGCCGCGCAGCGTTCGCCTTGCGCTCGGTCAGCCCCCAAATATGGCCGAACGGATCGATCACGACAGCGGACCGGCTGCCCCTGTCATCAGGGCCGATCGCGTAGCGCAGCGTCGCTCCGGCGCGCACAGCGTCGGCGACGACCGCATCCAGCTCGGCCACGGTCAGCCGCAGCACGGCACTGACGGCGCCCGGCGCCTTCGGGAAGAATGGGCCGCCGAGGGCAGGATCGGCTTCCCGCCGTGGGTTGGCCCCGGCGACCGAGATCGGCATTGCGCCGAACAGCAGATCGACAGCCATCACCTCGCCGTTGTGGCTGTGGCACGCCGCCTGCCGGGCGCCGAAGGCCGCCGCGTAAAAGTCGGCAGCTTCCCGCTGACGGCCGTGCTCGACAAAGATGGACATGCTAACGCTGATCTGATCGCTCATGGGTGCCGTCGTCCCGATCGTGCCGCGGTGAATCACAGGCCATCGTAGCAGAAAGGACAGGAGCCCGGACCGTGCGACGGCCCGGTCGCTGCGAGCGCCAAAGTCGCGGCGGAGTAGGTCCCGGGGGCCGGATACCGCGAGGTCGACAGCACCTACACATGAAGGAGAGCGGTTGACAATCGACGTGTATGCTGGTGTCCGACCCGTCGCTTTTCACACGGTAAGGACCTGCATCATGTCAAACAGGCCAGATGAACGTCTCGATCGCCGCGACTTCATGATCGCATCGATGGCAGCGGTCGGCGCATCAGCTGCCCTCGCGGCCAATGCCGGTTCTGCGCACGCCCAGGGCTCGGCGGCGCCCTCTGCCAAGCCGGCGCCGGGTGCCCCATCGGCAACGGTCTATACCGGCGATACGATCCAGGGGAAAAAGGTCGTCAGCGCGCTCGACGTCAACGACCTGGCGCCCGGGCAGAAGCACCTTCTGTATTTCCAGGGCGTGCAGATGCCCACCGGACAGCACTGGTATGTGTCCGTGACTGTCGCCAGGGGGGCAAAGCCGGGCAAGCGCGTCGTCCTGGTCAGCGGCGTGCATGGCGACGAGATGAGCTCCGTGCATACGGTCCAGACCGTGATGAACCAGCTCGATCCGGCGCAGATGTCGGGCACGGTGATGGCGGTCACGGACGTGTCCCGCCCGGCCCTCGAAAGCATGCAACGCAGATGGCCCAACCAGGGCAGAGGCCTCGACCTGATCGACATGAACCGGGAATGGCCCGGGAACGAGAACGGCGCCAGCGCGCCCAGCCGGCACGCCGGGCTCCTGTTCAACCGGCTGCTGCGGCCGAACGCCGACGCCGCGATCGACTTCCATACCGGGACCACCGGATTCGATGTCACCGCATTCAATATCGCCGGCATGGACGTGCCCGAGATCAAGGCGATGGTGGAGCTCTATCCCGTCGGCCAGATCTTCGACAATCATGTGTATCCCGGTGTCCTGCACAATGCGTTCGTCGACGTCGGCATCCCGTCCTTCACACCCGAGATCGGCGCGGCGCGCGTCCTGAACCCCGAGATGATCTCGCTGTTCGTGGAAGGCACGATGAACGTGCTCAAGCATCACGGCATTCTGGCCGGGCCCATGGGGCGCACGGGCAAGGACGTGAATGTCTTTATCGGCAACAGTGCGATTGGGATCGTTGCAACCCAGGGCGGGCTCGTCGAGCATCTGGTCAAGCTCAACGACAAGGTCCAAGCCGGACAGAAGGTGGCCATCCAGCGCAACAGCTTCGGCGAAGTCGTTGCCGAATACACGAGCAGCGTGGCCGGAGAGATCACCGGCCAGCGGAGCGATGCGATGTCGGAGCCCGGCAACCCCCTGGTCTTCATCCTGTTCCAGAAGGCGCCACCGGACGGCGGCGAGACGTATCCCGAGTAGTCCGGCACTTCAGCTCTTGTTCTGAAAGCGCATCGCAAGCTGGACCGCCCCCGACCCTTAATCCCTCCCCGCCACGGCTTCGCCCATGCAAGTCGGGCCTGCCCGACTTGCATGGGAGGGACTAAGGATCTCGGGCGAGCCCGAGATCCTTGGGGAGGGAGGCGCACATGCTTGCAGCCTCGGGAGAGTCGGCGAAGCCGGCAAACGAACGGCTTCCCCCTCCCCGGCAGCCCTATCGAATGCACACATCGCGGCGGCAAGGTCCGTGCCCCGGTTTCGACGGCTTGCGCGGACGGAGCAACCGCGCCCCCTCGCCCCACTTGTGGGGAGAGGGCGGGGTGAGGGGGCTTGCCGCGCGCCGTGACCGGCCTTGAGCCTTCTCCGGCGGCCCCCCTCACCCGCCTTGCGCTGGCGCGCAAGGCGACCTCTCCCCACAAGTGGGGCGAGGTATGGAGCCCGACCGCCGCAGCTACAGATGTGTGAATCCGATAGCCCCGGCAGCCCCAGGCCTTAGACCTCGCCAAAAGGGCTTGACTTATCCACCGCGATGTTCTCTTTTTGTCCCACAGAACGAACAGCGAACATCGAGGTCTCCTGATGTTGATGTGCTCCCGAGCGTCCTTTGGCGGTGCGTCGCGTATGGTGGAAGCGGGTGCTGCAGCCCGCGAGATGCCCTTGGCCGCCGAGATGCCGTTGGCCGCGATGGCGGACGGCGGCCCCGGCCTGGCCTTGAGGGCCTGGCGCGGCCGCTCAGGCAAGCGCTACGTGGTGTCGGTCTACGACCTCGACGAAGCCGACAGCGACTATTCCGGCGCCCTGCTGCTGGCGGTGTCGCGGGACACCGACGGACGTCGGCGGCTGATGGAGGCGCGGGAGAGCACCGATGTCGCCTTCACCGGCTACAACGGCCGCTGGCTCGCCGCCATGCGCGATCGGGGCGCCAACGAACTGCACGTGCACCTGCTGGCCGCCAACCACGAAGCCCGCCGCCGGACGATGGTGGACCTGGGCAGCTGAGCCGGCGGCCCGGCGCGAGCACCCCGTGCCGCGTCGCGCCGCATCGTCGTGGCTCAGGCCTGTTCGCGCTCCGGCAGCGCAGGCGCACCAGCGCCGCGCGCTTCCGCCAGGAGCCGGTCGCTCGCCGGCTCGATGGCGTCGACCAGAGCCTGCAACAGGTCCGCCCGCGGTAGCGCCGGCGGCAGCGGCGGCAGCATTTCGATCACGGCGACGCCCGGTCGCATGGCGAGGCGCCGCCGGGGCCAGAAAGCCCCGGTGTTGAGGGCGACCGGCAGGCAGGGCACGCCGAGCCCGCGGTACATCTGCACGACGCCGGGCTTGTAGTCGGGCGGCGCCCCGGGCGGCCGCCGGGTTCCCTCCGGAAAGATAATGATCTGTCGGCCATGGCCGACCGCCGCCTTGGCCTCGCCCATCATGGTGCGCAGCGCCGCGGCGCCCGCCGCGCGATCGACGCTGATGTTGCCGAACTTGGTGAGGTACCAGCCGAAGATCGGGATCCGCGTGAGCTCCCGCTTGAGGATGAAGGCCGGCCACTCGAAGGCGAGCAGCAGCGCAAACGTCTCGAGCGTCGACTGGTGCTTGGCGGCGACGAGCAGGGGCCCCTTGGGGATGTGCTCCAGGCCGCGGAACTCGACGCGGATGCCGGCGATCGTCCTGAGCAGCCACAGCGTCGTGCGAATCCAGGCCCGCACCACCCCGGCGAAGCGCTCCTGCGGCAGCAGCAGCGTCGGCAGGATGGCGAGCGCCCACACGAAGGTGTTGACGTAGAAGGCGGCGTTGAAGGCGAGCGAGCGGATGGCGTCCACGGTGATCGCTCCCTTCACCCTGCCAGCCCGGCTACGGGCCGCCGCCACGCGCGCCGCGCATGCAGACATCTCTCGGCGTCATGGCCGGGCTTGACCCGGCCATCCATCAAGAAATTGAACGTGAGCCCGACAGGGCTGCCCGCATGTGGTTGTTCTTTCAAGTGAATGGATGGCCGGGTCAAGCCCGGCCATGATGCGGTGAGGTGGCGCCCGATCTGTGGATGTGGTCCAGGCCGCCCCACGGCTCAGGCCTGCGCGAGCGCCTGCTCCAGGTCGGCGATGAGGTCGTCGGGATGCTCGAGCCCGACCGAGAGGCGCACGAGGCCTTCGCCGACGCCCATGCTGGCGCGCACCTCCGGCGTGAAGCGCTGATGCGTCGTCGTCGCCGGGTGGGTGACCAGGCTCTTGGCGTCGCCCAGGTTGTTGGAGATCCTGACCAGCTCCAGCGCGTTGAGGAAGCGGAAGGCCCCGGCCTTGCCGCCGGCCACGTCGAAGGCGATGAGGTTGGAGCCGCCGCGCATCTGCTTGCGGATGATATCGGCCTGGGGATGGTCCGCCCGGCCGGGATAGACCAGGCGGCCGATCTTGGCATGACCCGTGAGCGCATCGGCGACGGCGCCGGCGCTGCGGGTCTGCCGCTCGACCCGGAGCGACAGGGTCTCCAGCCCCTTCAGCATCACCCAGGCGTTGAAGGGTGACATGGCCGGCCCGGTCTGGCGCAGCAGGTTGTGGACGTTGGCCTCGATGAACTCCCGGCTGCCCAGGATCACGCCCCCCAGACAGCGGCCCTGGCCGTCGATGTGCTTGGTGGCGGAATAGACGACGCAGTCGGCGCCCAGCGTCAGCGGGCTCTGCCAGATCGCCGTGGCGAAGACATTGTCGACGACCAGGGTGGCGCCGGCGGCATGGGCGATCTCGGCCACGGCGGCGATGTCGATGATCGACAGCGTCGGGTTGGCCGGGCTCTCCAGGAAGAAGGTCTTGGTCTCGGGCCGCACCGCCCGCTGCCACTGCTCCAGGTCGGCGCCGTCGACCAGGGTCGAGGCGACACCGAAGCGCGGCAGCAGTTCCTCGATCACCCAGCGGCATGACCCGAACAGCGCCTGCGCGGCGACGACGTGATCGCCGGCCTTGAGCTGGCCCATGAGGGCCGCCGTGACCGCAGCCATGCCGGTGGCCGTGGCGCGCGCCGTCTCCGCCCCCTCCAGCGCCGCCATGCGCTGCTCGAACATGGCCACGGTGGGGTTGGAGAAGCGGGCGTAGAGATAGCCCGGGATCTCGCCCTTGAAGCGCGCCTCACACTCCTCGGCCGACGCGTAGACGTGGCCCTGGGTGAGGAACAGCGCCTCGGAGGTCTCGCCGAACTCGGAGCGGATCGTGCCGGCGTGAACCAGGCGGGTATCGGGGTGAAGCGGACGTGCAGATGTCACTTTAGGTGCCACGTTTGGGCCTCCCGGACAGCGATGCCGGGGCGAGCCGCGGCAACAAAAACCCGGCCGGAGGACGCAGTCCAAGGCCGGGTCAACGACGCTGTCCGCGGCCCTTTAGCAATTTGTTTAACGTGGCTGCAAGCCGGCCGGCCAAATCACCACGATCTCTTTCGCTTAGTCCCCGGCGCCGCGTCCGTCAAGACGCGCCGCTCGCCGCGGCAAGGAGGCGCGGCAAGGAGGCGCGTCGGCCCAGGGCTCGGCCGCGCCGATCGGATATCGGCTCAATAGCCGAGCGACGGAATATAGCCTCGCTCCGTCACCACCACCCAGCCGGCACCGCGCCGCTCGATGCGCTCGATGCGGCCGAGGCCGGCGACGCGCTGGCCGGGCACCACCTCGATCACGCCATCACGGCCCTGGATGACGGCCGTGCCGTCGTAGAGGTCACGCAGCACCCAGCCGCGGGCCTGGCGCGTGCGCGGATCGGGAATCTCGGCGGGTGGCCGCATGTCGGCTGCGCCGCGGCTCTGGGCCGCCGGCCGATCCGGCGCAGGCGGCTCCGCCGCCGCCTTGGCCAGCTCCAGGGGCCGTGCCTGCGGCTTGGGGGGCGTCGGCTTGGCGTTCGCCGCGGTATTGCCGATCGGTGCCGTGCTTGCCGTCACGTCCCTGGCGGGCACGCTCGGGTTGACCGACGCGACGGGCTTGGGCGCCGCAGCGGCCAGCTGCCGCTCCACCTTGCTCAGGCGCTCGGCCAGCTGCGTCATCCGCTCCGCCTCCGCGGCCGCGTCGCCCGTCTTTGCCGTGGCGCCGGCGCTCTGCCGGGCGGCGGCGAGGCCGCTGTCCAGCGCCGCGACCTTATCGCGCACCACGGCAAGCTCGTTGGCCGACGCCGCCGCCTTGGTGCTGCCGTCGAGCGCCGCGACCTGCGTCTTCAGCGCTGCCACGTCGGCGGCGAGCTGCTCGATCTGCGCGCGGGTGTCGGCATCGGCCGCCGCAACGGCGGGCTGGGGCCGCGCCGCGCCATCCGCGGCCACAGCGCCGGCGGAGCCGCCCGGCGGGGCGGCGCCGTTCCGCAAGGCGTTGAGGCCGATGCCGCCCAGCAGCGCCATGGCGGCCAAGCCCGCGGCGAACGCGAACGGCTTGGCGAAGGATCTGGTGCGTTCGGCCGCGGGCGGCGGCACGTCCGCCGCGGGCGGCTGCCAGACCACGAGTGAGTTCGGCGGGGCGCCGCTGCCGGCGGCTGCCTGACGCGACGTGTCCGCGGCCTCACGGTGCGGTTGCGGCGCCCGCGCGCCGGACGGGGGCTCTGCTCGGCCGCGGTCGCCGGCCGGCGGCACCGGCCGGTCCCCTTGCCTGGCGACGGGCTCGGGCGCCCGCGGCCCAGCCGCCGGATCCTGCTTGGCCCGGGCGTCCAGCGCGCGCAGGGCCTTCAAGGTCTCCGCCACGTCGCCGCCCCGGCCGGTCATGGTCTCGTGGCCGTTCGTCTCCGGCAAACCCTGGCCCGGGACGGCCGCGTTGCCGATGCCGCTCGGAGCCCGAAGGTCGTCGCTCATGGGTACCTCTCAGAACCGCCGATAACTCGCCTGTCCCCCGGATTTTATTCATCGCCGAGTATGGTTGATGAATGGTTATCCTATGTCGGGCCTGTGGCGGGAACGCACCAATACGTTGCTGCATGACCCCGTGCCGGCGCGAATGTGCAACCGGCCGGGCGGCGGTCCGGCCTATCTCTGCACATCCCGGGTGCACGAACAGGCGATAGACTGTTGTCGCCTTGACAAATGCAGCGGAAGCAAGGTCTGTAGCGGCAACTGTCAGCCCATGCGGCTCGAGGCCTTCAGTCTCCGCACGGCGACGCACGCCAGAGGCTGCTTCCAAGCATCCCGGGGGGAATTGATGAGACGATCCAGCGTGTTCGACGCAACCGTCCGGCAGGTCGCCAGGCGATATTCCGCAGCCGGCATCGTCGCCGCCGGCCTGGCGGCCGCCCTTCCGGTTCCCGGCGCCCTGGCCCAGGGCGCGGTGTCCGACGGCGTCGTCAAGATCGGCATCCTGAACGACCAGTCCGGCGTCTATGCCGACTTCGGCGGCAAGGGCTCGGTCGAGGCCGCCAAGATGGCGGTCGAGGATTTCGGCGGCAAGGTGCTCGGCGCACCGATCGAGGTCGTCAACGCCGACCACCAGAACAAGCCGGACGTCGCCTCCAACATCGCGCGCCAGTGGTACGACATCGACAAGGTCGACACCATCATGGAGCTGACCACGTCGTCGGTGGCGCTCGCAGTGCAGCAGCTCTCCCGCGAGAAGAAGAAGATCAACATGGTGACGGGCGCCGCCACCAGCGATCTCACCGGCAAGCAGTGCTCGCCCTATGGTTTCCACTGGGCCTACGACACCTATTCGCTCGCGGTGGGCACCGGCGGCGCGCTGGTGGAAGCCGGCGGCAAGACCTGGTTCTTCCTGACCGCCGACTACGCCTTCGGCCATTCGCTCGAGGAGCAGACGGCCAAGTTCGTCAAGTCCAAGGGCGGCCAGGTGCTCGGCTCCGTCCGGCACCCGCTCAGCACGTCGGACTTCTCCTCCTTCCTGCTGCAGGCGCAGGCATCGAAGGCCAACATCGTCGGCCTCGCCAACGCCGGCCTCGACACCGCCAATGCCATCAAGCAGGCGGCCGAGTTCGGCATCGTCGAGGGCGGCCAGCGGCTCGCCGCGCTGCTGTTCACGCTCGCCGAGGTGCACGGCCTGGGCCTCAAGTCCGCCAATGGCCTCGTGCTCACCGAAGGCTACTACTGGGATCTCGACGACAAGAGCCGTCCCTTTGCGGAGCGCTACATGAAGCGCACCGGCCGCATGCCCAACATGGTGCAGGCCGGCACCTATTCAACCGTGACGCAGTATCTGAAGGCCGTACAGGCGGCCGGCACCGACGACACCGACGCCGTCGCCAAGAAGCTGCACGAGCTGCCGGTGGACGATTTCTTCGGCCGCGGCGGCAAGGTCCTCGCCAATGGCCGCATGGTCCACGACATGTACCTGTTCGAGGTCAAGAAGCCGTCGGAGAGCAAGGGCCCCTGGGACTATTACAAGCATCTCGCCACCATTCCTGGAGACCAAGCCTTCATGACCGTCGAACAGAGCGGCTGCCAGCTGGCGAACTGAGCGATATGACCCAGACCGCACCCGTCGCCGCCAGGCCCGCCGCCGCAACCGACAACATCGTCCTTTCCGCCACGGAGCTGACCAAGGAGTTCAAAGGCTTCGTCGCCGTCAACAATGTGCACCTGTCGATCCGCGAGGGATCGATCCATGCTCTCATCGGCCCCAACGGCGCCGGCAAGACGACCTGCTTCAACCTGCTGACCAAGTTCCTCCAGCCCACGCGCGGCCGCATCGTCTACCGCGGCGAGGACATCACCCACCTCAAGCCGGCGGAGATCGCGCGGCGCGGCATCGTCCGATCGTTCCAGATCTCGGCGGTGTTCCCGAACCTGACCGTGCTCGACAACGTCCGCATCGCCTTGCAGCGGCCAGGCCACCTGGCGACGCAGTTCTGGCGGCCGGACACCACCTTGAACGTGCTCAACGCGCGCGCCGAGGAACTGGTGGAGCAGGTCGGCCTGCAGTCCTTCATCCGCCACAACGCCGGCGAGCTGCCTTACGGCCGCAAGCGGGCGCTCGAGCTGGCGACGACGCTGGCGCTCGAGCCCGACGTCATGCTGCTCGACGAGCCCATGGCCGGCATGGCGCACGAGGACATCGGCCAGATCGCGGCCCTGATCCGCCGCGCCGCCGAGGGCCGCACGGTGGTGATGGTCGAGCACAACCTGCACGTGGTGGAGGACCTGTGCGACCAGGTCACCGTGCTACAGCGCGGCGAGATCCTCGCCGAGGGCAATTACGACAGCGTCAGCCGCGACCCGCGGGTCCGCGAGGCCTACATGGGGCAGGAAGATGACTGAGCCGCTGCTGGAGGTGAAAGGCCTGCAGGCCTGGTACGGCGAAAGCCATGTGCTGCACGGGGTCGACCTGACCGTTCACAAGGGCGAGACGGTGACGCTGCTCGGCCGCAACGGCGCCGGCAAGACGACGACGCTGAAGTCGATCATCGGCGTCATCCGCAAGCGCCAGGGCCAGATCTCGCTCAAGGGCACCAACATCCTGCCGCTGCCGCTGCACCATGTGGCCAAGCGCGGCCTGGGCTACGTGCCGGAGGAGCGTGGCATCTTCGCCAGCCTCGACGTGCACGAGAACCTGATGCTGCCGCCCAAGGTGGCGGAGGGCGGCTTCACGCTCGACGAGATCTATACGCTGTTCCCCAACCTGGCGGAGCGGCGCCGCAGCCAGGGCACCAAGCTCTCCGGCGGCGAGCAGCAGATGCTGGCCATCGCCCGTATCCTGCGCACCGGCGCCGACATCCTGCTGCTCGACGAGCCGACCGAGGGCCTGGCGCCCGTCATCGTCCAGCGCATCGGCGACGTCATCCGGGCGCTGAAGGAGAAGGGCATGACCATCCTGCTGGTGGAGCAGAATTTCCGCTTCGCCCGCCGGGTGGCCGACCGCTTCTACGTGATGGAAGACGGGCACATGATCGATTCGTTCCGGGCCGACGAGCTTGCGGGGCGGATGGACAGCCTCCACGAAACTCTCGGTCTCTAGGGCGCCCGCGACCATGACAAGCGTATTCGGATATCCGCTGCCGGCGCTGCTCAGCCAGCTGTTGATCGGACTGATCAACGGCTCGTTCTACGCTCTGCTCAGCCTCGGCCTGGCCGTCATCTTCGGCATGCTCAGGGTGATCAACTTCGCCCACGGCGCGCAATACATGCTGGGCGCCTTCTTCGCCTGGTTCCTGCTGCGCTATTTCGACATCGGCTACTGGCCGTCCCTGGTCCTGGCGCCGCTCGGCGTGGCGCTGATCAGCGTCGTGCTGGAAAAGGTGTTTCTGTCGCGCGTCTACAAGCTCGACCACCTCTACGGCCTGCTGCTCACCTTCGGCCTGGCGCTGATCATCGAGGGCATGTTCCGCCACTGGTACGGCACCTCGGGCCAGCCCTACTCGATCCCCTCCACCTTCACCGGCGCCTTCAACCTGGGCTTCATGATCCTGCCGATCTACCGCGGCTGGGTCATCGTCGCCTCGCTGGTGATCTGCCTGGCAACCTGGCTGCTGATCGAGAAGACGCAGTTCGGCGCCTACCTCCGGGCCGCAACCGAAAACCCGACCCTGGTGCAATCCTTCGGCGTCAACGTGCCGCGGCTGCTGACGCTGACCTACGCGCTCGGCGCCGGGCTCGCGGCGCTGGCCGGCGTGCTCGCCGCCCCGGTGTACCAGGTGAGCCCGCTGATGGGCCAGAACATCATCATCGTCGTGTTCGCGGTGGTGGTGATCGGCGGCATGGGCTCGATCCTCGGCGCCGTCGTCACCGGCTATATCCTCGGCTTGATCGAGGGCCTCACCAAGGTGTTCTATCCGGAAGCGTCGAGCACCGTCATTTTCGTCATCATGGTGGTGGTGCTGCTGCTGCGTCCCGCCGGCCTGTTCGGGAAGGAATAAGCCATGGCTACGCAAACCGCTGTGACGGGCGTCGGCCCGGCATCCGAGACGAAAGGCACCTCCACCCGCACCATCGTGCTGGCCCTGCTCGGCCTGCTGATCCTGCTGGCGGCGCCCTTCGTCATCTATCCCGTGTTCGTGATGAAGGTGCTGTGCTTCGCGCTGTTCGCGGCCGCCTTCAACCTGCTGCTCGGCTACGTCGGGCTGCTCTCCTTCGGCCACGCCGCCTTCTTCGGCGGCGCCGCCTACATCTGCGCCTATGCGATCAAGGCGTGGCACTTCCCGCCGGAGCTCGCCATCATCGCCGGCACGCTGTTCGCGGCGGTCTTGGGGGCGGTCATCGGCTGGCTCGCCATCCGGCGCCAGGGCATCTACTTCGCCATGATCACGCTGGCGCTGTCGCAGATGTTCTTCTTCGTCTGCCTGCAGGCGCCGTTCACCGGCGGCGAGGACGGCATCCAGGGCGTGCCGCGCGGCCACCTCCTAGGCTTCATCGACCTCAGCAACTCGCTCGCCATGTACTACTTCGTGGCGGCGGTGTTCCTGTTCGGCTTCCTGGCCATCTGGCGCATCGTCAATTCGCCGTTCGGCAACATCCTGAAGGCGATCCGCGAGAACGAGCAGCGGGCCATTTCGCTCGGCTACCGGGTCGACCACTACAAGCTCGGCGCCTTCGTCATGTCGGCGGCCCTGACCGGGCTCGCCGGCGCGGTGAAGGCCATCGTCTTCCAGCTCGCCTCGCTCACCGACGTGGGCTGGCAGATGTCGGGCGAGGTCATCCTGATGACGCTGCTCGGCGGCATCGGCACGCTGGTCGGCCCGGTCGCGGGCGCCGCCCTGGTGGTGAGCCTGGAGAACTACCTCGCCACCTCGTCCTTCCCGGTCCCGGTGGTGATCGGCACGATCTTCGTCGCCTGCGTGCTGCTGTTCCGCCGCGGCATCGTCGGCGAGATCACCGCCTTCCTCGACCGCAAAAAGTGACCAGCGATGGCCGGTCTCCGGCCATCGTCCTCACCCACGCTCACGGGCGTCGGCCGGAACAATCGATTGCCGGCACCGGTTGCCTCCTCTGAAGGAGCAACCGCCATGAGACGATTGACCGTGGCGCTCGCCGGCAGCGCCTTGCTCGCGGCGAGCCTGGCAGCCGGCCCGGCCGGAGCCGAAGCCCCGCCCAAGATCCCCGACCAGAACAGCGTGCCCGAGAAGATCGGGCCGCCGCTCGGCGCCAAGCCGGACGATCCGGGGACGACGGGCAGCACCCGCAAGCTCGACGACGGCGTGATCGAGCCCCGGACCAACGCGCCCGACATGCGGGTCAAGCCGCCGGTGCCCGATCCCGGCACGACGCGGGTGATCCCGCCGCCGGGGACGCCGGGCCACGCCCCCGACCTCAGGCCGAAGTAGTCGGCCGATCTGTGCAAAAGCCTCGCGCGGAGACGTCGCCGCCGCTGCCGATTGTCCGGTGCGCAGACGTCCCGGCGTTCGGTTGGGGTGGATTGCAGCCCTCAATCGCTGAGCGGTTCCGACCAGCCGCCAGCCTTGGCCAACTCGTTCGCATCGTGGCGAGGTGGAACCCTGCCGCGGATCGGGCCTGTTGGATGTCCGCTTGTCGGCAACGGCGCCAGCACGGCGGAACGACCCAAACGAGACATTTGGAAAGTCCGCCTTCCCGGCAGCTTCTCGCCGGCGCTTATGGCTCAGCCGTGCAGTGCTCGTATCCAGTCGTCGAACCCGTCACCATCCTCGTTACTGGATGACGTTCCAACGCCCGGCCCATAATGGTGAGCCAGGTCGCGCAGATCCCGTGCCGACTGCCCGTACTGGTGCTTGAACGCGCGCGCGAAGTGATCGCCACGTAGGAAGCCGAACTCGGCCGCGACATCGGAAATCCGGCGGGTTTCCTTGGGATCGGCCAGAACGGCCCTGATGCGTTCGAGCCGCCGCGCCTGGACATAGCGCTGAACACCGCCTTCGTGCTCGAACAACCGGTAGAGCGTTCTGCGGGAGACGCCGACCGCGCTGCAGATGGCATCCGTCGACAGCTCGGCCGAGCCCAGATGGCTTTCGATGAAGCGCTTCGCCCGGCGCTGCAGCACGAGCTCGAGACTGGGCCGCGCCGCATCGATATTGGCGAGCGAGGGGGACAGACAGGCGGTGAGCAGCTCGCAGGTGGCGCGGCTGAGCGTCTGCTCCTCGCCGGCCGGCAATGTGGGAAGCCGTCGCGCCAGCAGATCAATGTACTCCGCCAGCAGCGCTGCATGCGGTCCGGTCGGCGCACCTCCATGGAGCGCACCGAGATCCGGAAGTCGCTGTTCCAGCAGAGGCCGCGGCAGGAAGAGCGTCACCAGTTCGGAATGCGGCTCGTCGCTGACCAGTTCGCTCGCCAGATCCAGCACGGAAACCTGCCCCGCAACGCCCTGGAACTCCCCGTGCGGCGTCTGCGCACGCCAGCCGCCGCTCCGGTAGAGGTTGAGCACGAAGTGATCCATCCCGTCCCGGCGAATCCGCGCCGGCGATCGGACATAACGCTGCTCGCCCAGCGTGGCGCTCGTGACGACCATGTCGCCGAGCTGGAAGGCCTGGACATCGGCGGGGAATGCGTTTCCGGCCTCCTGCCGCGGTCGCTCGACGTCGAAGACGACAGCGATACTGTCGCGCCAGACGTCGAACTGCCGGGTTGAAAACTGGCTGCTGGCAATGGTCGAAGGGCTCACCGCTCCCTCCTCGTTACCTAGCGTAACATGCCGGTTGGCACGCTGAGTCAACTATTGGCACGGAGCTGGTCTTGAAGCCAGCGGAGGCGAGCTTAACCTCGCCGCCGATCTTGTCCTGGGACATGTCGAGCCGTGCCACCCTTTGCAGAGGGCTGCCATGTCGATCCTGCCTGATGCGGTTCAGTCCCTGAAACGCATCGAGTCCTGGGTTGCTCACCATCACCCGGATCGTCTGCCTTTCCTGCGGCCTCCCGCTGACGGCGCGACTCTCCAACGGGTCGAGGCCAAGCTGGGTGCGGCGCTACCGACCGATATTTGGGACCTCTACGCCATGCATGACGGCCAACCGGAGGGGACGCCGGCGCTCTATCTCAACCAACGCTTGCTCCCGCTCGATCTCGTGGCCGTGGCCTGGGAAGATCTCTGCCTGCGCTATGGCCGCAGCGACGTGGTGCGGTTGGCTGTCGACACGAACGGCAGACCAGCCCTCCAGGCCGCAGCGTGGTCGGCAAGCTGGCTACCCCTTTTTGGCAGTCCCCGCGGCGACCATTACTGCATCGACCTGAGGTCCAATCGCCCCGACCGCTGCGGCCAAGTCATCTGGTTTCTTTACGACCGGCCCGAGCGCACCGTCGTCGCACGAAGTCTTTCCCAACTCCTCGGACGCGTCGCGGACGGTCTCGACGCTGGCGAATGGCACCTGGACGCCGGCTACGACGGCTTGAGCGATTGATGAGTGGAACAGCCGGGAAGCGGGAGATTTCGATGAAAGCGAAGGTAGTTCAGCTGGCTGCGGCCGCGATGGCCTCGGCCCTGTTGCTATTCCCGGCCATGGCGCAGGAGGCGCCACCGCTGGTCAAGCAGCTCAACAACGGCAACTGGCTGCCGCAGGCCGAGGCCGAAGCCCTGCGCGACGAGCTGTTCTATCAGCGCGCCATCCACGCCTACATGACGATGCTGCCGGCGCTGAACACCATCGGCATGCGCGACGGCTCGGAAGCGACCTTCGGCAAGGGCTACAACGTCCTGCCGATCTGGAAGGACCGGATGGACTCGCGCACCTGGGTGCCGACCCCCAACGCCGACGTCATCTATTCCATGAGCTATCTCGACCTGAAGGAGACAGGCCCGCTCGTCGTTGCCGCTCCCCCGAACGTCATCGGCATGTTCACCGACTTCTTCCAGCGCACGATCACCGATGTCGGCCTGATCGGGCCGGACCGCGCCCGCGGCGGGCTCTACCTCCTGCTGCCGCCGGACTATGACGGCCAGGTTCCGCAAGGCTACTTCGCCTTCAAGTCGAAGACCTACAACGTCTTCCTGTTCTTCCGCACGATCATGGCCAAGGGCGAGAACGGGCCGGATCCGAAGCCCGCCGTCGCCCTCGCCGAGCAGACCCGCGTCTATCCGCTTTGGGCCGCGGAGAAAGACGTCAAGCCGATGGAGTTTCCCAACGGCAGCGGCAAGCACATCAACATGATGTACCCGGTCGACAGCGTGTTCTGGACGAAGCTGAAAGCTTTCGTCGACGACGAGCCGGTCTCGGCGATCGATCCCGAACTACGCGGCGTTCTGGCCTCGATCGGCATCGTCAAGGGGCAATCATTCACCCCCTCGCCGAAACAGCAGGAGCTCTTGAAGAAGGCCGTCGAGACGGCGCCGAAGATGATTCTGGCGCTGCGGCAGCTCGGCAGGCCCGATGAACGCGATCGCTACTACAAGGATCGCCAGTACCTCAACACCTGGGCAGCCGGCACGTCCGAATGGCTCCAGGAAAGCTATCTCGATGTGAACCAGCGGGCCTCCTACTTCCAGGTCGCCTATTCCTCGGCGCCCGCGATGGTCATGCGCACGCTCGGCGCCGGATCCAAATATCCCTTCACCTTCAAGGACGCGAAGGGCGAGCTTCTGAGCGGCTCGAGCACCTACAAGCTGCACCTGCCGCCCAACCCGCCGGCCGCGCTGTTCTGGGCCGCGACGGCCTACAACATCACCGACGGCACGATGGTCGAGACTCCGCAACTGATGCCCTCGATCAACGGCTTCAACAAGGTTGCGACCAACGCTGACGGTTCCGTCGATCTCTGGTTCGGCCCTGCCAAGCCTGCCGGCACGCCGGACTCGAACTTCATCCAGACGGTCAGCGGCCGCAATTTCCTGGTGGCGCTACGCCTGTACGGCACCGGCGTCGAATTCTTTGACCAGACCTGGAAACCCGATGACGTCGTGAAGGTGAACTGAGGTCACTGCTCATCAAGCTCATTCACGGAGATTCACAATGACAGGTCGCAAATCTATAGCTCTGGCCGCCTTATTGACTTCGGCCGGACTTGCGAGCGCTCCGGCGCCGGCGCAAGAAACCCTCGACACCCGCATCGGGAAGCTGACTTTCGAGAGCGGCTACCCCTCGAAGGAGACGGTGCAGCGGCTCTATGACGAGATGGATTTCCAGCGCGCGTCGCAGGCCTATTTGTGGGGTATCCCCGCCGTTGGACTGAACGAATGGCGCCGTGCTCACTACAGCGTCTTTGGCGGCAAGAGCGGCGAAATGCTCACCTATCTGGATTTCGCCGAGAAGCTGGGCATCCTGACCCCGAACTACACGACACCCTACATCGCTACCTTCATCGACCTGAAGGAAACCGGACCTTTCGTCGTCGAAGTTCCTCCCGGCTTGATCGCAGGCATGGTTCTCGACAATTGGCAGCGCGTGCTTGCCGATTTGGGTGTTGTCGGCCCTGACCAGGGCAAGGGCGGAAAGTACCTGATCATGCCCCCCGGATACGGCCCGGTCGAAGCCCCTGGCTACTTCGTGGTACAGGCGACGAGCCGCGACGTGCTGGCTGGATTCCGGCTGCTCGGCGCTGACAAGGAGGCCGAGATCGCCAAGATCGTTCCCCAGATCAAGACCTACTCATGGACAGTCGAAGGCACTGGCCAGCCGATGCCGGCCCGCGCTGCCGGCGACAAGAAATGGAGCCAGATGCCGCCACGTGGCATGGCCTACTGGGACAGCCTCAACGAAGTCATCCAGCGCAACCCCATCGATGATCGCGATCGGCTGATCCTGGCCCAACTGCGGTTCCTGGGCATCGAAAGAGGGCAGCCATTCAAGCCCGACGAACGGCAAACCAAACTGCTTCAGGCCGGAGTTGTGGTCGGCGAGGCGATGGCCAAGGCGAACACCACCGACAAGCGCGTCGAGCCTCCCTTCTGGCCTGGAACCAACTGGAAGCACGCGCTGGTCGTTGCCACCGATCAGAAGGCCAACACCTACGACCAGCTCGATGAGCGCGCCGCCTGGTTCTACGAAGCGGTCGTGATCTCCAAGGCGATGCTGACCCAGACGCCGGGCGTCGGCCAGCGCTATATCGCATCCTACAAGGACAAGAATGGCAATTGGCTGTCGGGTGGAAACACCTACAAGCTCCACGTTCCCGCCAACCCTCCGGCGAAGGGTTTCTGGTCGGTCACGGCCTATGACGAGGCAACGCGGCAAATGCCCATCACCGAGCAGGGGCGGCCGGACATTTCCTCGCGCAAGGTCGACATCGCGAAGAACAGCGACGGTTCGATCGACGTCTATTTCGGTCCCAAGGCGCCACAGGGCAAGGAAGCGAACTGGATCCAGACCAACTCGGGCAAGGGCTGGTTCGCTTACTTCCGCTTCTACGGCCCGACGGAGGCATTCTTCGACAAGTCCTGGGGACTCCCGGACATCGAAAAGGTCAACTGAAGCGGTCTGGCTGCCCGGAGCATTTCACGATCAGATGAAACCATCTGATCGTGAAGAAATGCTCCAGGTTTTTGAATCTGGAGCGCATCGCTCTAGTCAGCCAACCGGGCAGCGAGTCATCGACGAAACACATCGGACCAGCTCGCGAAAACTGGAGATGCAGCGTGAACCTCTCCTACAACCGCTTCGTGTCCCTGTCGGCGCTCGTTGGCGTAACGCTGATGACGGCGGCGGCACATGCCCAGAACAGCCGCTTCGAGCAACTGTCGAATCTTCCGTTCGAAAAGAACCGGCCCACGCCTCAAACGGCTGCCACCCTCAAGGACGAGTTGCTCTTCCAGAGAGCAACCCAGACTTATCTCTGGGCGTTGCCGTTGATCAATACGCTCGGCATGAAGGTGGGTGCCGAGGACGCCTTCGGCACCGGCTACAACATCATGCCGATCTGGACCAAGCGTCTGGATGCCAAGACCAAGATCACGACGCCGAATTCTGACCTGATTTACGGTATGGCCTTCTCGGACCTCGGCAAGACCGGGCCGCTGGTCCTGGAGGCGCCCGAGGGTCTGCAGGGCATCTTGCTCGACGTCTGGCAGCGGCCGATCCCGCTCGACGGCGGTCAGTTTCTAGGCGATTTGGGCCTGCCGGGTCCTGATGGTGGCAAGGGGGGCAAGTTCCTGCTGCTGCCGCCGGGCTATGCCGGCACCGTTCCGGACGGCCATTACGTTTATCGCTCCGGCACCAACAACGTCTTCATCTTCCTGCGCTCGTTCTACACCGACCCCAAGGACACCAAGCCCGCGGTCGACCGGATCAAGCAGGTCAAGATTTATCCTCTTGGCCAGCAGGCGACCGCGAAGGCCATGGAGTTCCCCGACGCTTCCGGAAAAGCCCTGAACATGCTCCCACGCAGCGACGCGAGCGCCTTCCAGCAGATCAAGGATCTGCTCGACACCGAGGGCGCGGCGCTAGCCGAACCGGACTGGCTCGGCATGCTCCGGGCGATCGGAATCGCCGCCGGCAAGCCGTTCCTGCCCGATGACAAGACCAAGGCCATTCTCGATGCAGCGGCCAAGACAGGCTACAAGACCAGCCGTGTCATCGGCTTCGAGACGGGAATCGGCGGCGCCGATTTTCGCGTCTATGCGGACCGCCGCTGGCTGAACCCGGTCAACAACCTCAGCGGCCGCTGGCCCAATCCGGGCGTCGACCTCAACTTCATGGTGGGGAGCGGCAGCTACCGCGAGCTCGACGCTCGCGCTTGGTTCTTCACCGACTACTACTCGATCAGCCCCGGCATGGCTTCGATGACCCCCGGGAAAGGGGCCTACTACATGATGGCCTTCGTGGATGCTGACGGTGCCGCTCTGGAGGGAGATCGCAGCTACAAGATCGATCTTCCCGCGAACATCCCCGCCAAGCTGTTCTGGTCGGTAACCCTCTACGAAGCGGAAAACGCCTCCGGTCTCGACAACGGGCAACCCTTCCCCTCGCTGGGCAAGCTCGACAAGCCCGAGCAGAACGCCGACGGCTCTACGGAACTGTATATCGGCCCGAAGGCACCGGCCGGTAAGGAACGCAACTGGCTCGCGACCGCCCCCGGACGTGGATTCTTTGCCATTCTGAGGCTCTACCTGCCGGAGGCAGCAGCGCTCGACGGCTCCTGGAAGCCCGGCGACATCAAGAAGGCGCCTTGAGCACCGCCGGACATCCGCATTTAGTCGGAAGGAAGCCCGGTCCTGATGCTGGGCCGGGCGCGAGCTAACTAATGCCCGAACAGCAGGTAGCTCTGGTCGAGGCCGCGGCGCTCGCGGGTTTCGTCGGTCCAGCCGATGGCCCGCCGATAGCTGCCCATGACGTCGCTCTGCCGCAGCGCGGCCAGATCAGGGCCCTGGGCGGCGTCGGCGAACGCCGAGACGAACAGCGCGTCCTCCGGACAGTAGAGCTCGCACAGGAAACAGGTCTGGCAGTCGGCCTGACGGGCGATGACCGGGAGGCCATCGGTCCTGTCGAAGACGTTCGTCGGGCACACGCTCACGCAGATATTGCAGGACGTGCAGCGCTCGGGGTCGATGATCTCGATCATTCCGCAGCCTCCGCGAAGACGGCGGAGGCGTGCAGGCGCACCGACGTCCACACCTCGTCGAGGCCGCCGCTGGTGATGTAGTGCCGCTGGCGGTCGTCCTGCTCGGGAAAATCCTCCCGCCGGTGCATGCCGCGGCTCTCCGGGCGCGCCAGGGCGCTTCGATACATCCAGCGCGCCGTGGCCAGCATCGCCGCACTTTCGCGGGCGCGCAGCACGTCGGCAGCCTCGGCCGCAGCGGCGGCGGATACCGTCTGCCATAGCCCGTCGAGGCGGCTCAGCGCCCCATCGAGACGCCCCGCTTCGCGAAAATAGTTCAGCTCGTAGGGAAAGACCTCGCGCTGCACGGCTTTCACCAGGCTCGCGGGCTCGAACGGCCGGCCGGAGCGCGCCGGCCGCAGGCCGACCGTGCCGGCGCCTGTCGGCGCCCGGCGCGGCCGTGGGCCGGTGTGCCTGGCATAGTCCGCCGCCCCCTCGCCGGCCCAGGATCCGGAGGACATGGCCCACGCCGCATTGTGGCTGCCGCCGCCGGTGAAGCCGCCGCAGATCAGCTCGCGGCTGGCCGCGTCGCCGGCGGCATAGAGGCCCGGCACGGTGGTGGCGCAGCCGTCGTCGACGATGCGCAGGCCGCCGGTGCCGCGCACGGTGCCCTCCAGGCGCAGCGTCACCGGAAAGCGCTGGGTGAACGGATCGGTGCCGGTGCGGTCGAGCGGCAGGAAGAAGTTTGGCTGCGAGCGGCGCATCACCGCCTGCGTCGCCGCGTCCGCCTTGTCGAGCTTCGCATAGACCGGCCCCTGCTGGAGCGCCCGTGCGATGGCGGAGCGCCCGCCCTGCGATGCGGCGCCGGGAACCACGCTGCCGTCCTCGTAGGTGAACGTCGCCCAGCCGTAGAACAGCGTCTTGGTGACCGAGCCGAACGCCGGCGAGATGGCGTAGGGGTTGGAGAACTCCATGCTGGTGAGCTCGGCGCCGGCTTCGGCGGCCATCAGATAACCGTCGCCGGTCAGCACGTTGGATCCGAGCGTCTTGCTCAGAAACGCGCAGCCCCCGGTGGCCACGACGACCGCCTTGGCCCGCACCGTCCAGCGATCGTCCTTCTGCCGGCGCAGCCCCGTGGCACCGGCGACGGCGCCGGCGTCGTCCACCAGCAGTTCCAGCGCCGGGCTGTGGTCGAGGATGGTGACGCCGGCCTGCTTGGTGCGCTTGCGCATCAGGCGCATGTAGTCCGGGCCCTGCAGCGAGTTGCGCCGGGACGTGCCGTCGTCGTCCACCGGATAGGGATAGCCCCAGTCGGCCAGCTGGTTGCTCAGCCCGTAGGTCCGCTCGAGCACCCGCGCCATCCAGCGCCGGTCCTGCAGATAGCCGCCGAGCGGCTCCCGCCTGGCCATCGCCGCCGCCCGCAGGGCGGGATCGGGATCGATGTACCAGACGCCGGTTCCGGCCGCGGCAGTGGCTCCCGACGTGCCGCAGAAGCCCTTGTCGGCCAGCACCACCCGCGCGCCGCGCGAGGCGGCGCTGATCGCCGCCCAGGTTCCGGCCGGCCCGCCGCCGAGGACAAGGACATCGGCGTCGAACGTCACGGTCCCCGCGTCGCCGGGCAGCTGTTCGGCGCGGACGGATCGTATGGTCATGGCTCGTGTCTCCGCAACGCAATCACCCCGACGGCCGGCGGCCGCTCGATCAGGCCGAGCCCGGAAGCTTCCAGCGCGTAAAGTGCCGCTCCAGAGCTTCGAGCACATAGTTGAACATCAGCCCGATCACGGTAATCATCAGGATTCCGAAGTACATCTGCGGGATCAGAAAGCTGTACTGCCCATAGATGATCAGGTAGCCGAGCCCCGCCTTGGCGCCGACCATCTCCGACGCCACCAGCACCAGCATGGCGGCGGCGCTGGCGAGGCGGATGCCGACGAAGATCGTCGGCAGGGCGGCCGGCAGGATCACCTTGCGGAACAGCTGCTGGGGCGTAGCCCCCATGGTGCGCGCCGACTTGATCAGCAGCGGGTCGACCTGGCGGACCGCGGCGATGGTGTTGAGCAGCAGCGGCCAGGCGCAGCTGTAGACCACCATGCTGACCTTCGAGACCTCGCCGATGCCCAGCAGCAGGATGAACACCGGCAGCAGCGCCAGAGGCGCCGTATTGCGCAGCACCTCGATGAGCTGGCTCAGGGTATCGCCGAGCCGCTGGTACCAGCCGACGGCCAGGCCGAGCGGCACGACCACGACGACGGCGATGACGAGACCGGTCAGGGCGCGGAACAGGCTCGCCTCGATATGGTCGTAGAGCTGGCCGTTGAGCGCCAGCTCCCAGCCCGCGCCCAGCACCTCCGACAGCGGCGGCAGGAAGGCCGGATCGGCCAGTCCGAGCCGGGGTGCGGCTTCCCAGAGGGCGAGGAGCGCGATCAGCAAGGCCGAGCGCCGGGCGAAAGCGCCGAGCCAGCGCACGGCCGCGGCGCCGATATCGAGCCGGGGGCGTCGGTCGGCGCCGGCCAGGGTCCCGGAACCGCCTTGTGCAATGCCGATACTAGACATGGACGGGCTCCTCGACGGGGCGGCTGCGGCTGCTCGCGGAGGAGATGGGCGCATCGGCCTGCTGGGCCTTCAGCACCTCCTCCCGCAGCAGGGTCCAGATCTCGTGGCGGACCTGCCCGAACAGCGGCAGCGCGCGGACGTCGTCGGCCTCGTCGCGCAGCGCCTCGGGGATGGCGAAGACATGCTTGATGCGGCCGGGCCGCGACGTCATCACCGCGACGCGTTGGCCGAGCACGACGGCCTCGTCGATGCCGTGGGTGATGAAGATGATGGTCTTGCTGGTGGCGCGCCAGATGCGCAGCAGCTCGGCCTGCAGGGTCTCGCGGGTCTGCGCATCGAGCGCGGCAAAGGGCTCGTCCATGAGCAGGACCTCGGGATCGTAGGCCAGGCTGCGGGCGATGGCGACGCGCTGCTTCATGCCGCCCGACAGCTCCTGCGGATAGCGTTCAGCAAACCCCGCCAGGCCGACCAGGTCGAGGTAGTGCCGGGCCTTGTCGCGGCGCTCCCTCGCCCGCATCCCCGCCACCTCCAGGCCGAACTCGATGTTCTGCGCCGCCGTGCGCCAGGGAAACAGCGCGTACTGCTGGAAGACGATGCCGCGGTCGCGCGCCGGGCCGGTCACCGGACGGCCATCGAGGAGGATGCGGCCGCTGCTCGGCGCGGCGAGGCCGCCCAAGAGATCGAGCAGGGTGGACTTGCCGCAGCCGCTGGGCCCGACGAGGGCGAGAAACTCGCCGGGCCGCACGTCGAGCGTCACGTCGTCGAGGGCCACGAAGCGGCGCGGCGGGCCGCCCGCGTCGCCGCGGACGGCGAACTCCTTGCGCACCTGCTCGAAGCGGATCTTGGCCGCGCTCATTTCGCCGCCGCCGCGGTCGTGTCTTCGGCCCGGTAGGGCGGGGTCGTGCCTTCGGCACCGTAGGGATTGAGCGCGTTGGTGTAGAGATCGGGCGCCTTGAGCTGGCCGGGCTTGAGCACGCCGTCCTTCACCAGCCAGTCGATCCACACCTGCAGCTCGCCGTCGCTGATCAAGCCGCCCTTGCCGGCGACGCCGGTGCTCTTCCAATACTTGATGGCGGAGGCGTCCTCGTTGCGGCGGCGGGCGGCGATAATCGTCTCGAAGCGCGCCCGCACCTCCTCCGGCGGCGAGGTCCGCGCCCATTCGATGGCCCGGGCGATGCCGTCGATCAGCTTCTTCGCCGTTTCCGGATTGTCCTTGATGAACTTGTCGCGCAGCACGTAGGCGCCGCCCGTGAAATTGCCGAACAGGTCGTTGTCGGCGAACAGCTTGCGGATGCCGCCGCGCTCGAGCGCCTTGTCGCGCAGCACGCCGGCGAGCGTCGAGACCTCGACCTGCCCCTGGCGCAGCGCCTGCTCGCCGGTGACCGGCGGCACCACCACCAGCGTCACCTGCCGGGCCTCGGCCGGGGTCAGGCCGCCGCGCGCCAGGTATTCGCGCAGCACGAACTCCAGATGCGCGCCCAGCGTATTGACCGCCACCTTCTTGCCGATCAGGTCGCGCGCGCTCTTGATGGGGCTGTCGTCCTTGACGAAGTAGCCCTGCCAGGTGTTGTCGTCGGAGCCGTAGTAGCCGATCACCGCCTTGACCGGCGCCCGGGCCGCGATGAGCTTGATGATGGCGCCGTAGAACGCCCCGCCGATGTCGATATCGCCGGTGACCACGGTCTGGATGTCCTGCGGTCCGCTGATGGTGTTGCCGACCCAGTTGAGCTTGAGCGGCGCCAGATAGCCGAGGTCCTCCGCCAGCTCCGGGAAGGTCACCTGGCCGGCCCACCCCTGATAGCGGATCTCGGTCTTCTCCAGCGGCGCCGTCCAGACGGGCGTGGCAAAGCCCGCGGTGAGGCTGGCTGCCCAGAGTGTGGCAGGGGCCGTTCTGGCGAGGCGGCGCAGGAGGCGCCCCGCCAACGAGGAAAGGCTGTTCATCGCGTTCGAGCGCCCCGTGCCGGAGGATCTGTCGTGGCTCATGCGGCCTTGGCCGGCGCCGGCTTGCTGGTCTTCCGGCGGGTGACGCTCCGCCGCCCGTCGACGCCGACGGGAACATCGCCGTCGACCGTGGCGCGGCGGACGACGCGATGCTGATCGCCGTAGTCGTTCACCGCGTAGTGCTGGGTGGCGCGGTTGTCCCAGATGGCCACGTCGCCCGCCTGCCAGCGCCAGCGCACGGTGTTTTCCGGCGCGGTGATGTGGGACTGGAAGAGGTCGTACAGCTTCTGCCCGTCGCCCTTCGACAGGCCGACGAAGCGCTGCACGAAATTGCCGAGGATCAGCGTGTGCTCGCCGGTCTCCGGGTGGACGCGGACCACCGGGTGCTCGGTCTCGTAGATGGTGCCGGTGAAGACGTCGTCGAAATGCTTGCGATCGGCCTCGCTCGCCTGCGTCTTGACTGCGGCGTAGTCATAGGCGTTGCTGTGAACGGCCCACAGCTCGTCGGCGAGCCGCCGCAGCGGCGCCGGCAGGCGGGCATAGGCCGCCGCCGTGTTCGACCAGATCGTGTCGCCGCCGAAGGCGGGAACGACGACGGCGCGCAGCACCGAATACTTGGGATAGGCGTCGACGAAGGTGACGTCCGTATGCCACTGGTCGGCCCGCCCGCCGCCGCGGCCCGAGTCGAGCTCGAGGATCGACGCAGTGCCCTTGAGCGCGCCGACCGTCGGATGCGGCACCAGGCCGCCGAGACGGACGGCGAAGCGCTCCTGCGCCGCGTCGTCGAGATGGTCCTGGCCGCGGAAGAACACCACCTTGTGGCGCAGCAGCAAACCATTGATGGCCTCGATGGCCTCGCCGGAGAGGTCGCCCGACAGCCTCACGTTGCGGATCTCGGCGCCGAGGCGCGCCGCCAGGGGAACGATATCTGCCTCTGGTATGGCGTTGGTGATCTCGGCCTCGGGTATGGCACTGGTGACGCGAGTGGGCTGTGTCATGGCGCGGTCCAATATCCGGGGAATGGGCAAGGCTCCGCCCGTCGCCCTGTCGGTGGCCGGGGGAGCATCGGGGAACGGCCGGCGCATCGCTGCGTCGTCGCGACAGCTTTGGCAGGCGTCCAAGCACAGGCCATCAGTGATCGTTCACCGACACCTTGGGTTCAACTCTAGATCGGCGATCACGTCGTTGTTCTCGGCCGGTCGAGGTGTATCTGAAATTCTCTTTACACAGCCGGATGCTATCGCAGCGCTAGCGAAAAGAGCTTCCAAACTTGCAACTGGCCGGGGAATATTCCGTTCGCCGATACAGCGCGCGCGTCGTGGCGGAGCCTGACCCGGCGCCGACGACGAATCGCATCGCGCTCACCCGAGCGCCGCAGCGAGGCGGGCCCAGGCCGCCTCGTCCGGGGGCAGGCCGAAGCGCAGCCGGCCCGGCATCGCCTCGAAGCGGCGTACGATGAGGCCGGCGTTGCCCAGGCGCTCGAACAGCGCCAGCGCCTCGGGGCTGTCGACGAGGCGGAACAGATCCGTGCCGGTCGGCGCCAGGCCCGCGCCGGTCAGCAAGGCGTCGAGGCGCAGCGCCTCGGCGGCGAGCCGCGCGCGCATCGCCGCCCGCCAGGGCCGATCCGCCAGGGCAGCTTCGGCGACGGCCAGCGCCACGCCGGAGACCGCCCACGGCCCCAGCTCCGCGGCGATGCGCGCCGCCGTCGCGGCCGTGGCCACGAGGACGCCGAGCCGGACGCCGGCCATGCCATAAAACTTGCCGAACGAGCGCAGCACCGCGAGGCCCGGCCGACCGGCCAGGGGCGCCGCGCTGCCGTCGTCCGGGCCGACATCCATGAAGGCCTCGTCCACCACCAGCAGGCCGCGGCCGGCGCGGCGGTCCAGCAGCGCTTCGATGGCGCCGGGCGACAGCAGGCGGCCGTCGGGGTTGTTCGGGTTGACCAGCACGGCGAGCTCGGCCTCCACCAGCTCACCGGCCTCCGTCACGTCGTGGACGTCGTGCCCGGCGAGCCGGGCGCCGCGGGCATGCTCGGCGTAGGTCGGCCCGAGCACGGCGGCCCGGCCCGGCGCCACCAGGCCGGCCAGCCGCGGCAGCAGGATCTGCGTGCCGGGCGCGAGCACGACGTGGTCCGCATCCGGCGCGCCATAGAGATCCGCGGCCAGGTGGCGGACGCGCCCCTCGGCCTCGGCCGAGGGCAGGCGCGTGAAGGCGTCGGTCGGGATTTGCGGCAGCGGGTAGGAATGGGGATTGATCCCGGTCGACAGGTCGAGCAAGGGTGCCGGCGCCGCGGGAAACCGGCGTCGCGCCCACGCCAGGTCGCCGCCGTGGACCAACGGCGCCCACGTCCCCGACCTCCCCTCACCCGCCCGGATCCGAGCCGCGATGGCTCTCTCACTCACGCTCCTCGCCCTCCTGATCGACGTCGCCGTCGGCTATCCCGCCCCGGTCTACCGCGCCATCGGCCATCCCGTGACCTGGATGGGGTGGTTGATCGGCCGTCTCGACCGACATTTCAACCGGGATGACGAGAGCTTCGACGTGCGCCGCCGCCGCGGCATCGTGGCGTTGGTCCAGCTCATCGCGGTGGTCGGCCTGCCGGCGCTGGCGCTCGAGCTCATGCTCGGCCAGGGCGGCGTCATCGGCGCCGTGCTGCTGGCCATCCTCGCCAGCTCGCTGCTGGCCCAGCGCAGCCTCTATGAGCACGTGGCGCGGGTGGCGCAGGCGCTGGACCAGGACGGGATCGAGGCCGGCCGCGCCGCGGTCGCCCATATCGTCGGCCGCGATCCGCAGCGGCTGGACGAGGCGGCGGTGGCGCGGGCCGCCCTGGAAAGCCTGGCGGAGAGCTTTGGCGACGGGGTGGTGGCGCCGACGTTCTGGCTGGCCGCGCTCGGCCTGCCGGGCGCCGCCGTCTACAAGGCGGTCAACACCGCCGACAGCATGATCGGCCACAAGAGCGAGCGCCACCTCGCCTTCGGCTGGGCGGCGGCGCGGCTCGACGACCTGGTCAATCTGCCCGCCTCGCGCCTGGCGGCGCTGCTCATCGTGGCGGCGGCCGCCCTGCTGCCGGGCATGTCGGCGCGCAGCGCCTGGCGGGCCGTGCGCGCCGACGCGCGCGGCCATGAATCGCCCAACGCGGGCTGGCCCGAAGCGGCGCTGGCCGGGGCGCTCGGCGTCGCGCTGGGCGGCGCCCGCGCCTACGACGGCGTCGAGATCCTGCTGCCGGCGATGAACGGCGGCGGCCGCACGGCGCTGACGGCCGCCGACATCCGCGCCGGGCTCAGGCTCTTCCTGGCGGCCGATACGCTGCTCGTCGTGCTGGTCGGGGCGCTCGCCGGGCTGGCTCTGCTCGTCTGAGGCGGACTACGCTTGCGAGCGCCGGGAGGCGGGGTGCAGGCGCAGGAAGCTCATCACGCTGCCGACCGTGGCGAAGCCGGCGCCCAGCCACAGGGCCAGCTCCGGCCCCAGCAACCCGGACGACGTCAGGCAGAGCGCGACCAGGGCTGCGCCGATGCTCTGGCCGAGCAGCCGCACCGTGCCGACGATGCCGCTGGCGCCGCCGGCGCGCTCGCGCGGCGCGCTGGTCATCAGCGCGCGCAGGTTGGGCGACTGGAAGAAGCCGAAGCCGGCGCCGCACAGCACCAGCCGCCAGGTGATGTCGCCGAAGCTCGGATCGGCGGGGAGCAGGGCCATGCCGGCCATGCCGGCGCCGAGGCAGGCGAGCCCGATGCCGCCGAGCAGGCCCGGCGGATAGCGGTCCGACAGGCGCCCGGCGATCGGCGCCATCAGCGCCACGACGGCCGGCCAGGGCGTCATCAGGAAGCCGGTCTCGACCTGGCTGTGGCCGAGCACGTTCTGGAACAGGAAGGGCAGCGACACGAAGGCCAGGCCCTGGGTCGTGAACGAGCAGACGGCGGTCACCGCCGACAGCGCGAAGGCGGGGCGCCGGAACAGGTCGACGGCCAGGATCGGTGCCGCCCGGCCGGACTCCCGCCGCAGCAGCGCATAGCCGCAGGCGATCGCCCCGCCCCATTGCGCGGCGACCAACGACCATGCGCCGCCGTGGGCGACGGTGCCGAGCCCCAGGATGAGCAGGGTGAAGAAGGCCGCCGACAGCAGCGCCGCGAGGATATCGAAGGGCCGGTCGCTGCGCCGCGTGCGCGGCAGCGCCCTGAGCGACAGGGCGACCGCGATCAGGCCGGCCGGGACGTTGATCAGGAACAGCCAGTGCCAGGTGGTGACCGACAGGATGGCCGAGGCCACCGTCGGCCCGACGGTGAAGGCGAGGCCGACCACCAGCGCATTGACGCCGACGCCGCGGCCCAGCAGCCGCGCCGGGTAGATGAAGCGGATGATCGCCGCATTGACGGCCATGATCGCCGCGGCGCCCAGCCCTTGCAGGGCGCGGGCACCGACCAGGGTCGGCAGCGACCAGGCCAGGCCGCAGGCGAGCGAGGTGATGGTGAAGACGACGAGACCGGCGATGTAGACGCGCTTGTGGCCGACGATCTCGCTCAGCGCGGCGAGCGGCAGGATCGTCGCGACCATGGCGAGCTGGTAGGCATTGACCACCCAGATCGTGGTGGCAGCATCGGAATGCGTATCGGCGGCGATGGTCGGCAGCGCCGTGTTGGTGATGGCGGTGTCGAGCGTCGCCATGCCCACCGAGATCAGGACCGCCAGCAGCGCCGGGAGGCGCTCGCGCTGCGGCAGGCCGTCGGGCGGCGCTTCGGCCGCCACTTCGCCCGGTACCTGGCGAATGGCCGGCTGCCGCTGTGTTTCGTCCAAGAGGCGCATGGGCTGCTCGCATCCCGCCACGGGCTGATGGTGCAGCTTTGCACCTCGCACATCGCGTCATGGCCGGGCGCGACCCGGCCATCCATCCCTGCGGAGCGCACTGTGCCGTCAGCCCGGCCGGGCTGACGTCGATGCGACGATGGATGGCCGGGTCGAGCCCGGCCATGGCGGTGGTCTAGCACATGCCAGCCAGCGACGGTGTGCGGCGCATGCAGGGACGGCTTGCCCGCAGGTCGTGGCGCCGCCTCTTTTTCGCCGCGCCTTGGCGCCGCCGCAGGGCGCTGCTATCTCGTCGCGATGACCGCGCATTCCATCGACAACATCCGCAACTTCTCGATCGTCGCCCACATCGATCACGGCAAGTCGACGCTGGCCGACCGCCTGATCCAGACGACCGGCGCCATCTCCGAGCGCGAGATGACCGAGCAGGTGCTCGACTCGATGGATATCGAGCGCGAGCGGGGCATCACCATCAAGGCCCAGACCGTCCGGCTCGAGTATCCGGCCAAGGACGGCAAGACCTACATCCTCAACCTGATGGACACGCCCGGCCACGTCGACTTCGCCTACGAGGTGTCGCGCTCGCTCGCCGCCTGCGAGGGCTCGCTGCTCGTCGTCGATGCCTCCCAGGGCGTGGAGGCGCAGACGCTGGCCAACGTCTACCACGCGCTCGACGCCGGCCATGAGATCGTGCCGGTGCTGAACAAGATCGACCTGCCGGCGGCCGAGCCCGACCGCATCAAGGAGCAGATCGAGGAGGTCATCGGCATCGACGCCTCCGACGCCATCCCCATCTCGGCCAAGACCGGCCTCGGCATCCCCGACGTGCTGGAGGCGATCGTCACGCGCCTGCCGCCGCCCAAGGGCGACGAAAAGGCGCCGCTCAAGGCGCTGCTGGTCGACAGCTGGTACGACGCCTACCTTGGCGTCGTCGTCCTGGTGCGCGTCGTCGACGGCGTCCTCAAGAAGGGCACGACCATCCGCATGCTCGGCACCGGCGCCACCTACGGCGTCGACAAGGTCGGCGTGTTCCGGCCCAAGATGCGCGACGTGGCCGAGCTCGGCCCGGGCGAGGTCGGCTTCCTCACCGGATCGATCAAGGAGGTGGCCGACACCCGCGTCGGCGACACCATCACCGACGACCGGCGCCCGACCACCGAAGCCCTCCCCGGCTTCAAGCCGGCGCAGCCGGTGGTGTTCTGCGGGCTGTTCCCGGTCGATGCGGCGGACTTCGAGAACCTGCGCGCGGCCATGGGCAAGCTGCGCCTCAACGACGCCAGCTTCTCGTTCGAGATGGAGACCTCGGCGGCGCTCGGCTTCGGCTTCCGCTGCGGCTTCCTCGGCCTCTTGCACCTGGAGATCATCCAGGAGCGGCTGGAGCGCGAGTTCAACCTCGACCTGATCTCGACGGCGCCGTCGGTGGTCTACCGGCTCAACATGAGCGACGGCTCGACCATGGAGCTGCACAATCCGGCCGACATGCCCGACGTGATGAAGATCGCCTCGATCGAGGAGCCGTGGATCCGCGCCACCATCCTGACGCCGGACGACTACCTCGGCGCCATCCTAAAACTCTGCCAGGACCGGCGCGGCGAGCAGATCGATCTCAACTACGTCGGCAAGCGCGCCATGGTCGTCTACGACCTGCCGCTGAACGAGGTGGTGTTCGATTTCTACGACCGGTTGAAGTCGGTGTCGAAGGGCTACGCGTCGTTCGACTACACCATCACCGGCTACCGCGAGGGCGACCTCGTCAAGATGTCGATCCTGGTCAACGCCGAGCCGGTGGATGCGCTGTCGATGCTGGTGCACCGCGCGCGCGCCGAGATGCGCGGCCGCGCCATGTGCGAGAAGCTGAAGGACCTGATCCCGCAGCACCTGTTCCAGATCCCGATCCAGGCGGCGATCGGCGGCAAGATCATCGCCCGCGAGACCATCCGGGCGCTGCGCAAGGACGTGACCGCCAAGTGCTACGGCGGCGACGCCTCGCGCAAGCGCAAGCTGCTGGACAAGCAGAAGGAGGGCAAGAAGCGCATGCGCCAGTTCGGCCGCGTCGACATCCCCCAGGAAGCCTTCATCGCCGCCCTGAAGATGGACAGCTGAGGCTCCGCCGCGATCAGGCGGCCTTGTCGAAGATCGGCTGGCTGAGCCAGGCGAGCTCTTCCTCGGTCAGCACGAAATCCTCGCTGTTGGCGGCCTCCGGAGCGCGCGCCGCCGGCAGGGCGGGCCTAGCCTCGGCAGGGGCAACCGAGCGGCGCACCGGCGCAGCCTCGGGCGTGCGCGCGGCGGGCGCCGGCGCGACCGGGGCCTTGGCCGGAGCGACGGCCCGCTCGAGCTGGCCGACGATGCCGCCGACCGCGGCGACCGGCAGCTCGATGACCATCGGATCGACGCCCTCATAGGCGGACTTGAGCTCGCACACCACCACGTCACCAGCCACCTTGAGCACGCGGATATCGGCAATCGAGATACGGAAGTTGAGCTGGGACATCGTGGACTCCTTGGCCGGCGGGTCCTCTTCGCCGCGCTGGCCATCCGCTGTTGCAACCGGCCTGCCAACCCGGCCCGCCGACGGAAGCTGAGCTACTGCAAGGGTTGCGGGCAGACCGTGCGATATCGCACATCGCGTTCTCGAAACGCTCTTTGCGATTTGCAACGCGGCGCGGCCACGGTCTTGCATCTTGGCAAGACCGTTTCGCGATCGGATGAACCTCTTCCAATCGCGAGGCGCTCCAGGGCCGGCCCGCGCCGGTCGGCTGGAATCACCGGGTCGGGAGCGCCTGCGGGCTTGACCGGGCGTCCCATCGACTCAACAACAAGCGCGGCCGCGCGCACTCAAGGATCCCTGCCATGCGTAACTTCATCAGCCCGGGCCGTTCCCTCGCCATGGGCAGCAACGGCATGGCCGCCACCTCCCATCCGCTGGCGACGCTCGCGGCGCTCGACATCCTGCGCGCCGGCGGCAACGCCATGGACGCGGCGATCGCCGCGGTCGCGGTCCAGGGCGTCGTCGAGCCGGCGATGACCGGCATCGGCGGCGACTGCTTCGTGCTCTACAGCCGCAACGGCGGCGTGCCGACCGCCCTCAACGGCTCGGGCCGGGCGCCCGCCGCAGCCGCGCTGGACTGGTTCGTCGAGCGCGGCATCACCGAGATCGACCCGCTGTCGCCCCACGCGGTGACCGTGCCGGGCGCCGTCGACGCCTGGTGTCGGCTCCAGCAGGCCCACGGCACGCTCGGCCTCGACGTGCTGCTGGCGCCGGCCATCCGCGCGGCGACGGAGGGCTATCACGTCACCCCGCGCGTCGCCTTCGACTGGGCCGCCGCCGCGGGCAAGCTGATGCGCGATGCGGACACGGCGGCGCAGTTCCTGCCCGGCGGGCAGCCGCCGGCCGCCGGCGACCTGGTGCGGCAGCCGGCCCTGGCCCGGACGCTCGCGGCGATCGCGCGGCGCGGCCGCGCCGCCTTCTACGAGGGCGAGGCGGCGGAGGAGATGGTCGCCAAGCTGCACGGACTCGGCGGCCTGCACGCGGCGGCCGATTTCGCGGCGCAGACCTCCCTCGACGTCGAGCCGATCCACGCCCGCTTCCACGACGTGGACGTCTACGAGTGCCCGCCGAACGGGCAAGGCCTGATCGCGCTCATGATACTGCGGCTCCAGGAGCGTCTTGGTGCCGCCGTCCACGGCGAGGCGGACCGCATCCACCTGATGGCGGAGATCACCAAGGCCGCCTACCACGCCCGCGACGCCTACCTGTGCGATCCCGGCCACGTCGACGTGGCCGTCGCGCATTTTCTCTCGGATGCATGGCTCGACCGGGTGAGCGGGCATATCCGCATGGATCGCGCCAGCCCGTTCGGCGCCTGGGACCACGTCGCCCACAAGGACACGGTCTATCTGACCGTGGTCGACCGTGACCTGAACGCCGTCTCCTTCATCAATTCGATCTTCCACAGCTTCGGCTCGGGCATCTATGCGCCGGGCTGCGGCGTGCTGCTGCACAACCGCGGCTCGGCCTTCCGGACCACGCCCGGGCACCCCAACGCCATCGCGCCCGGCAAGCGGCCGCTGCACACGATCATTCCCGGCATGGTGTTGAAGAACGGGCGCGCGCTGATGCCCTTCGGCGTCATGGGCGGCCAGTACCAGGCCGCCGGCCACGCCCAGTTCGTCGCCGGCGTGTTCGAGGCCGGCCTCGACATCCAGACGGCCAACGAAGCGCCGCGCAGCTTCGCCACCGCGGGCCGCCTCCAGATCGAGCCCACGGTGCCGAGCCCGGTTCTGGCCGATCTGGCGCGGCGCGGCCACGACCTGGAGGTCGTCGCCTCGCCGATCGGCGGCTGCCAGGCGATCATGATCGACGCGGCGCGCGGCCTCCTGCTCGGCGCCTCCGACCACCGCAAGGACGGCCTGGCGCTGGGGTTCTGACGCTTCGCTGCGGTTCGCCGGAAGAAGCCTCCGGCGGTCCAGCTGCGTACCTCGCCCCCCTTGTGGGGAGAGGTCGCCTTGCGCGCCGGCGCAAGGCGGGTGAGGGGGGCTCCCGGAGAAGGCTCAAGGCCGGTCACGGCACGGGGTCAAGCCCCCTCGCCCCTCCCTCTCCCCACAAGTGGGGCGAGGGTGCGCGGCGGCTCCGCCGGCGCAAAGTCGTCAGGACCAGAGCATCGTTTCTTGCCGCACCGCGATGTGTGCACACGATAGCCGCTTGCGGGGAGAGGTCGGAGCGCGCGAGCGCAGCTTGCGTGCTCCGGGAGAGGGGGGCTCGCCGCGCGCCATCGCCGAGGCGGCGCGCTAATCAGCCACGAAATTCGTCGCCACGCCGTTGATGCAGTAGCGCAGGCCCGTGGGCGGCGGACCGTCCGGGAAGACGTGCCCCAGGTGGCCGCCGCAATTGGCGCAGTGCACCTCGGTGCGGACCATGCCGTAGCTGCTGTCGCGGCTGGTCTCCACCGAGCCGGGCTCGGGGCTGTCGAAGCTCGGCCAGCCGGTGCCGCTCTCGAACTTGGTCTTGGAGGTGAAGAGCTTCTGGCCGCAGCCGGCGCACACGAAGGTGCCGGGCCGCTTCTCGTAGTTGAGGGCGCAGCTGCCGGGCCGCTCGGTGCCGTGGCCGCGCAGCACCTCGTATTGCTCGGGGCTGAGCAGGCGGCGCCATTCCTCGTCGGTATGGGTGACCGGATAGACTTTGCTCTTGGCAGAGGCTGCGGTGTACATGTCGTCTCCTTCGCATGCGCGGCCGCCCGGGCGGGGCGGTCGATGCCGACGAACGGGGCGGCGGCCGCCCCGGCGGTGATGTCTGCGTGCCCTGAAGCGCTTCACGATCGGGTGGACTCACCCAATCGCAAGAGAAGCGTGCCAGACCCAAAAAGTTACGAGCGCTTATGCGCCATCGGATGATCCACATCCAATGGCGAAATGCTGTAGAATATGGTTGCGGACGGGGCTCGGCTCAACCTCTCAGCACGCGCCGCCGTCCGTGCTATGGACGACGATCTTAAGGTTTCGGGACCGGGCCGGCCGCGGCTCGGCTGACTTCGAAATGACCGAATCGGCGCCCACACGTGCACGGCACCGGATCGCGGTGTGCGCTGGATCACAGACACAGCCGGACTACGCCCAGAGCATCCGCCGCGCCGCCGCACAGAGCCTATCACGAACCATGACGCACGTTTCCCCTCCGCAGATCGGCGGCTTGCCGCCATGCTCGCACGAAGGCCGCCATCGGCCCGGCGAGGCAGGCTAGACGATGGGCGTTATCGAGCCGACCGGCGCGCCGTGGCCCGGGCCACGCGAGGGCGCGAACGCGCTCAAGCGCAAGATGGCGGCAATCGTCGCCGCCGATGTCGCCGGCTATTCCCGGCTGGTGGCGGAAGACGAGGAAGGCACGCTGCGGCGCCTCGCCGAATACCGCACGGTGTTCGACGGCTGCATCGGGCGCCACGGCGGGCGCATCTTCAACACCGCCGGCGACTCCGTCATGTCGGAATTCGATTCGGTGGTCGAAGCCGTGCGTGCCGCCGTGGAGATCCAGACGACGCTGCGCAGCCGCAATCTGTCGTTCGCGCCGGCCCAGCGCCTGGAATTCCGCATGGGAATCACGGTCGGCGACGTCGTCGAGCGCAACGGCGATCTGCTGGGCGACGGGGTCAACATCGCGGCGCGCCTGCAGGCCCTGGCGTCGCCGGGAGGCATCTGCGTATCGCGCACCGTGCAGGAAGCCGTGGCCGCCAAGGTGCCGGTTTCGTTTCGCGACCTGGGCCCGCAGGGGCTGAAGCACATCCCCAATCCGGTGCACGCCTACATGGTGGCCTGGCCGGGCGAGCGGGTCGCCGCGCCGCTTGCTGCCGAGCGCCGCACGGCGCGGCGCGACGCCCGTGGCGGGCTGCCGTGGCGGCGGCTGCGCTGGGTCGCCATCGTGCTGGCCATCATCTTCATCGTGCTGCCGACGCTGCGCCTGGTGCGGCGGACCATCGAGAAGCAGGGCGGGGTGCAGGCGATCGAGACCGTCGCACCGTCGCCGCGCGCCGCCGGCGACGGCCCCAAACCCGTAGAGACGAAGCCGACGGAGACGAAGCCCGCGGATAAGGCTGCCGACAGGAAGCCTGCGGCGGCCGCGAAACCCGTCAAGGCGGCCCTGCCGGCCGACCCGTCCGCGGCCTTCACCCAGCTCGCCAACGATCCCAAGCCGATCGCCAACGCCACGACGGTGCCTGAGCTCTACCACAACGCGCGGGTGCTGGAGACCAAGGGCGACGCGCTGGGCGCCCGCCGCGCCTACCTCACGCTGGTGCGGTTGCCAGGCGACTTCATCGACCCGCAGTTGCGCCTGGCGGCGCTGCTGCGCATCCAGGACGGCCGCGCCGGGGCGCGCGAGGTCTATGCCGATCTCGCGGCCAGCAATCCGGCAAGGACGGTCCAGCTGGTCTACGCCCAGCAGCTGCCGCCGGCGGACCGGCGCAACAAGATCGAGGCGATGGTCGCCGACGATCCCGACTTCGTTCCCGGCTGGTTTGCGCTGGCGGGCGTCTACGGCGATGAATCCGGCGCTGTGCCGACGCTGACCGATCGGCGGCTGGAGTACGACGCCCTGGACCGGGTGTTGACCGCCGACGAGGAAGGCAAGCTGGCGCCCTTCTTTCTCGACCAGCGCATGCGGACGGAGTGGGTCGAGAACGCCAAGCGGCGCAAGGCCGCCATCGAGGCGCGCTTCAGCGGGGCAGCGACGCGGCCCACCGCCTCGTTCCGCCGCGGCGAGCAGGGCTGGCTGGCCGCCGTCACGCTGCCGGAGCCGGCGACCGGCATCACCTACCGCGTGGGCGACAGCGGCGCCTTCGTCCCCGTCGCCGCGGCCGAGGGCGCCGACACCGGCAGCCGCAAGCCGACGGCCACCGCCAACTTCAGCCTGCCGTCCGATCAGCAGCGGACGACGGTCTACCTGTCCTACAATGACCTGTCCGGCGGCCGGGCGGGCCCGTTCCCGATCCCCTTCGACCCGCGCGAGGCGCTGGCGGCGAACCAGCGCCAGGTTCTGCAGCTCACCTCCGGGTCCTGGCTGGACTGGGCGGCCGACCGCGACCTGATCTACTTCAACCACCTCATCGTCTACCGGTGCGCGCTGAAGGAGGCCCGAATCGGTTTCGGCGACGGCCCGATCGACACGGTGCTGCCGCTGCCCCCGTGCGACGAGGCGCAGCCCTTCAACGTGCCCACCGACGCCCGCGTCTCCCTGCCGGTGCCGGCGGATGTGAGCGGCGTCTCCGTCGCCCTCACCTACACCGACGGCTCCCCCTCGGAGACCAAGAGCTTCAAGCGGCCTTGAGTCTGTTCCATCGCAAGGACGGCTATCAGCCCCGGCGCACGAAGGTGAGGTAGCTCGGCACCCGGCCTTCGCGGAAGGCTTTGGCCTCGTAGCGGGTCCCCGGCCAGTCCGGCCAGGCGCGCGTCCAGTCCGAGGCCGTCGCTGCCGGCCAATCGAAATCGGGCGACGCCTCGATGCGCGCCAGCGTCCAGGCAGCGTAGTCGTCGATGTCGGTGGCGAAGCGCAGGGTCGCGCCGGGCTTCAGCACACGGGCGAGCAGGGCGAGCGTCGCCGCCGAGACCAGGCGGCGCTTGCGCTGCCGCCGCTTCGGCCAGGGATCCGGGTAGAGGATGAAGGCCCGGTCGATGGAGCCGGCGGGCAGCCGCGGCAGCAGCTCGGTGGCGTCGGCGTCGTGGACAGCGAGCCGGTCCAGGTCGGCGGCGCCGCTGGCCAGTAGCTTGGCGACGCCGTTGACGAACGGCTCACAGCCGATGAAGCCGACGTCCGGATGGCCGTTCATCTGCGCCGCAAGGTGCTCGCCGCCACCGAAGCCGATCTCGAGCCAGACTTCGCCGACCGGGCGACGGAAGAGCGCGCGCGGCTCGGCGATGTCGTCGGGCGGCGGTCGCAGCCGAGGCAGCACCTCGCTCATCAGCGCTGCCTGGCGGTCGCGCAGGCGGTGGCCCTTGCGGCGGCCATGGAAGGCGCCGGAATGCGACGGGCTGGTGGTCATGGGGCTAACGTCGGTCGTCATGGCCGGGCTTGATCCGGCCATCCATCCACTTGGCAACGGACCCACGCGCCAGCCGTCGATTCATTCGATCGATGGATGGCCGGGTCAAGCCCGGCCATGACGCGCGGCGGCGATGGGCAGCGAGGCGGCGGCAGGCCGAGCCGTGGTCAGCTCGCGGCAGAGCGGATCGCCTCGGCGAGGTCGGTGCGCTCCCACGAGAAGCCGCCGTCCTTCTCCGGCGCGCGGCCGAAGTGGCCGTAGGCCGAGGTGCGCGCGTAGATCGGCAGGTTGAGCGACAGGTGCTGGCGGATGCCGCGGGGCGACAGATCCATCACCTCCATCAGCACCTTTTCCAGCTTCGCCTCGTCGGCCGTGCCGGTGCCGTGCAGGTCGACGTAGAGCGACAGCGGCTTCGACACGCCGATGGCGTAGGAGAGCTGGATGGTGCAGCGGTCGGCGAGCCCCGCCGCGACGACGTTCTTTGCGAGATAGCGCGCGGCGTAGGCGGCGGAGCGGTCGACCTTGGTCGGGTCCTTGCCGGAGAAGGCGCCGCCGCCGTGGGGCGCGGCACCGCCGTAGGTGTCGACGATGATCTTGCGGCCGGTCAGGCCGCTGTCGCCATCGGGGCCGCCGATGACGAACTTGCCGGTGGGATTGACGTGCCAGACCGTGTCCTTGGAGATCCAGCCGTCGGGCAGCGTCTCGCGCACGTAGGGCTCGACGATCGCCTGCACGTCGTGGGAGGTCAGCGTTTCGTCGAGGTGCTGGGTCGACACCACGATCTGAGTCGCGGCAACGGGCTTGCCCTTCTCGTAGCGGACCGTGACCTGGCTCTTGGCGTCGGGGCCGAGCGCGCGGGTCTCGCCGGAGCGCCGGGCCTCCGACATGCGCCGCAGGATCTTGTGGGCGTAGTAGATCGGCGCCGGCATCAGCTCCGGGGTCTCCCGGCAGGCGTAGCCGAACATGATGCCCTGGTCGCCGGCGCCCTCGTCCTTGTTGCCGGCCGAGTCGACGCCGACGGCGATGTCGGCGGACTGGGCGTGCAGAAGCACCTCCACGCGGGCCCGATCCCAGTGGAATCCGTCCTGCTCGTAACCGATATCCTTGATGGCGAGGCGCGCCAGATGCGAGATATAATCGTTCGTCAGAGTGGACGGGCCGCGGACCTCACCGGCGATCACGACGCGATTGGTGGTCGCCAGCGTCTCGCACGCCACCCGGGCCTCCGGGTCGGCGCCGATGAACGCATCGACCACGGTGTCCGAGATCCGATCGCAAACCTTGTCCGGATGACCTTCGGACACGGACTCGCTCGTGAAGAGATAGTCTGCACGGGACACGGGTGACCTCCAGCTGGGCGAGATGCCCTTGCTGCCTATGGCAGGTCTACCGAAAGGTCAAGGTTTCCGTTCGTTTTGACGAACGCCGTGGCTCACTCACGGTCGGCCGCCAGCGCTTCGACCAGCGCCACGATCCGCCGCCTCACCTTCGGATCGGCGATGCGTACGAACGCCCTGTTGAGCTGCAGCCCCTCGGACGTGGACAGGAAGTCGACCACGTATTCCGATCCGGGCGCCTCGGCGAAACCGTTCTCGGTCTCGGCGTTATGTGGAGCTGCGCCTTCGTAGAAGAAGGAGACCGGAACGCCCAGCACCACCGACATCTGGTGGAGGCGGCTCGCCCCGATCCGGTTGGTGCCCTTCTCGTACTTCTGCACCTGCTGGAAGGTGACGCCTAAGGCGTCTCCAAGCTTTTCTTGGCTCATCCCCACCAGCATCCGGCGCATCCGGACGCGACTCCCGACGTGCTGGTCGATGGGATTGCGGGCTCTGCTCAATTCATTCTCCGTCCGCAACGCGTACAGTTTGTTGCTCAGCGTACTGCGCAGCTTCCCGCCTATCTGAAACCGTCCGCGCGAGAAAGCAACATGCTATCAGTATGGCAAATAAGAGATCGCGGTAATGAGAATACGGAGTCGGTACAATCACAGAGGGTAGTGCCGCATCCAAAACCCCCTCCTTACCCAAGGGCAGGGAAGCAACGATACGTCCATATGGATCGATGACCGCAGAGATGCCGGTGTTCGCCGCCCGCACCAGCGGCAGGCCCTCCTCGATGGCCCGCAGCCGTGCCTGGGAAAAGTGCTGATAGGGGCCGGGAGTATCGCCGAACCAAGCGTCGTTGGTCACGTTCAGCAGCAATCCGGGGCGAATGTCGCCCCCCGGCACGACCGCGCCTGGGAAGATCGCCTCGTAGCAGATCAACGGCGCGACCGGCGGCAGGCCCGGCGGGAACATCAGCTCATGTCTCCGCCCAGCGGAAAATCCACCCGGAACGTGGACGAATTGCCGCAGTCCGAGGCCCTGCAGTACATCTCCAAGTGGTAAGTACTCGCCGAACGGGACGAGATGCACCTTGTCGTATGTACCGGTGATCTGACCGTCATCGGCGACAATTTGTAGCGCATTGAAGAAGCGCGTCGCGATCTCACCGGGTAGACGAGGGGCCGCACGGGCCGCACCGGTCAGGAGAATCACCCCTGGCGGCAGCAAGGCCGCGATCTGCGCCCGCGCCTCGTCGTTGCGCGCCAGGATGAACGGGAAGGCCGATTCCGGCCAGATCACGTGGGTCACGCCGCTGGCGCCCGCAGACAAGGCGTGATCGGGCCCGTCGGTCAGCGCCAGGTAATGGCGCATGATCGGTTCGCGGTTGTCGTAGGTGAACTTGCGCGCATCCTGCGCCAGGTTGGGCTGCATGATGCGCAGCTTGACGCCGGCGATGGTGGCGACCGGATCGGCGGGAAGGCGCAGCGTGCCGTAGGCCGCGAGCGCCGCCAGGACGAAGCCCGCCGCGGCCGGCGGCAGCCATGCGCGCCAGAGCCCCCCCACGTCCCCGGCCGTGGCCGGCGCGGCGGCCAGCGCCACGGCGACGACGCTCAGACCGTAGAGCCCGACGACGGAGGCGGCCTGGGCCAGCAGCAAGTGATCGCCGAGCGCCATGCCGAACGCGTTCCAGGGAAAGCCGGTCAGCACGTGGCCGCGGATGTAGTCGCCCAAGCCGAGCGCCGCCGCGAACACCAGCACGCGCGCGGCGCCCGCCGACCAGAGCAGGCGGGCGACCAGGAAGGACAAAGCGGTGAACAGCGCCAGGCCCGCAGGCAGCCCGACGACGCCCAGCGGCAAGGCCCAGGCGAATTCGTCGTTGTCGACCAGGAAGGCGGCGCCGAGCCACCACAGCCCCGCCACGAAGAAGCCGAAGCCGAAGCACCAGCCGAGAAACGCAGCGGCCTTGAGGCCGTCGCGCAGGGGGATGGCTTTCGTCCGCGTGCCGTCGAGGAGCCAGACCGCCCCGGTCATGGCGACGACGAAGGCGGGAAGGACGCCATAGGGCGCCATGGCCAGGGCTGCGAGCGCACCGAGCGCCACGGCCACGGCCGCCCGAGCCCCGCCGCGCAGCTGGCGCAGGCGATCAGCCAGGGCGACCAGCGTCACCGCGAATGGCCCTGCGCCGGTCGTTGCTCAGGTTTGTCGAAGGCTTGGGAGGTGTCGAAGGCTTGAGGCTTGTCCAACGCTTGAGGCTTGTCGAAGGCTTGGGGCTTGTCGAAGGCTTGGGGCGGGCCTTCGGCCGCAGGCTCCTGCCGAGCCTCCGGCCCTTGCGGCGGCTCGGCCGCCGCCGGCGACTGGGGGGCCGCCGGAGCCTTGGGCGGCGCTGGTCCGCGCACCACCGTCGGCACGGCTGCCTCGGCCCGGCCACGCTCGGGACCGGTCGCCGCGCCGCCCTCGTCCGGCTGGTCGCGGCGGGACGAGCGGCGGCGCGGCGGCGCCGGAATGGTCGGCGGCCGCTTGTGGATACGCACCCGCTTCAGTCGACGCGGATCGGCGTCCAGCACCTCGAACTCGATGTTGTCCCGGCCCGGGATCAGCTCGCCCCGGGTCGGCACGCGGCCGGCCAGCAGCACGATCAGGCCGCCGACCGTGTCGATCTCGTCGGCGGTCTCTTCGGTGGTGAGCTCGGCGCCCAGGGCCCGGGACACCTCCTCGAGGTCGGCCCGCGCGTTGGCGACGAAGCTGCCATCCTCGCTCTGGGCGATCATCGGCCCCTGCTCGAGGTCATGCTCGTCCTCGATATCGCCGACGATCAGCTCGACCACGTCTTCCATGGACACCAGCCCGTCGGTACCGCCGTACTCGTCGATGACCAGCGCCATGTGCGTGCGGCTCGCCTGCATGCGGACCAGCAGATCGAGCGCCGGCATCGACGGCGGGACGAACAGCACCGGCCGCAGGATATTGGCGTCCGACAGGGGCAGCGAGAGATCGATGCCGGCCAGCGTCGGCAGGTATTTCGCCGGCCGGTTGGCCCGGCGGATCGGCCCCGCCTCGGCCCGTCCGGCCAGGAAATCGAGAAAGTCGCGGATGTGCACCATGCCGCGCGGGTCATCGAGGGTCTCGCCGTAGACCGGCAGCCGCGAGTGGCCGGCGGTGCGGAAGACGTTGAGCACCTCGCCCAGGCCCGACTGCTCCTGCACGGCGATGATGTCGGCGCGCGGCACCATGGCGTCGTAGACGCGCCGCTCGTGCAACGACAGCACGTTGCGCAGCAGGGTGCGCTCCTTGGCCGTGAACTCGGCCGTCGGCGCGTTGTGCGCCAGCGCGTCCTCCAGGTCATGGCGGATCGAGGCGCTGTTGCGATGCTTGACGATAGAGAGCAGGCGCTCGAACCAGCGCACACCGTCGCCTGATCCGTTCGAGTCGGATGACCCCGCGGTGCGCGGACTTCGATCCTCGTTCATCGTGCTAGCGGGCTGCCGCCTCCGTCGCCATGTCCGACGCATCCCCATAGGGGTCCGGGATGCCGAGGCCGGCCAGAATGGCGGTCTCCTTGGCTTCCATGACGGCCGCGTCGCCAACCGTCTCGTGATCGTAGCCCAAGAGATGCAAGACGCCGTGAACGACGAGGTGCGTCAGGTGGTGGGCCAGCGGCTTGCCCTCGGCGTCCGCTTCCGCGCGCAGCGTTTCGAAGGCCAGGGCCAGGTCGCCGCAATGGGCCGCGTCGGCGAGCGTCTCCGGCGCCGCGGCCGGGAAGGAGAGGACATTGGTCGGCTTGTCGAAGCCGCGCCAGTCCCGGTTCAGCGTGCGCAGCGTGGCGTCGTCGGCGAGCAGGACGCTGAGCTCCGCCTCGGCCGCCACCGGCGTCGAGCCGGCGGCTATGGCCGCGTCGACGGCACGCTCGACGAGCGCGTCCGCATCCGCCAGTCCCGCCCACAGCGGGCTTTCGTGCACGATGTCGACGATCGGGCTCACGCGCGGCTGCCTTGCGGCGGCACTGCCGCCGCCTCGTAGGCCTGCACGATACGACGAACCAGGTCGTGGCGCACGACATCGCCTTCGCGGAAGACCACGTGGCCGATGCCCTCGACGCCCTTGAGGATCGATACCGCCTGCACCAGGCCGGACTGTTGGCCCGGCGGCAGGTCGATCTGGGAGGGATCGCCGGTGACGATCATGCGCGAGCCTTCGCCCAGGCGCGTGAGGAACATCTTCATCTGCATGGTCGTGCAGTTCTGCGCCTCATCGAGCAGAACCGCAGCCTTGGTCAGCGTGCGGCCACGCATGAACGCCAAGGGTGCGATTTCGATCATGCCCGTGGACAATCCCCGCTCGACGTGGCGGGCCTCCATGAAATCGTAGAGCGCATCGTAGACCGGACGCAAGTACGGGTCGACCTTGTCGCGCAGATCGCCCGGCAGAAATCCCAGGCGCTCACCCGCCTCCACCGCCGGCCGCGACAGCACCAGGCGCTCGACGACCCCCTGCTCGAGCAGCGACACCGCGTGGCCGACCGCAAGCCAGGTCTTGCCGGTGCCGGCGGGGCCCTCGGCGATCACCAGCTCGTGGCGCTGCAGGGCGCGGATATAGGTGTCCTGCGCCATGTTGCGCGCCCGCACGCCGCCGCGCTTGCGCGTGACGACCTGCTCGAAGCTCGGCGTCCGATCGGGCTTGGCCTCGGCCGGAAACAGGTTGCCCTGCAGGGCGATCTCCTGGATCGCCCCGTCGATGTCGCCGAGCGAGATGGTGCCGCCCGAGCGCACGCGGTCGTACAGCGTCTCCACCACCCGGCGAGCCTTGTCGGTCGCGTCCATCGGACCCTTGATGACGACATGGTTGCCGTTGGCATTGGCCATGACGCCGAGCCGCCGCTCGATATGGGCAAGGTTCTGATCGTAGTGGCCGAAGACGATGCTGGCGAGGCCGTTGTCGTCCAGACTGAGCATCACCTCGGCGTCGTCGGAAGCTTGCGAAAGGGAGATCGAGGGGCGCCCCCGGACCGGGCGCGGCACGCGTGTGTCTCCTCTCAAGCGGGCTTCCTCCTCATGCGGCATCGGCGCTCCTGTGGGGCGATTCGACGACGGGCGCACGACGGTCCCCGTCGTGGTCCCCGGCGCCGGCGTCCGTGCGACCCGGCAGACGCCCGAGCAGGCTGCCCGGGTTGGCCGCAACGATGGCAACCGCGACAATGTCGCCGACCGCCGCCGCGCCGGCCTCGAAATGGACGCCTTGCAGGTACGGCGACTTGCCGGCCAGCTGGCCGGGATGCCGGCCCGGGCGCTCGACCAGCACGTCGAGCGTGCGGCCCACCATGGTGCGGTTGAACGCCTCGCGGTCGCGCTCCAGGCGCGCCTGCAGCTCCGCCAGCCGCGCCGCCTTGACCGCCTCCGGCACCTGCTCGCCGAGCTCGGCCGCGGGCGTGCCGGGCCGGACGCTGTACTTGAAGGAGAAGGCGCCGGCGAAGCCGACGTCGTCGACGAGGCGGAGCGTCGCGGCGAACTCCGCGTCGGTCTCGCCGGGAAAGCCCACGATGAAGTCCGACGACAGCGCGATATCGGGCCGCGCCGCCCGGATGCGGTCGATCAGCCGGCGGTAGTCGTCGGCCGTGTGGCGGCGGTTCATGGCGGCCAGGATGCGGTCCGATCCCGCCTGTACCGGCAGGTGCAGGTAGGGCATCAGCGCCGGCAGATCGCCGTGGGCGGCGATCAGGTCGTCGTCCATGTCGCGCGGATGGCTCGTGGTGTAGCGCAGCCGGGCGATGCCCTCGATCCGCGCCAGCCGGGCGAGCAGGCGGCCGAGCGTCCACGTCCGCCCGTCCGGGCCTTCGCCGTGATAGGCGTTGACGTTCTGCCCCAGCAGCGTGAGCTCCCGGACGCCGGCGTCCGCCAGCCGCTCGGCCTCGGTGACGATCGCGGCGACCGGACGCGACACCTCCGCCCCCCGGGTGTAGGGCACGACGCAGAAGGTGCAGAACTTGTCGCAGCCCTCCTGCACGGTGAGGAAGGCGGTGACGCCGCGGCCGCGGATGGCGGCGCGGTCGCGCGCCGGCAGGTGGCCGAACTTGTCGTCCAGCGGAAAGTCGGTGTCGAGCGCCGGCCCGGCCGGGCCGGCCTGGTCCAGCAGCTGCGGCAGCCGGTGATAGCTCTGCGGCCCGACCACCACGTCGACGACCGGTGCGCGCCTGGCGATCTCGGCGCCCTCGGCCTGCGCCACGCAGCCGGCGACGACGACGCGCGTGTCGCGGCCCGCAGCCGCCCGCTCGGCCTTCAGCTCGCGGACGCGGCCGAGCTCCGAATAGACCTTCTCGACCGCCTTTTCACGGATATGGCAGGTGTTGAGGACGACCAGATCGGCCTCCTCGATCCGCGCCGTCTCGACATAACCCTGCTTGGCCAGCACGTCCGCCATGCGCTCGGCATCGTAGACGTTCATCTGGCAACCGTAGGATTTAACGTGAACCTTCTTCACGCGCAGCAATGGGCCTCGGTTGGGGACGGCGTGCGTCCAAAATCGTGATTCCCCGCGACTGAGGGGGCGGCGCAGGTTCACTCAAGCCGTAGCGCCGTTGCCGACAATAGGGAAGCGGCAATTCCACCTCGCCGCTCGATCTTTCGACGCCGGATCAGCGCTCCCCCGCGAGCTGCCCGCGCAAAGCGGTCCGGCACGCGTCGCGCACATCGAGCTCTGCCGAGCGGGTCGCCGCCTTGCGGTCCACGCCCGCGGTGAAGGCGATCGGCGCGCCGAAGCCGACGACCACGTCGAACGGGCCGCCCCTGAGCACCCCCATCAGATGGGGAGCGAGATCCATATCGCCATACCAGGCGATGTCGGCGCGCTCGTTGCGGCCCAGCGGCAGGCCGTTGCGGGCGACGTAGGCGATGCTCATCGGCTGCAACAGGATGCGCGCCCCGCCCGGGCCGGCGATGGTGTCGCGGGCAGCCCCCACCAGCGCCGAGCGGAACGGCAGCACGCGCACGCCGTCGCCCGTCGTGCCCTCGCCGAACAGCACCATCGCCTCGCCGCCGGCCAGGCGGGCGGCGATGGCCGAATTGACGTCGGCGGTGGCGCTGCGCTTGGCGCGGTCGACGAACACCGAGCGCTGCAGCTTGGCGAACAGCCCGAACAACGGCCAGCTCGCCACCTCCGACTTGGCGATGAACGAGACCGGCATGATGCTCGAGACGACGGTGATGTCAGCCCAGGAGACGTGGTTCGAGACGATCAGCGTCGGTTGCCCGTGCGGCGGCTCGCCGTGCACTACAACGCGGATGCCCAGGATGGCGCAGACGAGGCGATGGAAGACCACGGGCAGGCGGCGCGGCGTGCGGACCAGGCCGAGCTTCAGCGCCGTCCATTGCAACGGGATGCCGACGACGGTGATCAGCCCGAGCGCGGCGATCTTCAGATAGACGCGGGGGGGCTGCACGGGCCCTCAGTGCGCGTCGTCGTCGACGGGCTGGTCGTCGTCGAGCGGCACGGCGAACAGGTCGAGCCGATGGTGCACCAGCCGGTAGCCGAGCTGCTTGGCGATCTCCGCCTGCAGCCGCTCGATCTCGCCCGACTGGAACTCGATGACCTCGCCCGTGCGGATGTTGATGAGATGGTCGTGGTGGGCGCGGGCGGCGCGCTCGTAGCGGGCGCGGCCGTCGCCGAACTCATGGCGGGCGATGATGCCCTGGTCTTCCAGCAGCTTGACCGTGCGGTAGACGGTGGAGAGCGAGATGCGGTCGTCGAGCGCCGCCGCACGGCGATGCAGCTCCTCCACGTCCGGGTGGTCCGCCGCTTCGCCGAGGACGCGGGCGATGGTCCGCCGCTGGCCCGTCATGCGCAGGCCCTTGGCCTCGCAGGCGCGTTCGATGCCGGCTGTTCTGCGCGAGGCTTTGGCCTCTGCCACGGTCGATCTCCCGAACCCCTCTCCGGCGTGAGTTATAGGCTGTCGAGGAGCCCGTGCAAGCCTCGGCCGAGATTCGCGGACCGGAACACCGTTCCGACCCGGGACAACCGGCCAACGCGTTGAGATGATGCGGGATTTCCAAGCCCGCCCGGTGGATGGAGCGCGGCCGTCCGGCCGAGGCGCGGCCTCGCCCGGCCGCATCCCCCGCCTCAGTGGATGAAGATCACGGTGAGGGCGAGGAACAGCGGAATGAGGATGCCGCACGACCAGAGCAGATAGCCGAAGAAGCTCGGCATCGGCACGCCGCGTTCGCGCGCGATGGCGTACACCATGAAGTTGGGCGCGTTGCCGATGTAGCTCAGCGCCCCCATGAACACCGATCCCATGGAGATGGCGGCGAGCGTCATCGCCTGGGTGGTCATCAGCTTGGCCGGGTCGCCGCCGGCGAGCTCGAAGAACACCAGATAGGTGGGGGCATTGTCGAGCATGGCGGACAGGGCGCCGGTCAGCCAGAAATAGGCGACGTTGTTGGGCTCGCCGCCCGGGCCGGTAACCAGGGCGACCAGCGGCGACAGGATGCCGTCGGGGCCGGCCTGCAGGATGGCGATCACCGGGATGATGCAGGCGAAGATGCCGGCGAAGAGCTTCGCCACCTCGCTCAGGGGTGCCCAGCTGAAGCCGTTCTTGTTGCGGTGCTCGCGCGGAGTGAGCCAGAGCGACAGCAGGCCGAAGGCGACGAGCAACGCGTCGCGCGCCAGGTTCTCCAGCTTGAGCTCGGAGCCCGCGATGGAGAAGGAGATGCCGGGCTTCCACAGGCCGCTGAGCAGAATCGCGCCGATGATGCCGATGAGCAGCGGAATGTTGGCGAAGCCCACCAGCCGCAGGCGCGAATCGGGCGTCGGGTCGGACAGCGGCGGCCGCGTGTCGTCGATGGCGAAGTAGTGGCGGTCGAGCACCGCGAACACGACGAGGAGCACCCCCACCAGGAACAGCGTCTCCAGCTTGAGATGGCTCGCCGTCCAGAAGAAGTCGACGCCGCGCAGGAAGCCCAGGAACAGGGGCGGATCGCCGAGCGGGGTGAGTGAGCCGCCGATGTTCGACACCAGGAAGATGAAGAAGATGACGACATGGGCGCGGTGGCGCCGGTTGTCGTTGGCCCGCAGCAGCGGGCGGATCAGGATCATCGACGCGCCGGTCGTGCCGATCAGGCTGGCGAGCACGGTGCCCGCGAACAGGATGCCGACGTTGAGCCGGGTGGAGCCGTGCGGATTGCCGACGATGAGCAGCCCGCCCGCCGTCGTGAACAGCGCGAACAGCAGCAGGATGAACGGCAGATATTCCAACAGCGCCGCATGCGCGAGCGCATGGAGCGTGACCTCCGTCCCATGCGCGACGGCGAGAGGCACGATGGCGAGCAGGGCCCAGAAGGCCGCGACCTTGCCCTGGTGGCGCTCCCAGGCGTGATGCGCGACGAGCGGGCCGAGCGCGATCGACGCGAGGATTCCGGCAAACGGCAGGATCCAGCCGATGCCGAGGGCGGCGCCGTCCAATCCCTGCGCGGCGAAGGCCTGGGTCGGCGCTGCCGACAGCAGGATTCCGATCGACAGGCTCGCGGACATGCGCATGGGCTGTTCACCTTTTTCCGCCGCATCGGCCGGGCCTGTCTAAACGCCGCCGGCGGCGGGCGAAAGACAGTGATGGGCTTCCCATGACGGCCGGCGCGGGCCATGCTCCAGCCACGATCGCCGCTTGGCGCGCTGGAAGCGCCTCTGGCAGGAGGGCAGCCTTGCACCGTCGTGACGTGCTGGCCGGCATGGCCACGCTCGGCGCCGCCGCGGCGGGGTACGGCGTCGCCCGCGCCGATGCGCCCGTGGTCGTCGGCTCCAAGATCGATACGGAAGGTGCCGTGCTGGGCAGCCTGATCGTCGCGGTGCTGCGGCGCGCGAACATCCCGGTCGTCGCCCGCCTCCAGCTCGGGCCGACGAGCATCGTCCGCAGCGCGCTCCTCGGTGGCGAGATCGACCTCTACCCGGAGTACACCGGCAACGGCGCCTTCTTCTTCCAGCGCCAGGACGCGCCGGCGTGGCGCAACGCCGAGGCCGGCTACCGTCTGGTGGCCGAGCTCGACCGCGCCAACGGCATCGTCTGGCTGCCGCCGGCGCCCGCCGACAACACCTGGGCCATCGCCGTGCGCCAGGATGTGGCGGCGGCCAACGGGCTCGTCAGCATGGTGGACTTCGCCCGCTGGCTGTCGAGCGCCGCGGGCCCGGCCGAGGTCATGCTGGCGGCATCCGCGGAGTTCGTCGACAGCCCCGCTGGGCTGTCCTCGTTCGAGCGCGTCTATCGGTTCACCATCCCGGCCCGACGGATGCTGGTGCTGTTCGGCGGCGACACCTCGGTGATGATCCGCGCCGCCGCGCAGCGCATCAACGGCGTCAATGCGGCGATGGTCTACACCACCGACGGCGGCATCGGCGTGGCCGGGCTGGTGAGCCTGTCGGATCCCGAGCATGCGCAGATCGTCTACGCCCCTGCGCCGGTCGTCCGCGCCGCGACGCTGGCCCGCTATCCCGCCATCGCGACGAGCCTTGCGCCGCTGTTCAAGACGCTCGACATGGAGGCGCTGCGCGGGCTGAACGCCGCGGTCGCGGTGGAGGGCTGGCCGGCCGAGCAGGTGGCGAACGCGTATCTGGCGCGGATCGGGCTCGCCGGATGACGGCCGCGCCCGCGATGCCGCCGGCCGTCGACGGCGCCCGGCTCACCGCCGCGCCGGCCGCCCCCGTCGTCGCGGTGACCGCGGCCGCGGCCATGGCCGGGCTGCTGGCGGCGGCGTTCGTCTCGCAGGCGCCCAACCGCCTGGTGGCCGGCGAGCCGCTCGGGCTGTTCGCCGCGGCCGGAAGCCCGGGCGCCGTGCTCCTGCTCGTCCTCGTCGGCGCGCTCGGCGCCAGCGCCTGGGCCTCCGGGCGACTGGCCGCCGCAGCGAGCGCCACGCTGGCGACGGCCGCCCTGCTGCTGGTGCTCGTGCTGGCCGGCCTCGCGGCCGCGCGGCTCGGCGCCGGCCAGCCGCCGTTCGCGCGCACCGCGCTGGCCGCCGGCGCCTGGATCGCGCTGGTGGCGCTGGGGCTGGCGCTGGCCAATGCGCTGCCGCGGCTGCCGCCGGTGCCGGCGGCGGCCGTGCTTGCGGCCGGGCTGGGCTGCGGCGGCGTCGCTGCCTACGCCGGCGTCCTCGATCAATTGTCCGTGGTGAAGGAGTTCCTGGCCCGGCGCCAGGAGTTCTGGCCCCACGTCGGCCAGCACCTCGCCATCGCCGCCGGCGGCCTGCTGCCGGCGTTGCTGGTGGGCCCGCCGCTGGGGCTCCTGGCCCGCTCCGGCAGCGCCCTCGCCGGCTGGATCGACGGCGTGCTCGGGACCATCCAGGTGGTGCCGGCGATCGCGCTCTTCGCCCTGCTGATGACGCCGCTGACGCTCCTCGCCCAGGCGGTGCCGCCGCTGCGCGGCTGGGGCGTCGCCGGCATCGGCGCCGCCCCGGCGGTGATCGGGCTCGCGCTCTATCTGCTGCTGCCGATCGCGCGCTCGGTCGCCGCCGGCCTCGACGGGGTCGATCCGCGCACCGTCGACGCCGCCCGCGGTATGGGCTTCCGCCCCTGGCGCCGGCTGCTCGCCATCGAGCTCCCCATCGCCCTACCCGTCATCGTCGCCGGCGTGCGCATCGCCAGCGTCCAGGCCCTCGGGCTCGCCACCCTGGCGGCGCTGGTCGGCGGCGGCGGCCTGGGCGACTACGTGTTCCAGGGCATGGGCCAGTTCGCCGTCGACCTGGTGCTGCTCGGCGTCATCCCCATCGCCGTGCTGACCGCCGTCGCCGACGGCGCCTTCCGGCTCATCGACGCGCGCTGGGGCGGGACGCGGCGATGAACCATCCCGCCGGCCCCTCCCGCCAGGCCCTGTCCCCGGTGGCGGGGGTGCGCGCGGAAAGCGTCGCGGGGTTGTTCCTCATGCTCAAGGGCTACCGCATCCTGGCCCGCCGCTACCGGGCCGGCGGCGGCGAGATCGACCTGGTCGCCGCGCGCGGCGGTACCATCGCGTTCGTCGAGGTCAAGGCGCGCGGCTCGATCGCTTTGGCCGAGGAAGCGATCACCGCGGACAAGCGGCGCCGGCTGGCGCGGGCGGTCCGCCATTGGCTCAGCCGCAACCCGTGGGCGGCTGGACGGACCCTGCGCTGCGACGCGGTGTTCCTGGGCCGCGGCGCGTGGCCTCGCCACGTGCCGGACGTCGTGACGCTGACGCTCGATTGAATCGACGGCTTGACCCGCCCGTCCATCGACTCAATGAGTCAAACCATCCACCAGAGCGTGTCGCGATTGGGTGGTCTCACCCAATCGCGACACGCTCCAGATTCAAGCCGTTATGAGCATTTCTCTGCCATTGGATGATCCCATCCCATGGCGAAACGCTCTAGCAGGAAAGACGCGAGCCATGGTCCTGAGCGTTGCGGTCCAGATGGATCCGATCGAGCGCATCAACATCGCCGGCGATTCGACCTTCGCGCTGCTGCTCGAGGCGCAGCGGCGCGGCCATCGTCTCCGCTACTACACGCCCGACCAGCTCTCCATGCGCGACGGCATCGTCTCCGCCGTCGTGCGGCCGCTCGAGGTGCGCGACGTCGCGGGCGACCACTTCACCCTGGGGGCGCCGGAGCGGATCCCCCTCACCGAGCTCGACGTGGTGCTTATGCGCCAGGATCCGCCGTTCGACCTCGGCTACATCACCGCCACGCATCTGCTCGAGCGGGTGCATCCGCGGGTTCTCGTCGTCAACAACCCCGCCGAGGTGCGCAACGCGCCCGAAAAGCTCTTCGTCACACACTTCCCGCAGCTGATGCCGCCGACGCTGATCACCCGCGACAAGGCCGCCATCGAGGCGTTCCGCCGCGAGGTCGGCGTCGTCGTCATGAAGCCGCTGCACGGCCACGGCGGCGCGGCCGTCCTGCGCGTCACCGAGAACGACCCCAATTTCGGCTCGATCTTCGACCTGTTCGCCACCACCTTCCGCGAGCCATGGGTGGTGCAGCAGTTCCTGCCGGCGGTCGCCCAGGGCGACAAGCGCATCATCCTGGTCGACGGCGAGCCGCTCGGCGCCGTCAACCGGGTGCCGGCCGAGAACGATATCCGCTCCAACATGGTGCGTGGCGGCGCCGCCAACGCCACCGAGCTGACCGAGCGGGAGCGCGAGATCTGCGCGACGATCGGGCCGGCTTTGCGGGAGCGCGGGCTCGTCTTCGTCGGCATCGACGTGATCGACGGCTACCTGACCGAGATCAACGTGACCTCGCCGACCGGCATCCGGGCCGTCAAGCGCGTCGGCGGCCCCGATCTCGCCGTGGCGATCTGGGACAGCATCGAGGCGAAACGGGCTTAGAACGCCGTCATGGCCGGGCTCGACCCGGCCATTCCTCCGCTGAGGAACGTGCCGGTCCGCTGGCCCTGCCGAGCTGGAGTTTTTCCTGTATCGATAGATGGCCGGGTCAAGCCCGGCCATGACGCGGGAGGCACAGGTGCGATGCTTTGACAACGCCAGGGAACTGGGCGCGCACGTGGCGGAGAGCCGCCGCGTCAAATCGGTATGATGGTTGCAACGCATATTCTCGTCATCGCGTCGGCGCTCCCGCCGGGCGAGTCGTCACAGCCCCATTCGGATTGCCTGGATTGACCGAGCTCCTAGCCGAACCCGAGTTCCAGCTCGACAACGCCATCGCCGACCTGGAGCGGCGCTGCGCCGGCGATCACGCGGCGCTGCGGGCGGGCCTGGTCACGCTCATGCGCGAGACGCTGGACCGGGGCCGCCAGGGCGCCCGGGACTGGCTCGACCTGGAGCGCGACGGCATCGTCTGCGCGCACCGCCTGTCGGACCTGATGGACCAGGTGCTGCAGGGCATCTACCGCGTCCTGGCGACGCACATCTATCCCGTCAACAACCCCTCGACCAGCGAGCGGCTCACCCTGGTCGCCACCGGCGGCTACGGCCGCGGCACGATGGCGCCGGGCTCCGACGTCGATCTCCTGTTCCTGTTTCCCTACAAGGCGACGGCCTGGGGCGAAAGCATCGTCGAGGCGATCCTCTACGTGCTCTGGGACCTGAAGCTGAAGGTCGGCCACGCCACCCGCTCGGTCGACGAGTGCATCCGCGAGGCCCGCGCCGATCTCACCATCCGCACCGCGCTGCTGGAATCGCGCCGCATCCTCGGTGACGAGGCGTTGTTCGCCGAGCTGATGGCCCGCTTCGACAAGGACGTGGTGCAGGGCACGGCGCCGACCTTCGTCGAGGAGAAGCTCGCCGAGCGCGAACTCCGGTTGCGCCAGGCCGGCACCGCCTCGCGCTACGTCGTCGAGCCCAACGTCAAGGAGGGCAAGGGCGGCCTGCGCGACCTCAACACGCTGTTCTGGATCGCCAAGTACGTCTACCGGGTGAACGATGCCCGCGAGCTGGTGGCGGCCGGCCTGTTCACGGCGGAGGAATACGCGCGCTTCAACGTCTGCGAGGAGTTCCTCTGGCGCGTGCGCTGCCACATGCATTTCATCACCGGCCGGGCCGAGGAGCGGCTGTCCTTCGATCTGCAGCGCCTCGTCGCCGAGAAGCTGGGCTATGCCGCCCATGGCGGGCTGTCCGGCGTCGAGCGCTTCATGAAGCGCTATTTCCTCGTCGCCAAGGACGTGGGCGACCTGACCGCCATCGTCTGCGCCGCGCTGGAGGCCCGGCACGCCAAGAAGGCGCCGATGCTCAACCGCTTCGTGCGGCGGCTGCGGCCCGGCGCGCAGCTCCGCTCCGACGATTTCGCGCTGGTCTCGGACCGCATCACCATCAAGTCGCCCGACGTCTTCCAGAAGGACCCGGTCAACCTGATCCGCCTGTTCTGGCTCGCCGACCAGCACGACAAGGCGATCCATCCGGACGCGAGCCGGCTGGTCACCCGCTCGCTCGGGCTGGTCAACCGCACCCTGCGCGAGAACGCGGACGCCAACCGCCTGTTCATGGACATCCTGACCTCGCGCCATTCGCCCGAGGTGGTGCTCAGGCGCATGAACGAGACGGGCGTGCTCGGCCGCTTTGTCACCGAGTTCGGCCGCGTCGTCGCGATGATGCAGTTCAACATGTACCACCACTATACGGTGGACGAGCACCTGCTGCGCGCCATCGGCGTGCTGGCGGAGATCGACGGCGGCCGGGTCGAGGCCGAGCATCCGGTCGCCAACAAGCTCATCCGCAACATCCAGAACCGGCGGGCGCTCTACGTCGCGCTGTTTCTGCACGATATCGCCAAGGGCCGCACCGAAGACCACTCGATCGCCGGCGCCCGCATCGCCCGCCGGCTCGGGCCGCGCTTCGGCCTCAGCGGCGACGAGACCGAGCTCGTCGCCTGGCTGGTCGAGCATCATCTGCTGATGTCCATGGTGGCGCAGAGCCGCGACCTCTCCGATCCGCGCACCATCGAGACCTTCGCCGGCGTCGTGCAGACCGTGGAACGGCTGAAGCTGCTGCTCATCCTCACCGTCGCCGACATCAAGGCGGTCGGTCCGGGCGTCTGGAACGGCTGGAAAGGGGAGCTGCTGCGGACGCTCTACTTCGAAACCGAGGCCTTCATCACCGGCGGCCATGGCGTGGCCGCGCGCGGGGAGCGCATCCGCGTGGCCCAGGAGGCGCTGCGCGAGGCGCTGACCGGCTGGACCCCCGAGGCGTTCGAGGCCTATGCGGCGCGCCACTATCCGGCCTACTGGCTGAAGGTCGACCTCGGCCGCAAGGTCAAGCAGGCGGAGTTCATCAGGGCGTCCGAGGCCGCCGGCCGCACCACGTCGACCATGGTCGAGACGGACCACTTCCGCGGCGTCACCGAGCTCACGGTGATGGCGCCGGACCATCCGCGCCTGCTCGCCATCGCCACCGGGGCATGCGCGGCGGCGGGCGGCAACATCGTCGACGCCCAGATCTTCACCACCGCCGACGGCCTGGCGCTCGATACCCTGTTCATCTCGCGGGCCTTCGCGGCCGACGACGACGAGATGCGCCGGGGCGAGCGCATCGCCAAGGCCATGGAGCGGGCGCTGAAGGGCGAGGTCAAGATCGCCGACCTGGTCGCCGCCAAGCGCTCCGGCGGCCGCACCAAGCCCTTCCACGTGGCGCCGGAGGTGCAGGTCGACAACACGCTGTCGAGCCGCGAGACGGTGCTGGAGGTATCCGGCCTGGATCGGACCGGACTGCTCTATGATCTGACCACGGCGATCGGCCGGCTGAACCTCAACATCTCGTCCGCCCACATCGTGACGTTCGGCGAACGGGCCGTGGACACCTTCTACGTCACCGATCTGACCGGCGCCAAAGTGACGTCCGCCGCGCGGCAGAACGCCATCCGCCGGGCCCTGCTCGACGTCCTGCGCAGCGACGAGGAGGAGGCCAAACGCACCGCGAGCCGTTAGGCCGTCTGCGTCAATGCCTTGATTTTTCGGTATCAGGGGCTGATATGGCTGGGAATTCGCCCCCCATTTGCTGAACCCAGCACCATCAGACTGACGCCATGAACCAGAAGCCGAACGACCACGAGGCCGCCGGCCCCGACATCATCAGCCAGGACAACGGCATGCAGCCCGAAACGCCCGCCGCCGACGAGCAGCAGCCCGCACGCGATCCGGGCGACGTGATCGAAGCCCTGGCGGCGGAGAACACGGAGCTCAAGGACAAGGTGCTGCGCACCCTGGCCGACATGGAGAACCTGCGCCGCCGCACCGAGCGCGAGGTCGGTGACGCCAAGGCCTACGGGGTCACCAGCTTCGCTCGCGACGTGCTGTCCGTAGTGGACAACATCGCTCGCGCGCTCGAGGCCATTCCCGCCGATGCGCGCGGCCACGCCGATGCGCCCCTCAAGAGCTTCGTCGAAGGCATCGAGCTCACCGAGCGCGATCTGATCAAGACCCTGGAGCGCCACGGGGTGAAGCGGATCTCGCCGCAGGGCGAGCGCTTCGATCCGCATCGCCATCAGGCCATGTTCGAGCTGCCGGACACGTCAGTGCCGAACGGCACGGTGGTGCAGGTGGTGCAGCCCGGCTTCATCATCGGCGAGCGCGTGCTGCGTCCGGCCCTCGTCGGCGTGTCCAAGGGCGGCGCCAAGCCGGCCGCGCAGCCGGCCGGCGGCGAGGCCGACGAAGGCTGAGTCTGGCGAAGCCGCCAGTTCGTGCGCGTCATGGGCGGGCTTGACCCGGCCATCCATCGCAGCAGCCAATGTCAGCCCGACAGGGCTGGCTCAATGGTGCGTTTCCCGGTGGATGGATGGCCGGATCAAGTCCGGCCATGACGTTGCAGGGTATTCGCCCAACCCCTGAGCCTATCCGCCGGCCAGCTCGGCGCGGGCGTAGTCGGTGGCGGTCTTGTAGTCGGCCTTGCCATTGGCGGCCCGCAGCGGGCGGGCGGCGACCAGCACGCGCTTGGGCGTCTTGTAGCCCGCCAGGGCCTGCCGCACGTGCCTGCGCAGCGCGTCCTCGTCCAGCGCCCCGCCGGGAGCGAGCTCGATCACGGCGGTGACCGCCTGCCCCCAGGTGGCGTCGGGCACGCCGACGACCAGCGCGTCCTCGACGGCGGGATGCGTCTTCAGCACCTCCTCGACCTCCTCCGGGAAGACCTTCTCGCCGGCCGTGTTGATGCAGACGCTGCCGCGGCCCAGCAGCGTGATCGAGCCGTCCGCCTCCACCAGGCAGAAGTCGCCGGGCATCGAATAGCGGACGCCACCGACGGTGCGGAAGGTCCGCTCCGTCTTGGCTTCGTCGTTGTAGTAGCCGAGCGGGTTGGGCGGGCCGACGGCAACCATCCCCGCCACGCCCGATCCGGGCTGCACCGGCCAGTCGTTCTCGTCGAACACCCGGCAGCGCTCGTCGACCATGAACTTGGCGGTCGGCACCTCGCCGTCGGCCGTCATCATCGATAGGCCCATGCCGATCGCCTCCGACGAGCCGAAGCTGTCGCTGAGCACGGCCTGCGGCATGTGGCGCAGCAAGCCGCGCTTGACCTCGACGCTCCACATCACGCCGGACGAGATCATGCCGACGACGCTCGTCAGGTCGTAGCGGCCTGGTGCCGCATCGAGCGCATGCAGCAGCGGACGGGCGAAGGCGTCACCGACGAGCGACAGGGTGTCGGGCCTGTGCCGGTCGATCGCCTCCAGCATCTCCACCGCGTCGAAGGAGGGGTGATTGAGCGTGATGACGCAGCCGCCGGCCGTGTGAGCGGCAAGCGCCGTCAAGAGGCCGGTGCCGTGCATCAGCGGCGGCGCAGGCAAGGTGCGTGAGCCGGGCGTCTGCCGCACGGCCTCGATCGTCGCCTCCAGCGTTTCGGGCACCGGCCCGAGCTTGCGGGCCGACCACAGTCCCATCTCGCGCAGGTCGTGGTGCCGCCACATCACGCCCTTCGGCATGCCGGTCGTGCCGCCCGTGTAGATGAACAGCAGATCGTCGGGCGAGCGTGGAATGCGCAGCGGCGCGCCGTCGCCGCGGCCGACCAGATCGTCGTAGCTGGCGGCGAAGTCGGCGACGCGGTCGTCGTCCCCCACCTCGACGAACAGCTTGACCTTGGTGAGCCTGGGCCGCAGCTCGGCCACCGTGGCCCGGAACTCGGCGCCGTAGACCACGACGGTCGCGTCGGAGTTGTCGAAGATGTAGAACACCTCGTCGGGCGTATAGCGGTAGTTGATGTTCACATGCGTCAGCCGCGCCTTGTAGCAGGCCGCCACCGTCTCGATGTATTCGGGCCGGTTACGCATGTAGAAGGCGACTTTGTCGCCGGCGACGGCGCCCGCGGCGAGGAGCGCGCGGGCGAGGTTGTTCGAGCGCCGGCCCGTCTCGCCCCAGGTGATCAGGCGGTCACCATGGATGAAGGCGGGCGCCTCGGGCGCGAGCACGGGCTCGATCCCGTCGAGGATGTCTCCAAAGTTCCAGCCCACGTCTCTCTCCCTTCTCGCTCGCCCCTGTCATGCGGGGCGGCGTCGTTGGTCGGCCGGATCTCACGCCCGGTTTCCACTTCGGTGGAACATGTTCTAACAAGCTTCGGCGAAAAACCCATGGACGAAGCACAAGACGGAGGACACGCCATGTCGATCGATTTCGAGATTCCACCGGAGGCCAAGGCCGTCCGCGAGCGGGTGCGGCAGTGGGTGCAGGACGAATGCAAGCCCGCCGAGCAGAAGCTCAAGGACGGCGCCGACTTCAAGACGACGCTGGCCGAGCTGCGCTCCAAGGCGCGCGCCCAGGGCCTGTGGAACCCCTTCGTGCCGGTGGAATACGGCGGCATGGGGCTGGGCCCGCTGGCCAACGCCCTGGTGCAGATGGAGCTCGGCGACAGCCACCTGGGCGCGCTGTCGATGAACACGCAGGGTCCGGATGACGCCACCATCATGACCCTGATGGCCTACGGCACCGACCACCAGAAGGAGAAATACCTCAAGCCGCTGCTGAACGGCGAGAAGCGCATCTGCTACTCGATGACCGAGAAGGCGGCCGGCGCCGACGCCACCGGCATGAAGACCACGGCAGTGAAGGACGGCAAGGGCAACTACGTGCTCAACGGCGAGAAGTGGTTCTCGTCGGCGGCCAGCGCGGCCGACATCGCGCTCGTCATGGCGCTGACCAACCCGGAGGCGTCGCGCCGCAACCGGCACTCGACCTTCATCGTCGAGCTGCCCAACCCCGGCTACCAGATCCTGCGCGACATCGACACCATGGCGATCCACGGGCCGTTCGCCCGCGAGATGGGCCACGGCCACTGCGAGGTCAAGATCGACAACCTGGTGGTGCCGGAGGCGAACCTGCTGGGTGGCGAGGGCAACGGCTTCAACATGGGCCAGCACCGCCTGGCCTACGGGCGCCTGCGCCACGGCATGCACAACGTCGCCATGGCCCAGCGCGCCCTCGACCTCGCCACGGCCCATGTCATCCAGCGCGAGACGTTCGGCCAGAAGCTCGCCGACCGCCAGGGCGTGCAGTGGATGCTCGCTGATTGCGCCGCCGAGCTCTACAAGGCCCGGCTGATGCTGCTGCACATCGCCTACAAGGCGGAAAAGGGCCTGGACCTCCGCCAGGAGAACTCCATCGCCAAGGTGTTCCTGGCCAACATGGTGCACAAGGTGGTCGACACGTCCTTGCAGCTGCACGGCGCGCTCGGCTTCAGCCTCGATACGCCGCTGGCCGCCTGGTACACCAGCATCCGCATGCAGCGCCTGGTGGACGGGCCGGACGAGGTGCACCGCTGGATCACCGGCCGCAACGTCATCAAGGCCTACGAGGAATACGGCACCACCGCCTCGGCGGCAGGCGGCGATTTGCTCTGATCGAGCATGATCCTCCCGAGGGGCCTGTCGCCCCTCGGGATCTTGCGCGGGTTGCGTTTTCGCCAAATATGGCTATGTTTATGGTCATATTTGGAAGCCGCAGATGACCGTCTACAGTGTCGCCGATGCAAAGAGTAGCTTGCCACGGTTGATCGACCGCGCCCTGCAAGGGGAGGAGGTGGTCATCTCGCGGCATGGGAAAGCCATTGCCGAATTGCGGCCGATCGTGCAGGGCGGTCGAAAGGCGACCCCCGCCACCTATGCTTGGCTGAAAGCCCGGCGTCGGGGCCGGAAGGCCATAGGCCTGACGTCCGTCGATTTGCTGGAACAAATGTACGAAAATCCGGAAACGTGACGGCCTACCTCGACGCCAGCGTGATCCTGCCCACCTTGATCGAAGAAGCTGGAAGTGCAGCGGTCGATCGCTTCATGACCGAGTTCGACGAGCCCTTGGTGATCAGCGAGTTTGCAGCCGCGGAAGTTGCGTCGGCGCTATCGCGACTGGTTCGAACGGGGGCCCTGGACCATCCCGACGCGGCGGCGCGGCTTGCGGACTTCGACGCCTGGCGCGCGGCGTCCGCGGAAGACCTGGACCTGCAGGCGTCTGACGCCCGACTGGCCAACATCTTCGTCCGGCGCTTCGACCTGATGTTGCGCGCGCCGGATGCCCTTCACGCCGCCGCGTGCCGGCGCGAGGATCTTCTGCTGGTGACGATGGATAAGCGGCTGGCTGCAGCGGCCGAGGAACTCGGCGTTCGCGTTCAATTGCTTGCGCCGGAAGCCCTTTGATTCCTCACCCGATCAGACCGTGACCTGGGTGCCCACCTCGACGACGCGGCCGGTCGGGATCTGGAAGAAGTCGGTGGCGTCGCTGGCGTTCTTGGCGAGCGCGATGAACAGCTTGTCCTGCCACAGCGGCATGCCCGAGTCGGCCGCCGGCCTGATCGAGCGCCGGGACAGGAAGAACGACGTCGACATGATGTCGAACTTGAGCCCTTGCTTGCGCAGGATGGCGAGCCCGCGCGGCACGTTGGGCGTCTCCATGTAGCCGAAGTTCATCTCCACTCGCCAGAAGCCGTCGCCGAGCGGCTCGGGGACGACGCGCTCGTCGTCGCCGACGCGCGGCCTGTCGAGGGCGCGGATGGTGAGAATGATGTTCTTCTCGTGCAGCACCTTGTTGTGCTTCAGGTTGTGCAGCATGGCCGAGGGCGCCGTTTCCGGATCGCTGGTCAGGAATACGGCCGTGCCCTTGACTCGGTGGGGCGGGCTCTTGGCCAGCATCTGCACCAGCTCGGCCAGCGGCACGTCGGTGCGGCGCGTCTTGTTGAACAGGATCTCGCTGCCCTTGACCCAGGTCCACATCATCACGATGAGCAGGCCCGCCATCATCAGCGGCACGTAGCCGCCGGTGAGCAGCTTGGCGAAGGTCGAGCTGAAGAAGGCGAGGTCGACGATGATGAGCGGCGTCATCAGCGCCAGCGTCGCGGCGAGCGACCAGCGCCAGCCCTTCCAGATCACCACGACGGCGAGCAGCGCATCGACGGTCATGGCGCCGAACACCGAGATGCCATAGGCGTGGGCGAGCGCGCTCGACGAGCCGAACGAGGCGACCAGCAGGATGACGCCGAGCAGCAGGATGAAGTTGATGCGCGGCAGGTAGATCTGGCCCGAGTGCTCGGCCGACGTGAAGCGGATGGCGAGGCGCGGGATCAGGCCCAGCTGGATCGCCTGGCGCGTCAGCGAGAAGGCACCGGTGATGACGGACTGGCTGGCGATGATGGTCGCTGCGGTCGCCAGAATCACCAGCGGCAACAGCAGCCATTGCGGCGCGAGACGATAGAACGGGTTCTCGATGGCGGCCGGGTCGGCGAGCACCAGGGCGCCCTGGCCGAGGTAGTTCAGCATCAGCGCCGGGAAGACGTAGCCGAACCAGGCGCTGCGGATCGGCGTGCGGCCGAAGTGACCGAGGTCGGCGTAGAGCGCCTCGGCGCCGGTGACCGACAGGCAGACGGCGCCGAGCACGGCGAGGCTCAGGCCCGGATGGTCGGCGAAGAAGAGCACGGCATGGTGGGGTGAGATCGCCCACAGCACGTCCGGGTTCTTGACCACCTCGGCCAGCCCGAGCAGGCCCATGCTGCCGAACCAGAGCCCCATGACGGGGCCGAACAGCGCGCCGACCCGCCCCGACCCGTGCGTCTGGACCGCGAACAGGGCGATGAGAATGACGATGGTGATGGCGACGATGTAGTGGTCGAGCGCCGGCGTGATCAGCTTGACGCCCTCGACCGCCGAGAGCACGGAGATCGCCGGCGTGATCATGGCGTCGCCGAAGAACAGCGCCGCGCCCGCCGCGCCGAGGAACAGGATGGCGTGGCGCCACCGGCCCGCCAGGGCCCGCTGGGCGAGCGCCACCAGGGTGAGCGTGCCGCCTTCGCCGTTGTTGTCGGCCCGCAGCAGCACCAGCACGTACTTGCAGGTCACGATGATGGTCAGCGACCACAGGATGAGCGACAGCGAGCCGATCACCGTGCTGCGGGTCAGCGACCCGTCGCCGTGGCTGAGCACCACGTTTACCGTCTCGCGGAAGGCGTAGAGCGGGCTCGTGCCGATGTCGCCGTAGACGACGCCGAGGGAGCCGATCACCAGGGGCCAGAAGCCGATCTTCGGGGCAGGAGCCTCGAGGGCAGCCGGCGACACGTCGGCGGTGTCGGCCTGCTGAAGCGTTCGGTCGGATGCCATGTGAGGTGCCGGCTCGATGGGATCGATTGCTTGATCTGGTCGCTAGGCTGCGTCCCGCAAGCTCGTACGCGGGCCGTCCGGACGCGGCCCCTGCGGCCAGGATTGCGAGCATGCGATCCGGCCGCCCGGCCCCCCGAGCCTCATGGACGTACCACAGCTCTGCAACGGAAAGATAGACGCGTCCGATGCTCGCGTGCGGCGGACCCAAAAGCGGCCCCGGCCTTGGGCAAATCCGATGCAAAGTCAAGGATCTGGAGCGGCAGCCCCGATTCCGCCGGAGCCGCCGCGGCGCTAGAGCATTTCGCCATTGGATGGACCCATCCAATGGCGAAATACCCATAACCTTTTGAATCTGGAGCGTTTCTCATGCGATTGGGTGAGTCCACCCAATCGCGAAGCGCTCTAGGCGGCCGCGCCGAAGCGGCGCTCGATATAGGCCTCGACCATGCCGCGGAAGTCGGCGGCGATCTGCTGCCCGCGCAGGGTCGCGACCTTTTGACCGTCGACGAACACCGGCGCCGACGGGCTTTCCCCGGTGCCGGGCAGCGAGATGCCGATGTCGGCGTGCTTGGACTCGCCCGGACCGTTGACGATACAGCCCATGATGGCGACGTTCAGCGTCTCGACCCCGGGATAGCGCTCGCGCCAGGCCGGCATGGAGGTGATGATCCAGTCCTGGATATCCCGGGCGAGCTCCTGGAACACCGTGGACGTGGTGCGGCCGCAGCCGGGACAGGCGGCGACCAGCGGCACGAAGGTGCGGAAGCCCATGGTCTGCAACAGCTCCTGGGCGGTGCGCACCTCCAGCGAGCGGTCGCCGCCGGGCTCCGGCGTCAGCGAATAACGGATGGTGTCGCCGATCCCCTCCTGCAGCAGGATGCCGATGGCAGCCGAGGAGGCGACGATGCCCTTCGAGCCCATGCCCGCCTCGGTGAGGCCCAGGTGGATGGCGTAGTCGGCGCGGCGGGCGAGCTCCCGGTAGACGGCGATCAGGTCCTGCACCGCCGAGACCTTCGCCGACAGGATGATCCGGTCACGCCCGAGGCCGATCTCCTCGGCCCGCGCCGCCGACAGCAGGGCGGACTGGATCATCGCCTCACGGGTGATGGCGCGCGCGTCGAGCGGCGCGGCCGAACGCGCGTTCCCGTCCATCAGCGCGGTCAAGAGCTCCTGGTCGAGCGAGCCCCAGTTGGCGCCGATGCGCACCGGCTTGTCGTAGCGCAGCGCCATCTCGATGATGGCGCTGAACTGGCGGTCCTTCTTGTCCTTGAAGCCGACGTTGCCGGGATTGATGCGGTACTTGGCCAGCGCCTCGGCGCAGGCCGGATGGTCGGCGAGCAGCTTGTGGCCGATGTAGTGGAAGTCGCCGACGAGCGGCACCTCGATGCCGATGCGGGCGAGCCGGTCGCGGATGAACGGCACCGCCCGCGCCGCCTCGTCGCGATCCACCGTGATGCGCACCAGCTCCGAGCCGGTCTGGGCCAGCGCCGCCACCTGCCGCACCGTGGCGTCCACGTCGGCGGTGTCGGTATTGGTCATCGACTGGACGACGATCGGCGCGCCGCCGCCGACCGTCACCTGGCCGACGCGCACGGGCACGGTGCGGCGGCGCGGGCTCGGCCCGGCGAGCGCCGCCGGCTCCAGGCAGGGCGTCGCCGCTTCGGCGTTGCGCGCGGCCTCATCGCGAGGCGCGGCGGCGGGAACTTGAACCGCAAGGTTCATGGCGATCTCTCTCCATCACGACGCGGCCGGCGCCAGCGTGACTTGACGCGCTGATTAGGGAAAACCTGCGGCGCTCACAAGCCGCCGCGGCGACGGGCTGGTCAGCGCGGCCGGCAATGGGCGCAAAGCCCCTCGATCTCGAGCACCTGGCTACGCGGCGCGAAGCGATGCTTGGCCAGGATGGCGCCGACGGCGCCGGCGACCTCCGGCGACGTCGTCTCGTCGACGCCGCCGCACGCCTCGCAGATCAGGAAGACGTTCATCTCGCCGGGGGCATGGGCGTGCGGGCAGGCGACGAAGGCGTTCTTGGTGGCGAGCCGATGCACGAAACCCTGCTCGGTCAGGAACTCGAGCACGCGATAGATGGTGATCGGCGCGATGCGCTTCTTGGAGCGTTCGGCCAGCACCTCGGCCAGGTCGTAGGCGCCGAGCGGCCGATGGGTCTCGTAGAGCGCCTCCAGCACCGAGCGGCGCAGGTCCGTCAGCCGCACGCCGCGCTCGCGGCAGATGCGGTCCGCGAGGGCCAGCGCCTGCGGCGCCTCGCGCGCCCGCTCGGCCGCGTGGGCGCACGCCCCGGCGCCGTTGCCATGGGCATGCGCGGCGTGGGCATGCCCGTCCGCTCCGGCTTGGCGGCCGCCGTCGTCGAGGCGGCCGGGTTTGCGGTCGATGGTCGTCACGGGGCTCCCGTCATGGCGCGATCCGCGCCGGCTGTCCCGGCAGCAATATAAGCCAGCCCGCCGGCGGTTTCACCTGCCGGGCAGCCCCGAGCGCAGATCGGGGCCGGCCTGCAAGCCCCGGCGCTTGCGCTCGCCGGCCCGCCGATCCATCTATGCTGCGCTGCACAATGGTCGCATGGGGGCCGAATCCATCGTTTGAGGATAGCAGGATGCTGGACGCTTTCTTCCGGCGCAAGCCATCACCCATCGGGCTGGCGGGGCCGGGGGCCGAGAAATACGTAGCGCTCGCGCTCCAGGGCGGCGGCGCCCACGGCGCCTTCACCTGGGGTGTGCTCGACGCGCTGCTCGAGGACGGTCGCCTGGCCTTCGAGGCAATCTCCGGCGCCAGCGCCGGCGCCATGAACGCCGTGGTGATGGCCGACGGCTTCCTCGCCGACGGCGCTGACGGCGCGCGCGCACACCTCGAGCGGTTCTGGAAGGCCGTGAGCCTGGACGGCACGCTCAATCCGGTGCAGCGCGCCGTCATGGACCAGGTCCTCGGCTTCTGGAACGGCGCGGTGGCACCGTTCTCCACCGTGCTGCGGCAGATGAGCCCGTACGAGACCAACCCGCTCAACATCAACGTGCTCAGGACCGTGGTGGAGGAGCTGATCGACTTTCCGCGGGTGCAGCAGGCGAGGGCCGTCAAGCTCTACATCTCGGCGACCAACGTGCGCACCGGCAAGCTGACCATCTTCGCCAACGACGAGCTGACGGCGGACCACCTGATGGCCTCGGCCTGCCTGCCGACCATCTTCCAGACGGTGGAGATCGACGGTGTGCCCTACTGGGACGGCGGCTATTCCGGCAACCCGCCGCTCATTCCCCTGTTCTACGAGGCCGCCAGCGACGACATCCTGCTGGTCCAGATCAACCCGATCGAGCGCCCCGAGACGCCGCGCACGCTGAAGGAGATCGAGAACCGCCTGAGCGAGATCAACTTCAACGGCGCGCTGCTGCGCGAGCTGCGCACGGTGGAGTTCGTCGGCCGGCTCATCGACGAGGGCAAGCTGTCGTCGCGCGAGTACAAGCGCGTGCTCATGCACCGCATCGACGCCGACCACGTGCTGAACGACCTGCCGGGCGACAGCCGCGGCGCCGCCGACTGGCGCCTGTTCCAGGACCTGCGCGATGCGGGCCGTGCCTGCACCCAGACCTGGCTCGCCCGCCACTACGGCGACATCGGCCGCCGGGCGACGCTGGACCTAACCGCCATGGTGGCGTGAGCAGCCAGCTCATGAGCGCCGGCGGGCGCCGTGGCGTACGATCAGGATCGTGATCCGGTCGCCGTCGACTTCGTAGTCGATGACGTAAGGGTAAGGCGTGAGCACGACGCGCCGGACGCCGGGCCGATTAGTTGCTTGGCCGATGTAGGGATGGATCTGAAGGGAGGCGACGATATCGAGAAGCCGCTGTCGAACCCGCTCGAAGCCTTGGGGGCTGCGTTCCGCGAGATAGGCCAGGATTTCGTCGACTTGGCGGGCCGCGCGAGCGCTATATCGCAGCCTCACCGACGGTGCTTGGCCCAGATAGCCTGCATCTGCTCGTCCGTCACGACGTCTCCCCGCCTCACCTCCTCCTGAGCCGCGGCGATCTCCGCCTCCTCCTCCGGCGTGAGCTGGATCACGGGCAGTTCGGCAAACGCCAGTATCATGCGCGCGATTTCGTCCTGTTGATCCGGCGCGAGTTTGCGGGCGGTGTCGAGCGCTTGTTCGAGCAGTTTCGTCATGGCTAACGGTACCACAAAATCAGGCTCGGGATGTCGGCCCGTGGCCACCGGCCCGATCGTCTGCACTCAGCCGTCCGCCAGCTGCCACACCGAGGTGTGCTTGATCTCGCTGTCCTCCAGCTCCCGCGTCACCGGGATGTCGTAGCTGGCGACGGCGCGGAGCTTTTCGCGCGGCAGGTAGCTGCGGCCGGGGTCACCGATGAGCACGGTGGCACCACGGCCGGCGAGCGCCGTGAGCCAGGCGATCACCCGCGCCGCCAGATCCCGTTCGTAGCAGATGTCGCCGGCCAGCACGACGTCCCAGCCCGCGTCCGTCTCCAGCAGGTCGTCGCCGCGCGCGCTCAGGGCGACGCCGTTGAGCGCGGCATTGAGGCCGATGGCGCTGATGGCGAAGACGTCGATGTCGGCGGCTTCGACCGCGGCTGCGCCGGCCTTGGCAGCGGCGATGGCGACCAGGCCCGAGCCCGCGGCGAAATCGAGCACGCGCCGGCCGGCGACGAGCTCCGGATGGTCGAGCACATAGCGGGCGAGCGCCTGCCCGCCGGCCCAGGCGAACGCCCAGAACGGCGGCGGCAGGCCGATCTCGCCCAGCTCCTCCTCGGTCTTCTGCCAGAGCGCGGTTGCCTCGCCGGCCACGTGCAGCCGGATCTCCGGCGCGTTCGGCACCGCAAGGACGGTGGTGTTGGCGGCGATGAAGGCCGCCCGGTCGGCGATCGGCGGGGCGCTCACGCGGCGGCCGACCGCGGCGGCGCGGCGGCCCGGCCGGCCGGCACGGGCGCGGCCAGCAGGCCGGCGTAGATCGCCTTGACGGCGTCCATCACGGCGCGCTCGGTGTGGCCGTCGAGGAGGCGGGCACGCGCCGCCTCGCCGCAGGCGGCCACGCGCGCGGGATCGCCGGCCAGCTCCACCAGGGCAGCCGCGACGGCAGCCGCATCGTCGGCGGCGACCACGCGGCCTTCGACGCCGTCCCGGACGAACGAGCGGCAGCCCGGCACGTCGGTGGTGACGATGGCGCGGCCGCAGGCGGCCGCCTCCAGCAGCGTGCGCGGCAACCCCTCGCCGCCGCGCGAAGGCAGGCAGGCAACGTGGTGGTCGCGCCACACGGCCAGCACGTCGTCGGAGCGGCCGTGCCAGACGACGCCCGGCTCGGCCGCCCACTGGCGCAGCGTCGCCTCGGGAATGGCCTTGGGATTGGACGGATCGGGGGCCCCGTACAGCGACAGCTCGACGGCAACGCCCTCGGCCCGCGCCAGCCGGGTGGCGGCGACGGCCAGGTCGATGCCCTTGGACCACAGCATGCGCGCCACCACGGCGACCTTGAGCGGCGGCTGCGGCGGCTGCGGCGCAGGTGTGAACAGCTCGGGGTCGACGCCCGCGCCGCCGACCACGGCGACGCTGGGGTCCCCGGGCTCCAGCCCCAGGCGGCGGACGTCGTCCACGTTCTCGAACAGGAAGACGGTCGTGGCGTTGCGCAGGACGCCGCGCATGGCGGCGCGGATGAGGCTGCGCGCCCGCTTGCCGACCTGATCCTGCCGCGCGCCCAGAAAGCCTAGGCCGGTCAGAGCGTAGACTCGGCGGGCGACGCCGGCGCGGCGGGCCGCGAAGCCGCCGATCAGGATCGAGCGCAAGGCGATCATGTGCAGGATCGCCGGCTTCTCGCGCGCCAGGATCGCCGTGAGCCTGGTGAAGGTAGACGCGACCGCCAGCGGATTGAGGCTGCGCCGCTCGGCTTCCAGCTCGACGACGCGGCAGCCAACCGCCTCCAGCACGGCGCGGTGGTGCCGCACGCGCGTGATGACGAGCACGTCGAGGCCCATCTCGCGGGCCGCCCGCGCCATCGGCAGGAAGTGCGAGGCGAAGAACCAGTCCTCGGTGATCAGGAAGGCCAGCAGCGGCGCCCGGCCGTCGCTGTCCCGCGGCGGGGACGGGCTGGCAACCACACTAGAACGCTTTGAAGGTGATCAGCGTGCGGGTGTCGGCGATCTCGGGGATGGTCTGCACCTTCTCCGCCACGAAATGGCCGATGTCGACGCCGCTATCCACGTGGAACTTGGCGATGATGTCGAAGTCGCCGGCGATCGAATAGATCTCCGAGGCGATCTCGCGGTCGGCGAGCGCGTTGGCCACCGCGTAGGTCTGGCCGAGCTTGCATTTGATCTGCACGAAGAAAGTCTGCATCGGCCGTGTTCTTGAACGGAAGAAGGGCGGGGTCAAGCCCGGCTCGGTTCTTGAACGGAAGGAGGGCCGGGTCAAGCCCGGCCGCGGCGGCTCAATGCACGTAGGCGACCGGCAGCGGCGTCAGCGGCTTGCGGCCGCCGACCACGACGGCGACATGCGAATGCTCGGGATCGCCCTCGATCCGCGTGCGCACCAGCGCCAGCAGGTACTTGGCATATTCGCTGAGCAGCAGGCGGGCGGTCGCCGGCTCGTACCACCAGCGGTCGGGATTGGACTGGTCGGTGACGACGACGTGCGGGCGCAGCTCCTCGCCCTGCAGCACGCTCGACAGCTCCACCAGCGCCCGCGGCATGTGGTAGTTGGAGGTGACCACGATCAGCGAGCGGAAGCCGTGCTCGCGTGCCCAGCGGCGGGTTTCGATGGCGTTGCCGATGGTGTTGCGAGCCCGGTAGTCCAGGTCGACGCAGCAGGAGAACAGCCGCTGCGCCTCCGGATTGAGGCGGGCGATCTGGCCGCGGCTGGTCTTCTCGTTGACGCCGGAGACGAGCAGGCGCTGCGCCTGGCCGCGCAGCAGCAGGCTGACGGCGTCGTCGATGCGCTGCGCGCCGCCGGTCAGCACGACGATGCCGTCGGCCGCCTCGGTCGGCATCGTTTCCTTGCGCTCGATCGCATTGATGAACCAGAAGAAACCGCCGCCGATCACCACCACCGCCACGACGGTCGCCACGGCCACCAGGCGCCCCAGAATATGCACTACCTGTCCCAGCAGTCGCGCTCCAGCCGCCGACCATTCGCTCATACCTAAGATCGGCGTACGCGCAAAGCGAGCGGAGGGGGCTGTCGATCTGATCATAGACATCGGATGCCACCATAGGGCTGAATGCGGCACCCTGAAGGCGTTCGTCTTAACGTCTTGTTAATACCGCGGTTATTGCCGCTCCGACGATGCATCGATGGCCCTTTTTGCGCGTTGTTCGATGTCAAGCGGTCACTCGATATCGTGCAAGTGCCGGCGCACGGTGATCCGCGACATCACGGCGGTGACCAGCGCCACCACGATGGCGATGGCCAGCACGGCGCCATAGCCCTCCCAGCCGATGCTGAAGGCGCCGAACAGCGCCTCGATCTGCTCGCCGCCGGCGCTGGAGCGCCAGATCGAGGCGAGCATGCCGAGCACCATGATCAGCACGACCGCACCGACGCCGCCGAACAGGCCGCCGCGCAGGCCGAGATTCAGGAACCGCGCCTGGAACTCGCGCGCGATGAAGCGGTCGTCGGCGCCGACGAAGTGCAGCACCTCGACGATCTCCTTGTTGCCCGCCATGGCCCCGCGCGTGGCGAAGGCGACGGCCAGCGCCGTCGCCACCAGCACCAGCGCGACGATCAGGGCGCCGATCACCACCACGGTGTTGGCCATGGCCGCCAGCCGGGTGATCCACATGTGATGGTCGTCCAGGCTCGAGCCCGGCACGGCGGCGGCGAGCGCCTTGCGCAGCCCCTCCAGGTCCGGATGGCGGTCGGCCGCCGCCAGCTTGAGCACCACGATCCGCGGGATGGGCAGCTCGGCCAGCCCCAGATTGCTGCCGAGCCATGGCTCGAGCAGCCGTTCGGCTTCCGCCTTGGAGTAGATCTCGACGCTGGCAATGCCCGACGTCGCCTTGGCGATGCCGGCCGCCTTGGCCACGTCCGCCTCGATGTCGCGCTGGGCGGTCGGACGGACCTGGATGGTCATCTCTCGCGCCACGTCGGTGCGCCAATCGGAGGACGCCCGCGCCATCAGCACGGCGCCGCAGGCGGTGAGCGCGGCGAGGAAGGTGAGGATGGCGATTACCGTGACCAGGGCGCGCCCGGCAATCGAGCCCGCCGGCACCAGCGGCTGATCGCGCCGGAGCGAGCCTCCGGCGGGCTCGCTGTCGGCGATTTCGTTGCCTGGCTGGGGAACCGCGGTGGCGCGGTCATCGGTCATGGTCATCGATGCGATCAATCGTAGATGTGCAGCCGGCCTTCGCCCAGCACGAGCCGGCGTGCGTCCACCTGGTCCATCAGGTTGAGATCGTGGGTGGCGATCAGCACCGACGTGCCCAGGCGGTTGAGCTCGATGAACAGGCGCAGCAGCCGCCGCGCCAGATTGGGATCGACGTTGCCGGTCGGCTCGTCGGCGAGCAGCAGCTCGGGCCGCACGATCAGGGCGCGGGCGATGGCCGCCCGCTGCTTCTCGCCGCCCGACAGCACCGGCGGCAGCACGTGCATGCGCTCGCCCAGGCCCACCCAGCGCAGCAGCTCGACCACCTCGGAGCGGTAGCTCGCCTCCTCCTTGCCCTGCACCCGAAGCGGCAGCGCCACGTTCTCGTAGGTGGTCAGATGGTCGAGCAGGCGGAAATCCTGGAACACCACGCCCATGCGCCGACGCACCGAGGTCAGCGCCTCGGTGCCGATCCGCGAGACGTCCTCGTCGAAGATGCTGATGAAGCCGCGCGTCGGCTTCAGCGCCAGCAGGATGAGCCGCAGCAGCGTCGTCTTGCCGGCGCCGGAGGGGCCGGTGAGGAACTGGAACGATCGAGGCTCGATGGCAAAGGTGAGATCGCGCAGCACCTCGGGCCCCATGCCGTATCGCAGGCCGACACTCTCGAAACGAACCACCGCGGGCGAGCCCTCTCCGTTCGATCCGCCGTCACCGCGCCCGGATCGCGGCGGACTGTACCGCCGCGGCCGGCAAACTGGAATATGCGTGACGCTGCTCGCGGCCGGCCTGGCACAGGCGGGCGCCTTTCGCTCATATTGGACCGGTGCGACGGCCTCGGACTTCACCGGGATCGGGGATCGAGGGCACTTTCCGGCCGGCTGTGCTAGAGCATCTTGCAATGGGGTGAGACATCCAATTGCAAAGGCATGCAATTGCAAAGGCACGCTCCAGCGCCTTGAGTCGGGAGCGCTTCGCATTCCACCCGATCGGAAAGCGCTCCGGGGCCGGGTGATTCGATCCGATCGCGACGGCACTCAAAAGGGGGTCGAAGGAACGACATGACGGCAGAGCGACGCATCCGGGTCTTGTTCGACGAGGCCGCCATCGGCGAACGCAACGACGAGATCGCCAAGGCCATCGCCGCGTCCAATCCCAAGGACCTGCTCGTCGTGGCCATCCTCAAGGGCTCCTTCATGTTCGCGGCCGACCTGCTGCGCACGCTGCACCGGGCCGGGCTGACGCCGCAGGTCGAGTTCATGCAGCTCTCCAGCTACGGCCTGGGCACCAGCTCGGTGGGCCACGTCACCATGGTCAAGGATATCGAAAGCGATGTGCGCGGGCGCGACGTCCTGATCGTCGACGACATCCTGGAATCGGGGCGCACGCTGGCCTTCGCCAAGGATCTGCTGGTGGCGCGCGGGGCCAACGGCGTGAAATGCTGCGTCATGCTGGAAAAGCCGCGCCAGCGGGCGGTCAACATCGCCGCCGACTACGTCGGCTTCAGCTGCCCGGATGTCTTCGTCGTGGGCTACGGCATGGACGTCGGCCACTCCTACCGGCAGCTGCCGTTCGTCGGCGTCATCGAAGACTAATTCGGAGGACTGATTCGGCGCCGGGCTGCTGCGGCTATTGCGCCGCGGCAGCGGCGGGGCGGGGCGTCTGCGCCCGGGCTTCGGCCGTCGCCTGCGGCGAAAGGCGCGCCTTGAGCGCGGCGACGCGGGCCTGGGTGAGCCGCGTGCTGCAGAAGCCGTGCGAATCCTCGGCGACGTAACTGGCGCATTGCATGGCGCGCCTGGACGAAAAGCCCGCCTGTTCCGCCGCCTCGCGCGTCACCTCGGGGCCGCGCGCCCGCGTCAGCACCTGTCGGAAGACGTCGCGCATGGCGATGTCGGCCCGGCCACGCTCGCGCTCGATGTCCCGCACCCGGGGACCGAGCGAGACCCCCTTGGGGCCCCACAGACCGCTGACCTCCGCCTGGCACTGGGCCTGGGTGAAGGCGCAGATGCCGCCCTCCGGTCCGCTGGCGATGACCGCGTCGTCCATCACGTCGAGGTCGATCGGGCACACCGGCGCATCGATCCGGTAGCGGGGCAGCCCGTCGGGCGCGCCGAGCACCAGCAGGGGCCCGGTCGAGGCCATGTCGACCTGGCACAGCTGGTCCGGACCGCCGATGGCGCGGCCGGAGAGCTTGAGCTCCGCCGACACGCTGTCGCCCACCCGCGTCAGCTTGAGGGAGCTGGTGTTGCCGTTGAGATAGAGGTCGGTGCCGAACAGCGTCGGCTCGGCGAAGCGTCCGGCCACCGCCGGGCCGGCGGGCGCGACGGCGGTCGGGCGTGGGGCCAGGCCTTGGCCGCTGCCGGTGGCGCGGATCGAGCCGGAACCGCCCGGGCGCGCTGCGGTCGGGCGCTTGCTCTGGCCCGCCCCGGCGCTCGCGGGCTGGCGCTTCTGCATCTGCGGCTGCGCCCCTTGCAGGATGAGCTGGGCCGCCGCGGGCGCCGGCACCAGCATCGGGCAGAGCAAGGCCGCGGCGATTCCAAAGCGAAACGGCCTCCGCCGCTTCCACCGGTGCGATCCGCTCAAGCCCATGTCCGCGGCCCCGCCAAACGCAACATCTGATAGTCGCAATCCCCATGCCACCATAGCAGTTCGCTGCGCGGTTGCGAATGGGGCGCGATCAACCTAACCGGACGCCTTGCGAAGCCCCGCCTGCGCCCCTAGCTGTGGCCGAAGTCGGGGCGCTGCCGCCCCCGGGGCACTCGTCTTGCGAGGCTTTGGCCAGGCTCTTATATAGCCGAAGAACTCGCGTCAGTTCTCAGGTAACCGGCCTGTCATGCCACCTTGGATGACGGGAAGGTCCATGGCCGGGTCGCTTCGGGGCCCGGCGGTCTGCTTTGGAAAGTGAGGGATCAACCATGGGTAAGGTCATCGGTATCGACCTTGGAACCACCAATTCGTGCGTCGCCGTGATGGAAGGCTCGACGCCGAAGGTCATCGAAAACTCGGAAGGCGCGCGCACCACGCCGTCGATCGTCGCATTCACCGACGACGGCGAGCGGCTGGTCGGCCAGCCGGCCAAGCGCCAGGCGGTCACCAACCCCGAGCGCACCTTCTTCGCCATCAAGCGCCTCATCGGCCGCACCTTCGCGGACCCGATGACGCAGAAGGACAAGGATCTCGTCCCCTACAAGATCGTCAAGGCCAAGAACGGCGACGCCTGGGTCGAGGCCGACGGCAAGGACTATTCGCCCTCGCAGATCTCCGCCTTCATCCTGCAGAAGATGAAGGAGACGGCGGAGGCTCATCTCGGGCAGAAGGTCGACCAGGCCGTCATCACGGTGCCCGCCTACTTCAACGACGCCCAGCGCCAGGCCACCAAGGACGCCGGCCGCATCGCCGGCCTCGAGGTGCTGCGCATCATCAACGAGCCGACGGCGGCGGCGCTCGCCTATGGCCTCGACAAGAAATCGAGCGGCACCATCGCGGTCTATGACCTCGGCGGCGGCACCTTCGACGTCTCCATCCTGGAGATCGGCGACGGCGTCTTCGAGGTGAAGTCGACGAACGGCGACACCTTCCTCGGCGGCGAAGACTTCGACATGCGCCTGGTCGAGTACCTGGCCGACGAGTTCAAGAAGGAGCAGGGCATCGACCTGCGCAAGGACAAGCTCGCCCTCCAGCGCCTGAAGGAGGCGGCGGAGAAGGCCAAGATCGAGCTGTCGTCCGCCAGCCAGACCGAGATCAACCTGCCCTACATCACCGCCGACGCCTCCGGGCCCAAGCACCTGGCGCTCAAGCTGTCGCGCGCCAAGTTCGAGAGCCTGGTCGACGACCTGATCCAACGCACCGTCGAGCCCTGCCGGAAGGCACTCAAGGATGCGGGCCTGAGCTCCGGGCAGATCGACGAGGTGGTGCTCGTCGGCGGCATGACCCGTATGCCCAAGGTGCAGGAGGTCGTGAAGCAGTTCTTCGGCAAGGAGCCGCACAAGGGCGTCAACCCCGACGAGGTCGTCGCCATCGGTGCCGCCATCCAGGCCGGCGTGCTCCAGGGCGACGTCAAGGACGTGCTGCTGCTCGACGTGACCCCGCTGTCGCTGGGCATCGAGACGCTGGGCGGCGTGTTCACCCGCCTGATCGACCGCAACACGACGATCCCCACCAAGAAGAGCCAGGTGTTCTCGACCGCCGAGGACAACCAGACGGCGGTGACGATCCGGGTGTTCCAGGGCGAACGCGAGATGGCGGCCGACAACAAGATGCTCGGCCAGTTCGATCTCGTCGGCCTCCCGCCGGCGCCCCGCGGCGTGCCGCAGGTGGAGGTCACCTTCGACATCGACGCCAACGGCATCGTCAACGTCTCGGCGAAGGACAAGGCCACCAACAAGGAACAGGCGATCCGCATCCAGGCCTCGGGCGGCCTCTCCGACACCGACATCGAGAAGATGGTCAAGGACGCGGAGGCGCATGCCGACGAGGACAAGAAGCGGCGTGAGCTGGTCGAGACCCGCAACCAGGGCGAGGCGCTGATCCATTCGACCGAGAAGTCTGTCGCCGAGTACGGCGACAAGGTCCCGGCGGCGGACAAGAGCGCCGTCGAAAGCGCCGTCCAGGCCCTCAAGAGCGCGCTCGAGGGCGAGGATGTCGAGACCATCAAGACCCGCACCAACGAGCTGATGCAGGTCTCGATGAAGCTTGGCCAGGCCATGTACGAGGCCACGCAGGCGGGCTCGGACGGGACTGGCGGCGGCGGCGACGCCGGCGCCAAGAAGGAAGACGTCATCGACGCCGACTTCCAGGAAGTCGACGACAAGAAGCGGGCATAAGATCGCGGCGGCCGCCGGCCTCTCCGGCGGCCGTCCGTTCGAGCAGAACGGTGCCGTGGGGGCCGATGATCGCTGGACCGATGAGTGCCAATGCGCGCAGCCGCCCATCGTCCGGCCGCCGCGTTGGCACGCCGTTTGATTGTCACGGCGTGGGGTCTTCGGACACGCGCGAGCGCCGTACGCGGGTCGCGATCCGGGCGTTCTTCGCAGCGGGGCGAGAACTAGCATGAGCAAACGCTGCTTCTACGAAGTGCTCGAGGTCGAGCGAAGCGTATCCGACGGCGAACTGAAGACCGCCTTTCGCAAGGCCGCCATGAAATGGCATCCGGACCGCAATCCCGGTGACCAAGCGGCCGAGGTGAAGTTCCGGGAGATTGCCGAGGCCTACGAGATCCTCAAGGATCCGCAGCGGCGGGCGGCGTACGACCAGTTCGGCCACAGTGCTTTCGAGCAGGGTGTGGGCGCCGGCCAGAACGGCTTCGGGAATGACTTCTCGGAGTTCATGACCGACATCTTCGATACCTTCTTCGGCGACCAGCGACAGCGCGGCCGCCAGACGCGCAACCGCGGCTCGGACCTGCGCTACAACCTCGAGATCACGCTCGAGGAATCGTTTGCGGGCAAGACCGCGTCGATCCGGATCCCGACGGCGATCCGCTGCGAGGCCTGCCAGGGCAACGGCACCAAGGCGGGCTCGCGGCCGCGCACCTGCCCCACCTGCGCCGGCGCCGGCCAGGTGCGCACGAGCCAGGGCTTCTTCTCGATCCAGCGCACCTGCCCGACCTGCAACGGGCGCGGCGAGATCATCGAGAATCCGTGCGAGGCTTGCCACGGCGCCGGCCGCCAGACGCGCGAGCGCACGCTCTCGGTGAACGTGCCGGCCGGCGTCGAGGACGGCACCCGGATCCGGCTCGCCGGCGAGGGCGAGGCGGGCTCGCAAGGTGCGCCCTCCGGCGACCTCTACATCTTCATCGCCATCAAGCCGCACGCCATCTTCCAACGCGACGGCGCCGACCTGTTCTGCCGCGTGCCGATCTCGATGACCGTGGCGGCGCTGGGCGGCGAGCTCGACGTGCCGACGCTCGACGGCGCCCAGACCCAGGTCAAGGTGCCGGAGGGCACCCAGACCGGCAAGCAGTTCCGGCTCCGCGGCAAGGGCATGCCCGTGCTGCGCACGCGCAACGTCGGCGATCTCTACATCCAGGTGGTGGTCGAGACGCCGCAGAACCTGACGCGCCGCCAGCGCGAGCTGCTGGCCGAGTTCGAGCGCGAATCGTCGGGCGACACCCATCCCGAGAGCTCGGGATTCCTGTCGCGGGTCAAGGAGCTGTTCGCCGGCCTGAGCGGGTAACGCGCTTCGCCCCAAGGTCACGGCCGGAGCCGTGGCCGGGCCGGGGGCGCCAGGATGGCGATCGGCGTATAGTGGGCATGCTCGGCGGGCAGGCCGCGACGGGCTTCCCATCTTGACGGGACCGCCGAGATTGTCGAGTTAGCGAAGCGTCGGCACATGTTCGCCGGCACAGGAAGCTGGAGGCATCCCCTTGCCGCACGCGAGCCGACGCAAAGAGCCGCCCGTCCGCATCGAGGACGATGCTCGTTTCCTGAAGTCGTGGGTCGAGCGCCCGCTGGTGACGGGCGCGGTCACCCCCTCCGGCCGCATGCTGGCGCGGACCATGGCGAGCTACCTCAACCCGGAGACCCCCGGCCCGGTGATCGAGCTCGGGCCCGGCACCGGCCCGGTGACCGAGGCGATCCTGCGCCGCGGCTTCGACGCGTCGCGGCTGATCCTGATCGAGTTCAATCCCGACTTCTGCAAGCTGCTGCGCCATCGCTTCCCCGGCGCCACGGTGATCGAGGGCGACGCCTACGACTTCCCGCGCATCGTGCGCGAGCTGGCGCATGAGCCGGTGGCGGGCACGGTCTCGAGCCTGCCGCTGTTCACCAAGCCGTTGCCGCAGCGTATGGGCCTGCTCGGCCACGCCTTCGACCTCATGCACCGCAACGCCCCGTTCGTGCAGTTCACCTATTCCGTGGTGCCGCCGATCCCCAAGGATTCGACCGTCTACACCGCCGAGCGATCGGAGCGGGTGTGGTGGAACCTGCCGCCGGCCCGCGTCTGGGCCTATCGCCGGCCTTGAGGGACCGGGCACCCTTGTGCCATGAGGGCGGCATGAGCGCGCCGCCCGTCCCATCATCGCTCCGCCCGCCGCCATCGCCTCGCTCCGGCCTGGCACCGCGCGACCGCCTGATCGTCGCGCTCGACGTCCCCGATCGCGGCGCCGCCGAGGCCATGGTCGAGCGGCTGGGGACGACCGTCGGCTTCTACAAGATCGGCCTGGAGCTCGCCTACGGCGGCGGCCTGCCGCTGGTCGAGACGCTGGTGCAGCGCGGCAAGCAGGTGTTCCTCGACCTCAAGCTGCACGACATCCCCAACACGGTGGAGCGGGCCGCCGCCCAGGTCGCCCGGCTCGGCGCCACCTTCCTCACCATCCACGCCTACCCGCAGACCATGCGCGCCGCGCTCAGCGGCCGCGGCGACAGCGGGCTGCGCCTCCTCGCCGTCACGGTGATGACATCGTACAACGATGCCGACCTGGCGGAGGCGGGGATTCCGGCCGGCGTCCGGGCCACGGTGGCGGCCCGCGCCGCCCAGGCCGACGGGCTGGGCATCGACGGCCTCATCCTCTCGGCCGAGGAGGCGGCGGCGGTGCGGGCCGAGCGCGGCCCGCGGCTGCTACTGGTGACGCCCGGCATCCGGCCGGCGGGCGCGGCGCTGGCCGACCAGAAGCGGGCGGTGACGCCGGCCGCGGCGATGCGCGCCGGAGCCGACTACATCGTGGTCGGACGGCCGATCACCGCGGCGGCCGACCCGGCGGCGGCGGCCGACGCGATCGTGCAGGACATTGCTGCCGGCCTCGGCCGGTCGACAGGGGAGTGAGATCCCATGGCCAAGGGATATTGGATCGGTCGCGTCGACGTGAATGATCCGGAGGCCTACAAGGCCTACGTCACGGCCAACGCCGAGGCGTTCGCGAAGTACGGCGGCCGCTTCCTGGTGCGCGGCGGCGCCTTCGAGATCGTCGAAGGGCAGGCGCGAACGCGCAACGTCGTCATCGAGTTTCCCAGCCACGAGGCGGCGCTCGCCTGCTGGAACTCGCCGGAATACCAGCGGGCCAAAGCGTTCCGTGACACGCCGGTGGCGGTCGGCGACATCGTCGTCATCGAGGGCTACGACGGCCCGCAGCCGGGTTGAGGGCCGCCATGACCGAGATGAGACTCGTCGTCGTCGGTGCCGCCGGCCGCATGGGCCGCATGCTGGTCGCGACGATCGCCGATACCGCCGGCGTCGCCTTGGCCGCGGCGACCGAGCGGCCGGGGTCGCCGGCGTTGGGCCAGGACGCCGGCACGCTCGCCGGGCTGGGCGCCAATGGCATCGCCGTAACCGATGACGCGGCGGCGGCGCTCGGCGGTGCCGACGCGGTCGTCGACTTCTCCTCCCCGGCCGCGACGGTGGCGCTGGCCAAGCTCGCCGCCCAGCGGGGCGTGGCCCACGTCGTCGGCACCACCGGCCTCGGCGACGCCGACCTCGCCGCGCTGGCCGACGCCGCCCGCCACACCGCCGTGGTGCGCTCGGGCAACATGAGCCTGGGCGTCAACCTGCTGGCCGGCCTCGTCAGGCAGGCGGCCGCCGCCCTGGGCGAGGATTTCGACATCGAGATCCTGGAGATGCATCACCGCCACAAGGTGGATGCCCCCTCCGGCACGGCGCTGCTCCTGGGCGAGGCCGCGGCGGCCGGGCGCGGCATCAACCTCGCCCAGCGCTCCGTGCGCGTGCGCGACGGCCACACCGGCGCACGCCAGGCCGGCGACATCGGCTTTGCCTCCCTGCGCGGCGGCTCGGTGGTCGGCGACCACAGCGTCGTCTTCGCCGGCGCCGGCGAGCGCATCGAGCTCGCCCACCGGGCCGAGGACCGCGGCATCTTCGCCCGCGGCGCCGTCAGGGCGGCGCTGTGGTCGCGCGGCCGGCCGCCGGGCCTCTATTCGATGGCCGACGTGCTCGGTCTCGCCTGAGCCGCCCCTTCCACCTTCATTTCGTCACGCCGGAGCCTCCACCCCATGTCCGAACGCCTGCTCGTCCTCGTCCGCCACGGCCAGAGCGACTGGAACCTGAAGAACCTGTTCACCGGCTGGAAGGACCCGGACCTGACCGAGCTGGGCGTCGAGGAGGCCAAGGCGGCCGGCCGCCGCCTCAAGGCGCGCGACCTCGCCTTCGACCGCTGCTTCACCTCGGTGCTGACGCGCGCCCAGCATACGCTCGATCTGATCCTCACCGAGCTCGGCCAGACGGCGCTGCCGGTCGCCCGCGAGCAGGCCCTGAACGAGCGCGACTACGGCGAGCTCTCCGGCCTCAACAAGGACGACGCCCGCGCCCGCTGGGGCGAGGAGCAGGTTCACGTCTGGCGCCGCTCCTATGACGTGCCCCCGCCGGGCGGCGAGAGCCTGAAGGACACGGCAGCCCGGGTGCTGCCCTACTACATCAGCACCATCCTGCCGGCGGTGATGCGGGGCGAGCGCACGCTGGTGGCCGCCCACGGCAATTCCCTGCGCGCCCTGGTCATGGTGCTCGACGGCTTGAGCTCCGAGACCATCCCCACGGTGGAGCTGGCCACCGGCGTGCCGCTGGTCTACCGGCTCAAGGCCGATACCACGGTGGAATCGAAGGAGATCCTCACCGCGTGAGGAGCGGGAGCATGATCCCCACATGCTCAGAACAATGATCTAAAGCGGGATGACGATTCGAGGACAAGTCATCTCGCTCGAGGTCGCCCCCGGCGTCGTCCACCACCCGGGCTACCTCGACCGCGCCGCACAGGAGGCCCTCGTGGATGATCTCCGCGCGGTCGCCCAGGCCGCGCCGGTGTTTACCCCGCGCATGCCGCGCACGGGCAAGCCGTTCTCCGTGCGCATGACCAATTGCGGGCCCCTGGGCTGGGTCTCCGACGAGAGCGGCTACCGCTATCAGGCGACCCACCCGGTCACCGGCGCGCCATGGCCGCCGATGCCTCGGGCGCTGACCGACGCCTGGGCCGCGCTTGCCGGCTATCCCCATCCGCCGGAGGCGTGCCTGGTGAACTACTACGCCGCCTCGGCGCGCATGGGGCTGCACCAGGACAAGGACGAGTCGGATTTCGAGGCGCCGGTGGTGTCGCTGTCGCTCGGCGATACGGCCATGTTCCGCATCGGCGGCACCGAGCGGCGCGGCTCCACCCGGTCGCTGAAGCTCGCCTCGGGCGACGCGCTGGTGTTCGGCGGCCCGGCCCGCCTCGCCTACCACGGCGTCGACCGGATCATCCCCGGCACCTCCACCCTGCTGCCCCACGGCGGCCGCATCAACCTGACGCTCAGGCGGGTGACCGCGCCCTGACCCGGGCTCCTGCGCGTTCCAAGGCGTCATGGCCGGCCATGACGTGTTGGAGCGATCGTGCGCCCTACGTGCGCCGGGCTGCGACGAAGCGCGCGGCCTCGCGCAGGATGTCGGCGTCGGCGCCGAAGCCGTCGAGGCTGGCGATCGCCTCCTCGACCAGGGCGGTGAGACGGGCGCGGGCGGCGTCGGGCCCGAGCGCCGCCACCAGGGTCGCCTTGCCCGCCTCGGCATCCTTGCCGGTGCGCTTGCCCACCGCCGCGCTGTCGCCCTCGTAATCGAGCAGGTCGTCGGCGACCTGGAAGGCAGCGCCGAGGGCGGCGCCATAGATGTCGAGCTGGCTCAGGGCCTCCGCCGTCGCGCCGCCGACGAGCGCTCCGGCGCGGACGGCGAAGGCCAGGATCGCGCCGGTCTTCATCGCCTGCAGCTCGCGGATCTCCGCCTCGCCGAGCTTGGCTTGGCCGAAGCGGCCCTCGGCGGCGAGGTCGTGCATCTGGCCACCGACCATGCCGCCGGCGCCGGCCGCACGGGCAAGGCCGGCGACGAGCGCACAGCGGATGTCGGCCCGGGCGTGGGTCGCCTCGTCGGCCAGCACGTCGAAGGCAAGCGTCAGCAGCCCGTCGCCGGCCAGGATCGCGGTCGCTTCGTCGAACGCCTTGTGCACGGTGGGCCGGCCGCGGCGCACGTCGTCGTCGTCCATGGACGGCAGGTCGTCGTGCACGAGCGAATAGCAGTGAACCAGCTCGATGGCGCAGCCGGCGCGGAGCGCCGCGAGCTCCGGCGCGCCGCACAGCCGTCCGGTCTCGATCGCGAGGAACGGTCTGAGCCGTTTGCCGCCGCCGAGCGCCGCGTGGCGCATGGCCTGCATGAGCCGCGCCGGCCGTCGCCTCTCGCCTCGCCGGGGATCATCGACCAGAATGGCTGCGAGGTGGGCTTCGACGGCTTCGGCCGCCGCCTGCAGCCGCACTTGGAACGCATTTGGGAGCAAGGGGTTGTCCGATACCATTACGCCGCGCGCGAGCGGGATTTGACAGGGTTCGCCGTGCCTGACGCGGATGACCGTTTTTGGCCTCCTCATCGTGCGCATCGCATGCCGGAGCCTGCCGGCCGGGTCAACCCACTCCGGCCGGCGCGGCTCGGTCCGCCATCGGAGCAGGCTGCCATTCCGACGCGCCGACGGCCGAAACGTAGCCTGCGGCGCTTCGTCGGCGTCCTCCACGCCGTGCTCCTCGCCGTCGTGCTGGTGCCGTCGCTGCTCGCCGTGATCTACGTCTTCGTACCTCCGGTCTCGACGCTGATGCTGGGCCGCTGGCTGACCGGACAGCCGGTGGCGCGCACGTGGATGCCGCTGCGGACGATCTCGCCCAACCTGCCGCGCGCCGTCATGACCTCGGAGGATTCCCGCTTCTGCCAGCATTTCGGCGTCGACCTGATCGAGATGCGCAATGTGCTCGACGACTGGGAGGAGGACGGCGGGCCGAGCCGCGGCGCCTCCACCATCGCCATGCAGACGGTGAAGAACGTCTTTCTCTGGCCGGGGCGCTCCTACGTGCGCAAGGCGCTGGAGATACCGCTGGCCGTGGTGATCGACGCGTTGTGGTCGAAGCCGCGGGTGATGGAGGTGTATCTCAACGTGGCCGAGTGGGGCGACGGCATCTTCGGCGCGGAGGCGGCCGCCCGGCGCTACTTCCACAAGAGCGCCCGCGACCTGACGGCGGCCGAGGCGGCCCGGCTCGCCGCGGTGCTGCCCAACCCGCAGCGCTTCGATGCGGCGCGGCCGTCGGCCTTCGTCACGCGCCGCTCCGCCCGGATCCTGGCCCGCATGCCGAACCAGCCGACGGATTGCCTGTGAGCCGGACGGCAGCACGACGGGAAGCGCTCCGGATTCAAACGGGTTCCGAGCCTGTCTCTGCCGTTGGATGATCTCATCCAATCGCGAAATGCTCTAGCCAATTAGCCCTCCAGTCTGTATAAGCGCCGGCTTCTGCGGCATCGGATCGGACCGGGTGGAGATATCATCCAGGGCCGTTCGGTGCTGCGCAACCGACATGGCGCGGCTTCGAGACGAGACCTCGTCCCGCTCTGGTCGCAGCAAGCCCATCGAGAGACCGACATGGCCGTTCCGAAACGTAAAACCTCGCCCATGAAGCGCGGCTTCCGCCGCTCCGCCGATGCCCTCGCCGCCCCGACCTATGTCGAGGACAAGGATTCCGGCGAGCTGCGCCGCCCGCATCACATCGACCTGAAGACCGGCATGTACCGTGGCCGCCAGGTGCTGAAGCCGCGCGGCGACGCCTGAGCGGCGCAGCCTCGTCTCCAATCGTTGTCCGGCGTGAGCCCCGCATGTGCCCCATGCGGGGCTTGTCGTGTTTGTCCGCCGGATCCTGGACGCGACCAGGTTTCATCCACAGCCTGTCCTGATCCGATGTGGTCGTCCGATCGGATCGCGATGCTCCAACTCTTTGAATCTAAGCCGCTTTATGCCCGTGCGACGGCGTTCGAGCGCAGCGCGCGCGGGCCGGCGCGGCCATCCGTTCGCCGCCATTTTCACGCTCTGTTAACGACGGCATCCCATCATCGGCTGCTTCTGGAGCGCCTCCCCGCATGGACCCACCCGGCCGGGGGGGGACGCCCCAGTTCCGAAACGTTGGAGCAGTCCTGTCCGGCCGGATGATCGTATCCGACCGGGCGCGCTCCGGGATGTCTGTCGGGGGCGGAGCGGATGGATATGCGACAGGTTTTCGCCATCGCGGCAGCCCACGCCGGCGCCGACATCCGGGATGCGCCGCTCGACCCGGAGCGCGTGCTCTCCGCCTGCGGCTCGGTGGTCTACGAATGGGATCTCGCCACCGACCGCCTGAGCTGGGGCCCCAATCTCCGCGCGGTCTTCGGCCTCGACCGGCGCCACCGGCTCGCCAGCGGCCGGGCCTATAACGCGCTCGTCGTCCCGGCATCGGGCGACAGCCGCGACGAGGCGGTGCTCGCCTCCGGCCAGTCCGATCACGGCGACGGCGTCGCCTACCGCTGCCGCTACGTGGTGGCGTTCGGCCAGAGCAAGTTCGTCGTCGAGGACAGCGGCCAGTGGTTCGCGGGCTCCGGCGGCCGCGCGGCCTGGGCGCAGGGGCTGGTGCGCGCCTTTCCCCTGGGCCGCCGCGCCGCCGATCCGGAGCGGGGAACGGGCCAGGCGCGGCCTGAGCCGGCGCGGGAGCGCGTGCTGCGCGCCCTGACGGCCCGGCTGCATGACCCCGCGGCCGCGCGGACGCAGGTGACGGTCATGGTGGCGGCCCTGGAACGGCCCGATGACGGCGCCGCGGCGGGCGCGCCCGGTGAAGCCGAGATGGCCAGGCTCGAGGCGCGGCTGCGCCGGCGCCTCAGGCGCCGCGACCTCCTGGTGCAGCTGACGCCGGCGCGCTTCGGCGTCGTGATGACGTCCTGCGACGCCGACCATGCCATGCCGGCGGCGCGCGCCCTGGGTACGGCGGTTGCCGATCTCATCGGACCGAGCGGGGAGCTGCTGCGCATCGGCATGGTGACGGCGGGCGAGCGCAGCGGCGATGCCGCAGCTCTGCTGGAGCGGGCCGAGGAAGCCGCCGACCACGCCAAGCTGCAAGGGCAGGCCTTCTGGCGATTGCCGCCGCGCCTGCGCCGCCGGGCCGTGGCACGCTCCAAGTCGCCCTCGCCGGTCGATCTCATCGCCGCCCTCAACGGGCGGCGCGTGCAGCTGGCGCGCCGGCCGCTGATCGAGCTCGGCGCCCGCCGCCAGATCGCCGATCACGTCTGGCACACCGGCGACAAGCCCCTCGCCACGCCGCACCATCCGACCCTGGAGGCCGTGCAGGCCGAGGTGACCGACGGGGACGACGGCTTTGCCGGCGCCGCTGCCCTGGCGCCGCTGGCGGAGCGGCTCGGCCTGTCGCCCTTGCTCGACCATCGGGTGCTCGAGCTGACGCTGCGGGCCCTGCGGGCCGAGCCGGAGGCGCAGCTGATGATGACCGTGTCGGCGGCGACGCTGGAGGGGCCTGGCTGGCTCGCCACCTTGTCCGCCTATCTCGGCGCCCATCGCGAGGTCGTCGACCGCCTCGTCGTCGCCATCGACGAGCGGGCCTTTGCCGCAGACCCGGCCACCGGGCGCAGCAGCATTCCCGCCACCGTTGCGGCCAGCCTGTCGGCCATGAAGGCGCTGGGCCTCGGCGTCGCCATCGCCGGCTACGGCGGCGGCCGGCTGAAGCTCGCCGACCTGTCGGACCTGTCGATCGACCTGGTGACCATCAACCGCACTCTCGTCGCGGGCGCGGTCGCGGCGAGCCAGGGCCGTTTCGTGCTGCGCTCGCTCGTCGCCGGTACCCGTCACCTGGGCCTGCCCGCCTTCGGCGAAGCCGGCGACGACGTCAGCTCTCGGGCCGTGCGCGCCGTGCCGGACGCGGCGCCCCCGCTGGCGCGGGCCGAGAGCGCCTGAAGCCGGACCGCCCCAGCCCCGCTCGGGCGCGGCGTGGTCAGGTCTGGCGCATGAAGTCCGAGATCAGGCCTGCGACAGCCTCCGGGGCGTCCTCGAAGCAGTAGTGCCCGACGCCCGCAAGACGCCCGACCGGGGCGGCGGGGAAGACCGCAGTGAAGAGCGGCAGGAGATGCTCGGCCTGGAGCGTGCGGTCTGCCTCGCCCCAGATTGCCAGCGCGGGCTTGCCGCGGATCGACCGGTCGGCCGCAGGATCAGGTGTTTCGAACCTGTGCATGCCTGTGGCGAAGCCCTTTGCCCAGCCGATCGCGCCCACGCAGTCAGCCGGACTGGCGAAGGGCGCGCCGTAGGCGGCAAGCCAGGCATCGGTGATGATCGCGTTGTTTTCAAAACCGTTGAGCTTCAACGTGCTGAGGATGTTGAAGCCGAGCTGGCCGAGCACGGCTTCCAGGCTGCCGTCCGCCTCGGCTGCGGCGATCCAGCGGAACCACGGTGAAACACGGGCATTCGCCGTGACGCGATCGAGAAGATCCGGCTGCCCGAAGGGCGTCGGGCCGTTGGCGGAGACGATCCTGCGGATACGCCCCGGATGACGGGCGGCAAGCCCCATGCCGACAGGGCCGCCGAAATCATGCAGGACGAGCGTGATATCGGCGAGGTCGAGCGCGAGGACGAACGCCTCCAGATTATCGATATGGTCCTGTAGCCAATAGCTGCGGCCCAAGGGCGTCGCGCTCTTTCCAAAACCCATGTGGTCCGGAACGATCACCCGATGCGTCTCGCCCAGCACGGCAATGAGGTGACGAAACAGATAGCCCCAGGTCGGCTCACCGTGCAGGCACACCACGACCTCACCGTCGCGAGGCCCTTCGTCGACGTAGTGCATCTGGAAGCCCGGTGCTCCCGTGAAATGCGGCATGAAGGGGAAGGTGTCGCCGAACGTAGCCTCAGATCGGATCATGGCAGGCTCGCAGAATCTAAGTTTTATCTTGCAACCACACTTCGTATATCGACGGAGGTTTTGTTTTGCAACCACGTCGGCACCAACAAGGGCCTCACCGCGCTCATGCCGCATCGCGCGGGCATGACACGCGAGACGGAGAGAGGTTCCGGCTCTCCGAGCGAGGCCCGCGTCTCGCGACGTGGGGTTCGACGATCTTTCGGGCGTCCGGAACCACTTGTCTCGCCGCCCGCACCCGTGTAGAAGGCGCGGCTCACCACAGCGGTTAGCCTCTGGTTGCGGAGAGGTGGCAGAGTGGTTGAATGCACCGCACTCGAAATGCGGCATACGGGCAACCGTATCGGGGGTTCAAATCCCTCCCTCTCCGCCATTCCTGTCACCTAAGTCGTGACAATCTCCGCCGGAGCGTTCGACGTAACAGCGTAGACTAGTTTGGCTTGCGTCCGTCGATAAAGCTCTCGCGCGTCGGTTCCGCGACCGGGAGATACCTGTCGCGGCCAACGGCGACGCGCCGAACTTTGACCGGCGCTCTCAATTCGTCACTCCCTATCGCACCACGTCGAGACGCCGCCCAATGGCCGCCGCTTCCGCGCGGCTCTTGGCGTTGAGTTTCTGGTTGATGCTACGCAAATGAGTCCGCACCGTGCTGTCGGAGATCGATAGCTTTTCCGAAATGGCCGCATTGGAATAGCCGTCCGCCACGAGCTGCAAGATTCGTATTTCCTTATGGGTGAGCGGCTCCATCATTTGGTCATGCGCAGACGCCTCGCTCGAGGTCAGCGGCCCGAATCCGGCAAGCAATTGCGCGATATGCTGGATCACGACGGGGTCGCTCCGCTTCGCCGGCATCGCTTGCAGCGAGGCGTAGAACCTCGCGACCAGCTTGCCGAGCTCTCCCCCTTCGTCGACCAGCAGGCGGACGAAGCCTTCCCTCGCGGTGTGCCGGAGCACGGCAGCGAGCGCCTCGATTGCGGCGGACGGCTCCCCGCTGCGCTGAAGCGCCATACATTCAAGAATGCGCAGCTTCAGCACCCTTTGGTGCCGCGACTCCTGTCTTGCAGCGTCGAGCTCGCCTTGCAATTGCGCAACGGCCGCATTCGGATCGCCGAAATGAATCTGCCATCTGATCTCGGCAAGTCGATGGTCGTTGGTCTCGTGCGCGGGCAGGCGCTCCACCGCCAGTCGGCTCCATACGGCGCGGTCGTCGGCGCGGTCGAGCTCCTCCTTCGAAGCTTGGCTGTCACCTTGCAGCAGATACAGGATACTGCGTTCCAGCTTAGCGCTGGCTGCAAGGCGCGGCAGCTGACGGCGATACCCTAGATGCTCGAGAACGCTCAGCGTCGCAAAGGCCTTCTCGAGGTCACCGTGATGAAAGGCGATGCGAGCACGGATCGCATGGCCGGTTATCATGTGATCAGGAAGCGCCACATCACAGGCCATCGGCAGGTAGAGGTTGATCAGCCCGTCGGCGGCATCCAGATCATTGCGCTCGTAGAGGGCACTCGCATAAAAAATACCTGCCCATGCATTCCCGCTGGCATTCCGGTACGATGCCACGCGGGTCGCGTCGAGTGCGATGCGGAACTTGGCGGTTGCCGATTTCAGCTTGGCGCGATGGAGATCCAGCATCCCCGACAAAGATTCGGCGTACATATGATTGAACGTGCTCTCGCCATATAGCTTACGAGCACTGTCGATCATGTCCTGCGCCGCTGACGCCTCCCCTGTGTTCGCAAAGATGTTCGCCATTGCGTTGCACAGGACGCTGTCGGCAAAGGCGTTGCCCGTGGGCAACTTCGCCACGCTTGCCGGACCAATGACGCGGGCCTCCTGATAGCGGTCCTGCATTGCAAGAATCAGCGGGCGCAATGCGTCGATATTGGCGATGACGCGCGGGTCTTCCGAGACCGCCCCGTCCAGTTGCTCGAGACGCTCCGTTGCAGCCCAGGGACCCCAGGTGAACAATGTCGCCCAGACCGACATGACTTTCAGCCAGGGCTGCCTGTCGAGGCTTGCTGCGGGGATTGCGTCGAACCAGCGGGTCAGCAGCGTCATGCGACCCTGCTCGAGAAGGCGCTGTACGTTTGAGGCCAGCAAGGATACCGCGAGATCGAACAGGCCGGCTTCGATCGCGTGATCTATGGCCGGAACGGGACGGGCGTTCGCCGCAAACCACCTTGTAGCCGCGAGGTGGAGCTCCACTGCTCTTTCCGGCTGCTCCGCCGCCAGCCGCTTCTTCAGATAGTCGGCGAACAGGGAATTATACCGAAAGGTTCGATCCTGCCCAGGAACTGGAATGAGGAACAGGTTCTGATCTTCCAACTGCTGAAGCATCCCCGCAGCGTCGACATCAGGAACCAAAGCCTGGCACAGGGAAGCAGACAAGGCCCGCAGGATACTGGTTTCGAGCAGAAACCGCTGCAGGCTCACGGTCTGGTCGGCGAGCACCTCCTCCGTGAGATAGTCCGACACTGATCGGGTCGAGCCGGAGAACCGTGCCACAAAGTCCCCATCCGGCCCCTGTCGTTCGATCGAGAGCGATGCAAGCCAAAGACCTGTGACCCAGCCCTCGGTTTTCTCATGCAGCCGCCGGACTGTCTCGTCGGTCACCCCTGAAATAGCGCGCAGCCGGAAATATTGCTCCGATTCCTTCAGACTGAAGCGAATCTCGTCAGGGCCGAATTCGAGCAGCCGCCCAAGCCCCCGTAGTCGAGCCACGCCAAGTTGCGGCAAAGTGCGCGAGGCGATGACGAGACGCCCCCCGGGGGGCAACCGCTCGATCGTAAATCGCAGAAATGCGAGAACAGCGTCCTCGTCGATCAACTCGAAACAATCGATAAACAGCGCGAAAGGGTCGGTCCGCGTCAGTAGCGACTTGACGATTTCCATCGGCTCGCGATCAGGATGCGCTTCCCCATCGAGGGCTGTCACCGCACGACTAAAATCGTCGACAAACTGCTCCGGATTGTTGTCGATCCTGTCGAGGGTCAGCCACGCGGTGGCAACACCCTGCGCCTCGAGCCGCGCCCGCACTTGCAGCATTGCGGTGCTCTTTCCGAAGCCAGCCGGCGCATGGATCAAAACGAGCCTGGCGTCGCAGGGCGAAGAGATCTTGCTGCAGATTTCGGTGCGAACAACCTGTGTGGCGGACCCAGCAAACGACCTCAACCGCGTTTCGGCAGCCAGCTTTGCCACACGCTGGAGTGTGGAGTCCTTGGAGGCTTGAGGATGACCGATCAACGCGCCCCCGTCTCCTCCCCTGCCGGCAGGCGGGTTGTCCGCCTCCAATGGTGACAGACTAAAGCATTCTCCAACCGGATTGAACGGCTCTGTCGCCTCTTTCGTCGACCAGGACAACAACGCCCCCGGAGGCGGGCCTGTCGAACCGGCGGCAAGTCTCGCGCGGGATGTCGTCCCCGCTGCCGGAAGGCACCCCATGGTGACTCTCTCGCCAAGCCGTGCCGCCTCGTCGCATCCGACGATGTCATCCCCTGTCGGCCTGTCTAGTGTTCCCCCAGTGCAAAAAGCCAGGCTGGCGGATCGTCCTGCGTCCGCATAGCGCCGCCGGGAGGAACGCAATGACGACCACGAGCTTTGAAGCCGATGAACTGGCGGAACGGGACGGCGCGGCCCGGCGAATGCTCGACGAGAACCCGCGCGTCATCGACCTCATCATACAGGGGGCGCGGCAAAACCCCGATGGCGATGCCCTGGTTTTCCTGCGAACCGCGGACGATCGAGATCCGGTCCGATTGTCCTATGGCCGGCTTCTTGGCTGCGTCGCCGCAACGTGCACCTGGCTGCGCGAGCTCGGTGTCGGACCTCGAGACGCAGTATCGATCATGGCGCCGCCTTGTCCGGCGACGTTCATTGCGCTCTGGAGCGCGATGGCCTGCGCGGTCGCGCATCCGCTTAACCTGCTGTTCTCGCGCGAGGCACTGATCGCGCAAATGACCGCGGCTGGAACAAAGGTGTTGATCGTTCCGCCGCCGGGTATGGCCGGCGGCCTCCATGAAAAGGCCGCGGGACTGATCGACGAGGTGCCGAGCCTCGAGCACATCGTTTCCATCCCGATCGATGGCAGCATCGCTTTCGACGGCGTGGAGATCGTCCCGGACCAGGACTGGCAAGCGACTCTGGCGACAATTCGGGGCGAGACGAATCCCGACCGGGTGACCGCGCTCTATCCCACGGGCGGCACGACCGGTCGTCCAAAAATCGCCTGCCTGACCGACCGCAGCATGGCCGCTTCGGCCATCGGCTCTCTGTTGGCCGTCGGATATGTCCCTGCGGACAAGGTCTTTGTCGCGCTGCCGTTGTTTCATGTCGGCGGGGCTTTCGTGCTCAGCCTCGCCGCGCTGGCTGGCGGGTCGGCCGTCTATCTCCCGACGATTCTTGGGGCGCGCGACCCGGCCGTCGTCAGAGCTTTCTGGCAGATTGTCGAGCGTTTCCAGATCACCGTGGCGTCGCTCGTGCCCACGACACTGGCAGCCATCGCCGTCGCTCCGCGCGACGGCCTATCCACGGACAGCCTGCGCTTCATTGGCACCGGTGCTGCGCCATGCCCCTCCGAAACCTCGCGTCAGGTGCTGGCGGCCTGGGGCGGCGATGCCGTCCGACAGGTCTACGGCATGACGGAATTCTCGGGGGCGATCGCCCAGGTGCCGCACGGCAAGCTGCCGGCCGGCGGCTCTGTGGGATTGCCGGTCGCCCTGGCCGAGATCGCCATTCTGGCCAACGGGCGCATCGACGCCTCCAGCGAGCAGATCGGCGAATTGATTGCGCGCGGCCCCCAGGTCTTTGCGGGCTATCTGGAGGCATCGCAAAACGAGGGCATGTTCCACGACGGCTGGCTTCGTACCGGTGACCTTTGCAAGATCGACGAAGCCGGTCAGATTCATATTCTCGGCCGCATCAAGGACCTCATCATTCGCAGCGGGCACAATATCGACCCGCTGATGATCGAGGATGTCGCGATGCAGTTCCCGGGCATCTCGGCGGCCGCGGCTGTGGGGCGTCCGGACGCTTATGCGGGTGAAGTGCCGATGCTGTTCGTCATGCCGGCCGAGGGCAGGACCGTCGACGCCGAAGCACTCAAGACTTTCATGAATGCGAGGATTTCAGAACGTCCGGCACTGCCCAAGACGATCGAAGTTATGGACCAGATGCCGTTGACGCTGGTGGGCAAGATATTCAAACCGCGCCTGCGCGAGCTTGCTGCCGAATCCGAAGCTCGATCGCTCGTCACGGACGCTCTACCAGGCATGGAGATCGCGGTAAGCGCTGTAACGGATCCAGCACGTGGACTCGTGATTCAGGTCGCCACCGAGGGACTTGAAGCCGCGGAGAGGAACGCGGTGCGCCGGGCGCTTGCGAAATTGCCGGTTCACTACGACGAAGTCGCCTGACAGCCATTCGCCGCCGACCGCACGGTCGGATGAAATCTGGACATCCGGCGATCCCTCCGCCGGATAGATTCCCGGCCCGGCCGTCGCTTCGCGGCTGTCGTGAGGCAGACCCACGCCCTGGCTCGGGAACGCAAATGCTGCCGAAGTGACGCCATTGGCGGGACGACTTGCCGCTCGCGCGCCGGACGTCATGGAGGGCGCGCTCCTGGTCGCTGCCCGGAAACGTTCGTCGCAACCGACGATGCCGCCAAATTGCAAGGGCGGCATCCTCGCGACCGCTGCAAGCTGCGCGTGGCGGCAGGCGGTTTGTTGCACAGGGAAACAGGAAATATTGCATGATTCGCGCAACGGCGGCGGTCGTCGAAGAACAGAATGGTCCATTCACCCTGACTGACCTGGAGCTCGACTCGCCAAAAGATGGCGAAGTATTGGTCGAGATCGCCGGGGTCGGCGTGTGCCACACCGATCTCGTTGCGCAACGAGGCGACTTTCCAATCACCATGCCTGCCGTGTTCGGCCACGAAGGTGCAGGCGTCGTCGTGGCGACCGGACCCGGTGTCAGCAAGGTCAAGCCGGGCGACAGGGTGGCCATGACCTTCATGTCCTGCGGTACGTGCTCGTGTTGTGCACGAGGCGAGCTGGCATATTGCTATTCCATGACAAAGTTGAACTACCGTGGGCAGCGGTGGGATGGCTCGCCTTCCATGTTTCGAGACCGGGCTCCCATTTCAGGCAATTTCTTCAATCAGTCGTCCTTCGCGACCCATGCGATTGCCAGCGAGCGCAATGTCGTTCTCATTCCGGAGGGGGTGCCGTTCGACATTGCCGGCGTCCTGGGTTGCGGCGTGCAAACCGGCGCTGGCGCGATTCTGCGTTCGCTGGACTGCAAGCCTGGATCGTCTGTTCTGGTCATGGGCGGCGGTGCCGTGGGCTTATCCGCTGTGATGGCGGCAAAGATGCGTGGCCTCGAGACCATCGTCGTCGCGGAGCCTCAAGAGGCGCGCGCCGCACTGGCGCGCGAGCTCGGCGCCACGCATGCGATCTCTCCCAACGACGGCCCGGTGCATGAGCAGCTTAAATCGATCGCGCCGAACGGGGTTGATGCCATCCTCGACACGACCGGGCTGCCCAGCGTCATCGAGGTCGTTCCGAAGATGCTTGCGAGGCGCGGCCAGTTCGGGTTCGTAGGTACGCCCCCCTCAAACGCGCTCGATGTCGGATTGCCGGGAAATCTGATGATGGCGATGCGCGGCGGCTGGACCTTTCGCGGCATTATCGAAGGCGATTCCGACGTTGACGGTTTTCTCGCCGAGCTCATGGAGCACTACATTGCCGGCCGCTTTCCCTTCGATCGTCTTGTTACCAGGTATGCGATGTCGGACATCAACAAGGCAATCGCCGACCAGAAGGCAGGCCGGTGTGTGAAGCCGGTCCTTATCCCAGAGCGAAGGTGAATCGACCGGTATGGCGTTCAGCCAGCTTCAAGATCGGCGTTTCCGCATCGTCGGCTCCGCCGATCTTGGATGTTCCTAGAACGGGATGATTTTTCTTCGAATCATCATCCCGCTCTAAGTCTTTGTCTTGAGCATGATCTTATCCAAGAAACGGTGTTCACTTTTTAGGATCATGCTCTAGCTGGACGCCCAGACATCGACCCGGTAGCGGTCGTCTTTCACCATCTGCGCGAAACGCTCCTGCGCGGCCTCCGGTGCGAGGCCCAGCCCGTCGCCGACGACTTGGACCAGCGCTTTGCGCACGTCGGGCTCCATGCGGCTGGCGTCGCCGCACACATAGATCACAGCGCCCTGCTCGATCAGCGACCAGACCCTTGCTTTCGCTCTCAGGAGGAGGTCCTGGACGTAAACCTTCTCTGTCTGCATGCGCGAAAATGCGACGTGCAGCTCGGTCACTCCGTCACCCGCGAAACCGCGCAGCTCGTCCGCGTAGATGAAATCCTGCGCTTCGTGCCGGCAGCCGAAGAACAGCATCGATGGTCCGACCTGATCGCCGGCGGCTTTCCGGGCGGCGCGTTCCTGCAAGAAGCCGCGGAACGGCGCCAGCCCGGTGCCCGGTCCGACCATGATGACCGGAACCGACGGCTCGTCCGGCAGGTAGAAGGATGACTTGGTGTTCCGAACGAAGGCGTAGATGCGCTCGCCCTCTCTCTGCCGCGCCACGTAGTTCGAGCAGACTCCGGCATAGGAGCCCAGGCCCGAACGCGCCGGCCCACGCACTGCCCCGACCGTGATCGTGCAGCGCCCCTTCGTATCAAGCGGCGAGGACGAAATCGAATAGTAGCGGGGGCGAGCGGCGTGAGCATTTCGAGATAGATCTCGAACGGCAACCGCGTCGCTTTGAATTCCTCGAGCAGGTCGATGACCGATTTGCGTTTCAGCAGCACTTCGGCGCGGTACGCGTCGCCGTCTGCGGCTGCCAGCTTTTCCAGCGTCGCCTTCGTCACCGGGCAGACCGTGTAGGTGGCGAGCGTCCGGATATCGGCGCGAGAGGCCGCGCCCTGAAGCTCCACATAGTCGGCGAGCAAGGTGTGGACCGGAATGCGGTCGTCCACCGGCAGGAAGGTGCGGCGGTCGTTCCGCTTGCGGATGCGGATGGAGGTGTTGGCCTCGAACCCGAAATGACCCGCAACGCGACGCACCAATGCATCGCTGTTATGGGCGATCACCCCGAGATGGTCGCCGGCACGGTAGGTCACCCCATCCGGCAGCTCCAGTTCCACATGCCGGGTGGACGGCGCCAGCGGACCGTCGGAGTCCACGGTCCGCAACTCCCTGTTCTGGACGATCCGCATCGGGCTGGCCCCGAGCGACGCGACGAATGGACTCCGGCGTTCGCTCGAGACGACCTCGACCGTGAACATGGGCCCGGCGACCTGCCGCCCGAGATTGATACTGAATTGCTCGGCCAGCTTCGGCCAAAGCCCGTCGTACCAGGCCTCGAACTGGCCGCCGAAATCATCGGCCTCGTCGCCTTCGCCGCGCTGGTGGAGCCGCTGCGCCCCCGCCCGTTCCATCAATCGATCGATCTTGCGCGGAATTTCTTGGAAGGTCGCGGCCCAGTCGTGGTTGCCGCAGCCAAACAATGCGAACTTCACTCCCGAGAGGGCGCGGTCTTCGCAGGTCTCCAGCCAGGACACGAACCGGGCGGCGTTATCCGGAGGGGTGCCGTTGTAGGTCGCGGTGACGATGACGACCGCGCCATTGTCCGATACGTCGTCAACGTGGTCGTCGAGCGGGGCGATCGTGGACGAGAAGCCGTGCGCCTCGGCGTCCGCGCCGATCCGTTGAGCGATGTCCTCGGCATTGCCGAAATTCGAACCGTAAAGGACCAGGAGCGGCGTGCCGTGCTTCGCCGACGGCGCGGCTTGGGCCGGTTCGCCCGCGTCCACCTTCCGCGTCGCAGCCCCGTCAGCCGCCGACCGGGCAACCGGGCCAAGCTTCCTGCCGGGTGTGAACTCGGCCTCCATCCGCTTGAAATTGGTGACGAAATTGGATCGCAAACGGACCGGCGTCCCGACGATGCGCAAGTCGGGAAGGCGGGTCAGAAGCTCGGTAAAGATCACACGAGCTTCGAGCCGCGCGAGATTGGCGCCGAGGCAGAAATGCGTGCCGTCGCCGAACGAGATGTGGTGGTTCGGCGAGCGTCGGATGTCGAACGCGTCAGGGTTGTCGAACACCGCCTCGTCGCGGTTGGCCGAGGCGTAGTTGATGACGACCTTGTCGCCGGCCTTGATCCTCTGGCCGCCGATTTCGGTGTCGACGACGGCCGTGCGGCGAAACTGGATGACCGGCGGCGCGAAACGAAGGAACTCCTCGATCGCGCCGGGCAGCAAGCTCATGTCGTCGAGCAGCAGCTTGCGCTGATCGGGATATTGCGTCAGCAGTTGCATACCGTTGGAGATCAGGCTGCGCGTCGTCTCGTTCCCGGCTATCATGAGCAATTGGAAGAAGCGGTCGAGCTGACTCTGGCTCAGTTGTTCTCCATCCACCGTCGCATTGGCGATGAGGCTCCAGACGTCGGTGCCGGGATTGGCTCGCTTCTCCGCAGTCTTGCGTGAAGCATAGCCAAACATCTGCTTGACGGTTTCGATCAGCGCGAGCCCTTCCGCCGGCCCGGCGTCGGGGTCATCATAGGCGATCATCGTGTCGGTCCAGCGATGCAGCAGGTGCCGATCCTCCGACGGGAAGCCGAAGATGTCGGCCAGCACGAGCAGCGGCATTTCGGCCGCGACGCGCTCCAGGAAGTCGACCGACCCCTCCTCCACAATGCCGTCGACGACCTCGCGCGCGTGATCCTCGATCGAATCCTTCAGCTGGCCGATGATCTGCGGCGTGAAAACGCGATTGACGATCTTGCGCAGCTTGGAATGATGCGGTGGGTCCATGTTCAGCATCATGTGCCGTACGACGTCGAGATCCTTCGGACGCATGTCGCGGACCGTCGTACCGCCGGCATAGGACGAGAAGATCTCCGGATGGCGCGAAACCTGCTGGATGTCCGCATGGCGGAAGACGGCCCAGTATCCCGTGCCGCCGGCGAACTTGGCCGTGGCGAGCTCCTCCATCCAGACGACGGGTGCCTCGCGTCGGAAGGTCGCCAGCACGTCATAGGGGATGCCGTCGCTGTAGAGCTCGAAATCGCCGAGATCGATCTTGGGTGTCATCACCGCCCCCCGAAACGCTTCCTGAGATCAACTTTCAGCAGTTTCCCGGTGGCATTGCGCGGCAGCTCGTCGACGAGCTCAAGCCGCCGGGGCAGCTTGTACCTGGCCAGCGAGGTGTCGCAATAGGCGCGCAGACCATCGAGATCGATCGCCTGTCCGGGTTTCAGCTGGACGATGGCCGCGACCGTCTCACCCCATTTTTCGTCCGGCAGGCCGATCACCGCGACGTCGGCGATCGCCGGATGCTTGAACAAGACGCTTTCCACTTCAGCGGGGTAGACGTTCTCGCCGCCGCTGATGATCATGTCCTTTATGCGATCGCAAATGTAGATGAAGCCGCCATCGTCCAGATAGGCGACGTCACCCGTCCTGAACCAGCCGTCGGCCGAGAATGCATCTGCGGTGGCCTCGGGAAGGTTCCAATACCCCGGGGTTACGTTCGGTCCTCTGACCTGAACTTCGCCGCGCACCCCAGCCTCGGTTTCGACGCGGCCATCGGGATTGACGATGCGGACCTCCGTGAAGATCGGCGAACGCCCGGACGATCCGATCCTGGACGATGCATATTCCGGCGCCAGAAAGGTCACCATGGGCGCCGTCTCGGTCAGACCGTATCCCTGTTGTACGGCGATGCCACGCTTTTCGTAGATCTGCAGCAAGGGCAGCGGGCAAGGCGCGCCGCCACAGATGAGCATCCGCATCGACGAGATGTCGGCGCGTCCGAATTGCGACGTCTGGGCCATGAACTGGAACATGGCGGGCACACCGAACATCGTCGTGACTTTGTGCTTTTCGATCATGTCGAGCGCCAGCGACGGATCGAAATTGCGCATCAGGGCGACTTCGCCGCCCTTTTGCAGCGTCACGAGCGTAATGACGTTCAGGCCTCCGATATGGAAGAGTGGCGCCGCGGCGAGCGTAACGTCATTCTGCAGGACATCGAAGTTGTTGATCGCGTTGACATTGTTCCACCAGAGATTGCCGTGGGTCAGGATCGCGCCCTTCGGCTTGCCGGTCGTCCCGGAGGTGTACATGATGATCGCAGGCTCATCAGGATCCGCCTTGACGGGCTCTGCGAGCGGCCGATCGGGCTTTTCATAACGCGTCCAGCCTGCAGCCGGCTCCACGCTGGCAAAGCATTCAACCGTCTGCAGTTGATCACGGATGGATTCGATCAGTGGCCTGTGTGTCTCGTCGACGATGAGCGTATGGACGCCCGCATCGTTGATGACGTAGGCCATTTCGGCCTCCGACAGCCTGAAATTCAGCGGCAGAAAGATCGCGCCGAGGCGAGCCGCCGCAAACATCGAAATGAAGTTCATCGGCTGGTTGAGGCCAAGAAAGGCGACACGGCTCGAGCGGGTGACACCCTGCTTGCCAAGCCATTCGGCATAGTGATCCACTTCACTCAGCAATTCGCCGAATGTCCAGATCTTGCCCTCGAAAGACAAGGCACGTCGCTCGGGCGTGCGGATCGCGCGTTGTGCAAACCAATTCCCAAGCCCGATATCAGGTGCCACAATCGTTCCTCCCAACTCGTTGCATGCCGAATCGCCTCTGCCCGGCAATTTTCTGATCCTATCGGTAATCCGGGCGGATCAGCCGTCGCATCGTCGCTTCCGACGACCGACGATCGGCGCAACATGGATTGCTCTGCCGGCGGATCGCCGAGCTCGTCGGAAGCGACGATTACGCAAAGATCAGGCGCGCTAGAGTCACGATAAGATTAAGATGCGCAGTCTGCTCGACACGAGCCCGTCGAGGCGCGAACCAAGGGCGAGGACGATTTGACATGACTGCATCGGGAATGCCGACGGAACTGCGCGCAGCGTCGCTGGACAAGGAAGCGGCAATGCTCCTGCGCGCGATCACGCCGTTAGCCCGTTCGCCCATCAGCCATCAGACGGTCGACCTCTTCCGGTGGCAGTGGCACGTAATTGCAACGACCTGGGGGAGGCGTGCTCCAGTCAGATCGGTCGTGGACCATTTGATTGACGGTCCGGCCGGCAAGATCGTGATGCGGGTCTACACGCCGGTCGCCAGCAAAGAGCTGAAGCCCGCCTTTCTGTGGTGCCATGGCGGCGCGTTCGTTCTCGGCGATCTCGATTGCAATGACTCCATCTGCCGAGGCATTGCGCGCGCGTCGGGTGCGATCGTGGTTTCGGTTCGTTACCGGCTTGCCCCCGAACATGACCTTTATGCCGGCAGAGAGGATTTTCTTGCCGCGCTCAAATGGGTAGCTGAGCGCGGAGCGGAGCTCGGCATCGATCCGAAGCGGCTGTCGATCGGCGGCGACAGCGCCGGCGGAAATATCGCGGCGGCCGTCGCCCAGAAGTGCCGGCGGGAGGGTGGGCCCGATCTCAAGATGCAGGTCCTCGTCTATCCAGCGACGAATCTGCCGGCGAATTTCCCGTCCAAGGAGGAAAACGCGGCGGGCTATTTCCTGACGTCCAAATTCATCGACTCGGTGAGGCCACTGATTGCCGACGGCCAGGATCTGACCGACCCCTGGCTCTCACCGGCCTGTTCGAAGGATTTGAGCGGCCTGCCGCCGGCGCTCATCGTCACCTGCGGCTATGATCCCGTGCGCGACGATGGCCTCACCTACATGCGTCGAATGCGCGAAGCCGGCGTACCCGTGGAACTGCTCCACTATGCGGGCCAATTCCACGGCTTCCTCAATTTCGATTCGATCATCGGCGCGGCACGGGATGCATTGCAGCGCATCGGCCGGGGAATTGCCGGCGTCATGGCCGGTTCGCCGGCACAGAACTGCACGATCGAGATCAACGACGAGGAGACACTCCTGACCTCGACTCCGCTCAGTCTCCCCGCCGATGTGCTGACGGGCTGGCTGATGGCCGGAAGGTCGATGCGCCAGGTCAGCAGTACCGTCGCGCGCCATATTTCGACGCCTGGAGCAGCGATGGCCGCGCACCTGCTCAGCCCCTGGTGGATGCCGCTGGCCAGCGCGCGCAGGTCCCTGAACGACCATCTGCACGTCCAATCGGCCCGGCGGACTTATCCCGACGCCGCCGCTAACGCCTAGAGCGCTTCGCGATTGGGTGGAATCACCCAATCGCAGAGAAGCACTCTAGATTCAAAAGGGTTCTGAGCATTTCCCTGCAATTGGATGATCTCATCCAATTGCGAAATGCTCTAGAGCGGGATGATTTATATTCGAATCATTATCCCGCTCTAAGTCTTTGTTTTGAGTATGATCTTGTCCAAAAACCGGTGTCCGCTTTTTGGGATCATGCTCTGGGCTCGAACGAGGAAGGCCGCCATGTCAACGAAGTCACCTTTTGACCCGTTCGAGGCGTGGCGAGACTTCGTCACCAAGTTCGAGAACGAGGCGAACTCGTTTGCCAATTCCAACATGGAGTCTGCCGAATTCAGTCGCGTCTTCGGCCAGTTTTCACAGATTTCGGCCCAACTGCGACAGGTCCACGAAAAGGCGCTGGACGCCTATTTCAAGGCACTAAGGTTGCCGAGCCGTACCGACATCGCAGCACTTGAAGAGCGCCTTCAACGACTGGAAGACAAGATCGACCTGTTGCTGCCCATGCATCTGCGCGAACCGGCCGAAGCCCGGCCGTCGCGCACGCGCAAACCACCATCCGACGACGGCGTTGCGAGCGGGGAAGGGAAGGCACGGTCATGACGGAGCAGGCTACAGCCGACGCTTCAATCGCCGACCGTTTCCGGACGGAGATCGACCGCGCGATCCAGCGCAACCTCAAGGGCTTCGGCTATCTGGGCTCGCAAGGCCCGGCCGTCGGCGTCACGCCGAAGACCCTGCTGCAAAGGCGCGGGACGCTGAGTCTTTATCACTACAAGGCGCTGTCCGACGACGTCTACAGAGTCCCTATGCTGCTCGTCATGGCGACATCGAACAAGGCCTATGTGTTCGATCTGGCTCCCGGACAGAGCCTGATCGAATTCCTGCTCAAGCGGGGACACGATGTCTATGTCATGGATTGGAATCCGCCGAGTGGCGAAGAGCGATATCTGAAGATCGAGAACTATGTGCTTGACTTCATTCCGGATTGCATCCAGCGGGTTCGGGAGCATTCCGGCGAACCCGAGGTTTCACTCGTCGGTTACTGCATGGGCGGGCTTCTCTCGACCATGTACGCCGCGCTCCACCCGAATGGGCCGCTCAAGAACCTGGTGTGCTTCACCACGCCGATCGATTTCAGGGAGATGACACTTTATCGCTCATGGACCGACGCCCGCCATTTCGACGTCGACCGCCTCGTGGACACGGTCGGCATCATTCAGCCCGATGTGGTGGCGACGGGGTTCGATATGCTGCGCCCCGCCGGCCGCATCGTCGCTCAGGTTCGGCTCTGGGACAATATGTGGAACGACCAATACGTCGAAGCCTATCGGCGGATGGAGCGCTGGAGCGCCGAGACGCTGCCGCTGGCAGGCGGTTACTTCGGGCAATTCGTCAAGGAGTTCCTGCAAAAGAACGCGCTCTATGAAGGCACGCTGACGCTTGGCGGCAAGCCGGTGCGGCTCGAAGACATCAAGGCGCCCCTGCTGCATGTGCTTGCCCAGCACGACCATATCGTTCCGCCGACCTGCGGTCGGCCATTGGTGGCGCGGGTCGGTTCGCAGGACAAGGAAGAGGTCACGCTGCCAGGGGGCCATGTCAGCCTCGTCGCGGGCGCGAATGCAGTCAAACGCATGTGGCCGAAACTGGATCGGTGGCTCGGAGAAAGATCGACATGAAACAGCAAGCGCGCCTCTATCCGCGAACGGTAAGTTGTGGCGACGCCAAGGTCGAGCTGAGCGCCATGTCGCCGTCGGACGCCGAAGACCTGAAGGCATTCGTCGACGCCCTGCCCGAACACGATCTCCTGTTCCTGGAGAGTGACATCACCCATCCCAAGGTGATCGCCGCCTGGTTCGAAGCGCTCGAAGACGGCCGCGTCAAAAGCTTGGCGGCACGATCCGAAGGGGTTTTCGTCGGATGCACGGCCATCGTCATATCCAACCGGGCATGGTCGCGCCACGTCGGCGAATTGCGGGTTCTCGTCGGGCAGCATTTACGTGGCAAGGGCATCGGCAGGATCCTGATACAGGAGTGTTTCGCGCAGGCGCTTGCGCTCGGGCTGGAAAAACTGATCGTGCAGATGACCATCGATCAAGTTGCGGCCATCGCGAGCTTCGAAAGCCTCGGCTTCCGCGCCGAAGCGCTGCTGCGCAACCACGTCAAGGACCGCGCCGGCCGCCCCCATGACCTCGCGATCCTCAGTCACGATGTTGCTAAGGTGCAGTCGACCATGGAGGCTTTGGGCATCGCCGACGCGCTGACGGGATGACCCGCCGGGGGCTTTCAGTCGTCGCGGATCGCGTCGTGTGTGGCTCGAGCCAGGACGGCCGACCCCTTTCAAGGGCCTGACGGGCGCGATCAGCAGCCGCAGGAGATCCAGCCCGCGCGTGCGGCCTGCCCCGGAGGACCCCGGACGGCCCGTCCGCGCTTCGACGGCAGAAGCGCCCGATCGTAGCCTGAGCCGCAAGCATGCAAAGCGCGAATCCAAATATTTGATAAGCCGGCTGATGCGGCGACGGCGACCGTGCGCATCGCGGTGCCAATGATCATATTCTGATACTCAATGTCATCATAATTTTATACACAAAATTTATCTGTAATTGAAATTGTTCCCCCACCTTCGCTCTGGAACTGGCGAATGACGGATCGATTCTACACGCTGAACTGAGATCCACAGTTAGTCGGCAGCCTTTCCAGAGCCGCTCCGGCGTTCGCCGCGCGTGCAGATCCGCCCCTGTCGCGCCTCCCGCGCTCCCTTCTTCGGCATCCGAGGAGAGACTGGTGAAGCGCCTGATCGAAATGGACCTCGACTGCACCTGTGCGGAGGCGGCGTCTTGGAACGATGGACGGCGTCGCCGGGCTGACCGGATCGGCGTAACGCGAACTGCGATCGAAGGCTTCGGCAAGACCCCGCAGGCGGCGGACGAGATCCCAGACTGCCGGCAGAGAAGGTAAACCCTGCATGTCATCAAACATATCCGTCAGAACGCCGAGCGACACCCCCATGTCGATCCTGCAATTGAAGGAAAGGGTGGACGTTTTCAGCCGTGACTTCACGGACATGGATGCACATTCAGTTATTTCGTCGGTTCATGAGCTGTGCACGGCGATCGAGCATAGCATTCAGTTTCACGATCGCGAGGTCATCAGCGACGTATTGCAGCCGGCCTGGCGCCTGCACGCCCATTCCCCGTTCATACACCGTCTCCAAACCTGGCCGCGAGGCTATCAGGGCGACTTCGAGACGATCGAGTGGCTGTCCTGCGCCACACCTCGTCTTCAGGCGTCGACTCCGGCCTACTGGCTGGAATGGTATGCGCTGAATGCCCCGATTGCTCAGCAACACCGCAACAAGCTCATCTGGCAGCGGTCCATCATCGAGCGGGCCGCGCGGCGCGGCGGACGCATTCTCAATGTCGGCTGCGGAGGCTGCGCCGATCTGTCGGACAGCCCGCCGTTCATCGATGAATGTGACTTCATCATCATCGACATGGATCAGGATGCGCTGGAGCTTTCCTCCAGACGCCTCAGGGGCGCCCGCTCCTTGAGAGTTATCAAGAGGGACATCCTGCGGGGCATACGCGATGCGATGAGCCACGGTCCGTTCGATGCGATCGTCTGCGGCGGGCTGTTCGATTATCTGTCCGACAGCACCATCAGCAAGCTGTTGAATCAGTTCGACCAGGTCCTGGATCACGATGGATGCATCGCCTTTACCAACATCTCCGACCACAATCCTTATCGGATATGGATGGAGAATCTGGCGAACTGGACCCTTCTGCACCGATCGGAAGCGGACATCGTACGCATCGCCTCGGACGCGCAGCTCGATCTGGATAGGCTGACGATCAACAAGGAGACGTCCGGGACGACGTTCCTCTGCAAGTACGAGACGTAAGCCCATCGCCCAGCTCACCACGTTCGGATCGCCCAAGCCGAGGAAGGACAGACCGGTGGAGACGATCACCGGCGTCCACGCGTTAGGCAGGATCTCGCGTCGCCGGCGCCCAGCGCGATGCTGGCGCGCACGACCTCCCGCTCGCGCAGGCTCACGAACTCGCTGCGCACCGGCCGCGCCACGCCCGGTTGAGCTGCGCACCTCGCCCCGCTGGCGGGGAGAGGTCGGATCGCGCGCAGCACGGTCCGGCTGAGGGGGCGTTCAGGAGAAGGCTCGACGCGTTCATGCCTCGCGGCGACGCCCCCTCACCCTACCCTCCCCGCAAGCGGGGAGAGGGGCGCCCGGCGGCTCCGGCAGCGCCAAAGCTGTACCGCGCCATCCCGCTCGGGCGGACTGCTCGAACCAGACTTGGGCGAAGTTGTTCAGGCTGTGGTCGAACGTGTCGGCGAAATCCTCCCTTGTCGCGGGAATGACGAAATCATAGAGAAGATTGCCATCGTTCGACATCAAATAAAATTTCGAACCGTCAGCCGTCACGATATCGCATTGGCTATACATACGTATTATTCTGTATATCCGCTGCCGTATGAATCTCATATATAAGAAATCATCTCGCCAACGGAAAATACATTATCTTCTGATCCGTCGATCACAGTCTCGCTGCTCCTTACATAATTTGGCAAAATTCGGAAAATCCTACCAGCCGGCCCGACGCTGCCTCCTGAAACCCATCATCCGATCCATGAAGAAGCGGCGATGAATGTCATGACGCATAGCGCGGCCAATCTGGGCGCGAAAGAGTAGCCGCGCGTTTTCCAGCGCGGGCAGCGGCCCACGATCGGAGCGCCCGCCGGCGTGCTCTGGACGTGCGCCGATGTTTTTAGAGGCGCCTGAATTTTTTGTTCGCAAATCCGTGTTATCGTGGCCTCCATGTCTTAGTGCGCCTTTGCACAATCTCGGTCAGCTCGATCAAGCCGGGATACCCCAAAGCGCTCGACGCCAAATCTCGCCCATGGCGAGCGTCCACTCGTGATCGCAGCGGTGGGCGGGCGGCGGGTTGGCTGGCGAGCATCGTGATCGCGGCTGCAACCGCATGCAGAGGATGTAAGAATGGCATTGTTTCTTGTGAGCTACGATTTTCATAAGACAGCCCATGAGCCGGTGCGCAGGCGTCTCGACGGCTGGGGCGCAGTTCGTCTGCTCGAGTCTCTCTGGCTCGTCACGCTCAATAATTCAGCCGTCGAGATCCGCAATGCGATGAAGGATGTCGTCGACGAGTCCGGCTCAATTGCTGTCGTCGAATTGAAAGCTGGCTCAGACTGGGCCGGCCGTCGAATAAATCCGGACGGGACGAGTTGGCTTCGCCGGAACTTGGACAGATCTCCGCGGATCATCGAATATCCAGGCAGCTGACATCCAGCTGAGATTCACGGGCCCCGCCCGGCCCTACCCGAATAGCCGAGGTCGCGAAAATGGATGTCGTCGTAACTCGATCCGACGTCGATGGGAGGTGGGATCTCTCGGATCTGCTGGACCGGCCACTGGGCTACATCGATCGGATTGCTGAAACCGAGTACGTCATTCACTCGTTCGACCGAGCGTATGAACGCATGGCAGACATGGGCCGAGGACCATTCAGGTCGCTCGATGCCGCATTGCTGCAGATCGAGACTCATACCCGCTGCGCCTGCCGTCGCGGGCCGGGCGAAGACCAAGTCTAAAGCTGGACACTGGCATACGGACTTTTGGCCCACGCCGGAGCATGTCGCAATCGGATGTGATCACTCGATTGCGGAGGGAAGCTCCAAATCTCTGAATCCGGAGCGCTCGTAAAAACCCGTGCGGTGGGAGAGGCGCCGCACGCTTTCCGGAAAAGCTGATAGGGTGGAAGCGCTTGAGCAATGTAGACGCGCCCATCGAGGCACCACGTCGACGACGTAACTCCGGTTACAATTCCACGGTATGCGCCCCATATGAGGGTATGACTATGCCAAGGACATTTTCTCGCGCGCCGGTTTCGCTTGTTCTACGCGTCGAGGGTGGTTTCCAATATCAGCTTTGGCGCGCCAGCGCGCGAATCCCCGGCTGGGCTGGCCCGATCGTCGCAACCGAGCATGAGGCGCGGACCGCCGGCGAGATTGCCCTCCTCGCACTGAAGAATGATCCGAAGCAGGAGATTCCCACGCCGGCGAGATGACGCAGGGGCGTCTTCCTAAGGGGCCGCGATGCCCGGCGAGGTGCGGCCCTTCGACGACCAACCGTGTGTGGTGCAGCCAGGGATGGCAGATGAAGGATTTCGTCCTGTATCAGAGATACCGTGCCACGTACGCGCCGAAGCGCACGGATGACCTGAAGCCGGGCGCCGCTGCGTTCATCGGCAAGACCGGCGTGTTCGACGCCATCTGGCGCATTTCCAAGAATGACGGCGGCCCTCATGTCGGACTGTGGGCCATGGGAGTTCCGAAGGAATGGAGTGACGCCACGCCCAAGGCGGCGAACTGGCGCGACGGCTGGTTCTGGGTGCCCGCCTGCGATATCGACGGCGCACAAGAGATTTATGGCGACATCGAAGGCCTCAGCTGACCTGGACGCCCGGCAACTTGTATGAAGTCCGGCGCGAGCCGGAACAGATGTCGGCGGTCAGCGCCAAGTCGCCGGCCTCCCGGCCGCCCGCATCATCATCGGCTGCGTCGCAGCCGCGGGTTCAGCGTGGCGTGCAGCGCGTCGCTGATGAGGTTCAGGGCCAGGATGGTCGCCACGATGGCGAGGCCGGGAATGGCCGTCATGTACCAGCCGGTGCGCAGGGCGTCGCGGCCGAGGCCCACCATCGAGCCCCAGCTCACCACGTTCGGATCGCCCAGGCCGAGGAACGACAAGCCGGCCTCGGACAGGATGGCGTTGGCCACCAGAAGGCCGGTGGAGACGATCACCGGCGTCCACGCGTTGGGCAGGATCTCGCGAAGGATGAGATGGGCGTCGCCGGCGCCCAGCGCGATGCTGGCTCGCACGAACTCCCGCTCGCGCAGGCTCACGAACTCGCTCCGCACCAGCCGCGCCACGCTGGTCCAGGCGGTGACGCCCAGCGCGAAGACGATGGTGCCGACCGTCGGCTTCAGGATCGCGACCAGGATGATGGCGAGCAGGAAGGCCGGCACGGTCTGGAACAGCTCGGTGACGCGCGTCAGCACGGCGTCCACCCAGCCGCCGTAAAAGCCCGCCGCAGCGCCCACCGCGATGCCGATCACCAGCGAGATCAGGGCCGAGGAGCCGCCCACCAGCAGCGAGACGCGCGCGCCGTGCACGAGGCCCGACAGCAGGTCGCGGCCCATCAGATCCGTGCCGAGCGGCGTGGCGAGGTCGGCGCCGGGCCAGGTGTAGGGCGTCCCGACCATGTCCAGCGGATCGTCCGGGTAGAGCGTCCCGGCGAGCAGCGCGGCAGCGGCCACGGCGAGCAGGATGGCGCCGCCGAGCAGGATCGACGGCTGCAGGTACCAGCGTCTCATGCAAGACCCCCTTGGGCGGCGGCGCTGGCCTTGGGCCGGCGGACCCGCGGATCCAGCCACGCCTGCGCCAGATCGACCAACAGGTTGGACAGCACCACCAGGACCGCGCTGAAAAGCAGCACCGCCAGCAGCACGGGGATGTCGCGGCTTTTGATCGCCTCGAAGGACAGCTGCCCGAGCCCCGGCCACGCGAACACCGTCTCCACCACGATCGAGCCGCCCAGCAGCGCGCTGCTCTGGACGCCGAGCATGGTCAGCACCGGCAGCACCGCATTGCGCAGGGCGTGGCCGAAGATCACGCGCCCCTCGCGCGCGCCCTTGGCGCCGGCGGTGCGGATGTAGTCCTCGGCCAGGGTCTCGATCATCGAGGCGCGGGCGAGCCTGGCGTAGACCGCCACGTAGTAGATCGACAGCGTGAGCACCGGCAGCACCAGGTGGCCCAGCACGTCGAGGGCCGCGCGCAGGCCGGCGTAGCCGGCGCTCACGTCGCGGATGCCGCCGATCGGCAGCCATTCGAGCTGCACGCCGAACAGCACGATCAGCATCAGCGCGGTCCAGAATAGGGGGGCGGAGTAGCCGAGCGTGGCGAGGCCCGAGATCAGGGTGTCGGCCAGGCCGTGCGGCTTGCGCGCCGAGGCGATGCCGAGCAGCAGCCCGATGCCGACCGAAAGCGCCAGCGCTGCGCCGACGAGCCCCAACGTCGCCGGCAACCGGTCCAGCACGAGGCCGAGCACCGGCTCGCCGTAGCGGAAGGAGAAGCCGAGGTCGCCCTGGGCCAGCCGTCCCACATAGGCCACGAGTTGCTCCAGCACGTGCCGGTCAAGGCCGTAGAGCTGGCGCAGCTCGGCCACGTATTGGGGCGTGACGCTGCCGCTCTCGCTGGCGATCACGTCCACGAGGTCACCGGGCAGCGCCTTCAGCAGGGCGAAGTTCAGCACGGCAATGGCCAGCACGATGCCCACCAATTGCAACAGGCGGCGCAGCAACAGCAGCAGCATGTGGGGTCCTCCAGAACGGGGGCGGCGGTCCAGCTGCGTACCTCGCCCCGCTTGCGGGGAGAGGTCGCCTTGCGCGCCAGCGCAAGGCGGGTGAGGGGGGCTCCCGAAGAAGGCTCAAGCCCGGTCACGGCACGGGGCCAAGCCCCCTCACCCCTCCCTCTCCCCACAAGTGGGGCGAGGGGGCGCGGCGGCTCTGTCTGCGCGAAGCCGTCAAAACCAGCAGCGGCCCTTGCCGCGGTGCGATGTGTGCATACGATAGCCGCGAGCGGGGAGAGGGGCGCCCGATGGCTCCGGCAACGCCAAAGCCGCACCGCGCCATCCCGCTCACGCGGACTGCTCGAACCAGACCTGGGCGAAGTTGTTCTGGCTGTGGTCGAAGGTGTCGGTCACGTTGCGCAGCCGCTTGTCCCAGACACCGAACCAGCGGAACTCAAGGATGTTGAGCAGCGCCAGATCCGTCTGCGCCAGCTTCTGGAACTCGCGGTAGATGGCGACGCGCTTGGACAGATCGGTCTCGGTCTGCGCCGCCTCCAGCAGCCTGTCGGCCTCGGGGCTGGCGTAGCCGGACGCGTTGAACCAGGGCGTGCCCTTGGCCTCCGCCTTCGACCAGTAGTGCTGCTCCACGCCGATCTGCGGGTCCTGCCAGTTGATGCCCCAGGAGCTGACGAGATCGAAGTCGTAGTCCGTGAACACGTTCTTGGTCCACGCGGCGAGGTCGAGGCCGCGCAGCGTCACGTCGATGCCCACCGCCCGCAGGTTCTGGCGCACGAACTCGCCGGTGCGGCGGTAGTCGTCGCCGAAGGGAATGAAGTCGTGGTTGAGCTTGAAGCGCCAGCCGTCGGCCTGCTTGGGGAAGCCGGCCTCGTCCAGCAGCGCCTCGGCCTTCTTGCGGTCGAAGGGGTATTGCGGCGTGTCGGGCGTGTAGAAGGTCTTGAGTAGCGACGACACCGGCCCGGTGGCCGGCACCGCGTAGCCGCCCCACACGGTCTTGACCAGTTGGTCCCGGTTGATGGCGTGCAGGATGGCTTGGCGGACCTTGACGTTGCCGAGGATGGGGTGGCGCAGGTTGGGGATCAGCCACAGCCAGCCGGCGAAGCCGTTGTAGCCGTCCTTGCTGACCACCAGCTTGTCCGATTTGGCGAGCCGGTCGGCGTCGGCGAAGGTCACCGGGTTGCGCTCGCCATAGCGGACCACGCCGGTCTCCAGCGCGTTGGCGCGGCCGGACACGTCCGGGATGATCTTCCAGACGATGCCGTCCAGGAACGGGCGCCCGGGCTGCCAGTACTTGTCGAAACGCTCCAGGCGGATGTGGCTGCCGCGCGCCCATTCCTTGAACACGAACGGGCCGGTGCCGACCGGGTTGTTGTTGTGGGGGTTGTTGCGGATGTCCGTGCCCTCGTAGAGGTGCCGGGGCAGCACGGGCGCCGCCACCACGTCCAGCGCGTTGATGATGACCGGCGTGGCCTTGGCCAGCGTCAGGATCACGGTGTGCGCGTCGGGCGCCTCGGCCTTGGTCAGGTGCTGGAAGATGCGCTTGGCCGTCGGCGCATAGCCTTTCCAGATGACCTCCGCCGAGAACTTGACGTCCGCCGACGTGAACGGGGTGCCGTCGTGCCAGAAGACGCCCTTGCGCAGGTTCAGCGTCCAGGTCAGGCCGTCGCTCGACGTCTGCCAGCTCTCCGCCAGCTGCGGCCGCGGCTTGAGGTCCGGGCCGTAGTCCAGCAGGCCGTCGAAGATCTTGCTGGTGACCGTCCGGCCCGGCGTGGAGGTGTTGATGAAGAAGGCGAGCGTCGGCGGCTCGGGATGCACCACCGCCTCCAGCGTGCCGCCGGCCCGGGCGCCCTCCACGGTGTTGGGCAGGGCGTCGGTGACGGCCTGGGCGTCGGTGGCGAACAGCGGGCCCAGCACGCCGCCGGCCAGCAGCGCTCCGCCCCATCCGAGCAACTGCCTGCGGTCGATCGCCTCCGGCGCTGCGTCGTCCGCCTGCGGGTCTCTTGTCTGCGGGTCTCGTGCGTGCGTCATCTGCGGTCCTCGAGGGTTTGGAACGGGGGTTCGCGGCTCAGGCATGCGCCGACAACCGGACGTCGGCGGCCTGCGGACGGCCCGGGACCGCGGCCAGGAGCGTGCGCGTGTAGGGATGCCGGGGCGCCTGCCAGACGCTGTCGACCGTGCCGGATTCGACGATCTGCCCGGCGTTCATGACCAGCACCCGGTCGGCGATGTAGCGGACCACGGCGAGGTCGTGCGAAATGAACAGGTAGGACAGCCCGTAGGCGCTCTTCAGGTCGACCAGCAGGTTCAGGATCTGGGCCTGCACCGAGACGTCGAGCGCCGACACCGGCTCGTCGCAGATGACGAGCTCGGGCCGCAGCACGAGCGCGCGGGCGATGCCGATGCGCTGGCGCTGGCCGCCGGAGAACTCGTGCGGGTAGCGGCGGCGGGCGGCCGCGGGCAGGCCGACGTCGTCGAGGATGGCGCCGATGCGACGCTCCCGCTCGAGCCGGTCCTTGACGCCGTGGATGGCCAGCGCATGGCCGAGGATGTCGTCGACCCGCTGGCGCGGGTTGAGCGAGCTGTACGGGTCCTGGAAGATCATCTGCACCCGCTTGCGCCAGGGCAGCAGCGCACGCCGCGACAGCGGCAGCAGATCCTCGCCGTCGAACAGCACGCGCCCGGCTTCGGCCTGCGTCAGGCGGACGATGGCACGCGACAGGCTGGACTTGCCGCAACCGGACTCGCCGACGAGCCCCACGGTCTCGCCCCGCTGGACGGAGAAGGACACGCCCCTGACCGCCTGAACCACCGTGCCCGTGGAGGGGTAGCTGATGCGCAGGTCCTCGACTTGCAGCAGGGCGCGGCGGGGGCCGGCCGGATCCGGGCGCGCGGGCAGCGCTGTCCGCGCGGGCGGGCGCACCAGCTCGAAGGAGCCGTCGCCTTGGGCGCGTATCTCCGCCAGCCGCGTGGTGCGGTAGTGGACGCCCTGGCGGCCATGCAGCGACGCATCCAGCAGGCCCCGGGTGTACGTGCTGCGCGGTTTCGCGAACACGTCCCGGGTCGGGCCCTCTTCGAGCTTTCGCCCCGCGTGCATGACCGCGATCCGGTCGGCCCATTGCGCGACCACGCCCAGGTCGTGGGTGATGAGCAGGACCGCCATGCCGAGCTCGCGACGCAGATCGTCGATGAGCTGGAGGATCTGCGCCTGCACGGTGACGTCGAGCGCCGTGGTCGGCTCGTCGGCGATCAGGAGGCGGGGCCGGCAGGCCACCGCCATGGCGATCATCACGCGCTGGCGCTGCCCGCCGGACAACTGATGCGGATAGTCGTCGAAGCGGCGCGCGGGATCGGGCAGCCGCACCAGGTCGAGCAGCTCCAGGGCTTTGGCCCGTGCCTGGCGGGCGGGCTGCCGCGTGTGCAGGGTGATGGCCTCGACCACCTGCTGCCCGATGGACAGCACGGGGTTCAGCGACGTCATCGGCTCCTGGAAGATCATGGAGATGGCGTTGCCGCGGATGTCGGCGAGCGCGCGCTCCTTGAGCGCAAGCAGATTGCGGCCCTCGAGCTCGATGGCGCCGGAGATGCGTGCCTGGGCCGAGAGCAGCCGCAGGATGGCCAGGGCCGTCGTGGACTTGCCGCAGCCGGATTCGCCGACCAGGGCCAGCGTCTCGCCCGCGCGGATCTCCAGGTCGAGCGCCTGCACGGCGGCGTGGCCGGCGAAGCGGACATCGAGCGCCCGTATGTTCAGCAACGGCGTTGCGCGCTGCGAGGGCGCGGCCCGGGCCGGCCAGCCGGCCGGCTCAGAGCGCTGCGACATGGAGCGGCTCGATCGCGCGGAAACGCGTGGACAGGGCCCGCGCAGCAGGGGCGAACCTCGCGCCGCCGCGCCGACGACCGAGGATGCCGCTCAGCGGAACAGGCCCATCATCCATCGACGGGCGAGGCAGCCTCGGGCCCGCGCACCGCAGCGGCCCGCCGGCACGTGCCAACGGCCAGCCTGTCCGCGAACGCCCGCGTCCGCCCAATGTTCTGCCATGGCGCAATAGACAACAACCTGCATCAAACGATTATAAGCCGTGAACTATTTTTTGGTGCGGCATCAAAGTCAATATCTCTTCGGAAATGGAAAGAAATTTCTGGATTTCTTCGAAAAATAATACTGATATTCTAAATTATCGTCCTGAAGAGAATTTTCAGTTTGTCTGCTCCATCCGCCAGTTGCGAGGTCGGACTGTTCCACCAGCCAGGGAGACCATCCGGAAGATTGCCACGCGCGCGGGGGTGATCCAGAGCCGCAGACCGGCGGCCATCGGCGTTCGCAGTTCGGCCGGTGCGAGGAGCGGGCCGCCGGCAGCGGTGGTTGTGTCGCGGCAATGCGGCGGTTGTCCTCTCAACGTCGGGCTCGCGTTCGAATCATCGTTCCCACGTTCAGCCCATGAGCATGCACGGCCTCGTCTGAACGCGAGCCCGGCGCCGACACCCCTCGTCAAAAAAGCGCACCCTTGTAGGTTCCCACCCGACATCCCGTCGGTCGTGGGGCTGCTAACGTCCGGGCTTGAGCGTCTTGCCGGACCATCGTCGGTCGCTGCGGTCCGCCATGGAGCGGCAGCGGTCACGCGGCGGTGGGATGCCTTCGCCGCGCGGGGCGGATGCCGCTTTCGGCTCGCTCGTCCTGGAGCACGCATGGGCGCCGACGGATCGTCGCCACGCATCCAACGAGGAAAAAGGCAATGATCAACCGCACGTATGCTTATCAATTGAATAGCGAAGGGGTCGTCATCGATATACACATGCCGTCAGGCGGATACACTCTCACGGACTTTCCCGCGGGGAATGATACAAGTGAAGACAACCTAAATGTACTCGGAGATGTCGCTGACGATGATTTTGACAACGGATTCGATTATATTAATAATGACCCGTTGACATTCTATATTCCTCAGAAATACTTTATCGGGCTTGATGCAAGCGACAATACCGGCATTGCCGCTACCGGCGAGGGTGGATTAGTATTATTCTCGAACGCGGTCTATGAAGTCGGCGATACGATCACAATTGTCATGTCGTCCCCCGGCGAAGAAGGGGCAAACCAGTACGATCTGATCTTCGACCAGCCCATCAACGCCGTCTGCTATCTCGCCGGGACGCGGATCCTGACGTCGGGAGGAGAATGTGCGGTCGAAGACTTGGGCAGGGGGATTCCCGTCGCCGTCCCGGCCGATGCCGGCGTGGCGTACAGGCCGGTGCGCTGGGTCTGGCGCCAGACCGTGATGACCCTCTTCGCCGATCCGCAGCGGGCCTATCCCGTCGTGATCAGGGCGGGCGCACTCGGCGAGGCTCTGCCCGCACGGGACCTGAAGCTCTCTCCCGACCACGCGATCCAGATCGATGGCGTCCTGGTGACGGCCGGCGCGCTCGTCAACGGCACCACGATCACCCGCATGACCGCAGCCGAGCTGCCGGCCAGCTTCACCTACTACCATGTCGAGCTCGACGGACATGCGCTGGTGCTGGCCGAGGGCGTGGCGGCGGAAAGCTTCGTCGACAACGTCACCCGCCGGCGGTTCGACAATTGGGCTGAGTACGAGGCGCTGTTCGGCGATCAGAATGCCCCCATCGCCGAGCTGGAGCTGCCGCGGGTCAAGTCGGCCCGGCAGCTGCCGCGCATCGTCCGGGAGCGGCTGGCGGCCAGGGCCGAGGCGCTCGGCTACGTGGCCGACGCGGCCGCGTAGCGCAGCGGCTCTGTCGGAGCCAGCCGTCAAGACTGGTGCAACACGACTGGTGCGACACGACCGAGGTGCCCGATCGAGGCGCTTGCGCCATTGCCCTCAGCCGGTCTCGTCGATCGTGGCGCCCATGAGCAGGACGCGCATGGCCTTGGCCGTCAGCGCCATCGGCAGCGCGGTCCGCGATGCAGCACGCTCGAGCGCCAGCCCGTGCGACAGGGCGATCAGCGACACCGCCAGTTCGGCCGGCGTCAACCGTCCCGTCCGCCCGAAGCGGGCGAGCGCGGTTTCGATCAGGCGGCTGAGCTCGGACCGATAGTCGGCGTAGGTGCGGGCGAAGGCATCGTCGGGCGCGGCGGCGCGCGAGGCGCGCAGCTGAAACTCGGCGATCAGCAGGCACCAGTCGGGGTCGCCGTCCAGCTCCCGGTAGCGCCCCACCAGCCCGTCGACGAGGCCCTCGAAGCTGTCGCTGGCGGCCAGGATCATCTCGAAGTCCCGCAGGTCCCTGTCCAGGTGCCGCTTGAACAGCGCAAACAGGATCTCGTCCTTGTCGGCGAAATTCGAATAGAACGCGCCCCGCGAAAAACCGGCGTTCTCTGCGATCTGGTCGACGGAGGCCTTGTCGAAGCCCAACTCGGCAAAGCAGCTCGCCGCCGACTGCATGAGCAGCTTGCGGGTCCGCACCTGGCTCTCCTCCCGGCTCAGTCGCTTCGCCTTCTCCACCCTGTCCCTCCAACTCCTCCAGGCCGAGATCCTGCAGGCCAGAACCGCGCTTGACAGCCTAGCACGTATGAATTCAAATACATTATCGTATCTGAATGGTGATATGTATGCGATGTTGGGAACTGCGATCGTTCGGTCCTGACGGACTGGCGATCGGTGAGCGGCCGGAGCCCGTCCCGGGCCCGCGCGAGGTCCTCGTCGAGATCGACGCCGTCACGCTGAACTACCGGGATCTGGCGATCGCCCGCGGCGTCTATGCGCCATCGCAGCCGCTGCCGCTGATCCCGGCGTCCGACGCGGTGGGCCGCATCGTCGCCGTGGGCGCCGCCGTCGATCGTTGGCGGATCGGCGATCGGGTGATCGGCTGCTACATGCAGAGCTGGGATCGTGGGCCCAGCGAGCGCGCGGACCGCGCCCACACGCTCGGCTCGCCCCTCGACGGCGTGCTGTGCGAGCGGCGCGTCTTCCCGGCCGACTTCGTCGTGCGCGCGCCCGAGCGGCTGACGGATGTGGAGTGCGCAACGCTCCCCATCGCCGCGCTCACCGCATGGTGCGCGCTCTTCGAGCTGGCGGCGGCCAGGCCCGGCGAAGCGGTCCTGGTGCAGGGCTCGGGAGGCGTGTCGACCTTTGCCGCCCAGCTCGGCCTGGCCGCCGGTCTGAAGGTGGTCGCGGTGTCGCGGTCCGCCGCCAAGGCTGCCGCGCTGCGCGCGCTCGGAGTGGACACGGTGATCTCCTCGGAAACGCCGGACTGGGGCAAAGCCGTCCTCGCCGCGACGGCCGGCCGCGGCGTGGATGTGGTCGTCGACGTCGGCGGCGAGACGACCCTTCCCGAGTCCATCGCCGCCAGCGGCCAGAACGGGCGCATCGTCGCGACCGGCTTCCTGGGCGGCCTGTCCGCCAGGATCGAGCTCGGCCCGATCATCACCAAGAACCTCATGATCCGCGGCATCACGGTGGGGTCGCGGGCGAGCTTCGAGGCGATGCTCGCCTTCATCGAGGCCGCCACCTTCCGGCCGGTCATCGACAGCGTCCACCCCTTCGACGCGGTCCCCGCGGCCTACCAGCGCCTCGCCAGCGGCGACCAGCACGGCAAAATAGGCATCAACATCAAGGAGAAGCGGCTATGAGGCTCACCGCATGGTGGGAGAACGGCGCCTTTGTCGCCGTCAACGGCGAGCGCATCTTCACCCGGATCGACGGCGCCGGCGAGCGGACGGTCGTCTTCCTCCACGGCTTCCCGACGTCGTCGCACGATTGGTCGGCCGTGATCGAACGGCTGCGCTCCCGCTATCGCTGCGTGACTTTCGACTACCTGGGCTACGGCGCGTCGGCGAAGCCTGAGGATGCCGACTACTCCGCGCTCCTCCAGACCGACCGCGCCCTGGCGACCCTCGGCGCGCTCGGCATCACGGAGGCGCACGTCGTGGGCCACGACCTCGGCGGCATCCTGCTGCAGGAGATGCTCCATCGCCAGCTGGAAGGCCGCCTCGCCTTCACCCTGCGGCAGGCCATCTTCATGAACTCGTCGGTGTTCCCGGCGCTCTATCGCCCGACGCCGGCGCAGCTGGCGCTGATCGATCCCGTGCAAGGGCCGGCGCTGGCCCGGTCGCTGACGCGGGAGAGCATTGCCGCCAGCCTGACGTCGCTGTTTCCGTCACGGCGGCTGGCGGAGGCGGAGGTCGACGACATGTGGGACGCTATCAGGCGCGACGACGGCCAGCTGCTATGGCCGAAGCACCTCGTCTACATGGGCGAGCGCGCACGGCTCGCCGGCCCATGGGAGGCGGCGCTGGCCCGGACGAGCGTCCCGCTCGGCTTCCTCTACGGCCTCGCCGACGCGATTTCCGGCGCAGCCATCGTCGAACGCGCGGCCGCCGTGCTGCCGCATGCCGCCACGGCAGGGCTTCCCGACCTCGGCCATTACCCGCAGGTGGAACGGCCGGACGACGTCGCCGACGCCCTCGTCAAGCTTCTGGGCTGACGTCATGAACGTCTCCGACGCCGTCGCGCGGCGCACCTCCATCCGGGCCTTCAGGCCCGATCCCATCTCCAGAGAACAAGTCCTGTCGCTGCTGGAGAAAGCCGGACGAGCTGCGTCGGGCGGCAATCTGCAGCCCTGGCGCGTCTACGCGCTGGCCGGCCGGCCGCTCGACGAGCTCAAGGCCCGGGCGACCGCCGATCCGGCCGGCGAGGCCCCGGAGTACGAGGTCTATCCGCCGGCCCTCTGGGATCCCTACCGGCGCCGCCGGACCGAATGCGGCGAGGACCTCTACGCCACGATCGGGATTGCGCGGGAGGACCGGCCCGGCCGCCTGCGGCAGCTGGCCAAGAACGGGCAGCTGTTCGGGGCGCCCGTCGGCCTCTTCGTCTGCCTCGACCGGCGGCTGGGCCCGCCGCAATGGAGCGATCTCGGCATCTTCCTGCAGACGCTGATGCTGCTGGCCGTCGAGGACGGGCTTGCGACGTGCGCGCAGGAGTACTGGTCACGCTATCCGAAGACCCTGGCCGCGCTGCTCGATCTGCCAGACGACGAGATGGTGTTTTGCGGCATCGCCCTGGGCTACGCCGCCGACCACCCGATCAATACGTTGATCACCCGACGGGAGCCGGTGTCCGAATGGGCGGTCCTGCTCGGCTTCGATTGACCGCGGGCACGACGGGCCGCGCCACGGAGCATCCGATCGCCCGGCGCTCTGGTTTAGGCCATCGTAACCTTGGCGGGCAGGTTCTGCCGGCGTTGCAGCGGTTGGACCCCACCCCCACCAGTCTCTTCCGCTTCGCACGGGACAGCCCCCCACAAGGGGGAGGCCGTTCGTCTAGCCGCCCCGCCAACTCTCCAAGGCCGCAAGCAAGCGCTCCTCCCTCCCCAAGGAGCTCGGGCCTGCCCGAGATCCCTGCTCCAAGTGTGCAAGTCGGGCAGGCCCGACTTGCATGGGCGAAGCCGTGGCGGGGAGGAGCAGGGGTGGGGGCCGTCCAGCTTGCGTTGCGCTTTCAGAACAATGGCTTAGGCGGCAGGCTGCGAGCGCGCGGCGACCCGCCGGGCGCCGGCGAGGCAGAGCAGGGGCGCGAGCGCGAAGGCGCCGAACAGCCAGCGCGCTGCGCTCGCCGTGCCCGGCAGGCCGCCGGGATCGATCAGGCCGCCAGCGTTGGCCACCATGCCGGCGAGCGCGGCGGCGGTGGCCATGGCGAACAACTGCACCGTGGTGATCGACGCGCCGGCCATATCCTGCTCGTTCGGCGGCACCGCCTTGAGCACGCCGGTCAGCAGGTGCGGCCACGCCGCGCCGACGCCGAGCCCGATGCCGAACAGCGCCAGGCATAGGGGCGCCAGCTCGGACCAGGCGCCGCCGCTGCTCCGCGGCACCAGGAAGCAGAGGGACGCCATGCCGACGAGCTGCAGGACGGGGCCGGCGAGGATGGCGCGGCTGACGCCGCGGCCGCCGGCGCCCGAGCTCGCCAGCGAGCCCAGTGTCCAGCCGGCTGCCATCAGCGCGGCGATGTAGCCGGCCGCGAGCGGCGACTGCCGGTGCAGCACCTGCAGGAACAGCGGCACGAAGATCTCGGTGCTGGTGACGGTGATGGCGAGCAGCGACATCGTGGCATAGAGCGTCGCGAGCGCCGAGGTCGCCACGAAGGCGCCGGACGGCAGCAGCTTCTGCCCGGCGCGCGCCTCCGCCCTGGCCAGCAGGGCCGCCAGCACGAAGGCCGCGCCGACGCCAGCGATGTTCCAGGTCAGCGAAGGCGAGGCGCTGCCGGCCGAGACGGCGAGAACGGCCGCCGTCAGCAATGACAGCTGAATCGGCGGCGTCGCGGCCCGCTGGCGCTCGCCGGCCTCGCGCCGCGGCAGCAGGGTGGCGGCGAGCAGCGCGAACAGGATGGAGATGGGCACCAGCGACCAGAACGCCCCTCGCCAGATGCCCAGCTCGGCGAAGACGCCGCCGACCGCCGGCCCGACGAGGGTGGCCACGCCCCACATGCCGGAGACCAGCGCCATGGCCCGCGGCCACAGCGCCTCGGCGAAGACGATCCGCACCATGGCGTAGGCCAGCGCCAGGAGGAAGCCGCCACCCAGGCCCTGCACCAGGCGGCCGATCAGCATGACCGGCATCGACGGCGCGGCCGCACACACCGCCGATCCGAGCGCGAAGGTGAGCGCGGCGGTCACATAGGCGCCGCTCGGGCCGGCGCGCCGCAACAGCTGCGCGGAGAGCGCCGAGCCGAGGATCGAGGCGACCACGAAGAGGCTGGTATTCCAGGCATAGAGGTCGAGGCCGCCGATGTCGCGGACGACCGACGGCAGGATCGTCGTCGCGACGTAGACGTTGATGGCGTGAAGGGCGACGCCGCCGGCCAGCGCCAGCGAGCGCACGCCGTTGGCGCCGGCGAGCAGGGCGCCCCAGCCGGCCGCGGCATGGACAGGCGTGTCGGCCGGTCGTCCCGCCGCGGCGCTCGAGGGCCGGGACCGGGCGGGCGGGGCGTCTCGCGTATCCATGTCAGCTCCGCGTTCGAGTTCCCGCCCGCGCATATGGGCGAGAGCTGGCGACGGCAAGCCGACACGCTCACAAAACCTCGACTTTGGTTGATCTGCTCAAGGGCGCGAGCGGTGCGGACCCGTCGTCGACATGAGCCGTTGGCGTCCGGCGCGTCGCGCCGGCGCCAACGGCGCGGCGCCTCAGAACGTGTGCTGGAGCTTGAAGGTGAAGTTGCGCCCCGGCTCGAGCAGCGGATTGGTGAGGGTCTCCGGGTAGGAGACGTTGGCGAAGGTCGACGGCTGCCGGTAGGCCTGGTTGAAGATGTTCTCGATGCCCAGGATCAGCCTGGTGTCGCCGAGCGCCGGCGAGATCAGCTTGCCGAGCTGCAGCGTCGCGTAGAGCTTGGGGATCGCATAGGCCGCCGTGGGGTATTCCTGCGCGGGATCGATGCGGCTCTTGCGGGCGGAAAAGTCGAGCACGCCCATCACCGAGTAGCTCGCGTCCGTGGCCGCGTACTGGACGCCGACGCGGCCGAGGAACGGCGCGATATAGGGCAGCGGCGTGTGCGTGGTCTTGTTGTCGCCGTGCAGATAGGCGGCCGAGCCGAAGATATTCGTGGTCTCGGTCACCTGCCAGCGCCCCTCCACCTCGACGCCGCGGACCACCGCCCTGCCGACGTTCTGGCTCTGGGTGAAGCCGGAGAGGCCGTTGAACGTGGTCGCCGTGGTCTGGAGGAAATTCTCGTAGTGGCTGTCGAAGGCCGTGACCTTCAGCGTCGCGTTGTCCAGATGGAAGCGGAAGCCGCCCTCGTAGGTCACGCCGCGCTCGGGCTTGAGCGACGGGTTGGGGATGGTCGTCGCCGAGAAGGCGTAGAGCTCCGAGTTGGTCGGCTGGCGGAAGGAGGTGGCGACGGTGGCGATGAGATCCACGGCCGGCAGCAGCTGGTAGACGATGCCGACGCTGCCGGTCGGCGCCGTCGACGTCGTGTTGGTGCGGCCGAGGAAGGCCGGCAGCACGGCGGCCGGCAGCGGCGACAGGCCCGTCGTGGTCTCGAACCAGTCGAAGCGGCCGCCGGCCGACAGCGTGAGCCGCTCGATCGGCGTCCACTCGTGCAGGACATAGGCGCCGAAGTTGGTCTGCGTCGTATCGGGGCCGGTGGTCGCCGGGTTGGCGGTGGTGATGCGGCTCAGCGCGCCGGCGTTGGTGAAGGCATAGGTCTGCGACCAGCTCTTGGAGCCAGGCCGGTCCTCGTGGAAGCTGTCGACGCCGATGGTCGTCTTCGCCGTGCCGAGGCCGATCGACCAGGGGATCTCGCCGCGCAGCCGGCCGCCGATCACCGTCGGGCCGATGACGTGGCTGGTCGAGTTGACCGTGCGCGTCGTCACGCCGCTGGCGTTGATGGTATTGTTGACGGTCTTCAGGTAGGTGTCGAAGTAATTGATGTAGAGCGAGCCCTCGACGCGCTTGATCAGCCCGTCGAACTCGCCGGTATACGTCAGGCTGCCCATGGTCACGTCGTTGGGGCTCTGGCGCACGTTCAGGTAGGGCCAGCCGGGCGCGCCGCCGACGCCGCCGGCGCGGCCGTCGGTTTCGGTATACTTGCGGAACGCCAGCTCGAAGCGCTGGCCGGGGGTCGGCGTATAGCCGAGCTTCACGCTGCCGCCGAGGCTGCGGTAATCGCTGTTCGGCGCGCTGCCCTTGGGCGTATCGTAGTCGTTGCCCCAGCGACCGGCGATGTTGGCCAGCATGTCGAAGCCGTGGCCGGCGCCCTGCACCCATTCGTCGGTGGTGAACGACCGCGCCGCCGTGCCGAAGCCCGTCGACCAGCCGCCGCCGGTGAAGCGGAACGGCCCGTTCGGATCGCCGGTCGGGCTGCGGGTGACGATGTTGACGAGGCCGGTCAGCGCCTCGCTGCCGTAGAGCACCGAGGCCGGCCCGCGGATGACCTCGACATGGTCGATCTCCTCCGGGGAGAAGTAGTTGAGCTGGAGCGTGTTGCGGCCGCGGAAGCGGTTGCCGTCGACGTAGAGCGGCGAGCGGAACGCGTTCGAGCTGAAGCCGCGCAGATAGATCTGACCGCCGATGCCGCCGGACCGCGCGATGGAGACGCCCGGCACGTCGGCGAGGATGTCGAGCATGCCGACGGGCGACGTCTGCTCGATCTCGGCGCGGTCGACCACCGTGGCGCTCTGGGTGATCTGGGTGACCAGGGATGTGGGCTGGGTCAACTGGCCGCCCAGCGGCTGCAGGGAATCGCGGCTGCCGCCGCCGTTGAGCTCGATGGTCGGCAGCTGCACCGTCGCCGGAGCGGTGGCCGCCTCCTGCGCGCGGGCGGAGGCGCCGGACAGCAGGGCGCAGGCGATCGCGAGTGACGATACCGACCAAGCCGGCGCGCAGCGCCGCCGACAATCCCTGTTCGAAAAGTTGTGACTGTTGCTGTCGATGACCAGTAGTTGCGACTGCAACATGAGGAGCGCCTTTCACTATTATTGATTCGATTGCGGCGCTCGTAGCGGAATGACGCGTTTTATACAAGATGTTTACCAAACATAATAATTTGAATTATTTCAATCTAGCCGACATGACTCCGTCACGAATCACCGTCGCATCAGACTAGAACTATAATAATCTAAATCTGCACGGATATTCTTTCCTTTGCTTTCCACCCCCACCGTTCTATGGCTGGCGCCGTTGCAGATCCTGGAGCGCGGATGAACGCACCCATCACCGCCGCGGCCGCCGCACGGGCGCCGGCCCGCAGGCGTGGCCGGACCGCGCCGGCCGCCGTCCTGGCCACGATCCTCGTCCTTGCGGCGATGGCCCCCGCCGGCGCGGCGGAGATCACCGACCAGCGCGGCCGCGTCGCGCGCTTCGCCGGCCCGGCTGAGCGCGCGGTCTTCCTGCCGATGCCCGCCGCCTCGACCTACATCGCCATCGACGGGACCGAGGCGAACATCGCCGGCATGAACGCCATGTCGGCGGCGGCCATGCGCGACGGCATTCTCGGCCGGCTGTTCCCGGGCTTCACGCACATCGCGACCAACATCACGGCCGGCGCCGGCACCGCGCCCAACATCGAGAGCATCCTGGCGCTGCGGCCCGACGCGGTGTTCCAGTGGGCGACGGCCGACGACGCCCTGGCGGCGCTCGACCGCACCGGCCTCCCCGTGCTCGGCATGCGCTACGGCACGCAGGACGACATGGCCGGCTATGCGCGCATGATGGGCCAGGTGGCGGGCAAGGAGGCGCGCGCCGACGAGCTCAACCGCCGCCAGGACGAGGCCATGCGCCGCGTCGCCGCGGCGCTCGGCGATGTCCCGCAGGCGGCACGCCCGCGCGTGCTCTACCTCGGCCGTGTCACCGACACCCTGCGGGTCGGCGGCAAGGGCTCCTACAACGACTTCTGCATCCGTCTCGCCGGCGGCGCCAACGTGGCGGAGGCGGCCGCGTCCGGCGCGGTCACGATCGAGCAGATCCTGACCTGGAATCCGCAGGTGATCCTGCTCGGCAACTTCGACACGGCGATGCCGTCCGACATCTACGACGATCCCCGCTGGCAGGGGGTGGAGGCGGTCAGGACCCGCCGCGTCTTCCGCATGCCGCTCGGCGGCTACCGGTGGGACCCGCCGAGCCAGGAATCGGCGCTCACCTGGATCTGGCTCGCGGGCCTCCTGCATCCCGACCGCGCGGGCGCCGACCTGCGGCGGGCCATGCGCAGCTGGTTCGAGTTCCTCTACGGCCACGCGCTGACCGATGCGGAGATCGATCCGATCCTCTATGCGGCGGAGAACCGCGGCTCCGCCGGCTACGACCGGTATCTCGCCCGATGACCGAAGGCATCGCAGCCGGACGGGCGCCGGCGAGCGGCCTCGCCAGGGGTTACGGCTGGGCTGCCTGCCTCGCCGGCCTCCTGGCAGCCCTGGCGATCGTCGTCGCCTGGTCCATCGGCTCGGGCCGCTACCAGGTGCCCCTCGCCCACGTGGTCGGCATCCTCCTGGCGCACGTGGCCGATGTCGCCGTGACCTGGAGCCCGACGGAGGCCGTCGTGGTCGAGGTGGTCCGCCTGCCGCGGGTGCTCACCGCCGCCGTCGCCGGCCTCGGGCTGGCGCTCAGCGGCGCCGTGCTGCAGGGGCTCTTCCGCAACCCCCTGGTCGGCCCCCAGACCATCGGGACGGCCTCGGGCGCCGCGCTCGGCGGCGTGACGGCCATTCTGTTCTTCGGCTCGGCCCTCTCGGTGCAGCTCGGCACGTTCCTGGGCGCCGCGGCCGCTCTCGCCGGCGTCCTCGCCATCCATCGCACCGACAACGCGTCGCCGATCCTGATGCTGGTGCTGGCCGGCGTCGTCGTCAGCGCCTTCTGCGGCGCGCTCGTCGGCCTCGTCACCTATGTGGCCGACCCGGAGACCAAGCTGCCCGGCATCGTCTTCTGGCTGCTCGGCAGCTTCGCCTCGGCGACCTGGAGCAAGCTCGCGCTCATCACCGTGTGCACCGGGCTCGCCGCCGCGGTGATGCTCGCCATGCGCTGGCGCATCAACGTGCTGTCGCTCGGCGACGAGGACGCGCGGACGCTGGGTGTCGATCCCGTCCGCGACCGGCTGCTGCTGCTCGCCGCGACCTGCCTGGCCGTGTCCGCCCAGGTCGCGGTCAGCGGCACGATCGGCTGGATCGGGCTCGTGGTGCCGAACCTGGCGCGGCTGCTGGTGGGCGCCGACCACCGCCGCCTGCTGCCGGTGTCGGCGCTGCTGGGGCCCATCGTCCTGGTGATCGCCGACACGCTGGCGCGCGACCTGACGCCGGCGGAGATCCCCGTCGGCATCGTCACGGCGATCATCGGCACGCCGGTGTTCGCCTACATCCTGCACCGCACGGCCGCGAGCAGGGGCCGATGACCGGGACCACCAGGCTCGAGGGGGCCGGCCATTGGTTCCAGCCGGAGCGGTGGCTGTTCCGCGGCCTCTCGCTCGCCCTTGCCCCGGGGCGGATCACCGCCGTGCTCGGCCCCAACGGCGCCGGCAAGACCACCCTGCTGCGCGCCCTGTGCGGCACGGTCGTCCTGCGCGAAGGCACGCGAGCCATCGACGGGCATATCGGCTACGTGCCGCAGGCCTTGGGCGCCGACCAGGCCTACAGCGCGCTCGACATGGTGCTCATCGGCCGCAGCCGCTACCTCGGCCGCTTCCAGGCGCCCGGCCGCAAGGACCTGGCGCGGGCGCAGGAGTGCCTGGAGCTGGTCGGCCTGGGCGCCGTCGCCGGGCAGCGCTACGACCGGCTGAGCGGCGGCCAGCGCCAGCTCGTGCTGCTGGCGCGGGCGCTGGCGAGCGATGCCCGCACCCTCGTCCTCGACGAGCCGTGCTCCGCCCTCGACCTCGCCAACCAGGGCGTCATCCTGCGGCTGCTGCGCCGGCTCGCCCGGTCGCACGGGCTGGCGATCCTGCTCACCACGCATCACCCCGAGCACGCCCTCGGCCTCGCCGACGACACCCTGCTGATGCTGCGTGGCGGCGAGCACCTCCTCGGGGCGGCCGATGCGGTGCTCAGCGAGGCCAACCTGGCACGGATGTACGGCGTCCCGGTGCGGCGAATCGACGTGCAGGCCCAACGCGAAACGGTGACCGCCGTGGTGCCCCTGCACGGGCTGCGGATCGACGAGGCTGGCTAGCGCACGTCCACGATCGGTGCGCCGGCGCCGTGGCCCGGCATAGCGGGGACGGATTGATCCTCCCCCGCGCAGCGGGGGAGGGGGACCGCCGAAGGCGGTGGAGGGGGCGGCGCTCCCGCGGGAGTGCTAGGATTTCCGTGCGTGGGCGAGCCGGCGCGTCCATGGCAGGAAACCGTCGAGGAAGCGCGTCGTCGCCGGCATGAACCGGCTGCCGTGGTGGTAGAAGGGGTCGAGCGTCGCGACGATGAGGCGGCCGGGCGTGCTCACGCGGTCGTCGTAGAGCAGCGCGCCGCCGGCGTCGCGGCCGCCGGGATCGGGCGGCACGTCGATCAGCGTCTCGGCGCCCGGCGGCGGCGTCAGCACGCCGTGATAGTGCCAGATGGTGTCGGCGAAGGGCACGGCGGCGAACAGCTCGTGCCCGGGGCTGGCCAGCCGCTGCTCCGGCTGAGCCCCCTCCTCCAGCCACCACCAGAAATTGGTCGGCCGCGGCGACCAGCCGATGCCGGGCAGCCAGGTCTCCACCTGGTTCTCGCCGAGGACGACGAGTGTGCGGCCGGCGGCGAGCAGATCCGCGAACAGGGTGCGCCGCGCCCGCAGCAGGTCCGGGTTGATGCGGTCGGGAACGATCAGCAGCCTCACGCCGTCGAGCGCCGCTGCGTCGAGCTCCGGCGCGTAGATCACCCGGTCGAACAGGTCGCGATAGCGCGGGCCGTGGATCGCCGCATGGTGATAAAAGCTGCCACCGTCCAGCACCGCGAGCGTCATGGCGAGGCTCCGTCGCGGAACAGCCATTGCAGCAGTTGCGGCACGATGCGGGCGGTGGTGTCGTGGCCGCCGAACTGCCAGAGGTCGTTGCCGCCGTGCAGCAGCACGCGGCCGCGGCCGACCGGATAGATGATGTCGAGCGGCCGGTCCGCGGTGCCGACGGCGTTGACCACCAGCGCGCCCGCCGGCGGCCGGTGCCAGACCCGGCCGTAGAAGCCGGCGACGCCGCGGCGGAAGGTCAGGTGCTCGGCGGCGACCCCCGCCCAGATCGGATGATCGGCGAGCCTGAGGATCCTGAGGTCGTCGGTGCGGTAGCGATCGAGCCCCTCGAAGCCGTCGATGCCGGGCAGGAACGGATAGGCGACATGGCCGTTGGCGACGACCGTGCCGCCGGCCTCAAGGAAGGCGCCGATGGCGCCTGCCCGCGCGGCGAGGAAGCGCTGGTCGGCGTGCATGCCGATGAGCAGCGCCCCGTAGTCGCCGAGCGGGATGTCGTCCCATGCGTAGAGGTCGCGGACGGCGATGCGGCCGTCCGCCTCCGGCCGCCGGGCCAGCTGCACGGTCGACGCCTCGGGATAGCCGAACGACAGGAACAGGGCGCGCCTCACGGTTCAGACCAGGCGCAGCGTGAACAGCGCATCGGCCGGCCTGGCGAGCACGTCGGCGGCGATCGCCCGCCGCAGCTGGCGGCCCTCCTCGTCCTCGGCTGTCGACCGTCCCGCCTTGAAGGTCAGCTCGAAGAAGCGCCGGGGCAGCACATCCGGCAGCAGCGCGACCTCCGCGGTCCGGCCGCCCGCGGTGACGCGGAAGCTGTAGGAGAGGTCGGCGCCCGCGGCGAGCCGCGCATCCGGCAGCGACCGGTCGACAGTGTAGGCGCCGCGCGTCACGGCGCGCGTCACGAACTCGAAGGCGTCGCGGACGCCGGGGCCGGGATGGCCGCTCACCACCGAGATGTCGCCGCGGCGCAGCGGCTGGCCCGGCGACAGCGCCGCAAGCGCCGCGCCGACGGCGCGGAAGGTGGTGGCGAGCATGGCGAGCGCCCCCTGCCCGTGGTAGGCGGCGACCGCCTCGAAGCCGATCTCGATCGGCCCCTCCTCGCCTTGCACGACGATGAGCGGGCGTCCTGGGGCATTCTGCATCGCTGTCATCCAAACGGTCGCGCGCGGCATGAACGGGGCACGCCGCGACGCGCCCCAGATCGCACGGCTTCCGTCCGTTTGACAACTATCGATGTGATTTCAATAGTTTAGACAAGTTATAAGGTGGCCCGCCACGCCGCGCCCGGCGGCCCCCATGGGCCGTCACCACGTCACACGGAAGCCGACGCGCCCGCCGACGGACTGCCCGCTCTGCTCGTCCAGGCGAATATTGTAGTCGGCGGAGGCAAAGAGGCTGACGTTGTCGGCCAGCGGGGCGGACACGCCCCCGCCCAATTGCGCCCAGGTGCCGCCGGAGCCCGCATCCAGCGACACCGGGTAGGTGCCGCTCAGGCTCGCGAAGGTGGCGGCCGGGCCGCCGCCGAAGGCGTGCCAGAGGTTGACGCGCCCCCAGGTCGACAGGGTGCGGCCATTGTCCAGCGCCCAGGCGCGCGTCAGGCGCGCCCCGATGCGGCCGTAGGCGGTGCCCGTCGCGTCGTAGCCCACCACGCCGTAGCGGTCGGCGCCGTCGGCGAAGGACAGGCGCTGATAGACCACCTGGGCTTGCGGCTCGATCGACCACGCGGCGCCCAGCGCGATCGGGTAGCCGCCTTCCAGGGAGGCGAGCAGGCCCCAGCCCTGGGTCTTCAGGAATTCGCCGAGGAGCGAGGTGGCGCGCGCCTGATCGTAGAAAGTGCCTTGGATGGCCGCGTCCAGGTACCAGCCGCCGGCTCCCCGGTGGGTCCAGTAGGCCCCCATCGCGTAGGCATCCATGGAGGCCTGCCCGGCCCGCCCGCCATAGACCGCGTTCACATCGCCCTCGACGTGACCGGCCCCGACGAACAGGCCCGCGAGGTCGCGCGCGCCCGTGCCGCCATCGGTCCGGTAGAGGTCGAGCCCTGCTTGGAAGCCGGCAAACCTGATGTCGTAGCTCGGCCCCTGGTCGAGGAAGCGGCCGAGCTGGGCCAATTCGCCGCCACCCGACGAGCCGTTGCGGCCGGTCTCCCCGAAGGTGCGGGCCCACGCCGCCCCGCCGGAGCCTGCGGCGGCACCCGCCGCGGTCGCCCGCGCATCGGCGCGATCGTCGTAGGTGCCGACCATCGCCAGGCCGAAGCGGGCCGCCATGGCCGGGAGCGCCAGGTCGACGGCGACCTCGGGGCGGATGTCGGGGAGGCCCGCCCCGCCCGCCGGGGCCGGCCGCGTCGAGCGCAGGAACCAATCGTCCGCGCCGGCGGCGCCGCCGCGGTAGAGATTGTAGTCGAAGGCGCCGGCGGCGACGCGCGCGCCGCCCAGCGAGAACGCCGTTGCCGACGTCCGGGCGCCGTTCAGCGCCTCGACCAGCAGGATGCCGTCACCGCTGGTCGGCGCGCCGCCGCCGGTGGGATGGATGACGAGCTGGGTCTGGCCGCCGGCCGTGCCGCCGTCGACGATCAGGCGGTCGGCGCCGCCGTTGCCGCCGAGAAAGGCGTTCATGGTCAGCACGGCCCGCTCGCCCTGATAGCTGCCGATGACGAGGCTCTGGTACGCCCCGGCGGTTCCCGGCGTCGAAAAGGCGATGCCGCTGTCGCGCACCGCGAGGCTGCCGAGGCGCGACGGCGGCGCGATGTCCGCCGGCGCGAGCGCCCAGGCGCTGCCGTTGGCGAGCGTCAGCGCGATCGCCGCGTCGTCGGCAGCGGTGATCGCCCCTGCGATCGACGAGCGCGATGCGGTCACGGCGAGCTGCGTGCCGGCGGCCATCACGGCGATGCCGCTGGCGGCCGACAGCGAGCTGCCGTCGAGCGACAGCGTCGCGCTGGTCGGGCCGGAGGTCGGGGCGCCGGGAACGGCCGCCACGGCCGCGGCGCCCGGGCCTTCGGCGCGCACGCTGCTGTCGGAGAGCGCCATCGTCGCGCCCTGGCCGAGGACGGCGCCGTGGGCGAAGGCGCCGGAGGTGGTGATCTGCGAGCCGGCGAGCGCCACGGCGGCGCCCGCCCCCTGGGCGACGGCGCCGAAGCTGAAGGCGCCGAATGTCTCGACGGTCGACCCTTGGACGGAGATCCGCGCCGGCGCATCGATGCTCGTGGCGAGCAAGCCGTGGCCCTCGCCGCGCAGCACGATGCTGCTGTTGGCGAGCGTGATCATGCCGTTGCCGGTCGCCCACGCGCCATGGCCGCCGAGGAGATCGACGGTGAGGCCGGTCGCGCTCACGGTGGCCGGCGCCGTTCCACCGGCGTGCAGCGCCGCCTGCGCCGTCCCGCCGATGCGGACGCCGTTCAGCACGGCACTGCCGTTCTCGCGCACGTCGACGCCCGTGCCGGTGACGGCGTCGCCTCGCAGGGTGATCGCGACGTTGGTCAGCGACAGCGACGCGGCGCCGCTGCCGCCCTGCAGGAAGGCGCCGTCCCCGCCCGGCGACGCCGTGATCGTGCCGCCCTGGTCCAGCGCGACCCGGCCGTTGGTGGTGACGAAGATGGCGGGCACGTAATCCTGCAACGGCGCCAGCGTCACCGGCCCGTCGGCCGTGGCGACGCCGCCGTTGGCGGCATAGATCGCCGCCCGCGCCCCGAACGGGCCGCTGACCAGCCCGGTCCAGACGGTGCCCGAGCCCACGACCTTCTGTTGTCCGTCGGCCACCACCTGCCGCTGGTTGGCCGGCGGCGTCCAGCCGAGGAGGACGAGCAGCTCGCGGAACAGGTGGGCCGGCGCGTCGTGGTCGTCGGCGTTGGCCGCGTTGAACAGGATGGTGATGGTTCGATCGGTGGCGCGGTCGTACATGACCAGCACCTCGAAGCCGAGCCCGTTGCCGGTGTGGCCGATCCATCCCTGGATCTCGCCCATGCCGAAGCCATAGCTGTCGTATTCCGGGCTGTTGGGATCGCTTTTCGTCGATCCGAACGCCTTCAGCCGGGCGACGAATTCCGCCTCGCTCAGGGTGGCGCCGGTGCCGACCGCCTTGCCCCAGCGCTCCATGTCGGCCGCGAGCCCGACCAGCGCGCCGGACGCGCCGGCGCCGGAGGCGTTGAACTCGGTGAGGGAGACCGGTCCGCTGCCGTCGTCGGCGTAGCCGACGGCATTCGGCAGCGGCATGGCCCCGGCCCCCTGGTCGACCACCGAGGCGAGGCCGAGCGGGCCGGTCAGACGCCGTTGCACCTCCGCAGCCCACGAATGGCCCGTGACGGCGGCGATGACCTGGCCGAGCAGAACGGTATTGGTGTTGGAGTACTGGTAGGACGTGCCCGGTGTGAACTGCAGCGGCTCGGCAAAGCCGAAGGCCAGCAGCTCGTTCGCCGTCCAGGCCTTGCCGGGATCGGCGCCGATGGCCTGCCCGAACGCGCTCGACGACGTGTAGTTGAACAGGCCCGAGCGCATCTGGGCGAGCTCGCGCAGGGTGATCGTATCGCCGCTGGGCACGCCCGAAACGTATTTGCCGACCGGATCGTCGAGTCTCAGGCGCCCTTCCTGCGCCAGTTGCATGACCACCGTCGTGACGAACGACTTGGTGACGCTGCGGTAGCCGAAATAAGTGTCCGGCGTGGGCGGCGTGTTCGTGGCGATGTCCGCCAGGCCGGCGTTGACGGCAAAGCGGTCATTGCCCTGGCGGACCAGGACGGAGGCGCCGGGGATGCGCTTGTCGACCAGGAACTGGTCGATCGCCTGCCGCAGCTGGCTCGCATTCGCAGGGTCGCTCCAGGGCAGGGCCACGGGGTCGGCTTGCGCCCGACCGGCCGTGAGCAGCAGCGCCATGGAGATGACGGAGAGCGAGCGCCAGGAGGCGGTGCCGGCCGCGAAACCCATCGGACGCCCCTCCACCCCCTGCGCGACGCAGGATCAGCCACGCTGCCCCGAAGAGCTTGCGGCAGCCGCCCATCCGAGCTGTCGGCGCAGCTCAACCCGATGACGAGACTGCGCTTGGCTGCGCATTGCTCGATGAGTCCGGAGCAACGTAGCAGAGTTTCCGCTTGCGTCCATGCGGCCCCGATTCCGCTTGCCGGCCGCCCCAGGCTGCGCCCGTTCGACCCGCTCTGCGCCGACATGAACCAGGTCTGGAACGCCGCCGGCTTGCAACCTATGATAACAGATATATCATCAGGTTGCGCGTTTCGGCCGCATGACAGGGGGGGATCGACATGCAACGGCTGATGGTCGCCTCAGCTCCCGTGGTTTTTTGATCGAGCGCGCGTCGCGGCAGGCTGCACGGCCGCGCTATTTCTAGACATATATCTCTGATACTCATAAATATTCGCCGGCCGATGGATGATATCCTCAAATTCAAGCCAAATACCGGTCTCCTGCCTCCAGTCGAGCTTGAAAAGATCGTGCGCCGCGCCGTCGCGCGAAAGCAGGCATTCAGCCTCATTCGATGCGGCGACGGCGAATCCGCGGTGCTCGGCTACCCGGAATTCGTGCATGAGACGCGGTTCATGCGATGGATGACGAACTTTTTCGGTCCGCATGCGAGCGACCCGGGCAAGTTCAAACCCCTGCGGGAGTGGCTGGAGTGGGCCATCATCCATGCGGATGTCGTCGGCACCTTTCGTGAGAAGGTGAGCGATGTCGAGAAGGCGCGGGAGGCGGCGCTCGCGTTCGGGGCCGTCAAGGCGCCGACGAACGACCAGAAAGTCCGGCTCAACCAGATCGAAACGCGTCTTCTGGATCACCTCACCCGGCCGCTCGTCGGCGAACGATGCGTCCTGACGACGGCGAACATCCACATCAAGATGGAGGAATCCGGGCTGCTGAAGTCGATCGCGGCGAAGGCGGGCCGGCTGAACCTGATTACGGGCAACGACATCAAGGACAAGCTCGCGGCTGCGTTCCCGGAGACCAGCATCGTCCAGTATAGGGTGCCGACCGAGTACAAATTCGAAAAATCACGCCAGGGCTGGAGCAGCTCGGAGCCGCACTTTCCGACTATATTCAACCGGCTCATGGATCGGATCGAGGGCGGGGAGCTCGAGGGCGTGACCTTCATCGGCGCAGGTCCCTGCGGCAAGATCTACGCGTCGGCGATCAAGGACGCCGGCGGCATCGCCATCGACATCGGCAGCATCATGGATGTCTGGGCCGGGCGCAACACCCGGAGCTTCATGCCGGCGCTGCAGCAGCGCACCCTCGGAGCCGACGCCCCGGCGGATGCATGAACGCCCCCGAGGGAGGCCGGCCTAACGGGCGGACACATGTCGACGGGGCAGGTTCTGCCGTCGTTGCGGCGGTGGCGGCAGCCCCCCACCAGTCCCTCCCCTTCGGTCGGGACAGCCTCCCCGGCACAAACCGGAGACATGGGTGACACTCTAGACCGGAGAGAAGAGTGACAGGTCACAAGCTCGGCAAGGAGGCTTTGTCGCCTCGCCGACAACGCGACGGCCGGGGTCGCCATGACCTGCGGATCGCTATGATCGGGCTCTCAGCGGGATGACGTTTGCCGGAACGATCCCGATGGCCTCCGGGCCGTCGCCGGGCTCCGTCGTGCGCGAGAGCGTCTTGCGATCGCTGCGCTCCATGCCGCCGGAGCCCGCGTCATCGAAATAGCGGGCTGGCGTCGTGCCGAGCATGCGCCGGAACATGACGATGAACGCGCTGACGCTCTCGTAGCCCAGATCGCCGGCGACAGTCGTAACCAGCTCGCCAGCCGCAAGTCGTTGCAGGGCCAGCCCCACATGCAGTTGCTGGCGCCAGCGGACGAACGACATGCCGGTCTCGCGCCGGAACAGGCGGCTGAGCGTACGATCGCTGGCGCCGACGCGCGCCCCCCATTCGGCGATGGTGAACCGCAACCCCGGGCTGTCGATCATGGCCTCCGTCAGGCGGCGCAGCCTCCTGTCCTGCGGCATCGGCAGGTGGATCGGCTCGACCGGCGCGCCGCTCAGTTCGTCGAGGAGCACCGCAACGAGCCTCGCCTCGCGCTCCCGCCCCGGGAGGGCCAGGGCAGACTGGGTATCGAAGCGCAGGATGAGCTCGCGCAGCAAGGGCTGCACGAACAGAATGCCGCATTGGTCGTCGAGCCCCGCGGCCAGGGCCGCATCGACGTATAGACTGCCGATCTTGATGGGGCCGCTCGCCCGTCCGGCGTGGGCGACTCCGCCGGGTATCCAGAGGGCGCAGTTTGGCGGAACCGTCCAGATGCCGCCCGCCGCCTTGACGGTGAGCGCCCCACGGATGACGTAGAGCAATTGCGCCTTGCGATGCCGGTGCGGCTCGGTTTCGCCGACGAAGCTGGCTTCGGCTATCAGGCTGAAGACCGGGCGCTGGATGTCGTCGATGCCATCGATGCCGGGAAGGACCGGGCCTGTCATGGGCTCATGATCCCGATACGGGTGCGGCGCCTGGAGCAGGATGATGTTTCTTGGAATCGTCATCCCGCTCCAAGTCTTCGTTGTGAGCATGCTCTTGTCCAAGAACCGGTGGCCCCTTTTCGGGATCATGCTCCAGCAGCTCTTCTCCCCGCCTGATGGCATCGTCTTCGCTGGACGCGAACGCGATGGCAAAGCCGAACGCCCGGCCTGCGGTCGCCGCGGCGAGGCGCACCGGCATGGGTGTCGGCTCGTCGCCCTCGACGACGATGATGCCGCGGCAGAGCGCGCGCAGCCGGTCCTTGACCGCCTTGAAGAACAGGGCGCGCTGCTTGCGCGCCTCGGCCGTCTCGTCGTGGTGATCGGCGGGCGAATGGTCGGTAATCAGAACGAAGGCCTGCCCCTTGTCGAGGAGTTTCTCGAGCTGCACCTCGACGGGCACGCCGCTCTCCCCGCCCGAGCGAACGAAGACGAGCGGGACGCGCGAATCATCCAGAAGCATGACGTCTCTCCTCGCGTGAGGCATTTGACCTTGAAAGCGCCTGGCCTCGTCGGGTCACGCATGGATTGGCGTGCCGAATGGTGTCATGCCCGACGGCGCCGAATAACAGCGCGGCTGCATTCGACGCCGCCACGCATAGCAGCCGGTGGCAGGCCGGCGCTCTCGCGGGCCGGCCAATAAATCGCGCGAAGCCGCCATGTCCGCGGCCATCGCCAAGGCGTCGCGGTCGCTCCGGCCGGCGGCCACGGGGGCCGGCCTATGCGCCGGCGCGGGTCGAACGCCAACGCGGCGTAGCCATGGCAGGCGAATACGTGGCACTAATTTGGGCATCGGCGCGAGGCGGTGGCCGGGCTCCTCGCGGCGGCGAGGGACCCGGACCGTCGCCCGCGCCGCCTCGAACAACAGGGAGGACTTCGCCATGGCCACGCCCCCGTTCTTCCCGGGCTGGAAGGTTGTCGCCGGATCGGGCGTCGGCATCGGCTTCGGGTCCGCCGTCTTCTTCGCCGCAGGCTTCGCGCTGCTGTCCGGCGCCATCGGGCGGCAGTTCGGCTGGACGCAGCCGCAGCTGGCGGCGGCGGCGACCGTGTATCTGCTGGTGCAGACGGCGACGCTGCCGGTCTGCGGCTGGCTGCTCGACCGCTGGGGCTCGCGCCGGATCGCGACGGCGAGCATCGCGCTGTTCGGCGTCTCGCTGGTGATCCTCAGCCAGATCGGCAACTCGCTGACGCAATTCTACCTCGCCTTCGCCCTCATCGGCCTGGTCAGCGCCGGGACCAACGTGATCTCCTACGCGCGGGCGATCTCGCTCTGGTTCGACCGCAAGCGCGGGCTGGCGCTGGGCATCGCCGGGTCGGCCCAGGCGCTCGGCGCGTTCTCGATCCCGATCGTCATGCAGGCCCTGATCACGCAGTCCGGCTGGCCCACCGCCGTGCTCGTCCTCGCCGCGTTCGAGCTCTTGATCTGCCTGCCGCTGGTGGCGCTGCTCGTGCTCGACAGCCCCGCGCCCTACGGCCTGCTGCCGGACGGCGCCGCGGCTCCCCCACAGCGGCCGGCGCCCCGCCAACCGGCGCCGCCGCTGCGCATGGCGAGCGTGGTGGGGACAGCGACATTCTGGAAGCTGGCCATCGGCTTCGCCATCATGGGCGCTTCGCTCTATGCCATCGTGACCAACGTCGCCTTCATCCTCACCAATCTCGGCGGCCGCAGCCTCGCCGAAGTCGCGCTGATCCAGGCGACCTCGGGCGTGGCCGTCCTGGTCGGCCGGATCGGCTTCGGCTTCCTGCTCGACCGCGTCCACGCGCCGCTGGTCGCCACCATCGCGCTCGTGCTGGCGGCGGTGTGCTTCACCGTCTACGGCACCGCCACCGCATTCCCCGTGCTGCTGGCGGCCGCCGTCACCGGCGGCCTGGCCATCGGGGGCGAGACCGACCTGATGCCCTATCTCGCCGGGCGCTACTTCGGCACAGAGGCGGTCTCGAAGATTTTTGGCTGGTTCCTGTTCGCCTTCTTCCTGGGCGGCGCCATCGCGCCGATCATCTTCGCCCAGGCGCTCGCCGCCTTTCCGGGCTCGGGCGCGCCGCTCTACGCGCTCGCGGCGCTGCAGCTCGTGCCGGCCCTGCTGTTCCTGTCGCTCGGCCGCTACCCGGAGGCGAGCGCGCCGGCCGCCGGCGCCCTCGGCGGCGAGGCCGTCGCGGACATCGCCAAGGCGTGATCCCGCTGGTCCGACGCCATCGGGCCTGAACGAGCGGCGTAGCCGCAGCCACGGCAGCGCCGGGCTGCCGCTCGCGCGGGCAGCAGCCGCTCGCGCGCCGGGCAGGCCGGCGCGGGCGCGGCGTCCGGCGCCGCAAGCACCGAGATCCCAAAGCAGGCCGGACAAAGGCGCGGATGCGAGCCGTCGCGGTGCCAGCGCCCGCTCGACCCGGCCCTGAAATCCGCCTGAAATTTCAGCTTGAACAGCCAACTAAAATAGCTTTGTATCTTATCTAATTTCGCGGTCGAGACCCAGGTCGCGGCCAGACCCCCGCCCATAATGCGAGGACGGCACGCCCTCATGCTGGCGCAGCAGATCGTCAACGGCCTGATGCTCGGGGCCATCTACATGCTGGTGGCCGTCGCCTTCACCCTGGCCATCGGCGTCCTGAACTTCCTCAACTTCTCCCTGCCCGGCCTGTTCATGGTGGGCGGCATGCTGGCCTTCGGCCTGATGCGGCTGGGCTGGCCGTGGCTGCTCGCCTTCGCCGGCGCGCTGCTCGCGGCGGGGCTGATCTCGCTCGCGGTCGAGCGCCTCGCCTACCGCCCGGCCGAAGGCGGCGATCCCGAGGTGCCGCTGGTCGCCTCCCTCGGCTTCCTGGTGCTGCTGGAGAACCTCGCGCTGATCCAATTCGGCTCCGACCAGCAGGCCTTTCCGGCGCTGCTGCCCGACATGAACCTGCGCGTCGGCGGACTCGTCATCGGCATCGCCCAGCTGATCTCGCTCGGCCTTTCGCTGGCGCTCGTCGGCTGGCTCTCCTGGTTCCTCACGGCCACCGCGGCCGGGCGGCGCATCCGCACCGTGGCCGAGAGCCGGGAGACGGCGCTGCTGCTCGGCATCGACATCTCCCGCCTGGTCCCGCAGCTGTTCGTCGCCAGCGCCCTGCTCGCGGCGCTCGCCGGCATCCTGTTCGCCGTCAACTACCAGCAGGTGTCGCCGTTCATGGGCGAGGGCGTCGGCTTCAAGGGCGTCGCCGCCATGATCGTCGGCGGCATGGGCTCCATCTGGGGCGCCGTGCTGGGCGGCCTGCTCATCGGCCTGGCCGAGGTGCTCTCCATCTCGCTGATCGGCGCCGACGTGGTGAACATCACGGTCTACGGGCTGCTGCTGCTGATCCTCATCGTGCGCCCGCAGGGCCTGCTCGGCCGTCCCGCCAGCCGCGAGAAGCTGTGATGAGCGGCTACCTCACCGGCGTCCTCGTCATCCTCGCCTTCAACGTCATGGCCGCCTACGCGGTCTACCTGCCGCTGGCGGCGGGGCAGCTCAACCTGGGCATCTCCAGCTTCATGGCCATCGGCGCCTATGCCTCGGCCTTCCTGACCAACACCTATGCCTGGCCGCTGTGGGCCGCCGTGCCGGTGGGGGCGGCGCTGGCCGGGCTGATCGGCATCGCCGTGGGCATTCCGGTGCTGCGGACCCACGGCATCTACTTGGCCATGGCCACCTTCGCGCTCGGCCAGGTGATCGCCGCCGTCTTCCTCAACCTGGAAGTCGTCGGCGGCGCGGCCGGCTATCCCGTGGCCGCCTACGCCTCGCCGGCCGTGGTGTTCGCCGCCGCCGGCGGCGTGGTCGCGCTGATGCTGCTGCTGTCGTGCACCCGCTTCGCCCTGTGCCTCACGGCGGTCAAGAGCGACCCCACGGTCGCCGACCTGCTGGGCGTGCCGGTGCAGACCATCCAGGTGGCGGCCTTCGCGCTCGGCGCCGTGGTGGCGGGCTTCGGCGGCGGCCTCTACGCCCACCACTACAATTTCGTCGAGGCCCAGCACTTCAACGTGCTGCTCAGCGTCTTCACCGTGCTCTACGTGCTGTTCGGCGGCACCCAGACGGTGTGGGGCCCGCTGGTCGGCGCCGCCTTCTTCACGCTGGTGCCGGAGCTGCTGCGCGCCTCCGACCAGTGGCGCTACGCCCTGTTCGCCGTGTTCATCATCCTGTTCATGGCGCTGCGGCCGCAGGGGCTGGTGACCGCCTCGCTGTTCCGCGCCCTGCGCCGGCGCCCGAGCGAGGCCTCGTCATGAGCCCGGCGCTCGCCGTCAGCGGCCTCACCAAGTCGTTCGCCGGCGTCCAGGCGGTGCGCGACCTGTCGTTCACCGTGCCGGAGGGCGTCACCACGGCGCTGATCGGCCCCAACGGCGCCGGCAAGACCACGGTGTTCAACCTGGTGAGCGGCGTCTACCCCGTCGACTCCGGCCGCATCGAGGTGAACGGCATCGACGTGACGCGCATGCCGTCGCGCCGGCGCATCGCCACCGGCATCGCCCGCTCGTTCCAGAACATCCGCCTCATGTCCCACCTCTCGGTGCTCGACAATCTGCTGGTGGGCCAGCACGTGCGCGCCGGCTCGCTCGGTGCCCTGCTCACGCCCTACCGGCTGCTGCCGGGCCACCGCTGGGCGCGGGAGGCGCGCCAGGCGCTGGCCGAGAGCGGCCTGGGCCGCTGGGCCGACGAGACGGTGGCGGCGCTGCCCTACGGGGTGAGGAAGCGCATCGACCTGGTGCGCGCCACGCTGGCCGGCGCCAGCGTGCTGATGCTGGACGAGCCGGCCGCCGGCCTCAATCCCAGCGAGACCAACGACCTGCGCGACCACCTCAGGGCGCTGATGGCGAAGGGCGTCACCCTGCTGGTGGTGGAGCACGACATGCACTTCGTCGACAGCATCTGCGACAACGTCGTGGTGCTGAACTTCGGCGAGAAGATCGCCGAGGGGCCGCTCTCGGCGGTCCGCCGCGACCCGAAGGTGCGCGAAGCCTACATCGGCGCGGACGGGGAGGGCTGAGCCATGGCGCTGCTCGACGTCTCCGGCCTGTCGGTGACCTACGGCCGCGTCGCGGCGCTCACCGACGTGAGCCTCCGCGTCGACGAGGGCCGGATCGTCGCCGTGCTGGGCGCCAACGGCGCCGGCAAGAGCACCCTGCTGCGCGCCGTGCTCGGCGCCGTGCCGGCGCGCGGCGGCGGCATCACCTTCGCCGACGAGGACCTGACCCGCGCCGCGCCGCACCGGCGCATCGCGCGCGGCCTCGCCCTGGTGCCGGAGGGGCGGCGCATCCTGATCTCCATGACGGTGGAGGACAATCTGCTGCTCGGCGCACACATGCGCACCGACACCGCGGCGCTGCGGCGCGAGCTGGACGCCATCTTCGCCCGCTTTCCCAACCTCGCCGAGCGCCGCCGCATGGCCGCCTCGTGCCTTTCCGGCGGCGAGCAGCAGATGCTCGCCATCGGCCGCGCCATGATGGCCAAGCCGCGGCTGATGATGCTGGACGAGCCGTCGCTCGGGCTGTCGCCGCTGTTCGTCTCGCGGCTCTTCGAGTTGATCGGCGACCTCAACGGCGAGGGCCTGTCGGTGCTGCTGGTGGAGCAGAACACCGGCAAGGCGCTCGCCGCCGCCCACCATGCCGTCGTGCTGGAGCTCGGGCGCGTGGTGATGGCCGGCGAGCCCGCCGTGCTGGCCGCCGACCCGCGGCTCCAGGAAGCCTACCTCGGCGAGGGCGCCTCCGCCCCCGCTCCCCAAGCAGCACAGAGGAGACGGACATGACGCGCAAAGCCCCGTTGGGCGCCATCCTGCTGGCGACGGTCGCGACGGCCGGGGCGGCCAAGGCCGACGGCGAGCTGGTGCTCGGCTACATGATGGCCAAGAGCGGCCCCTACGTCAGCCTCGCCAACACCAACGAGGCGGCGGTCGACATGGCGGTCGAGGAGATCAACGCCAAGGGCGGGATCAACGGCAAGACAATCAAGGTGGTGAAGTTCGACACCGCCGGCGACCCCAAGCAGGCGACCACCGGCCTGCGCAGCTTCGCCCAGGACGCGGGCGCGCTCGCCGTCATCGGCCCGTTCTCCTCCTCCGAGGTGCGCACCACCTTCCCGGTGGGCGAACGCGAGGGCATCGCCCAGATGTCCATGGCCTCCTCGGCGCCGGGCCTGACCAAGGGCTTCACCTACGGCTTCCGCAACACCACCGACGAGGGCAAGGTCATCAACCAGGTGCTCGCCGCCATCAAGGACAAGAAGCTGCCGGCCGCGGCGGGTGCGGCCGCCTACGCCACCGACGACGTGGTGTCCAAGTCCATCGGCACCGGCGTGGTGCCAAAACTGTTCGAGAAATACACGATCCCGCTCAAGGGCTCGGTGGACTTCCAGCTCGCCGCCTTCGACCTCTCGCCCCAGGTGGCGCGGCTGAAGCAGATGGCCCCTGACGTGGTCGGCCTCGGCTCGCCGCCGGAGGGCGCGGTCAACCTCGCCAAGGAGCTGAAGCGCCAGGGCGTCGCCACCCGGCTGATCGGCGGCACCACCATCGCCGACCCGGAGCTGCCCCGGCGCATGGACGGCGCCGGCGAGACCCTGACCATCGGCACCACCTTCTTCCCCGAGGTGGACGACAAGACCAAGGCCTTCACCTCGGCCTTCGCCGCGCGCACCAAGGCCGCCGGCCTCCAGCGCACCGAGCCCAACCAGATGGACGCCGCCGTCTACGACATCGTCCATCTCTACGCCGAGGCCATGAAGCGGGCCGGCGTCACCGGCGACAAGGCCAAGCTTGCCGCCGAGCGCACGGCGATCCGCGACCAGCTCGCCACGCTGAAGGATTTCCCCGCCATGGAGGGCTCGATCTCCTTCGTCGACGGCGACGCGGTGAAGCCGGTCTACGTGCTCGAGGTGAAGGGCGGCAAGTGGACCCTGCTCGACACCCGCATGCCGAACTGACGGATTGTATTCCTCCCCGCTGCGCGGGGGAGGGGGACCATGCGGAGCATGGTGGAGGGGGCCGCGCTCCCGGATCGCAAGGCTCCTCCCTCCCCCTTGTGGGGAGGGGTAGGGGTGGGGGTGTTGGCGAGGCCCTTTCAGAACAAGAGCTTAGCTGGAAGCGGCGGCTTCCCTCAACGCCAAGCCGTCAAGATCACTGTGCAGTTCGACTGGAGCACTTCGCGTTGGGTGAGCCCACCCGATCGCAAGAGAAGCGCTCCAGATTCAAACACGATGAGCCTTTCTGTGCCATTGGATGATGTCGTCCACTGGCGAAATGATCGAACGGCGGAGACGATTGCCATGGCCGGCCCAGCTTTCACCTTCCTGATCCACGCCGGCGGGCGCAGCCATGAGGAGCGGCTGACCATCCACACCGCCGTCATCGCCGGCTGGACCGGCCGCGACAAGGCGGCGCTGGAGAAGCATATCGCCGAGCTGGAGGCCCTTGGCGTGCCGCGGCCGGCCTCGACGCCGGTCTACTACCGGGTGGCGGCGGCGCGCCTCACCACGGCGACGGCCATCGAATGCTCCGGCCCCGACTCCTCGGGCGAGGTGGAGTTCATGATCGTCGCGGCCAACGGCCGCCGCTATCTCGGCCTCGGCTCCGACCACACCGACCGCAAGGTGGAGACCTACAACGTCACCGTCTCCAAGCAGATGTGCGACAAGCCGATCGCCCCCGAGCTGTGGGCCCTCGACGAGGTGCTGCCGCACTGGGACCGGCTGACCCTGCGCTCGCACGTCGACATCGGCGGCGCGCGCAGCCTGTACCAGGAGGGCTCGGTGGCGGCGATGCTGCCGCCGCTCGACATCATCGCCGGCTACGGCGAGGGCCTCGCCGACGGCACGGCGATGTTCGGCGGCACGCTGGCGGCGCACGGCGGCATCCGCCCGGCCGACCGCTTCGAGTTCGAGATCGTCGACCCGGTGCTGGGCCGCAGCATCCGGCACGCCTACGACGTGCGCGTCCTGCCGGTGGCCGGCTAGGCGCGCCGGCCGCGCGCGGCGATGGCCGACATGGGCAAAGGCTCTGACGAGGCTGCCGCGGCGCCGCGCTCGCTGCGCGACGAGGCCTATGAGACGATCAAGCAGCGCATCATCCTGTGCGTCTTCCGGCCCGGCGAGGCCCTGAGCGAAGCGGCGGTGGCCACCGGCCTCGGCCTCGGCCGCACCCCGGTGCGCCAGGCCTTCGACCGGCTGATGCGCGACGGGCTGGTGGAGGTGCTGCCGCGCAAGGGCATCCTCGTGCGCCCCATCAGCCACGACGAGGTGCGCGACATGGTCGACGTGCGCCTGCTCAACGAGGGCTTTTGCGCCCGCCTCGCCGCCGAGCGAGCTGAGCCGCAGGTGCTAGCCGCCCTCGCGGCCAACGTGGCCGACGGCGCCGCCGCGGCCGCCGCCGGCGACGTCCCCGCCCTGATGGCCCTCGACCGCGCCTTCCACACCACCATCTCCGCCGCCGCCCGCAACGCCGTGCTGGGCGAGATCCTGAAAAACCTGCACGAGCGCGCGCAGCGCGTCTGGTACGTCTCCCTGCGCGACACCGAGCACCACCGCCGCGTGGTGGACGAGCACGCCGCCATCGTCGAAGCGCTCCGCCGGCACGACCCGGACGCGGCGGAGGCGGCGGTGCGGGCGCATATCCTGTCGTTTGCGGAGAATGTGAGACGGCAGCTTTAGGGTGGGGTGGGGAGCCCATCACCGACGTTCGCACAGGAACGCATTCTGAATGCCGTATCAGAAAGTGCGGCCTTCAACCGCTGACATTCGCTCAATGACCATCCGAAATCTGCCGCCCGTGCCCGCCGCGGCAAAAACTTAGCTGAACTTCTCGAACACGTTTTGCAATAATGTCTCGATATGGGCGGCCGACTTGTTCGTGCCAACCTTGAGTGAGTTCGGGTGACCACAGCCGTTGCGAAGTCCAAGAGCCTTTTGTAGTTCCTCCTTCGCGTTCTTGCCGATCACCGAGATCGCGGCGATACGGTCTAGGAAATCGCTCTCACCCATCTTGCCGATATCGTCTGATGTCTTGGCAACTTTCCACTTGTTGTTTACGCGTTGAGCCTCGGCGTTGAATGCCGCAAGATGATGCGCGTGGATGTGCTTGTGCAGGACGTCCATCGCCCCGAGCCAGGACATGACAATTGCGGAGCGGTATAGCTCGGCTTCGTGGCACTTGATCGCTTCCTCCACGAAGGCATGGGTCGCCGGGTCGGTAATCTTAGCGAGGTGCGCTCGTAGATCGACCGCGACCTTGATCGCGGCGGGACTGATTTTGGACACGCCGAGGTTACGCAGATGCAGCTTGCCTGCTTCGGTCAATTCCCATCCGGCCTCCGTGCGGATCGCTCTCCCTTTGCTCGTGCTAAGAACCTGCGAAATATTCCACTTCCGCGGATCGCGGAAACCGGCGGCCGCCGCCAATTCTTTGATTTGCGCAACCGATGACGAGCCGTCCGACGCGGCGAGCACAAGCAGAAGCTTGTCGAGACGCGCGAGGTCGCGGTGGAGCCAGTCCTTTAGCTCATCTGATTTCAGCAATCTTGGCCTCGACCTGCTTCCGCTCATTAGCGCTTAGCGCGTATTTTTCGCCCGGGAGCTGGTTTACCCGCTTGTTTTTCATCAATGTCTTGAAAGCTTGAGTGAGATTCCCACCGCGCATGTTCGAATTGTAGTAGGACGTTGCTGTTTTCATCTCTTCAGCGATTTCATTCCGTGTGACGCCAGCTTTTCCTTGAATAACCTCCAATTGCGCAAGAGAACAGATAAGCAACTCCGTGCACGTCTTGCCATTCAGATGAGCGGCAATTGTGTTAGTAGAAACTTGAGCTGGCAGACTTGCTGATCCGTTTACTTTCAGCCCCGGCAGCGGGATGGCACAATCTACCACATCTGGATCAGATTGCGGCGGCAAGCGGCCGGCTAGATCGCCCATCGTCGTCAGTAATGCCTCAATGCCACCGGTCAGAAACGAAGGATCGCCCTCATACTCCAACTCCATCGACCCGACTCTAATTCGGATCTTTGCGACCGTCATCCGCCGTCCCCCCAACAACAAGCCGACAAAGCGAACTTACCGCTAGATCCATGGGCTCGACAAGGCCGCGCCTGTGGGTCCCCGATGCTCCGCAAGACAAACTCGACACCATCCTGGATTGAATCGAACGCCCCGGCAAATCAGGTTACGAACCCACGCCCAGGTGCGGAAGGCGTGTTCTTCATCATGAAGTCGGCGGCGGCGCAAAAACGCCGCCATTGTCGCGGCCCTGTGCTGCCGGGGCCCCGAGGCGGCGGGAGCCCACGCGAACAGGCGTTCATGGGACAGGGCGCCCTGGGGAGCGCGGTACAGATCGGCGGTCATGTCTGCGATACCGGCCTCCGCGGCCCCGACGCGAGCCGACGTCGGCCCCAACCCGAGCTGCTTGCGCAGGGACGATTGGACGCTCTCCCGATCCAGAATCTCACCCTCGATCGCAGAGGTGCTGAGGGCGTCCTGGCTCAACAATTCGACGACGAAGCTGGCGGAGGGAGCCGATAACAACGGCCGCGCCCTCGACGAACCGCTGCTCCTGCTCGTGCAGGATGCCCTCCTGCCATTGAAAGGCCGGCCAGCCTTCCAACTGTCAATTCCACGCCATGATCGATAGAATCCTTTTTATCGATCATAATGCGACGGAAAAGTGATTGATAAATGGACGAGATACCGCTCATTGAGGCGCGGAGGACGGGTGTGATGAACGGCGGGACCTGACCCTTAGGCGAAACTCGGAGCGTCCGGTTTTGGGCATTCGCCCGCTTGCCTGGTACGTCGAGGATGGGGCCGGGAGGGGAAAGACCGCTTCTGGAGGTGTAGTCGAGCAAAACGGACATTGACCTATAGGAATGCAGCGAGGCTTTCGGGCCAGAGCCGACATTCGACAAGGCTCTCTTCTTTGCACCCTAGCGTTATAGAACCGGCCATTCATGCTTGCCGAAGCAGCCTGAATGATGCGTCGACGAAGGCTCTCAGACATCTTGAAAAGATAGTGCAGCCGAGAGAACGTAGTCCAAGTTATCACGATTCGTTGGAAATAAAATTTAGCTTAGGAGTCTGGACCCAATGGAGAGCAACTCATTTGATGAATTTCAAAGGCGTTTGAACCTAGCTCGCAGCGGCGGTGGCATCCTATTCTGCGGTGCAGGGTTTTCAGCGGATTGTCTGAATTTCCAGCCGGATGAAACGCTCGGCACGGGCGCACAGCTGCTAGATCTCTTCAATACCGAGCTCCGTCAGGATTCGCCATACAGGGATCTGCAAAACGCCGCGGATGCCCTACACGAGAAGATTGCCGACAACGGCATGATGACACTCCTGAAGGATCGGTTCACCGTTGCAAACGTAACCTCTGATATGGCCGATCTGTTACGCTACCCCTGGGAAGCGGTTTACACGACAAATTACGATAATGCGCTCGAAATTGCGGCTCAGGCCGCGCACAAACAGGCCGAGCCCCTCAACAACACCGACGATCCCAGCACGGCCACGCTAAATCTCCCAATTATCCATCTGCACGGCTATGTGCAGAAATGGGACATACATAACATTCGTGAAAGCTGCGTGCTCGGTGCCGAAAGCTACTCGACGCTTACCCATGTAAAGAGGTGGCTCGACCGCTTTCGGCACGACATCGATCGGGCTCAGATCGTGGTCTTCGTCGGGTTCAATGCCGGCGATTTTCACATCAACCAGGCGATCAACGACCTGACAGGCTTGCGCGAAAAGGCCTTCTTCATCAATCGCCCGACCGCCCAAGCCGACCCCGATGTCGCCTCAGCTCAAAAGCGGCTCGGCTCGCCGTTCTTCATCGGCCGGGTCGGGCTTGCCGCCACCATCATGGGGCTTTTGGCCAAGGATGCACCGAAAGTGCCACGCTTGGCGAGTTTTACGACATACACGCCTCCTGATCCGGCGGCTACGGTTCCAACGCAGGCCCAGATTGAAGAATTGTTCGTCTATGGCAAGATCGAACCTTCGCAGCTTGCGCGGGATTCGTCCAATAATGTATCTGAATACCACATACGGCGTGGCGCTATACGGGAAACACTCGCCGCCATCGCTGACAACATCCGGATCGTGCTTCTCGAGGGATATCCCTGCGATGGCAAGACCCTACTCACGGCGGATCTTGCCTATCGCCTTTCGGGGGCAAGGCCAGTCTACAAGATGCGCCAGGCTTATGAAAACGTGCTGAACGAGGTCGCGGACATTCTTCACCATGCTCCGAACGCAGCGCTGATTATCGAGAACTGCTTTGATTTACCATCAGAACGGATCGCCAGCATCGCGCGTCAGTTTGATGGTCACGATGGCGTCTTGATCCTCACCAGCCGGGCTGTGGCAGTCGATGCCAGCCCTACCGGCCTCGCATCGCTCGAAGGCTTCCGCAGTTTCCGAAAGATACCCCTTGTCCAGCTTGACGCGAACGAAGCGAGCACCCTGAGTGACCTCGCCGATCAGATCGCCGGGTGGCGAGATTTTTATAGCCTTGATTCCGCTGCGCGGCTGCACTTCATCCAGGACACCTGCAAGGCAAGCCTGCCACATTTCCTGATGCGGTTGCTCCGGTCACACTACGTTACGCAGAGATATCGTGAAGAATTCAACAAGCTTTCGCTCAGCCAGACTGAACGCGAAGCGATCATCATCGCGCTCTATATCACCCATATAGGCGAGAATGCACCGGTCGCCTTCCTCAGCAATATGATGCAGATGGACTACGGTGCCATCATCGACAGGATGAATGCCAGGGCCGGCAATGACGCTTTCCGCGTCGTGCGCCGGATCGGTGGAATCATCCAGACCGTACCCTCGATAGGGGCCCAGAACATCCTCCAAAACCTGTTCGACGATGCCGAAATCGTCGATGCCATCATTCCTTTGTTGAAGAACCTTGCGGCGACCTATCGCGACCCATTCGAACAGCGCATCTTCAGTCAGTTGATGCGGTTTTCCATCCTTTCCGACGTCGTCACCGACACGGTCGCAATCGACCGGTTCTTCGAACATAACAAGCAGGAACTGCAAATCAGGCGAATGCCGCTTTTCTGGCTGCAATGGCACATGGCCAAATGCGAGGCCGGCCCCCTTACGGACGCGGAAAAATTTCTCGAACAGGGATATCGTGAAGCCAACGAATTCGAACGCCGCACCGGCAAGACTTTCGACCGTCGCCAACTCGACGACCGGCGCGCAAAGTTTCTGATGTTGCGGGCGAGAAAAACCACCCGCGTCGGGGTCGACCTATTCAGGGAATTCAAAGAAGCAATCGAACTTACTGGCAAGATCCTGCGCCAGAACGACCCGCAGCACTATCCTTTCGAGACTCTTGCAGAGATCGTCCAAACGTATGGCGTGGTGGGTCACCACTTGGACGACGGGCTTAAGGCACTGATCGATAAATGGCTGGATCAGCTCGTAATCTATGCCCGCCAGCGAATCGGCGTGCTTGCTTCAGGATATCAAAGGGCCAAAGCCCAATCCGCGCTCAACAGTGTTGGCTCATGATTTGTGAGAGAGTGAATGTGAACTGGCACGAGATTCTGTCTTTATCTGCGACTGGAGTCCGCTGCACGGTGATCTGAAATCTGCGTTGGGCCCGCTCGCGTTGAAGGCTGACCACAACCAGCCCCCCCCAACAAAGCGGGCCTTCGCGCCAGATGCAGCGAACGACCGCTTGCCGCCCTTTTCCGCATTCTCTGAGATTAGCAGAATGTCCGCTATGCGGAAATGCAATGTCAGAGCCGAAACGTCCGATACGAGGCGCGTAGCCGAACGTCCGCTATAGCGCAACCAGCTGATTTCTGCTTTTGCTATGTGCGCCTGGCCACCGTCTGCTTATGCGCCCGCTCCGGGCCTCGACGAGCGCCTTGTCGTGCCGTTTGACCTGTTCCTCTGGGCGGGCCCGTTGCGGCCGCCTGAAAGCCCGGCCATGGGTGCACTTCCGCTCTCCGCTCATGACCGTGCTCGACGCACGCCAGCCCGCGATGACCAGCGCCCAAGGACGATAACGCGGAGCGCCACGGCCGGCGCCCAGCCCCGGTGTGCGACCACGACCCGCCGCTCCGGCGCTGGTAAGACGCCCGCGCAGCGCGATAAGGTGCCGGGGCAAATCCAAGAGCGATGCAGGAGGAAACACGCGTGCAGTGAAACGGCTCGACCGCTCGGTCAAGGGCCGCGGTGTGCTGGTCACCGGTGCGGCGAGCGGCATGGGCCGCGCGACGGCCCACGTGTTCGCCCAGGAGGGCGCGAAGGTCGCCGTCACCGACGTGACCAGGGAGGGCGTCGACCGGGTGGTGGCGGAGATCCGCGACGCCGGCGGTGATGCGACCGGCTGGGTGCTCGACGTCAGCGACTACCAGCAGATCAAGCAGGTCATCGGCGACATCGCGGCGGCCTTCGGACGGCTCGACATCATCGTCAACAACGGCGGCATCTCCGCCATGATGGCGATGGAGGATCCCCGGTATGACGAGACCTGGGACCGGGCGGTGTCGATCCTGCTGACGGCGCACCAGCGCATCGTGCGCACCGCGCTGCCGCACCTGCGCCGATCGGATGCCGCCCGCATCGTCAATATCGCCCTCGACCGAGGGCTCGGACCTGCAAGCCCACCCGGCTTTGCCGCGCAGGCGCGTGGTCATGCAATCTCAGCTGCGCCCGCGCTCCCCTTCCTGCGGGGAATAGCTCGACCCTCGAATGAATTTGATGGCGGGGACGTCCGGAGCCCAACATCAATGCGGTCTGTCCGGAGCAGACGTGCAAGTCGGGGCGCTGAAGCTGGCGGGGCGGGCGCGGCAGCGGTCCGGCCGGGCTGGGCGGAGGCGGCGAGGGAAGAGCCGGCCTCGCGTCTTCGGATGTCGATGGATGGCGCGCCAGCCGCGTGATCCTCTCGAAGCCGACGGCGCTGCTTGCGCTGCAATCAAAGACGGTCGACCGTCGACAGATAAAACAGGGGAGGAACACATGTTCAATCGATTGCGGGTCATGTCGGTCGCCGTCGCGCTCGCGAGCCTCGGTTGTGGCGCCGGCCCGGGCCTCGCTCAGCAAAAGTACGATCCGGGCGTCAGCGACACCGAGATCAAGATCGGCAACATCATGCCTTATAGCGGGCCGGCGTCCGCCTTCGGGGCGATCGGAGCGACCTACGAGGCCTATGTCAGGATGATCAACGATCAGGGCGGCATCAACGGCCGCAAGATCAACTTCCTCTCCTACGATGATGCCTACAGCCCGCCAAAGGCCGTGGAACAGACGCGCAAGCTCGTGGAGAGCGACAACGTTCTCCTGATCTTCGGTGCCGCGGGAACGCCGTCGAACACCGCCATTCAGAAATACCTGAACGCCAAGCATGTGCCGCAACTGTTCGTGACCAGCGGCGCGACGAAGTGGGGCGACCCGAAGAACTTCCCGTGGACCATCGGCTGGCAGCCGACCTACCAGGTGGAAAGCGAGATCTATGCGAAGTACATCCAGGAGAACCATCCGGCGGGCAGAATCGCCATTCTTTATCAGAACGACGACTTCGGCAAAGATTATCTTCATGCATTCAAGAGCGCGCTCGGTGACAAAAGCAAGGCGCTGATCGTTTCGGAGGTCGCTTATGAAATTGGCTCGCCGACCATCGATGCCGAAATTCTCAAGCTGAAGTCGAGCGGCGCCCACGTCTTCCTGAATATATCGACGCCGAAATTCGCTGCCCAGGGCATCCGCAAGATGGCCGAGGTCAACTGGAAGCCCGTGCACATGCTCTCCATCGTCTCCGTGTCGGTGAGCTCGGTGCTGAAGCCGGCGGGGCTCGAGAACGCGCAGGGCATTCTGAGCGTGAACTACAGCAAGGATCCCAGCGACCCCAGATGGAAGGACGACGCCGGCCTCAAGGAGTTTATTGCGTTCATGGACAAGTACATGCCGCGCGCCGACAAGGATAACTGGCTTCACGTCCCCAGTTACAGCATCGTGCAGACGCTCGTCCAGGTGCTGAGGCAGGCGGGGGACGACCTGACGCGCGAGAACGTCATGCGGCAGGCCGCGAACCTCAAGGGTTTCACGACCGGCATGCTGCTGCCCGGCATAACGATCAATACCAGCCCGACCAACTTCTATCCGATCAGGCAGATGCAGATGATGCGGTTCAAGGATGATCGCTGGGAGATGTTCGGGCCGGTCGTCAGCGCCGACATCAAGGGCTGACGAACGCGACAGGCTCAGGCGGCGTTCGGGAGCGGGCGCCGCGGCTCGGCACCGCGAGGCGCGGCAGCCTTCTCGCGAGTGACGTGCCTGGGCCTTCTGAAGCCGCTCCAGCTCCCTCGGGCTGAGCGGCCCGGCGGCGCAACGCAACCACGTTGCCAGTCGATGCCCCAGCATCCGCTCTTGCCGCCGGGTCCGTCGGAGCGCCAAGGCGAGTGCCAGGCGCCTTGCCCGAGGCACCTCCCGAACCCCGCCGCTGGCGCGCCCCCCGCGGGGCGGGATAAGGTGCCGGGGCAAATCCAAGAGCGATGCAGGAGGAAACATGCGTGCAGTGAAACGGCTCGACCGCTCGGTCAAGGGCCGCGGGGTGCTGGTCACCGGTGCGGCGAGCGGCATGGGCCGCGCGACGGCCCACGTGTTCGCCCAGGAGGGCGCGAAGGTCGCCGTCACCGACGTGACCAGGGAGGGCGTCGACCGGGTGGTGGGCGAAATCCGCGACGCAGGCGGCGACGCGACCGGCTGGGTGCTCGACGTCAGCGACTACCAGCAGATCAAGCAGGTCATCGGCGACATCGCCGCGGCGTTCGGACGGCTCGACATCATCGTCAACAACGGCGGCATCTCGGCCATGATGAAGATGGAGGATCCCAGGTATGACGAGACCTGGGACCGGGCGGTGTCGATCCTGCTGACGGCGCACCAGCGCATCGTGCGCACCGCGCTGCCGCACCTGCGCCGATCGGATGCCGCTCGCATCGTCAATATCGCCTCGACCGAGGGCTGGGGCGCAACTCCGAACGACACGATCTACGTGGCGGCGAAGACCGGCGTGATCGGCCTGACGCGCGCCATGGCGGTCGACCTCGGCCCCGAGGGGATCACGGTGAACTGCATCTGCCCCGGCCCGATCAACACCGGCATGACGGCCGCGATCGAGGACGAGCACAAGACGATCTTCGCCAAGCGACGCACGGCCCTGAAGCGCTACGGCGAGCCGGAGGAGGTGGCGGCGATCACCTTCAGCCTGTGCCTGCCGGCATCGTCCTACATCACCGGCGTCGCCATCCCGGTGGACGGCGGGCTGACCATCCGCAACGCCTGACCTTGGGCCATCCCGCGCGGCGCATGGCCGTTGCGGGATGGCCTGGCGCCCACAAGTGATGCTGCACAGAGATGAGCCGATTGGGGCACGGCGACCGCTTGGCTTTCAAGTGGATGGATGGCCGGGTCAAGCCAGGCCATGACGCTGGAAGGCTTGCGCCTCACGTTCATGCCGTCATGGCCTGGCTTGACCCGGCCATCCATCCGCTCAAAGACTCAAGGGCTCGGCCCAGTGCTCCCCGCACATAAGCTGAAGCGGCCGCCTATGCCGGCAGGACGACCACCTTGGTCTTGACCGGGGTTTTTGTATAGAGGTCGACCATGTCCTGGGTGAGGAGGCCGGTGCAGCCGCTGGTCACGCCGGTGCCGATCGTCTCGGGGTCGCTGGTGGCGTAGATCGTGTAGAGCGTGTACTTGCCGTTCTGATAGAGATAGAGCGTGCGGGCGCCGAGCGGGTTGTCGAGGCCGGGCGGCATACCGCGGGCGTATTTGGCCGCCTCGGGCTGGCGCGCGATCATCTCCTTGGGCGGTGTCCAGATCGCCCATTCCGCCTTGCGCCCGACATAGGCGTCACCGCTCCACAGGAACCCGGAGCGGCCGACGTTGGCGCCGTAGCGGGTGGCGTTGCCGTCACCTTCGATGCGGTACACATAGTAGTTGCTGGGATCGACGATGATCGTGCCGGGCGCTTCCTTGCTGTCGTAGCGCACCGTCTTGCGGAAATATTTCGGATTGAGCTTGTCGAGATCGACCGCCGGGATCGGGAATTTCTCCTCGGGCAGCGGCGCGTAATGCAGCGCCGCATCGGCGCGGCTCATGCCGTCGGGCGTCACGCAGCCGGCGAGCCCCAGCGCGCCGAGACTGGCGGCAGAGCCGAACAGAAACGACCGGCGGTTGAGACGCCCCGAGCCAAGCCCGCGCAGAGCTCCCTCGTTCATCTCTCCGGCATCGGCATTCCCACCGTCCATGATCATGATCTGGCCGTTCCCATATCCTGTCGCACGACGCGACAATGCGCCGGCCTACACCGGCCGCACGCCTTGCCGGGCTGACATTGCCGTCACACGGCGCGACTGGCAAGCCTGAGCCTTCGCTGCACCGGGCTTGGCATACACCCAAGTCGTTAACGTCCACCCGGTCTCGCAGCCTCACACCGCGCCAGCCTCGACAAAAACAGGCAGATCACGGCATTCGTGAGGGGTGCCTTGCGGTGCTTTTCGGACAAATCGCGCTTGTCGTGTCCGGCGAAATGCCGTACATTATGAGCCTGAAAGCGAGGTGCAGTGTGCCGCAATCATCGACGCGGACGGCGCGCATCGAAGCGCGCCTTTCGCCGGAGGCGCTGGCCATCGTCAAGCGCGCCGCCGAGATCCAAGGGCGCAGCGTGAGCGATTTCGTCGTCTCGGCGGCGCAGGAAGCCGCGCGGCGGACCATCGAGGACGTGCAGGTGCTGCGGCTCGCGGTCGAGGATCAGCGAGCGCTCGCCGCCGCCCTCCTCAATCCGCCGGAGCCTAACGACGCCCTGCGCCGCGCCGCGGCCGCGCATCGCCGGCTCGTCATCTCCTCGTAAATGCAAGACGGCTTCCGCATGGAGCTGCTGGCGGGCCAGGACCGCGCAGGCTTCGCCTCCGGCGTGGAACCGCTCGACCGTTATCTCAAGACCCAGGCCAGCCAGGACATGCGGCGGCGCGTGTCCAACTGCTTCGTCGCCCTGCCGGACGGGGCCACGGCGGTAGCAGGGTTCTACACGCTGGCCGCCGCCAGCATCCCGGTTCACGACCTGCCCGATGAGGCGATCCGCCGCCTGCCACGCTATCCCGTGCTGCCGGCGGCGCTCATCGGGCGGCTCGCGATCGGTCAGGGGTTCAGGGGGAAGCAATTGGGGGCGGCGCTGCTGTTCGATGCCGTCCTGCGTGCGCTGCGCGCCGAGCCGGCGGTGCTGACGGTGATCGTCGATGCCAAGGACGACACGGCCTCCGCCTTCTACCGGCATCACGGCTTTCAGCCGTTCGCCAAGCGCCCGTCTAGCCTCTATCTCCCGATCGACACGGCCGCGAAACTGTTGCGGTAGCTGAGGCTATCCAGCTTCCAGGCGTGTGAGCGCGGCGACCTCGCCGCCTCGGTGAGGCTGCCGCAGACCCGTAGCGCCCGTCCGAACAGCGCTCGAGCCTCAACCCGATGTCGCGCGCGGCTGCCGGCGAAGGCCGTCGAACAGCAGCGCCAGCATGCGCCGCGACTGGGGCGTCAGACCGCCGCTGTCGTCCGGCGCGGACAGGCGCGCAATCGCCAGCAGGACATCCACCGGGTCGACGTCGGATCTGATCTCGCCCGCCGCCGCCGCGGCGCCCAGCAATCCGCCCAAGGTCGGCGCCAGGCGATCCATCAGGTAGTTCGGCAGCGGCTCATAGGCCGGATCGCCGGAATGGAGCGCGGCGGAAAACCCGCGCTTGGTCGCGACGAAGCCGATGAAGCGCTCGAGCCAGCGGTCGAGGGCCTCGCCGGGCGGGTAGTGGGCCGACAAAGCGGGGGCTGCCTCGGCGCAGGCGTCGACCTCGTTGCGGAAGACCGCCACGATCAGGTCGGAGCGCTGGGGAAAGTGGCGGTAGACCGTGCCCACGCCGACGCCGGCCTTTTCCGCGATCATGCGGACCGGTGCGTCGACGCCGGCGACCAGAAAGACGTCCTTGGCCGCCTGGAGCAGGGCCGCGAGGCTGCGCCGCGCGTCCGCCCGGACCGGCCCGTCGCTGTTCGATTCCACCACTACGCCGCCGTCCGCTGCCTGCCGCTTGCAAAACGGAACATTGTTCCGTATTTAAAACGGATCGACGTTCCGTTTGCCCTCCTAGCACGGAGCGCGGGATTTTTCCATCGCGAGGGATCACGGCCATGCAGTACCGCCCGCTCGGACGAACCGGCATCAAGGTCAGCCCCTATTGCCTGGGCGCCATGATGTTCGGAAAGTTGGGCAACCCCGATCACGGCGAAGCCATCCGCATCATTCACAAGGCTCTGGACCACGGCATCAACTTCGTCGACACCGCCGATCGCTACAGCGACGGGGAGTCCGAAGAGATCGTCGGCCAAGCGCTCAAGGGACGGCGTGACCGCATCGTGCTCGCCACCAAGGTGCACGGCCCGATGGGCGACGATCCGAACATGCAGGGCAACTCCCGCCGTTGGATCACGCAGGCGGTGGAGGGGTCGCTGCGGCGGCTCCAGACCGATCATATCGACCTCTATCAGATCCACCGCCCGGCGCCGGACACCGACATCGAGGAGACCCTCTCGGTGCTCACCGACCTGATGCGCGCCGGCAAGGTGCGCGCCATCGGCAGCTCGACCTTTCCCGCCTCCGAGATCGTCGAGGCCCAGTGGGTGGCGGAGCGTCGCGGGCTGGCCCGCATGCGCACGGAGCAGCCGCCGTACTCCATCCTCGATCGCGGCATCGAGCGGGACGTGCTGCCCACCTGCCAGCGCTACGGCATGGGCGTGCTGGTGTGGAGCCCGCTGTCCAAGGGCATGCTCACTGGGCGCTACCGCAAGGAGCAGCCGCTGCCCGACTCGCTGCGCGTCAGGCACTTCCAGAAGCAGATGTCGGATGCGCGCAGCCTCGACACGATCGAGCGGCTGATCCCGATCGCGCAGGGCGCGGGCCTGTCGCTCACCCACATGGCGCTTGGCTTCGTCACGGCCCATCCGGCCGTCACGTCCGCCATCCTCGGGCCGCGCACCATGGAGCAGCTCGACGACCTGCTGGCGGCGGCCGAGGTGCGGCTCAGCGACGAGGTTCTGGACCAGATCGACCAGATCGCGCCCGCCGGGGTCGACATCGGCGTGAACGAAGCCAACTACAACCCGCCCGCCCTCGTGCATGCCGGGCTGCGCCGCCGGCCCTTATTGGACCGCAGGGCAGCGTAGGATCCACGTCGGCGTACATTTCGCGGTGGCAGGTTCTGCCGGCGTCGAGGCAACACCCCCACCAGTCCCTTCCGCGTCGCTTCGCTCCGCACGGGACAGCCTCCCCACAAGGGCAGGGCTATCGCATATGAGTGATGAGTCGGAGGAGATCTTGATCAGCCCATCTCGCCTTGAGCCGTTTGTGGCTGAGTGGGATTTTTTCGGGATCAGCTCTGAGGACATTGAGCGTCAGTCGGCGCAGGAGGGCGTGATTTGCTGGGGCGTTGTTCTTGCGCGCCCTGAGTTGATCTTCGCCGAGCAGGACATCGAGTTGCCAGTGCAGGTCATTCTCGATGCCCCAGTGACGTCGTACGGTGGCGAGCAACTCGTAGGCCGGCATTTTGCGCGACAGCGCATAGCAGCGGACCTCGTGGGTGGTCTTGCCGTCGACGGTGCGCCAGCTTTCGACCCGGCCGACGGCGCGCAGGTCGACAAGCGCGCTCTTGCCCGGCGTCTGGGAGAAGGGAACGACAAAGGCACGACGCACCTGGTGGCGACCATGCCCGTCCTCTTCGGTCTGATGGGTTGGTTGGCGAGCCGCCGCCGCATCGAGGGCGGCCTTGGCTTCGGTGGCCAGTTTCGACTGGTTGCCTTTGATGGCGATCACGTAGTGGCCGCCGCGGTCGCGGATGGTCTCGGTCATCCGGCGATGGCAGTGCAAGGCGTCGGCTGTGACGGTCAAGCCCTTGAGCGACAACAGCTCGAGGGCCGCGATGGCAGCCTGGGCCTCGCCCCCGGCTCCAGCCACGGTCTGGGCCAGGCTCATGAAGGTGTCGGAGGCGAAGACCGTGACCACCAGCGGCGGCATATGGGAGCACCCCTTGGCATAGGCTCTCCGCAGGCTCTTGCCGTCGATGGCGACATGGCCTTGGGGCGCATCGATGCGCGCCTGCTCGCCAAACGCCGCCATGAAGCGCATGAAGGCTTCGTTGAGCGCGACCGGATCGACCGCCGCCAACACCCGGCTGAAGGTGTCGTGACTGGGCACGCCATGCTCGAGCGGGACGAACTGCCGCAACAACTCCAGTCGCGACTTGGCAAACAGCTCCATCTCCGTGCAGTGCCTGGCTCCGCAAAGCACGGCCGCAAGTGCGACGAACAAAATCTCCGGCAGCGGGTGCTTGGCGGTGAAATCTCGCGGGTCTGGAACCTCGCTGAATATCTCCACAAACCCCATCGCGGCCTCCTCTTGGCGGGAAGCCCCTCAGAATCAATTTTCCACAGTCCCGCAAGAGTCCCATTCTACTCATGTGCGATTCCCCTGCCCACAAGGGGGAGGCCGTTCGTCTGGCCGCCTCGCCCAACTTCTCCGCGCTTGAAAATGAGGCTCCTCCCTCCCCCTTGTGGGGAGGGATTAAGGGTGGGGGTGAACCGCGACGCTTTCAGAACAACAGCTTAGGCGGCATGCCTGAAATGTGTGAATCCGACAGGCCTGCGGCCTGCCGCGGTCATGCGACCGGCCTGGGGCCTCCTCCGGCAGGCCCCCTCACCCGCCTTGCGCTGGCGCGCAAGGCGACCTCTCCCCGCAGGCGGGGCGAGGTACGCAGCTGAACTGTCAGCCGCCCTCAAAGGGCTCGATGCAAAACCCCTACGCCGCCACGGCGACCGCGCCCGCCGCGATCGACCGGCCGATGTCGCCGGCGCGCGCAAGCGCCGAGGCGGGGAACGGCGCCTCGGTCGGCAGCAGGAACTCGGACGTCAGAACCGGAGCGCCGCAGTAGCCGAAGATGCCGTGGTCGATCTGGGTGCGCATGGCGCGCCCGTAGCCGTGCCGCTCATAGACGCCGTCGTCGGCACCGCCGATGCCGACCAGATGCACGCGCAGCCGTCCGAGCAGCTTCGCCACCGACCCGCCGGCCTGCTCCTCATAGGCCCAGCCGTTCACGAACACCCGGTCGATCCAGCCCTTGAGCTGCCCCGGCATCGACCACCAGTACACCGGGTAGACCAGGACGAGCGCGTCGGCCCGGTCGACACGGGCCTGTTCGGCCAGGACGTCGGCCGGCGGCGGCACCCGGTCGCGGAAGTGGGCGATATCCGCGGCGCCGAAGCTCGGGTCGAAGCCCTCGGCCGCGAGGTCGGCGATCTCGACCACATTCACAGGATCCGAGGCCTGGACGGCCGCGGCGATGCGGGCGGCGACCGCGTGCGTGAGGGACGCGGGATCAGGGTGGGCGAGGACGATCAGCGTGCGCATGAGGGCTCGTCTCCGGGCTTGGAAACCAGGGGTGGGCGTTATATACTTTTAGTAAGTTACTTTTGGTATATAACGATGTCAACACGCCCGACCGACGTTCCCGCCAGTCCCCGCCGCCGCCTGTCGCGCGACGACCGCCGCCGCAACCTGATCGAGGTGTCGTGGCGCATCGCCCAGGCGGAGGGCGCCGATGCCCTGACGCTCGGCCGCCTCGCGGAGCAGGCCGAGGTGGCCAAGCCCGTGGTCTACGACCATTTCGGCACCCGCAACGGCCTGCTCGCGGCGCTCTACCAGGATTATGACCAGCGGCAGACCGCGGCGATGGAGGAGGCGCTCGCGGCGAGCCCCGCCACGCTCCCCGGCAAGGCCGGGGTCATCGCCGACGCCTACGTCGATTGCGTGCTCGCGCAGGGCCGCGAGCTGTTCGGCGTCGCAGCGGCGCTCGAGGGCTCGCCCGAGCTCGAGACGCTGAAGCGCGAGTGCAACGCGGCCTTCCTCGAGAAATGCAAGGCGGCGCTCGATCCCTTCGCGGCGGCAGGCGTGTCGCGGACGAGCCTGGTGGGAGCGTTCGGCGCCGCCGAAGCCCTGTCGCTCGCCGCCGCCGCGGGCGAGATCGGAACGGACGAGGCAAAACGCGAGCTTGCCGCGGTCATCCTCGCGGCGGCGCAGAGGAACGTCAGTGCCTAGATCGGGATGATTTATCTTCGAATCATCATCCCGCTCTCAGTCTTTGTTTTGAGCATGATCTTGTCCAAAAACCGGAGGCCACTTTTTGGGATCATGCTCTAGCCGGGATGAAGCGCAGCGTGCCTGCTCGACGCGTGGGCCGGCCGGTGTCGTTGGTGTGATTGACGCCATCCATGACAGGCACCTCGGAGAAATCGAATGGGCTTACCCCGTCCAGGCAAGCCACGTTCACGGCAAATAGATTCTGGTTGGATCGTCTTTGATGATGCGTGTATATCCCGCAGCGAGAACAGAAGAAGTGCTGCGCTGATCCGGTGTGGAAGCGGTAGCTTGTCAACGCATCCTCGCCTTGCAGGACCTTGAGCCCACCCATGTCCGCCATGACGACGACGGCGCCTCGCATCCGGCAGTAAGAGCACGTGCAGCGGCGGATCGAATTGAAGCCGTCGTTGAGCGTCACCTCGAAACGCACCGCACTGCAATGGCACCGGCCGGCCCGAACGGTCGTGTCGCCCACCATGTTGCCTGGGTCTCCTGTTCGGATCACGTCGACGCCCGGTCTTGGTGGGCGGACGAGAACGTTAGAACCGTGCAGCTATGATTATTTGCTGGCTGCGACAGATCTCAATACGGACGTATCTCTAAACTTTGGGCCGGACAACCCTTCAAGAATTCGCGCATAGTGTGAGAAAAATTCACGCGAAGGCTCGAAGTCGACCTCAACGGTGCCGCGAGCGGGGATCAGGGCCCATTTGTCCGGCCAGACGACAACTGTCGCCGCGATGCAGATCGCGCCGCTCAACCCCGTATGTCGCCAGCCGTCTCGGGATGATGACGGGAGAACTCCCTGACCGACATCAGGACCGGCATGAGACCGCGACCTGAATTCGTAAGCCCATACTCGACATGTGGCGGCTGCTCGCCGAAGTCTCGCCTCGCTATGAGCCCGTCGTTCTCGAGCTCCCTGAGATGCTGCGTCAGCATTTTCTGCGAGATGGTTGGGATATCCCGCAACAACTGCGAGGTCCGCATCGATGGTTCGGCGAACAGGCGGAACAAGATCGGCAGCTTCCATCGTCCGCTGATCATGCGGAGCACCCGGCTCACATGGGCGACGGAACCATCCGGGCCGAGGCAGATATCTCTCTCCTCCCCTTCTATAGGCACTTTTAAGTGCGTAATTGCCTCGCTCATCGTCCCGTCCTCATAAAGTCCCGGCACCAACATGGGAGTTGCGTGATGGATTTGAAGCTTGATGGACGGGTTGCCCTGGTCACGGGCAGCAGCAAGGGCATCGGTGAGGGTGTAGCCCGCGGGCTGGCACGCGAGGGCGCGATCGTCATCGTCCACGGCCGAAACAAGACCAAGGCGGAGGACGTCGCCCACGACATGATCGCCGAAGGCGGACGGGCCTATGTCGTCATCGGCGACCTGACGAACGACGACGACGTCCGGCGCCTTGTCGACGAGGCGCAGGCTTTCGTTAAGCCCGTCGAGATCCTGATCAATAACGCGGGCGGCTCCGGCGAGACGGAGGACTGGGCCACGACGCGCCCCGCGACCTGGGCGACCGGCTACGATCGAAACGTGCTCGCAGCCGTCAGGATCACCACCCGCGTCCTGCCACACATGCAGGCGGCGAAATGGGGCAGGATCGTCAACATATCCAGCCTTGCAGCGTTGATGCCTCCATCGGGGAGACCGGACTATGCGGCGGCCAAGGCAGCCATGATCGCTATGACCGCTTCCCTCGCGAAGGCCGTCGCGATGGATGGCGTCACGGTGAACACCGTCTCGCCGGGAACGATCCACAGCGGCCGCCTCGACGAGGCCTTCCGGAAGGTGGCCGTCGACCACGGGCATGCAGCGGATGCGCCGTGGCGGGAGATCGAACGAGCGGCGCTACCGGTCTTCGCCCAGGTTCCCATGGGACGGGTCGGAACGCTGGAAGAGATCGCCGATGCCGTCTCGTTCCTCGTCAGCCCCCGAGCCGGCTACATCACCGGCGCGAACCTGAGGCTCGATGGCGGCATGTGGCCTGGACTTTAGGAGTCCGCTTTGGCCGAAACCGTCATCTGACGCCCGGGCTGGGCAGGTGCCCCCTCACGCCGGATCGAAGTAGTGGATCTCCAGCAGCAGGCAGCCCGTGTTGGACTTGAACGGGCCGTGGTAGGCGCCCGGCGGGCGCACGGCGTAGGTGAAGGGGGCGAACGCCTCGCCACCGTTGCCCTCCGCGTCGTTGCCGACGGTGAGGTCGCCGCTGACGAGGAACACCTCCTCCCAGTATTCGTGCACGAACGGCGCCGTGGTGAACACGCCGGGCGCAAAGCGTAGCAGGCGGGTGCGCGAGCCGCGGCGGTTGGGCTCGTCGAGCGCGCCGGAGAGGATTTTTTGCTGGATGCCCTGGGGATAGCCCGGCGGCACCTCCCAGCCGGTGGCGAGGTCGACGGCCTTGAACTCGTCGTGCAGCTTGTTGATGGCCATGGCGGCGCTCCTTCAGGGCATCATGCGGGCGATATCGGTGTCGGGCCTATTCGGCCGCCTGCGGGCGGGCCGCCGCCGGGCTCACCTCGTCCGCCAGCCGGTAGCCGGCGAGCATGCGCTCGACGAGGGCCGAGGCCCCGTCCCAGTCGCAGGTGCGGAAGGCGTGGTTCTTCACCACGAAGCTGGCGCCGGCATAGAACATCTCGTACTGGGTGTGGCGCGAGGCGAATTCCGAGCCCACCGCGTCCCAGGCGAGCTTGTAGAACTTCACCTTCTCCTCGGCGCTGGCGGCCGGCGACTGCTGGGTCTTGGCGATCAGCGCCGCCACCTCCGGGTTCTCGTAGTCGTGCACCGAGGAGGGCAGCATGATCATGCCGCCGCCGGCGAGCTCGCGCAGGGTGGTGATGAACTTGCCGTAGAGCTGCTGGGCCAGCGTCTGCGCCGCGTAGAGGGTGTGCCGGTCGGGCACGAAGTACGGCCCGTGGAAGCGGCCCTTGGCCTCCATGGCGGCGACGAAGGCGTCGATCATGGCCGCCTCGGAGGCGAGCTGGCCCAGGGTCTCGCGCACCTGCGGGAAGCCCGTGGTGCCGTTCACCTCGCAGATGCGCCGGGCGAGGCCGAGCAGGAATTTCAGCTTCACCGAGAGGCGGATCTGCGCCTGGTAGTTCTGGTAGACGTGGGCCGGCGTGGCGTGGAACTGCTGCGCCGTCATGGCGATGTCGCCGGCGACGAAGACGCGGTCCCACGGCACCTTCACGTCGTCGAAGTAGAGCACCGCGTCGTTCTCGTCGAAGCGGCTCGACAGCGGGTAGTCGAACACCGACGGGGCGCCTGCCTCGTAGGACTTGCGCGACAGGATCTTCAGGCCTTTGGTGTTCATCGGCACGGCGAAGGAGACGGCGTAGGCCTCGTCGCCCGGCTGCAAAGGCTGGATGCAGGTGACGAACACCTCGTTGGCCATGATGCCGCCGGTGGCCAGCATCTTGGCGCCGCGGATGGTGAGGCCCTCGGCGTCCCGGTCGACGATGCCGGCCGACAGGAACGGATCCTGCTGGGCGGCGGCGCTCTTGGAGCGGTCCGCCTGCGGGTTGATGATGACGTAGGTCAGGTAGAGGTCGTTGTCGCGGGCGTAGCGGTAGTAGTCGGCGAGCGCCCGGGCGCGGGCCGGATCGTGCGCCTCGAACAGCTCCAGCCCCATGAACATGCCGGAGATGCAGGAGGCGACGTGGTCCGGGGCGCGGCCGAGGAAGCCGGCGTGCAGCTCGGTCCAGGCCTCCAGCGCCAGGCGCCGGCCCTTGAGCTCCTCGTAGCTGGTGGGCAGCTGCCAGATGCGGTTGGCGCGGGTGCCGGTGTCGGTCTCGAACGTCATCAGCTCGCGGTTCTCCGGCGCGCTGTGGAAGTCGAACATGCGCCCGACGGAGGCGATCGAGCGACGGAACGCGGGATGCGCCGTGGCGTCGGTGACGAGGCGGCCGTCGAGGAAGATCTCGCGGCCGTCCCTGAGGCTGGCGGTATGCTCGGCGCCGGTCTTGATCATGGTCTGGGTCCTTCGAGCTCGAAGCGGCTTCAGCTGGATGCCGCGCCGTCGCCGGCGGCGGCGAGCGCGCGTTCCGCGCTCACGATTCAAAGATCTGGAGCATTCCCGATCAGGTGGTTCCGTCCGATCGGGAGTGCTCCAGAGAATGGTAGCGGCCGCGGAAGAAGATGAGCGGATCGCCGGCGCCCGGTCCGCTGAAGCGCAAGACCCGGGCCAGGAAGATCTCGTGGTCGCCGCCGTCGTGATGGGCGAACGGCACGCATTCGAAATGCGCGATGGCGCCGTCGATGAGCGGCACGTCGTTGGCGCCGCGGCGGTGCTCCACCTGGTCCCACTTGTCGGTGAGCGCCCGGGCGAAGCGATCCGACAGGTCCGCCTGATGGTGGCCGAGGATGTTGATGCCGAAACCCTTCGCCGCCCGCATGGCCGGCAACGACTTGGCCGAGCGCGCCACCGAGAACAGCACCAGCGGCGGCTCGAGCGAGACGGAGTTGAACGAGCTCATGGTCATGCCCACGACCTCGCCGGCGGCGGTCGAAGCGGTGACGACGGCGACGCCCGTGGCGAACTGGCCCAGCGTCCGCCGGAACGCGGATGCGTCGAAATCCTGGCGCGCGGCTTCGCTCATGGTCGTGGCCCTTGCGTCCTTCATCGAATGAATTTAGCTTTGTTACAAAGCTAATATCATGAATGGATGGACGTCAAGGCTGATATTTCACTATGACATCACCCCGTACGCTGAAGACCCAAGACCGAACAGTGAGCCGCCGCCGCATGTCGTCCAAACCCGCCGGAACCGGACGGCCCTTGCCGTTGACCGCCTCCAGGCCCGCGCTGCTGGTGGATGGCTCCGATGTCGAGTTCCGCGATCTGGTGCACGACATGCTGGCGTTCGCGGCCGCCATCCAGGAGGTGCGCAACCGCCTGGGCGCGCTCATCGGGCTGTCGGGCACCCAGTACACCATCCTCACCACCATCGCCCGGCTCGGCACGCGGATGGCGGAGCCGGGCGTCAACCACGTGGCCGAGCACCTGCATCTCAGCGGCGCCTTCGTCACCATCGAGGTGAACAAGCTCGTGGCGGCCGGGCTGGTGACCAAGTCGACCAACCCGGAGGATCGCCGGCGCGTGGTCCTGGTGGTCACCGCGGAGGCCGAGCGGCGCCTCGCCGCCATGGCGCCGGTGCAGGCGCCGGCCAACGACGTGCTGTTCGAGCCGCTCTCCGCCGAGGACTTCAAGGCGCTGCGCGGCATCATCGCCAAGCTCGCCGGCACCGGCGACCGCACGCTGCGGCTGATCGACTACCTGGCGCCCGACGGCGTGCTGGACGAGGGCTCACCCCCGGCGCCCGTGCCGGGCTGATCGGGCGGCGCCTGAGTTCGCAAGTCGATGGATGGTCGGGTCAAGCCCGACCATGACGGGTTGGGGTCGGAAAGCCTTTATTCTCAACGTTATGGTCGGGCTTGACCCGACCATCCATCCGCTCAGAGACCCAGAGCGCTTAGGTGCTCACGCCCAGCCCTCGAGCACGATCTTGCCGCGGGCGGCGTGGCTTTCGATCTGCGCGTGGACGGCCCTGAGATTGGCCGCGCTGATCGGCGCCAGGCGCTCGGTCAGCGTGCTGGCGAGCTGGCTCGCATCGACCAGGCGCGACACCTCGCGAAAGATGGCGCCCTGCTCGGCCATGTCGGCGGTGGCGAACAGGGAGCGGGTGAACATCAGCTCCCAGTGCACCGAGACCGACTTGCGCTTGAAGGGAACGACGTCGAGCGTCGGCGGATCGTCGATCAGGGCGAAGCGGCCCTGCGGCGCGATCAGCGCGGCGATCTCGGCCACGTGGGCGTCGGTGTGCGTGGTGGAGAAGACGAAGGCCGGCGCGCCGAGCCCCAGCGCCGCGACCTCCGCGGCAAGCGGCTTGCGGTGATCGATGACGTGGTGGGCACCCATGCGGCGCACCCAGTCCACGGTCTCGGGCCGCGACGCGGTGGCGATCACGGTGAGGTCGGTGCGGGCGCGGAGCAGCTGGATGGCGATGGAGCCGACGCCGCCGGCGCCACCGACGATCAGGATGGCGGGGGCAGCCCCGGGGACAGGCGCCGTCACCCGCAGGCGGTCGAACAGGGCTTCCCAGGCGGTCACCGCGGTGAGCGGCAGCGCTGCGGCCGCCGCCCAGTCGAGCGAGCGCGGCTTGGGGCCGACGATGCGCTCGTCCACCAGGTGGAGCTCGGCGTTGGTGCCGGGGCGGTCGATGGCGCCGGCGTAGAACACCTCGTCGCCGGGCCGGAACGCGGTGACGTCCGAGCCCACGGCACGGACGACGCCGGCGGCGTCCCAGCCCAGCACCTTCCAGGCGTCGGCGGCCGGCCTGGCGCTCGCCCTGACCTTGACGTCTACCGGGTTGACCGAGACGGCCTTGACCTCGACCAGGAGGTCACGGCCGCTCGCCACCGGATCCGGCAACGTGATGTCGACGAGCGCCGCCTCCCGGTCGATCGGGCCTGGGGTCTGGTAGCCAACGGCACGCATGGCGCCTCTCCTCGCTTGTTGCAGGCGCAAGATGGCCGTTACGCTGCACGCAGGAAAGAACGCACAATTCTTGCCGATAGTGTCTCCGTGAGCTCATAGGATCAAAATGGATACCGTGAGGACGCCACCGCGCCATTCCCGCTTCGATTGCAGCCCCGGCTGCGCCGTCGAGGCGACGCTGAGCCTGATCGACGGCAAGTGGAAGGGCGTGGTGCTGTTCCACCTGCTCGACGGCACCCTGCGCTTCAACGAGATCCGCCGCCGCGCCGGCGACGTGACGCAGCGGACGCTGACGCACCAGCTGCGCGAGCTGGAAGCCGACGGGCTGATCGCGCGCAAGGTCTACGCCGAGGTGCCGCCGAAGGTGGAGTACAGCCTGACGGCGCGCGGGCGGACGCTGGAGCCGGTGTTGATCGCCCTCAAGCAGTGGGGCGACGCGAACATCGGGTTGTTCGCGTCGCGGCGGCCCAGCGCCGCCGTGGCGCAGGCTTGATCGGATCGCCTGATCACGCAAAGCAGCCGGGGCAGGCGCATGCAGGACCAAAGGGACTACTGGGATCGGGCGGCGGCCCGGAAGACGTTCACCCATCCCGTCGACCGGGCCTGGCTGGAGGCCTTCGTGCCGCGGACGGCCCGCATCCTCGATTACGGCTGCGGCTACGGCAGGACGATGGCCGAGATGGCCGCGCTCGGCTACGCCGACCTCGTGGGGATGGATGTCTCGCCGGCCATGATCGAGCGCGGACGACGGGCCCACCCGGCCATGGATCTCCGCGTCGTCGGGTCGCTGCCGACCGCGGAGCCGGACGGCAGCTTCGACATGGTGCTGCTGCTGGCCGTGCTGACGGCGATCCCCGGCGACGGCGACCAGCAGGCGGTCATGCGCGAGCTGCGGCGGCTGCTGCGGCCGGGCGGCCTGCTCTACCTCAGCGACATGCCGCTTCAGGAGGACGGTCGCAACCTCGCGCGCTATGCGGGCGACGCACCCGCGTTCGGCACCTACGGAGTGTTCCGGACCGATGACGGCGCCGTGGTGCGCCACCATGACGAGGCCAGAATGCAAGCCCTGCTGCAGGGCTTCGCGCCGCTGCGCACCGCCGAGGTGGGGCTCAGCACCATGAACGGTCATCCGGCGACGGCGATCCAGATCCTCGCGCGCCGCTCGGGCGAACCGGCGACGCCACCGTAGACCGTTGGAGCGGGTTCGCACCGGCGCCGGCAGGATGCACGCGGCGCCGCTGCCGCCGGAGCACAGCCGTCGCGCCTCAGTCCGCGGTGTCCCGCAGCTTGGCGACGGCCACCTTGACCTCCTCCAGCAAGGCCCTCATGGCCGTCTCGGCGGTGGTGGAATCGCCGCTGGCGACGCTGGCGGCCACCAGGCGGTGCAGATACTGGCCTTCCGGGTTGGGGCGTTCGGGCATCAGCTTGTGCTTCGTCCGGCCCTCCAGGACGGCGGCCACGCTCGTCGACAAGGCGCAGAACATCTCGTTGCCGCTGGCGCGCAAGAGCAGCTGGTGAAATTCGATATCGTGGACGAGAAACTGGTCGAGATCGCCCCGATCGCCAGTTTCCGTCATCAATGCGGCCAGTTTCGTCGCCCTTTTCCGCTGCTCGTCCGTCGCATTCACGGCGGCAAGTCCTGCGGCCGCCGGTTCGACGGCCTGTCTCAACTGCGTCAGCGACAGCAACTGGTTCTTGCGGTCCGGCCCGGCGAGACGCCATTCGATGACGCGTGGGTCGAAGACGTGCCAATTGTCCTGAGCTAAAACCACGATCCCGATCGAGCGGCGTGCCGCGATCAGCCCCATGGACTCAAGTACTTTCAGCACCTCCCGCACGACGGTACGCGACAGAACGAACTCGTCCGATAAAGCTTCAGTCTTCAGAACCTCGAGCGGGCGGTACGTGCCACCGCAAATCCTGGCCCCCAGAACGCTCAGCAGATCATCATGCATCGTTTGACGTGACAGAACGCAACCCCTTTCGTCGTCAATACATCAATACATCATGGCAGAGGGCCACCCGCCCGGTCCGGCACGCGCATCGAAGTTAGTATGACCAATCGGCGATCGCAACGACGCTCCCCGCCCGAATCGGCCGGATCTCGTCGCGTTGACACCCCTATCTTAGATGCTATGTAGTACTTAGTGAATGGCGCGAAGGCGCAGGGCAGCGCTCGCGGGAGGGGCATGGCAATCGCACCACGGCACTTCGTCGTCTTTGGGGTGTCCGGGGCGGGCAAGACGACCGTCGGCCGCAAGCTGGCCGAAGTCCTCGACCGTCTCTTCGTCGACGCCGACGATTTTCACTCGCGCGAGTCGATCAGGAAGATGGCGGCGGGAATCCCGCTGACCTGGAGCGATCGCGAGCCCTGGCTGAAGTCCATCCGGACCTGGATGGATGCGCAAGCGGCCGACGGCAGCAGCACCATCGTCGCCTGCTCGGCCTTGAAGCGCGCCTACCGCAATCAGCTGCAGGGCGCGACGGGCGGAGTGATGTTCATCTTTCTCTCGGGACCGCGCGAAACCATCGAGCAGCGCATGGCGGCGCGGGCGGACCACTTCATGCCCGTCAGCCTCCTCGCGTCCCAGTTCGAGGCGCTCGAGCCCCTGGCCTCCGATGAGTCCGGCATCGCCGTGGATGTCAGCTCGCCGGTGGACCGCATCGTGGAGCAGATACGAAGCGAATTCAGTCCCGCCTGCTGAGAGCAATCGTTTGCGGACGGAACCCGGAGAAATGAATTCGCAGCCCTGGAGGAGCACCAAGCGTATGAACAGATTGATGAAGCGCTGCGCCATTGCCGCGGCGGCCCTGACCATCGCGCTGTCGGCCGCCGCGTATACGGGCGACGCCTATGCGCGCAGCTCGACGATTACGATCGGTGTGCAGCGCGGTCCCAACTCCTTCGATCCGCTGCTCAGCGTCTGGGGCGGCCAGTACCAGATGTACCTGCTGCCGGTCTACGAGCCGTTGCTGCGCCAGAACACGGACGGCACCTATTCGCCGGGCCTCGCCGTCGAGTGGGGCTACCTCGACCCGGGCAAGCTCCAGTTCCGCCTGAAACTGCGCGAGGGCGTGACATTCTCCGACGGCAAGACGCCGGTGGACGCCGACGCCGTCAAGCAGAACCTCGACCGCCTGTTCAAGGTCACCGGGCCGCAGACCAAGGAGCTCGCCGACACGCTGCAAAGCGTCGAGGCGCCCGATGCCGCGTCCGTGGTCATCAAGCTGAACACGCCCAATCCGGACCTGGAGCGCATCATCAGCCAGCTGAGCGGCATGATCGTCAATCCGGCCGCGCTGGGCGAGCCGGGCAAGCTCGCCAACAATCCGGCCGGCGCCGGCCCCTATCTGCTCGACACCGCCAACACCATCGTCAACGACACCTACGTCTACACCAGAAATCCGAACTACTACGATCCGAAGGCCTATCCTTACGAAACCATCAACGTGAAGGTCTATGCCGACCAGAACGCCATGCTGGCGGCCTTGCAGTCCGGCGTGGCGCAGCTGGGCTACGGGGCGCCGGACAATGCGGAGGTCGCCAAGCGGTCGGGGCTGAAGGTGGTGAAGCAGCCCACCAACGTGTTCCACATCGTCCTCAGCGATCGCGCCGGCACGCTGGCGCCCGCGCTCGGGGACGAGCGGGTTCGCCAGGCCCTCAATTTCGCCGTCGACCGCGAGGCGATCCTGAAGTCCGTCTACCGCGGCGAGGGCACCGTCACGACCCAGATCTTCGCGCCCAACACCGAGGCCTACGATCCCGCGCTGGCCGGCACCTACACCTACGATCCCAAGAAGGCGAAGCAGCTGCTGGCCGACGCCGGCTATCCCAACGGCTTCACCTTCTCGACCGCCGTGTTCTTCCCGCAGCGCGACGGCGATTACGTGCAAGCGGTGGCCGCCTACCTCGACGATATCGGCGTGACCATGAACATCGCCTCGCTCGCCGGCCACGGCGCCGACGCCGCGACGCTGCGCAAGCATTCGGCCTTCGTCAACGGTTTCGGCGGGCAGGGCTCCTTCACCGACGCCAAGACGCTCTTCCTCTCGCAGGGGACCGTCTTCAACGCCTTCTCGTCGGTGGATCCCGAGCTCGGCAAGCAGTGGAGCGAGGCGGCCGCGCAGTCCGACACGGCCGCCCGCAAGGTCAAGTTCCAGGAGCTCAGCCGGGCCGTCACCCAGAAAGCGTGGTTCCTGCCGACGACCGTCGTCAACGCCATCGCCTACTACCGCGACGATGCGCTGACCGACGTGAAGATGACGCCCGGCGTCACAGTTCCTCTCTTCTATGAGCTCCGCAACAAGTAGGTCCTGGTACGGGGCTGGGGACTGCGGGGCGTCGCTCCGCAGTCCCTAGAGCATTTTGAATCTGGAGCGCTTCTCTTGCGATTGGGTGATTCTGCCCAATGGCAAAGCGCTCTAGGGAGGCAACCCTATGTTCTGGTTCGTGGCCAAACGGCTCCTCACGGCCATTCCCACCTTCTTCATCATCACGAGCCTGACGTTCCTGCTCGTGTACGTCCTGCCGGGGGATGCGGCCCAGACCATCCTGGGCGATCAGGCCACGCCGGACCAGCTGGCCCGGGTGCGCAGCGAGCTCGGCCTCGATCAGCCGCTGCAGCTGCAATACCTGGCCTATCTCGGCAATCTGCTGCGCGGCGAGTTCGGCCATTCCCTGGTGACCAAGCAGAGCGTGCTGCAGGCGATCGGCCAGCGCTCGACCGTGACGCTCACGCTGGCGATCGGGGCCACGCTCTTCTCGGCCATCGTCGGCATCACCCTGGGCATGTGGGCCGCGCTGAAGGGCGGCGCCGTCGACCGCGTGCTGCGCACCGTCACCAGCGCGGGCATGGCGATCCCGAGCTTCTGGGCCGGCCTGCTGCTCGTGCTGCTGTTCGCGGTGACGCTGAACCTGCTGCCGGCGAACGGCTTCGTCGCCTTCGCAACCAGCCCCTCCCGTTGGGCGCTCTCCCTCATCCTGCCGATCACGGCGATCTCGATCGCGGCGATCTCGACCCTGACCCGGCAAACCCGCGCCTCCTTCCAGGAGGTGCTGGGCAAGGACTTCATCCGCTCGCTGCGGGCGAGCGGGCTTCCGGTGCGGGTCATCGCCTTCAAGCACGGGCTGCGCAACGCGGCCATCCCGGTGATCACGGTCATCGGCCTGCAATTCGTGGCCCTGCTCGGCGGCGCCGTCATCACCGAGCAGGTCTTCGCGCTGCCCGGCATCGGCCAGCTCGTCGTCAATGCCGTGCATCAGCGCGACATTCCGGTGGTGCAGGGGGTCGTCGTCTACATCACCATCGTGGTCCTGCTCGTGAACCTCACCCTCGACCTCGTGCAGGGCTGGCTCAATCCCAAGGTGAGGCTGTCGTGACCCAGATCGACGTCGAAGCCGCCGCACCCGTCGGCGCCCGCCCGCCTTCCGCCCGCGCCGGCTATATGCGCAAGGTGCTGACGTCGCCCACCGCCGTCATCGGCCTCGTGTGGCTCCTGATCGTCGCCGGCTCGGCGATCTTCGCGGATGGGCTGTCGCCCTATTCGCCGCTCAAGAACAGCCTGTCGTCCACCTTCCAGCTGCCGTCGTGGGCGCATCCGCTCGGCACCGACCAGCTCGGGCGCGACATCCTCAGCCGCCTGATGCACGGCGCCGGCGAAGCGCTGCTGGGCTCGATGCTGGCCGTCGCCGTGGCCGTCGCCATCGGCCTGCCGGCCGGCTTGCTGGCTGGCTACTACGGCGGGGCCGTGGGCCTCTTGGCGAGCCGCTTTGCCGATCTGTTGCTGACCATCCCCGCCATCATCGTGCTGCTGGCGGTGCTCGCGGTGTTCGGCAACAACATGTACCTCGCCATGATCGCGCTGGGCGTGCTGCTGTCGGCCGGCTTCCTGCGCCTGTCGACGTCGGCGACGCAGGGGGTGGCCCGCGAGCTCTTCGTCGACGCGGCGCGGGTGTTCGGCGTCCGCGATCCGCGGATCCTGACCCGCCACGTGCTGCCCAACATGATCGGCCCGGTGGTGGTGCAGGCCTCGATGACGCTGGGCATCGCGCTGCTGCTGCAATCGGGGCTCAGCTTCCTCGGCCTCGGGGTGCGTCCGCCGTTCCCGAGCTGGGGCCAGATGGTCGCCGAGGCCTCCATGCAGGTCTACTCGCAACCCTGGCTGATGGTGCCGGCCGGCGGCGCCATCGCGCTGACCACCCTGGCCTTCAACTTCATCGGCGACGCGGCCCGGGATGCGCTGCCGCAGGCCCAGCGCGGCAACCTGCTCGCGCCGAGCCGCGTGGAGACGAAAGCCAAGCCCGACCGTGCGCCCGACGTTCCGTCGGACGTGGCGCTGTCGATCAGGAGCCTCGACGTGTCCTACCCCGACGCCGACGGCCGCGAGGTGCCGATCGTGCGCGGCGTGAGCTTCGACCTGAAGCGCGGCACCACGCTGGGGCTGGTCGGCGAATCCGGCTCGGGCAAGACGATGACGGCGCTGGCGATCCTCGGCCTGCTGCCGGCCCCGCTGCGGATCTCGGGCGGCAGCATCGTTCTCGACGGTAAGGATCTGGCCGGTGCGGACGAGGCCGGCTACCAGGGCGTGCGCGGCCGCCGCATCGCCTTGATCTCCCAGGAGCCGATGGCGGCGCTCGACCCCTGCTTCAAGGTGAAGACCCTGCTGCGCGGCCCGCTCATGCGGTTTCGCGGCCTGTCACGCCGCGACGCCGATGCGGCCGCCCTGGCGCTGCTGAAGACCGTCGGCATGCGCGATCCGAAGGCCGTGTTCGACAGCTATCCGCATCAGCTCTCGGGCGGCATGGCGCAGCGCGTCGCCATCGCCTGGGCGCTGGCGGGGCAGCCCGACGTGCTGATCGCCGACGAGCCGACGACCGCCCTCGACGTGACGGTCGAAGCCGGGATCCTCGATCTGCTGCGCGAGCTGCAGGCCGACCTCGGCATGTCGATCGTGCTGGTGACCCACGATCTCGGCGTCGTCGCCGACATCTGCCACGAGGTCGCCGTCATGCGCGACGGACAGGTCGTCGAGCATGCGCCGGTCGACGACCTGTTCCGGGGCCCGCGCCATCCCTACACGCAAGCCCTCCTGTCCCATGCCCGCGCGCTCGAGCGCGACCTGGGCACCGCATGACCGAAGCCATGATGGACGACACGCTGCTGACCGTCGACGACGTGGTCGTCGAGTATCCGGGCGTCGGCTTCTTCGCCAAGCCCAAGCGCGCCCTCAACGGCGTCTCCCTGGACATCCGAAGAGGCGAGACCGTGGGCCTGGTCGGCGAATCCGGCTCGGGCAAGACGACGCTCGGCCGCGCCATCCTGGGGCTCGCCGCCGTTCATTCCGGGCGGATCCGCTTCGACGGCAACGACATCACCCACACCGGCAAGGCGGCGCGCCGCGCGCTCAGCCGGCATATTCAGGTGGTCTTTCAGGATCCGTATTCGTCGTTGAACCCGGTGATGACGGTCGAGGAGATCCTGATCGAGCCCCTGCGCGTGCATCGCATCGGCGACATGTCCGACGCCCGGGCCAAGGCCGCACGGCTGCTGGACCGGGTGAAGCTGCCGTCCGACGCGTTGCGGCGCCTGCCGCGCGAGTTCTCGGGCGGCCAGCGCCAGCGCATCGCCATCGCCCGGGCGCTGATGGTCGACCCGAAGCTGGTGGTCTGCGACGAGCCCGTCAGCGCGCTCGACGTCTCCACGCAGGAGCGCGTCACCGCCCTGCTCACCGAGATCCAGAACGAGACCGGGGTCGCCTATCTGTTCATCGCCCATGACCTGGCGCTGGTGCGGCAGATGTCGCGTCGGGTGGCCGTCATGTGCCACGGCGACATCGTCGAGTGGGGCGATGCCGAGGTCATCGGCAGCCGGCCGCAACACCCCTACACCAAGCGCCTGTTGCTGGCGGCGCCGGTTCCGGACCCCGCTCGCCAGATGCAGCGCCGGCAGCGGCGCCGCGAGCTGGCGCAAGAGCAGGCGGCCTGAACCGGCGGCCTGAACACCAGCGCCGTTCTGTAGCGGCGGAACCGACGGGAAGATTTGGGATGAGCAACAGCTCCATCGTCGTGACCACCGAAAGCGGTGCGGTCGTCGGCTTTCGCAAGACCGCCGGGGCCCTGCACTTTCGCGGCATCCCCTATGCGGCGGCGCCGTTCGGGGCGCTGCGGTTCAAGGCGCCGCAGCCGCATCCGGGCTGGACGAGTGACCGGGATGCCACGGTGACGGGGCCGACGTCGCCCCAGAAGGAACCCGCGTTCCGCGGCCGCGGCTTCAACTACCGGGCCGTGTTCTCGCCGGCCTGGGTGCACGGGGACGAGATCCTCAACCTCAACATCTGGACGCCGGACGTGGCGGGCGGCGCGCCCGTCATGGTCTACATCCACGGCGGCGCCTTCGATCACGGCAACGGGGCGTTGCCGATGTACGACGGCGCCCGCTTTGCCGAGCATGGCGTGGTGCTGGTCACCATCAACTACCGGCTCGGCCTCGAGGGCTTTCTGAAGCTCGAGGGCGGCGACGCCAACGTCGCCATCTCCGACCAGATCGCCGCCCTGGCCTGGGTCAAGCGCAATATCGGCGCGTTCGGCGGCGATCCCGGCAACGTCACCATCTTCGGCGAGTCGGCGGGAGCCGCCAGCGTCAACCTGCTGCTGACCGCGCCGGGGGCGCGCGATCTCTTCCACAAGGCGATCAGCCAGTCCGGCATGGCGCCGGGGGCGCCGTCGGCCGAGCATGCGGTCGCCGTCGCGCAAGCCGTGGCGCAGGAGCTGGGCCTCCGGCCCACCATCGACGCATTCCGCGACGTCGGCCGCGAGCAGCTGCTGGCGGTCGTCGAGGCCGTTGCAGCCAGCAAGGCCAACCCGCTCGTCGCCTCGGAGGGGACGCTGCTGGCGCGCCCGCACGCCGATGGCGATGTGCTGCCGGCCAACCCGCGGGATGCCTTCATCGCCGGCGCGTCGCTCGGCAAGAAGGTCATCTGGGGCTTCAATACCGACGAGGCGACCCTGTTCACCGTGCCCAACGGCCTCCATGCCAAGGCGACGATGGCCGACGTGGAGCGCTACGCCGCCGGCGTGCACCCGGACCCGCAGGCGCTGATCGCTTACGTGCGCCAGCAGCTCGGCGCCGGCGCCACGCCCGGGCAGTTGCGCGACCGCATCCAGACCTGGGCGATGTTCGGCGCCGGCACGGTCTGGGCCGCCGGACAGCATGCGGCGGGCGGCGGTACAGCGTGGCTCTACGAGTTCGCCTGGAAATCCCCGCAACTGGACGGCGCCATCGGCGCTTCGCATCTGGTAGAACTGCCGTTCGTCTTCGACATCCTCGACAATCCCAACATCCCGGCCATGCTGGGTGACGGCGCGCCGCAACGGCTCGCCGACGAGATGCATGGGCGCTGGGTGGCCTTCGCCACGCACGGCGACCCCGGCTGGCCGGCCTACGATCGGCGACAGGCCGTCTCCATGACCTTCGACAGCGAGAGCGCCACGGCCGCTCATCGCCACAGCGCCGAGATGGAGATCTGGAGCCATGACTGAGCCACGACGAGCCGTGACGCTCGCTGCGCCCGACGAGGTGCTGGCCCAGGCGATCCGCGCGGGCGGCGGCGACATCGTCCCGCAAGGCCCGACGACGCGCGCGCTCGTCTGGAACCGGTTCCACAACACCGAGGCGTTGCGCGCCGCGCTGGGGCAGATGCCGGCTCTGGAATGGATCCAGCTGCCGAGCGCCGGTGTCGACGACTTCGCCCAGGCGGGCGTCCTCGATCCCGCCTACGTCTGGACCAGCGCCAAGGGGGCCTATGCGGCGCCGGTGGCGGAACATGCCCTGGCGCTCACCCTGGCCGGCCTGCGGCAGCTTCAGGTGCGGGCCAGAGCCAGCGCCTGGGGCAAGCAGGCGGGCAAGACCCTGTTCGGCGCGCATGTCGCCATCGTCGGCGCCGGCGGCATTGCCCAGGAGTTCATGCGCCTGACGGCGCCCTTCCACGTCCGGGTGACCGCCGTGCGGCGCAGCGCCCAGGCCGTCGACGGGGCTGCGCGAACCGTCCGGCCGGATCAGCTGCTCGCGGTTCTGCCCGACGTCGATGTGCTCCTGCTCGCGACGCCGCTGACGGACGAAACGCGCGGGCTCATCGGGGCGCGCGAGCTCGCCGCGCTGCCGAACGATGCGGTGCTGGTGAACGTCGGCCGGGGCGGCCTGATCCGCACGGACGATCTGGTGGAGGCGCTGAAGAACGGGCAGCTGGCCTGCGCGGCGCTCGACGTGACCGATCCGGAGCCGTTGCCGCCCGGCCATCCCCTGTGGAGCGAGGCGCGGGCGCTCATCACCCCGCACACCGCCGATACGGCCGACATGATCCGCCCGCTGCTCGCCCGGCGAATCACCGAGAATGTCGAGCGGTTCATCGCCCATCGGCCGCTGATCGGACACGTCGATCCCGCAGCCGGATACTGACGGGGCGCCCGCCGCCGCATCTGCCAGCTTACCAGATGCGGATCGCGACAAGTTACAAGGGTAGGTGAGGGGGCCGGCTGCGCGGCGTGACCGGCCTCGACTCTCTTGGGCGCCCCCCTCACCCGGCCTGCGCTGGCGCGCAAGCCGACCTCTCCCCGCACGCGGGCGAGGTGGGCAGCTGCGCGACGGCTTGGAACTCCCGCCGACCCGGGCCGTTCGTATGGATGGCCCGCCCATCCGACACCCCCCTCGTGCCCGTCGTCACAGTCCGCGCCGAGCAGGGGCCGATCGACATTCCCACCCTGCTCGACGCGCTGCGCTACGTCGAAAGCCGCCCGCGCGCCGCCGCCGGCAACCGCGAGGGCGTGATCTTCCGGCTCGAGGAGGCCCACACGGCCGACGAGATCGACGAGGCGGGCAAGGCCTTCATCGCCTGGGCGCAGGCCAACGGCCTGTTCGTGGGTGCCCATGACATCTCGGGCAGTGACGTGGAGCCGACGGCCGGCAGGCCGGGCCGCGCGTCCTGAGGCAAAGGTCGCAGGATTCCTCGGCTTGCTGGCGGCCGCCGGATCGCCGAAAATGCATACCGATTCCACGAACAGGTGCTGGAGCGAGGCGTCGGGTGGCCACCGCAGACCGTGCGCCTATCATCGAACCGGGTTCGCATGCGGTCGGCCCGCTCCCGGCCGAGCCAGCGCTTGCCCGCGCCGTCGCCGTCGACCTCATCGCCGTGCTCGTCGCGGTGACCGGCGGCGAGCCGCGGGTGATGACGCTGCAGGACGGACGGGCGCTGCCCTCCGGGCCGTTCGAGCTGGCGCATCGCTCGCTGCAATCGGGCCTGCGCGGCTGGGTCGAACAGCAGACGCGGCACCCGATCGGCTATGTGGAACAGCTCTACACCTTCGCCGACAAGGACCGCAGCAGCGACAGCGGCCAGCGCACCATCTCCATCAGCTATCTCGGCCTCACACGCGCCTCGAGTGAACGCGAGGCCGGCTGGCGCAGCTGGTACCACTACTTCCCGTGGGAGGACTGGCGCGCCGGCGAGCCTGCGATCATCGCCGGCCGCGTCGCGCCGCTGCTGCGGACCTGGGCCGAGGCGGGCGAGCGTGCCCCGCTGCGCCGCGATCGCTGGCAGCGCGCCTGCGTGACCTTCGGCCTCGACGGCGGCACCTGGAACGAGGAGCTCACGCTGCAACGCTACGAGCTGCTCTACGAAGCCGGCCTGCCGCCCGAGGCGGCCCGGCGCGCGGCGGCCACGGGTGAGCGCATCGACGGCTGCCCGATGATCGCCGACCACCGGCGCATCCTGGCCACCGGCATCGCCCGCCTGCGCGCCAAGATCAAATACCGGCCGGTGGTGTTCGAGCTGATGCCGCCCACCTTCACCCTGCTTCAATTGCAACGCTGTGTTGAGGCATTGGCCGGCCGCCTGGTGCACAAGCAGAATTTCCGGCGGCTCGTGGAGCAGCAGGAACTGGTTGAGGAAACGGGCGAAACCGCCGCCGAGACGGTGGGGCGTCCGGCCAAGCTGTTCCGCTTCCGCCATGCCGTGCTGGCCGAGCGCGAGGCCATCGGGACCAAATTACCGCTCGTTCGCTCTTGACAGGGGTTATGCTCAGAGTAAGCATATAGCCGATATATGCTCAAAGTGAGTATAGCCTATGCACGCCTCAGCCGACGTTCTCGCCCGCACCCGTCCCATTTACGAGCGCATGCACCGCGTCGTGCCGCCGGCCGAATGGGAGCTGTTCGCCGACGATGTCGACGCCATCCTGCGGCTCAAGCGCGAGCGCAACGCCGTCATCCTGGCGCACAATTATCAGACGCCCGAGATCTTCCACGGCGTCGCCGACATCGTCGGCGACAGCTTGGCCCTGGCCCGCGAAGCGACCAAGGTGGAAGCCGACACCATCGTGCTCGCCGGCGTCTACTTCATGGCCGAGACGGCCAAGCTGCTGAACCCGGCCAAGACGGTGCTGATCCCGGACACCGGGGCGGGCTGCTCGCTCGCCGACAGCATCACGCCGGCCGACGTGCGGCTGATGCGCGAGGCGCACCCGGGCGTGCCGGTCGTCGCCTACGTCAACACCTCGGCCGACGTGAAGGCGGAGTGCGACATCTGCTGCACCTCCGGCAACGCCAAGGCGATCGTGGAAGGCCTCGGCGTGCCGAAGGTGATCATGCTTCCCGACCAATACCTGGCGCGCAACATCGCCGCCGAGACCAAGGTCGAGATCATCGCCTGGGCCGGCCAATGCGAGGTGCACGAGCGCTTCACCGCCGCCGACGTGCGTGAGCTGCGCGAGGCCTATCCCGGCGTCACCGTGCTGGTGCATCCGGAATGCCCGCCCGAGGTGGTGGCGGAGGCCGACTTCGCCGGCTCGACCGCGGCCATGGCGGGCTACGTCGGCGACCGGCGGCCGCCCCGGGTGGTGCTGCTCACCGAATGCTCCATGAGCGACAACGTGGCCGTCCACTATCCCGACATCGACTTCGTGCGGCCCTGCAACCTGTGCCCGCACATGAAGCGGATCACCTTGGCCAACATCCGCCAGGCGCTGGAGCAGAACCGCCACGAGGTGACCATCGATCCCGCGCTCGCCGAGCGGGCGCGAGCCTCAGTCGAACGGATGCTGGCGCTATGACGATCGACGCAGCTGCCCTCAGGGACAGGCCCGTCGTCGTCGGCGGAGGCGTGGCCGGGCTCGCCACGGCGCTGTTCCTGGCGCCGGAGCCGGTGGTGCTGCTGGCCAAGGCGCCGCTCGGCCTCGAGGCGTCGAGCCCCTGGGCCCAGGGCGGCATGGCGGCCAGCCTCGGCGACGACGACGACCCGAGCCTGCATCTGGCCGATACGCTCGCCGCCGGCGACGGCCTCGGCGACGCCGCGGTGGCGCGGCGCATCGTCGACAGCGCGCCCGGCGCCATCGCCGCGCTCGCCCGCCTCGGCGTCCGCTTCGACCGGGATGCCCGCGGCGCCCTCGCCCTGGGGCTGGAGGCCGCGCACCAGCGTCGCCGCATCGTCCACGCCGACGGCGACGGCACCGGCCGCGAGCTGGTGCGGGCGCTGGGCGAGGCGGTGCGGCGCACCCCGTCGATCACGCTGATCGAGCACATCGACGTGCGCCGGGTGCTGACCGACGAGCGCGGCGTGGCCGGCATCCTCGCCGTCGGCCCGCAGGGGGTGCTGGTGCTGTCGACGTCCCGGGTCGTCCTGGCGACCGGCGGTGTCGGCGGCCTGTTCGACGACACCACCAATCCGCCGGGTTCCTTCGGCCACGGGCTGGCGCTGGCCGCCCGCGCCGGCGCCGCGCTCGCCGACGTGGAGTTCGTGCAGTTCCACCCCACCGCGCTTGCCACCGGCAGCCGGCCGCTGCCGCTGGTCAGCGAAGCCGTGCGCGGCGAGGGCGCCATCCTCGTCGACGCTACCGGGCGGCGCATCATGGACGGTGTCGCCGGCGCCGAGCTCGCCCCGCGCGACGTCGTCGCCCGCGCCGTCTGGCATGAGCTGGCGCAGGGCCGGTCCGTCTTCCTCGACGCCCGCGCCTGCCTCGGCGCGCGCTTCGCCGCCCGCTTCCCGGGCATCGACGCCGCCTGCCGCGCCGCCGGCTTCGATCCGGCCACCATGCCGATCCCGATCCGGCCGGCCGCGCACTACCACATGGGCGGCATCGCCGTGGACGGCGAGGGGCGCAGCTCGGTCGAGGGCCTGTGGGCCTGCGGCGAGGTCGCCGCCACCGGGCTGCACGGCGCCAATCGCCTGGCCAGCAACTCGCTCACCGAAGCGGCCGTGTGCGCCGCCTGGGTGGCGGAGAGCGTTGCCGGCGCCGGGCCGCGCCTGCAGGCCGGGCCGCGGTCGCTGCACGACGTGCCGCCGGCGCCGCGGACCGAGCGGGTGCGCGGCATCGTCTCGCGCCACCTGGGCGTCATCCGCGACGGGGCCGGCCTCACCGCGGCGGCGGCGAGCCTGCTGCCGCTCGCCCGCGAGGGCCGCGCCGCGGCCGACCCCGCCGTCGTCGGCCTGATGATGGCGGTCGCGGCCCTGCGCCGCACCGAGAGCCGCGGCGCCCACCTGCGCGTCGACCATCCCGGCCGCGCGCCGCACGCCGCGCACGCGCGCCTCACCCTGGAGCAGGCGGTGACGCACGCCGAGGCGCTCGCCCGCCCCGCCCTGCCTCTGGCCCAAAGCAACTAGACGAGCAGCAACTGCCATGAGTGACTTCTCCCTGCCCGCGCTCGTCGTCGAGCCGATCGTCCGCGCCGCGCTGCTGGAAGACCTCGGCCGCGCCGGCGACCTGACCACCGACGCCATCGTGCCACCCGCCCACCGGGCGCGCATGAGCCTCGTCGCCCGCCAGGACGGCGTCGTCGCCGGCCTCGACCTGGCCCACGCCGCCTTCCGCCTCATGGATCCGGAGATCACCGTGCGCCGGGCCGTCGACGACGGCGGCGGCGTCGAGCCCGGCCAGCCGATCGCGACGATCGAAGGCCCGGCGCGCGGCATGCTCACGGCGGAGCGGACGGCGCTGAACTTCCTGTGCCGGCTCAGCGGCATCGCCAGCGCCACAGCCTCGCTCACCCGCGCCATCAGCGGCCACAAGGCCAAGATCGTCTGCACGCGTAAGACCACGCCCGGCCTGCGCGCCGTCGAGAAGTACGCCGTGCGCGCCGGGGGCGGCAGCAACCACCGCTTCGGCCTCGACGACGCGGTGCTGATCAAGGACAACCACATCGCGGTCGCCGGCGGCATCCGTCCGGCCCTGGAGCGCGTCAAGGCGCGCGTCGGCCACCTCGTCAAGGTGGAGATCGAGGTCGACACGCTGGCGCAGCTGGAGGAGGTGCTGGCCTTCGGCGCCGACGCCGTCCTGCTCGACAACATGCCGCCGGAGACCCTGCGGCAGGCGGTCGGCATGGTCGGTGGCCGCATGCTCACCGAGGCCTCCGGACGGATCTCGCCGACGACGGCGCCCGCCATCGCCGCCACCGGCGTCGACCTCATCTCCGTCGGCTGGCTGACCCACAGCACGCCGATCCTCGACATCGGCCTCGACGCGGAGGTCTAGCGGGCTGTCGGATGGATGGCCGGGTCGAACCGGGCGATCCATCCGCTCGGCGGCAAGGGCGAACGGTGGCGGGGCGGAAGCGCATTTGTTAGCAAAGTGCATCCACACCCCAAACATCAGGAAACGCCCATGTCCTTCCCGCTGCCCAACTTCAGCTCGGATCTCTCCGGGCAGACCGCCCTCGTCACCGGCGCTTCCTCGGGCCTCGGCGTACGCTTCGCCAGGACGCTCGCGGCCTGCGGCGCCAAAGTCGCCATCACCGGCCGCCGGCTCGACCGGCTCGAGCACGTGGCGGCGGAGATCAAGGCCGCCGGCGGCCACGCGCTGCCGTTGCAGCTCGACGTCACCGACGCGGATCAGCTTCTCGCCGTGGTCGGCAAGGCCGAGGCGGAGCTCGGCACCGTCAGCATCCTCGTCAACAACGCCGGCATTCCCGACGCCCAGCGCGCGGTGAAGATGCCGGTCGAGCTGATCGACAAGGTGCTCGATACCAATCTCCGCGCGCCTTACATCCTGTCGTGCGAGTTCGCCCGCCGGCTGATCGCGGCGAAGAAGCCGGGCCGCATCGTCAACATCGCCTCGGCCGCCGCCTTCGATTACGGCGGCAACGGCGCCGCCCTCTACTCGATCAGCAAGGCGGCTGTGGTGCGCATGAGCGAGGCGCTGGCCGTGGAGTGGGCGCGCTTCCACATCAACGTCAACGCCATCGCGCCCGGCGCCTTCATGTCCGAGATGATGGAGGGCATGCTGGAGCGCATGGGCGACATCACCAAGCACTACCCGCGCGGGCGGCTCGGCGACGCCGCACAGCTCGACAGCACGCTGCTCTATCTGGTGTCGCCGTCGTCGGAGTTCGTGACCGGCACCTGCGTACGCGTCGACGACGCCCAGCATCACCGCTGAGCCGTCCGGAGCATTTCATTCTGGAGCGCTTCATTTGTGATTGGGTGAATCCACCCAATCGCGAAGCGCTCTAGGCCGAGGCACGCCTGATGCAAAGCCCGCCGCGCCGCCCCATGCCGGCGCGGCGGCGGCGGTCAGCCCGGGCGGACGATCTTGAGGATCACGAGCAGAATGATCGCGCCGATGGTGGCGGAGATGATCGAGTCGATCATGCCCGACCCCAGGTGCAGACCGAGGCGCGGCAGCAGGAAGCCGGCGACGAAGGCGCCGATGACGCCGACGATCAGGTCGCCGACGAGGCCGTAGCCGCCGCCCTTGACGATCAGGCCGGCGAGCCAGCCGGCGATCAGGCCGACCAGGAGAAACACCAACAACTGCATGAGCCCATCCCCAAGCCCGGCCTTCCGCCGGTAGCCATGAGGGTACCACAATCGGCGCCGGTCTCGGAGGCCGCGCGCCGGCCGCGGCGAGCGCCGGCGCGCAGCAGAAAATGCTTGTTGCTTCAGTAGCATGACGGGCGCGGGCGCGCGCCGGCGCGGACGCTGCAACCCGGCCCGCACGCGTCCGTCGGCGCTTGCGACATTTTTGCCGCAGGGGCCACTCGCGCCTCGCGGGCGAGGCGACGCCCAGGCGCGCCACGCCGACTGGCGCACGCTCCGCTTTGACGCCGCGTCACGCGGAGGTTGCAGCGTGGCCGGAGCCCGGCCGATCCGTTCGCACTTTGCCGACATCAGACCGACATCGTCACAATTTATGCTGCGCTGCGATAACAGCTGACATAAGCTTCGGTCTCGGAGCGAGCGTGACGACGCTTGCGGGTGCGGCCCGATCGGGGCTCGCTGTCGACCGGCTCTCAATCCGAAAGGATGGCAACGATGCGTGTAGCGATGATCGGGTCCGGCTATGTGGGCCTCGTTTCGGGAACTTGCTTTGCCGACTTCGGCCATCAGGTGACCTGCGTCGACAAGGACGCGGTGAAGATCGCCGAGCTGCAGAACGGGCGGGTGCCGATTTACGAGCCGGGGCTGGCCGAGCTCGTCGCCGCCAACGTGCGCCAGAAGCGGCTTGCCTTCACCACCGACCTGGCGGCGGCGGTGGCCGAGGCGGAGTGCGTGTTCATCGCCGTGGGCACGCCGTCGCGGCGCGGCGACGGCCATGCCGACCTGTCGTTCGTCTACCAGGCGGCGCGCGAGATCGCCGCGGCGATCGACGGCTACACGGTGGTGGTCAACAAGTCGACGGTGCCGGTGGGCACCGGTGACCAGGTCGAGCGCATCATCCGCGAGGCCAACCCGGCGGCGGACTTCGCCGTGGTCTCCAACCCGGAGTTCCTGCGCGAGGGCGCGGCGATCGAGGACTTCAAGCGGCCCGACCGCATCGTCATCGGCAGCGACGACGAGCGGGCACGGGAGGTGATGCGGGATCTCTACCGGCCGCTGTTCCTGAACCAGGCGCCGCTGCTGATGACCGAGCGGCGCACGGCGGAGCTCACCAAGTACGCGGCCAACGCCTTCCTGGCGATGAAGATCACCTTCATCAACGAGATCGCCGACCTGTGCGAGCAGGTGGGCGCCGACGTGCAGGAGGTGGCGCGTGGCATCGGGCTCGACAAGCGCATCGGCCCCAAGTTCCTGCACGCGGGCCCCGGCTACGGCGGCTCGTGCTTCCCCAAGGACACGCTGGCGCTGATCAAGATCGCGCAGGACTATGCCAGCCCGGTGCGGCTGATCGAGACGACGGTGGCGATCAACGACCAGCGCAAGCGGGCGATGGCGCGCAAGGTGATCCTGGCCTGCGGCGGCAGCGTCGACCGCAAGCGCATCGCGGTGCTGGGTCTGACCTTCAAGCCCAACACGGACGACATGCGCGAGGCGCCGTCGCTGGCGATCATCGCGGCCTTGCAGGATGCCGGCGCCACCGTGGTGGCCTACGATCCGGAGGGCATGGAGCAGGCGCAACACCTGCTGGAGGACGTGATCTACGCGGAGGACCCGTACAGCTGCGCCACCGGCGCCGACGCGCTGGTCATCGTCACCGAATGGGACGCCTTCCGCGCCCTCGACCTGGCCGAGCTCAAGCGGGTGATGAAGGAGCCGGTCGTCGTCGACCTGCGCAACATCTATCCGTCCGAGGATGTCACCGAGGCCGGCCTCTCCTATTGGAGCGTCGGCCGCAGCGACAGCGCGCACGGATCGCAGGCGGGCCTGACCGTCGTGCCGATGCGGCCGCTGCAGAAGGCCGGCTGAGGGCGCGTCGTCTCCCAAGGCGCCATGTCCGGACTTGACCGGACAGTTTCCCCGCGGCGTCATGGCCGGGCTTGACCCGGCCATCCATCCGCTAAGAAACCCAGCGACATGCGAATCGGGCCGGTTTTCGTCGGTCGATGGATGGCCGGGTCACGCCCGGCCATGACGCGTTGAGGCGGGTGGCCGGCCTTCGGCCGGGGCGGCGTAGGGACGGGTGCGGGACGTGCAGGACGAAGCCATCGACGCGCGCGCGCTGGCGGAGCGGCTCCGCCAGCGCCTGGACGACCGGTCCGCCGTAATCGGCATCATCGGCATGGGCTACGTCGGCCTGCCGCTGACCCTGGCGGCGCATCGCGCCGGCTTCACCGTCATCGGCTTCGATATCGACCCCGCCAAGGTCGAGGGCCTCAACGCCGGCCGCTCCCACTTGAGCAGCGTGCCTGAGTCGCGCGTCGCCGCCATGGTCGAAGCCGGCCGCTTCTCGGCGACCGCCGACTACGGCCGCATCGCCGACACGGACGCGATCCTGATCTGCGTGCCGACGCCGCTGTCGCGCCACCGCGAGCCCGACCTGTCGTTCATCCGGACGACCGCCGCGTCGATCGCGCCACGCCTGCGCCGCGGCCAGCTCGTGGTGCTGGAATCGACCACCTATCCCGGCACCACGCGGGACGTGCTGAAGCCCATCCTGGAGACCAGCGGCCTCAAGGTGGGGCAGGACGTGTTCCTGGCCTACTCGCCGGAACGGGAAGACCCCGGCAACATCGATTTCGAGACGGCGACCATTCCCCGCGTGGTCGGCGCCGACGACGAGCTTGCCGCCGGCCTGGTCGCCCGCCTCTACGCCACCATCGTCAGCCGCGTCGTGCCCGTCGCCGACACGGCGACGGCGGAGGCGGTCAAGCTCACAGAGAACATCTTCCGCTCCGTCAACATCGCCTTGGTCAACGAGCTCAAGCTGATCTACGAGCGCATGGGCATCGACATCTGGGAGGTGATTGCGGCGGCCAAGACCAAGCCCTTCGGTTACATGCCGTTCTATCCCGGCCCCGGGCTCGGCGGCCATTGCGTGCCCATCGACCCCTTCTACCTCACCTGGAAGGCGCGCGAGTTCGGCGTGCCGACGCGCTTCATCGAGCTCGCCGGCGAGATCAACACCGCCGCCCCCCTGCACGTGGTGGACCGGCTGATCGACGCCTTGAGCCGACGGCGGCGCCAGAGCATCGGCGGCGCGCAGATTCTCCTGGTCGGCATGGCCTACAAGAAGAACGTCGACGACACGCGCGAGAGCCCGGCGCTGGTGCTGATGGAGGAGCTCGAGCGCCGCGGCGCCGAGGTGGCGTTCTACGATCCGTTCGTGCCGGTCATCCCGCCGACGCGGGAACACCCGCTGCTGGCGGGCCGCCGCGCCATCGCCTGGACGCCCGCCGAGCTCGAACGTTTCGACGCGGCGCTCATCGCCACCGACCATGACGGGGTCGACTATGCGGAGCTGACGGCCCGCGTTCCCCTGGTCGTCGACACGCGCAACGCGACCGCCGCCGTCACCGCCGGCCGCGAGCGGATCGTCCGCGCCTGACGCGCCTCTTTCCGCGCCTGACGCGCCTCTTGCGCTGATCGCGACAGGGGCGCGACCGTGGGCCATTGCGGCGCTCGGACGACGCGCTGTGCGGCAGCGCACCGCGGCTCCGGCGCGCCGCCATTAACCTTAAGAAAAGGTTGATTTTTTGCGGCTTGCTTCAGCGCCGCGGCAGCCCTAGGGACGGTCGCCATGGTTCGCAACCTCCTCCCCATCCTGTTCGGCATCATCGCTCCGCTGCTCAGCACCGGCTGGCTGGTCTTCGTCCACGGTTAGGCCGAGTCCAGGCGCGGTATTGGCAGCAACCTGCGCGGCTAGACGAAAGTCGAGCCGCGACAAAATGCCGAGCTGCCGCCCCGAATACAGGGGCGGCCGGCGCGCCGGCGGCGAAGACTCGCCGGCCCTCGCAAGGCACCGCGTTTACCGTACACGTCATTGTAGCTTTACGTAACGCGTTGCTTAATGGATCATTAAAGTCGATCGCTTTTGCCAAAGGGGGCTACGATGCGTCTACTCGGTCTTGCAGCGCTCGTTCTCGGCGCGGTGCTCGCAACTCCCGCGAGCGCCGGTGTGACGGTGAACGTCAACCTGTCGTCTCAGCGGATGACGGTCAGCGTCGACGGTCAACCCAGGTACAACTGGGCGATCTCGTCGGCACGGGCGGGCTATATCACGCCGAATGGCGTGTATCGCCCGCAACGCCTCGAGAAGTACTGGTATTCGCGCAAGTACGGCGGCGCCATGCCGCATGCGGTGTTCTTCCGTGGCGGCTACGCCATCCACGGCACGACGGCCGTCGGCGCGCTCGGCAATCCCGCCTCGCACGGCTGCATCCGCCTTCATCCGGCCAACGCCGCAACGCTCTACTCGCTGGTCAAGAGCCAGGGCGGCACCCGCATCGTCATCACCGGCTCGCGGCCGGGCGCCGCCTATGCGGCGCGGAAGTCCAAGCACCGCGTGGCCAAGCACCGCGTGCGCACCCAACATCACTATGCCAGCCGCGGCACGCCGTCCCGCGCTCTCGCCTATGCGCCGGCGCAACGGGCGCCGGTCGGCTCGTTACAATACTGGCTGTCGAACCACCGCTGACGGCTCGCCTGATCGGATCGTGATCCGATCGACCACCGACTTGCGCGGTGCGGGACGATCGTCCCGCACCACGCCAGCCCGCACTCTAGAGCGGGATGATGTTTCTCTGTTTCATCATCCCGCTCTCGGTCTTCATCTCGAGCGTGATCTTTTTTGAGATCATGCTCTAGGTCTAGGTTGCCGTGCCACCGAGACGGCGCAGCCAAGCCTGCGCCAGCGCCACGTCGGCCGGTGTGAGCCCGTGCCCGACGGGCAGGGTGTGCTGCTCGACATCGGCTCCCGCCGCGCCCAGACGCTTCGCCAGCGCAGCCGCGTTGGCGGCCGGCACGATCGGATCGGCGGCGCCCGACAGCAGCAGCACCGGCTTGCCGGCCAGCTGCCGCTGCTCTTCCTCCGGCTGACGGGCCGCAAGCGGCACCATGGCACGGATGAGAGCAGCCCCGGCCAGCGCCTCCGGCTGCGCCAGCAGCACGGCCGCCGCGATATTGGCGCCGTTCGAGAAGCCGACGGCGATCGGCGCCGCCAGCCCGTAGCGCTGGCGGGCGTCGGCGACGAAGGCGGCGAGCTCATCGGCGCGGTGCCGGACATCGGCCTCGTCGAAGACGCCCTCCGCCAGGCGGCGGAAGAAGCGCGGCATGCCGTTCTCGCTCACCCGGCCGCGCGGCGACAGCAGCGCCGAGCCGGGCGACAGGGCCCGGCCGAGGGGCAGAAGATCATTTTCGTCGCCGCCGGTGCCGTGAAGCAGCAGTAGCGGCGGCGCGCCCGCGTCCCGCCCGGGCTCGAATCGATGGGTCCAGGGGCGATCCAGAATGGTCTGCATGGGGGCCTCCTTGCGGAGCCCCCGCGCCACGCCGGGCGGTCTGCACCCTGGCTGGAGCGGAGGCTCCGGAGTCGTCGTGTTTGACTGTATCGCTTGAGCATTTCGCCAGTGGACGGGGTCGTCCAATGGCGGGGAAATGCTCATAACCTTTTGAATCTGGAGCGCTTCTTCGCGATTGGGTGAGTCCACCCAATCGCGAAGCGCTCCAGACGTTCAAGCGACGGCCGGCAACACGGCTTCGAGCTGGCTGCGCCGTCCCTCCAGGAACGCCGGCAGCTTCAGCGCCTCGCCGAGCGCATCCACCGGCTCGTCCACGGCGAAGCCGGGGATATCGGTGGCGATCTCGAACAGCACCCCGCCGGGCTCGCGGAAGTACACCGAGCGGAAGTAGTTGCGGTCGCGCTGCTCGGTCGTGGCGATGCCATGGCGCTCGGCGAGCTTGCGCACCATCTCGGCCTGCTCGGCATCGTCAGCCGCGCGGAAGGCGATGTGGTGCACCGAGCCGCCGCCGGGCCGGCCGCGCAGGAAGTCGCCCGCGCCCCGCACGTCGACGATGCCGCCCATGGCGGTATCGCCGGCCTTGAGGCGCACCGTCGTGCCGTCGCGTCCGGCCTCGCTGAAGCCGAGCACGTCGGTGAGGATCGCCGCGGTGGGCGCGGTGTCCCTGACCAGCAACGTCACCCCGTGGAAGCCGCGGATAGCCGCATCCGGCCCGATGCCGTCGACCGTCCAGGCCAGCTCCGCCTCGCTGCCGGCGACGCCGACGAGCGCGAGCTTCATGCCGTCCGGGTCGGTAAACGCCAGCACGCTCTCGCCGAAGCGCTTGACGATGGCCTCGTGCGGCACGGCCGCAGCCACCAAGCGCTGGACCCAGAAGCCCAGCGCCGCCTCGGGGACGCGAAACGCCGTCTCCAGGGTCTCGCCGACGCCGATGCGCCCGGGCGCCACGTGCTCCCACGGAAAGAAGGTGAGGATGGTGCCGGGCTCGCCCGCCTCGTTGCCGAAGTAGAGGTGATAGGTGCCGGGATCGTCGAAGTTGACGGTCTTCTTGACCAGGCGCAGCCCGAGCACCCGCGTGTAGAAATCGTGGTTGCGACGGACCGGGCCGGCGATGGCGGTGACGTGGTGAATGCCAGGATGAGTCATGGTCAGCTCCATTGCGGAGACCGGGGCGCCGTGCGCGGCGCGGGCCGGTGTCTGCTGGTGTTGACGATGAAATAGTCCGATCGGCACGCAGCGCTAGCGGCAGAGCATTGCGTTGATGCAAGACGATTTGTGCATCTTGGATCATAACCTTGCATGTGAGCCATGGCGAAGCCCGCGCCTCAACCATCAGGGCCGGGCTTGACCCGGCCATCCATCGGCTCGAAAGAATGTCAGCCTGCCGGGGCTGGCCGACATGGCGCGGTCCTCAGCCGATGGATGGCCGGGTCGAGCCCGGCCTAACGGACCGTAAGTGCCCGACGCGAGGAGCGACGCGACGCCGATGCCCCCTGACCGCGCGCCGAGGCGCCTCACCCTGGTGCTGGGCGGCGCCCGTTCCGGCAAGAGCCGGCAGGCGGAGGCGCTGATCGAGCAGATGCCGGCGCCGTGGCTCTATGTGGCGACTGCCGAGGCGTTCGACGACGAGATGCGCGAGCGCATCGCCCTGCACCGCTCCCGCCGCGATGCCAATTGGCATACGCACGAGGCGCCGCTGGCGCTGGCCGACACCCTGGCCGCCCTCCCGGCCGGGCCGCTGCTGATCGACTGCCTCACCCTCTGGCTCAGCAACCACCTGCTGGCCGGCAGCGACATCGCGGTCGAGGGCGCCCGGCTGGAGCAGGCACTCGCCGCCCGGGCCGGCTCGACGGTGGCGGTCGCCAACGAGGTCGGTCTTGGCATCGTGCCCGACAACGCGCTGGCGCGGCGCTTCCGCGACGAGGCCGGCCGGCTGAACCAGCGCCTGGCGGCGCAGGCCGACCGGGTCTTGTTCATGGTCGCCGGCCTGCCCATGGTGGTGAAGGACGAAACCGGAGGCGGCCGATGACCGATCGAATCGACGAGGAAGCCGCCGCGCGCCACCGGGCCAAGATGGCCAAGCGCAAGTCCGTCCAGGACGCGGAGGTGGCCGGCAAGACGACGCACGAGAAGGGCCTGCTCATCGTCAACACCGGGCCGGGCAAGGGCAAGTCGACCGCCGCCTTCGGACTGGCGCTGCGCATGCTAGGCCACGGCCGGCGCGTCGGCGTGGTGCAGTTCATCAAGGGCGCCTGGGGGACGGGCGAGCGCGACGCCTTCGCCGTCTTCGGCGACCGCGTCGTCTGGCACACCATGGGCGAAGGCTTCACCTGGGAGACCCAGGACCTCGCCCGCGATATCGCCGCCGCCGGGCGCGCATGGGCCAAGGCCTGCGAGCTCATGGCCGACCCCGAGCTCGATCTCGTCGTGCTCGACGAGCTCAACGTGGCGCTCCGCTACGACTATCTCGACCGCGACGAGGTGGTGGCGACGCTGACGGCGCGACGCCCGTCCCTGCACGTCGTCGTCACCGGCCGCAACGCCAAGCCGGAGCTGCTCGCCGCCGCCGACCTGGTCACCGAGATGGGCCTGGTGAAGCACCATTTCGCCGCCGGCGTGCGGGCCCAGGCGGGCGTCGAGTTCTGATGGCGATCGAGCCCTTGCGCCGGGCGCTCGATGGGTTGGCGCCAATCGGGCCACGGCGCATCCTTTCCGCGGACGCGGGGTTATCGGATGCACACATCTCGTGCCAACCGCAGGATTGGACGGCGCGAGGGAGCTGCGTCTGGCCGTCCAGGCACGTAAGCGCTTGTTCTGAAGCCACAAAGCAGCTGGACCACCCCCCACCCCTACCCCTCCCCACCACTTCGTGGGGGAGGGAGGAGCATCATTTTGCGCGCTTGGAGGGTTGGCCGGGCGCCCTGCCGAACGGCCTCCCCCTTGTGGGGAGGCTGTCCCGAGCGAAGCGGAGGGACTGGTGGGGGTCGGCTCCCACCGCCTCAACGACAGCAGAACCTGCCTCGTCGAGATGTGTGCATTCGATAGGCGCGCGGGGAGAGGTGCGCAGCTGCACCGTTTCGCCTCCACGTCATCGGCTTGGCAGGAAGCGTGCGAGCCCGCGCCATGACCGCCCGCGCGCTGATGATCCAGGGCACCGGCTCGGACGTCGGCAAGTCGCTGGTGGTCGCCGGCCTCGCCCGCGCCCTCGTCCGGCGCGGCCTGACGGTGCGCCCGTTCAAGCCGCAGAACATGTCGAACAATGCGGCGGTCACGGCCGACGGCGGTGAGATCGGCCGGGCCCAGGCGCTGCAGGCGCGCGCCGCCGGCGTCGCCCCGTCGGTGCACATGAACCCGGTGCTGCTGAAGCCGCAGAGCGAGACTGGCGCGCAGATCGTCGTCCAGGGCCGCGTGTTCGGCGCCGCCCGGGCGGCGGAGTATCAGGCGATCAAGCCACGGCTGATGGGGGCGGTGCTCGACAGCTTCGGCCGGCTCAGGGCCGAGAGCGACATCGTCGTCGTCGAAGGCGCCGGCAGCGCCTCGGAGGTCAACCTTCGGGCGGGCGACATAGCCAACATGGGCTTTGCCCGCGCCGCCGGCGTGCCCGTGATCCTGCTCGGCGACATCGAGCGCGGCGGCGTCATCGCCAGCCTGGTCGGCACCAAGGCGGTGCTGGACGCGGCCGACGCCGCTCTGGTCCGCGGCTTTCTGGTCAACAAGTTCCGCGGCGATCCGGCGCTGTTCGCCAGCGGCATGGAGACGGTGGCGCGGCTCACCGGGTGGCCGGGGCTGGGGCTGATCCCCCACTTCGACGATGCCCGGCGCCTGCCGGCGGAGGATGCGCTGGCGCTGGCGGAGCTCGGCCGCGGGCGCAAGGCGGGAGCGCGCCTGCGCATCGCGGTGCCGATCCTGCCGAGCATCTCCAATTTCGACGATCTCGATCCGCTGGCCGCCGAGCCCGACGTCGAGCTGCTGCCGGTCCGCCGCGGCGAGGCGCTGCCGAGCGACGCCGACCTGGTGCTGCTCGTCGGCTCCAAGGCGACCATCGCCGACCTGGCGGCGCTCAGGGCGGATGGCCTCGACATCGACATCCTGGCCCACGTCCGCCGCGGCGGGCGGGTGCTGGGCCTGTGCGGCGGCTATCAGATGCTCGGCCGCGCCATCGCCGATCCGGACGGCGTCGAGGGCCAGCCACAGTCGGTGGCAGGCCTCGGCCTGCTCGACGTGCACACGACGCTCGGCGGCGACAAGCGCCTGGTCGAGGTGACCGGCGCGACCGCGGACGGCACCAAGTTTGCCGGCTATGAGATGCACCTCGGCGTCACCGCCGGGGCGGATACGGGACGTCCCTTCGCTCGCTTGGCGGACGGCAGCGCCGACGGCGCCGTCTCTGCCGACGGCCGCATCGCCGGCACCTACGTGCACGGCCTTTTTGCCCACGACGCCCAGCGTTCGGCCTGGATCGCCCGCCTCGGCGGCACGGGCGCCGGGCTCGACTACGAGGCCGGCGTGGAGGCGGTGCTGGAGCGCCTGGGCAGCCACATCGCCCGCCACGTCGACCTCGACCGGTTGCTTGAGATTACGCAGTAGTTCGCTGGCTAATGGATAGCTGGCTATCTAACTAGAGTGCGGCCGCACGTGCGCCTATCGTATGCGCACGTCTCGACTGGGACGAGCAAGGGCGAAACTCTGTTTGACGGCGTTTGCGTCGACGGAGCCGCCGCGCGCCCTCGCCCCACTTGTGGGGAGAGGGAGGGGTGAGGGGGCTTGCCGCGTGTCGTGACCGGCCTGAGCCTCCTCCGGGAGCCCCCTCACCCGCCTTGCGCTGGCGCGCAAGGCGACCTCTCCCCGCAAGCGGGGCGAGGTCCGCAGAGCGGGTCTAGGCGCCGCCGGCGCCTTCCATCTTCCAGCTGTTGCCCTCGAAGCCGCCCTTGCCGAAGGCGATGCCGCCGTCGACCGTGAGCGTCGAGCCGACCACGTAGTCGCCGGCGCGGGACGCCAGGAAGATGGCGGCGCCCGCCATGTCCTCCTCGGTGCCGATGCGGCCGGCAGGAACGCGCCTGGCGACGCCGTCGGCGTTGTCCCGCGCATCGATGTTCATGTCGGACTGGAACGGGCCGGGGGCGATGGCGGTGACGACGATGTGGTCGGCGATCAGCTTGGCGGCCATGCGCCGGGTCAGATGGATCAGGCCGGCCTTGCTCGCCGCGTACGAATAGGTCTCCAGCGGGTTGACGAAGATGCCGTCGATCGAGGCGATGTTGATGACCTTGGCCGGCTTCTCCGCCGTCGCGCCCTTGCGCAGCAGGGCGACGAGCGCCTGGGTCAGGAAGAACGGCGCCTTGAGGTTGAGGTTCATCACCTTGTCCCAGCCGTTCTCCGGGAAGGTGTCGAACTCGGCGGCCCAGGCGGCGCCGGCGTTGTTGACCAGGATGTCGAGCTTGGGCTCGCGTTCGCCGATCGCCTTGGCCAGGAAGCGGGCGCCGTCGACGGTGGAGACGTCGACCGGCAGCGAGATGCAGGTACCATGCTGCGACAGCTCCGCCGCGGCGGCGTCACAGGCAGCCGCCTTGCGGGCGGTGATGTAGACCTTGGCGCCGCTCTCGACGAAGCCCCTGGCGATCATCTTGCCGATGCCGCGCGAGCCTCCGGTCACCAGCGCGACCCTGCCCGCGAGCGAAAACAGCTCCTTCATCGGTCCTCCCAACAAAATCGTATAACAGATACACTTGCTGTTCTGCGCCCGGCGGACGCCCGAGACAAGCGCCGACGGCGCTCGTCCGTCGTCACGGCCGGGCGTGACGCGCTAGTGTGGTGGATCTGAAGTTCCTGCCCCCCACATGGCATCCACGTTCAGGAACTTCAGATCCATTAAACCACACTAGAATCATAGAGTTGCTAGTGTGGCTTGAGAATCCGAAATTCGCCCCCAGCGCTGCCCCGAGGTGGTGCGAATTTCGGATTCGCCACACTAGAGCATTTCGTCATTGGATGGGATCATCCAATGACGGAGAAATGCTCATAACCTTTTGAATCTGGGGCGCTTCGCTTGCGATTGGGTGAGTCCACCCAATCGCAAGAGAAGCGCTCTAGGGAGGTCACCGCCCCTCGTAGAGGATCGACACCAGCCGGGCGGTGTAGTCGACCATGGGGACGATGCGGGCATAGTTGAGCCGGGTCGGGCCGATGACGCCGACGACACCCACGATGCGCTGCTGGCCGTCGTGGAAGGGCGCCGCGATCATCGACGAGCCGGACAGCGAGAACAGCTTGTTCTCGGAGCCGATATAGATGCGCACGCCTTCGCCGCCTTCGGCCCGGGCGAGCAGGTCGATCACGTCCTTCTGCGTCTCCAGGTCGGCGAACAGCAGGCGCACCCGCTCCAGCTCCTCGCCCACGGTGACGTCTTCCAGCAGGTGCGCCTGGCCGCGCACGATGAGCTGGCGGGCGTCCATCGAGGTGCCGACGGCGATCGCCAGGCCCATGTCGACCAGCCGCGCCGTCAACGCATCCAGCTCGCGCTCCACGTCGGAACGGCGGCTGCTGATCTCGCGCTTCAGGTCCGCCAGCGTCTTGCCGCGCACCTGGGCGTTGAGGAAGTTGCTCGCCTCGATCAGCGCCGAGCCGGGCAGGCCCGCGGGCAGGTCGACGATGCGGTTCTCCACATTGCCGTCCTCGCCGACGAGCACCACCAGCGCCCGGCGCGGGTCGAGCCGGACGAACTCGACATGCTTCAGCAGGGCGTTGCTCTTGGTGGTCACCACGACGCCGGCGCTGCGCGACAGCCCCGACAGCATCTGGGTCGCCTGGGTCAGCGCGCTTTCGAGCGAATGGCCCGCGGCCGCAGCGCGCAGCTCGGCTTCCATGCGCCCCTGCTCGTCGGCGGCGAGATCGCCGATCTCCAGCATGGCGTCGACGAAGAAGCGCAGGCCGGTCTCCGTCGGCAGACGGCCGGCGGAGGTATGCGGGGCGTAGATCAGGCCCGCGTGCTCCAGGTCCGCCATGACGTTGCGGATCGAGGCCGGCGACAGCGTCATGGGGATGATGCGGGACAGATTGCGCGAGCCCACCGGCTCGCCGGTGGCCAGATAGCTCTCGACGATCTGCCGAAAAATCTCGCGGGACCGCTCGTTGAGCTCGGCCAATGCGCGGATGCGATCCGGAACGGTCCCGGCTCCGATAGGAACTGTCATCCACGGCCTCGCGCCATCACCGAAACATAAGTGGTGTTGAGCCTCTCTTTCAAGCGCCGGTGCCTGCATGAAGCGCGGAGCTCACCGGTTCATCCTGTCCCAGGCGGCCGGCCCGGGCTGCGGCCCCTGGCCGCCGCTCGCGCGGCGTGCATCGGCAAATAGCACTTCACACCTGTCTTCGTCCCGCTCTAGAAGCGCATTCCGGCACCGGTAACCAGGACTTGTTCATGCGGCCTTCCAAACGCGCTCCCGACGAAATGCGCAAAGTGACCCTCGAACGCGGGGTGGCGCGGTACGCGGAGGGGTCCTGCCTCGTCAAGTTCGGCGACACGCACGTGTTCTGCACCGCCTCGCTGGAGGAGCGGGCGCCGCCGTGGCTGCGCGGCCAGGGCCGCGGCTGGGTGACGGCCGAATATTCCATGCTGCCCCGCGCCACCCTCGAGCGCACCCGGCGCGAGGTCACCGCCGGCAAGCCGTCCGGCCGCACCCAGGAGATCCAGCGCCTCATCGGCCGCTCGCTGCGCGCCGTCGTCGACCTTCCGGCGCTCGGTGAGCGGCAGATCTCGGTCGATTGCGACGTGCTGCAGGCGGACGGCGGCACCCGCACCGCTGCCATCACCGGGGCGTGGGTCGCCCTGCATGATTGCATCGCCTGGATGAAGGCGCGTTCGATCGTGTCGGGGCAGCCGCTCAAGGACCACGTGGCGGCCGTATCCTGCGGCATCCACCAGGGGGTCCCGGTGCTCGACCTCGACTACGCCGAGGATTCGACCGCGGAGACCGACGCCAACTTCGTCATCACCGGCACCGGCGGCATCGTCGAGGTGCAGGGCACGGCCGAAGGCAAGCCGTTCTCCGACGCGGAGCTGCTCGAGCTGCTGCGTCTCGCCAGGATCGGCGCCGCCAAGCTGGTCGACCTGCAACAGCTGGCGGTGGCGTGATGGCCGGTCCGCTGCCCGTCCAGGCCGCGCGCCGGCTCGGCGGCCGCGTCGTCATCGCCACCCACAATCCCGGCAAGCTCCGGGAGATGCGCGAGCTGCTCGGGCCCTTCGGGGTCGATGCGGTGTCGGCGGGAGAGCTCGGCCTGCCCGAGCCGGAGGAGACCGGCACCACCTTCGCCGAGAACGCGGCGATCAAGGCGCGCGCCGCGGCCGCCGCGGGATGGCCGGCGCTGGCGGACGATTCCGGCATCTGTGTCGATGCGCTCGACGGTGCGCCCGGCATCTTCTCGGCCCGCTGGGGCGGCCCGACGAAGGACTTCGCCGCCGCCATGGCCCGCATCGACGCCGAGCTCACCCGCCGCGGCATCGGCCGGGATGCGGTGCGGAAGGGACACTTCGTTTCGGCTCTGGTGGTCGCCTGGCCGGAGGGTGAGGAAGCTCTGTTCGAAGGCCGGGTGTTCGGCGACCTCGTCTGGCCGCCGCGCGGCAGCCAGGGCTTCGGCTACGATCCGATCTTCCGGCCGGCGGGCATGGCCGAGACCTTCGGCGAGCTGCCGAGCGAGGCCAAGCACGGCATCGACTGGTCCAGGGCCGCGGCGGGCGGCGAGGCGGCGGCGTTGTCGCACCGGGCCCGCGCCTTCGTCAGCCTGGCGCGCAGCTGCCTCGGCGTCTGACAACAACGCGTCATGGTCGGGCTTGACCCGACCATCCATCCGCGCTGGGGAACGCCGGCGATAGCCGGCCCTGCGGGCCGATGTCGTCTTCGAACAATGGATAGTCGGGTCAAGCCCGACTACGACGTGCCGAAGGCATCAAAAACAAAATGGCCGGACCACGGGGCCCGGCCATCGGTCCGCCCTGAAGCTTACGCCTCGCGGGTGGTGTCGGCGGCGCGACGGCGGCGCATGTAGGCGTCGAACTCCTCGCGATCCTTGGCCCGCTTGAGCTCCTCGACGAAGGCCGCGAACTCGCGGGCCTCCTCGTCGAGCCGGCGACGCTCAGCCTCGAGGCGCTCCAGCTCGCCGCGACGATAGTCGTCGAAGTGGCTGTTGCCGGTCGGGGAGTAGGCGCCGTAGGTCGGGCGGAACGAGCCTTCCGACAGGAAGGAGAAGTTGCGCTCGACGAAGTCCTTGAGGTCCTTGGGCACGGGATAGCCCATGACCTTCCAGGCGATGTAGGCGACGGCCAGCGGCCAGAACCAGATGAAGGCGAACACGATGCCGCCAATCTCGAGGGCACGCTTGGGGGGCGGCCGCAGCGTTGGGCGGCAGCGTTGCCGTTCCAGGCGGAGGCAGAGGTGGACATCAACGTCTCCAAAAAGTGAACCAGGCTGGTATGTGGGGGGACGATCCTGGCGCTTTCAAGAAGTCGCGGCGACGATTTCGTTGAGCCGATCCGGCGCGGGCGTGCCAGGCGCTCGGATTCTCGCGCGTAGTCTGCGGAGTCGTTGCGGGCCTTGACCCTGCCCTCCATCTCCACTCAACACATGCCAATGGCCATCTCGACCCCATGATCAGCCCGACCGCAGATGCTCGACCGCCCTTCGACGCGGGCTTCGCCGTCTACGTGCACTGGCCGTTCTGCGCCTCCAAATGCCCCTACTGCGACTTCAACAGCCACGTGCGCCGGGCGCCGGTCGACGAAGCCCGCTTCCTCGCCGCCTTCGAGCGCGAGCTGGCGCACCGTGCCGCCGTCGCCCCCGGCCGCACGGTGACGAGCATCTTCTTCGGCGGCGGCACGCCGTCGCTGATGCAGGGCCGCACCGTCGGCGCCATTCTCGACGCCATCGGTCGCCATTGGGCGGTGGCCGGCGACGCCGAGGTCACGCTGGAGGCCAATCCCACCAGCGTCGAGGCCGATCGCTTCCGCGACTACCGGACGGCCGGCGTCAACCGGGTGTCGCTCGGGGTGCAGGCGCTCAACGACGCCGACCTCAAGCGGCTCGGCCGGCTGCACACCGCGGCCGAGGCGCTGGCTGCGGTCGCGGTCGCGGCGCGGCACTTCGAGCGCTTCTCCTTCGACCTGATCTACGCCCGCCCGGAGCAGAGCCCGGCGGACTGGCGGATCGAGCTGGAGCAGGCCCTGGCGCGCGCCGCCGAGCATCTCTCGCTCTACCAGCTGACCATCGAGCCCGGCACCTGGTTCGAGCGGCTGTACCGGGCCGGCAAGCTCACCATTCCCGACGAGGAGCTCGGCCGCGCCCTGTGGGACGTCACCCAGGAGACCTGCGAACGACACGGCCTGCCGGCCTACGAGGTCTCCAACCACGCCCGCCCGGGACGCGAGTGCCGGCACAATCTGGTCTACTGGCGCTACGGCGAATACGCCGGCGTCGGCCCGGGCGCGCACGGCCGCCTGGTCGGGCCCGAGGGGCGGCTCGCCATGGCGACGGAACCGGTGCCGGAGACCTGGCTCGCCGCCGTCGAGCGGCAGGGACATGGGCTGATCGAGGCCGAGCCGCTCACGGCCGAGGCCCAGGGCGACGAGCTGCTGGTCATGGGCCTGCGGCTCGCCGAGGGCGTCGACAGCGGCCGCTACACCATGCTCGCCGGCCGCGCCTTGCGCCGCGAGCGCATCGACGAGCTGGCGCAGGCCGGCCTGCTGACGCACGAGGCGGGCCGCCTGGCGCTGACCCCGGCGGGGTTTCCGCTGCTGGACGCGGTCATCGCGCGCCTGGCGGCCTGAGCCGACGGCGGCTCAGCTGCCGAGGCTTTTGGGCGCCGGACTCACCACCTCGCCGTCGCCGCCCCTCACCTCGTAGACGGCGAGGGTGCGCTCGTTGAGGCCGTCACGGCGGAAGCGGAACACCCCGTCGGCGCCGCTGAAGCCGGACGGATTGGTCAGCGTCGCCTCGGCGAAGCGCTTCTCCCCCTGCGTCCGTTCCAGCGCCGCCACCAGCGAGACGGCATCGTAGCAGACGCTGGCGACACGGGCCGGCGCGCCGCCGTACTTGGCGCGATAGCGGTCGGAGAAGGCGTAGAACCCGGTCGACGGCGGCGCCGCGAACCAGCCCCCTTGCAGGGCCGGAAGGCGCAGGAGCGAGCCGTCGTTCCATTGGCTGGTGCCGAGGAGCTTCACCTTGGCCTTGTCGAACTGCACGCTCGGCAGGGCGCCGGCGATCGACGGCAGCGTGGCGCCGTCGGGCAGGAACAGGGCGTCGGCGCCGGCCAAGGCGCCGCCGAGCCGCCGCACCGCGTCGGCCCCATTGTCACCGGAGAAGCGCTCCAGGCCGACGATGCGGCCCTGCCGCGCCGGCACCACCTGCTGGAAGGCGGCGGCCACGACGTTGCCGTAGGCGGTGTCGGGGATCGCCGCCGCGAACGCCGACCGGCCTTGCGAGGCGGCGTAGCTCACCACCCGCTGCACGTCGCTCTCCGGCAGGAAGCTCATCAGGTAGACGCCGGGGGAGGCGACGGAGGCATCGGTGGAGAAGGCGATGACCGGCCGCCCGGCCGCCTTTGCCACCTGGCCCGCCGCCGCCACCGCGGGCGCCAGCAGCGGCCCCAGGATCAGCTCGACGTTCTGGGCCACCGCCGCCCGCGCGGCGGCGCGGGCACCCTCCGCCGTGCCGCCGTCGTCGAACACCAGGATCTGGATGTTGGCCTTGCCGAACTCGGCGATGGCGAGATCGGCGGCATTGCGCATCGAGGCCGCGGTGCCGGCCATGCCGCCCTGCGCCGACAGCGGCAGGATCAGCGCCACCTTGACCGTGCCGGTGCCGATCGTCGCCGCAGGCTGCACCGGCTCGCTCGAGGTCAAGCCGGCCATGTCGTTGGTGCATCCGCCGGCCAGGCCGACCACCGGCGCCGCGGCGCCGAGCTTGAGGGCGAGGCGCAGCGCCTCGCGACGGCTCAGGGGATCGATCCAGACCGGCACCGGCTTACTCCCGTTCGTATCGGCCGATGAAAGGGCGGCCGCCCTGCACGAATAGCGGACGGCCAGGGCGTACAAAGCACAGTAGAGGGTAAATGTGTAGCTTCCGATTCATTTGCGATGCGCCGCTGGCTGCGCTGGCAGTCATCTTCGGCCACAGCGGTAAACGGGGGATTTCGTTTGACCTCGACTGGTTAGGCCGATCGCTGTCCTCCGGCGGCCGGCGGCGCTTCCGGTCGGCACCGGTTCCGTGCCAGGGTGCGGCGTGGGGTGAGGGTCGAGCGTGGCGAAGGTACCGGAGCAGCGGACGGCAACAGCGGCGGAGCCCTCGCGTTTCACCGCCTTCGGCCTGGCGGCGGAAGCCGATCGTATCGCGCCGGGGCTGCACCTGGTCGCCACGCCCATCGGCAACCTGAAGGACATCTCGTTCCGGGCGCTCGGCACGCTGGCGGCGGCCGATGCGGTGATCGCCGAGGATTCGCGCGTCACCAAGAGCCTGCTCGCCCACTACGGCATCACCACGCCGCTGCTGAGCTATCACGAGCACAACGCCGCCCAGATGCGGCCGAAGATCCTGGCGCGGCTGCGCGAGGGCCAGGCGCTGGCCCTGGTCTCCGACGCCGGCACGCCGCTCGTCTCCGATCCCGGCTACAAGCTGGTGGAGGATGCGCTGGCCGCCGGCATCGAGGTGACCAGCGTGCCCGGCCCCTCGGCGGTGCTGACCGCGCTGGTGGTGTCCGGCCTGCCGACCGACAGCTTCTTCTTCGGCGGCTTCCTGCCGCCGAAGACCGCAGCGCGGCGCGCACGCCTGCTCAGCCTGGCCCAGGTGCCGGGCACGCTGGTGTTCTTCGAATCGGCCCAGCGCCTGGCCGACATGCTCGAGGACGCCGCGGCCATCCTGGGGCCTCGCCCGGCGGCGGTGGCCCGCGAGCTCACCAAGCTCTACGAGAGCGTCGTGCGCGACGAGCTGCCGGGCCTCGCCCGCCATTACGCCGAGGCGGGGCCGCCGCGCGGCGAGATCGTGGTGCTGATCGGCGGTCCGATCGCCGCCGCCGTGGCGGACGACGACCTCGACGAGCGCCTCGGCCGCCTGCTCGGCGAGCATTCGCTCAAGGAGGCGGTGGCGCTCGTCACCGCCGAAACCGGCCTGCCGCGGCGGGACGTCTATGCCCGGGCGCTGCTGCTCGGCGCCAAGGACCGCCGGGGGCCAGAATGACCGCCGCCGCGGCACCGCCCGACGGCGCCGCGAGCGGGCGACCCGCGATCGTGTTCGAGGCCGTGACCAAGGCGCTCGGCGGTCGCACCATCCTCGACCGCCTCGACCTCGCCGTGCCGCCGGGCCGTTTCCTGGTGCTGATCGGCCCGTCGGGCTGCGGCAAGACGACGACGCTCAAGCTCATCAACCGGCTGGAAAACCCCGATCTCGGCCGGGTGCTGGTGGACGGCGAGGACATCGCCGCGCGCGACGCCGTGGAGCTCCGGCGCGGCATCGGCTACGTGATCCAGTCCGGCGGGCTGTTCCCGCATTGGACCATCGGCGACAACATCGCCACCGTGCCCCGCCTGCTGGGCTGGCCCAGGCCGCGCATCCGCCAGCGGATCGAGGAGCTCGTCGGCCTGCTGCGCCTGCCGGCCGAGCACATCGGCCGCTACCCGCACCAGCTGTCCGGCGGCCAGCAGCAGCGGGTCGGCATCGCCCGCGCACTCGCCGCCGATCCGCCGATCCTGCTGATGGACGAGCCGTTCAGCGCGCTCGACCCGGTGACGCGGCTCGACCTGCAGGACGAGATCAAGGAGATCCAGCGCCGCACGGGCAAGACGATCGTATTCGTCACCCACGACGTCGACGAGGCCATCAAGCTGGCGACCGACATCGCCCTGCTGAACGCCGGCCACCTCGTGTCGTTCGGCTCCCCGCGCCAGGTGACCGCCGCGGCCGCCGGCTCCTTCACCTACGATTTCCTCGGCGGCGGCGAGATCGGCCTGCGCCGCCTGGCGCTGGAGCAGGTGGCCGACCGGGTCCGGCCGACGCGGGCCGGCGACGGCGCCGAGGGGCCGCGGGTCGACGCCGCCGCCAGCCTGCGCGAGGCGCTCTCGGCCATGCTGGAGCAGCGCGCCGACCGGCTGAGCGTCGTCGACGCGGCGGGGCAGCCGGTGGGCACCCTCGACTGGTCGGATCTGGCGCCGCGATGAGCACCATGGCCGCGGCCGGCCGACGGCTCGGGATGCTGCCGGCGCTGCTGGCGGGCTGGCTCGCGCTGCTATGGGCCTTGCCCCATGCGGGAGCATTGTTCGCCGGGCTGGCGCCGGCTGGCGCCAGCCCGGTCTACGGGCGCTCGCCGCTGCTGGCGCTGGCGCTCAATCACCTGCTGCTGGTCGGCGTGGCCTGCACCATTGCCCTGGTGCTGGGCCTGGGCACCGCCATCGCCGTGACGCGCGGCGCCGGCACCGCGTTCCGCCCGCTGGCCGAATCGCTGGTGGCGCTGGGCCAGACCATCCCGCCCGTCGCCGTCCTGGCGCTGGCGGTGCCGATGATCGGCTTCGGTGCGGTGCCGACGATCGTGGCGCTGGTGCTGTACGGCCTGCTGCCGGTGCTGCAGACGGCGCTCGCCGCCTTCGACGGCACGCCGCCGCAGCTCAAGGAGGCCGCCGCCGGCATGGGCCTGAGCCCCGGCCAGATGCTGCGGCAGCTGGAGCTGCCGCTGGCCGCGCCGCTGGTGCTCGCCGCCCTGCGCACCAGCGCGGCGACGGCCATGGGCACGGCGACGATCGGCTCCGTCGTCGGCGCCTCCACCCTGGGCGATCCGATCATCGCCGGCCTGGTCGGCTCCAACCCGGCCTTCGTGGTCCAGGGCTGCATCGCCGTGGCGGCGACCGCCATCGCCGTCGACGCCGTGCTGCGGCGGCTGGAGCGGGCGAGCCGCCCGCGGTAGCTAAGGTTTGATGGCTTGCTGTCGACCAGGTCCTGGTGGCGTCGAGGTTCACTCCTCCCTCGCCCTGCTGGGGAGGGGTAGGGGTGGGGGAACCTCGCGCTTTCAGAACAAGAGCTTAGAGAGCGACGGCAAGACCTTGCAGTAAGCCGCCTTTTCGATTACATCTGCGCCATTCCAACATTCCAGACAGGTCCTTCAATGGACTTATCCGGAGAGTGGTCCTCCTGGCGGGGGCCGCTCTTTTGGCACTGGCTCGGCACATATCGGCCTGCTCGGCACCGGGGGACTGGCGGCTCATGACTGTGGAGACATCCGACAGACGCGTCATCGGCGAAGGCGGCGTGGCGGCGCGCGTGGCGGCGATCATCGAGCCGGTGCTCGCCGATCTGGGCTACCGGCTGGTGCGGGTGCGCGTCACCGCCCTCAACGGCTGCACGGTGCAGATCATGGCCGAGCGGCCGGACGGGACCATGAGCGTGGAGGATTGCGAGGCGGTGAGCCGCGGCGTGTCGCCGGCTCTCGATGTCGACGACCCCATCGCCCGTGCCTACCATCTCGAGGTGTCGTCGCCGGGCATCGACCGGCCGCTGGTCCGCCGCTCGGATTTCGAGCGCTGGGCCGACCATGAGGCCAAGCTCGAGCTCGCGGTGCCGATCGCCGGCCGCAAGCGCTATCGCGGCGTCATCCGCGGCGTGGACGGCGACGACGTGCTGCTGGAGCTGCCCGACGCGGGGGTGGGCGAGGACCGCCTGGTGCGGCTGCCGCTGGGCGAGATCGGCGAGGCGCGGCTGGTGCTCACCGACGCGCTGATCAGCGAGGCGTTGCGCCGCGACAAGGCGGCGCGGCGGGCGCGGGCCGATGCCACGCTCGACGACGAGGCCAACGAGGACGGCCAGGACGAGGACGGCGAGCACGATGGACCGGCCGGGCGGCCGCATTAGCGCGGCGGCCCAAGAGATCGGCCCAAGAGGTCGACCCGAAAGGTCGACCCAAGAGCAGACATCGGCTTCCGGGTGAACCGATGCCACCACAGAGTTTCTACGTCGTGAAACCGATGGTTTCTGGCGTTGCGCGCGGACAAAGACCCGAGGAGCCGCCCGCAACGATGGTTGAAGAAGGAGAATTCCATGGCCGTCAGCGCCAATAGGCTCGAGCTCTTGCAGATCGCCGATGCGGTCGCCCGTGAAAAGGTGATCGATCGGCAGATCGTGCTCGCGGCCATGGAGGACGCCATCCAGAAGGCGGCCCGCTCCCGCTACGGCAGCGAGACCGAGGTGCGCGCCGAGATCAACCCGAAGAGCGGCGAGATCCGGCTGTCGCGGCTGCTGCTCGTCGCCGATACCGTCGACAACGACGCCACGCAGATTTCCGTCGAGGACGCGCGGCGCCGCAATCCGGCGGCCCAGGTCGGCGACTACATCGCCGAGACGCTGCCGCCCTTCGACTTCGGCCGCATCGCGGCGCAGTCGGCCAAGCAGGTGATCGTGCAGAAGGTGCGCGAGGCCGAGCGTGACCGCCAATACGACGAGTACAAGGACCGCATCGGCGAGATCGTCAACGGCCTGGTGAAGCGAGCCGAGTACGGCAACGTCGTCGTCGACCTCGGCCGCGGCGAGGCCATCGTGCGGCGTGACGAGCTGATCCCGCGCGAGACCTTCCGGCCGGGCGACCGCGTGCGCGCCTACGTCTACGACGTGCGCCGCGAGACCCGCGGGCCGCAGATCTTCCTGTCGCGCACCCATCCGCAGTTCATGGCCAAGCTGTTCGCGCAGGAGGTGCCCGAGATCTACGACGGCGTCGTCGAGGTGAAGGCCGTCGCCCGCGATCCGGGCTCGCGCGCCAAGATCGCCGTGATCTCCCGCGACAGCTCCATCGATCCGGTCGGCGCCTGCGTCGGCATGCGCGGCTCGCGCGTGCAGGCTGTGGTCGGCGAGCTGCAGGGCGAGAAGATCGACATCATTCCCTGGTCGCCCGACCACGCCACCTTCATCGTCAACGCCTTGCAGCCGGCCGAGGTGGTCAAGGTGGTCCTCGACGAGGACAACGAGCGCATCGAGGTGGTCGTGCCCGACGACCAGCTGTCGCTGGCCATCGGCCGCCGCGGCCAGAACGTGCGGCTCGCCTCCCAGCTCACCGGCTGGGACATCGACATCATGACCGAGGCGGAGGAATCGGAGCGCCGCCAGAAGGAATTCACCGAGCGCACCGCCGCCTTCATGGACGCGCTCGACGTCGACGAGGTCGTCGGCCAGTTGCTCGCCTCGGAAGGCTTCAGCTCGGTCGAGGAGCTCGCCATGGTCGACCTCCCGGAGCTGGCCTCGATCCAGGGCTTCGACGAGGAGACCGCACAGGAGATTCAGATGCGGGCGCAGGAATACCTGGCCAAGGTCGAAGGCGAACAGGATGCGCGCCGGCGCGAGCTCGGCGTCGAGGACGCGTTGCTGGAAATCGACGGCGTCACCATGCCCATGCTGGTGGCGTTCGGCGAGAACGACATCAAGACGGTGGAGGACCTCGCCGGCGCGGTCACCGACGACCTGGCCGGCTGGACGGAGCGCAAGGACGGCGAGGCGATCCGCCACAAGGGCGCGCTCGACGGCTTCGATCTGTCGCGGGCGGAGGCCGAGGCGATGATCATGGCGGCGCGCGTCAAGGCCGGCTGGATCGAGGCGCCGGCGCCCGTCGAGGACGCCGAGGAGGCGGAGGACGACGCCGCCGGCGAGCATCAGCCGGACGCTTGAGACCAGCGTTCATCGTCATGGCCGGGCTTGACTCGGCCATCGACGCAACCGGAAGGACGACGTGATTGGCGCAGCGGCGCAGCAAGGACGACGACGGGCCGGAGCGATCGTGCATCGTGTCGCGCGAGGTCCGCGCGCCGCATGAGATGATCCGCTTCGTCGCCGGGCCGGACGGCGTGCTGGTGCCCGACCTCAAGGGCCGTCTTCCCGGTCGCGGCGCCTGGGTGGCGGGGCAGGCCGAGCTGGTGCGCGAGGCGGTGCGGCGCAAGGCCTTTGCCCGCAGCCTGAAGACGCAGGTCACCGTGCCGGCGACGCTGGCCGAGGACGTCGACCGCCTGCTCGAGCGGGATGCGCTGCAGGCGTTGTCCTTCGCCAACAAGGCGGGCGAGGCGGTCTGCGGCTTCACCAAGGTGGAAACTGCCATCGGCAAGGGCCATGTGGTGGTTCTGCTGCATGCCCGCGAGGCGGCCGCCGATGGCGTCCGCAAGCTGGGTCAGGCGGTGCGGCGGCAGGGTGATGCCGCGGCGGAGCGAATAATTGTCGCCGATGTCTTTGCCGGCGATGATTTGGGTTTGGCATTAGGGGCACCACATGTGATACATGCAGCCCTTATTGCCGGCCCGGCGAGCACAGGCTTCCTGGCTCGATGGCGACGGCTATCTTGTTTTCGGGGGTCGCGGCCGATCGAGCCGGTCGGCGGGCTCGATGGGCCCAGCGTCCCCGAAGCGGATAAATAGCACCAGTCGCAACGCGGTGCCCATGGGCACGGAGGCTAGAGTCCCGGCAGGTCTGGGGCTGCGCGTGGGCCGAATTCGGCCGGAACGGAACATCAGGGTCAGGGTGACCCGCCGGAGCACGTCTCGATCGGATGTTTCCGACCGGTGGAAATGCTCCCACTTTTCAGTCATGAGCGCATGTCGCTCGGGCGGACGACCCGACCGATGAGCGCTGAAGGGCGAGCGGCAGGAACGGAATGAGCGAGAGCAAGAACCCGGGCGACAAGACGATCAGCGTCGGACAATCCAAGACGTTGACGCTCAAGCGCCCGGTCGAGCACGGGACAGTACGCCAAAGCTTCTCGCACGGCCGCAGCAAGTCGGTCGTGGTCGAGAAGGTGAAGCGTCGTGCCCTGGGCCCGGGCGAGCTGAAAGAGGCGCCGCCGACCCCCATCGTGCGTCAGCCGCCGTCGCAGACCGTGCCCAGCCGCCCGGCCCCGCCGCAGCAGCGCCCGACCGGTGTGGTGCTGCGGACGCTGACCGAGGACGAGCGCGAGGCCCGCATCCGGGCCCTCACCGAGGCCAAGGGCCGCGAGGAGGAGGACCGCCGCGCCGCCATCGAGGAGGCCCGCCGCCGCGCCGAGCGCGAAGCCCGCGAGCAGGCCGAGCGCGACGCCGCCGAGGCGCGCAAGCGCGAGGAAGAGGAGCGCCGCCGGCGCGAGGACGAGAGCAAGCGCCGGGCGGAAGAGGAAGCCCATCGTCGGCTCGGCGACACGCGGGCCGCCGCCGCCGCGGCGGCGCGTGAGCCGACGCCGCCGCCGGCGCGCGCCGAGGCAGGCCCGGGCACGCCGACAGCCATCGTGTCGCGGCCGCGACACGACGGCCGTCGCCCGCCGGTGCTGCTGTCGCCGACACCGCCGGCACCGCCCGCCGCGAAGCCTGCGCCGACGACCTCTCAGCCGGCCGCGGCAGCACCAGCCGCCCGCGCCGCGCAGACGACCGACGAGGAGGCGCCCCGCCCCCGCCGGCCGCTGGGTGCCGGCGCCCCGGCGCGGCCCGCGCTCGCCCCCAAGCCGGCCAAGACTGCCGGCGACGCCCGCCAGCGTGGCCGTCTGACGGTATCGACGGCGCTGACCGCCGGCGACGAACGCACCCACTCGGTGGCCGCCTTCCGCCGCCGCGTGCAGCGCATGAACCGCGGCAGCGCCAACGAGCCGCGCGAGCGCCTGTCGCGCGAAGTGGTGGTGCCGGAGACGATCACCATCCAGGAACTCGCCAACCGCATGTCCGAGCGGGCGGTGGATGTCATCCGCATGCTGATGAAGCAGGGTGACATGCACAAGATCACCGACGTGATCGACGCGGACACCGCCCAGCTGATCGCCGAGGAGTTCGGTCATACGGTGCGGCGCGTCGCCGAATCCGACGTCGAGGAAGGCCTGTTCAGCGCCGACGACGCCGACGAGACGTTGAAGCCGCGGCCGCCGGTCGTGACCATCATGGGCCACGTCGACCACGGCAAGACCTCGCTGCTCGATGCGGTCCGCAAGACCAACGTGGTCTCCGGCGAAGCCGGCGGCATCACGCAGCACATCGGCGCCTACCAGGTGACCTCGCCGCTCGGCGGCAAGATCACCTTCATCGACACGCCCGGCCACGCGGCGTTCACCTCCATGCGCGCCCGTGGCGCCAAGGTGACCGACATCGTCGTACTGGTGGTCGCCGCCGACGACGGCGTGATGCCGCAGACGGTCGAGGCCATCAACCACGCCAAGGCGGCGCAGGTGCCGATCATCGTGGCGATCAACAAGATCGACAAGCCGGACGCCAATCCGCAGCGGGTGCGCACCGAGCTGCTCCAGCACGAGATCGTGGTGGAGTCGATGGGCGGCGACACGCTGGAGTTCGAGGTCTCGGCCAAGGTCGGCACCAACCTCGACAAGCTGCTCGAGGGCCTGCAGCTGCAGGCGGAAATCCTCGACCTCAAGGCCAACCCGGACCGCTCGGCCGAGGGCAACGTCATCGAGGCCAAGCTCGATCGCGGCCGCGGCCCGGTGGCGACGGTGCTCATCGACCGCGGCACGCTGCATGTGGGCGATATCGTCGTCGCCGGCAGCGAGTGGGGCCGCGTGCGTGCGCTCATCGCCGACACCGGCGAGCACATCAAGGAGGCGGGCCCGTCGGTGCCGGCCGAGGTGCTCGGCTTCAACGGCACGCCGGAGGCCGGCGACCGCGTGGCGGTGGTCGAGAACGAGGCGCGCGCCCGCGAGATCACCGAGTTCCGCGCCCGCCAGCGGCGCGACCTGGCGGCCGCGCGCGGCGCCGCGAGCGGCCGCTCGCTGGCCGACATGATGCGCGACCTCAAGGAAGGCGCCGGCAAGAAGGAGTTCACCCTCGTCGTCAAGGGCGACGTGCAGGGCTCCGTCGAGGCCATCCGTGGGGCGCTGGAGAAGCTCGGCAACGATGAGGTCACCGCCCGCATCCTGCATGCGGCGGTGGGCGGCATCACCGAATCCGACATCACGCTCGCGGAAGCCTCCAAGGCCGCCGTGGTCGGCTTCAACGTGCGCGCCAACAAGGAAGCACGCGAGGCGGCGGAGCGAGCCTCCGTCGAGATCCGCTACTACAGCGTGATCTACGACCTCGTCGACGACGTGAAACAGGCCATGTCCGGCCTGCTGGCGCCGACGCTGCGCGAGCATCGCCTGGGCGAAGCGCAGATCCTGGAGATCTTCGACGTGTCGAAGGTCGGCAAGGTGGCGGGCTGCCGGGTCACCGACGGCGTCGTCGAGCGCGGCGCCTTCGTCCGCCTCATCCGCGACAACGTGGTCATCCACGAGGGCAAGCTCTCGCAGCTCAAGCGCTACAAGGACGACGCAAAGGAAGTCGGCGCCGGCCAGGAGTGCGGCATGTCGTTCGAGAACTACCAGGACATGCGCAAGGGCGACGTCATCGAGTGCTATCGCGTGGAGGAGATCCGGCGCAGCCTGTAGCCGGCGCCTGGAACGGGGACTGGCGCCTTTCCCTGAAAGCGCCGCGGTTCACCCCCACCCCTACCCCTCCCCACAAGGGGGAGGGAGGCGCCTCTTTTTTAATGCGTCGAGAGTAGGCGAGGCGGCCAGCCGAACGGCCTCCCCCTTGAGGGGAGGCTGTCCCGTGCGGAGCGGAAGGGACTGGTGGGGGTGCTGCCTCGACGCTAGAGCGCTTTGCGATTGGGTGGACACACCCAATCGCGAGAAAGCGCTCCAGATTCAAAAGATTATGAGCATTTCTCTGCCATTGGATGGGTCTATCCAATGGCAGAGAAATGCTCTAGCCGAACAGGCCGCCGACGCCTTGAACATCAACTGTGCAGCGCTGCCAGAGCATGATCCCGAGCGGGATGCCTCCGGCGCGGGACCCGGTCCGATCCCGGGAGAAGACGATGAAGAAAGCAAGCCCCTCCTCCGGTCCGTCCCAGCGCCAGCTGCGCGTCGGCGAACTGGTCCGCCATGCCCTCGCCGAGGTCCTGTCGCGTGGCCATATTGCCGACGACGTCCTGGCACGACACGTCATCACGGTGCCCGAAGTCCGCATGTCGCCGGACCTGCGCCTGGCCACCTGCTACGTCATGCCGCTCGGCGGCAAGGACGAGACGGCGGTCGTCGCTGCGCTCGAACGCAACAAGAAGGCGCTGCGCGCCGAAGTCGCCCACCGGGTGAACCTGCGCTACGCGCCGGATCTGCGCTTCCAGCGCGATACCACCTTCGACGAGGCGGACCGCATCGATCGCCTGCTGCACACGGACAAGGTGCAGAGCGACCTCGCCAAGCCGCGCGCCGACGACAAGCCTCACGACGATCAGCCCCTCGACGACAAGTCCCGCGACACGCCATGACCAGCGATATCCCGCCGACGGCGGATCCGGCCGCCCAGCGCGCCGCCCCGGCCGACGCCTCCCAGCCGCGCCCGCCGCGACCCAAGAAGCGCGACGTCAACGGCTGGGTCGTGCTCGACAAGCCGGTCGGCATGACCTCGACCCACGCGGTCGCCGCCGTGAAGCGGCTGTTCCGGGCCAAGAAGGCAGGGCACGCAGGCACGCTCGATCCGCTCGCCTCGGGGCTTCTGCCGGTGGCGCTGGGCGAGGCGACCAAGACCGTTCCCTTCGTCATGGACGGCCGCAAGGCCTACGCCTTCACCGTCGCCTGGGGCGAGGAGACGGATACGGACGATGCGGAAGGCAAGGTCATCGCACAGTCCGACGACCGGCCGCAGCCGGACGTGATCACCGAGCTGCTGCCACGCTTCACCGGGACGATCCTGCAGGTGCCGCCGCGCTTCTCGGCCATCAAGATCGACGGCGAACGCGCCTACGACCGGGCCCGCGACGGCGAAGACGTGCAGCTCAAGCCGCGCGCGGTCACCATCGACCGGCTGACGCTGGTGTCGCACATCGAGGACCGCACGCTGTTCGAAGCCGAGTGCGGCAAGGGCACCTATGTCCGAGCCATCGCCCGCGACCTGGGCCGCGCCTTGGGCTGCTTCGGCCACGTCTCGGCGCTGCGGCGGACCCGGGTAGGGCCGTTCGGCCTGGCCGACGCGGTCACCCTGAACGACCTCGGCCGCGCCGCGGACGAGGGCGGCACGGCGGGCCTGCTGCCGGTGGCGTCGGCGCTCGGCGAGCTGACCCACGTCGAGGTGAGCCGCGGCGACGCGGCGAAGCTGGCACGCGGGCAGAGCATCCTCATCCGCGGCCGCGACGCCCCGATCCATGCGGGAACGGTCGCCGTCACCGCGCTCGGCCAGCTCGTCGCCCTGGGCGAGCTGGAGAACGGCGAGCTGCATCCCCGCCGCATCTTCAACCTCAATCCGCGGGGCTGAGCGCCGAAGGCGTTCGTCATGTCCGTTCGTCATGTGCGATGCCACCCGCCCCCGCTCCTCCGCCGGGAGCATGATCCCAGGGCTGTCGTCTCCGGCAGCGCCATGACGATGGCCGGCGCCACGGGACATCCGCGGCTGCCGCGCCGGCAGGAGGAGCCATGCGTCTTCAGATCGCACTCGCGAGTGCATTCATCGCCACCGTGGCCGCCGCTCAGGCACAGGCAGCGGGCCGCTGCGCAGTGACCGACCCGACGGGCACGCCCCTGAACCTGCGCGCCGCACCGAACGGGCGCATCCTCGCCTCGCTCAGCAACCGCCAGACCGTGCAGCTCCTCGACCAGGTCTACGACGGCCAGGGACGAGCCTGGGCGCTGGTCCGGATGTCCGGCGGCGGCGGCACCGGCGTGCGCGGCTATGTCTTCCGCGAGTTCGTGAGCTGCTACTGACGGCGCCCCGGCCGACGGCGGGCTCGCGAGAACGCGGGGCCCGCCCGGTACTCGCCGCGGCCGGAAACGCATGGCGGTAGCCAAGGCGGCCGCTTTCGTGCATAAGGTCCGCTCCGGATGGAGCTGACGGCTTCAGGCGGACCCACCGCGCACGACTCCGTCCATCACCGCCGGGCGTATCCGCCCGCCGGATAGGCGTTTGTCAAAGCGGTTCCCAGACCTCGCTGGACGACATCCCGGCCAGGCCAAATCTCTCAACGAAAGGACTATCGATGTCGATCACTGCCGAGCGCAAGAAGGCGCTCCTGTCGGAGTATGGGCTGAAGGCCGACGACACCGGCTCGCCCGAAGTGCAAGTGGCCATCCTGACGGAACGGATCGTCAATCTGACCGAGCACTTCAAGACTCACGCCAAGGACAATCACTCCCGGCGTGGACTGCTGAAGCTCGTCTCGCAGCGGCGCTCCCTCCTCGACTACGTCAAGCGGAAGGACGAAGCCCGCTATCGCTCGCTGATCGAGCGCCTGGGCATCCGTCGCTAACGGCTCCTGCTTGAGCATCGGACCCAAAGGCGGCCGTCGGCTTTGGGAAAAATCCGACGCTAGGACAAAGCTGGAGGGGCGGCTCCGATTCCATCGGAGCGTCCGTCGTTCCGGCGTCGAGGTCGCGGCCGGGCCTGACCCGGCCATCTGTCCGTCCGGACCGCGGCGAGAGGTCCCGTGCGGCGCTGCAGGCCACCACGCCGGCACAGGCTGCACGACAGCCAGGGCACGCAGGGCCCTGGGCTTGGGGATGATGGATGGCGGGGCCAAGCCCGGCCGTGACGACGCGGGGAGGGCCGACCTATCGTCCCCACCCGAGAGCGCTTCGCGAGGGGGCGGACTTGCCCAGTTGCACAGGAAGCGCTCCAGATTCAAAGTGTTGGAGCATGTCTCGCCGAGACCTGCTCCAGGCGGCGGTCGCCGCCGCGGACGCCCGATGGTCGGGCGTTCGGTCCCGACACCCGGCCCGACCAGGGCAGGATAGCCGGATGCTCGTGGCCTGAAGTGCTTCGCGATGGGCGGACTCCCCCGATCGCACGAGAAGCGCTCCAGGTTCAAAGACTTGGAGCATGTCCGTCCGATCGGATGCGCGCATCTGATCGGGCCCGGCTCCAGTCGCCAGCATCCCGCCGTCTTGCTCATGGCGCGCATGGGTGTGCATGCATGAGAAAGATGGACGATGTTCGATATTCAACGTGAAGAGCTAATCTGGGCCGGCACCAAGCTCACCCTCGAGACCGGCCGTATCGCCCGCCAGGCCGATGGCGCGGTGCTCGCGACCTACGGCGAGACCACCGTGCTCGCCACCGTCGTCGCCGCCAAGGAGCCCAAGCCCGGCATCGACTTCATGCCGCTGACGGTCAACTACCAGGAGAAGGCCTTCGCCGCCGGCCGCATTCCGGGCGGCTTCTTCAAGCGCGAGGGGCGCCCGAGCGAGAACGAGACGCTGGTCTCGCGCCTCATCGACAGGCCCATCCGGCCTCTGTTCATCGACGGCTGGCGCTGCGACACCCAGGTCATCGTGACGGTGCTGTCGCACGACCTGGAGAACGATCCCGACATCGTGGCGATGGTGGCCGCCTCGGCGGCGCTGACGCTGTCGGGCGTGCCCTTCATGGGCCCGATCGGCGGCGCCCGCGTCGCCTACAGCAAGGGTGAGTTCAAGCTCAACCCGACGCTCGCCGAGCAGGAGGCCTCGGACCTCGACCTGGTCGTCGCCGGCACGCAGGACGCGGTGCTGATGGTCGAGTCGGAGGCCAAGGAGCTCAGCGAGGAGGTCATGCTGGCGGCCGTCATGTTCGGCCACAAGCACTTCCAGCCGGTGATCGAGGCCATCATCCGCCTGGCCGAGCGCGCCGCCAAGGAGCCGCGCGACATCACCACCGCCGACAATTCCGAAGTCGAGAAGGTGGTGCTGGAGATCGCAGAGGCGGACCTTCGCCAAGCCTACGCCATCACCGACAAGCAGCAGCGCTACGCGGCGGTCGATGCCGCCAAGCAGAAGGTGGTGGGCGCCCTGCTGCCGGCCGGCGCCGAGCCGCGCTTCCCGGCCGAGACGGTCAAGGCCGTGTTCAAGGACGTGCAGGCCAAGATCGTCCGCTGGAACATCCTCGACACCGGCTCCCGCATCGACGGTCGCGACGTCCGGACCGTTCGTCCGATCGTCGCCGAGACCGGCTTCCTGCCGCGCACCCACGGCTCGGCCCTGTTCACGCGCGGCGAGACGCAGGCCCTGGTGGTCGCCACCCTCGGCACCGGCGACGACGAGCAGTTCATCGATGCGCTTGAAGGCACCTACAAGGAGACCTTCATGCTGCATTACAACTTCCCGCCCTATTCGGTGGGCGAGACCGGCCGCATGGGCTCGCCCGGCCGCCGCGAGATCGGCCACGGCAAGCTGGCCTGGCGCGCCGTCCGGCCGCTGCTGCCGGCCCACCACGAGTTCCCCTACACGGTCCGCGTCGTGTCGGAGATCACCGAGTCGAACGGCTCCTCGTCGATGGCGACGGTGTGCGGCACCTCGCTGGCGCTGATGGACGCGGGCGTGCCGCTGCGCCGTCCGGTCGCCGGCATCGCCATGGGCCTGATCCTGGAAGGCGAGCGCTTCGCCGTCCTGTCGGACATCCTGGGCGACGAGGATCACCTGGGCGACATGGACTTCAAGGTGGCGGGCTCGGAAGCCGGCATCACCTCGCTGCAGATGGACATCAAGATCGCCGGCATCACCGAGGAGATCATGCGTGTCGCGCTGGAGCAGGCGAAGGGCGGCCGCGAGCACATCCTCGGCGAGATGGCCAAGGCGCTGACCTCGGCCCGCGCCGAGCTCGGCCAGTATGCGCCGCGCATCGAGACCATGAAGATCCCGCAGGACAAGATCCGCGAGGTCATCGGCTCGGGCGGCAAGGTCATCCGCGAGATCGTCGAGAAGACCGGCGCCAAGATCGACATCAGCGACGACGGCACCATCAAGATCGCCTCGTCGGACTTGAAGTCCATCCAGGCGGCGCAGAACTGGATCAAGTCGATCGCGTCCGAGCCCGAGGTCGGCATGATCTACGACGGCACCGTGGTGAAGACCACCGACTTCGGCGCCTTCGTGAACTTCTTCGGCGCCAAGGACGGCCTCGTCCACATCTCCCAGCTCGCGCCGCAGCGCGTGCAGAAGGTGACCGACGTCGTCAAGGAAGGCCAGAAGGTCAAGGTCAAGCTGCTCGGCTTCGACGAGCGCGGCAAGGTGCGCCTGTCCATGCGCTCGGTCGATCAGACCACCGGCGAGGACCTGGAGGCGAAGCAGAAGGCCGACACCGACGAGGGTGGCCAGGCGGCGGAGTAATCCGCCCCTCCCAGCTGCCTCATGGCCGGGCTCGACCCGGCCATTCATCGGCTCAAGAGAAACGCCGGTCCTGACAGGGCCAGCGTTTTGCTGTGTTGGCCAAGCCAAGCGGATGGACGACCGGAAGACGTTGGCCTCGAGCTAACACCCCCCACCAGTCCCTTCCGCTTCGCACGGGACAGCCACAAGGGGGAGGCCGCTCGGCTGGCCGGCCCGCCTCATACTCCGACCCTGAAAAACTGAGGCGCCTCCCTCCCCCTTGTGGGGAGGGGTAGGGTGGGGGTGAACCGCGACGCTTGCGGGAGAAGAGCTCAGTCCTAGCCGAGCGAAGGCCCGCTACTCGTCCTCGCCGAAGCGTTCGGCCAGCAGCCGTTCGATGGCTTCCAGGCAGGGCTCGGCGTCGCCGCCCTTGGCGGTGACGGTGATGGTGGTGCCCTGCGCCGCCGCCAGCGTCAGCAGGCCCATGATCGAGGTGCCGCCGACGGTCTCGCCGCAGCGGGTGACGGTCACGTCGGACTCGAAGCGGTCGACCGTCTGGACGAACTTGGCCGACGCGCGCGCATGCAGCCCCTTGCGGTTGACGATGGGCAGCACGCGCACCAGCGCCCCCTCGGGCACCGGCGCGGGCGGGCAGTCCTCCTCGAGCTCCTGCACGAACGCGGTCCCTCCCCTAGAGCATTCCGCCATCGGATGGCGGCCATCCGATGGCCGAGAAATGCTCATAGCTTTTTGAAGCTGGCGCGCAAGCCATCCGTAATTGGATGACATCATCCAATTGCGCAATGCTCAACGCTTGGCATCCGGAGGGCTTATTTTCCGGCGAGCACCCGGCTCGCCACGTTGATGTACTTGCGGCCGGCCTCCTGCGCCTGCAAGACCGCATCGGCGAGCGGCTTGTCCTCGCGCACGCTCGCCAGCTTGATCAGCATCGGCAGATTGATGCCGGCGATCACCTCGACCTTGAGGCCGTTCATGCAGGAGATGGCCAGGTTCGACGGGGTGCCGCCGAACATGTCGGTGAGGACGACGACGCCCTCGCCGGTATCGACGCGCTTGACCGCGTCGAGGATGTCCCGTCGTCGGCCATCCATATCGTCGTCGGGACCGATCGTGACGGTCTCTACCTGTTTCTGCGGGCCGACGACGTGCTCGAGCGCGGAGCGGAATTCCGTCGCCAGACAACCGTGCGTCACGAGCACAAGACCGATCATTTGGGTGTCCGAGCGAGACGCCTCGACAGCGCCCTCCGAAGAGGGCTCATTTTGTGCATTGCGGCGCGAAGCGCAAGCCGGATGCGACCATTTAGTCATGGGCGTGTCACGCTTGCCGCAATTTGCGCCACCGGGCGCAACCGGAAAGGTTGCATCATGTCCCTCACACGATCCGGTCTGGGTCCCGGATCTGGCTGAGCGCCGCCCAGACGATGGCTTCGGCGTTGTCGTCGACCCGCACCTGGAGACGGTCGATCACGATCCCGTCGATCGCCGTGGAGCGGGACCCTGCGGCCGGCAGCCGCTCCGGCTCGCCGCGGCCGCAGTCGACGACCAGCCGCACCACGGCCGCCGCCTCGTGGGCGAACGGCACGATGCCCAGGCCGCGGATCTCGCAGCGGCCGGCGATCGCCGGCGCGGGCCTGGCGATCAGCCGGCCGCCGCTGACCGCAAGACACGTGCGGTCGTCGGCAACGAGGCGGGCGAACAGCCCCCGAGCCCGCGCCGCGGCGATGAGCCCGAGCCCGAGGCGGGACTTGCCGGCGCCGCTCTCGCCGCGGATCAGCACCCCGGCCTCGCCGAGAAGGACGCAGCCGGCGTGGATCGAGGCCGCGCTCATTGGGCCGCAGCCGCCGGCAGGCGGACGACGAAACGCGCCCCCAGGCAGCGCTGCTCCCCGGCGGAATCACGGACGGCCAGCCGGTTCTCGGCGCGGATGGTGCCCTGGTGCGCCTGGACGATCTGGCGCGAGATGGACAGGCCGAGGCCGGAGTTCTGGCCGAAACCCTCGGGCCGGTCGGTGTAGAAGCGCTCGAAGATCCGCTCCACGGCGTGCTCGGGGATGCCCGGGCCGTCATCGTCGACGCGGATCTCGATCTCGTTGCGCAGGCGGCGCAGATTGAGGCGCACGCTGGCGCCCGGGGGCGAGAACGAGCGGGCGTTGTCGAGCAGATTGTTCACCACCTGGCCCAGGCGGCCGTCGTGGCCGAGGGTGAAGTAGGCATCCCGGCCCTGCGGGTTGGCCTCGATGCTCACCACGATCGGCGCCTGGCCGTCGCGGCGGACCTCGTTGGCGACGGCGGCGACCGCCTCCACCAGGCGGGCCAGATCGACGGGCTCGGCGTCCTCGCGCGACAGCTCGGCGTCGAGCCGCGAGGCGTCGGAGATGTCGCTGATCAGCCGGTCGAGGCGGCGCACGTCGTGCTGGATCACCGCCAGCAGGCGCCCGCGCGATTCCTCCGAGCGGGCGAGCGGCAGCGTCTCGACGGCGGACCTGAGCGACGTCAGCGGGTTCTTGAGCTCGTGCGCCACGTCGGCGGCAAAGCTCTCGATCGCATCGATCCGGTTGTAGAGCGCCCGCGTCATGTCGCGCAGCGCGCCCGACAGGTGGCCGATCTCGTCGGAGCGGCTGGTGAAATCGGGAATCTGCGGACGCGAGCGGGTGCCGCGGCGGACGCGCTCGGCCGCTTCGGCCAGCCGCCGCATGGGGCCGGCGATGGTCCCGGCGAGGAGGAACGACAGCACCACCATCACCAGCGCGGCGACGATGAAGACCTGCAGCAGGCTCATGCGCTCCTTGGCGATGATCTGGTCGATGTCGCCCCCCTGGGTGGAGAGCAGCAGGGCGCCGCGCACGGTGCGCAGCCGCTGGATCGGGACGGCGACCGAGACGATGGTCTCGCCGGCGGGATTGACGCGCACCACCGTGCCGGGCGTCCCGGTGAGGGCGCGCGTCACCTCGGGCAGCGAGCGGCCGCTGATGGTGCTGAGGTCTTCCGGCGCCAGGCCCTTGCTCTTGAACACGCCCTTGGCCGCCGCCCATAGCCGCTGGAGCAGCGTCGGCGGCTCGCGCGGGATGGGCGGCAGGTCGAGCCGCAGCACGTCGCCGCGGCTGTAGAGCGAGCGCGAATCCAGGAGCGGCAGCCCATCCCGGTCGTAGATGCGGGCGCGCGTCCGCGTCGGCGTCACCAGGCGGCGCAGCAGCGGCGCGACCCGCTCCGGGTTGATCGAGAACTCGAGCGGCGACAGCGTATCGTCGTTCAGGCCCGAGCTTTCGCCTGCCTGCAATTGCAGCAGCTTGTCGGGATCGATGGTGATCGTATCGGTCTCGACCGTGGCCGAGGCGGCGATGGCGCCGGCAATGATCTCACCCTGGGTGAGCAGGCTCTGCACGCGGGCGTCGATGAGGCCTTCGCGGAACTGGTTGAGATAGCCGAAGCCGACGAGCAGCGCGACCAGGCCCGCCAGGTTGAGAATGACGATGCGCCGCGTGAGGCTCGACGATGCCCGCGCCAGCATCGCCCGGCCGACGCGGCGCAGCCGCCGTGCGAACTTGCGGCCGAAGCCGCGCGACGGGACCGGACGCGGCGCGCAGCCTCCCCCGTCGTCCTCCTCCGCGTGGTGGACGGCAGCCTCGGGCAGCGCGGGCGCGGCGCCGTCGTCCCGGCGCGGCGCCAGGCGCACGACCGCGTCGGCGCGCTCGTCCACCGCCGAAGCCGACGCCGGCGCGTCCGTCTTCGCAGCGAGGTCCGCGGCGGACACGCGCTGCTCAGGCTTCCTTGAAGCGATAGCCGACACCGTACAGGGTCTCGATCATGTCGAAGGCGTTGTCGACCACCTTGAACTTCTTGCGCAGCCGCTTGATGTGGCTGTCGATGGTGCGGTCGTCGACATAAACCTGGTCGTCGTAGGCAGCGTCCATGAGCGCGTTGCGGCTCTTCACCACCCCGGGCCGCTGGGCCAGCGCCTGCAGGATCAGGAACTCGGTCACGGTCAGCGTCACCGGCTCGTTGCGCCAGGTGCAGGTGTGGCGCTCCGGGTCCATCTTGAGCGCGCCGCGCTCGAGCGCCTTGGCGTCGGCCTCCTTGACGGCAGCCTGGTCGCGAGGGCTGGCGCGGCGCAGCACGGCCTTGACGCGCTCGACCAGCAGGCGCTGGGAGAACGGCTTCCGGATGAAGTCGTCGGCGCCCATCTTGAGGCCGAACAGCTCGTCGATCTCCTCGTCCTTGGAGGTCAGGAAGATGACCGGCAGATCGCTCTTCTGGCGCAGGCGGCGCAGCAGCTCCATGCCGTCCATGCGCGGCATCTTGATATCCAGGATGGCGAGATCCGGCACATTCGTCTTGAGACCGTCGAGCGCGGACGCCCCGTCCGTGTAGGTGAGGATCCGGTAGCCTTCCGACTCGAGCGCGATCGAAACGGAGGTCAGGATGTTGCGGTCGTCGTCAACGAGGGCAATAGTCGGCATGGGCTTCTTCGATGTTCCTGGCGCTCGCCAGGTGACGCGACATTCGCCTCACCTCGGAGCAGCACGATGGGTGAATTTCGGATTCGCCACGCTAGCAGATCTTTAGAATCCAGTTTGGTTCTCGGGTTTGCAAGTTTCTCGGGTTTGCAAGTCCTGAACGCGGAGGCCAAATCCACCGCACCGAGGCCGATGGCTTGACAACTCGGAACGCTGTTAGGGCTCAGTGCGGCCGAATCATGACATCGGCCGGTGCATAACGCGGGATTGTAGCCTTGCGCCCGATGGAAAACCACTGCCGTTCGTCGGCTCCGCATCGATTGGAAGGATAGGCCCGTGAGTGCGTTCGACCCCAAACACGCCGCCAAGACGCTGCTTCGCCAGGCGCGGATCGGCACGCTCGCCACCATCGCCCCGGACGGCGCGCCCTACGCCTCCCTGGTCAGCGTGGCGACCGACGTGGACGGCGTGCCGGTGACGCTCATCTCCAACCTGGCGCTGCACACCGCCAATCTGGCCCGCGATCCCCGCGCTTCGCTGCTCGTCGCCACCATCGGGGCAGGCGATCCGCTGACCCATCCGCGGCTGAGCGTCGCCGTCGTGGCCGAGCGCGCGGCGACGGAACGGCCGCGGCGCCGCTTCCTCGCGCGCCACCCGGGGGCGGCGATGTATGCCGACTTTCCCGACTTTTCGCTTCGCCGGCTGGTGCCGACGGGGGCGCACCTGGTCGCCGGCTTCGGCCGCATCGTCGACCTTGCCCCGGCCGACCTGCTGAGCGATCTCGCCGGCGCCGCCGAGCTGGTCGAGGCCGAGCCCGGCGCCGTCGCCCACATGAACGAGGACCATGCCGACGCGCTCGTGCTCTACGCGACCCGGCTGCTCGGCGAAAGCGACGGGGCCTGGACGGCGACCGGGCTCGATCCGGACGGGCTCGACCTCGCCTGCGGCGAGCGCACCGCTCGGCTGCCGTTCCCGCGCCGTGTCGCCTCGGCGGGCGTCCTGCGCGGGACGTTGAAGGAGCTGGCCGACGCGGCCAGGGCGGCGAGCACCGCCGCGGCGTCCTGAGCCGGGCGTCGCCATGGACGCCGGCGCCGGCTTCGTTGCGCGTCTCGCCGCGGCCGCCTTCCTGGTCGACGCGCATGCACCCGGCCGGCCGATCGGCTACGTCAACGACGCCTTCGCGCGCTTCACCGGCCTGACCCCCGAGCAGGTGGCGGGCCAGCCGCTGGCGACCGTGCTCGGCCGGCACGCCAACGCGCGCGATCGGGCCCGCCTGGAGGGCCTCGTCGCTGCGGGTGAGGCCTTCGCCATGATGGTCAGCGGCACGCAGGCGGACGGCTCCATCTGGCGCGCCGCCATGCAGATGGCGCCGATCGCGGGCGATCCGGGCCAAGAGCCTAGCGAAGATCCGGGCCAAGAGCTTGACCAAGAGCCGGGCCATCAGCTCTGGCTCGGCCTCCTCGTCCCCGCCGAGCGCTCCGAGGCGCCGGCCGTTTCGCAGCTCCGCCACGGCTATCAGAACATCATGCAGACCATGACGAGCCTGGTGAGCCTGCACGGGCGCCACGCGCCGTCGCCCGCCGCGGCCACCGCCATGCGCGATCTCGCGGCGCGCTTCGAAGCGCTCTCGGGCCTCTACGGCCCGGCCGACTCGGCCCCCGGCGACCTGATCGACCTGGGCGACTTCCTGCACGGGCTGGCGGGCCGCGTCACCGCCGTCTGCGATCCCCGCCATCATCGGCCGATCCAGCTGAAGGCCGACCCCGTGTCGACGTCGCGGCGGACCGCCGCCGTCGTCGGGCAGCTGCTGGCGGAGCTCCTGATCGTCATCTGCGACGACGGCAGCGCGCCACGGCCCATCGGTATCACCCTGGCGGCCCATCCCGGCGGCGCCGAGCTCGTGGTCCGGGCCGGCCCGGCGGGCGGGAGCCACGACGGCGACGAGCGGACGCGGCTCCGCGCCATGCTGGTCCGCGTGCTGGTGCGCGGTCTCGCCGGCGGCCTGACCGAGGAGGCGGACGACGCCGGCCGCACCTGGCGCCTGACTTGGCCTGTCTGACCTGGCCTGTCTGACCTGGCGCGCCCGAAGCATGGCCCGATCAGATGGGCTCATCCGATCGGATAGCAGCGCTCCATCTTTTTTGAATCTGGAGCGTGCCCGGCCGACCGGGTTAGATCGTATGGACCGGGACGAACGAACGGGGACATGGGGCCTTGGACGTGGGGGCCGATGCACTGAGATGTCCCCGGAGGCCTGCTGCCGCCGCGACCGTTGGACGCTCTTGAAGGTAGGTCACCCCCGCCCGCACGCACGTAGCAAGTTTGCTATTTTTCTGTCATAGGACTTTTGTGGGATCGACAGGACGCCGCCGCTGATGAAGCCGTTTCGCATGGCGCCGCGGCGGCCGAGGGAGGACGTTTCGTGGAGAACGTAGGCGTATTCAACGGAGCGGCCGGTGCCGAGGCCTCCGGCTTGCAGGGGCTGAAGCGGGTCTACTGGAACCTCGAGGCTCCGCGTCTCTACGAGGAAGCGCTGAAGCGCGGCGAGGCGGAGCTGGTCCGCGGCGGCGCCCTGCTCGCCGAGACCGGGGTCCACACCGGCCGCTCGCCCAAGGACAAGTTCGTCGTCCGCGACGCGTCGACCGAGAACGAAGTCTGGTGGGACAACAACGGCGCCATCTCGCCGGCCCAGTTCAAGATCCTGCTCGACGATTTCATCGCCCATGCCAAGGGCAAGGAGCTGTTCGCCCAGGATCTCTATGGCGGCGCCGATCCGGTGCACCGGGTCAAGGCCCGGGTGTTCACCGAATACGCCTGGCATTCGCTCTTCATCCGCAATCTGCTGATCCGTCCGGAGCGCGCCGAGATCCCAGGCTTCGCGCCCGAGCTGACGATCATCGATCTGCCCTCGTTCAAGGCCGATCCCGCCCGCCACGGCGTCCGCAGCGAGACGGTGATCGCCATCGATTTCTCGCGCAAGATCGTGCTCATCGGCGGCACGAGCTACGCCGGCGAGATGAAGAAATCGGTCTTCACCTACCTCAACTACGTGCTGCCCGCCGCCGGCGTCATGCCCATGCACTGCTCGGCCAACAGCGGCTCGGACGGTGACGTCGCCATCTTCTTCGGCCTGTCCGGCACCGGCAAGACGACGCTCTCGGCCGATCCGCTGCGGACGCTGATCGGCGACGACGAGCACGGCTGGGCGCCGACCGGCGTCTTCAACTTCGAGGGCGGCTGCTACGCCAAGACCGTGCGGCTGTCGCGCGAGGCCGAGCCCGAGATCTACGCCACGACCGAGCGCTTCGGCACGGTGCTGGAGAACGTCATCGTCGATCCGCTCACGCGCGAGCCCGATTTCGACGACATCTCCAAGACCGAGAACACCCGTTGCGCCTACCCGTTGGATTTCATTCCCAACGCCTCCAAGACCGGCCGCGCCGGCATCCCCAAGAACATCATCATGCTGACGGCCGACGCCTTCGGCGTCATGCCGCCGATCGCCAAGCTCACGGCGGCCCAGGCGATGTACCACTTCCTGTCGGGCTACACGGCCAAGGTGGCGGGCACCGAGAAGGGCGTGACCGAGCCGCAGGCGACGTTCTCGACCTGCTTCGGCGCGCCGTTCATGCCGCGGCACCCGTCCGTCTACGGCAACCTGCTGCGCGAGCTCATCGCCAAGCACGGGGTCGACTGCTGGCTGGTCAACACCGGCTGGACCGGCGGCAAGCACGGCGTCGGCCGCCGCATGCCGATCCGCGCGACGCGGCGCCTGCTGACGGCGGCCCTGGACGGCTCGCTCAACCGGGCCGATTTCCGCACCGACCCGTACTTCGGCTTCTCGGTGCCCACGTCGGTGCCGGGCGTCGAGCCGCACATCCTCTATCCGATCAAGACGTGGGCCGATAAGGCCGACTTCGCCAAGACCGCCACCCGGCTGGTCGAGATGTTCCACGAGAACTTCACGAAGTACGAGGATCACGTCGACGCCGACATCCGCGCCGCCGCGCCGGAGTCGCAGCTCGCGGCGGAGTAAATCGGCCTTTCCTGCAACGCGGCCCGTTACGCACGGGCCGTGCTCGCCTGATCAGGCATCGTGAACGGGCCGCCGGCTGCTGTTCGTTAGCCTAGCTAGAGCGCTTCGCGAAGCGCTCTAGATTCAAAAGACTATGAGCATGTCTCTGCCATTGGATGATCCCATCCAATGACGAAATGCTCTCTAGGCAGACACCGCTACGGCCCGGCACAGTGCCGCCGGCTCGCCCGAGCCGCGGCCGGACGTGCCCCATGATGCCGCCGTCGATCCGGCACGGCGCCCCATTGAGCTGTTGCGCCAGCCCTCCATATCGACTGACCCGCTCGCCATGCCAGCGTAGCCGCTGAAGGCTTGAGTACGAAGTTGACAATCGCCATCTAGCGACAATATCAACCTTGATTATCAACCGTCCGAAGGGGAAGTCTGACCCTGGCCGGAGGCCGAGATGGCTTCGAATGAACTGATGGCCCTTTGGGCCGCCCCGGGTGCTGGCGAGTCGATCCTCGACCTGCCGATGCGCGAGGTGTTTCGTCGCGCGGCTCTTCACGGCGATGCGCATCCGCGCCTGAGCAACAGCTGGCTGCTCAACCTGACCAGTTTATACGTGCCGTCGCCCGGCTCCATGTGGGACAACGCGCTGCTGCCGTCCTCGGCGTCCGACGGCTTCCAGATCCTCGACTTCGAGCGCAGCGACATCGCCTCGATGGCCCGCTTCGGCCATCGCGTGGAGCTCGCGTCCTATTGCGTCTATGTCGCGTTCGACAAAGCGCATGTCGCGGATTTCGAGCCGACGGCAGCACGCAGCTTTGTCAAGCCGAAGCATGGCAAGAGCATCTGGTACAGCCAGCTCGTGAACACGACCTTCAATCGCTATCGCGATCTGAAGCGTGCGCTGCTGCATCATTGGACGCCGCCGACGGAGGTCGAGCCGCTGACGTTTTGCGCGTTCAAGACGCTGAGCGAGATCACGCCGGCCGAGAGCCAACTGCGCGATCTGTTTTTTCACGACAGACCTCGCGCCTATTACGAGCTGACGCGCCACCTCGATCTCGTTGTCGATCAACTGCGTGCGGCGTTCGATCTCGCCAACGATCTTGAAGCGGTCGGATCTGACGAGGCGTCTGCCGAGGACCGCGCGCGCCTGGAGGCGGTCCAGACGGAGCTGCTGCAGAAGGCGGGCGCCGCGCTGTCCCTGACGGAAGCCTCAAAGCGGCTCGGTGTGACGCGCCAGGCACTTCACAAGCGCATCAGCGCCGGCACGGCGCTCGGCCTGATGCTGGGCTCCGAACTGGTCGTTCCGGAAGTGCAGTTCGTCGCGAAGGACGGCAAGCTATCGATCATGAGCGGGCTCTCCGACGTCGTACGCCTGTTCGACGGCTCCGGTGCGGGCCGATGGTCGGCGTTGCAGTTTCTGGTCGAGGTCGATCCGAACCTTGGCCGGACCCCGCTGGAGGCGCTCAAAGCTGGCGAGCGGGACGCCACCGTTCACGCAGCTCGGGCCTTTCTGGGCCTCGATGAGGCGTGAGCGGTGCGATCGTGCCGGGCTATGTGCTTCCCGCCGACCTCGCGATTGTCACCATTCGGGCTGGTCAGCCGATCATCAGGGTGCACCATCTCGATAATGGCCCGCTTTGGTTCGGGCCGGGCGACGGCAAACCGCCGGCCTACCGCTTCGATGCGCCGGCGGGCCAATACGGCACGCTCTATTGCGCCGAGCAGCTAACGGGCGCCTTCGTCGAAACCGTCTTACGCAGGGCCAAGCGCGTGATCGGGCGGCCTTACGTCGATGAACGCGGGTGGACGGAGCTCGTCTGCAAGCGCGACCTCACGCTCGCAAAGATCTATGACGAGGGCCTAATCCGCCATGGCGTGACGGCCGACATCTGCACGGGCGACGACTACACGAGCCCGCGCCAGTTCGCGGCGGCGATCCATGGTCACGGAGCCGAGGTGGATGGGATCGCTTACCGCGCGCGCCATAACAATGGCCAGATCTGCTACGCCCTGTTCGATCGCATCGGCGTCGACCAGTTCGTCATCGGGACGCGGTACGAATTCCGCAGCGAACGCGCTGCCGTCGAGATGATCATGGCGACCCACGGTGCCATTTGGGACCCGATGACGCCTCTGCTGCCGCTCTAACCGATCGGGCCCCGGCGCCGGTCGCGCCTCGCCGCGCGATCCAGCTCGGTGGACGCGCCACCACCGGGGCCGCCCGCGCCCCGGCACGGCACTCCTGCGACATGCCGCCGCGACCGGGCGCGTGGCCGCCGCCCATGCGGCGGCGGACCGATGGCGCCCCGCCGGACGGAGCGCGTCCTCTGCACAAAGACTAGGCATTGCCCGGCAGGTGACGAATCCCGACGCCGCCTGCCGAGACGGCGGCCGATTGCTCGTCGCTGCACCGGCGCCGCCCAATCCTAGATCAACTTAATTGCACATCTGCGCATAAAAATCGCAGCTTAAAAATGCAAATTTGCCCACTGCAATGCACAACTGACCATGTCGGCCCGCCCCATCGCTGGTTAAGTCTTAGCCGCAGAGAGCAACGGGCATTTCCAGCATGTCGCAACTTTCGACCCGGGATAGAGCAACGCGTACGCTGCAATATGCAGCCGGACCCGTGTTGCTGGTGGCCGTATGGTGGATTGCTTACGCGACCGGCGCCGTAAACCGTGATCTTCTGCCTTCGCCTTTTCTCACGATCGCCGACACGCTGGGCAATATTCAATCCGGCCGCCTGGGCGTCGACTTCGCCGCGACTCTAATGCGCGTGGGCTATGCGATCCTCATCGCCGTGGCCGCCGGCGTCCCCGCCGGCATCGCGCTCGGCGCCAACGCCGCCGTCTATCGCTCGGTCGAGTTTCTCATCGACTTCTTTCGCTCCACGCCGGCGACGGCGCTGTTTCCGCTGTTTCTTCTTCTGTTCGGGCTGGGTGACGCGGCCAAGATCGCCGTCGCGGCCTTTGCCGCCTGGCTCGTCCTCGTCTTCAACGTCGCCTACGGCGTGTTGAACGCGCGCCAGACCCGCATTCTCGCGGCCCGCTCCATGGGCGCGTCGCCGCTCCGGGTATTCCGCGACGTCACCTTCTTCGAAACCCTGCCCCAGACCTTCGTCGGGCTGCGCACGGCGGTATCGATCGCGTTGGTCGTGATCATCGTCGCCGAAATGTTCATCGGCGCCTCCGACGGGCTCGGCCACCGCATCATCGACGCGCAGATCTCCTACAACCTGACGGACATGTACGGCTCGATCGTCGCCGCCGGGGTCATGGGCTACGGGCTGAACCTGCTCCTCCTGCTCGTCGAAAAATCCGTCATCCACTGGTCCGGTCGCTGACCGGTTCCTGAAACGCCGAGGTTTGAACCATGCTCAAGCTTGCGCCTCTGCTCACCGCCGCCGCCATCGCCGCGTCGACCGTCCACGCCCAGGCGGCGTGCGAGAAGATGGACAAGGTCGTCGCCGCCTGGCTGCCGATCATGCAGACCACGGCCTACTACGTCGCGCTCGAGGAGAAGCTGTTCGAGAAGGCGTGCATCGAGATCGACTCGCAGAAGATGGAGTCGCCCAACCACATCATCGATGCCCTGGTCGGCGGCCGCGCCGATTTCGGGCCGCCGGGCGCCGCGGCCGGCATCGCCATGCTGGCGGAAAGCAAGTTTCCCGGCAAGTTCAAGATCTTCGGCCTGCAGGGCGGCGGTATCCGGGTCAACCGCATCAACGACGGGCTCATCGTCAAGGCCGGCAGCCCGATCGCCGGCTTCGCCGACCTGAAGGGCAAGACGCTGGGGCATGTGCCGGGCATCCAGTGGCGCACCATCGCCCGCCACATGGTGCGCTCGGCCGGTCTCGACCCGGACAGGGACGTCAAGCTCGTCGACCTGGCCGTGGCGATGCAGGTCCCCGCGGTGCTCGGCGGGACCGCCGATGCGGTGCTGGCGCTCGAGCCCGTCGGCTCGGTCGCGGTGGCGACCGGCAAGGCCAAGCGCGCCGTCACCAACCCCGTGGCGATGACCATCGCCGACCCGTTCTATTCGGGCGCCTCGGTCATGACCACGACGTTCCTGGCCGAACGCCCGGACGTGGCGCGGCGGGTCGTCGCCGTCATCGACCAGGCGACGGACCTGGTCAATGCCGACTTCGACAAGTACAAGTCCGTCATTCCCAAATATACGCCGGTCAAGGACGATCAGCTCGCGCTGCTGGCGCAGCCCTATCTGCGCGGCTTCAAGGATCTCGATGAGACGGACCTGAAGTCCTACCAGGCCCTCGTCGACGTGTTCGTCTCCGAGGGCGTGCTCAAGAGCCCGGTCGACGTGCGCACGAAGATGCTCACGCCAGCCGATCTCGGGCGGTAGGGGAGCCTTGCCATGTATGCTCCTCGTCGCGAAGCGGAGGTCGGGCCCGGCGCGGTCGGCCCCCGCGGTCCGGGGCGCACGCGCCTGATCACCATCCGGGGCCTCGACAAGAGGTTCGGCGGCTCGGCGATCTACCGGAACTTCTCGCTCGACCTGCCGCAGGGGCAGTTCATCTCGATCTTCGGCCCCAACGGCTGCGGCAAGAGCACCCTGATCAACATGATCTCGGGCCTCACGCCGATGGACGCCGGCGAGGTGCTGTACGACGGCCAGACCATCCAGGAGACGCGGATCTCCTACGTTTTCCAGAACTACCGGGAAGCGCTGTTTCCCTGGCTGCGGGCCATCGACAACATCCACTATCCGCTCAAGGTGATGGGCGTGCCCGCCGCCGAGCGCAAGGCACGGGTCGAGAACCTGCTGGCGGAGTTCGAGGTCAAGATCGACCTCAACGCCTATCCCTACACGCTCTCCGGCGGGCAGCAGCAGACGGTGTCGATCCTGCGGGCCCTGGTCACCGCGCCGGAGGTGCTGTTTCTCGACGAGCCGTTCTCGGCGCTCGACTACGAGATGACGCTGTTCATGCGCGAACAGCTGCAGAAGATCTTCATGAAGACGCGGACGACCATGCTGCTCGTGTCGCACGACCTCGAGGAGGCGATCCAGCTCGCCGACAAGGTGCTGCTGCTGACGCGCCGGCCGACCCGCGTGGCGGAGATCGTCGATGTGGACCTGGCGTGGCCTCGCACCACCGAGGTCACCACGAGCGAGCGCTTCACCGGCCTGAAGCGGCATTGCCTGGACGTCTTCTGGCGCCAGGTCAAAGGCGAATAGCCTCCCCGTAAATCAACGACCATCAAGACTGGAGACGACCATGACGAAGCGACGCTTCCGCGCCGCGGCGGTGCAGACCCTCGCGCGCCTCGGCGACATCGACCACAACATCGCGCTCGCCCGCGGCTACGTCGAGGACGCCGTGCGGCAGAAGGCGGACTTGATCGTGTTCCCCGAGTGCATGGACACGGGCTACCTGTTCGATTCGCCTGAGCATTGCCGCGCGCTGGCGGAGCCGGTGCCCGACGGCCGCTTCGTTCGCGCCCTGGCCGACATGGCCCGCGAGCACGGCGTCTACATCGCCAGCGGCATCACCGAATGGGATCCGGGCAAGTCGAAGATCTTCAACAGCGGGATCATGTTCGGGCGCAACGGCGAGGTGGTCTGCCACTACCACAAGCAGTTCCTGGCGACCCACGACCAGAACTGGTTCGCCTTCGGCGAGCGCGGCTGCCCGGTGGTCGACACCGATCTCGGCCGCATCGGCCTGCTCATCTGCTTCGATGGCCGCATCCCCGAGATCTTCCGCTCGATGGCCATGCAGGGGGCCGAGGTGATCGTCGACATGGCGAACTTCTTCGCCATGGACCAGGCCGACATGTGGGGCCCCGCCCGCGCCTACGAGAACGGCGTCTGGCTGGTCGCCGCCACCAAGTCCGGCTACGAGCGCTCCATATACTATCCCGGCGGCAGCATGATCGTAGATCCGCGCGGGCGCGTGCTGTCCAAGGTTCCCTACGACACGCACGGCCTGGCGATCTGCGACGTCGACCCGGAGATGGCCGGCGACAAGGCGATCTATGCGGCCAACGACAAGCTCGCCGACCGCCGCCCCGACACCTACGGCATTCTTGCCGCGCCCTACGAAACGACGCCGGTCTACCGCGTCGCCGACAAGCCGCTGATCCCGTCGCAGTCGACCGCGAAGGTGGCCGCCGTCCAGATGCACGTCTCGGCCGACACCTCCGCCGACGACGTCTTCGCCATGGTCGATCACACCGCCAAGCTCGGCGTGAAGGTCATCACCCTGCCCGAATACGCCTTCTGCCCTGCCTGGCTGCCGACCGCTGCGGAGGCCCGCGCGCTGGCGGAGCAGACGCCGGCGCTCGCCCGGAGGGCGGCCGAGATCGCCGAGCGCTACGGCAGCCTGATCGCGCTGCCCAGCGTCGAGGCGGACGGCGGACGGCTCTCCGTCACGACCCTGCTCATCGGGCCGGACGGACAGCAGATCGGCCGCTACCGCAAGACGCACCTGACGGCGGAGGAGCGCGCCTGGGCCACCGCGGGCGACAGCTATCCGGTGTTCGACACGCCCTTCGGCCGCATCGGCGTCATGTCGGGCTACGACGCCGTCTTCCCGGAGACCTCGCGCTGCCTCGGCGTGGCGGCGGCCGACATCATCCTGTGGCCGGCGGCGTTGCGCGAGCCGTTCGAGCGCGAGCTGCTGGCCGTGCCCCGCGCCGAGGACAACCGGGTGGCCGTCGTCCTGGCCAACCGGGTCGACAGCGCCTACCCGGGCGGCAGCGTCGTCATCCCGCCGAATGGCTTTCCGCTGTGGGACATCAACGTCGTGGCGCCGCGCAGCCTGAAGATGGGCGCGGTCATGCCCAAGCACATCGACCTGGCCGTATGCCGCCAGAAGCTGATGATCCCGAAGGTAGACATGTTCGCCAATCGCCTGACGCAGACCTACGCGCCCCTGGTGGCGGCGTAGGCGGCGCGCACCCGCCACCCGCTGCCGACGCGGCGGGTGGCTGGCCCCCGCAGAACGGGTAGATTGGTCATGTCAACGTCCCTGCCCGAGACCTCCGTGAGCACGTCATCGAAGCTCAGATACGACTGGAACGACATCGTCTACTTCCTGGAACTGGCCCGGCAGCGAAATCTGGTCCGCGCCGCCGCGACGCTGAAGGTGGACCACACGACCGTCGGCCGGCGCATCCGCGAGCTCGAGCGAAACCTCGGCTGCACCCTGTTCAACCGCAACAAGCACGGCTTTGCGCTCACCGAGGACGGCTACCGCTTGCTGCAGTATGCCGAGGGCATGGAGAACCAGGCCAACCTGATCGCCGAGGCCATCGGGCTCGACGGCGAGGCCGGCGGCGCGGTGCGGGTGGCCAGCCTGGAGGGCATCGGCAGCTTCTACCTCACGCCCTGCATCGCCGACTTCAACCGCCAGCAACCCACCATCCAGATCGAGCTGATCACCGACAGCCGCATCCTCGACCTGAGCCGGCGCGAGGCCGACATTTTCGTCAGCTTCTTCAATCCCCGCGGCCGCCGCCTCAGCGCCAACAAGGTCGGCGAGTTCAAGGTGTCGCTCTTTGCGTCCCCGGATTATCTCAAGACCAGGGAGCCGCCGCGCAATCTCGCCGACCTGGACAGGCACGATTTCATCGACTTCATCGACGAGCACGTCCACATCAAGGAGAATCTCTGGCTGTCGGATATCCTGCGGCCGACCAAGGTGGTGTTCCGCTCCACCAGTCTCCTGGCGCAATACATGAGCGCCACGGCGGGACAAGGCATCGTCATGCTGCCGTCCTTCGTCGCCGCACACGACCGGGCGCTGATCCCGGTGCTGCCTGAGGTCTTCACGGTGCGCGACATCTGGATATCGGCGCACGAGGATCTGCTTCACATCTCCCGCATCCGCGCGGTGCTGCGCTTCTTCGAACGGCGCATCGCGGCCGACCGCGCGTTTCTGCGGGGGACGTGACCACGGCGCGGCACACCGCCGCCGTACGGTCAGGCGAGCGTGCGCGCCATGAGCAGCGCGCCGACGGCCGTGCCGTCCGGCCGGGTGTAGTAGCCCGGGCGCTGCCCCACCTGCGCGAAACCGAGCGAGCGGTAGAGCGCCAGGGCCGGCGCATTGCCGTCCTCGACCTCCAGATGCAGCGTCCGCACGCCCAGGGCCGCCAGCCGCGGCATGTGGGCGACGAGCAGGGCGTGGCCGTAGCCGCGGCCGCGATAGCGGCGGGCAACGGCGATGGTGAGGATCTCGGCCTCGTCCAGCACCCGCCGCGACAGCGCGAAGCCGGCCGGCTGACCCAGACCGGCCGCGCGGATGCCGTCGGCGACGACCGCCGGATCGGTCAGCATCTGCTCGAAATCGGCGGCACCCCACGGCCTGGCGAAGCCCTCGGCGTGGATCGAGGCCAGCGCCGGCGCGTCGGCCGGGGTCAAACGCCCGATACGCCCGGCCAGATCCCGCCGCCAGGGCCAGAGCGTCACTGGTCCACCCTCACGGCCGGTCTCACAGCCGCGGCAAAGCGCCGTGGTCCTGCGGCTTGGCGTCGGGGGCACGCAAGTAGAAGGGCTTTGGCAGCGCCTGGGCCGGATCGGCCAGCATGCCCAGCCGTGCCACCCACAGCGGATCGGCGTAGAGCGCCTCCGGCGCGATGGCGGCGTTGACGCCGAGCGCGCTCGCCTCCGCCGCCAGCAGGCCGGCGCCGGAGCCGGCGATCACCACCGAGCCGGACCCCAGCAGACGCACCGCCTCGCGCGCCGGCAGCAGCCGCGGCGCCACGATCACCCGCCCGCCCGGCGCCAGGGCCTGGATGTAGACGTGGCCGTGGCGCGCATCGACCGCGGCCACGGCGACCCGATCCGAGCTGCCGGCGACCAGCGGCCCCAGCAGCGCCGACAGGGTGGTCACGCCGACGACAGGAATCTCGAGCGCCAGCCCGATGGCGCGGGCGGCGGCGATGCCGATGCGCAAGCCCGTGAAGCTCCCCGGTCCGACGACCACCGCCACGCGGTTCAACGCGGCGAAGCCGCCTGGCGTATGGGCGATGACGCGCTCGACCAGGGGCAGCAGCGCTTCGGCATGGCCGCGCTCCATGGTGATGGTCTCGCGCGCCAGCGCCTCGGCGGCGCCGTCGTCGGCAACGCATGCGGAACAGGCGCCGAGCGCCGTATCGATCGCCAGGATGGGCACGCGGCTAGATCAAGCTCCCGAATGACGCGAACACCAGATTCGCGACATCCTGTTTAAGCATCATCCGCCCGCCGCTCCAGTCCTACCGGCGACCGTGCAACGGCATCAAACGGCTTCGACTTCCCTCACGTCGGGGAGGAAGTGGCGGAACAGGTTCTCGATGCCGTGCTTGAGCGTCGCCGTGGACGACGGGCAACCGGAGCACGAGCCCTTCATCGACAGGTAGACCACCCCGTCCCGGTAGCCGGCGAAGGTGATGTCGCCGCCGTCGCCGGCCACCGCCGGCCGCACCCGCGTCTCCAGCAGGTCCTTGATCGTCTCCACCAGGCCGGCGTCCTTCTCATCGAAGAACTCGTCGCCGTCCTCGGCGGCAGCGTGCCGGTGCTCGTCCACCACGACCGGCGCGCCGGACTGGTAGTGCTCCATGATGGCGCCCAGGATGGCGGGCTTCAGGTGCTGCCATTCGCCGGCAGCCTTGGTGACGGTGATGAAATCGGAGCCGAAGAACACGGCGGCGACGCCGTCGACGGCGAACAGCCGCTCGGCCAGCGGCGACTTCTGGGCCTGCTCGCCGTCGCGGAGGTCCAGGGTGCCCTTGTCCATGACCACCCGGCCGGGCAGGAACTTCAGGGTGGCGGGATTGGGCGTGGCTTCGGTCTGGATGAACATCTCGTCCTCCTCGCGTGCCGGTTCAAGGCCGGCCGTTCGGTCGCGTCACCTTGCATATGGATGAGCGGCGGCCGCAGATCAACGCAGTCGTGACGTTGAGCCCCACGCCCGGCATCATGCCACCGCATCGATCTCGCTGTCGCTCAGGCCGCCCGGCACGATCGCGACGGGAATCGGAAAGACCGGGCCGGACGAGCTCGCCAGCATCGAGACCAGCGGCCCGGGGCCGCTGGCATCGGTGCCGGCGGCGAGCACCAGGAGCGCGATGTCGGTGTCTTCGTCGATCAGCCGCAGCACCTCCTCGGACTTGGGGCCGGCGCGGATGATGCGCTCGGGCACGGCACCGGTGATCTCGCGCACGCAGGCCTCCGCCTCATCGAGGCGCTGGTTGGCCTCGTCCTCGGCCTCGGCCCGCAGCGCCTCGCCGACGCCGAGCCAGGTCTGGAACTCCGCCGACGAGATGACACAGAGGAGCGTGACGCCGACGCCGGTGCGGAGTGCCCGGCGCGCGGCGAAGTAGACGGCCCGGTCGCACTCGGGCGTCTCGTCGACGACGACGAGAAACTTGGCCCGATGGCCCGGCTCGTAGGCGGTGCGCCGTCGGCTGCTGCTCATCGCCTCTCCAACCGCGGTCCGATGCCGCGGCCGGATCGATTCTTCGGCGGATGGGCGGCCGGGTCAAGCCCGGCGGTCGGCCCCTCGCGAACGCTGCGTCAGCGCTTGCGGATGAAGCCGACGATGTCCTTCACATCGTCCATGGTCTGGCACGCCATGAGGCGGGCGCGGTCGGCGCCGTCCACCAGCACCTGGTCGATGTAGGCGTGATCGGCGACGAGCCGCTGCATCTCCGAGCCGATCGGCCCGAGCTTGGCGACGGCGAGGTCGACGAGGGCGGACTTGAAGGCCGAGAACTGGGCACCGCTGAACTCGCGGAGCACCGTCGCCTTGGTCGTGCCGGCGAGCGCGGCATAGATGCCGACGAGGTTGTCGGCCTCGGGCCGGGCCGCCAGGCCCGCCTCCTCGCCCGGCAACGGCTCCGCGTCGGTCTTGGCGCGGCGGATCTTCTGGGCGATCGCGTCGGGTCCGTCGGTCAGATTGATGCGCGAGAAATCCGACGGGTCCGATTTCGACATCTTCTTGGAGCCGTCGCGCAGGCTCATGACGCGGGTCGCCGGCCCCTGGATCAGCGGCTCGGTCAGCGGGAAATACCCGTCGCCGAAACCATGGGCGGCGATGGTCGCGGCGAAGTCGTTGTTGAATTTCTGGGCGATGTCGCGCGTCAGCTCCAGGTGCTGTTTCTGGTCCTCGCCGACCGGCACGTGCGTCGCCCTGTAGACGAGGATGTCGGCGGCCATCAGGCTCGGATAGGCGTAGAGGCCGAGCGAGGCGTTCTCGCGGTCCTTGCCCGCCTTCTCCTTGAACTGGGTCATGCGGTTGAGCCAGCCGATGCGGGCCACGCAATTGAACACCCAGGCGAGCTCCGCGTGCTCGCTGACCTGGCTCTGGTTGAAGACGATGTGGCGCTTGGGGTCGATGCCGCAGGCGATGAAGGCCGCCGTGACCTCGCGGATATGCCGCGTCAGCTCGGCCGGATCCTGCGCCACCGTGATGGCGTGCATGTCGACCACGCAGTAGATGCAGTCGAACTGCTCCTGGAGCGACACGAACCGCGCGATGGCGCCCAGGTAATTGCCCAGGTGCAGGTTGCCGGTGGGCTGGACGCCGGAAAAGACGCGCTGGCTGAACGTCGCCATGGCCACTCCCCTAGAGCATTCCGCAGACATGCTCCAAGTCTCTGAATCTGGAGCGCTTCTTTCGCGCTTGGGTAAGTCCGCCCAATCGCGAAGCGCTCCGCCGGAAAGCGCGGGTTATGGCGGCCCGCCGCTGCGGGCGCAAGACGCGTTGTGCGACAGGCGCCGGACCGGTCGGCGCGTGGCTCAGCCGGGCCGCAAGCGCGCCAGCAGGCGTCGGTCGATGCCGCCGAGCGCCAGCGCCGCGACGGCATAGATGGCAAGCCCTGCCAGGCACAGGCCGGCGAGCGCGGCAGCGCGCGACGCGAGGTCTTCCCCCGCCAGCGCGGGCGCAAGCCAGCGCGCCAGCCCGGCCACGCCGAGGCCCATGGCGAGGCTGGCGGCGAGCAGCTTGGCGGTCCGCCCGGCGAGCGTCCCATCGGGACGCCACCAGCGCCGGGCGGCCAGGATGGCCCCGAGCGCGACGGCCTGGACGGCGAGGCCGAGGGCGACCGCGGCGGCGAGGCCGCCGACGCCGAAGGGGGTGGCCAGGGCCAGCGCCGCCAGCCAGGTGACGGCGACGGCGCCGAGGCCGGTCAGCAGCGGCATGAGCGCCAGCTCGCGTGCGAAGAACGGCTGCAGCAGCACCTTGGCGACGACGCCGCAGGGCAGGCCCGCGGCCAGGCCGGCGAGCGCCGCCGCGGTGCCCGCCGTGTCGCCGGCGACGAAGGCGCCACGCTGGAACAGGATGCGCACGATGGGCTCGGCCAGCACCGCCAGGGCCACCGCCGCCGGCAGGGCGAGCGCCAGGGCCGCCTCGAGCGGGGCATTGAGCGGATCGCGGCCATCGGCGCGCGCCGCCGGGACCGGCCGCGCGGCGCCGGCCGCCATGTCGCTGAGCAGCACGGTGCCGGCGGTCACGCCCGCAAACGACAGCGGCAGCTGGAACAGGCGATCGGCGTAGTAGAGCCAGGAGACGGCACCGGCCTCGGCCGAGGCGACGCCTGCCGCCACCAGGACGAGCATCTGGGCGCTGGCGCTGGCGACGAGGGCCGGGGCGCCCAGGACCAGAAGGCGGCGGAGCTCGCGCCACGGCGGTGGCCGCAGCAGGCGGAAGGCATGGGGCAGCCGGCGCGCGGCGAGGAGCACCACGCCGAGCTGCAGCGCGCCCGCCAGCGCCAGGGCAGCGGCCATGGCCCGCGCCACGGCTGCGTCGCCGAGCACCAGATGAGGAATCAGAGCGTAGGCGGCGAGCAGCAGGGCGTTGACCGTCGCCGGCGCCACGGCGGCGGCGAGGAAGCGCTGCTCGGCGTTGAGCCAGGCGCCGACGAGGGAGGCGAGCGAGGCCAGGCCGACGAACGGCAGCATCAGCTGCAGGTAGCTGCGGGCCGGACCCAGCCGCGCCGGATCGTCGGCGAACCCCGGGGCCAGCGCCAGCACCAGCGTGGAGGCGGCGAGCATGGCGAACGCGGTGAGCGCCGCCAGCCCCAGCCCGGCGGCGAGGATCGCGTGGCCGGCGAAGCTCGCCGCGGGCTGCGCGCCACGGTCGCGCAGCAAGCGGGCGTAGATCGGCACGAAGCCCGCGTTCAGGGCGCCTTCCCCGAGCGTCCGCCGCAGCGCGTTGGGCAGCCTGAGCGCAGCCAGGAAGGCGTCGGCCACCGGGCCCGCCCCCAGCAGGCCGGCCACAGCCACGTCGCGGGCGAAGCCGAGCAGCCGCGAGGCGGCGGTGGCGAGGCCGACGATGAGCGCGGGGCGGAGCAGGGACATGCCTGGCGGGCTCGCGGATGGGGAGGGGACGCTGCGCGGGCGTGTTGCGTGCGGCGCACGGCCGGGTCAAGCCCGGCTGCTCGTCCGCACGCGCAAGCGATGTCCGGCGCCGCCGCGCAGGCTCGCCCTGCTCCAAGCTGTCGCGTCGCGCATGACCCTCTCCCGAAAACCGGCATCCCGCTTTTGGGGATCATGCTCTATGGTGGCCGCGGCGCCCGGCAGCGCAAAGCCCGGCCCGTCCCACCGCCTCGTCGGGCGTTCAGCCAAAGCAGTCCATGAATCTCTCCGTCAGCCCGATCGAGCCCGGGCCCGATCGCGAGCGCGCCGTAGCGCCGCCGGTGCCGCGGCGCTCGATCCTGCTCCTCGCCTTCGCCTCCTTCGTGTCCGCCGGAACGGCGCGCGTCGCCGATCCGCTGCTGCCGAGCATCGGCCACGCATTCTCCGTCACCACCGGGGACGCCGCGGCGGTCATGGCGGCGTTCTCGATCTCCTACGGGCTGCTGCAGGCCTTCTACGGGCCGATTGGCGACAGCCTGGGCAAATACCGCATGGTGGCGTTGACGGCGCTGCTGTCGTCGGTGGGCGTCGGCGCCTGTGCCGTTGCCGGCTCGCTGCAGACCCTCGCCGCGGCGCGCCTGCTCTCGGGCGCCACGGCCGCCGCCATCATCCCCCTCAGCATGGCCTGGATCGGCGACGCGGTGCCCTACGAGCAGCGCCAGCCGGTGCTGGCCAAGTTCCTGTCGGGACAGATCCTCGGCGTGGTCCTCGGCCAGGCGGGCGGCGGCGTGCTGAGCGAGATCATGGGCTGGCGGCAGGTCTTCGTCGTGCTGGCGCTGCTCTACCTGGCGGCGGCCGTCGGCCTCGGGCTCGAGCTTCTGCGGCCCGCCCATCGCCACGGCGTCCGCGGCAACGGCAGCGCCCTCAACGGCTTGCGGCAGATGTTCGGGCTGCTCGGCCGCCGCTGGCCGGCCACGGTGGTGGCCACCGTGTTCCTGGAGGGTGCCATCGTCTTCGGCGCCTATTCCTACGTGGGCGCCGAGCTGCAGCACCGCTTCAGCGTCGGCCCGGGGGCGGCCGGTCTCATTCTCGCGGCGTTCGGGCTCGGCGGCCTCACTTACGCCTTCAGCGCCAGCCGGCTGGTGGCGTGGCTCGGCGAGGGCGGCCTTGCCCGCATGGGCACCGCCGGCCTCTGCGTCGCGCTGCTCGCCATCGCGCTCGCGCCGGTGCTATGGCTGGCGCCGCTGGCGACGGTCCTCTGCGGCCTGTCGTTCTATATGTTTCACAATACGTTGCAGACCAACGCCACGCAGATGGCGCCGGAGGCGCGCGGCGCCGCCGTGTCGCTGTTCGCCGCGGCGTTCTTTCTGGGCCAGACCGCGGGCGTCGCCGTCATCGGGCCCTTCTTCGACCGCCATGGCGGCGCTCCACCGCTGATCGCCGCCGCGATCCTCGTGCCGCTGCTCGGACTCTGGTTCGCCGCGCGCCTCAGGCACAAACCACTGTAGCCGCGGCGCGCCGTCCGCGTTATGGGCGTGTCGTGATTTGCTGGACAAGGTGAGCCGTCCGCGCCGCCGCCACGTGCGGCGGCGCGGACGGCGATCGCGGCTCATGCGCCGTGGCGCGCTTCCCCGTCGGGAAACGCGCCGCGGGGCAGGCGGCGCGTTGGGCCAACAAGCTTCGAATCCACCACGCGAAACTCAGCACGGAAAGGGGCGTGCCATGAACATTCGGACGGGTGGCGGACAGGGTTCGCCGGACGCAATCGCCATCTCGGCGCGCCTGGGCAAAGAGCACGTCGGGGACATCGTCGAGTACCTCAACCAGCGCAAGCCGGACGACGCGGCCGAAATCATCGGCCACATGCCGGACGCCTGGGCGGTCGAGGTGCTGGACCAGCCGGATTTCGAAGCCGCCTCCGAGGTGGTCGAGGCGCTGCCGGACGACAAGGCGGCGACGCTGCTCGAAGCCATGTCGGCCGACCGCGCCGCCGACGTGCTGCGCTGGGTCGATCCGGACGCCAAGACGCGCCTGGAGAGCCGCCTGCGCCCGGAGACCCGCGCCTCGCTCGAGCAGCTGCTGGCCTATCCCAAGGACACCGCCGGCAGCCTGATGACGACCGAGTTCGTCAGCGTGCCATCCAACTGGACGATCGGCCAGACGCTCGACCATATCCGCAGCGTCGAGCGCAGCCGGGAGACGGTCTACTCGATCTACGTGCTCGACCCCGGCACGAAGAAGCTGGTGCAGTCGGTCTCGCTGCGCCGGCTGATCACGGGTGATTCGAGCGCGCCGATCCTCTCGGTCGCACCGGAGCACCCGCCCATCACCACCGGACCGCTGGCCGACCGTGAAGCCGTCGCCCGGCAGATCTCCAAATACGACCTGCTGGCCATACCGGTGGTGGATTCGACCGGCCACGTCATCGGCATCGTCACCGTCGACGATGCCATCGACGCCTTGCTCGCCGAGACCAGCGAGGACCTCCAGAAGCTCGGCGGCATGGAGGCGATCGACGAGCCCTACCTCCAGATCGGCTTCCTCGGCATGCTGAAGAAGCGCGCCGGCTGGCTGTGCGTGCTGTTTCTGAGCGAGATGCTGACGGCGAGCGCCATGCAGTTCTATTCGGACGAACTGTCGAAGGCGATCGTGCTGGCCCTGTTCGTCCCGCTGGTGATGAGCTCGGGCGGCAATTCGGGCTCGCAGGCGACGTCGCTGATCATCCGGGCGCTGGCGCTCCAGGAGGTCAGGCTGAGGGACTGGTACCGGGTGGCGCTGCGCGAGCTGCCGACGGGCATGGTGCTGGGCGCGATCCTCGGCGTGATCGGCATCCTGCGCATCACCATCTGGCAGCAGGCCGGCCTCTTCGACTACGGCGAGTACTGGAAGCTGCTGGCGCTCACCATCGCCTTCGCGCTCGTCGGCATCGTCACCTTCGGCTCGCTCGCCGGCTCGATGCTGCCGTTCATCCTGAAGCGCGTCGGCTTCGACCCGGCCAGCGCCTCGGCCCCCTTCGTCGCCACCCTCGTCGACGTGACCGGGCTCGTGATCTACTTCAGCATCGCCTACGTGATGCTGCGCGGGACCATTCTTTAGCGGAGCTACGCGCTTCGATCCGATGGATGGTCGGGTCAAGCCCGACCATCCATCAAAAATTCAAAGAATATACCGGCTCAGGTCGGCGTTCTTGGCGAGCTCGCCGACGTGGGTGCGCACGTAGTCGCCGTCGATGGTGACGGTCTCGCCGGAGCGGTCGGCGGCGGTGAAGGAGATGTCGTCGAGCACGCGCTCCACCACCGTCTGCAAACGGCGCGCGCCGATGTTCTCGACCGAGGTGTTGACCTCGACCGCCACCCGCGCCAACGCGTCGATGGCGTCGTCGGTGAAGCTCAGCGTCACGCCCTCGGTCGCCAGCATGGCCACCGATTGCCGGATCAGGTTGGCCTCGGTCTCGGTCAGGATGCGCCGGAAGTCGGCCTCGTCCAGGGAGGTGAGCTCGACGCGGATGGGCAGGCGGCCCTGCAGCTCCGGCAGCAGGTCCGAGGGCTTGGCCACGTGGAAGGCGCCCGAGGCGATGAACAGGATGTGGTCGGTCTTCACCGCCCCATGCTTGGTCGACACGGTGGTGCCCTCGATCAGCGGCAGCAGATCGCGCTGCACGCCCTCGCGCGACACGTCGGCGCCGCCGCGGTGCTCGCGCGCGCAGATCTTGTCGATCTCGTCGAGGAAGACGATGCCTTCCTCCTCGGTCTGACGGATCGCCTCCTGGACGACCTGGTCCTGATCGAGCAGCTTGTCGCTCTCCTCGGCGATCAGCGGCTCGTAGGCGTCGCGCACATGGGTGCGGCGAGTCTTGCGGGCGCCCCCGAGCGCCTTGCCGAAGATGTCGCCGAGCGAGATGGCGCCGACCGAGGCGCCCGGCATGCCGGGCAGCTCGAACATGGGCATGCCGCCGCCGCTCGCCTGCACCTCGATCTCGATCTCCTTGTCGTCGAGCTCGCCCGCCCGCAGCTTCTTGCGAAACGATTCCCGCGTCGTGCTGCTCGCCTGCTGGCCGACCAGGGCGTCGAGCACGCGCTCCTCGGCGGCCATGTGGGCGCGCGCCTGCACGTCCTTGCGCTTGGCCTCCTTGACCAGGCCGATCGCCACCTCGAGCAGGTCGCGCACGATCTGCTCGACATCGCGGCCGACGTAGCCGACCTCGGTGAACTTGGTCGCCTCGACCTTGAGGAACGGGGCGCCGGCGAGCTTGGCGAGCCGGCGCGAGATCTCGGTCTTGCCGCAGCCCGTCGGCCCGATCATCAGGATGTTCTTGGGCAGCACCTCCTCGCGCAGCGGCCCGGTGAGCTGCTGGCGGCGCCAGCGGTTGCGCAGCGCGATGGCCACGGCGCGCTTGGCGTCACGCTGGCCGACGATGAAGCGGTCGAGCTCGGAGACGATCTCGCGGGGGGAAAAGGTGGTCATCGCGGCTATTCTTGTCCTTCAGATCCGGTGCGGGACCGCCACGGCGCGGCGAAAGCGCGCATGCGGGCGCGGCCGAGCACGGCCGGGTCGCCGGCGAACGTCATGCACCGATGCTTTCGATCACCAGGTTGCCGTTGGTATAGACGCAGATCTCGGCGGCGATCGCCATCGACTTGCGCACGATGGCTTCCGGATCGGGCTCGCTGTCGAGCAGCGCCAGTGCGGCCGCCAGGGCGTAGTTGCCGCCGGAGCCGATGGCCATGACGCTGTGGCCGCCCCGCACCTCCGGCTCGACCACGTCGCCGGTGCCGGAGAGCAGGAGGCTCGCATCCTTGTCGGCCACCAGCATCATCGCCTCCAGCCGCCTGAGGTAGCGGTCGGTGCGCCAGTCCTTGGCGAGCTCGACGCAGGCGCGTGTCAGCTGCGCCGGGTATTGCTCGAGCTTGGCCTCGAGCCGCTCGAACAGCGTGAACGCATCGGCCGTGGCGCCGGCGAAGCCGCCGAGCACCCCGCCGCCGGCGAGGCGCCGCACCTTGCGGGCGTTGGCCTTGATCACCGTCTGGCCGAAGCTGACCTGGCCGTCGCCGCCCATGACGACGCGTCCGCCCTTGCGGACCATCAGGATCGTGGTGGCATGAAAGGTCGCGGGTTCGTTCGACCGCATGGGCTCCATCGCGTGCGAAGGCCCAGATGTATGCGTCTTCGCGCCGCTGTTCCAGACGTGCGCCTTCGATAGCGCTGCTGTAGCCTCTGAGGCCGCCAAGGCCCACCGAGGCCGACGCGGGTGGGACGAGCTAGATCAGAACTGGCAGCGGAATATGCGCCTTGTGGATTGTGTGGATAAGTGGAGGCGGACGGGACGATGATGAGCGCCGACACGATCGCCGCAACGGACGCAGGCGCGGGGCTGCCGGACGGCGGCCCTCTGCGCCCCGGGGAGACGACTATCGATTTGCCGGCTCAGTATAACGCCGGCCTTTATTTCATCGGCCGCATCCGCACGCCGTGGCCGACCCGCGCCGACTGCCCGCGCCAGGGCGACAGCGAGCAAGGCCCGCTCTGCCGCATCGAGATCGACCCGCACTGGGCCGGCGCGCTCGCGAGCATCGCCCGCCACAGCCATCTGCAGGTGCTGTATTGGATGCACGAGGCGCGCCGCGACATTGCGCTGCTCAGCCCGCACGGCGCCGCCTCACCCAGCGGCGCCCTGGCGCTGAGGGCGCCCCTGCGGCCGAACCCGATCGCCAGCTCGACCGTGGCGCTCGTCGCCGTCGAAGGCGTGGTGCTGACGGTGCGCGGCCTCGACTGCGTGGACGGCACACCGCTCCTCGACCTCAAGCCCGTACGCTGCCCAATGGACACCGCGGCCAAAGGCTGATTGTCGCCCGCAGGCCGAGGAAACCTTTTCGCGTGAAGGGTTCTGAGGCACACTCTGACGCATGACCGACATCGTCGACCAAGCTTTTCGCGCCGTTCGAGACCTGCCCGCTGCTCGGCGGGAGGCGATTGTCCGCCTCATCCTCGATCTTGCAGGGGATCCCGGGCCCGTCGCGCTATCGCCTGAGGAGCGCGACGCGATCGCGATCTCCAAGGCGGCCGCAGCGCGGGGCGAGTTCGCAAGTGAAGAGCAGGTCCGCGCAGTGTGGGCGAAATACGGGCTGTGAGGCTCCGCTACACCCGTCCTGCCTTAGCCGACCTCGCCGCCGTCCTCGAAAACATCGAACAGCACTCGCCGAGTGGTGCGCGTGATCCACAGACGCCGCCGCCCAAAGGCCGTCGCTGAATTCTGCGCTTTAAAGCCTAAGCGAACTTGGAAAAGTCCGGCGGCCGCCGCTCCAGCACCGCCGCCATCGCTTCGCGGGCCTCGGGCGAGTGCAGGCGCTCCTCGAACACCTTGCCCTCCTCGCCCATGCGCTCCAGCGTCGTCGCCGACGCGGTGCTCTTCATCAGCGCCTTGGTGGCCCGCACGGCACCGGGCGGCTTGGCAGCGAGGCGGCCGGCGACGGCCTGGACCGTCCCGTCCAGCTCGGCGGCGGGCACGACGGCGTTGACGATGCCGATCTCGCGCGCCCGCTCCGCGCCGAAGAAGTCACCCAGCAGCAGCAGCTCGGCGGCCGCCTGGTGGCCGGCGAGGCGCGGCAGCAGCAGGCTCGAGGCGGCCTCCGGCACGATGCCGAGGCTGACGAACGGCAGCTGGAACCTGGCGGTATCGGCGGCATAGACGAAGTCGCAATGCAGCAGCATCGTGGTGCCGACGCCGACAGCGAGCCCGTTGACGGCGGCGATGAGCGGCTTGGAGAACGCCGGCAAGGCGCGGACGAAGCGGAACGCGGCGCTCTCCTCGCCCGGCTTGGCGGCCAGGAAGTCCTTGAGGTCGTTGCCGGCGGTGAAGCTGTCGGCCGTGCCGGTGATGACGACGACGCGCACCTCCGGCGACCGGTCGGCCTCCGCCAGCGCCTCCGTCATGGCGTCGTACATCGCCTGGGTCAGCGCATTCTTCTTGTCCGGACGGTTCAGACGGATGGTCAAGATGCCGCCGTCGCGGCCCACCACGACCGTTTCGTTCGCCAGTTGCGTGCTCACGGGGGGTCTCCTCGCCAGAGCCAAGACGGCGGCTCGCTAGAGCGCTTTGCGATTGGGTGGACACACCCAATCGCGAGAAAGCGCCGCAGTTTCAAAAGGCTATGAGCATGATCCCAAAAAGCGGGCACCGGTTCTTGGACCAGATCATGCTCAAGACAAAGACTTGGAGCGGGATGATGGGTCGAAGAAAGATCATCCCGCTCCGGTTCACAGGGAGGGGGTGACTGCCGCCGGACTCACGCCGCAGCGGGGGCGAGCGACCGGTAGCGCGCCCCGAGCCGGGCGACGTCGTCGAGGGCGGCCACATATTCGCGCTTCAGGCGCGCCACCAGCTCGCCGGCGCCGACCACCTCCTTGACCGCGCCGATGCCCTGGCCCGAGCCCCAGATGTCGCGCCAGGCCTTCACCTTCTTGCCGTCGTCGCCGAAGTTCATCTTCGACGGGTCGGAGGTCGGCAGATTGTCCGGGTCGAGCCCGGAGCGGACGATGGAGGCACGCAGGTAGTTGCCGTGCACGCCGGTGAACAGGTTGGAGTAGACGATCTCCTCGGCGTCGGCCGCGACGATGCCCTGCTTGTAGTCGGCCGTGGCATTGGCCTCCGTGGTGGCGATGAAGGCCGAGCCGATGTAGGCGAGATCGGCGCCCATGGCCTGGGCGGCGAGGATGGCGCGGCCGGAGGCGATGGCGCCTGAGAGCGCCAGCGGGCCGTCGAACCACTCGCGGATGTCCTGGATCAGCGCCAGCGGCGAAACGGTGCCGGCATGGCCGCCGGCCCCGGCCGCCACCGCGATCAGCCCGTCGGCGCCCTTCTCGATCGCCTTGCGGGCGAAGCGGTTGTTGATGATGTCGTGCAGCGTGATGCCGCCGTAGGCGTGGATGGCCTGGTTCAGGTCCTCACGCGCGCCGAGCGAGGTGATGATGATGGGCACCTTGTGCTTGACGCACAGCTCGACGTCGTAGTCGAGCCGCTCGTTGGAGCGGTGCACGATCTGGTTGACCGCGAACGGCGCCGACGGCCGGTCCGGATGCGCCGCGTCGTGGGCGGCGAGCTCCTCGCGGATGCGGTGCAGCCACTCGTCCAGCAGCTCCTTGGGCCGGGCGTTGAGGGCCGGGAAGCTGCCGACGATGCCCGCCTTGCACTGGGCGATGACCAGATCCGGGTTCGACACGATGAACAGCGGCGAGGCGATGGCCGGAAGGGCCAGACGTTCGCTCAGGATCGGCGGCAGGCTCATGCAGTCAAACTCCTTGGGATGCGGCCCGACGTGGCCGTCGTTGTCGATGCGCGATGAACCGCGCAGGCCGGCGTTGACGCAAGTGTAGTTGCACCATCCGCGGCTTGACAAGCGAAGGCCCGCGGTCCGCGGCCGGACCGCATTCGCCTGCGACGCACCAGCCCCTCCCCCGGCCGCGTTGCCGATCGCCGCCAAAGCCGCGACAGTCGGCCGACAGGCTGCCGGACGCGTGTGGCCGCCGGCCCGCAACGAGACGAATGGGGAGAAGATGCCGACATCACCACGCTGGACGCGCCGCCCGGACGGGTCGACCTGGGGCGATTTCGGCCCCGACGATCAGCTGGGGCGCGTCAACCTGCTGACCGCCGAGAAGGTGCGCCAGGGCGCGGCCGAGGTGCGCGAGGGCCTGGCCTTCTGCCTGAGCCTGCCGCTCGAGTATCCCGGTGGCAACGTGCTCAACCCGCGCCGATTTCCGCCGGTGGTGCGGCCCACCATGCGCGAGGGCCACGCCAACATGAACGTGCGGGTGGGCCTCCATGTGAAGGGCGCGACGGACGTGGTCAGCGACGACCTGGTGGTGCTGCACCTGCAGTACTCGACCCAGTGGGACAGCTTCGCCCACGTGGGCTCCATGTTCGACGTGGACGGCGACGGCGTGCCGGAGGCGGTCTACTACAACGGCTTCCGCGCCGGCGAGGATGTCGTCGGGCCGGAGAGCGCCGACGACGCCGGCGTGCCGCACGGCCCGGGCGGCGTCTCGACGTCGCAGGCCAAGCGCCTCGGCGTGGAGAACATGGCGGTCAAGGGCATGCAGGGGCGCGGCGTGCTGATCGACCTCGCCGCCCACGTAGGGCGGGCCCGAGAATATATCGGCTACGACGCGCTGATGCGCATCATGGAAGCTGACCGGGTCGAGGTGGAGAGCGGCGACATGGTCCTGCTGCACACCGGTTTCGGCGAATTCCTGCTGGAGGCTGGTGGCGCGCCGACTCATTTTGCGCTTGAGAACACCAGCGCCGTCCTCGACGGCCGCGACCAGCGCCTGCTCCAGTGGATCACCGACAGCGGACTGGTGGCCCTGATTGCCGACAATTACGCCGTCGAAGGTATCCCGGCCCGTCCGGGCGGCGATTGCTGCGCCATGCTGCCGCTGCACGAGCACTGCCTGTTCAAGCTCGGCGTGCACCTGGGCGAGCTCTGGTACCTGACGCCGCTGGCCACCTGGCTGCGCGCCAACGGCCGCAGCCGCTTCCTGCTGACGGCGCCGCCCCTGCGCCTCACCGGCGCCGTCGGCTCCCCGGCGACGCCGATCGCGACGGTGTAGAGGAAGGCCGTTTCCGGCGGCGTCGAGCTAACACCCCCACCAGTCCCTTCCGCTTCGCTTCGCTCTGCGCGGGACAGCCTCCCCACAAGGGGGAGGCCGTTCGTTTGGCCCCCTCGCCAATTCTCCAAGCTCAAAAAAGTGAAGCGCCTCCCTCCCCCTTGTGGGGAGGGTAGGGGTGGGGGTGAACCGCGTCGCTTTCAGAACAAGTGCTTGCGCCGCAAGGAGCGCCAGCTACCCCACCAGCTCCGACGGTGCGGCGGGACGGACGGGCGCCATGCCGCGCGCGGCGCCCAGGTCGAAGGCGCCGGGCTCGCGCAGGTAGGCGAGCAGCGGCTCTGCGTTGATGCGGATGTCCTCCTCCACGCCGCGCCGCGCCGTGGCGCCGTCGCCGGCGCGCAAGCCGTCGAGGATGATGCGGTGCGGGTGGCGCCGGGGCAGGTTGGTCGGCCGGCAGACGAGCAGCGCGTTCATCAGCGGCCCGACCTGTAGCCACAGGGTCTCGGCGAAGCGGTAATGCAGGGGCATATCCGCCAGGGCGCACAGCGCGGCGTGGAAGCGCTGGTTCTCGACCAGCGACGCCTTGATCTCGCGCGCGTTCTTGAGCGCGGTCAGGCGTGCATGGATGGCCTCGAGCTCGTCTACCTCGGCCGCCGTGGCCCGCTCCGCGGCGCGTTCGGCGGCGCGGCCCTCCATCTCGGCGCGGAGCAGGCAGATCTCGTTGAAGCGCTCCACGTCGAGGTGCGGCACCCTGACCGAACGATGGTCGAGCTGCACCACCGCCATGTCCGAGACGAGCCGCGCCAGGGCCTCGCGCACCGGCGTCGGGCTCACGCCGAGCTCCTCTGCCAGATCGCGCAGCTTCAGCTTCTCGCCGGGATTGTAGCGTCCGCCCATGAGGTCGCGGCGTAACCTGTGATAAGCCTGATAGCTCAGGCTTTCGCGGGCCAGCGGCGCATCGGCGGTTGGTTCGGATGAAAGAGTCACAGAGCCAGCTTAGCCCGCCGGCCGGGCTCTGTCGAACTGTGATTTCGTATATGTGATGTGCTTCTTGCGGTTCACAGCCGTTTGTGCTGCAAAGGCCCCCGCACGGATTGCGTGCACCTGGCGCCCCGCACACGGTGATGCCGGGCGGTGGACGAAACGCGGACAAGGCGGCCGCCGGCGCCCGCGACGACAAATCAAGCGGAGGAAAATGGCCATGCGATCCCTCGTCGTTGCCGCGTCGCTGGCGCTCGGCGCCTCGCTCGCCCAGGCGGACACCGTCAAGATCGGCTACATCGACCCATTGTCCGGCGGCGGCGCCTCGGTCGGCGAGATCGGCCTGAAGCACTTCCAGTTCCTGGCCGACGAGATCAACGCCAAGGGCGGCATGAACGGCCAGCAGGTCGAGATCGTGCCCTTCGACGGCAAGACCAATCCGCAGGAGAGCCTGGTCCAGGCGCAGAAGGCCATCGACCAGGGCATCCGCTTCATCACCCAGGGCAACGGCTCGTCGGTGGCCGGCGCGCTCGTCGACTTCGTCGCCAAGTACAACGACCGCAATCCGGGCAAGGAAGTGCTCTACTTCAACTATGCCGCGGTCGACCCGATCCTGACCAACGACAAATGCAGCTATTGGCACTTCCGCTGGGATGCCAACTCCGACATCAAGATGGCGGCGCTGACCAGCTTCCTGAAGCAGCGCCCGGCGGTGAAGAAGATCTACCTGATCAACCAGGACTATTCCTTCGGCCAGTCGGTCCGCACCCAGGCGCGCGCCATGCTGAAGGAGAAGCGGCCGGACATCGAGATCGTCGGTGACGAGCTGCACCCGCTGCTCAAGATCACCGACTTCAGCCCCTACATCGCCAAGATCAAGGCGTCCGGCGCCGACACCGTCATCACCGGCAACTGGGGCCAGGACATCGCCCTGCTGCTCAAGGCCGCGGCGGACGCGGGGCTGCAGGCCGACTTCTACACCTACTACGCCGGCGGCGCCGGCGGCCCGACCGCGATCAAGCAGACCGGGCTCGCCGACCGCGTCTTCGACATCGTGGAAGGCAACGCCAACGACGCCCCGGCGGCGGCGCAGAAGACCGAGCAGGAGTTCCGCGACAAGTACGGCGTCACCCTCTGGTACCCGCGCGCCGTCAACGAGATGCGCATGCTCGCCGCGGCCGCCAACGAGGCCAAGAGCAACGACCCCAAGGCGGTGGCGGCGAAGCTGGAGGGCATGAAGGTCGAAGGCTTCGACGGCGGCGAGCTCGTGATGCGCAAGGACGACCACCAGCTGTTCCAGGACATGTTCATCCGCAGCTTCGGCCCGCTGAAGGCCGGGCAGAAGTTCGACGAGGAGAAGACCGGCTGGAGCTGGACCACCCAGGGCCGCGTCGCGGGCAAGGACACCATCCTGCCGACCACCTGCAAGATGGAGCGGCCCTGATCGCGGGCTGTTCCATAGCCGAATTGACGATCCGGAGTGTCGTAGCCTTGGTCGCGACCGGCGCAGGCGCCCACCTCTCCTCGCTTGCGGGGAGAGGTCGACTTGCGCGCCAGCGCAAGGCGGGTGGGGGGGGTCTCAGGAGAGGGCTCGAGGCCGCTCACGCCACGCGGCTGGCCCCCTCACCCCTGCCCTCTCCCCGCAAGCGGGGCGAGGGTGCGCAGCGGCCCCCGCGACGCCAAACCCTCAAGATCGCCACTCGATACCCCACCTCCAGGACGGGCGCATGCTCGAGCTGATCACCTTCTCGACGCTCAACGGCGTGCTCTACGGCATGCTGCTGTTCATGATGGCGAGCGGGCTCACCCTCATCTTCTCGATGATGGGGGTGCTGAACTTCGCCCACGCCAGCTTCTACATGCTGGGCGCCTACTTCGGCTTCGAGGTCAGCCGGCGCATCGGCTTCTGGCCCGGCTTCATCGTGGCGCCGCTGCTGGTCGGCTGCGTCGGCGCGCTGGTCGAGCGCTACGGCCTGCGCCGCGTCCATCGCTACGGCCACGTGGCCGAGCTCCTGTTCACCTTCGGCCTCGCCTTCGTCATCGAAGAGCTGGTCAACATGTTCTGGGGCAAGCTGCCGGTCGACTACCGCGTGCCGCCGGCCCTCGACTTCGTCGCCTTCCGCCTGTTCGATACCACCTACCCGGCCTACCGCATGTTCATGCTGCTGGTCGCCATCGCCATGTTCGCGTTCCTCATCGCCGTGCTGACGCGGACCCGCGTCGGCCTGATCATCCAGGCGGCGCTGACCCATCCGGACATGGTCGCCATGCTCGGCCACAACGTGCCGCGGATCTTCATGATGGTGTTCGGCGTGGGCGCCGCGCTGGCCGGGCTTGCCGGCGTCATCGCCGGGCCCGCCCTGGTGACCCAGCCGGCCATGGCGGCGCTGCTCGGCCCCATCCTGTTCGTCGTCATCGTCGTCGGCGGGCTGGGCTCGCTCGCCGGCGCCTTCGTCGCCTCCCTGCTGATCGGCCTGGTGCAGACCTTCGCCGTGGCGCTCAACGTGTCGCTGGCGGACGTGGTGGGCGCAGACGCAGCCGCGCGGCTCGGCGACCTCGGCACCGTCACCGTGGCGCAGGTGGCCCCGGTGATCCCTTACCTGCTGCTGGTGCTGGTGCTGATCTTCCGGCCCAAGGGCCTCATGGGAACGCGCGAGACATGACCGGAGGAACTCTGTCCTGGCGCGCCTGGGCCCCCTGGGCCGCGCTGGCGCTCGTCCTGGTGATGCTGCCGCGGCTGCTGAGCTCCGGCAGCTCGCTCACCATGATGAGCCTCATGGGCATCATGATCGTCTTCGCGCTGAGCTACAACATGCTGCTCGGCCAGACCGGCATGCTGTCCTTCGGCCACGCAGTCTACTACGGCCTCGCCGGCTTCGTCGCCATCCACGCCATGAACACCGTCGCCCAGAACAAGTGGGCGATCCCGCTACCGGTGATCCCGCTGATCGGCGGCCTGGCCGGGCTCGCCTTCGGCATCCTGTTCGGCTCGGTGTCGACGCGGCGCGGCGGCACCGTGTTCGCCATGATCACGCTCGGCCTGGGCGAGCTCGTCGCCTCGAGCTCGCTCATCCTGCGCGGCTTCTTCGGCGGCGAGTCCGGCGTCACCGCCAACCGCACCAAGCTGATGCCCTTCCTCGGCTACAAGTTCGGCCCGCAGATCGAGATCTATTACCTCATCGCCGGCTGGGCCTTCGTCGCCATCCTGGTCATGTACTTCATCACCCGCACGCCGTTCGGCCGCATGTGCAACGCCGTGCGCGAGAACCCGGAGCGAGCCGAGTTCGTGGGCTACTCGACGCAGCGGATCCGCTTCATCGCCTTCTCGCTGGCGGGCTTCTTCGCCGGCATCGCCGGGGCGCTGGCGGCCATCAACTTCGAGATCATGAACGCGCTGTCGCTCGGCGCCACCCAATCCGGCACGGTGCTGCTGATGGCCTTCATCGGCGGCATCGGCCTGTTCTGGGGGCCGATCGTCGGCGCCATCCTGGTCACCTTCCTGCAGGTGACCCTGTCGGACCTGACCGGCGCCTGGATGCTGTACTTCGGCCTGCTGTTCATCCTGGTGGTGATGTTCGCGCCCGGCGGCATCGCGGGCTGGCTGGCGCTGCACGGGCCGGCGCTGCGCAAGGGCCAACTCGGCAAGCTGCTGCCGGCCTATGCGCTTGCCGCCGTGCCGCTCGCCATGGCGGCGGGCGGCGCCGTCCTGCTCGTCGAGCTGGCGCACCACATGCTGGTCAAGGCGAGCAGCGACGGCAGCATCCTCCATGTCTTCTGGATGACCCTCGACGGCGCCTCGCCCTGGCCCTGGCTCGCCGCGCTGGCGCTGCTCGGGGCGGGGCGGCCCTCACGCACGTCGTCTGGGGCCGGGTGCGCAGCGCTTGGGGCTCGGTCCACGCCGCCATCGCAGGGTCGACCGGCGCCGCGGACGAGGCGGCGCTTTCGCCGGCATCGACGCAGGGAGCGCTGCCTACATGACCGCCGTCCTCTCCCTGGCCGACGTGCACAAGAGCTTCGGCCCCACCGCCATCATCCGCGGCGTGACGCTCGACGTCCCCGCCGGCGAGCGCCACGCCATCATCGGGCCCAACGGCGCCGGCAAGTCGACGCTGTTCCACCTGATCAGCGGCCGCTTCCCGGTCTCGTCGGGCACGGTCAGCCTGCACGGCCGGCCGATCACCGGCCTCAAGCCGTTCGAGATCTATCGGCGCGGCCTGTCGCGCAGCTTCCAGGTCACCAACATCTTCCCGCGCCTGTCGGTGTACGAGAACATCCGCTGCGCCGTGCTGTGGTCGCTCGGCTACAAATATGCGTTCTGGCTGGGCGTCGACGCGCTGCGAAACGTGCGCGAGCGCGTCGAAACGGTGATGACCGCGATCGGACTGACGGCGCGGCGCGACGTGCAGGCGGGGGTGCTGACCTACGCCGAGCAGCGGGCGCTGGAGATCGGCCTCGCGGTGGCCGGCGGCGCCGACGTGATCCTGCTGGACGAGCCCACCGCCGGCATGAGCCGCGGCGAGACTGAGCAGGCGGTGCAGCTGATCCGCAACGTGACGGAAGGCAAGACGCTGATCATGGTGGAGCACGACATGAGCGTCGTCTTCGGCCTGGCCGACCGCATCTCGGTGCTGGTCTACGGCCAGATCATCGCCAGCGACGCGCCCGGGGCCATCCGCGAGAACGCGGCGGTGCGCGAGGCCTACCTCGGCCAGGCGGTGCACTGATGCGCGATCCGGTCGAGCCCATGCTCAAGGTGGAGGGCCTGCACGCCTTCTACGGCAAGAGCCACATCCTGCACGGGGTGAGCTTCACCGTCGGCCGCAGCGAGATCGTCAGCCTGCTCGGCCGCAACGGCGTCGGCCGCTCCACCACGATCAAGGCCATCATGGGCGACGTGCCGCCACGCGGCTCGATCCGCTTCAAGGGGCGGGAGATCGCCGGCCTGAAGCCGCACCAGGTGGCGCGGCTGGGGCTCGGCTACGTGCCGGAGAACCGCGACATCTTCCCGTCGCTGACGGTGGAGCAGAACCTGCTGCTCGGCTGCAAGTCGTCGAAGCCCACCGGCCGCTGGTCCTACGACGACATGTACCGCATCTTTCCCCGCCTCAAGGAGCGGGCGACCACGCCGGCCGGGGTGCTGTCGGGCGGCGAGCAGCAGATGCTCACCATGTGCCGCACGCTGATGGGCGACCCGGACCTGGTCATGATCGACGAGCCCACCGAGGGCCTGGCACCGATGGTGGTCGAGCTCGTCGGCAACCTGCTGACCGAGATCGCCCAGCGCGGCATCTCCATCCTGCTGGTGGAGCAGAAGCTCGCCATCGCGCTGCGCATCAGCCACCGCCTCTACGTGATGGGCCACGGCCAGATCGTCTTCGAGGGCACCCCTGCGGACCTGGAGGCCAACGCCCAGGTGCGCCGCGACTGGCTGGAGGTGTGAGGAGTCTCCGGATCGCGGTGGCGGCGCAGCCGCACACCTCGCCCCGCTTGCGGGGAGAGGTCGCCTTGCGCGTCAGCGCAAGGCGGGTGAGGGGGCTCTCAAGAAGAGGCTCCTCGCCGGTGTCACCTTGTTCGGCAGCCCCCCTCACCCTGCCCTCCCCGCAAGCGGGGCGAGGGTTCTCCGGCGGCGCCTTCTTCACCTGGTCGACCGCTAGAGCACGCCCCTCGCGCTCAGCCCTTGGCAGGGCGCGTCGGGCGGCCTAGAAATCGTTTACACATAGACCATCTCGGCAGGATACGACCATGGACCTGAGCTTCACCGCCGACGAGCAAGCCTTCCGTGAGGAGGTGCGCGAGTTCTTCCGGACCTCGCTGCCGGAGCCCATCCGCAAGAAGCTCGAGGCCGGGCACCACACCACCAAGGAGGAGCTGGTCACCTGGCAGCAGATCCTCAACAAGAAGGGCTGGGCGGTGCCGCACTGGCCGGTGGAATGGGGCGGCACCGGCTGGGACCCGGTGCGGCAATACATCTTCCGCGAGGAGCTGATGATGGCGCCGGCGCCGGAGCCGCTGGCCTTCAACGTCAGCATGTGCGGCCCGGTCATCATCGCCTTCGGCAACGAGGAGCAGAAGAAGCGCTTCCTGCCGCGCATGGCCAACCTGGACGACTGGTGGTGCCAGGGCTTCTCCGAGCCCGGCGCCGGCTCCGACCTCGCCTCGCTCAAGACCACCGCCAAGCGTGACGGCGACTTCTATATCGTCAACGGCCAGAAGACCTGGACGACGCTGGCCCAGCACGCCGACTGGATCTTCTGCCTGGTGCGCACCAACTCGGGCGCCAAGCAGCAGGAGGGCATCTCCTTCCTGCTCATCGACATGAAGACGCCGGGCATCACGGTGCGCCCGATCATCACCATCGAGGGCGGCCACGAGGTCAACGAGGTCTTCTTCGACGACGTGAAGGTGCCGGCGGAGAACCTGGTCGGCCAGGAGAACCGCGGCTGGGACTACGCCAAGTTCCTGCTCGGCAACGAGCGCGTCGGCATCGCCCGCGTCGGCGCCTCCAAGGAGCGCATCCGTCGCATCAAGGAGCTCGCCTCGGCGCAGCGCGACGGCAACGCTCCGATCATCGACAACCCGCGCTTCCGCGAGAAGCTCGCCGCCGTCGAGGTGGAGCTCAAGGCCCTTGAGATGACGCAGATGCGCGTCGTCGCCAACATCAAGAACCTGGAGAAGGGCAAGCCCGATCCGGCGTCCTCGATCCTCAAGATCAAGGGCTCGGAGATCCAGCAGGCCACCACCGAGCTGCTGCTCGAGGTGGTCGGCCCCGACGCCATCGCCTACCAGCCCGAGCAGGGCGAAGCGGGCTGGAACGAGCCGGCGGTCGGCCCCGACTGGGCGACGACCGCGGCGCCCAACTATTTCAACTACCGCAAGGTGTCGATCTACGGCGGCTCCAACGAGATCCAGAAGAACATCATCGCCAAGGCCATCCTCGGCTTCTGATCCCGCGGGCGAGCCCTGCGGGGCTCGCCGTCCGCCTCGGCCACAGGCACCCGTTCAGCATCAAGGCTTCATCCCATGGACTTCGACCTCACCGACGAACAGCGCCTGCTCAAGGACAGCGTCGACCGTCTCGTCGCCGACCGCTACGACTTCGAGGCCCGCAACGCCATCCGCAAGCAGCCGGAGGGCTTCAGCCGCGAGCTCTGGGCCCAGTACGCCGAGCTCGGCATCCTCGGCCTGCCGTTCGCCGAGGAGGACGGCGGCTTCGGCGGCGGCGCCGTGGAGACCATGATCGTCATGGAGGCGCTCGGCCGGGCGCTGGCGCTGGAGCCCTATGTGGCGACGGTGATCCTCGCCGGCGGCGCGCTACGCCGGGCAGGCTCCGCCGCGCAGAAGCAGGAGCTGGTGCCGCAGATCGCCGCCGGCGAGCGTCTGCTGGCACTCGCCCATGGGGAGCGCCAGGCGCGCTACAACCTGGCCGACGTGGCGACGACGGCACGGCCCGACGGCGACGGCTGGGTGCTGAGCGGCAGCAAGAGCACCGTCCTGCACGGCGATGCGGCCGACACCCTGATCGTCAGCGCCCGCGTCTCCGGCGGCCAACAGGACGAGGAGGGCGTCAGCCTGTTCCTGGTGCCGGCCGACGCCGCGGGCGTGAGCCGCCGTGGCTATCCCACGCAGGACGCCCAGCGCGCCGCCGACATCACGCTCGCCGACGTGCGCGTCGGGCCCGACGCCCTGCTCGGCACGCCGGGCAAAGGCATCGAGGTGGTGCGCCGGGTCGCCGACGAGGCCATCGCGGCGCTCTGCGCCGAGGCCGTCGGCGCCATGGAGGCGACGCTCCATCTCACCGTCGACTACCTCAAGACGCGCACCCAGTTCGGCCGGCCGATCGGCAACTTCCAGACGCTGCAGCACCAGTCGGTCGACATGTTCGTGGCCACCGAGCAGGCCCGCAGCATGACCATGTACGCCACGATGATGGCCCAGAGCGACGACGCGGTGGAGCGCGCCCGCGCCATCGCGGCGGCCAAGGTGCAGATCGGCCGCTCCGGCAAGATCGTCGGCCAGAAGGCGATCCAGCTGCACGGCGGCGTCGGCATGACCATGGAGTACAAGGTCGGCCACTACTTCAAGCGGCTGACGGTCATCGACCTGCTGTTCGGCGACGCCGACCACCACCTGGCGATCCTCGCCCAGCTCGGCGGCCTCATCGGCAACGACAAGGCGGCGTAAGGCGGGGATTTTTCGAGTTCGATGGATGGCCGGGTCAAGCCCGGCCATGATGCTGAGAGGTCGCGCATTCCGTTCCGACGTCATGGCCGGGCTTGACCCGGCCATCCATCATTCTAGGAAGCCATTCCTCACGCCCCCATCAGCTTGATCGCCGCCGCCGGCGCGCTGCCCGCGCCCCAGGGGCGGTGGTTCACGCTGAGCACGCGCCAGTGGTAGGCATCGGGCGCGCCGCCGAGGTAGTCGAGGCGCGTGATCGAGCAATTATCGATGGCGAAGGTCAGCGCCGCCTCCAGGTCGAGCCTGAGCGCCGCGGCGATCGCCGCCTTGATGGTGCCGCCGTGGGCCACGGCGACGATGTCGCGCCCCGCATGCTCGACCGACAGCTGCTCGACGGCACCGCGCACGCGATTGGCCAGATCCTCGAAGCTTTCGCCGTTCGGCGCCCGCACGCTGGGCGGCGAGAACCAGAAGGCGTGGGTGCGCTCCGGGCTCGCCATGAACTCCGCGCGGTTGCGGCCTTGCCAATCACCCAGATGCTGCTCCGCCAGCGCCGGCACGGCCACCGGCTGCCAATGGGCGCCGTAGTCCTCGGCCGCCCGCGCGATCGCCTCGGCGGTGAGGCGGGTGCGCAGCAGATTGCTGGTCAGCCAGACGGCATCGCGCGGCAGGTCGCGCGCCAGCGCCTGGAACACGATCTCGTCGCTGCAATCGCACGGCAGATCCCGCTGGCCGTAGATATAGCCGCCGTCGTCCACGGGCGCGTGCCGCACCCACCACCACCGTGTCGTCGGTCGATCGCTCGTCGCCGCCATGCTTCGCTCCCGTCATTGGCTCTGGAGCGTTTTCCGGTCGGGCGATGCTGTGCCACCCGATCGGAAAGCACTCCAGGCAGATCGCCCCGCTTCAGAGGCCGCTGGGCTCGCCTCGGGCCTTTCCCGCGGCGGCCGCTTTTCGCTCGCACGGAATCCGGCTTCTCGCAACCGCGAGATCGGTGCCGGTCGCGGCCATCGCCGCGAGGGTGCGGGACCGGCTGCAAGTTCGTGGGGGAGATGCACGATTTTGCCATTGCTGCGGCTTATTTCGCGGCGGAGGTTAGCGCGAGAGGCGCGGCCGGCACGGAACGTGCTGTCCAGCTGTCGAGGCATGCGCCGTGCGTCGAACGGCGAGCCCACCGGCGCAGTGAGGAGAAGCCCGCGTGATCCGTGGCATCATTGCCAGCATCATGCTCGGGGTCGCGATCGTTAGCGGCTTCATCTATCTCGGCCTGCAGCCGACGACGCTGAAGCTCGCCATCGCGGCGGAGGACAAGGTCGACCGCGCCATCTTCGAGGCGGCGGCGACGGCCTTGAAGGACAAGCGTCGCCAGGTCCGGCTCGCCATCAAGCTGAAGCCGAGCAGCGAGGACGTCGCCGCGGCGCTCGGCGTCGGCACCGTCGACCTGGGCGTGCTGCGCTCGGACGCCGCGACGCCGACCGGCGTGGAGGCCGTCCTGATCCTGCGCCGGGAGGCCGCCGTCGTCGTCGCGCCCGAGTGGGCCGACGTCACCACCTTCGCCGACCTCGCCGACAAGCGCGTCGCCGTCGTGCGCCACGGCGGGCCGGCGGGCCACAACATCAACATCCTGCGGGACTATTACGGCCTGACGCCCGCCAGGGCCCACGATGCCGTCATCTCCTTCGAGGACCTCGAGGAGGCGCTGGCCGCCAAGCGCTTCGACGCCTATGCGCTGGTGGGCAGCCCGACCTCCGGCCCGCTGGCGGCCAGCGTGCGGCGCATCGCCAATGCTTCCGACGGCAAGATCGTCTTCATCAACATCGATGAGGCGGAGGCCATCTCCCGGCGCGGACCCGACGCGGAGGCGATCCGCATCCCGGAGGGCACCTTCGGCGGCCGGCCGCCGCTGCCGCGCAAGGAGCTGCTGACGCTCGCCGCGCCGGTCCGCCTGGTGGCGCGGGCGGACCTCGACAACCAGCCGATCAGCGAGCTGATCCGCCAGCTCATCGCCATGCGCTCGGTGCTACGGCGGATCGCGCCCGGCGCCGAAGCGCTCGAGACGCCGGACCCGGACACCTCGCAGATGCTGGTACAGGCCGGCGCCCGCGCCTTCCGCGAAGGCGACGAGGAGACCTTCCTCGACCGCTACAGCGACTACCTCTACCTCAGCCTGTTCCTGGTCGGCGGCCTGGGCTCGATGGTCACGGCCGTGACCGGCCGTTTCCAGCGCCGGCAGCGGCAGACGGTGATGCGCGTCCTGGAGGAGGTGATGCTGACGCTCGACGGCCTGCCCAGGGCGCCGTCGCTGGCCCAACTCGACGAGGCGGACCTGCGCATCGCCGACGTCTACCGCCTCGCCATGCAGCGGGCGGCCGAGTGCAACCTGTCGGCGGACGACATCGCCGCCTTCTCGCTGGCGCTCAGCCACGCGCAGACCCGCCTCGACGTGCTGCGCACCCGGGCCGAGCTTGCGGCGTCCCACCCGGGCTCGCGTCCTGTAGCGGCCGGCGAAGGACCGGGCGCCCTCGCCCGCTCCACCGAGGCAAAACGGCCACATCCCGCCGATCGCTTGTGAACGACGGCTTGCGGCGCACGCGCGATACGGAAATAGGATAGACGGAGATCACCGCGGGTCCGCTTCCGGGATCGCGTGATCGATAATCCTGCCGCCCGGCCCGGGGAGACGACGATGCGCAGCCTTCAGTTCGTGACGCCATTCCTCTCGGCGGCGGTCCGCCTCGTTCCGGCGCCGGCGCTGCTCGGGGGGCTGCTGCTGGCCGGCGGCCTCGTCGCGCCGGCGGCCGCCGAAGGCGTGCCCAACCTGAACGTGCGGCCGAGCTGCGACGCCGCGGCGCAACTGGAATCACTCGACAAGAAGCAGCTGCAGGCGTGCATGGACGACGAGGCGACCGCCCGCCAGCTGACCGAGAAGGAGTGGTCGACCTTCTCGGAGAGCTCGCGCCGGGAGTGCGACGCCGAAACCAACCTGGACGGCTCGCCCAGCTACGTGGAGATGCTCGAGTGCCTGCGGCTCGCCCGCGACTCCAAGAAGTACCCGCAGCAATAGCGCTGCCACTCCAGCCCTTTGCCGGTGCCCGCATGCGTGCCCGATGCTCGGAGCGCCTCTCCGCAATTGGATGATGCTCATCCAATTGCGAGATGCCCTGGCTTCAGCCCGCCGCCGCGGCGTCGGCTGCCATCTTGTTGGCGGCGAGCACATTCTGGGCAGCGGCCGCCTCCGCGTTGCCGCCGGCCACCTGGACGGTCGGGAAGGCGAACTTGATGCCGTTCTTCTCGAATGCCTCGCGGATCATGGCGTAGGCCCGCCGGCGGATCATGAACTGCTCACCCGGCTTGGTCATCATCTTCATCTGGATCTGGATGGCGAAATCGCCGAAGGCGTCGATGCCCTGCAGCTTCAGCGGCTGGAGAACATGCGGGGCGAATTCGGGATCCTTGGCCAGCTCCAGCCCGATCTCCTTGACGATCTTCTTCACCTTGGCGAGATCGCTGTCGTAGGTGACGTTGACGCTCATCTTGTCGATGACCCAGTCGCGGCTCAGGTTCTCCACCGCGCCGAGCTGGCCGAACGGCACCGTGTAGATCGGGCCGCGGTGGTGGCGCAGCTTGATCGACCGCAGGCTGAACGACTCGACCGTGCCCTTGTAGCGGCCGCAGACGATGTACTCGCCGACGCGGAAGGCGTCGTCGAACAGATAGAACATGCCGCTGATGACGTCCCTGACGATGGTCTGGGCGCCGAAGCCGACGGCGACGCCGACCACGCCGGCGCCGGCGATCAGCGGCCCGATCTCGACGCCGAGCGCCGCCAGAGCCGTGAGCACGGCCATGGCCGCCAGCACGATGAAGATGATGTTGCGGAAGATCGGCAGCAGCGTGCGCAGCTTGGCGCGCCGCGCCCGCTCGGCGTCGTCGTGGTCGGGCCCGATCTGGCTCTCGGCGAGCTTGCGGTCGATGAGCGACTTGATCAGCTGCCAGAGCAGGTCGGCGACGAGCAGGATGACGACGCTGCTGAGCAGCCCGCGCACCAGCCGCGTGACCATGTTGTCACGATCGGTGAGGGCGACGAGGTCGATATTCCACATATAGGCCAGGAACAGGGCGGCTCCGGCGATGAGCACGGCGCGCACCCCACGTTCGGCATAGATCGCCGCGACCGGCTTGGGCGCCGGCTCCTCGTCGCCCTCCGGCGGCGGCGCGGCGACGATGGCGTCGGTGATCTGGCCGGCGAGCTGGATGGCCTTGGGCAGCAGCAGGGCGAGGACGCCGACCCACAGCAGGCCGGTCAGGCTGCCGACCCACAGCAGCCACAGCGCGATGCAATAGAGCGACAGCAGGATGTTGATGAAGGTGTGGCCGGTCGCCCGCGACGGCCCGGGGCCGTCCGCCCGGGCCGGGCGGCGCCACACCACCTCCAGGGCGATGGCGAGCAGGCCGAGGCCCAGCACATAGGCGATCAGCGCCCGCGACGGCTGGCTGAAGCCGAGCGGCGCGAGCATGCTCACCGTGGCCCAGCCGAACATGAACCAGCCGACGAACAGGGCGATGCGCCGGTACCAGAACGTGGCCGCGCCGTCGGTGAGCGGCACCAGGCGCGGATGGCCTTCGTAGGCGACGAGGCGGGCGGGCACCAGCACGAAGCGGCTGACCGCCAGGACCCCGCGGAACACCACCGCCGCCATCAGGTATTGCAGGACGATCTGCTTGAGGATCGGCGGCCAGGTGAAGGCCAGGAAGGCGACGACGCTGCCCAGGGCGAACACGCCCACCAGGGCGAGGTCGAAGCCGAGCCGGACGCCGATCGCCCTCAGGCGCTGCCAGGGCGTGACGGTCGGCAGCGCCTCCATGAAGTGGCGCGTCCTGGCCGCCATGCGCCACACCAGCCGCTCGACGCCCCAGCCCAGCGCCAGGAAGCCGACGACCAGGATGAGGATGCCGATCGGGCGGCGATCCTGGATCTCCGACCGGATCACCGTAGCGGCATGCGCGAGCTCCGGGCCGAGCAGCGGCACGGCCGCCGCCAGCCCGGCAAAATGGAGCCGTATCTGCTCCATCCGCCGCGTCGCCTCCGCGCCGGCCGACATGTCCTGGGGTGGCGTTTCGGGCTTCGTCGCGGCGGGCGCCTTGCCCTCTGGCGCCTTGCCCTCTTGAGCGGCAAGCCACGCCTTCACCGCGGGGTCCTGGAGCAGGCGGACGAGCTCCTGAACATTGGCGGGGGCTGCGGCCGAAGCCGGTGTCTCCGTCGCGGCAGCCTGCGCCCCGACGCTCAGCAGCAGCACGAACAACGCGGGCGCCAAGGCCCCGGCAAGCCTGCGCAGGCCACTCTGGATCATTGCTTCCCCCTCGACGATTTTTGATACGTTCCAGCCGCAGCGCTTGCAATGGCTTCGCCACGGCCGCGGCGCCGCTACGCCCTTTTGCTGCTTGAGCCGATCGCGGCTCGCCACCTGTCCGGAACCGCCCTCGATCGTCCCGCCGCAGCAGCTCCGGAGCACTTTCTCACGGCACCCATGGCGAGCGGCCCGGCCTTTGCTTCAGCAGACTGCGCAGAGGGTAGAGCAGAACGCGCAGAGGCCGGCGGGCAGGGGGCTGGCATGTCGGGATCGCAATCCGGCTTCGGTGTCCAATGATGGTAGAACCGGGTGGCCGCACCGCGGGCCTGACGATCGTTCCCAAGCCGTTGAAGTGGGGGCGGTTTTGCGCCGACGCCACATTCCATCCAACGCAGATTCGCTCTAAGAACGGCGTTGGGGCGGCCGGCGTCGCGTCGCCCGGCAGCCGGAACCCTTTGCGATCGGGTGGCATCACCCATCGCGAAGCGCTCCGGATTCAAGAGATTGGAGCATGTCTCCGCAATGGGATGACCACATCCGCTTGCGACATGCTCTCGGGAGTTGAACGAATGCGTGTGGGCGAGATTGCGCGCCGGACATCTGAGACCGACATTTCGGTCCGCCTCGATCTGGACGGCTCGGGCACGGCGGACATCGCCACGGGCGTGGGCTTCTTCGACCATATGCTCGACCTGTTGGCGCGCCACAGCCTGTTCGACCTGACGCTCAAGGCCACCGGCGATCTCCACATCGACCAGCACCACACGGTGGAGGACTGCGGCATCGCGCTGGGCCAGGCGTTCCGCCAGGCACTGGGCGACAAGCGCGGCATCACCCGCTACGCCGACGTGCACCTGCCGATGGACGGCACCCTGAGCCGCATCGCGGTCGACATCTCGGGGCGGCCCTTCCTGGTGTTCCGCACGGAGTTCACCGCGGCCAAGATCGGCACCTTCGACACCGAGCTCGTGCGCGAGTTCTTCCAGGCCTTCGCCATCAACGCGGGCGTCACCCTGCATGTGGAGACGCTGTACGGCGACAACAATCACCATATAGCGGAGAGCTGCTTCAAGGGGCTGGCGCGCGGGCTCCGCAAAGCGGTGGCGATCGACGACCGCGAGGGAAGCCGCGTGCCGTCCACCAAGGGCTCGCTCTAGGCGGCGCCGGGATCCATGCCCATGAACCCGTATGTACTCTACGTGCCGAAGAATGCGGAGCCGGGGGACGGCGCCGCGCTGGACCGGGCCGAAGTGGTGAAGGACGGCATCGCTTGGTGGGCGCTGCTGTTCTCGCTGCTGTGGTTCATCTGGCACCGGCTGTGGCTCGGCACGCTCGTCGTCCTCGCCGCCGGCGCCGTGCTCAGCCTCGCCTGCTACCTGCTCGACGTCGACCGCTCGGCGGCCAGCCTGGCGCATCTGGCGCTCGCCGTCTTCTTCGCCCTCGAGGCCAACCAGATTCGCGGCTGGACGCTGCAGCGGCGCGGCTTCGTCCCCGTCGATGCCGTCCTCGACCGCAGCAGGGCCGGCGCCGAGGCCAAGCTGTTCGCGCGCTGGCTCGGCAGCACGGGGACCGCCGGGCCCGTCGTCCCGGTGACGCCGCCGCCCGCGGCGGGCGGCGTGCCGCGCGGCGCCGCGCCGAGCCCGATCGTCGGCCTGTTCCCCGAACCAGGAGGCGGCCGATGAGCGTCGCCATCATCGATTACGGCTCCGGCAACCTGCACTCGGCGCACAAGGCCCTGGAGCGGGCCGCCCGCGAGGCCGATCTCACCGTCGCCATCGAGGTCACGTCCGATCCCGAACGGGTGCGCGCCGCCGAGCGCATCGTGCTGCCGGGGGTGGGCGCCTTCGCCGATTGCCGCCGCGGCCTCGACGCCGTGCCCGGCATGATCGAGGCCATGACGGAGGCCGTGCGCAAGGACGGCAAGCCCTTCTTCGGCATCTGCGTCGGCATGCAGCTGATGGCGACGCGCGGCCTCGAGTACGAGACGACGGCGGGCCTCGACTGGATCCCCGGCGACGTGGCGCCGATCGCCCCCGACGACCCGGCCCTCAAGATCCCGCACATGGGCTGGAACGATCTCGAGCCCCGGCGCGAGCACCCGTTGCTCGCCGGGCTGGCGCTGGGGACGGGCGGCCTCAACGCCTACTTCGTCCACTCCTATGCGCTGACGCCGGCCGTGCCGGAGCATCTGGTGGCGGCGACCGACTACGGCGGCCCGATCACCGCGCTCGTCGCTCGCGACAACATGGCCGGCAGCCAGTTCCATCCCGAGAAGAGCCAGACGCTCGGTCTTGCGCTCCTCGCCAACTTCCTCAGGTGGCACCCGTGATCCTGTTCCCCGCGATCGACCTGAAGGAAGGCCGCTGCGTCCGCCTCGTGCAGGGCGACATGAACCAGGCGACGGTCTTCAACGAAGACCCGGCCGGGCAATCGGCGACGTTCCGCGACCAGGGCTTCACCTGGCTCCACATCGTGGACCTGGACGGCGCCTTCGCCGGCCATCCGGTCAACGCCGCCGCGGTCGACGCCATCCTCGCCCGCGTGCCGACCATGTCGGTCCAGCTCGGCGGCGGCATTCGCGACATGCGCACGGTCGACGGATGGCTCGCCAAGGGCGTCGACCGTGTCATCATCGGCACCGCCGCCGTGCGCGATCCGGCCTTCGTGCGCGAGGCGGCGCGCCAGCACCCGGGCCGCATCGCCGTCGGCATCGATGCCCGCGACGGGCGGGTGGCCGTCGAGGGCTGGGCGCGGCTCTCGGAAATGAGCGCCGAGGACCTGGGCCTCGCGTTCGAGGACGCGGGCGTCTCCGCGCTCGTCTTCACCGACATCAGCCGCGACGGCGCCATGCGCGGGCTCAACATCGAGTCCACGCTGAAGCTTGCCCATACGGTGAGCATCCCGGTGATCGCCTCCGGGGGGCTCGCCTCGATCGACGACGTGAAGCGACTGACCGAGCCCGATTGCGCTATCCTGGAGGGGGCGATCTCCGGCCGCGCCCTCTATGACGGCCGGCTCGATCCGGCCGAGGCGCTGGCGCTGATCGCGGCGCGCGCCCAGAGCCGGCCGGCGCTGTCGGAACCGGCCGTGACCAGGGCATGACATGCTGAAGGTCCGCATCATCCCCTGCCTCGACGTCAAGGACGGCCGCGTCGTCAAGGGCGTCAAGTTCCTCGACCTCGTCGATGCCGGCGATCCGGTCGAGGCGGCGAAGGCCTATGACGCCGCCGGTGCCGACGAGCTCTGCTTCCTCGACATCACCGCCAGCCACGAGGACCGGGCCATCCTGTTCGACGTGGTGACACGGACGGCGGAGGCCTGCTTCATGCCGCTCACCGTGGGCGGCGGCGTGCGCACGGTGGAGGACATCCGCCGGCTGCTGCTGGCCGGCGCCGACAAGGTGTCGATCAACACCGCCGCCGTCACCAACCGGCGCTTCGTCAAGGAAGCCGCCGAAAAGTTCGGCGACCAGTGCATCGTCGTCGCCATCGACGCCAAGATGGTGTCGCTCGGCGACGAGCCGGAACGCTGGGAGATCTTCACCCACGGCGGCCGCAACGCGACCGGGCTCGACGCCATCGACTATGCCACGGAGGTGGTCGAGCTCGGCGCCGGCGAGCTGCTGATCACGTCGATGGACCGGGACGGGACGAAGGCCGGCTACGACCTGGCGCTGATGAGCGCCATCGCCGAGGCCGTGCCGGTGCCGGTGATCGCCTCCGGCGGCGTCGGCTCGCTGCAGGACCTGGTCGACGGCGTGCGCGACGGGCATGCCAGTGCCGTGCTGGCCGCCTCGATCTTCCATTTCGGCGAGCACACCATCGGCGAGGCCAAGGCGTACATGGCGCACGCCGGCCTGCCGATGCGGATGGCTTGAGATGAGCACCTTCTCCCTCGACGACCTGGCGCGCATCGTGGCCCAGCGCGCGAGCGCCAGCCCCGACGCGTCCTATACGGCGAAATTGCTGGCCGGCGGGCCCCTGAAGGCGGCCAAGAAGCTGGGCGAGGAAGGCGTCGAGGCGGCGCTGGCCGCGGCGGTGGGCGATAAGGCCGGCCTGACGGCGGAAGCCGCCGACGTGCTTTACCACCTGTTGGTTGTACTCCATGGCGCCGGCGTCCCCTTGCGCGACGTCATGAACGAACTAAATCGTCGCACTGCACAATCAGGTCTGGACGAGAAGGCCTCGCGCAGCTCCTGATGGAGCGGGGATCCGCCATGGACGATATGACGCCCGAAGCCTTGAAACCGCCGTCCACCCTGGACGATGAGCTTTCGCCGTTCCGCATCTTCCGGCGCGACGAATGGGCCAAGCTGCGTGCCGACACGCCGATGACCCTGACGGGCGAGGAGGTCATGCGGCTGCAATCGCTGAACGACCCGATCTCGCTCGAGGAGGTCATCGCGATCTATCTGCCGCTGTCGCGCCTGCTGTCGCTCTACGTCGCGGCGACGCAGGGGCTGTTCAAGGCGACCCAGCGCTTCCTGCTGGCCGAGCGGGAGAGCAAGGTCCCCTACATCATCGGCATCGCCGGATCGGTGGCCGTGGGCAAATCGACCACGGCGCGCATCCTGAAGGCGCTGCTGGCGCGCTGGCCCAACACGCCGAAGGTCGACCTCGTCACCACCGACGGGTTCCTCTACCCCAACGCCGAGCTCGAGCGCCTGGGGCTGATGGAGCGCAAGGGCTTCCCGGAGAGCTACGATACCCAGCTGCTGCTGCGCTTCCTCGGCGACATCAAGGCCGGCAAGCGCAATGTCGCGGCACCCGTCTACTCGCACCTCGTCTACGACGTGGTGCCGGGCGAGGCCACCATCGTCGACCGGCCGGACATCCTCATCGTCGAGGGCCTGAACGTGCTGCAGCCGGCACGGCTGCCGCGCGACGGCAGCGACATCCCGTTCGTGTCGGACTTCTTCGACTTCTCGGTCTATCTCGATGCCGACGAGGACTCGCTGCACGAGTGGTACGTCAGCCGCTTCATGCGCCTGCGCGAGACGGCGTTCCGCGATCCCCAGTCCTACTTCCGCAAATACGCCTCGGTGAGCGAAGGCGAGGCTTTGCAGATGGCCGAGCGGCTGTGGAGCCGCATCAACCTCGTCAACCTGCGCGACAACGTGCTGCCGACGCGCCGGCGCGCCAGCCTGATCCTGCGCAAGGGTGACAGCCACCGCATCGAAGAAGTGGCGCTGCGGCGGCTGTGAGCCGGAAGCCGGTTCTGTAGATGTCGAGGTTCACCCCCACCAGTCCCTCCCCTTCGGTCGGGACAGCCTCCCCACAAGGGGGAGAGGCGTTCGGCGGGCCGCCTCGCCCAACTTCCCCAGCTTAAAAAATGAGCCTCCTCCCTCCCCCTTGTGGGGAGGGATTAAGGGTGGGGGTGAACCTCAACGCTCAAAGCAAAGGCAGAAAGCCGCTCAACGATCACCGCCGGACATCGAGAATCCGTAGATCGCGGCGCCGTCGGCGCCGCGGAGAATCTCCGCCTCGACGGCGAACACCTCGCGGATCCGCGTCGCGCTCAAGGCCTGCTCCGGCGTGCCGGTGGCGACCAGGCGGCCGCCGCGCATCAGCACGACGCGGTCGGCCACCGCCGCCGCCAGGTTGAGATCGTGCAGCACCGCCAGCACCGCCAGGCCGTCGTCGGCCAGCCGCCGCGCCTCGCGCATCAGCAGCAGCTGATGGTGGATGTCGAGGCTGGCGGTCGGCTCGTCCAGGAACAGGGCCTGCCGCGGCGGCGCATCGGTCGCGGCCAGCCGGCCGGCGGCGAGCTGGGCGACGGTGCGGGCGAAGTGGACGCGCTGGCGCTCGCCACCCGACAGCGTCTGGTAGCTGCGGCCGGCGAGGTGGCCGACGTCGCCGCGGGCGAGCGCATCGCGCACCACCTCCTCCCGGCGGCGCGGCGGCAGGGCCCGTCCGACCACGTCGAGGCCGAGGCGCACCACCTCGCCGACGGTGAAGGGAAAGGCCAGGGCCGAGGCCTGCGGCAGCACGGCGCGGGCCGCGGCGAGGCGCCAGGCCGGCCAATGGCCGAGCTCCTGCCCCTCCCAGAGGACCCGCCCGCCGGTCGGCGCGAGCTCGCCGCAGGCGAGCTTGACGAGGGTCGACTTGCCCGCCCCGTTGGGACCGACGATGACCACCACCTCGCCCGGGACGAGCGTGAGCTCCGCCGCATCGACGAGCTTGCGCCCGCGCACGGCGTAGGATGTCTCATCGAGCGTCAGCAGGCTCATGACAACGCACCCTGGCCGCGGCGCAGCAGCAGCCACAGGAAGAACGGCGCGCCAACGGCCGCGGTGAGGATGCCGATCGGCAGCTCGGACGGCGCGACCAGCATCCTGGCCAGGATGTCGGCGCCGAGCAACAGCGCACCGCCCAGCAAGGCGCTCGCCGGCAGCAGCAGGCGGTGGTCGGGGCCGGCCACCAGGCGCACCAGGTGCGGCACGACGATGCCGACGAAGCCGATGGTGCCGCAGCTCGCCACCGCGGCGCCGACGCCGAGCGCCGTCAGCAGAATGGCGGCGGTCTTCACGCGCTCGATGGCGATGCCGATGTGGAACGCCTCGGCCTCGCCCAGCAGCAGGGCGTTCAGCCCCCGCGCCAGAAAAGGCATGAGCACGAGCACCGCCGCCACCGCCGGGGCGACGGCCGCGACCTTGGCCCAGGTCGCGCCGCCCAGGCTGCCGAGGGACCAGAAGGTCAGATCGCGCAGCTGCCGGTCGTCGCTGATGTAGACGAGCAGACCGGTGAGCGCGCCCGCCAGCGCCGCCAGGGCGACGCCCGCGAGCAGCATGGTGGTGACCGACGTGCGGCCCTCGCGCGTGGCGATGACATAGAGCGCCAGCGTCGTCACCAGGCCGCCGGCGAAGGCGGCGAGCGGCAGCAGCGCAAAGGGCACGCTGGCGCCGAGCGCGGCGAGCAGGCGATCGCCGACGACGATGGTGGCGGCCGCCGCCAGCGCGGCACCCGCCGACACGCCGACCAGGCTCGGATCCGCCAGCGGGTTGCGGAACAGGCCCTGCATCAGCGCGCCGGACACCGCCAGCGTGGCGCCCACCATCAGCCCCAGGACCGTGCGGGGCAGCCGGATATCGTACAGGATCAAGGCTTCGCGCGCCGAGGCCGGCGCGTCGGCGAGGCCGAGCCAGCCGGCGATGATCGACACGACGCGGCCGGGCGGGATCGAGACGGCGCCCGCCCCCATCGACACCACCGCAATGGCGGCACAGAGCAGCACCAGGGCCGCGAGCAGCGGGACGGCCCCGGGACGACGCGGACCCGTTGCGGCGCGGAGCGCTTCGGTGGAGGTCAACGGTGTGGATCTCGCCATCGTCAGCTATCGAACGCGAACATCTCGCCGGGCGGATTCTGCGCGCGCGCGGCGGTTGGACCCCACCCCCACCAGTCCCCTCCGCTTCGCCCGAGTGCGCTTCGCGCTTCTGATTCAAAAAGGGGTGGGGGCTCCAGCTGCTTTACGATTTCAGGCCGCTGCCCCCTCCACCATGCTCCGCATGGTCCCCCTCCCCCGCTACGCGGGTGAGGAGCAGGCCTCACCGCTTGATCCTCCCCTGCGCAGCGGGGGAGGGGGACCGCCGAAGGCGGTGGAAGGGGCGGTTCAGCCGCTCTGACGCCGCAGGACAATGACTTACGCTTCAACCCAAGCCTCCCTCGCCGATCCGATGGGACCCGCGGCCTATTTCGCGCCGGCGGGCGGCGTCGCGAGCTTGGGGTAGAACGCGACCATCAGATCGTGCGCCGCCGCCGGCGCCCGCGGCCCGAAGCCCAGCAGGTAGAGCCCTTCCATGGCGATCACCCGCTTGTTCTCTCCCGCCGGCGTCGCCGCCAGCGCCGGCTGCTTGAAGACGTCGGCCGGCGCCAGCGGCTGGCCCTGCCGTTCCATCATGACGATCACGTCGGGCGCCGCCGCCACGACCGCTTCCTCGGTCATCGGCTTGTAGCCCTCGAAGGCGTCGGCGACGTTCTCGCCGCCGGCGAGCTTGATCATGCCGTCGGCGCCGGTGCCGCGGCCGGCCACCAGCGGCCGGCCGTTCTGCAGGCTCATGACGAACATGGCGCGCACCGGCTTGCCGGCGATGCTACGGTCTTCGGCGAGCTTGGCGAAGCGCTCGCGGGTCGACTGGGCCAGGACGTCCGCCTTGCCGGTCTCGCCGGTCAGCGCACCGATGCGGACGATCCGCTCCACCACGCCCTCCGGCGTCGGCTGATCGGTGATCCGCTCGACCTTGACGCCGGCCTGCTCGATCAGCTTCAGCGCGTCGGGCGGCCCTGCCCCCTCCTGCGCGATGACCAGATCGGGCTGCAGCGACAGCACGCCTTCGGCCGACAGCTGGCGGACGTAGCCGACGTTCGGCTTCTTCGTCGCCTCGGCCGGATAGAGGCTCGTCGTGTCGACGCCGACGATGCGGTCGGCCAGCCCCAGATCATACAGGATCTCGGTCAAGGCGCCGCCGGCGACGACGATTCGCCTGGCTTCGGCCGCCGAAGCGGCCGTGGGCAGGAGCCACATCCCGGCGCAGAGCGCGCCGAGCATCGTGATCCAAAAGCCACATCGGCCCGGATTCAGGGCGCCGGAGCCCCCTTGGCGACGGGCCTGCCGCGGCGCGAGATCGGAATTCGGGGTGCTGTTCGTCATCGATCGCTCTGTGCCGGAAGTGGGCCGGCCGGCCACATGGCCCGCCGCCCGCGGGGTTCATTTGGTGAGAATGAGCTTGCCTTTGGAGGTCACACGCAACCGGTAGCGTTCATCATTGTGCACGATGATGACCTCGCGATTATCCGTAAATAGTTCCCGCGCCTCGACAATTCGGGGTGGGGACGGTGTCTGGCCGGCTTGTGCCGCCGCCGGGGCTGCTGGTCGTCGCCGTTGCTCCATCGCCTCCACTCTTTTGATCCAATCTAATGTAGAGTTTGGACCCACTCTAATCAGGCCATGCCATGCCATGTATTTCTTACTTTAGAAGACATAAAAACTGCGTCTCCCTGTGATTTGACTTGAGTAGGACAAGTATCTAGGGAAAGCAAACCGCCACGCTCTCGCGCAGCGGCTACCATTATAATGTAGCCAGCCAGCCACGCGGGTTGCCCGCAACCCCCCAAGCCAGCCAGCCAGAACAGCAAGAAATCGAACACGCTGGGGCTTCTCGCCATGCGCATCCGGTCAAGCGCCGCACTCTTCCTATCGGTATCCGTCCTCGCCATCTCGGCGGCCAAGGCCGAGGACGTCACGCTCGACACGATCAGCGTGACGGCGACCAGAACCGAGGAGCCGGCGATCGACGTCATGGGCGGCGCCAGCATCGTCAACAGCGCCCAGATCGAGCGCTTCCAGGCGAGCCGGCTGTCCGACACCCTGCGCGACGTGCCCGGCGTCTGGGTGCAGGAGAACGCCAACGACCCGGCCCAGGCGATCAACATCCGCGGCCTGCAGGACTTCGGCCGCGTCGCCGTGTTGATCGACGGCGCCCGCCAGAACTTCCAGGTCAGCGGCCACAACGCCAACGGCCAGTTCTACCTGGACCCGGAGTTCATCAGCCAGATCGACGTGACCCGCGGCCCGATCGCCAACACCTACGGCTCCGGCGCCATCGGCGGCGTCGTGCTGTTCAAGACCCGCGGCATCGACGACCTGCTGAAGCCGGACGAGAAGGTCGGCATCTCGCAGAAGGGCATGCTCGGCACCAACGGCGCCGGCTTCCTCAGCAGCACCATGGCCGGCGCCCGCCTCGGCCCGAACGTCGACGTGTTCGGCCAGTTCCTGACGCGTGAGACCTACAACTACAAGGACGGGCGCGGCGACGTGATCGCCGATACCGGCAACGAGATCGTCGGCGGCCTGTTCAAGGTCAACGTGCGGCCGGCGGAAGGCCACGAGGTCTCGCTCAGCGCATTCCGCCAGAAGTTCGAGTTCGACAACAACGGCTCGAGCAACCAGGGCGCCCGCTTCGGCGACGTGCTCAACACCGAGACCTACACGCTCGGCTACCGCTTCACCCGGCCGGACACGCCGCTCGTCGACCTCAACGTCAAGCTCTACGACAACAAGTACCACATGTCGCAGCGCTACCTGGCGGATTCGTCGAGCGGCATCTACGGCATCCTCGGCGCCAAGCCCGGCCTCAGCCGGATCATCTACGACCTGGAGACCAAGGGCTTCGACATCTTCAATACGTCGCGCTTCGACACGGGGGCCTTCTCGCACGCCCTCACCTACGGCGGCGACGGCGTGTGGGACAACGTCAAGAACTTCGACACCGCCGGCGGCTACGGCTCGGCGCTGACCCCGTCCGGCGAGCGGCAGCTGAACGGCGCCTACATCCAGGACGAGATCCGCTACGGCAACTGGCTGCGCGTCCTCGGCGGCGCGCGCTACGACTACTACAAGCTGTCGAGCCCGGTGAACACCAGCGACGGCAGCCGCGTCTCGCCGAAGATCACCCTCGGCATCACGCCGATCACCGGCATCGAGTTCTACGGCACCTATGCGGAAGCCTATCGGGCGCCGTCGATCACCGAGACGCTGATCCAGGGCGTCCACCCGTTCCCGGCGTTCAAGCTGCTGCCCAACCCCTACCTCCGCCCGGAAACCGCCCACAACCTGGAAGCCGGCGTCAACGTCAAGTATAACAATATCTTCACGGCCGGCGACAGCTTCCGCGCCAAGGCAACGATCTTCCGCAACATCGTCGACGACTATATCGAGCTCGAGAACGCCTCGACATCGACTTTGGTCATCTTCATTCCGGGGGCGCCGACCTCGCTCTGCAACCGCATCCCCGGCGCCTTCCGCAGCGGCGTCTGCATGTACATGGCCGACCAGCAGTACCAGAACATCGCCAAGGCGAAGCTGACCGGCGCCGAGCTGGAAGCCGCCTACGACTGGGGCTGGGGCTTCATCTCGGCGGCGGGCACCTACGTCGAAGGCAAGAACGAGCAGACCGGCTACGGCCTCACCACCGTGCCGCCGAACCGGGTCTCCAGCACCGTCGGCTTCCGCTTCCTCGACAACCGGCTGACCGTCGGCGGCCGTGTGACCGGCGTGGCGGCGAAGACCGCCGGCGACCTGCCCCCGGGCTCGGCCATCCTGCCGACCAAGGCCTACGGCCTGGTCGACCTGTTCGCCTCCTACAACTACAACGACTGGGTGCGGGCCGACATCAGCATCCAGAACCTGTTCGACAAGCAGTACGTCCAGTATCTGAACTACGAGGCGAGCGCGGGCTTCCAGGCCAAGTTCGGCCTTACGGTCAAGTTCGCTTCCAAGTAAGCTGGCCGCGGCCGCGGCGTGGCTTCGAGCCGACGCCGCCAACTCACGGTCGCGAGCCCTGTTAAGGAGAGATGCATGTTCATTGCCATGAACCGGTTCAAGGTCCTCAAGGACGCCGTCAAGGACTTCGAGAACGTCTGGCTCACGCGCGAAAGCTTCCTGACCGAGCTCCCCGGCTTCATCGAGTTCCACATGCTGCGCGGCCCCGAGAAGGAGGACCATGTCCTCTACTCGTCGCACACCACGTGGGCGTCGCGGGCGGATTTCGAGGCGTGGACGAAGTCGGAGCAGTTCCGCAAGGCGCACCATCGCGCCGGCGAGAACAAGCCGATGACCACGGGCCATCCGGAGTTCGAAGGCTTCGAGGTGTTCCAGACGGTGCGCCACGTGCCGCAGGCGGCGGAATAATCGACAGGCGCGGCACGCGCGTTATGGCCGGGCTTGACCCGGCCATCCATCCACTTGAAAAACAACAACATTCGGTCAGCCCTGTCGGGCTGACGTAGCTCGCTTTGATGAATGGCCGGGTCAAGCCCGGCCCTGACGGCGTGCGACAGGCACCGCCCTACTGAGACAGCAGCCCGTTCTCAGCCGCGAGGTCCTCGAGCCGCCGCTCCGGTCGCGCGCCCAGGTGCTGGATCACCTCGGCTGCGGCCAGCGCGCCCAGCCTGGCGCTGGTGACGGCGTCGGCGCCCTGGGCGAGGCCGACGAGGAAGCCCGCCGCAAACAGGTCCCCCGCCCCCGTCGTATCCACCAGCCGATCGATCGGGAACGCGGCGACTGCCTTCGTCTCCTCGCGGGTCACCAGCAGCGAGCCGCGCTCGGAGCGCGTGATCACGCCGAGCACCGGGCTCCGGCGCAGCGCCGCGACGGCGGTATCGATGTCGGACGTCTGATACAGGCTCTTCAGCTCGTGCTCGTTGGCGAACAGGATGTCGACGACGCCGTCGTTCACCAGCCGCAGGAACTCGTCGCGATAGCGATCGACGCAGAAGGCGTCGGATAGGGTCAGGGCGACGCGGCCGTCGCCCGCATGGGCGATCTCCGCCGCCTTGAGGAAGGCGAGCTTGGCCTCGGGCGGATCCCACAGGTAGCCTTCCAGGTAGACGATCGCCGACGCGTCGACGACCGCCTTGTCGATATCCGCCGGGCCCAGGCCTTGGCCGGCGCCCAGATAGGTGTTCATCGTCCGCTCGCCATCAGGCGAGACCAGGATGAAGCAGCGACCGGTGGCCGGTCCCTGAGTCGCCGCCGGCGTCTCGAAGGCGACGCCGATGGCGTGCAGGTCGTGGGCGAAGACCTTGCCCAGCTCGTCGTCGCGCACCTTGGCGATCAGCGCGCCGCGTCCACCGAAGGAGGCGACGCCGGCGATGGTGTTGGAGGCCGAGCCGCCGGACACGGTGACGGTCGGGCCCATGGCCGCGTAGAGCGCCTCGGCCCGCTCCTCGTCGATGAGCTGCATGGCGCCCTTGAGGACCTTCTGGGCGAGGAGAAAATCGTCGTCGGCAGGGGCCAGGATATCGACGAGGGCATTGCCGATGCCGAGGACGTCGTGGCGCTTCAGGGTCATGCGAGGGTTCCGGCGCTGGGGCTGTCGGCCCGCTGTAGCAAACCCTGCGCTGAGGCCAAAGCGTCGGCCGGTTCTTTCGGGTCGATCGACGCCGGGCAAAGGGGCCTTCAGCCGCGCGGTGCCCGGCGCAGGCGCACGTAGAGGGCGCCGCTGCCGCCGTGGCGCTGGCCGGCCTCCTCGAAGCCCGCGACCAAGGCGCGCAGCTCGGGCTGCGTCAGCCAGTGCGGCACCAGGCGGCGCAGCACGCCGCGCTCGCCGGGGCGGCCGATGTCGAGCTCGGCACCGCCCTTGCCGGTGATCACCAGGACGATGCGCTCGCCGCGGCGGCCGGCATCGACCACGAACCGCACCAGCGCCCGATGGGCTTCGTCCTGGCGCAGGCCGTGCAGGTCGAGCGCGGCATCGATCGGCAGCGCGCCCCGCTTCAAGGCCAGGCGCAGCCGCCGCTCCAGCGGCCCGGCCGGCGCGGGGCCCAGGCGTCGTGCGGCGGCGGTTTCCGCCCGGCGCTCGCCGGCCGCGGCCGTGGCAGCGGCGGCAATGGGCTCGGGCTCCGGTTGCGGCTCGGCGATGCGCGGCCGCCCGGCGAGCGGCGTCACCGAGCGCGTCACATGCGCCCACAGCGCCAGCTCGTCGCGGCGGAGGTTGCGGTTGCGTCGTCCCGCCATGGTCGCCGCTCCAGCGCGAAGCCGTCAGCTCGCCGCGGCGGCTGCCGGCAGCAGCACGACGAGCTGCGCCGGCTCCCGGACCAGGCCGGCCAGCAGACCGGCGACCGCGCCGCTGCCCATGAAGATGTCGCCTCGCGCCGGCCCCTGGATCGCCGAGCCGGTGTCCTGGGCGACGAGCAGCCGCGCGAACGGCTCGCGCTCGCCATCGGGTCGGGGCAGGGCCGTCGTCACGAACATCGGCAATCCATAGCTCCAGATCGATCTGTCGACGGCAAGGCTGCGCAGCGGCGTCAGCGGCACGCCGGCGCCGCCCACGGGCCCGTCGTCGGGCTCCAGCTCGTCCGCCGGCCTGAAGAAGATGTAGGACCGGTTCTGCCGCATGAGGAGACGGCCTTCCACCCGGTTCGCCTTGAGCCAGGCGTAGAACTTGTCCGCGGTCATGGCGGCGGGCGCCACGCCAAGCCTGTCGACGAGCAGCTTGGCGGTGGAGGTGTAGGGATGACCATTGCGGCCGGCGTAGGCGAAGCGCCGGACGCGGCCGTCATCGAGGCGCACCCGGACCGATCCCTGGATATGCGCCATGAACAGATCGACCGGGTCGAGATAGACCAGCGGTGTGGCAGCTGCTCCAAGCGCACCGTCCTCGATCGCCGCCCGGTCGGGATAGGGCTCGAGCGCCGGCGCGCCCGTGGGCACGGCCCGCCAACGCGCGGCGGTCAGCGCCGGATCGACGTCGGCGGGGCGGTTGGCGGCGGTCAGCTGCACGAGGTCGGCGGGCCGGGCCAGAAGCGGGGCGGAACAGACCGCCGTGGGCCGCGACGAGCCCGCGATCTCAGGCTCGAAATAGGCGGTGACGAAGCCCGTCGCCGTCACCGCGAACGGCCTGAACCGGGTCTCGAAGAAGCGGCGCGCGGCGGCGCCGTCGAGCTCGCCGCCGTCGAGCGCTGCACGGCAGACATCGGCGAGTCCCGCTGGAGCCGGGCCGGCGGCCCGCACGGGGCCGGCATCGGCCATGACGAGCCGGCAGGTCTTGCGGAAAACGGCGAACGCTGCCGCGTGGTCGTCCGCCGCCCATCCCGCCACGGCCGCGTAACCCGTCGGCTCGAGCTCGACGCCCGCCAGCTGTGCAGCCATGATCGGGACGGGGCCTAGAGCATGTCCCGATCAGATCTGATCATCTGATCGGGACATGCTTCACGTTCTTGAATCCGGAGCGCTCCCCTTGCGATCGGGTGAGCCCACGCGATCGCCAGATGCTCGAGGCCCCTGCGGCTCATTGTCCCGATTCGGTCGCGACCAACTGCCAGTTCGGGTCCTTCGCCCCAAGCGTGCGGGCGAACGTCCACACATCCGTGACGTCGACGACGGTATCGGGGCTGCCGTCGACGACGGCGCCGGCGGCGTTGCGTGTCACCGTGATCAGCTTGGAGGTGAAGCGCACCGTGACCTGGGCGTTGCGACCCTTCACCTCGACGCCCGTAACCTCGGCATTGTCCACCGAGACGAACGTCGTTTCAGCCCGCTCGCCGCGCTTCTCGCGCTCGGCGATGGCGCCTTCGAAACCGTCGAACACCTCGCGCGACAGCAGGCCCTTCAGGGTGCGGCGGTCACCGGACGCGAAGGCGGTCACGATCGCCTCGTAGGCCGCCTTGGCGCCTTGGACAAAGACGCGGCCGTCGAACGAAGGCTCCTGTGCAACGACGGCATCGAGGCCGCTCGCCACCGCCGAGCCGGGCTCGGCCAGCCCCTTCCAACGCTCCTCCGGCGGGATCTCCACCGCCGGCGCCGCGTTGGTGCCGGGAAGCTGGACCACGTTGTCGTCCCGCCGGTCGGCAGTCGCCTGCTCCGGCTTGGGCAACGGCGGCTCCCGGCGGGCGAAGGGATCCGTCGGCGGCCGTTCGCTGCCGGTGCGCTGGCCGAGGACCGAGCGCAGCCGCCAGATGACGAACACCGCGAGGGCGAGGAATATGATCGTCGTCAGATCGAAAGAATCTTGCATGGTCGAGGACGTTTAGAGCACGGTGGCAAGATGGGGCCGTCGATCCCCGCGAAGGCAAACCTGAGGTGGGGACGATTGCATGCCCTAACTCTCTGAAATCGATCACGTCCATCCGCGCGGGCCAGTCGACCCCACTCGCAACGTGATCTGGGTGATCGTACAGGAGATCGCAACGTGCCGCCACCGCGGCCATTGGTTCCACGCCCCTTACGGCGCCTCCCGGTCGGGCTCGGGCCACCCGATCGGCAAGCGCTCCGAAGCGAGAACGGATGGTCTTCGCCCAAGAGCATATAATGACGCCCGGCCTAACATCCACCGGCGGCGGCGACAAGCGGCAGCCGTTGCGCGATGCGCTCCGGGCATGCAGGGGTTCGAGGCCGATGCCGCCCAACGGCTGACGGGGAGGATGTGGTGGACGACCGCGCGATCGACGACCTCGTGGCCCTGCTGCCGCCGCTGCTCGAGACCCTGGAGGGGCTCGGCTTCGTGGCCCGCCACCTGAATCCGCCGGACTTCGCCGGCCTCTTGGAGGCTGTCGGCAGCCCGGACGAGCCGCTGCGCAGCGCGCGGGCGCGCCTGGCGTCCTGGCCGGATGCGCTCGCCCACGTGCGCACCGTGCTGGAAGCCGCCAGCGATGCGGCGGTCGCGGCTTTCGACGGCCTGCGGGCGGCCAATGCCCAAAACGACCTGTGGGCGGTCTACAGCGCGTTGCGATATCTGCCCCGCGCCCAGGAAGCCCTGTACCCGCTGGCGGCGCGCCTGCCGCCGGTCAGCCGCTTCTTCATGGAGCCGGCGGTTCGAGGCGACGCCGACCTCGAAGCCCGTATCGCCCGTAGCGAGCCGCGCGGCGACACCGGCATCGCGCACGTCGGCAACGAGCCCGGCTCCCGCGGCGGCTTCTCGATGTACGTGCCGGAGTACTACACGCCTGACACCGCCTGGCCGCTCGTCGTCGCGCTGCACGGCGGCAACGGCAACGGCAGGGGCTTCCTCTGGAGCTGGCTGCGCGATGCCCGCAGCCACGGCGCGATCCTGCTGTCGCCCACCGCGACCGGACGGACCTGGGCGCTGGCCGGCCCGGACACGGATACGCCCAACCTCATGCGCATCCTCGACCGCGTCCGCGCCGGCTGGAACATCGATCCCGAGCGCCTGCTGCTGACCGGCATGAGCGACGGCGGCACGTTTACGTACGTGAGCGGGCTGGAGCCGGGCTCGCCGTTCACCCATCTCGCGCCGGTCGCCGCAGCCTTTCACCCCATGCTGGCCCAGATGGCTGAGCCGGAGCGGATCCACGGCCTGCCGATCCACCTCGCCCACGGCGTCCTGGACTGGATGTTCCCCATCGAGGTCGCGCGCCAGGCGCGGCAGGCCCTGGAGGCCGCCGGTGCCGCCTTGACCTACCGGGAGATCGACGATCTGAGCCACACCTATCCGCGGGAGCTGAACCCGGTGATCCTGGACTGGCTGCGCACGACCTGAGAACCGCCGGCGGCGGCGCTCGATCGCCGAGGCCGAGCTTGTCGACCACCCCGTTCCGTGTTAGCCGCCGACCGCCTTCGACACCCGCGGCCCCAGGCATCTGCAACGACCGCGGGCAGCCGCACCGAAACGAGGACCTCCCATGTCTGATCCCTCCATCAACGGCGGACCCTTGTGGCAGGGCGATCCGAATGGTCCCGCGCTCAACGCGCTGGCGCAGTACACGCGCGATCTCTCGTTCGAGAACCCGAACGCGCCGCGCTCGCTCACGCCCCAGAACAAGCAGCCGCAGATCTCGATCCAGGTGAACGTCGGCGCCAAGCAGCTGGCCGACGCCGATTTCGAGGTCGAGCTGAAACTCGAAGGCAATGCCGCCATCGATGGCGAGACGCTGTTCGCCTTCGAGCTGACCTATTGCGGCATCTTCCGCGCCCTGAACATCCCGGCGGAAAACCTGCACCCGGTCATCATGATCGAGTGCCCGCGCCTGCTGTTCCCGTTTGCCCGGCAGATCGTGGCGGACGCGGTGCGCGGCGGCGGCTTCCCGCCGCTCTACGTCGACCCGATCGATTTCGCTGCGCTCTACCGCGACCGCGCCGGCCAGTTCGCCCAGGCTCCCGCCCAGGCGCAGTAAGGTCTTTCCTTCTCGATGGATGGCCGGGCTTGACCCGGCCATCCATCCAGGAACGAGCATCAGCCCGGAAGGGCTGCCACTGTTCAGCTCAGGTCGATATACTCGCGCCAGATGGCAGCTTCGCCGAGGCTCGCGACGAATGCCGCGTGCGCGGCAAGCTCGTCAGCATTGACGAGCGGCGCCAGCGGCGCCGGCCGCTGCAGTGTGGGCGCACGGGCGCCGCGCGCGCCGCCCGTGCCGGCGGAGCCGGCCAGCATGGGCGAGAGATCGAACCCCGCCTGGCGGCCGCCGATCAGCTCGATATAGACCTCCGCGAGGATCTCCGAATCGAGCAGCGCTCCGTGCTTGGTGCGGCGGGAATTGTCGATGCCGTAGCGCGAGCACAGCGCATCCAGGCTGTTGCCGGCACCGGGGTGGCGCCGCCGCGCCAGTGCCAGCGTGTCGAGCACGCGCGCCGCCGCCACCGGCGGGCGCCCGACACGGGCGAACTCCGCGTTGATGAAGCCGACGTCGAAGGCCGCGTTGTGGATGATCAGCATGTCCTCGCCGATGAACTCGGCGAATTCGGCGGCGAGGTCGGCGAAGACCGGCTTCTCCTTGAGAAAGTCCTCGCTCAGCCCGTGCACGGCGAAGGCCTCCGCCGGCATGGACCGCTCCGGATTGATGTAGAGATGGAGGTTGCGGCCGGTCGGGAAGTGATTGATCAGCTCGACGCAACCGATTTCGACGATGCGATCGCCGTTGTTCGGCTCGAGGCCGGTGGTCTCGGTGTCGAGAACGATTTCACGCGTCACGGGCCACCTTTGCCGCCGGGCTTGCTTCAGGAAACGATCGTCGCGATCCGGCCGGTGCGGCCGGCCAGCGCCCGCAGAATATCGTCGACTTGCCGGCTGGCGGCAGCAAAGCCGCGCCCGGTGTCCACAATGAAATGCGCCCGGGCACGCTTGATCGCGTCCGGCACCTGTTTCACGTGAATCAGCTCGAACTTCTCGGCCGTCATGCCCGGCCGCGCCAGGACCCGCTGGCGCTGAACCGCGGCCGGCGCGCTCACCACCACCACCGCGTCGCAGCGCCCCTCGCCGCCGGTCTCGAACAGCAGGGGAATGTCGAGCACCGCGACGGGCAGCGACCGCCTGGCCGCATCGGCGAGGAAATCCAGCTGCGCCCCGCGCAGCAGCGGGTGGACGATCTGCTCCAGGCGCTTCAACGCCACATCGTTGCCGAGCACGGCGGCACCGAGCTTCTGGCGATCGACGACGCCGTCCGCCGTCGTGCCGGGAAAGGCGGCTTCCACCAGCGGGGCGGCGGCGCCCCGGTAGATCGCGTGCACCGCCGCGTCGGCGTCGTAGACCGGCGCGCCCCGCTGCCGGAACATGGCGGCGGTGGCCGATTTACCCATGCCGATCGATCCGGTGAGGCCAAGCACAAACGTCATCGTGATCCCTCGATATCGGCGACGAGCATGGCGCGCAGCTCCTCGGTCACCTGCGGCCGGACGCCGAACCAGCGCTCGAAGCCCGGCACCGCCTGGTGCAGCAGCATGCCGAGGCCGTCGACGGCGGTGAGGCCACGGGCTCGGGCCTGGGCCAGCAGTTGCGTCTCCAGCGGCACATAGACGATGTCGTAGACCGTTGCGCCGTCCGGCAACGGCGAAAGGTCGATGGCCAGCGGCGGCTGGCCGGTCAGGCCGAGCGAGGTGGTGTTGACCAGCAGGCCGGATACGGCCAGGGCGGCGGCAAGGTCGCGCCACGATGCCGGCCGGACGCATGGCCCGAAGGACTGCGCCACTTGCGCTGCCCGCTCCACCGAGCGGTTGACGACGTGAACCGTGTCGACGCCGCGTGCGAGAAGCCCGTGGATCGCGGCGCGGGCGGCCCCCCCCGCACCCAGCACGGTGACCGTCGCGGCACGATCCCGCCACTCCGGGGCGGCCTGGTCCAGGTTGGCCATGAAGCCGGCCACGTCGGTGTTGTCGGCCTTGAGCTGCCCCTCCTCCAGCCACAGCGTGTTGGCCGCGCCGAGCGCCGCCGCCACCGGCGTCAGCTCGTCGACCATCGCCGCAACGGCCTCCTTGTGCGGCACGGTGACGTTGCAGCCGCGCCAGCCGCCGCCGCGCAGCTCGGCAACGAAGGCCGGCAGCTCCGCCGCGGTGACGTGACGGCGGCCGTAGCTGCCGTCGATGCCGTGATGGTCGATCCAGTAGCCGTGGATCAACGGCGACCGGGAATGGGCGATCGGATCGCCGATGACGCAGGCCTGCAGGGTCATGATATCACCTCGCCAACGCCCCGAGGCGCCGCAGCGCATCGAGCAGCGGCAGCAGCGGCAGGCCCAGGATGGTGAAATGGTCGCCGCTGATGGACTGGAACAGCTGCACCCCCAGGCCTTCGACCTGGTAGCCGCCGACGCTGCGCGTCACCGCCTCGCCGACGCTTGCGACGTAGCGATCGATGAAGGCAGCGGATAGCGGCCGCACGGTCAGCTCCGCGTCCGAGCGCAGCTCGGCCAGGACCTCGCCGTCGCGCACCAGCGCCGCTGCCGAATGCAGCGTGTGGGCGCGGCCGGCGAGTGCCGCGAGCTGTGCCGCGGCGGCCGCGGCATCACGGGGCTTGTCGTAGACCTCGCCGGCGCAAGCCAGGGTCTGATCGGCGCCGAGCACCAGGCGCCCGGGCGACCGCCGGCCCACGGCCAGCGCCTTTTCGCGAGCCAGCAATGCCGCGATGCCCGGCGCGGGTGTGGCCGCCGCGCGGGCGGCGGCGTCCACCGCCCGTTCGTCTACATGAGGCGCCATGGTCTCCACCGGCAGCCCGGCGGCGCGCAGCATGTCGCGCCGGGTCGCACTGGTCGAGGCGAGGAGCAGCGGCTGGGGGTCGAGCCAGAAGGGATCGGTCACGGCATCACGTCGCGATGAAGGTGAACTGGTGCTCACGGTAGAGATCGAGGATGGCGGCGGCCGTCTCCTCGATGGAGCGGCGCGTGACATCGATGACCGGCCAGCGATTGCGCAGGCAGATCCGCCGCGACTCGGAGATCTCGTCCGACACCGCCTGCCGGTCCACATAGGAGGAGCGATCGTTGGCGTTGAGGCTGAGCAGCCGGTTCTGTCGGATCTGCACGATGCGCTCCGGGCTCGCGACGAGGCCGACGACGAGCGGCCGCCGCACGTTCTCGAGCTTGGGCGGCAGCGGCGCGCCGGGCACGTAGGGCACGTTGGCGGTCTTGATGCCGCGATTGGCGAGGTAGATCCCGGTCGGCGTCTTGGAGGTGCGGCTGACGCCGAACAGCACCACGTCGGCCTGGTCGAGGTCCTCGTGCATCTGCCCGTCGTCGTGGAGCAGCGTATAATTCATGGCGTCGATGCGCTTGAAGTACTCGGCGTTGAGCACGTGCTGGGCGCCCGGCCGCGCCTGCGACGAAGCGCCGAGGTAGGACTGGAACATGTTGAGCACCGGCGCCAGCACCGACAGGCAGGGCGAGCTGGTCTCCCGACACACCTCCTCGAGCGCCGTGGCGAGCTCTTCGTCGACCAGCGTGTAGAGCACCATGCCGGGCGCAGCCTGAATGCCGCCGATCGCCCGATCGAGCTGCTGGCGCGAGCGCACGAGCGGGTAGACGTGCTCGATCGCGGCAACGCCCTCGTACTGCGCCGATACGGCCCGGCTGACCGCGATGAGGGTTTCGCCGGTCGAGTCGGAGACGAGATGGAGATGAAAGAAGCTGCGGTTCACGGAAGGCTTCCGACGACGGAGCGGGGGACAACTCTGCGCGTCTGTGGACGGCGCCGCGAGTCGAAGCGATCGCGGCGCGCCACTTTGGCGTGGCGGGGGACTGCGATCAACAGCACCGAGCCTGTGTCGTGCCGGCCTGGGGATGGCGGGACGAATCGGGACGGGGCGCGACAAGCGCCGGCGAGGAGGTTAACAAATCGTTAATCGGTCTGCCTTTGCGCTGCCGGCCGCCGGGCCGCATGGGTCGCCGTTTTGACGCAGGCGCCTGGGGAACGATTGTGGACAGCCCTGCGCCGCGCTAATCCGCCGTCCAACAGAAACTACAGAGTCCAGATTCAAAGATATTTTTAGGAGAAGGGTCGCCTGTGCCTAACGCCGAGACGTCACCCTTCATGCGGGCGCTCCGCGGTGAACGCAGCGAGACGCCGCCGCTGTGGCTGATGCGTCAGGCCGGCCGCTACCTGCCGGAGTATCGCGAGCTGAGGGCCAAGGCGCCGAGCTTCCTCGAATTCTGCTACACGCCCGAGCTCGCCGCCGAAGCGACCCTGCAGCCGATAAGGCGCTTCGGCTTCGACGCGGCCATTCTGTTCTCGGACATCCTTGTCATCCCGGATTCGCTCGGCCAGCGCGTCCGCTTCGTGGAAGGCGAGGGGCCGCGGCTCGACCCGGTCACCGATGGCGGTGCCCTCCGTCTGCTCGATGGCGATCCAGGGCGGCTGGACGCCGTGCTGGAGACCGCCCGCCGGGTGCGCGGCAGCCTGGGACCCGAGACGGCCGTGATCGGCTTCTGCGGCGCGCCCTGGACGGTTGCCAGCTATATGATCGCCGGCAAGGGCACGCCGGACCAGGCGCCGATCCGGCTGACGGCCTACCGCGATGCGGATTTCCTGCAGGCGATGATCGACCGGGTGGTCGAGGCCTCGGCGCGCTATCTGGTCGGACAGATCGATGCCGGCGTCGATGCCGTGCAGATCTTCGAGAGCTTCGGCGGCGCCCTGCCGCCGGCGCTGTTCGAGCGGTGGTCGTTCGATCCGGTCATGCAGCTGGTGCGTCACGTGAAGCGCGAGCGCCCGCATGCGGGCGTCATCGTCTTCGCCCGCGGCGTCGGCGACAGGCTCACACGCTTTGCCGCGGAGCCCGACGTCGACGTTCTCGGCCTCGATTGGTCGATCGATCCGGCCTGGGCCGCGGATGCGCTTCAGCCACGGGTGACCGTGCAGGGCAATCTCGATCCGCTGGCGCTGGTGGCGGGCGGGGCGGCGCTCGACGAAGCCGTCGAGCGGATCCGCAGCGCCTTTGGCGGCGGCCCACACATCTTCAACCTCGGTCACGGCATCCAGCCGGAGACGCCGATCGCGCATGTCGAGCGCCTGGTCGAGCGGGTGCGGGCGGGCAGGGGCGGCTAGGCATGTACGACTGGTTCAAGGCGCTTCACGTGATCGCCGTGATCGCCTGGATGGCGGGGATGCTCTATCTGCCGCGGCTCTTCGTCTACCACGCGGCGGCGGCGCCCGGCTCGGAGCTGTCGGAGACCTTCAAGGTGATGGAGCGCCGGCTGCTCCGCGGCATCGTGACCCCGGCGGCGATCGCCACCCTGGTCTTCGGCCTCGTCGTGCTGTTCCAGGGCGAATGGTGGCGGTTCGGCTGGATGCACGCCAAGCTGACATTGGTGCTGCTGATGTTCGCCCTGCACGGCTATCTGGCGCGCACGGTGCGGGTCTTCGCCGCCGACGGCAACCGGCGAAGCGCCAAATTCTACAAGTACGTCAACGAGATACCGACGGTCCTGATGATTCTGATCGTGCTCCTGGTGGTGCTCAAGCCGTTCTGAACAGGTTTTGGCTTGAGCGGACGCTCAAAACGGGGTATCGAGGACGGGTCTTTCCCCAGACGAGTCGGCGTAAGCGGTCCACCCGCTTCATTTCCGTGACGCCGATTGTGGTCGCGCCCCGCGCGCGTGATCCCATTGATTTACCCATCACACATATGCCGCGGTCGGTCCCCGACGCGGCTCATCCGCGAGAGCTTCCCCCCATGCGGGAGATCAAACTACAGGACCTCAAGTCCAAGACGCCGACCGAGCTGCTCGCTTCGGCCGAGGAGCTGGAGGTCGAGAACGCTTCGATCCTGCGCAAGCAGGAGTTGATGTTCGCCATCCTCAAGCAGCTCGCCGCCCGCGAGACCGACATCATCGGCGAGGGCGTGGTCGAGGTGCTGCAAGACGGCTTCGGCTTCCTACGCTCGTCCGATTCGAATTATCTGCCCGGTCCCGACGACATCTATATCTCGCCGTCGCAGATCCGCCGCTTCGGGCTGCGTACGGGCGATACGGTCGAGGGGCCGATCCGTGGGCCGAAGGAGGGCGAGCGCTATTTCGCCCTGCTCAAGGTCAACACGATCAACTTCGAAGACCCGGAAAAGATTCGCCACAAGGTCCACTTCGACAACCTGACGCCGCTCTATCCGGACGAGCGGCTGCGGCTCGAGGGCGAGGACCCGACGCGCAAGGATTTTTCGGCGCGCATCATCGATATCGTCTCGCCGATCGGCAAAGGCCAGCGCGGCCTGATCGTGGCGCCGCCGCGCACCGGCAAGACGGTGCTGCTGCAGAACATCGCGCAGTCGATCACCAACAATCACCCCGAGTGCTACCTGATCGTGCTGCTCATCGACGAGCGGCCCGAGGAGGTCACCGACATGCAGCGCTCGGTGAAGGGCGAGGTCATCTCGTCGACCTTCGACGAGCCGGCCGCCCGCCACGTGCAGGTCGCGGAGATGGTGATCGAGAAGGCCAAGCGCCTGGTCGAGCACGGCCGTGACGTCGTCATCCTGCTCGACTCGATCACCCGCCTCGGCCGCGCCTACAACACCGTGGTGCCGTCGTCCGGCAAGGTGCTGACCGGCGGCGTCGACGCCAACGCGCTGCAGCGGCCGAAGCGCTTCTTCGGCGCCGCCCGCAACATCGAGGAGGGCGGCTCCCTCACCATCATCGCCACGGCGCTGATCGACACCGGCAGCCGCATGGACGAGGTGATCTTCGAAGAGTTCAAGGGCACCGGCAACTCGGAAATCATCCTCGACCGCAAGGTGTCCGACAAGCGCACCTTCCCGGCCATCGACATCACCCGCTCCGGCACCCGCAAGGAAGAGCTGCTCGTCCCGGCCGACATCCTCAAGAAGATGTACGTGCTGCGGCGCATCCTCAACCCGATGGGCACGGTCGACGCGATCGAGTTCCTGCTCGACAAGCTGCGGCAGACGAAGTCGAATTCCGAGTTCTTCGACTCGATGAATACGTAGGCTCGGCCCCCGCAAGTCGATTCGCTTTGGGAACGGTATCGGAGCCTGCGCTCGTATAGACGGATAGAGGGCACAGGCGGTTCTGCCAGTGTCGTGGCGGTTGGAGCCGACCCCCCACCAGTTCCTCCGCTGACGCTCGGGACAGCCTCCCCACAAGGGGGAGGCTATTTGGACTGCCCGACTTGCCAACCTTCCCAAGGCTGTAAGCAACTGCTCCACCCTCCCCCCACGAAGTGGAGGGTAGGGGGTGGGGGCGGTCCAGCTTGCGTTGCGCTTTCAGAACACGAGCTCGCTGCAAGCCGCGCCTGTCTCATCGACTGGCGCTCTTCGCTCGTCGCCAAGTCCTCGGATAGGTTACCTTGTGGCGTGGGGTACGCGGAAACGCCCTTGGGCATGGTCCGGCTCCAGCTGCCGCGCCGCTGCTCCGCCGCAGGCGAGAGTGGCCGAAGCCTGACCGGCCGTCTATCTCTTCATCTCAGCATCGGGTTTGCCTCGGAACCGGTGTGCTCCCAGACCGGACGTCCCTGCCCGGTCGCGCAGCGATGTCGCGGTGATTCATGTGAAACACCCTGTGATTCGTGATGGTGATACCATCTGCGCGCCGGCGACAGCGCCGGGCCGCGCAGCGCTGGCTATTGTCCGCATCTCGGGCCCGCAGACTCGATTCGTCCTCGAAACATTAGCGGGCGAGCTTCCACAGCCGCGCTACATGAGCCTTCGACGGCTGCGGGATGGGCGGGGCGACGTGCTCGACGCAGCCCTCGTCGTGCTGTTTCCCAAGCCGGCGAGTGCCACCGGCGAGGATATGGCCGAGCTTCACCTGCACGGCGGCACCAGCGTCCTGGCGGCGGTGATGGCGGCGCTCGCGGCGCTGCCGGGGGTGCGGCTGGCGGAGCCCGGCGAGTTTACCCGGCGCGCCGTTCTGGCCGGCAAGCTCGACCTGACCGAAGCTGAGGCGATCGCCGATCTGGTCGATGCGGAAACCGACGGCCAGCGGCGGCAGGCGCTGCGCCAGCTCGATGGGCGGCTCGGCCGGGCGGTCGAGGACTGGCGCGATGGCCTGATCGGCGCGCTGTCGCGCGTCGAAGCGGACCTGGATTTCTCGGACGAGGCGGACGTGGGCGACGAGCTGATCGGCCCAGCGATCGCCGAAGCGATATCGATTCGGACCCAGATCGAATCCGCACTGGCCGACAACCGCATGGGCGAACGTGTCCGCGAGGGATTCACGGTGGTCATTGCCGGACCGCCCAACGCGGGCAAGTCGACGTTGCTCAACCACCTAGCCGGACGTGATGTCGCCATCGTGTCGCCGTACCCGGGCACGACGCGGGATATGCTTGAGGTGCGCTGCGACCTTGGCGGCCTGCCGATCACGCTGATCGATACGGCGGGGGTGCGGCACTCCCACGAGCCGATCGAGCGCGAGGGCATCCGGCGGGCCGCCGCCCGTATGAGTGACGCGGATCTCGTGCTATGGCTCACGGCGAGCGACGATGTCCGCATGAACACCCCTGGGGACACCCCTGCCGGTGCCCTCGCCGTGCGGACGAAGAGCGATCTCGATCGAGAGTCCGGGACCGCGGGCGACGCCGTGTCGGTCTCGGCCCTGACGGGTGGCGGCATTGACGATCTCTTGGCGGAGATCGAACGTCGCTTGCGGGCGATGGTGGGGCCGGGATCAAGCTTAATCACGCGCGACCGGCATCGGCACGCGCTGAGAGACACACGAGAGGCCCTCGCGCGCCTGAGCGCTGATCATGCGGTCGGCGCGCGTTTGTACCCGGAGCTGATCGCGCAGGATCTGCGCGATGCGGTCCAGGCGCTGGGGCGCATCACCGGCCACGTGGGCGCCGAGGAGATCCTCGATCGGATCTTTTCGTCGTTCTGCATCGGAAAATAGTTAACGGAATGTTTCACGTGAAACCTGCCCTGTTCGACGTGATCGTGATCGGCGGCGGCCACGCCGGGACGGAGGCAGCAGCGGCGGCTGCGCGGTTTGGCGCGCGGACGGCGCTGGTGACGCAGCGCGCCGCCACGATCGGCGCCATGTCCTGCAATCCGGCCATCGGCGGGCTGGGTAAGGGCCACCTCGTGCGGGAGATCGACGCCCTCGACGGCATCATGGGCCTGGCGGCGGATCGGGGTGGCATCCAGTTCCGTCTGTTGAACCGGCGCAAGGGTCCTGCCGTCCGCGGGCCCCGCGCGCAGGCGGACCGCAAGCTCTACGCCGCGGCCGTTCAGGATCTGCTGGAGCGACAGGAGAACCTCACGATCGTCGAGGCGGAGGCGACGGAGATCATCATCGATGACGGGCGGGTCGCGGGCCTGGCGCTGGCCAACGGCGATCGATTCGGCTGCGCAACACTTGTCATCACCACCGGCACGTTCCTCAATGGGTTGACCCACGTCGGCGAGGTCAAGGTTCCGGCCGGCCGGAGCGGCGAGCCGCCGGCGCTGCATCTGGCCCGTTCGATCCGCGCGCTGGGTCTGCCCATGGGGCGCCTCAAGACCGGCACGCCGCCGCGCCTCGATGGGCGCACCATCGATTGGGCGAGCCTGGACCGGCAGGAGGGCGACGATCCGCCGGAGCCCTTCTCGGCCATGACCGAGCGCATCACCAACCCGCAGATCGCCTGCGGCGTGACGCGAACGACGACGGGCGGCCACGAGCTGATCCGCGCCAACCTGCATCGGGCGCCGATGTACTCCGGCGAGATCACCGGCCGCGGTCCGCGCTATTGCCCGTCGATCGAGGACAAGGTGGTGCGCTTTGCCGACCGCGACAGCCACCAGATCTTCCTGGAGCCGGAGGGACTGGACGACTCGACCGTCTATCCCAACGGCATCTCCACTTCATTGCCGGAGGACGTGCAGCACGCCTTCCTCGCCACCATTCCGGGCCTTGAGCGAGCCCGGATGCTGCGGCCGGGCTACGCCGTGGAGTACGATTTCGTCGACCCCCGCGCTCTGGATCCGACGCTGGAGCTGCGCACGGTTCAGGGGCTTTTTCTGGCCGGGCAGATCAACGGCACGACCGGCTACGAGGAGGCAGCCGCCCAGGGGTTGGTCGCCGGGCTCAATGCGGCGCGTGTGGCCGGCGGCGCTGAGCCGATCGCCTTCGATCGCACCGAGTCCTACCTCGGTGTGCTCATCGACGATCTCGTCACCCACGGCGTGACCGAGCCTTACCGCATGTTCACGTCGCGGGCCGAATATCGCCTGTCGCTGCGGGCCGACAACGCCGACGAGCGCCTCACCCCGAAAGGTATCCGGCTCGGCTGCGTCGGCCGGCCGCGGCAGGATGCCTTCCTGGCCAAGGCGAGCGCGCTGGAACAGGCGCGGGCGCTGCTGCGGTCGGTCAGCCTCACGCCGTCCGAGGCAGGCCGCCATCAGCTGTCCCTGAACCAGGACGGCGTCCGGCGCTCGGCGCTGCAGCTGTTGTCTCACCCAGGCATCACCATCGACCGCTTGAGCGCGATCTGGCCGGCGCTGGCCGACATTGGCCCGCATCTGCGCGACAGGCTCGAGACCGACGCCATCTACGCCGTCTACCTGGACCGGCAGGCGACGGATATCGCCGCATTTCGACGCAGCGAGAGCGTCGCGCTGCCGGCGGGCCTCGACTTCAACCTGCCGGGCCTGTCCGCCGAGCTGCGGCTGAAGCTCGAGGCGACACGACCGGTGACCTTGGGGCAAGCATCGCGCATCGAGGGCATGACGCCGGCGGCCCTGACGCTGCTCGCTGCCCTGGCGCGGCGCGAGCGTTCCGCCGGACCGGCCGCGTGAAGCGGGATCGTTTGGCGGCCGACCCCGCCGGCGACCGTCGGCGGGCGTTGGCCATTCGCCCGGTTTCACGTGAAACGGAAGAGCGCCTGGCCCGGCTGGAGAGCGAGCTGCGGCGCTGGCAGATGGTCAAGAACCTGGTCGGGCCGGACACGCTGAACCGGGTATGGACGCGCCACATCGTCGATTCCGCCCAGCTGTTCGACATCGTCCCCGACGCCCGACGCTGGCTGGATCTCGGCTCCGGCGGCGGCTTCCCGGGGCTGGTGCTGGGCATTCTGCTCGCCGAGGTCGGCGGCCATATCGACCTTGTTGAGTCGAATGGCCGCAAGTGCGCTTTTCTCCGACATGCCGCGCGAATCACGGGGGCCTCTGCTACAATCCACGAAGCCCGCATCGAAGACTGCGTCACGCGCTTTGTGGGTCAGACCGATGTCGTCACGGCGCGCGCGGTCGCCTCGCTCGACGTCCTGCTTGGCTGGACCAAAGACTTGTTGAGAACTGGCACAGTTGCACTGTTTCCCAAGGGTCAAGATGTAGAGACTGAGTTGACCCAGGCCACTAGATCTTGGAAACTTGATGCAACATTGGTCCAAAGCTTGACGGATTCAGCGGGCCGCATCGTGTTCGTTCGGGGCCTGGAGGGCTCTTAAAATGACCATTTCTGCTACGCCTTTGCCGCGGGTGCTTGCGCTGGCAAACCAGAAGGGCGGCGTCGGCAAGACGACCACCGCCATCAATCTCGGCACCGCGCTCGCGGCCATCGGCGAGCGGGCGCTGATCGTCGATCTCGACCCCCAGGGCAATGCCTCGACGGGCCTGGGCATCGATCGCAAGAGCCGGCGGCTGTCCACCTACGACGTCCTGATCGGCGAGGCCCGGCTGGTGGACTGCGCGCTCGAGACGGCGGTGCCGAACCTCGCCGTCGCCCCCTCGACGCTCGATCTCCTGGGCGTCGAGCTGGAGATCGCCAGCGAGAAGGATCGGGCGCATCGCCTGCGGCGCGCCGTCGAGGCGCTGAGCCGCGACGGCCAGGAGCGGCCGTTCGACTACATCCTCGTCGACTGCCCGCCGTCCTTCAACCTGCTCACCATCAACGCCTTGACGGCCGCCGACTCGGTGCTGGTGCCGTTGCAGTGCGAGTTCTTCGCGCTGGAGGGTCTGAGCCAGCTGCTGAAGACGGTCGAGCAGGTCAAGACGGCCCTCAACCCGCGGCTCACCATTCACGGCGTCGTCCTCACCATGTTCGATCCCCGCAACAATCTGTCGGGCCAGGTCGTCGACGACGTGCGCAAGTACATGGGCAGCAAGGTCTACGATACGGTCATCCCCCGTAACGTCCGAGTCTCCGAGGCGCCGTCGCACGGCAAGCCGGCGCTGCTCTACGACTTCAAGTGCTCCGGCTCGCAGGCCTATCTCAAGCTGGCCTCCGAGGTCATCGCCCGCGAGCGCCAGATCCGCACGGCGGCGTGAGAGGCGCGCGGCGTCTCACCTGCACGCGCGACGTCATGGCTCGCGACGTCATGGCCGGACTTGATCCGGCCATCCATCGATTCGAAAAAAGCTCCGGCCTGTCGCGGCTGGTCATAGGCGATGGTTCCGAGCGGATGGCCGGGTCGAGCCCGGCCATGACGTGCCGGACGTGACCTCGACAGCGGCTTGGCGCACGTCGTCATGCCGCACGAGAAGACGAGGAGAAGATCATGGCGGACGAAGCGCGGCCTAGACTGGGCCGAGGACTCGCCGCGCTCATCGGCGACGTGAGCGACGAAATGCAGTCCGCCGACCGCTCGCGGGCGCCGCAGCGACGTGTGCCGATCGAGCTGATCAGGCCCAATCCGCGCAATCCGCGCCGGCACTTCGTCGACGAGGATCTCGACGAGCTCGCGGCCTCGATCCGCGAGCGCGGTGTCATCCAGCCCATCGTCGTGCGGCATATGCCGAACCTGCCCGACGTGTTCGAGATCATCGCCGGCGAACGGCGCTGGCGCGCCGCCCAGCGGGCCGGCCTGCACGACATGCCCGTCGTGATCATCGATGCCGACGATCGCACCTCGCTGGAGCTCGCCATCGTCGAGAACGTCCAGCGCACGGACCTGAACCCGCTCGAGGAAGCCGCGGGCTACCACCAGCTCATCGGCGACTTCGGCTATTCGCAGAACGAGCTGGCGCAGATCATCGGCAAGAGCCGCAGCCACGTCGCCAACACGCTGCGCCTGCTCAAGCTGCCGGACAGCATCAAATCGCTGGTCAACGAGGGCTCCCTCTCCGCCGGCCACGCCCGCGCCCTGCTCTCCGTGGCCGAGCCCGAGGCCGTGGCGCGGCGTATCATCGACAAGGGCCTGAACGTCCGCGACGTGGAGCGCATCGCCCAGGAGGAGACCGAGCACGAGGTGAAGAGCTCGGTCGCGCGCCTGAAGCCGGAGAAGGACGCCGACACGCGGGCGCTGGAAAAGGCGCTGGAGGATGTCCTCGGCCTGTCCGTGCGCATCGACCACCGCGGCGAGCGCGGCGAGCTACGGCTCCGCTACAGCTCACTGGAGCAGCTCGACTCCCTGTGCCAGCGCCTGCGCGGGTAGGGTTGCAGCGGTAAGGCGCGTCGCGCCCCCTCCACCATGCTGCGCATGGTCCCCCTCCCCCGCTCCGCAGGGGCTATCGCATTCACAGAAGTCGGTTGCTGAGTTTTGGCGAGTCAGCTTCCTTGAGCCGATTGGTTCGCGGGAGCGTGAGATGATGGAAGGCTTGCTGGGGCGGTTTGGCGACCGCCGCCTGCAAAAAGGGGGGCCTTTTTGCTGGACCGTCTGGTGGCGCTGGGCGGCCGCGGCATTCGGGTGCGGCGGCTTGGCGGCGACCGGGCTGGGGAGATCCGCCTGACGCGGTTCCTGCGCAATGGCTCGGTCAGCCCCGAGGAGATGGTGCGGACGGCGGCAACGGGGCTTTCGGCGCGCACGGCGGGGCGTCATGTCCTGGCGATCCAGGACACCACAGTGGTGCGTTCGGCGGGCGGCGGCGGACTGTACTTGCACGCGGTGCTCGGGGTGGATGCGAGCGACGGCGCGATCCTGGGCCTGGTGCACGGGCAATTCCTCACCCGGACCGAGGGCAAGAAGGCGACCCGCCGACACAAGCTGATCGAGGACAAGGAGAGCTATCGCTGGCTCCAAGGGGCCGAGCGGGCGGCGGAAGTCTGCGCGGCGGCCGCGCGCATCACGGTGATCGCCGACCGGGAAGGCGACATCTTTCAAGCCTTCGCCCGCCGCCCGTCTGCGGTCGACCTGCTGGTGCGGGTCGCCCAGGATCGGGGCCTGGACAACGATAAGCGACTGTTCGCCACGATCGATAGCCTCGCTCCAGCGGCGCGCGCCGAGCTCGCCCTTCCGGCCAAGCCCGGACGCAAGGCACGCACGGCCCAGTTGGCGCTGCGCTTCATGGCGGTGACGCTAGCGCGGCCCCGCAATGGCTTGGTCGGCGACGCCCCAGCCAGCCTCAGCGTCAATCTGGTGGACATCCGCGAGACCAGCCAGCCGGCGGGCGAGGAGCCCATACACTGGCGGCTGTTCACCACCCACACCGTCACCAACGCTGCCGAGGCTCTGACGGTTGCCGATCTCTACCGTCGTCGCTGGATCATCGAACAGTTGTTCCGCACCCTCAAAACTCAGGGCTTCGACATCGAAGGCCTGCGTATCGAGGAGGAGCGGCCGCTGTCCAACATGGTCATGGCCGCTCTCGTTGCCGCCGTCATCGTGCAACAGATGGTGCATGCCCGCGATGGCTCGATCCGACCTGTCACCGACGCCTTCGAGCCCGAGGATATGCCCCTGCTGGAGGCCTTCTGCGCCAAGCTGGAAGGCAAGACCCAACGGCAAAAGAACCCCCATCCCAAAGCCTCGCTCGCCTATGCTGCATGGGTCTGCGCCCGCCTGGGGGGATGGACCGGCTATTACGGAAAACCTGGCCCCATCGTCATGCTGAACGGATGGCTCCGCTTCAATGACGCTCGAGACGGCGCTGCCCTAACTGCCCAATCCACACTTACGTGAATCCGATAGCCCACAAGGGGGAGGGGGACCGCCGAAGGCGGTGGAGGGGGTCGCGTGGGGGAAGGAGGAGCTTCGGTAGGACGTAGCGCAGTCCGACGATCACCAGCGCAAAATCAGATCACCGCATGCGGCCGGCGGCGCGGCGGGCGGCGGCGGCGACGCTCCAGATCGTCGTCTCGGCGGTCTCGGCGGCCAGGGCGGGCATCCGGCGGATACGACCGACCGCACCGCCGCAGTCGCGGATCGCCTTGGCGAGCGCCGGCGACGTCCACAGGCGCAGGTGGCGCTCGACCAGGGCCTTGCGCTTGAAATGGACGCGCATGCCCGCGACGACGCTTTCCGGCGTGCCGCCGCGGTCGATGGCGATGCGGCCGCCGGCGAGGCTCACGGCGTGGCGGAGCAGGAACCCCATGATGACGCCGGCGTCCATGCCCTCACTGCGCAGCTTGGCAAAGGCCTGGTCGGCCCCGGGCAGATCGCCGGCAAAAGCCGCGTCGACCAGTTCGTCGGCGGCGATCGCCGACACGTCGCCCACGGCGGCGGCGACATCCTCTTCCGTCACACGGCCTTGGCCATGGGCGTAGAGCACCAGCTTCTCGAGCTCGTTGCGGCTGGCCAGCCGGTCGCCGCCGAGCAGCGCCACCAGTTGCTCCCTGGCGTCGCGATCGATCTGCAGCCCGGCCTCGCGCAGGGTGGCGTCGACGAGCCCGGCCAGCTCCCGCGGCCCGTCCGCATAGCAGGGAATGGCCAACGCGGCGGGCGAGCGTTCGCAGAGGGTTCGCACCGGCGACGTGCGCGCCAGGTCACCGGCCTCGACGACGACGATGGCGTCCTCCGGCCGGGTCTCCAGGATGGGCGTGAGCGCCGGCACCAGGCTGCGGCCCGTCGGCTTGATCCAGATGGCGCGGCGGCCGCCGAACAGGCCGATGGTATTGGCCTCGTCGGCGAGTTTTAGCGGATCGGCCGCGACGCCATCGCCCTCCAGCCGTACCAGCTGGAAGGGGTCGGCCGGATCGTCCACCGCGTTCTCGGCGATCCGGCGGGCGCGCTCGGCCACGAGGCCGCTGTCGGGGCCATAGACGAGCACGACCGCAGCCTTGAGCCGCTTCTGGTCGAGGACGCCGGCGATGTCGCCCGGTTTGACCGCAACCATCGACGTGCCTCGGGCGCCGCCGCCTATTGCGGACGGCTGGCGAAGTAGGCGGCGAGCTTGGTCTGCAGCTGCTCGGCCAGCACCTTGGAGGCACGGATCTGGGCGTCGCGCGCGGCGCGCACGTCCTGGAAGCGCTGCGGCGTGCGGTCGTAGCCGGCCGACGCCTTGGCCTGCCCCTGCATCACCGTCGCGCCGCTATTGGAAGCGATGAGCTTGTAGTCGGCTGTGAGGCTCAGGATGGCCGCGACGGCCTGGCCGGTGCTCTGGTTGACGCTCGAGGTGGCGAGCGCCTCCGTCAGCGTCATCTCCAGCCGATACTGCTTCACCGCGGCGGTGCCGCTGCCGTTCAGATCGAAGTTGAGCTCGTTCTCGACGTAGTGGACCAGGCGCTCCTGGTTCGCCTTGGGGGTGATCGCGACGTCGACCGCGGCCAGCTGATCCCGGACGCTGACGCCCGATGCGGTCGGGCCGTAGAGCGGTCGGAAGCAGCCGCCCAGCAAGAGTGCGGCCGCCAGCGTGGCGGCCGTAGCGAACAAGCGGGAGCCGCGGTGGCGGCGCGGGCGGCCGGATCCGCCGACATCAAGCGACGACATTCACGATCCTTTGCGGGACAACGATGATCTTCTTGACCGGTGCATCGCCGATGGCGCGCCGGACGGCGTCGAGGTTCAGGACCGCGGCCTCGATGGCGGTGCGGTCGGCGTCGCGGGCGATGGTGATGTCGGCGCGGCGCTTGCCGTTGACCTGGACGGGCAGGGTGATCTCGTCCTCGACCAGCAGGCTGCGGTAGGCCTGCGGCCACGGCGTCTCGGCGACCAGCGCGGTATGCCCCAGCTGCTCCCAGCAGGCTTCGGCCAGGTGCGGCATCATCGGCGCAACGAGCTGAACCAGGATGTCGGCCGCCTCGCGCAGGGCGAAGCCCATGTCGGCGGGCACCTCGCCTGCCTCGCGGGCGCCGGCGAGCGCGGCCTGGAGCGCGTTGGCGAGCTCGTAGATCTGGGCGACGCAGCGGTTGAAGCGCAGCCGCTCGATATCGTCCTCGACGCCGGCCAGCGCCCGATGCGTCGCCTTGCGCAGCAGGAGGGATTCGGGCCCGAGCGTGCTCTCGGCGCTGGCTTGCGGCTCGGCTACGGCCTCGACCACGTCGTTCACCAGCCGCCACAGGCGCTGCACGAAGCGCCAGGCGCCCTGCACGCCCTCCTCGCTCCAGATCACGTCGCGCTCGGGCGGCGAGTCGGAGAGCATGAACCAGCGCGCCGTGTCGGCGCCGTAGGCGGCGATGATGTCGTCCGGATCGACGGTGTTGCGCTTGGACTTCGACATCTTCTCGATCGAGCCGATCTCGATCGGAGCGCCGGTCTCGGCATGCACGCCGCGGCGGTCGGCGCCGCTGCCGTCGATGCGGACGTCGGCCGGCTGCACCCAGGCCCCGTCCGCGTCCCGGTAGGTCTCGTGAACGACCATGCCCTGGGTGAACAGGCCGGCGAAGGGCTCGTCCAGGCCCACGTGGCCGGTGGCCCGCATGGCCCGCATGAAGAAGCGCGAATAGAGCAGATGCAGGATCGCATGCTCGATGCCGCCGATGTACTGGTCGACGGGCATCCGCTTGCCGGTGATGGCGGGGTCGCTCGGCGCCGCCTCGTCCCACGGATCGGTGAAGCGGACGAAGTACCAGGACGAGTCGACGAAGGTGTCCATGGTGTCGGTCTCGCGGCGCGCCGCCGCGCCGCAGGCGGGACAGGCCACGTGCGTCCAGGTCGGGTGCCGGTCGAGCGGGTTGCCGGGCACGTCGAAGGAGACGTCCTCCGGCAGCGTCACCGGCAGCTGGTCGACGGGCACCGGCACGATGCCGCAGGCCTCGCAGTGGATCACCGGGATCGGGCAGCCCCAGTAGCGCTGGCGCGAGATGCCCCAATCGCGCAGGCGGAAGTTCACCTTGCGCTCGCCCACCGGCCGGTTGCCGAGGCTCGCCGTCTCCAGCCGCCGCGCCACCTCCTCCTTGGCCGCCGCAATGGTCATGCCGTCGAGGAAGCGCGAGTTGATCAGCCGGCCGTCGCCGTCGTAGGCGGTATCGCCGATCTTGAAGGTGGCGGGGTCCACATCCGGCGGGCACACCACCGGGGTCACGCCGAGGCCGTGGGCGTGTACGAAATCAAGGTCGCGCTGGTCGTGCGCCGGGCAGCCGAAGATGGCGCCCGTGCCGTACTCCATGAGCACGAAGTTGGCGACGTAGATGGGCAGCTCCCAGGCGGGGTCGAAGGGATGAACCGCCTTGAGGCCGGTGTCGAAGCCCTTCTTCTCGGCCTTGTCGATGGCCTCCTGGGCGGTGCCGGTGCGGCGGCACTCGGCCACGAAGGCAGCCAGCTCGGCGTTGTCGGCGGCCAGCGCCGCCGCCAGCGGATGGTCCGGGGCCACGGCGATGAACTGCGCGCCGAACAGCGTGTCGGGCCGCGTCGTGTAGACCTGGATATCCGCGGGCGCCACCACGCCGGGCTTGCCGTGCACGGCGAAGCGCACCAGCAGGCCCTCCGACCGGCCGATCCAGTTGCGCTGCATCACGCGCACCTTCTCCGGCCACCGGTCGAGGCCGTCCAGCGCGCTGTTCAGGCTCTCGGCATAGTCGGTGATCTTCAGGAACCACTGGGTCAGCTCGCGCTGCTCCACCAGGGCGCCCGAGCGCCAGCCGCGGCCGTCGATGACCTGCTCGTTGGCGAGGACGGTCATGTCGACCGGATCCCAGTTCACCTTGGCGGTCTTGCGGTCGACCAGGCCGGCGGCCAGGAAATCCAGGAACAGCCGCTGCTGATGCTTGTAGTAGGCGGGATCGCAGGTGGCGAACTCACGCGCCCAATCGAGCGACAGCCCCATCGACTTGAGCTGGTTCCGCATCGTGGCGATGTTGGCGTAGGTCCATTCCTTCGGATGAACCTTGTTCTGCATGGCGGCGTTTTCCGCCGGCATGCCGAAGGCGTCCCAGCCCATGGGATGAAGGACGCTGAAGCCTTTCGCCCGCTTGTAGCGGGCCACCACGTCGCCCATCGTGTAGTTGCGTACGTGCCCCATGTGGATGCGTCCCGACGGGTAGGGAAACATCTCCAGCACGTAGTAGCTCGGGCGGGGGTCGTCGTTCTTCGTCGCGAAGAGCTTGTGATCGTTCCAGGCGGCCTGCCAGCGGGGTTCGGCGTCCTTGGGATTATAGCGCTCGCGCGTCATCGTGCCTGTCGTCTCGGACCGGGTGTCTTCTTGTCAAGCCGCGGGTGATCGCGGCTTGCGTCGTCAAGTCGGCGCGGACTAGGACACGATTGCTCGCAGCGGTCAATGCGGGGCGCCGACCGCATTCTAGGGCGCATTCGTTGCGACTCTGTTCACCGGGGAACCGTGGCCCGCGGGTGACGCGTCGGCAGCTCGCGCGCGTCCTGCCATTGGGTGAGTCCACCCAATCGCGAAGCGCTCTAGGTCCAGGGGAGATGATGATGAGTTCTGCTGATCTGCCGCCGACAGCCGCCGATCATGGACACGGGACGGCGCCGGCCGATCGGGTGGACGCTTGGGTTGCCGTCCGCCAGGCGTGCGACCGTGCGGCCACGGAGAGCGGCCGCGACGCGGCCTCGGTCCACCTCGTCTGCGTCTCCAAGACGTTCGATGCCGAGGCGATCGAGCCCGTCCTCGCCGCCGGCCAGCGCATCTTCGGCGAAAACCGCGTGCAGGAGGCGAAGGGGAAGTGGCCGGCGCTGCGCGAGCGCTACCCCGGCATCGAGCTGCACCTGATCGGACCGCTGCAGACCAACAAGGTGCGTGAGGCGCTGGCGCTGTTCGACGTCATCGAGACGGTCGACCGGATGTCGCTGGCGGAGGCGCTGGCCAAGGAGATCGAGCGCGCCGGCCGCGCGCCGCGCCTGTTCGTGCAGGTCAATACGGGCGAGGAGGAGCAGAAGGCCGGCGTCGCGCCGGGCGAGGCGGACGCCTTCGTCGCCGCCTGCCGTGAGCGCTACGGCCTGGCGATCGAGGGGCTGATGTGCATCCCGCCGGCCGAGCAGCCGCCGAGCCCGCATTTCGCGCTGCTGGCCAAGATCGCGCGGCGCAACGGCCTGACGAACCTGTCCATGGGCATGAGCGCCGACTACGAGCAGGCCATCATGCTCGGCGCCACGCACGTGCGCGTCGGCAGCGCCATCTTCGGCGCCCGCCCGCGGGTTTGACGAGAGCGCTCAGGGCACGAAGAGGAACAGGATGTAGGCGGCGAACACCACGAGGTGGACGGCGCCATAGAGGATGTTGGTGCGGCCGGTGCCGAAGCTGATGATGCTGACCGCGAGCACCAGCAGCAGCATCATCATGTCCCGCACCTCCAGCCCCAGGGTCATGGCGCGGCCGCTCACCAGCGAGACGACGACCACGGCCGGGATGGTGAGCCCGATGGTGGCGAGGGCGGAGCCGAGCGCGATGTTGAGGCTGGTCTGCAAGGCGTTGCGCTGGGCCGCCTTGATCGCCGCCAAGCCTTCCGGCAGCAGCACCAGCACGGCGATGATGAGGCCGTTGATCGCATCGGGCCGGGGCAGGCCGAGCCCCCAGGTCAGGTCCTCCAGGCGCCTCGCCACGAATTCGGCGAGCAGGATGACGCTGAGCAGGCTGAGCGGCAGGCCGACGAGGCTGGCCAGGAAACGCTCGCGCGCCAGCTCGCCGGAATGGCCGTGGGCGCTGCCGCCCGTGTCCACCTCGGCGAAGTCGGCCGGATGGCGGACGGTCTGCGCGAACAGGAAGGCGCCGTAGAGCAGCAGCGAGACGATCGCCGCGAACATCAGCTGCTCCCGCGAATAGATGGGATCCGGCGTCGTGGTGGTGTAGCGCGGCAGCACCAGGGTGAGCACGGACAACGCCACCAGCACCGAGAGGTAGGCGCTGGTCCCCTGCGTGCGGTGCTCCTGCGTCTTGTGGCGCACGGCGCCGATGAACAGGCAGATGCCGACGAGCCCGGCGCAGACCACCATGATGACCGAGGTCACCGCCTCCCGCGCCAGCGTCGGGTTGGGGTCGGCGTAGAGCATCATCGAAGCGACGATCGTCACTTCGATGGCGGTCACCGAGATCGTCAGGATCAGGGTGCCGAACGGCTGCCCCAGCCGCTCGCTGACGATCTCCGCATGGTGGAGCGCGGCGAACACCGCCCCCATCATGACGATGAGGCCGAAGGCCGGAAAGCCGATCTGGACCCATTCGGGCGCGACCAGGAGCGAGCTCTCGAAATGGTGGGCGAGCACCGTCGTCGTGTATGCGGCGAGCGGAAACAGCACCGCGTAGAGCGGCATGCCCACCTTCGCGCGCAAGGAGCGCGCATCGCCTCGATCAGGGACGGCCGCGTCGGCCTCGAGCTCGCTGCGATCCAAGTTAATCATCGTGCGTCCGCCGGTCCGGTTCCTGGAGCAACGTGCCGATCCAACGGCTTCATCGGATCGAATGGACTTGCTCCAGCTTTTCGAAGCTGGAGCACTTCTCCTGCGATCGGGTGAGTCCATCCGATCGGCAAGCACTCTGCGGTCGCGCCTGGCCTGCTGACAGGGCCTGGCTACCGAGGCCGACCTCTTGCCGGGCAGCGTCGGCGCAAGCTCGCGGCGCAGCATGGCGACTCGGCGGCCTCAATCCGCCGAGAGCATGGTGCCGCAGGCATTCGACGCCGTGGGGGTCTGCGCGAAACAGCTACCCACCGCTCCTCCGCGGGCTCAGTGGATGACGATGCACGTGCCATGCCCGATGCGCTCGAGCAGGGCCCGCATCCGGCCTGGCGGCAGGGCGACGCAACCTTCCGTCGGCGACAGGCCGCGTCCGTGCGCGCGCGTCCCGTCCATCTTCGTCTTGGTCGCGTTGATCTTGGCCATATGCAGAAAGATGGCGCTGCCGCGGCCGCGCACCCGCGGCCGCGTGTTGTGATCGATCTCGATGACGATGTCGTAGAGCCCGTCGTCGCGCCACATGCGCTCGTGGCCGCCGGCGAACGGCCGCTTGACCGGCCGGTTGTAGCTGCGGTGAGCCATGTCGTCGCACCAGGCGTCGTTAGGCGCCAGCGGCCTGATCGGCAGTGCCGAGCGCGGCCGGCGGCCACGGTCGGCCCGATAGAAGACGTGCAGGGCGTGGTAGCGGCCCGTCGGCGTGGCGCCGTCGCCTTCGCGTTTCGCCGCCGCCGTCGTCACGCCGCTGCGGCCGAGCGCGCACGGGAAACGCATCGCGCCGGCGACCATGAGGCCGCGGGTCGGTTGTAGCGGCGAACGGTAGACGTGCAGGACGTTGAGGAGCTTACGTTGGGTCACGATCGAGGCGTCTCCGGCGCGGACGCGGTTGCACCGGGCACGGCCGACACCCCGCCCGGCCGCGGCCGCAGCCGTTCAGCCGAACGAAAAGTCACCGGATCGACGGTGCAAGCCTGCAATTCACCACAAGTGCTTGTTGCACCACAGGCTTTGAATGGTCTACCTCTCGTCGCTGACGTGTTCCGGGGGGAGATTCGCGCGGATGCCTCATCGCAGCCATATCCTGATCGTCGACGACGAGATGGATCTGCGCGATACGCTGACCGAGCAACTGGTGCTCACCGAGGAATTCGCCGTATCCGGCGCCGAAACCGCCGGCGAGGCGCTGGCGACGCTGAACGCCGAGCGTATCGACCTCGTGGTCATGGATATCGGTCTGCCGGACATGGACGGTCGGGATGCGGTGCGGCTGTTGCGTCGCGGCGGTTTCCGCAGCCCGATCATCATGCTCACCGGGCATGCGGGCGACGCCGACACCATTCTCGGGCTGGAAGCGGGCGCCAACGACTATGTCGTCAAGCCGTTCAAGTTCGCCGTCCTGCTGGCGCGCATCCGCGCGCAGCTGCGGCAGCACGAGGCGAGCGAGGACGCGGTGTTCAGCATCGGGCCCTACACCTTCCGGCCCAGCGCCAAGCTGCTCGTCAACGATCGCGGCTCGAAGCTCAAGCTGACGGAAAAGGAAACCGCCATCCTGCGCTTTCTCTACCGCGCCGATCAGAAGGTGGTCGGCCGCGACGTGTTGCTGCAGGAGGTCTGGGGGTACAACGCCACGGTCACCACCCACACCCTCGAAACCCACATCTATCGGTTGCGCCAGAAGATCGAGGACGACCCCACCCATGCCCGCATCCTGGTGACTGAAGCCGGCGGTTACCGGCTCGTGCCCTGATGGGCTGCGGATGTCGCTGGATGCCGATATCAGCCTGCTGACGAAAGTTCCGACGCTATCGGTGCTCGAGCCCGACGCTCTGCGGCTGCTCGCCTTCGCCGCGCAGATCCGGCACGTCGAGGCGGGCGAAGTCCTGTTTCGCCGGGGCGCACCGTCCGACGGCGCCTATGTGGTCAGCGCCGGCAGCATCGCGCTGACGGCGAAGGCCGACGGCGGCGTGGCCGAGCTCTACGCGCCGGTCGGCACCCTGATCGACGAGCTGGCCATGTTCGTGGAAATCGACCGCGACGCCGACGCGGTCGCACGCGAGCCGTCCGACCTCATCCACCTGTCGCGGGAGCTGATACGGCGCGTGCTGCAGGAATTTCCCGCGTCCGCGGTGGCCGTTCGTGACGGGCTGGCACGCCGGCTCAGCGAGATGACCCACGATCTGGCGGCGGTGGGGGAGCGGCTGTTGCGCCTGGGCTAGATGTGAGCGGGATCATCCCGCTCTAAGTCTTTGTTTTGAGCATGATCTTGTCCAAAAGCCGGTGTCCACTTTTCGGGATCATGCTCTAACGGCCGCGGCTCAGACCTGCAGCGTGACGGTGACCGGCACGTGGTCGGACGGCCGCTCCCAGGTGCGTGCGGCGCGGTCGACGACGGCCGCCTGGAGCGTCGGCAGCAGATCCGGCGACAGCCAGACGTGATCGAGCCGGCGGCCACGGTCGTTGACGGTGAAATCCGGCGAGCGGTAGCTCCACCAGGTGAAGACGCGCTCCGGCTCCGGCCGCAGGTGGCGGACCGCGTCGACGAAGCCCGATTCGGTGCGGAACCGCTCGAGCCGCTCGGTCTCGGCGGGGGTATGGCTGACGACGCCGAGCAGCGCCTTGTGGCTCCAGACGTCGCTCTCGTAGGGCGCGACGTTCAGATCGCCGACCAGGATGCTGCGGGCTGCCGCCGGCAGCGTCCGCGCGCTCCAGTCCTGCATCTCGTCCAGGAATGCCAGCTTGTGGGCGAACTTGGGATTGAGCTCGGGATCGGGGATGTCGCCGCCGGCGGGCACGTAGAAATTGTGGACGACGAGGCCCGCGGCCGCGCCGGAACCGGGGCCGAGGCGCACGGCGATATGGCGGCAGTCGTTCTTGTCGCAGAAGCCGATGACATCGGTGCTCGCGAAGGGCAGGCGCGAGAGCACGGCGACGCCGTGGTAGCCCTTCTGCCCGTTGATGGCGATATGCCGGTAGCCGGCGGCGCGAAACTCCGCCAGCGGGAACCGGTCGTCAGGGCACTTGGTCTCCTGCAGGCACACGACGTCCGGCTCGGCCTGCTCCAGGTGGCGCAGGATGTGTCCGAGGCGGAGCCTGACGGAGTTGATGTTCCAGCTGGTGACGACGAGACGCACGGGGGCGGGTTCTTGAGGAGATCGGGCGCCGGGTCAAGCCCGGGCGTGGCAGCAGGGACGGGCAGACGGGCTTAGCGGCCGCCGAACAGCTTGTCGAAGGCGGACTTGGTCTCCGCCGGGGGCGCCTGGGAGGCGCGCCGGCTGAGCCTGACGTTGTAGAGCGCGACGGTGGTGCGATAGCCCTGGGCGTCGACCACGTTCCACTGCTTGAGCTCGTTGGCCTTCGAATCGAAGATGAGCGTCAGCCGCGACGTGCCGCCCAGCGTCGAGCTGTCCTCCACGGTGACGCGCACGATCCCGGTCGGGTCGGTGGTGACGTTGAGCAGCTTGGTGTCGCCGGCGAGGTCGACGCGGTCGCGCAGCAGGAACTTGAGCGGCGTCTGGCCGATCGAATAGACGTCGTTGGTGCCGAGCCGCTTGTCGCGCACCGCCACCGACCGGCCGTCCGCCACCACCTCCAGCGTGCTGGGCGGATCGTATTTGAACATCAGCTGCCCCGGCCGCTTCACGTAGAGCGAGCCCTCCGCCTTCTGGCCGTTCGGGTTGTGCTGGATGAAGTTGGCCTGGATCGCGTCGTAGCTGTTGAGATAGGCGTTGACGCGGGCCAGCGCCGCCGCGGGCGTCGTTGGAATCGGGCTGGCGGCCTCGGCCGCGGTCGCGACCTTGGTCGGTGCGGCCGCTGCCGCCGCTGCCGGCGGCTCGGCCTGCGCGGTGCGGGTCGCCGCCCCGCCGAGATCCGCGGGCCGCCGCGGCGGCAGCGGCACCTTGGCAACGGGCTTGGGTTGCGGCGGCTTCACGGCCGGCGGGGCCGGTGCGGCCGCCGCCGGCGGGGCTGTCGCCGGCTCCTGAGCCGGCGCGGGCTGCTCCGGCGTCCGGCCGAAATCCGGCTTGAACGGGTTCCACTGGGCTGCGGCCGGGGCGCCCGCGAGCAGCAACGTGCCTGCGGCAAGGCACGCCATGGCCATTGCCGGCAAGGTCCGTCCGCACTGCTCGATCGTCTTTGCCACGCCAGAAACCAGATTGGGCGGGCCGCTGCCCGCATGCGATGTATTTAGGCGCACTCCGGTCCGATTGGGAGCCCTGGCGCGCCTCGCGATGAAGGGGAATCACCCGATCGCAGAAGAAGCGCTGCGGATTCCGGATGATTCCGAATCGCTCGCCGCGCCGCCGCCGCACTGTCTTAGAGCGGCAGACGCGCCGATGGAATCGCCAGCTGCATCGGGGCGAGCCCCAAAGCCCGGGCCGGCTATTCGTCGTCGTCGCCGCCGCCCGACCCCTCCAGCAGGATCTCGCGCTTGCCGGCGTGGTTGGCCGGGCCGACGATGCCTTCCTTCTCCATCCGCTCCATCAGCGAGGCGGCGCGATTGTAGCCGATCTGCAGCCGGCGCTGGATGTAGGACGTCGACGCCTTCTTGTCGCGCAGCACCACGGCGATGGCCTGGTCGTAGAGGTCGCCGGACGGCGCGCCGAAGGCTCCCTGGTCGAACACCGGGGTATCGCCCGCTTCGTCCATGTCGCCGTCGGCGGCGGTGACCGCGTCGAGGTATTGCGGCCGGCCCTGCGATTTCAGGTGGGCGACGACTTTCTCCACCTCGTTGTCGGAGACGAAGGGGCCGTGCACGCGGGTGATGCGGCCGCCGCCGGCCATGTAGAGCATGTCGCCCTGGCCGAGCAGCTGTTCGGCGCCCTGCTCGCCCAGGATGGTGCGGCTGTCGATCTTGGAGGTGACCTGGAAGGAGATGCGGGTTGGGAAGTTGGCCTTGATGGTGCCGGTGATGACGTCGACGGACGGGCGCTGGGTGGCGAGCACCACGTGGATGCCGGCGGCGCGCGCCATCTGGGCGAGCCGCTGGATGGTGCCCTCGATCTCCTTGCCGGCGACCATCATCAGGTCGGCCATCTCGTCGACGATGACGACGATGTAGGGCAGGGTCTCGAGATCCATGATCTCGTCCTCGTAGACCGCCTCGCCCGTCTCCTTGTCGAAGCCGGTCTGCACCGTCCGGGTGATGACCTCGCCCTTGGCCTTGGCCTCGCCGACGCGCACGTTGAAGCCGTCGATGTTGCGCACACCGACCTTCGACATCTTCTTGTAGCGTTCCTCCATCTCGCGCACGGCCCATTTGAGCGCCACCACCGCCTTCTTGGGGTCGGTGACGACCGGCGTCAGCAGGTGCGGGATGCCGTCGTAGACGGAGAGCTCGAGCATCTTGGGATCGACCATGATCAGCCGGCACTCCTCCGGCTTGAGCCGGTAGAGCAGCGACAGGATCATGGTGTTGATGGCGACCGACTTGCCCGAGCCGGTGGTGCCGGCGACCAGCAGGTGCGGCATGCGCGCCAGGTCGGCGATGACCGGCTCGCCGCCGATGGTCTTGCCGAGGCAGAGGGCGAGCCGCGACTTCGACGACTCGAAGTCCTGGCTGGCCAGCAGCTCGCGCAGGAAGACCATCTCGCGGTTGTGGTTGGGCAGCTCGATGCCGATGGCGTTGCGGCCGGGGACGACCGCGACGCGGGCCGAGATGGCGCTCATCGATCGGGCGATGTCGTCGGCGAGCGAGATCACCCGCGACGACTTGGTGCCCGGCGCCGGCTCCAGCTCGTACAGGGTCACCACCGGGCCCGGGCGGACGTTGATGATCTCGCCGCGCACGCCGAAGTCGTCGAGCACGCCTTCCAGCATGGTGGCGTTCTGCTCCAGCGCCTCGGCCGAGACGAGGCTGCCGGACGGCTGCTTCTTGGGCTCGGCGAGGAGCGTGAGGGCCGGCCGCGTGTACTCGTCCATCTCCAGCAGCGAGGGCTGCGCCTCGCGGGCGAGCCGGCGGCCAAGCTTGGGCGCGCTCGGCACGGGCGCCACCCGCGGCGCCACGTCGGCCGGATCCTCGTCGTCGACGGGAAGGGCGGCGGCCACGCGGCGCGACAGGGCGGCTCCGGGCTGAGGGTCGGGCGCCGCGTCGGCGTCCGGCTCGCTGCCGCGGCCCCGGGCGGCCTGGCGGACGCGGGAGGCGAAGCGGGAGGACAGGTCGGCGGCCGCAGCGATCGCCGCCGCGGTCGGGATCACCTTGGAGAGGCCCGTCCCGGCCGTTGCGGCCGCACGCGCCGCGGCCTCTTCCGCCGCCACGATGGCGGCGGCCTGGAAGGAGAAGTCGCCCTCGTCCGAAGCGGCCGGCTCCGGCGGCAGGGTGACGCGCGCCGGCCGTGCCGGCGGCGCGGGCGCGGGCTCGGCGGTGCGGCGGCGTGGCTCGACCGGCGGCTCCAGGTTGATCTGGCCGAAGTCGCGCCCGCCTGCGGCGGCCAGGGTCGGGTCGGCGCCGCGGCTGCGGGCCGCGGCTGCGGGCCGCGCCGCCATGCGGCGGCCGACCGCCGCCTTGAGCACCATCAGCCCGTGCACGAGCGCGCCGAGCGAAACGATGCCCCAGCCGGGCTCGTCGCTGTCGTCCTCGTTCGCCCGCTCGTCGCGTCGGTCGGGCGTGTCGGGCTCGGCCTCGCCGTTCTCGATGCCGAAGCCGCAGGCGGCGCTGAGCGCCAGGATGGCGATGCCGGCGAAGACGAAGCCGGCGAGCCCGGCGGCAAGGCGTCCGAACAGGCCGAGCACGCCACGGGCGATCGACAGCACCGCGTCGCCGAGCACGCCGCCCAGGCCGGTGGGCAGCGGCCAGCGCTCGGTCGCCGGCAGCGCGCTGAAGACGGCCGAGGCGGCGACGGCACCGATGACGAGCAACGGCAGCCGCAGCTTGAGGCGGCCGAGGCGATGGCCGGTCAGCAGGGCGAAGCCCCAGACGGAGAGAGGCACGAGCCAGGCGACCGTGCCGATGCCGAACAGCTGCATGGTCAGGTCGGACACGATGGCGCCGGGACCGCCGAGCCAGTTGGTGACCCGCCCGTCTGTGGCGTGGGTGAGGCTCGGGTCGTTCACCGACCAGGTCGTGAGCGCCACCGCGGTGGCGCCGGCCAGCGCCATCAGCGCCAGGCCGAGGAGCTCGATCGCTCGCCGGGCTGCGAAGCGCCGCAGGGCGTCGGAGACGTCGTCGGCGGTTGAGGTGGTCCGTCGGATGGTGCGCATGCCGTCCAGGCGTTTCGAGGTTCGCCCGAAGCCTAAACGGGTACGGTTAAGGCGCGCTTACCTCGCGGCTTTTCCGACACCTTGCCGGGTGGCCGCCGTGGTTTCGTCATGAAAAAGCCCCGGCCGAACGGGCCGGGGCTCGTACCTCCGTGGCGGCCGGGAGGAACGGCCGCCCTATGCGGAGGCTCAGTAGTTGTAGGCGCGCTCGCCGTGGTCGGTGACGTCCAGGCCCTCGCGCTCCTCTTCGGGGGTCACCCGCAGGCCGACGATGAGGTCGACGACCTTGTAGAGGATGGCCGAGCCGACGCCGGACCACACGAGGGTGAGCGCCACGCCCTTGAGCTGGGCGATCACCTGGGTGGCCATCTCGTAGGTGCCGGCCACCGCTTCGCCCGGCTTGGTGATGTAGTCGGTCAGGCCGACGCCGCCGAGCGCCGGCGCCACCAGGATGCCGGTGGCGATGGCACCGATGATGCCGCCGATGCAGTGCACGCCGAAGACGTCGAGGGAGTCGTCGTAGCCGAAGGCGTTCTTCACCGACGAGCAGAAGATGAAGCAGACGAGGCCGGCGACGAGGCCGAGCACGATCGAGCCCATGGGGCCGGCGAAGCCGGACGCCGGGGTGATGGCGACGAGCCCGGCCACCGCGCCCGACACCAGGCCGAGGAGCGACGGCTTACCCTTGGCGGCCCACTCGACGAACATCCACGACAGCGCGGCGGCTGCGGTGGCGACGAAGGTGTTGACGAAGGCGAGCACCGTCGTGCCGTTCGATTCCAGGTTGGAGCCGGCGTTGAAGCCGAACCAGCCGACCCACAGGAGGGAGGCGCCGATCATCGTCATCGTCAGCGAGTGCGGCGCCAGCAGGTCCTTGCCGTAGCCGATGCGCTTGCCGATCAGCAGGCAGCCCACCATGCCGGCGATACCGGCGTTGATGTGCACCACCGTGCCGCCGGCGAAGTCCAGCGCACCCCACTTGAAGATGAGCCCGGCGTCGGCGCTGACCTCGTCGAGCTTGGCCTGTGCGGCAGCCTTGGCGGCGTCGCCGGAGGCGGCGGCAAGAGCCTTGGCGGCATCACCCAGCGCGTCCGGGCCGGCCCAGTACCAGACCATGTGGGCCATCGGGAAGTAGATCAGCGTCACCCACAGCAGCACGAACAGCAGCAGCGCCGGGAAGCGGACGCGCTCGGCGATGGCGCCGACGATCAGCGCCGGCGTGATGCAGGCGAAGGTCATCTGGAAGGCCATGTACGCCATCTCCGGGATGACGACGCCGTTGGAGAAGGTGGCCGCCGTGCTCGACGGCGTGACGCCCGACAGGAACGCCTTGGAGAAGCCGCCGATGTAGTCGTTGAGGCCGCCGCCGTTGGTGAAGGCGAGCGAGTAGCCGTAGATGACCCAGACGATGGCCACCAGCGAGACGATGGCGAACACCTGGGTCAGGATCGAGAGCATGTTCTTGGTGCGCACCAGCCCGCCATAGAACAGCGCCAGGCCCGGAACCGACATCATCAGGACCAGCGCGGTGCTGATCAGCATCCAGGTCGTGTCGCCCTTGTTCGGCACCGGAGCGGCGGCTGCCGCTGCCTCGGCTGCCGCCGGCGCCGTCGTCTGCGCGATCGCTGGAGCCGCAAGGAGCAGGGCGAGCCCAAGCCCCGTCAGGCCCACCCCCATTTTGCGCATGAGCGTCATCAGTTTCTTCTCCCGTTCCAAATCAGAGGGTGGATCAGAGGGCGTCGATGTCGGTTTCGCCCGTGCGGATGCGGACGGCTTTCTCGATGCTCGAGACGAAGATCTTGCCGTCGCCGATCTGGCCGGTGCGGGCGGCGGCCGAGATGGCGTCGATGACCTTGTCGACCATGTCGGAGGGCACCGCGACTTCGATCTTGATCTTGGGCAGGAAGCTCACGGCGTACTCGGCGCCGCGGTAGATCTCGGTGTGGCCCTTCTGTCGGCCGTAGCCCTTGACTTCCGTCACCGTGAGCCCGTGCACGCCGATGGAGGTCAGCGCGTCGCGCACCTCCTCCAGCTTGAACGGCTTGATCACCGCCATCACAATTTTCATCACTGGCATCCCCCGTTGCGCCGTCTCCGCCGTGGCAGTCGATCGGCTTGGTGTGGTGAACGGGCCTATGCTGGCTCGGCCCGCTCATATCCGCGACGAGCAAAACAAGCTGCGTGCCAAGTGCAGGGGATGCGGCGGCTTCGTGGCCATGCACAGCGATCCCACCTTGACGATAAGAAAAGAGGCGTCGCGGCGAGCGATTCGTAGCTCACAATTGATGCATCAGATTAAATTTTATGCATTTTGTCTTAGGGTTGGGCAAGATCTGGGGGTTGGGCCAGATCCGGCCGCGGCCGGATGAGGCCTTCCTGGGCGACGGAGGCGATCAGGCGGCCCTCGCGAGTGTAGATCAGCCCGCGCGACAGGCCGCGCGCGCCGGTCGCCACCGGGCTGTCCTGGACATAGAGCAGCCACGCGTCGGCCCGGAACGGCGCATGGAACCACATGGCATGGTCGAGGCTGGCGCTCTGGATGGTGGGCTCGATGGCGCTGCGGCCGTGCGGCAGCAGGCTGACGTCGAGCAGCGTCATGTCCGAGGCGAAGGCGAGCACGCACTGGTGGATCGCCGGGTCGTCGGGCAGCCGGTCCACCGCCCTGATCCACACGCACGACGGCAGGGCCGCCGGCTGCCGCGAGAAATAGCGCGCGTAGTAATGCTCGTAGTCGACGGGCTTGATCTCGATGGGGCGCTCGCTGGAAAAGAAGCGCCGCACGTGCTCCGGCATCGCCGCCAGCAGCGCGGGCTCGATGTCGAAATGGCTGGGGAGCTCGTCCGGCCCCGGCACGTCCGGCATCGGGGTGGCGTGCTCCAGCCCGTCCTCGTGGACGTGGAACGAGGCGGTGAGCGCGAAGATCGGCTGGCCGTGCTGGATGGCGACGACGCGCCGGGTGGTGAAGCTGCGGCCGTCGCGGATGCGGTCGACCTCATAGATGATCGGTACCCGCGGGTCGCCGCCGAGGAGGAAATAGCAGTGCATCGAGTGAAGGGCGCGGCCGTCCACGGTGCGGCAGGCGGCGACCAGCGCCTGGCCGATCACCTGTCCGCCGAACACCCGTTGCCAGCGGTCCTGCGGGCTGCGGCCACGGAACAGGTTCACCTCGATGGGCTCGAGGTCCAGAATTGAAAGCAGGTTGTCGACGGCTTGGCTCATGCACGGTCCCCATTCTGGTCCGGCGGCGCTCTAATTCTTTGAATCTAGGGCGCTTCTTTCGCGCTTGAGTGATTCCACCCAATCGCGAAGCGCTCTAGGCTGTCGCTGCCCGCGCGGCCTTCCGGCGCAAATCTCTCTTGCCGCTCTCAACTTCGCAATGGAGCACGATGTGCCGCACAGCAGCCGCACAATTCTGATCGCCGGCGGCGGAGCGGCCGGCCTGACCCTCGGGCTGGCCCTGAAGCAGGCGCTCGGCGGCCGCGCCGAGGTGACGGTCGCCGATCCGGTGCTGGCCGACGGCGGTGCGCGCGACCGGCGGGCCTACGCCTTGTCGGCGAGCTCCCGGCGCATGCTCGAGGTGCTCGGCGTCTGGGACGCGCAACGGTTCGCGGCGGAGCCGATCCGCGACATGGTGATCACCGACAGCCGGCTCGACGATCCGCTGCGGGCGGCGCTGCTGTCGTTCGGCGGCGACGCCGCCCCGGGCGAGCCGTTCGCCCACATGGTGGAGAACGCCGCGCTCAACGCGGCGCTGCGCGAGGGCGCGCGGGCGGCGGGCGTCGGCCTGGAGCCGGTCCGGGTCGAGCGCTGGAGCGCCGCCGCCGGCGACGGCTCGGCGGCCAGCGCCGGCATCGCCCGCACCTCCGGCGGGCCGCGGCCGGCGGCGCTGCTCGTCGCGGCCGACGGCGCACGCTCGGCCCTGCGTGCCCAGGCCGGCATCGGCTGGGTGGGGTGGAGCTACGCGCAGTGCGGCCTGGTCGCCACCATCGGCCATGCGCGTCCCCATCACGGCCGCGCCGTGCAGCATTTCCTGCCCTCGGGCCCGTTCGCCATCCTGCCGCTCGCGGGCCAGCGCTCGTCGATCGTCTGGAGCGAGCGGCGCGACAACGCCGCCGCGCTGCTGGCGCTGGACGCCGCCGATCAGCTGACCGAGATCGAGCGCCGCTTCGGGCTCGAGCTCGGGGCGTTGACGCTCGAGACGCCGCTGCACGCCTATCCGCTGAGCTTCGGCATGGCTCGCCGCTTCGTCGCCGACCGCCTGGCGCTGGTCGGCGAGGCGGCCCACGCCATGCACCCGCTCGCCGGCCAGGGCCTCAACGTGGGCCTGCGCGACGTGGCGGTTCTGGCCGAAGCGGTCACCGACGCCGTGCGGCTGGGGCTGGATCCCGGCGACGCCGGCGCGCTCGCCGCCTACGAGCGGGGCCGCCGCGTCGACGCGTTGTCGATGGGGGCTGCGACCGACATCCTCAACCGGCTGTTCTCCAACGACGCGCTGCCGCTGCGCCTGGGCCGCGACCTCGGGCTCCGTCTCGTGGACCGGCTGCCGCCGCTGAAGCGCTTCTTCATCCGCGAGGCGGCGGGCCTGATCGGCGCACAGCCGAGGCTGATGCGCGGCGAGGCGCTGTAGGGACAGCGCCTGGGCGTGCTCGGGGCGACGCTCCGATGGAATCGAAGCTGTCGCTCTCGCCGTCTGTCGTGGCACCGGATTGTCCCAAAACCGGCGTCCACTTTTTGGGATCATGCTCTAGCTAGACGGCCAGCAAAGCCTTCTGGACAGCCTTGGGCGCACGGTCGATGACGAGAAGATAAGCCCTGGTCGGGCCTTCCGGCTGGCGCGACCCCTGCTCCCAATGGCGCAGCGTGTTGACCGAGAACCCAAAGCGGCCGGCGAACTCCTCCTGCGTCATGTCGAGCTTGGTCCGGATCGCCTTGACGTCGATCTTTTCGGGCACGTGGACACGATAGACGCTCGCGTCGGCCTTGCCCTCCGCATAGGCCAGCGCTTCTTGAAGGCCACGCCGGATGCTGTCGGCAGCCTTGCTCATGGCTCTCTCCTTTTGAAGGCGTCCACCAGCAGCGTGGTCAGCTGCCGGAAGTCGTTGCGGTCCTGCTGGCTCAGATCGGACCGCTCGTTCTTGGCATAGGCGCTGAGCGCAAAGAGCGGCATGCCGACGTCGTGGTAGAAATAGATCACCCGCGCTCCGCCGCGCTTGCCCCGTCCCTCCAGCGCCCATCGCAGCTTGCGAATACCGCCCGTTCCCGGAACGAGGTCCCCAGCTGTTGGATTGTAGGCGAGATAGTCCACCAGCAATGCGCGTTCATCGTCGGCCATGAGCTTGCGGGCGGTCGAGAGGAACTCTGGCGTCTCCACAACGCTGATTGGAGCCGACCGAGCCATGCCGCATACTAGTCCAATGGGTCAGTAAGTGCAATCGGAAAAGTACTCCATTGGATTATAGTAGATGCACCGTTGAGGTCACCGCCGCCCGCGACGGCTTTCGACGAAGCCATGCCAGTCCTGGTCCGCCCGCTGCCGGCGGCCGTGATGCCTCGGGGATGGGCTGCGTCCCTTCGGCAATCGCTGCCTGCCGGCAGCTCACAGCCCGCGCAGCGCGGCGGCGGCACCGATCGAGCCGGCGACCAGGGCGATCAGCGACAGGGCGACGAGGACCAGGAACGGGGTCAGGAACGGCACCGTGCCGCCGAGCGCGGCGTCGGTCGCCGAGACGCCGAAGATCAGCGTCGGCACCATCAGCGGCACGACGATGATGGCGAGCAGCAGGCCGCCGCGGCGGATGCCGGCCGTCAGCCCGGCGCCGACGGCGCCGACGAAGGTCAGCGCCGGCGTGCCGACCAGCAGCGTGACCGTCACCGCCGCCATGGCCTCCGGGGTAAGGGCGAGCAGCAGGCCGAACAGCGGGGCGGCCAGCGCCAGCGGCAGGCCGGTGGTCAGCCAATGGGCGACGACCTTGGCGATGACGATCAGCTCGAGCGGCGTGCCCGCGAGCCGCATCTGGTCGAGGGAGCCGTCGTCCTCGTCGGCCTGAAACAGTCGGTCGAGCCCGATCAGCGTCGCCAGCACGGCCGCCAGCCACAGGATGGCGGGGCCGATGCGCGACAGCAGGGCGAGATCGGGGCCGATGGCGAACGGCACCAGCGTGACGATCATCAGGAAGAACAGCAGGCCGAGGCCACCGCCGCCGCCGCTGCGGGCCGCCAGCTTCAGGTCGCGCCCGATGATCGCCGCCGCGGCCCGGAGCATCAGGCTTGGTCGGCGGGGCCGGAGCGCGGCCGGGCCGCAGCCCCGCCGGCCCGGCCGGCGTCGAGCGGCCAGCCCAGCTCGCCGTCCCAATCGTCCTCCAGGAAGGGGTCGTCCGGCTCGCCGCCGGCGTCGGCCGGGCGCTCGAGCTGCAGCGTCCTGGCCCCGTCCAGGCCGAGCGGCTGGTGGGTGGCCGCCACGATGATGCCGCCGGCGGCCAGGTGATTGCCCATCATGGCGGCGAGCATGCGCAGCGAAGCGGCATCGAGCGCCGCGGCCGGCTCGTCCATGAGCCAGATGGGACGGTCGCAGACCAGGAGGCGGGCCAGCGCCACGCGGCGGCGCTGCCCGGCGGACAGGATGGCGACGGCCATGTCGGCGGCGTGGCCCATGCCGACGGCGGCCAGGCCTTCGGCGACCGAGCGCCGCGAGGCACCGAGGAGCTCGCGGGCGAACGTCAGGTTCTCGCTGGCGGTGAGCTGGGCCTTGAGGCCGTCGCGATGGCCGACCAGGCCGATCAGCTCGGCGAGCGGCCGGCTGTCGCCCTCGATCGAGACGCGGCCGGCGTCGGGGGCGAGCAGCCCGGCGACCACGGCGATCAGGCTCGACTTGCCGGCGCCGTTGTCGCCGGTCACCACCAGGGCCTCGCCGGCGGCGAGCCTGAAGCCGACATTGCGAAAAATCATCCGGCCGCCGCGCCGGCAGGCGAGATCGTGCGCATCGAGGATCATCGCCCGTCCTCTGCCATGGCGGCCGGCGCGAGCGCAACAGCAGCGGAGCTGCCGGGTGCCTGCGTCGGACCGATGGGCGCTTGCAGTGGCGGTAGCACGGGCCGGCGCTACATTAGAATCGCTCAGGCCTATGGCGGCGGGGCGGGAAACGATCTATAGACGTCGCGGCTGCGCCGCGCGCGTGACGCGCGGGGCCTGGGCACTCCCGGGGCGGCGTGCGCTCTCCTCAGCGCTTGGGCCGAATTCTTGCTTGATTCCCCGCATTCACGCCAGGATCTGCCATGACCTCTCTCGACAGCTTCAAGAGCCGCCAGACTCTCGACGTCGGCGGCAAAGCCTACGCTTATTATTCGCTGAAGGCCGCCGAAGCAAACGGGCTGCCCGACATTTCCCGCCTGCCCTTCTCGCTCAAGGTGCTGCTGGAGAACCTGCTGCGCTTCGAGGACGGCCGGTCCGTCAAGAAGGACGACGTTCTGGCGATCGCCGCCTTCCTGCAGAACCGCGGTGCGGAGGAGCGCGAGATCGCCTTCCGGCCGGCGCGCGTGCTGATGCAGGACTTCACCGGCGTTCCCGCCGTCGTCGACCTGGCCGCCATGCGCGACGCCATGACCTCGCTCGGCGCCGACCCGGAGAAGATCAACCCGCTGGTGCCTGTCGACCTGGTCATCGACCATTCGGTGATCGTCGACGAGTTCGGCACCCCCAAGGCCTTCGGCGACAACGTGAAGCTCGAGTACGAGCGCAACGGCGAGCGCTACCGCTTCCTGCGCTGGGGCCAGGAGGCCTTCGACAATTTCCGCGTGGTGCCGCCGGGCACCGGCATCTGCCACCAGGTCAACCTGGAATACCTCGCCCAGACGGTGTGGACGCGCAAGGAGGACGGCCAGGAGGTCGCCTATCCCGATACGCTGGTCGGCACCGACTCGCACACCACCATGGTCAACGGCCTGGCCGTGTTGGGCTGGGGCGTCGGCGGCATCGAGGCGGAAGCGGCCATGCTCGGCCAGCCGCTGTCCATGCTGATCCCCGAGGTCGTCGGCTTCAAGCTCACCGGCAAGCTCAAGGAGGGCATGACGGCGACCGATCTGGTGCTCACGGTCACGCAGATGCTGCGCAAGAAGGGCGTCGTCGGCAAGTTCGTCGAGTTCTACGGCCCGGGCCTCGACGGCATGACCATCGAGGACCGCGCCACCATCGGCAACATGGCGCCGGAGTACGGCGCCACCTGCGGCTTCTTCCCGATCGACCAGGCCACCATCGCCTATCTCACCAAGTCGGGCCGCGCCGACGACCGCATTGCCCTGGTCGAGGCCTACGCCAAGGCGCAGGGGCTGTTCCGCACCGCCGAGACGCCCGATCCGCTGTTCACCGACCTGCTCGAGCTCGATCTCGGCGACGTCGAGCCGTCGCTCGCCGGCCCCAAGCGGCCGCAGGATCGGGTGCTGCTGAGCGGCGCCAAGAGCGGCTTTGCCGCCTCCATGGAGAGCGAGTTCAAGAAGGCGGCCGAGATCGCCAAGCGCTGGAAGGTCGACGGCAAGAATTTTGACCTCGGCCACGGCGACGTGGTCATCGCCGCCATCACCTCGTGCACCAACACGTCCAACCCGAGCGTCATGATCGGCGCCGGCCTCCTGGCACGCAACGCCGCGGCCAAGGGCTTGACCTCCAAGCCATGGGTGAAGACCTCGCTGGCGCCGGGGTCGCAGGTCGTCGGCGAATACCTCGCCGCGTCCGGGCTGCAGGCCGAGCTCGACAAGCTGGGCTTCAACCTCGTCGGCTACGGCTGCACCACCTGCATCGGCAATTCCGGCCCGCTGCCCGCCGAGATCTCGAAGGCCATCAACGACAACGATATCGTGGCGGCCGCCGTGCTCTCCGGCAACCGCAACTTCGAAGGCCGCGTCAACCCGGACGTCAGGGCGAACTACCTGGCCTCGCCGCCGCTGGTCGTCGCCTACGCGCTCGCCGGCTCGCTCCAGGTCGACCTGAGCACCGAGCCGCTGGGCACCGGCTCGGACGGCAAGCCGGTCTACCTGCGCGACATCTGGCCGAGCACCGCCGAGGTGCAGGCGTTCATCGACAAGAACATCACCCAGGCCCTGTTCCGCAGGCGCTACGCCGACGTGTTCGCCGGCGACGACAACTGGAAGCAGATCACCATCTCGGGCGGCAAGACCTACGGCTGGGACAACAAATCCACCTACGTGCAGAACCCGCCGTATTTCGCCGGTATCTCGATGACGCCGAAGCCCGTCGCCGACGTGGTCGGCGCCCGCGTCCTCGGCCTGTTCCTCGACTCCATCACCACCGACCACATCTCGCCCGCCGGCTCCATCAAGGCGGCGAGCCCGGCCGGCAAGTACCTGCTGGACAACGGCGTTCCGGTGGCCGACTTCAACCAGTACGGCACCCGTCGCGGCAACCACGAGGTGATGATGCGGGGTACCTTCGCCAACATCCGCATCAAGAACCAGATGGTGCCGGGCGTCGAGGGCGGCGTCACCATCCACTACCCCGGCGGCGAGCAGCTGCCGATCTACGACGCCGCCATGCGCTACCAGGCCGAGGGCGTGCCGCTGGTGATCTTCGCCGGCAAGGAGTACGGCACCGGCTCGTCGCGCGACTGGGCGGCCAAGGGCACCAACCTGCTCGGCGTGCGCGCCGTCATCACCCAGAGCTTCGAGCGCATCCACCGCTCCAACCTGGTCGGCATGGGCGTGCTGCCCCTCGTCTTCGAGGACGGCACCTCCTGGCAGACCCTCGGGCTCAAGGGCGACGAGACCGTCAGCATCCGCGGCCTCGGCGAGAGCCTCAAGCCGCGCCAGACGCTGGAGGCCGAGATCACCTATGCCGACGGCAAGGTGGCCAAGGTGCCGCTGATCTGCCGGATCGATACGCTCGACGAGCTCGAGTACTTCCGCAACGGCGGCATCCTGCACTACGTGCTGCGGCAGCTGGCGGCTTAGCCGGTTGCCAGATTCGCCCGGCGGGTAGCGGGGTCGGGTTTCCAAGTCGATGGATAGCCGGGTCAAGCCCGGCTATGACGTTGAGAATAAAGGTATTCCGCCTCCACCTCGTCATGGCCGGGCTTGACCCGGCCATCCATCCCACTCAAGAGTGCGGCGTGGATATCCGAACGATGCATCGCAAAGTCACGCCCGTGATCCTGTGCGGCGGCGGCGGCAAACGCCTGTGGCCGCTGTCGCGCGGGCAATACCCCAAGCAGTTTCTCAAGCTCACCGGCGGCAACAGCCTGCTGCAGGAGACGGCGCTGCGGATCAAGGATCCGGCCCGCTTCGAGCCGCCGCTGGTGATCGCCAACGAGGACTACCGCTTCATCGTGTCCGAGCAGCTGGCCGAGGTCGGCGTGCCGCCGCGCGCCATCCTGCTGGAGCCTGCGGCGCGCAACACCGCGCCGGCGTTGGCGGCGGCGGCGCTGCTGATCGGCGAGACCGCGCCCGACGCGCTGCTCCTGGTGCTGCCGTCCGATCACATGATCACCCGGTCGGACGCCTTCGGCCTGTCGGTGGCGGCCGCCACCATGGCCGCCACCCAGGATCGGCTGGTGACCTTCGGCATGAAGCCGACGGCGCCGGAGACCGGCTACGGCTATATCGAGGCCGGCGCGGCGCTGGCCGAGGCGCCGGGCGCCCACGTCGTCGACCGCTTCGTGGAGAAGCCCGATCTCGCCACGGCCGAGGGCTATCTGGCGAGCGGCCGCTACCTCTGGAACAGCGGCATGTTCATGTTTCCCGCCGCGGTGCTGATGGAGGAGCTGACGGCCCTGGAGCCGGACCTCACCGCGGCCGTCGCCGAAGCGCTGGCGGAGCGGACGGTGGACGGAGACTTCATCCGGCTCGGCGCGCGCTTCCGTGACGCCCGCGCGGTGTCCATCGACTACGCCGTCATGGAGAAGACCAGGCGCGCAGCAGTCGTGCCCGGCGAGATGAGCTGGACCGACGTGGGCTCCTGGAATGCCCTATGGGAGGTGGCGGAGCGCGACGCGGCGGGCAACGCGGTGGCCGGCGACGCCGTGCTGGTCGAGACCCGTGGCAGCTACGTCAAGTCGTCGGGGCCGCTGGTGGCCCTGCTCGGCGTGTCGGACCTGGTCGTCGTCGTCACCGACGACGCGGTGCTGGTGACGCCGCGCCGCCTGAGCCAGGACGTCCGCAAGGTGGTCGAGCGGCTGGAGGCCCTGGACCGGCCCGAGGTGGACCATCCGCGGCTGGTCTACCGGCCCTGGGGCCATTACGAGGGCATCCACGCCGGCCAGCGCTACCAGGTGAAGCGTATCTTCGTGAAGCCGGGCGCACAGCTGTCGTTGCAGAAGCACTTCCACCGGGCCGAGCACTGGGTGGTGGTGAACGGCACGGCGCTGGTGACGCGCGACGGCGAGCAGATCCTGCTGCGCGAGAACGAGTCGACCTTCCTGCCGCTGGGCTGCGTCCACCGCCTGGCCAACCCGGGCAAGATCCCCCTGACCCTGATCGAGGTGCAGTCCGGCGCCTATCTCGCCGAAGACGACATCGTCCGGCTGGAGGACAGCTACAACCGCACGTGATCGGGACGCGCTCCCAGGGTGAGCGCCGTTCAGGCCTCGACGACGAGATCGGTCTGCGCGAGCGCGTCCTCCAGTGGCCCGTCGAAGACGATCCGGCCGTGGCTCATGACGATGCCGCGGTCGCAATACTCGCGCAGCGTCTTGGCGTCGTGCGAGGCCAGCACCAGGATGCCGGCCTGCTCCATCATGGTCTCGATCCGGTGCCGGGCCTTGAGGGCGAAGCTCGCGTCGCCCACGCCGATTAGCTCGTCGAGCAGCAGGATGTCGGGCTGCACGGCGGTGGAGATGGCGAAGGCCAGCCGCATGTTCATGCCGGACGAATAGGTGCGCATCGGCAGATCGATGAACGAGCCGATCTCGGCGAACTCGTCGATTTCGGCGACCCGCTGCCGCGCTTCGCGGATGGACATGCCGATCAGCGTGCCGCGCAGGATGATGTTCTCGGCGCCGGTGAGCTCCGGGTCCATGCCCATGGTGATGTCGAGCAGCGACGACACGCGCCCGACGATCTCGGCCGTGCCGGAGGAGGGCTCGTAAGCGCCCGACAGCACCCGGAGCAGGGTGGATTTGCCGGCTCCATTGTGGCCGATGAGGCCGAGGCGGTCGCCGTCGCGCAGGCTCAGATCGATGTTCTTGAGCGCCGACACCGAGACGGCGTCGCCCGATGAATCGACCGACCCGCCGACGCGGGCGAACAGGTTCTTGCGGATGGAGCGCCCGCGGGCGTTGTAGATCGGGAACTCGACGCTCGCATTGGCGAGAGTGACGGAAGCCATGACGTCCCTCAGAGCCAATAGACGATGCGCGCGCGGAACCGCGCCAGGAAAGGCGAGGCGATGGCATAGAGCGCGATCGTGCAGATGATCGCGGCGGCATACGTCGCAAGCCCGGGAATGCGGCCGTACAGGGGCTCGGAGACGAGCCGCAGGAAGACGGCGAAGGGGTTGAGCCCGACGACGTAATTGCCGACCGGGCCGAGCTGCTCGGGCCGCCACATCACCGGCGTCAGGAAGAAGGCGACCTGGAGCAGGTTCTGGATGATCAGCGGCATGTCGCGGAAGCGGGTCGAGATGGCGCCGATCAGCATGACGGTCGGAAAGGCAGCGATCACCAGCACCACCAGGCCCGGGATCGCCATCAGGATCGTCCAGGACGGAACGACGCCGAAGATGAGGAAGACGAACGGCACGATCAGGATGTTGTGCGCGAACGTGATCAGGTTGCGCAGGATCAGCCGCATGACGAAGGTCGTGCGCGGCATCGCCTCCTGGCGCAGATAGACGGACGAGCTGGTGAACACCGTCGTCGCGTCGGACACGATCATCTGGATCATGCTCCAGACGACGTAGTTCGCTGCCAGGAACGGCAGGTAGCTGTTGATCTCCTGCTTGAACAGGACGGAGTAGACCAGACCGATGCCGCCCACGAACAGCGCCATGCTGAGCGTGATCCAGAACTGGCCGATGCGCGAGCGCGTATAGCGCTGGCGGATGTCGGTGAGCGCCAGCAGCCCCCAGACCTGCCAGTCGCCAAGGCCCTTGCGGACGTCGTGGGCCGCCAGGCGCCAGTCACGGGATGAGGGGAGAAGCGTCATGGATGCTCTGGTTGTGGCCATCGCCAACCGGCGATTGCGGCGCGCCGCGGAGGCCCGCTTCGGTCGAGGCCGTGGCATGGCGGAGCCGCCATCGGGCCCCCGCCGCGCGGGCGGCCATATCGCGGCCGTTGCTCTACACAGCGATGCCGGCGAAAGCAACCTGACTCGCGGGAGCGCGTTCCGATCGGACGGCGCCATCCCCTCCGATCGGCGTGCGCCGCCCCTTCGAATCCGGAGCGGAGACACGCTCTAGGGGGCATGGACGCTTGCGGCAACGCGGCTCAGGGCATCGGCGGCGAAGGCCACGTCGGGCTCGGCCCAGCGCGCGCCCGGGACGCGGTCGTAAAGATGCTGGCCGTCGACGACGCCGACCAGCGTTGACGGCACCGGAATGAACAGCCGGTGGTCGCCGATGGCATCGCCCAGGCTCCAGCGCGTGCCGATGACGGGAAGCCCCATGCTCAGCGCTTCCGCCAGATTGAGGCCGAAGCCTTCGCTCCGGTGCAGGCTGAGATAGACGTCGCACGCCAGATACGCGTCCTCGATCGAGCTCTCCTCGCGCCCGATGGCGACGATGCGGATGCGGCCGTCGCCGTCCGCCGCCGCCTCCATGCGGCGCATCCCCTCGGGAAAGGCCGCGTGGTCGAGGCAGCGGATCAGATGGACCGCGTTCGTCTCCGGCGCCGGGAAGGCGCGGCGGAACGCCTGGATCGCCGCCACCGGATTCTTGCGGGCGAGCGTCGATTTCATCGAGAACGACGTCAGGACGAGGAAGGCGTCCGGGTCGACGCCGAGCTGTGCCCGGGCCGCGAGCCGCGCTGGCATCGTGCGCTGGGCCATCGGGTCGAGGTCGACGGCATAGGGCCGCACCCGCAGGCGACTGCGCAGGTCCGGGAAGGTGGTGGTGATCGCCTCGGCGACGAAGGGGGAGGGCGCCCACACCTGGTCGCAGCACTGAACCGCCTCGCGCCAGTTCTGCGGCACCCGGTCCAGCTCCCACAGGAAGACGCCGAACAGCGGCACCTGGAAGAGCTCCGGCGCGAGCCGCGTCCTCAGCTGCGAGAACTCCGGCGGATTGAGATGGATGATGATGAGGTCGTAGCTTCCGGGCCGCAGCTCCGCCAGGGCCTGGACGTCGGCCCGCACCTGGTTGCGGGGCAGGCTCAGCTCCTCCGCCACGTCGACGCGGGCGACCAGCGCCCCCTCCGCCGTGAGCTGGCGCGCCAGCAGCTCGGCACCCTGGCCGAGCCCCATGCGGTTCGAAAAGATGCCGAGCAGCGCGACGCGCAGACCCAGCAGATCATCCGGCCCGCCCGGCGGCCGGGCCACTGCGGCCAACCGCCGCCGGAGCGTCCGCTCGGCCAAGGGCCGCAAACCCTGGCCGACCAGGTCGCGCATCCACGGCGGCAAGTGACTCCCGAGACCTGTCCCTAGCAATACACCTCTCCGGCGCCGCCCCGTGGCCCGCTCTACAGGCACTGCGCCGGCTTTCCAAGACCGAGGCATCACCGATATGGCCAAGACATCACCGATATGGCTTTGACGGCGACGTCGATCCGTGGCTGCTATCGGCCCATGCGTGCGTCCAGATCTGTCGCGAGCGCCCCCGGACGGCACCCGATACGATGGCAGGCCCCGGCCGATGAGCGATAAGCGGCCGGCGCCGGCATGGCCCGCGCATCTCGCCCATCAGCTGCGGCGGTTTCGGGGCATCGTCCATGAGCTGCGGGCCCGCGGCCTGCGCCGCGCCGTGCGGCGGCTGGCGCGCGCCGCCCGCCCGCCGCAGGCGCTCGACTACGGCGCGTGGATCGAGCGCTTCGACAGCATCGGCCCGCGCGAGGCCGCCGCCGTCCGCCGCATGGTGGCCGGCCTTCATCCGGCACCCGTCATCACGGTGATCGTCTACGGCGAGGCCGACGCAGCCGCATCGGCAGCCGGCCTGGCCAGCCTCACGGCCCAACTGTACGGCGCCTGGTCGGCGATCGTCGTCGCGCCTCCACCCCCGGCGCCGCCGGGCGATGGACCGGACAGCCGTATCAGCTTCACGCCAGCCGGGACGCCGCCCGCCATCGGCGGCGACGCCGTCGCCTTCGTCGCGGCCGGGGACCGCCTGGCGCCGCACGCGCTCGCGGCCGTCGCCGCGGCCATCGTCCGGCACGCCGGATCGGAGCTGTTCTACTCCGACGAGGACCTGATCGACGACGACGGCCGCCGCCGCGCCCCGTACTTCAAGCCGGACTGGAACCCGGAGCTGGCGCGACATCAGGATTACCTGAGCCGCCTGGGCGTCGTTGCCGCCGGCCGGCTCGACCGGTTGCCGGGCTCGGCCACTGAGGTCGAGGCGCTCGTCGGCCGGGTCGCCGCGACCACGACCGCCCCCGTCGTCCACCTGCCGTACGTGCTCTACCACCGGCGTGCGGCTTCGGCCGGCGCCCCGGCGGCAAGGCCCGTTGCCGCCCCTCCCGATCCGGCTCGCTGGCCCCGGGTTACGGCCATCATTCCCACCCGCGATCACGCCGATCTCCTGGCGACGTGCGTGTCCGGCCTGCTCGACGCCACCGACTACCCGGATCTGGAGATCGTCGTCGCCGACAACGGCAGCATCGAGCCGGACACCGCCGCCCTGTTCGCCCGGCTCGGCCGGCGCGGCGTTGCCGTGATCGATGCCGCCGGGCCGTTCAACTACGCCCGCATCAACAACACCGCCGCGGCGTACGCCACCGGCGAGATCCTGCTGTTCCTCAACAACGACATCTCGGTGGTCGAGCCCGGCTGGCTGAAGGCCATGGTCGCCTATGCGTGCCGGCCCGGGGTCGGCGCCGTGGGGGCCAAGCTGCTCTATCCGGACGGCACGCTGCAGCACGGCGGCGTCGTGCTCGGGCTGCTGGGCGTCGCCGGCCACGTCCACGTCGGCGCGGCGGGCGATGCGCCGGGCCACGGCGGCCGGCTGCTCGTGCCCCAGGACGTCTCGTGCGTGACCGCCGCCTGCATGGCGATGCCGCGCGCGGTGTTCGCGGCGGTCGGCGGCTTCGACGCGGCGCATCTGGGCGTCGCCTTCAACGACGTCGACCTCTGCCTGCGCGTGCGCGCCGCCGGCTACCGGATCATCTGGACGCCCACGGCCGTGCTCGTGCACCACGAATCGAAAAGCCGGGGCAGTGACCGCAGCGGCGCCAAGCTGATCCGCTTCCAGAATGAAATGCATTACATGTACCGGCGCTGGGGCGAGGCGCTCGACCACGACCCCTGCTGGAACCCCAACCTGTCGCTCGATGCCACCACGCCCCGCCTCGCCGTGCCGCCGCGGACGCCGAGGCCGTGGCAGGGCCGCTGACGCGACGGCAGGCGCTTGCTGCCATTGGACAAGGGGGGGCGGTGCTGTATAGGAGCCCCTTTCATCGTGGCGCCGAGCCGCCTGCCAATCACCTCAGCCCTCGTCCGCGGCCGGGGATCGCTACCAGAACAGGAGCACGCGATGGCGTCTACGTTCGAGACCGTCGCCAATATCATTTCGGAAACGTGCGACATCCCGCGCGAGCAGATCACCCCGGAAAGCCACGCCATCGAGGACCTGGGCGTCGATTCCCTGGCCTTTCTCGACATCGCCTTCGCGATCGACAAAGCCTTCGGCATCAAGCTGCCGCTGGAGCAGTGGACGCAGGAGGTGAACGAGGGCAAGGTTCCCGCCGAGGAATACTTCGTGCTCAAGAACCTGTGCGCGCGGATCGATCAACTCGTCGCCGCCAAGAAGGCTTGAGCTCAGGCTTGAGCGCAGGCCTGAATGAAGGCGTGAGCCGAGCGGGCTCGTGGCCTCTTGGTCGCGGGCGACTGCACCTGAAGGCGCCGTAGGTCCCGATGCGTCTGGAATACTTTCAAATGATCGACCGCGTCGCGTCGTTCGATTCGGCGGCGCAGACGCTTTCGGCCATCTCCACCGTTCCCGACGCCAGCCCCATCTTCGAAGGCCACTTCCCGGGCCATCCGCTGATGCCCGGGGTGCTGCTGACCGAGACCATGGCGCAGGCGTCCGGCTACCTGGTGCTCGGCCTGCTGAAATTCTCGCACATGCCGTTCCTGGCCGGTGTCGAGAAGGCGAAGTTCCGCAGCTTCGTCGGCCCCGGCGCGGGGCTCGCCATCGAGGCGCAGCTCGTCCACCTCGGCTCGGGCTACGCCGTGACCAAGGCCAAGATCCGGAGTGACGGCAAGGCCGTCTGCGACGCCGAGCTGATGTTCCGCCTGATGCCTTTTCCCAATGACATGGCCACGGTGATGCGCGGGCAGGCGCAGGCGATCGGCCTGGTGCTGGAGCTGCCTGAATGAGCAAGCACGAGGTGTGGATCACGGGCATCGGGCTCGCCTCGTCGCTCGGCGAGGGCACGCAGGCCCACGTCGCCGCGCTCGGCGGCGTCACGCCCCATGTGGACGGGACGCGGTTCGCGCCATACCGGGTCCATCCGGCGGCGCCGCTGGCCTGGGACCAGCAGATCCCGAAGAAGGCCGATCAGCGCCAGATGGAGGCGTGGCAGAAGCTCGGCGTCTACGCCGCCGGCCTGGCTTTGGCCGATGCCGGCCTCAAGGACGACAAGGAGCGCCTCGGCCGCATGGAGCTGGTGGTGGCAGCCGGCGGCGGCGAGCGCGACTACGCCGTCGACGGCCAGATCCTGACGGAGCTGCCCAAGGCCAACGATCCCGGTGCGTTCCTGAACGAACGGCTGATGAACGACCTGCGGCCGACGCTGTTCCTGGCGCAGCTGTCCAATCTGCTGGCCGGCAACATCTCGATCGTCCACGGCGTCACCGGCGGCACGCGCACCTTCATGGGCGAGGAGCAGGCCGGCGTCGATGCGGTCCGCATCGCCGCCGCCCGCATCGCCGCCGGCCAGGGCGACAGCTTCCTCGTCGGCGGTGCCTACAACGCCGAGCGGCCGGACATCCTGCTCATCTACGAGATGGGTGGCTTCCTGTGGGCGCACGACTTCGCGTCGGTGTGGGACCGGCCGGGCCACGGGGGCGGCTTCATCCCCGGCAGCGGCGCCGCCTTTCTCGTGCTGGAAGCGGCCGAGACGGCCAGAGCGCGCGGCGCCCGGCCGCTGGCGCGGCTCGACGCTGTCGTGGCCGATCTCACCCGCCGTGCCCCGGGCTCCGTCGATCAGTCGCTCGCCAGCCTGTGGGCCCAGGTGGAACCGGGCGTCCAGCGCAGCAAGGGCGCTATTCTGTCCGGCGCCACCGGCGTGGTCGGCGTCACCGAGGAGGAGCGCGGCTCGCTCGCCCGGCTCGCCCAGGGGGTGCGCGTCTATGCCACCGGCGACCTCATGGGCCATATGCTCGAGGCTCAGTTTCCCGCCGGCCTGGCGGTGGCCGCCGCCGCCGTCGCCGCCGGCAGCTTCGAGGAGGCGGTGGTGACGAGCGTGGGGCACATGCGTGGCGAGGGCCTGGCGCGCGTCACGCGCATCGCTTGATCGAAGGCCGCGCACCGCCCATCTGCGGCGGCGACAATCGCGAACTGATCCGCTTGGCGACGGAGCCGTCCGGCCTCGCGACGCATTGGAGGGGACCATGACGACACCCCATCGGGACCGCTCGGGCCGGCCGTTGGTGGCCGTGACCGGGCTCGGCATCGTCACCTCGCTCGGCGAGGGCAGGGACGACAATTGGGCGGCGCTGACCGGCGGGCGCTCCGGCATCCACCGCATCGATCGCTTCGCCACCGACAATCTGAGGACGACGATCGCCGGAACGGTCGATTTCGTCGGCGTCGAGCCCCTCTGCGCGCCGGCGCTGTCGCAGGAGCTGGCCGTGCGGGCCGCCGCCGAAGCCATCGGCCAGGCGGCCATCGGCCAGACCGGCGATTTCCCGGGGGCGCTCTTCATCGCCGTGCCGCCGGTGGAGATGGAATGGCCGCAACGCCTGGCCCTGGCGCAGGCGTCGGGGGCCGCGGGCGACGTGACCTACGCGGATCTGATCGAGGCGGCCAGGAGCGGCCGCTTCAAGGCGTGGCACCCGCTGTTCCTGTTCGGCAGCGTGGCTGACCACGTCGCCGAGCGTTTCGGCACCAAGGGCTCGCCGGTGTCGCTGTCGACCGCGTGCTCGTCCGGCGCGACCGCCATCCAGCTCGGCGTCGAGGCCATTCGCCGCGGCGAGGTCGAGGCGGCGCTCTGCATCGGCACCGACGGCTCGGTCAACCCGGAATCCCTGATCCGGTTCTCGCTGCTGTCGGCGCTGTCCACCCAGAACGATCCGCCCGGCGCAGCCTCCAAGCCGTTCTCCAAGAACCGTGACGGCTTTGTCATGGGCGAAGGGGCGGCCGCCCTGGTGCTCGAGGACTACGACCACGCGCTGGCCCGCGGCGCCAAGGTCATCGGCTTCGTCCTCGGCTGCGGCGAGAAGGGCGACAGCTTCCATCGCACGCGCTCGAGCCCGGACGGTGCGCCGGTCATCGCGGCGATCCGCGCGGCGATCGACGATGCCGGGCTGGCGCCCGACGCTATCGATTATGTGAACGCCCACGGCACGGCGACGCCCGAGAACGACAAGATGGAGTCGCTCGGCCTGATGGCGGTGCTGGGCGAGCGCATGAGCGGCGTCCCGATCTCGTCGAACAAGTCGATGATCGGCCACACGCTGACCGCGGCCGGCGCGATCGAGGCGGTCGCCTCGCTCCTGACCATCCAGACCGGGCGGCTGCCGCCGACGATCAATTTTCAGGTACCGGATCCGGCCATCGCGCTCGACGTCGTGCCCAATGTGGCGCGCGATGCGAGCGTGACGCGGGTGCTGTCGAACTCCTTCGGGTTCGGCGGGCAGAACACCTGCCTGGTGTTCGGGGCCGAGCCGGCCTGAGGCATCTGCCAGGCCGATGGACGGTGGGGGTGGCCGGGTCGAAGCCCGGCCATGCCCCGCCATGACGACCCTCACAACGGGGAGCAGCTATGACCCGACGGGTACTGGTGACCGGCGGCGGCAAGGGCCTTGGCGCCGCCATCGTGCGCGTCCTCGCCGCTGCGGGCTTCGATGTGGATTTCACCTACCGCGCCTCGGCGCAGGAGGCGGAGGCGCTCGTCGCCGAGCTCCGCGACACCGCTCCCGGCCGCTCGGTGACGGCCCTGCCGCTCGATCTGGCCGATGCCGCCGCGGTCGACGGGTTCTGCGCGGCGCACGAGGACGCGGGCTACTACGGCCTCGTCCACAATGCCGGCCAGTCCTACGACAGCCTGGTCGCCACCATGGCCCGCGACAAGGCGGAGGCGGCCATGCAGGTGAACTTTTGGTCGCTGACGGCGTTGGTCAAGGCGCTCGTGCGCGGCATGATCCGGCAGCGAGCCGGCCGCATCGTGGCCATCGGCTCGGTGACCTCGTTCCAGGCCAACCCGGGCAACGCCGCTTATGCCGCGTCCAAGGGCGCGCTCACCGCGTATCTCAGGACGCTTGCCCTGGAGACGGCCAAGCGGGGCGTGACGGTCAACACGGTGGCGCCCGGCTTCATCGATACCGACATGATGGCGCGCTACGCGGACCATCGGGCCGGGCTCGAGAAACAGATCCCCGTGGGCCGCTTCGCCCGGCCCGAGGAGATCGCCGTGGTGGTGAATTTCCTGATGAGCGACGCGGCCAGCTACGTCACCGGCGCGGCGATTCCCGTCGACGGTGGGCTGATGGCGCAGATCAGCGCGCACCGCTGACTCCCCGCTCCGATAGGACGATTGCTTTGCAACACGGGTATGCGCGATTAGAACGCTTGCTGAAACATGCTTGACATGGAACGAGGTCTATCCTTTGAACGATAGACCTAGCCTGCGGCAGGGCCGTCTGGCACCCGGATCGGATCACATGCGGCCGAAGATGTCAGTACAACCGCACAGCGTGCCCGCGTTCGCGGCCACGCCGTCCGGCTGCGCGCGCGCCTATGCGGCGCCCGCACGTCATGCGCCTGCAGTGCGTTTTCGCGGTCTGGCTGCCGTTGCTGCCGCCTGTCTGCTCGGGCTTGTGTCGGCGACACCCGGCCAGGCCGCCGACAACGCCGGCATTTATGAGTTCCTCTCGAGCAGCGGCGGCGGCGCTCGCCCGACGGCCCGGCCGCAAGCGCAGCCGCGCGGCGCGGCGCCGTCCCGCGAGGTCCGCGCCTACGCGCGTCCGTACGTCGCGTCCGCACCGTACGAGCAGCAGCCGTCGTTTGCGCCGACCCAGAACGTGATCCGGGTGCAGGCGCGCAAGCGGCCGTCGATCCGCAAGGCGACGCGGAACCAGGGGCCGGCGACGGCAGGGCGGTCCTCGGGGCCCCAGTCGGGCCGGGTGTTCAGCAATCCCGCCAACATGGCCGACGGCGGCGCGTTTGCCCCGGTCAGCCGCGGCAAGGTCTGCGTCCGGCTGTGCGACGGCTTCCAGTATCCGGCCGAGAACGTCGGCGGCAGCGACGAGGTCAACGAGAAGCTGTGCCAGGCGCGCTGCCCGGACGCCGAGGTCCGGGTGTTCAGCGTGCGCGACTCCGGGGACCTCAACGCCGCCGTCGACCGCGACAAGCGCGCCTACCGCGAGCTGGTGACGGCTTTCTCCTACCAGAAGGAGCGGCCGGCCGCGTGCAGCTGCCGCAACCCCTCCAAGCTGGGCCGGACGCTGTCGCCGCTCGAGGATCCGACATTGCGCAGCGGCGACACGGTCGTCACCGATGACGGCGCCAAGGTGTTCAAGGGATCCCCGGGCCTCGTGCACCGCGAGCGCGAATTCACCGACGCGACCAAGGCCGGCTACCTCTCGGCGTCGCAGAGGGCCGCGCTCGGCATCGCGCCGCTCAAGCAGTTCGTGTCCAAGACCAAACGCAAGGATGCGCGCATCCTGGCGAACGAGGAGTACGGGCCGCTGTTGCCGGGGACGGTCGTGCCCAAGCCCGCCACCGCCCAGGACGCCGGATCGGCCAGCGACCCGCGGGTCATCCTGGCATCGCCGTTCGCCGACGCGAGCGCCTTCGGCCGGCCGGAGGAAGCACCGACCCCGGTCGTCGATCCGGCTGCCGACACCGGCCCGGCTCCGGCCGCCGGCGAGCGCAAGGCCGGCGCGGTCGGCGATCAGGTCGGCGCCGTCGGGGGGGCGGCCGTGTCCGCGGGGACGACCACCGTCGCCCGCTGATCGACGCCATCGCCGGGCGGGCGCTCTTGTGCTGCCCGGTGCGCGCCTCTAGATCGCGTGCATGAGGTGGATCGGCATCGATCCGACCGCGCCGCGATCCAGGAAGCTTTTATGCGTGCGTTGCAGCTCTTCGGCGATCGCGATCTGCGATTGACCGATATCGATCCCCCGTCGGCGCCGGCGGCGGGCGAGGTCCAGATCCGCACCCGGGCCATCGCGCTCAACTATCTCGACGTCTGGGGCTTTCGCGGCATGGCTTTCGCGCGGCGCAAGATGCCGCAGATCGCCGGCGTCGAAGCGTCGGGCGAGGTCGTCGGCCTCGGCGACGGCACCAGCCGCTTCAAGGTCGGCGACAAGGTGGTGATGTACGGTGCCGAGACCTGCGGCACCTGCAAGGCCTGCCGCGAGGGGCGCGACAATCTGTGCGAGAACGTGGCCGGTATCCTCGGCTTTCACGTGGACGGCTTCGCCCGCGAGCTGATCAACCGCCCTGAACGGCTGGTGGTCCGGGTGCCGGACGACGTGAGCTTCGACGATGCCGCCTGCGCGCCGATCGGTTTCGGCACCGTGCAGCACATGCTGTTCGACAATGCGAAGCTGGAGCCGGGCGAGAGCATCCTGGTGCACGCCGGCGGCTCCGGCATCGGCACGGCGGCGATCAAGATGGCCAAGGCCATCGGCTGCACCGTCTACACCACGGTGGGCGACGACGAGAAGGGCGCCAAGGCCAAGGCGCTCGGTGCCGACGTCGTGATCAACTACCGCACCGAGCGCTTCGAGGGCGAGGTGCGCAAGCTGACCAAGCGCAAGGGCGTCGACGTGGTCTTCGAGCACGTGGGCGTCGACACTTGGAACGGCAGCCTGCTCTGCCTCAAGCGCGGCGGCCGCCTGGTCACCTGCGGCTCGACCTCCGGCATCTCCACGACGATGAACCTGATGCAGCTGTTCCAGCAGCAGTACCGCATCTTCGGCTCGTTCGGCTGCTCGATGCGCAACATCCGCGAGTCGCTGGACAAGATGGCCGCCGGCATGACCCCGGTGATCGACACCGCCTACGAGCTTCCCGACTTCCAGAAGGGCCTGGAGCGGCTGGAGGGGCGGCAGGCCTTCGGCAAGATCGTCGTGCGGTTTTGAAGGATGGCCGGTCGGGCTTGACCCGGCCATCCATCCCCTCAACAAAGAGCCATCCCACCCACGGCAAAGAGATGGCGATGACCGCTACCAGCAAGTCCGGCGGCAAGACGGATGCCGGCCGCTTCTTCGAGCACTTCCGCATCGGCGAGACCATCCGGCATGCCACGCCGCGCACGGTGACCACCGGCGACGTGGCGCTCTATACTGCCCTCTACGGCCCGCGCGTGGCGGTGCAGTCGTCGGACGCCTTCGCCCAGGCGATCGGCTATCCCAGGAGCCCGATCGACGACCTGCTGGTCTTCCACGTGGTGTTCGGCAAGACCGTGCCGGACATCTCGCTCAACGCCGTCGCCAACCTGGGCTACGCCGAGGCGCGCTTCCTGAAGCCGGTCTATCCCGGCGACACGCTGTCCACCGTGTCGGAGGTCATTGGCCTCAAGGAGAACTCCAACCGCAAGACCGGCGTGGTCTACGTGCGCTCCACCGGCTCCAACCAGCATGGCGAGCCGGTGCTCCAGTACGTGCGCTGGGTCATGGTGCGCAAGGCGGACGAGGCGGCGGCGCCCACCGGCGAGCACGTGCCGCAGCTCGCCAAGGTGGTCGATCCGGGGAGCCTGGGCGCGGCCGTGCCGCCGCTCGATCCGGCCAAATGGGTGGACGATCTGGCCGGCAGCCCCTACCGCTTCGGCGATTACGCCGTGGGTGAGAAGATCGACCACGTCGACGGCATGACCGTCGAGGAGGCCGAGCACCAGATCGCCACCCGCCTCTACCAGAACACCGCCAAGGTCCACTTCGACGGCCATGCCGCCAAGGAGACGCGCTTCGGCAAACGGCTGATCTACGGTGGCGTCGTCATCTCGCTGGCGCGGGCGCTGTCGTTCAACGGGCTCGCCAACGCCTTCCACGTCGCCGCGATCAACGGCGGCCGTCACGTGGCGCCGCTGTTTGCCGGCGACACCGTCTACGCCTGGAGCGAGGTGCTCGAGACGGCCGAGATCCCGGGCCGCACCGACGTGGGGGCGCTGCGGCTGCGCACCATCGCGACCAAGAACAAGCCCTGCGGGGATCACCCGGACAAGCTGGGCGAGGAGGCCGACCCCGCCGTCATCCTCGACCTCGACTATTGGGTGCTGATGGCGCGGTAGGGCGGACCTAAGGTCTCGTTCTGAAAGCGCGAGGTTCGCCCCCAGCCCTTCCCACAAGGGGGCTATCGGACTCGCACGTCTGCGCCAGGCGGGTGAGGGGGCTGACGGAGGAGGCTCCCGGCGGTCACGCCACGCGGCCAAGCCCCCTCGCCCCTCCCTCTCCCCACAAGTGGGGCGAGGGTGCGCGGTGGCTTCGTCGGCGCTCAGTCGTCAGGACCAGGGCAGCGGTTCCGTATCGGACGCCCGCAGAACAAGCTCCATCACCTCCCCCGGAACACCGGGCGGCGCTTTTCGGCGAAGGCGGCGGCGCCCTCCTTGAGGTCGTCGCTGCGCAGGCTGGCGTGATGACGCGCGTCGGCGGCGTCCGCGTCCAGGTCGTCGCGCAGGATCTCGTTGATCGTGCGCTTGAGCCCCTCGACGGCGAGCGGCGCGTTCGCTGCCAGCTGGACGGCGAGGGCGGCGACGTCTTCATCCAGCCGCTCGGGCGGGACCAGGGCGTCGAGGAAGCCGATGCGCAGCATCTCCTCGCCGTCGATCCGCCCGGCCGTCAGGAACAGCTTCTTGGCCGCCGCCGGGCCGAGCCGGCTGACGTAACGCACCACGCCGCTGCGATAGTAGTGCAGCCCGAGCCGGGCGGCGGGCATGACCATCTCCATGCCGGCCATGCCGATGCGAAAATCACAGGCCAGCGCCAGGTCGGTGGAACCGCCGTAGACGCTGCCGTTGAGCCGGCAGACCGTCGGCACCCGCAGGTTCTCCAGGCGGTCGACCATGGCGGCGAAATCCGGCCGGCCGGCCTCGGGGCTCGCGTCCGGGCCGGCGGTCCGGCGCCCCAGGTCGCCCAGGTCGTAGCCGGCCGAGAAGGCCCGCCCCGTGCCGGTGAGCACCAGCACGCGCACGGCCCGGTCCGCGTCGACGCGGTCGAAGTGGGCGGCGAGGATATCGATGTCCTCGCGCTGGATGCGATTGAGATGCTTCGGCCGGTTGAGCCGGATGGTCGCGCATGCGGCCTCGATCGTCAGCAGCGGCGGGCTCGCCTCGTCCATCACGCTCTCCCATGCGGCGTGGCGCCCGCGGTCCCGGTCGAGCGCAGGTGCTCGACGAGTTGGCGGGCGTAGGGCAGCAGCCCGTCGAGGCTGCGGATCGTAATCGTGAGGTCGCGCTCGGCCCAGGCGTCGCTGAGCGGCACGATGGTGATGGCCATGGTCTTGGCGGCACGCTCGGCCGAGGTCTCCGGCACGATGCCGACGCCCACGCCACACTCCACCAGCCGGCACACGCCGTCGAAGCTGCGCAGCTGCACCCGCAGCCGGATCGGGCGGCCGATGCGGCTCGCCTTGCCGGCCAGGAAGCGTTGCAGCGCGCTGGCGCGGTCGAGGCCGATGAAGTCGTGGTCCAGCACCTCGGCGAACGAGATGGGCGCCGCCTCGCCGGAGCGGGCGTCGACCGGACGGGCCGCCAGCGGGTGGCTCGCCGCCACTACCAGCACGAAACGGTCGCGGCGGAACGGGAACGTCTCCAAGGCGCCCGGGTCGACGGTGCCGGCAACGATGCCGATCTCGGCGACGCCTTCGGCGATCAGGCCGACGATCTCGTCCGACAGCCGCTCCTCCAGGTCGATCGACACGTGCGGATGGGCCGCCAGGAACGACGACAGGGCTTCGGGCAGGAACTCGGTCAAGGCGTTGGTGTTGGACAGGATGCGGATCTGGCCCGCCAGGCCGCCGGCAAACGAGCTCATGTCGTCACGCAGCAGCTCGGCCTGGGCGAGAATGGTGCGGGCGTGCTGCAGCAGCGTGCGGCCCGCCTGGGTCACCGTCACGCCCTGGCGGCTGCGCACCAGGAGCGCCGCGCCGAGCGCCTCCTCCATGTGCCTGATGCGGGTCGAAGCCGCCGCCAGCGCCAAATGGCTGCGCTCGGCGCCGTGGGTGATCGAGCCGGCCTCGACCACGTTGCGGAACAGGGAGAGATCGGTGAAATCGAAGCGCATCTCTTTTCCTTCGCGTACGGCGAAGGCAGCCTACGCGAAAAGCCAATTGCTCACGGCTGCGCAAAGATTACCTTCATTCTAAATCGCATGAAAGCTGTTTCAATGGTGCCGACTTGCCCGCACGCTTCCTTGCCGCCGCGGCCGCCCGTGCGGGGGCAGGGGCGGGCGGCAGGTGTCGGCGGCATCGGCTCGGTGCATTGTCGTTTCGTATCCGGCGAAGTAAGCACGGATTCGGCGGGACCTGGCGCGGCGTCCGACGCCATTGCGGGCCGCGCCGACTTTGGATAGGAACCGTTCCAATCTAGCGCGGGCTCGGCATGCCTGACGAGCCCCGGGACGCTCGCGGTGGCGGCAATGGACGCTGCGCGCGGGCCGGCCCAGATCACGATTGCCTGCTTTGCCGGCAGCGGAGTGGAGAGCAAGGATGTCGGATGTTCGGGCCAAGGCGCCTGGCGTAGGGGTCGAGCAGGCCCGGCCGCTGTCGCCGCACCTGCAGATCTACCGGTGGACGTGGACCATGGCCATGTCCATCTTGCACCGCGCCACGGGGGTCGCGCTGTATGTCGGCACGCTGCTGGTGGTGTGGTGGCTGGTCGCCCTCGCCGCCGGGCCCGGCCCCTATGCCGCCGTGCAGTGGGTCATGACCTCGTTCCTCGGCCGGCTGGTGCTCTTCGGCTACACCTGGGCGCTGTTCAACCACATGCTCGGCGGCATCCGCCATTTCGTGTGGGATCTCGGCTACGGCTTCGAGCGCGAGGCCCGCATGAACCTCGCTCGTTTCTCCCTGTTCGGCTCGCTCACCCTGACGGTCGTCTTCTGGGTGGTCGCGCTGGCGCTGGCCTGAGGAGTTCCGCCATGGCCGAACAAGCGAAGACACTGCGCACGACGCTGTCCAGGATCCAGGGCCTGGGCGCTGCCCACGCCGGCACCGACCACTTCTGGCGCCAGCGGCTGACGGCGGTCGCCAACCTGATCCTGATCCTCGCGTTCGTCGTCATCCTGCTCGCCGCCGGGGGGCGCGACTATGCCACGGCGGTCGCCGTCGTCTCGCACCCGCTCGCAGCCATCGTGCTGGCGCTGCTGGTGATCTCCGTCGCCATCCACATGCGCCTGGGCATGGCGGTGGTCATCGAGGACTACGTGCACGACGAGGGCCTGAAGCTCGTCGCCGTCATCCTCAACACCTTCTTCGCGGTGGCCGTGGCGGCAGCCGCGCTGTTCGCCGTTCTCAAGCTCGGTCTCGGCCGCGTCGTCTAAGGAGGATCGCATGGCATCCAACGGATCCACCAACGGCGCAGCCGGCCCGGCCGTGAACGGGCGCGCCTATCCGATCACCGACCACACCTTCGACGTGGTGATCGTCGGCGGCGGCGGCGCCGGCCTGCGCGCCACCGTCGGCTGCTCGCAGGCGGGCCTGCGCACCGCCTGCATCACCAAGGTGTTCCCGACGCGCTCGCACACCGTGGCGGCCCAGGGCGGCGTCGCCGCCTCGCTCGGCAACATGGGCGAGGACAACTGGCGCTGGCACATGTACGACACCGTCAAGGGGTCGGACTGGCTGGGCGACCAGGACGCCATCGAATACCTCGTCCGCAACGCGCCGGCCGCGGTGTACGAGCTGGAGCACTGGGGCGTGCCGTTCTCGCGCACCCAGGACGGCAAGATCTACCAGCGCCCGTTCGGCGGCATGACCACCGACTACGGCCGCGGCCCGCCGGCCCAGCGCACCTGCGCCGCCGCCGACCGCACCGGCCACGCCATGCTGCACACGCTCTACGGCGAGGCGCTGCGCAACTCGACGGAATTCTTCATCGAGTATTTCGCCATCGACCTGATCATGGAGGACGGCCGCTGCCGCGGCGTCGTCGCCATCAAGCTCGATGACGGCACCATCCATCGCTTCCGCTCGCACCTCACCGTGCTGGCCACCGGCGGCTACGGCCGCGCCTACTTCTCGGCCACGTCCGCCCACACCTGCACCGGCGACGGCGGCGGCATGGTGCTGCGCGCCGGCCTGCCGTTGCAGGACATGGAGTTCGTGCAGTTCCACCCCACCGGCATCTATGGCGCCGGCTGCCTGATCACCGAAGGCGCGCGCGGCGAGGGGGGCTACCTCACCAATTCGGAAGGCGAGCGCTTCATGGAGCGCTATGCCCCCTCGGCCAAGGACCTGGCGTCGCGCGACGTCGTCTCCCGCTCGATGACGGTGGAGATCCGCGAGGGCCGCGGCGTCGGCAAGGGCAAGGACCACATCTTCCTGCACCTCGATCACCTGGATCCGAAGATCCTGGCCGAGCGCCTGCCCGGCATTTCCGAGAGCGCCAAGATCTTCGCCGGCGTCGACGTCACCAAGGAGCCGATCCCGGTGCTGCCGACGGTGCACTACAACATGGGCGGCATCCCCACGAACTATCACGGCGAGGTGCTGACCAAGGTCGGCGGTGATCCCGACGCGGTGGTGCCGGGGCTGATGGCGCTGGGCGAAGCCGCCTGCGTCTCGGTGCACGGCGCCAACCGCCTGGGCTCCAACTCGCTGATCGACCTCGTGGTGTTCGGCCGCGCCGCCGGCCTGCGCGCCGCCGAGATCGTCACCCCCGGCGAGAAGCACGCCGAGCTGCCGGCCAATTCGGCCGAGCTGGCGCTGTCGCGGCTCGACCGCTTCCGCTACGCCAGCGGCAGCATCCCGACGGCCGACCTGCGCCTCGACATGCAGAAGACCATGCAGACCAACTGCGCCGTCTTCCGCACCGGCGAGGTGCTGGAGGAGGGCAAGAAGCTCATCCACGAGGTCTGGGGCCGGGCCAAGGACGTGCGCGTCACCGACCGCTCGCTCGTGTGGAACTCCGATCTCATCGAGACCTTGGAGTTCGACAATCTGATCGTTCAGGCGGTCGTGACCATGGACTCGGCGGTGAACCGCACCGAGTCGCGCGGCGCCCACGCCCGCGAGGACTATCCGGACCGCAACGACAAGGACTGGATGAAGCACACGCTGACCTGGGTCGATGATCTGGCCAAGAGCGTCACCATCGATTACCGGCCGGTCCACACCTACACGATGACCAACGAGGTCCAGTACATCGAGCCCAAGGCCCGCGTGTACTGAGCTGGGCGCCGGCGCGGCCGGCACGACCAGCGGCTGGAACGCATCGAACGGCGTCTCGACGGCGTCGAGGCATAAGAAAGTCTGACCATGGCCGAATTTACCCTGCCCAAGAACTCGCGGATGACCGAGGGCAAGACGTGGCCGAAGCCCGCGTCGGCCAAGCGGATCACCACCTTCCGGATCTACCGGTGGAACCCGGACGACGGCAAGAACCCGTCGATCGACACCTATTATGTCGACCGCGACGACTGCGGGCCGATGGTGCTCGACGCGCTGCTATGGATCAAGAACAAGGTCGACCCCACCTTGACCTTGCGCCGCTCCTGCCGCGAGGGCATCTGCGGCTCCTGCTCGATGAACATCAACGGCGCCAACACGCTCGCCTGCACCATGGGCATCGACGAGTGCAGCGACGGCAAGCTGGTCAAGATCTACCCGCTGCCGCACATGCCCGTGGTCAAGGACCTGGTGCCGGACCTCACCACCTTCTACGCCCAGCACGCGTCCATCGAGCCCTACCTCAAGACGGTGACGCCCTCGCCGGAGAAGGAATGGCGCCAGTCGCCGGAGGACCGGCAGAAGCTCGACGGGCTCTACGAGTGCATCCTGTGCGCCTGCTGCACCACCTCCTGCCCGAGCTACTGGTGGAACGGCGACCGCTACCTCGGCCCGGCCGCGCTGCTGCAGGCCTACCGCTGGCTCATCGACAGCCGCGACGAGGACACCGGCGAGCGGCTCGATCGGCTGGAGGATCCGTTCCGGCTCTACCGCTGCCACACCATCATGAACTGCGCCAACGTCTGCCCGAAGCACCTCAATCCGGCCAAGGCCATCGCCGAGATCAAGAAGATGATGGTGACCCGGCACCTGTGAGGGCAGCGGCAAAACTCGATTTACCATTCCGACGTAAGGTCCGCGGCGTGGCAGCGCGGCTTCCGGGACACACCTCGTGTGAAACGGTGGCTGGTGCCTCGAAAGCAACGGGCTTGTGCGTTAGAGCTTGATGCCGGACGCAAGCCCGCGGTTCCCGGATCGGGGGCGTCGGATGGCGGCGGCCATGCCGACGCGCCCAACAGCAGCGGTGTCGGATATACGATGATGCAGGTCGCCGTCGAACATGCCACCCAGGCGTCTGCAACGCCTGTCGGCTTCCGGGCCGGCCGCAGGTCGCGGGCCGCCTGGGCGATCCTGCCCGTCGCGCTCGCCGTCGCCGGTTGCCAGTCGAGCCGCTTCGATCCCGGTCCATCCGTCTATACCAGCCCGCAGCGCCGGGTCGCGTCGGCCCCGCCCCTCGAGCCGGAGGTGACGCCGGCCCCCGCGCCGACGCCGCGGGTGGAGGCGAGCCCGCTGCCGCCGGCACCGGGCACGTCCGTGGCGCCCGGCAGCCCCGGCGGCGTCGCCGTCGTCGAGCCGGGCCAGCCGTCGGTTGCCGCGCTCGGCACGCCGGCAACCGCCACGCCGGCGCCCGCCCCTGCTGCGCCGGCGCCGACCCGCTCCGGCGCCGTCGGGCGGTGGACGGCGAAGGAGGCGGCCGGCTCATGCGCCGTGACGCTGTCGTCGACGCCGGCGCTCGATCTCTACAAGGCCAACACGGCCGGATGCGCCAACAAGGACTTGCAGAGCGTCAACGCCTGGGAGCTGCGCGACGGCGAGGTCTACCTCTATGCCCGCGGCGGCGTGGTGGCGCGCCTGCGCGACTCCGGCGGCCAGTTCAACGGCGTCATCGCCAAGTCGGGCGCGCCGCTGACGCTCAGCAAGTAAGGCTGGCCAAGTAAGGCTGACATAGCGCGCTGCCGTCATGGCCGGGCTTGACCCGGCCACGACGTCGCGAGCGCTTTAAGCCACCGGGCGCGGCTCGTCGCGGCTGCCGGGGCGCCAGATGCGCCGCTGCAGGCTGATCGCCGCCTTGGTGAAGTCGATGGCGTCGTTGATGGCCTCGTTGTAGAGCGTGAACAGCGTCGGCGCCTCGGCATCGAGGTGCGCGATGGTTTCCCACCGGTCGAGCACGAGCTCGGCCTTGAACTTGCGGGCCAGCGCCTGCATGGCCCGGTTGTGGGCGAGGCAGTTCATGCGCAGGTGGCGCACGCCGTAGGCACGGGCGCAGCGGATCAGGTGCGCGAACAGCTCGCGACCGACGCCCTGGCGGCGGAAGCCGGGCTCGACGCTGAAGGCCGCTTCAGCCGTGGCCGCGTCGCCGGCATCGGTCGGATGCAGCTCGGCGGCGCCCCGCACCTCGCCCTCGACGATGTAGCCGAATACGATGGCGCCCTTGGCGAAGCAGCGCGCGGCGTAGCCGACGATGAACTCGTCGCTGACGCCGCCGATGAAGCGGTTGCGGCGGCTGTCCGCATCGAGGCGGAGCAGGTGGTCGCGAAAGAGCGGCAGGTCGGTCGCGAACAGCTTCCTGATCGCACCGGTTGCCGAAAGAGTCTGAGCCATTGCCGAATCCTTATTGTTTTTCCTGGCGGCGGCTCCCTAGACCGGCGGAATATTGTGCATTGCAGCATGGCTGGCAAGGGCCGCTGCGGCCGTCCCGTGCTCCAGCACACATGACGGGCGCCGCGTCGGCGCCGGCATCGACAGCGCGACGATTGTCGCAATGCGGCAAAGACGCTAAAGCGACGGCGTGACATCCCTGCCGTCAGCCTCCTCCCTCAGCTCGGCCCATCGCCGCGGTCCGGTCCAGGCCCGCTACGACGGCCTCGTCGCCAACGGCGCCATTGAGCGCGACGACGCCCAGGAACTGCTGGTGGAGCGGCTGGACGAGCTCGCCGCGGAGCTCGCGGTGCCGCGGCCGACCGCCCGCTCGGGTGTCCTCGGCCGCCTGTTCGGCGGCACGCCCAAGTCCGCCGCCGCGCCGGGCGCCAAAGGGCTCTACGTCTGGGGCTCGGTGGGCCGCGGCAAGACCATGCTGATGGACCTCTTCTACGACGAGATCACCGTCGAGACGAAGCGGCGCGCCCATTTCAATGCGTTCATGGCCGACGCGCACGAGCGCATCTTCCAGTTCAGGCAGGCCGTGAAGCGCGGCGAGCGCAAGGACTCCGACCCGATCCCGTTCGTCGCCGCCGCGCTGGCGGCGGAGGCGACGGTGCTCTGCTTCGACGAGTTCACCGTGACCGACATCGCCGACGCGATGATCCTCGGCCGGCTGTTCAAGGTGCTGTTCGAGAAGGGCGTGACGGTGGTCGCCACCTCCAACGTCGAGCCCGACAAGCTCTACGAGAACGGCCTCAACCGGGCGCTGTTCCTGCCCTTCATCGCCCTGATCGAGGCGCACATGGAGGTGTTCCGCCTCGATTCGCGCACCGATTTCCGGCTGGAGAAGCTGGGCGGCTCGCCGGTCTACCACGTGCCGGCCGGGCCTGCGGCGCATGCCGCGCTGGGGCAGATGTTCCAGCGGCTGTCCGGCCTGACGCGGGGGCGGCCGCGCACCCTCGTCGTCAAGGGCCATGCCGTCGAGGTGCCCGAGGCAGGCTCGGGCGTCGCCCGCTTCGCCTTCGCCGACCTCTGCGGCAAGCCCTACGGCGCCAGCGACTACATGGCGATCGCCCAGAACTTCCACACGGTGATCCTGGAGGACATCCCGGTCCTCGACGTCGACCGCCGCAACGAGGCCAAGCGGCTGATCACCCTGATCGACGTGCTCTACGACAGCCACGTCAAGCTCCTGGCCTCGGCGGCGGCGGAGCCGCCGGGCCTCTACGTCGGCACGAGCGGCCGCGAGGCCTTCGAGTTCGAGCGCACCGCGTCGCGCCTGATCGAGATGCGCTCGGATGCCTATCTCGGCACGCCGCACGGCAAGGGCCACCAGCCCGGCGACGACACCGCCGGCGTGGTCGAGACCTGATGCGCGGGCGCCGGCGGGCTCCCTCGCCCCGCTTGCGGGGAGAGGGTCGGGGTGAGGGGGGGCTGCCGCGTGGCGTGATCGGCCTCGAGCCCTCTCCTGCATCGCCCCCTCACCCGGATCGCGCTGCGCGCGCTCCGACCTCTCCCCGCAAACGGGGCGAGGTACGCGGCGGAGACTGACCGGTGCGCGCCGCCCAGCCCATCCGCAGCAGCCGGGCGCCGCGCAGCCGGCTGATCGCCATTGCCGCCGACCATGTCCACCGCGTCGGCGCCAAGCGGGTGCGGCTGGTCGCCGTGGCGGAAGACGCCGGCATGACGCACGCCAACGTCTACCGCTACTTCGCCTCCAAGGACGACCTGCTCGACGCCGTGGTGGGCGCGGCGCTCAGCCCGATCGAGGCGCTGCTGGCCGACATTGCGGGGGCGCCGGATCCCGCCGACGACAAGCTGGAGCGCATGATCCTGGCGCTCGCCCGCGGCTACCGCGACGTGCTGGAGCGCGAGCCGGAGCTGTTCTCGCTGTTCGCCACCGCCGTCGAAGAGAACCGCCCGGTGGCGCGCCGGCACCTGGGACGGGCGCGGCGGCTGTTTGCCGAAGTGCTCGACGACGGCATCGGCACGCAGGTCTTCGACCTGGAGGACCGCGAGGCCGGCCTGTCGCTGCTCATCGATGCGCTGCACCGCTTCACCCATCCGATGTCGATCCGGCTCGACGCGCACCGGGTGCGCAGCAGCCTCGACGGCCGGCTGCAGGCGACGATGGCGATCGTCCTGCGGGCGCTCAAGTCGCGCGGCGTCTGACGTTCATATAAATTACAGAAATTGAAATTTGTCCCATAAACTCGGATTAAGCCCGCGGCATTCCTTGCTTTTGTCACGCAAACGACTTGATGGCCGCAAGAGATTGAGTCAGACAGACGCCGCTTTCCGGGGGCCATGGCCGCCCCTCTCGTCCCGAGGTTCCTTCTCCCCATGGCCCGCAAGAAGATCGCGCTGATCGGTGCCGGTCAGATCGGCGGCACCTTGGCCCACCTCGCCGGCCTGAAGGAGCTGGGCGACGTCGTGCTGTTCGACATCGCCGAGGGCGTGCCTCAGGGCAAGGCGCTCGACATCGCCGAGAGCGCCCCGGTCGACGGCTTCGGCGTGGCCTTCAGCGGCACCCAGTCCTATGCCGACATCGCCAGCGCCGACGTGGTCATCGTCACCGCCGGCGTGCCGCGCAAGCCCGGCATGAGCCGCGACGACCTGCTCGGCATCAACCTCCGGGTGATGGAAGGGGTGGGCGCCGGCATCGCCCGCTATGCGCCCGACGCCTTCGTGGTCTGCATCACCAATCCGCTCGACGCCATGGTGTGGGCGCTGCAGAAGTTCTCCGGCATTCCCCACCACCGCATCGTCGGCATGGCCGGCGTGCTCGATTCCGCCCGTTTCCGCCGCTTCCTCGCCGACGAGTTCCAGGTGTCGGTGAAGGACGTCAGTGCCTTCGTGCTCGGCGGTCACGGCGACGACATGGTGCCGCTGGTGCGCTACTCGACCGTGGGCGGCGTGCCGCTGCCGGCGCTGGTGGACATGGGCTGGACCACCTGGGAGCGGCTCGACGCCATCGTCCAGCGCACGCGCCAGGGCGGCGGCGAGATCGTCGCCCTGCTCAAGTCCGGTTCCGCCTTCTATGCCCCCGCCGCGGCGGCCATCGCCATGGCCGAAAGCTACCTCAGGGACCAGAAGCGGGTGCTGCCCGCGGCTGCTTTCCTCGATGGGGAATATGGTGTCAAAGACACCTTCGTCGGCGTGCCCGTCGTCATCGGCGAGCGCGGCGTCGAGCGCATCGTCGAGATCGCGCTCACCAGCGACGAGAAGGCCATGTTCGACAACTCGGTTGCGTCCGTCCAATCCCTGATCGAAGCCTGCAAGGGCATCAATGGAGCTCTGACTTAATCAAACCGTCGTCATCGTAGGGTTTGACGCCCCTGTCATACAACCATAACCGCCCCGCACGCAGGACCACCGGCGCAGAGGAACGTTCCGCATGAATATCCACGAATACCAGGGCAAAGCCGTCATCAAGGAGTTCGGCGCCCCCGTCTCCCGGGGCAAGGCGATCTTCTCGCCGGACGAAGCCGAGGCGGCCGCCCGCGAGCTCGGCGGCCCGCTCTGGGTGGTGAAGAGCCAGATCCACGCCGGCGGCCGCGGCAAGGGCAAGTTCAAGGAAGCCAGCGCCGGCGAAAAGGGCGGCGTGCGCCTCGCCAAGTCGATCGAGGAGGTCAAGCAGTTCGCCGAGCAGATGCTCGGGGCGACGCTGGTCACCATCCAGACCGGCGAGGCCGGCAAGCAGGTCAACCGCCTCTACATCGAGGACGGCTCCGACATCGACAAGGAGTTCTACCTGTCGATGCTGGTGGACCGCGCCACCGGGCGGGTGGCCTTCGTGGTCTCGACCGAAGGCGGCATGGACATCGAGCAGGTGGCCCATGACACGCCCGAGAAGATCCTGACCTTCGCCATCGATCCGGCGACCGGCGTCATGGCCCACCACGGCCGCCGGGTGGCGCAGGCGCTGGGCCTCGCAGGCGATTTGGCCAAGCAGGCCGACAAGCTGGTCCACGTCCTCTACAAGGCCTTCGTCGAGAAGGACATGGCCATGCTCGAGGTCAACCCGCTGATCATCACCAAGGATGGTCACCTGAAGTGCCTCGACGCCAAGGTGAGCTTCGACGACAACGCCCTCTACCGGCATCCGGACGTGGTGGCGCTGCGCGACATCACCGAAGAGGATTCCAAGGAGATCGAGGCCTCCAAGTACGATCTCGCCTACATCGCGCTCGACGGCACCATCGGCTGCATGGTCAACGGCGCCGGCCTCGCCATGGCGACGCTCGACATCATCAAGCTCTACGGTGAGGAGCCGGCCAACTTCCTCGACGTCGGCGGCGGCGCCACCGAGGAGAAGGTCACCGCGGCCTTCAAGATCATCACCTCGGATCCCAACGTGAAGGGCATCCTGGTCAACATCTTCGGCGGCATCATGAAGTGCGACGTCATCGCCCGCGGCGTCATCGCGGCGGTGAAGGCAGTCGGCCTCAAGGTGCCGCTGGTGGTGCGCCTCGAAGGCACCAACGTCGAGCTCGGCAAGCAGATCCTGCGCGAGTCCGGCCTCAACGTCATCCCGGCCGACGATCTCGACGACGCGGCACAGAAGATCGTCAAGGCGGTGAGGGGCTGATCACATGTCCATTCTGATCGACAAGAACACCAAGGTGATCTGCCAGGGCTTCACCGGCAAGAACGGCACCTTCCACTCCGAGCAGGCGATCGCCTACGGCACCAAGATGGTCGGCGGCACCTCGCCCGGCAAAGGCGGCGCCACCCACCTCAACCTGCCGGTGTTCGACACGGTGGCCGAGGCCCGCGAGGCGACGGGCGCCGACGCCACGGTCGTCTACGTGCCGCCACCGGGCGCCGCCGACGCGATCTGCGAGGCCATCGACGCCGAGATCCCGCTGATCGTCTGCATCACCGAGGGCATCCCGGTGCTCGACATGGTGCGGGTCAAGCGCTCGCTCTCGGGCTCCAAGTCGCGCCTCATCGGGCCGAACTGCCCGGGTGTCGTCACCGCCGGCGAATCGAAGATCGGCATCATGCCGGCCAACATCTTCAAGCCCGGCAGCGTCGGCATCGTCTCCCGCTCGGGCACGCTGACCTACGAGGCCGTGTTCCAGACCACCAACGAGGGCCTGGGCCAGACCTCGGCCGTCGGCATCGGCGGCGATCCGGTCAAGGGCACCGAGTTCATCGACGTGCTGGAGCTGTTCCTGGCCGATCCCAACACCCAGTCGATCGTCATGATCGGCGAGATCGGCGGCTCGGCCGAAGAGGATGCGGCGCAGTTCATCAAGGACGAGGCCAAGCGCGGCCGGGCCAAGCCGATGGTCGGCTTCATCGCCGGCCGCACCGCCCCTCCCGGCCGCCGCATGGGCCACGCCGGCGCCATCATCTCCGGCGGCAAGGGCGGCGCCGAGGACAAGATCGCCGCCATGGAGGCCGCGGGCATCCGCGTGTCGCCGTCGCCGGCGCGCCTGGGCAAGACCCTGGTCGAGGTGCTCAAGGGCTGACGGGTGGCGGGCTCCCGCCACCATGCCCATATAGCGGCCGTTCGCCGCTCACCGCCGCAGGTGCCGACGCCAGGATCGTTGTCCTGGCGAAGGCCTTGGTCGCCGCGCGGCGGACAGGCCGGCCCGGTTGGCCGGGCGGACGATTTCGCTAGAGCGCCTGGCGATTGGGTGGACTCGCCCAATCGCAAGAGAAGCGCTCCAGATGCAGAGAGCTGGAGCATTTCTCCGCAATTGGATGAGGCTCATCCGACGGCGAAATGCTCCAGCGCAGAGGTGCTCCGGCGCACCGCACGGATGCCTTCATCTGCGCCCATTGAACGACCGCGGACCAGCCGGTCCGCTCGACCCGGAGCCCACCGGAGGGCCGAGGGACGAGGCTCGACGAAGCCTTTCCAGCGGTGCCCGCCCACGCGGCGCGGACACCGGTTCCGGCAGGGACATGACTGATGGCACGCCAGGACGCCAACGCGCTTTTCGCCGATACCGCCTTCCTGTACGGCGGCAATGCCGCCTATCTCGAGCAGCTCCAGGCCCGCTACGAGCGGGATCCGAGCTCGGTCGACGCGGAGTGGCAGACGTTCTTCTCCGCGCTCAAGGACGATTCCGCCCTCGTCGCCAAGAACGCCAAGGGCGCCTCCTGGCGGAAGCCGAACTGGCCCGTCGCCGCCAATGGCGAGCTGGTGGCCGCCCTCGACGGCAACTGGCCGGTCGAAGCCGTGATCGGCGACAAGATCAAGCGCCAGGCCCAGGGCAACGGCGTCGACCTGTCGGACGCCCAGGTGGCCCAGGCGACGCGTGACAGCGTCCGCGCCATCATGATGATCCGCGCCTACCGCATGCGCGGCCACCTGCATGCCGATCTCGACCCGCTGCATTTGCAGCCGCGCGGCGATCACATCGAGCTGCACCCGTCCTCGTACGGCTTCGACGAGGCGGACTACGACCGCAAGATCTTCATCGACAACGTGCTCGGCCTCGAGTTCGCGACCGTGCGCGAGATGCTGACCATTCTCGAGCGCACCTACTGCCAGACGCTCGGCTTCGAGTTCATGCACATCTCCGATCCCGTCGAGAAGGCGTGGATCCAGGAGCGCATCGAGGGCCCGGACAAGGAAGTCACCTTCACCGAGCAGGGCAAGCGCGCCATCCTGAACAAGCTGATCGAGGCGGAAGGCTTCGAGAAGTTCATCGACCTCAAGTACACCGGCACCAAGCGCTTCGGCCTGGACGGCGGCGAGGCGATCATCCCGGCGCTCGAGCAGATCATCAAGCGCGGCGGCGCGCTCGGCGTGCGCGACATCGCGCTCGGCATGGCCCACCGCGGCCGCCTGAACGTGCTCGCCCAGGTGATGGCCAAGCCGCACCGCGCCATCTTCAACGAATTCAAGGGCGGCTCCTTCAAGCCGGACGACGTCGAAGGCTCCGGCGACGTCAAGTACCACCTGGGCGCCTCGTCGGACCGCATCTTCGACGGCAACCAGGTGCACCTGTCGCTGACCGCCAACCCGTCGCACCTGGAGATCGTCGATCCGGTCGTGCTGGGCAAGGTGCGCGCCAAGCAGGACCTGCTGGGCGACAGCGGCGAGCGCGCCTCGGTCATGCCGCTGCTGATCCACGGCGACGCCGCCTTCGCCGGCCAGGGCGTGGTGGCGGAGTGCTTCGGCCTGTCGGGGCTGAAGGGCCACCGCACCGGCGGCTCGGTGCACTTCATCATCAACAACCAGATCGGCTTCACCACCAACCCGCGCTTCTCGCGCTCCTCGCCCTATCCGTCCGATGTGGCGAAGATGGTGGAAGCGCCGGTGTTCCACTGCAACGGCGACGACCCGGAGGCGGTGGTGTTCGCCGCCAAGGTGGCGACGGAGTTCCGGCAACGCTTCCACAAGCCGGTCGTCATCGACATGTTCTGCTACCGCCGCTTCGGCCACAACGAGGGCGACGAGCCGGCGTTCACCCAGCCGGTGATGTACCGCAAGATCCGCCAGCACCCGTCGACGCTGGAGATCTACGCCAAGAAGCTGGTGAGCGAGGGCATCGTCAGCGAGGCCCAGGTGGAGGAGCGCAAGGCCGAGTGGCGCGCCCACCTCGACGCCGAGTTCGAGGTCGCGCAGGACTACAAGCCCAACAAGGCCGACTGGCTCGACGGGCGCTGGTCCGGCATGAAGGCCGTGCGGGAGGACGGCGACGATCCGCGCCGGGGCCAGACCGGTGTGGCCGTCGCCACGCTCAAGGAGATCGGCGAGGGGCTGACGCGGATGCCGAAGGGCTTTACCGCCCATCGCACCATCCAGCGCTTCATGGACACCCGCCGCAAGATGATCGAGACCGGCGAGGGCCTCGATTGGGCGACGGCGGAGGCGCTGGCCTTCGGCTCGCTGCTGCTGGAGGGCCATCCGATCCGGCTGTCCGGCCAGGACGTGGAGCGCGGCACCTTCTCCCAGCGCCACTCCGTCCTGCACGACCAGGAGACCGACCGCCGCTACAAGCCGCTGAACCACCTGCGGGAGGGCCAGGCGCGCTACGAGGTCATCAACTCGATGCTCTCGGAGGAGGCGGTGCTGGGCTTCGAGTACGGCTTCTCGCTGGCCGAGCCCAACGCGCTGACCCTGTGGGAGGCGCAGTTCGGCGACTTCGCCAACGGCGCCCAGGTGGTCGTCGACCAGTTCATCTCGTCCGGCGAGCGCAAGTGGCTACGCATGTCGGGCCTGGTGATGCTGCTGCCGCACGGCTACGAGGGCCAGGGGCCGGAGCACTCCTCCGCCCGCCTCGAGCGCTACCTGCAGCAATGCGCCGAGGACAACATGCAGGTGGCCAACTGCTCGACGCCTGCCAGCTACTTCCACATCTTGCGCCGGCAAATGAAGCGCGACTTCCGCAAGCCGCTGGTGCTGATGACGCCCAAGTCGCTGCTGCGCCACAAGCGCGCCGTGTCGACCCTGTCGGAGCTCGTGGAAGGCACGACCTTCCACCGGGTGCTCTACGACGACGCCCAACGCAACCCTGAGGGCAGCGCCGTCAAGCTGGTGCGCGACGACAAGATCCGCCGCCTCATCCTGTGCACCGGCAAGGTCTACTACGACCTCCTGGAGGAACGGGAGAAGCGGGGCATCGACGACGTCTACCTGCTGCGCGTCGAACAGCTCTATCCGTTCCCGGTCAAGTCGATCGCCAACGAGGTGTCGCGCTTCCCGAACGCCGATCTGATCTGGTGCCAGGAAGAGCCGCGCAACATGGGCGCCTGGACGTTCGTGCAGCCCTACCTGGACTGGGTGCTGGAGCACCGCGAAGCCAAGAACAAGCGGCCGCGCTACGTCGGCCGGCCGGCGGCGGCGTCGCCCGCCGTGGGGCAGATGTCCAAGCACCTGGCCCAGCTTCAGGCCTTCATGGACGACGCCTTCGCGGCGTAGTCAGCTTTGTGGGATGGATGGTCGGGTCAAGCCCGACCATCCATCAACTCAAGAACGCATGATGGGGACCTGATCCTCCGGATCCGCACCGCGCGTTCGCTTCCAACAGCTCAAGGCGGGGGCATCCGCCCCGATAGCCCGAAATGCGAGGGGGCCCGCAAGGGCACATCACCATGGCGACCGAAATCCGCGTTCCGACTCTGGGCGAGTCGGTGACAGAGGCCACCATCGGCCGTTGGTTCAAGAAGGCCGGTGACCCGGTGAAGGCCGACGAGCCGCTGGTCGAGCTGGAGACCGACAAGGTCACGCTGGAGGTCAATGCGCCGTCGAGCGGCGTGCTGTCCGAGATCGTCGCCAAGGACGGTGAGACGGTCGAGGTGGGGGCGCTGCTGGGCTCGATCGGCGAGGGCAACGGCGCCGCCAAGGCCGAGCCCAAGGCGGCCAAGAGCGCGGACAAGGTGGCCGAGAAGCCGGCCGAGCCGGCCGTCGCCCAGGCGGCGGGTCCCGCCGCGGTGGCTGGCAAGCCGGCCGCGACCGGCGACAAGCCCGGCGCGGTGCTGGGCGGCGCCGAGGAGGTCAAGCCGCGGGCAGCCGTCGACAGCGGGCCGGCGGTGCAGCGCATCGCCGCCGAGAGCGGCGTCGATCCGGCGACCGTCGGCGGCAGCGGCAAGGACGGCCGGGTGACCAAGGGCGACATGCTGGAGGCGGTGGCGCGCATCGGCACCGCGGTGGCGAAGCCGGCCGAAGCGCCTGTCCAAGTGCGCGCGCCGTCCCCGGCGGACGACGGCGCCCGTGAGGAGCGGGTGCGCATGACCAAGCTGCGCCAGACCATCGCGCGCCGGCTCAAGGAAGCGCAGTCGAACGCGGCCATGCTGACGACGTTCAACGACATCGACATGAGCGGCGTCATGGACCTGCGCAGCCAGTACAAGGATGCGTTCGAGAAGAAGCACGGCACCAAGCTCGGCTTCATGGGCTTCTTCGTGAAGGCCTGCGTGCAGGCGCTCAAGGACGTGCCCTCGGTCAACGCCGAGATCGACGGCACCGACATCATCTACAAGAACTACTATCACATCGGCGTCGCCGTCGGCACCGACCGGGGCCTGGTGGTGCCGGTGGTGCGCGACGCCGACCAGATGTCGATCGCCGAGATCGAGAAGTCGATCGCCGAGTTCGGCAAGAGGGCCCGCGACGGCCAGCTCAAGATCGAGGAGATGCAGGGCGGCACCTTCACCATCTCCAACGGCGGCATCTACGGCTCGCTGCTGTCGACGCCGATCCTGAACGCGCCGCAGTCGGCGATCCTCGGCATGCACCGCATCGAGCAGCGGCCGGTGGTGGTGAAGGGCCAGATCGTGGCGCGGCCGATGATGTACCTCGCCGTCAGCTACGACCACCGCATCATCGACGGCAAGGAGGCGGTGACCTTCCTGGTGCGCGTCAAGGAGAACCTGGAGGATCCGGCCCGCCTGGTGCTGGACCTCTGAACGCGGGCGGCGACGCCGCACAGCCGTCAGGGCCGGGCCGAGCCCGCCCCTGTGACGCTGCTGGGAACGCCAGGGGACGGGGCAGGCCATGGCAAGCACGCTGGTGGAGTACCTGACGCTGTTGTCGGTCTTCGCCCTGGCCGCGGTGTCGCCGGGGCCGGATTTCGCCATGGTGGTGCGCCAGAGCGTGGCGCACGGCCGCCGCGCCGGCCTGATGACCAGCCTCGGCATCGGCTCGGCGCTGCTGGTGCACGCCGCCTATACGCTCGCCGGGCTCGGCCTCCTGGTCGCCCATTCGCTGCTGGCCTTCAGCATCCTGAAGTGGGCGGGCGCCGCCTACCTGATCTACGTCGGCATCAGGACCTGGACCGCCGCGCCGCCGAGCGCCGAGGCTGCGGCCTCGATGGACGCGGCGACCGGCCGGACCATGTCGGACGCGCGCAGCTTCGGCCTCGGCTTCCTCACCAACGCGCTCAATCCCAAGGCCGTCCTGTTCTTCCTGTCGCTGTTCTCCACCCTGATCAGCCCGGCGACGCCGCTCGCCGTGCAGGCGGGCTACGCGGTGTCCATGGCGGCGTTGCTCATCGGCTGGTTCACCCTCGTCACCTTCTTCTTCACCGGCCGCGCCGTGCAGGAGCGGCTGCGCCGGCTCGGCCGCTGGTTCAACCGGATCACCGGGGCGTTGCTGGTCGGCCTCGGCGTCCGGCTGGCGGTCCAACGGGCCGTCGGCTGAGGACGCCGGGACATGTGCAGATCAGCCCCGCGCCGCCGCACCTGACTGAAACGTCTCACCCTTCCCACCTGGGCGATCGAGGAGAGCAATGTCCATGGCCTTCGGTCCTCACGTCCTGCCCCTCCAGGCGCATATCTAGGAACCATCCTTCATGTCCTACGACGTCATCGTCATCGGCTCCGGGCCGGCCGGCTACGTGTGTGCCATCCGCGCCGCGCAACTCGGGCTCAAGACCGCCGTGGTCGAGAAGATGAAGACTTTTGGCGGCACCTGCCTCAACATCGGCTGCATCCCGTCCAAGGCACTGCTGCACGCCTCCGAGCTGTTCGAGGAGGCGGGCCACGGCTTCGCCGCCTTCGGCATCGGCGTGGGCACGCCCAAGCTCGACCTGCCGCAGATGATGACCCACAAGACCGAGACCGTGGCGGCGAACGTCAACGGCGTCGCCTTCCTGTTCAAGAAGAACAAGATCGACAGCCATATCGGCGCGGGCCGGCTCACCGGACCGAACAGCGTCGAGGTGACTGCCGAGGACGGCAGCAAGACCACCATCGACGGCAAGGCCATCGTCATCGCCACCGGCTCGGACGTGGCCCCCCTCAAGGGCGTGGAGATCGACGAGAAGCGCATCGTCTCCTCGACCGGGGCGCTGGCGCTCGACAAGGTGCCCGGCAAGCTGGTGGTGATCGGCGCCGGCGTCATCGGCCTGGAGCTCGGCTCGGTGTGGCGGCGCCTCGGCGCCGAGGTGGAGGTGATCGAGTTCCTCGACCGCATCCTGCCCGGCATGGACGCCGAGGTCGCCAAGCAGAGCCAGCGCCTGTTCCAGAAGCAGGGCATCAGCTTCCGCCTGTCGTCCAAGGTCACCGCGGCGACGCCCTCCAAGAAGGGCGTGACGCTGACGGTCGAGCCGGCGGCCGGCGGCGCGGCCGAGAGCGTCGAGGCGGATATCGTGCTGCTCGCCATCGGCCGGCGCCCCTACACCAACGGGCTCGGCCTGGAGGAGGTCGGCGTCAAGCTCGACGCCCGCGGCCGGGTCGAGACGGATGACCACTACCGCACCAGCGTGCCCGGCATCTACGCCATCGGCGACGTCATCGCCGGGCCGATGCTGGCCCACAAGGGCGAGGACGAGGGCATGGCGGTGGCCGAGATCATCGCCGGCAAGGCGGGCCACGTGAACTACGAAGCGATCCCGGCCGTGGTCTACACCTATCCGGAGATCGCCTCCGTCGGCCGCTCCGAGGAGGAGCTGAAGGACGCCGGCATCGCCTACAACGTCGGCAAGTTCCCGTTCACCGCCAACGGCCGCGCCCGCGCCAACCGCACCACCGAAGGCTTCGTCAAGGTGCTGGCGGACAAGGAGACCGACCGGGTGCTCGGCGTCCACATCGTCGGCGCGCAGGCGGGCGAGATGATCCACGAGGCCGTCGTGCTGATGGAGTTCCGCGGCTCGTCGGAGGACCTGGCCCGCTCCACCCACGCGCACCCGACGATGTCGGAGGCCGTCAAGGAGGCGGCCCTTGCCGTCGACAAGCGGGCCATCCACATCTGAGCGGCCGCCCGCGGCGCCGCCTGCGCGGCGCCCGGTGGCGTCGAGGTGACTATGCGCCGTCTGCTCAAGCCGCTCTGGTTCCTGCTCGCGGTCCTGTTCCTGATCGAGGCCTGGTTCTGGGATCATCTCCAGCCGGTCTTCGCCTGGCTGGGCCGCGTGCTGCCGTGGCAGCAGGTCAAGCTCGCGCTCACCAACGCGGTGCGGCACCTGCCGCCCTACGCGGCGCTGGTGCTGTTCGCCGTGCCGATCGCCCTGGTCGAGCCGATGAAGCTGCTGGCGCTCTGGCATCTGGCCGAGGGCCGGGTGTTCACCGCCGTGTGGCTGTTCGTCGTGGCGCAGGTCCTGGCGCTCGGCCTGAGCGTCTTCCTGTTCGATCTGGTGCGGCCCAAGCTGCTCAGCATCGGCTGGTTCGCGCGGCTCTATGCCTGGGTGATGCGGCTCAAGGACTGGGCCCACGCCCAGGTCGAGCCGGTCAAGCAGAGGGTCGTCGCCATGGTTCGGGCGCTACGGCTCGACAGCGGCCGCTTCGCTCGGCGCTGGTCGCTGCTGCGCAAGCGCGCCCGCGCCGCCTCGGCGCGCAATTCGTAGCGGTCGCAGCCTCCTCCAGCACGTCCGGCCCCCTCCACCATGCTACGCATGGTCCCGCTCCCCCGCTACGCGGGTGAGGATCATACGGCGCGACCTGTTCCTCACCCGCGCAGCGGGGGAGGGGGCCGCCGAAGGCGGTGGAGGGGGCGCGTCTCCTGGCCAACCGCTGCTGAAACAGGAGCTTACGGCTGCAATTGCGCTCACGCCCGCGGATGGGCGGAGTCGTAGGCGGCGAGCAGCCGCGCGGCATCGATCTTGGTGTAGCCCTGGGTCGTCGACAGCGAGGCGTGGCCCAGAAGCTCCTGCACGCCGCGCAGATCCGCGCCCTTGCCCAGCAGGTGCGTGGCGAAGGAATGCCGCAGCGCATGGGGCGTGGCACTGTCCGGCAGGCCGAGCGCGCCGCGCAGGCTCTCCATGGCGAGCTGGATGATGCGCGGCGACAGCGGGCCGCCGCGCGCGCCCACGAACAGCGGCTCGTCCGGCGGCAGCGGCCACGGGCACTGGGCGATGTAGTCGCCCACGCGGGCGGCGACCTGAGGCAGGATCGGCACGCTGCGGGTCTTGTTGCCCTTGCCGGTGATGGTGAGGCTGTCGATGTCCGGCACCGGGGCGTCGCGGCGGCGGATCGACAGTGCTTCGCCGATGCGCAAACCGGCGCCGTAGAGCAGCGACAGCACGGCGGCGTCCCGCGTCAGGATCCACGGCGGCCGCGCCTCGCCGGCCCGCGTCTCGCTCGCGGTGACCGCCCTGGCCTCGGCGGCCGCGACAGGCCGGGGCAGGCCGCGCGCCAGCTTGGGCCCGCGCACGGCGGCGATGGCGGTCGCCACCCCCAGCCCTTCGCGTTCGCAGAAGCGGGCGAACGAGCGCAACGCCGCAAGCTGGCGCATGAGCGAGCGGCTCTCGATGCCGTCGCGCCGCCGCGCCGCGAGGAAGGCGCGGACGTCGAGCGGCTTCAGCCCGACGAGCGCGGCGAGCGACGGCGGCGCGCCCAGGTGCACCGTCAGGAAGGCGAAGAACTGCCGGAGGTCGCGGCTGTAGGCTTCCAGCGTCAGCGGCGACAGCCGCCGCACGGTGGCGAGGTGGTCGAGCCAGCGCTGAAACGCCTGGGCGAGATCGGCTTCGGTCATGGGGCGAACTTGCGGCGCATTGCCCTAACAGGCCGTTGCAGCTTTGGGCGGCGGGTGCGAATCGATGTTATCTGCCGCCCGATGATGCAGCCATCCGACCGATCCGACGAGGCAGGCCGCGCCGCGGCCGCGCCGGCTGGCCTGATCGCCGACGTGCTGGTGCCGCTGGCGCTCGACACCGCCTATTCCTACCAGGTGCCCGAGGGCCTGGACTTGGCGCCCGGCGACGTGGTGCAGGTGCCGCTGGGCCCGCGCGAGACGCTCGGCGTCGTCTGGAACCTGCGCAGCGGCGCCGGCGCCAACCTCAAGCCGGTGAGCGGCTGCTTCGACGCGCCCCCGGTGCCGCCTCCGCTGCGCGAGCTGCTCGACTGGATCGCCCGCTACACGCTGGCGCCGCGCGGCATGGTGCTGCGGCTGGCGCTGCGCGACCCGGCCCGCGGCGGCCCGGAGCCGCCGCGCCTGGGCGTGCGGGCGACCGGCGGGCTGCCGCGGCGCCTCACGCCGGCGCGCCAACGGGTGCTGGCCGCGGCCGCAGGCGGTCTGACGCACGCCAAGCGCCAGCTCGCCGAGGCGGCTGGGGTCAGCGCCGCGGTGATCGACGGCCTCGTCGACGAGGGCTGCCTGGAGCCGGTCGTGCTGGCGCCCGAGGCGACGCCGATCCCCGATCCCGACTTCGCGCCGGCGTCGCTGTCGGCCGACCAGCAGGCGGCCGCCACGGCGCTTCGCCAGTCCGTGACCGCCGGCGGCTTCGGCGTCACGCTGCTCGAGGGCGTCACCGGCTCGGGCAAGACCGACGTCTACTTCGAGGCGGTGGCGGCGGCGCTGCGGGCCGGCCGGCAGGCGCTCATCCTGATGCCGGAGATCGCGCTCACCGGCCAGTTCCTGGCGCGCTTCGCCGCGCGCTTCGGCACGCCCCCGGCCGAGTGGCACTCCGGCGTCGGCGGCCGCCGACGCGAGCGCATCCATGCGGGGGTGGCGAGCGGCGAGATGTCGGTAGTGGTCGGCGCCCGCTCGGCCCTGTTCCTGCCCTTCGCCCGGCTCGGCGTCCTCGTCGTCGACGAGGAGCACGAGGCGGCCTACAAGCAGGAGGACGGCGTGCACTACCACGCCCGCGACATGGCCATCGTGCGGGGCCGGATCGAAGGCTTCCCCGTCGTGCTGGCGTCGGCGACGCCGTCCATCGAGACCCGCGTCAACGCGCAGACGGGCCGTTTCGCCCGGCTGCTGCTGCCCGAGCGCTTCGGCCAGCGCACCCTGCCCGCCGTCGCCACGATCGATCTGCGCCGCGATCCGCCGCCGCGCGGGCACTGGCTGTCGCCGACCCTGGTCGAGGCCGCCACGGCGACGCTCGAGCGCGGCGAGCAGGTGCTGTTCTTCCTCAACCGCCGCGGCTACGCGCCGCTCACCCTCTGCCGCCGCTGCGGTCATCGCTTCCAGTGCCCGAATTGCTCGGCCTGGCTGGTCGAGCACCGCTTCCGCCGGGCGCTGGTCTGCCACCACTGCGGGCACGCCGAGCGCCGCCCCGACACCTGTCCCTCCTGCGGCGCGGCGGACACGCTGGTGCCGGCCGGGCCGGGGGTGGAGCGCCTGGCCGAGGAAGTGACGGAGCTGTTTCCCGACACGCCGACGGTCGTCCTCTCCAGCGACTTTCCCGGCGGCACGGAGCGCCTGCGGCGCGAGCTCGCGGCGGTGGCGGCCGGCGAGTTCCCGATCCTCATCGGCACCCAACTCGTCGCCAAGGGCCACAACTTCCCGCACCTGACCCTCGTCGGCGTGGTCGATGCCGACGTCGGGCTCACCAGCGGCGATCCGCGCGGCAGCGAGCGCACCTTCCAGCTGCTGCAGCAGGTGACGGGTCGCGCCGGCCGCGGCGCCAAGGCCGGCCGGGCGCTGCTGCAGACCCATCAGCCCGAGCATCCGGTGATCGCCGCGCTGGTCTCGGGCGAGGCCGAGCGCTTCTACGCCGAGGAGACGGCGGCGCGCCGGGCGGCGGGACTGCCGCCGTTCGGCCGGCTGGCGTCGCTGATCGTGGCGGCGCCGGATCGGGGCGAGGCGGAGGCGCACGCCCGCGCCCTGGTCCGTGCGGCCCAGGCGGTGCAGGGCTTCCCGGACGACGTCGTGGTGCTCGGCCCGGCGGAGGCGCCGCTGGCGCTGCTGCGCGGCCTGCACCGCTTCCGCATCCTGGTGAAGACCGCCCGCGCCACCGACATGCAGGGCTTCCTGCGCGCGGTGCTCGCCGGCGCGCCGCGGCCGCCGCAGCGCATCCGCGTGACGGTCGACGTCGATCCGCAGAGCTTTTTCTGAGTCGGCTTCAGCCGGGCCGCCTGCTGCGGCCAAACGCAGCACGCGCGCGGAATTTGCCGCTAGAGCGCTTCGCGATTGGGTGGACTCACCCAATCGCAGAAGAAGCGCTCCAGATTCAAAAGATCATGAGCATTTCTCTGTCATTGGATGATCCCATCCAATGACGAAATGCTCTAGCGTCACGGCTCGCGCGGCTGACGGAGCCGCGGCGGCAACGGGATTTGTGACATCGGCGCGCGGCTCACCGCAACGTGGCGCTACTGTGACCATTTCGCGACTTTGCCGTGGGCTGCGCTGGTTGCGCACCCCCCATCACCATGCTAGGGAGCCGCCAATGGGTGACGGCTGCCGTCGCCCTGCTCCCTAAACCCTGTGCTCGCGAAACTTGGCGCACCGCACCCGGTGGCGTCTGCGCGGCTAGCGAGGACCAACGTGAGACGCCGAAGTGCCTGACCAGCCCTCCTCGTCCGGTCCTGTTTCAGGGGTGGCCTCCCGTTTCGCGTCCGCGCTGCTGGAAACGGCGGATGAAGCCGGACCCGGCGCGATCGATCAGGTCGAGCAGGATCTCGACCGCTTCAACGCCCTGATCGCCGAGAGCCCCGATCTCGCCCGCCTCGTCCGCAGCCCGGTGTTTTCCTCCGAGCAGCAGCTGAACGCCATCAAGGCGATCCTGGACAAGGCCGGCATCGGCGGCCTCGCCGCCAACTTCCTGAAGCTCGTCGCCAGCAAGCGCCGTCTGTTCGCCGTGCAGTCGATGATCGCCGCCTACAAGGCGATGGTGGCGGCCAAGCGCGGCCTGGTGCACGCCGAGGTCACCGTGGCCGAGCAGCCCTCGCCGCAGATCGTCGACGACATCAAGACGGCGCTCAAGGGCGTGGCCGGGGACAAGGTGGTCCTCGACATCAAGGTCGACCCGTCGATCATCGGCGGTCTCATCGTCAAGCTCGGCAGCCGCATGATGGACGCCAGCTTGCGCACCAAACTCAATTCGATCCGTCTCGCGATGAAAGAGGTCGGCTGATGGACATTCGGGCCGCAGAAATTTCCGCCATCCTCAAGGAACAGATCAAGAATTTTGGTCAGGAGGCGGATGTAACGGAAGTCGGGCAGGTGCTGTCCGTCGGCGACGGCATTGCGCGCTGCTTCGGCCTGGACCAGGTCCAGGCCGGTGAGATGGTGGAGTTCGAGTCGGGCGTGCGCGGCATGGCCCTCAACCTCGAGCTGGACAATGTCGGCGTCGTCGTGTTCGGCTCCGACCGCGAGATCGCCGAGGGCCAGACGGTCAAGCGCACCGGCGACATCGTCGACGTGCCGGTCGGCAAGGGCCTGCTCGGCCGCGTCGTCGACGCGCTCGGCAACCCGATCGACGGCAAGGGCCCGATCGCCGCGACCGAGCGCCGCCGCGTCGACGTCAAGGCGCCGGGCATCATTCCGCGCAAGTCGGTGCACGAGCCGATGGCCACGGGCCTCAAGGCCATCGACTCGCTGATCCCGATCGGCCGCGGCCAGCGCGAGCTGATCATCGGCGACCGCCAGACCGGCAAGACCGCGATCGCGCTCGACACCATCCTCAACCAGAAGCCGCTGAACCAGAGCAACGACGAGAAGCAGAAGCTCTACTGCGTCTATGTCGCGATCGGGCAGAAGCGCTCCACGGTCGCCCAGTTCGTCAAGGTGCTCGAGGAGAACGGCGCGCTGGAGTACTCGATCGTCGTCGCCGCGACGGCGTCCGACCCGGCCCCCATGCAGTTCCTGGCGCCGTTCGCCGGCTGCGCCATGGGCGAGTTCTTCCGCGACAACGGCATGCACGCGGTCATCATCTATGACGACCTGTCGAAGCAGGCCGTCGCCTACCGCCAGATGTCGCTGCTGCTGCGTCGTCCGCCGGGCCGCGAAGCCTATCCCGGCGACGTGTTCTACCTGCACTCCCGCCTGCTCGAGCGCGCCGCCAAGATGAACGACGAGCATGGCGGTGGTTCGTTGACGGCCCTGCCGGTCATCGAGACCCAGGCCAACGACGTGTCGGCCTACATCCCGACCAACGTGATCTCGATCACCGACGGTCAGATCTTCCTCGAGACGGACCTGTTCTTCCAGGGCATCCGCCCGGCCGTGAACGTCGGCCTCTCGGTGTCGCGGGTGGGCTCCTCGGCCCAGACCAAGGCGATGAAGAAGGTCGCCGGCAAGATCAAGGGCGAGCTCGCCCAGTATCGCGAGATGGCCGCCTTTGCCCAGTTCGGCTCGGACCTCGACGCCACCACCCAGCGCCTGCTCAACCGCGGCTCGCGGCTGACCGAGCTGCTCAAGCAGTCGCAGTTCTCGCCGCTCAAGATGGAAGAGCAGGTGGCGGTGATCTACGCCGGCGTGAACGGCTATCTCGATCCGCTGCCGGTCGATCGCGTCAAGGACTACGAGAGCGGTCTCCTGGGCGCGCTGCGCGCGCGCCACCCGGAGATCCTCGAGGCGATCCGCAGCTCGAAGGATCTGAGCGACGACGTGGCCGGCCAGCTGAAGAGCGTCGTCGGCGAGTTCACCAAGACGTTCGCCTGAGGCGTGCAGTCGTCAGGCGCGGGCTCTAGCCCGCGCCTCCACGCCGTCCCGACCCACCGCGACTGGTCGGGCGAGCCCGGGACGGACAGGGGCCCCGAATGGCAAGCTTGAAAGACCTTCGCAATCGCATCGCCTCGGTCAAGGCGACGCAGAAGATCACCAAGGCCATGCAGATGGTGGCGGCGGCGAAGCTGCGGCGTGCCCAGGCGGCGGCCGAGCAGGCGCGGCCCTTCGCCGAGCGCATGGGCCAGGTGCTCGGCAACCTCGCCCAGGGTGTCGCCGGTCAGCCCGGCGCGCCGCGGCTGCTCGCCGGCAGCGGCTCCGACCAGACCCATCTGTTCATCGTCTGCACCGGTGAGCGCGGCCTTGCCGGCGCCTTCAATTCGGCCATCGTGCGCCTCGCCCGCGAACGGGCCATCGCGCTCACGGCCCAGGGCAAGACGGTGAAGTTCTTCCTAGTCGGCAAGAAGGGCTACGACGCGCTGCGCCGCCAGTTCGAGAAGGACATCGTCGACCGCACCGAGCTGCGGAGCGTCAAGACCATCACCTTCGATACGGCCGACGAGATCGCCCAGAAGGTGCTGCGCATGTACGAGGACGGCGCCTTCGACGTCGCCACCTTGTTCTACTCGCACTTCGGCTCGGTCATTCAGCAGACCCCGACGGCCCAGCAGATCATCCCGGCGGAGGTGCCGGCGAGCGGCAACGGAGCCACCGCCAGCCTGGGCGGCGCCGTCTACGAATACGAGCCGAGCGAGGAAGAGATCCTGGAGAGCCTGCTGCCGCGCAATGTCGCCGTGCAGATCCTCCGGGCGCTGCTTGAGAACAACGCCTCCTTCTACGGCGCCCAGATGAGCGCCATGGACAACGCCACCCGTAATGCGGGTGACATGATCCGCAAGCAGACGCTGCTCTACAACCGCACGCGCCAGGCCATGATCACGAAGGAACTGATCGAGATCATCTCCGGCGCCGAGGCACTCTAGCAGGGAGTCTCACGATGGCAGCGGCATACACCACGACGGCGACCGCAGAGGGCGGCCGCGACGGCCGCGCGAGCCTGGCCGAGGGCGGCCTGGCGCTCGCCTTCGCCATCCCCAAGGAGATGGGCGGCGCCGGCAACGGCAGCAATCCCGAGCAGCTGTTCGCGCTGGGCTATGCCGCCTGCTTCAACTCGGCGCTGCTGTTCGTGGCGCGCGCCAAGAAGGTCGACGCGAGCAAGGCCAAAGTGACGGCGACGATCGGCATCGGCCCCAAGGCGGGCGGCGGCTTCCAGCTCGAGGCGGCGCTCAAGGTGCACATTCCGGGCCTGCCGGCCGACGAGGCCAAGGCGCTCGTCGACGAAGCGCATCAGGTCTGCCCCTATTCCAACGCGACGCGCGGCAACATGCCCGTGTCGCTCGAAGTCATCTAACGGCGAGACCCGGACGGGGTCGGACGGGAGCTTCCATGGCCAACGGACTTTCACCCAACACCAACGGACGCATCACGCAGGTCATCGGCGCCATCGTCGACGTGCAGTTCGATGGGCACCTGCCCGAGATTCTGAATGCGCTGGAGACCCAGAACCAGGGCAACCGCCTGGTGCTCGAGGTGGCGCAGCAGCTCGGTGAGAGCACCGTCCGCTGCATCGCCATGGACATCTCCGAGGGCCTGGTGCGCGGCCAGGAGGTCGTCGACACCGGCAAGCCGATCCAGGTGCCGGTGGGCGCCGGCACGCTCGGCCGCATCATGAACGTCATCGGCGAGCCGGTGGACGAGGCCGGCCCCATCGAGGCCGAGAGCTACCGGGCCATCCACCAGGAGGCTCCCAGCTACACCGACCAGTCGACGGAAGCGCAGATCCTGGTGACGGGCATCAAGGTCGTCGACCTGCTGGCGCCCTACGCTCGCGGCGGCAAGATCGGCCTGTTCGGCGGCGCCGGCGTCGGCAAGACGGTGCTGATCCAGGAGCTGATCAACAACATCGCCAAGGCCCACGGTGGCTACTCGGTGTTCGCCGGTGTCGGCGAGCGCACGCGTGAGGGCAACGACCTCTACCACGAGATGATCGAGTCGAAGGTCAACGTCGACCCGCATGAGAACAACGGCTCCGCCAAGGGCTCCAAGTGCGCCCTGGTGTTCGGCCAGATGAACGAGCCGCCGGGCGCCCGCGCCCGCGTCGCGCTCACCGGCCTGACCGTCGCCGAGAACTTCCGCGACCAGGGCCAGGACGTGCTGTTCTTCGTCGACAACATCTTCCGCTTCACCCAGGCGGGCTCCGAGATGTCGGCGCTGCTGGGCCGCATCCCCTCGGCGGTGGGCTATCAGCCGACGCTCGCAACCGACATGGGCGCGTTGCAGGAGCGCATCACCACCACCACCAAGGGCTCGATCACTTCGGTGCAGGCCATCTACGTGCCGGCCGACGACCTGACCGACCCGGCGCCGGCCACCTCCTTCGCCCACCTCGACGCGACGACTACGCTGTCGCGCTCGATCGCGGAGAAGGGCATCTATCCGGCGGTCGACCCGCTCGACTCCACCTCGCGCATGTTGTCGCCGCTGATCGTCGGCGAGGAGCACTACGCCGTCGCCCGCTCGGTCCAGCAGGTGCTGCAAAAGTACAAGTCCTTGCAGGACATCATCGCCATCCTGGGCATGGACGAGCTCTCCGAGGACGACAAGCTGACCGTCGCCCGCGCCCGCAAGATCGAGCGCTTCCTGAGCCAGCCGTTCCACGTCGCCGAGGTGTTCACCGGCGCGCCGGGCCAGCTGGTCTCGCTCGAGGACACCATCAAGGGCTTCAAGGGACTGGTCGAAGGCAAGTACGACCACCTGCCCGAGGCCGCCTTCTACATGGTCGGCACCATCGAGCAGGCGGTCGAGAAGGCGCAGAAGCTGGCCGCCGAGGCGTAAGCCTCGTCCGCCCGGGCATGATCCGGTCAGATGTGATCATCCGATCGGATCAGATGCTCCGACTCCTCTAAGGGCGGCTCGTACGGCCGCCCGCCGATTGATGATCGCGGCCGGACGGCGGGCGACGATGCGCGGCCGCCGAGCCGCCTGGAGCAGGTCCACATGGCGGAACCCTTCCCCTTCGAGCTCGTCGCCCCGAGCGGCTGCTGTTCTCGGGCCAGGTCGAGGCCGTCATCGTCCCGTCGATCGAAGGCGACATGACGGTTCTTGCCCATCACGCGCCGGTGATGGCCGTGATCAAGCCCGGCGTCATCACGGTGGAAGAGGCCGGCCGCGCCCAGCAGATCTTCGTGCGCGGCGGCTTTGCCGACGTGCGCCCGGATGGCCTGACGATCCTGGCCGAGCACGCGGTGCCGGTCGAGGAGCTGTCGCCCGAGATCATCGAGATCGCGATCCAGGACGCCCAGGAGGACGTGGACGACGCCAAGACCGACCAGCAACGCATGGTCGCCTTGCAGCGCCTCGGCCAGCTCAGGGAAGTGCGCGGCGTTCTCAAGATCTGAGCCCGCGGCCGCGGATGAATGGCCGCGGCCAGCCCCGGCCATGACGATTTGGGAGACGGCTTGAGCGGACGCGCGTTCATCGCCATCCATGCGCTCGAGATCCCCAGCGGCCGATGGACGTATTGTACGGCAGTGCGGCCCGATCTAGATCTGGCCCCATGATGCGCCTCGCCAATCCGACCCGCTTCATGGCCCTGTCCGGCGCCGTGCTGCCTTGGCTCGCCGGCACCGCCGCCGTGGTCATCGCCGCCGGCCTGTGGCTGTCGCTGGTGGTGGCGCCGCCCGACTACCAGCAGGGCGAGACGGTGCGGATCATGTTCCTGCACGTGCCGTCGGCGTGGCTGGCGCTGATGATGTACTCGATCATGTCGCTGTCGGCGATCGGCACGCTGGTCTGGCGCCACCCGCTCGCCGACGTGTCGCAGAAGGCGGCGGCGCCGATCGGTGCCGCCTTCACCCTCGTCTGCCTGGTCACCGGCTCGCTGTGGGGCAAGCCCATGTGGGGCACCTGGTGGGTGTGGGATGCCCGCCTCACGTCCGTGCTCGTGCTGTTCCTGATGTATTGCGGCATCCTGGCGCTGTGGGCGACGCTGGAGGAGCCGAACCGGGCGGCGCGCGCGGTGGCGATCCTGACCCTGGTCGGCTTCGTCAATATCCCGATCGTCAAGTTCTCGGTCGACTGGTGGAACACCCTGCACCAGCCCGCCTCGGTGCTGCGCATGGGCGGCCCGACGATCGATCCCGCTATGCTGTGGCCGCTGCTCGTCATGGCCGGCGGCTTCACGCTGCTCGCGCTGGCACTGCATGTCTCGGGCATGCGCACCGAGATCCTGCGGCGCCGCATCCGCACCAGACGCATCCTGGAGGCGGAGCGGCTCGACAGGGGTGCGCCAGCGTGACCGAAGCCGCCCATTGGGGCTACGTCGCCGCGGCCTACGCGGCGGGCCTGATCGTCGTCGGCGCGCTGGTGCTGCATGCCGTGCTCGATGCGCGGGCGCAGCGGCGCATCCTGGCGAGCCTCGAGGCGCGGGCCGCGCCGCAGCGGCGGGCGGCGCGCGGCGGGCTGCCCCAGGCGGTCGCCCCCGCGGCCGACGGCCGGCCACGGGTGCAGCCGTGACCGAGGAGGTCCGGCCCGACGCGGCTGCGGACGAGGGCGCATCCCCCCGGCCACGGCGGCTGCTGGTGCTCATCCCGCTCGCCGTCTTCATCGCGCTCGCGGTGCTGCTGCTGGCGCGGCTCTACGGTGGCGGCGACCCTTCGGCCGTGCCGTCGGCGCTGATCGGCCGGCCGGCGCCGAGCTTCGAGCTGCCGCCGCTGCAGGGGCTCGTGCAGGACGGCACCGCGCTGCCCGGCTTCAAGGCCGCCGACCTCATGGGGCACGTCACCGTCGTCAACGTCTGGGCCTCCTGGTGCGCGCCGTGCCGGCTGGAGCATCCGCTGCTGCTGCAGCTGGCGCGCGACCCGCGCATCCGCCTGGTGGGAATCAACTACAAGGACACGCCCGAGAACGCACGGCGCTTCCTCGGCCAGCTCGGCAACCCCTTCGCCGCGGTCGGCCAGGACCTCACCGGGCGCACCGGCATCGACTGGGGGGTCTACGGCGTCCCCGAGACTTTCGTTGTGGATGCCGGCGGGATCATCCGGCACAAGCACGTCGGGCCGCTGACCGCCGAGGCGCTCGCCACGACGCTTGCGGCGGCGATCAGTGCCGCGCAGAAGCCGCCGGCCCGCTAGTGTGGCGAATCCGAAATTCGCACCACCTCGGGGCACCGCTGGGAGCGAATTTCGGATTCCTAAGCCACACTAGCAACCCTATGATTCTAGTGTGGTTTAATGGATCTGAAGGTCCTGAACATTGATGCCGGGTGGGGAGCAGGAACTTCAGATCCACCACACTAGAGCATTTCGCGATTGGGTGATTCCACCCGATCGCGAAGCGCTTCAGGCCGCGCCCAACCCCGACCAAAGTTTGTCATTCAGGCGTGACATTGGCCGGCTCTATAACGGTCGCCGAGCTCGCGCCGGGGATGACGACCGGCGGGGCTCTCCCGCCTTTCCCTTGATCTCGCGGGCGCCTATAAGCATCGCCGCGAGTATTCATTCTGCCGCCAACAACCCATTTGGAGGAGCGATGAGGTACCTGAAAGCCGCCCTGATCACCGTGGGGCTCATCGCCCCCGGCATCACCCAAGCGCAGGTCGCGATCGACATGTCGCGCGTCACCTGCGGAGACTTCCTGGCCCTTCCGGCGGACGATGCTCGTCTGTTCGGCGCCTGGATGGGTGGATACTTCAGCCAAAAGCGCGGTTACGGGTCGGTCGACCTGGAAAACCATGCCAAGAGCGTCGCCAACGTGACGGCGTGGTGTCAGTCCAACAAGAGCGCCACGATCATGTCGGCCCTCGCGCAGTTCACCGCGCCGCAGCGCTGATTGGGGGGATGAGATGAAGTTCAAGGCATTGATCGTTGCCGCGGCGCTCTCCACGGCGAGTGTCGTACCGGCCAGCGCGCAGGTCATCGTCGACATGACGCAGATCACCTGCGGCGAGTTCCTCAAGGCGCCGCCGGACCGGCAGGCTGTCGTGGCCGCCTGGATGAGCGGCTATTTCAGCGCCTCCCGCAATATCAACCTCGTCGACCTGCGCTATGTCGAGCGCAACAACAAGGTCGTCGGTGGCTACTGCGAGAAGCACCACGGCGAGCGCCTGCTGAGCGCCATCGAGAAGAACGCCAAGTAACGGCGGCAAGTAACGGCGGCAAGCCACGCCGCCGCCTGCCCCGGGTTTCCGCCGGGTCCGAGCGGGCCGCCCCGCCCCGCGCCATGACGGAGGCGGCCGAGGCCGATGGGCGAGGCTCATCGGCCTTTCTTGTCATGCAGGCCGGGCCGTCCGCCCCTCGGCCAGGCCCGCGGCGCCCTCCGCTGCACGGCTGGCCTGTCCCGTGCGCCCTTGACCCGCACTCACCATAATGCCGATTATGGTGCGAAGGCGCCTCCAAGGCTGCCACTGCGGGAGAGATGCATGGCCAGGGATTTCGATTTGGTCATTCGCCACGGCACGGTGGTGGATGGCAGCGGCGGGCCGTCCTACGAGGCCGACGTCGCCATCCGCGACGGGCGCATCGCTGCCATCGGGCGCGTGCTGGGATCGGGGGCGGAGGAGATCGACGCCAAAGGCCAACTCGTCACCCCCGGCTTCGTCGACATCCACACCCACTACGACGGCCAGGCGGTGTGGGACCGCCACCTGGCGCCGAGCGCCTGGCACGGCGCGACGACGGTGGTGATGGGCAATTGCGGCGTCGGCTTCGCGCCGGTGAAGCCCAATGACCATACCAAGCTGATCGCGCTGATGGAGGGTGTGGAGGATATTCCCGCGCCTTGCCTGGCCGAAGGCCTCGATTTCAACTGGGAAAGCTTCGGCGACTACCTCGACGTGGTGGCGGCGCGCCCGCGCGACATCGACGTCTGCGCCCAGCTGCCCCATGCCGCCGCGCGCGTCTATGTCATGGGCGAGCGCGCCCTGGCCCTGGAGAATGCGACGCCCGCCGACGTGGCCCAGATGCGCCGCATCGTGGCGGATGGGGTGCGCGCCGGCGCCTTCGGCGTCTCCACCTCGCGGACCATCAACCACAAGACCCTGGCCGGCGACCCGACCCCGACGTTGAAGGCGCAGGAGGACGAGATCCTCGGTCTGGCCATGGGCCTGGCCGACGCCGGTAGCGGCAATTTGCAGCTGGTCTCCGATTTCAACCAGCCGGATGCCGAGACCGAGTTCGCCATGCTGCGCCGGGTGGTGGAGCGCTCCGGCCGGCCCTGCGTCTTCTCGCTGGTGCAGCGCCACGACCGGCCCACCGAGTTCCGGCGGCTGCTCGACCTGTCGGACGCGGCGACGCGCGACGGCCACATCATGCGGCCGGTGTTCCCGCCGCGGCCGATCGGCATCCTGTTCGGCCTCAACGGCAGCCAGAACCCGTTCTCCGGCACGCCGAGCTACAAAGCGATCGCCGACAAGCCGCTCGCCGAGCGCGTCGCCATCATGCGCGACCCGGCCTTCCGCGCCCGGGTGCTGAGCGAGGATCCGCGCAAGGGCAGCAACTTCCCGCTGCTGCGGGCGCTCAACTACGAGCGGCTGTTCCCGTTCGGCGACAATCCCGACTACGAGCCGCCCCGTGAGAACTCGATTGCCGCCATTGCCGCACGGGAAGGCCGCACGCCGCCGGAGGTGGCTTACGACCATCTGGTGGCCAACGACGGCACCGATTTCATCCTGTTCACCCTGGTGAACTATGCCGACTTCACGCTGGCGGCGAGCCGCGAGATGCTGGGACATCCGAACGCCATCATGGGACTGGGGGACGGCGGCGCCCACGTCGGCTTCATCTGCGATGGCAGCTTCCTCACCTACCTCCTGAGCTGGTGGGGCCGCGACCGGCCGAGCGATCGCCTCGCCGTCGAGGAGTGCGTGCGGCGGCTCACCAGCGACACCGCCCACGCCATGGGCCTGCACGACCGCGGCTTGCTGCGTGTCGGCCTGCGCGCCGACGTGAACGTCATCAACTTCGGTCGGCTCGGCATCGAGAAGCCCTACATCAAGGCCGACCTGCCCGCCGGCGGACGCCGGTTCCTGCAGAAGGCGCGCGGCTACACCGCGACGGTCGTGGCCGGGAAGATCACCTATCGCGACGGCGAGGCGACGGGCGCCCTGCCGGGCGCGCTGGTGCGCGGCCCGCAGGCGGCACCCGTGCAGCAGGGCGTCGCGGCGGAATAGGGCCGGGCGCGCCCCGCCCTAGAGCATTTTGTCATTGGATGAAATCACCCAATGACAGGAAAATGCTCATTACCTTTTGAATCTGGAGCGCTTCTCTTGCGATTGGGTGATTCCACCCAATCGCAAAGCGCTCTAGTGTGGTGGATCTGAAGTTCCTGCTCCCCACATGGCATCAATGTCCAGGAACTTCAGATCCATTAAACCACACTAGAATCATAGAGTTGCTAGTGTGGCTTAGGAATCCGAAATTCGCTCTGAGCGATGCCCCGAGGTGGTGCGAATTTCGGATTCGCCACACTAGCGCGAGGCGCGCGATCACGGGCCGCGGGTGAGCGTCTCCGGCTGGAAGCCCATCCGCGCCGCCATGAGCCACGCGATTTATGCGCCCGGCGCCCATATATGGATCGCGTAGCCATGGAGGACGATGCACTTGCTGACCAGACGGCAATTTGCGGCGCGCACGGCTTGGGCCGTTCTGGCCTGCGCGCCGGCAAACAGCGCCCCGGCCTTGGCCGAGCCGGCTGCCGCTGACCCGTTGGCCGCCGAGCTCCAGGCGCTGGAGCGCGGCAGCGGCGGCCGCCTCGGCGTCGCCGTGCTGGATACGGCGACGGGCCGCGTGGCCGGGCAGCGTCTCGACGAGCGCTTCCCCCTGTGCAGCACGTTCAAGGTCCTGGCCGCCGCAGCCGTGCTCGCCCGCGTCGACGGCGGCGTCGACGACCTCGGCCGGCGGGTGGTGTTCCAGGCAAGCGACCTCGTCGACTACTCGCCGGTGACCAGGGACCGGGTCGGCGGCGACGGCATGACGCTCGAGGAGCTGTGCGCCGCGGCGATGACCGTGAGCGACAACACCGCCGCCAACCTGCTGCTCGCCGCCATCGGCGGCCCCGCGGCGCTGACCCGCTATGCGCGCTCGCTGCGCGACGATCAGACCCGGCTCGACCGCATCGAGCCGGCGCTCAATGAGGCGTTGCCCGACGACCCCCGCGATACGACGACGCCGGCGGCCATGGCCCGCAATCTCAACGCGCTCGTGCTCGGTCCGGCGCTCAAGTCGGCCTCCCAGGCCGCGCTGACCGGTTGGCTGGAGGCCAACAAGACCGGCGACAAGCGCCTCCGCGCCGGCCTGCCGACGGGCTGGCGCGTGGGCGACAAGACCGGTTCCGGCGAGCGCGGCACGGCCAACGACGTGGCCGTGCTCTGGCCGCCGGGCCGGCCGCCCCTCATCGTCACCGCCTATCTGACGGGTGCCGGCGGTTCGCCCGACGACCGCAATGCCGTCATCGCCGGTGTCGGCCGGCTGGCGGCTGCGGTCGTCTAGAGCGCTTTGCGATTGGGCGGGGAACCACCCAATCGTAGAAAAGCGCTCCAGATTCAAAAAGTTATGAGCATTTCTCTGCAATTGGATGATCCCATCCAATTGCGAAATGCTCTAGACCATGTCTCGATCGGATGGGCTCATCGGATCGAGACGAGATGCTCCAAGCGTTTTGAATCCGGAGCGCTTCTCAGCCCCCAGGCTCAGGCCGCCTTGACGGCGAGGTGGCGGAACATGTGGTTGCGCGCCTCCTCGTCCATCTCGGCCTTGAAGGCGTGCCGGTCCTTCAGCGTCAGCGCCGCCTGGGCCGCCGGCCGGGCGCCGATCTCGTCCATCAGGCGCTTCAGGTTCGGCAGGCTCGCCCAGGCCTCGTCGCCCAGGATGAACGGCACCATGCGCGCCCAGCCCCACACCGCCATGTCGACGATGGTGTAGGCGTCGCCCAGCATGTAGCGGCGCTCGGCCAGGCGCGCATCGAGGATGCCGTAGTGGCGCGTGGCCTCGTAGATGTAGCGGTTGACGGCGTAGTCCTTCGGCTCCGGCGCGAAGTGCTTGAAGTGCACGGCCTGGCCCGAATAGGGGCCGATGCCGGTCGCCACGAACATGAGCCAGGAGAACAGCTCGCCGCGCGCCACCGGCGTGGCGGCGGGCATGAAGCGGCCGGTCTTCTCGCCGAGGTAGAGCAGGATGGCGTTGGAATCGAACACCGTCGCGCCGGTGTCCTGGTCGACGACGACCGGCACCTTGGCGTTGGGATTGAGCGCGGTAAAGGCCTCGTCGTGCTGCTCGCCCTTGCGCGTGTCCACCGGCCTGGCCTCGAACTCGAGGCCCATCTCCTCCAGGCAGAGGACGACCTTCATCGGATTCGGAGCTAGACTATAGTAGAAGGTGATCATTGCATCTCTCCCTCACGACCGCAGTCGTGTGGGGCGCACGTTAGAGCACGTGGAAGCGGGCTGAGAAGGCCGTGCCGGTGCCGGCGGCTGCATTGGCTCGCTTGGGGGGTGCTGCTAATCGGCTGCTCCGCCGTTGGCGGACACGGGGCGCTATCCGAATGCTGCGCGCGGTTGCGGCGGATCGGCTTGTCCACTTCCTCCCAGTGCGCGACGTCGCCGACATCGCGGCCGTTCCCACTAGCTTCCACGCTCGCGCCGAAAGCGGCTTTGTCGCGATAGGCATCTGCTTGTTAGGATGGAACCCTAATGCATGTGCGACATCGTCGCCGCCAAACCACACCGGCCCGGATTCTCAGCCCTGCCCAAAAAGCGCTACCTTGATCTGGGCTTGCTACCCTGCGTCATGAGCGATGGCGTGAAAGTATTTCGTTCGACGGAGCAACTGGAGCGTGCCGAAGCCGGTCAGCCGCCCGTTAATACGTTCGACCGTCGAAGGTTGTTCTTACTAAATTAAGATTGCATGGACCAAAGTAAACTTAAATAATCATTAATATTGATTGATATAACTATAAGTATCGAGGATGGATGCGAACGGATACCAATAACTACAAGCGACCGTCCGCGCGGTCGATACTCTCATGGTCGCATTGACTAGATGGTCGATCGCTTGTAGCACAACCCCCGTTAGACGGCCCTGATCTCACAGGCTCCGAGGCAGTCCCCACTCAAGCTAGCTCACTAGGATTTGCCTCCATGGGAGAGATTATCCCGAGACCGCTGCCGCCCACGCCGTTGCGATTTACCGGCGAGAGGCTGACCTCAGAGTACGGCGGCCAGACGCAGATCGAACATATCCATCGCTACCTGTTTGCGCGGGAATGGTGTCGCGGCAAGGATGTGCTGGACGTGGCGAGCGGCGAGGGCTACGGCACCGCGTTGCTCGCGCAAGTGGCGCGGAGCGCCGTTGGGGTAGAAATAGCGCCCGAGGCGGTGGCGCATGCCCAAGCCGCCTACGCGCGGGAGGGGCTGCGCTTCATCCACGGCGACGCCCGCGCCTTGCCCGTGGGAGATGCCGAATTCGACGTCGTTGTCTCGTTCGAAACAATAGAGCACTTTTCCGAGCACAGGCAATTTCTGGACGAGATCCGGCGAGTGCTGCGGCCCAATGGCTTGCTGATCGTGAGCACGCCGGATCGGGATAACTACTCGATCGCCGAGACGCCAGCGAATCCTTACCATGTTCGTGAGCTGACCGGGCCCGAGTTCAGCGAATTGCTACGGTCCCGCTTTGAGGAGGTCTCTCTACTCCAGCAGAGGCCGGTCTTTGGTTCGGTCCTCTTGCCGACTGAGGCCGGCGGTGCGCCGCCGCTGTGCTTTGAACGTCGTGGCGCCGAGCATTTCGAGGCCTCGATCGGCATCGCTCGTCCACAATACTTTGTCGCTTTTGCATCCAGGGAGCCGGTGGCCGCTCTCCCTCCGAGCGTGTACATTGAGACCGGTCGGCTCGGCATGCTGAATCCGTCGGAAGCAGAAGCTCAGCTTCGTGCTGCACAGGCCGCCTTGGAAGCCGATCGGACGGCCTTCGGGGCCGAGCGGGCGGGCACGGCAGCGGAGATGGCAGCTCTCATTCAGCGTCTCGGCGAGGTCGAGCGGGGGAGCGAGAACGAGCGGGACGCACTGCTCGCAAGCGGTCGGGAGCATGAAGCTCGAACGGCTGCCTTGAACGAGGAATTGGTTGCGCATCGCGCCGAATTGACCGACGCGCAGACGGCTTTGGAGGCCGAGCGGGCGCGCGCGGAGGCGGAGATAGCAGCTCTCACCAACCGCGTCGCCGAGGTTGAGCGGGGGAGCGAGACCGAACGGGCGGCATCGCTCGCACGCGATCGGGAGCATGAAGCTCGAATAGCCACCTTGAAGGCGGACCTAGTTGCACATCGCGCCGAATTGACGGACGCGCAGGGCGAGGCGAGGGGATTGCTGGCCGCCAACGAGATGGCTGAGCGTGCCTGCCGGTCGCTTCGCGCGGAGCTGGTTTCCGAGATGGCCAGCCGGCGCGAGATCGAGGCGCAGGCGCAGCGGTTCGAGAGCGAGTTGGCATGCGTTCGCGAAAAGCTAAAGTTGAGCGAAACTCGCTTGGCAAACACTGAAGATCACTTGCTGAACACCGAAGATCGCTTGACGAGCGCCGAAGCGCGCTTGGCGAACACCTACGTATCTCATTCTTGGCGTATGACGGCGCCGTTGCGGCGGATCAGCCGCCTTGTCTACCGCCGCCCATGACCCGACCGACGCTCCTCGACCAGCACCGGGCCAGCATCGCGCCGGGTGCTTTCTACCAACCCGATGCGGCCGGTAGGCCGGCGCCGGCAACGCCGAAGGTGCGCCTTATCGCCTTCTACCTGCCGCAGTTCCACCCTATTCCCGAGAACGACGCTTGGTGGGGGCGCGGCTTCACAGAGTGGACGAACGTCACGAGGGCCTTGCCACGCTTCGTTGGCCACGTGCAACCCTCCCTGCCCGGAGATCTCGGCTTTTACGATCTGCGCAACCCCGCAATATTGCGCGGGCAGACCGATCTGGCGCGCCGCTACGGCATCGGTGGCTTCTGTTTTCACCACTATTGGTTCAACGGCCGCCGGTTGCTGGAGAAGCCGCTGGAGATGCTGCTGGCCAATCCGGACATCGACTTTCCGTTCTGCATCAACTGGGCGAACGAGAACTGGACGCGCCGCTGGGACGGGCTCGATCAGGAGGTGCTGGTTGCGCAAGCGCATTCGCCGGAAGACGACACCGCCTTCGCCCGAAGCCTCATTCCGATCGTAAGCGACCCACGCTACATTCGAATAGATGGCCGGCCGCTCGTCATGCTCTATCGCCCGGGGATTCTGCCCGACGCGGTGGCCACGATGCGGCGGTGGCGTGTGGAGTTCGCTCGCGCGGGCGTGCCCGACCCGTATCTCGTGATGGCTCAGGTCTTCGATGATGTAGATCCGCGCCTCTACGGCATGGACGCTGCGGCGGAGTTCCCACCCCACAAGGTCGCGCGCCTGCCTCCCATCAACGACAGCCTGCAATTGCTCGACCCTGGCTTCGCCGGCCATGTCCTGGACTACGCAGCGGTGGCGGATTATGCGAGCGCACTTCCTGCGCCGCCCTTCAAGCTGTTCCGCGGTGTCTGTCCCAGTTGGGACAACGAGCCCCGCAAGCCTGGCAGGGGCTTCTGCCTCGCACATTCAACACCCGCGAAGTACGGCGCCTGGCTCGATGCCGCTTGCCGCGCAGCAGTCTCCGAAGCGAGCCACCCGGACGAGCGCATCGTCTTCGTGAACGCCTGGAACGAGTGGGCCGAGGGCGCAAGTCTCGAACCGGATCGCCATTTCGGTCACGCTTATCTGCTTGAGACCGCGCGAGTCCTGACCGGCCTTGAACGCCCCCATCCGGCCGCGCGCAGCGCAGACAGTCCACCGAGCATTGCCGTCGTGTCGCACGATGCCTATCGGCACGGCGCACAGTTCATTGCCCTGGCGATCGTCAGGACACTCGTGCGGGACCACGGAATCGACGTGAGCGTGCTGCTGGGCGGCGGTGGCGAGCTGACGCCGGAGTTCGAAGCTCTCGCACCCACCGAAACGATTCCGGGCAATTTCGGCGACATCGCGCAATGGCAGGCCGCTGCGCAGCGTCTGGCTGCCGCCGGCGTGTCGGCCGTGCTGTGCAACACGCTCGTCTCCGCGCGAGCGATCCCGGCCTTTCGTGCGGAAGGGGTGCGTGTTGTTCAGCTGGTGCACGAGCTGCCCGCGGTGATCCGGCAATACGGTTTGGAGGAGGCCGCGCGCTCCGCCGCCGCCCATGCCGCGGCGATCGTTTTTCCCTCCGCGGAAATCCGCGACCGTTTCGTTGAGCTTGCGGGCCCGATCCGCGGCCAAGCCGTCGTGCGTCACCAGGGCCTGTACATGCCGCCTCTGGCTCCCGCGGAGCGGCAGGCTAAGCGCAACGCGGCTCGCCGCGCGCTCGGCATCGCGGACCACAGCCGCGTCGTGCTCGGCGTGGGCTATGGGGATGTGCGCAAGGGGCTCGATCTCTGGCCAGCGCTGGCGCGGGCGGTCCTTCAAAGCTGCCCCGATGCCGTCCTCCTCTGGGTGGGCGGGGCTGAACCCTCGCTGCGCCATTGGTTGGTGCACGACCTGAAGGCGGCCGGGCTGGAGGATCGCGTGCTCCTGCCTGGCTTCTCGACCGACGTGGCTGCAATTTATGCGGCCGCGGACGCCTATGCGCTGACCTCTCGGGAAGATCCCTTTCCCTCCGTGGCGCTCGAAGCGATGGCGAGCGGCTTGCCAATCGTGGTCTTCGAAGGCACGGGCGGCATTGTCGGACTGGTGCGGGATGCCGGCGGCGTTTGCGTGCCCTACCTGGACGTGGCCGCGATGGCACACGAGCTTGCCCGCCTGCTCCTAGACGAGCCGGCGGCTGCTGCAATGGGAGCGTCCCTAGCCGCGCGCATCGGTCGAGATTTCGACTACAAGCACTACGGTGCAGCTCTGTTGGCTCTTGCGGCACCGCCAGCTTTGACAGTCTCCGTCGTCGTGCCGAACTACAACTACGCGCAGCACCTGACGCAACGTCTGAAGAGCATTTGGGCGCAGCCCGTGCCGATCAAGGAAATCATCCTGCTCGACGACGCGTCCACCGATGACAGCGAAGCCGTCATCGCTGCCCTGGAGCAGCAATCGCCAATTCCTCTCCGCGTCATCCGCAACAGCGAAAATTCGGGGTCAGTGTCGCGCCAGTGGGCGCGGGGGGTGTCGCTCGCCAGCGGCGACCTCGTCTGGATTGCCGAGGCCGACGACTTTGCCGATCCAGGGTTCCTTGCGACCGTCTTGCCGGCCTTCGAAGATCCCGACGTGGTGATGAGCTATTCCGAGTCCCGGATGGTAGACGAGGCCGGCCAGATGCTTGCCCCCGACTACCGAAGCTATGTAGCGGATGTGGATTCGGCGCGCTGGACGACAGACTTTCGCGTCCCGGGAGCTGAGGAGATCGCGCACGCGCTCGCCATCAAGAACACCATTCCGAACGTAAGCGCAGTGGTATTCCGCCGGGCGCCCTTGTGGGCGGTGCTCGAGGAGCATCTCGAGGAGATGACTTCATACCGAAACATGGGCGACTGGCTCTGTTACATGCGCCTTCTGGCACGCGGCGGCAAGGTGGCGTTCACGGCGCAGGTCTTGAACAGTCATCGGCGGCACAGCAGCGGCGTTACGCTCGCGGCCGCGGATCGACGTCATCTGTCAGAGATCGCCAAAATGCAGGATCTTGCCGCGACTGTGGTTCCGGTGTCACCAGAAACGCGCGCCGCGGCGTTGCACTACCGCGGCGTCATCGCCCGCCAGTTCGGAATCCCATTGGATGAAGACGCCTGAACGTCGCGACAGTGACGGCCGGCTCAAGCTGCACAATCGTTCTGAGGCGGACGGTGTAGCTGCTCGGTTGTCGGACGAGACGGCATGGGTCGACATGCAGGAAGGCCGGCCGCATAAGCTTGGTTGTATTCAGATAAAGCGGTCAGACGACGCGGAGATGTAGTCCAGCGGTTGGATAGACGCTGAGTCTACGTAAACGGGCATCCTGCCGTGAGGTCGGTCGAGCCGATGCAACCGCGTGCAACCAAGTCGCGGTGAAGACCGGGCCTCGTCACGATGACGGTTCGGCCGACCACGCCGGCGCTCTGCGCGTGGGTTGATCCCGACTCTGCGTTGCAGTAGTGCAACGCTCGGGTGGGTTGCTCGCCACGGAGGCTTCTCCTCGGGCGAGATCGCGCTTGTCCGGCGCGGGCTTGATCAATTGGCTGGAAAGCCAAGGTCAGCTAAATCATCCCGGTTGAGGTCCGTTCTGGCGGCTGCGCTGGGAACGCCTAGCAGGAGCCGATAGATGCATCTGGAGCGCCGCGTTCTGGTCACGGGAGGAGCGGGCTTTCTCGGCTCGCATTTGTGCGAGAGGCTCGTCAGCGAGGGCTTCTACGTCATCTGCCTGGATAATTTTTTCACGGGCACCCACAAGAACATCGAGCATCTGATCGGCCACAAATCCTTCGAGGTCCTGCGGCACGACATCACCCATCCGCTCTTCATCGAAGTGGACGAGATCTATAATCTCGCCTGCCCTGCATCGCCGGTGCACTACCAGCGCGATCCGGTGCAGACCACCAAGACCAGCGTGATCGGCTCCATTATCGTGCTGGGCTTGGCCAAGCGCCTGCGAGCCAAGGTGTTCCAGGCGTCGACCAGCGAGGTCTACGGCGATCCCTCGATCCATCCGCAGACGGAGGCCTATTGGGGCAACGTCAACCCCATCGGGCCGCGCTCGTGCTACGATGAAGGTAAGCGCTGCGCCGAGACCCTGTTCTTCGACTACTGGCGCCAGCACCGCATCCCGATCAAGGTGGCGCGCATCTTCAATACCTACGGGCCGCGCACCCACCCCAACGACGGCCGTGTGGTCTCCAGCTTCATCGTCCAGGCTCTGATGGGCCGCGACATCACCGTATTCGGCGAGGGCCAGCAGACCCGTTCGTTCTGCTACGTGGACGACTTGATCGAGGGGTTCGTGCGACTGATGGCCACGGACGAGCAGGTCACCGGGCCGGTCAACCTCGGCAATCCGAACGAATTCACGATCATCGAGCTCGCGACGATGATCATCGACATCGTCGGCTCGAAGTCGAAGATCGTCCATCGCCCGCTGCCCCAGGACGATCCCAAGCAGCGGCGGCCAGACATCACCCAGGCGCGCGAGGCCCTCGGCTGGGAGCCGACCGTGCCGTTGCGGAAGGGGCTGGAAAAGACCATCCCCTATTTCGAGCAGCTGATCGCCCAATCCGGGCCGGACCGCATCGGCGGCTTTTCCTGGGCGGTGGACGGCTACACGCCGCTCGCGCGCTGAGCCGCACAACGGAGGCTAAGATCATGGCCAGCCAAAGCGTTCTGGTGGTCGGCGGGGCGGGCTACGTCGGCGGCCATACCTGCAAGGCGCTCGCCGCGGCCGGCTACCGCCCCGTCGTGTTCGACAATTTCACCACCGGCCACCGCGACTTCGTGCGCTGGGGACCGACGGTCGACGGCGACATCCGCAACGCCGTCGCGGTCGCCGACGCCATCAGGAGCCACGACGTCGTGGCCGTGCTGCACTTTGCAGCATGCGCCTACGTCGGCGAGTCCGTGACCGACCCACAGAAATACTACGACAACAACGTCACCGGCACCCTGTCGCTGCTGCGCGCCATGCTGGACACCGGCTGTCCGCGTCTGGTCTTCTCCAGCACCTGCGCCATCTACGGCCAACCCGAGCAGGTTCCCATCGGCGAGGCGACGCCGCCCAACCCGGTGAACCCCTACGGCGCCTCCAAGCTCATGGTGGAGCGCATCCTGACCGACTACGCGCGCGCCTACGACATCCGCGCCATCGCGCTCCGCTACTTCAACGCCTGCGGTGCCGACCCGGACGGCGACATCGGCGAGCTTCGTGATCCGGAGACGCACCTCATTCCACGGGCGATGATGGCGCTGCAGGGCTACATCGACGATTTCCAGATCTTCGGCTCGGACTACCCGACGGCGGACGGCACGGCCGTGCGCGACTACATCCACGTCAGCGATCTGGCCGACGCCCACGTTGCGGCGCTCCAGCGCCTGCTCGACGGTCATGCCGGCGGCGCCTACAACCTGGGCACCGGGCGGGGCTTCTCCGTCAAGGAGGTGCTGGACGCGATCGCGGCGGAGGCCGGGGAGGCCCTGCCGGAAGCCCGGGGGGCCCGTCGCGAAGGCGATCCGGCGGCCCTCATCGCCGATGCGACGCAGGCCCGCGACGTGCTGCATTTCAGCCCCCGCTATTCGGACCTGGCGACTATCGTGCGCACGGCTTGGGCGTGGCACCGCCGCGCCCACCCCCGGCGCAACGCACCGGCCGCAGAGCGCTAGCGCGCTTTGCGATTGGGTGGTTCCAACCAATCGCGAGAAAGCGCTCCAGATCAAAAGACCTGGAACATGTCGCCCCGATCGGATGAGTCCATCTGATCGTGAGATGCAGCTCCGCATGGAGGATTTGACGGTTTGGCAGCGTCGGCGCCGCTCCCCGCCTTCGCCCCGCTTGCAGGGAGGTGCGCATCTGCACCGTTGGCGGCCAACAGAATCCGTCAAAACTACTATGCTGTGGCAGCGACGCGACTGAGCTGTGCCTTCACAAAATCCGTGAGCGTGGAATAGCGGGCCGCCGCCGTCGTCTCCCGTGGACAGGATGTCCTGCCCGAGGAGAGACAGATGCTGAACTCGTTCGTCCGGCCGGCGCTGCTGGCGCTCGCCGTTGCCGGCGCCGTCACCGCCGCGCTCGCCGCGCCTCCGCCCAAGACGGGCGAGACCGCCAAGGGCAAGGCCCTGGTCGATGCCAAGGGCATGACGCTCTACACCTTCGCCAAGGATACGGATGGCAAATCGGCGTGCAACGGGTCCTGCGCCACGAACTGGCCGCCGCTGCTGGCGGATGCCGGCGCCAAGCCCGACGCCGGCTACTCGATCGTCACCCGCGACGACGGGGCCAAGCAGTGGGCCTACAAGGGCAAGCCGCTCTACACCTGGACCAAGGACAGCAAGCCCGGTGACATCACCGGCGACGGCTTCCTCAACGGCGCCTGGCACATCGCCGCGCCCTGAAGCCGCGCGCCGCGGCGGATGGAGGGGCCGGCTTGACCCGGCCCTCCATCACGCCAACAAAAGAGCCTTGCCCTGCGGTGCTCTTCGACGGGCGCGGCGGCGGCCTGCGGCTGCAGAGGTCCGAGATGCATGGCCCGCGATGACACCGCAGCCTTGCTGGAGCAGCAGATTCCGGCGCTGCGGCGCTACGCCTACGCCCTTGTGCGCGACCAGGATGCGGCGGACGACCTGGTGCAGGACTGCCTCGAGCGGGCGCTGTCGCGCTGGTCGCTCCGGCGCCCGGAGGGCGAGCTGCGTGCCTGGCTGTTCGCCATCCTCCGCAATCTTTATCTCGACCGCTACCGGCAGCTCGTCCGCCGCGGTCCGCATGTGGAGCTGGATACGGAGATGATGGCGCAGCCGGCCACCCAGGAGGCGGGTGCCGAAATGAGCGATGTGCTCGCCGCCTTGCAGCAGCTGCCGGAGGAGCAGCAGAGCGTGCTGCTGCTCGTCGGCGTCGAGGATTTTTCCTACGAGGAGGCGGCCCGCTCGCTCGGGCTTCCCGTCGGCACGGTGATGTCGCGGCTGTCGCGCGGCCGCAGCCGGCTGCGCGCCATCCTGGAGAACGGCCACGGCCCGGCCCTGCGGAGGGTGAAATGACGGCCGGCGAAGCGCCCATGGGCGACGACGATCTGCAGGCGTGGATCGATGGCCGGCTCGCCGGCACCAGGCTGGCGCAGGTCGAAGCCTATCTCGACGCCCATGCCGACGTGCGCGAGCGGGCGACGGCGGACCGGCGCCTGCGTGAGGGCTTGCGGGTCCGCCTGGCGGCCCGGGCGGCGGAGCCGATTCCGGCCCGGCTGCGCGTCGCCCATATCCAGGCTGGCCGTCGCGCCGCCCGGCTGCGCCGGTTGCAGGCCGCCGCCGCGGCCATCGGCCTGTTCGCGCTCGGGGGCGCCGGCGGTTGGGCCGCGGCGCGCTGGGGCGTCGTTCCGGCGGCCCCGCCGCAGCCGACGTCCGCCGTCGTCGCGCGCGATGCCGCCCGCGCCTACCGCGTCTTCGTTGTCGAAGTGGCCCACCCGGTCGAGGTCGCGGCCAGCAACGAGAAGCACCTGCTGCAATGGTTGTCGAAGCGGCTCGGCCGGCCGCTGGCAGCGCCGGATCTGGCCCGCTTCGGCTATCGGCTGATGGGCGGGCGCCTGCTGCCGGGCGGCACCGGCGCGGCGGCCCAGCTGATGTACGAGGACGGCGCCGGCCGCCGGTTGACGCTCTACGTGCAGGCGGCCAAGGGCGACGAGACGGCGTTCCGCTTTCGCGAGGAGGGCGGGGCCGCGACCTTCGTCTGGATCGATCAGGGCTTCGGCTTCGCGGTGACGGCGGGCCTCGACCGCGACGAGCTGCTGCCCATCGCCGAAGCCGTGTACCGGGAGGGCTGGTCGGGCGACGCCCGGCCATGACGCCATCGCTGGCCGGACGCGGGCCGCGCACGGCCGCCGTCGGCTTCCAGCCGCATGGTTTTCGACGATAAATTTTACAAGTGTATAAAAATACACTACCGTATAAAAATGACCAGGCCAAAACGCACCGATCGCTCCCGGAATCTCATCCTCGACGCGGCAGACGCGGCGTTCCGGGAGATGGGATTTACCAACGTGTCGGTGGAGCAGATCGCCCAGCGCGCCGGCCTGACCCGTAAGACGGTCTACAACCTGTTCAGCTCGAAGGAGGACATCGCCTTGCGGCTCATCGGCCGCGTGGAAGCGGACGACGCGGTCTATCGCACCCGCATCGCGGCAAACGAAGACGTATTGGCCCTGCTCCAGACAGTCTTTCTCGACAGCGCGCACTGGTGTCTGGCCAATCCGTCGCTTGCAAGGCTGGCGCTCGCTCCCGCCGAGCGACCGTCGCTCCAACCGCCGCCGGAGCGTCCATCCTTCCAGCGACTCGTCCGCGACCTTCTGGTGCTCGGACAACGGCAGGGCGTCATTCGCAAAGACGACGATCCCGACTTCATGTCGCTGGTTCTGCTCGGAATCTATGGGCAAGCCATGCTGTCGGCTCTTGCCGGAGGGCCCTTCAGCGAAGATGAGATCAGGCACCTCATCCGCATCGTCGTCGAAGGCATCGGCGAGCAGCCCTCGCGCTCATCCGCCGGGAAGGCTCTCGACAGCTTCGACGTTCGATAGGGGCAGGGTCGGCCGTGCTGGAACAATTCGGCCACGAGATCTGGACTGCGGATGGTTCCGATGTGGTGGCCATGATGGGCTTTCACTACCCGACCCGCATGGTCGTCATCAGATTGTCTGGTCGACGCCTCTTCGTTTGGTCGCCCGTTGCGTTGACGGATCGTCTTCGAAGCGCGGTCGATGCGCTTGGCGAGGTCCGCTATCTGATCGCTCCCAACTCACTCCACCACTTGTTCATCACGGATTGGAAAGGCGCCTATCCGGATGCGCAGATCTACGCCGCGCCCGGATTACGGGAGAAACGCAAGGATGTCGCTTTTGACGGCGATCTGGGAAGCGCGCCAAATCCCGGTTGGGCCGCGGAGATCGATCAAGTCGTGGTGCAGGGCAACGCCATCACCAGCGAAGTGGTATTCTTCCATCGTAACAGCCGCACCGTGATGTTCACCGACCTCATCCAACAACTCCCCGCTAATTGGTTTTCGAGCTGGCGTGCATTTGTGGCGAAATGGGACCTGATGCTCGGTCCTGAACCGGCAGTGCCGCGGAAGTTCCGTGCGGCCTTTACCAATCGCCGGGCCGCGCGCGCCTCCGTTGCACGCGTCCTCGCATGGCCTGCCGAAAAGGTGCTGATGGCGCATGGAACGCCCGTGACCGACGACGGTCAGGCGTTCATACGACGCGCATTCAGATGGCTGATCCCCTAACAACGGTTCGATCGAGCCAGCAGATCGGTCGAGACGTCGATCGTATATTTCGACATATCACAGGTATCGTTGCCGCCGTCGACTCAGATAGATGTGCATATGTATTATGCTGTCAGAATAGTGATGGTGATAAGATATATTCACACGATCACCTTACGGCCCGTATCGACAGCGCAACCGCTTGCATGACCGCTCGACGCGCCCCGCCGAAACATCGGTCGGACGACCTGCGCCGCTCCGAACCTGCGCGACGATTTTCAGGCACTCCGTGCGCGATGGCGTCCGCACTGCCCGGCCATGGGCCCCAGGGCGGGCGACCTAGACTCTCCAGTCGTGCGGAAGTATCCGTCGATCACGGCCAAGGTTCTGATTGATTGGCGTGGTGGAGCAATCCAGTTTGCGGGCGGCCCGCGCCGGCATCCGCGGTCCCTGCCGACGCCGACAATACTGTCGATCTGCCTCGGATCCGCGTCGTCCGGGCCGCAGCGTCATCGTGACATCTGCCTGGCTCGAGCTTGCGCCGTAAAAGGGCGTGGGCTTGACAAGTCGATCTCCCGCCCGTCCAGTTCCGCCCCAGGGCTGGCGCTGCGCTCTTGCGTTTTCAGGAGCACTGTGCGAGAGGGCGCCCGCGTTTGCCCGGGCATGGGCACTGGCGCAGGCGGCCTCGACTCTGAAAGTCATGCGGAAGTACCCGCCGGCCCCGGCCAAGGTACTGGTTGGTAAACATGTTGAAACAACCCAGTTTGCAGGCCGACGCGCCGGGATCCGCTATCCTGGCCGACGCCGCAATATTGTCGAGCTGCCTCGGGCCCGCATCGTTCTGGCCGCCGCGCCATATCGTGACGTCGGCCTGGCTCGAACACGCGCCGTTCGCGTTCTGGCTGGTGAGCGCCATGCGGCCGGATACCATCGTCGAGCTCGGGACGCACAACGGCTTCTCCTTTCTGTCGTTCTGCCAGGCCGTCCAGCAATTGGAGCTCCCGACCGCCTGTTACGCCGTCGATACCTGGCTTGGCGATGAGCATGCCGGGTTCTATGGCGAGGAGGTGTTTCACGAGCTGAGCGCCGCCAACGAGCGCAATTACGCCGCGTTCGCCAGGCTTCTGCGCTCGACGTTCGACGATTCCCTCCGCTATTTCGCCGACGGATCCGTCGACCTCCTGCATATCGACGGCGCGCACGGCTACGAGGCCGTCAGGCACGACTACGAGACCTGGCTACCGAAGCTCTCGTCCCGGGGCGTCGTCCTGTTCCACGACACCAACGTCAAGGAGCGGGATTTCGGGGTGTTTCGGCTCTGGGCCGAGCTGGCAGAGCAATATCCGTCCTTCGAGTTCCTCCACGGCAACGGCTTGGGCGTTCTGGGCGTCGGGAGGACGCTTCCGCCGGCTATACGTGTTTTGCTCGAGAGCGATATGAAGAGCCGGCAGCTCGTTCGGGCCGCCTACGCCTCCCTGGGGGCGGCGGTCACGAGCCGGTATCAGATAGATTCGGCCCGACGGCAGGCTGCCCAGCTCGAGGTTGCGGTCCGTGCGACGACGCAGGAACGCGACGCGGCGGCGGCGCGCGTGGCGACCCTCGAGGCGGACCGCGCAGCTTCAGAAGCCGAGCTCGACGCGCTGTCGGCCCATCGGGACGAGGCGAGGTCGGCCGCAGCGACGATGCTGCAGGAGAAAGAGCGGCTGAGCCTGGAGCTTGCCGCGGTCCAGGATGCCGCGAGGACCGCGCACGAGGAGAGGGCACGGCTCCGCGGCGAACTCGCCGCGTTGCAAAGCGCCGCGACGACGACGCAGCACGACAAGGAGCGGCTGAGCCGGGAGCTCGCCGCGCTGCAGGGCGCCGTGACGACGGCGCTGCAGGCGAACGGACGGCTGAGCCAGGAATTCGCCGAGCTGCACCATGCCCACGACACGGCCCGCGAGGACCTGCGTCAGCAGCATCGGGCTGCGCATGAAGCGACCCACCGGTTGCAGCTCATCGAGGGCAGCACCGCCTGGCGCGTGACCTATCCGCTGCGCGCCCGTCTGACGAATTTTCCGGGACTCCGTCGGTTCGCGCGACGTTCGCTCAAGCTGGCTTGGTGGACAGCCACCTTTCGGCTTCCGGCCAAGCTGCGCCTGCGGGCCGAGCAGGGCGGCGCCGCGGCCGCCGCCATTGGGACGGCGGGCCCGCCGCTGCCCGTTGATCAGGGCAGACGCCAGGAACAGGCATACGACGCCGCACATCTCGCCGGCCTGCGCGGCGAAGGCGCCGCAAAAATCGTGTTCATCTCCGGCGAGGCCGACACACCCGGCCACATCTATCGCGTACAGCGGGCCGTGGAGGCGGCGCGATCGGTCGGAGCGCAGGCTTTCGACATGCGGATCGAGCAGATCGAGGAGCATCTGCATACCATTCGGAGCGCCGATCTGGTCGTGCTGTGGCGGGCCGCTTGGGATCAGAACGTCGATGCGGTCGTGCGAGCGGCGCGGGATGGCGGATCGCGGCTGATCTTCGACATCGATGACCTGATGTTCGAGCCCGACGTCGCCAAGATCGAGATCATCGACGGCATCCGCTCCATGGGGCTCAGCGAGGGGCCGGTGCGCCGGCTCTACGAGCGGGTGCAGGCCACCCTGGCGCACGCGGACTACTGCATCGCCCCGACAGGGTCGCTGGCCCGTCGGCTGTGGCTGTGCGGCAAGCCGACATTCATGTTGCGGAACGGCTTCGATGAGGGCGTGCTCAATGCCTCGCGGCTGGCGGTACGCCATCGCGCGCTGCGGCCGGGCGACGACCTCGTGCGGATCGGCTATGCGACGGGGACCAGGACGCACCAGAAGGATTTTGCCCAGGCGGCCGAGGCGGTCGCGGACGTGCTGCGTGAACGGCCGCAATGTCGGCTCGTCCTGTTCCAGCATATGGGCGATCCGGTGATGCGGCTCGGCGAATTCCCCGTCTTCTCCGGCCTCGAGGAGCAGATCGAGTGGCGTGAGATGGTGTCGCTCGCGCAGCTGCCCTGGGAGCTGGCCCGCTTTGACATCAACCTGGCCCCGCTCGAGGTGGACAATCCGTTCTGTGAAGCGAAGAGCGAGTTGAAATATTTCGAGGCAGCTCTCGTCGGCGTGCCGACGATCGCATCGCCGACCGAGCCCTACCGCTTAGCCATTCGGGATGGCGATACCGGCTGCCTCGCCCGAACCCGTGACGAATGGCACGACGCGCTCGTGCGGCTGGTGGACAACCCGTCCGCGCGGGCCGCGATGGCCCGGGCGGCGTTCGATGACGTGCTCGGCAAGTTCGGTCCGGAAGCCCGCGCAGAGGCGATCGGCTCGATCATCGAGCAGATCCGCTTTGCCGGTCGTCGCGCGGCGCGCGCCTTCGAGCTGGATCTGGCCCGGGCGGCGAGACCGCTCCGGCCCCGACCTCATATCCCGAGCCATACGACCTTGTTCGAAACGGACCAGCTGCGCCTGGCCGAGGTCACGGTCGTCGTGCCGCTCTACAATTATGCCCATTTCGTCGTCGAGGCATTGGATTCCGTGCGGGACCAGACGCTGGCGGAGATCGACCTGATCGTCATCGACGACGCGTCGACGGATGACTCGCAGGCGATTGCAAGAGCCTGGCTGACGGCGAACCACGAGCGCTTCAATCGCGCCATGCTGATCCAGAATACGCCGAACGCTGGCCTCGCATTTTCGCGCAACGTCGGCTTCTCCCTTGCCGAGACGGCCTACGTATTGCCGCTCGATGCCGATAACCGGCTCATGCCCCGTTGCGCGGAGCAGTGCCTCGCGGCGATCAAGCGATCGGGAGCATCCTACGCCTATCCTCAGCTCCAGCATTTCGGCGACAGCCAGGACCGGATCGGCCTCGATCCCTACGAGCCGGTTCGCTTCGTGCCCGGCAACTACATCGATGCCATGGCCCTGGTCCGCAAATCCGCTTGGGTGAGCGTCGGGGGCTATGAACGTCAGGTCAAGTCCGGCTGGGAGGACTTCGATTTTTGGTGCAAGCTCGTCGAACAGGGCGGCTTCGGCGAGCACGTTCCCGAGGTCCTTGCGGGCTACCGCGTTCATGCTCATTCAATGCTTCACTACGAGACCAACGTGCCTGACAACAAGCTCCAGCTGATCGAGCAGATGCACGAGCGGCACCCCTGGCTGCGGCTGCGGTAGCGGACCCGCGCCGGGCGACATCCCCGTCGAGCGCGCCCACCCGCGGTGCGCAACGCGAGGGTGCCCAGATGGTTCGGAACAAAATTCTGGTGTGATCTAGTCGCTCGCCCCGAGTTTCCGCAGGCCAACGTCACAATACATGACGTAGGCGAGCGCAAAGTAGATCATTTCCCATCCATGCTTGACCATGAACTCGTTCGTGGCCTGTATGACTCCGTAGGGCTCGTTGCTCAGTCCGACTTCGGCTGGGATATAATCGTTCATCACGATCCAGCCGTCCGGCTTGACCTTCGGCCGTATCGCCTCCAGGTCGCGCCAAACGCCCTCATACGTATGGTCTGCGTCGACATAAAAGAGATCGACGCTCGCATCCGGCAGCGTCGAGATGACCGCCGCGCTATCACCTTCGTGCAGAGACACCTGGCCTCGCTCGATCTCGGCCGCAAATCGCCTCCGATAAAACTCGTGGTGGCTGAGATCACCGAAGTGTTCAGTGATGGGCGTGCCCCAGAGCGACGGCAGCTCGTGCAGATCGAAGCGGTCGATGGCCAGGAAGCGGCTCGGGCGGCAGGTCGCCAGGATGGCCTCCGAGAAGCCGCCGAGGGCGACGCCGATCTCGGCGATCACCGCGTTTTTCGGCCACAGGGCCAATGCGGCGTTGCGATCGGATACGACGCGCGATCGACGCAAATGACTGTCCGGCAGGACCGGATAGCGCTGAACATCGAGGACGGAACCCTGTGGCGGTGTGCTCATGTATCAGCTCCATGGCAATCTTTGATTGACAGAAGATGCAAATGCAACCGTAAAGGAAGACGATAGCCCCTCGGGCTGACGGGATGTCTGCCGTCCGTTCGCCCCTGGTCAGCGCCGAGCATCGACGGTGACGCCCCGTATCGGGCCGGGCGAGCAGCCTGCCCCTCACCGCAGACGGCCGTCAGGATGGCTTTGGTCAAAAACGAAACCGCATCCATGATCCCGGCGAAGCACTATACAGCATATTGTCGCCGGGGGTCCCGTAACGGAAGCTCTCGCGGCGGCGGGCATGCGCACCATTACCCCCGGGGTAATTGGACCGCCGCAAGGGGGCCGCTAACCTGCGCCCATGACCCAAGCTCAACGCACCGTCGGCGACCACTTGCGCGACTGGCGTCAGCGCCGCCGCCTGAGCCAGCTCGATCTGGCGCTGGAGGCCGAGATCTCCACCAAGCACCTGAGCTTCCTGGAGACCGGGCGCTCGCAGCCGTCCCGCGACATGCTGCTCCTGCTCGCCGAGCACCTCGATATTCCGCTGCGCGACAGGAACGTGCTGATGGTCGCCGCCGGCTTCGCCCCCGTGTTTCCGGAACGGGCGCTCGACGACCCGGCGCTGACCTCGGCCCGCGCGGCGGTCGACCTGGTGCTCAGGGGGCACGAGCCCTACCCGGCGCTGGCGATCGACCGCCACTGGACCATGGTCGCCGCCAACGGCGCCGTGGCGCCGCTGATGGCCGGCGTGGCGCCGGCCCTGCTCAAGCCGCCGGTCAACGTGATGCGGCTGGCGCTGCATCCGGACGGGCTCGCGCCCCATACGGCCAACCTGCCGGAATGGCGCGGCCACCTGCTCGCGCGCCTGCGCCACCAGGTCGAGGTCTCGGCCGACCCGGTGCTGATCGAGCTCCTCAGCGAGCTCAAGGCCTATCCGACGCCCAGCGTCTCGGGCCCGCGCACGCCGCCGCCGGAGGTCGACCACGCCAGCGTCGTGGTGCCGTTGCAGCTCGTCGTCGACGGCGTCGTGCTGTCGTTTATCAGCACCACGACCGTGTTCGGCACACCGGTCGACATCACGCTCGCGGAGCTGGCGCTCGAAACCTTCTTCCCGGCCGACGCCGCCACGGCGGAGGTGCTGAAGCGCATGGGCGAGGCCCGCGCGCCATAAGCAGAGCAAGAGCTTGCTCGAAGGCCGAGCGCCCTTCGGTCTGAAGCGCGTCCCTGTCGGGCCATGAGCGCTCGTACGGCCGCGGCCGCGGTGCGCGCATGGCGTTCGGGGAACTGTCGTCTAAAGTCGACAGCGCAAACCAAGCCATAAGACCGCCAAGGGTTGAAACCGTCCATGACCACGGCTCTGTCCGATGCGGCGCCGCAGCTCGACCTGCGCACGCGCCTGCTGCTCGAGCGGCCGGTGCTGCCGACGCTGGTGCGTCTCGCCGCGCCGAATGTCTTCGAAGCGCTGGCGCGCATCACCTTCATCACCGCCGATGCGTTCTTCGTCGCCTGGCTCGGCAACGAGGTGCTGGCCGGCGTCTCGGTGGTGTTCCCGCTGCTGACCCTGATGCAGACGATCACGGCCGCGGGCCTCGGTGCCGGCGTCGCCGCGTCGGTGGGCCGGGCGCTCGGTGCGGGCGACCGGGAGCGAGCCCGCTCGCTCGCCGGCACCGCCGTGGGCCTGGCGCTGGCCGGTGCCGTCGCCTCCAGCGTGATCCTGCTGCTCGCCGGCCCGTCCCTCTATCAGGCGATGGGCCTCAGCGGCGCCGCCCTGGCCGCAGCCACGGAGTATGGCGCCATCGTCTTCGGCGGCTGCGTCACCGTGTGGCTGATGAACACGCTCGCCAACATCTCCCGCGGGGCCGGCAACATGCTGGTGCCGGCCTCCGCCATTCTCATCGGTGAAGTCTTCCATCTGCTGCTGTCGCCCGCGCTGATCACCGGCTGGGGGCCATTTCCGCGGCTGGGCGTGGCCGGTGCGGGGGTCGCCGTGCTCGCCGCCTATGGCGTGGGCGCGCTGGTGCTGGGCGGCTATCTCGTGTCCCGCCGGGCGCTGGTGCGGCTCGATGGGCGTCACCTCCGCATCCGCCGCGACGAGGCCGCGGCCATTCTGCGCATCGGCCTGCTCGCCTCGGGGGCCATGGTGGTGTTCCAGGCGAGCGCGCTCCTCGTCACCGGCCTCGTCGGCCGCCTCGGCAGCCAGGCCATCGCCGCCTACGGCGCCGCGTCCCGGCTGGAGCTGCTGCAGGCGCCGGTCACCTTCGCCTTCGCCTCTGCGGTGATCACCATGGTGGCCACCGCCGTCGGCGCCGGCAACCGGCGGCGCGCCCGCCAGGCCGCCATGACCGGCATGGTCGTCGCCGCCGCCATCGGCGTGGTGTTCAGCATCGTGGCCGTCCGCGGCGAGATGTGGATGGCGATCTTCACCACCGATCCGGTGATCGCCGCCCAGGGCGCGCTCTACCTGCTGTGCCTGGCGCCGCTGTTTCCCATCATCGGGGCCGGCGTCGCCGCCTATTTCGCCAGCCAGGCCATCGGCGAGGTGGCACGGCCATTCGCTTGGATCGCCCTGCGCTTCGTCGTCGCGGTGGTCGGCGGGATGATCGGCCTCAGCCTCTATCCGGCGGTTCTGTCGATCTACCTCGCCAGCGCCGCAGCGGCCCTGCTGAGCAGCCTCGGCCTGATTTCCGTCGCCCTCAAGCGCTTCTGACCGATCGGCTCCCGCTCCGCACCGCCGTCAGCATGTAGTTGACGGCCATGTCGGCGGAGAGCCGCCAGCGGTCGGCCAGCGGATCGAAGACCACGCCGGTCTGCCGGTCCACCGTCAGGCCGGCCTGCGCGATCGAACGGGTGAGCTCGGCCGGGGTGACGAAGCGGTTCCAGTCGTGGGTGCCGCGCGGCACCCAGCGCAGCACGTATTCCGCCCCGACGATGGCCAGCGCGAACGACTTCATGGTGCGGTTGAGGGTGGCCATGACCAGCAGCCCGCCGGGCTTCACCGCGTCGCCGCAGCCCTGCACGAACTGCGGCACGCTCGGCACGTGCTCGACCACCTCCATGGCGGTGACGATGTCGAAGCGCTCGCCCACGTCCTCCACCGCCTGGTCGGTGTAGGCGATCGCAAGGCCGCCCGCCGCCGCGTGGGCGCGGGCCACGGCGATGTTCGTCGGCGCCGGATCGATGCCTTTGACCGTGGCCCCCAGCCGCGCCAGCGGCTCGGCCAGCATGCCGGCGCCGCAGCCGACATCGAGCACCGTCAAGCCGTCGAGCGGCGCCTCTGCCCTCGGGTCGCGCCCGAAGCGGGCGCAGGCCTGGTCGCGGATGAAGGCGAGCCGCACCGGGTTCATCCGGTGCAGCGGCTTCATCGGGCCGTTGGGATCCCACCATTCCCGCGCCAGCCGGTCGAAGCGGGCGACTTCGGCCGGATCGGCACCGCGATCGTGAGACGGTTCGGTCAGCGGCATCATCCTCGCTCCACGTCCCGGCTCATACCACGTCCCATCGACGCGCGGGCGGAATTGCGCGGACGTGGCCGCCGGAGCTTTTCGAATCTGGAGCGCTTCTCTCGCGATCGGGGTGATTCCGCCCCGTCGCGACGCTCTCCGGAGCAGGTCCATGCGACGGGATGGCGTCATCTGATCGCATGGCCATGCTCCAACTCCTTGAATCTGGAGCGCTTCTTTTTTGGGACCGGGTGGGCCTGGCCGATCGAGACGCATTCTAAGGTCTTGACCCGGCCCTCCGCATCCCCGATGCAGCCGCAACCCTCGTTCATCCAGTCCTTCCGGTCGAGTTCTTGCGCCGCCCTCGTTCCTTCCTCTCCCGTGTCGGCGAGCGCATTGCCGACGTGACCATGATCGGCCTCGTGCGCGCGGTCTCCGCTGTCCTGCGTCTGCTCGGCCCGGATCGCGCGAGTGCGGCGGGCGGCGCTCTCGGCGGCTTCATCGGCCCGCTACTTCCCGTCCACAAGGTGGCGCTCGCCAATCTGCGGGCCGCCTTTCCCGAGAAGGGCGAGGCGGAGATCCGCGCCATCGCCAAGGGCGCGTGGGAGAACCTGGGGCGCACCGGCGCCGAATACGCGCATCTCAGCCAGATCTTCGACTACGACCATCTCAACCCCAGGCCGGATGGGCGCATCCAGGTGGAGGGCATCGAGCACTTCATCGCGCTGCGCGACGACGGCCGGCCCGGGCTGATCTTCTCCTCGCACCTGGCCAATTGGGAGCTGCCGGCGATCTGCGCCGCCCGCTACGAGCTCGACGTGACGGCGGTGTTCCGGGCGCCGAACGATCCGGCGGTGGCCCACGCGGTGCAGGAGGTGCGCAGCCAGACCATGGGCGGCCTGGAGGCGGCGCGCCCGGGCGCGGCCTTCGCCATGGTCGAGGCGCTGGAGAGGGGCGGCCACCTCGGCATGCTGATCGACCAGCACTTCACTCGCGGCGTGGTGACGCCGTTCTTCGGCCGGCCGGCGCTGACCAATCCGATCATGGGCAAGTTCGCCCGGCGCTTCGAATGCCCGGTGCACGGCGTGCGCGTCGTGCGCACCGGCGGCGCCCGCTTCAAGCTGGAGCTGACGCCGCCGCTCGAGCTGCCGCGCGACGCCGGCGGCGAGATCGACGTCGCCGGCGCCATGGCTGCCATGACGGCGGTGGTCGAGGGATGGGTGCGCGAGCGCCCCGAGCAGTGGCTGTGGATGCACCGGCGCTGGCGGCCGGAGTTCATCAAGCCGTCGCCGGCCAAGGAAAAGCCCGGTGCGGGTGCACCGGGCGTGGACGAACTGTCGTCGTGAAGACGTGATGCGCGCCGCTCAACCCGGCGCTCGACCGTCTCCAGCGCACAACCGTCATGGCCGGACTTGATCCGGCCATCCATCCACTTGAAGACGCGGGCCTGAAGGCAGTCCTGGCGGGCTGGCGTTCATGCGACGATGGATGGCCGGGTCAAGCCCGGCCATGACGGAGGCGCCAGCCTTACTCGGCCGCCGCCTGCTTGGGCATGCCGAGCACGGCCTTCACCTCGAGGAACTCGCCGAAGGCGTGGTCGCCCCACTCGCGGCCGTTGCCGGACATCTTGTAGCCGCCGAACGGGGCCATCAGGTCCGGGTTGGCGCCGTTGAGGTTGACCTGCCCGGCGCGCAGCTGCTTGGCCACGTCCAGCACCTTGGCCGGATCGGTGCCGGAGACGTAGGCGGCGAGCCCGTATTCGGTGTCGTTGCCGACGTCGACCGCCTGCTCGACGCTGTCATAGCCGAGGATCGAGACCACCGGTCCGAAGATCTCCTCCTTGGCGATGGTCATGTCGTTGGTGACGTTGGCGAACACGGTCGGCTTGACATAGTAGCCCTTGTCCAGGCCCTCGGGCTTGCCGGTGCCGCCGGTGACCAGGGTGGCACCCTCGTCGATGCCCTTCTGGATCAGGCCCTGGATCTTGGTCCACTGGGTTTCCGACACCACCGGGCCCATGGCCACGTTGCCGCTGGGGTCGCCGACGATGGTGGCTTCAGCCGCCGCCCGCGCGATGGCGATGACGTCCTCCATCTTCTGGCCCGGCACCAGCATGCGCGTCGGCGCGTTGCACGACTGGCCGGAGTTCAGCATCACCGCCTTGACGCCGCCGGTCACCGCGTTCGTCAGGTCGGCATCCTCCAGGATGATGTTCGGGCTCTTGCCGCCCAGCTCCTGGTGCACGCGCTTCACCGTCGGCGCCGCATTGCGCGCCACCTCGATGCCGGCGCGGGTCGAGCCGGTGAACGACACCATGTCGACCTCCGGGTGCGAGCTGATCGCCGCACCGACCGTCGGCCCGTCACCGTTGACCAGGTTGAACACGCCCGGCGGTACGCCCGCCGCATCGAGGATCTCGGCGAAGATGTAGCCCGAGAACGGCGCGATCTCCGACGGCTTCAGGATCATGGTGCAGCCGGTGGCGAGCGCCGGCGCGACCTTGCAGGCGATCTGGTTCACCGGCCAGTTCCACGGCGTGATGAAGCCGCACACGCCGATGGGCTCCTTGAGCAGCAGCGTGGTGCCGCGCGGCTCCTCGAATTTGTAGCTCTTGAGCACCGCCGCGGCCGTCTGCAGGTGGGCGGCGCCCATGGCGGCCTGGGCGCGCTGGGCGAGCCACACCGGTGCGCCCATCTCTTCGGTGATCGCCTTCGCCATGTCCTCGTGGCGCTTCTTGTACTCGGCGACGATGCGCTCCAGCAGCTCGATGCGCTCCTCGCGGCTGGTGCGGGAGAAGGTCTTGAAGGCCTTGCGCGCCGCCTTGGCGGCCCGGTCGACGTCAGCCGCGGAGCCCAGCGAGATGCGGCCGGCGACGCCCTCGGTCGCCGGATTGATCACATCGAGGGTTTTGGCCTGGCCCGGCTCGACCCATGCCCCGTCGATGTAGAATTTGGTGTAGTCGCGCATGTCGCATCCTCCATCATCGGTCCGTCGGTTTCGCCGACCAACGGTCCCGGACGCCCGCCCTGCGCGGCGCCGCAACCTGTCGGCGCACAGCCACTGGTAGCTGCGTTCGGGGCCGGCCGTGGAGGGTTATCTCATCCCCGATGCATCGTGGGAAGGGCCGCGCCGCGTGGCTCGCGGCGCCGATTGGCCCGCTTACCGGACCAAAAACCGTCGCCCTGTCCCGGGGGAGCCGCTGTCCGGGGGAAGCGGTGGAGCCGTCAGCGGCGATAGACGCCCACGCGCATGCCGAGCACGCGCAGCCTGAAGCCGACGAGCCTGACGGCGATGGCTGCCCGAGCCTTGAGCGGCAGGGAAATGCGGGGCGTGTCTCGGGTCATTGCTGTCGAAGTCTCCGACGTCCGGCGGGCCTTCACGCTCCACGGGACGCATTGCGGGTCTGGGGATTGAGGATGCAGCTACCGGTCTGATCGGAACCGGACCACAGTAGCTGGCAACCTGTAGCACTGCACAGGGATTGTGACGGGTTTGCGTCGGCTGAGCCCTCTGCCATGGTCCAGCGCTTTGCGGCGCTGGAGCCGGCGAGAGCTCAGGCCAGGGCGATCACGACGACGAGCACGGTCGTCAGGCCGCAAAGCCAGGCCAGCACGAGACCCATGTCCATCGAGCTGACGCTTTGCCGGGGGGCCGGCCGGTATTCACGTTTCAACGGGTTCACCTCCAATCCGGAAGGCCGTTCCGGAGACCGAGCGTGCGCCGCGGCGGCAATGGCGCGCCGCGAATCGGAATTCGTCCGTCCGAGCTACGGCGCGCCGGCCCGCCTAGAGCGCTTCGCGATTGGGTGGACTCACCCAATCGCAGGAGAAGCGCTCCAGATTCAAAAAGTTATGAGCATTTCTCTGCCATTGGATGATCCCATCCAATGGCGAAATGCTCTAGACGCGAGGGCCGGATCCGATGCTCCCGGCCGTCAGATGCCGGCGCCGCGCATGGCGTTGGCGGCGATCAGCGCCGCGACCATCAGCGACCAGCCGATCGGCGTGGCGACCAGGATGGAGAAGGCGGAGCGGATGGCGGTCATTGTCTTGTTCCCCTGAGATTTGTGGGCCCGTGACGGGCCGTGCCAAGGGAATTGCAAGGCCGGCGCCAACGGCCTTGCAGAAAATTAACCAACGATATCAGGGGCGGCGCGCGAACGGGCGCGGGCGATTCGCAATCTGCGACGCAGGATGAGAGGCGGCTCGCAGATCGGGAGCCGGCCGCCGCCTCAGGCCCGAGCGCGCTTCGCGATCGTGTGAAATCACCCGATCACTGAGAAGCGCGATTCAGACCCAAAGAGAGTTGGAGCATCCCTCTCCGATCAAACGCTCGGATCTGATCGGGCCGCTACCGCAGCCCGCGACGGATCAGCCGAGCCAGGCGCTCGGAGAAGCCGCGGGTGTCGGCCGGCGGCACGCCGTCGAGGATGCGCGCTTCGTCGAACAGCAGGTGGGCGGCATCCTGGCGGAAATCCGGCTCGCCGTCGCCGAGCGCCGCCAGCGCCTCCACCAGCTCGTGGCCGGGATTGATCTCCAGGATCGGCTTCACCTCGCCCTTCAGCTGGCCGGCGCCGGCCAGCAGCTTCTCGAGCTGGCGGTCGGGCCCGTGCTCGGGGGCGGTGAGGCAGACCATGCTGTCGGTGAGCCGGTCCGAGGCGCGCACGTCGGCGACCGCGTCGCCGAGCGTCTCCTTGACGAAGGCGATGAAGCTGGTGACGGGCTCGCTCGCGGCCGCCGCGGGCTGGCGCGCCGCGTCGAGCGGCGGCACCAGGGCGAGGTCGGCGGTGCCCTGGGTCACCGATTTGAACGGCTTGCCCTCGAAGTCCGGCGCCGCCGTGACCCAGAAGCTGTCGATCGGCTCGGCCAGCAGCAGCACCTCGATGCCGCGGGCCCGGAAGCCTTCGAGCTGCGGTGAGGCTTCCAGCCGCGCCTGGTCGTCGCCGGCGATGTAGTAGATGGCGGTCTGGTTCTCGCGGAGGCCCGCCACATAGTCCTTCAGGGTGCGCCACTCGCCGGGGCGGCGGTGGTCCTGAAGCGGGCGAGGCCGAGCAACTGCTCGCGGCGCTCGAAGTCCTCATAGAGGCCCTCCTTCAGCACCGAGCCGAAGATCTCCCAGACTTTGGTGTAGGCCTCCTTGTCGGTCTCGGCGAGCTTTTCCAGGTCGCCGAGCACGCGGCCGGTCACGCCCTTGCCGACCGCCTTCAGCAGCGTGCTCTCCTGGATCATCTCGCGCGAGATGTTGAGCGGCAGGTCGGCGGAATCGACGATGCCGCGCACGAAGCGCAGGTAGCGCGGCAGGATGTCCGCGTCGGCGGTGATGAAGACGCGCTTCACGTAGAGCTTGACGCGGCCCTTGCGGTCGGCGTCGAACAGGTCGAACGGCCGGGCGCTCGGCACGAACACCAGGGCGGTGTACTCGTGGCGCCCCTCGGCGCGCATGTGCACGGTCAGCGCCGGCTCGTCGAGGTTGTAGCTGACGCTCCTGTAGAAGTCGGTGTACTCCTCGGGCCCGATGTCGCTCTTCGGCCGCGTCCACAAGGCGGCGCCGTCGACGATCTCGGCGGGCTCGGCGCCGGGCTTCTCGACGATGGCGATCGGCACCGGCACGTGGCCGGACTGGGTCCGGACCAGGTTCTCCACCTTGTAGCGCTCGGTGTACGGCTTGGCGTCGGCCAGCAGATGCAGGGTGACGCGCGTGCCCCGCTCCGGCGCGGCCGCCGGATCGGCGGCCTCGATGGTGTAGGCGCCCTGGCCGTCCGACGACCAGCGCGCCGCCGTTTCCGTGCCGGCGCGGCGCGAGATCACCTCGACGCGGTCGGCGACCATGAAGGCGGAGTAGAAGCCCACGCCGAACTGGCCGATGAGCTGGGCGCCGGCCTTGCCGTCACCGGCGTCCTGAGCCTTGGCATCCTGGGCCTTGGCGGCCTCGATGCGCTCCAGGAACGCCTTGGTGCCGGAGCGGGCGATGGTGCCCAGCGCCTCGACCATCTCGTCCGCGGTCATGCCGATGCCGTTGTCCTCGATGGCGAGGGTTCCGGCGTCGGGGTCGAGGGAGATGGTGATGCGGGCCTTGGCGTCGCTGCCGAGCAGGTCCGGCGTGCCGATCGCCTCGTAGCGCAGCTTCTCGCAGGCGTCGGCGGCATTGGAGATCAGCTCGCGCAGAAAGACGTCCTTCTCCGAATAGACCGAGTGCACCATCAGGTGCAGCAGCTTGGCCACATCGGCTTCGAAGGCGCGGCTCTGGGGAGCGGATGCTTCGGCGGTCATGGAACGCAAACCCTTCAATCCCTGGAGCATGTCCCGACCAGATGAGCTCATCCGATCGACGAGAGATGCTCCAACTTCTTGAATCTGGAGCGCTTCTTTTGGGATCGGGTTGATCCTGCGCAATCGCGAAGCACTCGGGAAATCGGCGTCCACCAGATGGCGGAACACGGATGGGATTTCAAGCTCGCGCGGCGCGCGTCGGCAATCGGCGATTGCGCGTGGGGCTCCCGGCGTCGTTGTCGATGGATGGCCGGATCAAGCTCAGTTCAACCACCAGAACGACTGATCCGAGATCGTGTCCTCGAGGCCGAGGTCGGGCGAGGCGATGCCAAAGACGTACTTCGTCAGGTCGAGCAGGACCATGTCCAGCATCGACTGGATGAGCTTGAGATCAGCCGTCACCGCAAGCGCATATGCTTCCATGAGCTTGTCGACCAGCGCGAACATCACGTCCTGACGCGACATTATCGGTTCCCCGTTCGAAGCTATAGCTACGCGCGGCGGATGCCGAAAGACGCGAGGCGACGCCCAAATCTCCTACGCTAGGTCGGGCGCGTTAGGAACTCGCAAAAAACGGGATGCCGGACGAATGAAGCCCGGCCATGCTCCGGCGGCTCGAATCCGGCCTGCTGCGTCCGCGGCCGGGCGGTTCGTCCGGCCGCGCCGCCCACGCCCGTGGCGTCAGGACGCCTTTTCCGGGCGTGCCGCCTCGATCTCCACGCCCGGGATGGCGATGGCGCGCGCCGTCGGCTCGGTGGCCGCGTCGAGCTCCTCGAGCCGCCGCCGGCTGGGCTCGATGCCGAACAGCGCCACCACGACGATCTGCAGCATGAGGAGGCCGATCATCAGCACCATGACGCCGGAGATCCCGTACGCCTCGAACAGCGAGACCACGATGAAGGGTGTCACGATGGTGGCGCCGCGGCCGAAGGTGTTGCAGATGCCGGAGGCGCGCAGCCGCACCTCGGTGGGGAACAGCTCGGGGATGTAGATGCCGAACAGCAGCGCCACCAGCACGTAGATCGGCACCGTCAGGCCGAAGCCGACGAGCGGCAGCAGGGTGGGGTCGGAGACGTTCGGGTAGATCAGGCCGAACAGCACGGCGAGCGCCGACGAGCCGATGATGGTGGGCTTGCGGCCCCAGCGGTCCGCGGTGAGCGCGCCGATGGCCGAGCCGACGGGCGCGCCGAGGCCCATGAGCAGCGAATAGCCGAACGAGGTGGCGATGCTCAGGCCCTGCTTGATGAAGAAGGTCGGCAGCCAGGTCACGAAGCCGTAGAGCAGGGTGTTGACCACGATCAGGCAGATGCAACCGACGACCATGCGCGACAGCAGCGGCGGGCGCAGCAGCGCGCCGAGGTCGAGCCGGGCCGCGGGGGCGGCGGCCGGCGCGGCCGGCGCCGGCAGCGCAGCACCGCGGCCGGCTTCCGCCTCGATCTGCCGGAGCAGCCGCTCGGCCTCCTCGGTGCGGCCGACGGATTCGAGCCAGCGCGGCGATTCCGGCAGCTTCTTGCGCAGGTACCAGACGACGAGGCCGCCGATCCCACCGATGACGAACATAGCCCGCCAGCCGAAGGCGGGGATGATGAGGTAGCCCAGCAGCGAGGCGACCGGCAGGCCAGTGACGACGAAGACGGCCATCAGCCCGAGCCAGCGGCCGCGCGAGCGGGCCGGCACGAACTCGGTCATGGTCGAGTAGCCGACGACGTTCTCGGCGCCGAGGCCGATGCCGATCAGGAAGCGCAGACCGATCAGCACCTCCATGTTCGGCGCGAAGGCCGCCGCCAGCGAGGCGAGGCCGAAGATCAGCAGGTTGGCCTGATAGGTGAAGCGCCGGCCGTAGCGGTCGCCCAGGAAGCCGGTCAGGAACGACCCGGCCATCATGCCGACGAAGGTCGCCGACACGAACAGGGCGTTCTGGCCGATGGTCGAGAAGCCGCTCTTCAGCGTCGCCCCCAGCACTGTCGCGGCGATGTAGATGTCGAAGCCGTCGAAGAACATGCCGACGCCGATGAGCCACATGATCCGGTAGTGGAACGGCCCGATCGGGAGCCGGTCGAGGCGTGGCCCCGCATTGACGATGGCTGACATGGCGTTCCTCCGCAGGCTGAGCGCGGCCCGCCGGACGATCCCGTGCGAAGACGGCTCTGGGTGTGGCGAGACGGTCGGCCCGTCTTGCGCGGGCTTCGGCCACGACGTGTCGTGCGTCGGATGCGGTCATCCGACGGCATGGGTCTGCTGTGCGTGAAGCTGAGCGTCTCTCTGCGCTCGGGTGACGTCACCCGGGCGGAAAACGCTCCAGGGTCAGTTGAGGCGCGGCTGGCTGGCCGTGTCGCGGTACCAGTCGAAGGCGCGGTCGGCGGTCGCCAGCATCACGCTCTTCACCTCGAAATGGTCGTTGAAGCTCTCGGTGCCGAACTCGCGGCCGACACCGCTCTCGCCGACACCGCCCCAGGGCGAGGCCGGATCGAGCCGGTGGTGGTCGTTGATCCAGACGATGCCGGCCTTCACGCCGGCCGCGACCCGGTGGGCGCGGGCGACGTCGCGGGTGCGGATGGCGGCGGCGAGCCCGAACGGGCTGTCGTTGGCGAGCCTGAGCGCCTCGGCCTCGTCCTTGAACGGGGTGACGCTGGTGAACGGGCCGAACACCTCCTCCTGGAAGATGCGCATGTCGGCGCGCACGTCGGCGAAGACGGTCGGCTGCACGAAATAGCCGTTCTCCAGGCCGGGGAGGATGGCGGGCTCGCCGCCGGCGACGAGGCGGGCACCGTCCTGGCGGCCGTAGCCCGCATACCCCAGCACGCGGTCGCGCTGCTTGGCCGAGATCACCGGCCCGAGCTGGGTCGCCGCATCGAAGGGGTCGCCGATGCGGATGCCGCGGGCCTTGGCGGCGAGCTTGTCGACGAACTCGTCGTAGACGGTCTGCTGCACCAGGTGGCGGCTGGCGCACACGCAGGTCTGGCCGGCGCCGATGAAGGCGCCGAAGGCGGCGTAGTTGACCGCCTGGTTGACGTCGAAATCGTCGAACACCAGCACCGGCGTCTTGCCGCCGAGCTCCAGCGTCTGGTGGGCGAAGACCTTGGCCGCCGCGCCGCCGGCGATGCGGCCGGCCTCGGTGCCGCCGGTCAGCACCAGCTTGTTGATGTCGGGATGCTCGGCCAGGAGGCGGCCCGCGGTGGCGCCATAGCCGTTGACGACGTTGAACACGCCGGCGGGCAGCCCGGCTTCGGCAAAGATCTGCGCCAGCTTCAGGGTGGTGAGCGGGGTATATTCCGACGGCTTCACCACCGTCGTGCAGCCCGATGCCAGCACCGCGGCGAGCGACTTGCACATGATCATCAGCGGGTGGTTGAAGGGCGTGCAGTTGGCGACGACGCCGATCGGCGTGCGCAGCGTATAATTGAGGTACGGCCCCTCGACCGGGATGACGTCGTCGCGGCGCGCCAGCGCCAGGCCGGCGAAGTAGCGGAAGAAGTCGGGCAGGCGCGAGAGCTGCGCCCGGGTCTCGTTGATCGGCCGGCCGTTGTTCAGCGTCTCCAGGCGGTAGAGCGTGTCGAGGTTGGCCTCGAAGGCATCGGCCAGGCGGTTGACCAGCCGGGCGCGGGCACGCACGTCCATGCCGCCCCATTCGCGCCCCTCGAAGGCGGCCCGCGCGCTCGCCATGGCGCGGTCCACGTCGGCGGCGGTGGAGTTCGGGATGCGGGCGATGACGGTGCCGGTGGCGGGGTTGCGCACGTCGATCAGCGTGCCGTCGCCGGCCTCGATCTCGCGTCCGTCGACGAAATTGCCGCGCGTTTCGACGGCGAGGGTCGGCCGCTCGTAGGAATTCATGGAACGCTCCTTCAGGGTCTGACGGCGCTGCGCGTCAGGGCCGTCAGCACGCGCTTCTCGGCGCTGGCGACGTGGGACTTGATGAGCCGGCGCGCGGTCCTGACGTCCCGCTGCTGCATGGCGTCGATGATGGCGACGTGCTCGCCGACGAGCTGGGTGGGATCGCGCCCCTTGATGGTGCCGATCGAGACCCGCACCAGCCGGTCGGCCTGCTCGATGAGGTCGCAGGCGACCGCCGCCATGCGGGCATTGCCCGAGGCCTGCGCCAGGGCGCAATGGAAGGCCCGGTTGTAGTCGATGAAGGGCTGCGACGGCGCCAGCGTCCTGAACCGGTCGAGCGCCGCGAGCACGTCGTCGTCGGCGCCCTCGATCGCCTCCGCCGCGCAGGCCGGCTCCAGCGCCAGCCGGAAGCGGAACAGGTCGCGCGCGTCCGATACCGAGATCGGGTTCACCTGGTAGCCCTGGCGCGGATGCACCTTGATCAGCCGCTCGCGCTCCAGCCGCAGCAGCGCCTCGCGCACCGGCTGCCGGCTCACCTCGTAGCGCGCCGCCAGATCGAGCTCCCGCACCTCGGCGCCGGGCATCAGCCGGCAGGTGAGGATCTCGTCCCGGATGGCTTCGTAGAGGTTGTCGCGGAGGAGCATGTCTGATCGACCTTTCCATGATTGATTCCACGTCGTGATATTTCACGCAAGCGAAATTCATGAGTCTTTTTAAGGATTGATGCCGGATATGGTGGGCCATATAACGGTATGTAGAATATGGAGATGACCGAATGAACGTCATGCTGGCCAACGGGCGCGTCAACGCGGCGGTGGTGGGGGACGGCCCGGCGCTGCTGCTCTTCCACTCGCTCCTGGCCGACCGCGCGAGCTTCGACCGGATCGTGCCGGCGCTGGCGCTCCGGTTCCGGGTGATCGTGCCCGAGCTGCCCGGCTTCGGCGGCTCGCCGGCGGTGAGCGGTGGCCTCGCCGCGGTGGCCGACCGCATGGCGGAGGTCGTGCGCGAGGTCTCCGCCGACGGCGAGCCGGTCGTGCTCGGCAACGGTTACGGCGGCTTCGTGGCGCTCCAGATGGCGGTCCGCCACCCCGGCATCGCCGGCCGCCTGGTGCTCGCCGATTGCGGCGCCGCCTTCTCCGAGCCCGGCCGCGAGGCGTTTCGCGGCATGGCTGCGGCGGCCGCCGCCAGGGGGTTGTCGGCCGTGGCCGATACCGCCATGCGCCGCCTCTTCGCCCCGGATTTCCAGGAGGCCCATCCGGAGCTGATCGGCGAGCGCCGGCAGGCGTTTCTGCGCACCGATCCGGCGGTGTTCCGGGCGGCATGCCTGGCGCTCGCGGCGCTCGACCTCTCGACCGAGGTGGGCGGCATCGAGACGCCCGCGCTGGTCCTGGTCGGCGAGCGCGACGAGGCGACGCCGCCGCCGATGGCGATCGACCTCGCCGAGCGGCTGCCCGATGCCCGGCTCGAGGTGCTGCCGAACTGCGCCCACGTCCCGCAGCTGCAGGCGCCCGAGCTGTTCCTCGAGGCGCTGTCCGGCTTCCTGCCCGAGCTTTCGGTGGCAGCGGTGGCGGCCATCTAATTCGGGCCGGCGGCACGGCGGGACGTTACGACTCGACCGCGCCTTGCTCCAACGCCGTCATGGCCGGGCTTGACCCGGCCATCCATCTCTTGATGAACGACTCATTCGGCCGACCCTGGCGGGTCGCGATTTTCTTGACCGATGGATGGCCGGGTCAAGCCCGGCCATGACGGGTCGGCGACCGCCAGTCTGCCCCGTCAGGAGCACTCCTTGCGGGCGCGCTCCAGGGCCTGGGTGAAGCCGCGCAGGGAGTATTCGTCGGAGAGCTTGTTGCCCCGGGACGACAGCACCTTCAGGACGAGCTTCTCGCCCTTGGTCATGGTGGCGATCACCTGGGCCTCCTGGGCGGGATCCTTGATCCAGCCGTTCTTGCCCTTGGTCACCACGGCGAAGCCGGTGCCGTCCACCGTCGCCTCCGCGTCGGCGCTGTCCTTGGCGCCGAAGCCGAGCACCCAGCTCACCTCGTTGCGCACGCCGTCGGCCGGCCGTAGCGATACGAACAGGTAGGCCGGGTCGCGGTTGAGGTTCTTGGGCAGCCGCTCCTTGGGCTGGGAGAGGGCGTAGCAGACCTTGTTCTTGCCCTGGGACGCATAGGCGCCCCAGTCGGCGAAGGCGCCGATCTGCTGGCCGCCGCCGGGCGCGGCAGCCTTCGCCGCCGGTGCGTGAGCCGACGGCTTGCTGGCCGACCGCGCCGTAGCGGGCTGGGCGAGAATGCACGCGGACAGCACCATGCCGGCACAGGCCAGCGCACGAAAAGCGACTGAACTCGGACGAATCATGGAGAGATCATAGTTCCTTGCGGCGATACCGGAAGGGCCCCCAAGGCGCGCGCCCGCCGCACAAGAGCACGAAACGAAGCGAATTTCGAATCCGGCGCGGCGGCGGCGCACGGGCGGCGGCGCCGACGCTTGGCGGCCCGGCGGAGCCGCTCGCGATGCTATGTCGCGCTGGCGGTGCTTTCGCCGGCGAGGGTCGCCTGCGCCTTGCGGCGGTGGGCCGGCGTGATGGCGCTGGAGACCGCCGCCAGCGCGAGCGCCAGCACCGCGGCATCGTCGGTGAAGCCGATCAGCGGCAGGAAATCGGAGATGGCGTCGATCGGCATGATGAAATAGCCGAGCGCGCCGAACAGGATCATGCGCACGCGCACCGGCGTCGCCGGATCGGTGGCGCAATAGAACGCGGCCACCAGGTCCTCGGCGAACGGCACGTTGCGCGCCACCCGCTTCAGGGCCGTCCAGAAATTCGCCCGCACGTGCGTTTCGTCGCCGGCGGCGCCCTCGGCGGCCCGGCGCATCGTCCGCATCTCCTCCGGCGTGAACGGCTCGGCGATTCCCATCGTCCTCTCCACGTCCCAGCCGGCCTATCCTAAGCGCGAGGGCGGCGGGTCCTCAAGACATGGTATGGCCCACCCGCGCCGCAAGGCCGCCGGGCCGGCCGCTCAGCCGAGCGGATAGGCCGCCTCGATCACGTAAGGCCCACCGCCCACCGAATCGCGCGAGGAGAACAGCACGAAGCGGTTGGCGGTGAAGCGCATGGTCGGGAAGGCGCCGCGCAGGGCGAGATAGTCGGCCACGTCCATGGGCGAGGCGTCGCGCAGGCGGGCCAGCGTCACGTGCGGCGTGAACTTGCGTCCCTCGGGCGGGATGCCGACGCTGCGCACCTTGCGCTCCTGGTCGGCCTGCAGCTCGGTGATGGCGCTGGTCGGCGCGACACGCGCGATCACCGCCCGCGGCCGGCCGCCGCCGAACGCTGACAGGCCGTCGAGCGTCACCGCGATCGGCTCCCGGTGCACCTCGCCGAGCACGGCGTAGATGTCGCGGGCCGTGGCGTGGTCGATGTCGCCGATGAAGCGCAGGGTGATGTGGTAGTTCTCCCGGTCGATCCAGCGGGCCCCGGGCAGGCCGCCGCGCATGCGGGCGAGCGCATCGCTCATGTCGGAGGGATCTCGAGGCCGGTGAACAGACGGGGCATCGCTCTCCTCCTTGGCGCCGGGCGCCGCCGTCGCGACAGCGGACGCGGGGGACCCGCAACCGCGCCGACGGCCCGAATCAATCGGGTGCGGCGCAGCAGCCCGTACAATGACACTATGACGGCGTTCCGAAACGGCGCGCCAATTGCCGCGACCCACCCCCTATCAACAGTCATGGATCGCAATCGGCAAATCGGCGATCCTGGCCGGCCGATCCCGAGGCCGACGCGCGCTCGCCGGCCTCGGATCGACGAAGGACCGTCGCCATGACGCCAGCCTCCTCCCCACGCTCGGACGACGAGCCGTTCTCCGCGGCGGACCTCGCCGTCGTGCGGCGGGCCTACGCGCGGCAGATGCTGGCGGTCGCCGGTGTCGACAACGCCGCGATCGCGAGGGCCTTCGCAGCCGTGCCGCGCGAAACGTTCGTCGGCGATCCGCCGTGGCGCGTCTCCACGCCGTTCGCCGCCTATCAACCGCTCGCCGCCGCCGATCCGGTCGTGCTGTATCAGGACCTCGTCATCGCCCTCGATCCGGCGCGCGGCGTGAACAACGGCAGCCCGTCGCTGCACGCCAGGCTGTTGGACGCCCTTGGCCCGAAAGCCGGTGACCACGTCGTCCATATCGGCGCCGGCGCCGGTTATTATAGCGCGATCCTGGCCGAGCTGGTCGGGCCGGCCGGCCGCGTCACCGCGGTCGAGGTCGATCCCCCATTGGCGCGCCGCGCCACGGCGGCGCTCTGCGACCGGAGCAATGTCCGGGTGGTTTGCGGCGACGGCGCCGCTTGGCCCGAAGCGCCGGCCGACGGCATCTACGTGAACGTCGGCGTGACCCGGCCCGCCGACCGCTGGATCGACCAGCTCGCGCCGGGCGCCCGGCTGGTGTTCTGGCTGGGCGGGCCCGGCCCGAAGCGGCCGGGCATGGGCGGCCGCCACAGCGATCGCGGCGCCGCCATGCGTGTCGAGCGGCGGCCGGACGGGTTGGCGGCGCGGGCCGTCAGCACGGCGTATTTCGTCTGCGCCGAGGGCGGCCTGGCGGCGCGGGACGAGGCGCAGACCGCGGCGCTGGCCGAGGCGTTCGACGCCGGCGGCATCGACCGGGTGCGGAGCCTGGTCTGGAAGCGTCCGGCGCCGCCCGATCGCTGCTGGTTCGTGGGCGAGGACTGGGCGCTCAGCAGGGACGAGGTCGCCGCGTGACCGGGCGGATGCAAGACCGCAAGGCCGTCAGGCCGCCTCGATGTCGGTCTGCGGAAAACCGGCTCCCTTGAACATCAAGGGCGCGCAGCGTGGCGCCCGCCGACGGGGGCGGCCCGACGGGGCCGCTCAACCCTGCTGCGGCAGGCTCTTCAGGAACGTCTCGACCGTGGGCAGCATGCGCTCGACGATGACCCGGACGCCCTCGGCGGTGGGGTGCAGCCCGTCGGGCAGGACGAGGTCGCGGCGGCCGGCGACGCCGTCGAGAAAGAACGGGTAGAGGGTCAGCTGATAGCGCTTGGCGAGATCGGTGTAGATGCCTTCGAACTCGGCCGCGTAGGGGCCGCCGAGGTTGGGCGCCGCCCGCATGCCGGCGAGCAGCACGGCGATGCCGCGCGCTTTCAGCTTCGCCGTGATGTCGTCGAGCGCCGCCCGCGTCACCGCGGGATCGACGCCGCGCAGCATGTCGTTGGCGCCGAGCTCCAGGATCACCGCCTGGGTGCCGTCCGGCACCGACCAGTCGAGCCGCGCCAGCCCGCCGGAGGAGGTATCGCCGGACACGCCCGCGTTGGCGATGGTGACGTTGTGGCCCTTCGCGGCGAGCGCCTGCTGCAGCACCACGGGGAAGGCGTCGGGCTGCGGCAGGCCGAAGCCGGCCGTCAGGCTGTCGCCGAGCGCCACGATGCGCAGCGGCGCCTGGGCGGGGCTTGCCATCGGGGCGGGGCTTGCCGCCGCCTGGGCGCCGGCAGGGGAGGAGGCGATTGACGACATGACGCATCCGGCCAGCATCACAGCAACTGCGGCGATGCGCTTAAGATGCGGCGGCCTGGCGGTCGAGCGACCTGGGGACCGGGAGGGCTGCGGCAAAGCGACCGGCGGTTGGCCGGCTCCGCTTCGCTCCCCATATGCAGCGCGGCGACAAACGAGAGCGGACAAGGACATGGAGCGATCCGTGGGCGGTAAATCCGGCCCCGATATGGCGATCTCGCTTGCGGATGTGCAATTGTCGCTGGGCGCCGGCGCGGCGCGCGTGCACATCCTGCGCGGCATTTCCCTCGACATCGCCGCCGGCGAGGCGGTCGGTCTCGTCGGCCCCTCCGGCTCCGGCAAATCCACCCTGCTGATGACGCTCGCCGGGCTCGAACGGCCCGACAGCGGCCGCGTCGCCGTCGCCGGCCAGGATCTGGGCGCGCTCGACGAGGATGGGCTCGCCCGCTTTCGCGGCCGCCACGTCGGCATCGTCTTTCAATCGTTCCACCTCGTGCCCACCATGACGGCGCTGGAAAACGTGGCGCTGCCGCTGGAGCTGGCGGACGCCGACGACGCCTTCGCCCGGGCCGAGGCGGAGCTGGCGGCGGTCGGCCTGCGCGAGCGCGCCGGGCACTACCCGGCCCAGCTGTCGGGCGGCGAGCAGCAGCGTGTGGCGGTGGCCCGCGCCATCGTCGCCGGTCCTGCCGTGCTGGTCGCCGACGAGCCGACCGGCAACCTGGACGAACGCACCGGCGCGGGCATCGTCGACCTGCTGTTCGGGCTGCGGCGCGACCGCGGCGCCACGCTTGTGCTGGTGACTCACGACCTCGGCCTGGCGCGCCGCTGCGACCGGGTGGTGCGGCTGCGCTCCGGCCGCATCGTCGAGGGCCAAGAGCCCGATATGCAAGAGCCGGATGCGCCGGTGCCGCCGGCCGGCTTGGCTGCGCCGTCGTCCGGGATCGTGGCCCGATGAGCGAAGCTGCGGCGGCCGGCACGTTGCCGGAGCAGCGCCGGCGGTGGCGTGGCCCGCTGGTGCTGCGCCTGGCCTTGCGCGAGCTGCGCGGAGGCCTGCGCGGCTTCGGCATCTTCCTGGCCTGCCTGGTGCTGGGGGTGACCGCCATCGCCGGCGTGGCGAGCGTGTCGCGCAGCCTGAGCGACGGGCTGGCGCGGGAGGGCCGCCGCATCCTCGGCGGCGACTTCGCCGTCAGCCTGCTGCAGCGCGAGGCGACGCCGGAGGAGCGGCGCCTGCTGGACGGCGTCGGTGCGGTGGCGGGCATCGCACACCTGCGCGCCATGGCGCGCAGCACAGGCGGCGCGGCGCTGGTCGAGCTGAAGGCGGTCGACGGCGCCTATCCGCTGGTCGGGGCCGTCGAGACCAAGCCGGAAGCGCCGGCGGCGTCCTTGCCGAGCCTGCTCGCGGCGCGCGACGGGGCCTTCGGGGCCGTCGCCGACCCGGCGCTGCTGGCGCGGCTGAACCTCGCCGTCGGCGACCGCGTCAGCATCGGCAACGCCACCATCGCGCTGCGGGCGGAGCTCGTCGGCGAGCCGGACAAGCTGTCCGCCGGCGTCGGCTTCGGCCCACGCCTGATCGTCTCCCGCGAGGCCCTGGCGGCGACGGGGCTGATCCAGCCGGGCAGCCTGGTGCGCTGGACCTACCAGGTCGTGCTGCCGGCGGGCCGGGGCGACGACGCGAGCCTCGCCCGCACCATCGACGAGGTGGGACGGGCGTTCCCCCAGGCCGGCTGGCAGATCCGGTCGCGGGTCAGCGCCGCCCCGCAGTTCGAGCGCAACGTCGAGCGCTTCACCCAATTCCTGACGCTGGTGGGGCTCACGGCGCTGGTCGTCGGCGGCGTCGGCATCGCCAACGCGGTGCGCGGCTTCATCGAGCGCCAGCAGCCGACGATCGCCACCATGAAGAGCCTCGGCGCGCCGGGCCGTCGCGTCGTCGCCATCTATCTCACCCAGATCATGATCATCGCGGCGCTGGGCGTGCTCGGCGGCCTCGCCCTCGGCGCGGTCTTTCCCTTCGTCGCGGTGGCGCTCGCCGGCTCCATCCTGCCGATCCCGATCCAGCCCACGCTTGCGGTGTCCGAGCTCGGCGTCGCCGCCGTCTACGGCCTGTTGACCGCCTTCGTCTTCGCCATCGGGCCCCTCGGCCGCGCCCACGACGTGCCCGTGTCCGGCCTCTTCCGCGACCTGGTCGAGCCGAGCCGGACCTGGCCGCGGCCGGCCTATCTCGTCGCCCTCGCGATCGCCCTGGCGGCCCTGGTCGCGGTCGCCGTCGGCTTCGCCTACGAGCGGCGCATCGCCATCATCTACGTGGCTGCTGCTGCTGCTGCGTTCCTGATGCTGCGGGCGGTGGCGCAGGGCCTGATGGCGCTGGCGCGGCGGCTGCCGCGGCCGCGCGCCCTGGTGCCGCGCCTGGCGCTCGCCAACATCCATCGGCCCGGCGCGCTGACGCCGTCGCTGGTGCTGTCGCTCGGCCTCGGCGTGACGCTGCTCGTCACCCTGGCGCTCATCGACGCCAACATCCGCCAGCAGCTGACGCGGACCTTGCCGGCCCAGGCGCCGGATTTCTATTTCCTCGACGTGCCCAGCAGCCGCGCCGACGAGTTTGCCGCGTTCGTCGGCCGCGAGGCGCCGGGCGGGCGCCTCGAGCGCGTGCCGATGATGCGCGGCCGGCTGGTCTCGCTCAAGGGCACTCCGGTGGAGAAGCTCTCGGTGGCCGAGGATGTCGCCTGGGTGCTGGACGGCGACCGCGGCATCACCTACGCGGCGGAGCTGCCCGAGGGCTCGCGGGTGACCGCCGGCGAGTGGTGGGCGGCGGACGATGCCGGCCCGCCGCTGGTCTCCTTCGACGCCGAGATCGCCAGGGGGCTTGGCCTGAAGGTCGGCGACGAGATCGTGGTCAACGTGCTCGGCCGCGACATCAAGGCCACCGTCGCCAACCTGCGCACGGTCGAATGGCGCTCGCTCGGCATCAACTTCGTCATGGTGTTCTCGCCCAACAGTTTCCGCGGCGCGCCGCATACCGACCTCGCCACCCTGCGGCTGGCCGCCGGCGCCGGCGCGGCGGGCGAGGCGCAGGTGGTGCGGGCGGCGGCGCAGGCGTTCCCGATGGTCACCAGCGTGCGCGTCAAGGATGCGCTGGCGGCCATCGACGACATCGTCAGCGAGCTGGCGCTGGCCATCCGCGGCGCCAGCTCGATCGCCCTGCTCGCCAGCGTGCTGGTGCTGGCCGGCGCCCTGGCCGCCGGCCATCGCGCCCGCCTCTACGACGCGGTGGTGCTGAAGACGCTGGGGGCGACGCGGGCGCGGCTGATGGCCGCCTACGCCCTCGAGTACGGCGCCCTGGGATTGGCCGCCGCCGTGTTCGGCCTGGTCGCCGGGACGCTCGGCGCCGCCGTCATCGTGACCCAGGTGATGAAGCTCGCCTTCGTCTTCTCCTGGTCGGGGCCGCTCTTCGCAGCCGTCGTCGCCATCGTGGTGACCGTCGGGCTCGGCCTCATCGGCACCTGGCGCGTGCTCGGCCAGCCGCCGGCGTCGCATCTGCGCAACCTGTGAGGGCGCCCGCGAACGCGGGGCCCGGCGCTCGAGCGTTTCGCAGTCCAAAAGCCGCGCCCGGCTTCAAGTCCAACGAAAAATAGCCTATCCCGCATCAGGTTATCTTCGGTGGTTTGGGCGGGCTGCGGCGGTGGAAAGCCGACTTGCCGTGACGCCGAAAAAACAAACGGGAGCGCGGCGGCCCGCCGTTGCAGGGCTCGAGGCCGGAACTCCGCATTTCAACGAGTCCGGCCGCCTCCGGCGGCAGTGTTACCGAAGATTAATCGCCGCCGGCCGTCTTTCTCTTGTAAGCTATCCCATATCGGACCATATTTACCGCGATGCCGTGAGAAGGCATCGAGGGGACTATCCAACCGTCTCGAGAGGGATTTATGTCAGACTGGAATCGCGGCGCCCCTGGCTATGGCCCGGGCTACGCTCAGACCGGGACCGTTGCGCTCGATCAGGGCCTGCGGTCCTACATGCTTGGCGTGTACAACAACATGGTCGTCGGCCTTGCCGTTACCGGCTTGGCTGCGATCGGCACGTACATGCTGTCGGTGACGACCGATCCGTCGAACGCGGTGGGGCGAGTCGGCAGCCTGATGCTGACCGAGTTCGGCCGTACGCTGTTCGTGAGCCCGCTGAAGTGGGTCATCATGCTCGCCCCGATCGGCTTCGTGTTCTTCCTGAGCGCCAGGATGGACCGGATGTCGGTGCAGACGGCGCGGCTGACCTTCTTCGCCTTCGCGGCGCTGATGGGCCTGTCGCTTGCTTCGGTCTTCCTGGTGTACACGCATGCCTCGATCGCCCGCGTGTTCTTCATCACCGCGGCGGCCTTCGGTGGCCTGAGCCTCTACGGCTACACCACCAAGCGTGACCTGTCGGCCATGGGCTCGTTCCTGGTGATGGGCCTGATCGGCTTGGTCATCGCCTCGCTGGTGAACCTGTTCCTGGCGTCCAGCGCCCTGCAGTTCGCCATCTCGGTGATCGGCGTGCTGGTCTTCTCCGGCCTGACCGCGTGGGACACGCAGCGCATCAAGGAGATGTACTACGAGGGCGACAGCCACGAGACTGCGGCGCGCAAGTCGATCTTCGGCGCGCTGTCGCTGTACCTCGACTTCATCAACATGTTCACCATGTTGCTGTCGCTCTTCGGTCAGCGCAACGACTGATCGGCAACAGCCTGATCTCAAACGAAAGGCCCCGGGCAACCGGGGCCTTTTTTTGTTGGGCCGCAAGCGCTGGCGCTGCCCTTGCAGAGCAAGAGTCGCGCCTTCGAACCTCAGCTTCCGACCAGCCGCAGCGGCCTGTCGAGCACCTGCAGCACGCGGGACAGCTCGTGCCCGCGTTTGAGGATGAGCCCGGTGGCGCTCACCACCGCATAGGCGCCCTGGCGCCGGGCCAGCCGGGGAATCTTCTCGATCCGGTAGAGCGGCACCTCGGAGGAGCGGCGGAACACCGAGAACACGGCCCGGTCCCGGAGAAAGTCGATGGCGTAGTCGCGCCATTCGCCTTCGGCGACGCGTCGGCCATAAAGGTTGAGCAGCTGGCTGAGCTCGCGGCGGTCGAACGAGACCTGAAGCGGATCGGAGATCGAGGGGACGCTCGAAGGCGCAATGGCCGATTCGCGCCGGAGCTCGATCACCGCCTGATGTGCTGGCGCCTCCTCGGCGGCCGCTCCGTCACCGTCGCTCATCGCGCCTCCTGCCCGTTCCACGCCGGAACTCGTCCCGATCGGTCGGGCCTGCTCCAACGCTTTGAAATCCGGTGCGCTTCCCGGCAGCAGGCGCTTCCGCCGTCCGGGACGCGCCGCTTGCGCCACAGCTTCGAGCCCAAAGTCATGCAGCCGTCATGATGGAGCGCCGATGGCCGGCGCGCAAGGGAATCGGGCTGCAAAGCGCCGCCGGCGCCCAGAGCATGTCGCCATTGGACGAGCATCGTCCGATGGCCGAGACATGCCCCCATGCTTTGATGCTCGGCGCTTCTCTGCAATCGGGCGATTTCACCCAATCGTGAAGCGCTCCAGGGCAGGCGACAGAAACAAAGAATCTCATTTCTGACAAAAACGCGCCTTTCGACAGCCCCAGTACGACGCGACAAAACTCGCGTTGCCTCGACGGCCTGGTCACCGGTCGCTGCGGATCGTCAGCCCCCCAGCCCCCTGCGGCTTCTGATGGCCAGGCCTCGAGCAACGCCGAATAGGAAATGCAAGGGCCGCGTCGCGGCCCTTTTTCGTGGGCGCAGTCCGCCCCCCGCGGCGGCTCCCCACTGTGGCGCTGTCGCCGCAGGGAACCGCCGCCGCCGCGATCCGTTTATAGTTTCGTCGGCAGGAGCTTGTGCTCGGCCATCGATTGCATCATCTAGGATGAAGCGGACAGTCCGCGGGTGGGGGACGACATGCGTTACGCCTTCGTTACTGGGACAGCCCTCGCCCTGGCGGGCGTGGCCCTTGCAACCGTCGCCGAAGCGCGCGAGGCGAAGCGCACGCCGCAGCGCTATCGCGAAATCACCGTGAGCGGGCGCAGCTACCTGGATGCGGGCCCCGTCGTGCCGGTCGGCTCCACCAACAAATACGTCTATGCCGGCCAGTATTATGCCGTGCGCCCGAACTTCGCCGGGCCGCAGCAGCAGACGCCGCTGCCGCAGTACCCCTTCGACGTGCCCGGCCGGCCGTTCTCGCCGCCGGCGGCGTTGATGCCGTAGTCTCACAGGCCTACTGCCGTCGAGAGGTCGCGGCTTAGCGCGCGCGGCCTTTTCGGCTGCGGTTGCGACGGCTCGACCCGACCCCCACCAGTCCCTTCCGCTTCGCCCAAGAGCGCTGCGCGCTCCTGATTCAAAATCAGGAGCATGTCCGAGGACATGCTCTTGACAGCCCCCCACACGGGGGAAGCCGTTCGATCGGCAGCCTCGCGCAACGCTGCAAGCAAGCGCTCCTACCTCCCCCACGAAGTGGCGGGGAGAGGTAGGGGTGGGGAGTGGTCCAGCTTGCGCTACGCTTTCAGAGCGCTTGAGGCCTCACGCCGCCTTGGCCAGCGCGGCCACGATGGCGTCGCCCATCTCGCCGGTCGACACCGCGTTGGCACCCGGCGCGGCGATATCCTTGGTGCGCAAGCCCTCGGCCAGCACGCTGGCGATCGCCGCCTCCAGCCGGTCCGCCGCCTCGACGAGCCCGAACGAATAGCGCAGCGCCATGCCGAACGATCCCAGCATGGCGATGGGGTTGGCGAGGCCGCGCCCGGCGATGTCCGGGGCCGAGCCGTGCACCGGCTCGTAGAGCGCCTTGCGCTTGCCGGTGGCCGGATCCTCGGCGCCGAGCGAGGCCGACGGCAGCATGCCGAGCGAGCCGGTGAGCATCGCCGCCACGTCCGACAGGATGTCGCCGAACAGATTGTCGGTGACGATGACGTCGTACTGCTTGGGATTGCGCACCAGCTGCATGGCGCAATTGTCGGCGAGCACGTGCTCGAGCCTGGCGCCGGGATACTCGTTCTTGTGGACGCGGGTCACCACCTCGTTCCAGAGCACGCCGGTGCGCATGACGTTGCGCTTCTCCGCCGAGGCGACGTAATTGCGGCGCCGGGCGGCGAGCTCGAAGGCGACGCGGGTGATCCGCTCGATCTCGTGCGTGGTGTAGAGCTGGGTGTCGACGGCGCGCTTCTCGCCGTTCTCCAAGGTCACGATCTCCTTGGGCTCGCCGAAGTAGACGCCGCCGGTGAGCTCGCGGACGATGACGATGTCGAGCCCCTCCACGTGCTCGCGCTTGAGCGAGGAGGCATCGGCGAGCGCCGGGTAGCAGATCGCCGGGCGCAGGTTGGCGAACAGGCCGAGGTCCTTGCGCAGGCGAAGCAGGCCCGCCTCCGGGCGCTGGGCGTAGGGCACGCTGTCCCACTTGGGGCCGCCGACGGCGCCGAACAGCACCGCGTCGGCGGCTTCTGCGCGGGCCATGGCCGCGTCCGAAATGGCCTCGCCGTGGGCGTCGTAGGCCGAGCCGCCGACCAGATCGCGCTCCACCTCGAACTTGGCGATGCCCTGCCGGTCGAACCAGCGCACCAGCTTCTCCACCTCGGTGGCAACCTCGGGGCCGATGCCGTCACCCGGCAGGAGAAGAAGATTGAACGATGCCATGGCGATCCTGCGCATTTGTGGGGGGCTGAAGGGCGGTGTCTAGAACCCCACCTGCGCCTTTGGCAAGGGTGTCAGGCGTCGACCGGGCCGCCGCGACGGCCAAGGCTACGTAGCTGATGCTCAGGCGTGGCCATCCCCATGCTTTGCCGGCGTCGGGGTCGCTGTCACGGCAGCTGCCAGCAGGGCCGACGCGGCCATCAGGCCGGCGGCGAGCAGCACCGCCAGCCCCGGCATCGCCTGGCCGACCTCGCCGCGGATCGACCAGGCGAAGACGAGGGTGAAGAGGCCCGGGCCGATCAGCCCCGTGAGGCCGATGATACTGGCGCTCGCCCCCTGCAGCTGGCCCTGCTCCGATACCCCGACCCGGCGGGTCATCAGCGCCATGACCGCCGGCTGGATCAATCCGACGAGGGCGAAGACGGGCAGGCCGAGCCAGTACAAGAGCGCGGTCGGCGCCAGCCCGTAGATGGCGAAGCCCAGCGCGCCGAAGGCAAGCCCGACGAGCAGCGCGCCGCGGTCGCCCAGGGCGCGACTGATCGGGCCGACGAGGAGCGCCTGGACGACGATGTTGGCAATGCCGGTGGCGGCGAGCATCACGCCGAGCTCGGCGGTGCCCCAGCCGTAGCGGTAGGAGGTGTAGAGCACGAAGATGCTCGGCAGCACGTGATGGGCGAGCTGGAACAGGAAGGTGACGCCGGCAAGCCCCAGCAGCTCCGGGTGAGAGCGCAGCAGCTTGAGCGAGCCCAGGGGATTGGCGCGCCGCCATTGGAAGGCGGTGCGCCGCTCCGGGGGCAGCGATTCCGGCAGGACGAAGAGCCCGTAAAGTCCGTTGAGAAGGGCGAAGGCCGCCGCTGCCCAGAACGGCACGCGCGGCCCCCATTCGCCGAGCAGCCCGCCGATCGCTGGTCCGAGCACGAAGCCCACGCCCCAGGCGGCGCCGACGAGGCCAAAGCTCTTGGCCCGGTTCTCCGGCGTGGTCACATCGGCAATGTAGGCGCCGGCGGTGGAGAAGCTTGCGGCGGTGATGCCGGAGATGAGGCGGCCCACGAAGAGCCACGCGAGCGAGGGCGCCAGCGCCATCAACACGTAGTCGAAGCCGAAGCCGAAGATCGAGATCAGCAGCACCGGCCGCCGGCCGTAGCGGTCGGAGAGCAGGCCGAGCACCGGCGCGGCGACGAACTGCATCAGCGCCCAGGCCGTGCCGAACAGCCCGAGCATCTCGGCCGCCCGCGCGGTGTCGCCGGTAAAGCTCTCGACCAGCTTGGGCAGCACGGGAATGATCAGCCCGAGCGACATCACGTCGATCAGCACGGCGACGAAGATGAAGCTGAGCGCCGGGCTACGGCGCGTAGGCACGGCGGAGGCCGCGACGGGAACGCGCATGGATCGGATCGGGCCGGACCGGCCTGGCGAGAGGCCGCGGGAGCGCCTGTTTAGGCGTTCGCGCCGCCGCTGCCAACCGGCGGGCCCGGATCCAAGGTCATGCCGACGTGCGGGGAGCCTTGCCGAAGCGCCCTGCGGGCGGGCACTGTGCCCCCCATGCGGCCCGCCGTCGTCCTGCTTGCCTTGCCGATCTCCGCCTGCGCCTCGGCGCCCCTGCTCGAGGCCTCCTCGTGCCCGCAGGGAACGCACGCCGGCGCCGTCATCGAGATGGTGCTGGGGCGCAACGTCGGCCCCACCGAGACGGTGAGCGAGCGCGCCTTCGCCCGCTTCGTCGACGACGAGGTCGTGCCGCGCTTTCCCGACGGGCTGACGGTGCTGGATGCGGCCGGCTATTGGAACGACGGCGGCGTCCCGGCCCGCGAGCGCTCCAAGATGATCGTCATCGCGGTTCCGGCCAATACGGCCGCCGCGACGACCACGACCGACAACGTCAGCGCCATTGCCGCGGCCTACAAGGCCCGCTTCCGGCAGAAGTCGGTCCTGACCATGGTGCGAAGGAGCTGCGTCGGTCTGTGAGCGCTCACCGCTCGCGCCGTAGCGCCGTCACCTCGATTTCGATCTTCATAGCCGGGTCGAGGAGGCCGGCGACGACGAGCAGGGTGGCGGCCGGGCGGATGTCGGCCAGCCGCTCGCCACAGACCCGCAGCAGCGGCTCGGCATGGGCCCGGTCGGTGACGTAATAGGTGGCGCGCACGATATCGCGGAGGCTGAAGCCGACGCTCTCCAGGACGTCGGCGATCGTCGTCCAGGCATTGCGCGCCTGCTCGCCTGCGCCGGCGGGCAAGACCATGGTGGCGTAGTCGTAGCCGGCGGTGCCAGCCACGAACACGAACGGCTCATCGACCAGCGCCCGGGAATAGCCGAACGCCGTCTCCATGGGGGAGCCGGTGGAGACAAGGTTGCGCGGCATGGGGTGCTCTCCCGATCAGGCGTCTTCGATCGGCGGCGCATTGGCGCGTCGCGCCTGCTGCTGCTGATAGCGGCCGGGCGTCGTGCCCACGGCGCGGCGGAACGCCCGTGAAAAATTGGCGGGCGAGGAAAAGCTCAAGGCGGCTGCGATCTCCGTGAGCGACAGGTCGCTCTGGCCCAGCATCGCCTTGGCGCGGGCGAGCCGCCGCTCGCTCACGTAGCGGTGCGGCGCGCGGCCCGTCGACGCCTTGAACGCCCGGGCAAAGTGGAACGGGCTGAGGCAGGCGACGGCCGCCATGCTGGCGATGCTGAGATCGCCCGTCAGCTGCCCCTCGATGAAGTCGAGGACCCGCGCGAGACGGCGCCGGTCGAGGCCTTTTGCCGTCCCGGGCTCGGCGGGTCCCGGGCCTGGGTGCCGCCCGTAGCTGTGCAGCAGCCGGGCGGCCAGGCTTCGGCCCAGCGTCTCGACGAGAAGCCGGCCGGAGGCCGTCTCCGCCTGGATCTCGGAGAGGACCGCACGCCCGATCTGCTCGAGCAACGGATCGCGAAAGCCGCCGAGATACTGCAGGCCGGCTTCGGCATCGTCGCCCATCTCGTCCGCACCCATGCCATCGGCGAACCGGTCGGAGCCGACGTAGATGTGAACGACTTCGAGCCTGTCGCCCGACGAGCGCAGGAAGTCGACCGGCACATGTGGCGGGCAGAGCCACATGGCTCCGGGCTTGGCCTCGGTCCGCTGGAGAACGCCCCTGGCGCGGCGCACCACCGTGCCTTCGCCGCGGACGAGGAGAGCGACCTCGGTGACGGGCTGCACGAACGCCGGGAGGTGGGCATCGCGGTGGGCGCGCAGCTCGGCAAACAGGCCCGACCAGTGGCGCTCGCCGGAGGACCACAGCACCTGGTCCGGACCGTACCCGTATTTTTCGCCGCCCCGGCTCAGCATGGCGCGCCTCCTCGCGATTCTCGCCCGCCGTGCCGTCTGCGCCACGTCGTCGGCCGCGGCCCATCGTAGGAGCGTGACTCCGAAGTCAGCAAGCACGGACAATCGCCCAGCAAGGCGGGACGATGACGGTCGGCGCGTGCGCTTTAGTCTCCTGCGGTCGCGGCTTCGCGCCGCGGCAAGGTGCAGAACCAAGGGAGGCGTCCGTGCCCGACATTCAGATCGAAGGCCAGAGGATCAGCTACGAGGATACGGGCGGCGGCGGGCCCGTGCTGGTGTTCAGCCATAGCTTCGGCATGGACGGCTCCATGTTCGCGCCCCAGATCGAGGCCTTTCGCGGCGCCTACCGGTGCATCACCTGGGACGAGCGGGCGCATGGCCGCAGCCGCGCCGAGCGGCCGTTCACCTTCTGGGATTCGGCCAGGGACTGCCTGGCCATCCTCGATGCCCTGGGCGTCGAGACGGCCTCGTTCATCGGCACCAGTCAGGGCGGCTTTCTGTCCCTGCGGGTGGCATTGCTGGCGCCGCAGCGGGTCCGCGCGCTCGCCGTGCTCGGCTCGTCGGCGGCTGCGGAAGACCCCGCTCAGAAGGTGGCGTTCCAGCAGCTCCACGAAGCCTTCGTCGGCGCGGCCGGCGGACCGCCCGAGCCGGTGCTCGACATGATGGCCCATATCTGCCTGGGCACCCGTGTCGATCCCGCACCGTGGAAGCAGATGTGGCGCACATGGCCGGCTGACCAGTTCACCCTGGCCTTCCGGGCCCTCGTCGACCGGGATTCACTGCTGGAGCGCCTTGGGGAGATCGATGCCCCGACGCTCGTGCTGCACGGCTCCGCCGACAACTCCTACGCCCCGTCCTACGGCGAGGCGATCGCGGCCGGCGTTCGCCGCTCCGAGGGCTTCGTGCTGATCGACGGCGGCGCCCACTTCCTGAGCCTGACCGACCCGGAGCCCGTCAACGCGGCGCTCGCGCCCTTCCTGAGCAAATACGCAGGTTAGGGAGCTCAGCCCATCCCAACATCATGGCCGGGCTTGACCCGGCCATATGGCCTTGGCGCGCCTAGTTCCCGCCTTCGATCAGGCGGCGGGCGATGACCTGGGCCTGGATCTCGGCGGCGCCTTCGAAGATCGACAGGATGCGGGCGTCGCAGAGCACGCGGCTGATAGCGTACTCCAGCGCGAAACCGTTGCCGCCGTGGATCTGCAGCGCGTTGTCGGCGTTGGACCAGGCGACGCGGGCGGCGAGCAGCTTGGCCATGCCGGCCTCCAGGTCGCAGCGCTTGCCCTCGTCCTTGGCGCGGCCGGCGAAATAGGTGAGCTGGCGGGCGATCATCAGCTCGGCCGCCATCATGGCGAGCTTGTCGGCGACGCGGGGGAAGTTGACCAGCGCCTTGGCGAACTGGATGCGCTCCAGCGCGTAGCGCAGGCCGAGCTCGAGCGCGCTCTGGGCGACGCCGACGGCGCGGGCCGCGGTCTGGATGCGGGCCGCCTCGAAGGTCTGCATGAGCTGGCGGAAGCCCTCGCCCTCGACGCCGCCGAGCAGGTTGTCGCCCTTCACCTCGAAACCGTCGAAGGCGAGCTCGAACTCCTTCATGCCGCGGTAGCCCAGCACCTCGATCTCGCCGCCGGTGAGGCCGTCGACGGGGAAGGGGTCCTCGTCGGTGCCGCGCGGCTTCTCGCCGAGCAGGAGCGACAGGCCGCGGTAGCCGGGCGCGTCGGGCTTGGTGCGGACCAGCATGGTCATCAGGTCGGCGCGCACCGGATGGGTGATCCAGGTCTTGTTGCCGTAGACCTTCCACACGTCGCCCTCCTTCACCGCGCGGGTGCGCAGCGAGGCGAGGTCGGAGCCGGTGTTGGGCTCGGTGAACACCGCCGTGGGCAGGATCTCGCCCGAGGCGATCTTGGGCAGATAGTGCTGCTTCTGCGCGTCGGTGCCGCCGCCCAGGATCAGCTCGGCGGCGATCTCGGAGCGGGTGCCGAGCGAGCCGACGCCAATGTAGGCCCGCGACAGCTCCTCCGAGACCACGCACATGGAGACCTTGGAGAGGCCCATGCCGCCGTATTCCTCGGGGATGGTCAGGCCGAACACGCCGAGCTCGGCCATGTGCGCCACGACCTCGAGCGGGATGTAGGAATTGGTCAGGTGCCACTCGTGCGCGAACGGCACCACTTCCGCATCGGCGAAGCGTTTCATCTCCGAGCGGATCGCCTCGAGCGTCTCGTCGAGGCCGGTGGCGCCGATGCTGGAGCCGCCGTCCATGTCGCGCATCAGCGTCACCAGGCGGGCGCGCGCCGCCGGCGTGTTGCCGCCGGCGATCAGCTCCTCGATGGCGGCGGTGCGGCGGGCGGCGACGGTGTGCCCGTCGAGGCCGAGGTCGGCCAGGCGCACGATCTCGTTCTGGCTGATCGGGATGCCGCCGAAGATCTGCGCCGCATACTCGCCGGCGGCGATGGCGAGCAGCAGCTGCTCCACCTCGCCGAACTTGCCTTCGTCCGTGAGCCGCTCGGCCCAGTGGACGGCCTCGCGCACGCCGGTGACGTAGGTGGCGAGCCAGGACAGGCCGTGGGTCGCGTGCTGCTCGGCATCGAGCAGGGACGAGGAGACCTTGCCGGCCTCCGTCACCCGGTCCCGCACGGTGGCGGTCGCGGCGGCAAGCAGCGATTCCAGATCCTGCGACGCCTGGCGCGCGAGCGCGATGATATCGGTCGCGGGCTGGGCGGTGGCGGTCGCCGCGGAGCTCATGGCAATGTCCTCGAAATCGGTGCTGCGTGGGCCGGTTCTGAACCGTCTGACTGCGTTGCAACATAGCCGAGCCACGGGGCGAGGCAACGCCGATGTGAACGGGGCCGTCGCGGCCACGGCTCAGCCGCGGGCCAGGGCGACGCCGCCGGCGGCGACCGCCATGCCGACGATCTGGACGAGGCTCAGCTGCTCGCCGAACAGGGCGTAGGCCAGCAGCGCGGCCACCGGCGGCACCAGGTAGAACAGCGCGGCGACACCGGCCACGGCGCCGCGGCGGAGGAGGCCGAGCAGCAGCAGGATGCCGCCGCTCGAGAGCACGAGCACGGCCCAGCCCAGGCCGATCCAGACGTCGGCCGATCCGTCGAACTGCAGGCTCTCGGCGAAGAGCGCCACGGGCAGCGTGACCACCAGGGCGGCGGCGAACTGCACCGCCGCGTTGGTGCGCAGGTCGATGCCGCCCCCCGTGCGCTTCTGCCAGAGGGTGCCCAGGGTCACCGCGACCATGGCCAGGCCGCAGGCGGCGACGGCGTAGGCCGGAAAACCGTCGGCCACGCCGAGCTTCGGCCACAGCACCAGGGCGACGCCGACGATGCCGGCGACGAGACCGGCCCAGCGGCGGCCGCTGACGGTCTCGCCCAGCACCGGGCCGGCGAGCAGCCCGGTGAGGATCGGCTGCATGGCGGTGATCAGCGCCGCGATGCCCGCCGGCAGGCCGTGACGGACCGACCAGAAGACGCCGCCGAGATAGATCGCCTGCAGCAGAATCCCGCTCACCACCGCGTCGCGCCAGGCCCGTCCCGTCGCCGGCCACCGTGCGCCGGCGGCCACCGCGAGCAGCGTGAGCACGGCGATCGTGCCGGCGTAGCGGGCGCACAGAAAGGTCAGAGGTTCCGCATGGGGCGCGACGAGGCGGGCGACGATGAAGCCGGTCGCCCAGATGAAGACGAACAGGGGCGGGGCGAACTGGTCGGCGGGGGATGGACGCATGGCGCGGCCCAGGAATCATGCTCCGGCGGCGGAGGCAACACGGGCGGCCGGCGGCGGATCGATTAGCCGGCACATTGACGGCCGTCGTCGCGGCGTCCGCACACCGGGACCGCGAGTGCGCCATTGCGTTGGCCACACCCTTGGGCAAACTGCGCCGGCCCACGCGCGAACCGGCTCCCGTCAGCCGTGCGGCACGGCAACGGATGAGGCGACGAAGGAGGCCCGGTGTCCTGGATCGCGGTGGTGTTCCGCACCGTTTACACGGCGGCGATGCGCTTCATCGAGCATGACGGCTGGGCGCTGGCGAGCCACATCGCCATGTCGATCCTGATGTCGCTGTTCCCGTTCATCATCGTGATGGCGGCGGTGGCGAGCCTGCTCGGTTCGGCGGAGCTGGCCGACAAGGCGGCCGGCTTCATCTTCGAGACGTGGCCGGCGGAGGTGGCGAAGCCGATCGCGCAGGAGATGCGCCACGTGCTGACGGTGACCCGTCGCGATGCGCTGACCGTCGGTGCGCTGTTCGCCCTCTATTTCTCGTCGAGCGGCATCGAGGCTCTGCGCGTCGGCCTGAACCGCGCCTATCGCTGCTACGAATGGCGGCCGTGGTACTGGACGCGGGTCGAGTCCATCGTGTTCGTGCTGTTCGGCGCCGTCGCGCTGATCGTCTTCGCCCTGCTCGTCGTGCTCGGCCCGGTGCTGTGGGCGACGCTGACCAGCTACGTGCCGGCGCTGCAGCCGCTCGGCACGCTGGTGGCGCTGGCGCGCTTCCTCATCGCCGGCGCAGTCATCTTCGTCGTGCTGCTGTTCGCCCACCTGGCGCTCGCGGCGGGCCGGCGGCGGCTGCGCGACGTGCTGCCCGGCATCTTCGCCACCATGATCCTGTGGCTCGCCGGCGGCACCATCTTCGGCTTCTATCTCGAGGACTTCGGCAGCAGGGGCTACGTGACCACCTACGCCGGCCTCGCCTCCGGCGCCATCGCGCTGGTCTTCCTGTACCTGCTCGCCGCCATCTTCCTGTTCGGCGGCGAGCTCAACGCCGCGCTGGTCGACGCCGAGAACGCCGGCATCAGCCCGGGGTGACGGCAGCGGTCCGAGCCGCGCCAATCACGACATGACGCCGAGGCTCTCTCCCGGGCACGGCTTCGCCGCTGCAAGTCGGGTAGGCCCGACTTGCACAGGGGACTAGGGAGGGAGGAGCCTCACTTGCTAGAAGGGCTCGCGCCCCCTCAGCCCGCGGCCTCGACCACGTCCTCGAAGGTGCGCAGGCCGGTGCGCGGGGCGTTGACCAGCACCGACATGTTGCCCGGCGCGTGCTGGTTCTTCCACATCTTGGTGTGCGCCAGCGGGATCTCGGCCCAGGGGAAGACCTCCGACATGCACGGGTCGATGCGCTGGTCGAGCACGAACTGGTTGGCGGCCGCCGCCTGCTTCAGGTGGGCGAAGTGGGAGCCCTGGATGCGCTTCTGGCGCATCCAGACGTAGCGGGCGTCGAAGGTGATGTTGAAGCCTGAGGTGCCGGCGCAGAACACCACCATGCCGCCGCGCTTCACCACCAGCGTCGAGACCGGGAAGGTCGCCTCGCCCGGGTGCTCGAAGACGATGTCCACGTCCTTCTTGCCGGTGATGTCCCAGATCGCCTTGCCGAAGCCGCGGGCGTTCTTGAGCCAGGTGTTGTACTCGGGCGAGTTGACCTTGGGCATCTGGCCCCAGCAGTCGAACTCCTTGCGGTTGATGACGCCCTTGGCGCCGATCTGCATGACGTAGTCGCGCTTGGATTCGTCGGAGATCACGCCGATGGCGTTGGCGCCCGAGGCGGCGCAGAGCTGCACGCCGAACACGCCGAGACCGCCGGAGGCGCCCCAGACCAGGACGTTGTCGCCGGGCTTCACCGTATGCGGCGCATGCCCGAACAGCATGCGGTAGGCGGTGGCCAGCGTCAGGGTGTAGGAGGCCGACTCTTCCCAGGTCAGGTGGCGCGGCTTCGGCATCAGCTGGCGCGACTGCACGCGGCAGAACTGGGCGAACGAGCCGTCCGGCGTCTCGTAGCCCCAGATGCGCTGGGACGGCGAGAACATCGGGTCGCCGCCGTTGCACTCCTCGTCGTCGCCGTCGTCCTGGTTACAGTGGACGACCACCTCGTCGCCGACCTTCCAGCGCTTGACCTTGCTGCCGACGGCCCAGACGACGCCCGAGGCGTCGGAGCCGGCCACGTGATAGGGCGCCTTGTGCACGTCGAGCACCGAGATCGGCTCGCCCAGCGCCGCCCAGACGCCGTTGTAGTTGACGCCCGCCGCCATGACGTAGACGAGCACTTCATCCTCGCCGATGGACCAGGTGGGGATCGTCTCGATCTGCATCGCCGTTTCCGGCGGGCCGTGCCGCTCCTTGCGGACCACCCAGGCCGTCATCGTCTCCGGCACGTGCCCGAGCGGCGGCACTTCGCCCATCGCGTAGTGGCCCTTGGCAGCATCGGACTTCAGCTTGTGGACGGCGCTCATAGAAATTCCTACTCGTTTCCGGCGGCCTTCGGAGGCCCATCATAGCTCAATGTTGCGGTGCGCAAAACCGGCCGGTCCGGATTTGTTACATTTGCGACTTCCGCGGACCGCCGTGCTACTCTCACGAACCGCGGCCCAGGCCAAGACCCCAAAACGGCCGTCTCATCATAAGTGATAGCAAGCGCGGGCGAGGCCGCTTTGCCCTCGGGCGAGACAAGCGCGATCGTTCCTGATTAGAATGGTGCAGAGCAACATGGCGGCGACCAGCAGAAGGGTGGACAGCGACATGACCGGAGCGAAAGCGGGCCAGGCGCCCCAGTCCTCGGCGCCCGAGCGCGACAAGCCCTGGATCTTCCGGACCTATGCCGGCCACTCGACGGCGTCGGACTCCAACAAGCTCTACCGCAGCAACCTCGCCAAGGGGCAGACCGGCCTGTCGGTGGCGTTCGACCTGCCGACGCAGACCGGCTACGACCCGGACCATGAGCTGGCGCGCGGCGAGGTCGGCAAGGTCGGTGTGCCGATCTCGCACATCGGCGACATGCGCACGCTGTTCGCCGACATTCCGCTCGCCACCATGAACACGTCGATGACGATCAACGCGACGGCGGCGTGGCTGCTGGCGCTCTACATCGCCGTGGCGGACGAGCAGGGGGCGCCGCGCGGGGCGCTGACCGGCACCACCCAGAACGACATCATCAAGGAATACCTGTCGCGCGGCACCTACGTATTCCCGCCGGCGCCCTCCATGCGGCTGATCAAGGACGTGGCGCTGTTCACGACCCGCGAGCTGCCGAAGTGGAACCCGATGAACGTCTGCTCCTACCACCTGCAGGAGGCGGGGGCGACGCCGGTGCAGGAGCTGTCCTACGCGCTGGCCACCGCCATCGCCGTGCTCGACACGGTGAAGGCCAGCGGCGAGGTGGACGAGGCCACCTTCGGCGAGGTGGTCGGCCGCATCTCCTTCTTCGTCAACGCGGGCCTGCGCTTCATCACCGAGATGTGCAAGATGCGCGCCTTCGCCGAGCTGTGGGACGAGATCTGCACCGAGCGCTACGGCATCACCAACCCCAAGCAGAAGCTGTTCCGCTACGGCGTGCAGGTGAACTCGCTGGGCCTCACCGAGCCGCAGCCCGAGAACAACGTCTACCGCATCCTGATCGAGATGCTCGCGGTAGTGCTGTCGAAGAAGGCGCGGGCCCGGGCCGTGCAGCTGCCGGCCTGGAACGAGGCGCTCGGCCTGCCCAGGCCCTGGGACCAGCAATGGTCGATCCGCATGCAGCAGATCGTGGCCTACGAGACCGACCTGCTCGACTACGCCGACATCTTCGACGGATCGACCGAGGTCACGCGCAAGGTCGAGGAGCTGAAGGCGGCCGCTCGCGCCGAGCTCGCCCGCATCGACGCCGAGGGCGGCGCCATCGCCGCCGTCGAGAGCGGCACCATGAAGCGCGCGCTGGTGGAATCCAACGCCCAGCGGCTCACCGCCATCGAGGCCGGCACCCTCACCGTGGTCGGCGTCAACCGCTGGACCGAGACCGAGCCGTCGCCGCTGACGGCCGGCGAGGGCGCCATCCTCACCGTGTCCGAGACGGTCGAGATGGATGCCGTCGCCAGGATCAAGGCGTGGCGCAGCAAGCGCGACCAGGCCGCGGTCGACGCCGCCCTGGGCGCGCTCGCGGCGGCGGCGAAGGACGGCCGCAACGTCATGGAGCCGTCGATCGCCTGCGCCAAGGCCGGCGTCACCACAGGCGAATGGGGCGAGACCCTGCGGGAGATCTTCGGCCAGTACCGGGCGCCGACCGGCGTGACCGTCGAGACCAAGTCGCCGGAGATGGAGCGGGAGGTCAGGCTGCTCGTCGCCGACCTGGCCGAGCGCCTCGGCGAAACGCCCCGACTGGTGGTCGGCAAGCCCGGCCTCGACGGCCATTCCAACGGCGCCGAGCAGGTGGCGCTGCGCGCCCGCGACGTCGGCATGGACGTGACCTACGACGGCATCCGCCAGACGCCCGGCGAGATCGTCGCCAAGGCGCGGGAGACCAACGCGCACGTCATCGGCCTGTCGATCCTGTCGGGCTCGCACATTCCGCTGGTGCGCGAGGTGAAGGCGCGGCTGCGGCTCGAAGGGCTCGACCACATCCCCGTCGTCGTCGGCGGCATCGTGCCGCCGGAGGACGAGCTGGTGCTGAAGAACATCGGCGTCGCCGCCGTCTACACGCCGAAGGACTATGAGCTCGACCAGGTCATGAAGGGCATCGTGCAGGTGGTGCAAAGATCCCTTGATCACCAGAAGGCGGCGGCCGAGGCTCAGCCGGGCGAGCGCCGGCCCCCGGCCGCGGGCCGGGTCGCCAGCCGCGGCTGAGGCGTTCGCCGCGGCCTAAGCCGAATGTCCGAGCTCCGTCCACCGGGCGGCCTCGGACATTCTGTATGATCTCAACGTCTTGGTAGAGATTCGCGGCGAAGAGGCACCGGATCCGATGGTTGAAGCATCCCCATCGCGGCCGTCGCCCGAGCGGCGCGGCCATGCCAACGAGCACGGTGCCTGCGCGCTGACCGGCCAACACCTGCCGTTGCGGGATCTCATGCTCATGGGCGAGGTGCGGCCGGCGCTCGCCACCCGCATCATGGCCGAGCACCCGGGCCTCGACAGCAACGCCCTGGTCAGCCGCGACGAGGTCGCGCGCTACCGCGCCCGCTATGTCGAGGAGCTGCTGACGGCCGAGCGCGGCGAGCTGACCGCGCTCGACCGGGAGGTGACCGAGAGCCTGGCGCGGCAGGAGACGCTGGTCGAGAACATCGAGGCCCAGTTCGATCAGAAGCGCAGCCTCGGCGAGCGGCTGTCGGACGGCCTGGCGACCTTCGGCGGCAGCTGGGGCTTCCTCATCAGCTTCGCGCTGGTGCTTGTCGGATGGATCGCGCTCAATGCCGCGCTCCGGGCCGAGCAGGCATTCGATCCCTTTCCCTACATCCTGCTCAATCTCGTCCTGTCGTGCCTCGCCGCCGTCCAGGCACCGATCATCATGATGAGCCAGAAGCGCCAGGAGACGAAGGATCGCCTCCGCTCGGAGAACGACTACAAGGTGAACCTCAAGGCCGAGCTGGAGATCCGCCACCTGCACGAGAAGCTCGACCACCTGCTCACCCGGCAATGGCAGCGGATGACGGAGCTGCAGCAGCTGCAGCTCGAGCTGATGCAGGAGCTGGACAAGCGCAGCAAGCGCTGAGGGCCTGCGTAGAGATTGCGGCGGGCTTGACCCGGCCGTCCATCCGCTCAAGAGAAGCGGCCAGACCAAGAGACTGACCGTAGGGAGATGGGCCGATGTCCGACAGCCAGCTATTCTCGGGCTATGCTCTGCGCGACATCCGGCTGAAGAACCGCATCGTCGCCTCGCCCATGTGGCAGTACCGCGGCGAGCGGGGCTTCGCGACGGACTGGCACCTCATGCACCTGGGGCGGCTCGCCGACGGCGGCGCCGGCCTCGTCGTCCAGGAGGGCACCACGGTCGAGCGGCGCGCCTGCGGCACGGTCGGCGATATCGGCATCTGGGACGACGCGTTCGTGGCGCAGCTGTCGCGCATCGTCCGGCTGATCCGCGCCAACGGCGCCGTGCCGGGCATCCAGCTCATGCATGCCGGCCGCAAGGCCCGCACCAAGCGCCCCGTCGACGGTCCAGGCCTGTTGGAGCGCACCCCCGAGATCGACGACTGGGAGGCGTGGGACGTGGTCGCGCCGAGCGCCGTGCCGTTGAAGGAGGGCCTGGCGCCGCCGCGGGAGATGACGGCGGCCGACGTCCAGGCGGTGATCGATGCCTTCGTCGCCGGAGCGCGGCGGGCCGGTGAAGCCGGTTACGACGTGCTCGAGATCCACGGCGCCCACGGCTATCTGATCCACCAGTTCCTGTCGGAGCTGACCAACCGTCGCGGCGATCGCTACGGCGGCTCGTTCGACAATCGCGTCCGCTTCCTGACCGAGGTGGTGGAGGGCGTGCGCTCGGTGTGGCCCACCGGCAAGCCGCTCATGCTGCGGCTGTCGTGCATCGACGGGGCGGGCTGGACGCTCGAGCATACCATCGAGCTGGTCAAGCGCGTGAAGAGACTGGGCGTCGATTGCATCGACTGCAGCTCCGGCGGCCTCGTCGGCTCGCCGATCCCGTCGGGCCAGCCGCTCGACTATGGCTACCAGGTCCCCTTCGCCGCCGCGGTGCGCCGCGCCGCCGAGATTCCGACGGCTGCTGTGGGCCTGATCGTCCACGCCCGCCAGGCCGAGGACATCGTGGCAGGCGGAGCCGCCGATCTGGTCCTGCTCGGCCGTGAGCTGATCTACAATCCCAACTGGCCGATCGACGCGGCGCAGAAGCTCGGCATCGATCCGGGGTTCGCGGCGCAGCCCGCCCACATCGGGCTCTGGCTCGGCAAGCGTGCGTCGACCTCGCCGAGCCTGGTGCCCTCGACCTTTCCCGTGGCTTGAGCTGCCGCAGCGTCGCCCGATCAGGTGTGCTCATCTGATCGGGACGAGATGCTCAAACCCCGTGGGCAGCGGTCCCGGCGGCGGTCAGGCCTGTTTCTTGGCCCGCTCGATCGCTTCCACCACGAACTGGCGCGCCTCCTCGGCATCGCCCCAGCCGCGCAGCTTCACCCACTTGCCGGGCTCCAGATCCTTGTAGTGCAGGAAGAAATGCTCGATCTGCTTCCAGGTGATCTCGGGCAGGTCCGTGTAGCTGTGGACCTTTTCGTAGCGCCGCGTCAGCTTGAGCGACGGCACGGCGATGATCTTCTCGTCGCCGCCGCCGTCGTCCTCCATCTTCAGCACGCCGATCGGCCGGCAGCTGATCACGGCGCCCGGGATGATCGGCCGGGTGTTGGCCACCAGCACGTCGATGGGATCGCCGTCGTCGGAGAGCGTGTGCGGCACGAAGCCGTAGTTTCCGGGATAACGCATGGGCGTGTAGAGGAAGCGGTCGACGTAGAGGGTGCCGGCGGCCTTATCCATCTCGTATTTGACAGGCTCGCCCCCCATCGGGACCTCGACGATGACGTTGATGTCGTGGGGCGGGTTCTTGCCGATCGGGATGGCATCGATACGCATGAGATGAGGCTTTCCAGTCCATCTGTGGGAGGAGGCGCTCGAGCGCCTCGCGACCCGGCGGACATCACCCGGTCGCCGATAAGCGCTCCAAGGCCGCTTGCGACCACGCCTGTTTATGGCGAGATGCGCCGGCCAACAAGCTCACGATTTGACCAAAGTTCTGCCGGGGCTGGCGATTTCGCCGCAGCTATCAGCCGAAGGCGAAGGCCACGCGCTCCAGCGGCACGCCGCCGAAGCGGGTTTCGCCACGGGTGACGGCCCGGCCGCCCATGCCCTCATAGAACCGGCAGGCCCGATCGTTGTCGGCCAGCGACCAGACCACGAACGTCTTGAAGCCCTGGGTGGCGAGGTCGCGGCGCACCGCGCCGAACAGGCGCCGGCCGAGCCCGATGCCCTGGAACACCGGATCGAGATAGAGCTCGTCGATCTCGCCGCCCTGCGGCAGCCCGAGCGAGCGGCTCTGCCCGTAGCTGGCATAGCCGCCGATACGCTCGCCCATGTCCAGCACGACGAGCGGCCGCGCCCGCGCCGCGGCGGCGATGCGCCACCACCGTGGCCCGCGCTTGGCGATCATGCGCTCCAGCACCACACCGGGGATGAGGCCGCGATAAGCTTCCCGCCACGCGGCGTCATGCACGACCGCGAGGCCCGCGGCATCGGAGGGCTTGGCACGACGGATGCTGGTGACGAGCTCGCGCACGAGGTGAAGGTTAGGAGAGGCGGGGGCGCGGCACAAGAGGAAACGCATGTGACGAACGCGTGATGGAATGCCGCGCATGCGGATGCGAGCGCGGCACCGCCCTCGTCACCATCTCCGGCGGAACCGCCGCCTGTTTCGGAGCCGATTTGGGATTCGGGGACGGCTTTGTTAAAGAGCCCGCGCGCCCGCGCCGTGGCGAATTTGCGGATGACGACGAGCGTCGATGACTTTCAGCAGGGACATGAGGGACGAAGCGCGCTACGCCCGGCGCATGGCACGGATCGCGCGCTGGGATCGGCCGGTGGGCGGGGCGGTCGACCGGCTCAGCGCCTGGGCCAACATGCTGCTGGTCGACCACGGCCTGTTCCGTGTCTTCTACCTCAACCGCGTCCGCGTCACGCCCAAGTTCTGGCGGGCGGCCCAGCCGGCGCCGCACCAGATCGCGGCCCTGGCCCGGGCCGGCGTGAAGACCGTGGTCAATCTGCGCGGCGGCCGCGAATACGGCTCCTGGCCGCTGGAGCGGGAAGCCTGCGACCACCACGGCATCGCGCTGACCGAATTCGTCGTGCGCTCGCGCGAGGCGCCGACCCGCGACACCATCGTGGCGGCCAAGGCCTTCTTCGACACGCTGACCTATCCCGTGCTGGTGCATTGCAAGTCGGGCGCCGACCGCGCCGGCTTCATGGCGGCGCTCTATCTCCTGCTGCACGAGGAGCGGCCGCTCGCCGAGGCGGTGCAGCAGCTGTCGATCCGCTACGGCCATTTCCGCTTCGCCAAGACCGGCATCCTCGATGCCTTCTTCGAGGCCTATGCACGGGATGGCGAGGCCAAGGGCCTGGATTTCCTGACCTGGGTCGAGACGGTCTACGATCCCGAGGCGCTGCAGCGCAGCTTCAAGCCCGGCCTCCTGTCGGACCTGCTGGTCGACCGCGTCATGCACCGGGAGTGATCCGGCGGCGGTCCAGCTTACGTTAGGCTTTCAGAACGATCCCGGCTCACGCCCGCAGGGCGTCGGCGGCGCTCGCAAGCTCCACGATGAGGCCGTCGTCGGCGAGCTGAAGCCGGCTCAGCTTGGCGTAGAGGCCGCCGCGGGCGACGAGCTCGTCGTGGTCGCCGACCTCGGCCACGCGGCCGTGGTCCATGACGACGATGACGTCGGCGTCGCGGACGGTGGACAGGCGATGGGCGATGACGAGGGTGGTGCGCCCCTTCATCAGCCGTGCCAGGGCGGCCTGCACCAGCCCTTCCGATTCGGCGTCGAGCGCGCTGGTCGCCTCGTCGAGGAGCAGGATCGGCGCGTCCTTGAGGATGGCGCGCGCCAGCGATACGCGCTGGCGCTCGCCGCCGGAGAGCCGCGAGCCGCCGGGGCCCACCCGCGTGTCGTAGCCTTCCGGCAGCCGCGCGATGAACTGGTGGGCGGCGGCGGCTTCGGCCGCCGCCATGATCTCCGCGTCGCTCGCGCCCGGCCGGCCGAAGGCGATATTGGCCTTCACCGTATCGTCGAAGAGCACGACCTCCTGGCTCACCAGGGCGATCTGGGCGCGCAGGCTGGCCAGGGTGGCGTCGCGCACGTCGGTGCCGTCGATGCGGACGGCGCCGGCGGTGACGTCGTAGAGGCGCGGCACCAGCGCCATCAGCGACGACTTGCCCGATCCCGAGCGGCCGACGAGCGCCGTCGTCCTGCCGCCGGGCACGGTGAGGTCGATGCCCTCCAGCGCCGGCGCGTCGTCGCGGTAGCGGAAGCGCACGTCGTCGAAGGTGATGGTGCCGGAGGTGACCGCCAGCGCACCGGCACCCGGGCGGTCGACGATGGTCGGCGCCTCGTCCATCAGCGTGAAATAGCGCTTCAGGGCGGACATGGCCTCCTGCACGATGGCATTGAGGTTGCCGATCGAGCGCATCGGCTGGGCGGCGAGCAGCAGCGCGGTGACGAAGCCGGTGAAGGCGCCGACGGTCGATGTGCCGCTGGAGATGCGCAGGCCGATCAGCACCAGCACGCCGGCCACCGCGACGCCGCCGCCGACCTCGAGCAGCGGGTCGAGGCGCCCGCGCGCGTTGGCCGCCTTCATCTTCAGCCGCCGCACGTCGTCGAAGGCCTTGCTGGCGCGCCCCTTGAGGTAGCCCTCCAGCGCAAATGTCTTGGCGACGCGGGCGCCGGCCAGGCTCTCGGTGACGAGGCCCGCCATGGCGCCGATCTGCTCCTGGGTGGAGGTGGCGACGCGGCGCAGCTTCTTGCCGATGCGGCCGATCGGGATCGCCGCGAACGGCACCACCAGCCCGGCGACGATGGTCAGCACCGGGTCGATCCACAGCATGGCGCAGACCAGCGCGATGATCTGCGCCAGGTCGCGCAGGAACACGGTCGACAGCCGGGTCAGCGCCTCCTTGATGAAGGCGAAGTCGGTGGTGAAGCGCTGGGTGAAGGCCGCCGGGCTCTCGCGGCCGAGCTGGGCCAGGTCGGCGTCGATCAGGTGCGCATAGAGCGCGCTCTGCATGTCGGCTTCGATCTGGGTCACCACGCGGTTGGTCAGGATCGTCTGCGCCAGCAGCGAGAAGCCGCGCACCGAGGTGACCGCGACGACGAAGAGCGGCGCGTACAGGATCGCCTGGGTGTCCTTGTTGGTGAAGGCGTCGTAGGCGTGGTTGATCAGGATGGGGTAGAGGCCGGTCGCTCCCGCCACCAGCGCGATGCAGGCGAGCACCAGCAGCAGCGTCGGCCAGTGCGGCTGCATCCAGCCGCTCCACAGCCGCCGCAACGTCGGCAGCGTGTCGCCCGACAGGTCCAGGGGAGCCTTGCTCATGGCAAGGGGGCTAGCACGCGGCCTGCCCGCCGGCAAACCGGCCGTGGCGCCGACCCCATTCCATGGGGCATCACGGGTCGTGGGCGGCGAGCGGCCGGGCGATGCTTTCGAGCGGCTTGCGTTCCGCCGCGATGCCCCAGCCCCACATGACGGCCGCGGCGGCGATCATCAGCGCCGCGCCGAAGGCGTAGCCGCCGAACACCGCCTGGCGCGATCCGGTCTCCACCAGCCAGGCGAAGACGGCCGGCCCGGCGACGCCGCCGATGCCGGTGCCGACGGCGTAGAAGATGGCGATGGCGAGCGCCCGGATCTCGAGCGGGAAGGTCTCGCTGACGGTGAGGTAGGCGGAGCTCGCGGCGCACGAGGCGAAGAAGAAGATGACCGACCAGCACAGCGTCTGCGTCGTGGCCGACAGCAGGTCGGCGGCGAACAGGGCGCCCGTGGCCACGAGCAGCAGGCCCGAGACGAGATAGGTCGCGCTGATCATGATGCGCCGGCCGAGCGTGTCGAACAGGCGCCCGAGCACCACCGGGCCCAGGAAGTTGCCGGCGGCGAACGGCAGGATGTACCAGCCGATGTGCGCCGCCGGGATGCCGTAGAAATCCATCAGCACCAGGGCGTAGGTGAAGAAGACGGCATTGTAGAAGAAGGCCTGCGCCACCATCAGCGCCAGCCCCACCAGGGCGCGCCGGCGGTGGACGACGAACAGCGCGGTGAAGGCTTCGCCCATGGGCGTGTGGGTGCGCGGGCGCAGGCGGATCGGGCCGCCCGCGGGCGCCGGCAGCTGCTTGCCTTGGGCCTCCAGCGCCGCCTCGATCTCGGCGGCGATGCGGTCGGCCTCGGCCTTGCGGCCGTGGATGATGAGCCAGCGCGGGCTCTCCGGCAGCCAGGTGCGCAGCACCAGGATGACGAGGCCGAGCGCCGCGCCGATGAAGAAGGCGAGCCGCCAGCCGAGTTCCGGGTCGATGATGGCTGGATCGAGCAGCACCAGCGAGCCGGCGGCGCCGAGCGCCGCGCCGACCCAGAAGCTGCCGTTGATGACGAGGTCGGTCTGGCCCCGGTAGCGGGCCGGGATCAGCTCCTGGATGGTGGAGTTGATGGCCGTGTACTCGCCGCCGATGCCGGCGCCGGTGAGGAACCGGAACAGCATGAAGCTCCACAGGTTCCAGGAGAAGGCCGTGGCCGCCGTGGCGGCGATGTAGAGCGCCAGCGTGATGAAGAACAGTCGCTTGCGGCCGAGCCGGTCGGTCAGCCAGCCGAAGCCGAGGGCGCCGAGGACGGCGCCGAGCAGATAAGCGCTCGCGGCGAGGCCGACGTCGGCGTTGCTGAAGGCCAGCACCGGGCTCTTGGTGAGCGCACCGGCCAGGGAGCCGGCGAGCGTCACCTCCAGGCCATCCAGGATCCAGGTGACGCCCAGCGCCACCACGACCAGCGTATGGAAGCGTCCCCATGGCAGCCGGTCGAGCCGGGCGGGAATGAGCGTCTCGACCGGGACGGGCGGTGCCGGCTCAACCTGGCGGGACCGGGCGAGGACACCGTCGCTGCTCACCGCGGGTGCCCCGCCATTCGCTCCCCCGTCCTTTCAGGGCCCGTTCAGCCGACGCACGCCACAGTCGGGCCGAATCAGGGTCCGTCGCCGCAACGGCCGTCCCCCACATCAACCGGGCGGGGCGGCGACGGTTCCGTCGTGCGGCCGCATGTGGCAGAATCGTCGGGCGGAATGGACAGGCGAATGGCTGATGTGGCGTCCCGGAAGGGAATCGAACCCCTGACCCCAGGTTTAGGAAACCTGTGCTCTATCCTGCTGAGCTACCGGGACCTTGTTGCCATCCACGACATCGTGCCGGCCGGCCAACGAACCGTACGCTGCTTCCCCAGCAGGGGCAGCGCGATCCGGCGGCGACCGCCCGCGTGTTTATCACATCGGGCGCGTTTTGATAGCGTCGAGACGTGCATCGTTGCGCCTTCGGCCGGACATTCGCACCGCCACGCATGATGGCCGCGCCGCTTCACGTCACCGGCGCCGCGGCGCTCGCCTGCGCGGTCTCGACGCCGGGAGCGGCGCAGGAGCGCCCGCCCGCTCCGCCGTGCCTTGCCGACGCGGAGCCGGCCCGCGTCGCCGCGGTCGCTCCGGCGGGCGAGGTCACCCTGGCCGACGGGCGGCAGCTCAGGCTGCCCTGGATCGACATCCCGCCCGAGTTCAGGACCACGGTGCACGCGGTGCTGGCGGCTTTCGTCGGCCGCGACGTGCTGGTGCTGCCCATGGCGGCCGAGGACCGCTGGGGCCGGCTGCCGGCCCAGGTGGCGGCCCTGCGCGACGACGGCGAGGCGGACGAGACCCTGCCGGTGCTGCTCGCCGGCCGCGGCCTGGCCCGCCTCCGGCCCGATGGCGGTGCCAGGCCGCCGAGTGCCTGCCTGGAGCCGTTGCGCCAGGCTGAGGCCCTGGCGCAGCGCAAAAAGCTGGGCATGTGGGGCGAACTGCATTATCGCGTCTATCAGGCGCGCGAGGTGGATGATCTGCGCGCGCTCGTCGGCCGCTTCGTCGTCATCGAGGGCCGCGCCGCCAGCGTCGGTGAGCGCAAGGCGTTCACCTACATCAATTTCGGCCACCGCTGGACCGAGGACACCACGGTTACGGTCCCGAAACCTGTCTGGCGTATTCTCGTCGATCGTGGCATGTCCGCATCCGTCCTGCGACAGCGTCGGATCCGTGTGCGGGGGATCGTCCAAGACCGCGGGGGTCCACTGATCGAGATCGTATCGCCGGATGAGATCGAGCTCGCCGGCATGGAAGAGACGCGTTGAGCGTAGGCTTGGTGTTTCACTCCCCGATCGTGCGTCGCACCCGGTCACGGGTGATCGCCTTGGCGTGCGTGGCCGTGCTCGGCGGCTGCACCACGGACCAGCAGGGGGGATCGTCCGCCTCCTTGCCGGAGGCGGCGCCGCGCATTCTCGGCCTCGAGCGGGCGGCCGACCGCGAGCACAACCGCCTGGTCGCGACCTTCGGCGGCCAGTATCGCTCCCCCGCCCTCGAGCGGGACCTGGACGATATCGTGCGGCGCGTCGCGGCCGCCAGCGATCAGCCAGACCAGACCTACAAGGTCACCATCCTCAATTCGCCCGTCGTGAACGCGTTCGCTCTGCCGACGGGCAACGTCTACGTGACGCGCGGGCTGCTGGCGCTCGCCAACGACAATTCCGAGGTCGCCGCCGTCCTGGCCCACGAGATCGCCCATGTCACGGCCAAGCATGCCCTGGCGCGGGCCGAGCTGGAGCAGCGCTCCGAGCTCGTCAGCCGCGTCGTTTCGGAGGTGCTGAACGATCCGGGCGCCAGCAAGATCGCCCGCAACGAGGGCCAGGTCACGCTGGCGAGCTTCTCGCGCACGCAGGAGCTGGAGGCCGACCGTATGGGCGTGGCCACCATCGGCAGGGCCGGGTTCGATCCTTACGGCGCCTCGCGGTTCCTGGTTTCACTCGGCCGCAACGCCGGCACCTCGGCGGGGCAGCGTCGCCGCGGCATGGACTTCCTGTCCTCGCACCCGTCGACGCCCGAGCGCGTCACCGCCGCCATCGCGGCCGCCCGCCAGATCGGGCCTCCCGGTTCCGGCGACAACGAGCGCAACCGCTATCTCACCGCCATCGAAGGCCTCGTCTACGGCGACGACCCGGCGGAGGGCATGATTCGCGGCCGCCGATTCGCCCATCCCACGCTGATGGTCGGCTTCACCGCGCCGGAGGGGTTCAGCCTGGAGAACACCTCCGAGGCGGTGCTGGGCGTCAATCATGCCAATGGCCAGGCACTGCGTTTTGACAACGTGCAGGTGGCCGAGACGGAGAGCCTGGAGTCGTTTCTGGCCTCGGGCTGGATCGATGGCCTCCAGAATGCCAGCATCCATTCGACGACGGTCAACGGCATGCCGGCCGCCACGGCCGTGGCCAGGGGCAAGGAATGGTCGTTCCTGCTCGGGGCGGCGCGCTCGGGCGGCCGCGTCTTCCGGCTGCTGTTCGCCACCAAGACGCTGACATCGGAAGCGGAGGCAGCGTTCCGCACCGCCTTCCAGAGCCTGCACCAGCTGAGCCCGGACGAGCTCGCGGCGATCAAGCCGTTCAGGATCGAGGTGCTCACCGCGAGCGAAGGCGACACGACGGAAACCATGGCGAGCCGCATGGCCTCCATCGACAACGGGTATGAGCGCTTCCTCGTCCTCAACAGCCTGACCAGGGGCCAGGCGCTGAAGCCGGGCCGGCGCTACAAGGTCATCGTCGAGTAGAGCCGATCCCAAAAGCCCGCTCTCGCCTCAGGCGTAGGCCGCGGCGTCGGCGGGCTGCCAGTCGCAGAGCGCCGCGCGGAGCTTGGCCAGCGCGCGATTCTCGATCTGCCGCACGCGTTCCTTGGAGATGCCGAGCCGCTGACCGAGCGCTTCGAGCGTCGTCGCCTCCTCGTTGAGGCGGCGCTCGTAGACGATCTCGAGCTCGCGCTCGTTCAGCGTCGACAACGCCTGGCGCAGGCGCGCGAGCCGGCGCTCGTTGTCGATCGTCTCGCCGACGCGCTCGTCCGGCAGCGGCTCGCCGTCGACGAGGAACTCGATGTGCTCGGCCTGGTCGGGGCCGGCCAGCGGCGCGTTGAGCGACAAGTCGGGCCCGGACAGGCGCGCATCCATGGCTTCGACGTCCCGCCGCGACACGTTGAGCGCTGCGGCGATGTCGCCGTACATGGCGTCGCCGACGGTTTCGCCGTTGCGCTCGGCGCGCGCCTTGACGCGGCGGAGATTGAAGAAGAGCGCCTTCTGCGACGAGCTCGTGCCGCCGCGCACGATCGACCAGTTGCGCAGCACATAGTCCTGCATCGAGGCGCGGATCCACCAGGCGGCGTAGGTGGAGAAGCGGATGTTGCGTTCCGGCTCGAAGCGCAGGGCCGCCTCGAGCAGCCCGACGCTGCCCTCCTGCACCAGGTCGGAGGCCGACAGCCCGTAGCGGCGGAAGCGGGCGGCGACGGCGAGCACCAGGCGCAGATGAGCGGACGTCAGGCGGTGGAGGGCCGCATCGTCGCGATGGTCGCGCCAGCGAACCGCCAGCTCGCGCTCCTCGTCGTGCTCGAGGTAAGGGGCTTTCGTCGCGGCATGCATGACGTGGCGCGCCACCCCAGCGATCTCACCCATCCTCGCTCCCATGTCCGACGCCCGTCCGGCGAGCGCCGCCTGGCCAAGCAGCCGACGCTCGCCGGACGGTGCACGGATCGCGCACGCTGGAGCATGTCCCGATCGGATCAGCTCCAGCCGCGACCGATGTCCTAAACGCGCCAACCTGACGCAGGTTCCACGGCCGACTGGCGCGCCCGACGGCGGGCAAAAAAAAGCCCGGCCTGGGGCCGGGCTTGTCCGAAGCATGATCCGCAAGGCGGGAGCGCCGCCTGAAGCGCTCACGGGCGCCGTGTCGTCACGAGCGGTGTGACGGCCCGAGGCTCGTCACCTCCGCCCCACGCATGACGGCTCAGGCCGCCTCTTCCTGCAGGTCGTCGCTGTCGGCGTCGATGTCCGCATCCGCCGCTGCCCCGGCCTCGCTCTTAGGGGCGTTGCGCGGGCTCTTCGCCAGGCTCTGATCGACGAGCTTGCGGGCTTCCGTGTCCGTGATGCGGTTGACGGCCGCAAGCTCACGGATGACCCGATCGAGCGCGGCCTCGTAGAGCTGGCGTTCGCTGTAGGACTGCTCGGGCTGCGCCTCGGAGCGATAGAGGTCGCGCACCACCTCGGCGATGGCGACCAGATCGCCGGAATTGATCTTGGCCTCGTATTCCTGCGCCCGGCGCGACCACATGGTGCGCTTGATGCGCGCCCGCCCGGAGAGCGTCTGCAACGCCTTCGACACGATGTCGGTATCGGCCAGTTTGCGCATGCCCACGCTCGCCGCCTTGGCGGTCGGAACGCGCAGCGTCATTTTGTCCTTCTCGAAACTAATGACGAACAGCTCAAGCTTGAACCCGGCAACCTCCTGTTCCTCGATCGCTTGGATGTGTCCTACGCCGTGAGAGGGATAAACAATTGCTTCGCCTGTCTTGAAACCTAGCCGGTGAGCTGTTTTCTTTGAAGTCATGATTCGGAACGCCTCCTGATCACGGTCCTTGAAGGACGCAGCCGACGCCAAATTGTCATCAGGCGTCGATATATGCCGGCCGACAGCTCTCGCTGCCGGCCGCCGAGCAGTCGATGAAGTCAAAACCCGTTCGCTTGCGGCCGGAAAACGTATCCGGGCCACACGTTGGGGGGTATCTATCTTCCGGAAACGCGCAAGCCCTCAGATGCCACGCATTGGGCACGCTCGACTGGAAGCGTTTGTATATCACAAATTAGCGAAGAATCAAAGCACGCGCTATTGACCGCCCTCCGGCGGCCACACCGCAGGGCGTCATTCAGCCTCTCGAATCCACTTGAAGCCGCCGCCTCCGGCAGCCGCCGTTTCAGTCGCCCTGGCCTGGTTCCGGCGAGAGCAGCTTGAGCTTGTCGGGCTTGCCGTCCCACTCCTTGGCGTCAGCGGGCGCGTCGCGCTTCTGGGTGATGTTGGGCCAGCTCTTGGCGTAGTCGGCGTTGAGCTTGAGCCAATCCTCGAGTGACCGCTCGGTGTCGGGTTTGATCGCTTCGGCAGGGCATTCCGGTTCGCAGACACCGCAATCGATACATTCGTCCGGATGGATGACGAGCATGTTCTCGCCCTCGTAGAAGCAGTCCACGGGGCAGACTTCCACGCAATCCATATACTTGCACTTGATGCAATTCTCGGTGACGACGTAGGTCATCGGTGCCTCTCGGGGACCTTTCCGGTGCCGTGGTGGGACGATCGGCCGTTGCGATCGAGGAGTTGCCGTTCGGGCCGAGGCCAGGTGTCCACCCGTGCGCTCTCGAGCGACTCCCGCCCGTCGGGCTTTCGCGAAAGGGCGCTCTAGCGGCTCCGCTCTACCGGCGCAAGCGTCGCTGCGTCGCAATGACTAGAGCGCTTCCAATCAGTGGCCTCGTCCGACCGGCAAGAAGCGCTCCGGATTCGAGGCGCTGGAGCATTTCCGACCGATCGGATCCCCAGCTGATGGGGCATGCCCAAGCGCCTCGCGCAGATCGACCCGCCATCGGGCGGGCGCGTGTCGGAAGCCTGGAGCGTCCCTGGCGACGGTCGCAGCCTGACCGGGAGGGCTCCGGCCGCGACGTCAGCCACCGCCTCCTCCGATGTCGTCATAGAGCTCGACGGCTTCAAGGGCCGGCCCACGCCGCTCGCCGAGATCCTTGATGGCGACCACCCGGGTGGCATGCGGCAGCGCCAGCGTCAGCACGTCGCCGATCTTGACGGCGCGGGCCGGGGCCTCGGCCCGAACGCCGTTGACCCGCACGGCGCCGTCGCTGACGAGCCTGGCCGCGGCGCTCCGCGTCTTGGCCATGCGGGCATACCAGAGCCACTTGTCCAGACGCTGGCGCGCGGGCGCTTCGTTCACCGCTCGCCCGACTCCATGCGCTCCTTCAGGATCAGCAGCTTGGCGAAGGGTGAATTGGGATCCGGCGCCTTGTCGTGCTTGGGGCCGCCGCCCCGCCGGTCACCCCGGTTGTCGGGCCGGAACTCGGGCCGACGATCGCCGCGGCCGCCGTCCTTGCGGCCGCCGCGGCCGCCGTCCCGGTGCTCGCCCGCCCCCGCCTCCGCCGGCCGTTCGGGCCGCTGGTCACGGCGCTGGTCCGGGCGCTGGCCGCCCCGCCAGCGGCCGGGACGTCCCGCCCCGCCGCGCTGCCCGTCGCCCCGGTCGTCACCTTGTCCGTCAGGGCTCTGGCCGGCGCGCTGTTGCTCGCCCTGGGGGGCGCCGCCCTGCGCTGCCCCGTCACGGCGGAAGCCGCGGCCCTGCGAGCGCGCCCCGTCATGCCGTGGCCGGTTCTGCCGCTGGTGCTGGTGGCGGTGCGGACGCCAGACCTCGATCACCTCGGGCTCGGCGGGCTGCGCGGGCGCCGCGGCGACCGCATCGGCCTCCGCCGGGGCCGCCGCCTCGGTCGTGACCTCAGCCTCCGCCGTGACGTCCGTCTCGGCGGTGGCCTCCGTCTCCGCATCGGCCTCCGTCTGCGCAGTGGTCTCCGTCTGCGCAGCGGCCGCCGTCTCGGTCGCGGCCTCGGCCTCCGTCACGGCCGGCTCGTCGGCCGGCCGGTCCGGTTCGGCGGCAGCGAGCTCGGCAGCCGGATGGTCCGTTGCGCCCGCGTCGGCCGCGGCCTGATCGTCGCCGCTCGTCGGTTCGGCCTGCTCCTGAGCCGCCGTCGCCGGCTCCGCGGCCGCAGCGGCCGGCGTCTCGGCCGCCGTTTCGGTCTCGACGGCCTGCGGCGCGTCGGCGTGAGGCGGCTGCGGCTCGGCCGTCACGTCGGCAGCCTCCTCGGGCGCCGTCGCTATCGCTTCGGGTGCCGCCGCGGCGTCGGCCTCGAGCCCCTCGTCCGGGCTTGCGTCGTCGTCCACCGCGGTGCCGGCCAGCGTCTCGACGCCGCCGTCGACCTCATGATCCGCGTCGGCCTCCGGGTCCGCCGCGGCCGCCGCATCGGTGACCACGACCGGCGTCACCGGTGCCTTGGGCACCAGCGGCACGGTGATGGGTGGGCCGGGCCGCCGCTCGGCCACATAGCCGAGCGAGCGCAGGATCGACCCGAAGTCCTCGCCGGAGCAGCCGACGAGCGAGGTCATCGACACCGTCACGACAAAGCCTTCGCCGTCGGCGGCGCCGGCCGGCGGATCGCCGGGCGTGACGCCCGGCCGATAGGTCACGGCGGGACGGATGAGATCCGCCAGCCGCTCCAGAATGTCGACGCGCACGGCGCGGTTGCCGCAGACGCGGAAGCCCGCGGCGCGGTAGAGCTGCCGATCGACCTCCGGGTCCACGGGGATCGACGTGCGGCCGGAGGCGGCGAGGTGCGGCAGGTCGTCGACGCCCTTGGCGGCGGGGCCGCCGTGCTTGAGCGCCCAGAGCTGCACCGAGAGCGCCCGCGGCGCCGGCTTCAGCAGCTGCGGCGCATAGATATGGTAGGCGCCGAAGCGCAGGCCGTGCTTGCGCAGCTGCGCCCGTCCGGCCTGGTCGAGCGCCTTGACGTCCTGCACGACGCGCGAGCGCTCGAGCACGCCCAGCGCCTCGACCACCTGGAAGGCGATGCCGCGGGCGAGGCCCGTCAGGTCGGCGGCCTCCTCGAGGGCGAACAGCGGGCCGAGCAGCTTGGCGACGTGGGCCTTGAGCCACAGCTCGAGCCGTGCCTCGACCTTGTCGTGGGCTGCGCCGGTGAGCTGCTCGTCGGCGATGAGGATGAGCCGCGGCGTCAGCAGCTTCTCGCCGGCGGCGAGCTTGGCGACCGCATCGCCGAGCCAGCGGACGGTGCCGTCGTTGGACAGCACCAGCGCTTCGTCGGCGGCGGCCGAGAGCCGCTCGGCCCGTGCCTCGATCTCGCTCGCCAGCGCCTTCTGGGCGGCGGCGCGCAGTGCTTTCACTTCCGGGCCGCTCGCGTCCGGGTCGGGCGCGAAGTGGAATCCGCTGAGCTGGCCGATGTGCTGGCCTTCTACGCTCACGTCGCCTGCCGGCGTTACTTCTGCTTCCATGTGCGCATTCTCTCTGAGGCGGCGCATCAGAACGCTGGTCCGCCGGTCGACGAAACGGCTCGCCAACCGCTCGTGCAGGGCATCGGAAAGCCTGTCCTCTACCTGACGGGCGCGCCCCTGCCAATGCTCCGGATCAATCAGCCAGTCCGGCCGGTTGGCCACATAGGTCCACGTCCGCACCTGGGCGATGCGAGCAGACAGCGCATCGATGTCCCCATCGGTGCGGTCCACCTGGTCGATCTGGCGCGCAAACCACGTATCGGCAATGACGCCGTCGCGCATGAGCGAGCGGAACAGGGTGCCCACCAGCTCGGCATGCGCCTGCGGCGAGACCTTGCGGTAGTCGGGCACCTGGCAGACGTCCCACAAGCGCGTGACGTCCGCCGGCCGCTTGGCATAGTCGCGCATTTCCGCGTCGGCGGCGAGCACTTCGAGCACCGCCACGTCGTCGGCGATCGGCGCGCGCGTGAGGCCGGGCTCCTTGGGCACCACCGACAGGCTGGCCTGCAGGGCGCGGATGGAGCGCATGTCGAGGCTGGCATTGCGCCATTGCAGCTGGCGCAGCGGATCGAAGCTGTGATTTTCGAGCGCCTGCACCAGCTCGGGCTCGAAGGCCGGGCAGCGGCCGGTGGTGCCGAACGTGCCGTCGCGCATGTGGCGCCCGGCGCGGCCGGCGATCTGGCCGAACTCGGCCGGGGTCAGGCGGCGGAAGCCGAAGCCGTCGAACTTGCGGTCGCCGGCGAAGGCGACGTGGTCGAGGTCGAGATTGAGGCCCATGCCGATGGCGTCGGTCGCCACCAGGTAGTCGACGTCGCCCGATTGGAACAGCTCCACCTGGGCGTTGCGGGTGCGCGGCGAGAGCGCGCCGAGCACCACCGCCGCACCCCCCTTCTGGCGCCGGATCAGCTCCGCGACGGCGTACACCTCCTCGACCGAGAAGGCGACGATGGCCGAGCGCGGCGGCAGCCGCGTCACCTTCTTCTCGCCGGCGAAGGCGAGCGTCGAAAGCCGCGGCCGCGATACGATGTTGGCGCCCGGCAGCAGGTGCTCGACCAGCGGCCGGATGGTCGCCGATCCGATGATCAGGGTCTCGGCGCGGCCGCGCATGTTGAGCAGGCGGTCGGTGAAGACGTGGCCGCGGCCGAAGTCGGCGCCGAGCTGGATCTCGTCGATGGCGCAGAAGGCCACGTCGATGTCGCGCGGCATCGCCTCGACGGTGGCGATCCAGTAGCGCGCTCGCGCCGGCTTGACCTTCTCCTCGCCGGTGACCAGCGCCACCGCTTCGGGGCCGACGCGTTCGACCACGCGCTGGTAGACCTCGCGCGCCAGCAGCCGCAGCGGCAGGCCGATCATGCCGGTCTCGTGAGCCACCAGGCGCTCGATGGCGAGGTGCGTCTTGCCCGTGTTGGTCGGGCCCAATACGGCCGTGACGCCGCGGGCACGCACGGAGGCGGGAAGTGTGGTGATGGTCATGGGCCGGGCAGGGCGCAGACGGCGGCGCCGGGAGGAAGACCGTTCGGGGCAGGGCCTGGAGCGCTTCGCGATCGGATCGCGATGCTCCGGGCCCCACGCCCACGGGGCGAACACGCCGGCCTGCCGGCCGGCCTGCGGGACGCCGTCCGCCGTCGCTACAAGCGGAACGAGTCCCGAACGAAACGCGGCCGAATCGACGACCCGGCCGGAGTCACGTTCTGTTCACCGCTAGATATGGGACCGGATTCGAAATCCGCCACAACGCCAGCGGCGACGCTCAGCCTTGCCGGGCCGCGATGGCGTCGGCCACGGCGACGATCCGCTTGCCGATCTCGGCGTGCAGGATCTCCACCATGCGCCCGTCGAGCGACAGCACGCCCTTGCCGGCGTTCTCCGGCAGGGCGAAGGCGGCGATGATCTTGCGCGCCCGCTCCACCTCTTCGGCGGGCGGCGAGAAGATGTCGTTGGCGGGCTCCACCTGGCTCGGATGGATCAGCGTCTTGCCGTCGAAGCCGAAGTCGCGGGCCTGCTCGCACTCGGCCTTGAAGCCGTCCAGGTTGGCGATGTCGTTGTAGACGCCGTCGAGGATGTCGAGGCCCTCGGCCCGCGCCGCCGTGAGCGCCAGCGACAGCCACGGCAGCATCGGCGCCCGGCCCGGCACCAGGCGTGCCCGTGTCTCCTTGGCGAGGTCGTTGGTGCCCATGACGAAGCAGGCGAGCCTCGTCGACTTGTCGCGCGCCGCCGCGGCGATCGCGGCGATGTCGAGCATGGCAGCGGGCGTCTCGATCATCACCCACACCGCGAGGCCCGCGGGCGCGCCGGCGAGCCGGCGGCCGACGTCGGCGAGCACGGCCGGGCTCGACACCTTGGGCACCAGGATGGCGTCCGGGCCGGCGGCGGCCGCAGCCTCCAGATCCTCGCCGCCCCAGGGCGTGTCCAGGCCGTTGACGCGGATGATCAGCTCGCGCGGGCCGTAGCCGCCGGCCTTGACCGCGGCGCACACCTGCTCGCGGGCGGTCTGCTTGGCGTCCGGCGCCACCGCGTCCTCCAGGTCGAGGATCAGCGCATCGGCCGGCAGCGTCTTGGCCTTTTCGAGCGCACGGGCGTTCGAGCCGGGCATGTAGAGCACGCTGCGGCGGGGGCGGATGGCGGTCATCTATGCTTTCTCCTACCTATGGCGATGCAGCATAGTCATCCGTTGGCCGATGTCAGCCTGCGGCGCAAGCGCTATAGCGAAGGCGGGCGCGCATTGCGACCGGGCGCCATCACCCGGCCGCAGGACCAGCGCCCCTGGCCCGCGACCTCGGTGGATTTCCAGATCGGATGTGCATCCGGTCTGGAAATGCTCTAGGCAACGGGCCTGTCCGCTTCGGTTAAGGAGATGCAATGGCCCGAGCGCTAATCTCATCCGAATTCCCGGCCCAGCTCAAGAACGGCTATCGCGCCTTTCTCGACAGCCGCTTCCCCGGCGAGCGCCGGCGCTTCGAGATCCTGGCCGAGAAGGGCCAGAGCCCCGAGGTCATGATCATCGGCTGCTGCGACAGCCGCGTCTCGCCCGAGGTCATCTTCGATGCCAGCCCGGGCGAGATGTTCGTCGTCCGCAACGTGGCCAACCTGGTGCCGCCGTTCGAGACGGGCGGCGACTACCACGGCACGTCGGCGTCGCTCGAGTTCGCGGTGCAGGCGCTCAAGGTGAGGCACATCGTGGTGCTCGGGCATCAGAGCTGCGGCGGCATCAAGGCCTTCGCCAACAAGGCCGATCCGCTCTCGCCCGGCGACTTCATCGGCAAGTGGATGACGCTGATCGCGCCTGCCGCCGAGCGCCTCGACGAAAGCCTCACCGCGGAACAGCGCACGGCCGCCGACTACGTGACGCGGCTGGAGCTGGCGGCGATCGAGCTCAGCCTGCGCAACCTGCTGACGTTTCCGTGCGTGCGCATCCTCGTCGAGCGCGGCCAGTTGGCCTTGCACGGCGCTTATTTCGGCGTGGCCAACGGGGTGCTGCTGATCCGCGATCCGCAGACCGGCACGTTCGCCCCCGCGGTCGAAGGCGCGGCCGGCAGCGCCGGCCAGGGCATGCGCTGGAGCTGAAGCAGGGGCTTTTGTTGCTCAGCGGATGGATGGCCGGGTCAAGCCCGGCCATGACGCGGAACGGTATGCGCTTCGCCTGGGGTCGTCATGGCCGGGCTTGACCCGGCCATCCATCGTCTAAGGCGAAAGCTTCTCAAGCCGCCTTGCGCTTGGCCTGGATGAGCTTGCGGTTGATCAGCGCCTCGGCGATCTGCACCGCGTTGAGCGCCGCGCCCTTGCGCAGATTGTCCGACACCACCCACATGGCGAGGCCGTTGTCGATGGTGGGGTCCTCGCGGATGCGCGAGATGTAGGTGGCATCCTCGCCGGCCGCCTCGTGCGGCGTGATGTAGCCGCCGGGCTCGTGCTTGTCGATGACGACGCAGCCCGGCGCATTGCGCAGGATGGTGCGCGCCTCCTCCGCCGTGATCGGGTTCTCGAACTCGATGTTCACGGATTCCGAATGGGAGACGAACACCGGCACCCGCACGCAGGTTGCCGTCAGCTTGATCTTGGGATCGAGGATCTTCTTCGTCTCCACCACCATCTTCCACTCTTCCTTGGTGAAGCCGTCCTCCATGAAGACGTCGATGTGCGGAATGAGGTTGAAGGCGATGCGCTTGGGGAACTTCTTGGTCTTGAGCTCGCTCGCCGTGAAGACGGCGCGGGTCTGCTCGAACAGCTCGTCCATGCCGTCCTTGCCGGCGCCGGAGACCGACTGGTAGGTGGCGACGACGACGCGCTTGATCACCGCCTTGTCGTGCAGCGGCTTCAGCGCGACGACGAGCTGCGCGGTGGAGCAATTGGGATTGGCGATGATGTTCTTCTTGGTGTAGCCGCGCACCGCCTCACCGTTGACCTCGGGCACGATGAGCGGCACGTCGGGATCCATACGGAAGGCGGAGGAATTGTCGATGACGACGGCGCCCTGGGCGCCGATGCGCGGCGACCATTCCCTGGAGACATCGCCGCCCGCCGACATCAGGCAGATGTCGACGTCGCCGAAATCGAACGTCGCCAGATCCTTCACCTTCAGCAGCCGGTCACCGTAGGAGACCTCCTGCCCCATGCTCTTGCGCGAGGCGAGCGCCACCACCTCGTCGGCGGGGAAGGCGCGCTCGTCCAAAATGTTGAGCATCTCGCGGCCCACGTTGCCCGTGGCGCCGACGACAGCGACCTTGAAACCCATGACGTCAATCCTTTCGGCGAATCTCGGCTATCCTCCTCGACCGCCCGGCGGCGGGGCGCTTCCTCGCCCGGCGGAGGAAGCGGGGAGGACGTGCGTCAGCGTTTCGCGGCTTTTTTGGCCGCGTGCGTCGTGGTCAACGCAGTCGTTCGTTCGCTGAGCATCATGCGATGCATGTCGGCATGTCCAGTGCGCGGGTCAAGCCCGGCAATCGCCCCAAAAACACCGGCCGCCGCGCCGTGTCAATGTGGATGTCACAGCCACGAGGCCGGGCCCTTCGGCAGGCGGCCCTCGGGGTCGACGACGGTGAGCCGGGCGCCTGCGCCCCGGTTCCAGCGCCAGAGCGCCACGCAAGTGCCGCCGGGCGACATGAAGGAGGGATAGATCACGCCGTCGAGGCCCCTACGTCTGAGCCGCGCCGCCGCCCGATGGGTGGCCGGCACGCGCCCGGCGTCGAGCTCGGCCCGCCATTCCGTCCGATGCACTGCGTCCGATAGTCGGAGGCGTGCGAGCACCTGCGGATCCGTAAGGTCCGCCACGCAGAATTTCCGAACTCCGCCCGCGGGGCGGGCTCGGAAATTCTGCATGATCTCAACATCTTGGCAGAGATTCGCGGGTTGAAACCAAGTTCCGACCCGCGAATCTCTGCTTAGGCTCGCATCGTCGAGGACCAGCTGCACGACGGTCGCGGGATGCTGCACGAAACCCTGATTGTACTCTGCCCAGGCGGTCGAAAGCTCCCGCGCGGCATAGAGGCAGGGCTCCCCCACGCGGTTCCAGCGGCCGCCAAACCGCGCCGCCCCAGCTCCCGCCAGGGGATCGTACGCCCATTGCGGGACGTAGGCGCGCCAGAGGATGAGCCGTTCGGTCGGCTCGGGCTCAGGCATAGACGCCGGAGCGCACCGCTTCGAGGTAGGCGATGACCTTGTCGGCCTTGCGTTCGCGCACAAGATCGTAGGCGGTCTTGCCGGCCCAGCCTGGAATCGGCTGGTGCTTGAACCAGATCGCCGCCCGCGCTTCGTCGCCGGCCATCTCGGCTGCCATGGCGATGATGCGCACCACCGGGCTCAAGGCCTCGTCGACGGTGCGCGACGGACCCTTGGCGCTGAGTGTGTTGCGCGCCACGCCGGCGAGGGCTGCAAGCTCGGTCAGCGTCACGCCGAGGCCATCGGCCACCCGCCGTGCCGAGAGGTATGGAGCATCCGCGTCTTGAAAGCGGGACGTCGCCGCCTGCAGCCTGCCCATGATCTGTTCCTGGCGCATTTTGATCTCTTCCCGCTCAATATGTGCGCAAGATGCGCCCCACTCAAGCGCACGCCACCGCGACGTTTCCCGGATCGGTGAGCGAGGGCCCCGAGGGCCGCGCCGTTGACCGGCCGTTAACCATGTTTTCAGGGCGCCACGCGCGGTAACGGACAAAACACTCCTTTGCGGCAGCTTACGTAACGCAAGGCACGAGCCGCCTGAGACATCCCCTCGGCTCCGCTCCGCCGCGCGACCTCGCCCCGACGAGGCAAGCCAGAGCAACGCAAGGAAGTCGCGTCCATGAACCGTCACGGCCTCGCCCGTCCGGCGGCGGCACGTAGCATGGCCGAGCGCCCGCCCGCGCCCACCGTCGCAGCGCCGATGCCGCGCCGGCGGCCGCGGCGGCCGCCCGCGCGCCGCTCGTCCTGGCGGTCGATCCCCTATCTCATGCTGGCGCTGCTGGCGGGGCTGGGCCTGCTGATGGTGCTCACCTCCCGGAAGCCGTCCCACGACGGTGCGCCCGCGGCCGCCTCCCGGGCGGACGCCGGCCCGAGCGTCGACGCCGCGGCGGACAAGCCTGCCATCGGCGCCGACAGCAGGGCGGCGGCTGCCGGCAAGCCGGCGCCCGATCCCACGCCGGCCAAGGCGGCCATTCCGCAACCGACGGCCACCGGTCGAGCCGCGGCCGCGCAAACGCCTGCCGCCGAGACGGCGGCGGCCGGCGGCGCCGGGGCGCCCGAGCCGGCGGACGGGAGCTGGGAGCGCCTTGCCGACGCGCCCGCCGCCTTCATCCTGAGCGCCCTGCCCGACACCGGCGTCACCGCCGGGCTGGTCGAGCTGCCGCAGCGCGAGGAGGCGGTGCTGCATACCGGCGGCGGCGGCCGCGACGATGCGGTCGGCCTCGGCACGGTCGAAGGCGAGCCGCTGCTGCGCCTGTCGGTCTACCGCCCCGGCAGCGAGGCGTCGGCCCCGCCCTCGTTCTACATCGATCTGGCGCGGCGCGCCGGCGAAGCCGGCCTGTGGGTGCAGCGCCTGGCGGCCATCGCCGACATCGACACGCGTTTCGGCGCGGTCGCCGCGGCCGACGTGGTGTTCGGCTCCCGCCAGGGGGAGCGCGCCTGCATCGCCTTCCGGCGCCTCGGCGCCGAGCCGGCCGTGCGGATCTCCGGCTGGCTCTGCGGGGCCGGCCTGAAGCAGCCGACGCCGGAGGAGCTCGCCTGCGTGCTCGAGGGCGTGCGCTGGACGCGGACGGAGGAGCCGGACCTGGCCGCCATCTTCAACGGCAAGACCGGCCGCTCGGGCTGCAAGCCGGCGGCGCCGGCGACGACCGGGTCGATCGCCACCGGCTCGACCGCGGCCGCCGCCACCGCCGCGTCGGGGGTCGAGCCGGCCGCCGGCCCGCCGCCGCGCAAGCACAAGCGCCGGCATCGCCGCTGGCGGCACTGACCCGGCCATCCATCGACTCAAAGACGCGAAACCTCGGTGCAGGGCTCCCGGCAAATAAGCTGAAGCGGGCGACGATTACCGCGCCTGGGTGTGATAGTCCGGGTTGGGCCGCATATCGACGGCCGAGGCCATGCGGTTCGACATGTTGAAGAACGAGGCGACGGCGCCGATGTCCCAGACGTCGCGGTCGCTGAAGCCGGCGGCCCGCAGCCGCTCGCGGTCGGCTTCGACGATGGTCGCCGGCGCTTCCGTGAGCTTGACGGCGAAATCCAGCATGGCGGTGTGCCGCGGGCTCAGGTCGGCGGCGCGGTAGTTCATGACCATCAGCTCGCCCAGCGCCGGGTCCTCGGACAGCTGCCGCACGGCGGCGCCGTGGGCGGTGAGGCAGTAGAAGCAGCGATTGATGCTGGACACCGCCACCGCGATCATCTCGCGCTCCAGCTTCGATAGTCCCGACGGCGCCAGCATCAGGTCGTTGTAGAACGCGGCGAACGCTTCCAGCTTGGCGTTGTCGAAGGCATAGGCGCGCAGCACGTTGGGCACGAAGCCGAGCTTTTCCATGCACTTGTCGAAGTAGGCCTGCATCGCCGGCGACAGCTCGCCCTGGCCGAGCTCGACCGCCATCAGCCGCGTCTCGTGCTGGCGCGGCGGCCGGTTCGGGTCGATCTTGGGCGCAGCCTTGCTGTTCTTCGTGCGCTTCTTGCTCTCGGTCATGGCAGTCCTCCCTTGGGATCGGAAGCTTGAGTGCGTCGCGATCGCTCCAGCCCGAAAATGGTCGTCATAACGTTGCAGTGTGAGTTCGGCTATCACGGGCGGGCGAACGCGAGCGAGGGAGGACGAGCATGGATCTCGGCGAGACGAGGACGGCCGAGGCCGTGGGCATCGCACCCGGCCAGCCGCTCGAGGTGGCCGACGGCTTTGCACGTCTGATCTACGGCCGCTCCGCCGGCGAGGACATGGCGCACTACGCCGTCGAAGCGCTGGACCAGCTGGCCTGGAGCGCCTGGCAGCATCTGGTGGCGCCCCGCGCGCCGGGCGAGGCGCGCATCCGCCTGGTGGACGTCGAGGTGCAGCACGCCGGCCGCCTGCGAGCCGTCACCGTGCTGGAGGTCGTCAACGACGACATGCCGTTCCTGCTCGATTCGACCCTGGCCGAGCTCGGCGAGCAGGGCCGCGAGCCGCTGCTGGTGGCCCATCCCATCGTCGACGTGGTGCGCGGCCCCGACCACATGGTCGCCCGCTTCATCGGCGCCGCCCACGGCGCCGCGCCCGCCGGCGCCCAGCGCGAGAGCCTGATCCAGATCCACCTGCGCCGCATCCACGAGCCGGCGGCGCGCGACCGCCTGGTGGAGGCGCTCGGCAAGGTCTACGCCGACGTCGCCCATGCGGTCGGCGACTTCAAGGCCATGCGCGCCCGCGTCAAGGATGCGGCGCGCGACTACCGGGGCGGCCGGGCCAGGAAGCTGCCGCTGCCGGACGACGAGGCGGAGGAGGCCGGCAAGTTCCTGCGCTGGCTGGTCGACGACAATTTCACCCTGCTCGGCACCCGCCACTACCGCTACCCGGAAGGCGACGCGGCGGCCGACCCGGTGGAGGGCAGCGGCCTCGGCATCCTGCGCGACCCCGACGTGCGCGTGCTGAAGCGCGGCAACGAGCTGGTGACCATGACGCCGGCGCTACGCGCCTTCCTGCTCAAGCCGGTGGCGCTGATCATCAGCAAGGCCAACGTCAAGTCGCGGGTGCATCGGCGCGTCTACCTCGACTACATCGGCGTCAAGCTGTTCGACGACCACGGGCGGCTGGAGGGCGAGCTGCGCATCGTCGGCCTGTTCGCCTCCAACCTCTACACCCGTGCGGCGAGCGAGCTGCCGTATCTCGGGCACAAGGTGGCGCGCGTCATGGCGCTCGCCGGCTTCGACCCGCAGAGCTACTCGGGCCGGGCGCTGCTGCACGTGCTCGACACCTACCCGCGCGACGAGATGTTCCAGGTCGACGTGGAGGCGCTGCACGGCTTCGCGCTCGAGCTGCTGAAGCTGACCGAGCGGCCGCGGGTGCGGGCGCTGGTGCGCATCGACGAGTTCGACCGCTTCGTCTCCGTGCTCGTCTTCGTGCCCAAGGATCATTACGACACCTCGGTGCGCATCCGCATCGGCGAGCTCCTGGCGGAGGTGTTCAAGGGCCACATCTCAGCCACCTACCCGGCCTATCCGGAGGGGCCGCTCACCCGCACGCAATACATCATCGGCCGCCGTGGCGGGGCGACGCCCGAGATCGATCCGGCCGAGCTCGAGACCCGCATCCGCGCCATCGTGCAGACCTGGAGCGACGCGCTGGCCGACGTGGCGGAAGCCGAGCTCGGCAGCGACAAGGCGCACGAGATCCTGGCCCGCTACGGCGGCCAGGCCTTCAGCGCCGGCTACCGTGAAGGCGCCAGCGCCGAGGTCGCGCTGGCCGACATCCGCATCATCGAGGGCCTGTCGGCCGACCAGCCCCGCGCCGTGGACATCTATCGGCGGCCCGGCGAGCCGGCCCATCGGGCCAACCTCAAGGTGTTCACCCGCTCCAAGCCGATGCCGCTGTCGGAGCGCGTGCCGCTGCTGGAGAACCTGGGCTTCCAGGTCGTCAACGAGCGCACCTTCCGCCTGTTTCCGCCGGCGGCGGCCCAGGACGAGCGCGTCTGGCTGCACGACATGACGCTGGAGCGGCCGGCCGAGCAGCCCATCGACCTCGCCGTGTTGACGCCCCTGCTCGAGGACGCGCTGACGGCGTTGTTTGCCGGCAAATCGGAATCGGACCGGTTCAACACGCTGATCGCCGAGGCGCGGCTGCCGTGGCGGGACGCCGCGGTGCTGCGCGCCTATGGGCGCTACCTGCAGCAGATCGGCACGGCCTATGCGCAGAGCTACATCGCCGGGGCGCTGGTTCGCCACAGCGCCATCGCCGGCCTGCTCGTCGAGCTGTTCCACGCCCGCTTCCGGCCGACGGAGGAGCGCCCGCGGGCCGAGGAAGAGGCGCGCCTGCGCGGCGAGATCGAAGCCCGGCTGGCCGACGTCGCCAGCCTCGACGACGACCAGATCCTGCGCCGCGTCCTCAACCTGATCGTGGCCACGCTGCGCACCAACGTCTACCAGCGCGACGACGCAGGCGGCGAACGGCGCACCATCGCCTTCAAGATCGCCAGCCGCGACGTGGAGCAGCTGCCCCTGCCGCGGCCGCTCTATGAGATCTGGGTCTATTCGCCGCAGGTCGAGGGCGTCCACCTGCGCTTCGGCAAGGTGGCGCGCGGCGGCCTGCGCTGGTCGGACCGGCCGCAGGACTTCCGCACCGAGGTGCTCGGCCTGGTCAAGGCGCAGCAGGTCAAGAACGCGGTCATCGTGCCGGTCGGCGCCAAGGGCGGCTTCTTTCCCAAGCGCCTGCCGCCCGCCTCAGACCGCCAAGCCTGGATGGCGGAAGGCGTCGCTGGCTACAAGACCTTCGTCTCCACCCTGCTCGACCTCACCGACAACATCGTCGGCGACAGCATCGTGCCGCCGGCGGCGACGGTGCGCCACGACGGCGACGACCCCTACCTGGTGGTGGCCGCCGACAAGGGCACGGCGACGTTCTCCGACATCGCCAACGGGCTCTCGGAGGATCACCACCATTGGCTCGGCGACGCCTTCGCATCGGGCGGCTCGCACGGCTACGACCACAAGAAGATGGGCATCACGGCGCGCGGCGCCTGGGAGGCGGTGAAGCGCCATTTCCGCGAGCTCGACGTCGACATCCAGTCGCAGTCCGTCACCGTCGTCGGCGTCGGCGACATGTCCGGCGACGTCTTCGGCAACGGCATGCTGCTGTCGCGGGCGATCAAGCTGATCGCGGCCTTCGACCATCGCGATATCTTCATCGACCCGGACCCCGACGCGGCGGCGAGCTTCGGCGAGCGGCAGCGCCTGTTCGACCTGCCGCGCTCCAGCTGGCAGGACTACGACAAGAGCCTGCTGTCGGCCGGCGGCGGCGTGTTCTCGCGCCAGCTCAAGTCCATCCCCCTGTCGCCGCAGGCGCGCGCCGCGCTCGGCATCGCGCGCGCCGAAGGCACGCCCCAGGAGATCATCAACGCCATCCTGAAGGCGCCCGCCGATCTGCTGTGGTTCGGCGGCATCGGCACCTACGTGAAGGCCAGCGACGAGACCAACGAGGGCGTCGGCGACAAGGCCAACGACGCCATCCGCGTCTCGAGCAGCGACCTGCGCTGCAAGGTGATCGGCGAAGGCGCCAACCTCGGCGTCACCCAGCGCGGCCGCATCGAGGCGGCGCGGCGCGCGGTGAAGCTCAACAGCGACGCCATCGACAACTCGGCCGGCGTCAACACCTCCGACGTGGAGGTGAACATCAAGATCGCGCTCGCCGGCCCGCAGCGTGACGGGCGCCTGGCGGAGGATGCCCGCAACGCCCTGCTGGTGGAGATGACTGACGAGGTCGGGGCGCTGGTGCTGCGCAACAACTATCTGCAGACGCTGGCCATCTCGCTGGCGGAGCGCGGCGGGGTGGGCGAGATCGGCTTTGCCCGGCGGCTGATGCAGACGCTGGAGCAGGCGGGCCGCCTCGACCGGGCGGTGGAGAACCTGCCGGACGATGCCGGCCTCGCCGCCCGCGAGGAGCGCGGCGAGCCGCTCACCCGGCCCGAGCTCGCCGTGCTGCTGGCCTATGCCAAGCTCGACCTCTACGACCAGATCCTCGACAGCGCGGTGCTGGACGAGGCCTATCTCGCCCGTGAGCTCACCCGCTATTTCCCGCCGCAGCTCGTCGAGCGCTTTCCGGCGGACGTTCAAGCCCATCGGCTGCGGCGCGAGATCATCGCCACGCAGCTCGCCAACGCCATCGTCAACCGCGGCGGCCCTACCATCGTGACGCGGCTGGTCGACCAGACCGGCGCCGATGCGGCGACCATCGTCCGCGCCTATGTCACGGTGACCGAGGTCTACCGGCTCGACGAGCTCAACGCCGGCATCGATGCCCTCGACGGCCACATCGAGGGCCAGCGGCAGCTGACGCTGTATGCCGAGGTGCAGGAGCTGCTGATCGGCCGCACGATCTGGTTCATCCGCAACGTCGACTTCGCGCGCGAGGATCTGGCGGAGATCGTCGCTCTCTACCGGGACGGGGTTGCCGCGGTGGCCATGAGCCTCGCCGACACCCTGCCGGCGGACGAGCGGCAGGATCTGCGGCGGCGCGTCGCCGCGCTCGCCGAGACCGGTGTTCCAGCCGCGCTGGCGGAGGACCTGGGCGCCATCTCGTCGCTCGACGAGGCGCCGGAGATCGTGCGTATCGCGCGCCGCACCGGGGCCGGCATCGCCGAGGTGGCGGCCACGCACTTCGCCGTCGCCGGCAGCTTTGGCCTCGAGCACCTGGTGGAAGCGTCGCGCCAGATCGCAGTGGCCGATTACTACGATCGCCTGGCGCTCGGACGGGCCGTCGATGCCATTGCCGCCGCGCACCGGCGGCTGACCGCCGAGGTGCTGGCCGACAGCGGCCGCGGCGTGGATGGGGTGAGGGCCTGGGCGGAGCGGCGCGGCAGCGCCGTCGACCGCATCCGTTCCACCGTGGACGGCATCGCCAGCTCCGGGCTCAGCCTGTCCAAGCTCACGGTGGCCGCGAGCCTGATGGGGGATCTGACGCGCGGGTGACGGCGCCGGCGCCCTCGCACGTCTGCGCGGGCGTCGTCGGCGTGGCGAATGTGGTACGATAGGCGATGTGCGCATCCCGTTCCGTCCCGCCCACCTTTGGCGCGGAGTTCCGTGAACAGCTGGACGAGCTGCTGTGCTGGCGGCGCGACGTGCGGCGATTCCGACCGGATCCGGTCGACGACGCCCTGCTGCGCGAGCTCATCGCGTCCGCACGGCATGCGCCGTCGGTCGGCAACAGCCAGCCGTGGCGGTTCGTCGCCGTCGACAGCGAAGGGTTGCGCGACGGCGTCCGGGCCGAGTTCGAGCGCTGCAATGCCGAGGCGCTGGCGTCCTATGCGGGCGAGCGGGCGGCGCAGTATGCCAGGCTGAAGCTCGAGGGGCTCAAGGTGGCGCCGGTGCACCTGGCCGTGTTCTCCGACCTGGCGACCGGTGCGGGCCACGGCCTCGGCCGCGCCACCATGCCGGAAACGCTCAACTATTCCACGGTAACCGCGGTGCACGCGCTGTGGCTGGTGGCACGGGCCCGCGGCCTCGGCGTCGGCTGGGTGTCGATCCTCGATCCGGCCCGCGTCAAGGCCCTGCTCGAGGTGCCGGAGTCCTGGTGCTTCGTCGCCTACCTGTGCATCGGCTGGCCGCTGGAAGAGCACCTCGACCCGGAGCTGGTCCGGCACGGCTGGCAGGAGATGCTGCCGTTGGAGGCGGTGTTCAGCCGGGTGTGATCGGCGGTGCGCCTCACCTCGCCCCGCTTGCGGGGAGAGGTCGGCTTGCGCGAAAGCGCAAGCGGGGTGAGGGCGGCTTCAGAACAAGGCTCTGCCGGCCACGCATCGCGGGACGCCCCCTCACCCCAACCCTCTCCGCAAGCGGGGCGAGGGGGCGGCGCGTCAATGCCGGAAGTGGCGGTGGCCGGTCAGCACCATGGCGAGGCCGGCCGCGTCGGCGGCCGCGATGACCTCGGCGTCGCGCATCGAGCCGCCGGGCTGGATGACCGCGGTGGCGCCGGCCTCGGCCGCGGCGAGCAGCCCGTCGGCGAAGGGGAAGAAGGCGTCGGAGGCGACCACCGAGCCCACGGCCAAGCTTTGGGGCAGGCCCGCGGTGCGCGCCGCTTCGGCCGCCTTCCATGCGGCGATGCGCGACGAATCGACCCGGCTCATCTGGCCGGCGCCGATGCCGACGGTGGCGCCGTCCTTGGCATAGACGATGGCGTTGGACTTGACGTGCTTGGCGACGCGGAAGGCGAAGCGCAGGTCGGCGAGCTCCTGCGCCGTGGGCTGGCGCTGGGTGACCGTCGTCAGCTCCATGTCGTCGACGACGGCGTTGTCGCGCCCCTGGACGAGAAAGCCGCCGGCGACGGTGCGGAATGTGAGCCCGCGGCCCCGCGGGTCCGGCACACCGCCGGTCAGCAGCAGCCGCAGGTTCTTCTTCGCGGCCACGAGGGCGATGGCTTCCGCGCTGGCGGCCGGTGCGATGATCACCTCGGTGAAGATGTCGACGATGCGTGCCGCGGCGACGGCGTCGAGCGGGCGGTTGAGCGCGACGATGCCGCCGAAGGCCGACACCGGATCGCAGCGCAGGGCCCGCTCGTAGGCTTCGAGCAGGGTCGCGCCTTCGGCCACGCCGCAGGGGTTGGCGTGCTTGATGATCGCCACCGCCGCGGTGCGGGTCGGGTCGAACTCGGCCACGCACTCGAAGGCCGCGTCGGTATCGTTGATATTGTTGTAGGAGAGCTGCTTGCCCTGCACCTGCCGGGCGCTGGCGACGCCTGCGCGCCGCTCGCCGGTGCGATAGAACGCGGCGCCCTGGTGAGGGTTCTCGCCGTAGCGCAGCTCCTCGACCAGCGTGCCGCCCAGCGCCCGGTAGGGCGGCGCCTTCTCGCCGAGCGCGTCGGCCAGCCAGTTGGAGATCGCCGCGTCGTAGGCGGCGGTGCGGGCATAGGCCTTCTGCGCCAGGCGGCGACGCAGCTCCAGGCAGGTGGAGCCGTCGTTGGCGGCCAGCTCGCCCAGCACCGCGCCGTAATCGGCGCCGTCGACCACGACGGCCACGTCGAGGTGGTTCTTGGCGCCGGCCCGGATCATCGCCGGCCCGCCGATGTCGATGTTCTCGACGCAGTCGTCGAAGGAGGCGCCCTTCGCCGCCGTTGCCTCGAAGGGATAGAGGTTGACCACCAGCAGATCGATGGCCTCGATGCCGTTGGCCAGCATCGCCGCCTGATGCTCCGGGTTGGCGCGGATGGCGAGCAGGCCGCCATGCACGGCCGGGTGAAGGGTCTTGACCCGTCCGTCCATCATTTCCGGGAAGCCGGTGACCTCGGAGATGTCGGTCACCGGCAGGCCGGCGTCGGCCAGCGCCTTGCGCGTGCCGCCCGTCGAGATCAGCGTGATGCCGTGCGCCAGAAGGCCCCGGGCGAAGTCGATCAGGCCCGTCTTGTCGGAAACGGACAGCAATGCGCGGGTAGCGCGCCGAAGTTCAGTGGTCATGGCTTGTGAACCGATGCTGCCGCGGCTCTCGAACGAGGGTCAGGAGAGCGGGGGTTTGGCGAGGACGTGCCTTCCAGTCGGCCGGCGGGTTTTCCGGCGCGCGCTCTAGCACATCAAAGCGCCAGCCGACAAATTGCGCGGAATCCGCCATCCTTCGACGTCATGGCCGGGCTTGACCCACGGGTGTCCATCCACTCGAAAAACGAGCCGACAAAGCCGGCCGGGAGCGGCGTTTCCCCGTGGATGGCGGCGGGGAAGGCTTCAGCTAGCCGCGGTCGCGTGGCTGGTGGCGGCCGAGGCGGGCGAAGCGCCAGATGACCTCGTCCACCGCGCCGCCCGCGATGGCGATGACGATCTGCTCGGTGCGACGCGGCCCTTCGGCAGCGGCGAAGTAGACGCTTTCCTCCAGATCGGGCTGGTAGCCGGGCGCCTCGAAGCTCCAGGCCTCGCCGTCGGGCAGCAGCAGCATGACCTTGCGTCCGTCCTGGGAGCGGCTGGCGCGGACGCTCGGATGCAGATGGAAGCGCAGGGCGAAGGACGAGGGCCGGTTCGCCGCCGCGAGCAGGCGGTCGGCGCCGTCGAGCCGCTCGCCGTTGTCGGCCAGCACCAGCCGCCGCTCGTGCACGACGCCGAAGCGCTGCAGATAGCCGTCGTGGGAGGCGACCAGGGTCTGGCCCGCCTCCTCCTCCCCGCGATGCGCCTCCACGCGGCTCGGCCCGGACAGGACGACTGGCCCGAGCCAGCGCCCGAGCCGCTCGCCCAGGGCATCGCCCGTGCCCTCGCCGGCAAAGTGGCAGGAGGACGCGTCGTTGACCACCAGTGTCGAATGCGCTGCGGTGGAGCGCGCGGCGAGCCGCGCCGCCGGCCGTTCCGCGGCGGTGGCACCGCAGTTCACCACCAGGTGGCAGCGCGCCGCCGACAGCTCGAAGGACAGGCAGCCGGCATGCGCCTCGCGTGAGAACAGCCGCGGCGGCGGCTTGCCGACGTCGGTGATCACCAGCGTGCCATTGGCCGCCAGCCGCTCGTAGCCGCTGGTGGGCGCGTGCTCCAGGGGCTGGGCGCGCGCGTCGTCGTAGGCCAGCAAGGTCGCCAGCAGGTCCGGCGCCGAAACGCCCATGCCGTTGAACAGCGCCAGCTCGCCGTCGCCGTGCCGGAACAGCCGCAGCATCGGCATCATGCGGTCGATCGCCGTCAGTAGCGCGATCGGCGGCTCGAGCCCGCGGCCCGCATAGGTCTGGCGCAGCGGCAGCAGATCGCTGAGCAGCTCCGTCAGGCGCCGCGGGTTGCGGCTGATGTGGCCACCGTCGGCGAGGATATGGGCGGCGAGCGCATCGCTGAGCAGGGCGTTGGCCCGCCCCTGCAGCCGCTGCGGATCGTGCAGGCACAGGCCCGCGTAGGCCAGCGCGATGGTGACCAGCAGCCGGTCCTCGTCGGGGCTCCTGGCCAGGATCGAGCGGCGCAGCTGGGTCACCGAGCGGCCCAGCGCCCGCATGAAGCGATGGTAGAAGGCGCGGTCGGCGCCTTCGAGCACGAGCGGCGCCTGCGACAGGAACGAGATCAGCCGTCTGGCGACGATGCGCGGCTCGGCGCCGATGCCGCGGCGATCGCCGTCGTGGCGCAGGAAATCGTCGACCATGGCCCGGCCGTTGGCGCGCGCCAGGGCGCTGTCGGCGGCGCGCAGGTGGCGCAGCCAGCTGAAGCCCATGAGCGCCTCGGCCCAGGCGAGGCTCGGCGGCTCGATGGCAAACGGCGAGCGACCCTTGGCCTCGACCAGCCGCCCCGCGAAGACGAAATAGCCGGCATAGATGTCGCCGGCGACGGTCGGGTCGCTGGTCCTGAGGTCCTGCGGTGCCACCAGCAGCCGCTCGGGGGCGCGCGCCGGCATCGGCCAGAATCCGACCGCGGCTTCGCGCAGGCCGGCGCAGAGACGCCGGATGCCCTCGCGGACGACCAGTGCATAGAGGCTCAGCCTTTCGCCCATGACCCTCTTTATCCACAGCACCGGCATGAACGCGGGGTTCGAGCGGAACTTCGGGCACTTTATGCGGAGATGGTTAACGTTTCGGGCTGGCTGCGTGGACTGCGTCGAGGCCTGCCCCGCGGCGCTGCCGGCGCGACGCCGAGCGGGCGGCGGAGGTGGGCTCAGGCGCGGCGCGGACGTCCTCGAGGGCCGCCGGCTCGGCGGCCCGGGGATCAGCCGGCGCGCACGAGGCGGGCTGCGAAGAAGCCGTCGAGGCCGGCGAGGCGCGGATCGGCGTCGGGCAGCATGGAGGGCAGGGTGCGCAGATCGCCCTGCGGCGTGAGCGCGCCGGTGAGGCCGCCGATCTCGTCGGCGGCGATGGGCAGGCGCCGCAGGGCGGGGGTGCGGGCCAGCAACGCCTCGATCTGTCCCTCGCCCTCCTCGGGCTCCAGCGAGCAGGTGGAGTAGACCAGCCGGCCGCCGGGCCGCAGCAGGGCGACGGCCTTGTCGAGCAGCTTGTGCTGCAGCTCCACGAGGCTGGCGATATCCTCGGGCCGCTTGACCCAGGCCACGTCCGGGTGGCGGCGGATGGTTCCGGTCGCCGAGCAGGGCGCGTCGAGCAGGATGGCGTCGAAGGGATCGGCCTCGAGCGTCAGGACGTCGGCGACGACCTGCTCGGGCGCAAGCCCGAGCCGCTCCATGTTGGCGGCGAGCCGCGCCATGCGCTCGGGAGAGCGGTCGACCGCGACGACGCGGGCTCCGGCGGCGGCGAGCTGGGCGGTCTTGCCGCCCGGCGCCGCGCAGAGATCGGCGACGCGCTCACCGGGGCCGACGCCGAGCAGCCGCGCGGGCAGGGCGGCGGCGGCATCCTGCACCCACCACCGGCCCTCGTCGAAGCCGGGCAGGGCGACGACCGGCCGGCTGTCACGCAGGCGCAGCGTCGCCGTTGCGGCGGGCGGCCCAAGCGGCAGCGCGAGCGCGTCGAGCCGCTCGGCCCAGGCGGCCGGATCGCCGACGACGCTCAGGTCCAACCCCGCTTCGTGCCGGTGGGCCGCCGCGATGGCGCGGGCCTGCTCGGCGCCGTAGGCGGCGGTCCAGCGAGCGGCGAGCCAAGCCGGCGTGTCGTCCGTCAGGGGATCGGTCTCAGCCTCGTCCCCGGCGCGGGGCAGCCGGCGCAGGACGGCGTTGGCGAGGCCCGCGAAGGGCGCCGCGTTACGGTCCGCCTTGGCCAGCGACACCGCGGTGTCGACAGCGGCGTGATCGGGAACGTCGAGGTAGAGGATCTGTGCCGCCGCGGTCACCAGGATCGGCTCCAGCTGGCCGCATTTGCGGGGATAGCCGCGCTCCAGCCGGCGGCCGAGGAGCGCCCGGATCGAGCCGAGGCGGCGCAGGGCGACGGTGGTGATGGCCCGGGCGAGCGCCCGGTCGCGGTCGGGGAGGCCGGCGGTGGCCTCGGCCAGCACGCCGTCGAAGCCTTCTCGCCCGCCGAGCACGGCGGCCAGAGCCGTCACGGCGGCCCGCCGCGGCGCCAGGCCCGCCGCCTCCGCCGGCCGGCGCGCGCCGGCCCCGGCTCTCGCGCCCGCTCGGGCGGGTCGCGCGGCCCCCGGTTTCAGCCCCATGGGCCGGCCCGGCGCGACCACGGATTGCGTGTGGCGGTACCGATGAAGCCGCCGGGTGTGTCGGCGGGCGTGGTCGGCTGCCGGCCCCATGCGGCGGCGAGCGCTTCCAGCTGGGCGACGCGGTTGGCGGTGGAGGGATGGGTGGAGAACAAATTATCCATGCCGCGTCCGGACAGGGGGTTGATGATGAACAGCGGCGCCGTCGCCGGGTGGGCTTCGGCCCGCTCGTCGGGGATCTGCTCGACGCTGCGCTCGATCTTGACCAGGGCCGAGGCGAGCCAGCCGGGATCGCCGCAGATCTCTGCGCCGATTCGATCCGCTTCGTACTCCCGCGAGCGGCTGATCGCCATCTGGATGATCATCGCCGCCATCGGCGCGACCACCGCCATCAGGATCGAGCCGATCAGGCCGGGCCCGCCGTTCCCGCGGTTGCCGCCGCCGAAGAACATGCCGAACTGGGCGATGGACGAGATGGCGCCTGCCACCGTGGCGGCGATGGTCATCGTCAGCGTGTCGTGGTTGCGGATGTGCGCCAGCTCGTGCGCCATGACGCCGGCGAGCTCCTCCCGCGTCAGCGTGCGCAGGAGCCCGGTCGTTGCCGCGACGGCCGCGTTCTGCGGGTTGCGGCCGGTGGCGAAGGCGTTGGGCTGCGGGCTGTCGATCAGGTAGACCCGCGGCGGCGGCAGCCCGGCCCGGCCCGCCAGGTCGTGCACCAGGCCCACGAAATCGGGCGCGCTCGTGCTGTCGACCTCGTGCGCACCGTGCGCGGCGAGCGCCAGGCGGTCGGAGTTCCAGTAAGTGAAGAGGTTCATGGCGACGGCGATGCCGAGTGCGATCACCATGCCGGTGGCGCCGCCCAGCAGCAGGCCGACCACGCCGAACAGAGCGGTCAGCGCCGCCAGCAGCAAGCCGGTCTTGACGTAGTTCATCGCGTCCTCCGAACCCACCCCCGCGATCGACATGATCATCCGATCGGGAGATGCTCCCACACTCTGGAGCGCTGCTCCCGGGACGCGTTGCAGCCGCCGGGCGTCCGCCGCCGGCCCGCGCCTGCTCGCACCGGGATTGCCCGACACCTATGTGGGGGGCATAGGCATGCGGCCGCAAGAACGATGTGGCGGCCGATGCAAGCGCAAGGTGAGCAAGATGAGGAGTTCGCGAGCTTGAAGCGCGTACCGACCCCGCCGCCGGCCGAGGCGGCCGACCGCACCGCCGCGCCGCCGACCGAGGCGCCGGAGCCGAGCCGGGTGCTGAGCCCGGCCGCGCAGCGGGCGCTGGCGGAAGCGGCCGAGCGGCGCGCCGCGCTGGACAGGAAGGCCGAGGAGCTGGGCCGGACCAAGGAGGTCGCCGGCCGCGGCGGCCCTGACCCCGTCCGCTACGACGACTGGGAGGTCAAGGGCATCGCCAGCGACTTCTAATGCCATCGGTCCCGGGCGCTGGCCGGCTCGGAACGGGTTCGCCGAGCGCCGCGCGGGCCGGATCGAGGGCGACGCGTCGAGCCCATCCGCCTCCGGGAAAGGCCGGTCGCCGAATTGTTGTAATTATGAAACAGCCGCGGACCGGTCGCACCGGCGGCGGTGCCGCATTGACCTGGATCAAATCGCGTCAGCCCAGGTTTTTTACAGCTCGCTTCAGTGATTTAGATGCTGGGGCTGCGTTCATCGATGACTGGACCTGATCAGTTGCGTCACCTGGCGTGGGCGCTTTTAGCTGCAACGGCGCTCTCCGGGCCGGCCTTCGCCGCCGATGCGGCGCCGCCTCTTATGCCGGTCGCGTACGCCCCGAGCCCCTGGCAGTTGCGCGTGCGCGGCGTCGTGGTGCTCCCGTCCGCGAGCGCAGATCTCAACGTCGCCGGCGCCCCGGTGATCGGCGGCGACGTGCATATCTCGACGTCGGTCGTTCCCGAGCTCGACATCAGCTATTTCTTCACGCCGAACATCTCGGCCGAGCTGATCCTCGGCGTCACGCCGCACAAGATCAAAGGCAAGGGGGCCCTGGCCGGCACCCCGGTCGGCAACGCCTGGCTGCTGCCGCCCACGCTTCTGCTGCAGTACCACTTCGATCTGGGCGGCCCGCTCAAGCCCTATATCGGCGCCGGCGTGAACTACACCATCTTCTTCGACGAGCAGGCCAGGGGCGACGTCGTCACCAGCCTCGACGTCAAGAACCAGTTCGGCGCGGCGTTGCAGGTCGGCGCCGACTACTTCATCGACGAGCACTGGGCCTTCAACGTCGACGTCAAGAAGCTGTTCCTGCAGCCCGACGTGAAGATCAGCAGCGTCCTCGGACCCATCCGCGGCAAGGTCAAGATCGATCCCTGGCTGATCGGCGCCGGCGTCACCTACCGCTTCTGACCAGCTCTAAGGCAATCCTCCGGCACCGGCGGTTTCGTCCGGCTGCCGCATCATGCCGGCATGCCGCGCCGCCCTTGGGGTTGACGCTTGCCGCCCGAGCGGGTTGAAAGCCGGCTGCGCCGCAGCCGGCACCGCCCCGTGCGGACCAGCCCGCACGCGGGCGCCGCGTGAGGGAGTTGCCATGCAGGCTGTAGACAAGCGGCTCGAGACGCTCAAGAAGCTGCTCGCCCATGTCCACCAGGAGATGCGCCTCGAGTTCGGCTTCTACCTGTGGGACGGCTCGACCGTGCCGGCCACGCTCGCCCCGGGGGCGCTCGGTGTATGGATCGGCGACGAAGGCACCGTCGCTGCCCTGATCCGCCGGCCGAACGCAGAGACCCTGTCCAACCTCTGGGCCTCGGGCCGCCTCGACATCCGCAACGGCACCATCTTCGACATCGTGGCGCGCAAGCCGAAGGTCCGCACCCGCGACTTCCGCAAGAGCCTCAACCGCCTGCTGGCGCTGCGCACGGCCAGCAAGTTCCTGTTCGTCGGTCGCGGCGGCCCCTGGCCGCTGGAGGAGATCTCCGACGAGAAGCCGAGCTCCGGCGACGCGGCCGAGAACAAGAAGAACATCGGCTACCACTACGACGTCTCCAACGCCTTCTACGAGCTCTGGCTCGACCCGGAGATGGTCTACACCTGCTCCTACTACACCGACTGGGACAACAGCCTGGCGCAGTCGCAGCTCGACAAGCTGGAGATGGTCTGTCGCCGGCTGAGGCTGAAGCCGGGCGAGACCGTGCTCGACATGGGCTGCGGCTGGGGCGCCTTCTCGGTCTACGCGGCGACGCGCTACGGTGTGAAGACCTATGGGGTGACCCTGTCGGAGCAGCAGGTCGCCTACGCCAACGACAAGATCAAGCGCCTCGGCCTCACCGACCAGTGCACCATCGAGCTCAAGGACTTCGCCCATATCGAGGGCCACGAGCGCTTCGACAAGGCGGCGGCCATCGGCATGATCGAGCACGTCGGCCTTGCCAACTTCCCCACCTATTTCGGCACCGTGCACCGGGTGTTGAAGCCGGGCGGCCTGTTCCTGCACCACGGCATCGTGCGCCCGGGCAAGAACGCCACCAAGAAGAAGAAGCGCGCGGAGTTCGCGGCGCTGACCAAGTACATCTTTCCGGGTGGCGAGCTCGACTCGATCAGCGGCAACCTGACGGCGCTCGAGCGGCACGGCTTCGAAGTGCACGACGTGGAGGCCTGGCGCGAGCACTACATGCGCACCTGCCGCCAGTGGCACGACCGGCTCTACGAGAACCGTGAGGCGGCGATCCGCGAGGTGGGCGAGGTGAAGTACCGCATCTGGCTCATGTATCTCGGCGCCTGCTCGATCTCGTTCGACCGCAACAACGTGGGCCTCTACCAGACCCTGGCGTCCAAGCGCGTGCGCGGCTCGGCCGGCCTGCCGCCGACCCGCGCCGACCTCTACCGCGAGCCCTGGCAGTACAAGGGCTGAAGCGCGCCGCCGCCGCTCCTCAGCCGCCCTGGCCCGCCCGCCGGGCGGCGACCTTGGCCAATGCGGCGAAGTCGCGGGCGCCGTCGCCCTGGGCGATTGCGTCGACCAGCTGGTCGCGCAGCACGCTCGCGAACGGCATCGGCGCGTGGACGCCTTCGGACGCGGCGAGCGCCAGCTTGATGTCCTTGAGCCCGAGCGTCAGGGCGAAGGCGGCCGGCTCGTAGGTGCCGGCGGCGATCAGGGCGCCGTAGTTCTTGTAGACCGGGCTGGCGAACAGCGTGCCGGTCAGCATGTCCAAAAGATCGCTCGCCGCGACGCCATGGCCGCGGGCGAGCGCCGCCGCCTCGGCCATCGCCTCGATGGCCGACCCCAGCATGAAGTTGCCGGCGATCTTGACGACGTTGGCCCGGTAGGGCTCGTCGCCGAAGGGCCAAGTCTTCTGGCCGACCGCGTCGAGCAGCGGCTGCACCGCCTGGAGCGCGGCGGGCGCGCCGGCTGCGACGACATGGAGCTTGCCGGCCGCGGCCACGTCGGGGCGGCCGAAGACGGGGGCCGCGACATAGCCCACCCCGTGGGCGCGGTGGGTGTCCGTCAGCTCGCGGGCCAGCTCGACGGAGATCGTCGCCATGTTGACGTGGACCGGCGGCTTGGCCGCCTTGGCCGCGGCCGCCAGCGCGCCGCTGTCGAGCACCACGGACCGCACCGCCTCGTCGTTGGCGAGTATCGAGAGGACGGCGTCTCCGGCGAAGGCCTCGGCGACCTCATCCACGACCACGGCACCGTCGGGGGCCGCACCCGGCCGCCGCGACCGGTTCCACACCCGCACCCGGTGGCCGGCCGCCACCAGATTGGCGGCGATGCCGCGTCCCATGGCGCCCAGTCCGATAAAGCCGACGTCCATGGCGGTCTCCCTTCGCCCGCTCGACCGTTCCACCTCGTCAGGCCCGAGCTTGGCGGGGCGGCCGGGTCGAGCCCGGCCGTAACCTGGTCTCAGCCGGCGACGGCGTCCAGCTTGCCGAAGCGCTCGGCGAGCAAATAGTAGAACGTCAGGCGCGACTTGGTCCGGTCGGCCTTCATGGCCTTGCAGGTCTCCTCGATGGCGGCGTCGAGGTCGGCGCTCGACAGGCCGAGCTTTTTCTTGAGGAAGTTCTCACGCACGCGCTCGCGCTCGGCCTTGTCCTCGCAGGCGACGTAGCGGGCGTCGGGCTTGCTCAGCACGAGTCGGTAAGTCTTGAGAAGTCCGGCAACGGCCGCTTCGTTGACGGGACCCTTGGCATACTTCTTCACGTCTTCGAGATGCTCGGTCATCGCTACTCCCCTGGTGATGTATGATTCTATCATTTGCCGGCGTATTCGTCACCTTTTGTCACGCATAAGCTTGGGACGCTCGTCCTGCGGCCCGGGTGCCGCGGCTCACCGCATCGCACCTCGGTTGACGCCGCCGCCAGCGCAGGGCAGACAGCCACCGTGTCGAACACCGCCCGTCATCTCAACCCGCTGCTGAAGTTCGCCCTCGAGCTCGGGCCCCTGGGCGTGCTGCTGCTGGCCAACGCCCGGCCGGCGCTGTTCATTCCGGTGCTCGGGCCGCTGCTGCCGGCGAACCTGTCGCCCGACCAGCTCGGCATCTTCACCGCCACCGCGGCGTTCATGATCGCCACCCTGATCGCGCTGGCGGTCCACTATGCCCTGGTGCGGCAGCTGCCGATCATGCCGCTCGTCTCCGGCGTCGCCGTGCTGATCTTCGGCACGCTGACGCTCGTGCTCAAGGACGAGCTGTTCATCAAGCTGAAGCCGACCATCGTGAACTGCCTGTTCGGCGGCGCGTTGCTGGGCGGCCTGGCGTTCGGCCGGCCGCTGCTGTCCGTGCTGTTCAATTCGGTGCTGCGGCTGACGGACGAAGGCTGGCGCAAGCTGACCTTGCGCTGGGGCATCTTCTTCTTCGTCCTGGCGGCGCTGAACGAGATCGTGTGGCGCACCCAGTCGAACGACGTCTGGCTCAACTTCAAGTCGCTGGGGGTGATGCCGCTGACGATCGTCTTCGCCCTGGCGCAGACGCCGCTGCTGATGCGCTACGCCCCGCCCGAGGACGCGCCGGACGAGCCCGCCAAGAACCCGGATTCGCTGGTCGAGTGAGCGCGGCCGGCCCCGAGCGGGCACGCACGCCCGACGGTCTTGCCGTTTTCGCACTTGCGATAGGCGCCGCCATTGTCCAGGACGGATCCGAGCTGTTCCGATTTGGAGTGCTGACGCGATGACCACGCAACCTTCCGCCCCCGGCAAGCTGGACGAGGCGGCGCTCGACCTCGTCTTCCGCAACGCCCGCACCCACAACGGCTGGCTGGACAAGCCGGTGCCGGAGGCGCTGCTGCGCCAGGCGGTCGATCTGGCCAAGATGGGGCCGACGAGCGCCAACGCCTCGCCGCTGCGCCTCGTGTTCGTGCGCTCGCCCGAGGCCAAGGAGCGGCTGAAGCCGGCGCTCTCGGCCGGCAACCTGGAGAAGACCCTGGCGGCGCCGGTCACCGCCATCGTCGCCTACGACACGCAGTTCCACGAGCTGCTGCCGCGCCTGTTTCCCCACGCCGACGCCCGCGCCTGGTTCGCCGGCAACGATGCGCTGATCGAGGAGACCGCCTTCCGCAACGGCTCGCTGCAGGGGGCCTATCTCATCCTGGCGCTGCGCGCCGTGGGGCTCGACACGGGCCCCATGTCGGGCTTCGACAAGGCCAAGGTCGACGCCGCCTTTTTCGCCGGCACCAGCGTGAAATCCAACTTCCTCGTCAACATCGGCTACGGTGACGAGAGCAAGCTGTTCGCCCGCAGCCCGCGCCTCGACTACGACGAGATCGTCACCACGCTGTAGCGCCGAGGGGCGGCGGCGCCCCGCGCCCTCGCCCCCTTGCGGCTATTCACACGTCCGGGCGAGGCAAGTTCTGGTGGCGTCGAGGTTCACCCCCACCAGTCCCTTCCGCTTCGCACGGGACAGCCTCCCCACAAGGGGGAGGCCGCTCGCCTAGCTTCTCCAAGCTAAAAGGTGAGGCGGCTCCCTCCCCCTTGTGGGGAGGGGTCGGGCTGGGGGTGAACCGCGACGCTTTCAGAACAAGAGCTTAGACTGAACGCCTCACGCCGCCGGCGGGTCGCGGTAGTAGACGATCTGGTGGGTGCTGACGAACAACGTGCCGTCGGCGCCCCACAGCTCGGCCGACTGGTCGTGGAAGCCGCGGTCGAAGACGCGGCTGTCGGCGCGGGCGCGCAGGGGCTCGGTGCCCTGGCGCGCCAGATCCGCCTCCGTGGCGTGGAAGAATATGCTCATCGACACCGTCCCGGCGGGCACGAGCGCGCCGCGCACCACGAAGATGCGGGCGAAGAAGGTGTCGGCGAGCGCCGCCAGCGCGACGAAATCGAGCGGCCGCGGCGGCACGTCGGCGATCCACAGCTCCTGGGCGGCGGGCAGAGGCTCCGTCCGGGGCGTGCGGCCGAGCGGCAGTAGCTCCGCGAAGCGGAAGTCGTAGTTGCGCAGCCAGGCCGAGCCCGCGAGATGGGACGGGAACGGCGCCAGGCTCTCGCGCGGCGGCAGCGTCGGCGGCGTGGCCGGGGCATGGGAAAAGGTCTCGGGCCGGGCGCCGAACACGGCGGTGGCGGTGGTGCTGGGGGGCTCGTCGCCCTGGGTGATCTCCAGCGACCAGTGCTGGGTGGAGCGGTTGGTCCGCGCTTCCCGCGGCGTGATGCGGAAGGCGCCCTCCGCCACCGGCGCGCAATAATTCACCGTGAGCGAGATGGGGCTGCCCTGGCGCCGCGGGTGATCCAGCAGGGCGCGCATCAGGCAGGCGGCGGTGACCCCGCCGAACGGGCCGGTGAAGTTCCAGTAGGCCGCGCTGGTATGGCCGTCATAGCTGCCGTCCGGGCGCACGGCGAGCTGTGTGGCCACATCGAGCGGGTGCAGGTTCGCGGGCTGGTCAGGGTCGGCGATCGTCGGTTCGGTCAGGCTCATCGGTCTCTCAGGGACGGGTGCAGCAACGCTCCGGCAGCATGGCCCGCGGGCGAGCCCGACGGCCATTACCGGCCATGTAATCGACGCGGCGCGGCGGCCGCGCATGATGGGCTCCAGAGCATTTCGTCATTGGATGGGACCATCCACTGACAGAGAAATGCTCATAACGTCCTGAATCTGGAGCGCTTCTCTTGCGATTGGGTGAGTCCACCCAATCGCGAAGCGCTCCAGGCGCCGGCCGATCAGCAGCCTCAGCACGGAGCTCAGCCATGACCGACACGACCGCGATTGTCGACCGCTACATCGACATGTGGAACGAAACCGACGATGCCCGCCGCAAGGCCATCATCGCCAAAACCTGGACGGACGCGGCGACTTACCGCGATCCGATGATGGCCGGCGAGGGCCAGGACGGCATCGACGCGATGGTGCGGGGCGTGCAGGAGCGCTTTCCGGGCTACCGGTTCCGCCGCATCGGCGGCGTCGATCAGGTCGGCGATGCCCTGCGCTTCAGCTGGCAGCTGGCGCCGGAGATCGGCGACGCGCTCGCCGGCGGCACCGATTTCGGCGTGCTCGCCGGCGACGGACGCTTCAAGGCCATGACCGGCTTCATCGACCAGGCGCCGGCCGCGTGATCGCCGCCGCCACCTCTTAGCCCTACCCCCCGCCAGCCTCGTGGCCTGCGCCAGACAAGGACCGCCGCCATGCATACGATCGTGCCCTCCGCTTTCCTCCGCCGCGTGCTCATGGTCAACGCTTTGTCCTGCGCCGGCCTCGGCGTGCTGTTGTTCGGGCTGGGCGGCTTGCTCGAGCCGCTGCTCGGCATCCCCGCCTGGCTCAGCCAGCCGGTGGGCTTCAGCCTGGTCTGCTTCGGCGGCGTGGTGGGGCTCGTCGAGGTCCAGGAGCGGGTCGCGCCCGCCCTGGTCTGGGCGATCATCGCCGTCAACGCGCTGTGGGCGGTGGATTCCCTCGTCGCGCTCGCGGCCGGATGGCTCACGCCCACGCCGCTCGGCATCGCCTTCGTGCTCGCCCAGGCGCTCTGGGTCGCCGTCGCCGCCGAGGTGCTGGCCGTCGGCCTCAACCGGGCGCGCCTGCAGCCGGCCTAGCGCGGCCGCCGATCATGCCGTGACCGTCTAGTTGCGGTCCTCCGGCAGGATCGGCACGGGCAGCACCTCGATGCCTTCTTCGATCAGCGAGGCGATCTCGTGCATGGGCGCTTCGCCGCGGATCGCCCGCTTCTCGATCTCGCCCGTGTGCATGGCCCGCGCTTCGGCCGGGAAGCGGCTGCCCACGTCGTCGGAGTGCGTCTCGACGTAGTGGCGGATGGCCCGCATCATGGCGCCGATCTCGCGCTCCCGCTCGCTCATCAACGCCACCGGCGCGGCGGCGCCGGGCGTCTCCGGGGCTGCGCCGCGGCGCGCCAGGGCCGGAGCCATGATCGACTTATGCACCTTGGCCGAGCCGCAGGTGGGGCACGTGACCAGCCCCGCCTCGGCCTGCGCCGAGAACGCCTCGCTGTCGCGGAACCAGCTCTCGAAGCTGTGCTCTGCCTCGCATACAAGCGAATAGCGAATCATGTCGGGACGACCTCCTCGTCGTCGCAGGGTCTCATTCGATCCGTAAGCAGACGGCTGCCCGCCTGCAGGATCTCTTCATGGCCGCCCTGTCCATTATATGTGGCCGGGCCGGGCCCGGTTCACGTCTGCCCTCGAAAACCGATGCCGCGACGGCCCCCGTGTGTCTTCGTTGCAATTCCGAGACGGGCAGCCGACGAGGCGCGAAAGGATCGACATGATCGAAGTTACGGATGCCGTCAACGCGCCCGGTGCCGCGGTCAATGAAGATCGCATCGGCCACCGGGAGTCGGGCACGCCGGCCGCCTGGGTCATCGATGGGGCGACGGGCGTCGCCGAGCGGGAGCATGTGTCCGGCGGGCCGGGCAGCGACGCGGCCTGGCTCGCCGAGACGACGGGTGCGCTGCTCGCCCGGCGCGATCCGGGCCGCATCCCGGCGCAGGACTATTTCGCCGCCGTCATCGGCGAGGTGCGGGCCGCCTATGCCGCGGCGGTGCCGGGCTTTGCCGCGCTGCCGCCGCACGCCCTGCCGTCCGCGACGATCACCTGGATGCGGCCCGCGCCGGGCGGGCTCGAGTTCGCCCGCCAGGGCGATTGCACCGCGGTCGTCGTCGCCGGCGGGGCGGTGCGCGTCGTCGGCCTCCGCGAGCCCGGCACATGGGAGGCGCTGATCGACGAGCGCGACCGCGCCCTGCTCGCCCGCCAGGGCGACGACAAGGCCCGTATCGCAGCGGTCATCGACGAGCTCCGGGACGCCCGCTCCAAGCTCAATCAGCCCGGCGGCTACTGGATGCTGGGCATCGAGCCCGAAGCAGCCCGGCGCATGACCGTCGAGCACGTGCCGTTCGACGGCGAGGCGACCGTGCTGCTGGCGTCGGACGGCCTGTGGCGGCTGGTCGATGCCTTCCGCCTCTACGATGCCGCGGGCCTGGTCGGAGCGGCGCGCGCCAGAGGCCTCGGCGCCCTGCTGGCTGAGCTGCGGCAGGTCGAGACCGATGATACGGCCGCCACGCGGGCGCCGCGCGTCAAGGTGCACGACGACGCCAGCGGCCTGCTGCTCACGGTGTCGGCCCGATAGCGCGGCGGCCTGCCGGCGTCACGCGTCGAGCGCCGCGGCCACGCCGGCGGACCGCACCATGACCGGCCGGGTGTGCTGCAATGACGGAATGCGCTGGCGCGCCTCGGCCACGGCTGCCGGGTCGATCTCGGCCAGGATCACGCCCGGCTCGGTGCCGCCTTCGGCCAGGACGCGGCCCCACGGGTCGACGATCAGCGAGTGGCCGTAGGTCTCGCGGCCGTCGGCGTGCAGGCCGCCCTGCGCCGCGGACAGGACGAAGGCGCCGTTCTCGATGGCCCGCGCCCGTTGCAGCACGTGCCAATGCGCCTCCCCGGTCTGGCGCGTGAAGCAGGCCGGCGCGGTGAGCACGGTGGCTCCGGCCTCGGCGAGCGCCCGGTAGAGGTAGGGGAAGCGCAGATCGTAGCAGATGGTGACGCCCAGCGCCCCGATCGGCGCGGGCACCACCGGCGCCTCGGCGCCGCCGACGTAGGTCGCCGATTCGCGCCAGCTCTCGCCGCCCGGCAGGTCGACATCGAACAGGTGGATCTTGGTGTAGGTGGCGACGATGTCGCCGGCGGCATCGATGACGATGGCGCGGTTGGCGACCTTGTCGCCGTCCTTCAGCGCCAGCGAGCCGATGTGGACCATGACGGCCCGGGCGCGGGCGATGTCGCGGGCCGCGGCGATCAGCGGATCGTCGGCCTCGGTCCGGATGTTCTCCATCAGGCTGCGGCGCGAGCGCTCCACCAGCCCGGTCATCTCCGGCGTCTGGACATAGGTGGCGCCCGCATCGGCCGCCTGGCGGATCAGCGCGATCGCCGCGTCGCGATTGGCTTCGGGATCGCGGCCCGAGCGCATCTGCACGCAGGCGGCGACGAGCGGCGGGCGGGCGTCCGGGCTCATGGACCGGCCCTCAGCTCGCGACCGTAGCCGCGTCGGCCAGCAGCGGGTCGAGCCCGCCGCGGCCGTCCAGGGCGTAGAGGTCGTCGCAGCCGCCGACGTGGCGCTCGCCGATGAAGATCTGCGGGACGGTGCTGGCGCCACCCGACCGTTCGATCATGGCGGCCCGGGCATCGGCGTTGCCGCTGATCTCGATCTCCTCGAAGGCGACCCCCTTCTCCCGCAGCAGCTCCTTGGCCGCGGTGCAATAGGGGCACCAGGACTTGGTGTAGATGGTGACGGGCGCCAACGCGTGTCTCCTTTGCAGTCGCTCGTCATCATATAGGCGAGCCGGGCACCGCCGCCATCCTTGATCGGTGCCGCGGCATCAGGCGCCGTCGCGCACGACGCGTGCGAAGGTGAGCACGTCGACGGCCGCCGCGCCGCCGCGCAGCAGCGTGCGGGTGGCGGCATTGAGGGTGGCGCCGGTGGTCAGCACGTCGTCGAGCAGGATGACGCGCCGGCCCTCGATCCGGGGCCTGGCGTCATCGGGCACGGCGAAGGCGCCCTGAAGGTTGGTGCCGCGCTCCGCTCGGGTCAGCCCCACCTGGGGCCGCGTGCGCTTGCGCCGGACGAGCGCCGCAGGGTCGCTCGGCACGTCCGCCAGCCGGCTGATGGCGGCGGCCAGCAGGGCCGCCTGGTTGAAGCGGCGCGACCACAGGCGCAGGCGGTGCAGCGGCACCGGCACGATCAGGTCGGCGTCGGCCAGGAGCTCGCGTCCGGCCTGGACCATCAGCCGTCCGAGCAGGCGGGCGAGCTCGGGCCGGTCGTTGTACTTGAGGTCGTGCAACAGGTCGCGGGCGATGCCGTCGTAGCGGGCTGCGGCGCGGGCGCGCGCGAACACCGGCGGATCGGCGATCGCCGCCGGCGAGAGTAGCGGCCCGCCGTAGTCGACCGCGAACGGCGTGCCCAGGCGCTCGCAATAGGGCCGCTCGATGAAGGCGAGGCCGGCCCAGCATGCGGCGCACAGCCCGTGCGGCTCGGCGGTGGCGCCCCGGCAATGCACGCAGGCCGGCGGGTAGACGAGATCCAGCGCGCCGCGGCCGGCGCCGAGGACGGCCGCAGCGACACGGGTGAGCCCGAGCCTGACCGTTAGCGGCACGTCGGCTGCGCGGGCCGGGCTCTGCTCGGGTGCATCGTCAACCGCCATGGCGTCCGCCTGCGTTGCGGGTGTAATAGCCCTGCGCCGTGATTTTGAGCCGCCATGGCCGGGCTTGGCCCCGGCCATCCATCGAAGCTAACGGCGTCAGCCCCCAGAGCTGACATTATACTTTTATTTTCAATAAGATGGATGGCCGGGTCAAGCCCGCCCATGACGCCGGACCCTTGAAGGCCTCGCCACCGATGCCCGCACCGCCACTCGTTTTCGACCGTCCGCTCGCCCGCCGCCGCCTGCAACGGGCGCATGCCGCCGGTTTCGTCGATTTCCTGGAACAGCGTGCGGCCGAGGACCTGGCCTTCCGCCTGTCCACGGTCAAGCGCCGCTTCGGCACCGCCCTCGACCTGGGCAGCGTCACGGGCGCCATCAGCGAGACGCTGGCGCAGGCGGGCAGCGCGCGGATCGTGCGGGCGGCGCCCGCCGTCGGCCTCGGCGGCGACGTGGTCGCCGACGAGGAGGCGCTGCCCTTTGCCGCCGAGGCCTTCGACCTCGTCGTCTCCGTGCTGGCGCTGCAGGGGATCAACGACCTGCCCGGCGCCCTGGTGCAGATTCGCCGCGCGCTCAAGCCCGACGGCCTGTTCATCGCCTGCCTGTTGGGCGGCGGCACGCTGGGCGAGCTCCGCCAGGCGTTCACCGCCGCCGAGGCCGAGGCGGAGGGCGGCGTCAGCCCGCGCGTCGCGCCGTTCGCCGACGTGCGGGACATGGGCGGCCTGTTGCAGCGTGCCGGCTTCGCGCTGCCGGTGGCCGATACCGAGACGGTCACCGTCCGCTATCCCCACGCCCTGGCGCTGCTGGCCGACCTCAGAGGCATGGGGGCCACCAGCACGCTCGTCGACCGCCGCCGGCAGCCGCTGCGCCGCGCCACCCTGATGCGCATGGCGACGGTCTACCGCGACCGCTTCGCCGCGCCCGATGGCCGCATCCCGGCCACCTTCGAGATGATCTGGCTGTCCGGCTGGGCGCCGCACGACAGCCAGCAGCGGCCGCTGCGGCCGGGCTCCGCCAAGGCCCGGCTGGCCGACGCCCTGGGGGCGCACGAGATCAAGGTGCCGCGCGGCGACGGCTGAGAGCCGCGCAGCGACGGCTGAGCCGTCCAGCTGCTGTCGTTTTCGCCCCGCCGGGATATAGGGCTATCCTGAAAGGCAAACCGACGCAGCGGCGAGGAACGAGCGATGCACCCCTTCACCTTCAACACCGCCAAGTCGATCGTCTTCGGCCCCGGCACGATCGGGCAGCTCGGCGATATCGCCAAGGCGCAGCTCGGCGCGCGCGTCATCGTCGTCACCGATCCCGGGATCATCGGCGCCCATCTGCTCGAGCCTGCCGCCGACGCCCTCAAGGCGGCCGACGTCGCCTTCACCGTCTATGACCGCGTGGTCGCCGATCCGCCCGAATCGATCGTGCAGGAGGCGGTTGCCGCCGCCCGCGACTTCGGCGCGACCGGCGTCGTCGGCTACGGCGGCGGCTCGTCGATGGATACGGCCAAGCTGGTGGCGCTGCTGGCGCGGGGCGAGGAGGCGCTCGCCGACATCTACGGCGTCGGCAACGTCAAGGGCGCGCGCCTGCCGCTGGTGCTGGTGCCGACCACGGCCGGCACCGGCTCGGAGGTGACGCCGATCTCGATCGTCACCACGGGTGAAGCGGAGAAGAAGGGTGTCGTGTCGCCGGTGCTGCTGCCCGACGTGGCGCTGCTCGATCCCGAGCTGACCTACGGGCTGCCGCACCACGTCACCGCAGCCACCGGCATCGACGCCATGGTGCACGCCATCGAGGCCTACACCTCCACCAGCGCCAACAACAACCCGCTCTCCAAGCTGCTCGCCAAGGAGGCCCTGCGCCTGCTCAGCGACGGCATCCGCTCGGCCGTGCGCGAGGGCTCGCACCTGGAGGCGCGCGGCCAGATGCTGCTCGGCGCCATGCTGGCGGGCCAGGCCTTCGCCAATTCGCCGGTGGCGGCGGTGCATGCGCTCGCCTATCCGATCGGCGGGCACTATCACGTGCCGCACGGCCTCTCCAACGCGCTGGTGCTGCCGCACGTGCTCCGCTTCAACTGCGAGGTCTGCTACAAGGACTACGCGGCGCTGGCGCCGTACGCCTTTCCGTTCCTCGCCGACGTGGCCGTGGCCAAGCGCGGCCACGCCTTTGCCGACGCGCTGGCGCATCTCTCCGCCGAGATCGGCCTGCAGGCCCGGCTGCGGGAGGTGAACATCCCGGAGCACGACCTGCCGCGACTCGCGGCCGACGCGATGAAGCAGACGCGGCTCCTGGTGAACAATCCGCGCCCGCTGACCGAAGCCGACGCCCTTGCGATTTATCAAGCGGCGTGGTGAGTTAAGGGTATAGATGGACCGGTGCGGGGGCCGGCTATTCTCGGTCGACTTGCGATCGCGAGCGGCCATCCCGTATACAACGATCCGAGCAACAGGCGGCCGCTTCGCCGCCTTCCCGACGTTTCGGTTGCCCCCCAGGCCGCCGCCTATTGGAAATCCGGCTCATGCGAGGTGCTCTTGGTGGCCCCCGCGTGCTCCTGCGCCGCCTCCGGGAGGTCATGGCGGAGCCGGTCAGCGCGCAGGAGAAGCTCGACAGGATCGTTGTCCTGATCGCCGGCAACATGGTGGCCGAGGTGTGCTCGGTCTACGTGCTGCGCGCCGACAACAATCTCGAGCTCTACGCGACTGAAGGCCTGAAGCCCGAAGCGGTCCACCGCACCATCATCTCGACCGACGAGGGCCTGGTCGGCCTGATCGCCTCGAGCGCCGAGCCGCTCGCCCTGTCCGACGCCCAGAGCCACCCGGCCTTCTCCTACAAGCCCGAGACGGGGGAGGAGATCTATCACTCCTTCCTTGGCGTGCCGGTGCTGCGGGCGGGCAACACCCTCGGCGTGCTGGTGGTGCAGAACCGCGCCTACCGCGTCTACACCGAGGAGGAGATCGAGGCGCTCCAGACCACGACGATGGTCATCGCCGAGATGGTCGCGTCGGGGGACGTGCAGGCGTTGGCCCCGCCCGGCCAGGACATCGCCGTGCGGCGCCCCCTGGCGCCCAAGGGCATCAGCCTGTCCGACGGCATCGGGCTCGGCTACGTGGTGCTGCACGAGCCGCGCATCATCGTCCAGAAGATGATCGCCGAGGACGTCAACCAGGAGCTGACGCGCCTCGACCGTGCCGTGCAGGCGCTCAGGGCCTCGATCGACCGGCTGCTGGAGCGCGGCGACGTCGCCCATCACGGCGAGCACCGGGACGTGCTCGAGACCGTGCGCATGTTCGCCAACGACCAGGGCTGGCTCAGGCGCATCCGTGAGGCGGTGATCACCGGCCTCACCGCCGAAGGCGCGGTCGAACGGGTGCAGTCGGACACCCGCGCGCGCATGCTGCGCCAGACCGACCCCTACCTGCGTGACCGGCTGCACGACCTGGACGAGATCGCCAACCGGCTGCTGCACAGCCTGGCGGGCACCTCGTTCGGCACCCACAAGGACGCGCTGCCCGACAACGCCATCCTGGTGGCCCGCTCGATGGGCCCGGCGGCGCTGCTCGACTACGACCGCTCGCGGCTGCGCGGCCTGGTGCTCGAGGAGGGCGGGCCGACCAGCCACATCGCCATCGTCGCCCGCGCGCTCGGCATTCCCGCCGTCGGCGAGGTCGGCAACATCGTGGGCATCGTCGAGACCGGCGACGCGATCATCGTCGACGGCACCAGCGGCGACGTACAGGTCCGGCCGCAGGCCAACGTCGAGGCCGCCTACGCCGAGAAGGCCAGGCTGCGCGCCCGGCGCCAGGAGCAATACCGCCGGCTGCGGGACCTGCCGGCCGTGACCAAGGACGGCGTCGCCATCTCGCTCAGCATCAACGCCGGCCTCATCGTCGACATGCCGCACCTGGCGGAAACCGCGGCCGACGGCGTCGGCCTGTTCCGCACCGAGCTGCAGTTCATGGTGGCCGAGCGGCTGCCCTCGACCAGCGAGCAGCAGGCGCTCTACGAGCAGGTGCTGGCCGAGGCCAACGGCGCACCGGTGACGTTCCGGACGCTCGACATCGGCGGCGACAAGATCCTGCCCTACATGGAGATCACCGAGGAGGAGAACCCGGCGCTCGGCTGGCGGGCCATCCGCATCGGCCTCGACCGGCCGGCCCTGCTGCGCTCGCAGGTCAGGGCGTTGCTGAAGGCGGCGGCCGAGCGCGACCTGCGCATCATGTTTCCCATGGTGGCCACCGTCGACGAGTTCCTGCGCGCCAAGGCCATCGTCGGCAAGGAGAAGGCCTACCTCAAGCGCCACGGCTACCGTAAGCCCGCCAGCGTCTCCCTCGGCGTCATGATCGAGGTGCCGTCGCTGCTGTTCCAGATCGAGGAGATCTGCCGCGAGGCCGACTTCGTCTCCATCGGCTCCAACGACCTGATGCAGTTCCTGTTCGCCGCCGACCGCGAGAACCGCCAGGTCGCCGGGCGCTTCGACCCGCTGAGCCCCGCCGGCCTCAGGGCCCTCAAGATGATCGTCACCCACGCCAAGCAGCACGATTGCAATGCCTCGGTCTGCGGCGAGATGGGCGGCCGGCCGCTGGAGGCGATGGCGCTGATCGGCCTCGGCTATCGGGGCCTGTCGATGCCGCCGGCGTCCGTCGGGCCGGTGAAGGCGATGATCCTGGCGCTCGACGCCGGCGCCCTGACCAAGACCCTCGACGAGGCCTTGCGCAAGGAGGGCGACGTCACCAGTCTGAGGACGAGGCTCGAAACCTTCGCCGCCGACAATGCGATACCAGTCTAGCCGCGGCTCGTTTCTCCTGCCATTGCACGTCCCATGAACGGTTTTACGCCACCTGAGGATCGGCTGGACGCCATCCTCGCCCGCCACGCCCTGCTCACCGCGACGCTCGCCGCAGGACCGGACGCCCAGACCTTCGTGTCCGCCTCGCGCGAGCTGGCGGAGCTCGAGCCCGTCGCCGAAGCGATCCACAACTACCGCGCCGCCTGCCGCAACCGCGCCGAGCTCGAGGCGCTGGCCGGCGACGCGGCGGCCGATGCCGAGCTCCGGGCGCTGGCGGAGGAGGAGCGGTCGGCGGCCGACGACGAAGAGGAGCGCCTCGCCCGCGAGGTGCGGCTGATGCTGCTGCCGCGCGACGAAGCGGACGAGAAGAGCGCCATCCTCGAAGTGAGGGCCGGCACCGGCGGCGACGAGGCTTCGCTCTTTGCCGGCGACCTCTTCGCCATGTATTCGCGCTACGCCGCGCTCAAGGGCTGGACCGTCGAGTTGCTGTCGGCGAGCGAGGGCACCGTCGGCGGCTTCAAGGAAATCGTCGCCGAGATCCGCGGCCGTGGCGTGTTCGCCAAGCTCAAGTTCGAATCGGGCGTGCACCGGGTGCAGCGCGTGCCGGCGACGGAGGGCTCCGGCCGCATCCACACCTCGGCCGCCACCGTCGCGGTGCTGCCGGAAGCCGAGGACGTCGACGTCGACGTCGACGAGAGCGACCTCCGCGTCGATACCATGCGCGCCGGCGGCGCCGGCGGACAGCACGTGAACAAGACCGAATCGGCGATCCGCATCACCCACCTGCCGACGGGCATCGTCGTCCTGGTGCAGGAGGAACGCTCCCAGCATCGCAACCGCGCCAAGGCGATGGCGCTGCTCAGGGCCAAGCTCTACGACGCCGAGCGCGGCCGCAAGGACGCCGAACGGGCGGCCGACCGCCGCTCGCAGGTGGGGTCGGGGGATCGCTCCGAGCGCATCCGCACCTACAACTTCCCGCAGGGCCGGGTGACCGACCACCGCATCGGGCTGACGCTCTACAAGCTGGACGAGGTGATGGCCGGGACCGCGCTCGACGAGCTGGTCGATGCGCTGACCGCCGAGCACCAGGCGGCGCTGCTGGCCGCCGACGGATGAGCCGGGCCGTATCGAGGCCGGCGCCGGCCAACGGCGCGGCGGCCGGGATCGAAGCCGGGACCGGGCGGGCCGACGCGCTGCGCCGGCTGGGCGGCGCCTTCGGGGCTGCCGGCATCGCCACGCCCGAGCTCGACGCCCGCATCCTGCTGACCGAGATCCTCGGCCTGCCGTTTGCCGCCGTGCTGGCCGAGCCCACGGCCCCCCTGGGCGAGGCCGTGGCGGCACGGCTGGCGGCGGCGGCAGCGCGGCGGCTGGCCGGCGAGCCGGTGGGCCGCATCCTCGGCGAACGGGAATTCTGGGGCCTGCCCTTCGCCCTGTCGCCGGCGACCCTGGAGCCCCGGCCGGATACGGAGACGTTGGTCTCGGTCGCGTTGGCGCACGAGCGCCGGCGGGGCGAGGCCGCAACGCGCGTGCTGGACCTGGGAACCGGCACCGGGTGCATCCTCGTGGCCGTGCTGAGCGAGCTGCCCCACGCCTGGGGCCTGGGTGTCGACCGCGCCGCCGACGCCGCCGCGGTCGCCCGGCGCAATGCCCGGCGCAACGGGGTCGGCGACCGCGCGCGCTTCGTGGTGGGCGATTGGGCCGCAGCGGTCGCCGCCCCTTTCAATCTGGTTTTGTCGAACCCACCTTACATAACGAGGAAGAATATCGCGACGCTGGCCGCAGAGGTGCGTGATCACGACCCGCGGCTCGCTCTCGACGGGGGCGACGACGGGCTTGATGCCTATCGCGCCCTGGCTGGCGATCTGCCCCGTCTGCTGGCGCCCGGCGGGCTCGCCGGGTTCGAGGTGGGACAGGGCCAGGCGGCCGAGGTGGCGCGCCTGCTGAGCGGGGCCGGCCTGCGGGATATCACCGTCGTCGCGGACCTTGCGGGCATCGACCGCGTTGTATCGGCGACACGATGACGCTGCATTGGTTGGCAACCAGCGCCCGCAGACCGGAAAATGTGCTTGGCGATGAGGGGCGAAGCAGGTAATGTCCGGCCCATACGGCGCGATAATGATTGTGAATCGGTGTTCCTCGGGCTGGGACACGCGGTTCGCGACGCGACGAGGCAGCAAAAACTGCGCATGTGGCGGCCGATGGACGGGCAAGCCGGACCAGCCGCAAGGCGTGGACACCCGACGAACGGATGCAAGTCGTCATAAAATGAGCGGCGGAAGTGACGCCGGTGCGCTTGAATAAGGAGCGCCAGGGCTCGCTTCCCCTTGGGTTGTCGTCATGGGTTTGGCAACGCTCGCCTTCACTTCGGGACGGTGAAGCGTGTTGCCCCGAAAAGCGGTCGCCCCCGCCTTTTCGGAATGTCAGCGCCGGGCAGGATCCGCACGAGGCGATTGTTGCAACGATCATGCTCCACGCACGTGAACGGAGGCGGTCGCGTTCAACCCCGAAGCGACGCCCTCTCGTCGGACCGTATCGATCCCTCTTGCCGGTCAGCGCATGAAGCCAGCGCGGGACGGGGATCCGAGTAACCAGGACGATGGCTTCACAAGAGAGACAGATGAGACCAGGCCAGAACAGGCGCATGCGGGGACGCAACCGCAAGGGCCCCAATCCGCTGACGCGTAGCTTCGAGTCCAACGGGCCGGATGTGAAGATCAGGGGAACCGCACAGCACATCGCCGAGAAATATGCCCAGCTCTCGCGCGATGCTCAGGTCTCAGGGGACCCGGTCGCCTCGGAAAACTACCTGCAACACGCCGAGCACTATTACCGAATCCTGGCGGCCGCGCAGGTGCAGTTCCAGCAGACCTACGGCGCGTTCCCGCGCTCCTTCGAGGACGGCGACGACCTCGACGGCGAGGAGGAGCCGAACGGCTTCGGCGGCCTGCCGTTGGGCGAGCCGGGCGGCCGTGGCGCCTACGGCGGCTACAACGGCCAGGGCGGAGACGAGGCCTACCCGCAGGGCGCGCCGCAGCCGTCGGCCGCGCCGCAGGGGCGCCAGCCCTACCGCGACCGCGGCGAGCGCCAGGATCGTTCCGAGCAGCCGCAGCGGCAGGCCCGCGGCGAGCGGCAGGAGCGCGGCGACCGCCAGGAGCGCGGTGAGCGGCAAGAGCGCGGTGAGCGGCAAGAGCGTGGTGATCGCCCCGATGCCGGCGAACGGCAGGACTTTGCCCCCGAGGGCCGCCGCGAGCGCCGCGAGCGCTTCCGCCGCGATGACAACCGCGGCAACGCGGCGCCGGTGCAGGACGAGCCCGTCCAGCCGGAACTGCCGGCATTCCTGACGACGCCGGTCCGTTCGCCGGTCGCCGCGGAGGACGCGGCGCCCACCGAGCAGCCCGCCGCGCCGCCGGCGGCCGAGGCCGAGGCGGCGGAGCACTTCCCGGTGCGGACGCGCCGGCGCCGCGGGCGGCCGCGGGCCGACGAGGCGGCCGCAGCCGAGCCGTCCGACCAGGCCTCCGAGCCAAGCGCTGCGGCCGAGTAGGCTTTCGCCATCCCCACCGTCATGGCCGTGGTCAAGCCCGGCCATGACGCCGTGCCGAGCCGGCCCTGCCGCTATCGCGGGCGCGCGGGCCCCAGGATGTCGCCTTCGGCGAGGCGGCCGCCGGCCAGCACCTCCGCGTAGACGCCGCAATCCATGTGCCCGTAAGCTTGCATCAGCGCCTTGGGGATCTCGAGGTCGCGCTTCGCCGTCACCGGGTCGACGTTGGTTGCCGCACAGCGCACGATGCGCTTGACGATCTTCAGGCGGACGCCGGCTGATGTCTCGAGGATGTCGCCGACCATGTCGAGCTCGCGCCAGGCGGGCAGGCCGTCCACGGTGAGGTTGCCGCGAAAGCGCCGCGGGTCGACCGGCGTGCCGAGCAGGCTCGTGATCTCGGCGACGCTCGCCAGGTTGATGATCGAGATGACCTTGGCGGCCACGTCGGAAAAGCTGAACGGCGCAGGCTCGGGCGCCGCCTCCAGCACTTTCGGTGGCCCACGCAGCTCGTCCGGCATGTAGGCGGCGAAGAACGCCTCGGTCGCCGCGCGGCCGGCGGCGGTGGACAGATCCTCGTGCACGAGCTCGCGGCCGTTGGTCCGGTCGCGGATGGTCAGCGTGGTGGCGGCGTCGTCGAAGCGCGTGTCGAGCGCCGCCAGGCGCTCGTTGCGCATCAGCATCAGGAACTTCGCCTTGGGCTGGTAGCTCGGCGCCGCCGGGTCGAAGCCGGACGGCCCGTTCTCGATGGCGTAGCGCCGGTCCCCCCTGATCACCCGCCCGGGCAGCAGGTCGGCGGCAGGCAGCCGCTCCGGGGACAGGCCCTTGACGGGATAGCGGGAGATGGTGACGACGCGCATGGTCTATGCTTTGCCCCGGCCGGTAGCCGGGTCAAGCCTTGGGCCGTCCAGCTGCGGTGCGCTTGCAGAACAAGAGTTCAGCCGCGAGCCGCAGATGTGTCCGTCCGCCAGGGGGTAATCCCATGCGGCGACGGGCGCCATTCGCTTTTCAGAACAATAGCCCACGCGGCAATGCGCGGTCAGATCGCCTTGGCCTCCCTGAGCCGATCGATGTCGGCCGGCGTGTAGCCGACGCTGCGCAGGATCTCGTCGGTGTGCTCGCCGACGGTCGGGGCCCGGTGGCGGATCTCGCCGGGCGTCTCGGACAGGATCATCGGGCTCTGCGGGATCGGCGCCGGTGTGGCGAGGCCGGGAAACTCCACCGGCTTGAGGTAGCCGGTCTCTTTCACGTGGGGGTCGTCCAAGGCCTGCTGGGGCGACAGCACGGGGCCGGCCGGAATGCGTGCCTCCTCGAGAGCCGCGATCGCCTCGGCCGTGGTGCGTTCGGCGCACCACTCCCGCATGCGGGCGCTGATCAACGGAGCATTGTCGCCGCGCGCCAGATCGTCCTTGAAGCGCGGGTCGTTCAGCCAGAAGTCCGTGTTGCCCATCAGCTTGGCCCAGCGCACGTAGAGCGGCTGGCCCACCACGGCCACCAGCACGTAGCCGTCCTTGGTGGGCAGGATGTCGGCGGGAGCCGAGGTCTGACCGCGGTTGGCGGTCGGCACCCGGTTGACCCGTAGCACCGCCTGCTCGATCAGCGTCGGCCCCATCATGTTGAGGGCGGTGCGCAGCAGCGCGCCCTCCACCACCTGGCCGCGGCCGGTGCGGCCGCGCTCCATCAGCGCCGCCAGCGTGCCGAAGGCCAGGCCCAGCGCCGTGCCGAAATCCACGTAGGAGGCGTAGCAGCGGTAGGGTTGGCCGGGCTCGCCGGTCATGTAGACGGCGCCGGACATGGCCTGGCCGATGGTGTCGAAGCCGACGCGCTCGGAATAGGGGCCTTCGGCGCCGAAGGCCGAGGCGGTGGTGAGGATGATGTCGTCCTTGACGGCGCGCAGGCTGTCGTAGTCGAGGCCCATGGTCTTCAGGGTCGAAGCGGGCAGGTTGGCGATCACCACGTCGGCGGTCGCCACCAGCCGGCGCACCACCTCGGCGCCTTCCGGCCGCATCGGATCGAGCGTGAGGCTGCGCTTGTTGCGGTTCATCTGCATGAACATGCCGCCGTCGCCGCCCTCCGCGATGGGCGCGACGAAGCGGTCCTCGCCGCCGCCGCGGCGCTCGATGCGGATGACATCGGCGCCGTAATCGGCGAGCAGGGCGCCGCAATACGGGCCCGCGATATAGCGCCCGAAATCCAATACACGAACGCCAGCGAGCACTTTCGACACGTTGCGCCTCCCTCGATCCTGGTCGCGGCGGCCGGCCACCGGCGCCGCTACGCTCCATCCTGTCGGCGTGCCCCGTCGATGGGCCGCCGCGGGGAGCCTGCACCGCCCAATCTAGAACGCGTCGGCGCGAAGGGGAATCGGCGCGTGCCGCCGAGCCGGCGTGCGCTCTCCGCGCCTGACGCGGAGGCAAAAAGTTGCCCGGCCGGGCCTTGCTGTTGCTGCGGGGCAACACCTACATAGGCTGAGCGGTGGCGCTTACGGGCACCGCCGAGCGGCTAGGTGTGGGCGCCTCCGGGCGCAGCTCCCTGGCCGATCTCACCGAATTGCGTATGCTGCGCGGCGCCGGACATTTGCTCCGGCGCCGCGCCGCGGCGAAAAAGATCCGCGGCGTGGCGAAGATCAAGGGAACGCCATGTCGCTCGTGCGAGGTTGCCTCATCAGAGGGACCACATCTGGGTGCGCCTTCACCGGCGGCCCGCAGGAGTGCGATAGATGAACATCGAGAAATACACCGATCGGTCCAAAGGGTTTCTCCAGTCGGCGCAGTCGGCGGCGCTGCGCGACGGCCATCAGCAGTTCACGCCCGAGCACCTTCTGAAGGTCCTGCTCGACGATCCGGAAGGCCTGGCGGCGGGCCTGATCGACCGGGCCGGCGGCCAGTCGCGGCTGGCCCTGCAGCTGACCGAGCAGGCGCTCGCCAAATTGCCCAAGGTGCAGGGCGGCTCGGGGCAGATCTATCTGTCGCCTCAGCTGGCGCGCGTCTTCGACGCGGCCGAGAAGGCGGCCGACAAGGCCGGCGACAGCTTCGTCACCGTCGAGCGGCTGCTGCTGGCGCTCGCCATCGAGAAGGACAGCGAGGCCGGCAAGGCGCTCGCCGCGGCCGGCGTGACGGCGCAGAGCCTCAACGCGGCGATCGAGGCGCTACGCAAGGGCCGCACCGCCGATTCCGCCTCCGCCGAGCAGGCCTACGACGCGCTGAAGCGCTATGCGCGCGACCTCACCCAGGCGGCCCGTGACGGCAAGATCGATCCGGTCATCGGCCGCGACGAGGAGATCCGTCGCACCATCCAGGTGCTGTCGCGGCGCACCAAGAACAACCCGGTGCTGATCGGCGAGCCCGGCGTCGGCAAGACCGCCATCGTCGAGGGGCTGGCCAAGCGCATCGTCGACGGCGACGTGCCCGAGAGCCTGAAGGACAAGCGGCTGCTGGCGCTCGACATGGGCGCGCTGATCGCCGGCGCCAAATATCGCGGTGAGTTCGAGGAGCGCCTGAAGAGCGTGCTGCAGGAGGTGCAGTCGGCGGAAGGCGACATCATCCTGTTCATCGACGAGATGCACACCCTGGTCGGCGCCGGCAAGGCGGACGGCGCCATGGACGCCTCCAACCTGCTGAAGCCGGCGCTCGCCCGCGGCGAGCTGCACTGCGTCGGCGCCACCACGCTCGACGAGTACCGCAAGCACGTGGAGAAGGATGCGGCGCTGGCGCGGCGCTTCCAGCCGGTGTTCGTCTCCGAGCCCACGGTCGAGGACACCATCTCGATCCTGCGCGGCCTGAAGGAGCGCTACGAGCAGCACCATCGGGTGCGCATTCAGGATTCGGCCCTGGTGGCGGCGGCGACGCTCTCCAACCGCTACATCACCGACCGCTTCCTGCCTGACAAGGCGATCGATCTGATCGACGAGGCGGCGGCGCGCCTGCGCATGCAGGTGGACAGCAAGCCCGAGGAGCTCGATTCGATCGACCGCGAGATCGTGCGGCTGAAGATCGAGGCCGAGGCGCTCAAGAAGGAGAGCGATGCCGCCTCCAAGGACCGCTTGCAGCGGCTGGAGAAGGAGCTCGCCGATCTGGAGGAGCAGTCGGCCGCGCTGACCACCAAGTGGCAGTCCGAGAAGGACAAGCTCGGCCACGCCGCGACGCTCAAGAAGAAGCTCGACGAGGCCCGCAACGAGCTCGCCAATGCCCAGCGCCGCGGCGAGTACCAGCGCGCCGGCGAGCTGACCTACGGCATCATCCCGCAGCTCGAGAAGGAGCTGGCGCAGGTGGAGGCCAACGAGAGCTCGGCGGTGGTGCAGGAGGCGGTGACGCCCGACAACGTCGCCCAGGTGGTGTCGCGCTGGACCGGCGTGCCGGTGGAGCGGATGCTGGAGGGCGAGCGCGCCAAGCTGCTCAAGATGGAGGAGGAGCTCGCCAAGCGCGTCGTCGGCCAGCACGAGGCGGTGATCGCGGTGTCCACGGCCGTGCGCCGCGCCCGCGCCGGCCTGCAGGATCCCAACCGGCCGATCGGCTCGTTCATGTTCCTCGGCCCCACCGGCGTCGGCAAGACCGAGCTGACCAAGGCGCTCGCCGCCTACCTGTTCGACGACGAGACCGCGCTGATCCGCCTCGACATGTCCGAGTACATGGAGAAGCACTCGGTCGCCCGCCTGATCGGCGCGCCTCCGGGCTACGTCGGCTACGAGGAGGGCGGTGCGCTGACCGAGGCGGTGCGGCGCCGGCCCTACCAGGTGGTGCTGTTCGACGAGATCGAGAAGGCGCACCCGGACGTGTTCAACGTGCTGCTGCAGGTGCTGGACGATGGCCGGCTGACCGACGGCCAGGGCCGCACGGTGGACTTCCGCAACACGCTGATCATCATGACCTCGAACCTCGGCGCCGAGTTCCTGGTGGCCCAGAAGGCCGGCGAGGACAGCGAGGCGGTGCGCGACGAGGTGATGGCGGTGGTCCGCTCGCACTTCCGGCCGGAGTTCCTGAACCGGGTGGACGAGATCATCCTGTTCCACCGGCTCAAGAAGGAGCAGATGGGCGCCATCGTCGACATCCAGCTCAGGCGGCTGGAGCGGCTCCTGGAGGAGCGCAAGATCGTGCTCGACGTCGATCCGCAGGCGCGCGAGTGGCTGGCCGACAAGGGCTACGACCCGGCCTACGGCGCCCGGCCGCTGAAGCGCGTGATCCAGAAGAACGTGCAGGACGTGCTGGCCGAGCTCATCCTGTCGGGCAAGATCCGCGACGGCGAGCGCGTGCCGGTGACCGCCGGTCCCCTTGGCCTGGTCATCGGCAACGAGCCGGTGGTGGCGGACAAGCGCCCGGCCGGCGCGGCGCTGAACTGACGTTTTGGGGGGAGGCGTGCCTCCCCCCGAAGCCATTCCGCCTCGGCGCGCGGCACCGATTGCAGATCGCGTTGAGTGAAGAGCGTCCAGCAGATCGCCGTCTGCTGGACGCGATCTGCCAGGACCGGATGAGCCGGATGGCGGCCTGCGTGGCGGGGCGCTCAAAACGCCGCTCCTATGGCACGCCCGGCAGCGCGCTGGAGCCAGCGTGAGGGGCCTTGTCGTCGGCGGCTGGGGCGGCCAGACCTTCTTTCACCAGGCGCTGCAACGACAGCTTGAAGAGCTCGCGGCTAATGAACACGAGGCGCCCTTCGCGGGGCGGCCTGCCGTCATAGGGCTCGATCGTCAGGCGCGTGCGCACGCGCTGAACCTCGCTCCACCGACCATCGACGCGCACGATTCCCTTCATGCGGAAAACCTTGGCGCCGAGCCTGTCCGACAGCGATCGAAGCTGCTGTTCGGTCATGTCGCTCACGGTGCGCGAGACGCTCACATAGCCGTGGGCGGCGTGCCCTGAGGGCTCGCCACTCTCCGCTTCGGCCCTCGACGACGCCAGAAGCGCCGGGAGCGTGGCTTCGGACTTGCGGATGTCGAGCAGAACGGCCTGCGGGTTGAAGCTCGCAGCGAATGCGCGCCAGCTCGAGACGCTGATCGGGTCTGCGATGTCGCTCTTCGAGAGCGCGATGACCCCGGCGCGCGCGAGCGCGTTGCAATAACTTCGGTCGCGCGTCGCCTCATCAGGCGCGAGCGTGCAGTCGCCGATCACCACATGCGCCCGGAGGCTGACGAGGGGCGCCAGCAGAGCGATCTGGCGGCCAACGGGCGCTGAATCGGCCGCTCCCGATGTCTCGATCACGACCACATCCACCGCGTATTTCGTGACGACCTCGCGGACCGCAGGCACCAGCTGATCCTGCGTGACGCAGCAGATGCACCCGTTGCGTATTTCAACGATATCCGGGACGTAGGGGGCGAGAAGATCGCCGTCGACGCCGACCTCGCCAAACTCGTTGACGACGACGCCGAACTTGACCTTCGGATTGTCGCGCACGAGCGCGCGGACATAGGTGGTCTTGCCGCAGCCCAACGTGCCCGACACGAGGATCACGGGCGTCTGCAACGCCATCACAGCAACTCCGCAAATGCTTCGACGGCGCGACCCCGCACGATCACGTCGGCGACCACCCTCCGATACTCCGGCGGGTCGAGGTGCGCGGCGCACATCTGGAGCGCCGCAGGGAGATCGGCGTCGGCCATCAAGGCAAGGCTCGACACGACGGCCGGGATGACATCGCCGGGAGCGCCGTCCGGCGCGAGCAGGACGTCTGACAGGCGCATCCTCATGTCCACCGAATGGCGATGCTCGGCGAGCGCTTCGGCCCGCCGGGTCGTCGACTTGGCGAGCGCCGTCTCGCCGCGCAGGGCGTAGGTGCGTGCGAGAACGACGAGCACGTCGCCGGGCAGCCTATGCTCGACGGCAGAGAGGCGCGACAGGTGGCGCCGACTGACGCTGGCGCTCTGGCCGAGCTCGGAGAGGAGCCGCTCGGCCAGGATGTTGCGGACGGCCCCGGGCATCGCCAGCAAGGCGTCGAGCAGACGGTCGATGTCGTCGGGCGATACGGCCGGCCGCTCCGCGAAGCGCCGGATGAGGATGGTGAGTATGCGAAAGCGCCGATCGAGATCGATCCTTGCCCAGGCCGCGCCGCGAAGAGGACGGACATCGTCATCCGAGAGGCGGGCTGCGGCGATCTCGGCCGCGAGATCGGCATGGCCGAGCCCGAATGCGAAGGGCGAGATGCGAAGCCTGAGTGCGAGCGCGCGGCGCAGGAGCATGATCCGCACCTCGCGCCGCCAGGTCGGTCCCGCCAGGGCCGACGCAGCCTCGATCAGCCCTGCGATCTCTTGGGGCTCCGCCCGTTCGGCGCGGCGGCTGAGGAGGTGCACCGGGCTCGGCGCATCGCTCATTCCACCGGGCGCGGCAGGCGGGCGCGAGAGCTTGATGCCGGCGTCGGCTTCAACGAGCCCCGTAGCGTCGCGCGCCGACAGATAGATCTGCGCGCCGGAGGCGGAGAGCTCGACGGCACGACCGCGAACGCTCCGTTGCAGATCGCGCCAGGCCGCATCGGTGAGCCGGCCGGATGCGGTGGCAAACTGTTCCGCATGGCGCCCGCACAGGAGCCCGAAGCAGAACGCCGCAAAAGCGCCCGCGACCGCAGACTGATCGTCGCTCCCGATGAAATCGGGAGCGGGAAGGCCGTCGTTGCGGCCCGCCCGTTCGGCAAGCGCGACCGCGAGCCGCGTGCGCGCCGGATCCAGAAGGACCGGCAGGCAGGCATCGCTTTCGGCGACGACGCTGCTCTCGAGCGCCATGGCGACCTGATCGTGAAACCAGGGATCGCGGGAGTGCGCGAGGAGGCCGCTCAGGCAACGTGCGCCCAGAATGCGAACCGCCATCTGCGGCTGGACGGCGAGCATGCCCCGCGCCAGATCAAGACGCGCATGCGGCCGCAGGTCGGCCAGAAATTCCTGCGCTCGGGCGCCGTCGAGGCGTGCCAGGAATGCGAGCGTAAGGCCGGCGGCGGCCGGGTCACCGCCGTCGCTCTCGGCCAAACGCACAAGCCTCTCATCGGCTGACGGCTCGAGGGCGCCGGCCGCGGCCAGCGCCTCCATCTCGACCGCAAGCTCGATGATCCTCTCAGGCGATCCGGCCTGCATCAGCACGGCTTCCTAGGCCTTGGTGCTCGTCACGATGCGCTTGCCGAGCGCTCCATTGTCGTAGGGCGAACGGTGAGTCAGCAACTCGTCGAGCGTCTCCAGCTTTTCGAGCTGGGCCATCATGGTCGCGCGCGAGACGGGAACGGCGCGGTTGTTCTCGGCCGACAGCTTGCCCTCGAGATACACCTTCTCGATGACGCCCGGCCTGGTCAGCACCGCAATATCCGCGAGCGGATCTGCCCCGAGCACGAGGACATCGCCGCGCTTGCCAACCTCGATCGTGCCGGTGCGGTCGTCGATCCACAGCGCCTTCGCGGCCCGCCCGGTGGCGGCCTGGAGCGCCTCGTTCGTCGACATGCCGAAGCGGACGAAGAGGCCGAGCTCCCACGCCGCGTCGCCGTGGTAGGTGAAGGGCATGCCGGTATCGCTGCCCAGAACGATCGGCACGCCGGCCTCATGGGCGAGGCGGAAGTTTCGCTCGATGCTCTCGCCGACGAGCTGGGCGCGGCCGACGATGAACGGGTTGATCTTGCGCTGGAATTCTTCCCAGTGCTCAAAATAGATCTTGTAGAAATAGCTCAGCGTCGGGGCCCAGAACGTGCCCTTCCGGGCCATCAGGTCGTAGTTCCCCATGTAGTCGGTGTCGTCGAACTTGCCGCCGTCGATGCGCCGCTGCAGCTGCCAGCTTCCATGCGCAAGGTTCGGCTCGAATTCCCAACCGATGGGCGCTCCATGGACGATGAGGTCGACGCCGTTCTCGACGGCAAGCTTGACGCCGGGGCCGCCATAGGCGTGGCAGTGGACGGGCGCGCCGGCCTTGTGCGCTTCGTCGACCATGGCGGCGATCTCGTCCGCGGTGAGCTGGACGCGGCTTTCGACATGGCCGGTGAGCATCTCGCTCGTGGCCATGATTTTTACGATGTCGGCGTTGCGATAGATGCTGATCTGCTCGCGGACGGCGCGGCGCGCGTCGTCGACGCCGGTGACCTCGCGCGGGCCGAAGAACATGCCGCGGGCACCCGTGCCGACGATGGCGGGGCCCGACACGAGCAGGCGGGGCCCCGGGATCACGCCGTCGCGCAGCGCGCGGCGCATCTCGAAGGGCAGGTCACGGCGCGCGAGCGGCTCGAAGATCGTCGTGAAGCCGTTCTGAATCCACCACCGCAGATACGTGGTGGCGCGCATCGCCAGGTATTCGTCGGGGATGTCGAGAATGTTGCCCCAGTCCACCTCGCCCGCCCACATCGCGATGTGGACGTGGACGTCGATCAGGCCCGGCATCACCACCTTTCCGGTGCAATCGACGATATCGGCACCTTCCGCCGGCAGGTCCCGGCCGATCTTCGAGATGGTGTGTCCGTCCATCAGCACGGACACATGCTCGAGCACGTCGCCGTTTCCGACAATGACCTTGGCGGCGTCCTTCAACAGGGTCGGCATCGCGTTCTCCTCGAGAGCTATTCGGCGGGGGCGCGGACGGGCGCGCCGGCAGGTTCTTGCGCGTCGGCGCTGTCGTCTTCGAACGGATCGATCAGCGCTTCGAGTTTTCTTTGGGCGTCTGCGAAGGCCGGCGAATAGCGGTCCTTCAGCTCCGGCGCGGATACGTCGAGGTCCTCGACGATCCTGGAGGGCCGTCCACCGAGCACGATGATGCGCTCGGCGCACACCAGCGCCTCCTCGATGCTGTGCGTCACCATGATCATCGTGGTGTTGCGGCTCTCCCAGAGGCTGCGGACGAACCGCTGCATGCGGCGGCGCAGCGCGACGTCGAGGGCGCTGAACGGCTCGTCGAGCAGGAGCGCTTCAGGCTCCGCGGCAAGGGCGCGCGCGATGGCCGTGCGCTGGCGCATGCCGCCGGAGAGCTGGTGCGGATAGCGCGAGCGCGCCTCATGGAGCCCGACGGTCCTGAGCAGGTCGTCGATCCGAGCGGCCGTGGCGGAATCATATCTGCCGGACATGCGCGGGCCGAAGGCGACGTTCCTCTCCACGGTGAGCCAAGGAAACAGGTTCGGCTCCTGGAAGATCATCACCAGTTGCGATGTGGGCGCGGAGATCTGCTTGCCGCGATACAGCGCACCACCCGCGCTCGGCAGCTGAAAGCCACCCAGAATCTTGAGAAGCGTCGTCTTCCCCGAGCCCGAGGGGCCGAGCAGGCAGACGAATTCGCCCGCCTCGATCTTGAGGTCGATGTCGTCGAGGGCAACGACCGTGTCGCCCTTGGAGCCCTTGTAGGCCACCGTGACGCGGGAGGCCTCAACGAGCGCCGGCGCCCGCGCCCTGTCTTGAAGCCTCATACGCGCCACCAGAAGACGTACTTGCCGATCGTCTTCAGGACGACGTCGATGAGGAAGCCGCACAGCCCGATGACGAGCATGCCGAACATGATGAGCTGGCTGTTGAAGAGGTTCCGTCCCATCATGATGATGGTGCCGAGGCCGTCGCGCAGCCCGATCATTTCGGCCACGAGCACGGCCATCCACGCCGCGATGAAGTTGATCCGCAGAAGGCCGAACACGCCGGGCAACACCGCTGGAAACACGACGAACACCCAGCGCTTCCAGGTCGGCGCCCCGAGGTTCTCCGCAATGATGTGATACTCCGGCGGCAGCCGCTCGATCTCGGCCAGGGTGGCGATCGTCAGGATGAAGTAGACACCCATGAACACGATGAACATCGCGGTGAAATTGTTGATGCCGAAGACCACGATGGCGATCGGAATCCAGGCGATCGGCGCGATCGGCGCCATGAGCCGGAGAATAGGCGAGACCAGCATCGTGACCGTGCGGGACATCCCCATGCAGACGCCGGTGATGACGGCCGCGATGAAGGAGATCGCCATTCCGCACATGACGCGGAACAGGCTCGACACGACGGCTTGCCAGACTGGCACCGCCTGAGAGCCGAGCCCGATCTTGAACGAGCTTTCCGCCAATGCGGTCAGGAACACCGACGGCGGCGGGGCGACCGCGGCGATCGCGGTGCCCTGCTGGCGGCCGATGTATTCCCAGAACGCCAGGACCGTGCCCACGGACAGCGTTCCGAGGGCGACGGCCCGGAAGCCGTCGCCGCCCCGCTGCGCCGCCGACAGGATACGCGGCGGCCGCTCGCTCACTTAGAGCCCTCGAGCTTCTTGGCGCCCTCGAGCTTCTTGATCATGTCCATCCGGTAGATGTCGGTGGCTTTGATATTGCCCTTCATGTAGCCGAGGGCGGTCAGATCATCGACCACCGACTGGATGGACTGGATGTCGACGGTGAAGGAGATCGGCTCCGGCGCGTTCTGGAAGGCCGACAGCAGGACGTCCGGGCTGACGCGATAGTACTGGGCGTCCTTCTTCGTGACGAGCGACACCGCCTTCTTCGGATCGCTGTTGATGATGGCGGCACCGCACATGGCGCCCTTGAGATAGGCTTCCACGATCTGCGGCCTGTCCGTCAGCGTCTTCTCGAGGACGCTCAGCACTGTGTTGGGCGTGTGGGGCGTCCACACCGCGGCGTTGTCCGTGATCAGCGTCGCGCCCTTGTTGACGATGAAGTCGGTGGTGTAGGGCTTGATGTGGCTGAGGACGTCGGCCTGGCCGCTGCGGAAGGCGTCGACCATGGCGAGCAGGTCGTCGAAATTGACGATCTCGACCTTGTCCGGCGCGATCCCCTGCTCCTTGAAGATGCGTGTCAGGATCAGCTCGAGCGTGTCGCCCTGGAGCGAGGCGAAACGCAGCTTCTTCTGCGGATGGCCCTCGATATAGGCCTTCAGATCGGCGATCGACTTGATGCCGAGCGAGCCGTCGGCGATGACCTGCATGATGCCCCAGCCACCGGCACCTGCGATGGTGCGGATCGGCACACCGGCGTTGGCCGCGAAGAACGGCAGCGTGAACGGGTTGATGCTGAAGTCGATCTCGCCGCCGGCCAGTGCCGCGTTGTTGTCGCCCGGATTGGCGAAGAACACCGTCTCGACGTCGAGGCCCTCCTTCTCGAAGCATCCGGCTTCCTTGCCCACGAAGAGCGGCGCCATATCGAGAGCCACGAGATGGCCGACCTTGATCTTGGTCAGTCCGGCGGCGCCGGCCGGCGCCGTGGCGAGCACGAGCGTCGTGGCGGCGATGAGAGCGTCCCGCGTGAGCTTCCTGAGCGTCGACATGTATGGCTTTTCCCCTGTCTCTGCAGCGCGCAGCGGGCATGGCAGAGATGAATATCCAGGAGAATGAAGCCGATCGATGTAAGTCGTACCAGTCCATATTTCAGACGGAACTTGCATTCCGTGCGGGCAGTCGATTCGTAATGTCGAGATTAGAAACGCTAATTTGCAATCTGAAGGCTCTGCTGGCGACGTGCTACTCTCGGCGAGTGCCTGGGATCCAGGATGCATCGGCCGTCACTGCGCTCGTGATCTGATGCAAATCTGCACGTGGCCGTGCAGAAATAGGTCTTTCCTCCCCGCCCGCCGGGACACGATAGTCGTATATTCTGCGCGCGAACTGCTGGGGGCTCCAATTGCCGCGTCACCGAGATCTTGACGGTCTTGTCTCGGCGGAGCCGCTGCGGCGGTTGATCCTCCCCCGCTGCGCGGAGGAGGATCAACCGCTTGTTCCCGCCGCTCCGCATTGTCATGGCCCGCCCATCAGATCCCTGCCGGGCTCGACAGGGAGGCGCCTCACTCGGCGGCCTCGCTCGGGCGTTCGCCGTAGATGCGGGTCGGCGCAGGGAAGCCGCAGGAGGTGCCGTCGGTGACCTTGACCTGGCCCTCCCACGGCAGCCGGTACTTGCCGGCTACCATGTCATGCATGAAGGTGTAGGGGCAGTCCCGCGCGCCGCCCTTCACGGCCACGTAGGCGCGATGGCCGAGCTGATAGATGTTGTTCTCGACGCCCCAGTTGATCCGCGCCTCGCGGACGAGGTCGGGCCGCACTTCGGCTGTGATGATCTCATCTGGCCGGCCGGTCTCACCGTGGGCGATGACGGTGCCGTCGAAGTTCACGATCATGCCCTCGCCCATGGAATCGAAGGTGCCGTCCGAGCCGCACATGCAGACGTTCGCCGTGACCATCAGGTTCTGGAACGCGTTCGCCTGGTTGGTGAAGCGCCAGCTCTGGCGGATCGGCGCCGTGTAGCCGGCGGTGCGGATCATGATCTCGGCGCCCTTGTAGGCACATTCGCGCGCCATCTCCGGGAACATGCCGTCGTGGCAGACGATGAGCGCGATCTTGGCGCCGCGCGGCCCGTCGATCACCGGAATCCCGAGATCGCCTGGCTCCCAGGGCTCGACCGGAACCCAAGGGTGGAGCTTGCGGTAGTTGAGCCGGATCTCGCCCCGGTCGTCGATGATCAGGCCGGTATTGTAGGGCATGCCGCCTGGATTGAGCTCCATGATCGAGAAGCAGCCCCAGATCCGGTTGTCGATGCAGGCCTGACGGAAGGCGGCGACCTCCGGCCCATCGATCCGGCACATGATCTCCGGATTGGTGTCCATGGACAGGCCGTGCAGGGCGTACTCGGGAAACACCACGAGATCCATAGTGCCGAGATTGCGCCGGGCTTTGCCGACCATCTCGACGATCCGCTTCGTCTGGGCCGCGAGATGGTCACGCGTCACCACTTTGGGAAGCTGGAGCTGAACGAGGCCGATGACCACGCCGTGCTCCGATTTGTTCAAGCCTCCAAGCCCGTTCATGGCGCCCTTCCGATCAGAGTTTGTTCCGCTGCAAGATGGATCAATCTGGTCGATACCTATAGTCTAAATTCTGCTCGGAGCTATGCCCGCAAAAGAAGCTCACGGAACTGATTGCGACATTAGGATATCTAATAAGTCATTTCGTTCCCAGACGTCCACCATTGCTCGGCGCGACGTGAGGCGATTGGCACAGTTGTTGCGGCAGCTGGACACGAGCCCATCCCTTTACGGACCCAGCGATATGGCCGATCCAGACCACCCTTATAAGCTCAGCCGGCGCTGCGCCTGCGGTTGCGGCTCGCTCGACGAGCATCGCGAAGCGCCCGGACACGCGGCGGGCCGCAACGCCGGCGAGGGGGTCGAAAGGCGCATCGATCGGATGGTCGAGACCGCCATGCTCGCCGCAATCGCGCCGGAGCCCATGTTCCGCCGCGCCTTCCTGAAGGCTGTCGGGGCCTCGACGGCGCTTGCCGCGCTCGCAGAGCTCCTGCCGCTTTCGGCCGCCAAGGCGATGGCGCAGGAGGCCGGCAAGCCCGAGAAGGCCAAGCTCAATGTCGGCTACGTGCCGATCACGTGCACGGTTCCGCTGCTGCTCGCCCAGGCGATGGGCGAGTACGGCAGGGAGGGGCTCGAGGTGAGCCTCGCGCGCACGCCCGGCTGGGCGATCGTGCGCGACAAGCTGCTCTCGGCCGAGTTCGATGCCAGCCATCTGGTGCTAGCGATGCCGATGACCATGTCGATGGGCATCGGCGGCCCGGCCCTCAATACGTACGTGTCCACCGTGCAGAACGTGAACGGCAACGCCATCACGCTCAGCGTCAGGCACAAGGACCGGCGCGACCCCAAGGACTGGAAGGGGTTCAAGTTCGGCGTTCCGCACCAGCATTCGATGCACGCCATGCTGCTGCGCTATTATCTCGCCGAGCACGGCCTCGATCCCGACCGTGACGTCGAGCTCAGGGTGTTCCCGCCGCCGGACTCGGTGGCCAACATGGCCGCAGGCAATCTCGACGGCATGCTGTTCGCCGAGCCCTGGGGCCAGCGCGCGGTGTTCGAAGGGGTCGGTTTCCTGCACATGCTGACGCGCGACATCTTCCCCAACCATCCCTGCTGCGTGGTCTCGGTTACCGACAAGCTCATCCGGGACAACCCGAACAGCTACGGGGCGCTGTTCCGCGCCGTCGCCCGCGCGACCGAGTTCGCGGACAAGCAGGACAACCGCAAGCAGGTGGCCGAGCTGCTTGCGCCGGCGGCCTATCTGAACCAGCCCAAGACGGTGCTGGAGCAGGTGCTCGTGGGACGCTACGCGGACGGCCTCGGCAGCGTGGTCAGCGAACCCGACCGAATCGGATTCAAGGCGCTTCCGCACCAGTCGACGGCGATCTGGCTGCTGACGCAGCTGCGGCGCTGGGACATGGTGCCGGCCGACACCGACTACCAGGCGATGGCCAGGCAGGTGTTTCTCTCGACCGACGCCGCCAAGCGCATGCGGGACATCGGCTTCGAGGCGCTGGCGGAGGACACCTTCAAGCCGGTCGTCATGGGCAGGACGTTCGATCCGTCGGCGCCCCAGGCCTACGTCGACAGTTTCACCATCAAGCGCACCTGACGGAGGCACCCCGTGACACGCGGCTACCATGACATCGGCGGGAACGCCGCCGGCGCCATCCCGATCGTCGAGCTGCCCTGGCTGCAATGGGAGAAGCAGGTGGAGGCGATACGCAACCTGTTGGGCGACGGCACGCGGCGCATGATGTCACTCGACGAGCTGCGCCGGGGCTTCGAATCCTTCGGCGAGGACAAGTACAAGAAGCTGTCCTTCTATCGCCGGCGCCTCGAGGCGATGATCGACGTGCTGATCGAGAAGGAGGCCTTTACGCGCGCGGAGCTCGATGCGGCGATCGCCGATGCCCGCGCGCGCTGGGAGCCATCGGTTCCCTGCCAGCCGTGACACCACGTTTCGACGCCGGGGACAGGGTGCTGGTTCTCGATCTCGGCAAGCCCGGGCATGTCCGCACCCCGTTCTACGTACGGCAACGCAGCGGGGTGGTCCTGCATCGCTGCGGCGCCTTCCTGAATCCCGAGGACCTCTCGATCGGCGACGTCGGAGGTCCGGTCGTCCCGCTCTACCGGGTCGGCTTCGCGATGACGGACCTGTGGGAGGACTATCAGGGCTCGCCGGCCGACATGCTCTGCATCGAGCTCTACGACCACTGGCTTGTTCCGGCGGACGCCGCCGCCGGTGCGGGCTGACAGCAGCGCCGGCCGCGGGCCGGCGCGGCGCTTCCGGAGCATGTCCCCGACCGGCTCGCCGGTCCGAGCGGCGGCGAATGCTTCGGGCCTCGATCCCGCCAGCGTCTGCCTCAGCCGGTTGGCACTGGGCGGGGGCGTTGGCGTCGAACCCTCAACCGACACCGTTGGGAGGCTGACATGAGCAACCAAGAGCACACGCACGACCACGCGCATCCCCATGGCCACGCGCATGACGCTCACGAGCCCCTCGTCGTCGAGGACGAGGCGGGCAACATCGAGGGACAGATCCTGGTCGATGCACTGCAGGCGCTGCTCGTCGAGCGGGGCCTGATCTTCCCGGGTGAAGTGCGCCGCGAGATCGAGCGCATCGAATCGCCGGGGGTCCACCTCGGCGCCAAGATCGTGGCACGTGCCTGGGTCGACGACGGCTTTCGCAGACGACTGCTTGCCGACGGCAAATCGGCCGTCGCCGAGCTCGGCATCGGCGTCGGCGAGGCGCAGCTGATCGTGGTCGAGAACGACGCCGACACCCACAATCTCGTCTGCTGCACGCTTTGCTCGTGCTATCCGCGTTCGATCCTCGGGCAGCCGCCAGCCTGGTATATCAGCAAGGCCTACCGCGCGCGCGCCGTCCGCGAGCCGCGGGGGGTGCTCAAGGAGTTCGGCCTGGCTCTGCCGGACGGCGTTCGCGTGCTGGTTCACGACAGCAACGCCGACATGCGTTACCTCGTGCTGCCGCAGCGGCCTGAGGGAAGTGAGGCGCTCGGCGAAGATCAACTGGTCGGGTTGGTCACCCGCGACTGCATGATCGGCGTGTCGGTGGTCGGCCCGCTGGCGTAGCTGCCCTCGCCGTTCCTCAGATGCAGCGGCGTGTAGCGCATCAGCTCGTCGGCCATGCGAATGTTGTCCGCGACCTCGATGAAGGCCTGCACCGCGGGGGGCTGCGGCTCCCGCTCGAGCACCATCATGCCGATCGAATTGGTGATCTCGGGCTCGACGAGGGGGACGGCGCGGGTCTGGCTCCAGTCTCCGACCATCAGGAAGAACGTGTTCGGCACCACGGCGAACCAGTGACCGGGCCGCACATGAGAGCAGAGGGCGAGCGCACAGTTCGTCTCGAGCACCGTGCGCGGCGAAACCCCGACGCCGGCGAAGACACGGTCCAGTATGCGGCGGTTCTGCATGTCGGGTGTGAGCATGCACAGCGGCAGCCGGCCGGCCTCCGTCCAGGTGACGGACGGCCTTCTGGCAATGGCGTGCTCTGCCGGCGCGATCAGGAAGTAGCTTTCGTCGTAGAGGAAATAGGGCCGCAGGCCCGTCGACGCGCCATGGTCGAGGTAGTTGATGCCGACGTCGATGTCGAAGTTCTCAAGTCCTCGCTTGAGGTTCGTAAAGTTGAGCGAGGTCACGGAGACGCTGACGTCGGGATGGAGCTTGTTGAACGCCGTCGTTATGATCGAGATGCCGGGCATCGCGACCGGGATCACGCCGATGCGCACGTGGCCGCTGAGCTCGTCGCCCGCCGACGCGATGTCCTGGACCAGATGCTCGTGATGATCCAGCGTCCGGCGCGCGAAGTCGAGCACCATCGCGCCCTGGGGGGTGAAGCCTCCGAAGCCCTGATTGCGGCGGTCGATGATGGGGACATTGAAGTCGGCCTCGAGCTGCCGCAGGGCCTGCGACAGCGCCGACTGCGTGATGCCGCATTCGGCGGCTGCCCGGCCGAAATGGCTGTGGCGCGCAAGAGCGACGAGATAGCGGAGCTGCTTCAAGTTGAGAGCCATGCTTTGGGACGTCCTCGATGCGGCCGCGGGCGGCCTGAGCGGCTTGTCGCAAGTTGAGAGCGCCCCATGGTTGGATGACGTCGTCCGACTGCACGGACATGCTCTCATGTTCTAGCCTGGAGCGCTTCTCCTTGTGTGGGTGAAGGTCACCCGGCCGGGTAGCGCTCTGACGAGCGATTAAACTTATCACAGGAGCTTAGCGTGAGAAGCCATGGTTCCCTGCGGGCGGCGATCCTGTCGATCGCGATCCTGGCGGGCCTGATCTGTCTCTGGCACGTTGCCACGATACCCGCTCGCGTAACGGCCGGCGACATCGACCCCGAATATGCCGCTCTGGTCTCGGGCGGGGCCACGGAGGGCAAGGGAACCGCGTTCCCGACCCCTGCCGCCGCCGCCTCGACGCTTTGGGGACATCTCAAGGATCCTTTCTACGTCCGCGGTGCCAACGATCAGGGCATTGGAATCCAGATCGCCCATTCGCTCGTGCGGGTGCTGACGGGCTACCTGCTCGCGGTCGGGGTTGCCATCCCGCTCGGCTTTCTGATCGGCATGTCGCCGCTGCTCCACCGCGCGCTCGACCCCTTCATCCAGATCCTCAAGCCGATCTCGCCGTTGGCCTGGATGCCGCTCGCGCTCTACACGATCAAGGATTCGAGCGTCTCGGCCATCTTCGTGATCTTCATCTGCTCGCTCTGGCCGATGCTGATCAATACGGCCTTCGGGGTCGCCAGCGTCCGGAAGGAATGGCTGAACGTCGCCGCGACGCTCGAGGTCGGCGTGCTCCGCAAGGCATTCTTCGTGATCCTGCCGGCGGCCGCTCCCACCATCATGACGGGCATGCGGATCTCCATCGGCATCGCCTGGCTCGTGATCGTTGCGGCCGAGATGCTCGTGGGCGGCACGGGCATCGGCTATTTCGTCTGGAACGAGTGGAACAACCTCTCGATCGCCAACATCATCACCGCCATCCTGCTGATCGGCTTCGTCGGGATGGCGCTCGACGTCGCCCTCGCGCGAGCGGCCCGCGTCGTCGCGTACCGGGAGTAGGTGTCATGAACGGGAAGCCGCTCATTTCGATCGAGGCTCTGGCGCGCCGCTATCCCACGCGCGGCGGCGGCGAGACGACGATTTTCGAAGACCTCTGGCTGCCCATCCGCAAAGGCGAGTTCGTCTGCCTGATCGGCCATTCCGGCTGCGGCAAGACCACCATCCTCAACGTCTTGGCAGGCCTGGAGCAGCCATCGGACGGCGTCGTGATCGTGGATGGACGCGAGATCTCAGGACCGAGCCTCGACCGCGCAGTGATCTTCCAGGGTCATTCGCTGCTGCCCTGGATGACCGTGATGGGCAACATCGCCTTCGCGGTGTCGTCGCGCCATCCGGACTGGCCGAAGGACAAGGTCAGGGCGCACTGCCAGAGATATATCGACACCGTGCATCTCACCGGCTCCGAGCAGAAGCGGCCGGCCGAGCTCTCCGGTGGCATGAAGCAGCGCGTCGGCATCGCGCGCGCGCTCGCGATCGAGCCGAAGATGCTCCTGATGGACGAGCCGTTCTCGGCGCTCGACGCGCTGACGCGCGGCGCCCTGCAGGACGAGGTGCGCCGGATCTGCACGGAGACCGCGCAGACCGTCTTCATGATCACCCACGACATCGACGAGGCGATGCTGCTCGCCGACCGGGTCGTGCTCATGACCAACGGCCCCGAGGCCAAGATCGCCGAGATCGTCGAGAACACGCTGCCGAAGGATCGCAAGCGTGCCGACGTCCATCGCCATGAGGCTTACTATGCGCTCCGCAATCATCTTCTCGAGTTCCTGGTGACGCGCTCGAAGAGCTTCGCGTCCGAGGCCGGCGTGACGCGCTACGATCCGCGCCGCCCGCCGGTCGTTCGACCGGGCGTGGCACCCGGGCGCGGCGTCTCCTTTGCACCGGCGTCTATCCGAGATGCGACGTAGGCAGACGGCGGCGAGGGGGCGAGCGCCGGCTTGCGGAACACGTGCAGGTAGCCGCCGCTCACCACCGCCTCGCTGCACTCCGTCGCCAGCCCGGCCGCGGCGCCCCAGCGCGCCAGTGTCGCCGGGTCGTCGCAGCGCATGCGCGGCGTCACCGGCCCGAACACCCAGCCGCACCGCTTCGACCAGTCCTCGGCCATCGTCAGGATCGCCACGGTGCCGCCGGCCTTGGCGACGCGCGCCATCTCGGCGACGGCCGCCGCCGGCTCGGGAAAGAAGAAGAAGGCGTTCAGGCAGAATACCTTGTCGAAGCCGCCGTCCGGCAGCGGTAGCGCCGCAGCGTCGCCGAGCGTCAGCGTCAGCCGTCCGGCGCGAACGGCGTCGGCATTGACGGCCGCGGCCGTTCGCAGCATGTCGGGGCTGTGATCGATGCCGGCGCCGCGGCCGCCGGCGGCCAGCGCCCGCCTCAGGAACACGCCGCCGCCGCAGCCGACGTCGAGCACGGCGTCCTCGCGGCGGGGCGGCAGGAGCGTCAGCGCTGCATCGAATCCCGGCTTGTGCCCCACCGGGTAGCGGTAGAGCAGCCGCCCGATCCAGCCCGACGGCTTGCGGGCGATGCTGTCGGTCAGCCGCTCGCGCCAGGGGCGTTGCGGGGGCGCCGTCATGTCTTCGCCTTGAGCATGGTCTTGTCCAAAAACCGGTGTCCACTTTTGGGGATCATGCCCCGTCCCCCAGCGTCGCGGCGGGGACCGCGCGGCGCGCCCACACGACGATGAGCCCGACCGCCGCCACGGCCGCCACGGCGCCCAGAAACGCCACCGCATAGCCGAACAGCCCGGCGAGCCAGACGGCGACGCCGGCGATGGTCATCTCGCCGAGCACGCTGGCGCTCTGGAGCGCGGTCACGTCCGTTCCCGCCTGGCCGCCCGCACCGCCGAAGCGCATGGCCAGCGTCGAGGCCGCGACCGAGACCATGCCCGCCCCGGCGCCCAGCAGCACGGTCGCCGGCACGACGACCGGCCACGAGCCGGCGAGCGATCCCGAGGCGATGCCGTACCAGGCAACGAGCGAGACGGCGGCGACGGCGAGGCCGGCGAGCATCGTCCGCCAGAGCCCGGCCCGGCGCATGAGCATGGCGGCGAGCGGCGCGCCCAGCACGATCAGGGCAACGCCGGTGAGCGCGGCGATCCAGCCGATCTCGCCCGTGCCCCAGCCCCGGTCGACGAGCAGCAGTTTCGACAGGCCGATGCCGCCCGCGTTGGCGGTGCCGTAGACCAGCGCCAGCACCACGAGCGGCCAGACGCCGCGGCGGCGGAGCACGGCTGTCAGCCGCGCCGGGCCGGCGATGGGCCGCGCGCGGGCCGCCGGCTCGGTCCACGCCAGCACCGGCAGGAGCGCCAGAACGAGCACCCCGGCCAGCGCCAGCAGGGCGATGCGCTCGCCCCAGAGGTCGACGAGGATGAGCGTGCCGGCGCCCCCGATCATCACGCCGGCCATCATGCCGGCGACCTGGAGCGCGTTGGCGACGCCGAGGGCGGCCCCCCGAAGCTGCTCGGCGGCGAGGCCGTCGGTCGCGGTGTCCTGCGTCGCCGCCGCCAGCGAGCCGACCAGCAGTACGGCGATGAGGGCGAGGGCGCCGCTCGCCTGCGGCGGCACGAAGGCGAGCACGACGAAGCTCAGGGCGAGCACCGCCTGCATCGGCACGATCCAGCTGCGCCGCCGTCCCAGCCGTTCCGACCAGTGGTTGTCCACGACCGGCGCCCAGAGCAGCTTCAGGATCCAGGGCAGGCCGGCCAGCGGCGTCAATGCGATCACCTCGAGGCCGACGCCGACCTGGCGCAGCAGCACGGGCAGCGCCTCGAAAGCGAAGCCGATGGGAATGCCCTGCGACAGGTAGAGGCCGCCGATGCGCGCCAGCGTGCCACGGCTGCCGCGGGTGCTGTCGTCGGCGAGCGCGCCGAGGCCGTCGGCGGGGCGGGAGGTCGCGTCCATGGCGCTCACCACCGGGCCGCGACGGTCACGCCGACGGTGCGGCCCTGCGCGGCCACGCCCATGTCGGTGCCGGCATAGTTGAAGTATTGCCGCAGATAAGTCTCGTCGAGCAGGTTCTTGGCCCAGATCGTGGCGTGCCAGGTTTTTCCCTGGACGCCCAGCCGGGCGTCGACGAGATGCGTGTCGCCCTGCCGGTAGCTGTTGGCCGGCGTGAAGGAATAGCCGGTGCGGAAGGCGTAGTCGGCGGCCGCGACGAGATCCAGGTCCGCCGTCAGCGGGCTGCGCCACCGGAGGCCGCTGGTGATGCTGTGGTTGGGCGCATAGGGCAGCGGATTGCCCGAGTAGTCTTTACCCATCACGGTATCAACGAAGGAATCATATCTGGCGTCGAGGTATCCGTAGCCCGCGGTCAAGGTGAGATGCTCGGTGACGCGGGCGCCGGCTTCCAGCTCGAAGCCCTTGGAGGTGGCGGCGGAGGCGTTGCGGATCACCCGGGTGAACGGCGTCGTGTAGATGGCCGTCTGCTGGTCGCTCCAGTCCACGTAGAACACCGATGCGTTCAGCGTGAGCCGGCCGCCGAGCCAGGTGGTCTTGGCGCCGCCTTCGTAGGAGGTGGTGAGCTCCGGGCGATAGCGGTTGGCCGTGCCGTCCGCCTCGATGTAGGGGCTGATGCCGCCCGACTTGAAGCCCCGGCTCACCTTGGCGAAGACCTGGCTGCCCTCGGCGATGTGGTAGACGGCGGTGAACTCGGGCGAGAGGTTGTTGAAGGAGGCGGTTCCCGCCGCCCGTCCGGGCATGCCGAACATGTATGTGCCGCTCGGGCTCGAGATCTCCGAGACGGTATCCTTGGTCTCGTAAGTATAGCGCAGGCCGCCGATCAGCTCGATGCCGGTAGCGAAGCGGTAGGCGACCTCGCCGAAGGCCGAGTAGGTATCCGTCGACTGGTCGAAGGTATTGCGGCTCCACAGGGCGCGGGGAACCAGGGCGCTGTCGAAGAACTGCGCGGCCTCGAAGCGCTCGTGCATGTAGTACAGGCCGCCGGTCCAGCGGAACGGGCCGCCCGTGGTGGAGGTGAAGCGCAGGTCCTGGCTGAACTGGCGCTGGTTTTCGGTCTGCGCCTGGCCGATGGAGGGCGTGGGGGTGAAATCGCCGTCGAGCACCGCATCCATGGTGTGGCCGCGGAACGCCGTGATCGAGGTCACCCTGAACTGGTCGAAGCTGTGGTCGAGGCGCGCCGAGACGCCGCCGATGTCGAGCCTGTTGGCGGGCGCAAGGTCGTGGGTGGCCTTGTAGCCGAAGGCCAGCGGCAGCGGGGCATACCACAGGCCGCCGTCGTCGCGGTTGCGCGAATAGTCGAACGAAAGCTTCAGGTCGGTGGCGTCGCCGAGCCGTCCGGCGGTGACGAAACGGGTGGCGAGCGCGCCGACGTCGCTCACGTCCCGGCCGGTCGGCAGGTTGGCGATGTACCCGTCCTGCCCCGTCCAGGCCGCGAAGCCGCGGCTGCTGAAGCCGCTGCTGCCCAGCGGCGCATCGAACGCCGCCTGCAGCCGCCCGCCAGGACCCGTGCCGAACGTCCCCTCGGCCTCCAGGCCGGGCTCGGTGCCGGGGCCGCGCATGATCAGGTTGACGGCGCCGCCGATGGTGTTCTTGCCGTAGAGCGTCGCCTGCGAGCCGCGCACGATCTCGACCCGGCTGGTATCGGTGAGGAAGGTCGGATAGCCGAACGGCCGGGCGATGTAGACGTCGTCGAGGAAGACGCCGACCGCCGGCTGCCGGTCGACGCCGCCGTCGATGCCGAGCGAGCCGACGCCGCGGATCGTGAACGGGCCGCCTTGCGAGCTGAACACCGTATTGACGCCGCGGAACGCGGCGTCCTCGAGCGTATCGACCTTGCCCTTGCCGATGTCGTCGCCCGGGACGACGGTGACGGCGACCGGCGCGTCCTGCACCGCTTCCTCGCGCCGGCGCGCCGTCACCGTGATCGGGTCGAGGGCGATCACGGCATTGTCCGCCGGCTGCGCGGCCGCCTGGGCGCGGGCCTCGTCCGGCAAGGCCGCCGCCGCCACCGCGAGCCCGGACATGAGAATGGTCGACGACAGTCTTGAACGCATCGAAATAGCCCCTCACCGTGCCTCGGCACTTAGGGCGGCCTGCGCGCGCCCTTCAACGCCGCAGGTGTTCGGGATCGCGACTCGCTTGTTCGGGATCGCGCGACGGGGGCAATGGCGGGCTATTCGCAAGACGTCCGACGTGCCGGTGAAGTCGATCGTTGCCGAACATGTGCGACGCGACCGGCGATCGACGGTTGGAATCGATCTGGCGCGCAAGCAAGGACACGACCTGGCGGCTTCGATACTGCGGAGCAGTCTGTGCATTCGCCGCGCAACTGCTAGGCATTCGCTCACTGCGCCGGGCGAGCCGGGGTTCCTCTCTCTCTCTCTCCCACGAAGTGCTATCGAATGCACACATCTCGTAGCGGCCGATTTTGCTGTCGTTGAGGCGGCGGGAGCCGACCCCCACCAGTCCCTCCGCTGCGCTCGGTGAGCCTCCCCGGAAGGGGGGAGGCCGTTCGGATAGCCGGCTCGCCAACTCTCCCAAGGTCGCAATCAAGCGCTCCTCCCTCCCCCACGAAGTGGCGGGGAGGGGCAGGGGTGGGGGGCGGTCCAGCTTCTCCAAGATCTAAAATCAAGGGCTGACAAGTAGGATCGAGCCCTCTTACGTATTCGCAAACGAAGCGCTCCAGATTCAAAATGAATGCGCTACGGCAGGCGGGGCCGGGATGGGCGCAGCGCGGTGGGCGGGACGCCGAAGCGGCGGCGGAACTCCGTCGCGAAATGGCGCTGCTGGTAGCCCAGCGCCCGGGCGACGAAGCCGATGGAATGCTCGCCTGCCTCCAGCATGCGCTTGGCCTCCTCCAGCCGCCGGTTCTTCACGTAGGAATAGACGGGCTGGCCGAAGAGGTCGCGGAAGCCGTCGCCGAGCTTGCGCGCGTTCAGGCCGACGCGGCGGGCGAGCTCGGTCACGGTGGGCGGCGTCGCCACCTCCGCATGCAGGATCGAGCGCGCCTCGTAGACGCGCTCGATGTCGCGAATGGACCAGCCATTGGGTCGCGGGGCCATGGCGCGCAGCGGGCAGGAATCCTGCACCTCCTGCAGCGCGTGGGCCACGCATTCCAGCGCCTTCGCCGTCAGGAAGCAGCGGCGCGCGGCGCCCGTGAGCGAGCAGGCGTGCATCTGCCACGCCAGCGCCTTCATGACGCTGGGGCAGGGCCCGAAGTTGGACGCGCTGAGCCGTTCCAGCAGCGCATACCCCTCGTCGCCCAGCACGTCGTTGAAGCTCTCGGACGGGATGCGGATGAAGACGGCCGACAGGCTGCCGTCGTTGAGGGCGGTATGGCGCGTCGCAAGGGATGCGTGGGAATGGAAGACGGCCGTGCTGCCGCCGGTCCATTGGTTGCGGCCGAAGGCCTCCTGCTCGACGGCGACCTCTCCCTCCAGGATGGCGCCGAGCCAGTAGCCCGCGCCCACCGTGCTGTCCCACGTGTGCCCGCGCGCCACCGGGGCGCTGTCGAGAAACACCTCGATGCCGGAGGAGGACACGATCTCCATTGCCATACCCCACGGCCGCCGCAGCGCGGCCAAGTTTAGAACCGTTCGATTTCATCAATTATATCAGCATCTTACGTGAGTACGCAACGCGCCGCGATGGCGACCTCGACGATAGCGTCGGCTCACCGGCCGTTTCGGAGCTGGCTCGGCGTCGTTCCCGTATGCCGGGCGGCGGCGGCGGGCCGCCAATCTCGATCACTTTGCAAAAGGTGGCAACGTTCTGGAGATTGGGACAACTCATCGATCCAGCCGATATTTGAAATGCTCAGCGTCAGGGGAGTTATCGCGGGGAAGAGGCGATAGTCTAACGCTCTCCAGATGGGCCCCCGTGGCTGAGGATGGTCCCATCACGGTGATGCCGGCACCAGATCCGCGAGTACAAATGTGCTGAACCTATCGGATGCGACGGAGCCCTCTCCTGTGCGACTCCAAAATTCGGATCGCATATAATCAGAACGCTTAACTACAGCTAGAATACAACGACGACGATTTGCTGATCGACAATGCCTCGTCGAAGATTGCAAGCATGATTTGCCGAGTTGCAACGTTGCGGCCTGTCGCGTTGCAAACGTCGCCGACCGATTGCCGGGTAATAGAGAAGCACTGGCTGACAGAGTTCAGGGGCGCCCGCTCGCGCCTTCTTTCGTGGCAACGGGCCGGGGCAGCGGGGCCGTAGCGTAGGGTTCTTGTCGAGGTTGAAAGAATGACAATTGAAACAGAATACAAAGTTGCCTGGGAACAGGACGGTGCCGTATTCAAGATAAATCGACCACAAAAATTGAACGCCCTCACGAAGCCAGTTCTCGATGGCTTGGCGGCTTGCCTCGATCGCTTGGAAGATGTCTCCGGCCGGTACTTGATCATCCTAGGCGAAGGTGAGCGTGCTTTTTCCGCAGGGACCGATCTTGGCGAAATAGATTACAAGACGGCTGGGGCTGCGGAGGAGCGCGCCGATTTTGCGCGTCGTCTATTCTATAAGCTTTCTCAAGCCCGGGTCATCAGTGTGGCGGCTCTCAACGGCGCGGCTTACGGCGGTGGTCTTGAGCTCGCCCTGGCGTGCACCTTCCGAATTTCGTCGCCGGACGTCCGGCTCTCTCTCCCCGAGATCAAATTGGGAGCGATGCCGAGCTATGGGGGTACACAGTTCCTGCCCGCGTTGATCGGCGCTGCTCGTGCGCTCGATCTGATGATAACGGGGCGATCTGTCGACGCGCACGAAGCGCTCGGCATGGGCCTGGTTACGAGGATTGCCAGCACCGATGAGCCGCTGCTCGTTCAAGTAAGGTCGTTCCTGGCCGGTGTTCTGTCGTCCAGCCCGGTCGCGGTTCAAGGCATTCGCGCCGCGGTTGCGAGCGCAGGGCACGCTGTGAGTGAGGCTGGGCTCGACGCCGAGGGCCGGGCAGTCGGTCATGTCTCGGCGAGTCGTGAGGCGCGAGAGGGCATTTCGGCATTTCTGGAGAATCGATCCCGCGCGCGTGGCTCCGACTGACAAGGATCACACGCGGCCCGTCGGGCGGGGTCGGCGGGATCACCGACGAGCAATTATTGCCGCGGTCGCCTGGGAACGGCCAGGGCGGACAAAAAAACCAGTGGGAGGGAATGACATGAGACGGTTCGGGGCAATGATGGCAGGCGGCGTGGCGCTGGTGCTCACCGCCGTGAGTGGCGGCTTGGCCTACGCGCAGAGCGCCGCGTCGGGGCCGGTCAAGATCGGCGTCATCAACGACAAAGCCTCGATCTTCGCTGACTTCGGCGGCCAGGGGTCGGTCGTCGCCGCTCAGATGGCGATCGACGATATCGGCGGCTCGCTCCTCGGCCGCCCGATCGAGCTCGTGTCGGCCGACCATCAGAACAAGCCCGACATCGGCCTGGGCATCGCGCGGCGGTGGTTCGACGTGGACGGCGTGGACGCGATCTTCGACGTATTGCACTCGGGCCTGGCTCTGCCCATGCAGATCCTCGCGGAGGAGAAAAACAAGCTGGTCTTCTTCTCGGGCGTCAACAACATCGACATGACCGGAAAACGCTGCTCCGAGCACGGCTTCGTCTGGGGCTACGACAGTTATTCGCTGGCCAATGTCAACGTCACCGGCATCATGCGCAAGCCGGGGACCGAGAGCTGGTATTTCATCACCACCGACTACGCGTCGGGCCACAACCTCGAGCAGGATGCGATGAAGGTCGTCGCCAAGAATGGCGGCAAGGTCGTCGGCAAGATCCGTTATCCGCTCGGCACCAGCGACTTTTCCTCGATCCTGCTGCAGGCGCAGGCGTCCGGCGCGCAGGTGATCGCGCTGGCGGCCGGCGGCGCCGACATGCAGAACATCCTGAAGCAGGCCCGCGAGTTCGGCCTCACGCAGCGGCTGGCGCCGTTGTTCCTCACCACCATCGACATCAAGGGTCTCGGCCTCGATCTGGTGCAGGGAGCCTCCGCCGTGTTCGGCTATTATTGGGATCAGTCGGACGGGACGCGCGCCTTCGCCAAGCGCTTCGAGGCCATCCACAAGCGCAAGCCGACCGACGTCCAGGCCACCGTCTATTCCAGCGTGCTGCACTACCTCAAGGCGGTGCAGAAGGCCGTCAGCAAGGACACCAAAGCCGTCACCGCGGCGCTGAAGGCGCTGCCGGTCAACGACTTCATGACCAAGGACGCCGCCATTCGCGACGACGGCCGGCTGCTCCGCGACATGTATTTCGCCGAGGTGAAGGCCCCGGACCAATCCAGGTACGATTCCGACTATTTCACGATCGTTGCCACCATCCCGGGCAAGGACGGGTTCCGGCCGGCCGCCGAGAGCGAGTGCCCGCGGCTCGCCAAGCGCTGATCCCGTTCGCCTTACCAGCAATCAGGGGCCGACCGCGGCATTCGTCTTATGCGACGACAAATCCCGGTTGCGAGCAGAGGCAGCCCTCAAGAAATTCTTTGAGCGCACGAACCCGAGGTAACCTGAACCTATGGCGCGGCCATACAAGATAGATCTTCCTGGGCTCCATGGATATGTCCTGGGAAATCCGCACAAGCCGCCCCTCGTTCAGGTCGCCGACGATCGTGAACTCCGGCAGGCTGGCGATGCCCAAGCCTGACAGGGCGACCTGGCGGACGGACTCGACGTCGCTGAGGGTCATGCAGGGCTTGATATGAAGGTTCTGCGTAACGCCCCTGTATGCGATCTGCCAGACTGTTTGGGGTGCATAGGTTCTCAGGGCGAGGCACGGGGCAGTCAGCAAATCCGCTGGTTCATTCACGGGGTGCCGGTCAAGGTATTTCGGTGCGGCGCAGACGACGACGTTCATCTCCCCGACCAGCTTCGCATCCAGTCCGGACTCATGAGGCTCGGCAAGCCGAACGGACAGATCGTAGCCCTCGGCCAACAAGTCGGCGTACCGATCAGATAAATCCACGTCGAGGCGAATGAGCGGATGCTGTTCGACAAAGCGCCACAGACCCGGCAGAACCACGACGCGCCCGAGCGCAGAGGGCATCGTCAGCTTCACGTTACCGCTCACGGCGGTCTCCAGGCCATTCAGCTCGGCTTCAGCTTCCATGAGACCGCTGACAAGGACGCGTGCGGCAGCCCTGTAGTGGATCCCGGCCTCAGTCAAAACGACACGCCGCGTCGTACGTTCGAGCAGTCGATGACCAAGCTGACGTTCCAACTCGGAGACGCGCCGGCTGGCTGTCGACTGGGTGACGCCAAGCTCACGCGCGGCAGCCGCAAACCCGCCCACCTCGATCACCTTGAGGAAGGTCGCGACATTCTGAAGATTTGGCTCACTCATCGATCAAACCGATATGTGAAATGCCTGCGCCAGGGGGAGTTCTCGCGCGAGGAGAGGCATAGGTTGCGTCCTCCAGAGTTGGTCCCGCAGGGAGCCTACACGACGATCTCGGGGACGGCATCGGACCGCTTGAACCTCCTGAGGGGTAGCTTCCATCGATGCGCCAGGTGAGAGACGAGCTTGGCCGCCGTTCAACGCGAACGTCGGCCGGCCGTCAAGGAAGATGCGCCCCCTCCGCTCGAGGGGGCGGAAAACGATTATCGATCTAGCCGAACAGCGGACTCAACCGCGCGGGAATAGGGGAGGATGACATGAAGAGTAGCTATCTGCTCGCGGTATTCGCTTGCGCCGTCGCCTGGCCGGGGGCCGCCACGCGCGCCGCGGATGCGACTCCTGGTGTAACGCCTTCCGAGATCAAGGTTGGACAGACAATGCCATACTCCGGCCCCGCCTCGGCCTACGGCGTCGTGGGTCGTGCGGAGCTCGCCTACATTCAGATGATCAATGACGCGGGCGGCGTGAATGGGCGAAAGATCAATCTCATTTCGCTGGACGACGCGTATAGCCCGCCAAAAACTGTCGAACAGACCCGCAAGCTGGTGGAGAATGACGGCGTCGCGCTGATATCGGGAAGCCTCGGCACGCCCACTCAGCTTGCGGTTCGAAAGTATCTCAACACCAAGGGTGTCCCGCAGGTCCTTCTCTCTGCCGGCGCGACGGTCTTTGCAGACCCTGCCAACTATCCGATGACGATGGGCTGGCAGGCGAGCTATCGAGAGGAGGCGATCGCGTATGCGAAACGAATCCTGGAGAAGCAGCCGGGCCAGACGATCGCGCTGATGTACGCAAAGGACGATTCGGGCAAGGACTTTGCCGATGGGTTCAAGGCGGGGTTGGGAGACAAGCTCTCTCTGCTCGTTGCGGAGGCGACATACGAAACTGCCGATCCCACGATCGATTCCCAGGTCCTTCGGTTGAAGGCGAGCGGAGCTACTGCTTTTTTCTTTCACGCTACGCCAAAATTCGGCGCACAGATCATCAAGGCCTCCTACGACTTCAACTGGCGGCCGCAGACCTACGTAGCGAATACCGCGAACAGCATCGCCGGCGTGATCGAACCGGCTGGCTATGAGAAGGCGCAAGGGATGATTTCGGCGGCCTTTCTGAAGGACCCGAACGATCCGCAGTGGGCCGACGACAAGGAGATGATCGCGTGGCGCGAGTGGATGGCCAAGTACTATCCCGGTGGTGACACCAAAGACATCCTCAACGTCTATGGATATTCCCAAGCGGCAACGCTCGTCAAAATACTGGGGCAGTGTGGAGACGATTTGTCCCGGAAGAACATCATGTCAAAGGTCGCCAACATGAATTTCCGCGTATCCATGCTTCTGCCGGGCGTCGACCTGCGCACCTCGCCTGACGACTATCGTGCGATGAAGACTGTCAGGCTGATCGAATTCAAGGGCACCCGTTGGCATTTGTTGCCGCAATAACGGGCCGGGGTCAGAATATAGAGAGAATATTGTGAGGCCAATCACAGCCGTTCGCCCGGCCGGATGGCCTGATCAGCCGGCAACAGGGCGCGGCCAATGGGGAGATAGCGGAGCATGAGTTCTCAGATGAAGGCTTACCAACTGCAGGACGCGTCCGGCATTGACGGCATGGACCTCGTGGATCTGCCCGTGCCGCAGGCGGGGCCCGATCATGTCCTGGTGCGGATCAAGGCCGTCAGCCTCAACTACCGCGACCTCGTTACGGTGCGGGGCGGCTACGGGTCGCGCCAGAAGTTCCCGTTGATTCCGATGTCCGACGCCTGCGGCGTCATCGAGGCCGTGGGCGCCAATGTGCGTCGGTTCGAGGTCGGCGATCGCGTGATCGGAAGCTTCTTCGAAACTTGGCATGGCGGTGAGGCGGAGGAGAGCAAGCTGCGCGGCGCGCTCGGCGGTACGCTCGATGGCGTACTGTGCGAGTACCGGGTGTTTCCCGAGCATGCCGTCGTCAAGGCTCCTGAGCATCTCTCGGATGCCGCCGCGGCCAGCCTGCCGTGCGCCGCGCTGACGGCGTGGAGCGCCGTGGTGAAGTGCGGGCAGGTGAAGCCCGGCGACGTTGTGCTCACGCAGGGCACGGGCGGCGTGTCCCTGTTCGCGCTGCAATTTGCCAAGCTCGCAGGCGCACGGGTGATCTCGACCTCGTCGTCCGACGCCAAAATCGAGAAGCTCAAGGCGCTCGGGGCGGACGACACGATCAACTACAAGACGACGCCTGAATGGGGGAAGCTGGCGCGCGGCCTGAGCGGCCGGGGCGTCGACATCGTCGTCGAGGTTGGCGGCGTGGGCACGCTGAACGAGTCGATTCGGGCGACCCGCATCGGCGGCATGATCGGCTTCATCGGCGTTCTCGCCGGCCAGCCGACGAGCGAGCCGCGCATCTCGCTCATGGTCATGCAGCAGCAACGCCTCCAGGGCGTCACGGTCGGCTCGACCGACGACCTGAAGGCCATGGTGAGCGCCATCGCGCTGCACAAGCTGGAGCCGGTGATCGACCGGGTGTTCCCCTTCGCGCAGGCTAAGGACGCCCTCGCCTACATGTCGACGGGCGCCCACTTCGGCAAGGTTGCGATCTCGATCCCGTAGCGGCGGGCAGCCGCGGCTCGCTGCGCTCCGTCGCCAGTCTTCTGCGAGCATGCAACGCGCCGCGGGGGCAGCGTCGGCCGTCGCGCCGGCTCACTGGTCGCTGCGGAACCGGCTCGGCGTCGTCCCCGTATGCCGGCGGAAGATCCGATTGAGGTGACTCTGGTCGAAGAAGCCGCAGTCGGCTGCCACGGCCTTGATCGGCAGCTTCCCGGCGCGCAGCAGCTTCTTCGCCTTGGCGATCCGCTTGGCGACGACATAGGCATGCGGGGCCGTGCCGAACGCAAACTTGAACTTGCGTGCAAAGTGGTACGGGCTGAGGCCGGCAAGCGCCGCCAGGTCGTCGAGGGAAATGCTTCCCGACAGATTCTCTTCGATGAAGTCGTCGACGCGGCTGCGGAGATGAGCCTCGAGCGGACCGCTCTCGATCGGGCGAAAGCTGATGTTCGCGTAATGGCGCAGGACGTGGATCCCGATCTGAGTGCGGATCGCATCGACATATAGTCGTTCGCCGCAGCCGCCGCCGTCGAGCTCATTCTCGAGCATTCGCAGATAGATCGGCATCATCTGATCTTCGGACCGGACGCTGTCGTCGATATCGAGCTTCGCGAGGTCGCGCTCGAAGACGAGGCCTGCGGTGCTCGCGATCGTCTCATGCTGCAGATAGATGTGCTTGACATCGATCGGCCGATTCCAATGCCACACCGACCGCTCCGCTCGCGTCAGCAGGGAGATCACGCCGGGCTCGACGATACCGCTGTGCCATCGGCCGCCGCTGCGGCGACGCATCGTCGACTTGCTGCCGCCTTGGTAGATGACGAGCATGTAATCCCGCATCGCCGGGATGTTCACTTCCTGCTCGCCGTAGCGATATCCCTTCAGGGTAATGCCGCGCCAGCCAAGATGCGAGCTGTCGGTCGTCTTCCTGCCAGGAATCCAGTTCGGGATCAAGTCCGGCGGCACGAGAGCTGTCATCGTTTCCTCCCTGCGGCTTACCCTTGAATGGGGCTTTTGCGATGTAATTCTGGCTGTTTCTGCCAGCCTGCGGCCTGCTGATGCAGCGTAGGTCAGACCAGCACCGGCTGCAACGCCGGCGCAGGAATGTCCAAGACGTCGCGCAAGCCGATCCAATACCGGCCCCGATGGGTTCGATAGTGTTCACCTGCTGCACAGCTTTCAGGGCGGGCGGCCAAAGGTGGCGTCCACCGAGTGACGACCACGGCGCGCGGGAGGACAGTAATCGTGACCATCAGCAGCCAAGCGAAGGTGTTGCGCGATCTCTACCAGGATTGGACGAACCGGATGGTGGCCGATCCCAATCTGTCGATCGCCAACCTGCGCAGCATGTTCGACGAGTGGGGACAGGCCGCGCTCGAGCCCGAGAACGTGACCTATCGGAGCGACCGGCTCGGCGGCGTCGAAACGCTCTGGGCATTGCCGTTGGGCGCCGACACCTCCCGCGTGATCGTCTACACGCACGGCGGCGGATTCGCCGTGGGCTCGGCCGACAGCCATCGCAAGATGGCGGGGCATCTGGCGCGGGCGCTCGGCGTGACGGCGGCCATCCTGCACTACCGCCGTTCTCCCGAGAACCCTTTCCCCGCCCAGATCGAGGACGCGGTCGCCGCCTACGAGGCTCTGCTCGCCAAGGGCCATCAGCCGGGCAAGATCACGACCGCGGGCGACAGCGCCGGCGGCAACCTCGCCGTCGCAAGCGTGCTGAAGATGCGCGATCTGAAGCTGCCTCTGCCGGGCAGCGTCATCGCCTATTCGCCCTGGCTCGACATGGCGCTCCGCGGCGCCACGCTGGACACGAACGCCGCCACCGACGCGCTGGTCGGCCGGCCCATCCTCGAAGGGATGGTGGGCATGTACCTCGACGGCGGGACGAGCGCGCTCGACCCTCTGGCCAACCCGCTCGAGAACGACTTCAAGGGCTTCCCGCCCCTTTACATCAATGCAGGCGGCGCGGAGACGCTGCTGAGCGACTCCGAACGCCTGTATGCGAAGGCCAAGGAGCAGGGCGTGCAAGTCACCCTGTCCGTCGTGCCGGGCATGCAGCACGTCTTCCCCGCGCTGGCAGGCCGCGCTCCCGAAGCCGACGGGGAGCTCGCGCGGATCGCAGCCTGGCACAAGGCGCTCTGACGCTGGAGCGTGCGATCGCCGGCCGGGCCGGCCAGGACCCGCCTCGCCGCCGTCCCCGATACATGACCGAGCCCAAACAGCCATTTCGCAGGGCGCAGAGACCTGACCGGGAGGACCACACGTGATCATGCATTCGCCTATCACCAGGACAAAGGGCGCCGACGTCGACGCGGTGGTCGTGGGGGCGGGTTTCGGCGGCCTCTATGCGGTGCACAAGCTGCGCAACGGCCTCGGCCTCAATGTGCAGGCCTATGACAGCGCCGACGATGTCGGCGGGACCTGGTACTGGAACCGCTATCCGGGCGCTTTGTCCGACACGGAAAGCTTCTGCTATCGCTTCTCCTTCGACAAGGAACTGCTCCGCGAAGGACGCTGGACGTCGCGCTACCTGACGCAGCCGGAAATCCTCGACTACCTCGGCCGCTTTGCTGACCGCTATGACCTGCGCCGCAGCTACCGGTTCGGCACCAAAGTCGTGGCCGCCCGGTTCGACGAGGAGACCGGCCTCTGGCACGTCACGATCGATACGGGCCGAGTCGTCACGGCGAAATACCTGGTCACCGCTCTCGGATTGCTGTCGGCAACGAACAAGCCGGCGTTCGAAGGCATCGACGGCTTCGCGGGAGAAACCTATCATACCGGCGCATGGCCCGTGGGAGTCGACCTTGCCGGCAAGCGTGTCGGCGTGATCGGAACCGGCTCGACGGGCGTGCAGGTCATTATCGCGCTGGCCCCCGTCGCGCGCCACCTCACGGTGTTCCAGCGCTCCGCGCAATACGTCGTTCCCATCGGCAACCGGCCCGAATCCGAGGCGAGGATCGACACGTACAAGGCCAACTACGATGCCATCTGGAAGCAGGTGAAGGAGTCCGCGGTCGCCTTCGGCTTCGCCGAAAGCACCGTGCCCGCCATGTCGGTCTCCGAGCAGGAACGCGAGCGCGTGTTCGGGCAGGCCTGGAACCACGGCGGCGGCTTCTACTTCATGTTCGGGACATTCTCCGACATCGCCACCAGCATGGAAGCCAATACGGCTGCGGCCGATTTCATCCGGAACAAGATCGCGCGGATCGTCAAGGATCCAGAAGTTGCGCGCAAGCTGATGCCGACCGATCTCTATGCCAAGCGCCCGCTTTGCGGCACCGATTACTACGACGTCTTCAATCGCACCAACGTGACGCTGGCGGATGTCAAGTCCGATCCGATCGCCGCGTTCACGCCGCGCGGCATCCGGCTGGAGAGCGGCGCCGAGCACGAACTGGACGTGGTGGTCTTCGCGACCGGCTTCGACGCCGTCGACGGCAACTACACCAGGATCGATATCCGCGGCCGTGGCGGCGTCACCATGCGTGAGAAGTGGATGGACGGCCCACTGGGCTACCTCGGCATGATGGAGGCGGATTTCCCCAACCTGTTCATGATCCTCGGCCCGAACGGCCCGTTCACCAACCTGCCGCCCAGCATCGAGACGCAGGTCGAATGGATCGCCGACGCGATCGACCATGTGGAGCGCGAGGGAGCGATGACCATGGAGCCCACTCAGGCGGCGGAGGACGAGTGGATCGCCACCTGCCGCACGATTGCGGAGATGACGCTCTTCCCCAAGGCGCAGTCCTGGATCTTCGGCGCCAATATACCCGGCAAGAAGAATGCCGTGATGTTCTACATGGCGGGCCTCGGCCAGTACACCAAAGCCTTGAATGAGGTGCGGGATTGCGGCTACGGGACCATGATCCTCGATCGCCAGCCGGCCGCGGCGGTCTGATCATCGGCAACGAGCCGGTGGTAGGCGCCGCAAGCGGGGGAGATGGGTTGCCGCACCGGGAGCGGGAGACAACGGGGATGCGAGACCGGTGCCCGCCGCATCCTTCGCGCCACCCGCGGGGCGCGGCTTCCGGGGCTTACGCCGCCGTGCGCAGCAGGTCGGTGACGACGCGCTCCAGGTCGCGCAGCGAGGCGCAGGTGATGGCACGGTTGCAGTAGGGGGCGTAGCGCGGCATCTCGCTGTCGCCGGAGCCCCAGCGGGCGCGGTGCTCCGGGTTGAGGAACAGCACGCGCTTGGCCCGGTCCTGGATCTGCTTGAGGATGTCGGCGCGCGGGTCGCCGTAGTTGGAGCGGGCGTCGCCCAGGATGATCACCGTGGTGCGGCGGTCGACGTCGGCCATGGCCAGGCGCTCGAAATCCTGGAGCGCGTGGCCGTAGTCGGTCGAGCCGCCGTAGCGCTGCATGGTGCGGCCCATGGCGACCTCCACGGGCACGGTCTCGAACAGCTCCGTCACCTCGCCCAGGTTGCTGGAGAAGGCGAAGGAGCGCACGTCCGGCAGCACCTCGTGCAGGCTGTGCAGGAACATCAGCAGGAAGCGCGACACCTGGGCGACCGAGCCCGAGACGTCGCAGATCAGCATCACCCGCGGCCGGTCGATCTTGGTCTTCTTCCAGATCGTGTAGAACGGCACGCCCTCGAACTCGATGTTGGCGCGGATGGTGCGGCGGGCATCGAGCTGGCCGCGGCGCGCCTTGACCCGCCGCCGCGAGTGCAGCGAGACGAGGCGCTTGGCCATCTTGCGCACCAGCCCCTGCATGACCTTCATGTCGGAGCGGTCGAGCTGGCCGATGCGCTGGCGGGCGAGCACGTCCTCGCGCAGCCGCCGGCCTTCGTTGCCGGCAAATAATTCCATCTGCTGCTCGACGTAGTCGCGCACCTGCTCGTGCAGCTTGGCCCGGAGGCCGCGCAGCCGGCGGGCCCGGGCGGCGACGGCGGGCTGGGCCGCGCCCTCGCCCTGCTCGACCAGGCGGCCGAGCTCCTCGCTGCCCATCAGCTGCAGGATGCGCCACTGGTACATGCCGCGCTGGGTGAAGAAGCGGATGTCCGACAGTCCCGCCTGCTGGGCCGCCTCGGCCAGCCTGAGCGCGAGCTGGGCGGCGTCGCCGCGCTCCAGCAGCTCGGCCAGCTGCTCGCCCGGCGTCGGCGGCTCGCTCGCCGCGGAGGCCTGGCCCTCGCCGCCGGCCTTGTCGCCGCCCTGGCTGTCGGACTGGCCGGTGGCCTTGCCCTCGCCCTGGCCCGAGCCGCCGGAGGAGGCCATGCCGGAGACGCCCGCCTCCTCGCCGTCATCGTCGGTCTGGCCCTCGGCCGCCTCCTGGCGCTCGGCGTCGTCGGCCGCTTCGCTCGCCGGAGGCGGCGGCTGGTCGAACGGCGCGAAGGCGAAGAACTGGTCGAAGGTCTCCCAGAAGGCGAGCTTGTCCTCGCTCGACTTGGCCAGCGCCTGCGACAGCCCGTTGGCGAGCAGCGCCCGGTCGTCGTAGCCGATCAGCCCGAGCACCGCCTCCGCGTCGATCACCTCGGACGGCGAGATGCGCACGTCCGCTTCGCGCAGCGCCTTGATGAAATCGCCGAGCACCTGGGTCATGACGGGCTCCGGCTCTCTGACCGCACCATAGCTCCATCGTCATGGCCGGGCTTGACCCGGCCATCCATCATCGCATTCACGTCAGCCCGACAGGGCTGACCGAGCGGCGCGTTACCCAGTGGATGGATGGCCGGGTCAAGCCCGGCCATGACGCGGGGGGACATGAGGCTCGCCTCCCTGCTCACCGCGTCGCCGACGTCGCCTTGGCCAAGAGGTCGGTGAGGCCTTCGTTCACGCGCTGCACGTCGTCCTGGAACTTGAGCAGCACGTTGAGCGTGGTCTCCACCAGCGTGCGGTCGAGCTCGCGGGCGTGCAGCAGCACCAGCGTGCGGGCCCAGTCGATGGTCTCGCTGATCGCCGGCACCTTCTTCAGGTCGAGGGTGCGCAGGCTCTGCACGAAGGTGACGAGCTGGATCTGCAGCCGCTCCTCCGCCTCCGGCACGCGTGAGCGGATGATCGCCCGCTCCAGCGCCTGGTCGGGGAAGGGGATGTGCAGGTGCAGGCAGCGGCGCTTCAGGGCGTCGCTCAGGTCACGCGTGTTGTTGGAGGTGAGGAACACGATGGGCTTGACCAGGGCCTTCACCGTGCCGAGCTCGGGGATCGAGATCTGGTAGTCCGAGAGCAGCTCGAGCAGGAAGGCCTCGAACTCGTCGTCGGACTTGTCGATCTCGTCGATGAGCAGCACCGCGCCGCCCGGCTGCCACAGCGCCTTGAGCAGCGGCCGCGGCTCCAGGAATTCTTCGCTGAAGAAGGTGTCGTCGAACTCGTGCAGGCGCGCCAGCGAGGCCTTGAGGCCCTCGGCGCCGTCCAGCACGTCGGCGAGCTTGTCCTTCAGCACCTGGGTGTAGAGCAGCTGCTTGGAGTACTTCCACTCGTAGAGCGCCTTGGCCTCGTCCAGGCCCTCGTAGCATTGCAGGCGGATCAGCGGCTTGCCGGTCATCGCCGCCGTCGCCTTGGCCAGCTCGGTCTTGCCGACGCCGGGCGGGCCTTCCACCAGCATCGGCTTCTCGAGGCTCTGGGAGACGAACAGCGCCGTGGCGATGGCCTCGGAGGAGATGTAGCCCTGCGCCCGGAGCTGATCGTGGATGACGGCGACCTCCTCGGCCGGCCGCCGCGGTGCGGGCTTGTCGGCGGCCGGGGCGGCCGCTGCCACGCGAAGGGTTTCAAGCGTCATATCGGGTGTCTGTGCCTCGTATGCGGGCGATCCGGCAAGTCGGATCTTCATGCGGATCGACGCTAGAGCATCATCATCCAATTGCGGAGACATGCTCCAACTCGTTCAATCTGGAGCGCTCTAGGCGTGGCGCCGCTCGACGAGCGCCGTCGCCAGCCTCTCCTGATAGGCGAGGCGGGCGCGGCGCGCTACGTTTTCCATAGCCTCGACCTCGGCCAGCAGCTTGGCGGCGGTGGCTGCGTCGGCGCCGCCGCCGGGTAGCGCCTTGATGCGGGCCACCACGTCGGCGGCGAGCACGCGCACGCCGACCAGGGCGGCGGTGTCGTGGCCGGTGCCCGTGTCCAGGGCGGCGGCCGCCGCCTCGGCGCCGCGGTCGAGCAGGGAGGACAGGCCGGCAAGCGCGCCGAGCTCGCCGAAAGCCTCGGCCGGCACAGCCGGCGCCACCTCCTCCAGCACATAGCGCAGCGCCGCCGCCTGCACGCTCGCCGCGATCGAATCCTCCAGGGTGCGGAACGGCAGCGCCAGCTTGGCATAGGCGTCGCCGCCGGTGTCGAGCAGGGCCGTGTCGGGCACGACGCAGCCTTCCAGCGCCACCGGGCAGTGGGCGCCATGCTTGCCCGCGTCGGCGCCGGCCTTGATCACCAGGCCCGGCGTGTCGCGCGGCACCAGGAAGGCGCCGTAGCGCTTGCGGCCGTTCTCCTCGGCGACGATGGCGACGACGACGATCAGCTGGGCCACCGGCGCATTGGTGACCCAGGCTTTCTCGCCGGTCAGGCGCCAGCCGCCGTCCACGCGCTCGGCCCGCGTGGTGAGCAGCTTGGGATGGGCGCCGGCGCCGGCTTCCGAGATGGCGATCGAGGTGGGCAGGTCGCCGGCGGCGAGGCGCGGCAGCCACGCCGCCTGCTGCGCCGCGGTGCCGTTCTCGGCGATGAAGAAGCGGCCGACCAACTGGCGCACCGCGAACGCCATGGCGACGCCGGGGCGGCCGCTCGCGGCCATCAGTTCGCGGGCCGTCGCCGCGATGGCCCGGTAGCCGCCGTCGCTGCCGTAGGGCGCCGGCAGGCCGACGCGGAACAGGCCGCGTGCCTTGGCGTCAGCCAGCCACTCGGCGGTCGAGCGGAGCGCGGGCGGCGCTGCTGTCGGTGCCTGCATGACATTTCCTCGTGTGGGCGTCGTTTCAGATGAGGGACGGCCGGGTCAGATATCTAGTCCGGAGCGATACATGACAGGTCATGATCTCTGGTCATGACCTGTCATGATGTCGGGTCATGATCTCAAGTCTTGGAGCGGCTTCGGCCGGCCGGCAAGCGCCGAACCCGCCGGACGCCCGCAAACGGCCTACGCCGCCCGCTTGCCGACGAGCCGTGCCGGCACCGGGATCGCCAGGTCGAGCAATTGCTGGGCCTTGCCCTTGGCCAGGGGGTCGAGCCGGAGGCTGGCGAACTGGCCGCCGCCGAGCGCATCGAGGCAGTGGAAGTTGAGCGCGTGCAGGCCCGGCAGCTCGTAGCGCTTCACCGCCGGGTGGCGGCCGCCCTCGAACTCGTGGGCGTAGAAGTCGAGCAGCTTCGCCTCGGTGAGCGCGGCGCGGATATAGGGCAGGACCGCCGGCTCGCGGGCAATGACGCCGACGTTGAAGGCGTCGCCCTTGTCGCCGGAGCGGGCCCAGGCCACCTCGACGAGCGGCACCTCGATCAGCTCGCCGTCCGCCGCACCGTCCGCCGATCCCACCGTGTCGACGACGGGCCGCACCAGGCGTGCCGGATCGAAGGGCAGCGACGAGGGTCCCTCGCGAACCTCGATGGTGGCGTCGCCGATCGATACCGTGGGCGTCACCTCGGCGCGATCGATCAGGAACGAGAACACCCGCGCCACCGGCGAGACGGCCGGGCGGCCGCCGAACCAGCCGGTGGTGCCGACCGACATGGAGGTGGTCGGCGAGTCGAACTCGCGCAGGAACAGGTCCATGGCCTTGCGGTCGTCGTGCTCGACGCCGACCCGCGTCACCACCTCGCGCGTGTCGCGGGTGCGGGCGTGGGCGCCGTAGCTCGATTCGGCCCCCAGCACCTCGATGCGGGTGGCGCGGAACGGCCCGAGGTTGCGGGCCCGCAGCATCTCGTCGACGCGGGTCAGCACCGCCTGCGCCTGCCGCTCGGCCTTGCGCACCGCATCGCGCCCGACCACCGGCATGGCGGCGATGCAGCGCCAGCCATCGGTGTGGGTCACCGACACCTTGTAGCGGCCGGACGGCGGATAGCCGCGGGTGCCGTCCACACGGACGCGGTCCTTGCCGAGCGCGGTGACGGTAACGCCGGTGAAGTCGCAGACCACGTCCGGCAGGGCATACGCCTGGGGGTCGCCGATCTCGTAGAGGATCTGCTCGGCCACCACGGCCGGCGTCACCAGCCCGCCGGTGCCGGCCGGCTTGGTGACGACGAAGCTGCCGTCGGCGGCGCACTCGATGATGGGATAGCCGATGTGGGCCCAGTCCGGCACGTCCTCCCAGTCGGTGAACAGGCCGCCGGTGGCCTGGGCGCCGCACTCGATGACGTGGCCGGCGAGCGAGCCGGCGGCCAGCCGGTCGACGTCGTCGCGGCTCCAGCCGAACTCGTGGATCAGCGGGCCGAGGGTCAGCGCCGAATCCACCACGCGGCCGGTGATGACCACGTCGGCGCCTTCGGCCAATGCCCGGGCGATGGGAAAGCCGCCGAGGTAGGCGTTGGCGCTCAGCACCGTCTTGGGCGCGGGGAAGGCGGTGCCGGTGAACATCTCGGCTTCGGAGCGGGCGGCGAAGTCGGGCACGCGGGCGAGGAGGTCGTCGCCCTCGACGATGGCGATCTTGAAGGACAGGCCGGCTTCGGCTGCGAGCGCCTCCATGCGCGCCCGGCAGGCGCGCGCGTTGACGCCGCCGGCGTTGGTGACGATCTTGACGCCCTTGGCCTTGATCGCCGCCAGATTGTCCTTCCACACCCAGTCGGTGAAATCGTGGGCGTAGCCGAGGTCCGGCCGCTTGGCGCGGACGCGGCCCAGGATCGACATGGTGGCTTCGGCGAGATAGTCGAGGATCAGGTAGTCGAGGTTGCCGCCGGCGATGAGCTGCGGCGCGGCGACCGAGGAATCGCCGAGGAAGCCACCCGCTCCGCCGATCCTGACCGTTCCGTCCTGACGCATGTGCTCCGCCCTTTGACCAATCGCTTGATTGGCCGGGACGTTACAGCCGTTGCGCCGGGCGGGCAACGCGCCAATCGCGCATGGGCGGTGTGCGACCGCGTCGCGTTGCGGCGGGCGCCAAGCGGCTGCGGCTTAGGCAGGCGTTCTGAAAGGGTAGAGCGGCCGAACCGCCCCTTAACTCTTGAAGCAGGAGCGCCGCCCCCTCCACCGCCTTCGGCGTTCCCCCTCCCCCGCTGCGCGGGTGAGGAACAGGTCGCGCCGCATGATCCTCACCCGCGAAGCGGGGGAGGGGGACCATGCGCAGCATGGTGGAGGGGGCGCAGCATGGGGGCTGCCGTCTACTCCGCCGCCAGCCGCGCGCCGATAATGGGCGTCTCGCTCAGGGCGTCCGACGCCAGCCAGTAGTCCAGGAAGGCGGACAGCCACAGGGCGACGGCGCCGTCGTACATGAAGCGGCCCTGGTGGTGCAGCGCCGCGGCCTGGGCGCCGGGCAGGTCCATGCGGGCGGCGCCCCGCGTCGTCCAGCGGTAGACCATGGCGTGGGTCACCTCCGGGTGGAACTGGAAGCCGAAGGCGTTGGGGCCTGAGCGGATGGCCTGCACCGGAAAATCGTCGCCCTCCGCCAGGGCGACGGCGCCGCACGGCGTGTCGAAGCCCTCGCGGTGCCAGTGGTAGACATGCGATGGCCACGGCGCGCCCGATTCGCCGGCGAAGGCATGGCCCGCGGCCGTCGGCCGGATCGGGTAGTAGCCCACCTCGGCGCGCCCGTCCGGGTGCGTGCCGACGCGGCCGCCCAGGTGACGCACCAGCATCTGCGCCCCCAGGCACAGGCCGAGGAAAGGCTTGCGCTCGGCGAGCGCCACGCCGATCCAGCCGGTCTCGCGCCGCAGCCAGTCGTCGTTGTCGTTGGCGCTCATCGGGCCGCCGAAGATCACGACGCCGCCATGCAATGCCAGCGTTTCCGGCAGCTTGTCGCCGTAGCGCGGGCGGCGGATGTCGAGCGGGTGGCCGCGGTCGACGAGCATGCGGCCGACGCGGCCGGGGGTGGAGGCTTCCTGGTGAAGGACGATCAGGATCGGACGCTTGTCGCCGCTCGGCGGCTGTCTCATGTCACGCTACCTGCGGTTCCGCCCGGATCCGGGGCGAGCCAATCTCCATGGACGAATCGACACGGGCCGACTCGGCTGAGCCGAGCATGTTCCATGCCACAGCCCATGCTTCGTGGAAGATTATGCTCTAAATGAGGGCAGCAGGAGAATGGCGACCGCCGCCGACCGGCCATGCCGGCAGCGGAGTCAAAGAGCTGCAGCCGGTCCCGATCGGGCAGCGCCGCGCCCTGGCTGGCCCCGCGGTCACTCACCATGACTGGGCTTGGCCCGCCACGATCCATCTCCCTCGCTGTCAAGCCCGGGCTTGACGCGGAGGAGACGCGTGGGATCCGCGGCGCTGAAGCGTGCGGCTGCACCGTTGGCGGCCAAGAGAACCCGTCGAGATCACCGGGCAGCGCTCCAGTTTCAAAAGATTCTGAGCATTTCTTCGCCATTGGATGGGTCCATCCAATGGCGAAATGCTCTAGGCGGCCGCGGGCCGCAGCAGGCTGCCCAGGCGGCGCAGGGCGCTGCGGTCGCCGGCCAGCGGCCGCTCCACCAGGTGGTAGACGACGAAGCCGGTGAGGACCGCGGCCGCGACGGCGAGCGGCAGCAGGCCGAGGCGGATGGCGTCGCCCCATTGCAGGCGGTTGGCGACGGCGATGACGATGCCGACCAGGTAGTAGTGCGCCAGGTAGATCGAATAGCTGGCGTCGCCGCCGCGCCGCATGGCGTCGCTGCCGATCGCCACGCCCGCCCGCTCCAGGCCCACCGCCCCGGCCACGATCAGTCCGGAGGCCAGGCCGAAGCTCAGGAAGGTGTCGGTGGTGGGCGACGTCGGGCCGCTGCCGATGGGGACGACCGCGGTGCCGAGGACGAGCCAGGCGAGGCCGGCGGCCAGGCAGGCCCACCAGCGTCCCGGATGCGACGGCTGCCGCGCCGACGGCATCCAGGTGGCGATCAGCATGCCCAGGGCAAAGTCGAGCATGATCGGCCTGGTGTAGAAGAACACCACGGCGCCGGCGTCGGCGATGCGCGTGAGGCCCGTGCCGGCGACAGCGAGGACGACGAGCGCGGCGACCAGGACCGGCACGCTGGCGCGCTTGGGCAGCGCCAGCGACGCCGCGTAGGCGGCGTAGAAGAACATCTCGAAGTTCAGCGTCCAGCCGAGGTAATAGACCGGATACAGGCGGTCGGGCGTCTTCTCGAACGGGATGAACGCCAGCGACTTGAGGAGCTGGCCGACATCCACCGCCGTGCTCTTCAGCAGGCTGGGCCAGGCCAGGGCGACGGCGAAGGTGAGCAGCGTGAAGACGTAGTAGAGCGGCACGATCCGCCGGATCCGTCGCTTCAGGAAGTCGAGCGGCCGGATGTCCTTGCCCTGCGTGGTGCGGACCATGATGAAGCCGCTGATCACGAAGAACAGATCCACGCCGCTGTGGCCCAGCTGCCGCGTCCATGCCGGCAGCGTGTCGCCGCCGACCAGTTCCTGCGCGTGCACCCACACCACCAGGGTCGCCGCGACGAAGCGCAGCACTTGAACGTTGACGAGCATGCCGATCCCGGGCCGATGGCTGATGGACGCGCCCCCGCCCGGGCGCCCGGCGGGGCCGCCGGACAGCAAGCGTCGCATCCCAGCTTGGACGCTAGCATCGCCGCGCCCCCCGCAGGCCGCGCGCAATCGAGCTAGGTGGTGTCGTGGCACCGCCCAAGATCGGCGGAGGGGCACCGCTTTTGGCGGAGGGGGGCCCCGAAAGGGCGTAGCCGGCCATGCTGCCGCGGCCGCCGCATGGGAGCCGGGCGATCAGGGCGCTGCATGTTCGGCGCGCCCATGGTATCTGCGGCCGCGGAGCGCTTCCCGTGCGAGGGGGCTGCCTCGACGGCAAAGAGGCGCTTCCGACCCGGGACATGGGAGCATGTCCCGATCAGCCGATCCCATCTGGCGGGGCAGGCTCCAGAGGTGGCAGATGTCCGATTTCATACTGACGCGTTTCGGCTTCAGCGACGTCAGCAACTGGACGCTGCTGCTCGTCGGCATGGCCGGCGCCGGCGTGGCGCTGATCGTCCTGTTCGGGCTCGCGCGCTACGTCAGCCGGCGCTACGGCGACGCCGCGGACGAATAGCCGGCGGGCGCGGCGCGGCGGGCCCGTCAGATTACCGTCGCCTGCCGCTCGATCGGCTGAAAGCTCTTGCCGAGGCTCTCGACCGCGAATTCCACGTCCTCGGCCGGGCCGAGATCGAGGATGACCACGTGGTCGGCGCCGCGATCGATGAGCGATTCCAGGGCCGAGGCCATCTCGGCGCGGCGGCCGCCGTCGAGGCGGCAGTGGAAGATCGAGAGCTGCAGCCAGCGGCCATAGCCCTTCATCACCTTGAACACGCGCCGCCAGCGCTTCGGATCGGAGATGTCGTAGGCGACGACGTAGGCATGCTCGGCGTTGGAGCGGCGCGCCATGGCTTCCCTCAGCGCGGCATGTAGTGCGGGTAGCGCGGGATCTCGCCCGCGACGAAGCGGGCGAACAGGCGGGCCTGCACCTGGATCAGCCGGCGCATGGAGATCTGGTAGCCGAACACCGGATGCGTGGTCTCCTGGTCGAGCCGGCGCTCGTAGGCGGAGACCAGGACGCGCCGGGCCTTCGGCTTCAGGTTGCAGCCGCCGGCGGCGAAGATGAAATCGTCGGGGCCGAGCTCGCCGTTGTTGAGGGCCATCAGCATGGCGGAATCGGCCAGCAGCGGCCGGAACGGCTCGATGAGGTCGAGCGCCAGCGCCGGGCGTCCCGGGCGCTCGGTGTGGTAGACACCCTTCCACGGGTCGAGGCCCACGATGGCGGCGGCCGAGGCGAAGGTGCGGGTGAGCAGCGCATAGGCGAGCGACAGGCAGGCATTCACCGGGTCCGCCGGTGGCCGGCGGTTGCGCCGCTCGAAGGCGAAGGCGGGAAACGCCGCGACCGCCTCGGTGAACAGGTGCGGCAGCGCTCGAAAATAGATCGCCGCCGCCTCGCCCTCGAGGCCGAGCAGGGTGGCCGTGGTCTCGGCGTCGGGCGTGCGATCGGCCAGGAGGGCGAGGCGCGCCAGCGCCGGGCCGCGCTCGGCCTCGTCGCCGCGCCAGTTGCGGCGCAGCAGGGTGCGCGAATTGCGGATCTTGGCCGCCACCAGCTCGCGGGCGAAGGCGAGCCGGCGGCCGTCGTCGCCGGCGAAGGCATATTGCGCCGTGCGCACGGCAGCACTTCTGGGCCCTTGGCCGCCGGTCGAGCCGAGGAACCAGAAGCCGGAGGACATCCAGGCCACCGATACGTCCCGGCGCAGCAGCTCGTGGATGGCCGGCGTGGTGAGCGAGACCGGCCCGGCGATCACCACCTCGGACACCTCGTCGAAGGGGACGGCGCGATCCGCTTCGCCCTCCACCTGGACGACGAGGGTGAAGTCCTTCTTGGTGATGCGGGCGCCGGGCACCTGCACGTAGAGCGGCAGGGCCGGCGAGGCGGCCGGCGGCGGCGTGCGCGGGATGGCGCCGCGGCGGAACCAGTTGACCTCGTCGGGCAGGCAGATCGGCAGCAGCGAGCAGCGCACGCACTTGGGCGAATGATCGAGCGGCGGCGGCAGGCGGCCGCTGGCCACCGTGAGGCGCAGCTCGGAGGCGGCGCGCAAGGTGGTGGCGATCAGCTCCTCGGTGAGCTCCACGCGCACGCGCTCGCGGCTGTCGGCGAACCACAGCGCGCCCTCCTCGCAGGCGTAGCCGGCCTCGCGCAGCAGCAGCGCCTGCACGCACACCTGCACGCGCTCGGGCAGGTAGGCGCCCTCGGCCACGTGCGGGCGCTTGCCGGTCTTGATGTCGACGGGCACGACGCGGCCGTCCTCGGCCTCGATGACATCGAGCTCGGCGGTGAGGCCGAGCCGTTCGGAGGCGAGCAGCAGCCGGCGCGTCTTGAGGGCCTTGTCGGCGAGGGCCGCGGGCGCGGGCAGGGCGGGCGCCGGGCCGCGCTCCGTCGCCGCGTGGGCGCGCCGGCCGGCGGCGGTGTCGGCGTTGCCGGCCCATTCGCCGCGGCTCCACTCCAGCACCGCCAGGCGTGGGCAGTACACCCATTCGTTGACCATGCGCGCCGGCGCCAGGATCTCGTCCTCGCCGGCCGGCGGCGCGAACAGGCCGAGCTCGCCCTGGCGCGGGCCGGCGCGCTCGGCGCGGCCGGTGTCGGCCGTATCGGAGGCCGTCATGGCCTAGCCCCGGCGCGACGAGGCGTGAGTGGTGGTCCGGCAGTCCCGGCCCGGCGGCTGGCGACCTTGCGCGCGTCGGCCATGCTGTCCCCCTTCGCCCCAGCGTGAGCTGAACATGGCGCATGAGGGTATGCTACCGCAAGTGGTAATATTGTGGTCGGCTAACCGATGCGCGAGGGGGCGGCCAGCGCCACGAGGCCGGCGCCATCGCCGGGGGGCCGACACACCGCGATGAGCGGGATCGTGTGGGCGAGATTGCTTCAATGAGGCTCCGGCGGTTCAGCCGGAGATGAGCGCGCGAACCCGCGAAGCCGTCGGAGCGCCCGATGCCAAGCGGCTTCAATGAGGCTCCAGCCGATCGGCTGGAGATGAGCGAGGACCACCCGCCCGTGGTGCTTTTCGATCCCCCGCTTCAATGAGGCTCCAGCCGATCAGCTGGAGAAGAGCCCCGCCGGCCGCCGCGCCCTCGACCAGGGAGGCGGTGCTTCAATGAGGCTCCAGCCGATCAGCTGGAGAAGAGTCGGCCACGGTGATCCCGCGCCGATCGGCGTGGGGCTGGCTTCAATGAGGCTCCAGCCGATCAGCTGGAGAAGAGCAAGCTCGGCCGCGATCTGCTGACCGTGCCGATTCCCGCTTCAATGAGGCTCCAGCCGATCAGCTGGAGAAGAGGACCGTAGGTGTTCTCCACCTGCTCAACGGTCATGCCGAGGCTTCAATGAGGCTCCAGCCGATCAGCTGGAGAAGAGGGAAACGATCCAGATGGCCCGGTCGAACCAGCGGGCGCTTCAATGAGGCTCCAGCCGATCAGCTGGAGAAGAGCACCAGAGTCCATATGCAGGTAATCGTCGACTGGCTGCTTCAATGAGGCTCCAGCCGATCAGCTGGAGAAGAGAGACCAAGCCGATCGGCGACGAGCCCGGTCGTCCCGGCGCCGCCGCTTCAATGAGGCTCCAGCCGATCAGCTGGAGAAGAGCGGCGCCCATGATAATCCTTCGGGTTCTTCGTGCGCAGCTCGTGCTTCAATGAGGCTCCAGCCGATCAGCTGGAGAAGAGAAGACGGTGAGGGCGGGCATGCTCATCAGGTCAGGCCCCGCTTCAATGAGGCTCCAGCCGATCAGCTGGAGAAGAGCGGGCTCGGACGACCGCGGCGTATTCGAGCGCGATGCTTCAATGAGGCTCCAGCCGATCAGCTGGAGAAGAGACGAAGTGCCCGATGGCATGGGCGGTCAGCCGACGGCGCTTCAATGAGGCTCCAGCCGATCAGCTGGAGAAGAGCGGAGATCAGCGCCGGCGCATCCGTCAGCGCGGCCAGCACGGCGCTTCAATGAGGCTCCAGCCGATCAGCTGGAGAAGAGCAGCCGATCCACGAGTATGGGACCGCCGCGTACTTCAAGCTTCAATGAGGCTCCAGCCGATCAGCTGGAGAAGAGTCGAGCGCTCACGATAGTCGTATGGTCACGGTGTCCGAGGCTTCAATGAGGCTCCAGCCGATCAGCTGGAGAAGAGGTCCGCGTTGAAGTTCCAGTAGCTGCCGTTGTACTCGCTTCAATGAGGCTCCAGCCGATCAGCTGGAGAAGAGACGACGCGGACTTCGATCGTCATTACCTCGACGTGGCCAGCTTCAATGAGGCTCCAGCCGATCAGCTGGAGAAGAGGTGGTGGACCAGCGGGTGAGCCGGCTGGTGACCCTGTGGCTTCAATGAGGCTCCAGCCGATCAGCTGGAGAAGAGAGCCTGCCGAAATTTGTCAACGCCGACAAGCGCTTTCGCGGCCTCTTGCGAGGGGTCCTCTGCACCACCCGCCGGATCGTGGCCGAGCGGCGCATCAGTAGGATTCAGGATATCAAACAGCCAATAAGAATCAACGACTTATCGTTCCGCGAGAGGTGCCGCACGAATCGGTCGCGCCGCACCGCTCGCGCGTCATCCGGCGGATGCCGGCTACGTTGGCCTGATGGCAGCCCGCAAGGGCCGGCTTGCCGCGCGCCAGGGACTAGTGTGGTGGATCTGAAGTTCCTGCTCCCCACATGGCATCCACGTTCAGGACCTTCAGATCCATTAAACCACACTAGAATCATAGAGTTGCTAGTGTGGCTTAGGAATCCGAAATTCGCTCCGAACGATGCCCCGAGGTGGTGCGAATTTCGGATTCGCCACACTAGAGCGCTTTGCGATTGGGTGGAATCACCCAATCGCAGAAAAGCGCTCCAGATTCAGAAAGTTATGAGCATTTCTCTGCAATTGGATGATCTCATCCAATTGCGAAATGCTCTAGCGCACTAGCGCACGTCCGCGGCGAGCTGCTCGAGCACGGCGTGCGCGGCCGTGATGCGCGCCGGGATGGGGATATTCTTGTTGGCCAGCATGACGATGCCGATCTTCTTCTCGGGCACGAACGCAACGTAGGCGCCGAAGCCCTTCGTCGAGCCGGTCTTGTTGAACAACGTCGGCCCCGCGGGCGCCTGCGGCGGCGCCAGCCGCGTGGCGGCGTTGGGCTCTCTGATCATCGAGGTGGAGTTGCCGGCGAGCAGCCGCTCCAGCGTGACGGGATAGGGGTATTGCTCCCAGCCCAGGCCCTGCACCATCCCGTCGATCCGGAAGTATCCGACGTGGGTGGCTTCGACCGCTGTCCGCATCGGTGCCTCCAGCGTCTCGGGCCGGATGTTGGCCTCGACGAAGCGGATGAGATCGGCGGCCGAGGTTTTGACGCCGTAGGTTTCCGCGGCGAAGACGCCCGGCGGCACCCGTACCGGCTTGCCCGCGCCGTCGTAGCCCCAGGCATAGCGGCTCATCTCCGCGGCGGGCACCCGGATGTAGCTGCGGCTCAGGCCGAGCTTGGGGAACAGCTCGCCCTCGACCAGGTCGGCGAAGGTGCCGTTCATCGCCAGCGCGGTGACGTGGCCGAACAGGCCGAGGCTGGGGTTGGAGTAGCGCCGCTGCGCGCCCGGTGCGGCGGCGGGCTTCCACTGCTGCAGATAGGCGATCATCTTGGCGTTGCTGGTGACGGCGCCGGGAAACTGCAGCGGCAGCCCGCCGGCCGTATAGGTGCCGAGATTGAGCAGGCTCGCCGCATCGATGGCGCTCCCGCGCAGCTGCGGCATGTATCGGCCGGGGTGATCATCCAGCGAAAGCTTGCCGCGGACTTGCGCATAGCTGGCCAGGGTCGCGGTGAACGCCTTGCTGACGGAGCCGATCTCGAACAGCGTCTCGTTCGTCACCGGCGTGTTGCTCTCGGTCGCGGCGACGCCGTAGTTGAAGACCTGGCGCCGGCCGTCGACCGTCACGGCCACGGCCATCCCGGGCACGCCGTAGGTCGCCATGAGCGGGCGGACCGCACGCTCCACGGCGCCGGCGATCCGGTCCGAGCTGTCGGCGGCGCGGACCGCGGCCGGCAGCAGGCCGCACGGGATGACGGCCAGGGCGAGCAGCCCGGCCGCGCGTGTGATGAGGGTCAATGGATGTCCTCTGTGGTTGGGAAGGGGAGGTGACGTTAAGCGAAGTATTCGAGAGGGCGCGACCGATGCGGTTGCTGAGGCGTTTCGATGAGATTCGGGCTGATTAGCCGGAGATGACTTCTCAAGGCTGCGCTCGCCTTCCTCATGTGGGGCGGACTTCAATGAGGCTCCGGCTGATCAGCCGAAGATGACCGTGAACTCAGGCATCGGCGCCTCCCACCTGCGCGTAGCTTCAATGAGGCTCCGGCTGATCAGCCGAAGATGACCTGCACGAGATCCTGCTCATCGCCGTGCGCGACGAGGCTTCAATGAGGCTCCGGCTGATCAGCCGAAGATGAGCCCTGACCCGTCGAACCGAGCTGAGACAATCTTGCGGGCTTCAATGAGGCTCCGGCTGATCAGCCGAAGATGACGCCCCTGGCGATTCGACAGATCCGACAGGCGGTTGCCAGGCGCATCGCGAGCGGTCCTCGGCAGTGCCGGCCCGATGGCCTTTGCAGAGCTCATCTCCGGTCTTCACGATATCAAACAGCATATAAAAATCAATGCGTTGGCGCGCTGCGAGCGCTCCCGGGCGAATCGCGCGCACCGCAGCGCTCGCGGCCGCCCGGCGCAGTTTATGCGCTTCCCGCTGCTTTGCCAGAGGTCGTAGCGCATCACGGCCCATCGCCGCCTTGCCGGCGGACGCGCTGCTGTCGAGCGGGTAGGTGCCCTCGGTTCACGCCAGCGGGTGCAGGCGCGTGTCCAGCGCAAAGGCCTCCTGCAATTCGAGCGCATAGGCGCCGGCCGCCCGGCTGGCGAGGAAGATCAGGTTCCAGCTATGGGACGAGACGGCGCTCGGTATGACCACGAAGCGATGGCGGCGCAGGAGATCGTCGCCGAATGCCTGCTGACCGGCGCTCGGAATGCCCGGCCGCAGCCAGTTGGGGTTGGGAACGTCGGCCGGCGTGACGACGCGGACATCGGAGACGTCGGTCACCATTGCGGCCGTCATCACGTGCGAAATCGTATCGAGCGCCTTGAAGCCCTTGTGGACGGCCACCTCGATGATCGCGGTCGAGGGGTCGAGCGAGCAATAGACGGCGCGTACGCCTCTGCCGTTCCATCGCCCGCCGACCCGATAAGCCCCTTCCCCGCTGTCCCAGGTGGGCGCGAAGGCTGCCTGATCGAGACGCCAGGCGAGGAGCTCGCCGCCGCCGAGCGCCGCCGGCAGCGGCGTCATGCATAGACGCCGTATTCGAGCCGTTCGAGGTAGTCTTCAACCAGCTCGACCCCGGCGGGCGTCGACAGAAGATCGATCGGCCTGCGCTGGTCGAGCCCGATCGCCGGGCGCTCCAGCCACTGCTCGGCCTCCTCCTGAGAGCCGAGCACATCGGTCGCCCTGGCAAGAATCTCGGCGAACTTCCAGGCCCGCCCGCTCTGCTCCCGGCTGAGGGGCGCCGACGGGGCGTCCTTGCGGCGCTGATACGTCCGTAGGCTCATGCCGACGGCCTTCTCGAGCGAGTCGGTCTTGCTCAGGACGAGCAACCGGCCGACCAGATGGTCCAGCGCCGACGCCGGCAGCCCCCGCTGCAGCAGCTCGTGGGCGTCGAGCGCGCTGGTGACGCGATGCGACAGCACGCGCACCCCACCGAGCAGCTCGGTGACCTTCAGCAGGTCGCGCGGGCCTGCATCCGGGACGGCTTTTTGAACTGCGGCCGCCATGGGAGCCTCCATACGTCACCTGTCGCTTCTGCATATGACAGGTGACGCGAGGCCTTTCAAGGCAGGCTGCCGCTTCAATGAGGCTCCGGCTGAACGGCCGGAGATGAGGCGCTCGGTCACGAACTGGTCGGGCCGGTAGACCTGGCTTCAATGAGGCTCCGGCCGTTCAGCCGGAGATGAGATAGCTCGTGCAACACGGGCAAACTGGACGGCATGCTGCTTCAATGAAGCTCCGGCCGTTCAGCCGGAGATGAGCTCAATTTCCCCTGAAGCATTGGAGCATGCAGCGATGAGGCTTCAATGAGGCTCCGGCCGTTCGGCCGGAGATGAGGCAGACGGAGGAGCAGCGCCGGGCCGCCCTGGTGGCGCTTCAATGAGGCTCCCGCCGTTCAGCCGGAGATGAGGACAGAAACCGCCGCGGCTGCGACCGGCCAAACGACGCTTCAATGAGGCTCCGGCCGTTCAGCCGGAGATGAGCTCCAGAAGGCCGAGACGGACCTTGAGAATTTCGGCCCGCTTCAATGAGGCTCCGGCCGTTCAGCCGGAGATGAGTGCCGCCGACCTGGATCTTGAACGCGCCGATGATGGCGCTTCAATGAGGCTCCGGCCGTTCAGCCGGAGATGAGCTCGCTCGCGTAGAGGCCTCTACCGGCCCGCTGGAGCTTCAATGAGGCTCCGGCCGTTCAGCCGGAGATGAGGATGTGGCGGTAGGCGAGCTTCGACGTCTCCGACGCGCTTCAATGAGGCTCCGGCCGTTCAGCCGGAGATGAGGCAGCAGGCCTATGACAGCGCTGCATCGAAGCAGGCGCTTCAATGAGGCTCCGGCCGTTCAGCCGGAGATGAGGGTTCGACGGGCTCGGCCGGCATCACGCTGTTGGGGCTTCAATGAGGCTCCGGCCGTTCAGCCGGAGATGAGTGGACGAGAAGGTCTTGCGGCAGCACGTCAAGGCGGGGCTTCAATGAGGCTCCGGCCGTTCAGCCGGAGATGAGAGCACCATGGCCGGGATCTCGATCCCGTTCTCATGGTCGCTTCAATGAGGCTCCGGCCGTTCAGCCGGAGATGAGTCGTGGGGCCGGGAGGCGCCGTCTACTTCCTCGAGGTGGCTTCAATGAGGCTCCGGCCGTTCAGCCGGAGATGAGCTGGTGCGGAGGAACCTGGGTGCAGCATTGAGGGCCGCTTCAATGAGGCTCCGGCCGTTCAGCCGGAGATGAGACCGTCCTTCGCCTCGCCGTACTTCACGCGGACCTACAAGCTTCAATGAGGCTCCGGCCGTTCAGCCGGAGATGAGCCATCATGTAGGTGGCGAGGGCAGGGCACCATTCGTCGCTTCAATGAGGCTCCGGCCGTTCAGCCGGAGATGAGGGGCTCCTGCAATTCGCAAAACCCTGCAAGCGCTTGCGCGCTGCTTTGCGAGGGGTCCCCAGCGGAGCTCGTGCGATGCCTCCCGCACTGGCAACCGGCACCATTCACGATATCAAACAGCAAAGAAAAATCAACGTTTTAGCGGCCTGCGAGCGGTGCCGCACGAATCGCTCGCGCCACAGCGCTCGCAGCCGGCCGGCGCAGTCTATCCGGTTCGCCTCGGTTCGCCAGGGGATGACGCCTTGCCGCCGCATCGGCGGTGTTGCCGCTGTCCAAGGCAGGCAGCTCGGCATCGGATGCGGATCAGGCCTCCACCGGCCGCCCGCGCGTGAAGTTCATGAACTTGCCGACCGAGATGCGCCTGGCGACGAGCACGTGGTCGACGCCGAGATGGGCGAGGCCGCCGGGCTCGCGCAGGTCGGGGTGGGCCAGCAGGGCGCGGATGGCTGCGAGGCTCGCGGGCTCGCGCCAGATCGGCCAGGCGAGCGAAAAGCCGCCGCGTCCGGATTGGCCGCCGATAACCGCCGGCCGCACTCGCCCGGCCCGCGTCTGCGGCGCCAGCGTGAGGGCGGCGAGCCCCACCGCCGCCAGCCGGTTGGCGCCGTGCTGGGTGCCGCTCTTGTAGGCGGCGTCGGTCGGATCGCCGGCCATCAGGGCGTAGCGCACGTCCTCGTCGGGATCGAAGCGGAACGAGAAGGTGGGGTCCACGCGGCGCCAGGGCGCGAACAGGGCCTCGGCCAAGCAGTCCGCCGCCGAGAGGGTGACTGCCTGCTTGCCGCGGCCGCGTTGTGGTGGCGCTGCGAGCGACGGCACGGCCGCGAGCCGGTCGAGGAAGTGCTGGTGCCCTTGGCCGAAGAGCAGGCACAGCGGCGTGGGGTCGATGGCCTCCGTCTTCTCGTCCTTGATGGCCGCATCGCTCATCAGCGCGCTCAGCAGATCGGCCCGGCCGCGCGTGCCGGCCTTGGCCGTCTCGGCGGCCTCGGCCAACATCCGCGCGGCGTCCTGGCGGTTGAAGTCGAGGTCGAGCCTGCCGTCGAAGGCGTGGTCTCGTGCCAGGATCTCAAGGCCGGCGGCCGCCGCTTCGGCGGTCTCAGCCGCCGTCAGGGCTCGCTTCAGCACCAGCACCGGCCGCAGCGGCGGCCTGTCGATGTCCCAGCAGGCGCGCGGGCGCAGCTTCTCGTCATCCGGCCGTGCGGCGTCCTCTGCTTCGAGCGCCCGTAGCAGGCCGAGGAGGGCGAGGAACGCCAGGAGGTTGTCGGGCTCGAGCCCGTCCAGGCGCCGGCGCGCCGCGGCGTCGTCAGGCGGCTTGGTCATCGGCCGTGCTCTCCTGTCGTGACGCCTGCTCCGCGGCAACTTGCGAAGCACGATGATCGGCGAGGCGCAGGATGGCCTCGAAATGCGCCAGCTCCCACACGCCGTAGCGGGCCTTGAGCCGTTCGAAGAGGCTGGTCCAGTCGAGCCCGCCGTAGTCGAAGGCCAACGATTGCGGCCCCGGCCCCGGCGGGAGATCGACGAGCTCCGTGCCGGTTCCGTCCAGCAGCGGCAGGCCGAGGCGCGGCATGGCGTCGTCAGGATCGCCGTGCGGAAAGAGGGGCCGTCCGTAGCCGTGATGGCTGCCGATCAGCCAGAGCACCAGCTCGGAATCCTCTGCCTCGCGGAAGCGCGTGTGGAGTGGTGCCAGCCGCACCGAGAGCGCTTCGTGGCGCCAGCGCGGCGGCAGGCCGACCCGCGCGCCATGGCCCCGCGGCGCCCGCCGCGCCGACTTGGCGAGCAGGGCGCTCGAATCCCTCGTGAACGATCCGCGGCGCCCGAGGGGATCGCCAAAGGCGAGCAGGGCCTGGAAGCGCGGGTCCGCCTTGCCGAGGTCGTGCAGGCCGGCGGCGAGCTTGATGTCGGCAATGCGCGCGGCGGAGAGGCCGGCCAGACGCGCGAACGTCTCGGCCTTTGCTTCCACCTGAGCGTTGTGCGTGCCGAGCGGCAGCGCATAGCCGGGCATGGAGCCGGCTACGTCATCGTCGGTCGTGCCGGGCTCGCCCGTCTCAGGCGGCGCGGCGGCACCTTTCGGCGACGTGCCCAACGGCGCGACGATCACGACGCCGCGCGGGCGGCCTGCGGTGTCGACCCCGTAGATGTCCGTGTAGATCTGGATGCGGTTCCTGCGCGTGCGTGGGGCGCCATCCAGCTTGAGCAGCGCATCGGCGAGGTGCGGCGGCAGGTCGATGCTCGCGAGCGCGTCGCGGATGTCGGCCCAGCGCTGCGAGCCGGCTGCCGCCAGGGCGTTGGCCAGGGCTTCCCGCCGCGCCTCCTCGTCGGCGGGGTCGGCGGGCGCCACCTCGCCAGCGTCCGGCGCCTCGTCCCCATCGGCGGGGCCGAGCAGCCCGGGCGCGATCCGCACCGCATAGCGGCGCGCCTCGAACGGCCGTGCCGCCTGCAGCGCCACGTCGACGACGGGGGCGCTCCTTCGCGGGTTCCAACCGTGCTTGTCGGCGCCGCCGTAGCTCGCCGGCACGACGAGCGTGTCGCCGGGTCGGATCGCTTTCGGATTGTCGGGTCCTGTTGCGTCGGGAAAGACCCAGTCCGAGCGCTCGTCGTCGTCTCCAGTCCAGCGAAAGACCGGCCGAGCCGACTGTTGGCGCGCATCCCGGTCATCCTCGTCCGGCGCCAGCTCGGCGATATCGGCGAGCCGCGCGAAGGCGCTGCCGCGCCGCTCCAGCCAGTTGCGCACGGCCCACAGCGGCAGCTCGATCGTCTCGGCGGCGCGCGGCGGCACCAGCTGCAGCAGCCGCCGGATCTCCTCCGGTTCGACGGCGCTCGGCCAGAAGATGTCGCCGCGCCAGACGACGGTGACCGAGGCCGGCTGGCGCCCCGCCCCGTGGAGGAAGAGCCCGACCTCCGGGCCCTGTGCAGGCACTGGCGAGGTCCAGCTCAGCTCGTCGAGGTGGGCGGGCATCAGCTTCGGGGCATTGGGCTTGGCCGAGAAAGCCTCGGGCGGGACCCGATCAGACGCCGTCAACGCTGCGAAGGCGGCCAAGCCGAAGTCGAGCATGAGCGCGGCACCCCTGGCTGCGGGCGGGGCGGCATGCGCGGTCAGATAGGCCCAGGCCGCCTGGATCGCCTTGCCGTAGACGGGATCCTCCCGCCGCGGCGCGAGATCGGCCTTGGCGGCCACCACCGCCGCATCGGTCGGCGTGCCGCGCCCGGCGCGGCCGAGCCGGCCGAAGCGCTGGCGCAGGGCGTCGATCGGCGCCACCTCGGTGACCAGCCCGTCCAAGTCGATGTCGACGCCCGCCTCCAGGCACTGGGTGGCGACGACGATGAGCGGCTTGGCGAGCGCGCGCGAGCCGCCGGTGCGGATCGGCGCCAGCTCGCGCTCCGCGGTCTCGTCGCGGTCCACCGGCCGGGCCGGCCCGATCAGCAGCGTGCAGCTCGCCTCCGGCAGCTCCCGCCCGAGCCGCTCGAACACCTGCCGGGCGCGGGCGACCCGGTTGACCACGACGCCGATGGCCGGTGCGTCGAGGCCGCGCTGGCGCAGCGTATCGAGCGTCCGGCGCACTTCACCGACGATGGCCGCGATGCGCGGCCCCAGGTCGGCTTCGTCGGCATCCTCGGTCGCAGCTGCCTCCTCCTCGCCTGCCGTGTCGCTACCGGTCTTCACCTTCGAGGGCCCGACGAGGCGGGCCGGCTTCGATGCGCTCCAGCGGCGCGCCAGCTCCTTGTCGGCATAGTCGGCCGCGACGAGGCCAAACGGGTCGGCAGCACCTTCGCCGGGCGTGGCCGAATCTTCGCCGGGCGTGGCCGAGAGCCGCACGAAGCGCCAGGGGCTCACGGCCTCCGGACTTTGGCGCCACGCCTCGCTCCGGTAGCGTTCGACGGCCATGAGCGTCTGCCGGAACGGCTCGGCTAGATGCGCCTCGTCCAGCAGGATCAGGCAGTCGGCGCCGATGAGCCCGGCCTGGATCGGCTTGGCCCGGTCCGGGAGGCCGTAGCCGCGGAACAGCAGCCGCGAGCCGACCTGGTCGACGGTGGAGCAGAGCACGGTGGGCTGGGCCGGTGTGCGCGCCCAGTCGTCCTCGCGCGGCAGGCCGCCGCGCAGGCGGCGGGCCAGGAGCGGCAGGCTGCCGCCGGCGAGATGGCGCAGCCGAGCGGCCACGCGGGCGGTGATGGGGCCCGCTTGGTCGGAAGCCAGCGCCTCGGCCAGCCGTTTGGCGCGGCCGTGGGCGTCGTCCACCACCAGACGCCGGTCGACCACGAAGGCGATGCGCACGGGTGCCCGGCGCGCCGGCCCGCCGGCAGCCTCCAGCGCCAGGTGGAAGACGGCGATGTCGATCGCCGCGGTCTTGCCCGAGCCGGTGGGCAGGTCCAGCAGGTCCGGCCAGGTGCCGTCATCCCGCGCCAGCCGCTCGAGCAGCCGTGTCTGCCACGGAAATGGGCTTACGTCGTCGCCGTGCACCTCCCTGAAGAAGGCGGCGAAGTCGTCCAGCGCCAGGGCCGGCAGTCGGGCTTCATGCGCCGTCATGAGCCGTCCCCGCCGTCAATCGCCCGGCAGAGGCCGAGGCCGACGAAACGGCCGGCGCCGAGGATCACCGGCCCGCGCACGGGCTCGGCGAACCGGATGACGGCGTGGATGAGCGGCCGGCTCGCCAGCGACGGCGGCAAGCGCCAGCGCATCCAGCCGGGTGCGTTGCCCGAGGGAGTGGCAGACGGGGCGCCCGCGATCGCCGAATGCTTGTCAGGGACGACGGCCGGGCAGGGGGGCCCGTCCGCGGCAGCGATCGTTTCCGGTTCCGGCAGGCCGATGCGGCCGCAGGCGGCGACGATCTGGGCGATCATCTCGTCTATCCGCGCCCCGCCCGTCTGTCTCACGTGGCGGTCGAGCACGATCGGCGTCACCGTCGCAAAGGTGCGAGCGGCAGCCGTATAGGGCGACGGATCGAGCGAGCGCCGCTCGGCCGCGAAGGTCGGCGTGAGCGCGATGCGGAAGCGCGGGCCGGGCGCTCCCGCCTTCGGCGCGAGCCTCAGGACCCTGCGCTCGTCCGTCTCGTCGAAGGGAGCGACCTGCCGCATGGCGTTCAGGAAATCCGGATCGTCGAGGAGCCCGCTGCCGCGTGGCGGTACCAGGCCGAAGCCGAGGACGCGGCCGTCGGCGTGGGGGAAGCCGGCGAAGGCGAGCGGCACGACGGCGAGATGCGGCTCGCGCGTCGGGCTGCCGTCCGGCGCGTGGCCGCTGACCACGGCCGGAATGCGCTCGCCGTGCAGGCCGGCGCGGCCATAGCCGTCGAGCAGCGTGTCCCGGATCGTCTTGGCCACGATGGCGGCGGCGCGGATGTCGGGCATGGTGTCGTGGCGACCGTCGCCGTCGTGCTCCAGCAGCAGCCAGCGCGTCTCGAACACGCTCTGGGGCGTGTCGTCGGCGGAATGAGCCATCGGCCTTAGGAGACTCCCGGGGGCAGGGCGGTGGCCGGCGTCGAAGGCGGCACGGAGCTCAGCGAAGCGACCAGGATAGATGCCCCGCCTAGCGTTCCGCGGTTGTATAGCTGCGGTGATCTCGTCACTACGACTGAAGCAACAGCGCGTCAGGCTCGCCGAATGTCCGATGTAGGCTGTGTCGCGCGCCAACCAATTCAATGCTTCGAGCGCTCCCTCCTCGGGTTCTACATCAATCCAGAGCAGTTTCATGACTCGATCATGAGGCCGCGTGGCCGGAAAGTTTCTATCTTTGAGGCCGGATCGCTTCCTTTGATCGGGCATAACGCTCCATGCCTGCAGCCAAGGCTTTTGCTCCTGCTTAGGAGGCCGGATCCCCTTTGATAGGAAATCTCGATGCCATTTCAGTTTGCCCAGATCGCCCTTTGGTGTTTCGTGGTCATTTGGCGGCACAAAGACTTGTGGTGCAGTACGAGGCTTGGCGTCGGATGCAAATATGCGTGGCGGCCGCAAAGTCTCAAGCCACTCAAGCGCCTTCGCTTCCCGGTCATTCTGTCCCCGCGCAGCCCAAGCGGCGACAAGTGCGGAAAAAATGCGATCTGGCTGTGGCGGCCAGTCGGCGACCGGGTCGTCGGGCCCGATCGCCGCGAAGTAAAGGCCGGAAAGATACTCAATTTCCAGAGCTAGAGTCATTGCCGTCCGCCCCTTCCTCTTCGCCACCCGCGCCAGCAAGGGCAAGCTCCTGACTCCTACGGACGATCTCAACGAGTTTGTCCTGGGGCGTGAGGCGAAGCGGGTCAGCAGATAAGGCGAAGCCCGCGGCTCGCGCGGATTCGAACGCCTGCCCGTAAAGAGCACGGGCATCCCTGCGTTCAAGCGGTATCATTTTCGTTGTGCCATCCATGTGCACGAGCTCCAATGGAGCTCTTCCTTCACAGACGAGATCGCAGCGCGAGCGTAGCGCATAGCCCCGCGCATCCTGCTCGGCGAGGGCGACAAGCCCGAGGGCGGCCAGCATGCTCCGGCCAGCGATATCCTTCTCCGCCGAACCGAACCGCAGCCGGCGCAGAGCCGCGAAGCTCAGCACGAAGCTGTGCTCAGCGTGATCGCAGGTAACGCCAAGGGGGGTTACGGAGGGAGTGATATTGCCGTGGTTAATGAGCGATGCTCGCCCTGCTTTGCCACTTCTACCACTATAGAGCACGGGCTCCTTGTTTGCGCCTTTGGTCGCGGCCAAGCCCTCCTTCGGCGTCCAATCGTTGGGATTGTCTTTTGCTTGATAAATCCTGACCTTGTTTAGAACACCCAAGGGATCGATCCGACTTCCGGTGCGCCGGCCGGATGTCTGGATGTCGGTTTCGCCGGTGCGTTGGCTTATTAGCGTATCTTCCACGGGGACATTGACTGCCACGATCTCGGATATGAGGCAGCGGGCGAACTTGGCGCCGAGGCCGCCGCCCTCGCCGGTCGAATGCCATGCGCCGAACAACAGGGCCGTTGGCGAGATCTCTAAAACAGCTGCTGCGTCTTCCGCCTTGGACTTCGCTAGACGTCGCCCGACGTCACTCGCCATAAATGGCTGGCCGTCAAGAAGGCTATCACGCAGGATGGCGTCATACACGCGATGCGGGGCCTCCAGCGAGGTGATTCTAGTGACTCCGTCGAGGCGCGCCTTGCTGAAATCCACGACCACATGCGGGATGGAAACGCCGTCGCTGATCGCGGCAAGCAGGGCTTCCTCGAGCCGGTTAGCCTGCGATTGCACGCTATCAAGCAGTACGCACCAAGCATCTTGGCCGTTCAGCCGACGGCGCTCGTAGACGTGGCGAGGAGGAGCATTGCGATTGGCTCGCTTCGCTTCGTCTGAGGCGGGATAAGTGGGCGGGAAAATTTTCCCTCCCTGGCCGTCCAAAGGTTGGAGCGCCTGCCTCCGTCTCAATGCGGCGTCTTCGCTCACCATTTGATTGAGTGTGTGAATATCCATCGCGCCCCCCATAATTGCAAAAAGCTACGCCGATGCGTGCCTTAGAGTCAATGGAGAGCAAACCCCCTTTCATTCCCCTCTCTCTAAGAAAGCGAATTGCGCCGCCGCGCTGCGACGCATATAGTTCTACTCGCCGGGTCGGAGGCCGAACGCCATCGGGGGCGCACTTAGATATTCCGTCAATGCCAAGTGACGGGGATCCGAAGCACGTGTGCTTCGGCCTCATTGAAGTGAGAGCGGGGATTTCAATCTCGCTTTAGCTGTATCCTTTGGGCCTCCGATCCAGCTACTCAAACATTATCGAGTAGGTGTCTACAGAATTGTCAACAATCCGCTTGCAAGTTTGACTGGAGCTATTGTCTTTATTTCGTCCGGCGAGGCCCGGAGTTGATCCTGCTGTTGTGCGCAGCGGCAGCCGGGCTCAGCCGGCGGACATCGACAAAGCCAAGCGCATATCCAAGGAGATCGAGGTGGAAACGACTCGTTTCGATATCCAGGACCATCTCAAAACGCTGGACGATCAGGCTCTATACCTTGTAGCAGTCCTCGATGACGGTGATCCGACGCTCCTCGCGGCGGCGCTGGGCGACATCGCCAAGGCACGCGGCGTGACGGCCTTTGCGAAGGAGACCGGGTTGAGCCGGGAGACCATCTACAAGGCTTTCCGCCCGGGCGGGAACCCGACGCTCGAGACGTTGAGCAAGGCCCTCAAGGCCCTTGGCTTGCGGCTGACTGCTGTTGCGGCGTAGCGTCGACGACGCTGGCTTCTTGGCCAGGGCGCGCGGCCGGCGGCAAAAGGTGGCCACCCCATCACCGGGATAGCGCTACGCCGTGCCGTCTGTGGATGAGCCAATCGGATTTGGCACCGCTCACCCCGGCCGCTTCACCATGAACACCCGCCGGGATGACCGGCGCAGCCCCGCTCACTCCAGCCTCCTGCGGAACAGCCAGGCCGCGGCGCTCAGCGCGGTCGCGGCGATGAGCGCCAGAGGCACGGTGTTGCGAAAGACCTCGGCCGCCGGCAGGTCCTTCAGGAACACGCCCTTCACGATGGTCAGGAAATAGCGCAGCGGGTTCACCGCGGTCAGCGGCTGCAGCCAGTCGGGCATGTTCTCGATCGGCGTGGCGAAGCCGGAGAGCAGCATGGCCGGCACCAGGAACAGGAAGGCGCCGAGGATGGCCTGCTGCTGCGTCGCCGCCAGGGCCGAGATGAACAGGCCGATGCCGACCACGGCGAGCAGGTAGACCACGGCGCTGCCGTAGAGCAGGGCGAGCGAGCCGCGCAGCGGCACGCCGAACACGAACACCGCCGCCACGATGTAGACGGTGATGTGGAAGGCGCCGATCAGCATGGGCGGGATCACCTTGCCGATGAGGATCTCGTGGGTCCGGAGCGGCGACACCATCAGCTGGTCGAAGGTGCCGAGCTCGCGCTCGCGGGCGATGGACAGCGCGGTGACGACGAGGCCGATCAGCAGCGCGATGGCCGCCACCAGGTTCGGCACCATGAACCACTGGAACTCCAGGTTGGGGTTGAACCAGTTGCGCGCCACCACGGCGATCGGGGCGGCGCGCGCCGGCGCGCCCGCGGCGATGTCGACGGCGAGGCCGGCGACGATCTGGTTCAGGTAGCCGGCAACGATCTGCGAGGCGTTGGAGCGGCGGCCGTCGAGGATGATCTGCAAATCGGCGGGCCGGCCCGCGGCGATGTCGCGCGAGAAGGTGGGGCCGATGTGGACCGCCGCGATCGCCCGCTGCCGGTCGATCGCCTCGCGCAGCTCGGCCGGGCTCGCGGCGCGGATGATGCGGCGGACGGTGGGCGTGCCGCCGATGCGCTGCACCAGCTCCTGGCCCCAGGCGCCGGCGTCGCGGTTGAGCACGAGCACGTCGACGTTCTTCACCTCCAGCGTCGCGGCGTAGGAGAAGACGAGGAGCTGGACGATGGGCGGGCCGACCAGGATCAGGCGGCTCCTGGGGTCGCGCAGCACCGCCAGCAGCTCCTTGACGATGAGGGCGGCGAGCCGGGTCCACATGTCAGCCGATCCGCTTGCGCGTGCTGCGCGCGGCGAGCACGAACATCACCGCGCCCATGGCCAGCATCACGGCGATGGCGGTGAGGAACATCGGCCAGATGTCGCCGGCCAGGAACACGCTCTGCAGGCTGGGGATGAGGTAGCGGGCGGGCACGATCCAGGTCACCAGCTGGATCGCCCGCGGCATGGAGTCGATCTCGAACAGGAAGCCGGAGAGCAGGAAGGCCGGCAGGAAGGCCGAGAGCAGGGCGAGCTGCGAGGCGAGGAACTGGTTCTTGGTCGCCGCCGAGATCAACAGGCCCTGGCCCAGCGCCGGCATCAGGAAGCTCGCCGCGAGCGCGTAGAGCGCGACGACGGAGCCGCGGAACGGCACGCCGAAGACGAAGACGGCGACGCCCACGCAGAGCGTCATGGAGGCGAGGCCCAGGGCGAAGTAGGGCAGGATCTTGCCGGCGAGCAGCTCGGCCGCGGTCACCGGCGTCGCCATCAGCGCCTCCATGGTGCCGCGCTCCCATTCCCGCGCCACGACGAGGGAGGTGAGCAGGGTGCCGACCAGGGTCATGACGATGGCGATGGAGCCGGGCACCAGGAAGTTGCGGCTGGCGAGCTCGGGGTTGAACCAGAAGCGCTGCTCCACCCGGATTGCCGCCGCCTTGGCCATGGTGTCGGCGCCGCGCTGCGCCACCCAGGTCGCCACCACCCCTTGCGCGTAGTTCTGCACGAAGCTCGCCGTGTTGGGCTCGGAGCCGTCGACGATCACCTGGATCTGCGGCGCCGCCCCGCGGCCGGCCTGGTCGCCGGCGAAGGCAGCGGGGATGACGACGATGCCGCGCACGCGGCCGAGCACCAGGTCCTGCTCGAAGGCGCGGCGGTCGCGGCCGAGCACCACGTCGAAGTAGCGCGAGGCCTGGAAGCTGGCGGCGAGATCCTGGGTGACGGGCGTCGCCGCCTCCACCACCAGGCCGACGCGGGTGCGGGTGGCGTCGAGCGAGACGCCGTAGCCGAAGATGAACAGCAGGATCAGCGGCAGCACCACGGCGATGAGGATGCTGCTGGGGTCGCGGACGATCTGGAGGCTCTCCTTGCGCACCAGCGCCGCAAACCGCCGCGCCCGGCCGGAGACCGGCGCTGCGGGCGATGGGCGGTCGGCGGCGCTCATAGGGGGGCGCCTTGCTGGGGGCGTTGAGGCGGTGGCGGCCTTCCCCCGCCAGGCCCTCGGCGGCTGGTTCGGCTGGCGTCGAGGCAACACCCCCGCCAGTCCCTTCCGCTTCGCACGGGACAGCCTCCCCGCAAGGGGGAGGCTGTTTGATTAGCCGGTTCACTAAATCTCCAGCGGCTGCAAGCAAGGACGCCTCCCTCGCCCCGCGGCGAAGCCGTGGCGGGGAGGGGTAGGGGTGGGGGGCGGTCCAGCTGCTTTGACCTATCAGGACAAGGCGTTGCGGCTGCAGCGTCATGGCCGGGCTTGACCCGGCCATCCATCCGCCGAGGAAGCCGACATACGGCCAGCCCTGGCGGGCTGACGTCGCTTGAGTCGATGGATGGCCGGGTCAAGCCCGGCCATGACGCGCCGCGTGTGGGGCGGCGGCGCGCCTCTGACCATGACGGCCGGTGCCATGCGGTGCTCATGCGGCCTCCGCCAGGTCGGACCGGCGCACCAGGGCGATGAAGGCGTCCTCCATGGTCGGGTCGGGGTTGTCGGCGTTGGCCACGCTGGCCTTCAGCTCGTCGGGGGAGCCCAGCGCGATGGAGCGGCCGCGGTAGATCAGCGAGATGCGGTCGCAGTATTCGGCCTCGTCCATGAAGTGGGTGGTGACGAGCACGGTGACGCCCTTCTCCACCAGCCCGTTGATGTGGATCCAGAACTCGCGCCGGGTGATGGGGTCGACGCCCGAGGTGGGCTCGTCAAGGAAGAGGGCCTCGGGCTCGTGCATGACGGCGCAGGCCAGCGCCAGCCGCTGTTTCAGGCCGAGCGGCAGGTCCTTGGCCGAGTGGCCGAGCTGGGCGGCAAAGCCGAAGATGTCGGTCATCAGCGCGACGCGGTCAGCCTTGCGCCGGCCCGCCAGGCCGTAGACGCCGGCGAAGAAGGCGAGGTTCTGGGCCACGCTCAGGTCGCCGTAGAGCGAGAATTTTTGGGCCATGTAGCCCAGCCGGCCGCGCGCCGCCGCCGTGTCGCGGCGCAGGTCGAAGCCCGCCACCCGGCCCTCGCCGCCGCTCGGCTTCAGCAGGCCGCACAGCATCTTGAAGGTGGTGGACTTGCCGGCGCCGTTGGGGCCGAGCAGCCCAAAGATCTGGCCGCGGGGGATGGCGAAGGTGATGTCGGCGGCGGCGGTGAAGTCGCCGAAGCGCTTGGTGAGGCCGCGCGCCTCGATCACCGGATGGTCCGCCTCCGCGGCGAGCGGCGTGGCTGCCTCGGCGAGCCGCGAGCGGCCGCCCGGGCCGCCGCCGAGCAGGTCGACGAAGGCGTCCTCGAAGCGCGGCGGCGCCGGCTCGATACGCGCGCCGGGGCCGGCGACGTCGACGGGCCCGGCGTCCGGCGTGCCGGCGGCCAGCACCAGGCGGATGGCCTCGCCCTGGATGACGCCGTCGACCACGCCCGGCTGCCCCAGCGCCCGCGCCAGCAGCGGCCGGCGGCGCCCGGCGATGCCGGTGAGCCTGACCACGCGGCCGTCGACCCGGCCGGTGAGCTCCGCCGGCGGGCCGGCGAACAAGAGCTTGCCGCGGTCGAGCAGCAGCACCCGGTCGCAGGCCTCGGCCTCGTCGAGATAGGCCGTCGACCAGACGACGCCGACGCCCTCCCGCGTCAGGTCCTGCACCATGGCCCACAGGTCGCGGCGCGAGATCGGGTCGACACCGACGCCGGGCTCGTCGAGCAGCAGCAGGCGCGGCTTGCGCAGCAGGGCGCAGGCCAGGCCGAGCTTCTGCTTCATGCCGCCGGACAGCTGGCCGGCGAGGCGGCCGGTGAAGCGCTTCAGGTCGGTGAAAGCGAGCAGCTCGTCGAAGACGCCGGCGCGCTCGGGGACGGGCAGGCCGCGCAGGTCGGCATAGAGGTCGAGGTTCTCCCGCACGGAGAGGTCCTCGTAGAGGCCGAAGCGCTGCGGCATGTAGCCGATCTCGGCCTGGATGCGGGCGGGCTCGCGCTGCGTATCGAAGCCGAGCACGGCGAGCGCGCCGCCGTCGGGCCGCATCAGCCCGGTCATCAGCCGGATCAGCGTCGTCTTGCCGGCGCCGTCCGGCCCGACCAGGCCGGTGATCTCGCCGCCCCCGATCGCGCCGTTGACCGCGTCGAGCGCGGGCGGTGCGCTGCCGAAGCGCTTGGTGACGTCCGTCATACGGACGAATTCGGGCCCGTCAGCCATCGGGCACCCTCGCGTCGGGGACGCGCACGGTCACCGGCATGCCCTGGCGCAGGGCCTCGTCGGGCTCTTCGATGACGATGCGCAGGCGGTAGACGAGATCGGTGCGCAGCTCCGGCGTCTCCACCGTCTTGGGCGTGAACTCGGCGACGGGCGAAATGAAGCCGATGCGGCCGCGATAGGGCCGGTCCGGCGCGGTATCCGTCACCACCTCCACCTCCAGGCCGGGGTGGATGCGGCCGAGGTCGGGCTCGGCGACGTAGGTCCGCACCCAGACCGGCTCGGTCAGCGAGACGACGTAGACCGTGTCGCTGGGGGCGACGATGGCACCGGGCTCGCGCACCCGCGACAGCACCACGCCGGCGGCGGGCGCGTGCAGCGCCGCATCGGCGAGCGAGGTCCCGGCCGACGCCAGGTTGGCCTGCGCCGCCTGCAGGCTGGCGCGGGCGGCGGCGATGTCCTCGGCGCGGGAGCCCTGCTCCAGCAGGCGCAGCGCCTCGCGGGCCGAGGCCACCCGCGCCGCCGCCATGTCCTTGGTGGCCTGGCTCTGGTCGACGCCGGCCTGGGAGATGGCGCCGCCCGGGCGCAGCCGCAGCGCGCGGTCGAGCGACTGGTCGGCATTCGCCAGGTCCGCAGTGCGCTCGGCCAGTTGCGCCCGGGCCTGGGCGATCTCGGCCGGGCGCGGCCCGGCCACCAGCTTGTCCAGGGTCGCCGCCTGGTTGGCCACCTGCGCCTCGGCGGCGTGCACCGCATCGGCGTAGGGCTGGGCATCGAGCCGGGCCAGCACCTGTCCGCTCGCCACCCGGTCGCCCTCGTCCACCGCCATGGCGGCGATGCGGCCGCTGACGCGGAAGCCCAACTGCACCTGCCGGATGTCGACGTTGCCGTAGAGCGTCAGCCCCCGGCCGGACGGGCGGGCGACGCCGAGGCGCGCGGGCAGGTCGAACCACCACGCCGCGGCGGCGGCGGCCAGCAGGGCGACGAGAACGGCGGCCGCGCGTCTCATGGGTCGCCCTCCGCGCGCGGCACGAGGGCGGCGACGAGGTCTGCGGCCAGGCCCCTCAGCACCTCGATCTCGCGCTGGCCGACGCTCGTCCACGCCAGCTGCCGCAGCGCCGCGGCGTGCGCCATGCGGAACACCATGACGCTGCCGAGCAGCGAGAGCGTCCGCAGGCGCACGGGCTCGGACGCCGGCTCCTCGTCGAGCAGCGTGCCTACCAGCCGTCCGAGGAGGCGCAGCATCGGCTCCATCAGGCCGCCGTAGACGCGCGCGAACGCCTCCGTCGGCGCCATCTGCTCGCGGATGAGGAAGCGGGCCCAGGCTTCCGACTGCGGACTGACGAACAGCGCCGCCATGGTCTGGAGGATGTCGGTCAGCAGGCCCCGCGCCTCGTGCCTGCCGAGGGGCCGCCCGTCGCCGTCGGCCGCAGCGATGCGCTCGCGGGCGCGGCCGCGCGCCTCACCGACGTGGGCGGCGATCTGCGCCGCGATGTGCTCGGCGGCGGCGATGTAGAGGCCTTCCTTGCCGCCGAAATGGTAGGGGATCGCCTGCAGGTTGACCCCGGCAGCATCGGCCAGCGCCCGGGTGGTGGCCCCGTCGAAGCCGACGCGGCCGAACACGTCGGTGGCGGCGAGCAGCAGCTTCTGCCGGGTGGCCTCGCCGCGCTCGGCGGCCTCGGGCGATTCGGGAGGAGGGGACTTGGGCGCCATCACCAACAATAGCGCACCCAACGAAATAATTCAATCGAATGAATTATTGCGAAGCTTGCGTCTGAGCGGGGCGAAGATGGGCGCTCGGCGCGCTTCTCTGCCGGCGTCGAGGCGGTTGAAGCCGACCCCCACCAGTCCCTCCCTTTCGGGACAGCCCCCGCAAGGGGGAGGCCGTTCGGCTGGCCGCCCCACGTCATTCTCGACGCTTGCAAAGTGAGGCTCCTCCCTCTCCCCACGAAGTGGCGGGGAGGGGTAGGGGTGGGGGTCGCACACAGCTTGCGTTGTGGCTTCAAATGCGGGCTCGCGGCCGCAGCCCGCGCCGCTTGCGCCCCGGAGGCCCGAGGTGACACCGTCGGACGACCCGCCTCTACACTGGCGGGCGGCGGCCGTGCACCTCGCTTGCCGCTTCGACGATGGCGCCGAGGCGCAGGATCGTCGCTTCGTCGAGCCAGCGGCCCACCAGCTGTACGCCGATCGGCAGCCCATCGGCGCTGAAGCGGACCGGCACGGCGAGCGCCGGCAGGCCGGTGAGGTTGAACGGCGCCGTCGCCCGCATCACGTGCTGGGCCGGCACCGTGACGCCTGCCACCAGATGCTCGGTGCGGCCTGGCGGCGGGGCCGGGATCGGCACCACCGGGCAGAGCAGCGCGTCGTAGCGCTCGAAGAAGCCGGCGAAGGCGCTCTTCAGCTCCTCCACCCGCGCCTCGGCTGCCACGTAGTCCGCCAGCGGCGGAGGCGGCCGGCGGATCGAGGCCGCCATCACCGGGCCGAGCTCGGCCTCGCGGCCCGCCGCCAGCTCGCGCAGCCACGGCATCAGCCGCCCGGTGTAGAACGGCAGCATCACCTCGTAATAGCTGCGGGCCTCCAGCAGCGGCAGGCGTGTCTCCTCCACCGTGCAGCCGGCCTCGCGCAGCGCCCCGGCGGCGTCGGCCACCGCCGCCGCCACCTCCGGGTCGATGGGCCCGAAGCCCGGCGCGACGATCAGGCCGATGCGCCGTGGCCCCGGCGGCGCCGCAAGGTCGATCGGGCCGGGCGCGGCATGGATGGCGTAGCCGTCCTGCCCGTCGCGCCCGGCGAGGATGGCGAGGGCGAGCGCGATGTCGCGCACGCTGCGGGCCATCGGCCCGACGTGCCAGAGGTGCCCGAACACCTCCGGGAAATGGCCGGTGTAGGGGATACGCCCGTGCGTGGCCTTGAGCGCCGCGATGCCGGTGAAATGGGCCGGGCCGCGCACGGAGATGGCGACGTCGCTGCCGAGCCCGATGGGCGACAGCCCGGCCGCGATGGCGGCGGACTCGCCGCCGCTCGAGCCGCCGGGCGTGCGCTCCAGGTTCCAGGGGTTGAGGGTGCGCCCGGTGAGCGCATTGTCCGTCTCCCACCAGAGCGAGAACTCCGGCAGGTTGGTCTTGGCGAGCGCGATGCCGCCGACCGCCTTGAAGCGGGCGACGCTGGTCGCATCCGCAGCCGGCAGGTGCCCGGCGAACAGGCGCGAGCCGCGCTGGGTCGGCACGTCGGCGGTGTCGAGCGAATCCTTGATGGTGAAGGGCACGCCATGGAGCGGCCCGAGCGTCGCGCCGCTCATCACCGCCGTTTCAGCAGCGGCCGCGGCCGCCAGCGCGGCGTCGGCCATCACGGTGACCATGGCGTTGATCTTCGGGTTGACCGTCTCGATGCGCGCCAGATGCGCCGCCACCACCTCGCGCGGCGACAGCTGCCTGTCCCGGATCAGGGCGGCGAGCTCGCTCGCGTCCGAAAAGCAGATATCGTCCCGGTTCATGTCCGCCTCGCCCTATGCCGTCGACGGCGGATGGTCTTAGGGGCGCGAGCGGCGGCGCACGATTGAGTTTGCGGCGCGCATCCTTGCAGAACCTGCAAGACGGAGCGCTTACGCCGCCGGTCGCGCCGCCTCCGCGAGCAGCCAGGCGCGAAAGGCGCGGGCCGGCCGGCTCGGCCGCCCGAGCCGGCGCGACAGCAGGCGGAAGCTGCGCGACGATCGCACGGATGCCTCGAAGGGGCGCACCAGCCGGCCGCTGGCGAGGTAGGGCTCGACCATGGGATCGAGCGCCATCGCGACGCCCATGCCGTTGGCGGCGGCCTCGTAGAGCAGCAGCCCGTCGATCAGGCGGATCGGCGCCATCGCGGTGAGGTCGAGCCCGTGAGCGCAGGCCCACTCGGGCCAGAACTCCGGCCGGTGGCCGGGGCCGAGCAGGGGCTGGCCGGCGAGGTCCGCCGGCGCGCGCAGGGCAGCGGCCAGCGCCGGGGCGCAGACGGGATAGATGTCCACGGCGAGTAGCGGCTCGGACGGCACGTCGGCAGGGGCCCGCTCGCCGAGCCGGATGGCGAAGTCGAAGTCCTCGGCGTCGAGGTCGACATAGTCCTGCGACGGCTCGAGGTCGACCTCGATCGACGGGTGCGCGGCGCGGAAGCCGATGAGGCGCGGCATCAGCCAGCTCGTCGCCAGCGAGGGAATGAGGCTCACGCGCACGAGCGGGCGCTCGGGCCGAATGCGCAAGGCGTCGGTCGCGGCCCGCAGCCGGTCGACGGCCTCGCCCGCTTCGGCGAGATACGCCGCCCCGCTCGGCGTGAGCGCCACGCCCCGCGGCAGCCGCCGCAGCAGCGGCCGGCCGAGGTCCTGCTCCAGCGCCTGGATGCGCCGGCTCAGCGCCGGCACGGACAGGCCGAGCTCGGCCGCCGCGGCGGTGAGGCTGCCGGCCCGCGCGGCGGCCACGAACGCCTCGATGGAACGGAAGGGCGGCAGGGGTTTCACCGGCGCAGCATAGGCGGCGCCGGCGGCGCGAGTCCACGGCCGGACCGCGCGGGGCGGACCGTGCTACCCGAGCTCAGATTGTCCGGCTCCGCGCCAGCAGCCAGAGCAGATAGACGCCGCCCAGCAGGCCGGTCGTCTGCCCGATCGATACGCCCACATGGAGCGGCGCGTGCTGGCTGACCAGATCGGCGGCGAGGAGCAGGACCGCGCCCATCAGCGCGCCCGATACCAGCGGCACGTCGGGGGACGACGTCAGGCGCCGGGCGAGCTGCGGCCCGGCGAGCGCGACGAAGGCGATCGGGCCGGTGGCGGCCGTGGCGATGGCGGTCAGGCCGACCGCGGCGATCACCATGACCAGCCGCGTGCGCTCCACGGCGACCCCGAGCTGGCGGGCCGCGTCGTCGCCCATCTCAATGAGACCGATGCGCCGGGTGTGATGGACGGCGACCGGCACGATCGCGGCGAAGCCGAGCGCGGTCGGCACCACATGAGACCAGGTCCGCGCATCCAGGGAGCCGGCGAGCCAGAGCTGGGCGGAGACGGCCTGGTCGAGATCGCCCATCACCAGCAGCACGGTGTTGATGCCCGACAGCACGGCGCCGACGCCGATGCCCACCAGCACCAGCCGGGAGCCGCCGGTCGATCCCCCTTTCATCGACAGCAGGAAGACGATCACCGCCGTGGCGATGCCCGAGACCACCGCGGCGAGCGAGGTCTCGAGCGGGCCGGCGTTGAACAGGATGATCTGGACGATCGCTCCCGTGGCCGCGCCGGTCGTGAAGCCGATGATGTCGGGCGAGCCGAGGGCATTGCGCGAGATCGACTGGAACACCGAGCCGGCCATGCCCAGCGACGCGCCGACGAAGATCGCCGTGAGCACGCGTGGCAGCCGGATGCGGAGGATGACGCGGTCCGCCATCGGGTTGTCGCCGATGCCGAGCAGGCTCCCTGCCACCTCCGCCGGCGTGAACGGCAGGGTTCCCGTGCCCAGCAGCAGGATCGCCAGGGCCGCGCCGGCGAGCGCCAGCGCACCGCACACGAGGACGACCCGCGGCCGCCACAGGAGTGAGAAGGGGCCGAGCCGGAGAACGGCCCGCGCGCTGGCGGTCATAGCTTCAGCAACCGGAACCGGCGCACCACGGCGATGAAGAACGGGCCGCCGATCAGTGCGGCGACGATGCCGGCGGCGACCTCCGAGGGCGCGGCGATGACCCGGCCGAGGATGTCGGCGCCGAGCAGCAGGAGCGCGGCCAGCAGCGCCGAGGCGGGCAGGATCCAGCGGTAGTCCGGACCGACCAGCAGCCGGGCGACATGGGGAGCGACCAGGCCGACGAAACCGATCGGGCCCGCCGCCGCGGTGGCCGCGCCCGCCAGCACCATGACCGATAGGCAGGCGAGCAGCCAGGACAGGCGGACGTTGACGCCGAGCGCCTGCCCGAGGTCCGCGCCCAGCGCCATGGCATTGAGGTTGCCGGCGATCGGCAAGGCCATCGCCAGCCCGGCCCCGACGGACACGGCGAGCACGGCGGCGACGTCCATCCCGCGCCCCTCGACGGAGCCCGCCGCCCAGTGGCGGAAGGCGTCGAAGACCGCCGGCGGCGCGTTGAGGACCACGATGCTCGTGATCGACGCGAGCATCACCGATACGCCGGCTCCCGCCAGCACGAGGCGCACGGGATTGACGCCCGTCTCGTGGGCCTGACCGAGGACGAAGACCGCCATGCCCGCGAGCCCCGCGCCCAGGACCGCGAACCAGACGTACTGCGCCATGGAGGCGGTGCCGATGGCGACGATCCCGACGACCACGGCGGCCGCCGCCCCGGCGTTGATGCCGAGCAGGCCCGGCTCGGCGAGCGGGTTGCGCGTCACCGCCTGCATGACGGCGCCCGCGACCCCGAGCGCCAGCCCCGCCAGGACGGCGACGACGGTGCGGGGCACCCGCAACTGGCGGATGATCAGATGGCGGTCGTCGTGGGCGTCGTAGGCGCTGAGGGCATCGATCGTCGTCGCCAGCGGAATGGGCCGGGAGCCGACGGCGAGGCTGACGAGGGCGGCGAGGCCGAGCGCCACGGCGCCGGCGATCAGCCCCCAGACGCGCCGCCGCCGCCGCGACCGCCCGGACGGTTCGGGCACTGCGCCCGGGGCATGCTCGGTCATGGCTTGCGGAAGGCTCTGGCCACGGTCTCGATCAGCTGGCGCCCGGAGTAATAGTCGATGCGGAACGAGGTCGGGCCCAGCGGGTACACCCTCCGGTTCACCACGGCCGGAAGATTGGCCAGGACCGGCTCGGCCAGAAACGCCTGCACGTCGGCGTCCGTGCCGCGCAGCAGGAAGACAGTTTCGCCCGCGATGGCGGCCGAAAGGTTTTCACGCGAGATGAACTCGAAATCCGAGGCGCGCGTCACGTCCGGGCGCAGGGCCGTCGGCAGCCCCGCCACCTTGAAGCCGAGGGCGGTGAGCAGCTGGCCCTGCGGGCTTCCCGGCCGGCCGACCGAATAGGTGCCGCCGATATCGTAGCCGACGATGCTGACCGGGCCGGCGGGTGGCGTGATGGCTGCGGCCGCCTCGGCCGCATAGGCATCGAAGCGCCCGATCGCGGCGGCGGCGCCGTCCTCCAGGCCCGTGGCCTTGCCGAGCACCGTGGCGATGTCCTGCCAGCTCTGGTTGGAATAGTTGACGACGATGGTCGCGATGCCCTGCGCCGTCAGCTCGGCGTAGTGCGGAAGGGCGCTGTCCGCACCGGTGGCGGAGACGACCACGAGGTCCGGACCGACGCCGATCACCGCCTCCAGGTCGAACTTGAGATTGCGGTAGAGAACCTTGACGCCGCGCTGGTCGGCGACGTCAGCCCATTGGGTGAAGAACCCTTTCCGGTCCGTCAGCACGGTGGGGGTGGCCGCAGCGCTCGCCGTGACCGGCGCGCCGATGGCCAGCAGGATGCCGGTGAGGCTGGGGCTGGTCGAGACGACGCGCCGGGGTTTCGATGCCAGCGTCAGCTCGCCGGCCGCATGGCGGATCGTGCGGGGCCAGCCGGCGTCCCCGGCAATGGCGATCCGGGCATCCAGCACGAGTGTCGCAACCGCGGCCGCCAGAGCCAGGGCGCATCCGGCGAGGCGGCGGCGCCGCTCCGAGTTCCGCGGGTGGTCAGACGGGCCCATCGGACTCCTCGAACCGTCCCAGCCCGCCGCCCTGCGCACGCACGTCCTCGTAGCGCCGCAGACGCGCGCGATCGATCTCCGAGCTGCTGACGCCTCGCCGCCAGTAGCCGAAGACACGCACGTCCTCCTTGTCGAGGCCGTGCTCCTCGAAGCAGGCCCGGATGGCGCGGACCTCGCGCCGCTCTCCGGCCGCCCACACGGTCCAGGTGCCGGGGGCGGGGAGCGACTGCGCCGCCGCCAGCAGCCGCCCCGTGGTGCCCGGCGCCTCGTCGGGCCCGCGCAGCCACAGGCGGTGCTCGACGCCGGCAACCCGCGGCAGCTCCGCACATGCGGCGGCGTCGGCGGTTTCGACATGGACGACGCCCGGCGTCCCCGCCTGCCACCGGCGGAGGATGGCGTAGACCGCGGGGATCGCCGTCTCGTCGGCGAACACCGCCACCGGCCGGCCCGCGGCATAGTGGGGCACGAAATGCGCCCGGGGGCCGGTCAGCCACGTGGCGGCCCCGACGCGCGTGCCGCGGAGCCAGCGCATGGCGGGGCTGTCGTCGGGATGCATGACGAAGTCGATGTCGATCAGGCTGCGGCCCTCGTCGAACGACCGCACGGTATAGACCCGCGACACCGGACGCTCGCCCGCGGGGCTCTCGACTTCGAGCCGGACCGCGAGGTTGGGGCGCCGCCACGCGGCCGGGTCGGAGGGCGCGATCCGGCCGGTGACGCGGGTCACCGACGGGAACGGGTGCGCCATCGCCTCCACCACCATTTCGATGCGCTCCATGCCGCGCATGTGGTCGTGCTGACGGAGCAGGTCCCGCGGGTCGTCGACGCTCTCGCTGCCCGTGAGCGGCATGGGTTCGTCTCCTGGAATCGGCCTGCCGTCAGGGGTCGACGGCAGCGGCATGCGCGCCGCGCGGGGCGTCGGCGAGGCGCGGGGATCGCCCGGCGAACCGAAGCGTTTCGTTCCACCTTACGGATTGCATCCCGCAATGCAATATGCATGAGGTGGCGCGCGGGAACTCCGAGGGCCCCCCGCGGCGAGTCCGGCAAGCCGCGCGGCGCCCGGCAGCAATGCGGACGATCCTACACGATCGCGCTGCCGTGGCATGTATTATAAGGCATTAATTGTGGAAATCGACCTTGCATACTGTAGAATTGGAACAGATCAAAAGTAGTCATGTCGATATGTGGATCGATCACAGCGACAATCGGTCTCAATTCGTCCCGTGCGACTCGATCTACGTCTGCTGTTCTGCTATCGCCGCCGTCGGTTGCCGCGAGCCGGCGCCCGGCGGATGGGGGCGGCCCGGCTGGACCGGCTGTCCGTCGCCGGGCATTCCGGATCTCGCCGCATCCGAAGGTCCATCGCATCCACGCGTTCGGTCCGGAGCCGGTCCCGCTGGTCCGGCCGGCGCCGCAGCCGTCGAGACGCGGGAGGGCCGCAGATGACGCATCGCCTGCATGCCGATGCCGTGACGCTCCGCTACGACGAGCGGACGATCTCGGCGAACCTGTCGGTGGCGATCGCCGACGGTTCGTTCACCGTCATCGTCGGCCCCAATGCCTGCGGCAAGTCCACGCTGCTGCGCGCCCTGTCGCGGCTGCTGGCGCCGGCCGCGGGACAGGTCGTCCTCGACGGCCGCAGCATCGGCGAGCGCCCGGCCCGGGAGGTCGCGCGCCGGCTCGGCCTGCTGCCCCAGAGCGCCACCGCGCCCGAGGGCATCACCGTGGCCGATCTGGTCGCCCGGGGCCGCTATCCGCACCAGTCCTTCTTTCGGCAATGGTCTCCGGCGGACGAGACGGCCGTCGCCGCCGCGATGGCCGACACCCGCGTGGCGGAGCTCGCCGACCGGCCGGTGGATGCGCTGTCCGGCGGCCAGCGCCAGCGGGTCTGGATCGCCATGGTGCTGGCGCAGGACACGCCGATCCTGCTGCTCGACGAGCCGACGACCTTCCTCGACATCGCCCACCAGATCGACCTGCTCGAGCTTCTCGCCGATCTCAACCGGCAGGGCCGCACCGTCGTCGCGGTGCTGCACGACCTCAACCATGCGTGCCGCTACGCCTCCCACCTGATCGCCATGCGGGACGGCGCCATCGTCGCCGAGGGCCGGCCGGAGGCGGTCGTCACCACCCATCTGGTCGAGGCGGTCTTCGGCCTGCCGTCCGTCATCATTGCCGACCCTGTCACCGGCGCGCCGCTGATCGTGCCCAGGGGCCGGCAGGCCGTGCCGTCGCCGTTATCGCCTTCGCCCGGCCGGCGGCCGGACGGGTCCGATGCCGTCGCTCGGCCGCACCGCGAGAGGCACGCGACATGACCTCCGGCCGGCAGCTCCACATCGGCTTGTGCCTCACGGAGACATGGCTGCTCGGGCGCGAGCCGGAGCCCGGCGAGGTGCGGGCGCAGACGCAGGATCCGGCGGGCTTCTATGCGGAGCTGGCCAAGGCGGCGGAGGCGGCGAAGCTCGATTTCGTCTTCAAGCCGGACATCCTCGTGATGCGCCGCGGCAGGGGCGCCACGTCCACCGCCTACGTCGGCCTCGACCTGACGGTCATGCTCGCCGCGATCGCGCGCGAGACGGAGCGGATCGGCCTCGTCACCACCGCCTCCACCACCTTCAACCCGCCCTATGTGGTGGCGCGCCAGATCCAGTCCCTGCACTGGGTCAGCCAGGGGCGGGCCGGCTGGAACATCGTCACCTCGATCGAGGGCGCCGAGAACTTTGGCGATGCGCCGATGCCGCCGCCGGATGTCCGCTACCGCAGGGCCGCCGAGTTCACCGACGTCGTGCGCCGGCTCTGGCGCAGCTATCCCCATGCGGCGCTGACCGGCGCGGCGGGCGGCGTCCCGATCGACCACGTCGGCGAGTTCCTCAGCATCCGGGGCCCGCTCAACGTGCCGGAGCACGCGGCCGGGCCGCCGCCGCTGTTCCAGGCGGGCGCCTCCGACATCGGGCGCGAGTTCGCCGCATCGGTGGCGGACGCCACCTTCGCCTCGACGCCGGACATGGCCGCCGGCATCGAGCTGCGCGCCGACCTGAGACGCCGCGCCGAACGGCACGGGCGCCCGGCGGACGCGGTGCGCGTTCTGCCGGGGCTCTATTTCTTCCTGGCGAAGACGCGCGCCGAGGCGTGGGCCATGCACAGGCGGGCCCATGCCCACCTGACGCGGGAGCACCGTTGCGAGGCGGTGAAGGACATCCTCGGGCTGGACATCGGCCATCTGCCGGCCGGCAGCCCGGTAACGCCCGATCTGCTGCCGGTGCGCGACCGGCCGGTCCGCAGCCGCACCCACGCCGACCTGCTGCGCCGCTTCATCGAGAACCACAGTCCGACCGTGGAGGAGCTGCTGGCGCGGCCGGAGGTCGTCGGCTCCGCGCACTGGGTGTCCGTCGGCACCGTCGAGGACGTCCTCGGCGACATCGTCACGTGGTTCGAGGCGGGCGCCATGGACGGCTTCATCGCGCTGCCCGGCGGCTCGTTGGAGTCGCTGCGCCTGTTCCTCGACGAGCTGGTGCCGGCGCTGGCCGACCGGGGCCTGTTCCGCAGGGCCTACGAGGGCTCCACCCTGCGCGCGCACCTGCGTATCCGGTGAGGCGGGATGACGGGCTCGCCCTCAGGTGCCTCCCGATTCCAGGGTGGCCTGCTTCGCCGCCTCGAACAGGGCGGCGCGGTGGCCCTCGGCCTCCGCCGTCTCGATGAAGGAGACGGTGGTCACGACGCAGGCGATCTCGTTCTGGACGTTGAAGACGGGTGCTGCCTTGCCGGTGAGCAGGGAAAACAGATGCTCGTTCAGCTCTGCCCCGGAGGCCTGCCGGACGGCCTCCAGCGTCTCGGCGGCCGGGGCGGCGCCACGGAAGGACGGCGGCTGCAGCTTGCGTGCGGCGGCGATGCTCTCGCGCGGCAGATGGGCCTGGAAGACCAGCCCGCAGGCGGTGTTGTTGAGGGGCAGGACGTCGCCGAGCGCCACCGTGCTGATCGAGAAATCGGTGCTGCGGTACCAGCGGACGATGGTGGGGCCGCGCTCGGTCCAGATCGCGACGCCGCAGCTCGCCGCGATGCGCGAGGCGAGCGACTTCATCAGCCGCGCGGCGACCTCCACGGGATCGATCCGCCGCAGGGCGCGGATGCCGATGCTCAGCGCCGCCGGCCCGAGGTCATAGCGCCCGGTCATGGGGTCCTGCACCACGAGCCGCTCCCGCACCAGGCTCTGCATGTAGCGATGGGCGGTCGACGTGCCGGTGCGGCCGCGCCGGGCGATCTCGCCCAGCACCATCGGGCCTTCCGCCCCGGCCAGAACCTCGAGGAAGCGGGCGGCGATCGAGACCGACTGGATCGTCGCGGAGCGCTTGCTCGTGCCGTCGCCGTCGTCACCAGGCTTGTCTGGCTTCACTGTCGCAGTCCTGGGTCCATCGGCGAGGGAGCTGAAGAGGCGGAAGGGATCACCGTGGCAGCCTTGCCGCGGTTGAGGCGGGAGAGGTGTCGGTACCTGCCGGGCGTGCCGCCGTCGAGGGCCGCCGGCGACGTTACGGCGGTGAGAGGCCGAGATCAATCGAGCTCGAAAGGCCATGGCCGCCGCATGTCCCGCGGGTCGGCCGGGCCGCCTCAACCGGCAGCGAGCTGGGGGCGGCCGCAGATTTCGACCGGTTCCAAGTTGAGGCATGTCATGTTGACATGCAGAATGCGCTATGCATTGTGGGACAACTCATCACCTCGCAAGCCATGGCCAGCCCTAGCCAGCGATCCTTCGTGGACAATGGGGGGCTCATGCCTTTGAAACTTGTCGCGTCGCTGCTGCGCGGTGTCAGCACGCTGTCGATCCTGTCGGTGTTCGCGGCGGCGCCGGCCTTCGGGCAGGACGCACCGGCCCGCCCGGACGAGGGCAGCACCGTTACCCTCGACACGATCTCGGTCACCGGCGAGAAGGTCGAACGCGATCTGATGCACACGGCGTCGTCCGTCTCGGTCATCACGGGCCAGGAGATCACGCGGGAGAAGACCGGCGACTCCACGGTCTCGCAGGTGATCGCCGGCACGCCGAACGTGGTCTTCACGGATACGGTCGGCATGCCCGTCATCCGTGGCCAGGACGCGCAGGGGCCCAATACGGGGGCGACGGCGTTCTTCGCCGGCACGGTGCCGCGCGCCACCATCAACGTCGACGGTCATTACCTGAATTACAACGAGTTCTACTTCGGCGGAACCTCGGCCTGGGACGTCAAGAGCATCGAGGTCTTTCGCGGGCCGCAGACGACCTCGCAGGGCGCCAACGCCATTGCCGGCGCGATCATCGTCAACACCAAGGACCCGACCTTCACGCCTGAGGGCGCCTACCAGACGGAATTCGGCAGCTACAACACGCGGCGCGCCTCGTTCGCGCTCTCGGGCCCGCTCATCCAGGATGAGCTGGCGGCGCGGGTCGCCCTGGACTATTCGGGCCGCGACACCTTCATCGACTACGTCAACCCCAACTTCCAGCACGGGGATACCGACCAGAAGTTCCGCCTGTTCAACGGCCGCGCCAAGCTGCTGTGGCGGCCGGCCGCGCTTCCCGGCTTCGAGGCGAAGCTCACCTATGCGCACAACGGCAGCAACCGCCCGTCCCAGGAGGCGGCGTCCCGGCCGTTCCACCGGCTCAAGCACATCACCACGACGATGCCGACCTGGAACCAGACCACCGATACCGGCATCCTCGATCTCAGCTACGATTTCGGCAACGGCATCAAGGCCTTCAACCAGACGCAGTACTCCGCCTCGAATGTCCAGCGCATCACCGGCCTCGTCAACAACGGCGATGCGGACATCGAGCAGAAGAACATCTCCAACGAATCACGGGTCACCTTCGGCAACCCGAACGACGTCTTGAGCGGCTTTGCCGGCCTCTATTACGCGCATACCAAGACCAACGAGAAGCTGTACCTCAGCGGCCTCTCCGCCTTCGACGACACCAAGCGCAGTCTCGGCGTCTTCGGCGAGGTGAGCTGGAAGCCGACCGAGCGATGGACGCTGACCGGCGGGCTGCGCTACCAGCAGGACCAGATCGAGCGGCTGGGCACGTCGGTCTACACCCGCCAGCCCGTGGATTTCGACAAGACCTTCTCCGAGCCGCTGCCGAAGGTCTCGCTCGCCTATGCGGTGACGCCGGACTGGACCGTGGGTGCCATGGTCAGCCGCGGCTACAACCCGGGCGGCGTCTCGCTCAACATCACCGCCGGCCGCTGGGTCCCGTTCAAGAAGGAGACGCTCTGGGACTACGAGTTGTTCACGCGCCTGAACCTGATCGACAACCGGTTGTCGCTGAACGGCAACGTGTTCGTCATGGATTTCACGGACCCGCAATACTACATACCCGTGGTGCTCTCCACGGGCGTCGTCCAGTCCTATACGATCAATGCCGAAAAGGCCCACTCCTATGGGCTCGAGCTCGGGCTCGACTATCGGATCCTCGACAATCTGGCGCTGAAGGCCGGCCTCGGTGTGCTGCGGACCGAGATCGACAAGATCACCAGCAACGTGAACTATGACGGCAACGAGTTCGCCAAGTCGCCGGGCTACATGTTCAACGTCGGGGCGAGCTGGGACGTCACCGACAGGCTCAACGTGTCCGGCGAGGTTCGTTATCTGGACGGATACTATTCGGACATCGCGAACACCCCATCCTACAAGGTCAAGCCCTGGACGATCGCCGATGCGCGGGTGAACTACAAGATCAATGACGGGGTGCAGCTGTACGGCTACGTCAAGAACATCTTCGACGAGCGGGCGGCGACCTACATGCAGCAGAACCGCGGCATCGGCGGCATCGAGGCGAGCATGACCGAGCCGCGGATGTTCGGCGTCGGCGTGCGCGGCACGTTCTGACGCCGCGGGCCTCGGCCGCCCGCGTGGTCCCGGCAGAAGGGCTTCGACCAGCCCGCCGCTGTCTTTGCCGCCGTCATCGGCTCCAGCCCATCGCTGCTCACAGCGCCTCGCTGCAGGTCCGACGCGTCGAGAAGCAACGAGGATCGACTTTTCGCGGTGCGACGCAAGGCTGATCGCCGGCCTTGGCGTCGTCTCGCCCGCCGACCATCAATGTGGCAAATGCGCAACGCGTGGGAAAGAACCGTGTGAGCCGCGATCGATCTCGAAGCAGCGTAGCGCGCCCCGGACCGCTGAAAATAAGGTGCTGAACCTCTTCCGCACAACGGCTCCAGCTTGGCATCCGCACGATTTAGAAATGATCTAAAATATTGAGATTGAATGCGTTTTGCCCTCGATCTACGACTAGCCCGTGGGTGGAGCAGGGCTGCGTCGCTCGCAGCGATCCGGGAACGATGACTGCCAGGGCCGAAAAAATCGAGCGCCTCTATGCCGTCGAGCGCTCGCGGCTCGAGCGCCAGCTTCGCCGCAACGTGAAGTGCTCGGCGACGGCTTGCGATCTCGTCCAGGACATCTTTCTGCGGCTCTGGGAAAAGGCGATCGATCGTGGGATCGATGATCCGGCCTATCTGACCCGCTCGGCCCGCAACGCGGCGATCGACCACGCGCGGGCGGAACGGCGGCGGAAAGGCTTCTTTGGCAATCTTTTACCCGAGCAATACGCTCCGCCTCCGCCGACGCCGTTCGACATCGTCGCCGCTCGGGACGATATTCGGTCCGTCGACGACATCATCGCGGGCCTGCCTAAGCGGACCCGCCACATCTTCCTCCTCAATCGCATTCACGGTAGAAGCTTCGTCGAGATTGCGGCGGTCCTTGGAATCTCGGAGCGAGCGGTCGCAAAGCATATGGCTCGCGCCATGGCTGCTTGCGAGACTGCCTTGGACGAATCGGTCTAGAAGGCTTCCCCTGTTTGTCATCGGTCCGACAGGAGCGCCGTGCCGCCCCTTGGGTGAGATGAACAGCCGTTTGCGAACCCATGACCGACGCGGATCCCCCTAAACGCTCAGAAGCCGACATTCGCGAGGAAGCGAGGGACTGGTTCGTTCGACGGCTGCAAAAACTCACGCCATCGGAAGCGGCGGAGTTCGAGACGTGGCGCCAGGCCGATCCCGCGCACGATCGCGCTTTCAGCCATGTCGAAGCGGTCTGGGACACGCTCGAGACGCCAGGACGCCGCATCGCCGCACGTGAGGCAGATGAGCTCGCCGTCTATCTCGATGCGATGGACCGGGCCAAGACCCAGCGCCGCACCTCGCGACGGCTTATGGTTGCCGGCGCCATCCTCCTCGTCGTGCTGGGCGGCGCCACATGGTTGCAGCGCCCCAGCCTCCTACAGAATCTGATGGCGGACTACGCGACCGAACGCGGCGAGCGCCGAACGATCACCTTGTCCGACGGCTCGACCGTACTGCTCAACGCCGACAGCGCCCTCGACGAACGCTTCAGCCGGACGGAGCGCCGCGTCACTCTGCTGCGCGGCACGGCGTTCTTCGATGTTGCCCGCGGCGGCAAACCATTCATCGTCAGCGCGGCCAACGGTGAAATCCGCGACATCGGCACACGATTCGATGTCGGTCTCGCCGCCGACGGTGCAGCCGTCGTCCTGGAAAGCGGCAAGGTTGCCGTCACGATCGACGGGGGCACGCAGCCGATCGTATTGGAGCCGGGCGAGCGCGTGCGGTTCGGCCGACGCGGCGCGGGACCGATCGAGAGGGTCGATCTCGACGACGCCTTGGCCTGGCACAGGGGACGCTACAGCTTCTATCGAGCGCGCTTGTCCGACGTCGTGGCGGAGATCGCTCGCTACCGTCGTGGACGTATTGTGATCGCGAGCGCCACGCTCGGCGACCAGCTCGTTACCGGCAGCTTTCTGCTCGCCGACACCGATGCGGCGCTGTCCTCGCTCCAGGCCAGCGTCGGCTTCCGCATGACCTCGTTGACGAGCGCCCTCACGGTCATCGGCCCCTGAAGCGCTCCGGCTTCAAAAAATTATCGGCATTTCTCTGCGGGTAAAAATTCATTTCATTTCCAAGCGCTGCCGTCTGCTCGGAAAAATTCGACGCGGGAGGTTCAGTGAAGCGCCCTTTCAAACGTGAAGGTCATTGAAGGCTCGGGCACCTACAGCAACTGCGCTGCCTGCGCCGGACATGATTGGACGAGCGAGAAGGGCTGGCATCGATGAGCTGGAAGGGGACGCCGCGCGCGACCGGTTATGCATTGGCGGCGACGCTGCTCGCTGCGACGAACGGCATATCGATCGCACCGGCGCAGGCGCAACAAGCGGCGGCACGCCAGTTCACGTTCAACATTTCAGCCAAGCCCGTTCCCCAGGCCGTCAACGACATTGGCCGCGTCACCGGCCTTTCGGTGGTCTTTCCCGAGAGCAGACCGATTTCGGCAAGGGGCAAACCCGTTCGCGGTTCCATGACGGTTTCCCAGGCCCTGTCGGCACTACTGGCCGGAACCGGTCTCAGCTATCGCTTCAGCAATGCCACAACAGTGATGATCATCGATCCGAGCGCGCCGGCAGCTGTGCTGCCCCGCGGTCTAACTGCGCCCGGCGCCATTTCGCTCGATACGATCGAAGTTCGCGGCCGCAGCCCGGCCACCACCGAGGGCTCGAACTCATATGGAAGCGACTACGCGACCATCACCAAGGACGGAGCCTCGATCAAGGAGACGCCGCAGTCCGTTTCTGTCGTGACGCGCAAGCGCATCGAGGATCAAAACCTGACGACGTTGGACAAGGCCGTGGCCAACTCCACGGGAGTCGTCGTGCAGCAGGGCGATTCCGACCGGCCGTACTATTACGCGCGTGGATTTCCGATCAACACCTTCCAGCTCGACGGGGTGCCGACAAGCATCGCCATCAGCGCGGCGGCCCAGGATCTCGCGATGTACGACCGGGTCGAAGTGCTGCGCGGCCCCGCTGGCCTCCTGAACGGCCTCGGCTCCCCCGGCGGCACGTTCAATCTCGTCCGCAAGCTGCCGATGTCCGAGCTCCACGTCGCCAACACGCTCTCGGCCGGCTCCTACGGCTATATCAGGAATGAATTCGACATCACCGGCCCGCTCAACGCATCGAGGACGGTGCGGGGTCGCTTCGTCGGAACGGTGCAATCCCAGGACTTCGTCGAAGACAGCACCTATCGTCGCATTGGCCAGCTCTACGGGGTCGTCGAGGCCGATCTGTCCGACAGCACGACGGCTCGCATGGGCGCTTACTACCAGCGCAGTCCCGCGCGGCAACCCTGGTCCGGCGTGCCCGCCACAACCAACTACCAGTTTGTCGACGCGCCACGATCGGCTTTCTTCGGCGCGCCGTGGAACAGGAATATCTACACTCAGAGCGGCGCTTTCGGGGAAGTGCAGCACAACTTCGACAGTGGCTGGACCACCAAGGCTAGCCTCAACTACGTCCGTTACCAGAGCGACGTCACGTCGACGAACTTCCTGGGCCAGATCAATCCGACCACGCTGACGGGAACGCTTGCCTCCACGCGTTGGAAGCAGGACGACCAGCAGCTCGGTTTCGACTGGTACACGAATGGGCTTGTTTCGCTGTTCGGGCGGGACCACAAGCTGATGTTCGGCATCGACGCGTCGCATGAGGACCTGGGGCAGCAAAATTTCTACGGACCCCTTGCGAACAGGTTCTATCTGCAGACGCGCAACATCTTCGATCTCAACATCCCGAAGCCGGCATTCGATGGCCCGGTGTTCGGCAGGCACACGCTGACCGACCAGATCAGTGCTTACGGAAACGCCCGCATCAGTTTGGCCGACCCCCTGACATTGGTGCTGGGCGGCCGTGTCCTGTGGTGGAACAGCAAGTTCAGGCCCAATCCGGGTGAGAACTTCCTGAACCAGGCGACCACGCGCGACAATCTCGACGCCAAGCCGATCCCATTCGCCGGCGTGGTCTACGATATCAACAGCACCTACGCCCTGTATGCCAGCTATTCCCAGATCTTCCAGCCGCAAGTGCAGCGCGACAAATCGGGAAACCTGCTCAAGCCGGTCGAGGGCGAGCAATACGAAGCGGGCATAAAGAGCTCATACTTCGGCGATCGCCTGATCGCCACGCTGGCGCTCTATAGCCTGACCCAGCAGAACCGCGCCATGCTCGACCCGAGCGATCCGTCGAACACGACCTATTTTGCCCAGGGCAAGGCCCGCGCTCAAGGCGTTGAATTCGAGATCGCCGGCCGCGCCACCGAGCAATGGAACATCTTCGCCGGATATACGTACACGGTCACGAAGAACTACGACAAAAGCACAGCCATCGGCGGAGTGGCGTTTTCGACGATCGCTCCGAAGCACCTCTTCAAGCTCTGGACGACCTATGACCTGTCCGGCGCGCTCGACGGATGGACCGTCGGGGGCGGCGTCTATGCCTCGAGCGAGTTCTACACCCAGGATGCCGGCGGGCGGCTGGTCGCCCCGGCCTATGCCACGGCATCGGCGTCCGTCGCCTACAAGTTCAACGACAGTGTCACGGCGTCGGTCAGCGTGGATAACGTCTTCAACGCGAAATACGTCCGCTCCCTGACGGGGACGACCAACGGGTTCTATGGCGATCCCAGAACCGTTCTCGTGAAGCTTCAAGCGAGATGGTAGCATCCGCCCGGAGCGATAGGGGCGGGCCGTCCATCTCCCGCAGGGCACTGTGCCGGGCCGCTCTCGCGCTCCCCCTCGCTTCGGGAGCGAGCCGTGTTGCCCGCGCAGCGCCGGCGCATCCGCCGCGGGTCGTCGCGCTGGATCTCGCGGCCACGGACATCGCGAGCTTTGCGGGCGCGCGGCTTGTCGCGGCAGCGGCGGCCTCTCGCTATCGCGCCGGTCAGGCGGATATGACGTTGGGTTCCGAGGTCGTCGATGTCGGCACCGTCGCCGAGCCCAACCTCGAACTGTTGCAGGCGCTCGCGCCGGACCTTCTGGTGTCCGCATGGCCGGCGCTGCCGACCCCGGCGCTGCTGAAGATCGCTCCCGTCGCTACATTGGGCCTCTTTACGGATGGGCCGGACCGCTACGCCACCTGCATGCAGTGCGTGCGAGCGGTGGCCCGTCGCGTCGGCACCGAGGACCTGGCGCGCCAGGCGGTCCAGGACGCGGCCGCCGCGCTTGAAGCCGCGGCCCGGCGGCTCGGCGAGCGCCGCGGCCAGGCGATCTGCCTCGTCAATTCGAATATCGATGGGCGTAACCTGCGGGTCTTCGGCCGCAGGAGCCTGCTGGGTGCTGTCCTGCCCAGGCTTGGTGTCGCCAACGCCTGGGCCGGCGGCGAAGGCATCTGGGGCTGGGAACTGATCGGTCCCGAGAGGCTGTCGGCGATCCCCGACGCAGTGATCGTCGACATCACGCAGTACTGGGACGGAGCCGCGCTTGCCCGACGGCGGCTGACCGAAAGCCCGATCTGGACGCGCCTGCCGCAGGTGCGGGGGGGCCGCGTCCTGACGCTGCCGCCGGTCGCCGTCCTTGGCGGGCCGTCGAGCGCGCTACGCTTCGCCGGGCTCCTGGCAGATGCTCTCGCGGAAGCTCCAGGTTGACCGCGGAGCGATCGTGCGCCTCGGTGTCCGTTGAAAGGCGCAGGAGTTCCGCAGGACGGATCGGAGCTTTGACGTTCGTGGCCGCGGCCGGCTGCGCCTTGTGGGGCATCTGGAGCCGGCTGCCGCCCGATCGCTGGATCGATGCGCTCGTCGACCCGCAGGACGCGAGCGAGTTGATCGTTCGCTACTGCTTGCTGCCGCGGACCGCCGTCGCGCTTCTCGCGGGTGCCGCGCTGGGCTTGTCCGGCGCCCTGTTCCAGCAGGCGCTCCGCAACCCGCTGGCCGAGCCTACGACGCTCGGAGCCTCGGCGGGCGCCCAGCTGGCACTCACCGCTGCGACCCTCTTCGCCCCGGCGCTCCTGGTCGTTGCGCAAACGTGGATCGCACTTGGCGGTGCCGCCGCGGCCACGACGATCGTCCTGCTTCTGGCGGCGCAAAATGCATGGCGTCCGCTGTCCTTGGTCGTCGCCGGCCTGGTCGTCAGCATGTTGTGCGGGTCGCTGAGCGGCGCCCTCAGCCTGCTGCACTGGCAATATCTGGGAAACGTCTTCGTCTGGAGCTCCGGCTCGCTCGTCCAGAACAACTGGGACGTCGCGAGGTATCTTCTCCTGAGCCTCCTGCCGCCCGCGGTCGCGGCCGCCGTTCTGGCTCGTCCCTTGTCGGTCATGGCTCTCGACGATGAGACGGCGCGCGGCGTGGGCTTATCGCCCCTCTCGGTTCGCTCGCTTGCGCTCGCCGTCGCAGTATCGCTCGCGGCCTTCGTGGTGAGCGCGGTCGGCGTGATCGGCTTCATTGGACTTGCCGCGCCGACGCTGGCCCGCGTGTCGGGCGCGCGACTTTTCCGGGCGCGGCTCATTTGGTCGTCCGTGTTGGGAGGGTCGATCCTGCTTCTCGCCGACCAAGTGGTGCAAGTGCTGGGCTCATTCTCGGCCGAGCCGCCGGCGGGGATCATGACGGCGTTGCTGGGCGCCCCGCTGCTGCTCTGGGTCCTGCGAACCACCAGGGTCGACGGCGCCGAGGTCCGTCCATCACCTGCTCCGGCGGACAACCATGGGCGGCCGCTTCTGCTCATGGCCTCGGCAGCCGGTGGCTTGTCGGTCGTTCTCGCCTTGGCGCTCACTTTGGGCCAAGGCGCTCACGGATGGTCGTTCAGCGGTTGGACGGACGCGGCCATGCTGGCGTGGCGCTGGCCTCGGATCGTCGCGGCCTCCTGCGCCGGCGCGACGCTTGCGCTCGCCGGCGCCATGATGCAGCGCATGACCCGCAATGCGCTGGCCGCTCCGGACATCCTTGGTGTCTCGCCGGGGGCGTGCCTCGGCGTCATTGCCGTTTTCCTTGCCTACCCCTCCGCTGGCAAAGCGACGCAATTGGCTGCGGCGACGGCAGGAGCGGCCCTGACGCTCGCCGCATTGACCGTTCTCAGCGCCCGCGGTCGATTCTCGCCCGAGCGGATGCTCCTCGTCGGCGTCGCCATCGGAACCATCTTCAGCGCCGTCGTGGCCTTCTTGCTGGTCGATCCCGATCCCCGCATGGGAACGCTGTTGTCCTGGATGGCCGGATCAACTTATCGCGTCGAAGCCGCCGACGCCCTCATGGCATCGGCGGTCGCGTCCGCTGCGCTGCTCGTCGTGCCGCTGACGTCCCGCTGGCTCGCAGTGCTCCCGCTCGGCGACGCCGTAGCGACGGCGGTGGGCGTCAATCCTGGTGCCCCCCGTCGGCTGCTTCTGCTGATGACGGCCGCCCTTACCGCGTCGGCGATCTTGATCGTCGGGCCCTTGAGCTTCGTCGGCCTGATGGCGCCACATATGGCCCGCATGCTCGGGATGCGGCGTCCAATCGACCATCTTGTCGCGTCCGCCATGCTCGGCGCGTTGATCATGGTTGTTGCCGATTGGCTTGGCCGCAACGCCATGTTTCCGTACGAGGTCCCCGCCGGTCTGATCGCGACGCTGGTCGGCGCCCCCTATTTCCTGTTGGAAATGCGCAAGCGTTCCGCGTGAGCGGCAGCGAAGGCTCACCTTGCGCCCGGTCCTCCGCACGAAAGCCTGCGGCGCTCGGCTTCGTGTGACTTCTGCGTGTGATGACCGTGCCGAAGGGATGCCGGCGTTCGTCGGTAAGCGCCCGTCGGCGGTAGGTGTCGCGCAGCCGCTGCCACTCGGCGAGGCCGAGGCCGATCAGAGGCAGCACCTCTTCGAGTTTGCGGCCGGTCGCCAGGAACAGGTTGGCTGCCTCGAAGGCATCGTAGGGGATGACGGGCACGATGCCGTCACCCACCCGAAGATCGGATCGCTCGGTCATCCCAGTTCTCTTGCCGAGCGCCCCGCCTGGATCAATCGAAACCGCGGGCGCCGGACACTGAGGCCGCCCCGATCAACCTGGCTCGCGCCAGCGCTTGGTGAGGTCGAGATGGATGCCGAACAGATCCATCGCCCTCGCCACCGTCTGAGTCACCGCTTCGTCCAGGGTCTGGAGGCCATGGTAGAAGGCGGGAACGGGCGGCATGATGATCGCGCCGTTCTGCGTCGCCTGCGCCATGAGCTGGATATGGCCGGCGTGCAACGGCGTTTCACGAACGAGCAGCACGACGCGTCGCCGCTCCTTGAGGCAGACGTCAGCGGCCCGGACAACCAGCTCGTCATTGTAGCAATGCGCTATGCCGCTCAGCGTCTTGATGGAACAGGGCGCCACCAGCATGCCGGAGGTCAGGAAGGATCCGGACGAGATGGCGGCACCGATGTCCTTGTGGCTGTAGACTTCATCTGCCAGCTGGCGGACGCCGTCCAGATCGTGGCGTGTTTCCTCGGCAATCGTGCGCGCGCCGGAGGGCGTCACGATGAGATGGGTCTCCACGTCGCTCACGTTTCGCAACAATTCGAGCGCGCGGATGCCGTAGATGACGCCAGAGGCCCCGGTGATCGCAATGATGACGCGCCTCATGGCTCCCCGCCCGTTGCCGAATGCGCGATGCGGAGCAAAGCTTGTCTTTCGTCGTCGCGCACTGCACGACCACTGTAGAAGGATAGGATCGCCAGCCCGTTCTGCACGGCCGTCTCGGTAGCCGTGCTGTGGCCGTCGGCGACACCGATGTCGATCGCCGCCGCCTCCAGCGCGTCGAGCTCGATCATCTCGGCATCGAGCTCGAGCTTCTGGATGCCCGCTCGAAGATGCTTCACCCGGTCTGACAGGGCAGGGAGCTCATAGTGCTTGAGCTGTTTTCGCATGGAGCGCAGGGGCCGGACGACTTGCTCGTTCCAGTCCGCTACGTGCGCATGCACGTCCCGGATGTGTGCGTCCTCCAGTCGCCGCCCTCTCTGTGCCGCCGTCCAGATGGCCATCAGCAGCACATCCACATCGACACCGGCGCTCTCCTGCAAGAGCAGGCAGGCGTCTGCGACGCCCGTCCGCCCATACAGGTCGACGGCAAAGCGTGCCAGACCGACACCCTCGGACATGGTCCCCCTCGTGAGCTCCTGCGGCACCGGTTCCGGCCGGTGCTGTGCAAAGATCTGTTCCTTTGAATGATGGATGGTCGGGTCGAGCCCGGCCATGGCGTTGAGTATAAAGGCTTTCCGTCTCCACTCGTCATAGTCGGGCTTGACCCGACTATCCATCGACTTGAAAACTCGGGCGTCGGGCACTTTCATTTCAGATGAGCTGAAACGCCCCACTAGCGCGATCCGATCTCGGGCAGATCGAACTCGCGCCAGCCCGGAACCTCCGAGACCTCGGGAAAGTCGCCTCCGAACGGGCGCGTTGCGTCGATGCCGACGGCCGACGACAGACCCCCGTCGGTGTAGGGGTCGAGCGGGGCCGCCGCCGTGCCGTCCACGACGAACACATCCATTCGCGGCTTCACGCGGAATGACATCGCCCATTCGACCTCGGCCGAATTCCTGATGTCGATATCCGGCTCAACCACGATGACCCATTTCGGATGGAGGTTGCAGGCCATCGTCGCCAGGATCGCCTGCCTCGCCTCGCCTTCGTAACGAGGGGTCATGGCCAGGACGACGTAGACCTGCACCCCGCCGGAGCTGTTGATCGAGATGTCGCTGATCGTCGGGAACTGAGCTTGAAGTTGCTGCAGGACGGAGGTCTCGAATGGAATCTGCTTCAGGACATGGTTCTCGGTGATGGGTTTTCCGGTCAACAGTCCCTGGAAGAGCGCGTCCTTGCGGTGGGTAATGGCCGTGACCGTTGCCGTCGGCTTGGGCGCGGCCGGCGTATAGTATCCGGTATACTCTCCGAGCGGACCTTCCACCGCGAGCTTGTCCGTGTTGACCGTGAATTCGATAACGAACTCCGCCAGGGCGGGAACCTTCAAGTCGCTGCTGACGGCCTTCGCGAGCTCGACGGGTGCGGCGCGAAGACCGCCTGCAACGTACCAGTCGTTGGTCGTATCGCTGGATTGAACCTGGCACGAGAACATCGTCATCGGGTCGACACCGATGACGGCCGCGCCGTGCAGCGTCACCCCCAGCTCCTTGGCTTTCGCGATGTTCTTCCCGAAGCGATGATTGCTGGCCGAGAAAACCCCCATCTGCCTGGGCCCCTGCACCTGAAGGCGATAGTTGCCGATATCCGGCACACCGGTCTCAGGATTTTCTGAGACGATGATGGCGGCGGTGATATAGGGGCCTCCGTCCTTGGGACTGTAGATCGGGACCGGCAGCTTGGTGAGATCGATGTCGTCGCCTTGAAGCATGACGTCCTGACAGGGCGCGCGCCCCTGAAAATCGATCGGCGCGACGGGCGCATGGATGGCGTCGAGGACGCGCTTGTGGATCGTGGCTTCCGTGGCCTCGAAGGCAATCAATGCCCGCTTGCGGCTTCCATAGAGGCCCGCCACGAGCGGGAACGCCGTGCCCGTTTGCCGGAACAGGAGGGCCGGTCCGCCAAGCGAACTCGACTTTGCAAGCGCCTTGGCAATATCGTACTTCAAGGCAATGGGCCGCTCGATCTCGACGAGTTCCCCCGACTCTTTCAGTGCTGCCAAGAAAGCGCGCAGGTCCTGATATGGCATGGCGGATGATTCCCTTCGCGAGTTCAGTGATGCGTCGCTTGATCCCAAGTCCGCGAAGCCATGACATTCGGGCCGCTGTTCGCGTGGGGCTTTCCGTCGGACTTCCTCTGCTGACGGTCTACGCTCTCGGCAGGCTCGACCTTGCGGTTTTTGCAGCCTTCGGCGCGCTCGCGTCGCTCTATGGTCACGGCGAACCATCCGGCCGCCGGATCGAGACCCAGCTGGCCGTGGCCATCGCCTTCACCGTCACGATGGCGGTCGCCACGCTCTTCGCTGCCGCGCATGGACCGACATGGCTGCTGGGCGTGCTGCTCGTTGCGCTCGTGCTCTGCGCCGGCGCATTGGGCGCCGCCATGAGATGGGTGCCGCGGGGTGAGATCTTCTTCGTTCTCATCCTCCTGGTGCTCGCCGATCTTCCCACGACCTGGACGAAGGTCCTGGCTGGGACGGCTGTCGGCTTCGCAGCGGCGATCTTCTCGGTGGCGCTGACCGCTCTCGAGCGAGTCCTCGCGCACGAAACCGACGCGCGGGGTCGTTTGCGCGACCGGATTGCAGCGGGGCTCACCACCATAGACCGCCGGCAGCACGCGGCCTCGATCGCGACCGCTGCCGTCGGGGTTCTTGCCGCCTGGTTGGCGGCGCTGGCGCTCGGGATCGGCCATCCCTTCTGGGCACCCGTGGTGGTCGCGGCGATGATGCCCGCCCTGTTGTCGTCCCGGGTTCATCTCAGGATCGTCGCTCTCATCGCCGGCACTCTCGGCGGCGTTGCGTTGGCCAGCGTCATCTTCGCGTTCGAGCCGGGCGTGCTTGCGCTGATCGTGATGATCGTGGTGTGCCAGGCGATCGCCGAGTTGTTCATTGCCAAGCAATATGGCGTGGCCCTTCTGTTCCTGTCGCCGCTCGCGATCGGGATGAGCAATCTCGGCCGCGGCCTGCCGTGGGGCCCCTTGCTGGCGGAGCGTGCCTTCGAGGCGGTCTTGGGCTCGCTCATCGGCCTGGCGGCGATCGTCGCGGCGCGCGCGCTTGTCGGGATCCGTCTGGAGGAGCAAGGCCAAGCCGCGGCGCGGTGAGACGGATCTCACCGGCCGCGCTTGCGGCGCCCGACCAGCCCCCGCACCGACCAGAGCGTTTCGCCATCGGATGATCTCATCCGATGGCGAAACGCTCATAACTCTTTGAGTCTTGGGCGCTTCTCTTGCGATTGGGTGATTCCACCCAATCGCAGAGCGCTCTCGCACCCCTTGCGTTGACAGGACCAAGCCCAAACTGGCCCTCCTCGACAGCTGGGGGCGTGAGATCCGGAGCCCCTCGCGTTGCTTGACGGATTATCCGGAGGTCTTGATATGCCGCGGATCGGAGTGGAGGAGCGACTGAGGCGCAGCCTCCCAGGTGAAGGGCTTGTCCGACAGCGTGTAGCGGTACCAGGGCGGATCGTTCGTGCGGCCGAGCTCGTGACGAAGATTGCCGAACGCGCGGTAGAGGATCGGGTACGGCTGCCCGTGATAGTGCTTCAGGATCTCGTACCACGCGCGGGGCTCCGCAGCGATGAAGGCCCGCATGTCGCGCGTCAGCTCCTCTTCGCCCATGACCCTGACGTCCGGCGGCGGGTCCCCCAGATCGGTCAACGTGCTGCGCACGAATTCATTGGGATTCCAGCTGGAACCTAACGGTACCGTGCAATCCATCCCGATCTTGGAGGCAATGCCCAATTCGCTGCTCTTGGGGTCCACGGTCATCGTGTTCAGCCCGTCGAGCCGCACCGTGTCCCGATCGGGCATATAGCGATAGGCCATGGCTGCCAGGACGGCCTGGTCGTCCCAGATATCGACGTCGGTGTCGAAGACCATCGCCACCTTGGGAAGGCCCTGCTTCGAGCAGGTGAGCATCACGCCGAGCGCCTGCTTGGCGTCGCCGGCGCCGAGCGGGTGGATCTTGGCATAGGCGATGTTCGACAGGCCGCCGGCGGGGCAGCGGACCTCGTGAACCTCGATGCCCGCGTTCTTGAGGCCGTTGAAGAGATCGGCCTCGATCGCCGGCAGCTGCAGCATGTTGTCCGTATACCAGGGGTGCAGGCCCCCGATCGTGCAATGCTGGTAGATGCCGCCCTTGCGGTACGTCATCGCCTTTACTTTCAGGCGATAGTTATGCTTGATGCCGCCGCCGTACATGCCGGTGAACTCACCGTACGGCCCCTCGTCGAAGACGAGGCCTTCCAGCGCCATCAACTCGCATTCGAGCACGATCTCGGCATTGGCGGGCACGACGACGTCGATGGTCTCGCAGCGGACCATCTTCGCGGGCGCGCCGTAGAATGCGCCCAGCACCTCGAAGTCATCCGTGTCGGCGGTGACGCCGACGAGCGCGGAGATCTTGTCCAGCGTAGGGCCGCCCAGCACGATGGCGACCTCGAGGTTCTGGCCCTTGGCCGCCGCGGCCATCGCGTGGATGCGCTGCCGGTGGGACGTGCAGGTCATGTCGACGGACTTTTCGTCCTTCGAGCGGAACATCGAGCGATAGATGCCCCAGTCGTAGACCCCGGTATCCGGATGCTTGCTGATGAACAGGTTGTCGTTGGTATAGGCGTGCCCGTCGCGGTCGTGATGCAGGAAGAGCGGCAATCGCGTGAGGTCGACATCGTCGCCCTTCAGGATCACCTCCTTGCACGGCGCGGTGGTGACTTGCTCCCACGGGACGCGGCCCTTGGACCGCTCCACCATCTTCAGGCCCGTCTTGGTCTTGTCGCAGCCCATGGCCCAGGCGAACATGTCCTGGTTGGAATAGGCGTTCGCGAGGACCGAGAATTCGCTGTCCTTGATCTTTTCAATGAGGACAGCTTTTGTCGGATTCGCCTCGAGGACCTGCGGGATCTGGTCGACGCGGACCTCGCCGGAAATCCGCACGAGGAACCCCGCCTCGTCCATCGAGGCCACGAAGTCGGCTAGCGATTGCTGCATGGTGCGGCCCTTGCGGAGGAAGCGCCTTCAGGAGTGAAGCGGGCGTTCAGGCGTGAGCGGGAGCGACGGTGCCTTTCTCCGCATAGGCGCGAAGGTGGTGGAGCATGGCGCCCCACAGGCTGTTGCACTTGGCGAAATTGCCCCCGTCATGCGGCCAGCCGGCGTGATCGAACGTGATCTGCACGCGACCGCGCGGCTCCGCTCCCAGGTGGAAGGTCGCCGTCGTGCCGACGGAGTCGCCCGGCCCTTCAGTGCATTTCCAAGCCACGGTGTCCGCGTCGTGCGCGATGATTTCCCAATGGAACGTGGGGCCGCTGCCGTATTGCAGAATCCACGTCGAGCCGACATCCCCTCCGCCGGAGACCTTGGCCATCGTCCATCCTTCCAGCCCATCGGGCGTGGTGAGGGCACGACGAACCTTGGCGTGGTCTGCATCGATATTGACCACGTGACGTAGCGAATGACCTGACATGCAACCCCCCTCGACGAGCAGCCAATCACGCCCCCCTGCAGCTCGACCGCCGCACTATACCTGCGACATAACTAAAGGCCAGTGACAAACCAATCGTTCGCTCGACCTCATCTGGAGCAAGCGCCAGAGCTACATGTTCGACCTTCGTTTAGATCAAGTCGTTACCCAGCCAAGGGAGGCGAGGCTTCGCGACTCGGCCTCTGCCGTCGGCACGGCTGCGCCAAGCTGCGAAATGGGCGGGTGCTCACGCGCTTGTGAAAGGGCCCACAGAGGAGCCGCAAGCCGATACTGCATGGGCCCGCGGCCGGCGGAATTCTCAATCCTTGCAGAACGAGCTATCCGCGCGGCGCCATGACAGCTCGATGCCGAGCGCCCCCTGCCTTCGCTGCGCGACATAGGAGTTGAAGGAGGGGGCGGCTCAGTCGCTGCCCTGCGCCTCGGCCCGGGCTCCTCCGCCCCCGGCCGGGCCAGCCCCGCCGCTCCAGAGGCTGCTATGCGGCCAGACAGGAAGCGGCATCGTCGGCCGTAACCACCTCGGCGAATGTGAGCGTCACGTTGTTGAGCGAATTATTGTGCTCGACGTCGGCGTGAATTGCAGTTGCCTAAGTTACAAAAAAACTTTGTAATTCAGCGTCATCGCAGCCCGGACGAGCGACTCGCAACAAATATTGGTAACGCACCCCGTTATGATGATGGTCTCGATGCCGAGGCCGCACAGGCGTTCATCCTGCGATGAGCCTTCGACAATGGTGCCGGACCGGAACTTGTTGATGCGGGTCGAACTCGTCCCGGTTCGCCGTCAGCACCGGCAGGCCAGCCTTCGCCGCTGCGAGCGACGGTCGACTTGTCTAGTCTCAATAGCGTCTTCACAAAAATCAAACAAATACGAGGTCCGTTGACGCTTCGTCCGGTGTATTCGACGATCGTGTTCATGTATTCGCCGACGGTCACACCGCTTTGCTGTCGCAATCCTGGCTCGAGCGCTCCAAACTGAGTGATGCATCACGCCCGACGCTTTCCTCTCGGCATTTTTGGGCGCTCGATCAAAGACGGCCCCATATGGACGTCCTCTGCCTCCTCGCGCTGTTTCCAACGTCGTTGATCGGGAGGAAATGGTTGTTGAAGGGCGCCAGCTAGCTTGTCGGTTGTCGTTTGCTGGCGCGGATCCAAGGCTTGGCTTAACAAGGCTTGGCTCAACAAGCTCTTCGCTTCATCGCGCAGCCGCCGCGCCTCGGCCAGCCCGAAGCTGAGCACCGGTTGCCGTTGTAGCGGCCGCCCGCCAGGGCCGGCCGCCAGCGGGGCACGGGGCACGACTAATTGGGGCCCACCTCCGTCCGAGAGCTGACGCGGCTTCTCCGTTGGCTTGAGGGCCCTTATGGCTACGTCGGTTAGGGACGTCTGTTGGCATCGCGTTGGCGTTGGCAGCGGTCGTGCCAACACATTCGCTGGATGCCGACAGCCTTCCGTGAACCGTGCCGGACCACTGCCAACCCGAAAATCGAGACGCTGTCTCGATCTTCAGGCCAGTTCGGGCATCGCTGGACTGAGGAGTGGTGCCGCGGAAGGGATTCGAACCCCCGACCTACGCATTACGAATGCGCCGCTCTACCAACTGAGCTACCGCGGCAAGCGGCGCTTGTTTGCCCCAAACGCGCGGCTTTTGCAAGGTTTGCGGGATAGCTCTCTTCGTCGGATCGGTGGCCGGCCCGATGCGTCCTGCCGAAGCGCGTCCTGATCGGGTGGAACCACCCGATCAGGGAGAAGCGCTCCAGGCGTGGGCAATTGGATGATGGTCGTCCAACGGCGGAGTGCTCTAGCTGTGCAGACGGGTCCGCGCCGGCTCGTCCGCCTCGGGGCCCGGGTCGTCGGGCGGATGCGGCACCGGGAAGATTACCGGAGTGATGGCGCCGGGCCGCGGCGCGGCGGCAACGGCCGCCAAGCCTTCTCGCGTCGGCCGGGCCGGGGCGCCCCCGGGGCTGGCCGACCCCGCGGCCGGCTCCGCCTCGGGCGGGGCGGCGGATTTGACCGTCGGCGTCGGCTCGCCGGCGGGCGCATCGCTCGGCGGCCGGTCCGGCCCGTTGCCGACGGGCGCGGCGGCTCCAGGCGCCGGTGCCGCCGCGGTCGCGGCGGCCCCGGCCCGGTCCGCCGGCAGCGCCGTGGGGGCGCCGGAGGGCGGGGCCACGGCGGCCGGTGCGGCGTCGATCGGCCGCGCCGGCGCGGGCGGCTCGGGCTCCGCGGCCGGCATCGGCAGCGGCCGGTAGGTCCGCGCCGTCTCCTCGTGGCCGTCTGCCAGCACGTGGTCCGGGTGATCGGCGTCGACCGTATGGGCGATCAGCTCGGTCGGCGTGGTCCAGACGTAGGCGTCGAGCCGGCCGGTCACCGGCGACACCGGCGACCAATGGTCGGAGATGACGCCGTCGGCGATCCAGGCCGGATCCCGCGGCGCCCGCGAGGCGCGCGCCAGCCATTCACGCACGGCGCCGTCGGCGGCATGCTCGGCCTCCTCGAGCTCGGCCATCAGCAGGCAGACGCGCACGGTCGGCCGGTCGTAGAGCAGCGGGCTCAGCACCTGCCGGGCCTTGCCGAACTCGCGTGCGTCGAGCGCCGTGCGGGCGAAGGCGATGCGCCCCTCCGCGTGGCCGGGGGTGAGCCGCAGCAGGGTCTGCGCCCGCTCCAGCCGGTCGAGGGCTGAATCGCCGGCGCGCAGATCGATGTAGGCGGCGGCGAGGTCCGGGTGCGGCGTCGACTTCCAGCCCGCTTCCAGCAGCTTGGCGGCCTTGCGCAGCGCGCCTTGGCGCGACAGCAGGCGGCCGGCCAGCGCTGCCGCCGGCACCAGATCGGGGGCGAGCTTCACCGCCTGCTGGGCCGCTTCGAGCGCCCCCTCCGGGTCCTTGTCGGCACGATCGAGGGCGTCGGCGGCGAGCAGCACGGCGCGCTGGCGGCGCGCTTCCTCCTTGTCCACCAGCCTGAGCGAGGCGCGGCGCTCCAGGGTGCTCAGCGCGCCCTGCCAGTTGCGCTCGGCGCTGAGGTATTCGAGCACCGCCTCGTTGGCCCAGCCGACACTGGGGGCGAGCTGGGCAGCCTTGGCCGCGTGGGCGCGGGCGGCAGTATCGTCGCCCTTGCGCTTGGCCTCCACGTAGAGGCCGCGCAGGCCCAGCACCCGCGTCTCGGGCGAGCCGAGCATGGTGTTGAAGGCGGCCTCGGCGCCGGCCCGGTCGCCGCCGATCTGCGCCGCCTGGGCCTTGAGCAGCAGGGTCAGCGGCTCGTGGCCGAGCAGCCGCTCGGCGTCGGCGGCATAGCGCTTGGCCGAGGCGGGATCGCCGGCGCCGACGGCGACCATGCCACGCGACAGGGCGGCGAAGCCCTTGCTGCGGCGACGGCTGCGCGAGGCCAGCGTCATGATGTCCGGCACCCGGAAGACGAACCGCGCCAGCGTCCACAGCAGCATCAGCACCACGGCGATCAGCAGGACGGCGACGAAGGCGACGGCGACCGACGTCTCGATGCGATAGCCCTGCCAGACGACGGCGACGTCGCCCGGCCGGTCGGCGAGCCAGGCGGCGCCGGTGGCGAGAACCGCGAGCGCGACGAGGAAGAGGAGGACGCGGATCATTGGGAGCGGCCCTCCGTCGTGGCACCGGGCTTGCCGCCAGGCGTGCCGGCGAGCGCGGCGATCGACGAGGCGAGCAGGGCGCGCGCCGCCTGCTCGGCGCCGACGCGGGCGGCGAGGCGCTCGCCGAAGGCGGCCGAAAGCTGGCGAGCCGCCTCGGGCAGTGCCTGCCAGGCCGCCAGCGCCGCCGCCGTATCACCGCGCGTCAGCGCCGCTTCGACCCGCGCCACCGAGCCGGCGGGAGCCTCGGCCGGGTTGCCCTGGCTGTCCACCGGCTGGATGCGGATGATGCGCGAGGCGCTGGTGGCGAGCCGTTCCATGAGGCCGTCGCCCCTCGCCGCTGCGGCGGCGAGCTTGTCGGCGAGCGTGTCGAAGCTGCGCTTGAGCTCCGCCGTGGTGGCGACCCCCGTCGCCGCCGCGGCCTGCAGGGCGGCCATGTTGACCGCCGGGTCGGCAGGGCCTGCCGGGCCCAGCGCGGCAAGCTCCGCGGCATACGGCCGCCCCCGCTCGATGGCGCCGATCAGGTCGCGGGCCACTGTGGCGCGCGCCAGCGCCGGCAGGCGCGGATCGGCGGGCCGGCTCTCGACCGAGGCGATGCGCCGGCCCAGCGCATCGACCTGGGCCATCGCTTCGCTCGCGGTCTTGCCGGCGCCGGCGTTGAGCGTCGTGACGGTCGACTGCAATTGCTGCACCTCTGCGCCCAGGCTCGGGACCGTCGCCGTGCGCTGGTCGAGCGCATCGAGACGCCCACGCAGATCCGCGAGCGCCGCGGGGTCGATCGCCGGCGCCGGCGCGGGACCGGGGGCCGCCGCCGCCAGGCGCTTGTCGAGCGCGTCGAGACGCTCGCGCAATTCGGCGATCACCTGGGGATCGGCGGCTGGTGCGGGAGCCGCGCCCGGCTCGGCGGTGGACGCGGCCGCGCCGCCGTCTGCCGCGGGGGCCTGGCCGAGCGCCTGCACGCGCTCCTGTGCGGCCTTGACGTCCTTGCCCAGGCCCGAGACCGTGCCGTTGAGGTCGGCGAGGGTGCCGCCGAGGCCGGTGACCTGCTGGCGCAGCTGATCGACGTCGCTCTTGGCCGCCGTCGCCGCGAGCCGCTGGTTCACCTTGTCGTCGAGCGCCGCCAGGCGCGCCGCAACGTCCTGGGGCGACGACAGGGCGAAGACCACCGCCAGCGCGCCGGCGACCCCGGCCAGTCCGCCGGCGATGGCGGCGAGCGCCAGGCCGATGACACCGAGATGGCTCGGCCGGCGTTCCGGCGCAGGCGCTTCGGTGCTGCGCGGCGGGGCGCCGACCGTGGCGCCGGCCGCCGTAGCGGTCGCTTTCGGCGGCTCCGGCTTGGCCGCAGCTTTGGTGTCCGCAACCTTGGCATCCGCGGCCTTGGCATCCGTCGGTTTGCTGTCGGCAGCGGATGCCGCCGCCTTCGCGTCGGCGCCGGCGCCGCCCGCCTTGGCCTCGGCGCTCTTCGGCGGGGTGGCCGGCTGCTTGGTGTCGGCTGGCTTGGTGTCGGCTGGCTTGGCGTCCGCCGCTTTGGCGTCGGTCGGCTTGGCTTCGCCTGGCTTGCCTTGGGCAGGGACGGGCTTGGTGTCCGCCGGGGCGGCCTTGGCCGTGTCAGGGGCGCCGTGGGTGGCGACCGGCGCGCTTTCCTCGACGATTTCGGTCGGCGTCAGGTCGATCGTCGGCGGCTCGCGATAGGGGTTCCCGGGGCGCGGCGTCGGCCCGCCGCCTTTGGTCGTGTCGGCCATTCACCAGTCCTCGCTGAGCGCTTGCGCGCGCCAATCGACGCATCGGAACGATCGGAATGCGCTCCGGAGCGCGCCATCCTGAGCACAGTCCCATCGCACATGGAGGCCCCACTTTCGTGGGACCCGTGACCTGAGCATTCCCCGATCGGGTAGGGCGCCCGATCGGGGAATGCTCCCGGGCGGTGTAGCCCGTCAATCGTGAAGAGGGCGTTTGGTTCGCGCTGGGCCGGCCGGCGTCCGGTTTCACGCTTCGCCCCGACGATCCTCCCGTCTAGCCGCAGATCACGACACTAGAGCGGCGGAGGCTCCGATGGAATCGGAGCGTCCGCCGCTCCAGCGCTTTGTCTCAGCATCGGATTGTCCCAAAACCGGCATCCACTTTTGGGTCCGATGCTCCAGAGCGGCGGAGGCTCCGATGGAATCGGAGCGCTCGCCGCTCCAGCGCTTTGCCTCGGCATCGGATTGTCCCAAAACCGGCGCCCCCTTTTGGGTCCGATGCTCACGAGCGGCGGAGCAAGGCGAGCATGGCCTCCTCGTTGGGGAGGTCCGCCACCAGGATGGAGCCGGCGCCGCAGGCCCGCACCGGTTCCGCCGCATCCTCCGAAATGCAGACGTGGCCTAGGCTGGACAGCACCTGATCCAGGCCCTCCTCGCGCGCCAGCGCCACGCAGATGGCGGCGCTGCGCCGGGAATAGTGCAGCACATGGTCGGCGGTCCGCTCCGCGATCGCCTGACGCGCCGCCTCCGGCAGATGCGTCTCGGCCTCGGCCACGTAGGCCGTCCAGACGTGGGCCTCGTGGCCGGCCTCGTGCAGCAGCCTGTCGAGGTCGTTCTTGCGGTCGCGCCCGGCCGCCACCAGCAGGCGCTGGTGCGGCGGCAGCGTCTCGCGGGCGAGCAGGGCCAGCGCCTCCCGGTCGCCGGCGGCGGAGCGCACGTCCTGGAAGCCGGCCTCCTCGGCCGCCTCGGCCGTGCGGTCGCCGACGGCGAACACGGGCACCCGCGTCGGCGGCTCGGGGAAGGCGATGAGCGCGCTGGCGCTGGTCAGCACGATGGCATCCCATTCCCCCCGCGGCATCGGCTCGCCGCTCGGCACGATGCTCAGCAGCGGCGCGACGATGGGCTGATGCCCCCGGGCGGCCAGCAGGCGCCCGGTGCGGTCGGCAAACGGCTGCGGACGAGTGACGAGAACACGCATCGGGACCGCTCCCACTCTCATGCTCACCAGTATCAATCCGCGTCCGGCACCGCGTGCCTGGGCTCGGATGCCGCGCCGGCTTGACGAGTGACGACGCTCAGACGCTGCGCGGGCTTGGTGTCAGTCCGGCACCATCCATCTGGACAACTCGCCGGCGCGGCTTCTGATCTCACGCGCCGCATCTTCGCCAAGCCGGACGGCGTCGGCAACCACGCCGTCGCGCGCCACCTCGAGCCCGGCGCTGCCGTCCGCCGCCACCAGCAGGCCGCGGAAGCGGAGCCGGCCCGAGACGGCGTCGACCGTCGCCAGGCCGGCGATCGGCGTCCGGCACGAGCCGTCGAGGCCGTCGAGGAAGGCGCGCTCGGCGGCGAGCGCCGTCCCGGTGGGCGCGTGCGCGACGGCGGCGACGGCGGCGGCGACGGCGGCGTCGCCGGCCCGCGCGGTGATGGCGATGGCGCCCTGGCCGACCGCCGGCAGCATGATGTCGGTGTCGAGGATGGCGCTCGCCAGATCGGCGAGGCCGAGCCGCTTCAGCCCGGCAAGGGCGAGCAGGGTGGCGTCGAACTTGCCGTCCTTGACGCGGGCGAGGCGGGTCTCGACGTTGCCCCGCAGCAGGCCGATCTCGAGATCGGGGCGCAGCCGCTTCACCTGCGCCGACCGGCGCAACGAGGCGGTGCCGACCAGCGCGCCCGGCGGCAGGTCGGCAAGGCTCGCGACGCCGCGGCTGATCAGGACGTCGCGCACGTCCTCGCGCTCGAGGTAGCCGGCGATGACGAGCTCGTCCGGCAGGCGGGTCGGCAGGTCCTTGGCCGAATGCACGGCGAGATCGATGCGGCCGGCGATGAGCGCCGCATCGAGCTCCTTGGTGAACAACCCCTTGCCGCCCGCCTTGGCCAGGGACCGGTCCTGAATCATGTCGCCGGTGGTCTTGATGATCTCCAGGCGCACCGCCGCGGCCTCGACCGCGTGGGCGGCGGCGAGCGTGCGGCGCAGCAGATCGGCCTGGGCGAGGGCGAGCGGGCTGCCGCGCGTACCGACGACGAGGCGGGACATGGTCATGGGCGTGATCCGAAAGACATGACAGGCCTCTAATCGGTTCGGCGCCGGATGCAAACCGCAGGAGCCCGTCCCGATCGGATGGAGGCGTCGGATCGGGACAGGCTCAACCTTACTTGAATCCGGAGCGCTGTTCTCCGATCGGGCGAGTCGACCGGATCGGCGAACGGCGCTCCTGGGGGCGCCGGCCCGCTCGACCGTTGCTTCGGCGCGCGCGGTATGCTCACCCTGCGCCATGATGCAACGGCCTTTGGACATATAATGCGCGTTCTCGGCATCGAGACGACCTGCGACGAGACGGCGGCGGCGGTGGTGGAGACCGACGAGACCGGGCGGCCCGTCATTCGCTCCAACGAGGTCCTCAGCCAGATCGCCGCGCACGCCGCCTATGGCGGCGTCGTGCCGGAGATCGCCGCGCGCGCCCACGTGGAGGTCGTCGACCGTCTCGTGGCGCGGGCGCTGGAGCAGGCCGGCCTCAAGCTCGCCGACATGGACGGCATCGCCGCGGCGGCCGGGCCCGGCCTCATCGGCGGCGTAATGATCGGCCTCACCACCGCCAAGGCCCTGGCGCTGGTGGCCGGCAAGGCGCTGATCGCCGTCAACCACCTGGAGGGGCACGCGCTGACGCCGCGGCTGATCGAGCAGGTCAACTTCCCCTACCTGCTGCTGCTCGCCTCCGGCGGCCACACCCAGCTCATCGCCGTGCGCGGAGTCGGCGACTACGTGCGCCTCGGCACCACCGTCGACGACGCCATCGGCGAGGCCTTCGACAAGGTCGCCAAGATGCTCGGCCTCGGCTATCCCGGCGGCCCCAAGGTCGAGGCCGAGGCGGCGAACGGCGATGCCGAGCGCTTCGCGCTGCCGCGGCCGATGCTCGGGCGGCCGGTCGCCGATTTCTCGCTCTCCGGCCTCAAGACGGCGGTGCGGCTGGAGGCGGAGCGCATCGTGCCGCTCAGGCCGCGCGACGTGGCCGACCTCTGCGCCTCGTTCCAGGCCGCCGTCGTCGACGTGGTGGTCGACCGCACGCGGGTGGCGCTGCGCGGCTTCCACGACAAGGCGGGCTACCCGACCGCGCTGGTGGTGGCCGGCGGGGTCGCCGCCAACCAGGCGATCCGCCGCGGGCTCACCCGGCTCGCCGCCGAATCGGGCCTGCGCCTGGTCGCGCCGCCGCTGCCGCTCTGTACCGACAACGGCGCCATCATTGCCTGGGCGGGCCTGGAGCGGCTGCGCCTCGGCCTCGTCGACGACCTCACCGTCGCCGCCCGGCCGCGCTGGCCCCTCGACCAGAGCCGGGACACGGTGGCCGGCGCCAAGGCATGACCACCGGCGGACCGATCGCCGTGGTCGGCGCGGGCGCCTGGGGCACGGCGCTCGCCAATGCGGCGGCGCGGGCCGGTGCCGGCCGCGTGCTGCTGTGGGGGCGCGATGCCGCCGCCATGGCGGCGCTCGCCGCGACGCGCACCAACGAGCGTGTCCTGCCCGGCGTGGCCCTGGCGCCCGAGATCGAGCCGACGGCCGACCCGCAGCAGCTGGCGTCGGCCGCCGTCGTCCTGCTGGTCGTGCCGGCGCAGGCGGTCCGCGGCGCGCTCACGGCCCTGGGCCCGGCGCTCGCGGCCCCCGGCTTGCCGATCGTTGTATGCGCCAAGGGCATCGAGCGCGGCAGCGGCGATTTCCTCAGCGACGTGGTGGCGGAGGTGCAGCCCCAGGCGGTGCCGGCGGTGCTCTCGGGCCCGAGCTTTGCCGCCGACGTCGCCCGCGGCCTGCCGACGGCGGTGGTGCTGGCGGCGGCCGAGGCGGGCCTCGCCAGGGGGATCGCGGCGCTGCTGTCCGGCCCCACCTTGCGCGTCTACCACGGCACCGACGTGCGCGGCGTCGAGATCGGCGGGGCGGCCAAGAACGTGCTCGCCATTGCCTGCGGCATCGTCGCCGGTCGCGGCCTGGGCGAGAGCGCCCGCGCCGCTCTGGTGGCGCGCGGCTTCGCCGAGCTGACGCGCTTCGCCCGCGCCCACGGCGCCCGGGCGGAGACGCTGATGGGCCTGTCGGGCCTGGGCGACCTGGTGCTCACCTGCGGCTCGACGCAGTCGCGCAACTTCGCCTTCGGCGCGGCGCTCGGCGGCGGCGCGACGCTGGCGGAGGCCGGCGGCGGCAAGCTGGTGGAAGGGGCCTTCACCGCCCCGGTGCTGGTCGACAAGGCGGCGCGCGCCGGCGTCGACATGCCGATCGCCCAGGCGGTGGCGGCGATCCTCGACGGCGCCCTCACCGTCGACGAGGCGGTCGACATGCTGATGATGCGCCCGCTCAAGGCGGAGGTGTGAGGGTGCGCGGCGGGTCGAACAACGCCAAGCCTTCAACCGGCGACGCTTCGTCAGAAGCTGCTTTCACTACGCTCCACGCGTGTCGTATCTCTCGCCGCAATCGAGCCCAGAGGAGCGGATGACATGGCGCACTGGCTGTTCAAATCGGAGCCGTCCACCTGGTCGTGGGAGCAGCAGGTGGCGGAGGGTGACAAGGGCACGTTCTGGAACGGCGTGCGCAACCACCAGGCCAAGGCCAACATGAAGGCGATGCAGGTGGGCGATCGCGGCTTCTTCTATCATTCCGGCGAGGGCAAGGAGGTCGTCGGCGTCGTCGAGGTGATCAAGCCCTATTATCCCGACCCGAGCGATGCCTCCGGCGTCTTCGGCATGGTCGACATCAAGGCGGTCGAAGCGCTGCCCAAGCCGGTGACGCTGGTGGCGGTCAAGGCCGAGCCGCGGCTCAAGGACATGGTGCTGGCGAACAATTCGCGCCTCTCGGTGCAGCCGGTGAGCGACGCGGAATGGGCGGTGGTCCGCGAGATGGGCGGGCTCAAGGGGTGAAGCTCGGCCTCCTCGCCGCCGGGCTCCTCGTTGTCGCCCTCGGAGGGCTCGGCGCGTTCTACTGGCAATATGAGCTCTACGGCCTCAACGTGCTGTGGCGCCGGGCCGGCACCTATTTCGTCACGGTGACGCCGGCGGACCCGCGCCTGTCGCCGTCGATGCGGACTGCGCTACAGCAGCCCCCGCCGCGGGCGACGGCAGGGACGATGGAGTGGCGTGAGCCCGCGCCGGGGCTGGAGGTTGCCGAGCTTCCGGTGCTCGCCGCCGGTGCCGAAGTCGACCGCATCCTGTTGACGCGCCTCGATCCCGGACGCTTTCGCTTCCAGGTCCTGACCCGGCCGGCGGGGGATCTCGACCTCGACGGCTGGATGGCGCGGGAGCGTCCCGTGGTCGTGATCAACGGAAGCTATTTCGACCAGCGCGGCCGGCCGGCGACACCGATCAAGAGCGGCAACGCCCCGGCGGGGCCGGACCCGTACCAGGCACAGCACGGCATCATGATGGTGAGCGGGCAGGCGCTGGCCATCCACGACCTGAAAGGGATCGACTGGCGGCCGCTGCGCGATCAGGCGAGCGAGGCCATGGTCTCCTATCCGCTGCTGCTGGCACCGGACGGCACGATCCGCGTCAAGTCCGATCCGCGCTGGCTCGCCAATCGCAGCTTCATCGGCCAGGACAGCACCGGCCGTGTGATCCTTGGCACGACGAAGGAGGCCTTCTTCTCGCTCGACCGCCTCGCCCGGTTTCTGCGTGAAGCGCCGCTCGATCTGGACATTGCCCTCAACCTCGACGGCGGGCCGCTCGCCTGCCAGGCCGTCAGTACATCCGCCTACCGGCGTGACCTCTGCGGCACCTGGGAGACGCAAACCAGGGACGGCGAGATCGCGCTGCTGCGGCCGGTGCTCGGGGCGCGGCGCTGGGCGCTGCCGATCGTGCTCGCCGCTTTCCCGATCTCCCCCTGACTGCGGCGCGGCGCCGCCGACTTAAGTCGCGCTGCCAAAGTTTAGGCGCCCCCGCCTTGCCTCCGCCGGCTCCGGCTCGATAAGTTGCCGGCGACATCGCCGACCGCAGGCCGGTTGCCGGCGCGGTGCGTGCGCGGGAGGACCAGGACATGGATGGGAAAGTCTACGAGGTGCCGAGCGACTGGGCCTCGCGGGCCTACGTCGACGCCGCGGGCTACGAACGGCTCTACCAGGCGTCCGTGGCCGACCCGGCCGCCTTCTGGGCCGAGCACGGCCGGCGCATCCACTGGTTCACCCCCTACGCCAAGGTGAAGAACACCTCGTTCGCCCCCGGCGCGGTGTCGATCCGCTGGTACGAGGACGGCACCACCAACGTCGCCTACAACTGCATCGACCGCCACCTGCACACGCGCGGCGACCAGGTCGCCATCATCTGGGAGGGCGACGACCCGTCCGAATCCAGGCACATCACCTACCGTGAGCTGCACGACGAGGTTTGCCGGCTCGCCAACGTGCTGCGCAACCGCGGCGTCGCCAAGGGCGACCGCGTCACCATCTACATGCCGATGATTCCGGAGGCCGCCTACGCCATGCTGGCGTGCGCGCGGCTCGGCGCCATCCATTCGGTGGTGTTCGGCGGCTTCTCGCCCGATTCGCTGGCCGGCCGCATCGAGGACTGCGGCTCCCGCATGATCATCACCGCCGACGAGGGCCTGCGCGGCGGCCGCAAGGTGCCGCTCAAGGCCAACGTGGACGCGGCGATCGAGCGGCTGGGCGGCGGCGGGGTCGAGCACGTCGTCGTGGTGCGCCGTACCGGCGCCGACGTCGCCATGGATCCGGTGCGCGACGTCTACTACCACGACGCCCGCGAGATGGTGACGGCCGAGTGCCCGTGCGAGGAGATGGACGCGGAGGACCCGCTGTTCATCCTCTACACGTCAGGTTCCACCGGCAAGCCCAAGGGCGTGCTGCACACCACCGGCGGCTACCTCGTCTACACGGCGATGACGCACCAGTACGTCTTCGACTACCACGAAGGCGACGTCTACTGGTGCACCGCCGACGTCGGCTGGGTCACCGGCCACAGCTACATCCTCTACGGGCCGCTCGCCAACGGCGCCACCACGCTGATGTTCGAGGGCGTGCCCAACTACCCCACCAACTCCCGCTTCTGGGAGGTGATCGACAAGCACAAGGTCAACACCTTCTACACCGCGCCCACGGCGATCCGGGCGCTGATGCAGGCGGGCGAGGGGCCGGTGAAGGCGACGTCGCGCGCCTCGCTGCGGCTGCTGGGCTCGGTCGGCGAGCCGATCAATCCGGAGGCCTGGGAATGGTACCACCGGGTGGTCGGCGACGGCCGCTGCCCGATCGTCGACACCTGGTGGCAGACGGAGACCGGCGGCATCCTGATCACGCCGCTGCCTGGCGCCATCGCGCTCAAGCCCGGCTCGGCGACGCTGCCGTTCTTCGGCGTCAAGCCCGAGGTGGTCGATGCGGAGGGCAACGTGCTCACCGGCGCCGCCGAGGGCAACCTGGTGATCGCCGACAGCTGGCCGGGCCAGATGCGCACGGTCTACGGCGACCACCAGCGCTTCATGGACACCTACTTTTCCGCCTATCCCAACAAGTACTTCACCGGCGACGGCTGCCGCCGGGACGCGGACGGCTACTACTGGATCACCGGCCGTGTCGACGACGTCATCAACGTCTCCGGCCACCGCATGGGCACCGCCGAGGTCGAATCGGCCCTGGTCGCCCATCCCAAGGTCTCGGAGGCGGCGGTCGTCGGCTACCCCCACGACATCAAGGGCCAGGGCATCTATGCCTACGTCACGCTGATGGCCGGCGAGCAGCCGTCGGAGGAGCTGCACAAAGAGCTCGCCGCCTGGGTGCGCCGCGAGATCGGCCCCATCGCCCAGCCGGACCTGATCCAGTTCGCGCCGAGCCTGCCCAAGACGCGCTCCGGCAAGATCATGCGCCGCATCCTGCGCAAGATCGCCGAGGACGAGTTCGGCAACCTCGGCGACACCTCGACCCTGGCCGACCCGGGCGTCGTCCACGACCTCATCGACAACCGCCAGAACAAGCAGAAGGGGTAAGCGTCGCGGCTGTTCTGGCGGCGTCGAGGCAACACCCCCGCCAGTCCCTTCCGCTTCGCACGGGACAGCCTCCCCACAAGGGGGAGGCCGTTCGGTTGGCCGCCCCGCCCAAACTTCCCCAAGCCCAAAAAGTGAGGCTCCTCCCTCCCCCCACGAAGTGGCGGGGAGGGGTAGGGGTGGGGGGGCGGCCCAGCCTGCGCTATGCTTTCAGAACAGGAACTTATCCTTACTCCAGCCCGGCGATGGCGCGGGCGAAGTCGGCCGCCTTGAAGGGCTCCAGGTCGTCGACGCCTTCGCCGACGCCGATGAAGTGGACGGGCAGGCCGCTCTTGGCGGCGATGGCGACGAGGATGCCGCCGCGGGCGGTGCCGTCGAGCTTGGTCATGACGAGGCCGGTGACGCCCGCCGTCTGACCAAAGATCTCCACCTGGTTCATGGCGTTCTGGCCGGTGGTGGCGTCGAGCACCAGCAGCACCGCATGCGGGGCGGTATCGTCGAGCTTCTTCAGCACGCGCACGATCTTATCGAGCTCGGCCATCAGGCCCGCCTTGTTCTGCAGGCGGCCGGCGGTGTCGACGAGCAGGACGTCGGTTGCGGCCTCCTGCGCCGCCTTCAGCGCGTCGAAGGCGAGCCCCGCGGCGTCGGACCCTTGCGCACGGGCGACGACGGCGGAGCCGGTGCGCTCGCCCCAGACCTTGAGCTGCTCGATCGCGGCGGCCCGGAAGGTGTCGCCCGCCGCCAGCATGACCGAGCGGCCCTCCTGCCGGAATTTCTGGGCGAGCTTGCCGATCGTGGTGGTCTTGCCGGAGCCGTTGACGCCGACCATGAGCACGACGAACGGCTTCTTGGCCGGGTCGACGGCGAGCGGCACGGCGACCGGCGTCAGCGTGGCTTCCACCTCGCGCGCCAGTACCGCCTTCACCTCGTCCGGAGCGATCTCCTTGTCGTAGCGGCCGGTGCCGACGGCCTTGACGATGCGGGCGGCGGTGTCGAGGCCGAGGTCGGCCTGGATCAGGATGTCCTCCAGATCCTCGAGCGCGGCTGCATCCAGCTTGCGCTTGGTGAACAGGTCGCCGATCCCCGTGCCGAGCGACGAGGAGGTGCGCGACAGTCCGCTCTTGAGCCGCTGCCACCAGCTGGCGCGGGCCGGCGCCTGCTGCGGGGCGGGCGTCGGTGGGGCCGAAGCAGGCGGCGGCTCGGGGGGCGCCTCGATGGGGGTGGACGGCTCCGCCACGGCATCCGGTCCGATTACGGCATCCGATTGCGCAACCGCATTGGTCTCCGCGACGACGGCCGGCGCCGGAGCAGGCACCTCCGCCTCGACGGCCCCGACCGGCGACGCTGCCGGCACAGTCTGAGCGGCGCCGTCCGCTGCCGCCTCGCGATCCGTCACGTCCTGCGGCCGCGGCTTGGCCTCGCCGCCGAAGAGGCGCGAGAAGAAGCCCTTCTTGTCGCTCGTGCTCATGTCGTCCCCGGGGCAACCGAAACGGTCCCTTGCGCCGATACCTAAGCCCGGCTAGCTGCAAACGCCATGACCGAGGACGAATTGCGCACCGCGTTGCCGCAGCGGCTGCTGTATCGCGACGGACTGATGCTCATCGTCGACAAGCCGGCGGGCATCCCCGTGCACCGCGGGCCCAAGGCGGCGGATTGGCAGAACGGGCCGGCGCTCGAGGCGGCCTTCGATGCCTTGCAATTCGGCCTGCCGCGGCCTCCGGCGCTGGCCCACCGGCTCGATCGCGACACCTCCGGCTGCCTCGTGCTCGGGCGCCATCGCAAGGCGCTGGAGCGCTTGTTCCACCTGTTCAAGGAGGGCCGCGTCGACAAGACCTACTGGGCCGTCGTCGACGGCGGGCCGGACGACGACGAGGGCCTGATCGATCTGCCGCTCGGGCGGCGCGACGCCAGCCGTGGCTGGTGGATGAAGGTCGACGAGGCCGGGCAGCCGGCGCAGACGCGCTGGCGCCTGCGCGGCCGCTCGACGGGCGACGGGCCGCGGCTCGCCTGGCTGGAGCTCATGCCGCTCACCGGCCGCACCCACCAGCTCAGGGTCCACTGCGCAGCCATGGGCTGGCCGATCGTCGGCGATGCCGTGTACGGGACAGCGCCCCGCTTCGGCGGGCCCGGCCTGCACCTGCATGCCCGTGCCGTCGCCGTGCCGCTCTATCCCGGCAAGCCGCCGATCGCCGCCGAGGCGCCGGTCCCCGGCCATATGGCCGGGCGGTTCGGGGCCTGTGGCTGGGGCGAGCCGGGACAAGCCGACTGACGTGCAGACGATTCTGCTCGCACGGCGTGTGCAGACGGCCTGTGTCACCGCAAGGATTGCGTCGCCGCCCGACAAATCTTCGGCCGAAGCGCCGCGACCCGGACAATGCGGCGTCGCACGCCCTTGTGGCAGGCGGCCGGCGCAGGTAGAGGAGGCGGCATTCCTTGCAGCCTTCATCTTTGCAGCAGGTCGGACCGATGCGCGCCCTTCTCGACGTCCTGATGCTGGTTCTCAACCTCTACGTCTACGTGCTGATCGCGTCGGCCATTCTGAGCTGGCTGATCGCTTTCGACGTCATCAACATCCGCAACGACATCGTCCGCGGCATCTGGAATTTCCTGGTGCAGATCACCGAGCCGCTGCTGAGGCCGATCCGCAACATCCTGCCGAACCTGGGCGGCGTCGACGTCTCGCCGGTGATCCTGCTGCTGATCATCTTCTTCATCCAGCAGGTGATCAACCGCTACATCTATCCCGCAGTCTGGTGAGGCCGTCCCGCTGACCGGCGATCCTTGGGCCCTCGAGCAGGGGCGACTGCGGCTGCTGGTGCGGCTGACCCCGAAAAGCGCCCGCGACGACCTTGTCGGCATCGAGCAACTGGCGGACGGGCGCGCCGTCGTGAAGGCGCGGGTGCGCGCCGTGCCGGAGGACGGCGCGGCCAACGCGGCGCTGGTCAAGGTCGTGGCCAAGGCCGCAGGGGTGGCGCCGTCGCAGGTGACGATCGCGTCCGGGCACACCGCCCGCCTGAAGACGTTGCTCATCGCGGGCGATCCGCCCGCGTTACGGACGGCCCTGTCGGCCGCAGTCGGAGGTAAGAGACCATGACCGCCACCATCATCGACGGCAAAGCTTTTGCTGCGGGCCTGCGCCAGCGCATCGCGACCGCGGTGACCGGTATGGGCGGTCGCGGTATCGTGCCGGGCCTTGCCGTCGTCCTCGTCGGCAACGATCCGGCGAGCGAGGTCTACGTCGGCAGCAAGGCCAAGATGACGGTGGAAGTCGGCATGCGCTCGTTCAAGCACGTGCTGCCCGCCGACGTGCCGCAGGCGGACCTCATCGCGCTGGTCGCACGGCTCAATGCCGATCCGGAGGTGGACGGCATCCTGGTGCAGCTGCCGCTGCCGGCCGGCCTCGATGCCGAGCCGGTGATCGCCGCGATCGATCCGGACAAGGACGTGGACGGCCTCACCAACACCAATGCCGGCCGTCTCGCCAACGGCCGTCCCGGCCTGGTGCCGTGTACGCCGCTCGGCTCGATGATGCTGATCCGCTCGGCGGTGCCGGACCTGGCCGGCGCCGAAGCCGTCGTGGTGGGGCGCTCCAACCTGGTCGGCAAGCCGATCGCGCAATTGCTGCTGGCGGCCAACGCCACCGTCACCGTCGCCCATTCGCGCACGCGCGATCTCGCCGCCGTGTGCCGGCGCGCGGACATCCTCGTCGCCGCCGTCGGCCGGCCGGAGATGATTCGCGGCGACTTCATCAAGCCCGGCGCCGTGGTCATCGACGTCGGCATCAACCGCATCCCGGCGCCGGAGCGCGGCGAGGGCAAGACGCGGCTGGTCGGCGACGTGGCCTTCGACGAGGCCGCGGCCGTCGCCTCCGCCGTCACGCCCGTGCCGGGCGGCGTCGGGCCGATGACGATCGGCTGCCTGCTCGCCAACACGGTCACCGCTGCCCACCTGCGCCGCGGCCTGGAGCCGCCGGTGCTGTAGGGGGCGCAGTGGGCGTCGAGGTCGCCCCCTCGCCCCCGCTTGCGGGGAGAGGGAGGGCGGCTTCCCGCGCGGCGTGACGGGTCCCTTGGATTGACGGCCCGCCCCTGATGCCCTCTGATGAACAGTCGCGGTCAGCGGATGCGGCTGCGCGGGAAATTCGTGTCGCCATGCAGATGTTCGCTTTCGATTTCGCGTCGGCCTTCTTCCTCGCCTGAGCGGGCTGCTCGCCGCCCGGGCGAGCGCAAGCGGGGTGGGACGACGTCCCCTCCAGGGCCGACCGCTATCGAACGAGATCATCCATGCACAAGGACACCAGCGCCCGCGCGTTGACCGACGCGCACGTCGGCCAGTTCATTCAAGACGGCTTCGTCAGGATCGACTGCGCCTTTCCACGCGAGGTCGCAGACGCGGCACGGGCCATCCTGTGGAAGGACACGGGCTGCGACCCAGACGACCCGACGACCTGGACCAAGCCGGTCATCCGGCTGTGGGAATATGCGCAGGAGCCGTTCAGGCAGGCGGCCAACACGCCGGCTCTGCTGGCGGCCTTCGACCAGCTCGTCGGGCCCGGGCGATGGATTCCGCGTCGCAGCCTCGGCTCGTTTCCGATCCGCTTTCCCTTGCCCGACGATCCAGGCGACACCGGCTGGCACATCGACGTGAGTTTTGGGCACGACACGCCCGATTTCATGGACTGGCGCGCCAACATCACCTCGAAGGGGCGGGCGCTCCTCATGCTGTTCCTGTTCTCGGACGTGGGCGAGCGCGACGCCCCCACGCGCATCCGCGCTGGCTCCCACCTCGATATGGCGCGCCGGCTGGCACCCGCCGGCGAGGCCGGCTGCTCCTTGCGCGAGCTCGCGGCGACGGGCTTCGCCGAGTCCGCTCACCGACCGGAGGTGCGAGCGGTCGGGGAAGCGGGCACCGTGTATCTGTGCCATCCCTTCCTCGTCCACGCCGCTCAGCCGCACCGGGGAGCGACGCCGCGCTTCCTGGCACAGCCTCCGCTGCATCCTTGCGAGCCGCTGAAGCTCGACCGGGAGGACGGGGCCTACTCTCCCGTCGAGGCGGCCATCAGGCGGGCGCTGGGTAGCTCGACCTGAGCGCGGCAACTCGTAAAGTGGCCAATAATCACCACATGTCGTAGGATAGCACTTTGACGCGGCCGTTTCCGGCCGCGCTTTGCTTTGGACCACCATGACCTTGTCGCTCGATCAGGCTCGGCCGTCGCTGGCTGCTGGCGGCCTTCAGGCCCCACCTCGACCGGCTGTGACCGGCGCCACGGCCGCGCGGCCGTCGCTCGCCGGCATGACGCGCGAGGAGATGCGCGCGGCGCTCCACGCCATCGGCGTGCCCGAACGCGAGCTGCGCATGCGGGTGGCCCAGCTGTGGCATTGGGTCTACCTGCGCGGCGCGACCGATTTCGCCGCCATGACGACGATCGGCAAGGGCCTGCGTGCCGAGCTCGCGGCGGCCTTCACGCTCGAGCGGCCGCAGGTGGTGTCCGAGCAGATCTCCAGCGACGGCACCCGCAAATGGCTGCTGCGCATGCCGCCGCAGGGCGCCCACGACCGCGGCGCCGAGATCGAGTGCGTCTACATTCCCGAGCCCGACCGCGGCACCCTGTGCGTATCGAGCCAGGTCGGCTGCACGCTCACCTGCTCGTTCTGCCACACCGGCACGCAGAAGCTGGTCCGCAACCTCTCCACGGCCGAGATCGTCGGCCAGGTGATGGTGGCCCGCGACCGGCTGGGCGACTGGTCGGCGGCGGGGCCGAACAAGGCGGCGGCCCGGCCCGGCGCGGCGGGCGACGACGATGACGCTCCCGCCGGCCGGCTCGTCACCAACATCGTGCTCATGGGCATGGGCGAGCCGCTCTACAATTTCGACAACGTCAGGGCCGCCGTCGACGTCGTCGCCGACGGCGAAGGCATCTCGCTGGGCAAGCGCCGCATCACGCTGTCGACGGCCGGCGTGGCGCCGCGAATCCCCGAGGCCGGCGCCGATATCGGCACCATGCTGGCGATCTCGCTGCACGCCACCCGCGACGAGGTGCGCGACGTGCTGGTGCCGCTCAATAAGAAGTATCCGATCGCCGAGCTGCTGGCCGCCTGCCGCGCCTATCCAGGCCTCTCCAACGCCAGGCGCATCACCTTCGAATACGTGATGCTGAAGGGCGTCAACGACAGCCCGGCGGAGGCGCGCGAGCTGGTGCGGCTGCTCAAGGGCATCCCGGCCAAGATCAACCTGATCCCGTTCAATCCCTGGCCGGGCACCCGCTACGACTGCTCGGACTGGGACACCATCGAGGCCTTTTCGGAGATCGTGTTCAAGGCCGGCTACGCCAGCCCGGTGCGGACGCCGCGCGGCCGCGACATCCTGGCCGCCTGCGGCCAGCTGAAGAGCGAGACCGAGAAGCTCAGGGCGCGGGCCCGGCTCATGCTGGAGGCGGGCGAGCCCGCGGCGGATCGGACGGACACCGCCGATCGAGACATGCCCTAGCCCATGCGGGTGATCGGCCGCGCCTTCGTCATCCTCATCGGGCTCTGCGTCGCCCTCGCGGTCGGCGCGATCGTCTTCGTCGCGGCCGTGGTGCTGGAGCCCTCGTTCGCCCGCATCATCGCTTATGTGGCCCAGACCGGCATCGCCGCGGCCTTCGATGCGCTGTTCCAGGCGGAGACGCCGGACGAAATCATCGGCGTGCTGTTCACGCTCTGGAGCATGATGGCGATCCTGCTCGGCGGACCGCCGACCCTGATCGCCTTGATCGGCGAGGTGGCGCGGATCGGCTCCTTCGTCTGGTACGCCGGCGCGACGGGGCTGGCGACGGCGGCCTTGCCGTGGGTGCTGCGCGGCGGCGTCGGCATGGCATCGCCGGCGGAGATCCGGGTGACGCTGGGCCTGTTCCTGGTGGGGGCCGCCTCGGGCCTCGCCTATTGGCTCGTCGCCGGCCGCTCGGCCGACGACCGGCCCACTGCGATCAGCGGCCCTGCATCGCCAGCACCTTGATGGCGAAGGCGCCGAACAGGCTGGCGAAGAGGTAGTCCAGGGCGCGCACGATCAGCGGGCGGCGTCGGAGAGCGCCGACCACGCGGTGGGCCGCGGCGATCAGGGCAATGCCCAGCGGCAGCGTCAGCCCGACGAAATAGACGCCGAGGAAGGCCAGCTTGGTGGCGGCATGTGGGTCGTCGGCGCTGACGAACTGCGGCAGGAAGGTCACGAAGAACAGCACGATCTTCGGGTTGGTGAGATTGATGCCGAGGCCCGTCAGGTAGGATTGCCACAGCGTCGACCGCCGGCCCGGGGCGTCGCGGACCGTGAGCGCCGAGCCATGCCGGATGGCGCTGACGGCGAGCCACAGCAGATAGATGGCGCCGACGACCTTCAGGATGGTGAAGGCGATCGGCGAGGCGGCCAGCAGCGCCGAGACGCCGACCGCGGCGAGCAGCGTGTGCAGCAGGCAGCCGGTCGAGGTGCCGAGGCAGGCGGCGACGGCGGCGCGGCGGCCCTCGGCGAGGGTCTTGGCCAGGAACAGGCTCATGTCCGGCCCCGGCGTGATGAACAGCACCAGGCAGGCGAGGGTGTAGGAGGCCAAAACGGCGATGTCGGGCACGGCATGCATGGCCACTGATCTCCCATCCGGAGTCGATGATGGCGAGGGACATCCCATGAGCCCAGCGCATACGAGGACATCCACCCGTGCATCGCAGGTCATCCCGGCCCGCCCCGAGGAGGTCTACGGCGCGTTTCTCGATCCCGTGGCCCTTGCCGCGTGGCTGCCGCCTGGGGACATGACGGGCCGGATCCACGCCTTCGACGGGCGCGTCGGCGGTGGCTACCGCATGTCGCTGTTCTACCCGCAGACTGAACGCGTCTTTCGCGGCAAGACGGCGGAGCGGGAGGATATGGTCACGGTGCGGTTCGTGGAGCTGGTGGCGCCACGCCGGATCGTCGAAGCTGTCCGCTTCCATACCGCCGATCCGGCTTTGCTCGGCGAGATGACGTTGGCGGCGACGTTCGAGGCGGTGGCCGGCGGCACCGACGTCACGATCGCGTGCACCGATCTGCCACCGGGCCTCGCCGCGGCGGACAACGAGGCCGGTTCGCGCCTGTCGCTGGAGCAGCTTGCGCGCCGCTTCGCATGACGGCGCCGGGCGCCGGGATTGCCGGCCCGCGCCCGGTCTGCCGCCTGCTGCTGTCGCTGCTGCTCAAAAATCTGTCAGCCCAGCCTAGGTTTCGCGGCCTATTTGCTCTATGTCGAAACCGTCTGTCCGCTGGGCGGCCAGAGGCCATTGTTGGCTGACGTCGTTATGATCGATCGATAATAGCCGCAGGAGGTGTGCCGTGCTCAAGCTGCCCCGTCTCCAGGTGGTCTTTGCCGCCTTGATGCTGTCGCTGCCGCTTGCCGGCTGCGGTGCGATCAACGCCGTGCCCACCATGGAGCAACAGGCCAAAGCGGCGTGGAGTGAGGTGCAGAACCAGTATCAGCGCCGCGCTGACCTCATCCCCAATCTGGTCGAGACCGTGAAGGGTTACGCCCAGCAGGAGAAGGACACGCTGACCCAGGTGATCGAGGCGCGCGCCAAGGCCACCCAGGTGCAGGTCGATGCCTCCACCGTGACCGACCCGGCGAAGTTCAAGCAGTTCCAGGATGCGCAGAACAACCTCACCGGCGCGCTCGGCCGCCTGCTGGTCTCGGTGGAGCGCTACCCCGACCTGAAGTCGAACCAGAACTTCCTGGCGCTGCAATCGCAGCTCGAGGGCACCGAGAACCGCATCGCCGTCGCCAGGCGCGACTACATCGAGGCGGTCCGCGCCTACAACACCGAGATCACTACCATCCCCGGGCCTGGATCGCCAGGATCCTGTATCCCTCGTCCAAGCCGATGGAGACGTTCGCGGCCACCGCCGGCTCGGATCGGCCGCCGGCGGTCAAGTTCTAGAGCGCTTTGCGATTGGGTGGACTCACCCAATCGCGAGAAAGCGCTTCAGATTCAAAAGACGATGAGCATTTCTCGGCCATTGGATGGGTCCATCCAATGGCGAAATGCTCTAGGGCGCTTTCCCGGTCAGCGAGGTCGTCTGATCGGCTGGAAGTGGTCCAATGCCTTGAACTGGAGCGCGTCACGATCCGGTGAGCCTCGATCGCGACGCGCTCCAAGCATCGCTTCGACGTTCACGTTCGAGGAGCAGGCTGATGCTCGACCAGGAAGCCGGAGCGGCCGTTCTGACTGCGTCAGAACGCGGGCCGCTCTGATCTTGCGCGGGCCTCCGGTGCGCGGTGTTGCGCGTCGCGGCGAGCTGCGGCGGCCCGGCCCCGGGCTCCTGGCGGCTGTCCGTGGCCTCGTCATTGCCCGGGCGCTGCTGGCCTGGGCGCTGCTGGCCTGGGCGGTGCTGCTGCTCGCTGCCGCGGTGCAGCCGGCGGCGGCGGCCGATCCGGCGTTTCCGGCGCTCACCGGCCGCGTCGTCGATGCGGCCAACATCCTCGATCCGGCCGCGCGCCAGAAGATCTCCGACAAGCTCGCCGCCTACGAAGGCAAGACCACCGACCAGGTGGTGGTGGCCACCGTCCCGTCGCTCGGCGACCTGACGATCGAGGATTACGCCAATCGCCTCTACCGCCATTGGGCGCTCGGCACCAAGGACAAGGACAACGGCGTGCTGTTCGTCGTGGCCCCGAACGAGCGCAAGGTGCGCATCGAGGTGGGCTACGGCCTGGAAGGCGCGCTGACGGACGCCTTGTCCAAGGTGATCATCACCACGGCCGTCGCGCCGCGCTTCAAGCAGGGCGACTACGCCGGCGGCGTCGAAGCGGGCGTCGATGCGATCGTCAACATCCTCTCCGGCGACGCCGAGGAATGGCAGCGCCGGGCGCCGCCGCCGCGCGAGCCGGCCGAGGACAACGAGCAGCTCGTCCACATCTTCATCTACATCATCGTCATGATGGTGATCATCTGGATCGTCTCGCGCCGCGGCGGCGGCGGTGGCCGCGGCGGGCCGGGCATGCACCGGCGCACCAACGGCAACTGGGGCCCGGTCATCCTGCCGCCCATGGGCGGCGGCTGGGGTGGTGGCGGTGGTGGCGGTGGCTGGGGCGGTGGCGGAGGTTTCGGAGGCGGCGGTGGGTTCTCGGGCGGCGGCGGCTCCTCCGGTGGCGGCGGCGCCTCCGGCGATTGGTGAGGGCGAAGCATGCTGAGCCAGGAGGAACGGGATCGCATCGCCACCGCCGTCGCGGCGGCGGAGCGGACGACCTCGGGCGAGATCGTCTGCGTGGTCACCCGCCGCGCCAGCTCCTACCGCAGCTTCGCCGTGGCGGTGACGGCGGCCATCGGCTTCGCCGTGCCGATCCCGCTGCTGCTGCTCACCAACATGAGCGCGGAGCGCATCTACCTCATCCAGCTCGCCGTGACCGTGCTGGTCGGTCTCGCCCTCATGTGGATGCCGCTCCGCCTCGCCCTGGTGCCACGGCCGCTCGGCCGGCTGCGGGCGCGGGAGGCTGCCCACCGCCAGTTCGCGGCGCGTGGGCTGGCGGAGACGGAGGACCGCACGGGCGCGCTGATCTTCATCGCCGTCGCCGAGCACTACGCCGAGCTCATCGCCGATGAAGGCATCGCCTCGCGCGTGGAAGCCGAGGTCTGGCGGGAGACGCTGACCGAACTGGTGGAGGACATCCGCGCCGGCCGCATCGGGGACGGCATGGTGGCGGCGGTGGCGCGGGTCGGGACGATCCTGGCGCAGCATCATCCGCCCCGTCCCGACGACAAGAACGAGCTGCCGAACCACGTCATCGTGCTGTGAGCTGAGCGCGCCCCCGGGTGCCGCCTTTTGCCGCTTGGCGCGGGCGCCCGCACCTGTGAAACTGCACGGATGCAGCTCGTCAAGCGCACGGTCGCCGCCGTCACGGTCGCCCTCGCCATGTCGTCCGCCGCGCTGGCGCTGGATGCCGGTCGCGCCCCCGAGGCCGGCCGAAGCGCGGTGCAAGCCCCGGCGGCGCAACCGTTTCAAGCGATCCTCTCGCAGCGGCCCCGCTTTCTGCCGGCGGTGGCCAGCCATGGCATGGTGGCGAGCCAGGAGAGCAAGGCGACGCGAATCGGCGTCGACATCCTGCGCCGCGGCGGCAACGCCGTCGATGCGGCCGTCGCGGTGGGCTTCGCGCTCGCGGTCACCCTGCCGCATGCCGGCAATCTGGGTGGCGGCGGCTTCATGCTGGTCCACCTGGCCAAGGGCGGACCCGACGGCCGGGGCGAGAGCATCGCCATCGACTACCGCGAGACGGCGCCGGCCGCCGCCACCCCCACCATGTTCCTGGATGACAGGGGGGAGCCCGTACCGGAGCGCTCGCGCTTCGGCGGCCTGTCGGTCGGCGTGCCCGGCACCGTGGCCGGCCTCGATCTGGCGCTGGCGCGCTACGGCTCGGGCAAGTTCGGCCGGGCCGAACTGATCGCGCCGGCCATCGCGCTCGCCCGGGACGGTATCGTCGTCGACGAGGATCTCGCCGATACCCTGCCGCGCGCCTCCGCCCGGCTCGGGCGCGATCCGGCGGCGGCGGCGATCTTCCTCAAGGATGGCAGGCCGTTCGTCCGCGGCGAGCGCCTGGTGCAGAGCGATCTGGCGGCGACCCTTGCCGCGATCGCGTCGGGCGGCCCCGAGGCCTTCTACAAGGGCGAGATCGCCGAGAAGATCGCGGCCGGGGTGCAGGGCGCCGGCGGCGTCATGACCGCCGCCGATCTCGTGGGCTACCGGCCCGTCATGCGCGAGCCGGTGCACGGCAGCTATCGCGGCTACGACGTCGTCTCGATGCCGCCGCCGAGCTCCGGCGGTGTGCACCTGATCCAGATCCTCAACCTGCTGGAGACGTTCGAGCTCGGCCCGGCGGATGCGGGCTCGGCCGCGGCGCTGCACCTGATGGCCGAGGCCATGAAGCCGGCGTATGCGGACCGCGCCGCCTGGCTCGGCGATCCGGACCGGGTCAAGGTGCCGGTCGCCGGGCTCATCTCCAAGGCCTATGCGCGGCGCCAGCGGGCCCATATCGATCCCGCTCGGGCCCGCCCGGCCGAGGAGATCAGCGCCGGCGATCCGTTGCCGCACGAGCACGACGAGACTACGCATTTTTCGGTGGTCGACGGCGACGGCAACGCCGTCTCCAATACCTACACGCTCAACCTGTCCTACGGCGCCGCCTTCGTCGCGCCCGGCACCGGCGTGCTGATGAACGACGAAATGGACGACTTCGCCGCCCGGCCCGGCGCCCGCAACATCTACGGGCTGGTCGGTGGCGTGCAGAACACGGTTGCGCCCGGTGCCCGGCCGCTGTCTTCCATGACGCCGACGATGTTGTTCAAGGACGGCCGGCTGGTGCTGGTGACCGGCAGCCCCGGCGGCAGCCGCATCATCACCACGGTGCTGCAGGTGGTCGTCAACGTCATCGACTTCGGCATGAACATCGCCGAGGCCGTGGCGGCGCCCCGCATCCACCACCAATGGCAGCCGGACGCACTCTTCGCCGAAACGGGGCTGTCGCCCGATACGCTGCGGCTGCTCGCCGAGCGCGGCCACAAGGTGGTGGTGGGCGCCACCTCAGGCTCGGCCAACTCGATCCATGTCGCGGACGGCCTGCTCTATGGCGCAGCCGATCCACGCCAGCGCGGAACGCTCGCCGAAGGCTTCTGATTCGGGGGTGTGCCAGGAAGCGGCTGCGAAGCTCGACTCGCCAGCCTTGGGCCAAGCCTAGGATGGGTCCATCCCACGGCGCAATGCTCTAGGCGGCGGTCTGAGCGAGCCCTGTCGCCCACTCGGCCGCCGTCGAAGATCGGGGCCGGGTCTTACTTGCGGCGCGCCTTGCGGGCGGCGTAGCGCGCATCGCGCGCGGCCTTGCGCTCGGCCTCCAGCGCTGCCTCGCGCTCCATGCGCTCCTGGTAGGCGCGCTCTTCCTCCTCCTTGCGGCGGACTTCCTCCTCGGCCGCCCGCGCGGCGCGCTCGGCCGCTTCCGCCGCCTCGCGCGCTTCGCGCTCGGCCTGGCGCGCGGCGCGCGCCTCCAGGATGGCCTGCCGCTCGGCCTGGCGCGCCAGCACGGCGGGATCATCCGCCGTCGGCCGCGCCCTGAAGCGCTCGAGCATCGCCTGCTTGGCGCGCTGGGAGTCGTCCCGCCTGTCGGTGTGCTTGTTCTTGAAGCTGTTCATGGGTCCCATTGAAATTGCCACGCGTGTCGACCGACGCTCGCGCCCCGCGGCACAGGCCTCAAGGTGTCAGAGCCAGACGCTGCGGTGGCTTGGACTTGGGCCCGATGTCGAGACGAGATGCCGCCCTGTCGGACGGCTCAATCCTGGTGGAGCTGAGCGGAATCGAACCGCTGACCTCTGCAGTGCGATTGCAGCGCTCTCCCATCTGAGCTACAGCCCCTGCCAGGGAAGGCGCCTTTTAATGCGTGCCCCGCGCCCGTGTCAATTGCGTTTCGCGCCTTTGCACCCGCCCTTTTCAGGCTGCGATGAGCTGGTGGCCGTCGTGGCCGACGATGGTCACGTCGACGATGCGGCCGTAGGGCTCCGGTCGTGCCAGGCGCACCGGCGTGAACGCCTCGGTGCGGGCCAGCTTGCCCTCGACCAGCACCGCGCGGCGCTGACCCACCTCCCGGTCCAGGTGTCGCCCGAGCGCCACAGCACCGGCCTGGCGCAGACGCTGCGCGCGCTCCCGGATCGCTGCGGGGGGGACCTGCGGCATCCGCGCCGCCGGCGTGCCCGGCCGTGGCGAGAACGGGAAGACGTGCAGGTGCGTGAGCCCGCATTCCTCGACCAGGTCGAGCGAACGGCGGAACATCGCCTCGGTCTCCGTTGGAAAGCCGGCTATGACATCGGCGCCGATGACGACGTCGGGCCGCAGCGCGCGCACCTGGCCGCAGAGGCGGATGGCGTCGGCCCGCCCATGGCGCCGCTTCATCCGCTTGAGGACGAGGTCGTCGCCCGCCTGCAAAGACAGGTGCACGTGGGGCATCAGCCGCGGCTCCTCGGCGAAGGCTTCGAGGAGATCGTCGTCGACCTCGACGGCGTCGATCGACGACAGCCGCAGCCGCGGCAGCTCGAGCACGTGCTTGAGCACCTGGCGGACCAGCGTGCCGAGCCGCGGCCGGCCCGGCAGGTCGTCGCCGTAGCTGGTGATGTCGACGCCGCTGAGCACGACCTCGCCCGCGCCGGCCGCCACCAGCCGGCGGACGTCGTCGACCACGGCGCCCATGGGCACCGAGCGCGAGGGGCCCCGGCCGAAGGGGATGATGCAGAAGGTGCAGCGATGATCGCAGCCGTTCTGCACCTGGACGAAGGCGCGGGCCTTGACCGCATAGCCCGCCGCCAGATGGCTCGCCGTCTCGCGCACCGCCATGATGTCGCCGACGATGGTGCGGCGGAGTTCCGGCCCGTCCGTCTGGGCGAGCGCCCGCCACGTCTCGGGCGCAAGCTTTTCGGCGTTGCCGATGACGCGGGCGACCTGTGGCATGGCGGCGAAGGCGTGGGGCTCGATCTGGGCTGCGCAACCGGTCACGACGATGGTCGCCGCCGGCCGCTCGCGCGCCAGGCGGCGAATCGTCTGCCGCGCCTGGCGCGTCGCCTCGCCGGTCACCGCGCAGGTGTTGACGATCAGCAGCTCGCCGCCGCGGTCGGCGGCGGCGGCCGCCGCGTGACCGCGGATCGCCTCCGATTCCGCTGCGTTGAGACGGCAACCGAAGGTGATGACATCGACGGTCATTCCCCCACGCTTTCGGGCTCACGCAGGAGCACCTCCGGCAGCCGCCCTTCCCATTCCAGCTCGACCGGGCCGGTCATCAGCACGTGCCCGTCGCTCTCGCGCCAGAAGATGTCGAGGTCGCCGCCCGGGAGAGTGATGGTCACCTCGCGTTCGGTCAGCCCGCGCCGGGCGGCGGCCACGGCGGTGGCGCACGCGGCGGTGCCGCAGGCCTTGGTGGGCCCGGCGCCGCGCTCCCACACGCGCAGATCGACGTGGGTGGGCGACATCACCTCCGCGAACGAGACGTTGGCGCGCTCGGGAAACAGCGGGTGGCGCTCCAGCAGTGGCCCGAGGGTGCCCAGGTCATAGCTCATCGGGTCGCGGATGAAGAAGATCAGGTGGGGATTGCCCATGCTGACGGCCGCCGCCGGCCCCAGGGCCGGCCAGCCGGGCACCGGCAGATCGAAGCGGCCGGTGTCGCCGACGTCGTGGGCCAAGGGGATCTGCCGCCAATCGAAGCGCGGCTCCCCCATATCGACGGTGAAGCGCTCGGGCGCGACGCGGCTCGACGTCAGCGTGCCGGACGCCGTCTCGAGCACGAGCTCGTCGGCCCCGCCGTCGCGGGCCAGCGCCCAGGCGACACAGCGCGTACCATTGCCGCAGGCCGCCGAATCGGAGCCGTCGGTGTTGTAGATGCGCATGAATGCGGCCGCCCCCGGCGTGACCGGATCGTGCAGAACCATGAGCTGATCGAAGCGGGAGCCCGGATCGGCGGCAATGGCGCGCGCCTCCTGCGGGGTAACCACATGGGTGGCGCCACGCAGATCCAGCACGACGATCTCGTTGCCGAGGCCGTTCATCTTGAGGAAAGCGTGGTCGTCGAGAGGGCCCATCGATCCGACATGCGGCTGTCTTGCGAATTACGGCAATTATATATGTTCGCAATCGCAAAAAAAGACCCATGGGCGTGCGCCTGACGCCGCGGCTGCGGTCCGTCAACGGAGGCTCGCATCGGCGCGCGATGCGCCATAGATTAGGCGCGAACGGCGTGCCGTCACGCGCGGCAGGAAGCGGCAACGCCCCATCGGTAGAACAGCGGAGTTCGCATGGCACGTCGGCGGCTTTCCAATGGGGCGATCGCGGCCCTCGTCGGCTCGGCATTGCAGGCGGGTGCGCTCGCGGTCCCGGTCGGGGCGTCCGCCCAGACCGTTCAACCGGCGCCCGCGGCGGGCGAGACCGCGCCCAAGCCGCCGGCGGCCGCTCCGGCGCCCACCCCGCCGAGCGCCGACCAGCCGCCGGCACCGACGCCTGCGCCCGCGCCGCCCGCGGCCGCCGACGCAGGTCAGCCACAGGCCGCCGCCGGTCTGCCCACGCTGGTCCCCGGCCCGACCGATTCAGGCAATATCGACGAGGTGGTGCTGCCGGCGAAGCCCGTGGCGGTGCTCTCGGGCAAGGCCACCTGGGACGAGGGCTTCAAGACCATCTTCGATTCGTTCAAGACCATCGAGGCGGAGCTCGCCAAGGCCGGCATCAAGCCCGCCGGGCGGCCGCTCACCGTCTTCATCAACACCGACGACAACGGCTTCAACTTCGAGGCCATGGTGCCGATCGCGGCTGCGCCGGAGGGCAAGACCGAGCTCACGCCCACCATCAAGTTCGGCACCACGCCGTCGGGCAAGGCGCTGCGCTTCACCCACCGCGCGCCCTACGACGATATCGACAACACCTACGAGGCGATCACCGCCTACCTCGACGCCAAGGACATCGCCGTCAAGGATTCGTTCATCGAGGAGTACGGGACGGACCCGAAGGACCCGAGCGACCCGGACCTGCAGATCAACATCTTTGTCCAGCCAAGCGAGTGAGCGCGGGGTCGCGTCTTGAGTTGATGGATGGCCGGGTCAAGCCCGGCCATGACGCGGCTAGGTGCGGGCCCTTCGCTCCCGCCGTCATGGCCGGGCTCGACCCGGCCATCCATCCTCCAAGGAAGCCGTCCCGTTCTCCAGCGCCGGCACCTCCATCACTTCACCCGGCCTGAGCGCGCGGAACCGCTCGGGGGCGATGCCGGCGGCGGCGAGCGCCTGGGCCAGCGCCTCCGGCGGCCGCTCGATGCCCTCGGCCGTGAGGCGGAAGGTGCCCCAATGATGGCCGGCGGCGGAGCCGGCGCCGCAGGCCTCGAAGATCGCCACCGCCTCGGCCGGCTCGACGTGCTGGTCGCGCATGAACCAGCGCGGCTCATAGGCGCCGATCGGCAGATTGGCGTGGCGGATGCGGCCGAACCGGCGGCGGACTTCGGCAAAATGGCGGCCGTCGCCGAAGCCGGTGTCGCCGATGTGGTAGATCGCGCCGTCGGGCGTCTCCAGCACGAAGGCCGCCCACAGCGCCATGCGCCGGTCGCGGACGCCGCGGGCGGACCAATGCACCGCCGGCACCAGGTTGAGCGTCACGTCGGCGCTCAGGGCGACGCGGTCGCCCCAGTCATAGGCCTCGGCTTGGAGCGCGGCGCCGCGCGCCATGATCGCGTCGTTGCCGAGCGGCGTCACGATCCGCGGCCGGTGGCGGCGCGCGACCTCGGCCAGCGTCGCCAGATCCAGATGGTCGTAGTGGTTGTGGGTGACGAGCACGACGTCGATGGGCGGCAGGTCGTCCAGCGCGATGCCGGGCGGGTTGACCCGCCTGGGGCCGGCGAAGCGAAACGGCGAGACGCGCTCCGACCAGACCGGGTCGGTCAGGATGTTGAGGCCGCGGGTCTGCATCAGCAGCGTGGCATGGCCGACCAAGGCGACGCGCAGCCGGCCGCCGTCGACCCGCGCGGGTGGCCGATCGCGAAACGGGCTCGGGAAAAGCTTCGGCCACGGTTCCTTCGGCGCCAGCGTCAGGGCGCGGACGGCCTGCGCGAAGGTCTTGTTCCAGGGCTGCTCGGGATTGAAGAAGCGCGCGCCGTCGAAATGGTCCGAGGCCGGGCCCCGGTAGTAGGGTGGGGTCGCCGCGGCGCGCCGTCTGGACGAGATGGTGTGATCCGCCATGGCGCTAAGGTATATGGGAGCGGCGTCGGAACAAGACGGGAGAGCGCCGGTGATCCGCGTGAAGCGTGTCTATGCGCCGGCCACGGCGGAGGACGGGGCGCGGATCCTCGTCGATCGGCTGTGGCCGCGCGGCTTCGCCAAGGCGTCCGCGCCCTGGGAGCGCTGGATGAAGGAGATCGCGCCGTCCGATGCGCTGCGCAAGCGCGTCCACGCGCTCTCCGAGGCCGGACATGCGGAGCAGGCCTGGGCCGAGTTCGTCGCCGCCTACAGTGAGGAGCTGGACGACCGGCCCGCCGCCGTCGAGGAGCTGCGGACGATCGCCGCCGAGGGGCCGGTGACGCTGCTCTATGCGGCCAAGGACGAAGAGCGCAACAATGCCGTGGCATTGGCGAACTATATGAAGCGGAGGGGGCGCCGCGCCGACTGATCCGGCCGGGATGCGGGCGTGCCGCGGGAAGACCGTCGAACCAGGGAGCAAACGCATGTCGGACACCCAGGGCCGTTTCGTCTGGTACGAATTGATGACCACCGACCGTGCCGCCGCAGAGGCGTTCTACCGCAATGTCGTCGGCTGGGGCGCGCAGCCCGCGCCCAACTCCGAGATCCCCTACGTGCTGTTCACGCACGCGGATATGCCGATGGCCGGGATGATGGACCTGCCGGAAGAGGCCCGCGCCATGGGCGCCCCTCCGGGCTGGATCGGCTACGTCGCCGCCGCCGACGTGGACGCCATGACCGACAAGGTCAAAAGCTTGGGCGGAGCCGTGCACGTGCCGCCGCGCGACATCCCCAACGTCGGCCGCTTCTCCATGGTCGCGGACCCGCAAGGCGGCGCTCTCGGCCTGTTCAAATGGGCCAACCCGATGCCGGAGGCCACGGCCGCGATGGGCGCGCCCGGCCATATCGGCTGGCACGAGCTGATGGCGGCCGACTGGCCGAAGGCCTTCGCCTTCTACAGCGAGCTGTTCGGCTGGACCAAGTCGACGCCGGTCGACATGGGACCGATGGGCACCTACCAGCTGTTCCAGATCGCCGGCACCGATGCCGGCGGCATGTTCAACAAGCCCGAGGCGGTGCCGCAGCCGTTCTGGCTCTACTACTTCAACGTCGACGACATCGACGCGGCCGCCGCGCGGGTGACCGCCGGCGGCGGCCAGATCGCCAACGGGCCGATGGAGGTGCCCGGTGGCGGCTGGATCCTGCAGGGCATGGACCCCCAAGGCGCCATGTTCGCGCTGTTCGGCCCCAAGGCCGGCTGACACGGCAGCGTGCGGACCGGCGAGGACGACGCTGCCTTCGAGCCGTATCTGGCGCGCTGGCGCCTGGTACCGGACGGGGAGCCGATCGTCACGCCCAGCAGCCGGCTGCTGCCGGTCATGCGCGACGGCGAGCCGCTCATGCTCAAGGTCGCCGTCGCGGCCGACGAGAAGTCAGGCAACCGCCTGATGTCCTGGTGGGACGGCGTCGGGGCAGCGCGCGTGCTCGCCGCCGCCGGCGCCGCCATCCTGATGGAGCGCGCCACCGGCGAAGGCTCGCTCGCGCGCATGGCCCGGGACGGACGAGACGAGGAGGCGACGCGGGTGATCTGCGCGGCGGCGGCGCAGGTGCACGCGCCGCGGGCCGTGCCGTGGCCGCAGCTCGTGCCGCTCCCTCAGTGGTTCCGCACGCTGGGTCCGGGCGCGGCACGGCACGGCGGCATCCTCGATCGGTGCGCCGCGGCCGCCGGCGAGCTGCTGGCCTCGCCGCGCGACGTCGGCGTGCTGCACGGCGACATCCACCACGGCAACATCCTCGATTTCGGCCCGCGCGGCTGGCTGGTCATCGATCCCAAGGGGCTCGTGGGCGAGCGCGCCTTCGATTTCGCCAACCTGTTCTGCAACCCCGATCACGCCGTGGCCGCCGATCCGCGCTGCTTGCGCCGCCGCCTCGCCATCGTCGCCGCGGCCGCCCGGCTCGAGCCTCGGCGGCTGCTGCAATGGCTGCTCGCCTGGGCCGGCTTGTCGGCGGTCTGGTCCATGGAGGACGGCCTGTCGCCGGCCACCGCTCTGGCCGTGGCGGAGCTCGCGGCCGCCGAGCTGGCGCGCTGATCCGCCCGAAGAGCAAGGCGTTGCTTGACTTTGCCGGCGCGAGCTTCCATAGAGCCGCGATATTTGCCCGAACTTCCCGTTCGCGAGCCGCCGACCGGTTTGGCCCCAGGCCTGCCGGAGGTCAACGTCCGACAGCGCGTTGCGCCCTCGGGCGCGATCGGTGTTTGGGCCAGAGCATTTCGCCCGCGGATGGTCCCATCCAATGGCGAAACGCTCATAACGTCTTGAGTCTGGAGCGCTTCTCTTGCGATTGGGTGATCCCGCCCAATCGCAAAGCGCTCCGGGGCATGGATCTTCGGGCCGGACACCTGCGCAGGCGGGGCCGAAGGCCTATATGCCCGTTTCGAGAGGTCGGCGAGGCGCCAACGTGGATACGAAGCCGCAACTGCGGATCGAGGACGCCGTGAACGAGACCTGTCCGTGGTCGGGACGCCCGATCGCGGCGGATTCGCTCACGCGCTATCGCGGCGCCGTGGTCGGCTTCTGCAATCCGGGCTGCCGCGACAAGTTCGAGGCGGCCCTGCGCCACTTCGAGGACGCGCTGGCCGCGCGCCGGGCCGAAACGGCAGGGAACGCCGAATAATGTTCGAGACGCTTTCCGAGAGACTATCCGGCATCCTCGATGGGCTGACCCGCCGGGGCGCGCTGACCGAGGCCAACGTCAACGACGCGTTGCGCGAGGTGCGCCGTGCGCTGATCGAGGCGGACGTGGCGCTCGAGGTGGTGCGCTCGTTCACCGACCGGGTGCGCAGCCGGGCCGTGGGCGCCGAGGTGGTGCGCTCGGTGACGCCCGGCCAGATGGTCGTCAAGATCGTCCACGACGAGCTCGTCGCCATGCTGGGGGCCGACGGCGCCACCATCGATCTGGATGCCGTCCCGCCGGTGCCGATCCTGATGGTCGGCCTGCAGGGCTCGGGCAAGACCACCACCACCGGCAAGATCGCCAAGCGCCTCACCGAGCGCGGCAAGCGCAAGGTGCTGCTCGCCTCGCTCGATACCCGCCGCCCGGCCGCCATGGAGCAGCTCGCCGTGCTCGGCAAGCAGGTGGGCGTCGACACCCTGCCCATCGTCGCCGGCCAGTCGGCGGTGCAGATCGCCAGGCGGGCGCTCGAGGCGGCCAAGCTCGGCGGCTACGACGTGGTGATGCTCGACACCGCCGGCCGCGTCACCATCGACGAGGGGCTGATGGCCGAGGCGGCCGAGGTCAAGGCCGCGACCCAGCCGCACGAGGTGCTGCTGGTCGCCGACGCCCTGACCGGCCAGGACGCCGTCAAGACGGCGCGCGCCTTCGAGGACCGGGTCGGCCTGACCGGCATCGTGCTGACCCGCATGGACGGCGACGGCCGCGGCGGCGCCGCTCTGTCCATGCGTGCGGTGACCGGCAAGCCGATCAAGCTGGTCGGCACCGGCGAGAAGCTCGACGCGCTCGAGGAGTTCCATCCCTCGCGCGTCGCCAACCGCATCCTCGGCATGGGCGACATCGTCTCGCTGGTGGAGCGGGCGGCGGAGACGATCGACGTCGAAAAAGCCGAGCGCATGGCGCAGAAGATGCGCAAGGGCGCCTTCGACCTGGAGGACATGGCCGAGCAACTGGCGCAGATGGAACGCGTCGGCGGCATGAAGGGCGTGCTCGGCATGCTGCCCGGCATCGGCAAGATGAAGGCGCAGCTCGACAACGCCAACCTCGACGACAAGGTCTTCAAGCGCCAGCGCGCCATCATCATGTCGATGACGCCCAAGGAGCGGCGTAACCCCGACCTGCTCAAGGCGTCGCGCAAGAAGCGTATCGCCGCCGGCTCCGGCACCAAGGTCGAAGACGTCAACAAGCTGCTCAAGATGCACCGGCAGATGGCCGACATGATGAAGGCCATGGGCAAGGGCGGCCGCGGCGGCCTGGGCGCGGCGCTCGGCAACATGTTCGGCATCGGCGGTGGCATGCCGCAGCCGACGCCGGAGATGCTGGAGCAGGCGCAGAAGGCGATGGGCAAAGGCGGTCTTCCCGGCCTGCCGGGTGGCGGCCTGCCGCCCATGCCGCCGGGCCTCGCCGGCAAGGGCCCGACGATCCCCGGCTTCCCTGGCCTCGGCAAGCCCGGCCTGCCCGGTCTCGGCGGCTTTCCCCTGGGCAAGAAGAAATAGGCTTTGGCGGATCCGCGGCCCGCGTTGCCGCCGACCGCATCCATGCAACCCCGAACGCGACGTCCAAAGACACCGAAGGAGTAACTCATGTCCCTGAAGATTCGCTTGGCCCGTGGCGGCGCCAAGAAGCGTCCCTATTACCGCATCGTCATTGCCGACGCCCGGTCGCCGCGCGACGGCCGCTTCATCGACCGCATCGGCGCGTACGATCCGCTCAAGGCCAAGGACGATGCGGCCCGCGTCGTGCTCGACGTCGAGAAGGCCAAGGACTGGCTCGCCAAGGGCGCGCAGCCGACCGACCGTGTCCTGCGCTTCCTCGATGCGGCCGGCGTGCTGAAGCGTCCCGCCCGTAGCAACCCCAAGAAGGGCGAGCCGGGCACCAAGGCGAAGGAGCGCGCCGCGGCCGCCGCCAAGGCCGCCGGCGGCGAAGAAGCCGCCGCGTAAGCCCCCCCGCGCCCGTGCGCTCGCGCCGTCCGCCGACCGCCAGGCCCGCGCCCAGCGGCGACGCCGCGCGCCGTCCGGTCCGCGCGGGGCCGGGCGCCGACGCCGCTGCGCCGCAGCCCGGCGTCGATCTCGCCGGGCATGTGGTGGTGGCCGAGTTCGGCCGCCCGCACGGGGTGCGCGGTGAGCTCCGGCTCAAGTCGCACACCGCCGACCCGATGGCCGCCAGCGGCTACGGCCCGCTGCTTGGCCGGGACGGGCGCAGCTTCGTCCTCAGCGACTGGCGTCCGGCGCCCGGCGGCGAGGGCGACATGTTCGTCGTGCGCGTCGCGGGCGTGGCCGACCGGACGGCGGCGGAGGCGCTGACACGGCTGACGCTCCACGTGCCGCGCGAGCGGCTGCCGGCCTTGACGGACGAGGACGAGTTCTATCTCGCCGATCTGGTCGGGCTCGCCGTGGAGCATGGCGGGGAGCGGCTCGGCCGCGTGCTGGCGGTGCATGACTTCGGCGCCGGCGACGTGCTCGAGATCGCCCGCGCCGACGCCGGCGCCGATGCTCGACAGACCAGCGTGATGGTGCCCTTCACCAAGGCTTTCGTGCCGACGGTCGACATCCCCGGCGGGCGCCTGGTGGTGGCGGCCGACCCATTCGCGGCCGCTGAGACGGCGGAGCGCGAATAGGGCGATCCGCCCCTGACGTCGACTTGCAGGCGCAACGCAAGCTGGACCGCCCCCACCCTGACCCTCCCCGCCGGACGGGTGCTTGAGGCAGCCGCCTCAGCGCGCCGGCTCGGGGCCGCAGATCAGGCCGATACCGGTCTCCGCGATCGCCTCCAGCTCGGCGCGGCCGTCGCCGGCGCGTGAACGGACGGCGAGGGTATGCAGGATGGCGGAGGCGATCTTGGCCAGGCTCGCCGGATCCGCCGTCGCGGCGATCTCGCCCCGGTCCCGCGCCAGCCCCAGGCGCTGCTCGAAAGCATCGTCGATCTGGCGCAACGCATCGCCCAGAAACGCGCGCACCTCCTGCCGTTGCACGGCCTCGGCCGTCGCCGTGCCGATCATGTAACAGCCGGGGGAAGGCTCGCGGTGGAAGTAGAGGTGCAGCGCATGGCCGTAGACGCGGCGCAGGCCCTCACGCACCGGCAGCTCCGGGGCGAGCGCCTGCGCCATCCCCACGGCAGCCTGGTCGCGGTAGCGCTCCAATGTCCTGAGGTAGAGCGCGTGCTTGTCGCCGAAGGCGCCGTAGAGGCTCGGCCGGCTCAGCTTCGTCGCGGCGCTGAGGTCGTCCAGCGACGTGGCACCGTAGCCGCTGCTCCAGAACGCTGCCGTCGCGTCGCCGAGCGCGGTGTCGGCGTCGTAGCTCGGCGGGCGTCCGCGACGCCCTTTTTCATTTTGTACCATATCGCATAAAATCCTTGACGCTCCATTTATGTGCGATACGGTACAAAAATGAAAGAGGAGGACGTCATGGAGCTGTTCTATTCCCCGCTCGCCTGTTCCCTGGCCAGCCGTGCCGCATGCTACGAGGCCGGGGCGCAGCCGACCTTCACCGCCGTCGACCTCAAGACCAAGCGCACGCGGGCGGGCGAGGATTATCTCGCCATCAATCCCATGGGGCAGGTGCCGGCGATCCGCACCGACAGCGGCGAGATCCTCACCGAGAACCCGGTGGTGCTGCAGTATGTGGCTGACCGCCACCCGGACGCTCATCTGGCGCCCACGGATCCGGCGGGCCGCGCCCGGCTGCAGCAGTGGCTGAGCTTCATCGGCACCGAGCTGCACAAGGTGGTGTTCACCCCGCTGCTCGATCCCGCCGCGCCGGAAGATGCCAAGCGCTATGCGCGGGCCAAGGCGGGACCGCGCTTCGCGGTGCTCGACCGGCACCTGGATGGCCGCGACTACCTGCTCGACCGCTTCAGCGTCGCCGACGCCTATCTCGCGGCGATCCTCAACTGGGCGTCCTTCGTCAAGATCGATCTCGACGAATGGCCGGCACTGAAGGCCTACCGCGACCGCGTCATGGCGCGTCCGTCCGTGGCCAAGGCGCTCGCCGAGGAATACACGCAATACCAGGCGGCCTGACGTGAGCCGTGCAGGCCTGGTGCGCGGCGGTTTGACCGCGCGCGCCCGGCGCGCCACAAGGCGGGCATGAGCGGAGACGACATCCCTTTCGCGGGCGATGACGCGCCTGGCGCGATCACGCCCTGGCGGGCAACGGTGCTGACCCTGTTCCCCGACATGTTTCCCGGCCCGCTCGGCCAGTCGCTCGCGGGGGAAGCGCTGCAGCGCGGCGTGTGGCGGCTCGACGCCCGCAACATCCGCGACCACGGGCTCGGCCGGCATCGCGCCGTCGACGATACGCCCTTCGGCGGCGGCCCGGGCATGGTGCTGCGCGCCGACGTGGTGGCGGCGGCGATCGACGCGGCCTGCCCGGCCGGCGACGCGCGGCCGCGCCTGCTGATGACGCCACGCGGCCGCCCGCTGAAGCAGGCGCGGGTGCGCGAGCTCGCCGCCGGGCCCGGCGTCGCCATCATCTGCGGCCGTTTCGAGGGCGTCGACGAGCGCGTGATCGCCGCCCGCGGGCTCGAGGAGGTGTCGATCGGCGACTACGTCCTGTCCGGCGGCGAGATCGCGGCGCTCGCCGTGCTCGACGCCTGCGTGCGGCTGCTCCCCGGTGTCATGGGCGCGTTCGCCTCCGGCGCCGACGAGAGCTTCGAAGGCGGCCTGCTCGAGTACCCTCACTACACGCGGCCGCGGGACTGGGACGGCCTTGCCGTGCCGGAGGTGCTGATGTCCGGCGATCATGGCCGAATCGAGCGCTGGCGGCGGCAGCAGTCTCTGGCCGTGACCCGCGCCCGCCGGCCGGACCTGCTCGGTGCCGAAAACGCCGCGGGCACGCCGTCGAAGCCCGATTAGGTCGTTCGACCGTTGCACGGCGAACACGCCGCCCGGGAAGATGTCCCGGGGGGCCGCGATCGGACCGTTTATTTACGGATCTGACATTTCTCGCCGGTACAGAGCATGTCATGGGAAGGGCGTGGCGGGGCTGCCGCGAACGTCCTCCCGAGACAGCGACTCGCCCAACAAGAGAGCGCCTCAATGGCCGTCAATACCGCTTGTTTTGCCTTGATCACCCTCGTTACCCTGGCCCTGATCCTCGTCCCGCGTCTGCTGCCGGCCCTCGGCTGATCTCAACGCCCCCGGAGCATTTGCCGATCGGACGCGTTCATCCGATCGGATGGGACATGCTCAAGATCCTTGAAACTGGAGCGGTTCTTTCGCGCGCGGGTGATTCCACCCGGGCGTAAGACGTTCTAGAGCGCCGGGCCCAGAAGTCGACGCCGGTTTTGGGTTCGACGCCAAGATTAAAGCGTTAGAGCGGCTGCTCCAATTCCATCGGAGCTGCCGCTCCAACAGCTGCCTCCGGCGTGCGCGTTCCCTGTCCAGGCCGATTCGAGCTGGGCCTGGCATGGAATTGCGAAATGCTCCAGGCGCGCAAAAATCGGGCACCGCTCTTGCGGCCGGTCGCCGGGACAGCGACATAGGCGAGAGCCCGGATGCCGTTGGAACACCTGCCGCCATAGGCGGTGTGGAAATCCCACGGCTGCATTTGTTGCAGTGCGGCAATCCGGAAAACGTGCTAATGTCGGCCTATGAAACAAAATCGCAAAAGCCCTGAAAATCTGCCGCCTATCAAAGTTCGGCACGAGCCTCCGACCATCGAGGAGGCGCTGGCCGCGGCGAGCGATCTCAGCGACGATTTCGAGCAGCGCATCGAGATCGCCGCCGGGCTCATGGGCATCTCGATGGACGAGGTCCGGCCCCATGCCGCCATCGCGAGGCGGCCCAAGGCACCGACCGTCACGATCGCCCATCGCACTTCCGTTCGCCAGGTCGTGGTGGAGCGCAAGCCCAGCCGCTCGATCGGCTCGCGCCTGCGCTGAGCGTCGGCGCCCGACCAGAAGATAGGTCCCACGACTTTCTGTCCGCCGCAGGAGAGGTCATTGGCCGGCCGGACGACACCCATCGGCACGGACATCGTCGCGAGGGCGCCTCCCGGGCAGCGCATCTACGCCATCGGTGACGTGCATGGCCGCGCCGACCTGCTCGAACGCCTCCTCGGGCTGATCGCCGCGGATCTGCGCCAGGCCGGCAAGCCCGGGCTGATCGTGCCGCTCGGCGACTATATCGACCGCGGCCCGGCGTCGGCCGAGGTGCTGCGCCGGATCGTCGAGGCGGACTTTCCCGCGCCGATCCACCCCTTGTGCGGCAATCACGAGGAGATGCTGCTCGACTTCCTGGAGGACGCCGCGGTTCTGGAGCATTGGGGTCGCAACGGCGGGCTCCAGACGCTCGAATCCTTCGGCATCGACGGTGCGGACCTGGTGCGCCGCGGCGGCTACGAAACGGCGCGCCGGGCTCTGCTGGAGCGGCTCGGACCCGCCGCCATCGCCGTTCTGCGCGCGCTGCCGCGGAGCCTGCGACTCGGCGACTACTTCTTCTGCCACGCCGGCGTCAGGCCCGGCGTGCCGCTGGACGCGCAGCAGGCGGACGACCTGGTGTGGATCAGGCACGAGTTCCTGCTGTCGACCGAGGCGTTCGGCGCCGTCGTCGTGCACGGGCACACGCCGGCGGCACAGCCCGAAGTGAGGCCCAACCGCATCAACATCGACACCGGCGCCTTCGCCACCGGCGTCCTCACCGCCCTGGTGCTCGACGGCGCCGATCGCGGCTTTCTGTCCACGGGATCGTGAGCGGCGCAGCCCCCGACTTCGTCCCGCTCAGCAGCGCAGACATCAAACCGCGGCGACGACGCCCGTCTTGAGGTCGTAGACGGCGCCGACCACCTTCACCTTGCCCTCGCTGACCATTGGCGCAAGGATAGGTGTTGCCTCCGCCAGGCGCTTCACGTTGAGGCGCACGTTCTCGGCGATGGCTGCTTCCAGCGGGTCTTTGGCGGTCTTGGCGGCCTCGGCCGCGGGCCTGATCGCGGCGACGAGGGCGGGCAGATGCCCTGGCAGCTCGATGCCGTCCTTCACCGCCTTGAGGGTCGAGTCGACGGCGCCGCAATTGCTGTGGCCGAGCACCATGATGAGCGGCACGCCAAGGACCTTGCTGCCGTACTCGAGACTGGCGAGCCCGTCCTCGTTGACGAAGTTGCCCGCCACGCGCACGACGAACAGCCTCCCCGGCCCCTGATCGAAGGCGAGCTCAGGCGCCACGCGCGAATCGGCGCAGCTGAGGATGGCGGCGAACGGGTACTGCACGCGCGCCCGCGCTGCGCGCCCGGCGGAAAAATCCTTGTTGGCCGACGTATTCTTCGCGTAGCGCTTGTTGCCGGCCATGAGCCGCTTGAGCGCCTCGTCGGGGCTGATGGCGTTGGGCGCGTCGGGCAGCGCCGGCGCTTCCGCCCAGGCCGGAAGGGCGAACGCCCCCGCGCAGGCTGCCGTCGCTCCCCCCAGCAGCAGACGCCGTCGTGACAGGCCGATTCGATGATGTTCGCACATGGCGGATCCCCCCTTTTTCCGGTCGTGTGCCGGATCGGCTCAATGTGCTCCCCTGCGATTTCAAGCTCAAGCGCGACCGATCGATCGACTTATATGCTATAGTTGTAGACAAGCTGAATCAGGCGCGCTCCGCGTCCGGATGAGCGGCGCCAGACGCGAAACGCTCTCGACAATCGGGGCCGGGCGTCGGGCGCGTGCGTGGGGGGAGACGGCGTCATGGTCTATCTCGTGGCCGCGGTCGCGGGGCTGGCGGGCTTCCTGTTCGGCTTCGACGAAGGCATCATCGCCGGTGCGCTGGGGCTGCTGCGCAGCCAGTTCGGCATCACCCCGTTCGTCGAGGGCGTGGTCACCTCCGCCGTCCCCTTCGGCGCCCTGTTCGGGGCGCTGGTGGCAGGCTCGCTCGCCACGTCCCTCGGCCGGCGCAAATCGCTGCTCGTCGCCGGTCTCATCTTCGTCGCGGGCGCCGTGCTCGCGGGCGCCGCCAACGGCGTCTGGACGCTGGCCGCGGCCCGGCTCGTCCTCGGCTTCGCCATCGGCCTCGCGGCGATCGTCGCCCCGCTCTACATTTCCGAGAACGCCCCGGCCCGGCATCGCGGCATGCTGGTCTCGATCTACCAGCTCGCCATCACGCTCGGCATCCTCGGCGCCTATCTGATCGGCTACGCCTTCTCGGAGTCCTGGCGCACCATGTTCACGTTGGGCGCCGTGCCGGGGCTGGCGCTGGCGCTCGGCATCTTCGCCATGACCGATACGCCGCGCTGGCTCGCCTCCAAGGGGCGGCTCGGCGAGGCGCGCGCCGCCATCGCCCGCATCCGCGGCACCGATGCCCAGGATGCCGCGGTCGATGCGGAGATGAACGCCATCGCGCAGACCGTCCAGGCCTCGGCGGCGGAAGCAACCTGGTCGGACCTCTTCGCCCCGCTGGTGCGTCCGGCTCTCGTCGTCGGCATCGGCCTGTTCCTGCTGCAGCAGGTGAGCGGCATCAATGCCGTCATCTACTACGCCCCCACCATCTTCCAGGCGGCCGGTTTCACGTCGAGCTCGGCGCAACTCCTGGCCACGGCGGGCATCGGCGTCGTCAACGTGCTGATGACCTTGGTCGGCATGGCCCTGATCGACCGGGTCGGGCGCCGCCGGCTGCTGTTCCTGGGCTTCGCCGGCACCGCCGTCGGCCTCGGCCTGATCGCCGTCGGCGCGCTGACCGACATGCAGGCGCTCGGGCCGCTGGCCCTCGTCGGCCTCGCGCTGTTCATCGGCTCGTTCGCGGCCAGCATCGGCCCGCTGCCCTGGGTGATGATGTCGGAGATCTTTCCGCTCAAGGTCCGCGCGCGCGGCATGAGCATCGCGTCGCTGGCCAATTGGGGCATGAACTTCGTCATCGTTTTCTCGTTCCCCACCCTGATCGCGACGCTCGGCCTCGGCGGCGTCTTCACCATCTATGCCGCCGCCTGCGTGCTGGGCCTGATCTTCACCCATCTCAAGGTGCCGGAAACCAGCGGCGTCTCGCTCGAGGCGATCGAGGCGCACCTGCGCTCGGGCCGGCCTTTCCGGACCCTCGGCGAGCCTCCCTCCACGCCGCTTCCCCCGGGTGGGCCGATGCTCGCTCCCAAGGCGTAGCCGGCGGCCCAAGGATCGACCATGTCTCGCCTGATCCTCGCGACTGTGGCCGCGGTCGCCGCGCTGGTCGCCCCGCCCGCCCGCGCGGACGATGCGCAGACGCTGTTCGGCGATTGGGGCGGCCTGCGCACGGCATGGGCGCAGCGGGGCGTGGCGTTCCAGATCGGCTACACCGAGGAGGGCGCCGGCAACGTGAGCGGCGGCGAGCACCGCTACGTCCGCGGCGCCGGCCAGCTCGCGCTCGGCACGACGCTCGACTTCGGGCGGCTGTTCGGCATCACCGGCGGCACGTTTCAGCTGACGCTGACCAACCGCAACGGCCGCAACCTGTCGTCCGATGCGGGCCTCGACACGCTGCAGCTGGTGCAGGAGGTCTACGGCCGCGGCAACATCTGGCGCCTCACGCAGATGTGGTACGAGCAGCAGCTGTTCGAGGGCGCCATATCCTGGAAGCTCGGGCGCATGACCTTGGGCGAAGACTTTGCCGCCTTCGCCTGCGACTTCCAGAACCTGACGTTCTGCGGGGCGACACCGGGCAACCTGGTGGGCAATTACTGGTACAACTGGCCGGTCAGCCAGTGGGGCACGCGGGTCCGCTTCGGCTCGCCCCAGGCCTACGTGCAGGTCGGCGCCTACCAGATGGACCCCAAGAACATCGCCGACGATCACGGCTTCTTCCTCGGCGGCAGCGGCACGACCGGGGCGTTGATGCCCCTCGAGATCGGTTGGCAGCCCACCTTCAACGGCCTGGCCGGCAGCTATAGCGCCACCATCTGGTACGACAGCTCCCACGCCGACGACGTCTACTACAACGGCTACGGGCTGCCGCTGGCGCTGGCCGGGGCCCCGCCGCTGCTGCGGCAGGGCCGCTACGGCATCAGCTTCCACTTTCTTCAGCAGGTCCTGCGGGTCTCGGCCGACGACCCCAAGCGCGGCCTCGCCGCCTTCGTCAACTTCACCCAGACCGATCGGCGCACCTCGCAGATCGACAACCAGGTCGCGCTCGGCCTCGTCTACACCGGCCCCTTCGACAGCCGGCCGCACGACGTCATCGCGCTGGCCTTCGGCCGCACCCAGGTCAACAGCCGCTACGCCCGGACGGAGGCCCTGACCAATCTGGCCAGCCCGGGCTCGACCAAGGTGCAGGGCGCCGAATACGTGCTGGAGGCCTACTACAACGTCGAGCTCGCCCGCGGCCTGGAGCTCAGGCCCAACGTGCAGCTGATCCGCTATCCCGGCGGTGTCACCAGCGCCAAGGACGCCGTCGTGCTCGGCATCAAGGCGATGGTCAACTTGTGACATGGCGGCCTTGAGGAGAAACGCCTCGACGTTTTTTCTCAGGCAGTCTCATCGGTGACGTCGGCATCCTGCCGGAGTACTGGTATGATCGAAGCTGCTGCTCGCGCTCAGCCCCAGACATCTTTGCTGGAGTCGCCCCATGTCGATTGTTTACAGGCCAGCTCGGGTGGACGATTTAGTCACGGCCGATGCTCTGGTTGTCGGTAGCATCAACGATCTGACGGTTCGGCATGGCTTCGGCCCGATCGCGACGGTCAGTCCTCCCAACTTTCAGCAGTTTTCGCTCGCGGACGACCCTGACGGCCTATGGGTCGCCGAGGATGGCGACGAGATCCTTGGCTTTGCCTGGAGCTGGGTGTGCGGGGACGTCTGGTTCCTCGCGCAGCTGTTCGTCGATCCCGCACGGCAGGGCCAGGGCATCGGACAGGAGCTTTTGGAACGAACCATGGAGCACGCCCGCACGTCAGGGGCAGCTCACAAGGCCCTTATTACGTTCACCTTCAATCGTGTCTCGCAGGGCCTCTATATGCGGTACGGCCTCTTTCCCAAGATGCCGATTTACGTCTTCAACGCTGCGCGCCAACGGGTGACGCATGAGTTGCCGGAGCCGCCGTTGCGAGCCATCGCGATCGACGACAGCGCCGCGACCATCGAGAAACTTGTCGAGATCGATCGCCGCGCCATAGGCGTCTCGCGCGAAAAGCATCACCGCTACTTGCTCAACGACCGGGCGACCACCGGGGTTTTGCTCTGCGCCGGCAGCGACTGCATCGGCTACACTTATGTCGGCTCCAACGGGCACATCGGCCCCCTCGCCGTCGCGCGATCTGACGCTCTTCGCGATGCCTTTGCGACTGCATTGAAGCTGGCGGCAGACGGCTCTGCCGAGACGATCTCGGCATTCCTGCCCGGCACATGCGACAGCGCCTTGAGCCTTGCGATCGATCAAGGCATGCGGATCAGCTTTCCGATGTTGTTGATGGCTTCGCCCGGCTATGGCGACTGGACCCAGTATCTGCCGAGAAATCCGGGCTTCATGTGATCAGCCGCCTGAACGTCGGCGCAAGTCGAGTGCGCGCGACTTGCGTTGACGGGGGCGAGGGCAGCAGCAGGTTCCGGCGGCGTCGAGGCGAGACCCCGACCTGTCCCTTCCGCTTCGCTTCGCTCCGCACGGGACAGCCTCCCGGCAAGGGGAGGCTGTTCGGCTGGCCGTCCGCCAACTCTCCAACGGTTGTAAGCGTGGGTTCCTCCCTCCCCCCGCGGCGAAGCCGTGGTGGGGAGGGGCAGAGGTGGGGCAGTGCGGCTTGCGTTGCGTCTTCAGAACTTCGGCCTCGTGCCGCAAGCCACCACAGCTTTCGGACGCCTCAGTTCTTCTTCGGCGGCGTGGCCGGCCAGGACTTGATCAGCGTGTCGTAGTCGATCGTCTCGCCCTTCGGCTTCTCGTTCGCCAGCTTGGGCTGGGGTGCGATATTGCCGTCGGCCTTCGACTTGGCGAACCAGGCTTGCGCCGTCTGCTTGGGGTTCAGCTTCGGTCCGCATTCGCCTTGCACGCCGGAGCGCTCCAGCCGCTCGAGCACCGAGTCCTGGGCGGCGGCGAGCGAATCCATCGCCGCCTGCGCCGTCTTCGCGCCGGAGGAGGCGTCGCCGATGTTCTGCCACCAGAGCTGGGCGAGGCGCGGATAGTCCGGCACGTTGTTGCCGGTGGGCGTCCACTGCACGCGCGCGGGCGAGCGGTAGAACTCGATCAGCCCGCCGAGCTTCGGGGCCCGGTCGGTGAAGCTCTTGTCCCAGATGTCGCTCTCGCGGATGAAGGTGAGGCCCACATGGCTCTTCTTCAGGCTCACCGTCTTGGAGACGATGAACTGGAGGTAGAGCCAGGCCGCCTTGCGCTTCTCGATCGGGGTCGAGCTCAGCAGGGTCAGCGAGCCCGCATCCTGGTAGCCGAGCTTCATGCCGTCGCGCCAATAGGCACCCTTGGGCGACGGCGCCATCCGCCATTTCGGCGTGCCGTCGGGGTTCACCACGGGCAGGCCGGGCTTCACCATGTCGGCGGTGAAGGCGGTGTACCAGAAGATCTGCTGGGCGATGTTGCCCTGCGCCGGCACGGGGCCCGACTCGGAGAAGGTCATGCCGCGCGCCTGGGGCGGCGCATACTTGTTGAGCCAGTCGACATATTTCTGCACGGCGTAGACGGAGGCGGGCCCGTTGGTGTCGCCGCCGCGATCGACCGATGAGCCGACCGGCCGGCAGCCCTCCATGCGGATGCCCCATTCGTCCACCGGCAGCCCGTTCGGGATGCCCTTGTCGCCATTGCCTGCCATGGAGAGCCAGGCATCGGTGAAGCGCCAGCCGAGCGACGGGTCCTTCTTGCCGTAGTCCATGTGGCCGTAGACGCGGGCGCCATCGATCTCCTTGACGTCGTTGGTGAAGAACTCGGCGATGTCCTCGTAGGCCGACCAGTTCACGGGCACGCCGAGGTCGTAGCCGTACTTCGCCTTGAATCTGTCCTTCAGGTCGGGCCGCGCGAACCAGTCGTAGCGGAACCAGTAGAGGTTGGCGAATTGCTGGTCGGGCAGCTGGTAGAGCTTGCCGTCCGGGGCCGTGCCGAAGGACTTGCCGATGAAGTCGTCGACGTCGAGCATCGGATTGGTGACGTCCTTGCCGGGCCCCGCCATCCAATCGGTCAGGTTGGTGGTCTGCTTGTAGCGGAAATGCGTGCCGATCAGGTCAGAATCGTTGATCCAGCCGTCATAGACGTTGCGGCCGGACTGCATCTGCGTCTGCAGCTTCTCGACCACGTCGCCTTCCTGGATCAGATCGTGCCTCGCCTTGATGCCGGTGATCTCGGTGAAGGCGCGGGCCAGCGTGCGGGCCTCGTACTCGTGGGTGGTGATCGTCTCGGAGACGACGTTGATCTCCATGCCGGCGAAGGGCTTTGCCGCATTGACGAACCACTCCATCTCCTTGACCTGGTCCTCCTTTGAGAGCGTCGAGGGCTGGAACTCGCCGTCGATCCAGCGCCGCGCCGCGTCCATGTCGGCGAAGGCCGGTACCGCGCCGAGCACGACGCACAGCGCGGTGGCGGCCAACAGATGCTTTTTCATCGTTTCCTCCAACTGTGATCGTTCTTGTTCAGGGCCTTGGCGGCTTCTTGTTGCGAAGGCGGCAGGTTCTCGATGCCTCCGTGATGGTTAGACGAAGCGGAAGACCGCTGCGGCGTAGAGAAGTGAAAGGCCTGTCGCCCACCAGAGCTGGCCGCCGGCGAGGCCGAGCCAGGCGAGGTGGATGAAGGCGGCCCCGAGCAGGCTCAGGAACAGCCGGTCACCGCGCGTCGTCGGGATGCCCAGCATGCCGACGCGCGCGAGCTCGGGCAGCCGGATGGCGAGCCCCGCCATCACGAGCAGCAAGCCGAGGATCGTCGCGAAGAACAGCGCCGTCGGCAGGGTCCAGGCCATCCAAGAGAGATCTGGCCAAGAGAAATCTGGCCAAGAGAGATCCGGCATCACACCCTCCCCAGGGCGAAGCCCTTGGCGATGTAGTTGCGGACGAACCAGATCACGAGCACGCCAGGGATCAGCGTCAGCACCCCCGCCGCCGCGAGCAGCCCCCAGTCCATGCCGGCGGCCGAGACGGTGCGCGTCATCGTGGCGGCGATCGGTTTGGCGTTGACCGTGGTCAGGGTGCGGGCCAGCAGAAGCTCGACCCACGAGAACATGAAGCAGAAGAAAGCTGTGACGCCGATGCCGTTGGCGATGATCGGCGCAAAGATTTTTGCGAAGAAATGCGGGAAGGAATAGCCGTCGAGATAGGCCGTCTCGTCGATCTCGCGCGGCACGCCCGACATGAAGCCTTCCAGGATCCACACCGCCAGCGGCACGTTGAACAGGCAGTGGGCGAGCGCCACCGCAAGCGGCGTATCGAACAGCCCGATGGCCGAGTAGAGATTGAAGAAGGGCAAGGCGAAGATCGCCGGCGGTGCCATCCGGTTCGTAAGCAGCCAGAAGAACAGATGCTTGTCGCCGAGGAAGCGGTAGCGCGAGAACGCATAGGCAGCCGGCAGCGCCAGCAGGATGGAGATCACCGTGTTCATGACCACGTAGGTCAGGGAGTTGATGTAGCCCGAGTACCAGGACGGGTCGGTGAAGATCGTCCGGTAGTTGTCGAAGGTGATCTCGCGCGGCCAGAGCGTCATGCCGGCGTTGATCTCGGCGTTGGTCTTCAGGCTCATGATGACGAGCCAGTAGATCGGCAGGATGAGAAAGATCAGGTAGAGGCCGAGCGTCAGGCCAGCGCCGTGCAGCCGGACCGCGGCGCGCGCCTTCCGCATCACACCCGCGGCGGGGAGCGAGGCGGTCGCGGGCATGCTCTCCGCGGTCATCGGCGGCTCCTCACCGGTCCGCCGGCAGGCGCCGGCGCTCGACGTCGAGATTGGTCATCACCGTGTAGAACACCCAGCAGACGGCAAGGATGATCAGGTTGTAGACGATCGACATGGCCGCTGCCTTGCCCAGGTCGAACTGGCCGAGCGCCAGCTTCACCAGCTCGATGGAGAGGAAGGTGGTCGAGTTGCCCGGACCGCCGCCGGTGACGACGAAGGGCTCGGTGTAGATCATGAACGAGTCCATGAAGCGCAGCAGAACGGCGATGATCAGCACGCGCCGCATCTTCGGCAGCTGGATGTAGCGGAACACGGCCCAGCGGCTGGCGCCGTCGATGCGCGCCGCCTGGTAGTAGGCGTCCGGGATCGACTTCAGCCCAGCATAGCAGAGCAGCGCGACCAGCGAGGTCCAGTGCCAGACATCCATCACGATGATGGTGATCCAGGCGTCGAGCGGATCGGCGACGTAGTTGTAGTCGATCCCCAGCCGGTTGACCGTATAGCCGAGGAGCCCGATGTCGGCGCGGGCGAAGACCTGCCAGATCGTGCCCACCACGTTCCAGGGCACCAGCAGCGGCATCGCCATCAGCACCAGCGTCGCGGCCACCTTCCAGCCCGCGCGTGGCATGGCGAGCGCGACAGCAATGCCGAGTGGCACCTCGATGATGAGGATGATCGCGGAGAAGACGATGTTGCGCCACAGCGAGTCGAAGACGCGTGAGCCGAGATCCGTCGACGGGTCGAGCAACTCCCGGTACCAGCCGGTGCCGTTCCAGAAGAACTGGTTGTTGCCGAAGGTGTCCTGCACCGAATAGTTCACGACCGTCATCAGCGGAATCAGTGCCGAGAAGGCGACGATGGCGAGCACCGGCAGAACGAGGAACCAGGACCGGTTGTCGTAGGGCTTGTCCATCACGCCCTCCCGCTCAGACGTTCGCCGTCGGCATAGACGTGGACCTGTCCGGGCTGCAGGACCACGCCGGCAGCCGAGCCGATGTCCGTCAGCGTCTCGGGGACGCTCGCCGCAAAGGCGTGGCCAGCGAGCCGTAAGCGCGCCAGCCTGGCGCGGCCGAGATCGTCGATGCGCTCGACCGTGGCCGCCAGTCCCTCGCCCTGCGGTGCCAGGCGGGCGAATTCGGGCCTGACGCCGATCTCGATGCGCTTGCCGGCGGGGATGTCGTAGCTGCGGCCGAGGTCGATCGCTCCGCCGTCGACATAGGCGCGGCTGCCCTCGACCCGGGCCGGCAGCACGTTCATGCCGGGCGAGCCGATGAAGTAGCCGACGAAGGTGTGCGCGGGCCGCTCGAACAGCTCGTCCGGTCGCCCGGCCTGCACCACCTTGCCGTCGTGCATCACCACCACCGTGTCGGCAAAGGTCAGCGCCTCGGTCTGGTCGTGGGTCACGTAGATCATGGTGACGTCGAGGGCGCGGTGCAGCGCCTTGAGCTTGGAGCGCAGCTCCCATTTCAGCTGCGGGTCGATCACCGTCAGCGGCTCGTCGAACAGGATCGCCGCCACGTCGGGCCGCACCAGCCCGCGGCCGAGCGAGATCTTCTGCTTGGCGTCGGCGGTCAGCCCGCGCGCCTTACGGTCGAGCTCGCCCGTCAGGTCGAGCAACTCGGCGATTTCGCCGACACGCCGGTCGAGCGCCTTGCCTGTCAGCCCGCGGTTGCGCAGCGGGAAGGCGAGGTTCTCGCGGACCGTCATGGTGTCGTAGACGACCGGGAACTGGAAGACCTGCGCGATATTGCGCTTCTCCGTCGGCAGCCCGGTGACGTCGCGTCCGTCGAACAGAACCTGGCCGTGAGACGGCGCCAGCAGGCCCGAGATGATGTTGAGCAGCGTGGTCTTGCCGCAGCCGGAGGGCCCGAGCAGCGCATAGGCGCCGCCCTGGCGCCAGGTCAGGTTCATCTGCTTCAGGGCGAAATCGCTCGGTTCCCGCGCCCCGGGCTTGTAGGAATGGGCCAGATTCGAAAGCTCGATGCGGGCCATGGCTTATCCTCAGGCGGCCGAGCGGAAGGTGGGCGCATAGGCGAGCCCGCCGTCGGGGGCGAAGGCGAAGATCTCCGCTGGATCGATATGGACGGTGACGGCCGCGCCGGGCTCGAGCTCCTGCACCCCCGGCACGAGCGCCACCCAGCGCAAGCCGGCGCATTCGACATGGACATAGCTTTCCGAGCCGGTGATCTCGGCCACCGTCACCGTGCCGCCGAAATCGAGGCTCGGCGCGCGGCCGGCGCGCAACGTCAGCTGATGCGCCCGGAAGCCGAGCCGGTAGTCGCCGTCGGCCAGCCCGGCCAGCGCCCCGCTCGCGGGGGCGCTCGCGCCGCCGGGCAGCTCGATCATGGCGCCGCGCTTGCTCACGGGCAGCAGGTTGAGCGGCGGGTCGGAGAAGATCTGCGCGGTGGTGAGGTCCACGGGGCGGCGATAGACTTCGGCGCTGGGGCCGTACTGCGTCACGCGGCCCTGCCAGAGCGACGCCGTGGTGTCGCCGAGCAGCAGCGCCTCCTGCGGCTCCGTCGTGGCGTAGACCACGGTCGCCTGCGAGGCGCGCACGATCTTCGGCAGCTCTTCGCGCAACTCCTCGCGCAGCTTGTAGTCGAGATTGGCGAGCGGCTCGTCGAGCAGCACGAGGTCGGCGCCCCTGACCAGGGCGCGCGCCATGGCCGTGCGCTGCTGCTGGCCGCCCGACAGGTTGAGCGGCAGCCGCTCGAGAAAGGGCTCGAGCTGCAGCAGCCGCGCCATGGCGCGGACCTTGTCCTCGATCTCGGCCTTGGGCAGGCCTTTCACCCGCAGTGGCGAGGCGATGTTCTCGAAGACGCTGAGGTTCGGGTAGTTGATGAACTGCTGGTAGACCATGGCCACGGAGCGCTCGCGCACGGCAACGCCGGTCACGTCGGTCTCGGACCTGCCGTCGGTCACGAGGATGCGCCCGGCGGTCGGCCGGTCGAGCCCGGCCATCAGCCGCATCAGCGACGTCTTGCCGGCGAGCGTCGGGCCGAGCAGCACGGTCATGGTGCCCGGCATCAGGCGCAGGCTGGTCTCGTAGATATAGGTTTCGGCGCCGACGTCGCGCCGCACCCCGTCGAGGATCAGGCCCACGCGAACCTCCCTTGCGCTCTGCGCCGGCTGGAGCCGGTCGGATTGCGCCCATTCGCCTTCGAGCCTGCCGTCTCGCCCGCGGAGGTGAATGCCGCCTGCGGGGCAGGCCCAGGAGCTTCTCCTGATCAGATGGGATCATCCGATCGGAAGGACATGCTCCAATGTGTCAATCTGGAACGCTTTGTTTACGATTGGACGTCTCCGCCCAGTCGCTGCGCGCTCCAGAGGTCCTGTTCAGTGCCGCCCGCTGCGCCGTGGCGCCGGAGGTGCCGGCAGCGGCCCGCATGAAATCGTCCAGCGCCTCGCACTGTGTCTCGGACAGCCGCAATCCGAGCTTGCTGCGGCGCCACAGCACGTCCGCGGCCCGCCGTGCGAATTCGGCGCGCATGAGGTAGCGTACCTCCAGCTCGTAGAGATCGGCGCCGAAATGCCGACCGAGGTCGGAGACAGCCTGGGCGCCGGCGAGCATCTCGCGTGCTTTCGTCCCATAGGCGCGGGCCAGCCGCGCGACGGCGGCGCTCTCCAGCCAGGGATGCTCGGCGCCGACCGCGGCGGCCAGCGCATCGAGACCGTCCATGGGGAAGTCGCCGCCCGGCAGGCGCGCCTCCTTGGTCCAGGCCGGCCGCCGTGCCCAGTCCGCATGGGGTGCGAGCTTGTCGATCGCCGCCTCGGCGAGGCGGCGATAGGTCGTGATCTTGCCGCCGAACACGGAGAGCAGGGGCGCCTCGCCCGCCGGCGCATCGAGGGTGAGCACGTAGTCCCGCGTTGCTTCCTGCGCCTTCGACGCACCGTCGTCGTAGAGCGGCCGCACGCCGGAATAGGTCCAGACCACCGTCTCGCGCGTCACGGGCGCGCGAAAGTACTCACTCGCTGCGGCGCAGAGATAGTCGATTTCTTCGGGGCTGATCGAAACGGCGGCCGGGTCACCGTGGTAGTCAAGGTCGGTGGTGCCGATCAGCGTGAAGTCGTGCTCATAGGGAATGGCGAAGACGATGCGCCCGTCGGCGTTCTGGAAGATGTAGCAGCGATCGTGCTCGAAGATTTTGCGAACCACGATATGGCTGCCCTTGACCAGACGTACCGCCGCCTCGGTGCTGGACCGGACGATGCCGCCGAGGACGCTGCCGACCCAGGGGCCCGCTGCATTGACCAGCGCCTTCGCCTCGACCGTCGTGCGCCGTCCGCCAGCCTCGGCCTCGACCCGCCACAGCCCGCCGACGCGTTCGGCCGAGATGACCTTCGTGCCGGTCAGGATGTCGGCGCCGCGCTCGGCCGCATCGGCCGCGTTCAGCACGACGAGCCGCGAATCCTCGACCCAGCAATCGGAGTATTCGAAGGCCCTGGCCCGGCTGTCCTTCAGCGGTTGCCCGGCCGGGTCGTGCGCAAGGTCGAGCGAGCGCGTCGGCGGCAGCCGCTGGCGCCCGCCGAGGTGATCGTAGAGGAAGAGGCCGAGGCGCAGCAGCCACGCTGGCCTCAACCCCCTGTGGTGAGGCAGCACGAAGCGCAGCGGGCGGATGATGTGGGGCGCCATCCGCCACAGCACCTCGCGCTCCCTCAGCGCCTCGCGCACCAGCCGGAACTCGTATTGCTCGAGATAGCGCAGCCCGCCATGGACCAGCTTGGTCGAGGCGGAGGAGGTCGCGCTGGCGAGGTCGTTCTGCTCGAACAGGACAACTGCCGCGCCGCGCCCGGCTGCATCGCGCGCGATCCCGCAGCCATTCACGCCGCCGCCGATGATGCAGAGGTCGAACGCGGCGCCGGTATGGGAGCGAGCGGCGTTCACGGCATCTCCTCATCGGGGGCGTCAATGGCCTCGATTTTCGTTTGATGCGTGAAGAGACAATAAGTGAAATTAAATACGAAAGCAATCTGCATGTGGTGAAACCGAAATGGGCCGAGGCGCGCGCAATCGCGCGTCCCGATCAGTCCTGATGTCCCACTTCGACGAGCTCTACGGCGTCCGTCTTGCACAGTGCGCGCAGGGGCTGAGAGGGCAATTCGTCGGTGACGAAGACATCGACTTCGCTGAGATGGCCGATGCGGATTGGAGCTGCGCGCTCGAGCTTCATCCGGTCGGCGACGAGCATGACCCGGCGGGCATTGTCGATGATGGCGCGGGAGACCCGCACCTCGCGAATGTCGAAATCGAGCAGCGCGCCGTCCTCGTCGATGGCGGACGCGCCGATCACGGCGTAGTCGACCTTGAACTGCTTGATGAAATCGACGGCGGTCGAGCCGATCAGCGCGCCGTCCGCCCGCCGCACCGGGCCGCCGGCCAGGACGACCTCGATGGTCGGCTGGCGGTAGAGCAGGGTCGCGACGTTGAGGTTGTTGGTGATGACGAGCAGCCCCTCGTGCTGCATCAGGGCGCGCGCCACCTCCTCCGTGGTCGTGCCGATATTGATGAAGAGGGAGGCGTTGTTGGGGATGAGGCGCGCCGCGGCTTCGCCGATGGCGCGCTTCTCCGGCTGCGAGATGAAGCGGCGCGCCTCATAGGCGACATTCTCCACGCCGGAGGCGATCACCGCGCCGCCATGCACGCGCGTCATCAGCCGGCGGTCGCACAGCTCGTTGAGGTCCTTGCGGATCGTCTGCGGCGTGACATCGAAGCGCGCCGCCAGCTCGTCGACGCTGACCCTGCCCTGCACCCTCGCCGTGGCGAGGATATCCGCCTGCCGCGGCGTGCCGAACTCGTCCATGGCTCTCGCTCTCACATCGGTGCTTTCGGTTTGTACCAGAGCCGAGCACGGAACGAATGTGAAATCGAAAGTCCTACTGCACGCGCCACCTGGTCGTGCCGTATGAGGTCGAGCCACGGCAACGACTTGGGTTCTTGAAGTCGATGGATGGCCGGGTCAAGCCCGGCCATGACGTTGAAGATAAAAGCCTTTCGGGTTCAGTTCGTCATGGCCGGGCTTGACCCGGCCATCCATCCGCCCATCCATCCGCTTAAGGACTCCAAACCTTTGTGCAGAGCTGCGAGCGCTTCGTTCGCGCATCCTCTTGCTCAACTTGGCCGACCGAGCTAACCCTTCACCATGACCGTGCTCTTCGCCCTCTCGTCGCGAATGACCCGGCCCGACCGCAGGAGGTCCGGCCGGAGAGGGTGATGCGCGTCCAGCGCGATCGAGGCGAGAGCGCCGAACCCAGCCCTTCCGTGCCGCGCGGGAGGGCTTTTTTGTTGCCGCGGGTTCGGCGCGCCCACCTCTCCGCACGGAACGCACCCCATGTCACGCCGTATCCTCATCACCAGCGCGCTGCCCTACGTCAACGGCATCAAGCACCTCGGCAACCTCGTCGGCTCGCTCCTGCCCGCCGACGTGCACGCCCGCTTCCATCGCCAGATCGGCAGCGACGTCCTCTTCATCTGTGCCACCGACGAGCACGGCACGCCGACCGAGATCGCCGCCGCGCGTGCCGGCCAGTCGCCGCGCGCCTTCTGCGACGTCCAGCATGCCCGGCAGGCCGACATCTACCGGCGCTTCGGCCTGAGCTTCGACCACTTCGGCCGCTCCTCGGCGCCGTCGAACCACGCCTTGACCCAGCACTTCTACCGTCGCCTCGACGAGGCCGGCCTCATCGCGGAGCGCAATGTGCCGCAGATCTGGTCGCCGGCGGACGGACGCTACCTGCCCGACCGCTACGTGCTCGGCACCTGCCCGCATTGCGGCGACGGGAGCGCGCGCGGCGACCAGTGCGACGCCTGCGGCAGCCTGCTCGATCCGGTGGATCTCGTCGCGCCGCGGTCGGCGCTCTCCGGCGACGCGCGCCTCGAGGTGCGCGAGAGCCGTCACCTCTTCCTGCGTCAGTCGGCCCTCGTCGACGCGCTGAGCGGCTGGCTCGACACGCGCGCCGGCTGGCCGCCCTTCGTGCTCTCCCTGGCGCGCAGCTGGCTCACGGCAGACCTGAAGGACCGCTGCATCACCCGCGACCTCGCCTGGGGCGTGCCGGTGCCGCGGCGGGGCTTCGAGGGCAAAGTGTTCTACGTCTGGTTCGACGCGCCCATCGCCTATATCGCGGCAACGCAGGACTGGGCGGCTACGGCGCCGGCCGGCGACTGGCGCACGTGGTGGTGGGGCGAGGCCGCCCGCGAGACGCACTACGTGCAGTTCCTCGGCAAGGATAATGTCCCCTTCCACACCGTCAGTTTCCCCGCCACGCTGCTCGGCTCAGGCGAGCCCTGGCATAGCGTGGACGTGATCAAGGGTTTTCATTGGCTCACGCATGCCGGCGGCAAGTTCTCGACGAGCCAGGGCCGCGGCATCTTCTGCGATCGGGCGCTCGACGTGCTGCCCGCCGACCTCTGGCGCTGGTGGCTGATCGCCAACGCGCCCGAGACGGCGGACACCGACTTCCAGGCCGTGCGCTTCGTCGCCGACGTCAACAAGGATCTCGCCGACGTCTTCGGCAACCTCGTCCAGCGCACGGTGCGCTTTGCCCAGGGCGCCTTCGACGGCCGCGTGCCGGGCGGCGGCGAGCCGGGGCCGGCGGAACGGACGTTGGCCGCCGACGCAGCGGGACATGTCGCAAGGCTGCGCGCGCACCACGAAGCCCGGGAGTTCCGACGTGCGGCGGCGGAGACACGCGCGCTCTGGTCGCGCGCCAATGCCTATGTGCAGACGGCCGCGCCGTGGAGCACGCTCAGGACGGACCGGGCGCAGGCTGCGCTCGCCACACGCACGGCCTGCAACCTCATACGGCTCTGCGCGACGGTCGGCTGGAGCATCGTGCCGGACCTTGCCGAGCAGGTGCTAGGCACGCTTGACCGAGGAACGGCGAGCGGCATTCCACCCTGGCCTGACCAGATCGAGCAGGCTGTCCTGGACGGGGGTGCGGCAGGACAGCCGCTGTCGTCGGTGGGGCCGCTGGTGACGAAGGTCGAGCTCGCGCAGCTCGCCTTCGCGGAAGCGTAGCCGACGGCAGCGTTGCGGCGGTTGGACCGACCCCCACCAGTCCCTCCGCTTCGCACGGGACAGTCTCCCCGCAAGGGGGCGGTCCTGCTTGCGTTCCGCTGTCAGAACAGAACAAGAGTTCAGAACATGATCCCCAAAGTGGATACCGGCTCCTGGACAAGATCAGGCTCAGAACGGAGGCCTGGAGCGGGATGATTCGAAGAAAATCACCCCGCTCCAGCTGCTGCTCCTACTGCTGGTTCTGGCCCGACAGGAGCGGCGTGATCCGGCGCACGGTGACGCGCCGGTTCTCCTCGGACGAGCCCTGCGTCGCCACCTTCAGATATTGCTCGCCGTAGCCCTGCGTCGTCAGGTTCTCCGGCGGGATCTGGTAGTTCTGCGTCAGGATCTCCGCGACCGAGGTGGCGCGGCGGTCCGAGAGCGACAGGTTGTCGACGGGCGCGCCGACCGCGTCGGTGTGCCCCTCCACCAGGAACACCTCGTTGGGGTTGCGCGCCAGGGCGCGGCGGATGCCCTCGGCGATGCCCGCCAGCTGCTGCACCTGGTCGGGCCTGACCGCCCAGGAGCCGCTGTCGAAGGTGATCGTGTTCACGTCGATGCTCGGCATCCGCGCCCTGAGGTTGGGGGTGTAACGGATCTCGTCGAGCGTGTAGCGGCGGTCGATGCGGGCGACCGGCGGGGCGACCAGCACCTCGTCGATCATCTGCTGGGGGGCGCTGCCGGCGTCGACGATGTAACGGTCGCGCGGCATCCGGATGACCGGCGGCGGCACATCGACGAAATAGCCGGCCACGGACCCCACGGGCCGCTCGAACGAGTTGTCGATGATCACCACCTCGCGCCCGTCCCGGTAGCGGCGTGCGCGCCTGAGCAGGCCGCCGTCGGGGCCGACGGTGGTGACCACCTGGGTGCCGTCCGGAGCGTCGTAGATGTTGATGTAGTCGTTGCCGCGGCGCTCGTCCCGGTAGGCGCGGCCGGGCAGACGGAAGCGCTCGGTCTCGTCCTGGCGGATGATGGTGCGGCCGCCTTCCTCGATGATGACGCGACCGGGCTCCTGGATGATGGTGCGCCCGCCCTGCTCGAAGGTGCGGCGATCGCGCTGCAGGTCCTGCAGCCGCCGCGGCGGCGGGAGCTGGCCGATCTGCCCGGCCGGCCCCGGCTGGCCCGCGGCAACGGGCGGCTGCCCCGGACGCTGGCCCGGAGCCGGGACGCCTGGCGCAGGCGCCGGTGCGGCGACCGGCGGCAGCACGCCCGGCACGCCGGCGCCGGGCGCGGGCATGGCCGGCGGGGCGGCCGCCGGCGGCTGGACCGAGGGCGGCAGGCCGGGCTGTGCGGGTGCAGGCGGCACCGCCGGGGCCGGAGCCATGGCCGGCGGCTGCGCCTGCGGTTGCCCGAGCGGCGCTGCCGGCTGAGCAGCGCCGGGCGCCGGCGGGGTCGGCGGGATGCCGGCCGGACGCCCTGCACCCGCGGGCGGCAGCGGTGCCGGCGCGGGCGCGCCGGGAGCGGCGGACGGCACCGGCGGCACCGGAGGCAGTGGGCGTGCCGTGGGCGGCGTCGGTGCACGCTCAGGGGGAGCCGGTGGCTGTCCTGCTGCCGGCGGAGGCGGTGGCCGCCGTGGCGTCCCGGGCTCGGGCAGCGGCGCCGGAGCGGCCGCGCCGGGCGCGGCTGATGGCACGGGGGGAGCAGGAGGCAGCGGGCGAGCGGCCGGCGGCGCGGGAGGCCGCTCGCCCGGAGCGGGCGGCTGGCCGGCAGCTGGTGGGATTGGCGGCCGCCGTGGCGTCCCGGGCTCTGGCAGCGGTGCCGGTGCGCCGGGAGGGGCGGACGGGACGGCGGGAGCCGAAGGCAATGGGCGAGCGGCCGGCGGCGCGGGGGGGCGCTCGCCCGGAGCCGGCGGCTGGCCGGCGGCCGGCGGGATTGGTGGGCGCCGTGGCGTTCCGGGCTCGGGCAGCGGCGCCGGCGCACCGGGGGGCACCGGCCTGGCGGCTGGCGGCCGCTCCGGCCGGCCTTCCTCGGGTGCATGGGGGCGCCGCTCCGGCGGTGCCGGCGGCACGGCGGATGGCGCCGGCGGGGACGGCCTGGCGGCCGGCGGCGTCGGCCGGCGCGGGGCCTGCTCCGGCGCACCACCGGGCTCCTGATCGGCGCCGCCGCCGCGCTCCGGCGCCGGCCGTGGCCCGTGCTCCGCCCCGCCGGGCGGCCGCGGGGCGCCCGGCGCCCGCTCCTGTCCCGGCCCGCGCTCCTGTCCGCGCTCCTGCCCCGGCGGCCGTCGGCCGGGCCGCTGCTCGCCCTCGCCGGGCTCCTGGGCCGGCGCCTGGGCGAAGCGATACGCCGTCGCGTCCCGCGTGCCGACGTCGATGTCCGTGAGCCGATGGGCGAGGGAGGGTCCGTCGGCCATGGCCATCGTCGACGAAACGAGGACCGGCATGACCGTGCCGGTGAGCAAGAGCCGCTTGCGCGTCATGATCTCTCCTGTGCCGCCCCGTTGCCCCACCCCCGAAGCCCTCGGGGGGCGCCGCTTGTTCCTCCCAACATCGTCAGCAAGATGGCGGCCCGGGGCTTTTCGCAAATCGCGACGGCCCGTCCCGATCCGCCATTGCAAAACGCCTCGGCCGATCGCGATCCGCGTCACTTCGACTGAATTCATTGGCTTTTTCGGCCCGGCAGGACTGGCCGCGGGCTTGCAACGATGTCGGCACGCCGCCGCAACGCCCTCGGGCCCGACGCAAAGGACAATGCCGATGACCGCTCTTCGCTCCGCCGTCTCGATCCTCTTCGCCACGCCGATCGGCTGGTCGGCCATGGCCGTCGGCCTCATCGCCTTCACCTCCATGCGGGCGGCGGGCGTCTGACCATGATCTCCGACCGTTGGCTGGCTGACGCCCGGCGGGCGCGCCTCATCCACTACTACGACCAAGCCGTCGTCGCCCTCATCATCGTGGCGGCGGCCGGCGCCGGCGTTGCCGCCGGCCTGCTTCTCGGCGGGTGAGCACGGCGGTGTCGGCCGCGGTCACCCGCCGCGACGAGCCATCCGGCCGGAACGGGAGCTATGCCGCTTCGGCGGCGCAACATCTTCCAAGCAGGCGACGCAGAAGGGAATAGAATTCCCTCCAGCTCAATCGAGTCTATAGATATGCCGCGGCGCAAAAAATAATCCTCCGCCAGCGCGCGAATACGCAAAGCTGTTCGCCTTGACCTTGCGTGTCGGCCGCTCCCATCATCGGTCGATGAACAAGCCCCTGACCCCTCTGGTGTCGGTCGACGCCCTCGCCGCGGAATTTGCCGGCGATGCAGCGCGGCACGACCGCGAGGGGTCGTTTCCCACGGTCCATTTCGATCGCCTCTGGGAGGCCGGCTTGCTCACCCTGGCCACGCCGAAGGAGCTCGGTGGCCGCGGCGCCGGGCTGGCCGAAGCCAGCACCGTGATCGGGCGGATCGCCCACGGTTGCCCGGCGACGGCGCTGGTGCTGAGCATGCAGTACCTGCAGCATTCGCGGCTCGCCTCGCCCGACTGGCCGCGCCACCTGGCGGCTCGCGTCGCAGGCGATGCCCTGGCCGGGCCGGCCCTCATCAATGCCCTGCGCGTCGAGCCCGAGCTTGGCTCGCCGTCGCGCGGCGGGCTGCCGCAGACCGTCGCCCGGCGCGACGGCGAGCGCTGGCTGATCAGCGGCCACAAGATCTACGCGACCGGCATCCCCGTGCTCCACTGGCTCGCGGTCTGGGCCCGCACCGACGAGGCGGAGCCCCGCATCGGCACCTTCCTCGTGCCGGCGGCCGCACCGGGGATCCGCGTGGTCGAAACCTGGGACCACCTCGGCCTCAGGGCCAGCGGCAGCCACGACGTCGTGCTGGACGAGGTGGCGATCCCGCTCGATCACGAGGTCGACGTCCGCCCACCGCAGGGCTGGCTGGCCCAGGAGCCCGAGGCCCAGGCGTGGAGCGCGGCCCTGATCGCCTCGCTTTATGACGGTGTCGCCCGGGCCGCCCGCGACTGGTTCGTGGGCTTTGCCAGGACGCGGACGCCGGCCGGGCTCGGCGCGCCGCTCGCCACCCTGCCGCGCTTCCAGGAGGCGATCGGCGAGATCGAGCGGCTGCTCGCCGTCAACGAACGGCTGATCCGCAGCCTGGCCGACGAGGTCGACCGCGGCGCGCGGCCGGCAGGCATCGACAGCGGCATCGTCAAGATGACGGCTTCGGCCAACGCCATCGCCGCGGTCGAGCAGGCCGTGGCGCTGACCGGCAACCCCGGGCTCACCCGCGCCAACCCGCTGGAGCGGCACCTGCGCGACGTGCTGTGCGCGCGCATCCACACCCCCCAGGACGACAGCGTGCGCGCTGGCGCCGGCCGCCGCGCGCTCGGCCTCTGACGGCCCCAAGGAGAGCGTCATGAGCATCGATTTCATCGGCTTCATCGGCTCCCGGCACGGCTCGGAAATCCATCCGGCCGAAGGCCCCGTCGTCGACAAGGCCTACATTGCCAAGCTGGCGCAGGCGCACGAGGCCGGCGGTTTCGACCGGGCGCTCATCGCCTTCCACTCGACCAGCCCGGATTCTCTTCTGGTCGCGGCCCATGCGGGCTTCGTCACCGAGCGTCTGGGGCTGATGATCGCGCATCGGCCGGGCTTCATCGCGCCGACGGTCGCCGCCCGGCAGTTCGCCACCCTCGACCAGCTGACCGACGGCCGCGTCGCCGTGCATGTCATCACCGGCGGCGACGATGCCGAACTGGCGCAGGACGGCAGCTTCATCGGCAAGGACGAGCGCTACGCGCGCACCGACGAGTACCTCGAGGTGCTCAAGCGCGAGTGGACGAGCGAGGCGCCGTTCGACCACGCCGGGCGCTACTACCGCTTCGACAAGGCCTTCTCGACGGTGAAGAGCGTGCGGCCGCCGCGTATCCCGCTCTACTTCGGCGGCTCGTCCGATGCGGCCCTCGAGGTCGGGGGCAAGCACGCCGACGTCTATGCGCTGTGGGGCGAGACGCACGAGCAGGTGCGCGAGACCGTGGCCCGGGTGCGCGCTGCCGCGGCCAAGCACGGCCGGACGGTCCGTTTCAGCCTGTCCATGCGGCCGATCCTGGCCGACACCGAGGAGCAGGCCTGGGCGCGGGCGCAGTCGATCCTCGATCGCGCCCGGGCGCTCCAGAACGTCACCGGCTATGCCCGCACCAAGGAGCCCGAGAACGCCGGCTCCCAGCGGCTCCTTGCCGCCGCGGCCCGCGGCGCCCGGCTCGACAAGCGGCTGTGGACGGAGCTCGCTGCGCTCACCGGCGCCAAGGGCAACTCCACGGCGCTGGTGGGCACCGCCGAGCAGGTCGCCGACGCACTGCGCGACTACTACGACCTCGGCGTCACCACGTTCCTGATCCGCGGCTTCGACCCCTATGAGGACACGGTTCAGTACGGCCGGGAGCTCTTGCCGGCGACGCGCGAGCTGATCGCGCGGACGCGTCCGGCCGACGCGGTGGCGGCATGAGGCGCCTCGGCCTGGCCTTACTGCTGGCGCTGGCAGCGGTCGTTCCGGCGTTCGCCCAGACCGTGCTGCGCGTCGGCGACCAGAAGGGCAACGTGCAGGCGGTGATGGAGGCGGCCGGCGTGCTCGACGGCGCGCCCTACCGCATCGAATGGCGCGAGTTCGCCGCGGCCGCGCCCCTGCTCGAAGCGCTCAACGCCGGGGCGATCGAGACCGGCGTCGTCGGTGACGCGCCCTTCACCTTCGCCGCCGCCGCCGGCGTGCCGATGAAGGCGATCGCGGCGATCCGCGGCAAGCAGGCGGGGCTGGCGATCCTGGTGCGCAAGGACAGCCCCGTCACCAGCTTCGCCGACCTCAAGGGCAAGACCATCGGTACCGGCAAGGGCTCGATCGGCCACCAGCTCGTGCTGGCCTGGCTGGAGAAGGCCGGGCTGACGCCGGCCGACATCAAGCTGGTGTTCCTGTCGCCGGCTGACGCCAAGGCCGCCTATTCGACCGGCTCGATCGACGCCTGGTCGACATGGGAGCCCTATGTGGCCCAGGAGGAGATCCTGTTCGGCGCCCGCCGCATCGCCACGGGCGAGGGGGTGACGCCCGGCCTCGGCTTCCAGGTGGCGCGCGACGACGCGATCCGCGACAAGCGCGAGGCGCTCACCGACTTCATCCACCGCTACGCCGCCGCCCGCGCCTGGGCCGTCACCAACGTGGCGAGCTATGCGGGCACGTGGGCCAAGCTCATGGGGCTCAAGCCCGAGGTGCCGCTGCTGTGGCTGAGCCGGGCCGAGCCGGTGCTGGTGCCGATCGACGCCGGCGTCGTCGCCGACGAGCAGACCACCATCGACCTCTACGCGCGCAGCGGGCTGATCTCCAAGCCGCTGAAAGCGGCCGACGTGCTTGACAGCTCGTTCAACGGGGCCATCGCTTCGGGGCAGGCCAGCCTCGAAGCGAAGCGAGAGACCCGATGACCAAGCAGTCCCCATCCGCGCATGGGCACGACCACGCTCATTCGCACGATCACGGCCATGCGCATGACCATACGCATGGCGAGCCGCGCTGGAAGCACGACGGCGTGCGGGTGATCCCGGGCGACAAGCTCGACCCCAACACGGCGCAGACGCCAGGGATGTTCCGCCAGGCGGCGATCAACCATGCCCGTGTCGGCGCCCAGAAGATCTGGGCCGGCACCGTCTCGATCGAACCCGATGCGAAGACTGGCGTGCACCACCACGGCGAGCTGGAAAGCGTCATCTACGTCGTCAGCGGCAAGGCGCGCATGCGCTGGGGCGACCGGCTGGAGTTCGTCGCCGAAGCGGGGCCGGGCGACTTCATCTTCGTGCCGCCGTTCGTGCCGCACCAGGAGATCAACGCCGACCCGGAGCAGCCCCTGCAATGCGTGCTGGTGCGCTCGGACAACGAGGCGGTGGTCGTCAACATCACCGACGTCGACCCGGTGGAGAAGCCCGAGGCCGTCTACTGGGTCGACCCCATTCATCGCCACCCCGGCAAGCCGTAGGCGCGGGGGCGCGAACGATACCGAGAGCGTGAAGATGAGGCGAGACTAGATCATCACGCTCTCCAGTCCTCGCCGATCGGACCGACCGGTCTGCTCGGACGGCAGTTGCTGAAGACGTTGACGCCGGGGCGTTTCGCTCCGTTCGGGTGAGGCCCATCCGACCGGCGGCGTCGCCGCGCCTTGATCAGCACGGTTCTGTTCGTCGCCGCGGAGCGCCGCTTCCGCGAATGCCTTGTCTTGTCCGCAGGAGCCTCCATTATGTCCAGCGCCGACCCGCATTCCCGCAACCCGTCGGAGGCGCTCGTCAGCCGCCGCAATCTGCTGGCCCTAGGGGCTGGCGCCGCGGCGGCAGTGCCGTTGGGGGCGATCGGCGCCCTCGCGCTGCCCGGTGGCCGGCCGCCGCTCGATTTCCCCATCTGCGACAGCTCGCTCAAGCTCGCCGCGGTGGAGGGGCCGGCGCAGCGCACGGCGCTGACGGTGGCCTGGAACCCGACGGCGATCTGCACGGCGGCGGCGCCGGTGGCCAAGGAGGCCGGCTTCTTCGAGAAGAACAACCTCGATGTCAGCTTCGTCTCCTTCGGCAGCTCCACCGAGCAGCTGCTGGAGTCGATCGCCACGGGCAAGGCCGACGCCGGGCTCGGCATGGCGCTGCGCTGGCTGAAGCCGCTCGAGCAGGGCTTCGACGTCAAGATCACCGCCGGCATCCACGGCGGCTGCATGCGGCTGATCGGCTCGCAGCAGGCGGGGACGACGACGCTCCAGTCGCTCAAGGGCAAGGTCATCGCGGTGAGCGACCAGGCCAGCCCCGACAAGAACTTCTTCTCCATCGTGCTGGCCAAGAACGGCATCGACCCGACCAAGGACGTGGAGTGGCGCCAGTATCCGCTCGATCTCCTGGCGCTGGCGGTGCAGAAAGGCGAGGCGCAGGCGCTGACCGCCGGCGATCCGCTCGCCTTCCTCTGGCGCAAGGACCCGGCGCTGGTCGAGATCGCCAACAACCTGTCGGGCGAATATGCGCAGCGCACCTGCTGCATCATCGGCGTCCGCGGCAGCCTGCTGCGCAGCAACAAGCCCGCCGCGGCGGCGCTTACCCGGGCGTTCCTGGAAGCCGGCAATTTCGTCGCCGAGAAGCCGGACGAGGCGGTCAAGATCTACGCCAAATACGGCATGAAGGGCTCGCCCGAAGACCTGGCGGCGATGCTGAAGAGCCACACGCACCACGATCATCCGCTCGGCGGCGACCTCAAGGGGCAGATCGCGGCCTACGCCGACGAGCTCAAGAGCGTGAACGTGTTCAAGCCCAGCACCGACACGGCCAAGTTCGCCGACCGCGTCTACGCCGACGTGCTGACCTGAGGCCTTCGCAGCTCCGGGGTCGTGGCCGGGCGTGTGGGGAGCGCCTGTTCCGCGAGCGCCTTGGCGGCCGGCTGCCTCGCCAACGCTCCCGCGTCATGGCCGGGCTTGACCCGGCCATCCATCCGCTAAGTAAAGACCACGTATAGGCGACCACGGCTGGACGTTTTGTTGAGTTGATGGATGGCCGGGTCAAGCCCGGCCATGACGGTGGCACGGTGGCAGCGCCATCAAGAGAAAGGACGTTGCATGAGTGCGGTCGGAGGCGATCACACCAATAGTCTGGCGCTGGCGGCGCCCCCGCGGCCGTGGCGCCTCGATACCTTGGCCCTGATCGCCGGGCTCGGCTGGATCGCCGTCGGCGTGTTCACCATCCGCTGGCCGGAGGAGGGCGACTTCGCCCGCACGCCCGAGTTCGGCATCGCAGCCATCGGCTTCGGCCTTCTGCTCGCCGTGCTGAGCGTCGGCGCCGGCTGGTCGAGCACGATCGCGGCGCGGCTCAAGGGGGCGTCGCGATGGCTCCTGGTGCTCGCCGTCTGGTTCGGCGTCTGGGAGGCGGTGACGGCCAAGTTCGCGCTGCTGCCGATGCCGTTCTTCCCGCCGCCCCAGGCCATCCTCGAGGTGTTCCTCGACGACTGGCGGCGCCTGGGCGAAAGCCTCTGGCGGTCGTTCCTGCTGCTGGGCGGCGGCTATCTCGTCGGCGCCGCGGTCGGCTTCATCACCGGCGTCGCCATCGGCTGGTCGCGCGCCGTCGGCTATTGGGTGCACCCGCTGCTGCGCTTCGTCGGGCCGCTGCCGGCCACCGCCTGGCTGCCGCTGGCCTTCTTCCTGTTCCCGTCGAGCTGGAGCGCCAGCACCTTCCTGATCGCGCTGGCCACCGGCTTTCCCGTCACCGTGCTGACGTGGTCGGGCATCGCCGGCGTCAGCAAGGCCTATTACGACGTCGCCCGCACGCTCGGCGCCAGCGAGCGCTTCCTGATCCTCAAGGTGGCGATCCCGGCGGCCATGCCGCACGTCTTCGTCGGCCTGTTCATGGGGCTCGGCGGCTCCTTCGCCGTCCTGGTCGTCGCCGAGATGCTGGGCGTCAAGGCCGGGCTGGGCTGGTACCTGCAATGGGCGCAGGGCTGGGCCTCCTACGCCAACATGTATGCGGCGCTGGCGGTGATGGCGCTGGCCTGCTCCGGCCTGATCACGCTGCTGTTCAAGTTGCGCGACCGGTTGCTCTCCTGGCAGCGGGGGCTGGTGCAATGGTAGCCCCAGCCCGTGCCGTCGCCGCCGACGCGACCGTCGGCAGCACCCTGGAGGTGCGTCACGTCAGCCACGCCTTTGCGCTCGAAGGCGCGCCGCTGCCGGTGCTCGACGATGTGAGCTTCACGGTGGAGCCGGGCGAGTTCGTGGCGCTGCTCGGCCCCAGCGGCTGCGGCAAGTCCACCCTGCTGCGGCTGGTGGCCGGCCTGGAGCCGCCGACGGCGGGCAGCCTTGCCACCGACGGCCGCCCGATCGCCGGGCCGCATCCCTCCCGCGTCGTGGTGTTCCAGGATCCGACCCTGTTTCCCTGGCGCACGGTGAAGGCCAACGTCGCGCTCGGCCTGGAGGCGCAGGGGCTGCTCAAGACCCAGGCCGCCCGCATCGGCGAGGCGCTCGAGCTGGTCGGCCTGACCGGCTTCGAGAACGCCTATCCGCACCAGTTGTCCGGCGGCATGGCGCAGCGCGTGGCCCTGGCCCGGGCGCTCGTCAACGAGCCGAGCCTGCTGATCCTCGACGAGCCGCTGGGCAAGCTCGACTCGCTCACCCGCCTCGCCATGCAGGCAGAGCTGGTGCAGCTCTGGCAGGAGGCCCGCTTCACCGCCCTGCTGGTGACGCACGACGTGGAGGAGGCGCTGATCATGGCCGGCCGCGTCATCGTCTTTAGCGAGCGGCCGGCTCGCATCAAGGCGGACATCCGCTTCGACCAGCCCTATCCGCGCCACCGCGACGACCCCGCCCTGGTGCAGACCCGGCGCGAGATCCTGGCGCTGCTCGGGGTAGCCGATTAGGGTATTTCGCCATTGGATGGGACCATCCAATGGCAGAGAAACGCTCATCACCTTTTGATTCTGGAGCGCTTCGCTTGCGATTGGGTGGTTCCGCCCAATCGCAAAGCGCTCTGGCGGGCTTTCCCACCGAGGACAAGATCGACCGCGTGTGCGGCAATCCCGCGAAGCTGCGCCTCATCACCGAAGGCGCGCTCCAGCACCGCCAATCCACGCGTAACGGTAGTAAGGTGCAGTGCGGCGATCTCGGGGGCTCCGCCGAACTCGCCTCGCTCGGCGCCCTCGGACAGGGCCTGCTGGATCAGCCCGGTGATGCGAGCGATCAAATCCGCAAAAGCCTGCCGCGCGTTCTCATCCAGCCCCTCGCCCTCGACCGAGGCCAGCTCCATCAGCCCCCGCGTGGTCGGGCATCCGCGGGGCGGCGAGCCGGAGCGGAAGTTGTCGATCACGACCTCGAAAAACGCCGTGAGGCGCTCGCGCAGCGTGCCCGAGCCGAGCGCCTTCTGCACAAGGCTCAGATAAGCGCTGGCATAGCGCTCGTAGGCGCAGAGAAACAGCGCTTCCTTGCTGCCAAAGGCATTGTACAGACTGCCGCGCTGAACGCCCGCCTCGCGCGCGATGTCGGAGAGCGAGGTTCCACGCACCCCTTTGCGCCAGAATTGGTCGAATGCAATGCGCAAGACCTCGTCGTGGTCAAACTCTCGCGGCCTCACGTCTCGCTCCTCCGCACGCCATAGGTCCTATTTCGCGTCTCGACGCACCCAGAAACATATTTGACATTGCGTCAAGAACATGGTTTTAAACATAGTGTCAAAAACTAACTGGGCTGGATAGCTCCTGTCGTCGACGGGGTGAAGCATCGGCCCGGGAGCCGCCACGGCGTGTGCCCTGCCGGCTGCTTTCGGACGAGCGTGACGGGGGGCCTGCAATGACGATCAACGTCATCCCGAAGGCCGACGACCACGGGAGCGATCGTCGGCGGGAGGTCATGACGGCCTTCGGGCTGTCGACCGGTGCCGCCGTCGCCCTGGGCTTTTCTCGCTTCGCGTACGGCCTGCTGCTCCCGCCGATGCGCGCGGACCTGGGATGGACCTACGTCGAAGCCGGCGCCCTCAACACGGCGAACGGCGCGGGCTACATCGTCGGCGCGCTCGTCGCGGCATGGACGGCCAACCGGTGGGGTACCGCACGCGCCTTTCTCGCGGGCTTCCTGGTGAGCGTCGCGGTCCTGCTGCTGACGGCGGCGACCGCCAGCTTCTCCGTCCTCGTCGCTCTGCGGACCGTCGGCGGCATGTCGACGGCGCTCACCTTCATCCTGGGCGCCGCACTGGCCGCCGCCATCTGCCCCACGCAGAATCCGCGCCGGCGCGGCACGCTCGTCGGCCTGTATGTCGCGGGCGTCAGTATCGGCCTCCTCCTGGCCGGCGCGGTGATCCCGATCATTCTGCAGCGTGGCGTGCAGCGATGGCCGGACGGCTGGATCGTGCTCGGCCTCATGAGCGCCGCAGCGCTGCCGCTGGCCTGGCGGGCGGCGCGCAACGTGCCGGAGTCCGTGGGCGGCAGCATGGCCGTGCTGAAGATTCGCGAACTCCGTCAGCTGGCGCCCACCTTCGTCGGCTACGGCCTCTTCGGTGCCGGCTACGTCGGCTATATGACGTTCATCATCGCCCTGTTGCAGAAGCAAGGCGGCAGCAGCGAACAGGTGATCTGGTTCTGGTTCGTTCTCGGGTTCGTGTCGGCCGTATCGACTCTGCTGTGGGGACGCGTTCTCGGCGCTTTTCGCGGCGGCCGCGGGCCGGCCCTGGTCTTCGCGACGGCCATGCTGGGCGCCCTGCCTGTTCTCATCCATCCAGGGGCGGCCGCGATGTTCGTGTCGGCGGTCCTCTTCGGCGGCAGCTTCCTGGCGGGCCCGACATCGATCACCATCGTCGCGCAGCGCCAACTGCCGGTGTCGTCCTGGACGGCGGCCATCTCGCTCCTGACCGTCGGATTCGCGTTCGGGCAGACCGTCAGCCCCATCCTGGCGGGCGCGATCACCGACGCCACCGGAAGCATCGCTGCCGGCTTCTGGGTATCGCCGGTTCTGCTCGGCCTCGCCGCGTGCGTGAACCTGCTGCAGCGGCCACCGACGCCGCTTTAGATCTGAGCCTCGACGGCGGATTTGTCTATCACGGACCAGACGTGGGCGATCTTGTCCGCGCGAAATTCATAGAAGACATTTTCCGAGAACGAGACCCGCCTGCCGTTCACGGCGAGGCCCAGGAATTCCCCCTTCGGGGTGCAGTCGAAGTCGATCCGGCTGGCGACGAAAGGCGGGTCCGAGATCAGCAGGCGAACGTTGAACCAGAGATCGGGAATGTCATCGAAGTCCCTCTCCAGCATCGCGAGATAGCCCGACAACCCAAGCCGCCGACCGTTATGGATCACGTCGTCATGAACGAAGCGTCCGAGGTTCGGCCAGTTCTGCCCGTTCAGGCAGGCGATGTAGTCGCGGTAGACGTCCGCCAGGGCGATCCTCGTCACGGCTATTGTCTCGATCGTGTTCCGGGTCACGCTGGTCCGGAACAGGGGCCCCGGTGAAGGCCGCCTCTTGCAGCACGGCACCGAGCGCATAGTGTCCCATAGCCGCAATGCGCGCAAAGTCGCGCTCGCACCATAAGCGACGCCGGAGGAGCCCGAGATATGAGCGCACTCGACTATCCCCGTCCCGCCGGACTGCTGCCGAACCCGGCGTTCTCGCAGGTGGTCGTCGCCACGGGGACGCGCACGATCTATACGGCCGGCCAGGTGTCCATCGACGAGGGCGGCGCGCTGGTCGGCGGCGGCGACCTCGCGGCGCAGACGGCACAGGCGATGCGCAACGTCGGCCTGGCCCTGGCCGCGGCCGGCGCGAGCTATGCCGACATCGTGAAGATCACCACCTACGTCGTGAACTACAAGCCCGAGCAGCGCGTCGTCATCGGCAGGGCGCGGGCGCCCTTCTTCGCCGATCGGACGCCGCCGGCGAGCACCCTCGTGGGAGTCAGCGCGCTGGCGCTGCCGGAATGGCTCGTCGAGATCGAGGCCGTCGCCGTCGTCGGCTGACTTTCGCGGCCGCCGCGAGCGCGGCGACCGGTGAGGGGGCTGGAGCGTAAGCTATTTCCGCCGCCGCCGCTGCGCCACGGCGGGCCTTGGTGTCGTCCGGGATGCCGCGAGCGACGAATGCCAACGGGCACGTTGCAGTCGAGGCCGCCATTCGTTTAGGTAGGGGAAACTGGTTAGGTATTGGAGCCGGTTCGACCCGATGCCTGCTCGTTCCCATCGCCGCTGGTACATCGCCGGGCTCGCGCTGGCAGCTGTCGCCGCGCTCATCGTCGGCGTCTATGTCTGGTCGCCGCGGGCGGCGCTGACGATCACGACCGGGCCGCAGGGCACGGCGGCGCAGCAGCTCGTCACGGCGCTGCGCACCGTCATCCAGGCGCAGTATCCCTTCATCCGGCTCGATCCGGTCGATATGCGCGACCTCGGCACGTCGGCCAAGGCCATCGATGCGCATACGGTCGACATCGCCATCGTGCGGACCGACGTGGCGCCGATCAATGGCCAGACCGTCGCCTTTCTGCGCCGCGATGCGGTCGTCCTCGTGCTGCCGCCCGGATCGAGCATTTCCAACTGGCCCGACCTCGCGAACAAGTCGGTGGTGATCCCCAACGGGCCGCTGGCCACCTACAACTCGGCGATCCTCGACCTGATCCTCAACTATTACAATGTGCCGACCGCATCGGTGAAACGGCTCATCCTGCCGATGGAAGAGATTGGGCAGCACGTGCACCGGCGCTACGCCCACGCCGTCTTGGCGGTCGGTCCTGTCGGCCCCGGCGAGATTGCTGCGGTGACGACGGCTGTGGCGAAAGCGACGCGGGGGACTCCGACCCTGCTCACCACCGACGATGATACCGACGCTGTCGTCCAGCGGTTTCCTGCATTCGAGTCGCTCGATATCCCCCAAGGCGCCTTCAAGGCGAACCCGGCGGTGCCGAGCGACAGCGCCACCACGGTTGCGGTGTCCTATCGCTTCGTCGTGACCAACACGATGCTGAACATCGTCGCCGGGGCGGTGGCCCGCGCCGTCTTCAGCACCAAGGCCAAGGCCATGGCGCTGACCCCGGCGGCGGCGCAGATCGAGGCGCCGGACACCGACGCCACCTACGCGATCCTGCCGGTTCACCCGGGGGTCAGCGCCTACCTGTCCAGCGGCGAGCAGAGCTTCCTCGACGAATTCCAGCAGTATTTCTATCTCGGCGGCATGCTGCTCAGCGTCCTCGGGTCGGGCTATGCCATCATATCGGCGCGCATGCGGGCGCGACGGTCGGACGAGGAGCTCGACCGCACGCGCATGATGATCCAGCTCGCCGAGCGCGCGACGACGGCGGACCCGCAGGAGCTCGTCGGCATCGAGCATGAGCTGAACGCGCTGGCGGCCTGGTTTCTCAACCGGCAAGCGGACGGCGCTATCTCGGCAGAGGCCTTCTCGGCCTTTTCCGTCGGGCTGAGCCATGCCCGCCATACGGTGGAGACCCGCAAGGTATTCCACGCCGGCACCACCGGTGCCGCCAGCCCGCGCACCGTCAGCACGGACATTCTTTAGGGAGCGCGCCGGTCTTCCGTCAGCGGGCGGCTTGCGGTCCGACCATACACCTCGCCCTGCCTGCGGCTATCGGATTCACAGATCTGTGGCAGCGGCGGTCGGGCTCCTCGCCCCACTTGTGGGGAGAGGTCGCCTTGCGCGCCAGCGCAAGGCAGGTGAGGGGGCCGCTGGAGAAGGCTCAAGGCCGGTCACGGCGCGCCGCAAGCTCCTTCACCCTGCCATCCCCCCGCAAGCGGGGAGAGGAGAGCCTCGCGGCTCCGGCGGTGCCGACGCTACCCGCCGAACACCAGCGCCCGGATCTCGATGCTCTCCCGCGGCTTGGCGTCGGCCGGGATGTCCGGGGCGATGAACGCCGTGTGCGGGGCGAAGCGGGCGCGCCCGTCGACGGCGCTGTCATAGCATTTCAGCAGCAGGACTTCGTCCGGTTGCATGGCCGAGAGGTAGAACCAGGACTGGTTCGGGTTGAACTTCACCGAATAGGTTTCGCCGACACGGTCGGGATAGATCAGGTCCGTCGGCACGAGGTCGTCCGGTGCGACGGTGCGCGCGTCGGCGACCGCGAGCGGCCGGTCGAGCACCGGGCCGCGGATGGGCCGCCACAGGTTGACGATCTGCACGCGGCCGCGTGAGAGCGCGTCCGCGTCCTCGCCCAGGTGCAGGAACACGCGTGCGGCGCCCGACTTGGCCGTCTGGTCCACGTGCACGCGCGTGACCGGCTGGCGCGGTCCCGCGGCCGGCCGATCCGGGCTGCCGGGGATGTGCCGGCGTATGGTGTGGTCGAAGATGAAGACGCGGTCGGCGCCGGTGGCCGCTCGCAGCAGCGCCTCGCTCTCGGCGTAGTACGGGCCGGCCGTCACGCTGGCTTCGGTGAATTCGTGCTCGGCGCTGGCGTGCCGCAGCACGGCGAAGCCCTCGCGGTCGAGCGTGGGCTCCACGTCCCGCCCACGCAGGTCGTGGATCTCGACCACGTGCGCGTCGATGCCGTAGTTGGGCTCGGGCTGGCCGCCCGGCGGCTGGTAGGTGTAGTTGCGCGGCTTTTCGCCGGTCGGGCGGATGTAGTTCAGCTCGGCCGTGACCGAGCGTGCATGCCCGGAACCCACTCCGTCGATGTACATGTGCTCCTCCTGCGCCGCGTCGGCCCCGATCCGGGCGCCAAGCTGCGGCTTCTGCGTCTCAGCTCACATCCCGACCACTCGGCTGTCGTTTCCAGTTGATGTTAGTCGCGAGGGAGGCAGTTTCAATGCAGATCGAACGGGGAAATACACATTGGAATAAGAATCTCGGCAAGATATGCTTTTTAAAATATTATTTCAACTTCGGCGGTCCCGACCTAAGCTCCGTTCTGAAAGCGAATCGCAAGCTGAACCGCCCCCCACCCCTACCCCTCCCCGCCGCTTCGTGGGGGGAGGGAGGTGCGTTTGTTTGTTGGCGTCGAGAATGGCCCGGCCACAGTTTCTACGTTGGCAAAATAGAGCTCCTCCCGCCCAAGGATCTCGGGCCTGCCCGAGATCCCCAGTCCTCGTGTGCAAGTCGGGCAGGCCCGACTTGCATGGGCGAAGCCGTGGCGCGGAGGGGTAGGGGTGGGGGGCGGTCCAGCTTGCGTTGCGCGGTCCGAACAAGCCCGTCGCTTCAAGCCGCGCTCTTCAGCTACAGCAGCCCGCCGGCCGGGGCAGGGCGCGCCCGCTGGTTGTAGAGCAGGGCGGCACGCCGGTCGCGTTCCTCCTGCGGCAGCGTCGCCGGGTCCTCGGCGAAATCGGCGCCGACGGCCATGCCGCGCTGCACCGCCGGGCGGGCCCCCACCTCCGCAAGCCAGCGCTTGAAGTAGGGGAATTCTTCGATGTCCTGGCCCTGGGACTGCCAATTCACCGCCCACGGATAAGAGATCATGTCGGCGATGGTATAGTCGTCGCCGGCCAAGTAGCGGCGGTCGTAGAGGCGGTTGTTGAGCACGCCGTAGAGCCTGTTGGCTTCGTCGGTGAAGCGGCGGACGGCATAGGACTGATCGCCCTTGCTGTCACCCAGCCGGCGGAAGTGGCCGCATTCGCCCAGCTTCGGCCCCTGGTTCGCCATCTGCCAGATCAACCATTGGGTGACCTCGGTCCGCGGCCGCACGTCCTGCGGCAGGAAGGCGCCGGCCTTGTCCGCGACGTACAGCATGATCGCGCCCGATTCGAAGACGCTCAGCGGTGCGCCCTGGTCGGCGGGCGCGCGGTCGACCAGCACCGGCATGCGGTGGTTGGGGCTCAGCTTCAGGAAGTCGGCCGTGAACTGGTCGCCGCGGCCGATATTGCAGGGAATGATCCGGTAATCCGCCCCGATTTCCTCGAGCAGGATAGTGACTTTCTTGCCGTTCGGCGTCGGCCAGAAGAAGAGATCGTACATCGTCGGGTCCCCGTGCCATCGTGGGTCGGGCGAGGCTGCCACGATCGAGCCGGTCGGCTCGCAGCCTCGACGCCGCCCCGCTTAGCTATGGACGGGATGCCGCATCGGAAACCATCTCGCCGGCGACGCGACGCAAAAGAGATGACGGATTTCAGCGAACGCCCGCCCGGTAGACGAAAAATCTACGACAGCCGGTCGCCCGCCGATGATGCCCGGGGTCCACGTCAGGAGGCTCGGGCCGCCGCCGCCTCAGAAGTGATAGGCGATGCTCATGAACGGGCCGTGCTCGGTCACCTTGTAGACGAAGCCGCCGTCCTTGTAGTCGGTATAGATGGCGCGGTAGCCGAGCGCGGTCGACAGGCTGGCGGTCCACATATAGCCGACCGAGCCGAAGCCCTGCGCGGTGAGCCGCGAGCCGGCGCCGAAGCCGCCGACGTCGGCGAGCGCGTTGACGAACCAGCGGTCGTTGATCCGGTAGTGGGCGAGCAGGCCGAACACCGGGTCCGTCCACTCCTTGACGCTGCTTCGGTCGATCGACAGGGGCACGAAGCCCGGCTGGATCTTCGTCGTCACCGTGAGCCGCTGATAGCGCACGCCGGCCGTGAGGCTCAGATCGAGATCGGGCACCCCGACCGGCAGACGGTAGCCGACGAGCGCGCTGGCGATGAGTTGGCGCAGGCCGAGCTCGACGCCGGTGCCGCCGCCGGCGTTGATCACCGTCTTGTCGGAGAGCTTGGCCCAGACCAAGTCGGTCATCACCGTCCACGTGCCGTTCGTCGCCCAGAGCGACCCCATCAGCCCGCCATCGAGATTCTTCAGGATCTTGGAGAAGGGCACGTCGACGTGGGCCGGCGGCAGGTGCTTCACGCCCACGTCGCCGGTCATGGAGGTGGCCCAACCGTAGCCGGTGAGCTGAAAGCGCCATTCCGGCGCAAGGGGGGGAGGGGCCGGCTCGGCACTCGGCGCCAGATCCGCCGCCGCGGCCGCGACCGGCAGCATGGCCAAGCCGACCACGGCCAGCAATCGCCGCACGAAGCCCCAGGTCATGCCCTCTTCGTCCATACGCCCAGCCTCCCCTGACGGCGTTTCCCGGTCGTCCGTTGGAAACGCGCCATGCCCTTCGAATTTCGGAGCCCCCGCCCCGCGCCCTGGCGATCGATCGACCGATCGCGAAGCACTCGAGCATACACTATCAGGCCGCCGATCGGGCAATTGTGCAAAAGCGGTCAAAGTGTTGACAAAGTCGACGCGCGCGCGGCCCGTGCCCGATCGGACAGCGAATAGGGCTCGACAAGGCCTGCGCACTTGTGGCCTGAGGTGGGCCGCGATCGCGTCGAGTCGCGGCTTGGCGCGCAAGAGCAAAGACCCAAGCCCTTTGAACGCGAAGCGCTCAGGCGCCCGAGGAAACCCCCATGATCAAGCCCATCCTGTTCGTCGCTGCCGCGGCCGGCCTGCTCGCCGCATGCCAATCGTCGGGGCAGAGCCGCCAGCAGCAGCTCGCGACGCTCTGCGCCGATCCGAGCAACCGGGCGCCGGGCAGCGACTACTTCATGGAGTGCCAGTCGCTCTACCCGCTGAGCAACGCCCAGCGCGAGAAGCTGTACCAGCAGACAGCACCGGAATAGGCCGCCCGCCGGAGGCGGGGGCCATTCCGGCCGCACTTTACCCGGCCGGTGCGAACATGGGCACCGGCTGGCCGTCACCGCTCGGCTTGAAGACGACGCGCACGCGCTGGCCGATGCGCACCTCGTCGAGCGGGCAGTCGACGATGTTGCTCATCATGGTCGGGCCTTCGTCCAGAGTGACGAAGGCGATGGCGTAGGGCGCCGCCGCCTTGCGGGTGATGCTGAAGCTGTAGACCTTGCCGTTGCCGCTCGCCTCCTCCCAGGCCGTCTCGCCGTAGCAGAACGGGCAGAGCGCGCGCGGGTAGAAGTGCAGCTGATGGCAGGCGATGCAGCGCTTGAGCAGCAGCCGGCCTTCGCGGGCAGCGTCCCAGTACGGCTGGGTCTCGACGTTCGCGACCGGGGTCGGAATTGCGCGTTGCAGATCGGACATCGGTTTACTCCCGCTCGAGGATGACGGTGGCGGCGCCGTGGCGCGTGCCGAGCGAGCCGCCGGTGCCGTTGGCGAGCGCCAGGTCGCAATTGGGCACCTGCACGGCGGGCTGGGCTTCGCCGCGCAGCTGGCGCACCGCCTCCAGCACCTTGGTCAGCCCGCCGCGGTTGGCCGGATGGTTGCTGCACAGGCCGCCGCCGTCGGTGTTGAACGGCAGCTTGCCCACCCCCGCGATGAGGTTGCCGTCGGCGACGAAGCGGCCGCCCTCGCCCTTCTCGCAGAAGCCGAGGTCCTCGATCTGCAGCAGCACCGAGATGGTGAAGCTGTCGTAGATCGAGGCGTACTTGATGTCGGCCGGCGCCACGCCCGCTTCGGCGAAGGCGATGGGGCCGCTCACCGCGGTGCCGGTGTAGGTGAGGTCGACGCGCCCGCCGTTCAGGTGCTTGGGCGCCTCGCCGGCGCCGCGCACCTTCACCAGCGGCCGCTTGAGGCTTTTGGCGATTTCTGGCGTGGTCACGACGATGGCGCCGCCGCCGTCGGTGATGACGCAGCAGTCGAGCCGGTGCAGCGGGTCGGCGATCAGGGGCGAGGCCAGCACGTCCTCAACCGTCACCACCTCGCGGCGCAGCGCATGCGGATTGTGCTGGGCGTGGTGGGAGGCGGCCACCTTGATCCAGGCCAGCTGCTCGGAGGTGGTGCCGAACTGGTGCATGTGGCGCATGGCGCACATGGCGTACATGTTGGCGATGACCGGGCCGTAGGGCGTCTCGAACTGGGCGTCGGGCACCACGGCGGGGAAGGCGAACGGCCGCGTGCCCGTCGCCATGCCTTCGGCTTTCGGCCGGCCGGCGAGCGTGATCAGGGCGACGCGGCACTTGCCGGCGGCGATGGCCTGGGCCGCATGCGACACGTGCACGCCGTAGGACGAGCCGCCCGTCTCCGTCGAATCGATGTGGCGCAGCTTCAGGCCCAGGTACTCCGCCATGGAGATGCCCCCCATGCCCGGCGCATCGCCGGCGCAGAAGTAGCCGTCCACGTCGGCCCGGGTCAGGCCGGCGTCCTCGAGCGCGCCCTTGGCCACCTCGGCGTGCAGCTGGGCCACGGTCTTGTCGTGGGCCAGGCGTGTCGGATGCTCGTAGATGCCTGCAATGTAGGCCGCGCCGTTGATGCTCAACCCGTCTCTCCCTGTCGCGCCGCGGCCCGGGCGGGCTCGCCGCGCCGCCGCGTCGTCCGCCCTCGGTCGTCGGACCTGAAACGCGTTCCAATAATTCGCACGGTTGCGTGCGAGCGCAAAGCGCGTGCCGCGCGATGCCGGACGACGGGGCGTGAGCTGCGCGCGGGGCAGCGACGGGCGCGCGAGCGCTTACGGATGTGCGGCTGCGTCGCGCGCGGTCAGTTCGGCGGTCGGCTGCGCCTGCGTGAGCGCCCAGCCTTTGACGAGCGCGTAGATCGCGGGGATGACGACGAGCGTCAGCACGGTGGAGGAGATCATGCCGCCGATCATCGGCACGGCGATCCGCTGCATCACCTCCGAGCCGGCGCCGGTGCTCCACAGGATCGGCACGAGGCCGGCCACGATGGCGACCACGGTCATCATCTTCGGGCGCACGCGCTCGACGGCGCCCAGCATGATCGCCTCGTGCAGGTCGGTGCGCGTGAACGCCCGGCCTTCACCGGCGCGTCGGGCTCTGACCTCCGCCAGGGCGTGATCGAGATAGATCAGCATGACGACGCCCGTCTCGGCCGCAACGCCGGCCAGCGCGATGAAGCCGACCGCCACCGCGACCGACATGTTGAAACCGAGCCACCACATCAGCCAGACGCCGCCGACGAGGGCGAAGGGCAAGGACAGCATGACGATGAGGGTTTCGGTCAGCGCCCCGAAGTTCAGATAGAGCAGCAGGAAGATGATCAGCAGCGTCAGCGGCACGACGATCTTGAGCCGCGCCTCGGCCCGCTCCAGGTATTCGTACTGCCCGCTCCAGCCGACCGTGATGCCCGGCGGCAGCTCGACGGATGCGGCCACCGCCTTGCGGGCATCGGCGACATAGCCGCCGAGGTCACGGCCGGCGATATCGACGTAGATGTAGGTGGCGAGCTGGCCGTTCTCGGTGCGGATCGAGGTCGCGCCGCGGGCGAGCTGAACCTTGGCCACCTCGCCGAGCGGGATCGCGCCGCCGCCCGGGAGCGGGATCTCCACGTCCGCGGCGATGGCTTGTGGGCTCGATCGGAGGTCGCGCGGATAGCGGATGGTGACGCCGTAGCGCTCGCGCCCCTCGACGGTCGTCGTCACCGTCTTGCCGCCCAGCGCCGTGGCGATGACGTCCTGCACGTCGCCGATGGCCAGGCCGTAGCGGCCGAGCGCCGCGCGGTCCGGCGCGATGTCGAGGTAGTAGCCGCCGATGACCCGCTCGGCATAGGCGCTCGACGTGCCCGGCACGGTCCGCAGCACGGCCTCGATCCGGCGTGCGATCGCCTGCATCTCGGCCAGATCGCTGCCGAACACCTTGACGCCGACGGGCGTGCGGATGCCCGTCGAGAGCATGTCGATGCGGGCGCGGATCGGCATGGTCCAGGCATTGGAGACGCCGGGGAACTGGAGCGCCCGGTCCATCTCGGCCTTCAGCCCGTCGAGCGTCAGGCCCGGCCGCCACTGGTCCTTCGGCTTCAGGTTGATGACCGTCTCGAACATCTCCGTCGGAGCAGGATCGGTGGCTGTCGCCGCCCGTCCCGCCTTGCCGTAGACCGACTCCACTTCGGGGAAGGACTTGATGATCCGGTCCTGCATTTGCAAAAGCTCGGCCGCCTTGGTGATGGAGATCCCGGGCAGGGTGGTCGGCATATAGAGCAGCGTGCCCTCGTTCAGCTCCGGCATGAACTCGGAGCCGAGCTGGCGTGCCGGCCAGATGCTGAGCGCGAGCACCGCGAGAGCGAGCAGGATGGCGAACGTCTTGGCCTTCAGCACGCCGCGGATGATCGGCCGATAGGCCCAGATCAGCAGCCGGTTGACTGGATTTTTCCGCTCCGGAACGATGCGCCCGCGGACGAAGACGACCATCAGCATCGGCACCAGCGTCACCGACAGCAGCGCCGCCGCCGCCATCGCGAAGGTCTTGGTGAAGGCGAGCGGACCGAACAGGCGCCCCTCCTGCGACTCCAGCGTGAAGATCGGCAGGAACGAGACGGTGATGATGAGCAGGCTGAAGAACAGGGCCGGGCCGACTTCGCCCGCCGCATCGATCAGGATCTGAACGCGCGGCTTGTCCGGTGGAGCGCGCTCCAGATGCTTGTGGGCATTCTCCACCATGACGATGGCGGCATCGATCATGGCGCCGACCGCAATGGCGATGCCACCCAGGCTCATGATGTTGGAGCCGAGCCCGACGAGCCGCATGCCGATGAAGGCGATCAGGATGCCGACGGGCAGCATCAGGATGGCGACGAGCGCGCTGCGCAGATGGAGCAGAAAGACGACGCAGACGACCGCGACGATGATGCTCTCTTCGGTCAGCGTCCGCCTCAACGTCTGGACCGCGGCCTGGATGAGATGCGAGCGGTCGTAGACCGGCACGATCTCAGCCGTTCCCGGCAGGCTGCCGGCGATATCGGCGAGGCGCTGCTTGACGTTGTCGATCACCGTGAGCGCGTTGGCGCCGAAGCGCTGCAGCACGATCCCGCTCGCGACCTCGCCCTCGCCGTTGAGCTCGGTGATGCCGCGCCGCTCGTCCGGGCCGATCTCGACACGCGCCACGTTCCCGAGGCGAAGCGGCACGCCCTGGTCGCTCTTCAGCACGATGGCCTCGAGATCGGCGGCCGACTTGATGTAGCCGCGCCCGCGCACCATGAACTCGAACTCCGAGAGCTCGACCGTACGGCCGCCCACGTCCCGGTTGCTGTTGCGGACGGCATCGCGCACGGCGGCCAGCGAGACGCCTTGCGCGCGCAGCCGCAGCGGATCGACGACGATGTTGTATTGCTTGACGAAGCCGCCGACGCTGGCGACCTCCGCCACCCCCTCGGCCTTCGATGCGGCGAAGCGGATCATCCAGTCCTGCAGCGAGCGCAGCTCGGCCAGGGTCATGTTGCTGGCAACGAGCGCGTACTGGTAGACCCAGCCCACGCCAGTGGCGTCGGGACCGAGACCCGGCGTGACGCCGGCCGGGAGGCGTCGGGCGGCCGCGTTGAGGTATTCGAGCACGCGGCTGCGCGCCCAATAGGGATCGGTGCCGTCGTCGAAGATCACGTAGACGAAGGACACGCCGAAGAACGAGAAGCCGCGCACCACCTTGGATTTCGGGACGGTCAGCATCGCCGTCGTCAGCGGATAGGTGACCTGGTCCTCGACCACCTGCGGCGCCTGCCCGGGAACGTCGGTGTAGACGATGACCTGGACGTCCGAGAGGTCGGGGATCGCGTCGAGAGGCAGCGTCCTGAGGGCATAAATGCCCGCCACCACCGCGAAGGCGGTGCCGGCGAAGATGAGGACCGCGCTGCGCGCGGACCAGGCGATGAGCCGGGCGATCATGGCGCCGCCTCCGCAGCGGCCAGGCCGCTCAGCGCCGCCTTCAGGTTGCTCTCCGCATCGATCAGGAAGTTGGCGGCGGCGACGACGCGGTCGCCGGCTGCGATCCCGCCGCGGACCTCGGTGAAGCCGCCGCCCTGGGCGCCGATCCTGACCTCGCGCGGCTCGAAGCGGCCTTCGCCCCTGTCGAGGATGACCACCTGGCGCGTGCCCGTGTCGATCACGGCGGCGTCCGGCACGGCAACGACCGGGGCACCCTTGCTGGCCGCGATCTCCACGTCGGCGTACATGTCCGGCCGCAGCAGCCCGTCGCGGTTGGCCAGGGCGATACGGACCCTGGTCGTGCGGGTCTCCTTGTTGACCTGGGGATAGATGGTCGCGACGCGGCCCTGAAACGCCTGCCCGGGCAGGCTGCGCACCCGGACCGTTGCGGGCTGGCCGGGCGCGACGGCGGCGAGCGCGTATTCGGGCACGTCGGCCAGCACCCAGACGGTCGACAGGTCGGCGATGCGGAACAGGACGTCGCCGGCCGCCATCTTCATGCCTTCCGTCGCGTTGCGCATCAGGACGACGCCATCGCGCGGCGCCGGCCAGACGAAGGCCAGCGGCACCTGGCGCGCGCGGACGATCTCCGCCGTCACCTCCGGCGGGACGTTGAGGTTCTCGAGACGCCGATGGGTGCCCTCATACCCGGGGTTGATCATGAGCTGGGCCGCGGCAGCGGCGATCTCCGGCGAGCGGATCTGCAGGAGCGGCTGGCCCTTGCGCACCCGGTCGCCGGTGGTGACGTTCTCGACCTTGCCGACGAAGGCATCGGTCGGGACGGCGACGACGGAGACGAGGCGCTCGTCGGGCTGCACCGTGCCCGGGGCCCGCACGGTTCGGACGATCACGCGATCCGCGGCCGTCTCGGTGCGGACACCGGTTCGCTGCAGCTTGCCGGGGGCGACCTTGACGATGGATCCGTCCTCGTCCTCGCCGGCATGGACTGGGATGTAGTCCATCCCCATCGAATCCTTCTTGGGCACCGGCGAGGTGTCGGGCAGCCCCATCGGATTGCGGTAGTAGAGGATCTTCCTGCCGTTGCCGGCCGCCGGCGTGGCGGCTTCGGCGGCGGGCCCCGGCGCCTCGTCGAAGCTCACGTCCTCGCTCGCCCGGACAGCGAGAAAGGCGCGGCCGTCGGGCGTCGTGCGCGGCTCCGCCGCATAGATCGGGCGGCCGTCCGGATCGCGGTAGTAGATCACCGGTCCGGACGCCGCCGCGCCGGCCGGCGTCGGGGCGGGCGTGGCGCGATCGCCCCACGGGATCGCCGGCATCGAGGGGAGGGCGGGCAGCACGATGCCGCGCTGGCCCACCCAGTAGCCGCCTGTGCCCGCCGCCAGAACGGCGGCGAGGGTCAGGCCGGCGCGGCCGGGCCGGTTCACGGCACGGCCTTGAAGACGAGCTTGTTCTCGATCGAGCCGGTCTCGCCCTGGACCTTGGCGCCCAGCGAGAGCTGCCAGCCGCCGGCCATGCTGAGATTGGCCTTGAACTGGTAGACGCCGGGCTCGGCGGCGGGGACCGGCGTCAGCTTCGTCGCCATCTCCTGCATGCCGTCCGGCGCCATGTCGAGCCGGCTCGCGAAGATGACGGCATCGGGCACGGGCTTGCCGGTCACCTTGTTGATCAGGCGCACGGCGATGGCGGCTTCGCCCTTCTTGATCTCGCCTTTGACGAGCCGGAACTCATAGTCCTGGGTCGCGGCCCAGGCGCGCGAGCCCCCGCCGGCGCAGGCAAGGCCGATCAGCGCCGCGGCGGCGGCGCGCTTCATGTGCAACAGGTTCATTGTCCGAGATTCCCAAATTCATGTGTCCGGCCGCGCGGAAACGCGGGCCGGCAACCGGCTGCGCTGCGCAACCGGGCCGAGCGAACGCACCGCGTGGCCTTTGGCCATGCGGCGCGCGCAGCTCACAGGGAGCCGCAGATGAATTCAGGTTCGCGGAGGCTTGGGAGGAGGCGGGTCCGGAAAGAGCTCCTGCCAGATGTCGTCTGGCGGCGTCTTCACCTCGACCAAGGCGATACGGGCGAGGACGCCGGCGGAAGCAGGCGCAACCCCCGGACAGCATTTGGCCAGGCACAGGACGGCCAGCGGACAGTCCTTCGAACAATCCGGCACGGCGGGCTTCTCGTCCGGGCAGCACGGCATGGCCGCCATCTCGGACGTGGTCGCCATGGACATGTCATCCGCCGCGGCCGCGCGCGACGGCGTGGCCATCGGTGCGGTCAGCAGGCCCGCGATCGCGAGGATCGCGAGCAGGCGAGGGATGAAGGACGACAGCTGCACATGGACACGATGCCATGAGGCCGCGCACAAGAGAAGGCCGCGCGGGCGGCGGGCTGGCCGTGCGTCAGCGGTAGCGGCCGTGTCGTTGCAGCACCTCGATCTGGTAGCCGTCGGGATCGGCGACGAAGAAGAAGCGGGCGAGGAGGGCGCCGTCGCGGTTGAACTCCACGATCTGCCGCGGCTGGTAGCCGGCCTCCGTGAACCGCCGGTGCTCCGCATCGAGGTCGTCGACGCAGACGGCGAGATGGCCATAGCCGTTGCCGAGGTCATAGGGCTCGGTCCGGCCCTTGTTGACGGTCAGCTCCAGCTCGAAATCGGCCTCGGCGTTGCGCAGATAAAGCAGCGTGAACGTGTCGAATTCGAGCCTGTCCTTGACCTTGAGGCCGAAGGCCCCCTCGTAGAACGCGACCGACCGCGGCTCGTCGAGGACGCGGATCATGCTGTGGATCGCTTTGGCCATCTTGGTCTCGCTGGTGTTTGTCCGAAGGGGATCATGCCGCGGCTGCGGCGCGCCTGGGTGGTAGGCGGCTAGGTGCAGCGTTGCTAGCGCATTTCGTCATTGGATGGGATCATCCAATGACGGAGACATGCTCATAACCTTTTGAATCTGGACCGCTTTTCTTGCGATTGGGTGAACCCCCCAACCGCGAAGCGCCCCAGTCCGCAGGCGCCAGCCTGGCGCCCGCTCATTGCAGATGCTTGTAGACGGTGGTCCTGGACAGGCCGAGGCGGCGGGCGGCGATCGACACGTTGTGTCCCGAGGCCTGAACCATGCTTCTGATCTCCAGGCATTTGCGCATGCTGAGCGTATGGCCGCGACAGGCCGCACAGGCCTCCTGGCCGGCCGCGTCCGGCTCGTCCTCGAAGGAATCCTCGTCGACGTAGTCCAGGCGCCGCCGCACCAGGGCGCGCTGCAGCACCGCCTTCAGCTCGCGGATGTTGCCCGGCCAGGGGCGCCGCGCCAGCCGGGCGATGGCCGCATCGGTGATCGCCGCGCCGGGCGCGAGCGTGCGCATCAGGTGCTTGACGATGGCGGCGAAATCGGTCCGTGCCGCCAGCGGCGGCAGATGGATGGTCATGGCGTTGAGGCGGTAGAGCAGATCGGCGCGAAAGTGACGGGCCGCCACCATCTCCTTGAGATCGCGGTTGGTAGCCGAGACGATCTGCACGTCGACCTTGGCGCTCTTCTGCCCGCCGACGGCGCGGACCTCCATCGAATCGAGGAAGCGCAGCAGCACCGTCTGCGCGGCGAGCGGAATATCGGCGACCTCGTCGAGGAACAGCGTTCCTCCGTCGGCCGCCCGCGCCAGCCCCGGCGCCCCCTCGGTGCGGGCGTTGGTGAAGGCCCCGCGCTCGTGCCCAAAAATCTCCGCGACGAACAGCGCCTCGGGCACGGCGCCGCAATTGACCGCCACGAACTCGCCCCGGCGGCCGCTGACCGCATGGATGTGGCGGGCCATCAGCTCCTTGCCCGTGCCGGTCTCGCCGGTGATCTGGATCGGCATGCGCAACTCGACGGCGGCGCCGAGATCGGCCATCGCCCGCGCCAGGCCCGCATCCTCGCAGACGAAATCGCGCGGCGCCGCGACGGCCGGGGGGCGGGCGTGGCTCGCCCGGCGGCCGCCCGGCATGGTCCCGCGCTGGCCGATCTGCCGGCAGATCATGAACACCCCGCTGCCGGCCCGGTCGCGGATGGTGATCAGGCCGCCGCTCAGCAGTTCGTCCAGCGCCATGCCGAAGCCGGTCTCGAACAGCTGGCCGAAATGGCTGCCGGCGGCGGCGGGCAGGCCGGCCAGAAGCGCGGAGCCGGGCCGATTGAGCGACAGCACCTCGCCCTCGCGCGACACGGCGACCAGACCCGCCGACAGCGTGTCGAGGTACTCCGCGCGCGGATGGAAGGCGAGGATGAAGCACTCCGGGCGCTCCTGGAAGATCAGGCTGTTCTCGATCTGGGCGGCAGCCATGCGGACCAGGGCGTGGGTGTGCTGCTGGCGCGCCTCGTTGGAGCACGAGGCGTCCAGCAGGCCGAGGATGCGGCCGTGCGAATCGAGAATCGGCGCCGTCATGCAGCTCAGGTGGCCGTGGCAGGTGAAGTAATGCTCGCGCCCGTAGATGGCGACCGCCTCTCCGGCGGCCGCCGCCAGCCCCAGGGCGTTGGTGCCGTGCGCGCTCTCGCTCCAGGCGCTGCCCGGAATGATCGACCGGCCGACGGCGCTCTCGGCGAAATGATGGTCGCTGATGGTGTCGAGCACGATGCCCTGGGCGTCGCCGAGCGCGATCATGAAGTTCGAGCCGGCGATCTGCGAATGCAGCAGCTTCATCTCGGCCAGCGCCAGCCGGCGCAGCACGGCGATCTCCTCGCGCCGGCGGCCGACCTCCGGGAACGGCACCACGTCGCCGCGCGGCGTCGCGCGCGGGTCGAGGCCGAGGGCGCGGCATCGCTGCCAGCTTTCCGCCACGGTCGGCGGCAGGGCGCCGGCCGGCAGCCGCTCGCCGCGCTCCAGCGCCTGGCGGGCGCGGTCAATGCCGGACAGGTGCAGCATGGAGCCTCCATGGCTGACGTGTGACACGGGCGACGGGCGCGCACCCCTCTCCCCGCTTCAACGCAAGTCGGGTCCACCCGACTTGCGCACTCAAGGGCCTGAAGAATGCGGCGAGCCGCATTCTTCTTGGAGAGGGCAGGGTGAGGGGGCGTGCCGCGTGATTCAATTCGGTCGAGCCCCTCCTGAGGGCCCCCTCGCCCGGCTCGCGCTGCGCGCGATCCGACCTCTCCCCGCAAGCGGCGCGAGGTGCGCGGCTGCGCCGGCTCAGCCTCTCCGGTGCGCTTGTACGGAAACTGGACAGGTGTCGACCCGGCCTGTTCAGCCCCTGAACGCCGCGGCATTGCCCCGCCACGGCCAAGCCTTTGCACCTCCCCGGTTTCCGGCCCTGGCACGGCGGTTGCGCTGATGCGTCCCGAACACTGGCGCAACGCCCAGGCCGACGGAGGAAACGATGAAAGCTCAGGTCCTCACCACGTACGACGACAGCCTGACCGGCAAAGAGTGGGTCGTGCAGCAGGAATTGCCCGATCCGACCATCACCAAGTCGACGGACGTGATCGTGCGTATCGGCGGCGCCGGCGTGTGTCGGACCGATCTCCACATCATCGAAGGCGTCTGGCGGCCGTTCATGGATCCGAACGGCAACGCGCTGCTGCCGCTGGTCATGGGCCACGAGAATGCCGGCTGGGTGGAGGAGGTGGGCAAGGAGGTCGAGGGCATCAAGGTCGGCGACCCCGTCATCGTCCACCCCAAGATCTCCGGCGGCACCTGCCTCGCCTGCCGGCGCGGCTTCGACATGCACGGACCGGGTTCGTTTCCCGGTCTCGACTGCAACGGCGGCTACGCGGAGTTCCTGTGCACGGCGGAGCGCAACATCGTGCCGCTGCCTAAGACGCTGGCGCCGAAGGACGTGGCGCCCTACGCCGACGCGGGCCTCACCGCCTACCGCGCCGTCAAGAAGGCCACCCGCCACCTGCTGCCCGGCGAGAGCTGCGTCGTCATCGGCGCCGGCGGCCTCGGCCATATCGGCATCCAGTGCCTCAAGGCCATGTGCGCCGCCGACGTGATCGTCGTCGATAAGTCCGACGCGTCGCTGGAGCTCGCCGGGCGCATCGGCGCCGACAAGCTGGTGAAGGCGGACGGCAACGAGGTGGAGGCGGTGCTGGAGCTGACGGATGGGCAGGGCGCCGAGGCGGTGATCGACTTCGTCGGCGAAAAGGGCACCACAGCCAAGGGGCTCGCCATGACGCGGCCGATGGGCAGCTACTACGTCGTCGGCTACGGCGAGGACATCCGGGTGCCCACCGTCGAGATGGTCATTACCGAGAAGAACATCATCGGCAATCTGGTCGGCACCTGGGCGGAGCTGGTCGAGCTCATGGCGCTTGCCGACCGCGGCCTGGTGGAGCTGGCGACGGCGGAGTACCGCCTCGCCGATGCCAACAAGGCGTTGCACGACCTGCACACGGGCAAGATCCACGGCCGGGCCGTGCTCATCCCCTGACGGCTGCCGCCGCGCCGGGCCCGCGTTGACGGCCCGGCTGCCGGCCGGGCAGACTGCATGCGTGGCGCGGCCCGACGCTCGAGCATGATCCCAAGGCTCGGCATCCGAAGGCTTGGCATCCGAAGGCTTGGCATCCGAAGGCTTGGCATCCGAAGACTTGGCATCCGAAGACTTGGCATCCGAAGACTTGGCACCGCAAGGCTCGGCACCGCAAGGCTTGGCCGCCGGCTTTTGGAGACGATCAGGCTCAAAAGAAGGACTTGGAGCGGGATGAGGATTCGGTGAAGAATCAGTCCGCTCTGGCGCGCCTCGCGATCGGGCGGACTCGCCCGATCGCCAAAAAAGCGTGCCAGATTCAAGAGATTGTGAGCACCTAATGCCGACCGGGTCGCGCCATCTGATCGGCAAGAGCTTCAGCGTGGGCGAGCTGCATCCCGCTGCCGCCCCGCGCAACGCCAGGAGGCGGTCATGCCATCTGTCGGCAGCCACGTAAGCTCGGCCGACGCGGGGCGCTTCTGGCCGGCCCGTATCGGGCGCGACGGAGCCCGCCGCAAGATACCGGGAGGTGACATGTGCAAGCTCCTGGCCGGGCAGGACCCGGAACGCTTCAGGCAGACCAGCCGATCGCTGCGGATCTCGGGCCAGTCGACGAGCATCCGGCTGGAGGCCGCATTCTGGGACATTCTGGCCGTCATCGCCGCACGCGAGGGCATGTCCGTGTCGAGGCTCGTGGCGTCGCTCCACGACGAGGCTGTCGAATCGCATGGCGACGTGACGAACTTTGCCTCGCTGCTGCGCACCACATGCCTGATCTATCAGATCGACCAGGCTGAACGGGCGGCGCCAAGCCGCACGCCGGCCTGAGCGTAGCACCACGGGCGCGCGGCAGCAGGGCGCGATCGGCTCTTGTTCTGAAACCGCAATGAAGCAGTCCAGCTTCTCGATGCTTTCAGACGGAGAGCTTGCGGCGCAAGACGAACCTTTGCTGGATGTGAGCCGCTTCACCTGTCTGGTTCCGTGCTCCGCGACTTGCCGTTCGGGCTTCCGGTGAGCTTGCTTTCGGCGATCCAGCGGGCGGCCAGCACCAGCGCGCCCATGCTGAAATCCTTGCCGTGCTTGTCGGCCATCTCCTCCGACAGTTTCGCCAGCTGGCGAAAGAAGGCGTCCTTGCTCAATTCGTCCTTGCTCAACTCGTTCTGGGTCGGCTGCGCCTGCATGATGTCCTCCAGGTCGTTGCGGTGTCTCACCGGAACAGTTGCGGCGGGAAGGTGATGAGGCTGGCCTCGCCGCTGCGGGTGCCCGCCGCCAGATGCCGGCCGTCGGCGGACCAGGCGAGCGCCGTCACCGATCCGCCGGGCGGCTTGACGAGCAATTCGTCCTGCGCGCCGATCTGGGCGACCACGATCTCGCCGTTCGCGTAGGCTGCCGCGACGAGCGGCTTCACCGGATGTGCCGCCACCGTCTCGACGATGATGAGGCCGCTTCGCCCGGTGATCAGCGCGCCGGCGGCGCGTCCGTCGAGCGGGGGAGCGCGCATCGACCAGCCGGCGATGCGGAAGGCGCCGGACGCCATCAGCGCCTCGGCCGGCCCGCTCCACGACACGGCCTGCACGGCCGCGGGAAAATCTCCGATGACGCCGCTGCGCCGGCCGGCCATGTCGATCAGGCCGAAGCCGCCGCTGACGAGCGGGGCGGCGAGCCACGCGCCATCGGCGCTCCAGCACAAGGACGTGGGCCGGGCGCCGAGGTCGAACGTGTCGAGCAGGGCGGCGTCGGTACCGATCGTCCAGACCGTCGCTCCATCCGCGTGAGCGAGCGCCAGGTGCCGCCCGGAGGGCGAGAATGCGACCGCCGCGATCTCCACGTCGGGCGCCAGCGGCAGCGTCGCAAGCGCGCCGCTCGGGCGCGACAGCAGGACAGAGGTTCCGTCGGTGACGGCCGTCGTGCCGGTGGCCTGGGCATGGTCCAGCGCGGTGACCGCGCCCGCCGCCGCGAGCGTGGTCGGCTGGACGTCGCCGGCCGCGCTCACCTGCACCACCTCGCCGCCGGCGCCGCCGGCGACGAACGCCGATGGCCCGAGGGCGGCGACGGGCGGTGCGCGCCCGCCTAGCGCGGCGGTCACGATGAGCGGCTCGGGCGGTGCCTTGCGCGGCCGGATGACGGTCTGTCCCAGATCGCCGCTGATGCGGATCCGCGCCTCCGGCGCCTCCGCGTCGGCGGTCCGGCCGATGGCCACGGTGCCGTCGGCGTAGACGAACGCCGCGGCCGATCCGTCGGCGCTGAAGCGGATCGCCTCGACGGCGGCCGGCCGGGCCCAGTGGCGGCCGAGCAGATCGTACAGGGTCAGGCTGCGGGCATTCTGGTGGTTCACGGTGAAGCATCCTTCCTCGTTCCGTCACCGGTGGCGGCGAGCAGGCGATCGATTGTCTCCAGCTCGCTCTCGGCCGCTGCGGCGCGCGTCTCGCAGTCCGCCTGCGCCGCGCGGATCGCGTCGGCCTCGGCCTCGACCTCCCGCAGATCATCCGCCGGCGGCTCTGGCCGTCCGTCCCTGGCGGCCCCGAGCTCGAGGCGCTGCCTCTCCATGTCGGCGGCGGCGGAGCGCTGGGTGAGCTTCAGCGCTTCGGCGTTGAGGAGCGAAATGCGTGCCACGAGCGCCAGCCGCCTGTTGAGCAATTCGACCGCCGGCAACGGATGATCCTCCATGGGCTGCTCCTTCGACGACGCGCAGGCTTGCGCCTATCGATCGTCTCCCCGCGCCGGCGCCGCGGGGGCCTCCCAGCCCGAGAGCTGCCCCGGCAGGCCCGGCAGCTGCGACCTGAACTGCGTTTCGGCCATGTCGATGTGGCTCTTGAGCTGATCCCAGATATCGACGCGCAGGAGCGAGGTCTTGTCGCCCATCAGACGTTCGATCTCTTCGATGCGGAGCTGGCGCGACAAGGAGACGCCGGAAAAGACGAAGTCCCGCATCAGCAGCGCATGCCGCTCGATGAACGCGTGGAGCATCGGATATGTCTCCTGCGTCAGTCCGGCGGCCTGCATTTCCCGTTCCATAAAGACCTGGAAATGGCGCTGCAGCAGATGCCGGCTCTCCCCGAGGAAGCGCATGGTGAAGACGAGATCACGCGGCATCAGGCGAACCAGGTCGGCTGCCACATCGGTCTCCCCGCGCATCGGCAATGGCGGCACCGACCGCTCGTTCTCGTCGGACATGGGCGCTTCCGGCCGGATCGTGGCCTCTTGCAAGCTGCAATGGTCGAAAAATAGAATAGCGGGCTGAATCTGTCGACAAATGTTTATGCTGCAAAAGCACATAGTAATGCTGCACTGCGAATACATTTTAATCATTACAATGTGTAAATTGACAATTGTAACGTTACGTTACATCGGCCATGGCGCCGCCGCGTTTGCTTCTCCGCAGATGGCCACATGGACCGGAATCCATCGATGATCGGCGGGAGACGGTTGTTGGCACACCCCTTGCGATGGCGTTTGCTACGAGCGCGTTTTGCTTGAGCGCGTCTTGAGCGCATTGCCTTTCACATAAGAAGCCCATCGCGCTTCGGCGCGATGCCGCAAGAACGAAGGAGCGGAGGAGAACACCCCGGAGCCCATGCGGCACCTTCGACACCAGAGCGTTTCGCGGTCGGGCGCCATAGCCCGGCCGGGCAGAACCGCTCCGGTTTGAAGAGCCGCGAGCATGTCCATGCCATCGACGATCACAGCCGGTGGCGGCATGCTCAGGTGTCGAATACCGTAAAGCTCTGGACCGTACTCTTCGAAATACCTTTGCCGCGATCCATTTGATCGGCCGGCCCGCGAGCCCGCATGGCCAGCGGCAGACCGTGCCGTTCGACCCGCAACTGACGGCGGTGTGCGCCGCTCCCCGCCCGGGTCATGGGACCCGCGGCAAATCCGGTGGAGGCTTATGGCTATGACGTCATTGACACTCAACAAGATCACCTCGCAGCGCGGCATTTCCGTGGGCGAAGCGACCAAGAAGATCTCCGACCTCGGCTGGAATCCGAGCTATGTCCAGGAGGCGATGACCTTCCCGACCGACTACAAGATCACCAAGGCGCCGCGCGATCCGATGAAGCAGGTGCTGCGCTCCTACTTCCCGATGCAGGAGGAGAAGGACAATCGCGTCTACGGCGCGCTCGACGCCGCGCTGCGCGGCGACATGTTCCGCAACGTCGAGCCGCGCTGGGTCGAGTGGATGAAGCTCTTCCTCGCCATCATCCCGTTCCCGGAAATCTCCGCGGCGCGGTCGATGGCGATGGTCGCCCGCCTCGCCCCCGGCGAGGACCTGCGCACCGGCTTCACCATGCAGATGGTCGACGAGTTCCGCCATTCCACCATCCAGATGAATCTGAAGAAGTGGTACATGGAGAACTACATCGATCCCGCCGGCTTCGATATTACCGAAGAGGCCTTCGGCAAGTGCTATGCGACGACGATCGGCCGCCAGTTCGGTGAAGGCTTCATCACCGGCGACACCATGACCGCCGCCTGCATGTACCTGACCGTCGTGGCCGAGACGGCGTTCACCAACACGCTGTTCGTGGCCATGCCGTCGGAAGCCGCCCGCAACGGCGACTATGCGCTGCCCACAGTGTTCCTGTCGGTGCAGTCGGACGAGAGCCGTCACATCGGCAACGGCCACTCGCTGCTGATGGCCGCGCTCAAGGAGCCGGAGAACCACGTGCTGCTGGAGCGCGACCTGCGCTATGCCTTCTGGCAGAACCACGCCATCGTCGATGCGGCGATCGGCACCTTCATCGAGTACGGCACCACCAACCGCGACAAGAACAAGGAATCCTACGCGGAGATGTGGCACCGCTGGATCTTCGAGGATTACTACCGCACCTACATGCTCCCGTTGGAGAAGTACGGCGTCAAGATCCACCACGACGACGTGCAGACGGCGTGGAAGCGGCTCACCGAGAAGTTCTACGTGCACACGGTGGCGCAGTTCTTCGCCGTCGGCTGGCCGGTCAACTTCTGGCGGATCGAGGCCCAGCGCGATAAGGACTTCGAGTGGTTCGAGCAGAAGTATCCGGGCTGGTACGCCAAGTTCGGAGAGTTCTGGAAGTGGTACGACAAGCTGAGCAAGCCCGGCGAGACGGTCATTACCTTCAACTCGGACGTCGGCTACGTCTATCCGCACCGCTGCTGGAGCTGCCTGGTGCCGTGCCTCATCCGCGAGGACATGGTCACGGGTGAGATCGACGGCAAGCTCTACACCTTCGCCCATGAGCTCGACCGCTGGACGGTGCAGCAGGCGTTCGCCGACGAGTACGAGGGGCGCCCGACCCCGGCGATGGGCCGTTTCAGCGGCAAGCGCGAGTGGGAGACGCTCTACCACGGCTGGGATCTCGCCGACGCCATCAAGGACCTGAACTTCGTCCGCTCCGACGGCAAGACGCTGATCCCGCAGCCGCACCTGCGCTTCGACAACAAGGAGATGTGGACGCTGGACGACGTGCGCGGCCATACGCTGCTCTCGCCGCTGACGCTGCTGCGCGAGATGAGCCCGGCAGACCGGGAGAAGCACCTGGCCGAGTATCGCGCCGGCTTCACCATCAACCCCTGCCACTGACAGGCGTTGCGGGCGGAGGCCTCCGGGCCTCCGCCATTGCACCTGGCGTCATGGCCGGGCTTGACCCGGCCATCCATCCACTCAGGACGCGCCGTTTGGGTCAGCCCTGTCGGGCTGGAGTTTCTTCAAGTCGATGGATGGCCGGGTCAAGCCCGGCCATGACGCAGGGTACGATCTGGGAGACGAAACCACATGAGCGACGTGCACAAGGTGCGTCTGGAGCCGGTCGGCGTGGAGTTCGAGGTCGAGCACGGCGAGACCGTGCTGAACGCGGCCTTCCGCCAGGGCATCGCGCTGCCGCATGGCTGCAAGGAAGGGCAATGCTCGGCCTGCAAGTGCGTGCTGCTCGACGGCGAGGTCGACATGCTGCGCTATTCGACCTTCGCGCTCAACGACATGGAGAAGGACAGCGGCCACATCCTGCTGTGTCGCACCCTGGCCTACTCCGATATGGAGGTCGAGCTCCTCAACTACGACGAGGAGGTGCTGTCGAAATCGATCGCGGTGAAGACCTACCAGGGTCGCATCAGTCATATCGAGCGTCTGACGCACGACATCCGCGGCATCGAGATCGACCTGACCTCGCCGATCAAGTTCTGGGCCGGCCAATATGTCGACATCACGGTCACCACGGAAAAAGGGGAGACGATTACGCGCTCGTTCTCCATGGCAAATACGCCGGACCAAACCCAGAAACTCTCCTTCATCATCAAGAAGTATCCCGAAGGAAAGTTCTCCGGCGAGCTCGACGCCGGCGGCATCCGGGTCGGAGCCGACGTCACCGTCGTCGGACCCTACGGAACCTGCTTCCGCCGGGAGGAGCGCGAGGGACCCCTGGTCCTCGTAGGCGCCGGCTCCGGCCTGTCGCCGATCTGGTCGATCCTCAACGATCACCTGATGAGCGGCGAGCAGCGGCCGGTCTACTTCTTCTACGGCGCGCGCACGCGCGACGACCTGTTCCACCTCGACCGCATCGCCAGCCTGGTCGAGCGCCATCCCGAGGTGAGTTTCATCCCGGTGCTGTCGCACGCTAACGGTGACGCCTCGTGGGAGGGCGAGCGCGGCTTCGTCCACGAACTGGTCGACGTCAGGCTCAAGCAGATGGCGGTCGACGGCCAGGGCGACGTCTATGCCTGCGGCCCGCCGCCGATGATCGACGCGCTCCAGCCGGTCCTGTTCATGAACGGCTTCGAAAGCGAGCGGGTCTTCTTCGACAAGTTCACCACCTCGTCCGGCGGCGGATCGCCGGGCCACTGAAGATCGCCAAAGCGCTCCAGGTTCAAGGAGCTGGAGCAAGTCGATCCGGGCAGACGACGTCGTCTGATCCGGACATGCTTCGGCGGGGACGCCAAACAACTGCAACGAAGGGAGTGACAACAATGCCAGCAACGTCGAGTTCAGTCGGGTCGGGCGCCGCGGGCGCCGCCGTCTTCGCCGATTCCGACAGCCGCCGGTACCGCTACTTCGACCCGCGTGGCCAGCGCGCCACGCATTACGAGGACGTCACCGTCGACGTCCAGCCCGATCCCGAGCGCTACCTGATCCAGGACTGGATCATCTCCTTCGCCAACGGCAAGGGCGCCTACGTCAAGGACGCCACGGCGGCGCAGAGCTCGAACTGGCACGCCTTCCGCGCCCCCGACCAGGAGTGGGAGCGCACGCACTATCAGCGCCAGTCGAAGATCGAGACGATGGTGCAGAGCGTCATCGCCAACGGCCGCAGGTCCGGCGCGCCCAAGGGCTTCGACAAGGTCTGGACGAAGATCCTGCAGACGCATCTCGGCGCCTGGAAGCACGCCGAGTTCGGGCTGGGCACGTCGCTGATGCAGGCGCAGCGCTACGGCTATACGCAGATGATCAACAACGCCACGTTGACCAACTCGTCCTACAAGCTGCGGCTGGCGCAGGACATCACGCTCTACCTGGCCGAGATCGGCCTCGACATTCCCGGCTGGAACGACGAGCTCGGCAAGAAGGCCTGGCTCGAGGACGCGACCTGGCAGGGCACGCGCGAGGCGGTGGAGACCATCATGGGCACCGCCGACTATCTCGAGCAGTACTTCGCCGTCAACATCGTCTTCGAGCCGCTCGTCGGCGAGCTCTTCCGCTCGGGCTTCCTGATGCAGGTCGCGGCCGCCAACCACGACTTCATCACGCCGGCGGTGATCTCGGCGGCGGAAGCCGACTACGAGCGCAACTTGGCGAATACCATCGACCTCATGTACCTCCTGGTGAACGACAAGACCTACGCAGCGGCGAACCAGCAACTCTTCCAGTCCTGGCTGACCAAGCATCGCGCGCTGGCGGACAAGGCGGCGCTGGGGCTGCGGCCGATCTGGTCGGCGCCGCATTCCAAGCCGATCTCGTTCGACGACGTGCGGGCCCAGTCCCAGGAGCGCATCGGCCAGATCCTCGGCGAGCTTGGCCTCAAGAGCTGATCTCGAAAGCTGAGCCCAAAGCTGAATCTAAGAGCAGGAGACGAGAACCATGTCAGTAGCAGCGCGCGACGCCACGCAGGCCAATATCTTCAAGTCGATGAAGGATATCACCTTCGAGCAGACGATATCGCACCAGTGCGGCGTCACCATGAACGATTCCGTCGAGGCGCGGGCCATCGCCGAGTTCATGGGCAAGAAGCCCGACGTCGTCGTCACCTATCAGCCGGCGCTGATCCGCATCGACGGCCAGGGCAAGCTGGTGTTCAAGATGGACGAGATCAGCGAGTACCTGGGCCGTGAGATGACCGCGTCCATATTCGAGGTCAATACGTCGACGCACTACGGGCGAATGGTGCGCGTCGACGACAATACCGTCATCCTGTTCGGAAATATGGAAGACGTCTTCGAATACATCTGAGTGAACGGAGCGGGGTCGGCTCCGTCCGGGCCCCGCTTCCATGCCGAGGACAGGGAAACGGGCAATGAGCACCACAGTATTGGCCGGCAAAGCGGCCGGTCGCAAGACAGCCGGCAAGACTGCCAAGATGAAGGCGGCCATCTTCGCCGAGAAAGGCCGCATCGTTCTCGACGACAAGCCGATCCCGGATATCGGGGCTCAGGACGCCCTCGTCCGCGTGACCACCACGACGATCTGCGGCACCGACGTGCATATCCTGAAGGGCGAGTACCCGGTGGCGAAGGGCCTGACGATCGGCCACGAGCCCGTCGGCATCATCGAGAAGCTCGGGTCCGGCGTGACGGGCTTCACCGAGGGACAGCGGGTGATCGCCGGCGCGATCACGCCGTCGGGCTGGTCGAACGCCTGCCTGTGCGGCTTCTGCAGCCAGGATGGCGCCGGCACCAGGCACGGCTGGCAGGCGATCGGCGGCTGGAAGTTCGGCAATACAATCGACGGCTGCCAGGCCGAGTACGTCCGCGTGCCCGACGCGATGGCGAACCTGGCGCCTGTCGACGATCATCTGAGCGACGAGCAGGTGCTGATGTGCCCGGACATCATGTCGACCGGTTTCGCCGGCGCCGAGAATGGCGGGATCAAGATCGGCGACACCGTCGCGGTCTTCGCCCAGGGGCCGATCGGCCTGTGCGCGACCGCGGGGGCGAAGCTGCTGGGGGCGACGCGGATCATCGCGGTCGACACCGTGGCGGCGCGTCTGGCGATGGCGCGCAAGATGGGGGCCGACGACGTGATCGACTTCAAGGCCGTCAACCCGGTCGACGCGATCATGGCGTTGACCGACGGCCGCGGCGTCGACGTGGCGATCGAGGCGCTCGGCATCCAATCGACCTTCGAGGCCGCGCTGCGCGTGCTGCGCCCCGGCGGCACGCTGTCGAGCCTCGGGGTCTATTCGGGCGACCTGACGATCCCGCTCGACGCCTTCTCTGCCGGCCTCGGCGAGAAATCCATCAAGACGGCGCTCTGCCCCGGCGGCAAGGAGCGGATGCGCCGGATGATCTCGGTGATCGCCTCGGGGCGGGTGGATCTCAAGGGCCTCGTCACCCACCGCTACAGCCTCGATCGCATCGAGGACGCCTACGACCTCTTCGCCAACCAGCGGGACGGCGTCCTCAAGGTCGCGATTTCGGTCTGACTTCAACTGGCTCACGATAAGGGGACATGACATGTTCATCACGCCACAAGGGAAGGAAATCTTCGTCGTCGACGGCCACACCCATTTCTGGGACGGCAGCCCGGAGAACCAGCGCAACATTCACGGCAAGCAGTTCATCGAGTGCTTCTATGCCTACCACACGGCGCTGAGCCCGCCCGATCAGCTCTGGCCCAAGGAGAAGTTCGAGAAGTATACCGAGGACGATCTTTATCGCGACCTGTTCATCGACGGTCCCGACGACATCGCCATCGTGCAGTCGACGTACCTCAAGGATTTCTACAAGAACGGCTTCAACACCATCGAGCGCAACCACGAAGTGGCCAAGCGCTATCCGGAGCGCTTCATCGTCAACGGCTCGTTCGATCCGCGCGACGGCGAGAAGGCGCTCGAATACATCCACTTCATGAAGGAGACCTATGACATCAAGGGCGTGAAGATGTACACGGCCGAGTGGAACGGGGCCTCCAAGGGATGGAAGCTCAACGACCCCGAAGCCTACAGATGCTTCGAGCTCTGCGAGAAGCTTGGCATCAAGAACATCCACGTCCACAAAGGCCCGACGATCATCCCGCTGAGCAAGGACGCCTTCGACGTCCATGACGTGGACTATGCGGCGACCGACTTCCAGAACCTCAACTGGATCATCGAGCACTGCGGGCTGCCGCGCCTCGACGACTTCTGCTGGATCGCGGTGCAGGAGACCAACGTCTACGGCGGCCTCGCGGTGGCGCTGCCCTTCATCCACTCGCGCCCGCGCTATTTCGCCGAGATGATCGCCGAGCTTTTGTTCTGGGTCGGGCCGGACAAGATCCTGTTCGGGTCGGACTACGGCATCTGGACGCCGCACTGGCTGGTCGAGCGCTTGTGGAACTTCGAGCTGCCGGACGACGTCAAGAAGGAGCGCGGCGTCGACCTCACCCCCGAGGTCAAGGAGAAGATCCTCGGCCTCAATGCCGCGCGCCTCTACGACATCGACATCGCCGCCAAGAAGGCGGCCTTCGCCAAGGCGCCGCTCAGGCTCGCGGCGGAGTGACGATGATGGCGCAGGGGGCCAGCCTGGCCGACGGCCGGCGGAGCGAGCTCTGGCGGCGCCTCGGCGCCGTCAACGATCCCGAGCTCGACGAGTCCGTCGTGGAGATGGGCTTCGTCGAGCGCGCGGAGGTGCGGCAGGACGGCAGCGTCGAGGTGGACTTCCGGCTGCCGACCTACTGGTGCTCGCCGAACTTCGCCTTCCTGATGCTCGACGGGCTCAGGCAGGCGCTCGAGGCGCTGTCGTGGTCGCCGACCTACCAGGTCCGCCTGCACGACCACATGTTCGCCGACGAGGTCAATCGCGGTGTCGCCGTGGGCAAATCGTTCGGCCAGATCTTCGACGAGCTGGCCGGCGATCAGGACCTCGAGGGCGTGCGTGAGACGTTCGCCAGGAAGGCGTTCCTGCGCCGCCAGGAGGCCATGCTGCTGGCGCTGCGGCAGGCCGGCCTGACCGACGGCGAGATCCTCGCCATGGACCTCGCCGCCTACGATGCCGCCGGGCTCGGGGACGAGGCGGCGAAGGCGCGCTACCGCGAGGCGCTGCTGCGGCGCTGGCCCGGGCGGGCGGTGACGGAGCCCGTCTTCGTCGCCTGGGATGGAACGCCGATCGCTGCCGACGCGCTCGGCACCTATCTCGCCGTGCTGCGCAGCGTCCGCATCAACATGGAGTTCAACGGCGCCCTCTGCCGGGGGCTGAAGAGCACGCGCTACAAGGCGCTGGAGGTGACGGACGGCACGCCGACACTGGTCGACTTCGTCCTCGACCGTGCTGGACGGGCGCCAAGCGAGGCCCCGCGCGCCCCCTCGCCGCATGCGGCTATCGAATGCACACATCGTGAGGAGGCAGGTTCTGCAGGTGTCGAGGCAACACCCCCACCAGTCCCTTCCGCTTCGCACGGGACAGCCTCCCCACAAGGGGGAGGCCGTTCGTCAAGCCGCCTCGCCTACTCTCCACGCTAACAAGCAAGCGCTCCTCCCTCCCCCTTGTGGGGAGGGGTAGGGGTGGGGGTGAACCGCGACGCTTTCAGAACGAGAGCTTAGACCGAGTCCTCAGATGTGCGCATTCGATAGCAGCAGGCGGGGCGAGGTCAGCGGCGGCGCCGTTGCAACGAGACCTGAACGAACGACACCACGGGAAACGCAGCGCCGCCGCGGGCGGAAGGAGCAGTCATGCCCAAACACCTGATCCACAATGCGGACGCCCGGCGTGCCCTGGCCCGGGGGGTGCTCCAGCTGGCGGCGGCGGTGGAGCCGACGCTCGGGCCGAAAGGCATGAACGCCATGATCGACCGGCCGATCGGCACACCGATCGTCACCCGTGACGGCGTCAGCATCGCGCTGGAGATCGAGCTGCGCGACCGCTTCGAGAACATGGGCGCGCAGGTGGTGCGCGAGGTGTCCATGCAGACCAACGAGGTGGTCGGCGACGGCACCACCACGGCGATCGTGCTCGCCAATGCCCTCGTCCAGGATGGGGTGAAGGCGAACGAGCGCGGGGCCAAGTCGGTCGACCTGTGCCGGGGCATCGACCTGGCGGTGGCGAAGGTGGTGGAGGCGCTGAAGGCCTCGGCGAAGCCGGCCAGGTCGAGCCGCCAGCTGGCGGCCGTCGCCACCATCGCTGCGACCGATCCGCAACTGGGTGCGCTCGTGGCCGAAGCCTACGAGCGGGTGGGCCCCGAGGGCGTCATCACCACCGCCTTCAGCGTCACCACCGAGACCATGCTCGAGGTCGTCGAGGGCATGTCGTTCGAGCGCGGCTATCTCTCCCACCACATGGTCACCGATGCGGAGAAGATGGAGGTGGTGCTCGACCGGCCCCTCATCCTCATGACCGACCTGAAGATCCGGGAGCCGCACGTCCTGGACCGCGCCCGCGCCATTGCCGAGAACGCCGGCCGGCCGCTGCTGATCATCGCCGAGGAGATGGCGCCGGAGGTGGTGGTGACGCTGCTCGGCAAGCAGGGGCCCGGCCGGTACCTGGTGGTGCATCCGCCGGAGTACGGCCACTGGCGCAAGGCCATGATGGAGGACCTGGCGATCCTGACGGGCGGCCGCGTCATCGCGCGCGACCTGGGTGGGCGATTGGAGGATATCTCGCCTGAGGATCTCGGCACTGCCGAGCGCGTCCGGACCAGCGCGTCCCATACCGCCGTCATCCGCGGCGGCGGCGATGCGGCGCTCATCGCCGCGCGGCGCGCCCAGGTACAGCGTCAGTACGAGGTGGCACCGCCCAACGTCGAGCAGGACAAGCTGCGCGAGCGGCTGGCGAAGCTCTCGGGCGGTACGGCCGTGCTGTACGCGGGCGGCGTGACGCCGGTGGAGCAGAAGCGCACGATCCAGCTGATCGAGGATGCGCTCGCGGCAGTGCGGGCGGCCTCGGAGGAGGGCGTGGTGGCCGGCGGCGGAGCGGCGCTCGCCCAGATCGCCTCGGTCCTCGATGGACTCCTCGCCGAGACGACGGGCGACGTCGCCGAAGGCGTGCGGCTGGTGAAGGCGGCGCTGGCGCGGCCGCTGTGGCGGATCGTGGCCAACGCCGGCGCCGATGCCGATGTCGTGGTGGCCGAGGTGGCCCGCGTCAACAGCGGCTACGGCTACAACGCGGCCGTGGGAGAATTCCAGAACATGTACGAGGCCGGGATCATCGACCCAGTGCTGGTGACCAGCACGGCGCTGAAGAATGCCGTATCGGTCGCCAAGCTCATACTCACCACGGAGACGCTGATCGGCGATGTCGCCGAGGACGAGGATCCGACCGCAGGCCCGGCGCTCGGCGGCGGGGCCGAGAAGCTCGGGCGGCCGTGAGGGCAGAAGCGGCACATCATGACCGGGCTCGACCCGGCCATGAGGGGGCGCCGGCCGTTCAGACGAAGCCGCGGCGGATGCCGAAATGGTCGAGCTTGCGGTAGAGCGTCGGCCGGGAGATGCCCAGCCGCTGCGCCGCCCGGCTCAGGTTGCCGCCCTCGGCCGCGAGCGCGTCCCTGATCACCTGGCGTTCGGCGTCCTCGATGCTGCGCGCCGGGGTCGGGAGCGGCGGGGCGGTCGGGCTTGCGGCCGCCGCGTTGCCCGCATCGACGGCCGTGATCTCGCCCGGCAGGTCGCCGAGGCCGACCCGGCTGCCGCGATTGAGCAGGTTCAGCCGCTCGACCAGGTTCCTCAGCTCGCGCACGTTGCCGGGCCAGCGATAGGCGGCGAGGGCGTCCAGCGCCTCGGGCGCGAACGCCAGCGTCGCCTGCCCCGTCCGGGCGGCGATCTTGTGATTGAAATGGTCGAGCAGCAGCAGCACGTCGCTGCCCCGTTCGCGCAGGGGCGGCACATGGATCGAGACCGCGCTGATGCGGTAGTAGAGGTCGCGCCGGAAGCGGCCGGCTTCGACTTCGCGCTTCAGGTCACGGTTGGTCGACGCGACGAGGCGCACGTCCACCGGGCGGGCACGGCCGTCGCCGATGCGGTAGACCACGCGCTCCTCCAGCACCCGCAGCAGGAAGGGCTGGATCTCCAGCGGCATCTCGCCGATCTCGTCGAGGCTGAGCACGCCGCCGTTGGCCAGCTCGAACACCCCGGGCTTGCCGTCGCGGGTGGCGCCGGTGAACGCCCCGGCCACGTGGCCGAACAGCTCGCTGCCGAAGAGCTCCTTGGTGATGGCGCCGCAGTTCACCGCGACGAACGGGCTGTTGGGCGTGCTGCGGCTGCCGAGATGGATCAGCCGGGCGAACAGCTCCTTGCCGACGCCGGTCTCGCCCTCGATCAGGACGGATGTGACCTCCTTCGTCTCGGCGACCCGGCAGGTGATGTCGACCGCGGCCAGGAGCGGCTCGCTTTCGCCGACGATGAGCGACGCGGCGGACTCGCACGGGGCCGACCTCGGCCGTCGGCCGTCGGCCGCCGATGTGCGCGCCGATGATGGGAAGACCAGGGCCGCGCCGCGCAGGCCGTCGTCGAACTGGAGCGGCGTGACCCGGCAGGATTGCAGCGCGGCCGGCAACGCCGCGGCGAAATCGGTGCTGGAGCCCAGGTTCGGCAGGCGGATGCGGATGAGCTGGCCGCGGCCCGGCGCGGCTTGCTCGACGGGCAACTGGCGCACCGCGTCCGCGGGCAGGTTGTGGCAGTAGATCGAGCGGCCGCAATGATCGACGATCACCAGCCCGTCGTGGCGATTGTAGTTGGGCGCCGAGGCGATGAAGGCCTCCAGCAGCCGCATGCGGTCCTCGTTCTGCTTGTCGGCCAGCGCCTTCTCGATCTCGCGCGCGGCGGCCGCGACGAACGCCGTGTTGTGCGGACGGAAGATGTCCGGATGGCCGGACAGGTCGACGACGCCGATGATGCGGCCGTCGAGCGGGTCGCGGATCGGCGCACCGGCGCAGGTCCACGACTTGATGCCGGCGCAAAAGTGCTCGGCCGCATGCACGAACACCGGCTCGCCCGCCCACAGGGCGGTGCCGATGCCGTTGGTGCCGACGACGTCCTCGGTCCAGCGGCCGCCGATGGTGAGGTGGATGTCGACGCCGGCGTGGATCGTCCGCCGGTCGCCGATGGCATCGATCAGCATGCCGTCGCCGTCGGCCAGCACCAGCATCGCCCCGGTGCCGTCGAGCAGCCGGCCGATGGTTGCGAACGAGCGCCGCGCCGCAGCCAGGAGCTCGATGTTCTTGCGCTCGAGGTACTCGATCTCGTCCTTGCCGTTCTCCAGCGGCGCCTTGCGCTGCTGCGCGTCGATCCCGTCGGAGGCGCAGCGGCTCCAGGAGTCATGGATGAGCGAGCGGACCGGGTAGCGGCTGCGCGCGACCTCGGCTTCGCCCGACAGCACCGCCTCCCACGCGCGCATGGTCCGGCGCTCATCATAGTCCTGAACGAGCAGCTGTCGGGCCGCCCCCGGCCGCCGGACCGGGGGAATGGTGACCTGGGTGTTGTCTGGGCCGGTATGGTGCTTCATTCAGCTATCGCATCTTCGCCCCGTGAACGCCCGCCACGCGCTTCGTGGCTTCAACCAAGGCCGAGCTTCGTGCCAATGTCGGCGGCGAGCTCATCCTCGCCGTAGCCCTGTCCGAGCGGCTTGCCGTCGAGCTCCAGCAGGGCGGCACCGATGCCGTCGTCGACCGGCGAGAAGAAGCCGTTGGCCGCCGTCGCCACGACGAAGACGTCGGTCCCGTCCCTGCGGCGCAATTCGCCGAGATGATGCAGCTGGCGGCCGCTGTTGTCGTCGACCATGACGACACGGCGGTTCAGGCTGATGCGGACCCTGGCTTCGACCTCGCCGATAGGCCGGGCGCCGCCGTAGGCGTGGATGATGCGGCCTTCCGCCTGCTGCTGCGGCGGCTTGGGCGACTTGGGCGCGCGGCTCGCCGAATAGCTGCCGCCGCTGAGGTGGTCGGCGATGCGCGTGATGGTGGCGCGGTTCTGCTCGACCAGATGCCTGACATAAGCATCCTCGCGCCGCGGACCGTCCCGCTTCGAGATGATATCGACCATTGCTCCTCCCAGAGCCGCTTGGTCTCAAGCCTCGGCTTATGTTCTTCTGTCGCGACGGTAGCGTAGAACCGCCGTCTCTTCCACCACCTCAACATATGATGTCTTTCCCGTATGCTGGTGGTAGTGGAATGCCGCATCCGACAAGACCAGCCCGCCCGTCTCGAGAGCGAGCCATGCAGCTGCTGCGTCCTGTCCTGGCCGAAGCGCTGCTCGGTCTGCGTGCCATGAAGACGGTCGCGGCCGTCGACGGCCCGGCCCGGCGTAGATGGCGCGGCCGGAGCTGCTCAGTTGGTGGTCAGCACGTGGATGGGCCCGCTGCGGTCGAGCACGTCGACGATCACCTGCGAGCCGGAGCGGCGCAGTTCCACATCGGCGGTGCCCGCGTCGATCGACAGCCGGCGCAGCACGACCCGGTCGAGGAAGTTGGGCAGGACCGGTCGATCGAAGGCGATCTGCGCCGCCTCGGGCGAGAAGCCGAGCCCGAGGCAGGATTGGAGGACGTACAGCGGCGCGGCCGCCGCCCAGGCCTGCGGATTGCAGGCGACGGGATAGAAGGTCGGGCCCTGGGCGCGCTGGCGGGCAAAGCCGCACAGCAGCTCCGGCAGCCGCCTCAGGTCGATATAGGTGGAGGCCTCGAACAGCCCTTCGAGGATGCGTGCCGCTTCGCGGCGGTAGCCGTAGCGGGCGAAGCCGGCGGCGATCATGGCGTTGTCGTGCGGCCAGACCGAGCCGTTGTGGTAGCTCATCGGATTGTAGCGGGCTTCGGTGGCGGCTACCGTGCGCACGCCCCAGCCGCAGAAGGACGGGCGCGCCATCAGCGTGTCGACCACGGCCTGGGCGCGCTCGGGCAGCGCCAGGCCGGTGGTGAGCACATGCCCGGCATTGGAGGTGCGCACCCGGCAGGGCCGCTTGTCGCCGTCGAGCGCCAGCACGTAGGTGCCGAGCGCCTCGTCGAAGAACAGGGTGTCGAAGCGGCGCCGCAGCTTTTCAGCCCGCTCGGCCAGGGTGGCCGCGTAGGCGACGTTCCCCAGGCGCACGGCGATGTCGGCGGCGGCGAGCCAGGCCCCGTAGACGTAGGCCTGCACCTCGGCCAGGGCGATCGGGCCGTGCGCCAGCGTGCCGTCCGCATGGAACACGGAATCGTGGCTGTCCTTCCAGCCCTGGTTGACCAGGCCTTCCGCGCTGCGCCGGCCGTACTCGACGAAGCCGTCGCCGTCCCGGTCGCCGGACTGGTCGATCCAGGCGAGCGCCGCCTCGATGTTCGGCCACAGCTCGCGCATGGCGTCGACGTCGCCGGTGCGCTGCACATAGGCGCCGGCCAGCACGACGAACAGCGGCGTGGAATCGATGCTGCCGTAGTAGCGGCGGAACGGCACCTCGCCGAGCTCCGCCATCTCGCCGCGCCGCACCTCGTGCAGGATCTTGCCGGGCTCGGCGTCCGCCGCGTCGTCGAAGGTTGTCGCCTGGTTGGCCGCAAGGTGGCGCAGCACGCCCAGCGCGATCGACGGGTCGAGCCAGAGCATCGACAGCGCCGTGATCAGCGCGTCGCGCCCGAACACCGTGCTGAACCATGGAATGCCGGCGTAGGGGTAGGGGCCCTCCGGCGTGTCGGTGATCAGCATGTTGAGGTCGGACACGCTGCGGCGGAGCGCCTCGTTGAAGATGTCGTTGGAGCTGGAGACGGTGGCGCCGCGCGCCGTCGCTGCGCGCAAGGTGCGCCGCGCATCGCGCAACGCGCTGAAGAAGGCGCGCCGCGGCGGCTGGTTGACGCCTTCCAGGGCGCAGTTGGCTTCGACGAACAGCGAGATCGGCTCGCCCGGCCTCACGTCCAGGATGAACGTCGCCTCGCGGCCGCTCAGCCGCGTGGGCGCCGGCTCGAAGGACAGCGTGGTCGTCCGCCGCTTGCGGTCCAGCCCCGTGTAGCCGAGCACCACCTGCTGGCTGCCCACCTCGGGCCGGTGCAGCTCGCCGCGCCGCTCGCGGTGCGCGCCGCGCACCTCGAACAGGTCGGCGAAGTCGGCGGCGAAGGCGATGGTGATCGTCACCTGCCGCGGCTGCGTATCGAAGTTGCGGATCACCAGCCGCTCGAAGCACGTCCCCTGCCACAGGAAGCGCGACCGGCGCAGGTGGATGAGGTCGTGCTCGAGCGTGAGCTTGCCGTCGCCGTCACCCAGATCGGGATTGGTGAGATCGCAGGTGAGCGCCGCATTGTCGTCGCGCACCGTGGAGCTCAGCAGCATCGGCCGCGTGCCGTCGAGCGTCAGGTAGAGGTGCGAGAGGTGGCGCGTATCGCAGTGGAAGATGCCCTCGGGGCTCCCTGGGCCGGACAGGGCATCGCCGTTGTGGTCGAACAGGGCGAAGGTGTCGCCGTGCTTCAGCGTCAGCGGCTGCCGCTCCTGCAGCGAGACGGACGCGGGGATGAAGAACGGCGCAACGGGTGCCGCGTCGGACATCGCGTCGGTGTCGGCAGATTGCATCGGTCGACTCCGGATTGCCTCGGGACGAGTGTTTTAGCCCCGAAGCGTGATTCGCGGTAACCCCCGCCCGGTGATCGTCGTCCGGCGGCCGAGGTCAGGCGACGACCTGCAGCTCTTCGCCTGCCCGGCGGCGCCCCCGCGTCGATAGCGGGCTCGCCGGCCGCGCCGCGGCCAGCTCCCGGTAGATGGCGAGATAGTCGTTCGCCATGCGCTCGGCCGTGAACCGCTGCTCGAAGGCTGTGCGAACGGCGGCCCGGTCGAGCCCGTCGAGCCGCGCGATGGCGGCGACCGCCGCATCGACGTCGTCGACGATGAAGCCCGAGCGGCCGTGCTCGATCACTTCCGGCACCGAACCGTCGCGGAAGGCGATGACCGGCGTGCCGCAGGCCATGGCTTCGATCATGACGAGGCCGAACGGCTCCGGCCAGTCGATCGGGAACAGCAGCGCGCGGGCGTTGCCGAGGAATTCCGCCTTGCGGTCCTCGCCGACCTCGCCGAGGTACTCCACGTTGGCATGCGCCTCCACCATGGGGGCGATCACCTCGTCCCAATAGGCCTGGTCGGCCCGGTCGACCTTGGCGGCGATCTTCAGGGGCAGGCCGGCGCGGACGGCGATCTCGATCGCCCGGTCCGGGCGCTTTTCCGGTGAGATCCGGCCGAGGAAGGCAAGATAGCCCTCGTTCGCCCGGGACGAGAACGGCAGCAGCTCCCGAGGCAGGCCGTGGTGGACGGTGCCGGCCCATTGCACCGGCGGCATGGGCCGGCGCTGGTCCGTGGAGATCGACACCAGCGGCAGCTCGGGAAAGGCCGGGTAGAGGGGCTGGAGGTCCGGCAGGTCGAGCCGCCCGTGCAGGGTCGTCACCGTGCGCGCGGCCATGTCGCGAAACAGCGGGAAGTGCAGCAGGTCGATGTGGAAGTGCAGCACGTCGAAGGCGTCGGCCCGCCGCCGCACCTCGTCGAGCATCAGCACTTGGTAGGGGATCGAGTCCTTCACTGCCGGATTGAGCCGCAGCGCCGTCTCGCAGCAGGCCACCAGCTCGGCCGCGGTGACGGAGTCGCCGCTGGCGAACAGCGTCACCTCGTGGCCCTGGCGCACAAGCTCCTCGGTCAGATAGGAGACGATGCGCTCGGTGCCGCCGTAGAGGCGCGGCGGGCAACTCTCGAAAAGCGGGGCAATCTGGGCGATCTTCATGGGGGCGAAGGCTCCGGCCTCGGGCGGCGATCGTCAGCGCAGCTTTGCTGCGCCGCGTCATCGCATTTAACGCCACGGTGGCCGGTGAGTTTCGCCCGTATTTCGCGCACGCAGCGGCGAAATTGTCGGCATAGCCCAAGACTAGAACGATGGTCGCCCGGCCATACCGCGGCCGCCGCCGGTCTTAGCCGTGTCCCTGACCGCCGGCGTGGCGGGCGATGAAGGCGGCGGCCGTCTCCAGCGCCCGATCGCCCTTGCGCAGGATCGGCCAGTACAGCTGCCAGACGTGGAACACGCCCTCCCAGACCTCGAGCTCGGTGCTGGCGCCCGTCTGCCGCAGGCGCGCGGCGAAGTCCTCGACGTCGCCGCGGAAGACTTCGTCGGCGCCGACCTGGATCAGCATGGGCGGCAGGCCGGAGAGCTCGCCGTGCAACGGCGAGACGTAGGGGTCGTCGCGGTGCTCGGCCGGGGCGTAATGGTCGGCAAAGAAATCCGCCGTCGCCTTCGACAGCAGGGGGTCGACGTGCGCCAGGCTGTCGAAGGTGCGCCCGTCGGAGCGGAGCGTGACCCAGGGGCTGAAGGCGACGACGCAGCTCGGCAGCGGCAGCCCCCGGTCGCGCGCCGCCAGGGCGAGGGCGAGCGCCAGGCCGCCGCCGGCGGAATCGCCAGCCACGGCGATCGGGCCGGCGGACTGCGCCGCCAGCGCCGTGTAGGCGGCCAGAGCGTCGTCGAGGGCCGCCGGGTAGGGCGCCTCCGGCGCCAGCCGGTAGCCCAGGTTCCAGACCGTGCCGGACAGCAGCACCGCCAGCCGCTCGGCCAGGTGTCGGTGCGACTTGGGCGAGCCGATGGCATAGCCGCCGCCGTGCAGGTAGAGCACGGCGGGCGCCTCGCCGGCCGTCACCCGCTCCGCGGCGACGCCGCCGAGCGAGGCCTCGGTGATCGCTGTGTCGAAGCCGCTGGGAAAAAGCTCCGGGAAGCGGTCCATGCGGCTGCGGAGCTCGGCGAGCTCGGTGGCCTCAGCCGGCGGCCGGTTCGCGAACATGGCGAGCACGCGCGCCAGCTCGGGATCTGTCGTCGTGTCGGTCATGGCGTCCCCCCATCGTTGTCCCACGCCGTTTCACACCGGCTCGGCCAAGCCGTAAGGTTAGACCGCCGCCCGGCAAAAAGCGCCCCTCGAGATACGCAGGGTGCGGCGGCGTCAACGCATGGTAGCGGGACGGGGCGGCGGCATCGGCCCGCCGCCACGGCGGCCAGGGGAGGGAACCGATGAGCCAGGCCAAGGCAGCCCGCTATGCGTCCGGAGCGGCCATCGTCGCCGGCGGCTCGGGCGGCATCGGCCGCGCCATCTGCCGGACGCTGGCGGCCCGCGGCGCCGACATCGTGCTGACCTACAACCGGAACCGCGACAGCGGCGAGGCGGCGGCCGACGAGGTGCGCGCGCTCGGGCGCCGCGCCCTGGCGCTCCAGCTCGATCTGCGCGACGCGGACGCGGTCGCGGCGGCGACGGCGCGGGCCGCCGCCGATATGAGCGGAATCCACACGGCCGTCTATGCCGCCGGCCCCTACATCGACATGCGCCACGTCAGCCGGCTGGAGCCGGCGCTGTTCGAGCGGACCGTGGCGACCGACGTGTTCGGCGCCTACAACTTCATCCACGCCTCCCTCGCCGAGCTGCGCCGCAGCCGGGGCGTGGCGATCGCGCTCGGCACGCCGGCGGTCCGCCGCTACGCCGTGAAGGATGTGCTCTCGGCCGCGCCCAAGGCGGCGATCGAGGCCGTTGTCCGCGCCGTGGCGGCCGAGGAAGGACGCTTCGGCGTGCGCGCCAATTTCGTCGGCGTCGGCGTCATCACCGACGGCATGTACCACCAGCTGGTGGCCACCGGGGATTTCACCGAGGCGTTCTTCGAGGCGACGCGCAAGGCGGTGGCGCTGGGGCGGCTCGGCGCCGCCCAGGACATCGCCAACGCGGTCGATTTCCTGGCCTCCGACGCCGCCGGCTACATCACCGGCCAGAGCCTGATGGTGGACGGCGGCTACGCCCTGTGACGGGGCGCCGGCGGTAGGGCTGCCGGCCGGCCCGGGACACGCTCCGATCGTGCGGGCGTAGCGCCGGGCGGCCGGCAATCCAGGTCAGCGGCAGACCCGAACGCTGCGGCCGGCCCGGCGGACGTATCGGCACACCACCGCCACCTGGGTTGGGCCTGCCGTCACCTGCGGCGAGGCGTAGGCGTCCGGGCTCGCCGCAAGGCGGCCATGGTCGATGCTGATGGCGGCCGAAGCCGTTCCGGCCATCGCAACAATGAACGCGGCGGCCAGCGCGGCGGCGCATGCTCTGATCGTCGTCATCGGAAGCTCCAGGATGTCAGGCGTGGCGGGCGTGGGCCGTCCGGCATCGCATCCGTACTTTAGGCCAAGGCCGAGCCGGCGTTTGACACCGCAGGGCTGAAACTTGACATCCTGAGCCGATCGCCGGTCGCCGGGCGCGGCAGGGTTCAGGCACGGGCAGCTTCGCTGGCGGCAGAAGCTGCCGCCTCCGCCTGGACGCGGCTCAGCATGCTCTGAGCCGCGGCCCCGGCCTGGGCGCCGTCCGGGCCGCCGATCGTCTGTACCGCCACGGTTGCGTTGGCGAACTCGATGCCGCCGGCCGCGAACGCGGCGACCATGCGCCGGATCGCCTGGCGCTGCACGAAGCTCGGCTTGCTCGGCCGCACCGTGAACTTGAAGCGCACGATCATGGCGTTGTCCGCGATATCGGCCAAGCCCTGCATCTTCAGCGGCTCGAGGAACTCGTCCTTCAGCTCCGGATCCTCCAGCATCTCCTGGCCGATCTTCTTGACGATCTTGCGCAGTTTCTCGAGGTCCGTGTCCCGGGCGAAGCGCAGATTGAACTTCACGGTCGTCCAATCACGGCTGAAGTTGGTGATCTGGCCGAGCTGGCCGAACGGGATGGTGTGCACCTGGCCGTTCTGGTGGCGCAGGCGGATGGAGCGCAGGGTGAAGCCCTCCACCGTTCCCTTGGCCTTGCCGCAGTCGATGTACTCGCCCACGCGGAAGGCGTCGTCGGCCAGATAGAAGATGCCCGACACCACGTCGCGCACCAGCGTCTGGCTGCCGAACGACAGGGCGAGGCCGAAGACGGAGGCGCCGGCCAGGAGCGGCGTGATGTTCACGCCGAGCTCGGACAGGGCGACGAGCAATGCGATGGCGCCGATGACGATGGCGCACGCGATGCGCAGCAGCGGCATCATCGTGGCGAGGCGCGACGCGCTCTTGCCGTCGGCGTCCTCGTCGGCGGGCAGACCGCCGGCGCGCGCCACGTGCTTGTCGGAGAAGAACTTGACGACCTCCCAGGCGATGACGGCGGCGACCAGGATCAGCGCAGTCCGCGACCAGGCGCGGCTTGCCGTCGGCCAATGGTCCGCCGTGATCAGGCCGGACACGTCGACCAGCCATACGCGCAGCAGAATGCCGAGGGCGACGAGCAGCATCGCGATGCGGGCGAGCCGGCTCGCCGGCTGCAGCAGGCGTGCGGGCAGGCTGGTGCTGTCGGTTGCGGCGCCCGGATGGCGCATGATGTAACGGATCAGCGTCTCGCCGAGGAGCACGGCCAGCAGCGTGATGACCGTCGTGATGGTGCCGAAGGGGATCTCGGCGCGGCCCGACACCGCCGCATAGATGCGCGTGACGGCAATGATGGCGATGACCGGTAGCGCGATCATCAGCCAGAGCCGGGCATAGGACGGAGCGGCAACGTCTTGGGCTGCGCCCGTCTTTCCAGCGAGACCGGCGAGCCAGGCGCCGAATGCCTGCCGGCAGTGCAACGCCACGGCGAGGTAGCATCCGGGCACGACGAAGGCATTCACCAGCAAGGCGGCCTGGACGACGGTGGACGGCGCCATGATGGCGACCCACGCGCGGCTTGCCGTCACGAGCGCGACGGCGAGCACGATGTCGCGGCGCAGGCGCGCGGCGTCCGCGTCCGCGACCGGGGCGATCCGCGCCGCCGGATCGTTGGGCCGGAGCCAGATGGCGGCGATGCAGGCGGCCGAGGCGACGGCGAGGATCCCGTCGAGTGCCAGGGCGGCGACCATGCTTTGCACGCCCGCCGCCGCAAAGAGCGCGCCGAGCAGGATGCGTGCGATCAGCCACAGCAACGCCAGAGCCAGCAGATCCAGCGCCGCGAGCAGCGCCACGCGCGGCAGCGGCGTCGGAACGCGGTCGGGCGCCAGGATGCGACGCCGGACCAGCCTATCGGCGCTTCGCAGGGCGAGGCCGACAGCCACGAGGCCGGCGCCGGCAAGGCCTAGCCACACGAGGAACGTCGCCGTCGAGCGACCGCCGGCCGCCGTGCGTTCCAGCCGATCCAAGATCCGCAGCGTCTGGGCGGGCAGCGCCGGCAGGGCGCTCACCACCGCCGGCAAGCGGTCGGCCAGCTCAGCCACACGCTCGACCACAATGTCCTTTTCGTCCTCGGCGGCCACCGGCGCCCCGGCGCCGGGTGAGGCCTTGGGGGTCACGCCGCGCGCGGCCAGGGTGCGCGCGACGGCCTCGCTCACCTCGGCCACCAGCTGATCGAACTGCTGCTTCGACAGTCCCGCCGGCGGCTCCGCCGCAGCGGCGGGCAGGATCGGCAGGGCCAGGAGCAGAAGCACGAGGGCCGACCACCGGCCCAGGGCTTGCCGGAAGCGACCCGGTGATGCCGTGCGATATCGGCGCATCGCTGAACCGCTCATCGGTGCTTGATCCCCGGCGTGCCACGCGCTCGCCCCGCGGCGCTCGACAGCGCCACGGCCTCGCTCGTGTTTAGATCAAGCCGCTCGCCGAGGTAAATAGCGTGGACGCGCGGCCGTCAGGCGGTCGTGGTGGCGATCCACCAGGTGTTGCCGGCCGGGTCCTTTACGCCGCCGCGGCGATCGGGATCATCCTTCCTGACCGGCTCCTGCACGGATTCGGCGCCGGCCGCGAGCGCCGCCCGGTAGGTGGCGTCGACGTCGGGCACGTAGACGTGCAGCCAGACCGGGAAGGCTTTGTAGGTATCGTTGCCCTGCGCCACCATCACGACGCTGTCGCCGATGCGGAACTCCGCGTGCATGATCGCCCCGTCGGGGCGTTTGAGCTTCATGAGCTCGGTTGCGCCGAAGACCCGGGCGGCGAAGGCCATCACCGCCTCGGCGTCACTGGCGACCATGTAGATCGAGATGTCGGAATGGCCTTCCGGCTTGTAGCTCGCACTGGTCGTCATCGATGGTCTCCCTGTGGGTCATGTAGGGCCGCGGCTCGCGTCGGCCACGGGCGGCCGCGACGTGCCTGCGGCATACGACACGACAGATGGCCTCAAACGCCTCCCGGCTCGGCCTGCCCGGACGTTGTCATTGCCTGATCCACGGCCGTGGCCAACGCCAAATTGGTTGGACATAGACGTAGCGCGCCCGCTGGCATGGTATATGATGCACCACGGATCGGCCTTCGACGGCCGTCTTTTTCTCTTCGACTGAGCGTGGGCGAGGATGCCGTGGCCAAGGTAACGATCAACTGCGACATGGGCGAAGCGTTCGGCATCTACCGCTTCGGCGACGACGAGACCTGCATGCCGTTCGTCACCCACGCCAACATCGCCTGCGGCTTCCACGCCTCCGATCCCACGGTCATGTGGCGCACCGTGCGCAGCGCCAAGGCGCACGGGCTGAAGATCGGCTCGCACCCCGGCCTGCCGGATCGCGAGGGGTTCGGGCGCCGCGAGATGAAGCTCGCGCGCGAGGAGGTCGCCGCGCTGGTGCTCTATCAGACCGGGGCGCTGGACGCCTTTACCCGCGCCGAAGGGGTGGCGCTGTCCTACATCAAGCCGCACGGCGCGCTGTTCGGCATGGCGCAGCGGGACGAGGCGGTGGCCGAGGGCATCGCCGATGCGGCCGCACTGCTCGCCCTGCCGGTCATCGCCTTCTCCGATTGCGCCATGTCCGAGGTGTTCACCCGCCGCGGCATCCCCTTCACCTGCGAGTTCTACGCCGACCTCGACTACGACGATCACGGCCGGCAGCTCATCACCCGGGAGCATCGGCCGGTGGCGCCGGAGGCGGCCGCGGCCAAGGTGCTGCGCGCCGTCACCGACGGCCTGACCACCTCGGTCAACGGCAAGGACGTGCGGGTGGTGGCCCAGTCCATCTGCGTTCACTCGGATACGCCGGGCGCCATGGCGGTGGCGAAGGCGGTCCATGACGCCTTGCGGCCCATGCTCTGAGCCGCGCCCGGATGCACATCGAAACCGGCCCTGCCGTCGGCCCCTCGCTCGTCCGCTCGCTGGCGCCCGTGCTGCGGGCGGTGGCCGCCTGCGCCGGCCCGCAGGGGCGGGCCTGCCTCTACCAGGAGGGCGGCGGCGTCGCCCAGGCGTTCACGGCTCTGGACGTCGTGCGCCAGGTGGCCGGCACGGCGCCCGCGGCGGGGCCGGCCGCGCTCATCCTGCGCGAGACGCTGTTCGAGGCGGACCGCGATCTGGGCGACGGCGGCGCGCGCCTCGCGCTGCTGCTCGGCGGCGTGTTCGGCGAGGGCGTCCGCCTCGTCGGAGCCGGCGTGCCGGCGCCGGCGCTCGCCGATGCGCTCCTGGCGCTCGGCAGCGCCTTCGATGCGGCGCTGGCCGCGGCGGGCACTGCCGCTGCGGACGCAGGCATGCTCGCGGCGGTGGCGGCCTCGGCGGGCGTGCCTGCGGCCGTGGCCGCCGATGTCGCGCGCCTGCTGACGGCCGTCGGCGCCGACGGCCATGGCGAGATCGTCGCGGCCCGTGCCGGCGCTCCGCCACTGGAGACCGGCAGCGGCTTCATCTTCGATGCGCAGGCGGCAGCGGACGTCTTCGCCGAGGCGGCGTTCGATCCTGTCTACCTGCTCGTCGCCGACGAGATCGTCGCCGATCTGGGCTCGCTGGTGCCGCTGCTGGAGGGCTTCGCCACGCGCGGCAAGGCCCTGCTCGTGGTGGCGCGCGACGTCACCGGACCGGCACTGCAGACCCTGGTTCGCAACGCCCGCGAGAGCGGCCTCAGGACCGCGGCGCTCAAGCCCGCGGCGGTGGCCCAGCACGCGGCCGACAGCCTCGAGGACCTGGCCGTCGCCACCGGCGCCACGCTGGTCGCGGAGCGCCACGGCACCAGCCTCGCCGCGCTGCGCCCGGCCATGCTGGGGCGGGCGCAGCGCTTCAGCTTCAGCCGCGGCCGCGCGCTCCTGGAAGCCCCCGCGGGCGAGGCCGCGGCCGTCGGCGACCGGCAGCGGCTGCTGTGGCTGGAGGCGGGGCGGCAGCGCTATCTGTCGCTCGACCGGGAGCGGCTGGAGAGCCGCGCGGCGCGCCTGAGCGGACGGTGGGGGAGGCTGCAGCTGGCGGAGGCTGATGGCCGCGCTGCGGATGCGGCTCTCGCCGGCGCCCGCCGCGCGCTCGCCTCGGCCCGCCAGGCGCTCGCGGGCGGCGCGGTCGCGGGTGGTGGCGTCGGCCTGGTCGAGGCCTTCGACCGTCTGCCCCGGCTCCCCGACGCGGGCCCCTTGGCGCCCGCGCCGGCAGCGCGGCGCTGTCTGGCCGTGGGGCTTGCGGAGCTCGTGCGCTCCCTGGCCGCCCAGGATGTCTCGGCCGCGGCGCTGCGGCTCGACGGCTCGCTCGGGCAGGCGCTTGGCCTTGCCCGCGAGATGGGCGGCGACTGCCTCCGTCCGGCGCTCGATCCGCTGCCGCTGATGCGGGCGATCAGCCGCCGGGCGCTCTCCGCGGCCGCGACCATGCTGCGTGCTGATGCGCTTTTGAGCAGCTGACTGCCAGGCTTCTGTGCACGGGATTGCTTGGCACGCAACCGCGGACGATGGTATATCATATAGCATGGAAGGAGCCTCCAAGATGCGTGCGAACGGCCGGGTTCCGATGCTCGAGATCGTCAATCTGCGCCACCAGTACGGCGCCTTCGTCGCCGTCGACGACGTGTCGCTGGCGGTCGAGCCGGGCGAGTTCCTGACCATTCTGGGCGAGAGCGGCTCGGGCAAGACGACGATCCTGCGCGTCATCGCCGGGCTGGAGCGGCCGACGTCGGTCGCCCGCCTCGCCATCGCCGGCGAGGACGTGCGCGACCTGCCAGCGCCCAAGCGCAATTGCACCACCGTGTTCCAGAACTACGCGCTGTTCCCGCACATGTCGGTGGGCGAGAACGTCGCCTACGGCTTGAGCGTGCGCGGCGTGCAGGCGGAGGAGGCGCGGCGCGAGGCGCTGAAGGCCCTCGACATCGTCCGCCTCTCCGGCATGGCGGATCGGCGCATCGCGCAGCTGTCGGGCGGCCAGCGGCAGCGGGCGGCGCTGGCCCGCTCGCTGGTGACGCGGCCCGCCATCATGCTGCTCGACGAGCCGCTCGGTGCGCTGGACGAGAAGCTCAGGCTCGACATGCAGACCGAGCTGGTCGAGCTGCGCCGGCGCCTCGGCATGACCTTCATCTACATCACCCACAGCCAGGAGGAGGCGCTCACCATGAGCGACCGCATCGTGCTGATGCGCCATGGGCGCATCGCGCAGAGCGGCGCGCCGGTCGAGCTGTTCGACCGGCCGGTGAGCCGTTTCGCTGCCGAGTTCATGGGCTTCGAGAACATCCTGCCGGGCACGGTGGTCGGCGTCAGCGGCGCCACAGCCGCGGTCGACCTCAGCGGCGGCGGGCGCGTGGCCGGCGTGTGGACCTCGGAGCAGCCGCCGTCGGTCGGCCAGCCGGTCAGCATCGCGCTGCGGGCCGAGCGCGCTGCGCTGGCGCCGAGCGTTGAGGCGGCCGGCCCCGGCCTCAACGCGCTCGCGGGCCACCAGACCGAGCAGCTCTATCGCGGCAAATACGTCGATCAGACGCTGACGTCCGGCGCCGGGCCGCTGAAGGTGCGCACCTTCAACCGCACCACCCTGGCGGACCCCGGCGCCATCGTCTGGAAACCGGAGGATTGCGTCGTCCTGGCCGCATGACGCCGCACGGAGGAGGGGAGCATGACCGACAAATTCTCGACCACATCGCAGCTCGAGCTGTCCAGGCGCGACCTGATGAAGAGCCTGGCGCTGGCGGGGGCCGCCGCCGCCGTCCTGCCGGCGGGGTCCGGACCGGCCCTGGCGGCCGATCCGGTCGTACGCGGCTACGGCGTCACCACCGCCCAGCTCAAGGACTGGTCGATCATGACCAAGTCCATCGGCGTGCAGATGGACTTCACCGGCACCAACAATTCGGTCGGCGTGTTCCTGCGCGACGTCGTCGCCTCCCAGCTCGGCGACAAGGTCGACATCTTCATCTTCGAGTCCGGCACCGAGGACATCCTCGGGCCGCAAGGGCTCTACCTGAAGATCGACGAGGACAACCCGGAGCTCACGCTCTGGAAGCGCACGCCCGACGAATGGAAGCGCTCCGAGGTGGTGCGCGGCAAGGACGGCGGCCAGTACGGCGTGCCCGTCATCGGCAACGCCGACAGCTTCGGCTATTTTCCCGACAAGGTCGGCGCCAATCCGGACGGCATGGACGAGCTGTCCTGGTCGCTGATGTTCGACAGGGACAAGACCCGCGGCCGCGTCGGCTACGACCAGACCTGGACCTATTCGATCGGCGTCGCCGGCCTCTACCTGATGAGCCTCGGCAAGGCCAAGATCGCCGACGTGGCCGACATGACCGGGCCGGAGGCGAAGACGGTCGTCGACTTCCTGATCGCGCGCAAGAAAGCTGGGCAGTTCCGCACCCTGCACTCGGCCTTCGAGGAGCAGGTGCAGTTGCTGACCAACCGCGAGGTGGTCGTCATCAACTGCTGGGAGCCGGCGGTGCGTGAGGCCAACAAGACGCTGGGCGACGGCGCCACGCGCTACGCCTACACCAAGGAAGGCTACTTCAAGTGGGGGCACGGCGCCTACATCGCCAAGCAGGCCAAGGACCGCGGCAACCTCGGCCCGATCTACAAGGTGCTGAACTACTTCCTCGGCGGCGAATACCGCGCGCTGCAGGCGCGCGACCGCGGCTATGCCGGCCCGAACATGGACCTGGGTGTCGAATATGCCACCAAGCAGGGCTGGCCGGAGGCGGAGATCGCCGCGCTCAAGGCGACCGAGCAGAAGGTCGCCCGCAAGTTCGCCAAGCCCTACGTCAGCACCACGACGCCCACCAATTCGAGCGCCATCGAGGAGGAATGGCAGCGCTTCCTCAACGCTTGAGGCGGCGGGCTTTGCCTCGACAGGGCAGCTGCGCACCCTCGCCCCGCCTGCGGGGAGAGGGAGGGGTGAGGTGGCTTCACCGCGTGGCGCGACCGGTGTCGAGCCTCGTTCGGAACGCCCACTCACCCGCCTTGCGCTAGCGCGCAAGGCGACCTCTCCCCGCAAGCGGGGCGAGGTACGCTGCTCGGCCGTCGGCGCTTACACCTCGCGGTGCAGAGTAGATTTCGGCGATGCAGGGTAGATTTCGAATGAGACGATCATGACGGACAGCACAGCTTCAGCGGCACCGGCCAGACGCTCTCTGCGCACGCACCTCACCGATGGCGGGTGGGTCATCCCGGCCTTCATGGTGGTGTGGTTCGTGCTGGTGATCGCGCCGCTGGTGGTGCTGTTCGCCTACAGCTTCTTCGAGACGAAGAACTACATGACCGTCTACCAGCCGTCGCTCAACACCTGGGCGTCGCTGCTGGAATCGGGCCGGCTCGGCGTCACGCTGCGCACCCTGCGCATCGCGCTGACGGTCACGCTGATCGACCTCGTCATCGCCTTCCCGTTTGCCCTCTGGCTCGCCAAGGGGCGGGCGTCGAAGCACACCAAGGCGATCGTCATCGCCCTGCTGACCATCCCCTTCTTCCTCGACATCTCGTCACGCACCATCATCTGGCGCGCCATCCTCGGCGAGAACGGCGCCCTGAACAGCCTGCTGCTGCAAATGGGTGCGATCGCGGCGCCGATGAGCTGGATGCTCTACACCGAATGGTCGGTGCACTTCGGGCTCATCGTCAGCACCTTCCCGATCATGGTGCTGCCGATCTACCTGGCGCTCAGCGTCATCGACGACTCGCTCATCCAGGCGAGCGGCGATCTCGGCGCATCGCCGGCGCAGACCCTGACCCGCATCATCGTGCCGCTTGCCCTGCCGGGCGTCACCGCCGGCATCCTGCTGACGCTCGGCACGGCGCTCGCCGCCTGGATCGAGCCGGGCATGCTCGGGGGCGGCTTCGTCAACCTGCTCAGCAACTCGGTGGAAAGCGCCTACACCGCGCTCCGCTATCCGGTGGTCGCGGCGCTGTCGACGTTCGTCGTCGTGCTGCTGGTCGCGCTGCTCGCGGTGCTGCTGCTGGTGGCCCGAAGGTTCGGCGACGTGCTGTCGACGTTCCGCGTGCTCAAGACATGACCATGCAATCCCAGACCATCGCCCAACAGCCATCGTCGGCCACCGCGAGCGCGGGCGGCGGCGCCTACCGCTGGAGCTACTGGCAGGGCTGGCCACGCATCGCCAAATGGGCGGGCCTCGTGCTGCTGTTCCTGATCTACTTTCCCCTGTTCTGGCTGGCGCTGATGTCGTTCAGCGAGCGGCCGCTCTCCGGCATTCCCCTGCCGCTGACGCTCCGCCACTACGCCGCCCTGTTCGACGATACGCGCTGGCTCGGGCCGTTCGGCGCCAGCCTTGCCATCGCGTTCATCGTCGGCCTCATCTGCGCCGTGGTGGCGACGGCGGTGGGCCGGGCGCTGCCGCGGGCGAACAGCCCGGGCCGGCTGCTGCTGTTCTGCCTGCTGCCGCTGTTCGTGCCGGGCATGTCGATGGGGGCGGCGCTATTCATCTTCCTGCGCTCGGTGCTCGGGCTGAAGCTCGGCTTCGGCTCGATCTTTGCAGGCCAGTTCGTATGGGCGTTTCCCTTCGCGCTGCTGATCGTCCTGGTGCTGACGACGCGCTTCGACCACCGGCTGGTGGAGGCGTCGGCCGATCTCGGCGCCTCGCCGTGGCAGACATTCTGGCGCGTCGAGTTCCCGCTGCTGCGGCCGGCGATCATCGGCGCCGGCCTGTTCGGCTTCCTGCTGTCGTTCAACGAGGTGCTGCGCACCATCTTCCTGCGCGGCACCGAGACCACCATGCCGGTCTACAACTGGACCATGGCGGCCTCCCAGCAGTCGCAGGTGCCGATCATCTTCGCGCTCGCCACCATCGTGCTGGCGGTCACCCTGCCGCTGCTCGCCGGCGCCTTCTGGCTGCTCTACGCCCGCATGGACAAGGGCTGATGATGGCCGCAGCGCCGCACGCCGTCATGGCCGGCCATGACGCTGGCGATGGTCTACGCCGGCACGGCCACTCGCTCGATCTTCTTGAGGCGCGGGATCAGGTGGTCGCCGGCCACCGTGATGTCGGCGGCCAGGTGGCGGCGCACGGCGGCGGCGTCCTTGGCGCGCAGGGCCTCGATGATGTGGCGGTGCTGCTCGTTGGCGATGGCGACGAAGCCCTCGTCCTCGGTCAGCTCGTTGAAGAACGGGCCGACCTGGCTCCACATGTTCTGGATGAGCTGGAACAGCATGGGCGCGCCGGCCCGCTCGTAGATGGTGAAATGGAACTTGTTGTTGAGCGCCTGGTAGTCGGCGCCGTTGTCGTCGCGGATCGTCCGGTCCATGGCATCGATCAGCGTCTGCAGCCGGGTGATGTGGCTGGCGCGCATGTGCGGGGTGGCGAGCTCGGCGGCCAGTCCCTCGAGCTCGCGGCGGATGCGCACCAGCTCGATGAAGCGGTCGGCGGACAGGAACGGCACGACGATGGACCGGTTGGGCAGCAGCTCCAGGTTGCGCTCCGCGACAAGGCGCTGGAGCGCCTCGCGCACCGGCGTCGTCGAGATGCCGTAGGCGTCGGCGAGGCTGCGGATGACGAGCGTCTGCCCGGACCGGAACGCGCCGGAGATCAGGCCCTTCTTGATCTCGTCGTAGGCTCGGTCGTTGAGCGTGCGGTACTCGATCTTGGCCATCGTCCGTCCCTGTCCCCGTTCGCTCGTATACCAAAGCGGGGCTGTCAGAACCATCGCCGAGGCTTGCCCCGTTGCGGCGCCCGGCGGTATATCGTATATCATCAAAAGCCCGTTTCAGCGATCCGCGGACGTCCCCTTCCATGATCTATGATGCCCCGCGCTTCCGTCCCGGCGGCGACCGCTACATCGAGGTCGAGCTCGGCGACGAGATGGGCTTCGAGCTGAATTTTCGCGTGCACAGCCTGTCGGCGGCGATCCGCCAGGCGGCCGTGCCGGGGGTGATCGAGCTGATCCCCGAGATGGCGTCGCTGCAGGTCTCCTACGACCCCGACCGCATCGGCTACGACGACGTGACGCGCGAGGTTGCCGCGCTCGCGGCGGCGGCCGGGACGGGCGCCGACGTCGAGCTGGAGAGCCGGCTGTACTACGTGCCGGTGCTCTACTTCGATCCGTGGACGACCGCCTGCGTCGACGACTACCGGGCTCGCATCACCGACAAGACGCCGGACCCGGAGCTCTTGTGCGAGCTCAACCAGCTCGCCTCGCGCCGCGAATTGGTGCGCCGCCATGCCGGCACCGAATACTGGGTGGCGGCGCTCGGCTTCTGGCCGGGGCTGTGCTCGCTGATGCCGCTCGACCCGGCGCACAACCTCATCGCGCCCAAGTATAACCCGCCGCGCACCTGGACGCCGAAGGGCACCATCGGTATCGGCGGCGCCATTACCTGCATCTACCCGGACCAGACGCCAGGCGGCTATCAGATCTTCGCGCGCACGCCGATGCCGATCTGGGACCGCGAGCAGCGGCTGCCGGCCTTCCGCGACGACCTCGCGCTGTTCCGCCCCGGCGACCGGGTGCGCTTCATCCCGATCGACCGCGAGGAGTGGGATTTTATCGAGGCCGAGGTGAACGCCGGCACCTACCGGCATCCTTGCGTCGGCTACCAAAAGTTCTCGCTGCGCGGCTACCGCGACTGGCTGGCGGATCGCGCCGCCGGAGGTCCCGATGTTTGAGGTCGTCAAGCCGGGGCTCGAAACCTCCGTCCAGGAGCTGCCGGGCCGCATCGGCTATTGGGAGCAGGGCTTCCCGCCGTCCGGTCCGGCGGACATGTGGTCGTTCCGGCTCGCCAACCTGCTGGTCGGCAACGACCGCGATGCGGCGGCGCTGGAGTGCCAGCTGCTCGGGCCGACGCTTCGCCTGGAACGAGATGGCGCGATCGCGCTCGCCGGCGCCGACATGGCCGCGACGCTCGACGGCGCCCCGGTGCCGGGCTGGCGCACGGTGCCGGTGCGCGCCGGCCAGGTGCTGGCGCTCGGGCTGGCCAAAGCGGGCTTGCGCGCCTACGTCGCCTTCGATGGCGGCATCGACACGCCGGTCGTGCTCGGCTCCCGCGCGACCTTCCACATGGCGGGCGTCGGCGGTGTCGAGGGCTACGCCCTGAAGGCCGGCCAGCGCGTGCCGCTCGGCCCGCCGCAGCCGGCCGGCGAGCATCGCGAGGTCAGGCCGGAGCAACGGCCGGCCGTCGCCGTGGCCGGGCCCCGGACGGTCGAATGCATGCTCGGGCCCAACGACGACTGGCTCGACGGACCGGCGATCGAGCGCTTCTTCAGCGCCGACTGGTCCGTGCAGGCGAAGAGCAACCGCACCGGCATGCGGCTCTCCGGGCCGGAGTTCACCTTCGCGCCCAAGGCGCTGGACAAGCGGCCGGAGCACGGGCGCGATCCCTCCAACATCCTGGACCACGGCTATCCGCTCGGCGCCATTAACCTCGCCGGCCAGACGCCGATCGTCCTGATCCACGACGCGCCCAGCACCGGCGGCTTCATCAACCCGTTCACCGTGCCGAGCGCTGCATTGTGGAAGCTCGGCCAGGCGCGGCCGGGCGACACTCTTCGCTTCCGGCGTGTCGGCATGGACGAGGCCCACGCCATGCGCCGGGCGCTCGATGCCGCCTGTACGCCCGACAGCCTTCGGCACCTGTAGGACCCTCCCGGATGGATCACCGCTCCCCTTCGAGCCCAGAGGTCGACATGCCCGCCCACGCCGCTGCCGGCGCCCAGACGCTGCTGATGACGACGGCGCCCGATGCCACCGCGGAGGATGCGGCGCGGATCGCCCGGACGGTCTTCGGCCTCGATGCCGCGGTGCGCCCGCTGACCAGCGAGCGCGACCGCAACTTCCACCTCACGGCCGCCGACGGCTGTGAATACGTGCTCAAGGTCACCAACTCGGCCGAGGAGCCGGCCGTCACCAACTTGCAGACGGCGGCGCTGCTGCACATCGAGCAGAGCGACGGGGCGCTGCCGGTGCCGCGCGTGTGCCGGGCGCTGGACGGCCGGGCCGAGCTGCCACTCGAGATCGGGGGCCAGACCCATGTGGTGCGGCTCTTGTCCTACCTGCCGGGCGAGCCGCTCTATCGCACCGAGGCTTCGCCCGGCCAACGGGCGGAACTGGGGCGCAGCCTGGCGCGCGTCGGCCGGGCGCTGGCCGACTTCCGTCATCCGGCGGCGCGTCACGAGCTGCTGTGGGACATCGGCCTCGCCGTCAAGCTCCGCGACCGGCAGGTCCATATTCGGGATGCGGAGCTGCGCCGACTGGCCACGGGCTGGCTCGACATGGTCGAGGCCGAGGTGATGCCCGTGCAGCGCCGGCAGCGGCGCCAGGTGGTGCACAACGACTTCAATCCGCACAACGTGCTGGTCGATCCCGCCACCCCCGAACGGGTCACCGGCGTGCTCGACTTCGGCGACATCGTCGAGACGGCGCTGATCAACGACGTGGCGATCGCGGCGTCGTATCACGCCACCGGCGAGCGAGCCCTGGCGCAGGTGGCCGAGTTCGCCGCCGCCTACCACGCGTTGTCGCCGCTCGCGCCGGACGAGATCGACATCCTGTTCGAGCTCATCGCGCTCCGCCATGTGGTGACCATCACCATCACCGAGTGGCGGGCTCAGCTCTATCCCGAGAACCGCGCCTACATCTTGCGCAACCACGCCCGGGCGGCCGAGGGCCTGACACGCTTCGCCGCCATCGATCGCAGCGGCGCCCGGCAGGCCCTGCGCCGGGCCTGCGGACTGGAGTGAGCCCCATGAACAAGACAGCCTTCACCGCCGGCATGGTCAATGCCTACGTGCCCGGCGCCTCCGACGCCCTGTCGGCCGAGGAGCAGGCGTTGATCGCGCGGCGCGAGCGCCTGCTCGGCCCGGCCTACCGCCTGTTCTACGAGGAGCCGGTGCACATCGTCCGCGGCGACGGGGTGTGGCTCTACGATCCCGACGGCAACGCCTATCTCGACGTCTACAACAACGTCGCTTCCGTCGGCCACTGCCAGCCGGACGTGGTCGCCGCCATCACCAAGCAGGTCGCCACCCTCAACACCCACACGCGCTACCTGCACGACACCATCCTCGACTATGCCGAGACTTTGCTGGCGACGTTCCCGGCGGCGCTCGGGCACGTGATGTTCACCTGCACCGGCAGCGAGGCCAACGATCTCGCCTACCGGGTCGCCAAGGCCCACACCGGCGGCACCGGCCTCATCGTCACCTCGCTCGCCTACCACGGCATCACCGATGCAGTGTCGCAGTTCTCCCCTTCCCTCGGCCAGCACGTGCCGCTCGGCGCCCATGTGCGCGCCGTGCCGGCACCGGACGCGTACCGGCGCGGCGCCGAGGGCCTGGGGGCGGCCTTCGCGGCCGACGTGCGCGCGGCCATCGCCGACATGAAGGCCAACGGCATCAAGCCGGCCGCCATGATCTGCGACACCATCTTCTCCAGCGACGGGGTGCTGTCCGACCCGGCCGGCTTCCTGAAGGAGGCGGTCGAGGTGGTGCGCGCAGAGGGGGCCCTGTTCATCGCCGACGAGGTGCAGCCGGGCTTCGGCCGCACGGGTGCTGCCATGTGGGGCTTCATGCGCCACGGGCTCGAGCCCGACGTGGTGACCATCGGCAAGCCCATGGGCAACGGCCAGCCCATCGCCGGCATGGTGGCCAAGCCCGAGATCGTCGGCGAGTTCGGGCGCAAGGCGCGCTATTTCAACACCTTCGGCGGCAACCCGGTGTCGTGCGCCGCCGGCCTCGCGGTGCTCCAGGTGATCGCCCGCGACCGGCTGGTGGACAATGCCGCCCGCGTCGGCGCCCACATGATGGCGGGCCTGCGCGACCTCGCCCAACGCTACCCGGCGATCGGCGACGTGCGCGGCGCAGGCCTGTTCGTGGGGCTGGAGCTGGTGCGCGACCGGGCGACCAAGGAACCCGACGGCGATCTTACCGCCCGGATCGTCAATGGCCTGCGCCGCCGCCGGGTGCTGATCAGCGCCGCCGGCCCCCACGCCAACGTGCTGAAGATCCGGCCGCCGCTGGTCTTCTCCGCGGCGAACGCCGACACGTTCCTGGAGGCGCTCGACGACGTGTTGCGCACGGACATTTAGCTGGCAAATCGGCGCCGCCGCCCGCGCGCGCCGCGGGTGGCGGTCAGGACGACGCCTGCGGGCGCACGACGAACGACGCGCGACAAGGCACTGGCCGAGCTCATTCTCGATCCGGACGAGCACGCCGCCCCGCAAGGGGCGGCGATCGCGCGCCTGCATTCTCTGCGTGAAGCCCTTTAACCCTTGCGATCTGTTCGCTTCATATTATAGTGTTTTGACTATAGGTATGAGGTGTGGGCCGTGGCTGCCAAACCGAAGAGGCTGGTGCCCGTCGAGTTCATCGCCTCGTCCAAGGCGGACCTTTCAGCCTTCCCGGTCGACGTGCGCGAAGTGATGGGCTACGCGATCTATGTCGCCCAGCGCGGCGGCAAGCACGAGGCGGCCAAGGTGCTTCACGGCTTCGGCGGTGCCAGCGTGCAGGAGATCCGCGCCGACGACGCTGCCGGCACCTATCGCACCGTCTACACGGTCAAGTTCGCGGGCGTGCTCTACGTGCTGGACGCCTTCCAGAAGAAATCGACGAGCGGCATCAAGACCGCCCAAGTGGACGTCGATCGCATCAAGGCGCGCCTGAAGGTCGCTGAGCAGCACTATGCGACGCATCACAAGCGGAAGGGGTGAGGATATGAGCGACGACGATACCATCGTCACGACGAGCAGCGGCAACGTCTTTGCTGATATCGGCCTGCCCAACGCCGACGAGCTCCTGCTCAAGGCGGAGCTGGCTCATGCCATCGACGGGAGCATCAAGGCGCTCGGGATCTCCCAGAGCGCTGCCGCTCAGCGCATGGGCATCAAGCAGCCGGATTTGTCGAAGCTGCTGCGCGGCCAGCATCGGGGCTTCTCGATCGAGCGGCTGCTCTACGGGCTCAACGCGCTCGGCCGCGACGTGGAGATCAGCGTCAAGAAGGCGCCGATCCGCCGACGAAAGCCGGCGACCGTGACGCTGAAGGTGGCATAAAGGAAGCAGGCCAAGCGGCGATCTCGCCGTTGGCTTGGCCATGCCTCCGGCCGTTTGCGTCCCAATCGCGAGAAAGCGCTCCAGATTCAAAAGGCGACGAGCATTTCTCTGCCATTGGATGGGTCTATCCAATGGCGAAATGCTCTAGAGGGAGATGACTTTTCTTCGAATTATCATCCCGCTCAGGCCTTTGTCTCAAGCATGATCTTATCCAAAAAGCGGTGTCCACTTCTTGGGATCATGTTCTAATGTCCCGGCATGGTGAGGATCAGCGGTCCGTTGCGGGTGGCGACGACGGTGTGCTCGTATTGGACCGTGAGGGCTTTTGGCCGGCTGTAGAGGGTCCAGGGGTCGTCGCCATCCTCGGCGAGCTCGGCACCGAGGGACAGGAAGGGCTCGACGGTAAACACCAGCCCGTCGCCCATGATCCGCCGCTCGGAGGCATCCGGCCAGGTGGCGATCTCGCTCGGCTCCTCGTGCAGCGACAGGCCCACGCCGTGGCTGGCGAGGTTGCGCACCAGCGTGTAGCCGTTCTTTCGCGCGAAGGCGCCCACGGCCTGGCCAATGCCCGCCAGCGGCTTGCCGGCGCCGACCTGGCGCAATCCCGTCCACATCGCCCGGCGGCCGTCCTTGCAAAGCCGCTCGACCGCGCGCGTCACGGGCGGCACGGCGAACGAGGCCCCGGTGTCGGCGAAGTAGCCGTCCTTCTCCGCAGAGACGTCGATGTTGACCAGGTCACCCGGCTCGATCCTGCGGGCACCCGGGATGCCGTGCGCGATCTCTTCATTGACGCTGATGCAGGTCGCGCCGGGAAAGGCGTAGAGCATCTCCGGAGCCGAACGAGCCCCGGCCGCCTCCATGAAGTCCCGCCCGAGCTGATCGAGCTCGCGCGTGGTCATGCCGGGCTCGATGGCCTTGCCCATCACCTCCAGCGTGTCGGCAACGATGCGCCCGATCTGCTTCAGCCCCTTCAAGTCGTCGTCGTTCGACACCGTCACGTCGTTTCCTTTCGCAAAGCCGGAGGCGGCTCTAACCGGGCCTTTCTGCCATTTTTAGGGAGCCCGGCGAAGCCATTGACGCGGCGCGGGCCATCGCCCGAGCGAAAGCTGCCCCGATCAGGCGAAGCTGAAACGTCCGCTCCGCCTCAGCGGTCCGCCACCTCGATGACGCAGGCGAGCGAGCTGTCGCCCGCTGCGCAGCCCTGGAACAGGCCGATGCCGCCGCCGGCCAGCGTCAGCTCCTCGATGAGCTCGATGATCGCGCGGGCGCCGGTGGGCCCCTGCGGGTGCCCCCAGATCAGCGAGCAGCCGAAGTTGTTCATGCGCGCGAGCGGAAAGCCGGTGGCGCGCGCAAAGGCGATGTCGTTGACGGCGAAGGGATTGTGCGACTTCACGGAGGCGATCTGGCCGATCGCCACGCCGGCATGCTCGAGCGCCCGGCGGCTCGCCACGACCGGCGCCTCCGGCATGTAGCCGAGATCGGCGCGGCCCTGCCCGAAGCCGAGGATGCGCACCCGGATCGACGGGTCCCGCGACAGCCGGCGGGCCTTGTCCGGCGTGGCGAGCACGATGGCCGCGTTGCCGTCGGCCGGATGCGTCTGGCCGCCGAAGGTCACGGTGCCGCCGGGCAGCACGGGCTTCAGCTTCGCCAGGCCCTCGGCGGTCGACAGCGTGACGCCCTCGTCGCCTTCGATGACGGCCGCCGTCTTCCTGAAGTTGGGCGCCGGTACCTCGAACGGCAGCGTCATGTAGCGCTGCTGGAAGGCGCGCCCGTCGGCGAGCGCGGCCCGATACTGCTCCGTCCGCATCAGCACGACCTCGTGCTGCTCCTCCGGGCTGATGCCGAGCTTGGCCGCCACGTTCTCGGCCGTCTGCAGCATGGAATGGCCGCCCATGGGGTCGTGGGAGAAGTTGAAGAGCACCTGGTCCTCGGATTGGCCGGTTCCGCCCGGTCCCGCCGGCGCGGGATAATAGATGTGCGGACCGTTCGAGATCCGGTCCGCCGTCAGCGCCAGCGCGGCCGTGGCCATGCCGAGCTGGATCTCGGCCGCCGCCGTCAGCAGCACGCGCGCGCCGGTGGCGCAGACCTGGCTGAGCATCGGCCCGGCGACATGGGAGAGGCCGATCTCGGCCAGAGGCCACGGCGCGCCGTTGAAGGACTGGTACTGGACGATCGTCTGCCCGAGCAGGCCGAAGTCGAACGATGCCGCGTCGATGCTCCGCTTCGCCAGCTCGCGCTTGGCGACATGCGCCGCGAACTGGCCGGCGTGGAGATGCTGGAGGCTGCCCTGCCACTTGGCGAAGGGGGTCGACCAATAGGCTCCATAGGGGATCTCGACGTTGTCGAAACGGTTCATGCGGCGCGTCCTCGACTCTTCGGCAGAATGATGCATCATAATTCATATTCAATCTTGATGATCAAGAATTATAATGCACTATTGGGATGAGGAATCGCCAACGAGGAGTCCACGAGATGGCCGCCAACGACCGCGCAGCACTCTCATCCGGGCGCGAACCGCCGGCGCGCCCGCGCCTCGCTCCGGCCGGCCGGCCGACCGGGTGCCCGTATCGCGCGGTGACGGAGCGGCTGCGGCGCTGCGGCATGCGGCCGACCAACCAGCGCGTGATGCTCGGCTGGCTGCTCTTCGGCGCGGGCGACCGGCACGTTTCCGCCGAGCAGCTCTACGAGGAAGCGGGCCGGGCGCGCATCCCGGTGTCGCTCGCCACCGTCTACAACACGCTCCACGCCTTCGCGCGTGAAGGATTGGTCCGCGAGGTCTGCGGCTCCGGACAGCGCTCCTGGTTCGACACCAACACCAGCGACCATGCGCACTTCTTCGACGAGGAGAGCGGCGAGCTGACGGACATCGGCGGCGATGTCGGCCTCTCCGCGCTGCCCGTGCCGCCGCCGGGCTTCGAGGTGGCGTCCTGCGAGGTCATCGTTCGCGTCAGACGCCGGACGTGAGCTGTCCGGCCGCGGGCCGCCGCCGGCGTCCCGGCGAAGACGCCGCGAGGCGAGCGGGGCGAGCACCCCACCACAAGACGAAGCCGAACAGGCTCGGCAGACATGCAAGACCACGGGGAGGGCGGTCGATGTTACTCAGGGCAATCGTCATGTGCGGCCTCGTCGCCGCTGTCGCGCCGGCCGCCGCCGCTGCCGACCGCAAGCCGGTTCGGATCGGCGTGCTGAACGATCTTTCGGGGGTCTACGCCGACTATCAGGGGCAAGGCTCCGTCATCGCCGCGCAGCTCGCCGTCGAGGACTTCGGGTCGCGGCTCGGCGTGCCCGTCGAGGTCGTCTCGGCCGATCACCAGAACAAGACGGACGTGGGCACTGCGATTGCGCGCCGCTGGTTCGACGCGGAGGGCGTCGATGTCGTGGTCGACGTGCCCAATTCCTCGATCGCCCTCGCCGTGAGCGCGCTCGCGCGCCAGACGAACAAGGTGTTCATCGGCTCCGGGGCGGGCACGGCGGAGCTCACCGGCAAGAGCTGCTCGCCCAACACGGTCCATTGGACCTACGACACGTGGGCGCTCGGCAACAGCCTGGCCAAGGCGCTCGTCGCGCAGGGAGCCAAGACCTGGTTCTTCATCTCGGCCGACTACGCCTTCGGCAAGGACCTGGAGAAGAACGCGGCGGACGCGGCCGTCGCCGGCGGCGGCCAGGTGCTCGGCGTCGTCCGCCATTCCGTCGGGCTGAGCGATTTTTCGTCCTTCGTGCTGCAGGCGCAGACGTCCGGCGCGGATGTCGTCGCGCTCGCCAATGCGGGCGACGACCTGTCGAACGCCATCAAGCAGGCGGCCGACTTCGCGGTCGCCCCCAGGCAACGCCTCGCCGGCTTGATCGTCAGCGTCAACAACATTCACGGATTGGGGCTGGCCGCCGCGCAGCGGCTGGATTCCGTGACCGGCTTCTACTGGGACCTGAACGACGGCACGCGGTCGTTTGCCCGGCGCTTCGCCGCCCGCCACCCGCGCGGCAACATGCCCAACGACATGCAGGCCGGCGTCTACGCCGCGGTGCTGCATTACCTCAAGGCCGTGGAGACGCTGAACGGCGCCGCCGACGGCCGCGCCGTGGTCGACGCCATGAAGGCGCTGCCGACCGACGATCCGCTGTTCGGCAAAGGCAGCATCCGGGCCGATGGGCGCAAGCTGCACCCCATGTATCTCTTCACCACCAAGTCGCCCGACGAGTCGCGGGAGGCGTGGGACTACCTCAAGCTGGTCCGGACGATCCCGCCCGACGAAGCCTTCCGCCCGCTGGCGCAGGGCGGCTGCCCGCTGGTCGCCCAGTAGCAGCCGGTGACGCCTCACGGGCGTCGCATGGGCGGGGCGCTGCCGCCAGCCTCAGCGCCTTGCGGCGTTGCGCCGGGGCGCGGCGCCGCGCTCGAGCTGGGCGTTGATGAGCTCCGTCAGCTTCTCGGCGGATGCGTCGAGGGTGCTGCCGGAGGTGTCGAGCACCGCCCGCGCGCGGGCATAGAGCGGCTCGCGGCTGGCCAGGATCGCCCGCAGCTCGTCCATGGCGAAGCGGTCGTTGCCCATGGGGCGGAGGTCGCCCTGCTGGCGCACCCGGCCCATGTGCTCGTCGGGCTTGGCCTTGAGCCAGATGGTGAAGAACGACGACAGCACGAGGTCGAAGGTGAGCGGCTCGGCGACGATGCCGCCGCCGGTGGCCAGCACCATGGGGCCGGTGCGCAGGGTGAGCTTGCGCAGGGCGTCCTGCTCCATGCGCCGGTAGCCCTCCTGCCCGTAGAGGGCGAAGATCTCGGGGACCGACAGCCCGTTCTCCCGCTCGATCTCCCGGTTGAGCTCGACGAACGGCCAGCCGAGCCGTTCCGCCACCAGCCGGCCGAGCGTCGACTTGCCGGCGCCGCGCAGGCCGATCAGCGCGACCCGCAGCGGGGCGGGAGCGACGCGCTGCGCGCCCTCGTCCGACAGGATGCTCTTGATGCGCTCGACCTGATCCGGCGTCGCGCCCCTGAGGCGATCGCGGATGAGCGGCCAGTCGGGCGAGACGTCCGCGCTGGGCAGCAGGTCCTGCAGCTTGGTGCCGATGGCCGTGGCGACGCGGCGCAGGAGGATGATCGAGACATTGCCCTGGCCGCTCTCGAGCTGGGCGATGTAGCGTTCCGACAGCCCGGACACCTTCGACAGGGTCTTGCGGGACATGCCGTGCACGGCCCGCATGTTGCGCACACGCTGTCCGAGCTCGGCGAGAAATCGCTCCTCCGAGTCCTCCGTCTCCGCCATGCCGACCTCGTCTCCGGATCCTGTCCGCGGCACTCCGTCGGCAAAATCGCGAGTCTTGTCCAGCATCGTCTCAAATCCACCCGCTAGGCTGAAACATAATGCAAAATCGGATTGACACAACACAGTCACCCATCGTTTATATGCATTATAATTCAAATGAAGCGGGAGGATGGGATGAGCCAGCCAAGGTCATGGTCGAGGCGGGCGGTCCGGAGCCTGTCGTGAGCGCCCCGGCCCGCTACAACGCAGTCACCGAGCTGCTCGATCGCAACATCACGCAGGGCCGGGGCGACAAGATCGCCTTCACCGATCCCACCCGCGGGCTGAGCTACGGAGCCCTGCAGGCCGACACCCGGCGGCTCGCCAACCTGCTCGCCCAGCTCGGCGTGCGCCGCGAGGAGCGGATCGCGCTGGTGATGCTGGATACGGTCGAGTTTCCGATCGTGTTCCTGGGCGCGCTGCGCGCCGGCGTCGTCCCGGTGCCGCTCAACACGCTGCTCACGCCCGACCAGTACGCCTACGTCCTCGCCGACTCGCGAGCCAAGGTGCTGTTCGTGTCGGAGGCGCTGCTGCCGGGGCTGGAAGCCATCCTGCCCGGCCTTACCGAGCTGCGCGACGTGGTCGTGGTGGGCGCCCGCGGCGAGACGCGCCACCACGATCTCGCGGCGGCGCTGGCCGCCGCGCCCGACGCCTGCGCCACGGCCGACACCCACCCCGACGAGCCCGCCTTCTGGCTCTATTCATCGGGCTCCACGGGCATGCCCAAGGGCACCCGTCACGTCCACTCCAGCCTGATGGCGACCGCCGACACCTATGCGCGGCAGGTCCTGGGCATCCGCGAGGACGACGTCTGCCTGTCGGCCGCCAAGCTGTTCTTCGCCTACGGCCTCGGCAACTCGCTGACCTTTCCCATGGCGGTCGGCGCCACGACGATCCTCAATCCCGACCGGCCGACGCCAGCCGCCGTCTTCGCGCTGATGCAGCGCTTCGAGCCGTCGATCTTCTACGGCGTGCCGACGCTGTTCGCCGCGATGCTGGCCGACCCGGGCCTCAAGGCGGAGCGCCGCCTGCCCAACGTCCGCATCTGCACCTCGGCGGGGGAGGCGCTGCCCGAGCCCGTGGGCCTGGCGTGGCGGGAGCGCTTCGGCGTCGACATCCTCGACGGCGTCGGCTCCACGGAGATGCTGCACATCTTCCTGTCGAACGCGCCCGGCGACATCAAGTACGGCGCCGCCGGCCGGCCCGTGCCGGGATACGAGGTGCGCCTGGTCGGCGACAGCGGTGCCGCGGTCGCCGACGGGGAGGTCGGCGAGCTGCTGGTGCACGGCCCCTCGTCCGCCGAGGGCTACTGGAACCAGCGCGAGAAGAGCCGCAATACGTTCGAAGGCTGCTGGACCAGGACCGGCGACAAGTACATCCGCGACGCGGAGGGCCGCTTCACCTACTGCGGCCGCGCCGACGACATGTTCAAGGTGTCCGGCATCTGGGTGTCGCCCTTCGAGGTCGAGAGCGCCCTCATCAGCCATCCGGAGATCCTCGAGGCGGCAGTGGTGCCGGCCCAGGATGCCGACGGGCTGACCAAGCCCAAGGCCTACATCGTCCTCAAGGATCAGCCGCACTGCGCCGATCTGAATGGGGCGCTCAAGGAGCACGTCAAGCAGGCGATCGGGCCGTGGAAGTATCCGCGCTGGATCGAGGTGGTCGACAGCCTGCCCAAGACCGCGACCGGCAAGATCCAGCGCTTCAAGCTGCGCGAGCGTGACGGCATGAGCAACTGAGGAGACCATGGTGGCCAAGCTTGAATCATCGGGCATCCTGGAGATCGGCCCGGCGCGGCTCGAGTACCGCATGGTCGGCCCCGGACCGGACGAGGCGCCGACGCTGGTGCTGCTGCACGAGGGGCTCGGCTGCGTCGGGCTGTGGAACAGCTTTCCCGACCGGCTGGCGCAAGCCACGGGGGCGGGCGTGTTCGTCTACTCGCGCGCCGGCTACGGGGCCTCGAGCTCGGCCGAGCTGCCCCGGCCGCTCACCTACATGCACGACGAGGCCTTGCAGGTGCTGCCGCGCGTCCTCGACGCGATCGGGTTCCGGCGCGGGCTGCTCGTCGGCCACTCGGACGGCGCCTCCATCGCTGCCATCTATGCCGGCAGCGTGCAGGACCATCGCATCAGGGGCCTCACGCTGATCGCGCCCCATTTCTTCGTGGAGGGCCTGACCGCCGCCTCGATCCAGGCGGCCCGGGAGGCCTATGAGAGCGGCAACCTGCGCAGCAAGCTCGCCCGCTGGCACCAGGACGTGGACGTCGCCTTCCGCGGCTGGAACGACGCCTGGCTGCATCCGGGCTTTCGTGCCTGGGACATCTCGGAGGCGCTCGCCTACATCCGCGTGCCCATCCAGATCATCCAGGGCAGCGACGACCCTTACGGCAGCCGGCGGCAGATCGAGGTGGCCGAGGCGGAATGCTACTGCCCGGTGGAGGTCTGCATGCTGCCCGACGTCGGCCACACGCCCCACCGCGAAGCATCGGACGAGACCGTCGCCGCCGTGGTCGCCTTCGCCGATCGCCTCCTCAAGACCCACGGCGAAGGTGAATTTCCCCAGGCTGCGTGAGCGCGGCGTGCCGCGGGACGACCGTCCGCTGCCGCAATGGGCCCACGTTCCCGGCCGTACGGCCGGGCCCGACCGGGCGCCGCTGCATCTCGCCAAGCAGGCCCTGCCGGTCCGCTTCCAGGCCTTCGTGCCCGGCCACGACCCGGGGGTCCGCTACGGCCTGAGGCTGCACGACGCCGGCTTCTTCTGGGAGGCGCACGAGGTGTGGGAGGCGGTGTGGCAGGCCGCGCCCATGAACGGCTGCGACCGCCTGGCCCTGAGGGCGTGCATCCAGATCGCCAACGCCGGCCTGAAGCGGCGCATGGGCCGGCCCCAGGCCGCCCGGCGCCTCGTCGCCGAGGCCATCGCGATCCTCGACGAGCTCGCCCCGAGACGGCCGGGCGCCGAGCCGCTGAGCCTCGCCGGGGAGCTCGACGCGGCGGGGCTGCGCGCCACGCTGCTGGGCTGTGGCGAGGCCTGCGAGCGACTGGTCGCCGCCCCGCTCGTGCGCCTCCTGTCATTCTGCTAACATGCATAAAAATGCATGTTAGTCGCATTCGAGTTGTGGACGGCGATCGCGAAACATGCATTATGTTGCATGAAGCCAATGGAGGACGCCGGCTATGGCAGGAGACGAACCCAAGCTCGCCGACGGCAAGCAGCGGGTTGATTTTCAGACCGATCCGACCCGCTACAGGCACTGGAAGCTGGCGGTCGACGGCGACGTCGCCACGCTGCTCATGGACGTGGACGAGAACGGCGGGCTGTTCGAGGGCTACCAGCTCAAGCTCAACTCCTACGACCTGGGCGTCGACATCGAGCTCGCCGACGCGGTGCAGCGGCTTCGCTTCGAATACCCGGAGGTCAAGACGGTGGTGATCCGCTCGGCCAAGAACCGGGTGTTCTGCGCCGGCGCCAACATCCGCATGCTTGGCGGCTCCTCCCACGCCCACAAGGTGAACTTCTGCAAGTTCACCAACGAGACGCGCAACGGCATCGAGGACTCGAGCGCCGCGTCGGGCCAGCGTTACATCAGCGTCATCAACGGCACCGCCGCCGGCGGCGGCTACGAGCTGGCGCTCGCCACCGACCACATCATCCTGGCGGACGACGGCTCGTCGGCGGTGTCCCTGCCGGAGGTGCCGCTGCTCGCCGTGCTGCCCGGCACGGGCGGGCTCACCCGGGTGGTCGACAAGCGCAAGGTGCGCCGCGACCATGCCGACTACTTCTGCACCACCGAGGAGGGCATCAAGGGGCGCCGCGCCGTGCAATGGCGCCTCGTCGACGAGACGGTGCCGAACTCCAGGCTGGAGGCCCGGGTGGCGCAGCGCGCCCGCGAGTTCGCGGCCGCATCCCGGCGCGCGGGCTCCGGCGAGGGCGTGCAGCTCACGCCGCTGCAGCGCCGCTTCGAGGCCGACCGGGTCGGCTACGGCTTCGTTACGGTCGATATCAACCGCGGGGCACGGCTCGCCACGGTTACCCTGCGCGCCCCGGAGGCCGGGCCGCCGGCGGACGCCGCGGGCATGGTGGCGCAGGGCGCCGGCTTCTGGCCGCTGCAGGCGGCGCGCGAGCTCGACGACGCCATCCTGCATCTGCGCCTCAACGAGACCGGCATCGCCGTCGTGCTGTTCAAGAGTCAGGGCGATATCGCCACGGTCCTGGCCTATGACGACCTCCTCGATGCCAACAAGGACCATTGGCTGGCCAACGAGATCCGTCACTACTGGAAGCGGGTGCTGAAGCGCCTCGACGTCACCTCGCGCACCCTCGTCGCCCTGATCGAGCCGGACTCCTGCTTCGCCGGAACCCTGGCCGAGATCGTGTTCGCGTCGGACCGTGCGTACATGCTGATCGGCCAGAAGCGGGGCGACAACCGCGCGCCGGCGGCGCTGGCCCTGAACGCAGTCAACTTCGGCGCCTATCCCATGAGCCAGGGGCTGACCCGGCTCGAAGCGCGGTTCCTCGCCGATCCCGGCGACGTGGACCGGGCCCGCGAGCGGATCGGCGAGAGCCTGGACGCGGCGACGGCCGAGGACCTGGGGCTGGTGACGTTCGCGCTCGACGACGTCGACTGGGACGACGAGGTGCGCGTGTTCCTGGAGGAACGCGCCAGCTTCTCTCCGGACAGCCTGACGGGCATGGAGGCGAACCTGCGCTTCGTCGGCCCCGAGACCATGGAATCGAAGATCTTCGCGCGGCTGACAGCCTGGCAGAACTGGATCTTCCAGCGCCCGAACGCGGTCGGCGACGAGGGCGCCCTCAAGCGCTACGGCACCGGCCAGAAGGCCGCCTTCGACATGCAGAGGGTGTGAGAGAGCGGCATCGCATCGCGCCAATGCCTGTTTCTCGCCTCGCCATTCGCTGAGAACGGAGTTCGACCATGTCCGACGTCATCAATGTCGACTACACCACCAAGATTCCCAACAACGTCGATCTCGCCTCCGACCGGCAGGTGCTGAAAGCCCTGGAGGGGTGGCATCCCGGCTACCTCGACTGGTGGAACGACATGGGGCCGGAGGGCTTTCAGGAATCCCTCGTCTATCTGCGTACCGCCGTGTCGGTCGATCCCAAGGGCTGGGCCAAGTTCGACTATGTGCGCATGCCCGAATACCGCTGGGGCGTGCTGCTGGCGCCCCAGGAGGAGGGCCGCAAGGTCAATTTCGGCGAGCACCTGGGCGAGCCCGCCTGGCAGGAGGTGCCCGGCGAGTACCGCGCCATGCTGCGCCGGCTCATCGTCATCCAGGGCGACACCGAGCCGGCGTCCGTGGAGCAGCAACGCCACCTCGGCAAGACGGCGCCGTCGCTCTACGACATGCGCAACCTGTTCCAGGTCAACGTGGAGGAGGGCCGGCACCTCTGGGCCATGGTCTATCTCCTGCAAAAATACTTCGGCCGTGACGGCCGCGAGGAGGCCGACGACCTGCTGCGCCGCCGCTCCGGCGACGAGGACGCGCCGCGCATGCTGGGCGCCTTCAACGAGGCGACGCCCGACTGGCTGTCCTTCTTCATGTTCACCTTCTTCACCGACCGCGACGGCAAGATGCAGCTGGAGAGCCTGGCCCAGTCGGGCTTCGATCCGCTGTCGCGCACCTGCCGCTTCATGCTGACGGAGGAAGCGCACCACATGTTCGTCGGCGAGACCGGCGTCGGTCGTACCATCCAGCGCACCTGCGAGGCCATGGTGGCGGCCGGCATCGACGATCCCTTCGCGGTCGACAAGATCCGCGCGCTCGGCGTCATCGACCTGCCGACCATCCAGAAGAAGATGAACCTGCACTTCTCGCTGTCGCTCGACCTCTTCGGCTCGGAAGTCTCGACCAATGCGGCGAACTTCTACAATGCCGGGATGAAGGGCCGCTTCCAGGAGACCAAGATCGACGACGATCACCGGCTGACGCGCGACACCTATCCGGTGATGAAGATGATCGATGGGAAGATCGAGCTGGTGCAGGAGCCGGCGCTGACGGCGCTCAACATGCGCCTGCGCGACGACTACGTGATCGACTGCGCCAAGGGCGTCGAGCGCTGGAACAAGATCATCGAGAAGACCGGTGTGCGCTTCCGCCTGGAGCTGCCGCACGTGGCCTTCCACCGCCAGATCGGCGAGTTCAAGGACATCAACGCCACGCCCAAGGGGGTGCTGGTCGACGACGCCACCTGGCGCAAGACCCACGACCAGTACCTGCCTTCGACGGCGGACGGCGATTTCATCGCCGCCCTGATGCAGCCGGTGGCGGAGCCCGGCCGGTTCGCCAGCTGGATCGCCGCCCCCAAGGTCGGCATCGACAACAAGTCCGGCGACTTCGAGTACGTGAAGATCGCTGCGTAAGCCGGCGAGCGGCGTTTCGGACATGGCCGCTCGCAGTATTTCGGAATACGGTCCATGAGCACCGCGACACTGATCAAGCAGCATGTCATCGATCCGGAGATCTGCATCCGGTGCAATACGTGTGAAGAAACGTGCCCGATCGATGCGGTGACGCACGACGACAACAACTATGTCGTCAATGCCGATATCTGCAACTATTGCATGGACTGCATCGCCCCCTGTCCCACCGGCGCCATCGACAACTGGCGCGTGGTGGCGCGGGCCTACACGTTGGATGAGCAGTTCTCCTGGGGCGAACTGCCGGCCCAGGAGGAGTTCGGCGAGCGCGCCGACGGGGCCATCGAGGCGCTGGAGGACGAGGTCAGCGCCCTCCTGGAGGAGGCGCGCCGCGGCCTCGGCGGCAAGCCGGTGGCGCCGGTGTCGGCCAGCAAGCCGACGGTCAACCTCTACAACAGGGGCAAGCCGGCGCACGCCACCGTCGTCGGCAACTACCGCCTCACCGCGCCGGACGGCGAGGCGGACGTCCGCCACATCATCCTCGACCTCGGCCAACTGCCGTTCGCGGTGCTGGAAGGGCAGAGCATCGGCATCGTGCCGCCGGGCACGACGGCCGCGGGCGAGCCGCACGCCATTCGTCTCTACTCGATCGCCAGCCCCCGCGACGGCGAGAAGCCCAACGCCAACAATCTGGCGCTGACGGTGAAGCGCGAGCCCGGCGGCGTGTGCTCCAACTATCTCTGCGACCTGTCGAAGGGCGCCAGCGTCGAGGTGACGGGGCCGTTCGGCGCCACCTTCCTGATGCCGAACGATCCGTCGGCGAACATCATCATGATCTGCACCGGCACCGGCTCGGCCCCGTTCCGCGGCTTCACGGAGCGCCGCCGCCGCGCCATGCCCGGCGCCGCCGGCGAGCTGCTGCTGTTCTTCGGTGCCCGCCGCCCGCAGGAACTCCCGTACTTCGGCCCGCTGCAGAAGGTGCCGGAGAGCCTGCTCGCCCGCCACCTCTGCTATTCCCGCATCCCGGGCGAGCCGCGCACCTACGTGCAGGACCGGATCCGCACCGACGCCGAGCGCGTCGCCCGGCTGCTGCGCGATCCGCACACGCACGTCTATCTCTGCGGCCTCAAGGCCATGGAGACGGGCGTCGACGAGGCCTTCGCCGACGTTTGCCGGGGTGCTGCCCTCGACTGGGCCGCGCTCAAGGCCGACCTGCGCGGCAGCGGCCGCTACCACGTGGAGACGTATTAGAGAATTTTCGCGTTTCTTCGAATCGCGGAAACTCGCCATCTATTTGTTGTGTCGTATTTTCTGCAAGCGAACCGGCGTCCACTCACGCTCATAATTGCTCAAGCACACGTTTCAGGTTGTTGCAGTGCCGCCGGTCCTCAGGGACCGACGAGTTCGGCCGAATGCCTCCAGAGCCGTTCGGCTTCGTCGGGATCGCTTGCATAGGCGCGGACGCCGACGAAAGGTTGGTCGAGTGTTTCGGCGCGCACGGCCACGTCGCAATCTTCGCAATACAGGCCACCAAGGTCGTCGAGCTTGGGTGAGATCGCGGCCCATACCGCCGTCGCCGCGCCCTGTTCGGGGGTCTTGAAGGTCGGGTCGGCCGGGGCACCGTTTGCGTCGAGCCAGCCGGCGGCGATCATCTCGGCCTGCGACAGATGTCGTTGCAGCGGCGTGAAGATTTTGCCTGGATGCAGCGAGAAGGCACGGATGCCGGCCGCGCGGCCCAGGCGGTCGAGATGGAGCGCAAAGAGTGCGTTGGCCGTCTTGGACTGGCCATAGGCGAGCCATTTATCATAGCCATGCTCGAACTGGATGTCGTCCCAGCGGATCGGCGAGGCGTGATGGCCGGCCGACGATACCGATACGACGCGGGCGCCGCCTTCGAGAGCGGGCCAGAGCCGGTTGGCCAGCGCGAAATGCCCGAGATGGTTGATGGCGAACTGCGCCTCCCAACCCGATCCGACGCGCGTCTGCGGGCAGGCCATGACGCCCGCATTGTTGATGAGCATGTCGATGCGGGTGCCGAGACCGAGAATCCGATCGGCGCAGGACCGCACGCTGTCGAGATCCGAGAGGTCCAACCGCTCGACGCTCACGCCGCGCATGTCGGCGGTGGCCTTGGCGGCCGAAGCCGGATCGCGCGACGCCACGATCACCGACGCGCCGGCTCCGGCGAGCGCCTTCGTCGTTTCCAGGCCGAGGCCGGAATGGCCTCCGGTGACGACGGCGCGCTTGCCGGACAGGTCGAGGCCGCCGAGCACCTCGCGGGCCGAGCTTCTCGCTCCGAAGCCGGAGACGAGCGGCTTCTGGTGATCGATCATGCGGTATGTCCTGTCATCGCTGATGCGCAGGAGACGATCGGCGCTGGAAGCTGGACGATCCATGCTGTAAAATCCGAATTTCATTCTTGATCGTTCGGATTGCTGCGTTTGGATCCCTTGTCCGATATTCTTGCTTTGCTGAGGCCCAAAAGCGCGATCAGCGCCGGCCTCGACGCGGGCGGCCCTTGGGCGATCCGCTTTCCGCCGCATGAGGGCATCAAGTTCAACGCAGTCATGCGCGGATCCTGCTGGGTGCGGGTGGAAGGCGAGGCAGAGGCGCAGCGCGTCGAGGCGGGTGACTGCTTTCTCCTGACGCGCGGTCGTCCCTTCCGGTTCGCCACCGATCTTGCTCTGCCGACGATCGATTCCGCGACGATCTACGACCGGGCGGTGGATGGCATCGCGACGTGCAACGGCGGCGGCGACTTCTTCCTGATCGGCGGCCGGTTCTCCTTCGAGGGCGATCATGCGGCCTTGTTGTTCGGCGCCCTGCCGGCGGTCGTCCATGTCCGCGATGCGTCCGCCCAGGCGGCCGTGCTGCGCTGGGCGCTGGAGCAACTCGCCGACGAACTCAAGGCACGGCCGCCGGGCGGCACGCTGATGGCGGAGCATCTGTCCCAGATCATGCTGCTACAGGTGCTTCGCCTCTGGCTCGCGGACGAAGCCACGAAATCCCCCGGTTGGCTGGGAGCCTTGTCGGACCCGCGTCTGGCGCGAGCTGTCGGAGCGATGCACGCCGATCCGGGCCGGAAATGGACGCTGGCGGAATTCGCGGGCCTTGCGGGCATGTCGAGAACCAGCTTCGCCGAGCACTTTCGCACCGTGGTCGGGCGGACGCCGCTCGACTACCTCATCGACTGGCGGATGCGATTGGCGGCAGACCGATTGCGACGATCGGACGAGCGCATCTCCGCCATTGCCTCGTCGGTGGGCTACGAGTCTGAAGCTGCGTTCAGCACGACCTTCCGCCGCATCATGGGCGCCTCGCCCGGCCGCTACAGATCGTTGTCCGCTGGCGGTTCCGCCGTTCGTGCCAGCTGAACCACGTCCGCGCCCCGCTTCAGATGCCCACGTAGCGCTCCAGCAGCCCGGGCGTCGCCTGCAGCGCCGCGGGGCGGTCGCAGAGCACGATCTCGCCCTTGGCGAGCACGACCATGCGGTCGGCGAGGCGTGCGAGGGCGCGCATGTCCTTGTCGACGACGACCACTGCGGCGCCCTCGCCGCGGATCACGGCGAGCGTGCGCCAGATCTCCTGGGCCACCAGCGGCGCCAGCCCCTCGGTCGCCTCGTCGACGAGGATGAGCTCGGGGTTGGTCATCAGCGCCCGGCCGATGGTCAGCATCTGCTGCTCGCCGCCCGACAATTGCTGGCCGCCGTGGCGGCGGCGCTCGGCGAGGCGCGGGAACAGGGCCAGCACGCGCTCCAGCGTCCAGGGCCGGCGGCCGTCGCGGCCCGGCCGCGCCGCCATCACCAGGTTCTCCATCACCGTGAGCGAGCCGAAGATGCCGCGCCCCTCCGGCACGTAGGCGATGCCGCCGCGGGCGATCGCCTCCGGAGGGCTGCGGGCGATGTCGCGGCCGGCGAGGCGGATCGACCCGCGCCGGTCGGCGACCAGGCCCATGAGCGAGCGCAGCAGCGTCGTCTTGCCCATGCCGTTGCGGCCGACGAGGGCGATCGCCTCGCCCGGGGCGACCTCCAGGTCGAGGCCCTTCAGCACCTGGCTCGCGCCATAGAAGGCCTCGAGCCGCTCGACGGCCAGCAAGGGCGTCATGGTGATCCTCCGTCGCCCAGATAGGCTTGGCGCACCTGCGGGTCGCGGCGCACGTCGTGTGGCAGGCCGCTGGCGATCACCCGCCCGTCGGCCATCACCGTCAGCCGATCGGCCAGCGCGAACACCGCATCCATGTCGTGCTCCACCAACAGCACGGCGCGTCCGGCCTTGAGTGTGCGGATCAGCGCGGTGATGGCGCGGGCCTCCTCCGCGCCCATGCCGGCCAGCGGCTCGTCGAGCAGCAGCACATGGGCGCCGCCGGCGACCACCATGGCGATCTCTAGCGCGCGCTGCTCGCCGTGGCTCAGCAGCTCGGCCCGCACGGCGGCGCGGTCGGCCAGGCCTACCGCCGCGAGCGCGGCGGCGGCCAGCCCCTCGATCGCCGCTTCGTCCCGGCGCCGGGGTAGCAGACCGAGCGGGCGGGCGGCCCGCGCCTGCGCGGCGAGCCCGGCGTTCTCCAGGGCGCTCAGGGCGCGGAAGATCGTCGTTTTCTGGTAGGCGCGGCCGAGGCCCAGGCGCCCGCGGCGGTCCGGTCCGAGGCGCCGCAGCGAGCGGCCGTCGAGGAGGATGTCGCCGGCGCTCGCGGCCAGATCGCCGGACAGCAGGTTGATGAGCGTCGACTTGCCGGCGCCGTTGGGGCCGATGACGGCGTGGATCTCGCCGCGCCGCAGCTCGAGGCTGACTCCCGCCACGGCGCGCAGGCCGCCGAAGCGGCGCTCGAGGTTCTCGGCCCGCAGCGCGACCTCAGGCATGGCGCACCGGCCTGAGCGCTTCCATCTGATCGGGTGGAACCGCCCGATCAGATAGAAGTGCTCCAGATTCAATGGCTTGGAGCATTTCTGTCCGATCAGATGAGTCCATCTGATCGGGAAATGCTCTTGCGGGCGCACCCGCATCCTTGGCCGCGGTAGGCGGCGGGGTGCCGTGGCCACGTGGCGCCGCGCCCGCGCCGAAGGCGACGCCGGCGAGCCGCCGCAGGCTGCCGGGCGCCGCCAGGACGACCCCGATGATGACCAGTCCCTCGATCAGTTTCCAGTGCTCGGTCGTGAGCTTCAGCACCTCCTCCAGGCCCATCAGCACGGCGGCGCCGAGGAGCGGGCCGGCCACGGTGCGCAGGCCGCCGAGCAGGACCATCACCAGCAGCACGGCCGAGAGGTGCCAGCCCAGCATCTGCGGCGCCACGAAGCCGAACTGCGCCGCGGCAAAGTAGCCGGCCAGCGCCGTCAGCGCGCCCGACAGCACGAAGGCTGTGAGCTGGAGGCGGTAGATCGGAAAGCCGAGCGAGCGGGCGCGCCGCTCGTTGTCGCGGGCGGCCTGCAGCGCGCGGCCGAAGGGCGCCGCGACGAGGTGGCGGAGCAGGGCGATGACGCCGCCCGCCAGCGCCAGCACGAGCCAGAAGAACTGCGCCGGCTTCTCCAGATCCACCAGGGTCAGGCCCGCTACGGCGACCTCGGGCTTGAAATAGATGAAGGTGCCATCCGAGCCGCCGGCGAACGTCGCGTCCTGGAACAGGTAGAACAGCATCTCGCCGAAGGCGAGCGTCACCATGATGAAGTAGAGGCCGCGGGTGCGCAGCGACAAGGCGCCGATGACCAGCGCCGCGAGCGCCACGGCGGCTAGCGCCAGCGGCAGGCTCCACCACAGGGACGCCGGGTCGTCGCGCGGCGCCGTCAGCGCCAGCACGTAGCCGGCGAGGCCGAAGAAGGCGCCGTGACAGAGGCTGACCAGGCCGCCGAAGCCGACGACCAGGTTGAGCGCCATGGCGGCGATGCCCATGAGCAGGATCTTGGTGGCGAACTGCACATAATAGCCGGGCGCCAAGAGCGGCAGCGCGGCGAGCGCCATGAGCAGCGCGAAGACGAGCCAGGAGCGTCTGCCGGCGGCGCTCATCATGCCTCCCGCCGGCCGAGGATGCCGGTCGGCCGCCAGATCAGGACGAGGGCCATCACCACGTAGATCAGCATGCTCGACAGGCTGGGGAAGAACACCTTGCCGAAGGTGTCGGTGAGCCCGACGAGAAGCGCGCCGATGGCGGCGCCGGTGACCGAGCCGATACCGCCGAGCACCACCACGACGAAGGACAGGATCAGCATGCCGTCGCCCATGCCGGGGAAGACGGTCGAGATCGGCGCCACCACGAGGCCGGCCAGCGCGGCGAGCGCGATGCCCGCGGCGAAGACGGTGCGGTTGACGGTGTCGAAGGGGATGCCCAGCGCCCGCGTCATCTCGCGGTTCTCGGCGCCGGCCCGCACGATCATGCCGATGCGGGTGCGGTGGATGAGGGCGAATACGCCGGCCGCCACGACGAGGCAGAAGGCGCAGACGGCGAGCCGGTACACCGGATAGGTCTGCACATCCGTCAGCCGGATGCCGCCGTCGAGCAGCGCCGGCACGGCGACCGAATGCACGTCCTTGCCGAACAGGATCTGCCGCGCCTCGTCGATGACCAGGATGAGGCCGTAGCTCATCAGCACCTGGGTGAGGTGGTCGCGACCGTAGAGGCGCTTGACCAGCACCTCCTCCAGCGCCAGGCCGAGACAGAAGGCGATGGCGACGCCGCCCACCAACGCCAGCCAGAAGCTGCCGGTGGTCACCGTCAGCCAATACGCCAGGTAGGCGCCCAGCATGTAGAAGGCGCCGTGCGCCAGGTTGATGACGCCGAGAATGCCGAAGATCAGCGTGAGGCCGCTGGCCACCAAAAAGAGCACCAGCCCGTACTGGACGCCGTTCAGCAGTTGGACGGCGAAGGTCTGCAAGTCCATGGAATGATGCCCGGGCAGGAGGGGGCTGAAACGCTTCCCGTTCGGGTCGTCTACCCGAACGGGAAGCGTTCCGGATTCAAAGACTTGGAGCATTTCTACCGATCAGATGGTTCCATCTGATCGGGTAATGCTCTAGGCAGAGGCGACGGGCGCGCCGCTGCCGCGCGCCCGCGTCCGGTCACGAGGCGATGCGGCAGCCGCGGGCCGGATCGTCGACGTTGGCCTGCGCGACCGCCACATAGGCGTTGGCGCCGTTGCGGACCTCGCGCAGATAGATGTTCTGGATCGGGTTGTGGGCCTTGTTGAAGCTCACCGGGCCGCGCGGGCTGTCGAGCCGGGCGGCCCCCATGGCCTTGATCAAAGCGTCGCGCTGGCTGAAGTCGCCCTTGACGGCGGCGAGCCCGACGGCGAGCAGCGCGGCCGCGTCGTAGCCCTGCACCGCATAGATGTCGCCGACCTCGTTGGTCTTCGTCTTGAAGGCGGCGAGGAAGGCCTTGTTGGCGGGAGTGTCGAGGTCGTCGGCGTAGTGGAGCGTGGTGCGGATGCGGTCGGCCGCCTCGCCCTGCGCCTTCAGCGTGCCGTCGGTCAGGAAGCCCGGCCCGTAGAGCGGGATCTGCCCCTTGAGGCCGGCCGCCGCATAGTCGCGCACGAACTTGACCGCGCCGCCGCCGGCGAAGAAGGCGTGCACTGCATCCGGCTTGATGGCGGCGATGCGGGTGAGCAGCGCCTGGAACTCGACCTCCGGGAAGGGCAGGGCGAGCTCCTCGACCACGGTACCGCCCGCCTTGCCAAAACCTTCCTTGAAGGCGGCCATCATCTCCTGGCCGGCGGTGTAGCGCCAGGTGATGGTGACGACCTTCTTGTGCCCCGCGTCGGCAATCACCTTGCCCATGGGGAAATTGACCTGCCAGTTGGAGAACGACGTCCGGAAGATGTTGGGCGCGCAGAGCGGGCCGGTGGCATCGTTGGCTCCGGCGTTGGGGATCAGCAGCAGCGTGCCCGTGTCCCGCGCCACCTTCACCATGGCCATGGCGACGCCGGAATGGACGGTGCCGAGCACCACGTCGACCTTGTCGCGCGAGACCAGCCTGTTCATGTTGTCGGTCGCCGCTTCCGGCTTCGACTCGTCGTCGACCTGGACGAAGCTGATGTCGCGGCCGCCGAGCTTGCCGCCGTTCATCTCGACGAACAGGCGGAAGCCTTGGTCGCAGAACTGGCCGAGCTTGGCGTAGGTGCCGGTGTAGGGGAGCATCAGGCCGACGCGCAGGGGCACGGCCTGAGCCAGGGCGGGCTTGGCGAGCGAGCCCGCCGCGCCGAGCGCGCTCCACGCCGCGGCGCCCTTCAACAGCCCACGCCTCGTGCTGCGCAGCCGGCAGTCGTCCTCGGCCTTCATGCGATCCTCCCTGGCCCTTGCTGCGGGCGTGCCTGGCGCCGCGCATGTGTTGTCATGCATCATAGTGCGTATATTTTTTGAATTGCAAGAATTATAATGCATAGTACGAACCGCCGCGGCCCGTACCCGCCGCGCCGAAGGCCGAACGGCCGAACCCGCACCGACGTGCCAACAGGAGGGGGAGAGAGATGCCAAACGAGGGCGCCGCCGTGTCGGCTCCATGGACCAGTCCGGCCGTGCCGCCGCCCTCCACCCGCTTCGCGCCGGCGCGCGTCGACGTCGAGCGCCGCGCCGACGGCGCCCTCGTGCTGCGCTCGCCCCTGCCGCTCGACGAGGCGCCGCGCAGCCTGGGGGTGCTGCTGGACCAGTGGGCGGAGCGCGCGCCCGACCGGACGTTCCTGGCCCAGCGGGCCGGGGCTGCGCCGGCGGAGGAGTGGCGCATCCTCACCTACGGCGAGGCACAGCGGCTGACCCGCGCCGTCGCCCAGGCCCTGCTCGACCGCGGCCTCACGGCGGAGCGGCCGATCCTGATCCTGGCCGAGAACGGCATCGACCACGCGGTGATGATGCTCGCCGCCATGCATGTCGGCATCCCGGTGGCGCCGGTGTCGACCGCCTACGCCCGGCTCAGCCGCGATTTCGCCAAGCTCCGCCACCTCGCGGAGCTCGTCGCGCCGGAGCTCGTCTTCATCGACGACCTCGCGGCGTACGGGGCGGCGCTCGAGGCGGTGGACTTCGGCGGCGCCGAGATCGTCGCGGCGGCGGGGGCCGAGGGCCTCGGTGCAACACCTTTCGGCGAGCTCTGCGCCACGCTGCCGACCGCGGCGGTCGACCGCGCCCATGCGGCCGTCGGCCCCGACACGATCGCCAAGATCCTGTTCACCTCCGGCTCCACCGATCTGCCGAAGGGCGTCATCAACACCCAGCGCATGCTCTGCTCCAACCAGGAGAGCACGGCCCAGATCTGGCCGTTCCTGGAGGACGAGGCGCCGGTCATCGTCGACTGGCTGCCCTGGAACCACACCTTCGGCGGCAATTACAATTTCAACCTGGTGCTGCGCAACGGCGGCACCTTGTTCATCGACGAGGGGCGGCCGACGCCGGCGCTGTTCGCCCGCTCCGTGGCCAATCTGAAGGCGGTGGCGCCGACCGCCTATTTCAACGTGCCGCGCGGCTATGCCTGCCTGCTCGACCAGCTCGAGGTCGACCCGGCCTTCAACGCGCATTTCTTCAGTCGGCTGAAGATCGTGTTCTATGCCGCCGCCGCCCTATCGCAGCCGCTGTGGCAGCGGCTCGAGGCGTGCTCGCGCGCGGCGCGCGGCCATGTGGTGCCCATGCTGTCGGGCTGGGGCATGACCGAGACGGCGCCCTGCGTCACCAATGGCCATTTCGCGGTGGACCGGGCCGGCATCATCGGGCTGCCCATGCCCGGCTGCGAGCTGATGCTGGCGCCGTCCGGCGAGCGGCTGGAGATGCGGGTGCGCGGCCCCAACGTCACGCCCGGCTATTGGCGCCGCCCCGACCTCACCGCCGCCGCCTTCGCCGACGGCTGGTTCAAGACCGGGGACGCCGCCCGCTTCGCCGATCCGGAGGTGCCGGCCAAGGGCATCCTGTTCGACGGGCGCGTGGCCGAGAACTTCAAGCTCAGCACCGGCACCTGGGTCAACGTCGGCATGCTGCGCCTCGCCGTGCTCGCCGCCGCCGCGCCGCTCATCGACGATGCCGTCATCACCGGCCACGACCGCGACGCGATCGGCCTCCTCGCCTTCCCCAACCTCGCCGCCTGCCGGACGCTTTGCGCAGATCTGGCCGCCGACGCGCCGGCCGAGGCCGTGGTGGCGCATCCGGCGGTGCGCGAAGCGATTGGCGCTGCGCTCGCCCGCCACAACGCCGCCGCACCGGGGAGCTCGACGGCGGTGGCGCGCCTGCTGTTCACGCTGGAGGCGCCGTCCATCGACGCCAGCGAGATCACCGACAAGGGCTACATCAACCAGCGGGCGGTGCTGCTGCGCCGGGCCGCGGAGGTCGAGCGGCTGCACGGCGACGCGCCGGACGCCGCGGTGATTGCCGCGGCGTCGGCGGGGTAGGCCTCGCGGCTTCGGTCTCCAAAGTCGATGGATGGCCGGGTCAAGCCCGGCCATGACGCTGGGAGGTCGGCACCTCACGCCTATGGTGTCATGCCCGGGCTTGACCCGGGCATCCATCCGCTCGAAGGCCCCCCGGGTTCGTCCTCCCGATCCGCTATACCTGCTGCGGGGCGCGGCGGCGTCCGGAGGATCGGTCAGCCCATGTCCGGCAGCGTCTTCGCCATCATCCTGTTCGCCGCGGCGCTGCACGCCACCTGGAACGCCATCATCAAGGGCGCCGGCGACAAGCTGATGATGACGGTGCTGGTGGCCGGCGCGGCGGCGCTCATCGCCGGGCTGGCGCTGCCGCTGCTGCCGGCGCCGGCCGCCGCGAGCTGGCCCTACCTGGCGGCCTCCGCCGTCGTGCAGGTAGGCTACTACGTGCTGGTGGCGCGCGCCTACCACGTCGCCGACATGAGCCAGACCTATCCGCTCATGCGCGGTGCGGCGCCGCTGCTGGTGGCCCTGGTGGGGGCGCTGTGGATCGGCGAGGCGCTGTCGCCGCGGGCCTGGCTCGGCATCGCCGTCACCTGCCTCGGCATCCTCGCCATGGCGGCGGGCGGCCGCAGCGGCAGCCGCCAGGGCATCGCCGTGGCGCTCGCCAATGCAGTGGTCATCGCCGCCTACACGCTGATCGACGGTGCCGGCGTGCGCGCCTCCGGCGCGCCGGCCGCCTATACGCTCTGGGTGTTCCTGCTCACCGGCCTGCCGCTCGCCGCCTGGGCGCTGCTGCGCCAGCGCGCGGCCCTCGGCGCGGCGATCGCCCACCGCTGGCGGCTCGGGCTCGTCGGCGGTGCCTGCACGCTCGTCTCCTACGGGCTGGCGCTATGGGCGATGACGGCGGCACCGGTCGCCGTCATCGCCGCCCTGCGCGAGACCTCGATCCTGTTCGGCACGGCGATCTCCGGGCTGTTGCTCGGCGAGCGTGTCGGCCGGGCGCGCCTCGCGGCGGTGCTGACGATCGCCGTCGGCGCGGCCGTGCTGCGGCTCGCCTGACGTCGGGCTCCCGCTCGTGCGGTGGCGCGGTTCTTGCGGATAATCCTGCGGCACGATTAGCTTGGTCTTCCATCTCCAGCGGGCGTCGCGGCATGGCACGTGGCAACGAGCACGCAGCGTTGAGCTCCATCCGCCCCGGCGTGGCCGCGGCGGGGCGCGAGATGGCGCCGATCGGCGCTTTCGACGAGGCGCTGTTGGCGCTCCATGCGCAGACGGACGTGGTGCTGTCCGATGCGTTCCTCGACGGCGCCATCGGCCGCCTGTCCATGAGCCTGGGTTTCGATGCGGCCTGGCTCGGCCATGCCAGCTTCGACGGCGCGGGGCTGCCGCTGCTGCTCGGCGAGTATCGGCACAAGCTGCCCAAGGGCTTTGCCCAGGAATGGCGGCGCATCCGCGATCTCGACCCCCTTGCCGCCGAGTTCGCCCGGCAGCGCGACCATGCGGTGGCGCAGTTCGGCGAGGAGACGCCGGCCGCGCTGCGTCGCGTGCTCGACCGGCACGGCATCCGCGCCGCCGTCTCGGTGACGGCGCCGGGCCTCGTGACCGACGGCTTTCTGTTCCTGTCGCTCTACCGCGGTGCGGACGGCGCAGCTTTCACCGCGGAGGACGTCGGCCATGCACGGCTGTTTCTGCGCCATCTCGCCGTGGCGCTGCGCAACCGGCTGGCGGCGAACGCCTGGGGGGCGGGCTCGTCGACAGCGACGCTCACCCTCGACGGGCGCCTCGAGCACGTATCGGGCGCCTTCCTGAAGCGGCTGGCGGACGCTGGCATCGAGGCGCCGGGCGGCCGCCTGCCGGCGCGGCTGACGCAAATGCTGGTCGCCCGCGGCTGCTACGGCGACGAGCAGATCCGGCTGCGGCTGCGGGAGCTGTTCGGGCTGGGGCTGCTGGAGATCGACGAGGCGGAGCGCGCCCGGCCGCTGACGCCGCGCGAGCGGCAGGTGGCCGAAGCCTATGCGCGCGGCGCGAGCTTCCGCGAGATCGCCCGGGCGCTCGACGTCTCGCCGCACACGGCCCGCAACCACATCCGGGCGATCTTCGGCAAGCTGCACGTCACCAGCAAGCTGGGCCTCGCCGCTGCCCTCGGCCATCGGCCGGATCAATAGCGCAAATGCGCTATCGGGGCGGCTCCTCCGCCGTTGCAGGCTAGCGCCTCCAACGACGAGGGAGCCAGGTCCGATGAAGCTGTCCGAATATGCCGCGCACGACGCCGTCGGCCTGAGCGAGCTGGTGCGCAAGGGCGAGGTCACCGGGGACGAGCTGGCCGCCTGCGCCAACGCGGCCATCGATGCGGTGAACGACCGCCTCAACGTGATGGCGCGCCGGCTGGAGACGCCGCTCGCGGGCGCGGCGGACGGGCCGTTCGCCGGCGTGCCGTTCCTGGTCAAGGACATCGTCCTGCACCTGGCCGGCGTGCCCCATCGCATGGGCACCCGGCTGCTGGCCGCCGGCCAGTACGTGCCCGAGCAGAGCTCCGAGCTGTTCGCCCGCTTCCGCCAGGCGGGGCTCAACACGGTCGGCGTCACCACGACGCCCGAGTTCGGCTTCAACGCGACCACCGAGGCGCTGCTCTACGGACCTACCCGCAACCCGTGGGACGTCACCCGCTCGCCCGGCGGCTCGTCGGGCGGCAGCGCCGCCGCCGTGGCCGCCGGGGTGGTGCCGATGGCCCACGCCAACGACGGCGGCGGCTCCATCCGCATCCCCGCCGCCAGCTGCGGCGTCGTCGGGCTGAAGCCGACCCGCGGGCGCACGCCGATCGGGCCGGACTACATGCTGCCGCTCATGGGCATGGGCATCGAGTTCGCGGTGACGCGCAGCGTGCGCGACGCAGCCCTCCTGCTCGACTGCGTCGAGGGCCCGGAGATCGGGGCGATGTTTGAGATCCAGCGACCGGCGGAGCACTACGCCGAGGTCGTCGGCCGGCCGACGCGCAAGCTCAAGCTCGCCCTGGCCACCCATGTGCCGGGGCTGCCCGAGCCCGATCCGCACGTCGCCGAGGCGGTGCGGGCGACGGCGCTGCTGCTGGAGGGGGAGGGGCATGCGGTGGTCGAGGCGGCGCCCGCCTTCGACCGCGAGGCCTGGAGCCGGGCGAGCTACGTCGCCTGGATGGGCTTCCTGGCGGCCGGCGCCTTCGGGCTCGCCGACATGCTCGGCGTCACGCCGTCGGCCGACAACCTGGAGGCGGCGACGCTGGCCTGCGCCGAGGCCGGCGCCAAGCTCACGGCCATGGATTACGAGATGGCCTTCGTGCAGATGAACGCCGTCAACCGCGCGCTGGGCCACTTCATGGCCGGCTACGACGCGCTCATCATGCCGTGCCTGCGCCATTCACCGGTGAAGCTCGGCTTCCTCGATCAGAACGCGCCGCTCAGCGCCGAAGGCTGGTTCAACCACCTCTTCGACACGGTGCCCTACACGGGCCTGTTCAACATGACCGGACAGCCGGCCATCAGCGTGCCGGCCGGCTGGCACGACGGCCTGCCGCTCGCGGTGCAGATCGTCGCGCCCATGGGCGACGAGGCGACGCTGCTGCAGCTCGCCCGCGATCTGGAGGCGGCCCGCCCGTGGGCACAGGTGCGCCCGCCGGTGTTCGCGGCCTGAGCCAGGAGGGCTCCAGGTCCACAGGTTTAGGGAAACTCTGCACAGACGTCTTGACGCTTTGGCGCCGTCGTTGCCGCAGCGCACCCCGCGTGCGGCTGTCGCATGCACATCGCGACGAGGCACGTTCTGCTGGCGTTGAGGCGGCTGGACCCCACCCCCACAAGCCCCTCCGCTTTGCTCGGGACAGCCTCCCCGCAAGGGGGGAGGCCGTTCGTCTGGCCGGCTCGCCTACTCTCCCAAAGGCTGCAAGCATGTGCTCCTCCCTCCCCCCACGAAGTGGCGGGGAGGGGTAGGGGTGGGCGGCGGTCCAGCTTGCAATACGATTTCAGAGCAAGGGCTTACGCTACAGCGTCCAGATGCGTGAATCCGATGGCCGCAGGCGGGGCGAGGTGCGCAGCGGCCGCGCCGCACGCCGTCTGCCGCGGCGGAGCGAAGCGTCGACATCACTGTGCGAAAGCGCCTAGAGCATTTCTCTGCAATTGGATGAGATCATCCAATTGCAGAGAAATGCTCATAACTTTTTGAATCTGGAGCGCTTTTCTGCGATTGGGTGGGTCCACCCAATCGCAAAGCGCTCTAGCGGGCCGCCGGATCGGCAGTCCCGCCGGCCTCCGCCTGCGCCAGCCGCTCCACCTCGGCGCGGATCTGCTGGCGGACCGACACGTGCTGGGCGGCGACGGCGGCGCTCATGCCGCGCAGCGCCCGGCGCAGGCCGTGCACCTGGTCGACGAGATCGAGGATCACACCGATGCCGTCGTCGTTGACGCCCATCGGCCCGGTGAGGTCGCGGATCAGCTGCGCCCGCGCCACGTCGATGGCCGAGTAGCCGGCGCTGGCGGCCGCGCCCGTCTGGCGGACCCAGCCGGTGGCGACCCACAGCTCCAGCACGCGCGGCTCGATGCCCGCCTGCCGGCACAGCTCCGTCGCATCGATGCTCATATCCCCATCTCCTTGCGCGGATCGTGGGCCTTGCCGGCCGCCCAGCCCTCGGCGAAGGCTTCGAGCTCCGGATCGGGCGTCTCGGGCAGCACCACCCGCAGGGTCAGGTATTCGTCGCCCCGTCCGGCCACGCCCTTGCCCTTGAGCCGCAGCACGCGGCCGGTGCTGGACCCCTTGGGGACGGTGACGCTCACGGCCCCGGTGGGCGTCGGCACCGTCACCTTGCCGCCGAGCACCGCCTCCACCAGCGAGATCGGCACCTCCAGGCGGATGTCGTCGCCGTCGCGCTTGAAGTGGGGATGCGGCTTCACCGCGATCTCGATCAGAGCGTCGCCGGCTTCGCCGCCCTCCGGTCCGGGCTCGCCCTTGCCCTTGAGCCGCAGCGTCTGCCCGTCCTGCGCGGCGGGCGGCATGGCGACGTCGAGCGCCGAGCCGTCGGGCAGCACGATGCGCCGGGTGGCGCCGTTCACCGCGTCGAGGAAGTCGACGTCCAGGTGATAGTGCCGGTCGCGCCCGCGCAGGCGGACGCCGCGCGGGCCGCCGCCGCGGGCGAAGAAGGCGGCGAGGATGTCGTCGGCATCGCCCATGTCGGCATAGCCGGCGCCGCCGCCGTAGGCCCCGGCGGCCTCGCCGGCGTCGGCGAAATCGCGGTAGTAGCGGCGCTGCGGCCGCTCGGCGCCGGAGGCGTCGATCTCGCCGCGGTCGAAGCGGCCGCGCTTCTCCTCGTCGCCCAGGATGTCGTAGGCGGCCGATATCGCCTGGAATTTCTTCTCGGCCTCCTTGTCGCCCGGGTTCAGATCCGGGTGCAGCTTCTTGGCCAGCCCACGGAAGGCCTGCTGGATATCCTTCTGCGAGGCGTTCCTCGCTACACCGAGCAACTCGTAAGGGTCGGCATCCGCCATCGAATCCGGTCTCCCGCGCTCCACGCGCGCCAGCATCGCCCAGGCGGCGCGCCTGATCCAGCCCGCTCGCGCGTGGCCGGGGCCACGAGCGTCATGGCGGGCGCGCTAATCCGCGCCCGAGGCGGACGCGAGCGCCGCCGTCAGGTGATCGCGCAGGGCGCGCACGCGCGGCACGGCCGACTTGTGCCGCGGCCAGACGACGTAGATGCGGGCGCGCGGCAGCGTGATGTCGGCGGCCACCGGGCGCAGCCGGCCCGCCCTGAGGTCGTCGCCGATCAGATAGTCGGGAAGGCCAGCGATGCCGAGGCCGGCCAGGGCCATGATCCTGACGGCTTCCACGTCGCTGAGGATCATCCGCGGCCGTATCTGCAGCCGCCGGGTGACGCCGCCGTAGCGCACCGGCCAGATGGTCCGCGGCGCATAGGTGCGCTGCACGAGGCAGCGCTCTGGGACAAGGTCGTCGGGGCCATGGATGGGGTTGTGCTCGAGGTAGTCGGGCGTGGCGCAGATGGCGACGCGCATCCGGCCCACCAGCTTCGCTTCGAGCCCGGACTCGTGCGGCTCGGCCAGCCGCACGGCTAGATCGTAGCCCTCCGACAGCAGGTCCGCGTAGCGATCCGACAGGTCGATATCGAAGCGGACCAACGGGTGGCAGGCGCAAAACGGGGCGAGGGCCGGCAGCACGACGAGCCGCCCGAAGCTGGACGGCAGCGTGATGCGCAGCGGCCCCTGAGCGCGGGCGTCGTCGTCGTTGAGGTCGGCCTCGGCGTCGGCGAGGCTGGCGACCAGCGTGCGCACCACCTCGCCGTAGCGCTCGCCCGCCTCGGTGAGCATCAGGCGGCGCGTCGTGCGCTCCAGCAGCCGGCGGCCGAGCTGACGCTCCAGCTCGGCGACGCGGCGGCTCACGGTCGACTGGGTGACGCCGAGCTCGCGGGCGGCGGCGGTGAAGCCGCCGGCCTCGATCACCTTCAGGAAGGCCGCCACATTCTGGAGGTTGGCGCTATTCATCGAGCTAGTCGATAAATGAAATCCTGGGCCATGGGGAAGTCCCGCTGCGGCCGAGACCTTAAGTTCGCGCGGTTGGCGGCGCGGCGGTTGTTTCTGGGCCTGCGCGGCTTCACCCATCTGGAGCTGCTTCATGAAGACCGTGCGGGCCGAATCCATCGACTCCATCGATGACTACCGTCTCATCGAGGTGGCGACGCCGACACCCGCGGCCGGGCAGGTCCTCGTCAAGGTCCACGCCTGCGGCATGGGCTACGTCGACGCCCTCGTGGCGCTCGGCCGCTACCAGGTGAAGCCGCCGACCCCATTCACCCCTGGCATGGAGGTCGGCGGCGTCGTCGCGGCCGTCGGCGCCGGGGTCTCGCAGGTCGGGCCGGGCGACCGGGTGATGGCCTCCGCCTTCGGCGGCGGGCTGGCCGAATATGCGGTCGCGGCGGCGGAGACGGTGCGGCGCATCCCCGACGCCATGAGCTTCGGCCAGGCGGCCGGCTTCCGCACCAATTACGTCACCGCGCTACACGGGCTCAAGGACCGGGCGGCCTTGCAGCCGGGCGAGCGCCTATTGGTGCTGGGCGCGGCCGGTGGCGTCGGCGTGGCGGCCGTGCAGATCGGCGCGCTGCTCGGCGCCGAGGTCATCGCCGCCGCCTCCACGCCGGCGAAGCGCGCGTTTGCCCAGGAGCACGGGGCGCAGCACATCCTCGATACCGAGCCGGAGGGCTGGCGCGAGCGGCTGAAGGCGGCCTGCGGCGGCGCCGGGCCGGACGTGGTGTTCGATCCCGTCTGCGGCCCGCTGTTCGAGCCGGCCTTCCGCTCGCAGAGCTGGCGCGGCCGTCATCTGGTGGTGGGCTTCGCCGGCGGCCCGATCCCCAAGCTGCCGGTGAACCTGCCGCTGATGAAGGGCGCTGCCCTGGTCGGCGTCGACGTGCGGCAGTTCTTCCTGTTCGAGGCCGAGCGCGCCCAGGCGCATGTGACCCAGCTGCTCGCCTGGGTGGAGGAGGGCCGGCTGGCGCCGCCCGTCGGCCGCCGCTTTCCGCTCGCCGCCTTCGCCGAGGCGATGGAATTCGCCCTGTCCGGCCAGGGCTGGGGCAAGACCATCATCGACATCGCCGAGTGATCGGCCTGGAGCGCGTCCCGATCGGAGAGAAACGCTCCCGATGAAAAGACCTGGAGCTGCGGGGCGAGCGGTCGGGCCTACCGCCACTGCTGCGGCGAATAGTCGACGGCTTGCAGGATGCGCTCCTCGATCCCGCCGACCATGTCGCCGCTCACCGCCGCCGTCTCGCGCTTGATCCGGGCCCACTCCTCGTCCGCCATGAACCGGGCCCAGCGGTCCTTCATGACAGCCTCGTCGGGCCAGCGGACCACGTAGACGAACTCCGCGCGCTCGCCCGTCCTGGTCTCCCAGGCCGCGGTGATGTCGAAGTCGTAGCGCCGCATGATGCGCATGGCGTGGTCGCGGAAGCGGGCGTGGAAGGCCGCCTTGTTACTGTCGAATATTTCGTAGATCCGCAGCTGGTAGATCATTCCGTTGGCTTTCGAAGAGTTGTTCGCCAGTGCAAGGCCTGCGGCGAGGTGGACGATGGCGATGGCGAGGATGGCCCGTCGCAGGGCCGCGGCGGCGGCGCGCAGACGCCCGAACGGCATGGTGGATCCTCCGTCGTGAAGGGGCGGGACGCTGCAGCGGTCCCATAGTGCCGTCGCCGGGCGATAGGCGCCAATACTATCGATGAGCCGCCACGATCGGCGCTTGCTATCGCGCGGCCGCAGGATCGCCCGGCGCGGCCAGGGCCAGGAGGCGCTGCACGGCCGGTGGCTGCGGCCGGTCCTGCCAGCACAGCGCGCGCTCGAACCGGGCCTGCCGGCTCGTGATCGGCCGATAGACGATCTCGCCGGCGCGGAAGCCGGCCATGCTGCCGGGAACGATCGAGACCCCGGCGGCGACGGCCACCAGCGACAGCACCGCGTGCATGCCGTGCGCCTCCTGCACCACACGGGGGACGAAGCCCGCCTCCGCGCACAGGCGGATGGCCCGCAGGTGGAAGCCCCGCCCCTCCACCGCCGGCCACAGCACGAAGGGCTCGTCGGCAAGCGCGCCGAGACGCAGGCGGGAGCGGCCGGCGAGGGGATGCTCGTGCGGCAGCGCCATGGCCAGGCGGTCCGCATCGAAGGGCGCCAGGGCCATGTCGGCGCTGTCCGCCGCGGGCGGGATGAGCACGGCCACGTCGGCCCGCTGCTCCCTCAGCATCGCGACCTGCTGCGCCGTCGTCGCCTCGCGCAGCTCCAGGCGAATGCCCGGGCAATCCTGGCGGAAGCGGCGGATGAGGGCCGGCAGGCGCCCATAGAGCGCACTGCCGACATAGGACACGCGCACGATGCCGGCGCGGCCGTCCGCCGCCTCCTGCGCCGCGGCGACGGCGCGCTCCGCCTGGCGGACCGTGCGCCGCGCCTCGTCCAGGAAGGCGGCGCCGGCCGCGGTGAGCCGCACCGTGCGGTTGCCGCGCTCGATCAGCCGGGCGCCGATCTCCGCCTCCAGGCTGCGGACCGAAGCGGTGAGCGGCGGCTGCGACATGTTCAGCCGGGCCGCCGCCCGATGAAAATGCAGCTCCTCGGCCACGGCGATGAAATGCCGGAGCTGGCGCAGATCGATCATCCGCCCTCCTGTCGATGCGGGGGATACGATAGAGCCGGCGCGGCTCTGCCGCAGCAATGGCCGCTTCCAACCGCCCGCTTGCGCTGGCCACGATCCGGGGGGCACGATCGCGCGCGGCGGGGCATGTCACACCTGAGCGGTCCGTGTCGTCTTGATCGACACGCTCCACACGTCCCGGGAGGCAAGATGGTGCATCGCGTCGATCTCGACGCCTACTGCCGGCGCATCGGCTACGGCGGCCCGCGCACGCCGACGCTCGCGACCCTGACCGCCCTGCACGAGCTGCACCCGGCGGCCATCCCGTTCGAGGCGATCGACGTGCTGCTCGGCCGGCCGGTGGAGCTCGATCCCGCCGCGGTCGAGGCGAAGCTGGTCCACGGCGGGCGCGGCGGCTACTGCTTCGAGCACAACAGCCTGTTCAAGCGCGTGCTGGAGGCGATCGGCTTTGCCGTCACGGCGCACCTCGGCCGTGTCTATTGGGCAAGGGCCGCGCCGGCTGCCGTCCCGGCGCGCACGCACATGGCGCTCGCCGTCGCCGTCGACGGCGACGAATGGCTGGCGGACGTGGGCTTCGGCGCCTGCGTGCCGACGGCGCCGCTGCGCCTGGGTGATCCGGCGCCCCGGCGCCTGCGCCACGATACCCTGCGCGTGCGGCCGACGGCGGACGGCTGGGCCCTGGAGGCCTTCATCGACGATGCCTGGGTCACGGCCTACGACCTGTCGCGCACGCCCCAGCACGAGAGCGACTTCACCGTCGCCAACTGGTTCACCGCCACCCACCCGGGCAGCCACTTCACCCATGAGCTGATCCTGGCCCGCGTGGCGCCGGAGGTGAAATACACGCTGCTGCGCAACCGGCTGACGATCCGGCCGGTGGACGGCGAGGCGCAGCGCGTCGAGCTCACCGCGCCGCAGCTCCACGAGGCCCTGCGAGACCTGTTCCGCCTGACGCCGCAGCCGGACTGGGCGCCCCTGCTCGAGGCGATGGCCAGCGGCAGGGCCTGGCCATAGATGCCCGCGCCGGAGCGCTTGCTGGGCTGCGGGCCGCGTCTGATCGGACACGCCCTCGCCGGGCGTGCGAATGATCCCCCAGAAAGTGGACACCGGTTTTTGGACAAGATCATGCTCAAAACAAGGACTTAGAGAGGGATGATGATTCGAGGAAAAGTCATCCCGCCCTAAGGTGGGCGGCCACCCTTCGGCGTGGCAGCGGGGACGCCAGCACATGATCGGTCTCGACGACATCAAGGAAGCCGCTGCGCGCATTGAGGGCCAGGTCGTGCGCACGCCGCAGCTCTACGGCCAGGTGCTGTCGGACATGGCCGGCGCCCGCGTCTGGATCAAGTTCGAGAACCACCAGTTCACCGCCTCGTTCAAGGAGCGCGGCGCCCTCAACAAGCTGCTGACGCTCGATCCGGCGGTGCGGGCGCGCGGCGTCGCCGCCATGTCCGCCGGCAACCACGCGCAGGGCGTCGCCTTCCACGCCAGGCGGCTCGGCGTGCCGGCCACCATCGTCATGCCGCGGGCCACTCCGCTCACCAAGGTGGAGCACACCCGCGCCCACGGCGCCGAGGTGGTGCTGGCCGGCGACAGCCTGGCCGACGCGGCCGCCCGGGCGGCCGAGATCACGGCCGAGCGCGGCTTGACCTTCATCCACCCCTACGACGACCCGCAGGTGATCGCCGGCGCCGGCACCGTCGGCCTCGAGATGCTCGAGGATCAGCCCGGCCTCGATACGCTGATCGTGCCGATCGGCGGCGGCGGCCTGATCTCCGGCATCGCCACCGCCGCCAAGGCCATCAACCCCGCGATCCGGGTGGTCGGGGTGCAGGCGGCGCGCTATCCCGCCATGCACTGCGCGGTGAACGGCGCCGCGCTCGCCGGCGGCGGCAGCACCATCGCCGAGGGCATCGCCGTGAAGTATCCGGGCGAGCTCACCCGGGCCATCGTCCGCGCCCGCGTCGACGAGGTGCTGCTGGTCGACGAGCAGGCGCTGGAAGAGGCGGTGGCGCTCTATCTCAACATCGAGAAGACGGTGGCCGAAGGCGCCGGCGCCGCCGCGCTCGCCGGTCTGCTGGCCCACCGCGAGCGCTTCCGCGGCCGGTCGGTGGGGGTGGTGCTGTCGGGCGGCAACATCGATCCGCGCCTGCTGGCCTCGATCCTGGTGCGCGAGCTGATGCGGGAGCGCCGCATCGTCAAGCTGCGCATCGCCATCGCCGACCAGCCGGGGCTTTTGGCGCGTATCGCCACCACGCTCGGCGAGGCCGGTGCCAACATCCTCGAGGTGCAGCACCACCGCAGCCTGCTGGCGCTCTCGGCGCGCGACGCCGACGTGGAGGTGACCTTCGAGGCCATGGACGCGGACCACGCCGACGCCATCATCGCCGCCGTCCGCGCCGCGGGCTTCGATGCCGCGGTGGTGTCGTCGTGAGGCCCGAGCGGCGCAAGAGCCCCGGATCCAAAGGTCGGGAGCCTGCCTGTCCGACCGGATGAGGCGCATCCGACCGGACAGGGGGGCGACGCGGATCTAGGCCTGCTGGCCGGGATCCACGGGCCCGCCGCTCTCGCGCCAGTCCTTGAAGGCGCCGAGATTGTAGACGCGGTCGTAGCCCATGTCCTTGAGCACCTTGCCCGCCAGCGCCGAGCGGCCGCCGGAGGCGCAATAAACGATAATGGTCTTGCTCCTGTCGAAGGCCTTGTCGTGGTAGGGCGTGTCCGCGTCGGCGCGGAACTCCAGCATGCCCCGCGATACGTTCAGGGCGCCCGCGACCTTGCCGGTGGCGGCGACCTCCGGCGGGTCGCGCACGTCGACGACCAGCGTATCGGGCTTCGCCATCATCTCGCGCGCCTGCGCCGGCGTCACACGCGGCACGACCGCGTTGGCCGCTTCCATCATCTGCTTCACGTTCGTTGCCATTCCTGCTCCTCCTCCAAGCACGACGCCGTCCCCGGCCGCCGCGCTGGGGCCGCCGCCGCGGGGGCGGCGTCTTGGGGCGTTTGATATCGCTCGCGGCCGTTGCGGCGAATGATCGCGCATCCGGATTGCCTGATCGCCCGTCCAAACCGACAATGAGCGTGATGACGGACCCGCTCGCAGATGTGCTTCGCTCGGTTCGCCTGATCGGCGGCGTCTTCCTCGATGCCCGCTTCACGGCGCCGTGGTGCGTGACCGCGCGGATCGCCGCCGCGGACCTGAAGGACATCCTGGCCGCGCCGGGCGAGATGATCGCCTATCACGTCGTCATCCGCGGCGGTCTGCTGGCATACGTCGATGACGAGCCCGCCCTCGAGGTGCAGGCGGGCGAGGTCGTCCTGCTGCCGCGCAACGACGTGCACCTCCTGGCCAGCGCGCCGGGGCTCGGGCCGGTGAGCGCCAGGGATCTGATCCAGCCGGCGCCGGACGGCGGCCTCGCCCGCATCTCGCACGGCGGCGGTGGCGCCGAGACCCACGTCGTGTGCGGCTTCCTGGCCAGCGACGGCACGTACAATCCGCTGCTCGCCGCCCTGCCGCGGCTGCTCAAGCTCGACGTCCGCCACGGCCTGTCGCGGGATTGGATCGAGGCGTCGGTGCGTTTCGCCGCCGCCGAGCTCGCGGCGGGCCGGCTGGCGTCGTCGAGCGTCATGTCGCGCCTGTCGGAGACGCTGCTGGTGGAGGCCGTCCGCCACTACGCGTCGACGCTGGCGGACCCGCCGGCCGGCTGGCTCAAGGGACTGCGGGACCAGCATGTGGGGCGGGCGCTGGCCCTCATCCACCGGGACATCAGCATTCCCTGGTCGGCGGAGGCGCTGGCGCGGGAGGTGGCGTTGTCGCGCAGCGCCTTCATGGACCGCTTCCGCGCGCTCGTCGGCATGCCGCCGATCCGCTATCTGACGCTGCTGCGCCTGTCGAACGCCAAGCAGCAGCTGCGCGAGCAGGGCCGCAGCGTGGGCCAGCTCGCCCACGCCATCGGCTACGAATCCGAGGAGGCCTTCAGCCGGGCATTCAAGCGCGCCTTCGGCGTGTCGCCCGCGCGCTGGCGCGACGGCGCAGCCGCGGGCGAGCCGCCGCCGGCCTGACCGGCGGGCGGAACCGGAGGGCTCGCGTGCGGATGACAAGCGCGGTCGCCGCATTTATCGTGATGGCGAATTTTCCGCGAGGCGCCGCCGTCGTGCACGCGCCTCGCCGATGGCCGCACGGGGACCATGCCGCTTTCGGTACGCTCGTTGAAGACCGACGCAGACGCCGGACGGGGCCAGGCCCGATCCGAATCGATGGCCGACCGGAGCTATCGCCTGCTGCGGGAGGCCTTGCTGCGCGGCGATTTCGCCCCCGGGCAGGGGATCAGCCTGCGCGGCGCCGCCGATGCGCTCGGCGTGAGCGAGATGCCGGTGCGGCAGGCCTTGAGCCGTCTGCAGGCGGAGGGGGCGCTCAGGGCGGGCGACGGCGGCATGCTGGCCGTGCCGGAGCTGACCGAGCGCACGGCCGTGGAGATCCGCGATCTGCGGATCGCGCTCGAGGGGATGGCCGCGGCCCGCGCCGCCGATCTCGCCACCGACGACGACGTGGCCATCGTCGCGGCGCGGCTCGAGCCGTTGGAGGCCGCGGTGTGCGCCGGCGACATGCGCGCCTACCTGGTGGCCAACCGCGATTTCCATTTCAGCATCTACGACATCGCCGGATCGGAGCTGGTCGTGCCGCTCGTCGACCGACTGTGGGTGGGGTATTCGGCTTACACGCGGCTGGGCACTCCGGCCGACGTCGCGGGCACGCTCAAGAACCACCGCGACATGCTGAAGGGGATGCAGCGGCGGGATGCGGTGCTGGTCCGCGCCGCCGTCGTCCAGGACTGCTGCGACAGCTGCGAGATCCTGCTGCGCATCCTGGCCGAGGAGCGTGCCGCCGGGCACGCGGCGGTGTTCGACGGCACCGCGCGGCCGATGCTGCGCCGCCGCGGGCGGCCGCCGAAGCGCTGACGACGCACAGACGACGTCCTGCGGGCCGCCGCCGACGCTCCGGCCGTGGATCATCCAAGACCGACGTTTTGCGTGATCGCGTGTTTCGGATTTTCCGCGGAATAGCGTGATACCGCTATGTCGACCCCGCACCGCGGTGCGCCGGCCATGAACGGGCACGCCGCGTCGACCGTCGCCGTTCGCGCGTCGATCTCTGGAAAATAAGATAATTATTTCAACCTATTGTCTGTTCTCTATCGATCGTCGCGAAGGCTTCGAAGTCGTGCGTCTCGGCGGCCTTCGGTTTCCGCACCGATTCGCCGCTTGACAGCTTCAGCGGCTCGATAAAATATTGTGATCGCGATTTATAAACGAAGGGTCGCCCCAGCGAGCCCCCGCCCCCGACACCCGTGACCGGTCACCCGTCCAGACCTGTCCTCAGGTCAGGCCCTGCCCGGGGAGGAGAGCGGCAAAGGCCATCGCTCGGGAAGCGACCCGCACGCCGGAGGAAACGATGAGCACGTCTGCCCGAACAGTCGGCGAAATGATCGACGAGATGCCTCTCACGCGCCGCTACTGGACGTCCATGTCCCTGCTCGGCGCGCTGACCATCGCCGATTACTTCGACTTCTACGTCGTCGCCTTCCTGGTGGCGGTGCTCGGCCCACAGTGGAACCTCACCTTCGGCCAGTCGGCGATCATCCTGCTCAGCGCCGGCCTCGGCTCGATCGTCGGCGCCCTCGTCTGGGGCAGCCTGTCCGACCACCACGGCCGCCGCGTCGCCCTCGTGCTCGGCACCGTCCTGTGCGGTGTCAGCGCCGCGTCGGTGGCGCTGGTGCCCGACGGCGGCTGGATCCTGTTCGCCGTGCTCCGCTTCTTCGTCGGCGTCGGGCTGGCCGGCGCGGCGACGCCCGGCATGGCGCTCGCCGTCGAGTACACGCCGCGGCGGTGGCGCACGATCCTCACCGGGCTGCTCGTCGTCGCCGCCACCGTCGGCACGCTCATCGCCTCGACCACGATCGCGGGGCTCCTGTCGTACCTGGGGTGGCGCGGGGTCGCGGCCGTCGGCATCGTGCCGGCGTTCCTCGGCCTGGTGGTCCTGGCCGTGGCGCCGGAATCGGCCCGCTGGCTGGCGTCGCGCGGGCGCATGGGCGAGGCGCGGCAGGCGCTGGCGCGCATGGCCGGGGTCCCGGCTTCCGCCCTCGCCATGCCGGCCGCCGACGCGGGCTCGCCCGGGACGGTGCCGTTCAGAGCGCTGCTCCGCGACATGCGCCGCTTCTGGCTGACGATCCTGCTGTGGGCCGGCACGCTCACCGCCAACTACGGCATCTACCTGTGGGGGCCGACGCTGGTGGCGCTGCTGCTCGGCGCCACACCGGCGGAGACGGCACGGATCTTCATGCTGGTCTCGCTCATGGGGATCCTGGGCAAGATCATCTTCTCGATCTTGCCGCAGAAGCTCGGCCGCCGCCGTTGCAACGAGATCGGTTGCTTCGGCATCGTCATCGTGCTCGTCGCCATCGCGCTGTTCCACGATGAGCGGATCGCGGGCGTGCCCGTGTTGGCGCCGCTGCTGATCCTGGGCGCGCTGTTCTTCGACGGCGTCATCGCCAACCTGGCGCCCTATACCGTCGAGATCTATCCGACGGAGCTGGCGGCGCGCGGCTACGGGCTCGGCCAGGCCGCCAACGGCGTGGGCAAGATCGCCGGCCCGCTGGTGCTGGCGCTCATCGCCGGTGCCAGCAACTTCGTCGCGCCGAAGGCCACGATCGAGGCGGCGACGCCCGCCTTCCTGTTCCTGGCAGCCTGCGCCCTGGCGTCGGCCCTGGCATCGGTGCTGATCCCCATCGATCCGCTGGAACCTGGCGCGGAGGCCGCGGCGCATGCTGCCGACCCGGTGCCGGCCGCGGCCCGACCCAGTCAAGTCTAGCCCAAGTACAGCCGCGCTAGGCCGCGCCCAAGACCTTGCACGACGGTGCCGGCGAAAAAATTCGCCCATCCCCCAATGAGCTCAACTGGAGACGATACGATGTCCGCTGCATCCCTGTCAGACAAGGCCGACGCCGGCCGGACCATCGCCAGCCGCGCGGGCGAATATCGGGCCGAAGGCTACGTGCACTGGCCTGAAGACCCGGCGCTCAGCTTTCAGTTCCTGCGCGTCCTGGCCGCTGCCCAGGAGGGGGCGAGCACCATCGGCGAATGCTTCCTGGCGGCCTCGCGCATCGATCCGGCCGATCACGACACGTGGCATACGGCCTGGGTCGCCATGGGCGACCGCAGCCGCGAACGGGCCGAGCGGGCGCTCGCCGCCGGCCATGTGGAAACGGCGCGCATGAACTGGCTGCGCGCCGCCAATTACTATCGCTCCGGCGAGTTCCTGCTTCAGCCCGACGATCCGCGCCGCCTCAAAACCTTCGACAAGGTCGAGGCCTGCTCCCATCATTACCTGCGGTTGCTGCAGCCGGCCGGCGAGGTCGTCCGCATTCCCTATGTGGACGGCGCCCATCTCGACGCCTACTTTCTGCGCGCGCCGGCGGCCGCGGCGCCGACACCCGTGATGATCGCCTTCGGCGGGCTCGACGAGTTCAAGGACGAGCTGTTGCACGAGATGCCGAAGCACGCCTTCGCGCGCGGCCTGTCGCTGCTGCTGGTCGACCTGCCCGGGCAGGGCGGAACGCTGCGCCGGCAAAAGATCGCCAATCGCCATGACACCGAGGTCCCGGTGAGCGCCTGCGTGGACTACCTCGTCGGCCGCGGCGACATCGACCCCGAGCGCATCGCCCTCTATGGCGCCAGCCTGGGTGGCTATTACGCGCCGCGGGCCGCCTGCTTCGAGCTCCGCATCAAGGCGGTGGTGTCCGACGGCGCGATCTGGGACCAGGAGCTGCTCGTCCGGCGCCTGATCGTCGACAACGCGGAGTCGGAGCTTGCCATGCTGGCGAAATGGGTGTTCGGCGCGGCCACGGTGCACGACGTCCTCGAGAAGTCGAAGGCGTTCAAGCTGGACGGCGTGCTGGACAAGCTGCGCTGCCCCTATCTCATCACCCACGGGGGGGGGGCGGACTGGCTCGGTCTCGACGTGGCGCAGCTGTCGTTCGACTACGCCAGGCGCCACGGCGTCGACGTGACCCTAAAAATCTTCGAGCCGCAGGAGACCGGCGCGGCGCACTGCCAGATCGACAATCCGACCCTCGGCCAGGAGTTCATCTGCGACTGGATCGCCGACCGCCTTGGCGTCGACCAGGCGCAGCTGCCGCGGGCGGCGTGATCGCGGCGCATCGCGCCGAACGGCACGGATTATGCCAATCCGGGCGCAACTGCGGCAGCAGGACGAGCAGGAAGCGAGGATCCACATGAACAGGCTGGACGGCAAGGTCGCCATCATCACCGGCGGCTCGCAAGGCATCGGCGAGGCTATCGCAAAGGCCTATGCGGCCGAAGGCGCGCGGGTCGCCATCGTCTACAGCCGCAATGCCGACGCGGCCGGCGCGGTGGTCGCGGCGATCGAAGCCGCCGGCGGCGAGGCAAAGGCTTTTCGCGGCGACTGCTCGCAGGTCGCCGACATCCGCCGCGTGGTCTCCGAGATCGGCGACGCCTTCGGCCGCATCGACATTTTGGTCAACAACGCCGGCACCTTCAGGACGGTGCCGATCACCGAGACGACGGAAGCGATCTGGGACGAGCAGATCGACCTCAACCTGAAGGGCACGTTCTTCTGCTCGCAGGCGGTGCTGCCCTACTTCCGGCGCCAGGGCGGCGGCAGGATCGTCAACCTGAGCTCGATCGCCGGCGTCGGCGCCTTTCCGAACTGCGCGGCCTATTGCGCCTCCAAGGGCGGCGTCACCATGCTGACGCGGGCCATGGCGGCGGAGCTGGCCAAGGAGCGCATCAACGTCAACGCCATCGCGCCCGGCAATGTCGCCACGCCGATCAACGCGCACCTGCGCGGGCCCGGCAGCGAGGCGTACCTCAAGCTGATGAGCGACAACACGCCCACCGGCCGGGCGTTCATGGACGTGGAGGACATGACCGGCGCGGCCGTCTTCCTGGCCAGCGACGAGGCAAGGGGGGTGCATGGCGCCGTCCTGATGGTGGACGACGGCTGGGCCGCCTGAGCGGCGCGTCGGGAACCGATCCCGCCCTTGTCGGGGCGGGCGCCCATACCTCCAACGGCCGATCGACCTACCGCGAGTTGTCGACTTGGCGCCGCGGCAGCCTTGGCCTGACAACGGGGGCTCGTGACCCCGTTGGAGGCCCCATGCTGACCAGGCCATCAGCCCTGCCGGGCGATCGCTGGACGACCGTGAACCCGATCGAGAACTGTCGCCAGCAACTGCACAAGAAGGCGTTCGCGGTCCGGCACCCGCTCGCCGAGCACCCGCTGTTCACCGTCGAGGCGCTGACGGCCGTCGCCGCGGAGGCTGCGGCCCGCAAGGACGATATCTACGTCGACGTGGGCGATCTGTCGCTGACCGACAAATGGGGCACGACCCCGAAGCCCGACATGACCATTCCGGAGATCATCGACCGCATCGAGACGGCCGGGGCCTGGCTGGTGATGAAGCACGTGGAGAAGAACCCGGCCTACAAGCGCGTCCTTGACGACTACGAGGCGTTCATCCGCGACCTCGCCGGGCCGGAGGGATCGAAGCTTCTCCGCAACGCCGAGATGCTGGTGTTCATGACCTCGCCGCGGCGCAAGACGCCCTATCACTTCGATGCCGAGGTCAATGTCCTGGTGCAGATCCACGGCTCCAAGGACCTGTGGGTGTGCGATCCCCTCGACCGCAGCATCACCACCGAGGAGGAGATCGAGCGCTACTACGCCGTCGACATCACCGCCGGCACCTACAAGCCGCACGCCGAACGGGCGGCGCAGAAGTTTACGCTGCGTCCCGGCGATGCCGTGCACATCCCCACCCACGGCGCCCACTGGGTGCAGAACCACGACGAGGTCTCGATTTCGCTGAGCCTCAACCTGGAGCTGCCCAACTGGATGCACGCCGACGTCTACCGCGCCAACCACTACCTGCGCCGCTTCGGCCTGGCGCCGCGGCCGCCGGGGCGCTCGCCGCTCGCCGACCGCTCCAAGGCCGCGGCGATCGACGGCCTGCGCCGCGCCAAGCGCCTGGTGAAGGGGTAGGGAGCTTCGGCCGATCCGTGGGAGATCGAGACGAATGGCGCCATGGCACGGGTTTGGGTTTCCAAGTCGATGGATAGCCGGGGTCAAGCCCGGCTATGACGTTGAGGATAAAGGTCTTCCGCCTCTACGATCGTCATGGTCGGGCTTGACCCGGCCATCCATCCGCTGAAAGAATCAAGGCCTGTGCGCAGGCCCGCGAGCCCGCTTGCCGGTCGATGCCGGCGGCGGCTTCGATGAGGCTGCTCTGACCAGCTGGAGATGAGTCGACCGCCATAGGCGAACTTTGCCTTCGCCGGCGGCTTTCAATGAGGCTCCAACGGTGCAACTGGAGATGAGGCAGGTGCTCGACCAGCACCCGCACGAATGGCTCGCTTCAATGAGGCTCCAGCGGTTCAGCTGGAGATGAGGCTATCCCGCGCAAGCTGCCCGGCCTATCGCGCTGGATGCTTCAATGAGGCTCCAGCGGTTCAGCTGGAGATGAGCAGGTCGCGCAGATCGCTCGCGCCAAACTCCTCTTGGCTTCAATGAGGCTCCAGCGGTTCAGCTGGAGATGAGGCAGACGGAGGACGATCGCCGGCAGGCGCTGGTGGTGCTTCAATGAGGCTCCAGCGGTTCAGCTGGAGATGAGGTTCGGTCGCCTTCCGCAATCCGGACGGCAGCACGGAGGCTTCAATGAGGCTCCAGCCGTTCAGCTGGAGATGAGAGATCTTCGATGTCGCCATCGGCCTTATCCAGGAAGGGCTTCAATGAGGCTCCAGCCGTTCAGCTGGAGATGAGCTTGGTGCCCGGCGTCAGCTCGTAGCCGATGATGACGCTTCAATGAGGCTCCAGCGGTTCAGCTGGAGATGAGGACGCTCGACGAGATCACGCTTGGGCCGGGGCCGACCGCTTCAATGAGGCTCCAGCGGTTCAGCTGGAGATGAGGTCAATGCCCTGCAGAAGGGCTCGTGGCCCTATGAGCTTCAATGAGGCTCCAGCGGTTCAGCTGGAGATGAGCCGTCTTCGGCAGATAGAGGGGTGATGACCACCCGGGCTTCAATGAGGCTCCAGCGGTTCAGCTGGAGATGAGGGCGATGGGTTCGACATCACGGCCACCATCGTGAAGCTTCAATGAGGCTCCAGCGGTTCAGCTGGAGATGAGCAGGCCGGCGCGCAGCTCCGAATGGCACAGGCCCGGCTTCAATGAGGCTCCAGCGGTTCAGCTGGAGATGAGGCCCTGGGCATACCTCTTCTTCGACGAGGCCCATGGCCATGTTGCTTCAATGAGGCTCCAGCGGTTCAGCTGGAGATGAGACCGCCACGCGTGGGCTCTACCACAGGAAGGCGATGCCGCTTCAATGAGGCTCCAGCGGTTCAGCTGGAGATGAGACCGCCACGCGTGGGCTCTACCACAGGAAGGCGATGCCGCTTCAATGAGGCTCCAGCGGTTCAGCTGGAGATGAGGCCACCGAGTGATGGCAACCACAATCACCTACGCCATCGCTTCAATGAGGCTCCAGCGGTTCAGCTGGAGATGAGGGCCCCTCCAAATTCGTCGTATCCGACAGGCGCTTTCGGGGCCTTTTGCGAGGGGTTGCCGGCGCGAGCAGCTCAGAGCGTTGCCAAGCGGCCCACGACATTCTCCACGTTGTCAAAGAGCCTGCAAGATCAAGGTCGTATCGGCCTGCGAGCGCTGCCGCACGAATCCGGCGCGCCGGAGCGCTCGCGTGGCCGCGGCAGCCTAGCCGATTCCGGCCCTGCGGCCCAGTCGCGCCCGCGGCTGGGCGCCGGCGCCTACTTCTTCACCAGCGGGCAGGCCGACGTGGCGAGGGACTGGAAGGCCTGGTCGCCCGGCACGGTGTCGACGATCTTGTAGACGTCCCACTTGCCCGTCGATTCCGCCGGCGACTTCACCTGCACCAGGTACATGTCGTGGATCATCTGGCCGTCGTCGCGGATGTGGCCGTTCCTGGCGAACAGATCGTTGATCGGCGTCTGCTTCATCTGGGCGACGACGGCCTTGGCCTCGTCGGTCTTGGCTGCCGCGACCGCCTTGAGGTAGTGGCTCACGGCGGAATAGATGCCCGCCTGCATCATCGTCGGCATGCGGCCGATCTTGTCGTAGAAGCGCTTGGCGAAGGCGCGGGTCTGGTCGTCCTTGTCCCAGTAGAAGGCGTCGGTGAGCATCATGCCCTGGGCGATGTCGAGGCCGACGCCGGGCACGTCGGTGATGCCGAACAGGAGGCCGATCAGCTTCTGGCCGCCGCTGACCAGGCCGAACTCGGACGCCTGCTTGATGACGTTCTGGGTGTCCTGGCCGGAATCGGCCAGCGCCACCACCTTGGCCTTGGAGGTCTGCGCTTGCAGCACCTGTGAGGCGAAATCGGCGTTGTTGAACGGGTGCTTGGCGCTGCCCAGCACCTTGCCGCCGTTGGCCTGCACCACGGCGGTGGCGTCCCGCTCCAGCTGGTGGCCGAAGGTGTAGTCGGCGGTGATGAAGAACCAGGTGTCGTCGCCGCGCTTGGCCAGCGCCTTGCCGGCGACATTGGCGAGCGCGTAGGTGTTGTAGACCCACTGGATGCCGTTGGGCGAGCAGGCGGCCCCCGTCAGCTCCGAGGAGCCGGGGCCGGCCATCAGGAACACCCTGTTCTTCTCGCGGGTGAGCTGCTGCACGCCGAGCGCGATGGACGACACCGGCACGTCGAGGATGACGTCGACGTGCTCCACGTCGTACCAGCGCCGCGCGGTGGCCAGCCCGATGTCGGTCTTGCTCTGGTGGTCGGCGAAGGTGAGCTCGATCGGCTTGCCCAGCACGGTGCCGCCAAAGTCCTCGATGGCCATCTGCGCGGCCACCACCGAGCCCTTGCCGGTGCCGTCGGCGCTGGGGCCGCTGAGATCGGTGAGCACGCCGAGCTTGACGACGTCGTCGGAGACCTGGGCGGACGCCGGGGCGCCCGCGAGGGCGCAGGCGAGGGCAGCGGCGGCGATGACGGCGGCTCTTTTCACGCGGACGTTCCTTCCCGTTCGATCGTTGTGTCCCGGCGGCAGGTACAGCGGCCGCCGGGAATCTGCGGCAGGGTGCGTCGCCGCGGCCCGCCTGCGCAACCCGGCCTTGAGCATGGCGGCCCGCGGTTTTTGCAGCGCTGCCGCGGAGCTCGGCCGGATCCCTGCGTCCGCTCGCCATGGTTGAATGGCGCGGCGTAGCCGCTAGACTGCCAGCGTGGGCTGTGCCGGGCAGGTGAGATGAGCGCTCCGTCCCTGTTGAGATCGGTCGTGGTGGCGGTGCTGCTTGCGTTTGCCGGGCCGGCCGCCGCCGCGCCCGCCGTTGCGCCGGCGGGCTTCGACGAGGCCCGGCTGAGCTTCGAGACGCAACTGACGGTGGCGCAGAGGCTCGACGTCCAGGTGCTGCTGATCGCCGCCGGCTATCTGACGGCGGTGCCGATCGAGGGCTTCAGCCTGCGCACCTTTGCCGCGCTGCAGCGCGCCGCCGGCGCCTGCGGCCTGCCGCCGATCGGCATCGTTACCGGCGGTCTGCTGGCATGCCTGCGCCGGGCGGCCGACCCCATGTTCGACCTCTGGGGCTTCGAGAAGGTGCGCCACCCCAGGCGCCCCGTGTCGATCTGGGTGCCCCTCGGGCTCGGCCTGGATGTGAGCCGGAACGCCGACGGCATCATCTACCAGGACCCCGAGAGCCGGTTGATGCTCGGCTTTCTGGCGCTGAAGGGCACCATCGCGGACATCTATGCGCAGGCCAATGCGGAGATGGCCCGCGACGGCTCGACCATCCACTACCGGGTCTTCAAGGATGGCTGGTTCGTGATCTCGGCGACAAGCCGGACCGGGCTCGACCGGTATCATCGCTTCCATCAGGACGGCCCCTATGTCACCGGCTTCATGCTCTCGTGGAACAATGCCAACGGCAACGTCTCGGGCGAGCGGATCGCCATCCTGATGTCGGCGTCGCTGTGGTCGCGCATGACCGGGGCGCCCTTCGTCGAGCCGCCGTATCGCCAGCCGCAGGCGGTGAGCCGGCCGGAGCCTCCGGCCGCGCCGGTGCCGGCCCCCGCCCCGCCGCCTCCCGCGGCGCCCGCCCGCCCGGTCCCGCCGGCGCCGGAGCCGCAACCGGTCGACCAGGTGCAGACCGGCACGGGCTTCTTCGTCGCCGCCGACGGCAGCTTCATCACCAACGCCCACGTGGTCGAGGGCTGCACCATGATCCGGGTGAGGCGGGAGGATGGCGCCGTTGAGGACGGGCGCCTGGTGGCGAAGGACACGGTCAATGATCTCGCCCTGCTCAAGGTGCAGACGGCTCCGCCGGGCAGCGTCGCGGCGCTCCGGGGCACGGTGCGGCTGGGCGAGGGCGTCGCCGCCTTCGGCTTCCCTCACGCCGACATCCTTTCCACGTCCGGCAATTTCACCCTGGGCAACGTCACCGCGCTCAGCGGGCTCGGCGACGACGTGCGCTTCATGCAGGTCTCGACCCCGGTGCAGGCCGGCAACTCCGGCGGACCGCTGCTCGACCAGTCGGGCAATTTGGTGGGCGTGGTCACCGCCAAGCTCAACGCGCTCAAGGTGGCCATCGCCAGCGGCGACCTGCCCCAGAACGTGAACTTTGCCCTGAAGGCCTCGATCCTCGGCGCCTTCCTCGACGCCAACCGCGTCGCCTACGGCACGGGCTCGGTCGCGCCGAAGGCGCTCGAGCCCGCCGACATCGCCGACCGGGCACGGGCCATCAGCGCCATGGTGGGCTGCCGCTAAGGTCGTGACGGACGGAGCCCGACCCCGACGCCAGGTTTCCAAGTCGATGGATAGCCGGCCGGGCTTGACCCGCCATCCATCCGCTCGATGGGCGCACGCCTGCGCCCCGACGCCACGTTGGCGCCGGATCGACGGGGATGGCGGGAGGCGATAGGCTGAATTCTCTCAAGTGCCGCGCCAGACCGGCCCGCGACTATACCTGCTTGCAGCGGCTAGGGAGATGAATATGAAGGTCCACGAAGCTCTGGCCAGATCTATACTCGATCAAGACGTCGAGGTCATGTTCGGGCTGATCGGCGATGCCAATCTCTACATGGTGGACAGCTTCATCAAACAGGGACGGGCGCGCTATGTCGCCGCCGCCAACGAAGCGGGCGCCGTGCTGATGGCGATCGGCTATGCGCACGTGTCCGGCAAGGTCGGGGTGGCCACCGTCACGCACGGACCGGCGGTGACGAACACGCTGACCGCGCTCATCGAAGCCTGCAAGGCGTCGCTGCCCGTCGTGCTGCTGGCGGGGGACACGGCGGTTGCCGACCGGTTCCATATCCAGAACATCGACCAGCGCGAGTTCTTCCTCGCGACGGGGGCGGGCTTCGTGCAGCTGCGCGCGCCCGAGACGGTCGCCGAGGATGTCGCCACCGCCTTCCGGCGAGCCCGCGTCGAGCGGCGGCCGGTCGTCCTCAACATGCCCGCCGACTTCCAGTGGCTGGAGACGAACTACGTCACGCGCCGCCATTACGTGCCCGAGCGCAGCGAGCACATCGTCGACGGCCTGGAGATGGACAATGCCGTCGGCATCATCGCCGCCGCCAGGCGTCCCGTCGTGCTCTGCGGCCGCGGCGCCTGCGAGCCGGAGGCGCGCGCGCACCTGCGGGCCTTGGCCGACCGCATCGGGGCGCCGGTGGCCTCGACGCTCAAGGCCAAGGGGGCGTTCGACGGCCACCCCTTCAATCTCGGCATCTTCGGCACCTTCAGCACGCCCGTTGCGCTCGACACCATCATGAAGAGCGACTGCATCATCGCCTTCGGCGCCGGTCTCAACCAGTATACGACCGCGCAGGGCAGCCTCCTCAAAGGAAAGCGCCTGATTCATGTGAGCGCGCAGCCGGGGGACCTGGGCCGCCACGTCGTCCCCGATGCCGGCCTGGTGGGCGAGCCCGGGCGGACGGCGCAGCGGATGGTCGAGCTGCTGGACGAGGCGGAGATCGCGCCCTCCGGCCACTGCACGGAGGAGCTGCGCGAGGCGATCGCGGGCTTCAGCTACGGGCCGCTCGCCGTCCCCAAGCCGCGCCCGTCGACGGTCGACATCCGGCAGGCGCTGCGCGCGCTGGACCAAGCGGTCGCCCCGGAGCGCACGCTCGTCACCGATGCCGGCCGCTTCCTGATCGAGGCGTGGCCGCTCATGACCGTCAAGGATCCGCGCTCCTTCGTCTACACGGTGAACTTCGGCTCGATCGGCTTCGGCGTGGCCGAGGCAGTGGGCGCGGCGCTCGCCTCGGAGGGGCGCCCCACGCTGCTGATCACGGGCGACGGCGGCTTCATGCTGGGCGGCCTCGGCGAATTCCATTCGGCCGTCCGGGCCAAGGTCGACCTGGTGGTCGTCATCTGCAACGACGGCAGCTATGGCGCGGAGCACATCCAGTTCCGCAGCAAGCAGATGGACCCGGCGATCTCGCTGTTCGACTGGCCGGATTTCGCGCCGGTGGCCGAGACGCTCGGCGGCACCGGCATCACCGTCCGCTCCGAGGCGGACCTGGCGCAGGCGGTGACGGCGATCCGGGGTGGGGCACGGCCGCTGCTGATCGACCTCAAGCTCGACCCCGACAGCATGCCGTCGATCGGCCATTAGTGCGGACCGTTCCAGCGTCATGGCCGGGCTTGACGCTGGCAGGGCGGGAGCTGCGCCTCAGAACCCCGACGTCACCTGGCTCTCCGTCAGCGCCGCCCCGGCCCGGGCGCTGCGCTCGCCGCTGATCCGCCGCCCCGGCCGGTCCTGGTCGTTGGACTTGGCGGTGGCGAGGCGCAGCACGGCGGCGTAGCTCGGCTGCACCTCCATGCGGCCGGCGTGGGGCCCCTTCGACAGGATCTCGTGCACCCGCGGCAGGTTATAGCAGGGCACATACATCATCAGGTGATGCTCGAGGTGGTAGTTCACGTAGTAGGGCGCGATGAACAGCCGCTCCAGCACGTTGGCCCGCGTGGTGCGGGTGTTGCGCAGCGGGTCGTCGTTGTCGGGCACGACGGCGTGCTCGGCGATGTTGCGGATGCGGGTGATGACCATCATCCAGGTCAGCAGCGGCAGCAGCCACAGCAGCGGATAAGCCCACCATACGCCGGCCAAGGTGAAGCCGGCGAAGAGCACCAGGTTCACCACCACCTGCGGCCCGAGCTTGCCCCAGAAGCGGGCGAGCCGCTGCCGCCACGGCATGGAACTGTCGCCGAGCGCGTTGCGGATCTGCGCCTTGCGCTGCGAGAAACCGGTGCGCCCGGTGATGTCGCGCCAGAACTTGCGGCGATAGCTCATCGGCGTGATCGGGAAGGGGGCGGAGAGGACGAGATCGGGGTCGTCCTCCTGCTGGGTGCGGGCGTGGTGCTGGAGGTGGTAGGCGCGGTAGGCCCGCGTCTCGGCGAACACCGGGTAGGCGCACAGCCATTGGCTGAGTCCCATATTGAGCCGCGCCCCGTCGGCCAGGCTGCCGTGGGCCCCGTCGTGCATCAGGATGGAGAGGCCGAGCTGGCGCGAGCCGATGATGCCGACCGCCAGGATGAAGGTCAGCGGGTTGGGCCAGACGGCGACCATGGCGACGGAGCCGAGGATCAGCGCCCAGGCGTGCGCGATCAAGGCAGGGCCCTTCCAGCTCGAGCGGGTGCGGACCTCGGCGAGCTCCGCGTCGCTCATCAGGTCCTTGGCGCGGAGGCGGTGGTTCGTCATGGCGTTTCCTCGGTGTTGTTGTGTTGCTTTTTCAGGTCGCGTCGAAGGCGCCGCTTGGTCCCGCTCCTCGCAAGCGGCTATCGAATGCGCTGGGCGGAGGCGCTAGCGGCCGGGGCCATCGGTTCGAACCACGCGCAAACGTCCGTCGCCCGGCTCATCGGCCATCGGAGCGATCAGGCGCAGCATCTCGGTGACGAGGTCGTCGGGCGAGCGTCCCATCGCCTGGCCTTCCACGGTGACGCCGACGGCGACGGCCCAGAAGCGGCGGGCCACGGTCTCCGGATCGGACGGCGGCCGCCAGCCGCGGGCGGCGACCTCGGCGGCGTAGGCGCGCAGGCCCTCCGCGTGCAGCCGCTCGATGGTGCGCTCGACGAAGGGGGCAAGGTCCTGGCGGCGGCGGGTCAGCGTCATCGCCTCGACGAAGAAGCCGAGCCCGTCCGGCCGCAGCACGCTCTCCACCAGCGCGCGGGTATAGTCCGGCGCCGAGCGCGCCCGCGCCGCCCGTTCCTCGGCGGCGCGCGCCAGGTGCAGCGCGTCGCGGCAGGCCGCCTCGACGAACAGCGCCTCCTTGGTGCGGAAGTAATAGGTGATCTGGCTGGGGAAGGCGTCGGCCGCCGCCGCGATGTCGGCGATGGAGACGCCGGCGAGGCCGCGCTCCTTGAACAGCAGGCTCGCGGCGTCGAGCAGCAGCGAGCGCGTCTGGCGTCCGGCCGCCCGCGTCGCCCGGATGGCGTGCTTGGGATCGGGCGGGAGAACGAGGCGGGGGCCACCCTTCATGCCGGGCTCCGGGCGCACGCGCGCAATCTACGATCTTCTTTGTTTGTATGCCATACAATAACGACTGTCAAATGCCTGGGAAGGCGTCGAACCCCGCGCGGCCCAGCGCTACGGGGCGGCCCTACAGCATGTCCGGCCGGAACAGCGACCTGCGGCTGATCACCTTGCCCGACACCACGAACACGCCGTCGCCGGTGTAGTGCAGCGTTTCCGGGTGCTTCGGCGTGGGCGCCACGTGCGCCTTCACCACCTCGAAGATGAAGAAGTTGTAGCGGTCGACCAGCGCGTCGTCGCGCAGGCGGCATTCGAAGCTGGCGTGGCATTCGCCGATCAGCGGTGCCTCGACCTGCTGCGCCGGCTCGGCCGTCAGCCCGAAGTGCGCGAACTTGTCGATGGTGGCGCCCGAGGTGTTGCCGATGCCGACCACCGTGTCGGTCAGCGCCGTGGTCGGCAGGTTGATGACGCAGGCGCCGCTGTCGCGGATCATGCGGAAGCTGTGGTTGCCGCCCGAGATCATCAGCCCGACCAGCGACGGCGTGAACTCCAGGATGGTGTGCCAGCCGAGCGTCATGATGTTGTCGCGGCCGCCGGCGCTGGACGACACCAGCACGATCGGGCCAGGCTCCAGGTAGCGGCGCACCTGGCTCACGGGAAAATCGGACTTGCGGGGATGCTTCGGCACGGCCAGCCTCGTCGCGGTCGGTGTCGACAGCCATCATAACCGTCGCCATCGGCGGCCGCACGGCAGGGAGCGAGACGACGATGAAGCAGCAGATCGGGATGATTGGCATCGGCCTCATGGGGCACGGCATCGCCAGGAACCTCGCCAGGCACGGCTATCCGCTCACCGTGATGGAGCACCCCGGCAACCGCCCGCTCGACGAGCTCCTGGCGGCGGGCGTCCGCACCGCGGCGAGCGCGGCGGCGGTGGCGCGGGGCGCGGATGTCGTCATCCTGTGCGTGACGGGCACCCCGGAGGTCGAGGCGGTGCTGACCGGGCCCGGCGGCGTGCTCGAGGGCCTGCGCCCCGGCGCCATCGTGATCGATTGCTCGACGGCCGTGCCCCAATCGACCAAGCGGATGGCTGCGCTCGTCGAGAAGGCCGGCGGCCGCTTCATCGATGCGCCCATGACGCGGACCGCCAAGCACGCCCACGAGGGCAAGCTGAACCTCCTGGTCGGCGGCCCGCCCGAGACGTTCGCGGAGGTGCGGCCGATCCTCGCCTGCTTCGCCGAGAACATCACCTACGCCGGCGAGGTCGGCGCCGGGCACCAGCTCAAGCTCCTGCACAATTGCGTGTCGCTCGGCTTTGTCGCGCTGCTTGCCGAAGCCGCCGCATGCGCGGCGCGGGCCGGCATCGCGCCGGAGGTGTTCGTCGACACGCTCGCCGCCGGCGGTGGCGGCGGGGCCGCATTGGAGCGGGTCAAGCCCTACCTGGCGAGCGGCGATTCCTCGGGCCTTCAGTTCACCGTGGCCAACGCCTTCAAGGACCTGACCTATTATACCGAGATGGCGCAGGGCCTGGGCGCGGCGCACGGCATCGCCGACGGGGTGGCGGCGACCCTGGAGCGCGTCGTCCAGCACGGCCACACCCAGGCGATGATGCCGGAGCTGGTCACCCTGCTGGGCGAGGGCGGCACCGGCGGCTAGCACCGGGCTCGCGGTCTCAAGTCGATGGATGGCCGGGTCAAGCCCGGCCATGACGTTGAAATGTAACGCTCTTCCGTCATGCCCGGGCTTGACCCGGGCATGACGGAAGAGCCCCGCCGCCTACAGGCTGAGGATGTATCTCGCGTAGGGCGCCCGGTCCTCCTCCGGGAGCCGGTCGAGCGGGCCGTAGAGCTTGGCGGTGCCGTCGCAGATGGCCTTGTCGTCGGTCCGCGCCTCGAGCGCCGTGCGGTCGGCGTCGTCGAAGCCCAGGGTGGCGAGGGCTTGGCCGCCGTCCTCCTCGGTGAGCACGCGCGCCTTGGGCTTGCCCCGGCCGCTCGCATAAGCCTGCTCCAGGGCCTTGAGGCTGTCGTCGAACAGCCGCCGCGCCTCGGCATCGAGGCTGCCCGGGTTCTTGATGCCGGTCATGCCAAACTCCGCGCAGAGCGCCGGATTGGCCGTCTGCAGGTAGCGCACCAGCGCGACGTGCGCGGCCCAGGCGGCGAGAATGGAACCGTCGTCCGCCGCCTGCAGCGCCGGCGCCACGTAGCTGGCCCGCCACTGCCCGACCAGGCGGCGGCCGTCCTGCCCGCCCTCGATGGCGGTCTTGAGCTCCGCCTTCAGCGCAGGGTTGTCCTGCATGATCCGGCCGAACAGCGGCGTCGCCGCGAACTGGGCGACCGCCTTGTCGAGGCTGTCCGTCGGCGGCCTGGCGGCGCCGCCATAGTGCATGGCGAACCCCGCGATGCCGGCCGCCAGCGCGCCGCTCAGCACGACGATGACGCTGGTGAGACGCTTGCGTCCCGGGCTCGCCGCAGGATCGTTGAGGAGGTAGCGCACCCCCATCCCGACGATGATGGCGATGAGCACGTAGAGCAGGCTGTTCACGATCATGGAGACTCCCCTGGAGGGTTTCGCGATCGGGCGGGCGCGCACCCAATCGCGGCGCGCTCCAGATGAACAGAGCTGGAGCATGTCTCCACCATTGGATGATGCTCATCCCATGGCGAAGTGCCGCGGTCGCCGCATATCACAACTTATCCGGGTGGCGCCAGCCGCGGGCGCGGACCGCGGTGGCCGCGGCGGCGCGCCGGGCCGGCGTGGCCGGCCCACGCGACGAATCCGCTCTATCGTGTCGGATCGATCAGGGCTCTCCGTTCTCCGTTCGCCGCTCGTGCTGGATGGTGTCGATCAAAGCCCGCAAGGCGGACGAAACATGGCGACGGCCCGGATAGTAGAGGCACACGCCTGGGAACGATGGGCACCAATCACCCAGCACCCGTTCGAGACGGCCCGTGCGTAGCGCGTCCATGACGAGAAAGTCCGGCACGAAGGCGATCCCTATGCCATCGATGGCCGCGTCCACCATCATGGCCTGATCGGTCAACGTGAGCGGACCATTGACGTCGATCGTTTCTGCAATGCCGTGTCGCTCGAACTCCCAGCGATAAATCATCCTGCTTTCGAAGCGGAAACGAATGCAGTCGTGCCGATACAAATCCTGAGGTGCGGTTGGCCGGCCTCGGGCCTCCAGATAGGCGGACGAAGCAACAGCCGCAAATTGGACAGTTTCAACCAGGCGGACCGCAATCATATCTTGCGGAACGGATTCCGCGAGGCGAATACCTGCATCGAAGCCTTCGGCAATGATGTCGGTCAGCTTTCCGTCCGTGACGATGTCGAGATGTATCTGGGGATAGGCCCGTAAGAAGCGCGCCAGCAGCGGGCGAAGGATCATCCGGATGGCCGCATCGCTGGCATTGATGCGCACCGTGCCGCTCGGTACTCCGCGGAAATCGTGGACCTCCTGCAAAGCTTCCGCAATCGCCCCCACGGCCGGACGGAGCTTGGCGGCAAGGCGCTCCCCAGCCTCGGTCAAGGACACGCTGCGCGTCGTCCGGTTGAACAGGCGCACGCCGAGGCGCTGCTCGAGGCTCTTCACTGAATGACTGACGGCCGAACGGGTTACGCCGAGTTCGATCGACGCCACACGAAAACTGCGCTGGTTGGCGACCGCGAGAAATACGTTCAGCGCGAAAAGGTCGCCAGCACCAGATTGGTGAGCACTCTTCATCACGTCGGCAAGGATCGGAGAGATTGTTGCGATAGTCAAGATTGCCTAGCATGGAGCCATTCCATCGGGAGGATTGCTGGAGGATTGCTCCTGGGCCGGTCTTATCGTTGGCCGAAATCCTCGTGCAGCGCTCCCCAGCACCGGCAGGCGCCCCTTGTGGGGGGCTGCGCCAACATCGGACATGGAAGGCGAAGAGCGACCAATGCCAAAGAAAATCCTGATCACCGGCGCCAGTTCCGGTTTCGGCCGCGGGGCAGCGATCGAGCTCGCCCGCCGTGGGCACAAGGTCGTCGCCACCGCCGAAACCTGGCCTCAGGTCCGAAGCCTGCGTGCCGACGCGGCGGAAGCCAAGGTCGAGCTCGACGTCATCAAGCTCAACCTCCTGGACGACATCGATATTGCGCACGCCAACAGCTACGATCCCGACGTTCTGGTGCTCAATGCCGGCGTGATGGAAAGCGGCTCCGTCATCGACATCCCGATGGAGCGCGTGCGTGAATCTTTCGAGATCAATGTTTTCGGTCACATCAGGCTGGCGCAGGGAATCGTCCCGAAGATGGTGGCGCGCAAATCCGGCAAGGTGGTGTGGACCTCATCGATGGGCGGCATTCTCGTCATTCCGTTCGTCGGCGTGTATTGCGCGACGAAGCATGCCATCGAGGCCATCGCCGGCTCCATGAAGGCCGAGCTGGCGCCATACGGCGTCAAGGTCGCGACCGTGAACCCGGGTGTGTTCGGAACCGGCTTCAACGATACCGGCGCGGAGAGCCATACGCAGTGGTACGACGCCGATCGCGCAGTCGTTCCCATGCCGGATTTTGCCGGCGCGCTTGCGGATCAGTTCGATCCTCAGGAGATGATCGACGCGATGGTCGAGATCATTCCTGCCGACGAGCATCTCTACCGCACGATGCGCCCCGCGGCCACGATCGCCACCGCGAAGCAATGGCAGGACACGGAGTGGACGCAGAATGCCTGACCTCACGCTCGACTACGCGCAGCGTCTCGTGGCTCGAGGCCGCGCCGCCGCGGAAGAGGTCGGCATGAACGCTGTTTTCGCCGTTCTCGATCAGGGCGCGAATCTCGTGACGTTCTCTCGAATGGACGGCGCGTGGCTGGCTTCGAACGAACTGGCCATCGCGAAGGCACGCACGTCCGTCATGTTCCAGGCGCCCACCGAAGCCCTGAACGCGCCGTTGCAGATCGGCCAGCCGCTTCTGCATTTCGATCACATTCACAACGGCGGTCTGCTCCTCGTGGGAGGCGGGGTGCCGCTGTTCGCCGCCGACGGGACGCTGATCGGCGGTCTGGGCGTTTCGGGAGGGAGCCCCGAACAGGATGCCGCTCTCGCCCGGTCGGCCACTGCGCAATAGAGCGCCTTGCGATCGGGTGGACTCGCCCAATCGCAAAAAGAAGCGCTCTCGATTCGAAAGTAATGAGCGTTGCTCCGCCAATGGATGACCTCATCCAATGGCGGAATGCTCTAGTGTGGTGGATCTGAAGTTCCTGCTCCCCACATGGCATCCACGTTCAGGACCTTCAGATCCATTAAACCACACTAGAATCATAGAGTTGCTAGTGTGGCTTAGGAATCCGAAATTCGCTCCCAGCGCTGCCCCAGGGTGGTGCGAATTTCGGATTCGCCACACTAGCCGGCAGCTTCGAACAGCGGGCAGAAGGGCAGCATGCCGGTCTGCGGGTGGCAGTTCACATATTCGAAGCTCGCCGCTGCCGGCATGACGAACAGCTCGTGCCACGTCACCACCTCGCGCTTCGCCCCGAACTTGCGGTTCATGGCGATGGCGTGGTGGTAGATGTCGAGGTGCGTCTGGTGCGACCTGGCCCAGGCTTCCAACTGCTCCAGCGACAGGAAATAGGCGAGCACCGAGGTCTCGGGCCGCCCGGCGCCCGCGGCGTCGAGGTTGGTCATCACGCGCAGCGCCAGCGTGCCGGTGTCGCCCTTGTGGTCCGTCAGGTAGTCCATGCCGCGCATCAGCTTGGGCTGGAGGTTGTCCCGGTAGTCGCCGAGCTGCTCGGGGCCGGCGCCCTCCCAGAACTGGCCGGAGCGCAGCACGCACATGTTGTGCGGCGTGGCGGCGGTGAGCCGCCGGCCGCGGCTCGCCACCGGCCGGGCCTCGGGTGGCGCCGCCTTCAGCGGGCTCTCCAGCGCGTCGATGGCCGAGAGCGGGATGCGGTCGCGCGCCGCGCCGAAATAGCCGTTGGTGGTCATCGGCACGATGGCCGCGCCCGCCGTCCGCGCCAGGCCGATGCGGTAGCCGGGCGCCGAATAGATCGTCTCGTGTCGGTCGTAGGGCACGGCGATGGTCTCGCGCCAATAGCCGATCCCGGGCTCGGTGAGCCGCGCCTCGTTGGCCAGCCAATGGGCGACCGTCGAGGCCTGCGACCAGCGGGCGTAGGCGGTGGCGTCGGTCCAGTAGCCCACGGCGACGGCGTTGGTCTCCCCCGCCTCGTCGACGAAGCGCATCACCTCGTGCGCCGCCGGCCCGTCCGCCTCCGCGAAGCTTGCGGCGAGCCGCGCGAAGAAGGCAGCCTGTCGCTCTGCCGGCAGCTCCCGGCCCTGGATGGCGTAATAGGCCGAGACCAGCTCGCCGACCGGCCGCTCCCAGCGCAGGGTGTAGCGCGGCGCCGCCGGCTGATGGCCCTCCGGCCGGCGCGCCGGCACGGTGCGCGGATACTCCACGTGGAAGGTCATGCCGGCTGCCTTGCGATATTCGATATTTCGAATTAAGTTCGATATGAAGAATATGCGGTTCCGGGCGACGGCGTCAAGACAAGGCGTCTCCAAGCCGATGGATAGCCGGGTCACGGCTATGACGTTGCAAATGAGGGCGTCCCGCCTCCGAGCCGCGTCATGGCCGGGCCTGGCCCGTGCCGCAACGCCTTGACAGCCGGCGCCCCGCCGCCGAGTCCCCACGCTTCGGCCTATCGAAGCCGCCCCCATCCGGAGCCGCCCATGCCCGCATCCCCGGCCAAGGCCAAGAGTGCCCCTGCGCTGGTGCGCGGCCTGCGCGTGCTGGAGATGATCGCCGCCGCGCCCGCGCCGCTCAACCTCACCGCCATCGCCGCTGGCCTCGGCGTCGCCATGAGCTCCGCCCACTCCATCTGCATCACGCTGGTGAACGAGGGCTACATCGAGCGGGCCGGCGACGGCAGCTTCGGGCTCACCCTGCGCGTGCTCGATCTCGCCCGCGCCAAGATCGCCACCTACGGCCTCGCCCAGCATTTCCACGCCGCCTGCGACGAGATCCAGCTCATCCGCGAGAACGGCGCCACCATGAGCGTGCTCGACGGCGCCGACGTCTACTTCATCGCCGCCCGCAACAGCCCCCAGCCCCTGGGCGTAACCTTCAAGGCGGGCGCGCGGATGCCCGCCTGCTGCATGGCCAGCGGCCGCGCCGTGCTGGCGAGCCTGACCGATGAGGAGGTGTGCCGGCTCTATCCCGATGAGGACTTGCCGCAGCTCACCAAGGATCACCCAAAGCACCGCAGAGAGCTGCTCGCCATCCTCGCCGAGGCGCGGCGGGACGGCTACGCCAAGGAGATCAAGGGCACGCGCCCGCACATGTGTTCCTACGGCGCCCTGGTCGCCACGCCCTCGGGCCGCCCGGTCGCCGGCGTGGCGATCACCATGTACGAGGGCGACCTTACGCCTGGGGTGGAGAGGCAGGCAATCGGCGCCATCCGCCTGCTGGCCGACAAGCTCTCGCGGTTCGGGGATCTGGTGGGCTAGAGGGGGCGCGGGCGGGTATGGCGTCTCGCCACCTGGAGGTGTAATCGCCGATCACGCTTAAGCTTCGTCGTCTGCGGGGGGCGCAGCCGGGGTCTGTCTGCGAGGGAGAGTTCATGACCCGGTTGTTGGCGGCCGCCTTTGGTCTCGGCTTCGCGCTGGCGGCATCCGCCGCCTCGGCGGATCATCCCCTGGACAAGTATGTCACCGACGGGGAGGTCAAGGCGGCTCTGCAGCTCGCCCTGGCCAGCATCACCAGAGCGAAGTGCGAGGACTCCAAGCCATGCGCTCCCGCGACTGCCGCGGAGAAGGCGTATCCGCCCATCTCGATCAACGAGGCTCGGGCCGCGATGAGGGCGGGCATAGTGTCCGGCATCGCCGAGCATTGCGGGCTCGACTGGCAGCGGCGCACCTTCATTCCCATGATGGCCTACCACCGCCACACGGTGCAGATGAACGAGCGGCAAACGACGCTGATCGCTTTGCTGCACGGCATACAGCAAGGGAAGGTCGTGCGCGCGCTCCAGAGCTCCGGCCCATGCTCGGCCGACATGAGAGCCAAGGTCAACGCGCAATTGCCTGGACGCCAGTAGCCCCGGGGGCCGCAAGGCGTCGGCGTTTGACTGATCAAGCGCTCGTGCGCTTGGCGATCGGGTGCGCCCAATCGCCAAGGAAGCGCTCCAGATTCAAAAGGCTATGAGCTGGCAGAGCCGGCACTGGCGGACGCTGTATGGTCGTCAGGCGTGCGACTCTTCATTGCGGCGCGCCGGCCCTGATCTTCGCAAGGATCGCTTCCGCCCTGTCGAGCCGCACGTGTCCGCCGGTCTTGAGGTGGCTCACAACGGCTTCGATTTCGTCGCCGGTGGCCCCCGCGGCTGCTGCGACGTTGCGGGCGTGGAGCGACATATGCCCCTTCTGGATTCCCTCGGCGGCCAGGGCGCGAAGGGCGCCGACGTTCTGAGCCAGTCCGACAGCCGTGATGACCCGTGCCAGCTCCTGCGCCGACTCGACCCCGAGCAGCTTGACCCCGGCGCGGGCAACCGGATGGGTCTTCGTCGCTCCGCCCACCAGGCCGACCGCCATCGGGACTTCCAGCGTTCCGACGAGATGTCCGTTCGCATCGGTTTCGAAGTGGGACAGCGACGTGTAGCGCCCGGTCGACGCGGCGTGGGAGTGCGCCCCCGCCTCGACGGCCCGCGTGTCGTTGCCCGTCGCCAGAACGACGGCGGTGATGCCGTTCATGATGCCCTTGTTGTGAGTGGCCGCCCGGTAGGGATCGGCGGCCGCGAAGCGATAGGCGTCGACGATGCCGCTCACCACGTCCTCCCCGCCGAGAGCGTCACGATCGAAGACGGCGCGCACTCGCGCGAGCCGCCGATCCGCCTTGTTGGTGAGGATGCGGAGGCGCACGCGCCCGCCGGCGAGGGCGGCGACGCGGGGCGCGATCGCTTCCGCCATGGTGTTGACGGCGTTTGCGCCCATCGCGTCACGCACGTCCACGCTGAGATGCAGGACCACGTAGACGGCGCTGCCGGCCTCGACGATGCGGACCTCGATGCTTCTCGCGCCGCCGCCGAGTTTTACCAGGAGAGGATCCTGGTCGTTGGCCAGGGCCAGGAGCTCCGCCTCGGCCTCGTAGAGACGCAGACGGGCTCCGCGCGGATCGGGCACACCCACGACCTGCACCTGGGACACCATGATCGGCAGGTCGGTCGAGGCATGGAAGCCGCCTTGCCGGCGCGCGACAGAGGCCATGTTGCTGGCCGCGGCCACGACCGACGGCTCCTCGGTCGCCATGGGGATGAGATAGTCGCGCCCGTCGATCGTGAAATTCGCCGCGATGCCGACCGGGATGGACAACGTCCCCACCACGTTCTCGATCATGCGGTCGGCGATGGCCAGCATGTCCGGATCGTGCGGGACGAGACAGGAGAGCTCGGAGTCCGCGAGCCCCGCCGAGCGGGCTGCGGCCGCGAGGCGGTCGCTCGGGGACAGCTTGTAGAAACCAGGAAGACGACTGTTGACCGACATCGACGACGAACCCTGCTCTTGTCCGAACAGAGGTGTTAGATGAGGTCGGCCCGCATTCTTCAATGGCGCGAACCCATATCCGATCGCGCGATGACAGTGCGTCTCCTACAATGCGTCAGGGCGGGCAAATGCCTCACGGCGGGCAAATGCCTTGCTGCGGAAGTGTCTCGCTCAACCAGTGCAGCCGCAGCGCCATGTGGAGTTCCAGCCCGCGGTTCGGTTCCGACCAATCGGGGCAGAGGGCGCCGATCGCATCCAGACGCTGCCGCATCGTGTTGACATGAACCCCCAGCGTGTCCGCAGCCCGCTGGAGACTCCGGCCGGCTTCGAAATACGCGAACAGGGTCGGCGCCAATTGGGCCTTGCGCCGCCGGTCGTGGTCGAGCAGGTGGCCGATCGTCTGGCGGATGAACTGGCGTGCCGCCTCCTCCCCCTGCCCGTCGAACAGCAGGCTGTAGAGGGAGAGTGTCTTTTCGGGGACGACCCGGCCGCTCTGGCCCAGGCTGCGGAGCAGTGCAAGGCCGCGCCGAAGCCGCTGGTACTCGGCCACTGCCTCGGCGATGCCCGAAACCGGCTGCGACGCAACGATGTTGTAGGGGAGGCGGCCGCTTTCCTTCAGCGCGTCGGCGATCCGCCCGGCCAGTTCCGTCCAGTCGGGATTCGTCGTCGCGACCGCGAGGTCGCCGTTGAACGCGGCGCCGATCGTCTGCCGGCCGGATGCGGCCGCCCGCAAGGCCTGCGGCAGGTGAGCGGCAAATCCGTCCTTGCAGGAGACGAGAAGGATCGTGACCGGCCAGGACAGGGAGACGCCCGCCGGCAGGGCGTGGGCGCTCTCGGCTCCGAACGGATCCGACGTGCCTCGCAAGAGTGCCGAGACGATGTCGGCCACGTTGCGATAGGCGGTTTCGGCGACGCGCTCCATCGACAGGAGAACGATGCCGGTCACCAGCGCCGCCCGCTCGAGGGTGCGGATCTCCGACGAGGACATGGGCTTCGACCGGACGAAGACGAGCGCGCCGAGGCGGACGGAGCCGCTCGTGACAGCCGCCACGGTGACGGTCCGGGCGGCCTCCTCGATCTGCACGGAGCGACCGAGGCGAACGCTGTCCCGGACGGCGGCGGCGAGCGCAGTCTCGGGCATCCCATCGGGAAGGGCGCCGGCGATGGAGATCTGGCGCTCGTCGAGGATCACCGCGTCACCGCCCAGCAGCGTCGCCGCGCGCTGCCGAAGGTCCTCCAGCGATCCGCCCCGGGCGATGAGCTCCGTCAAACGTTCGTGGGCGACGGCGGCGCTCTCGACGTCCTCGGCCTTGGCCCGCAGGGCGACGTTGGCGTCCCGGGCCATCCGCAGCGCCCGCTGTCCCTCCTCCAGCAGGCGCGCATTCTCGATGGCGAGCGCCGCGAAGGTGCCGAGCGACTGGAGGATCGAGATTTCCTGCGGATTGTAGGAGCGCTCGTATCTATCGGCGACGAACAGCACGCCGATGATCTGCGCTTCGAGCTCCAGCGGGATGCCCAGGATCGAGACCACGCCTTCGGACGAGATCGCCGCATCGATCACCGCGTCGTGGTGAAACGTCCGATCGAGCCCGTACCGGCTCGATTGGCACGGCCTGCGCGTCCGCACCACGCTGCCGCAGATGCCGACGTCGCGCGGGACGACGATGCTGGCGAACGCCTCCGATATCACGCCTTCGGTGGCGCGGACATGGAAGGCGCTCCGCTCGTCGGGCGCGGCGGACAGGTACGCGATGTCGCTGCCGACGAGTTGCCTCGCGCGGCGGATGATGGCCTGAAGGACTTGGTCCGTGTCGCGCATCGCCGACAGGTCGCGAGCCGTCTCGTTGAGGGCGATGAGCTCGCGCTCCCGCTTCAGCTTGTGCTCGACATTCTCGCGGAGCCGGATCGCCAGCGCCATGTCGGCTTCGAGCTGGCCGCGAAGCTCGGGCCGGAGGGTGCGGATCTGGGCTCCGAGCAGGTCGAAGGCGGACGCCGGAGCGCCCTGGTCGAGAAGGCCGAGCATGCGGGAATAGAAACCGGAGACGGGATCCATCCCGCACTCCGCTCCGATCGTCTCCGGCGCCTGCTGTTCCACGCATAGCTCCGTTCGGCACGGGTGGGGCGACGTTTTGCAGCTAACGCAGCTGCGCGCCGCACGTGATGGATGATTTCTACACGTTCAGCCAGATTTATTGGAGGCTGCCTCTATTTCGCGCATCCGGGCGGTCGGGCAGAAGGGACGCGAAACCACGGCGGGTGGAAATGTCTGAGCATGTTCGTATCGTCGAAGTCGGCCCTCGGGACGGGCTGCAGGGCGAACCCACGTCGTTGCCGGCAGCCGTGCGAGCCGAATGGGTGGACCTGCTGATCGAAGCGGGGTTGAAGTCGCTCGAGGTCGGAAGCTTCGTCTCGGCGCGCCGCGTGCCGCAGATGGCGGACACGGCGAGCGTTCTGGCGGGGCTGCGCCGGCGGGCCGAGGGGCGCTGCATCGCGCTGGTGCCGAACGTGCAGGGATTGGAGGACGCGATCGCGGCCGGAGTCGACGAGGTCGCGGTCTTCGCTTCGGCCAGCGAAGCTTTCTCCCGCCGCAACATCAACTGCTCCGTGGCCGAGAGCATCGAGCGGTTCAGGCCGATCTTCGCCCGCCTCGAGGGGACGATCCCCGTGCGGGGCTACGTCTCCTGCGCGTTCGGCTGCCCCTACGAGGGGCAGGTTCCGGTCTCGGCGGTGACCGACCTGGCGAGCCGCCTGACGGAACTGGGCTGCTACGAGGTATCTGTCGCCGACACGATCGGCGTCGCGACACCGCGCGCCACCACGGCGGTCGTCCGCGCCGTCGCCGACGAGATCGGCAAAAGCCGCGTGGCGCTTCATTTCCACGACACGCGAGGTCAGGCGCTCGCCAACATGTATGCCAGTCTGGAGACAGGCATCAGAACGTTCGACAGTTCCGTGGCCGGCCTGGGCGGCTGCCCGTTCGCGGCCGGCGCGACGGGCAACGTCGCGACGGAGGATGTCGTCTACATGCTGCATGGCATGGGCCTGTCGACAGGGATCGACCTCGCCGCTCTGATCGGGGCGGGAGAGTTCGTGTCGCGCCATCTCGGGCGCCGAACGGGGTCGCGGGTCGCCCGCGCCGAACAAGCACGCGCGGCCACATAATCGGGAAGAGGAAACGCGATGGGAGTTTCGAAGGCGCAGGACTGCGATGCGCGCGAGGAGGCGCGACCGCTGGAGGGTGTGACCGTGCTCGACATCACCCGCGTCGTCGCTGGACCGTTCTGTTCCATGCTGCTCGCGGATCTCGGCGCGACGGTCATCAAGGTCGAGCATCCCGACGATCCCGACTATGCCCGCAGCTTCCCGCCCATGGTCGCCGGCCAGCAGGATGAGGCGGAAAGCGCCTTTTTCGCCCAGTTCAATCGCAACAAGCGCGGGATCACGGTGAACCTGAAATCACCGGCCGGAAAGGAGCTCCTGAAGCAGCTCGTCCGCCATGCCGACGTCCTGGTCGAGAACTTTCGTCCGGGCACCATGGACAAGCTCGGGCTCGGCTACGAGGAGCTGCGGCGCTGCAATCCGCGGCTGATCTACACCGCGATCAGCGGGTTCGGGCGAACCGGCCCGAACTCCTCGCGTCCGGCCTTCGACAATACCGGCCAGGCGGTCGGCGGATTGTGGTCGATGAACGGCTATCCCGACCGGCCGCCGGTGCGCGTCGGCACCATCATCGGCGATCTCGCGGCGTCGCTCTATGCGACCATCGGGACGCTCGCGGCCCTGCGCACGGCCGAACGGACGGGCTGCGGCCAGGTGGTCGATGTCTCGCAGCAGGACTCGATCCTCACGCTGACCGAGAACGCCGTCGTCCGCTACACGACCAAGGGCGAGGTCGCCGCGCCGCTCGGCAACGACCATCCCTTCGTGCGGCCCTACGGCCAATTCCCGTGCAAGGATGGCTACGTGTTCTTCGGCGGCTACACGGACAAGTTCTGGCGCCTGACCTGCGAGATGTTCGGCGAGCCGCAGCATGCGGACGATCCGGAGCTCGACACGATGGACAAGCGCTTCGATCCGGACGTGTCGGAGCGAAAGGTCAAGCCGCTCCTCGAGCGCTGGTTCAGCGGCTACGACAAGGCCCAGCTCGAGGCGATGGCTGGCGACCGGATCCCGCTCAGCGCCATCCGGACCGTGCCGGAGGTGGTCGAGGACCCTCACGTTGCGGCCCGCAACATGATCGTGGAGATCCCGGTCGCGGGCGAGCCGGTGCGGATGTTCGGGTCGCCGATCAAGCTGTCCCGGACGGGCGAGATTCCGCGCGGCAAGGCGCCTGCGCCCGGGGAGCACACGCGGACGATCCTGTCGGAGCTCCTCGGCCTGGACGACGGCGACATCCAGCGCCTCATCGACGGCGGAGCGGTCTGAGATGTCGATCGAGGTGAACCGCGAAGGCGCGGTCGCGACCATCCGGATCTCCCGTCCGGACAAGCTCAACGCGCTGTCGCTGGCGATGTACGAGGATCTGGGGCGCGCCTTCATCGAGGCCGCCGACGATGACAGGGTCCGGGCGATCGTGCTCGCCGGGGCGGGAACGCGGGCGTTCTGCGTCGGCGCCGATCTCACGGAATCCATCCCGGCCTTGGCCAGCGACCGCTTCGACATCAGTGCGTGGGATCCGGCCCACCTGAAGAACGTGCCGCTCTACAAGCCGGTCGTCTGCGCCATCCGCGGGCTCTGCGTCGGCGGCGGCTTCGAGATCATGCTGGCGACCGACATCCGGATCGCCTCCGACGAGGCCGTCTTCCAGCTTCCCGAGCCGATCCATGGCTTTGTCCCGGCCGGCGGCACACTGGTCCGTCTCGTCCGCCAGATCGGCCATGCGCACGCGATGGAGATCCTGGTGACGGGACAGCGCTTCTCCAGCGCCGACATGCTGGCGCGCGGCGTGGTGAACCGCATCGTGCCGTCCGACGACGTCGAGCCTGCCGCACAAGAGCTGGCGGGACGCATGGCGGAACTCAGCCCGACAGCGATCCAGACGATCAAGCAGGCCGTGCTCACCCTCCAGGACCTCCCGTACCGCGAGGCCTTCGCGGCGGAGGCGAAACTCGGGCAGCGAACCTTCACGAGCGATGACGCCAGGCGCGGGCTGGCCGCGTTCGCCTCGCGGAGCAAGGGCTGAGGCACGGCCGCCTGTCCGAAAGCCACACCTGCGCGGCCGCGAGGTGTCGATGACGGACGTTGAGCAACGCCCGGCGCGCGACCACAGAATATCCAACGAGGGCCGACCTCGATCGGCCGATGAAATGTCCGGAGGGAACGATGAAGGGCTTGAACACAATCTCGCTTGGCCTGCTCGGCATCGCCGCGGTGACGGCCATGCCGTTCGCGGCGTGGGCACAGACGCCGGCCGTGTCCGACGATGTCGTTCGCATCGGCGTGATCGAGGACATGTCCGGCGTCTACGCCGACATCACCGGCATGGGCGTGGTGACGGCTGCCCAGATGGCGATCGACGAAGTCGGCGGGAAGGTGCTCGGCAAGCCCGTCGAGCTCGTCTACGCCGACCACCAGAACAAGCCCGACATCGCGGCATCGATCGCCAGGAAGTGGTTCGACGAAGGCAAGGTCGACGCGATCCTCGACGTCGCCTCGTCGTCCCCGGCCCTGGCGGTCATCGAGGTTGCCAAGGAGAAGGGCAAGATCATCACCCTCTCGTCGCCAGGATCGACCCGGATCACCAACGAGAATTGCGGGCCCTACGTCGTGCATTGGGCCTACGACACCTATGCCATCGCGCAGAGCACGGGCCAGGCGCTCGCGCGGCAGGGGTTCGACACGTGGTACTTCGTGACCGCCGACTACGCCTTCGGCCAGGGGCTGCAAGCCCAGGCGACCCGCGTCGTCACGGACAACAAGGGACGGGTGCTCGGCAGCGTCAAGGTTCCGGTCGGAACGGCGGATTTCGGCTCCGCCCTCCTGGCGGCCCAGGCATCGGGTGCGAAGGTCGTGGCCCTGGCGAACGCCGGCAACGACACCATCAACTCGATCAAGCAGGCGGCCCAGTTCGGCCTGACGCAGGGCGGCCAGAAGCTCGCCACGCTGGGCGGCTTCATCAACGACGTCCACGGTCTCGGACTGGGCGAGGCGCAGGGGCTGACGATCACGGAAGCATCATACTGGGACACCAACGATGAGACCCGTGCCTGGTCGAAGACCTTCTTCGACAAGGTCAAGTCCATGCCGAACATGCTGCAGACGGGGACCTATTCTTCGGTCCTCCACTATCTGCGGTCCGTCGAAACTGCGAAGACGGACGATTCGGCGGCCGTGATGAAGGCGATGCGCGCCAGCACCGTCAATGACGTGTTCTATAAGAACGGCAAGATCAGAGACGACGGCCGCATGGTGCACGACATGAACCTCTATGAGGTCAAGAAGCCGTCCGAATCCAAGGCGCCGTGGGACTATTACAAGCTCCTGGCGACCATCCCGGGAGAGCAGGCCTTCCAGCCGATCGAGACGTCGACCTGCACTCTGGTGAAGCGGTAGCAGCGTCAGCCGCGCCGAGCCGCCTCGATGGCGGCGACGTCGATCTTCGTCATATCCATCATCGCGACAAACGCGCGTTTGGCTTCATCGCCGCCGGCAGCCAGCGCCTCGGTCAGCACCCGCGGCGTGATTTGCCAGGAGATGCCCCATCTGTCCTTGCACCAGCCGCACGCGCTTTCCTGGCCGCCGTTGCCGACGATGGCGTTCCAGTAGCGGTCGGTCTCCTGCTGATCGTCGGTGGCGATCTGGAACGAGAAGGCTTCGTTGTGCTTGAACGCGGGCCCGCCATTGAGGCCGAGACAGGGGATGCCGGCGACCGTGAATTCGACCGTCAGCACGTCGCCCGCCTTGCCGGAGGGGTAGTCGCTGGGAGCCCGATGGACGGCCCCCAGCGAGCTGTTCGGAAACGTCTCGGCGTAGAAGCGGGCCGCCGCCTCGGCGTCCTTGTCGTACCACAGGCAGATCGTGTTCTTGGCAATCGCCATCGCTTGTCCTTTCGCCCCTGAAGCCAGGTCCGGTCCGGTTTCCGCGCACGCGGAGACGGCTCACGGCCAGCTTCAACGGTGCGCAACGACTCAGGAATGCCGCCGCGCCACCTGACGTTCCGCCCGCAAGGCCTGAAAGGTTATAGCGGCATCGGGGCTGCCGCTTTCAAGCCCCGATGCGGGCCGTGACAAGGGGCGAGAGTCCGGTCAGTCCACCGCGACCGCGCGCTCTTCTCTTACGCCGAGCATGAGCGCGAAGCCGGCCAGGAGCAGCACCAGGATGCCGGTCATGCCGGCGCGCTGGCTGTGGAACAGGGTGGTCAGGCCGGCGACGACGAAGGGGCCGACGAAGGCGGTGGCCGTGCCCGAGAGCGCGTAGAGGCCGAAGAACTCGGTCATGCGGCCGAGCGGGGCGATGCGCGCCAGCATGGTGCGGCTGTTGGCGTAGGCCGCGGTGATGAAGACGGCGACGATGATGGTGAGGCCGAGATAGATCAGCTCGGGCCACGAGCGGAAGAACGGCAGGTCGTGCACCGGCGGCGAGGCCGGATCGTAGGGGATGAAGAAGAGGATCGTCGACGGCGTCATCGACATGGTGAGCAGCAGGCCGAGCGCCGTGCCGCCGATCGACACCAGAATGGCCCGCTTGGAGCCGAGGATGTTGTCGAGCCAGCCGCCGAACACCCCGCCGAAGGTGCCGAAGCAGGACAGGATGATGCCGAAGGCCAGCATGGTCAGCGGCCCCCAGCTGAACACGCCCGCCGCGTAGAGGCCGGAGAGCACCAGGGTCGCCGTCTTGCCGTCGGTGTAGATCATGCGCGCCAGCAGGTAGAGCGCCACGTTGCGGTAGCTGCGCAGGCTCATCAGCGTGCGCTTGAGGCCGCCGAGGCCGCGCACCACCGCATCCTTTGCCGGTAGGCCGGAGCGCACCCGGTCCGGCACGAACAGGAACAGCGGCGTGGCGAGCAGCACCAGCCAGATGGCGGCGATGGGGCCCGACAGCCGCTCCGGCTCGTGCGCCGCCTGGTCGATGCCGAGCCAGGGCACTGACGGAATGAAGCTCCAGGCGACCTGGCCGGGCAGCGTGAAGGCGATCAGGATGAACAGCAGCAGCAGGATGGCCGAGAAGTTGCCGAGCGCCAGCGCCAGGCCCGAGAGGCCGGCGAGCTGCTTGGGGCCAGCCACCGACGGCAGCATGGCGTTGTGGAAGGTCTCCGTGTACGAGACCATGACGCCGAGCACGATGACCAGGGCGCTGACGGCGGCGAGCGACAGCCCCTGGCCGCCGGGCGCGGCGAGCCACAGCAGGACGCCGGCGATCACCATGACGGCGGTGAAGACGCCGAGCCACGGCTTGCGCGCGCCGCCCTGGTCGGCGATGGCGCCGAGCAGCGGCGCGGTCACGGCGACGAAGAGACCGGCGAGGCCGTTGATGGTGCTCCACAGCGCCTGGCCCCGCACGGGATCGCCGACGAGCACGTTGGAGAAATACGGGCCGAACAGATAGATGGTGATGAGGATCACATAGGGGTCGCGCCCGCCCTCGAAGAGGGCCCAGGATAGCTGGCCGAGACGGGAGGCGGCTGCGCCGCCTTCGGTGGCCGCTTCCCCATCCTTCGGCGGCGCGAGCCACCAGGCGCGCATGCGCCCGTTGCCGGCATAGACCGAGGTGCCATCGCTCATCGGAACGTCTCCTCCAAGGCAGGGCGCAAGGGCTGCGCCGTCTTTGTTTTGGCCGTCCGGTCGCGCGGGCTGCCTCCGCGGCGCCGCGCGGCACATGTCGTTCGCGGGGGCAACTGGAGCGTGATCTCCAAAGGCAGATGCCAAGTATTGGCTAAGGTCATGCCCGTTAAATTGCCTCGGGCCCGGATGATGGTTCGAATAGAGCTCAGGCGGTTCTAGCCCTTGGCGCCGTCGAAGAAGGCGGTGAAGCCGGCCGGCGCGTAGGGGCCGATGCAGATCTGCTCCAGCACGCCGATGCCGGTGCGAACGCCGTCGCTGGCGCGCACCACCTGCTGCACGTGGATATTCTCCGGCGCCAGCATGTCGAGGGCGCCGGGGTCGAACGACTCGTGGCCCGTCTCCAGCTCGCCCTTCCACATGCCCTGGCCCCAGGTCGGATGGCCGTAGCCCAGTCCCTTCATCTGGAACTTCAGGAGCGGCTCGAGCGCGATGGTCCGCGTGCTGCCCTCGTGATCGACGAGGTCGATCTCGGCGGACTTGGCCAGCCGCGAGCCCGGCACGTAGGCGACGCGATGGCGCGCGTCGGCCATGCGCCGGTCGCGGCCGTCCTCCACGCCCGGCACCTCCGCCTCACTGGCGTACAGGGGCGCGACGATGCCTTCCCGCACCAGGGCTTCCCCGCGCGGGCCGTCGAAGAAGATGGCGTGCGAGATGTGGTCGTCCCACACCAGCGGCGCCCACAGGAAGAAGGCGCCGCCCGGCGTGGCGGGGGCGCCGCCCTGCTCGGCCTCGCCCACCCGCCGCACGCCCCAGGAGCGGTCCTTGGTGCCGAGGCAGACCTCATCGTCGACGGCGATGGTGCCGTCGGGATGGCGGACGCGGCCGCTCCAGCGGCCGAACTGGTCGAAGCGGGTGGCGTCCATGGCGCGACGGGCGCCCGCCCACAGGGTCTGCCGCGCCTCCTGGATCGCCGCGGTGCGGGCCGAGAAGGTCAGATCGCAGGCGATGCCGCTGGCATTGTCCTCCAGCACGACGCGGCTGCGGCGCATGGGCTCGATCACCTCCAGGCGGAAGGGGCCCACCTGCATCTCCGTGCGCTCGGTCGGCGCCCGCCGCGAGCCGTAGAAGCAGTGCTGGCGGCCGCCCGGCTGGACGATGCTGAAGGCGCAATCCAGGATGCCGCGATGCGGATAGATCGCCATGCCGATGCCGAAGTAATAGGAGCCGTCGCGCGCGTAGCCGTTGAACCAGGTCCGGTCATAGACGTTGCGGTCGCTCGTGGCCGGCACGGCGATCGGCTCGGGCGTCTGGTGGATGGGAAAATCGTCGAGCTTGTTGAGCATGGTCGGGTCTCCGGATCGGGCGCCGTGCGGTCTAGACGATGCTCAGCGGCGGCATGAGGCTGTATTCACGCGTCCATCTGGTAGGTTCGCCGCGCCACATAGCGGGCGAGATAGTCCCAGACCTTGCCGTTGAGCCCGGCGGCCCAGGGCACGCCGCGGGCCTCGAGGTCCTCGACTGCCGCATGCAGCTCGATCAGCACGCGCAAGGCCGCATCGGTGCGCGCGCTCTGCTCGTGTACGCGCAGGCTTTGCGCGTTCAGGCCACGGACCGACAGCATGCGGCTTTCCAGCGCCGGGTCGTGCAGATGCGGGAGCGCTTCGCGAAAGATCTCGCAGATGTCGTTATAGTCGGACGCCAGCACATCTGCCGCCCGGTCGTAGTCCTGCGCGACGATGCTGACGAGCGCCGCCATCAGCGACAGATCAGCCGCCATGTAGCTGTCGCCCGCGCGTGGCATGAGATCCACGGCCAGCCGGGTGGCCAGATGCCGGATGCCGTCGGCGCCGCGCGGGATCATGCCGTCACCTCGTAGAAGCGCCGCGGCGAGCTGGGGGAGAGGTAGTCGAGCAGGATCTGCTGCTGGCGATCGGTCATCAGCCACCCGGCGATCGCCAGGATCGGGTCCTTGCTGGCGCCGCTGTGAAAATCCTCGCTCGACGAGATCCAGATGCCGATGCCCTTGAGCGACGCGAAGATCTTCCACCAGCGGAAGGCCTCCACATCCAGCTCGAGGCCGCTCGCCTCTTCCCAATGCCGTATGGCCTCCTTATGCGGCACCAGCCGGCCGGCGAGCTCGGGCTGCTGCCAGTGCCAGAGCGGATCGAGCGACCAGGCGAGATCCTCCAGCGGGTCGCCGATGTGCGCCATTTCCCAGTCGAGAATGGCCTTGATGTCGCCGCCGGAGGTATAGAGGAAGTTTCCGGTGCGATAATCGCCGTGCACGAGGCTGAGCTTCTGTGCCGGCGGCGGCGGATGCTTCTGCAACCAGCGGACGGCGGCGTGGGCCACCGGATTGGGATGCAGCTCGTCGTCGACGATCACCTTGTGCCAATAGTCCAGCTGCTCCATGGCGCAGGTCGCGACGGTCGGCATGGGCATGAAGCGGTCGAGCCCCAGGGCGATGGGGTCGAGGCGGGCGATCTCGCCCAAGAGGCCCCAGAGCTGGCAGCCCATGCTCTCGCGATGGGCCGGCGGCAGGCCCTCGGGCGAGGCCTCGCAGCCCGTCACCTCGGCCGAGACGGAGAACGGCCGGCCGAGCCAGCGGCTGTCCTCCTCCAGCAGCAGCGGCTCCGCGACCGGCAGTCCCGCCCGGTACACCGCGTCCATCGTCAAGTATTCGGTGCGCCGGTCCGTGTCGATCAGGCTGGAGACGGGATCGATTCGCACGATCAGGCCGCGAGAGCTCTCTCCGGTCCGCGCGCTGCATTTCCATGTCTCGCGGGAGGCGCCGCCCGGTATGCGGGCGAGATCGGTGACATCCGTCGGGGCATTCCACGTGTGGCGAAGGTAATCGCTCAAACCAAGGCGCAACGTCTGCTCGCGCGTGCTCACAAGGTCCACTCCACGACTGTGGCGCAGGGCGCTTCGGCAAGCGCGCCGCCGTCCGGCCCGGGTGCCGGTGTCATCGCTATGGGGCTGTCGGGCTAGCCTTGCCGCCCCTCCAGCAGGCCCGCCAGAGGCGACGGCCGGAGCACGTCCGGGGCGGAAGGGCTCATCCGCGAGCGCGAGGCGACCGCGACGCGGATCGGCACGCGCGCCGGGCCGTTGCCGAAAGGCGGCTCCGGCCCGATCGGCGGGCCGTCGAGGGCGGTGGATTTGAGCCGAAGCAGCAGCCGCCCGAATGGGATGCGCATCTTCGTCTTGGCCAGATGCCAGCCGAGGCGGGCGCGTGCGCCGTGGCCGAGGTGCTTGCCGGGCCAGCGGTCGGCGGGGTGGTGCTGCGGCATGCTCGCTCCTCCCTTTGCGTCCCCGGTGCGTGCCGGAGGCGTCATCCGACCGATACAATCGGCCTAAGGCACCGCTCAATCCCTACAAAGAAGGGGATGGGCGGCAGCGGTCATTCGAGGCCGATCTCGCCGCGGCGGAAGGCGATCGACACCAGCTGGGGGAGGTTGCGGGCTTCGAACCGCCGCATGGCATTGCCCAGGTATTCGCGCACGGTGAACGGCGACAGCGAGAGGGAGCGCGCCACCTCTTTGATCGTGCAGCCACCGGCGACGAGGCGCACGCAGTCGCGCTCGCGCGCCCGGAGCCCCGGCCGCCCCTGCGGCTCGCCGCGCGCCGCCTGCATCCGCTCGAGGGCGTCGATGAAGGCGTAGGCGACCGCCTGGAGCCCGAAGTGAGCGTCGCCGACCAGGGGGGACGAGGCGGTGCCCCAGGTCTCGCTGCTCCAGCCCACATAGGCCGTGCCGCCGTCCGGCAGGTGAACGGGCACGCCGATGCACGAGCAAATGCCGAAGTCGCACTGCTGCGCCCGTATGGCCTTGTCCTGGGGCGACAGGTCGGCTTCGTCGCCGTCCATCAGCCAGCTCCGGAACGGCAGGCGTTCGCGCAGGCCGCGCCGCACGTCCAGGTGAATGCGGCCGATCTGGTTGGCGTGCCACCAGTCGATCAGCGCTTTCGATTCGCCCAGGGCCGCACAGATTCGGTCCAGCCGGCGCTCCAGCAGCACATTGTCGACCAGGACGGGGTTCGGCATCCCGACCACCTGTCCCGCGCTCAAGACGGCGTCCGTGGCAGCGTCGAGGGCGTTTGCCGAGCGAATGTCGCTTGCTAGCTTCGCTAGCTGTCCGACGACGTCCCTGCCGTTTTCGGACATCATGCAGAGCCTCCCTGAGCGCCGCGCGCCGGACGACGTGCCGCCGGCAGGAGGCCCTGAACGCACGCTTTCGGCGCGTTCTTTCAGAGCCGGGCAACGCCCGGACTCTTGATTGATTTCAATATCCTGTTGCGCGCGCCGCGGACTGTCAATCGGACGCGCAACCTGCGCTCGCGCGCGCCGCCCGGCCACCGACGCGTCAAAGACGGCGAAACTCCCGTGGTCCGTGGCCGGTGGCCTTTCGGAAAGCGCGTGCGAAATTGGCGGGAGAGGAATATCCCATCTCCGCCGAAACGCGGGTGATCGAGCCATTCGTGTGCCGGAGCAGCTCAGTGGCGCGCTGAATCCTGACCGCGCTCGCCAAGCCGCGAAAATCGGTGCCAGCTCGATTCAGCTCGCGTTGCAGCGTTCGGACGCTGGTGTCCATCGATTGCGCGGCACTCTCGATGGAGACGCTGCCGGTGAGAACTTGGGCGCGGACCTGCTCCACGACGACGTCGAGCAGATCCCGCGGAGCGCCGCCCCGGCGGTCTCGCGCCACATCCTCGATGGTGGTCATCGCCCATGACGCGCGCCGCGGAGCAGCCCGCAGATGATGGCGTTCCATGACAATGGTCACGGCTGGTGCGTTGAAGAGCACCGGGCACTGGAAGACGTCTTCGAACAGCCCGGTCTGGCGTGGCTTGTCGATATCGAGCTCAATCCGCAGCGGCCGCCAGCCACCGGGCAAATAGGCCCTGAGGACGCTCAGCAGGACGCCGGCCGCGGCTCCGGCGATCATGTCGTAGCCGGCGCGGCCGGCTAAGGCGAAGCCGTAGCTATATCGCGCTTCGTTGCCGACGATTGCGACCGACATCCTGTCATCGGTGCTATGATAAGAAAGCGCCGCAATGGCGCGTTCGATGGATTGCCCGAGGGTGTCGGCGCCGAGCACGTAGCGCCCGAAGCTGCCATAGTTGGCAACGTTCATCGCTGGGGCCATCAGGATCCCGAGGTTGGGCTCGCCCGCCGCTCTGGCCGCGGCATTCACGAAGCCGACCACCGCCGCGTGCGGGATGAAGCAATTCCGGTCCTCGGTCAGCTCGGGATCGAAGCCCGCGGCGCGGTTGGCGTGCAGAAGCGCCTTTTCCCCGATTTGATGACGCACGAAAGCCGGCACGCCGTGCAGTATGTGGTTGGAGATGACCGGAATCTCAGCCATGCGCGGGACGCTCCGGAGGTACCGCCATGGTGGCGTAAAATGAGTGGTCTCGAAGGCCGATTGCTGCTTTGTGGCGCAATATAAGTGTGTCGGACAAACGGGGGAACTCGTTTGAAGCCGTCGGCATGGCTTTGACTATAGCCGAGGAGGTTGTCGGCCGTGAGCGTGACGACGCTGCCGATGGCCGGACCGGCGTCTCGGACGCGCAGCGGGCGTGGTCAGGCGAGGCTTCTGCTGCCTATGCGCGCTCAACGATAAATTGCGAATCGGAAGGAAGTTGTCCAGATGCTTACAAAACGCGATCTGCTCCGCTCTGCCGCGATAGCTGCACTCGCCGCCACGACGGCGAAGTCTACCCCGGCTCTTGCGCAGAACAAAGCCGAATGGCCCTGGCTGTTGGAGGCCAAGGACATCGCCGAAGAAGGCTTCATCTTCGGCCTGCCGCTGGTGATGAATTACGCGGTCATGCAAGAATTCGCCGTTGATAAGAACTCGGGGCAGTTCAAGGCGCCGTTCAACGAAATCAACAACATGCACCATGTCGCCACCCCGGCGGATACGGCGGTCATCACGCCGAACAGCGACACCCCTTACTCGGTCATCTGGCTGGATCTGCGCGCTGAACCGATGGTTATCTCGGTGCCGATAATCGAAAAGGACCGCTACTACGCGGTCCAGCTCATCGACGGCAACACCTACAATTTCGGCTACATCGGCACGCGCGCCACACGGGCCGAGCCGGGCGACTATCTGGTGGTCGGCCCCGACTGGAAAAGTGAAACGCCCACCGGAATCAAGCAGGTCTTCCAATCGACGACGCCGTTCACGCTCGCGCTTATCCGCACCCAGCTCTTCAACCCCGACGACATGCCGAACGTCGAGAAAATCCAGGCCGGCTACAAGGCGCAGCCGCTTTCTGCCTTTCTTAAGCGCCCAGCCCCGCCTGCCGCGCCCAAGATCGAGTTCCTTCCGGCCACCACGGCCGGGATCAAGGACAACTTCTTCCAGTATCTCGACGCAGCCCTGCGATTCGTCCCCGAGACGCCAAGGGACAAGGCAATTCGCGCGAAACTTGCCAAGATTGGCATCGGTCCCGGCAAGACCTTCGATTTCAAGGATCTGTCGCTCGAACATAAAGCCGAAATCCTGGTCGGCATGAAGCAGGGTGACGACAAGGTCGACAGATGGCTGGCCGGCGGAAACAAGGCCATCAACGGCTGGAACGTCGGCTCGTTCTTCGGCAACGAGGCCTTCTTCAACGGTGATTGGTTGATGCGGGCCGGGGCTGCCAAGGGCGGTCTCTATGGCAACGATGCCGTGGAAGCCATGTACCCCTACACCCGAAAGGACGCGGCCGGTGAGCTGCTCGACAGCAGCAAGCACAAGTACACCATCACCTTCGCACCCGGCCAGTTGCCGCCAGTGAATGCGTTCTGGTCTGTTACGATGTACGACGGCAAGAGCCAGCTCCTGGTCAAGAATCCGATCAATCGCTACCTCATCAACTCTCCGATGTTGCCGGCGATGAAGAAGGAGGCGGACGGCTCGCTGACGCTATACATTCAAAAGGACAGCCCCGGTGCGGACAAGGAAGCAAATTGGCTCCCGGCGCCGGATGACACCATCTATCTCGTGATGCGTCTCTATTGGCCGAAGCCTACGCCACCTTCGGTCCTGCCGCCGGGCGAAGGGACTTGGCAGCCACCCGGTGTGAAACAGGTGTCATAGCTGGCGCAGGTTTCGTACGCGGGCGGCTCGCCCTGCCGCGCGTCTGCTTCGGACGGCACCGCGATGAAGCAATGCCGTCGGGTCGCCGCGCGTTGCTTCGGCGCGACAACGAGGCCATGGCTTCGCGCCGATCGGTCGGTGGCCCAGGCGTGGCTCCCCGGACATCGCGGGTGCCGCCGCGCGTTTCGATCTCAACCTCATCCGCACCGGCGGATCCGCGCCGCCGCCGGCCCTCACCCGCCGGCGGCGGCCTCGAGCTTGCCGCTCGCCGGCACCAGCCTGATCCGCTGCGCCGTCGCCGCCTCCACCGCCTGCTGCGAATAGACGAACGGCACGTATTCGCCCTTGGCCCACAGCACCGAGAGGTCGCGGTAGTGCGGCGAGCGGCTGTCGCCGGACTGGCCGGGCGTGTTGACGCAGAGGCTGGCGTCCCAGTTGCCCACGTCGAGCACGAAGCGCACGGAGGCGCCGGTGGTCACGCGAAAATCCTGGGGCCGGTAGGCGGCGAGCATGACGGTGGAGCCGCCGCCGCCCTTGGGCAGGGGGCCGACGTCGAGCGCCTTCGCGGCCTTGGCGCCGGCGACGCCGCTCAGCGCGTGCTCGAAATAGCCGTGGTGCAGCGCGCCCCATTGCCAGTGGCCGGGGTCAGGCCCCAGGCGGTCGCGCGCGTCCCGCACGGCCGCCGCCAGCGTCTCCGCCAGCAGCCGATCGCGCGCCGCGGGCGGATCGTCGCCGAAGTGATGGTCCGGCTGCTCCAGGGCCTGGAGCATGCCCTCGACGTCGCCGGGCGCCAGCAGGGCGCGCAACGCGGGGTCGGGCACGAACAGGGCGAACAGCGCCGGCTTCAGGTGCCTGGTGAACCACAGCTCCGAGAGCGCCGCCGCAGCCGAGTCCGCGTGCAGCGCGTTGTCCCAGGCGAGCAGCATGGCACGGCCCGCGGCAAGATCCGCGTCGGCGCCCGGCGTGATCGCTCCCAGCAGCGCCTGCAGCCGGCGGGCCGGCATCGAGACGGTGTCGGTCTGCAGCGCGGCGGAGGCCGCCACCGAGTGCGTGGCGTCGGCGGCCAGCACCTCGCGGATGCGCGCGGCGCGGCTGTTCTCCAGCCACTCGTAGCCGATGCGCGCCCGCTCCTCGTTCCAGCCCGGGGGATGTTGAACTCGTTGGCGCTGGCGACGAAGCCGTCCGGCGGATTGACCAGGCTCGGCATGTCGTCGAGGTCGACGAAGCCGTCCCACTCGAAGCGGCCGTCGCCGGGCACGGGCAGCAGCCCGTCCCAGGCGCGGCGGATCGGCGTCATGCCGAAGGGCAGCCAGGCGATGGTGCCGCTGGTATCGGCGTAGACGTGGTTGAGCGAGGGCGTGGCGAAGCGCCGGATGGCGTCGCGGAACTCCTCGAGGTTTTTGGCGCGCATGGACGACAGGCCGGCCAGATAGGCGCCGGCGCCGGGCTCGAACCAGGCCGAGCGGACGGCGTAGGCGACGCGCCGCTCCGGATCGGCGTAGAGCACGGGCCCGTGGCGGGTGAAGCGCAGCGGGCGCACCTGGTCGGCTTCGCCCTTCACCTGGAAGCGCTCGTGGCTCACCTCCATGGCGACCCACTCGTCGCCGTAGCGATAGCGGTCCGGGTTCCCGGGCTCCGTCTCGTAGACGTAAATGTCCTCCTGGTCCGAGCCGAAGATGGTCTGGGTGAAGGCGATGGTGCCGTTGTGGCCCATGGAGATGCCCGGCATCGACGGCTCGCCGGCGCCGATCACGTCAAAGTCCGGCGCGGTGAGGTGGACCAGGTAGCGCAGCGACGGCACGCCGTGGGTGCGGTGCGGGTCGCCGGCGATGACCGGGCGACCGCTGCCGGTGCGCGCCGGCGCCACGGCCCAGTTGTTCGAGCCGGTCCACTCGGCATCGGCGACAACCTCGCTCAGGTCGTTCACCTTGGTCCATCGCCCCTCCTCGGCGAGGGGCGCCTGCAAGCGCTCGTCGGAAAAGCTGACGCCTGCGGTCGCGAGCTTGAACAGGTCGAGCACCTCGAGCGGGATCGAGGCGAGGTCGAGGCCGCCCGGATTGGCCGGGACGACCCGCGGCTCGAGGTTCTTGCGCAGCAGGTCGGTGGCGTCGTCGGTGCGGGAGGCGAGGCAGGCGCGCATGATCTCGGACAGCGCGTTGCGCGTCAGCGCGTGGCTGCGGATGCGGACCACGTCCTGGGGCTCCCAGCGCGCCGGGCGCGTTCCCGTCAGCCCGAACTCGACGGGCAGGCGCGCCGGCTCGCGCTCGGTCAGCGCCACGTAGGCGTTCACGCCGTTGGCGAAGGCGGTGCAGATGGCCCGCGCATCCGGCGCGTAGCTCGTCCACTCCGCGTCCATGTCGCCGCGGAACAGGAAGGCGCGGGAGGCGCAGTCCTGGGCCAGATAGCCGGGCCCGAAATCGGCCGCGAGCAGGCCGAGGCCGCGCTTGCGCCAGAGGTCGATCTGCCAGAGCCGGTCGCGGGCCGCGTTGAACCCCTGCGCAAAAAACGCGTCCGCCGCGCTCGCCGCCTTGATATGACAGATGCCCCAGCGGTCGATGCGGATCTCGGCCGGCGCCGACAATCCCTCGAGCGGGATCGCTTCCGTGACGGATGCGGCGGTGTCGTTGGCCATGGCAGTCCTCCAGCGGATGAAGCGGCGCCCGCCCAGTGGCGGCGAGGCCCAAACGTATTGATACGCAATACGAATAGATCGATATCCGATATTATGATCCGAGTGGGCCCCGCGCTGCAAGTCGGCCGACTGCCACTCGAAAAGGCATGGATGTTATCGTCTTTGGGCAAGATTGGAGAAAATTCTGTTTGACAGGCTTCGACGCGGCGGCGCACCATCTCGATATAGGCGTATCGGATATCGATACGACATGCCGCAGCCCAGGAGCCAGCCTTGATCCGCATCTCTCGCCGCAGATTCATGGTTGCAGCGCTCGGGGTGGCGACGCTGGCACCGCTCGCCGCCACGGCCCAGGAGACGGGGCCGCTCCGCATCGGCTGCATGCTCAGCCTGTCGGGCCCGGCCTCCATCGAGGGGCATCAGATCCTCAAGGGCGTCGAGTTCGCCGTGAAGGAGGCCAACGACAAGGGCGGCGTCTTCGGGCGCAAGCTGGAGCTCGTCGTCGAGGACGACGAAGGCAATTCGACCAAGGGCGTCACGGCGGTCCGCAAGCTCATCGAGCGCGACAAGGTGCCGTTCATCATCGGCACCTATCCGACCGCGGTCGTCCTCGCCGCCTCCAAGGTGGCGCGCGAGTACAAGGTGCCGATGCTGTCCGGCGGCTCGACCGGCGCCGCCGCCACCGACGCCAACCCGGTGGGCGACCCGTGGTTCTTCCGTGCCTGGCCCGACAGCAACGGCCAGGGCGCGGACACGGCGAAAGCCATCGTCGGCCAGTTCAAGGCCAAGACCGTGGCGATCCTGCACGACGCCACCAACTACGGCGTGACCTTGGCCGACAAGGTCACCAGCGTGGTCGACGCGGCCGGCAGCAAGATCGTCGCGCGCGAGAGCTTCAACGCCGGCGAGCAGGATTTTTCGTCCATGCTCACCAAGATCCGCACGCTCAAGCCCGATGTCGTCTACATCGCCGGCTGGATCGGGGACGGCGCCACCATCGTCCGCCAGGCGGCGGAGGTGGGCCTCAAGGCGCAGTTCGTCGGCTCCGGCTCGATGCTGAGCGACGATTTCATCAAGCTCGCCGGCCCCGCCTCCGAGGGCTTCGCCGTGGCCTCGCTCTATGAGCCGTCCACGCCCAACGAGGCCGGCCGCGCCTTCGCCGCGCGCTTCAAGCAGGCCTACGGCTCCGAGCCCGGCACGCTCAACGCGCTGGGCTTCGATTCCACCAGCATCGCCATCGAGGCCCTGCGCCGGGTCGGCAAGCCCGACAGCCTCGCCGTGCAGCAGATGCTGAAATCCGGTCTGAAGGACTTCCCCATCGTCCAGGGACCGAAGGGGGCCACGGCCGCCTTCGACGAGCACGGCAGCGTGAACTTCCCGATGTTCATCGCCATCATCAAGGACGGCAAGCGCATCCTGTCGGGCTCCTGAGCCAGGCGCCGACAGAGGAGCCTGTCCCTTGGATCTCTTCCTGCAGTACCTGGCCAACGGCGTGGTCATCGGCAGCACCTACGTCCTGGTGGCCGTCGGTCTCACCCTGATCTTCGGCATCCTGGGCGTCGTCAACTTCGCCCACGGCGAGTTCTACATGCTGGGGGCCTACGCCGGCATCTTCGCCGTCACCCTGCTCGGCCTGCCGCTACTGGCGGCGGTCGGCGTCGTCGTGGTCTTCTCCTGCGGCCTCGGCCTCGGTGCCGAGGCCATCCTCAACAAGCCGCTCAAGCACCGCGACGCGACCAGCTCGATCATCGCCTCGTTCGGCCTGGCGGTGGCGCTGCAGAACGCCGCGCTGCTCGCGCTCGGCCCGCAGCCGCTGCTGCTGCGCACCTCCCTCGCCACCATCCCGGTCGAGATCGGCCCGGTGTTCATGCCGATGCAGCGCGCGCTGATCCCGATCGCCATGATCGTGCTGATCACGACGCTCTACGTCGTGCTCCGCTACACCTGGACCGGCCGCAGCCTGCGCGCCATGGCGCAGCACGCGACCGTCGCGCGCCTGTGCGGCGTGCGCGTCGAGCGCGTCGCCGTGGTGACCTTCATGGTGGGCGCGTCGCTGGCCGGGGTCGCCGGCTTCCTCATGTCGTCGGTGTTTATGGTGCACCCGCTGATCGGCAACATGATCGTGCTCAAGGCCTTCACCGTCGTCATCCTCGGCGGCATGGGCAATATCGCCGGCGCCGCCGCGGCAGGCCTGCTGCTCGGCATCACGGAATCGATGACCTCGGCCTACCTGACCAACGGGCTGCGCGACATCGTCGGCTTCATCGTCGTCATCGCGGTGCTGCTGTTCCGCCCGCAGGGCCTGTTCGGCGCGGCGGTCGAGCGCTCATGAAGCCCCTGTTCGCCGCCCTCGCCGTCGTGGCGCTGCTGGCCCTGTCGCCGCTCGTGCTCGGCGGCTACGAGGTCAACGTGCTGATGGTGGCGCTGTTCTATGTGATCGTCGCCACCGGCCTCAACCTCGTCGCCGGCTATTGCGGCCAGTTCTCCTTCGCCCAGGGCGCCTTCTACGGCATCGGCGCCTATACGACCGCCATCATGGCGCGGGATCTCGGCACCGGCTTCTGGGTCAACCTGCCCGCCGGCATGGTGGTCGCCGGCGCCTTCGGGCTGGCGCTCGGCGTTCCGGCCCTGCGCGTCAAGGGCCACTTCCTGGCGATCGTCACCATCGCCTTCCAGACCATCGTCTACCTCACGCTGACGCAATGGTCGTCCTTCACCGGCGGCCAAGTGGGGCTCCCCGTGCCGGCGGTCGGGCCGGTCGGCGCCTTCGGCACGACGCTGTTCGAGATCTCGAGCCTCCGTTCCTATTTCTGGCTGACGCTGGCGCTCGCGGTCGGGCTCGTCTTCGTCGCCTGGCGGCTCACCCGCTCGCGCCTGGGGCGGGAGTGGATCGGCATCCGCGACGACGAGACCCTGGCCAGCGCTGTGGGTCTCGACACCACGCGCGGCAAGCTCGCCGCCTTCGCCATTGCCGCGGCGATGGCGGGGGCGGCCGGGGTCGTCACCGCCCATGCCATGCAGGGCGTGACGCCCGACGATTTCACCATCTGGATCTCCGCCACGGTGGTCGCGATGATGATCGTCGGCGGCAAGGGCACGTTCGTCGGCCCGATCCTCGGCGCCGTGCTGCTCACCCTGCTCCCGGAGCTCCTGGGACGCTTCGCCGAATACAAGCTGCTCATCTTCGGCGTGCTGCTGGTGGTCACCATCACGCTGATGCCGGAGGGCATCATGGGGCGGCTCTACCCGGCGGAGCGCCGGTCGTGAGCGCGCCGGTGCTCGAGGTGGTCGGCGTCACCAGGCGCTTCGGCGGCGTCGTGGCGGTCAGCGGCGCCAGCCTCACCGTGGGGCCTGGCGAGATCGTCGGGCTGATCGGTCCCAACGGCTCCGGCAAGTCCACGCTGGTCAACCTGATCACCGGCGAGCTGGCTGCCAACGAAGGCCGCTTCGTCTTCGACGGGCAGGACATCTCCCGCCTGCCGCCGCACGCGCGGGCGCGCCTGGGTATGGCCCGCAGCTTCCAGATGCTGCGGCTGTTCGGGTCGCTCAGCGTCGAGGACAACCTGCTGCTGGCCCGCCACATCCGCATGAAGAGCAGCCTCGCCGACAGCCTCTTCGGGGCCAAGGCGGCGCGGGCCGAGGAGGCCCGGGTGCGCGCCCGGGCGCGCGAGCTGCTCGCCTGGTTCGACCTGGAGGCGTTCGCGACGAAGCCGGTGTCGGCATTGTCCATCGGGCAGCAGCGCATGGTGGAGCTGGCGCGCGGCATCATCTCCGAGCCCAAGCTGTTCGTGCTGGACGAGCCGGCGGCGGGCCTGTCGCCGCCCAACGTGGACCGGCTGATCGAGCTGATCCGGCGCATGCGCGATTCCTTCGGCATGAGCATCCTGCTGGTCGAGCATGACATGCGCGTGGTGCGCGACCTGTGCGACCGCGTCGTGGTGCTCGATTCCGGCGTCATGATCGCCGAGGGCGAGCCGGAGCGCGTCATCAAGGATCCCGCCGTCGTCGAGGCCTACATCGGCTCGGGCTGGAGGCGCCGTGCTCGCGCTTGACAACATCGTCGCCGGCTACGGCCGCACCCGCATTCTGCACGGCGTCAGCCTCGCCGTGCCCAAGGGCGGCCTCGTCGCCCTGCTCGGCGGCAACGGCACCGGCAAGTCGACGACGCTCAAGGCCATCGCCGGTCTGGTGAAGACGGACGAGGGGCAGATCCTGCTCGACGGCCGGCGCATCAACGACGTGGCGGCGGAGGAGCGCGCCACCATCGGCCTGTCGCTGGTGCCGCAGGGCAAGGAGGTCTTCGGCGCCATGAGCGTCGAGGAGAACCTGCTGATGGGCGCCTACCACCGGCGCCGCCACCGGGCCGAGGTGGCGGCCGACCTGGAGAGCATCTACCAGCGCTTCAAGCGCCTGCGCGAGCGGCGCAAGGTGGCGGCCGGCATGCTCTCCGGCGGCGAGCGGCAGATGCTGTCGATCGGCCGGGCGCTGATGGCGCGGCCCTCGGTGCTGCTGCTCGACGAGCCGTCGGCGGCGCTGGCGCCGCGCGTGGTGGAGGAGGTGGCCGACGCGATCCTGGCGCTGCGCGACCTCGGGCTGACGCTGCTCCTGGTCGAGCAGAACGTCGGCATGGCGCTCGACATCGCGGACTACGTCTACGTCATCCGCGGCGGCCGCATCGCCTACCAGCGCGAGGTCGGCGACGGCCTGGCGCTGGACGAGCTGCGTGAATTCTACCTCGGGGGGCAGGCCCATGACTGACCGTTTCGCCGGCCGCATCGTCGCCGTCACCGGCGCTGCCGGCGCCCTCGGCCGGGCGACGGCGCTCATGCTGGCGCGCGAGGGCGCGCGGCTGCTGCTGTTCGACCGCGACGGCGCCGGCCTGCACGACACCGCCGCCGCCTGCCCCGGCTCGGTGATCTGCATCGGCGACGCCGCCCGCGCCGCCGACGTGGAGGCGGCGGCCCAGATGGCCCGGGATGCGTTCGGCCCGGTGGAGATGCTGGTCGCGGCGGCCGGCATCCTCGGCCCGGCGCGGCCGGCCATCGACGTGGACGAAGAAACCTTCGACCGCGTCTTCGCCGTGAACGTGAAGGGGCCGTGGCTCGCCGCCAAGGCCTTCATCCCGCAGATGCGCGAGGTCGGCCGCGGCTCCGTCGTGCTGTTCTCGTCGACCGCCGGCATCGTCGGCTCGCCCATGCTGTCGGTCTATTCCGCGTCCAAGGGCGCGGTGACGCTGCTGACCCGCAGCCTCGCCCTCAACCACGCGCGCGACAACATCCGCGTCAACTGCGTCTGCCCGGGCACCATCGACTCGCCCATGGCCTACGACGGCATCGACCAGGCGGGCGACGGCGCAGCGCGCCAGCGGCGGCTGGCCGAGATGACCGCCAAGCATCCCCTGAACCGCTTCGGCACGCCGGACGAGGTGGCGGCCGCGGTGCTCTACCTGCTGAGCGACGCGGCCGCCTTCTCCACCGGCGTCGCCCTGCCCGTCGACGGAGGCCGCCTTGCCTGATCCCACCCGCTTCTCCGGCAAGGCCGCCATCGTCACCGGCGCCGCTCGCGGTATCGGCGGCGCCACGGCCCGGCGGCTCGCGGCCGACGGCGCCCGCGTGCTGCTGGTCGACGTGCTGCCCGAGGTCATGGACACCGCCGCCGCCGTCGGCGGCACCGGCCTCGTCGTCGATATCACCGACCGCGCGGCGGGAGCCGCCATCGTCGAGGCGGCGCTCGCCGCCTTCGGGCGGATCGACATCCTCGTCAACAACGCGGGCGTCGGCGGCTCCAAGGCGCTGGTTGAGTCCGACGACGCGCTGATCGACCGCATCATCGACACCGACCTCAACGCCATGCTGCGCATCACCCGCGCCGTCATCCCGCAGCTGACCAGGCCCGGCGGCCGCATCGTGAACGTCTCCTCGATTTTTGGGCTGATCGGCTATCCCGGCACCACCGCCTATGCGGTGGCCAAGGCCGGCGTCGCCCATTTCACCCGGCAGCTGGCCGGCGAGCTGGCGCCGGAGGGCATCCTCGTCAACGCCATCGCGCCGGGCGTGGTGGAGACGCCGATGACCGCCCAGCGGCTGCGCGACCCGCACTACATCAAGCTCCAGGTCGACCCGACACCGCTCGGCCGGGTCTGCCAGCCGGAGGAGCAGGCCGCCGTCATCGCCTTCCTCGCCTCGGACGACGCCTCGTTCGTGGCGGGCGCTGTCATACCGGTCGACGGCGGCTATACCGCCGCCCGCCATACGCCTCGCGATCAATGAGCGTAGAAAGGGAGAACCGTCCATGCACGACATGAGCGTCAAATGGCCGAACGGCGCGCGCTGCGCCGTGATGCTGACCTTCGACTTCGACGCGGAGACGCTGTGGACCTCGCGCGATCCGGACAATGTCAGGCGGCCGGGCGTGCTGAGCCAGGGCAGGTACGGCGCCAAGGTCGGCGTGCCCAAGATCCTCGACACGCTGGAAGAAGCCGGCGTCAAGGGCACGTTCTTCGTGCCCGGCTGGACCGCGGAGAACCATACCAGCCGGCTGGAGATGATCCTCAAGGCCGGCCACGAGGTCGCCCACCACAGCTACTCCCACCGCTGGGTCAGCGACGACCCGGCGGCCGAGGTGGAGGAGATCGAGAAGGGGCTGGAGGCGCTGAAGCGCACCGTCGGCGTGGTGCCGAAGGGCTACCGCTCACCCGCCGGCGAGGTCAGTGCCGGCCTGTTCAAGCTGCTGCAGAAGCACAATTTTCTCTACAACTCGTCGCTGATGGACGACATCAATCCGTACCGCCACGTGTTCGAGGACGGCTCCAAGGGGCCGATCGAGCTGCCCTGGCACTGGAGCCTGGATGATGCGCCCTTCGCGCTGTTCTCGGTCAAGAACCCCCGGCCGATCTTCACCAATCAGCACATGCTCACCGTCTTTCAGGACGAGTTCCGCGAGATCTACCGCTGGGGCGGGCTCTACAACATCATCTTCCACCCGCAGGTGAGCGGCCGGCCGAGCCGTATCGCGCTGATCCGGGAGCTGATCGCCTTCATCCGCACCTTCCCGGGCGTCTGGTTCGCCACCGGCGCCGAGGTCGCGGACGCCTGGTCCGCCGCCTACGAGCAGGGGTGAGGGCAGCAAAGGTCAGCGGCCGAGCCGCCGCGTACCTTCTCCCCGCTTGCGGGGAGAGGGCAGGGTGAGGGGGCTAGCCGCATGGCGTGACCGGCCTTCAGCCTATTTCTGCACGCCCCCTCACCCGGCTTGCGCTACGCGCAATCCGACCTCTCCCGCAGGCGGGGCGAGGTGCGCGGCTGCCGCGCCGGCGCCCTTACTGTGAAGAAGGGGTCGCCCGATGCCATGCATGCGCGCCGACAGTGTATGGAAGCGCTCCCTCGATCTGTGACCCTGGATCATGTGATGCATAACAACGGGCGGTTTCAGGCCGTCGACGAGCGCTTGTTCCTCCAGTCCGTCTCGCGCGCGCTCGACGTGCTGGAGGCATTCGCCGCCGATCCCCGGCCCAAGTCGCTGGGCGAGATCGCGGCGGCGGCCGGCATCACCAAGAGCGCCGCCCAGCGCATCGGGCAGACCCTGCTCGGCCGCGGCTACCTGGAGCAGGCGGAGGGCGGCGGCCTCACACTCGGGCGTTTGCTGCTCGACCGCTCCTTCGACTACCTGCGCTCCAACCCGCTGATCGAGCGGGCCACCCCGGTGCTGACCGACCTGCGCAAGATCACCGGCGAGCGCGTCGACCTCAGCCTGTTCGACGCCCGGCACGACAACCTGGCGATCGTCTATGCCATCCGCCAGCAGAGCAAGCGCGAGACGTTCTATGCGACGCTGGCCGGACGGCGCATCCCCACGTTCGCCTCCACCGGCGGGCGCTGCTGCCTGGCGCATCTGGCGGACGAGGCCGTGGACGACATCCTGGCCCGCTCGGACCGGCGCGCCATCACGCCGATGACCATCACCGCCATCGACGGCATCTGGGCCAAGGTGCACGAGGCGCGCCAGGACGGCTACGCCTTCGCGGCGCAGGAGGCCTTGATCGGCGAGATCGTGCTCGCCGCCGCCATCCGCAGCGGGGCGGGCGAGCCCATCGGCGCCCTGCACATCGCCGGCTCCCTCAGCGACTGGTCGATCGACGCCTTCCGCAAGCGCTTCGCCCCGCTCGCCATCGAGGCGGCGCGGGCGCTGGGCGGGTAGCGCTTTGCAATTGGATGAACACCATCCAATTGCAGAGACATTCTCCAACATTTGAATCTGGAGCGCTTCGCGATTCCGGCCGGGATCGCCGATCCCGCGAGCCCTGCTTCGGATTGTCTACCCGAGCCTCACCCGCAGCAGGCGCAGGGCGTTCATGGTGACGAGCACGGTGGCGCCGGTGTCGGCCAGGATGGCCGGCCACAGCCCCGTCACGCCCAGCACCGTCGTGACCAGGAACACGGCCTTGAGGCCGAGCGCGATCGTGATGTTCTGGTGGATGTTGGCCATGGTGCGGCGTGAGAGGCGCACCATCCGGGCGATGTCCGTGACGCGGCCGTGCAGCACGGCGGCGTCCCCGGTCTCGAGCGCCACGTCGGTGCCGCCGCCCATGGCGATGCCGACGTCGGCGGCGGCGAGCGCCGGCGCGTCGTTGATGCCGTCGCCGATCTTGGCGACGATGCGTCCCTCGCCCTGCAAGCTCCGGACAATGGCCTGCTTGTCCTGCGGCAACAGCTCGGCGCGCGCCTCGATGCCGAGCCCCCGGGCGATCGCCTCCGCCGTGCGGCGGTTGTCGCCGGTCAGCATCACGGCCGACACGCCCTCGGCCCGCAGGGCGGCGAGGCCGTCGGCGGCGTCCGCCCGCGGCTCGTCGCGCACGGCGACGAGGCCGGCAACGCCCTGCCCGGCGACGAGCACGGAGACGGTCTTGCCCTCGTCGTTGAGCCTGGCGATGCGGACCTGCTGCTCGGGGGTGAGCGTCACCTGCTCGGCCGCCGCCTGCGGCGAGCCGAGGAACAGGGCCGTTCCGTCGACCGTGCCGGTTACGCCCTTGCCGGGCACGGCCCTGGCCTCGGCGGCGGCGCGCACGGCCACGCCCATCGCCTCGGCGCGTCCCAGGACGGCGAGCGCCAGCGGGTGGCTCGACCCGCGCTCCAGCGCGGCCGCCATGGCGAGCACCTCGGCCTCGCCGCGGCCAAAGCCGATCACGTCGGTGACCTGGGGCTTGCCCGCGGTCAGCGTGCCGGTCTTGTCGAAGGCGGCCACGGTGATCTTCCCGACGGTTTCGAGCACTGCGCCCCCCTTGATGAGGAGGCCGCGGCGCGCGCCGGCCGACAGCGCCGCGGCGATGGCCGCCGGCGTCGAGATGACGAGCGCGCAGGGGCAGCCGATCAGCAGAATCGCCAGCCCCTTGTAGATCCACTCGTTCCAGCCGTCGCCCGTGAGCAACGGCGGCAGCACGGCGACGAGCGCGCCGAGGACGATCACCCCCGGCGTGTAATAGCGGGAAAAGCGGTCGATGAAGCGCTCGGTCGGCGCCTTGCTCTCCTGGGCCTCCTCCACAAGCCGCACGATGCGGGCGATGGTATTGTCAGCCGCCGCCGCGGTGACGCGGATCTTCAGCACGGCATCGCCGTTGATCGTGCCGGCGAACACGCTCGCGCCGGGGCCCTTGAGCTTCGGGATGCTCTCGCCGGTGACCGGGGCCTCGTCGATGGCGCTCTCGCCCTCCACAACCTCGCCGTCGGCGGCGATGCGGTCTCCCGGGCGCACGAGGATGAGCGCGCCCACGGCGAGGCTCTCCGCCGGCACCTCCTCGATGCGGTCGCCATGGTCGAGCAGCGCCGTCTTCGGCACGAGGGCGGCGAGCCCCTTGATGCTCGCCCGCGCCCGTCCTGCGGCAACGCCCTCCAGCAGCTCGCCGACCAGGAACAGCAGCACGACCGCCGCCGCCTCCTCGGTGGCGCCGATGATGACGGCGCCCACGGCGGCGATCGTCATCAAGGTCTCGATCGAGAACGGCGAGCCCAGCCGGGCGCCGGCGATGGCGCGGCGCGCAATGGGAACCAGGCCCGCCAGCATGGCGGCGAGGAACGCCCAGCCCGCGATCTCCGGCACAGCGCGGCCGGCGACATAGGCCAGCAGCAGGGCGACGCCGCAGGTGATGGTCAGCCGCCCCTTGCGGCTGCGCCACCAGGGGCCGTCCTCGCTCGTGTGGTCGTGCAGGTGCCCGCTCAGGCCGGCTTCGCCGGCTTCTCCCTTGTCCTGCGCATGCGCGTGGTCGCCGCCGCCGTGATCGTGGTGCTCGTGGCCGTGATCGAGGTGCCCATCCGCATGCTGGTGGGCGGGCGCATGGCTGTGGCCTGCCGCAGGCGCGACGCCGTAGCCGAGCGGCGCCAGCTGCGCCTCGATGCGCGACAGCAGCTCGGGGCTCGGCCGGTGGTGAACGGTCATCGTGCCCGCTGTCGCCGAGACCGAGACGTCCTGGATCCCCGGCAGGCGGCGCACGGCCGCGTCGACCTTGGCGGCGCAAGCGCCGCAATCCATTCCCGTCACGCGGTAGCGCGTCCGCACAGCGTCTTCCATGAGCCGACCTTTCTTCTCGCCGGCTCTCCTCCTACATCCTCTAGCGACTAGAGGTTCAAGGGGGTCCCCATGGAATTTTCGATCGGTGAGCTCTCGCGCCGCACCCAGGTCAAGGTGCCGACCATCCGCTACTACGAGCAGGTCGGCCTGTTGCCGGCGCCGAGCCGCACGGAAGGCAAGCAGCGCCGCTACGGCGCGCCGGAGGCGATGCGGCTCAACTTCATCCGGCACGCGCGCGAGCTCGGTTTCGAGATCGAGGCTATCCGCGAGCTTCTGGAGCTGAGCGGCAGACCCGATCGTCCCTGCACGGAAGCCGATGCCATCGCCCGCCGGCATATGGAAGCCGTCGAGCGGCGGATTGCGCAGCTCACGGCGCTGCGCGCCGAGCTCGCGCGGATGATCGACGAATGCGGCCACGGCGAGATGTGCGAGTGCCGCGTCATCCAGGTGCTTGCCGACCACGGCCAGTGCACGCGCGACCATCATTGAGGCCCGGCCGGGCCGCGATCAAAGCCGTGCGATAGAGCGCCTCGTCTGCCATCGGCATCGCGGGCCGAACCGGCTACAAACGTCTGGGCCGCGAACGGCCTCGGAGCTGCCGGCCCGCCGCGCCGGCCTATCCGGCCACCCCCTCAAGCAGGAGACACCGACATGGCCGACAGACGCTATCGCATCGCCGTCATCCCGGGCGACGGCATCGGCAAGGAGGTCATGCCGGAGGGCATCCGCGTGCTCGAGAAGGCGGCCTCGCTCTACGGCTTCACCGTCGAGCAGAGCTGGCACGAATTCGCCAGCTGCGACTGGTACGCCCGCCACGGCCAGATGATGCCCGACGACTGGAAGGAGCGGATCGGCCGCTCGGACGCCATCTTCTTCGGCGCGGTCGGCTGGCCCGACACGGTGCCCGACCACGTCTCGCTCTGGGGCTCGCTGCTGCTGTTCCGGCGCGAGTTCGACCAGTACGTCAACCTGCGGCCGGTGCGGCTGATGCCGGGCGTCGCCTCGCCGCTCGCCGGCCGCGGGCCGGGCGACATCGACTTCTGGATCGTCCGCGAGAACACGGAGGGCGAATACACCTCGATCGGCGGCCGCATGTACGCGGGCACGCCGCGCGAGATCGTCATCCAGGAAACCGTCATGTCGCGCCACGGCGTCGACCGCGTCCTGAAGTATGCCTTCGAGCTGGCGCAGCGGCGACCGCGCAAGCACCTGACCTCGGCCACCAAGTCGAACGGCGTGGCGATCACCATGCCCTATTGGGATGAGCGCGTCGACGCCATGAAGGCGGCGTACCCCGAGGTGCGCACCGACAAGTACCATATCGACATCCTGACGGCGCAGTTCGTGCTCCACCCCGACCGCTTCGACGTGGTGGTCGCCTCCAACCTGTTCGGCGACATCCTGTCGGATCTCGGGCCCGCCTGCACCGGGACGATCGGCATCGCGCCGTCGGGCAACATCAATCCGGACCGCACCCATCCGTCGCTGTTCGAGCCGGTGCACGGCTCGGCGCCGGATATCGCCGGCCGGGGCATCGCCAATCCGGTCGGCCAGATCTGGTCCGCTGCGATGATGCTCGACCACCTGGGCGAGACGGGCGCGGCCGCCGCGATCGTGCGGGCGGTCGAGCGTGTGCTGGCCGATCCGGCCGGCCGCACCGCCGATATCGGCGGCCACGCCGACACCGTCGCCTGCGGCAAGGCGATCGCCGCCGCGCTGGAGTGAGCAGGGCGGGCCTCTGCCCCGCCCGACGGACTCGTTTGATCGGGCAGAATAGCGCTGCGCCGTTGAATTCGAGCGCCATCGGAGCCGCGTCTTGCGACGGCCGCGACGTGCGTCCGCCGCCTCCGGGCTACGGTGGGTAGGGGGTACCCTCCTTGTGCAGGAACCGGCCGTCGGTGCTCGGGCTCATCATGTCGATGTCCGAGCAGGTGATGACATCCGTGGGCGAGCGCGAGCCGACCTCGATATAGACCGCCGGGGCAGCGGACCGGTTGATCATGTGGTGACCGTTGCCGGAGCTCTTCGGAAAGGCTGCGCAATCGCCGGCACGAAGCAGCGTCTCGCCGTCATCCTCGATCAGCGTCAGTTCGCCTTCGAGCACATAGACGAACTCGTCTTCGGCCGAATGCCAGTGGCGCTGGCTCGACCAGCCCCCCGGCGGCAGCCGCATGAGATTGATGCCGAAATCGGCGAGGCCGCCGGCGTTGCCCAGCCGCTGCCGCACGCGCTCCGCGCAGGGAGCATCGAACGGCGCCGGATATCCTGAGCCGAGCCGCTTCGGCACCGCGTCGATGTCGATCTTGGGCATGGGACCCTCCTGTCAGGCGCTAGAGCATTTCGCCATTGGATGAGGTCATCCAATGGCAGAGAAATGCTCATAATTTTTTGAATCTGGAGCGCTTGGAGAGATCGTGGACGCCTACGTCACCCGCCGCTTCTCGAGCTTCCGCGCCAGCGTCCGGCGGTGCATGCCGAGGCGGCGGGCGGTTTCGGAGATGTTGAAATCGGTCTCGACCAGGGTCTCGTGGATGCGCTCCCATTCGAGCGTCTTGATGGACGAGCGCCGGGCCGTCAGCGGCACGCTCGTATCACCCTCGGCCTTGTCGAACGCCGCCTCGATATCGTCGGTGTTAGAGGGTTTGGCGAGGTAGTGGCAGGCGCCGAGCTTGATCGCCTCGACGGCGGTGGCGATGCTGGCGAAGCCGGTCAGCACGACGATCTTCATGCGTGGATCGTGGCTGTGCAGCGCCTTGACGCATTCGAGGCCGGACTCGCCCACCAGCTTGAGATCGATGACGGCGTACATGGGCGAGACCGTCTCGATCAGCCGGCGCACGGCGTCCAGGTCGCCGCAGACGTGGACGTCGTAGTCGCGCCGTTCGAACGACCGGCGCAATGTGCGGGCGAACGACGGGTCGTCCTCGACGATCAGGAGTGATGGCCTATCATCCATAGTCGGCCTCCTGCGACAGCGCGGCGAGCGGGAAGGTCAGCGTGACGGTTGCACCGCGCGGGCCGTTGGCTGCGGCAACGGTGCCCCCGAGCTTACGCACCACGTTCACGACAAGGAACAGGCCGAGCCCGCTGCCGGGGCGGCCCTTGGTCGAGCGGTAGGGCTTGCCGAGCTGATCGATCATGTCCGGCGGAAAGCCCTGACCGCGATCGCTCACGATGATGGCGAGCCGCTCCCCCCGCCGCTCGACCACGACACCGACCCACGCCGGCGACGCTTCCAGCGCATTGTCGAAGACGTTGAAGATCACCTGCTTCAGCGCGAGATCGGAGACGATCGCCTCATCCGGGGCAAACCGGTTCACGTAGTCGAGCGAGGCCGGATTGCACAGCGCCCGCCAATCCGCGACGAGCTCGTCCATGAACGTCCTGACCGTCGTTCTGACCGTGCCTTCGCCGCGCGCCTCGCCGGAGGAGAGCAGGATGCCGGAGACGATGGCCTTGCAGCGGCCGAGCTGCGTCTGCATCTCGTCCAGGTCGTGCAGGGTTTCCGCGTCCATCGCGAAGGTCGGCATGCGGCGCCAGTCGTTGACGATCACCGACAGCGTGGCGAGCGGCGTGCCGAGCTCGTGCGCCGCCCCGGAGGCCAGCAGGCCCATGCGGACGATGTGATGCTCCTCGGCCGACTGCTGGCGCAGCTCGGCCAGGCGCAGGTCGCGGGCCCGCAGATTGCGGTTGATCCGGGTGACGAAGAAGACGAGCAGGCTGGCCGCCAGCACGAAGCAGATGAACATGCCGCGCGTGTGGAGGCTGAAGAGCTCGTCATCGCCGCCTTGGCGGCCGAGGATGGCAATCGGCCGGTAGACCACGGTCAGGCCGATGAAGCAGGCGCTCGTCACGAAGACCAGCACCCAGGTCGACCAGGCCTCGAGCAGCACGGCCCCGATGATCACCTGCAGCAGGTAGAGCGACACGAAGGGGTTGGTGGCGCCGCCGCTGAGGCAGAGCTGGACCGTCAGCGCCGCGACGTCGAGGAGCAGCTCGAGGAAGAGCTCCCCATTGGTGACGTCGCTTCGGCGCCGCAGCCGGACGAGCGTGAAGGCGTTCAAGCCGATCAGGAAGACGATGACGCCGCCCATCGGCAGCAACGGCAGGTCGACATCGAGCCACGCGTCGACGATCGCGATCGTCGCAACCTGACCGATGACCGCGGCCCAGCGCATCTGCACCAGAAGGAGCAGGTTCTTCTTGTTGGCCGTATCCTGGGCGGAAATTGTCCTTGCTCCTCGGATGTGTGCCGGATCCGTGTCGCGGTTGCCTGGCCGTCCGCCGTCAGCGAACGGATATAGTCACTCTTCTTGTCCGGGAGGGGGCGGATGCGCCACGGGGCCGCTCTCGCTTCACGCAACAGTGACGCGCCCGGCTCAGATGACGCCGTCCGATCGGGAGGCGGCGCGGGCGGTGCGCCGTGCCCGCAGGCGCCACTCGCGCCGTCCCACCAATACGACGGCAGCCATCGGCAGGGTGCTCAGCGCGAACCAGGTGAGCGCGTAGACGAGATGGTTGTTGGCGAAACGGACCACCGTCAGCCCCCCGACCGGCAGCGCCTGCGCGTCGGATCCCCGATCGGCGTCCACGAAGTAGGGGGCGACCTGCGACAGCCCGCGCCGGTGCGCGATGGCCGCCACGTCGCGCGAGTACCAGCGGTCGGCGGCCGGGTCGTTGGCACGGAGGAAGGCGCCGCCGACCTCGGTCATCCGCAGCAGGCCCGTCACCTCGGCCGGCCCGTCCGGGGGCGCGGGCCTGTAGGCGGCCGGATCGCGCTCGCCGGATGGGATGAAGCCGCGATTCACCAGCACGGTGAAGCCGTCGGTGGTCTCGAGCGGTGTCAGCACCCAGTGGCCGCTGCCCAGCGCCGTGGACGCGAACACGCGCGTCTCCCGATCGTAGCGGAAGCGCCCCGTCAGCCAGAGGTGGCTGTATTCGTCGCCTGCCGCGCTGATCGCCGCCCACCGCTCCGGGCCGGGCGCGGCCGCGGGCGGGGCGCTCACGCGCGTCTCGACCCGCTCGATCAGGTCGAGCTTCCAGTGCAGCCGATGCACCTGCCAGACGCCGAGCGCCAGCAGCCCGGCCGCGAGGGCGAGCGCCGCGAGGCCGAGGACGAGCAGGGCCCAGGCAGGGAGCGGGCGCCGGTCCGCCGGCGCCGCGGCGGCCCGGGCGGCGGGGCGTGCATCCCCTCCCGCAAGGCCCGCCGCGATCACCGCATCTGTTCCATGGTGTGGCTGGGCATCATGTTGGTGTTGAGGTGGTACATCACCCACAGCGAGCCGCTGAGCACGATCACCAGGATGATGGCCGTGAAGATGAAGGCCATCATGGTCCAGCCCTCGTCCGAGTGGGTGTTCATGTGCAGGAAGTAGACCATGTGGACGACGATCTGCACCGCGGCGAACGCCATGATGGCGAAACCGGCCACCTGCTTGCTGGCGATCGGCTCGGCCATGACGATCCAGAAGGGGATGGCGGTGAGCAGCACCGACAGCCCGAAGCCGATGAGGTAGCCCCGCATCGAGCCGTGGGCATGCTCGCCGCCATGCGAAGCCGCGCCGTCGGCGTGAGCCGCCGCTCCCGTGTGCGCCTCAGAGCTCATCGCAGCATTCCCATCAGGTAGACGAAGGTGAAGACGCCGATCCAGATCACGTCGAGGAAGTGCCAGAACAGGCTGAGGCACATCAGACGGCGCTGGTTGGCCGGGATCAGGCCGCGCAGGCCGACCTGAACCATCAGGGTGACGATCCAGATCAGGCCGAAGGTCACGTGCAGCCCGTGCGTGCCGACGAGCAGGAAGAACGACGACAGGAACGCGCTGCGCTGGGGCGTCGCGCCGATATGGATCAGGTGGGCGAACTCGTAGAGCTCGATGGCGATGAAGGCGAGGCCGAACACCGCGGTGACCGCCAGCCACGCCTGCGTCGCCCGGACCCGGTTCTTGTCCATCGTCAGCATGGCGAAGCCATAGGTGATCGAGGACAGCAGCAGCATCGTCGTGTTGAGCGCGACGAGCGGCAGCTCGAACAGGTCCTTGGGCGCCGGCCCGGCCGCATAGCTGGTGCCGAGCACGCCGTAGGTGGCGAACAGGATCGCGAAGATGAGGCAGTCGCTCATCAGGTAGATCCAGAAGCCCAGCATCGTGCTGCTGCCGTCCGGATGCTCGTGCTCATGCGCGAGGTGGAAGACCGGCTCCTCGGCCGGCGCGATCTTCGTGACGACGGTCATCGCTCAGCCCTGCACGGCCAGTTGGCGGGTCCGCGCTTCCTCGACCCGAGCGACGTCGTCGGCGGGAATGTTGAAGCTGCGGTGGTAGTTGAAGGTGTGGGCGATGGCGACGGCGATCAGCGCGGCGAAGCTGACGGCAGCGAGCCACCAGATGTACCAGATGAGGGCGAAGCCGAGCGCCACGCTGAGCCCGGCCAGGATGATCCCGGTGGCGGTGTTGCTCGGCATGTGGATCGGCTGGAAGCCGCTGAGCGGCCGCTTGTAGCCGCGCGCCTTCATGTCCCACCAGGCGTCGACATCGTGGACGACGGGCGTGAAGGCGAAGTTATAGGCGGGCGGCGGCGACGAGATCGCCCATTCCAGGGTGCGTCCGTTCCACGGATCGCCGGTGACGTCGCGCAGGGCCTCGCGCCGCCGGATGCTGACGTAGATCTGCACGACGAAGGCGGCGATGCCGGCGACGACGAAGGCCGCGCCGATGCCGGCGATGATGAACCAGATCTGCAGCGACGGGTCGTCGAACACCCGCATGCGCCGGGTCACGCCCATCAGGCCGAGGACATAGAGCGGGGTGAAGGCGAGCCAGTAGCCCACCACCCAGCACCAGAAGCTGATCTTGCCCCAGAACGGGTCGAGCCGGAAGCCGAAGGCCTTGGGGAACCAGTAGGTCATGCCGGCGAACAGCCCGAACACCACGCCGCCGATGATGACGTTGTGGAAGTGGGCGACGAGGAAGAGGCTGTTGTGCAGCACGAAGTCCGCGGGCGGCACGGCCAGCAGCACGCCGGTCATGCCGCCCACCACGAAGGTCAGCATGAACGCCACGGTCCACATCATCGGCAGCTCGAAGCGGATGCGGCCGCGGTACATGGTGAACAGCCAGTTGAAGATCTTCGCCCCGGTCGGGATCGAGATGATCATCGTCGTGATGCCGAAGAAGGAATTAACGCTGGCGCCCGAGCCCATGGTGAAGAAGTGGTGCAGCCACACCAGGTAGGACAGCACCGTGATCACGATGGTGGCGTAGACCATCGAGGTGTAGCCGAACAGGCGCTTGCCCGCGAACGTGGCCGTCACTTCCGAGAAGATGCCGAACACCGGCAGGACGAGGATGTAGACCTCCGGATGTCCCCAGATCCAGATGAGGTTCACATACATCATCGGATTGCCGCCGAAGTCGTTGGTGAAGAAGTTCGTGCCCACGTAGCGGTCGGCGGAGAGCAGAACGAGCACGACGGTCAGCACCGGGAAGGAGGCGACGATGAGCACGTTGGTGCACAGCGACGTCCAGGTGAACACCGGCAGCCGCATCATGGTCATGCCGGGGGCCCGCATCTTGATGATCGTGCAGATCAGATTGACGCCGGATAACGTCGTGCCGACGCCGGCGACCTGCAGGGCCCAGATGTAGTAGTCCACCCCCGCGTCCGGGCTGTAGCCGATGCCTGAGAGCGGCGGATAGGCGAGCCAGCCGGTGCGCGCGAACTCGCCGATGAACAGCGACATCATCACCAGCACCGCGCCGCCGGCCGTCATCCAGAAGCTGAAGTTGTTCAGGAAGGGGAAGGAGACGTCGCGGGCGCCGATCTGCAAGGGCATGATGTAGTTCATCAGCCCCGTGACCAGCGGCATGGCCACGAAGAAGATCATGATCACGCCGTGCACGGTGAACAGCTGATCGTAGTGGTGGGCGTTGAGGTAGCCCTCGCTGCCGTTGAACGCCATCGCCTGCTGGAGGCGCATCATGACGGCGTCGGAGACGCCGCGGATGAGCATGACGATACCCAGCACCATGTACATGATGCCGATGCGCTTGTGGTCGACGCTGGTGAACCACTCGCGCCACAGATAGCCCCACAGGCCGAAGCGCGTGATCGTGGCGAGCAGGGCGAGCCCGCCCAGCGCCACCACGGCGAAGGTGACGACGACGATCGGCTCGTGCAGCGGAAGCGATTCCAGTGACAGGCGGCCGAAGATGGCGTGGAGGGCGGGCGAGCCTTCCGACATGTGCTCTCACCTTCTCTGGTCTAGGGCGCCGGCCGTGAGGTGCGAGGACCCACGCGGTCCCCGGCGCGCAACGAGGAGTGCAGCGGCGGCTTGCGCCGCTGCTAGGAATTGCGGGGCGTCATGCTCGGCTGTGGCTTGGCCGGCTTCGTGGCCGGGCGCGGCAGCCCGGCTCCCTGGATCGGCTCGGACGGCGCCGGTGGCGCCCATGCGGTGAGCCTGCTGTTCGCCTCCTCCACGCTGCAGACGCTGGGGAGGTAGGCGGGGGCCGCACCGAAGACGGCGCCGCGGCGGGCGTGCTTGTCGTAGGTGAGCGGCAGCACGTTGTTGACGCCGGCCAGCCCCAGGCCACCCTTGGCGTCCAGCGCCATCCGCTCGTTCATGCACATCTTGCCGGGCTCGACGCACATGTTGAGGATGGCGCCGAAGAGGTCTGCGTCGACGCGGCCGTAATGGCGCACCGGCTCGTTCTCGCTCGGCCGCTCGAGGGCCAGGTAGCCCGGCCGGTCGAGCCCGTTGCCGCTGGCGCGGACGCTCGCCACCCACTTGTCGAAGTCGGCGCGCTCCATGCCATGGAAGGCGAAGCGCATGCCGGAGAAGCCCGCACCGCTGTAGTTGGCGGAGAAGCCGCGATAGGTCCCCGGCTTGTTGATCACCGCATGCAGCTTGGTCTGCATGCCGGGCATGGCATAGATCTGGCCGGCCAGCGCCGGGATGTAGAAGGAGTTCATCACCGACGACGAGGTGATGCGGAAGTTGATCGGCTTGTCGACCGGGGCCGCCAGCTCGTTGACGGTGGCGATGCCGAGCTGCGGGTAGATGAACAGCCACTTCCAGTCGAGCGCGACGACCTCCACCTCGACCGGCGTCGCGTCGGCGGCGACGGCCCGCTCCGGATCGATCCGGTCGAGCGGCCGGTAGGGGTCGAGGAGGTGCGTGGCCATCCAGGTGACGGCGCCCAGGCAGATGATGATCGCCAGCGGCGCGGACCAGATGACGAGCTCCAGGCGCGTCGAGTGGTGCCAGTCGGGATCGTAGGCCGCCTCGGTGTTGGAGTGGCGGTAGCGCCACGCGAACAGCACGGTGAGCGCCATCACCGGAATGATGATGACGAGCATCAGCAACGTCGAGATCAAGATGAGGTCGCCCTGCTGGCTGGCGACGTCGCCGGAGGGGCGTAATACAATCAAGTTGCAACCGCCTAGAATGCTTATAAGCGGCAGAAGGGCAGCAATCCGAAAGGGTCTCACGACACCACCTGGAAATGGGCACTGTTATTTGGAGGCATCGCTAGCGCCGGGAGTACGAGATCGGCATTGGACAATTTGCCCAATGCCCAGGCCGGGGGGTGCGGCGGCAAGAAGAGCCGCAGACAGGGGCCCTGCCGAGCGCGGCGGCCGTGCGGAGCATGCGCGCCGGTGGCGCCCGTCTCCGGCCGGATCGGCACGTGCCCGCGCGAGAGGCCCGTTCATCGGTGTGGAGTTGATGGCTCAAACGTCAGCGCTGGAGCGGGATGCAACAAGCATCCACGCGGATGAAGAGGTGGACGCCGGCGACATCGCCGTGGGCGTCATCATTGGCCGCACGTCGGAGTATTTCGACTTCTTCGTCTATGCCATCGCGTCGGTGATCGTGTTCCCGAGGCTCGTATTTCCCGAGCACGATGCGCTGACCGGCACGATCTACTCCTTCGCCATCTTCGCCTTGGCGTTCCTGGCGCGGCCGTTCGGCACCATCATCTTCATGGCCGTCGACAGGGCCTATGGGCGCAGCGCCAAGCTCACCAGCGCGCTGGTCCTGCTCGGCACCTCCACCGTGGCCATCGCCTTCCTGCCCGGCTACGTCCAGATCGGCGTCGCATCGGCCTGGCTGCTGGCCCTGGCGCGCATCGGCCAGGGCGTGGCGCTCGGCGGCACGTGGGACGGCCTCGCCTCGCTGCTCGCCCTCAACGCCCCCGCGCGCCGTCGCGGCTGGTATGCGATGATCCCGCAGCTCGGCGCCCCGCTCGGCCTGATCATGGCGAGCGCCCTGTTCGCCTTCTTTGCGGCCAACCTGTCGTCCGAGGATTTCTACGACTGGGGCTGGCGCTACCCGTTCTTTGTCGCCTTCGCCATCAACGTGGTGGCGCTGTTTGCCCGCCTGCGCATGGTGGTGACGCCCCAGTACCGGCAGCTGTTCGAATCGCGCACGCTGCAGCCGGCGCGGGTCGGCGAGACGCTGCGGGCGCAGGGCGGCAACGTGTTGATCGGCGCCTTCACGCCGCTGGCGAGCTTCGCGCTGTTCCACATGGTCACGGTGTTCCCGCTGTCGTGGGTGTTCCTCTACACCCGCGACGGACCGGCCCGCTTCCTCGGCATCGAGACCCTCGGCGCGGTGGCCTGCATCGTCGCCATGGTCATCTCGGGCGCGATCGCCGACCGGGTCGGCCGGCGCGCCCTGCTCGGCGGCTCGGCTGCCGCCATCGCCGTCTTCAGCGGTTTCGCGCCGCAGTTCCTCGATCTCGGCCTCGGCGGCGAAGCGATCTTCATGATCCTCGGCTTCATCCTCCTGGGGCTGTCGTTCGGCCAGTCCTCCGGCGCGCTCGCCTCGCGCTTCCCGATCCGCTACCGCTACACCGGTTCGGCGCTGACGTCGGACCTCGCCTGGCTGTTCGGCGCCGGCTTCGCGCCGCTGGTGGCGCTGCTGCTGGCCAGCAGCTTCGGCCTCATCGCCGCCGGCGCCTACCTGCTGTCGGGCGCCGCCTGCACCCTCGCCGCCCTGTGGCTTAGCCGGCCGCAGGGGGAGGGCGAGTAGGCGGGGAGCGCAGCCGCGTGACGAGCTCAAGACGCTGACAGCAGCGCCTGGATCACCTCGATCGGCATGAGCATGACCCGCGTTCCGAGCGGGGAGGGCACAAAGCCGTGCCTTTGATAGAAGCGCCCGGCTTCGTCGTCGATCGCGTGAGCCACGACCGCGCGAACGCCGGCGATCTCGGATGCGGCAAGGCAGCGGCGCAGCGCATCGGCCAGCAGATCGGTTCCGAGCCCGGTCCCCTGATGCGCCTGGTCGACGGCCAGACGTCCGATCAACAGCAGGGGGATCTGCTCGGGCATGCCCCGTCGCAGTTTGGCGCTCGGCAATGCAACCCGCATTTCCATCGCCGTCGAAACGGCGTAGTAGCCGACGACACGCTTGGGTGCCTCCGAAGCGCAGACCACATAGGTCCGTGCCGACATCCCTTCGCTGGCAAAAGCACGCTCTCGCAGCCAGTCATCAAGGGAGGAATGCTTTCCGTTCCGGAAGTTGCCGACGTCATGATCGCCGCTCAGCAGCTCCGGAGGCCGGACCCGCGATGCCCTGCCGGCCTGTCCGCCATCGCCGCCTGCCGGCATCAACGTTCCCAGGCGGGCTGACGTCTCATGCGCGTGCGAAGCTCCTCGGACGGCTTCGCCGGCGCGTCCAGCAACGCGAGAAACTTGTCGTGCGCTTCGGCATCGAGAAAGAAGCTGCGCTGATCCAGAATGGTCTCTTCCGCCTGCCGACGGGCGCTGTCCAGCATGAACTCCGACAGCTTCTGCCCCCGCAAGGCCGCCGCCCGGCTCAGCAGCGCCTTGGTGCCCGCCGACGCACGAATCTGAATGACATCATCCTTCCGAGCCGAATGCTTCCGGTCGGTGTCCGCCTGAGCCGACTGCGCCATTGGGCTCTCCTGGTCTTACCACGGCACTTAGTCGTTGCCACGACAATGTCAATACAGCCTCTTCCTGCGAAGTGAGCCCGTTGGCGCGCGGCCGCGGCACTCGCCGTCGATACGAGCGCCCAGCAATGGCCCCACGCGGCTTGAAACCGGCACCTCCGACCGGCCGATCGCAATGAGGCGACGTCGGATCCCGTCGACGAGATTCGCTCCGAGGTCGTCTCTCCAGGCAGCCCAGGCTATGAGCTTAGCTGATGCTGAGGCAGCCCCGGCCCTGTCCCGCACGGCCCCGTTGCGGCCCGGGCGCCCCGAGCCGTGGCGAGCGGATCACCCGCCATAGCGCCTCTACCGAAACGCCGCTCGCCCGCCGCCGTAGCGCCTGTGCCCGAAGCCGGCCCTGCCGTAAGGCCTGCCGTGATAGCCAAAGCCCGGCCGTCCATAGACGCCCCGGCCATAGCCATAACGCCCGCCGCGGTAATAGCCGCCGCGGCGGTAGTAGCCCCCGCCGGCATAATAGCCGCCACCACCGCCGTAATAGCCACCACCGCCGTAATAGCCGCCGCCGTAGTAGCCGGGGCCGCCGTAGCTCGCTCCTCCGGCATAGTAGGAGCCCGGGCCGGGCGATACGCAGCCGGTCAGCACGGACATGCCAACCGCTGCAACGAGAATCGACAGGGTGCGGCCTAGGGTCATTTCACTCGCAGCGCTTTGTGTCGGGCAGGCGGGCGGCCGCCCGCATCCCAGCAACTAGGGCGCTCGGCCGCCTGATCAATACCTCCCGGCCATCCCGTGGCCTTGCGGCCGCCGCGATTCCAATGCCGGCGCCGCATCAGGACGCGGCCGGGGAGGCCGCCCGGTTCCCGATCGCGGCGGTCCGCCGATCGTCGAACACGTTCAGCCTGAATTGGCTCGGCGTCGCCCGCGTGCCCTTGCGCATGAGACGCCGCAGCGCGGTGGCGTCGGCGTAGCCGACCTGTTCGGCGACCTGCTCGACCGACATCCGGCTCGTCTCCAACAGCATGCGCGCCCGATTGATGCGCACGCTCTGGAGCAAGGCCGACACGCTGCGCCCGGTCGCGGCCTTGATGTGGCGAAGGAGCGTGCGGTTCGACATGCTGAGCTCCGTCGCCAGCTCCTGCACGGTGGGCGGGTTCGGCAGCCCCGCCTCGAAGCGCGCCACCAGCCGGCCGACGAGCTCGTTGCCGTTGGCGAGCGCCGCCGGCACGATGAACGGCGCCTGCGACTGCCGCCCATCGATCACCATGGCGCGCGACACCGCGCCGGCCAGCGACGGGCTCAGTCCGGTGAGCAGCAGATGGAGCATGAGATCGACATGGGCGAAGGCGGCGCCGCCGGTGACGATGTTGCCGTCGGCGACCACCATCTGATCGACATCGACGACGCAGTCCGGCTCCAGCTGCCGGAGAAGGCCGCCGAGCCACCACGTGGTCGTGGCCCGCTTGCCAGCCAGCAGGCCGGCTTCCCGCAGGAGGAAGACGGCCGAGCATGAGGCCGCAATGGTGCCCCCGGCAGCGGCCTGGGCCCGTAACGCTCCGATCGCCCGGACGGCGTCCGGCTGCGAAAAGCGGCTCATCACGGCGTCGGCGGTCTCGAGGCCGAGGCCCGGCACCACCCAGATCGAACCGTCCGGCCGTGGCGTCTTCGGCAGGAGCGTCGCGTCGATCTTGAGGCCGTTGCTGAGCACGACCGTCGTCTCGGTCGAGCACACCCGCCATCGCGGCGCAGCGCAGCCTGCCCCGGTGGCGAGGCTCGCGGCGCTCGACAGGATGTCGAGGGTGGCTCCCACACCGGACGCGAAGGCGCCGCGGAGCGCGAGGAGGGTGAAATCGAACATTGGCTGATCAAGCCTCAAAAATGTCAGATCCGACACTTCAGTCAAACGCCGTCCGGCGGTCAGATGCAAGCCGCGTCGACCGCATCGGCGCTGCCGTCGCATCCGGCGCGGCGGCAAGCAGCGGCGCGCCGCCGACCCACCGAAAGGATACCGGCCCATGCCGACGAGGACGCTCGACGCCTACGATCCCCTGGAGGATTTCGCGCCACGCAAGCTCACACTGAGCGGAACGACCAAGATGGTCCACGTCTCGGGCGCAGGGCCGGGCGTGATCGTGATCCACGAAATGCCGGGCATCAGCCCGCACGTCGCGCGGTTCGCCCGCTGGGTGCGGGAGGCGGGGTTCACCGTCTACATGCCGTCGCTGTTCGGCCGCGACGGCGAGCCGGTCGATCTCGAGATCGGCAAGGCCATCTTCAAGCGCGTCTGCATGAGCGCGGAGTTCCGGGCCTTCGGCGCGGGCGGCTCGAGCCCGGTGACCAAGTGGCTGCGGGCGTTGGCGAAGCTTGCGCACGAGGAGTGCGGCGGCCCGGGCGTGGGGGCGATCGGCATGTGCTTCTCGGGCAATTTCGCGCTCAGCATGATGCTCGAACCGTCGATGCTGGCGCCCGTTCTGTCGCAGCCGACGCTGCCGATGGACGACGACGCCGGACTGGAGATCGCTGCGGACGAGCTGAAAGCCGTCAAGGAGCGTCTCGACAGGGAGGACCTCACCGTGCTGGCCTATCGCTTCGAGGGCGACCGCTTCTGCAAGGCCCAGCGCTTCGCGGCCTATCAGGAGGCGCTCGGTGACCGCTTCGACGGCCGCGTCCTGCCCGACAGCGCGGCCAATCCCGACGTGCCGGAATTCTTCGCCAAGGCGGTGGCAACCCCGCACAGCGTCGTGACGGTCCATCTCATCGACGAGGAGGGCCAGCCGACCCGCACGGCACGCGACGAAATCCTCGCCTTCTTCACCCGCCGGCTCGCGTCATAGCAAGTCTAATGGGCGAAGAAGGCGATCCAGATCGCTGCTGCGAGCGCGCCGAGTGCGACCACGACCAAGAGCGCGAACAAGGCGTACACCGACCTTCGTTTGCGCACGGCTACTCCCTCCGGCCGCCGCGATCCTTGCAATTACGACGTGCTGCCGTGGCCCCGCCGATTGGCGCGGCAGAGGCATCCCGAACCGCGGTTCACGCACTTTCGAGGGGGTGTAGGGCTCGCACCGGGCGCTCTTGGGGAGCTTGCCGGCCCATGCCTCCCTCGGGCCGCGCGGCAAACCGCCGAAGAGCGGCGCGGGCCTCTTCGCACGCCAGAGCCTCCTCGGGCGTCGCGTGCTCATGGTTACAGCCTATGCCGACCCCACCCGCGACAGTCGTGCACAGACGCCATGTGGTGGAAACCGCGCCGTCGTCACGACGTGCGACTCCGGACATCAATTCAAGAATCATTTTCGCGCCCCCCCCACCGGACCTCTCATAGGCCGGCCCCCTTCGATCGACATTGAAGGGCGGGGATCGGTCCGCCTCAACAGGGGGAAATTCCCCCGTCAACACCGGTTGGACTCAGGATCGTGCGGCCCGCGCCGCCGACCGTCGCGTTTGGGGAGTGCATCCCGTTCGCCGGAGCGCGGCCGAGCCCGTTGCCCCGGCCGCCGTCAGGTGGCGCCTGCTCGCCGCCGGCTCACTCCGCCGCGACGCCCTGGGCCAGGGCCGCCGGGGCCGGCTGCGGGCCGCGCACCAGCGCGCCGGGCAGGGCGCCGGTGGCCTCGCCGTCGCGGTAGGTGACCTGGCCGGCCACGACGGTCGCCGTGTAGCCGCGCGCCCGCTGCAGGAAGCGGCGGCCGCCGGCCGGCAGGTCCGCCCTGATAAAGGGCTTCTCGATGGCGAGCCGGCCGAAGTCGACGACGTTCACGTCGGCACGCAGGCCGACACGGAGGAGGCCGCGGTCGTAGAGGCCCACGGCGTGGGCCGTGTCGCTGGTCAGGCGGCGCACGCACTCCTCGAGCGGCAGCCGGTCGGTCGGACGGTCTCTGCCCCACCAGCTCAGCAGATAGGTCACGAAGCTGCCGTCGCAGATGAAGCCCACGTGTGCGCCGCCGTCGCCCAGGCCCATGATGGCGTTGGCGTCGCCCAGCATCTCCCGGCTCGGCTCTAGATTGTAGTCGGCGTAGTTGAGGATCGTGAACAGCAGGAAGTCGGTGCCGTCGCCGGCGACGATCAGGTCATAGGCGACCTCCGGCGCGCTGCGCCCCTCGCGCGCGGCGATCGCGGCGATGGAGTTCTCCTCGGCCGGCTCGTAGTTCGGATTGTCGTCGAGCAGGAACAACCGCTTGTAGTTCAGCGCGCGCAGCAGCGGCACATTGCCCTTGCTCAGATCCTCGCTGAGCACTTTGGCGCGGAACTCCGGATTGCGCATGATGGCGAGCCGCTCGGCGAAGGGCTTGTCGGCGATCGATCGGTACGCCTGCGTGCCGGAGAACGGATTGAGGCTGCTCGTGAGACCGAACAGGACGCTGATCGGCCGCGGCGGAAAGACCGGCCGCATGATGTGGCCTTCGCGCGTCGCCTGGCCCGCGAGGGCCAGCAGCTTGCGGTAGTCGCCCGGCCGGTCGTGCTTCTGGAACAGCGAGAACAGGCACGGGCGCCGGGATGCCTCGACCACCCGCCGCAGCATGGCGAACTCGGTCTCCGCATCGGGCTGGTTGAAGTCCGTGATGAGCTGCAGATGGCCCTTGCCGGCGTCGGCGAGGCCCATGGCCAGGCCCAGGAGCTCGTCCTCCTGCGCCTTCAAGGTCGGCGTCGGGTCGCCGGCCAGCGTCTTGTGGTTGATCGTGCGCGAGGTGCTCACGCCGAAGGCGCCGGCGCGGATCGCATCCGTCACGATCTGGCGCATGCGGGCGACGTCGGTCGGCGTGGCGTTCTCGAGCCGGAGCGCCCGTTCGCCCATGACGTAGACGCGCACCGCCGCATGGGGCAGCTGGGCGCAGACGTCGACGTCGCGCGGGCGCGCCGCCACCACGTCGAGATAGTCGCCAAAACTTTCCCAGTTGAAATCGAGGCCTTCGGCCAGGCAGGGGGCCGGGATGTCCTCGACGCCTTCCATGAGCGCGATGAGCTTGTCGCGATCGGTGGCCTTCACCGGCGCGAAGCCGACGCCGCAATTGCCCATCACCACGGTCGTCGCGCCGTGCCAGGCGCTCGGCGCCAGGTGGCGGTCCCACACCGCCTGGCCGTCGTAGTGGGTGTGGATGTCGACGAAGCCGGGGGTGACGAGCTGGCCCTTGGCGTCGATCTCCTCCCGACCGAAGCCCGCGACGCGGCCGATCTCGGCGATGCGGCCGCCGCGGATGGCGACGTCTGCCTCGAACGAGGGGCCGCCGCTGCCATCCACCACCGTGCCGTGACGGATCACCAGATCGAAGTCCCTGGCCATGTCTCTCTCCCATAGCGGCGGCGCAGGCACCGCCTTTTGCTCCATAATCTGTCTTACGGAACGGATGGGTCAAGGGCTTGGCCGCCTTGCACCCGCGGTGTGGCGCCGCTTGCGCGCGGATGTTATTCATGTTGGTCGGCTGCAGGCCTGCGTTGGCTCGGCTGGCTCGCGTTGGCATTCGGTCGGGGCTGGGTTATCTCAATCGGATCGCGGGGGAGCCTTCCCTGACAAGCAGGATGCGTGACGTGGCCGAGCCGTCGTTGGAGCGAGGGGGCGACGGGGGCGACGCCTTTCCCGGCCTGCGGAGCGGCCTCCGCTATGGCGGGATTCTGCTGGTTCTCCTGTGTCTCGCCTTCGCTGCCTTGGCCCTCTTCATCGACGGCGGCCTCGGCGAGATGCGGCGGGTGGTCGCCGCCTTGCCGGCGGGCCTGGCCGTGTCCGCCGCTGTGCATGTCCCGCAGATCGTCTTTACCGCCCTGGCGTGGTGGTGCCTCCTACCGAGGGACGACCGCCCCTCCGTTCGGGCCATGACGATGCTGCGGTGGTTCCGGGAGACCGCGAACACACTGCTCCCGGCTGGCGCCATCGTCGGGCAGGTGGCGGCGGCACGGCTGCTGACCCGCTGGGGCGTTCCGGGGAAGCTGAGCGCCGCGACGGCCACCATGGACGTGACCGTGGAATCCGTGTCGCAAGGCCTCTTCACGATCGTCGGCCTCGCGCTTCTTCTCATGATCAATCGGGAGACCGATCTGCTCGGTGCGGCGGTCGTCGGGGCGGGACTCGGCGTCGCCGGCATCGTGGCGCTGGTGGTGCTGCAGGGGGGCCGCTCCTTGAGCTGGGCGGAAAATCTGCTCCTGCGTCGTTTTCCGAAGCTGAGGCTCGAGTCCTTTCAGAGCTTCCGCTCGACCATGGCCGAGGTGCGCGCCGCGCATGGCTCCCTGGCGTGGGCCATGCTCTGGCACAGCATGGCCTGGGTGCTCGGCAGCGTGGAAATCTGCGGTGTCCTGGCGCTTCTCGGCCACCCGATCGATCTGAGCCGCGGTCTCATCATCGAAAGCCTCAGCCAGGCGATGCGCATCGCCGGCTTCATGCTGCCGGGCTCCCTCCTGGTCCAGGAAGGCGCGATCGTGGCGTCCGCGGCCCTCGTCGGCGTGCCGGCGGAGGCCGCGATCGTCGTCGCGCTGGTGCGCCGGGCGCGCGAGCTCGCCATATCCCTGCTCGGTCTCGTGGCGTGGGCCGGCGCCGAGCGCGCCGACGCCCGCCAACGCGCCGTCACCATTTCTCAAGGACGATGACATGCCCGGTCTGACCGATCTTCTGCGTCTCATCCCGTCCGGCGGCCCGGCGGTCTGCAACATCTCGGTCACCAACGTGTGCAACGCGACCTGCGACTTCTGCAGCTTCGCCCACGACAAGGGACTGATCACCCATCGCCGCTGGCTCGACGCGCAGCGCTTCGGCGCGGCGCTCGAGCTTCTCCACTCGCGCGCCAACGTCAGGTTTCTCACCTTCATGGGCGGTGAGCCGCTGTTGCATCCCAAGATCATCGACATGGCAAAAATGGCCGCCGACGCGGGCATCCAGGCCACCCTCGTCACCAACGGCTGGAACCTGCTCGACAAGCTCGATGCCGTTGCCGATGCGGGCATCAAGACGATCTTCATTTCCATCGACAGTGCCGATCCCGCGGTTCACGAGAAGAACCGCGGCTTGAAGGGCGTCTGCACGCGCATCAAGGAAGCCAATGGCCGGATGGCGAAGCGCGGCATGACGCCGGTCGCCTCCGTGGTGATGAGCAAGCTGGTCACGGATTACCGTGCCCTTGGCCGGTTTCTCCGGGAGCTCGGCTTCAAGGCGGTCACCTTCTCCTATCCGCGCAAGGCCGCCTATGGCTCGTCGTCGATGGTCTTCGCGGAGGACAGCGACATCGTCGACGTCTCCCCGGAGGAGCTGATCCGCTCCTTCGCGGCGGCGGACGGCATCCGCGACATCATCCCGGTGCAGAACCCGCGCGCCTCGATGGACGATATGGTCCGCAGGCTGCGCGGCGAGAAGGAACGCTTCGTCTGCGTCGCCGGCTACAAGTATTTCTATCTCGACTGGAACTATGACCTCTGGCGCTGCGAGGCCTGGAACAAGCCGATGTGCTCGCTGTGGGATTTTGACGGCGCGCAGACGATCCGCGACGGCTGCCAGGCCTGCATGACGGACTGTTATCGCGACGCCAGCGTCATGCTGCACCTGGCCGTGGCGATCGGCGACGCCTTCAAGCGCCTCTCGGAGGCGCGTCCGATCGCGGCTGCGGCCGCCCTGGCCAATCGCCAGACCATCGGAGCGCTCGGGGCGGTCGTCGGCCAGGGCGCACATCTGCAGGGACTGACCGGTATCGGGCGAAGCCGCCGGTAGGCCAGGCCGGTCCACCGAATGGATCCTCGCTTCCGGGACGGTGGCTCAGCCTAAGCCTACGGCCGGGCGCCCCCACCGTCCGCGCTTGCCCCGGACGCGCGCGGAGGAAGCAGCGTGGCGGCTCGCTGCACCATCTCCGCGAACTCCCGCGCGGCGGCGGAAAGCGGTCCCTCGCCATAGACGAGGCTGAGCGACGCGCGTGGCGCGTTGCCCCTGATTTTTCGGTAGGCCACGCCGTCGGCCTGCAACCGATTCATGGAGGCGGGCACGATCGCGACGCCGATACCGGATGCGACCAGCGCGATGGTCGATGCCATCTGCGGCGCCTCCTGGACGATACGGGGGCTGAAGCCGGCCTTTTGACAGCCGCCGATGACCGTGTCGTAGAGCGCCGAGCCGTTGGCCCGCGGATGCAGTATGAACGGCTCCTGCGTAAGCTCCCTGATGGCGACGGCCTTCAGCTTGGCCAGGCGATGCCTCACCGGCAGCGCGACCTGCATCTCCTCCTCGAAGAGAAGGCGCGACCACATGCCCTTCGTCTCGCTGCTCGCCGGCCGCAGAAACGCGATGTCCAGGCGGCCTTCGCGAAGATATTCGAGCGATACGCGGGTGGTGTTCTCGCTCAGGAAGACGTCGACCCTCTCGTGTCGCGCCCGGAACTCGCTGATGATGCCGGGAACGAACGGATTGAAGGACGCGGAGCTGGTGAAGCCGATTCTGACGGAGCCGCGCTCGCCCCGTGCGATCTGCTGGGCCGAGGCGACGGCCCGCTCGGCCATATCGAGAACCGCTCGCGCGTCCTTCAGGAAGGATTCGCCTGCCGGGGTCAGCTCGACGCCGCGCGACAGGCGGTGGAAGAGCTGCGTCCCGATCTCGCCTTCGAGCACCCGGATCTGCTGACTGAGGGGAGGCTGGGCAATGCCCAAGCGCCTGGCGGCTCGTGTGAAATGAAGCTCCTCTGCGCAGACCACGAAATATCGGAGACGACGAAAATCCATATCGGACCCCTGTCAGCACTGGACGTCTTGCACCCCGGCGATCGACGGGACGAGCCGCGGCCCGCGCTCTCGAGCCGGCACTCGGTCGACGGACGGCGTCCCCGCCCGAGGATACAAATCTCATATCGAAATAGCATGTCCCATATATTGGACATTTCGATTGCCGCGCTCGATGTTGTCCTGACTGGGGATGGATGGAGAGCGGTGCAAGCGATGGTGGCCGCGTAACGACCGCGGCTTTCGGCAGTCACGGGCCGGCGCCGGATAGTTTTCGGTGGATCGCCGCCCACGACCGATCAATGTTTCCGCCGTGCACCGCGCGGCTGTGCTGATGATTTTCCAGATCGGCCCAGCCACTGGCTCCTTTGTTCTTGCGCCGGGAGGAACACGTGCGGCGAACGACAGGCTCGAGCCGTCGACCGATCGTTCCGACCAGAAAAAAGAGGAGGGCGGAAGGTGGAGGAAGGACGCATCTGTGAAGGCGAGCTGTCGTCGGCCTTCAAGGCCGCCATGCGGCGTATGGCAGCCACGGTCACGATCGTCACGGCCAGGGCCGGATCGCGACGCTATGGCATGACGGCGACCGCGGTCAGCTCCGTCACCACCTCGCCGCCGTCGCTTCTCGCATGTGTCAATAGATCGGCGAGCGTTCACGATCCGATCGCCGATACGGGCAAGTTCTGCATCAATTTGCTCGCTTGCAGTCATGACGGGCTCGTGCCGCTGTTCAGCGGCAAGCTGAACGGCGAGGAGCGGTTCTCGGCGGGCGCCTGGGCTGACCGATCGGGCGAAGCGCCCTACCTCGTCGACGCGCAGGCCAGCCTCTTCTGCTCGCTCGTTCGATCAATAGCCCATGGCAGCCATTCGATCTTCATCGGCGAGGTCGAGGACGTGCACCTGAGCGGAGAGATCTCTCCGTTGCTGTACCAGGATGGCTCGCTGGTCCGCTCGACCGCGCTCGGCGCATGACGCGCGGCGTGTCCGCAGACCGGGTGCCCCGAGATGCGTCCACCGCCGGTTCAATTCAGCCCATCGACACGATCACGAGGACATGGTCATGAGCAATCTCGACGCCTATCGCGCCGCCGGAAACCCGATGTTCAACAACAACAAGCTGAAGCTCGGGATCTTCGGCTCCAACTGCTCGAACGCGTGCGCCATTACCCTGGCGGAAACCAGCTTCCGTCCGACCTTCGAGAAGAACCTGGAGATCGCTCGCACCCTCGAAGCGGCGGGCTTCGAGTGCATGGTTCCCATTGCGCGCTGGCGCGGCTTCGGCGGCCCGTCGAACTTCAACGGCAACTGCATGGAGACCTACACATGGGCCGCTGCGCTCGCCGCGCAGACGAAGGACATCTTCCTGTTCGCGACGTCCCACGTCCCGACGCTCCATCCGATCGTGGCAGCGAAGATGGCGACCACGATCGACCATATCTCCAAAGGGCGCTTCGGGCTCAACATGGTCTGCGGCTGGTTCACACCGGAAATGGAAATGTTCGGCGTGAAGATGATGGAGCACGATAATCGCTACGAATACGCGAGCGAATGGGTCGAAGTCGTCGAGAAGCTCTGGAGCGAGGAATGGTTCGACTTCTCCGGGGAACATTTCACGATCAACCAGGGCTTCTCGGATCCGAAGCCATATCAGAAGCCACGCCCGGTGCTGATCAGCGCGGGCTCCTCGCCCAAGGGACGAGACTTTGCCGCACGTTACTGCGACATCAATTTCTCGGTCGTGGAGGACCTCGAGAAGGGGAGCGCATGGGTGCGCGACATGAAGAAGCTCGCCTGGGATTCCCACCGGCGCGAGATCGGCACGTTCACGTACTCGTACGCCGTGGTCCGCGACACCGAGAAGGAGGCTCGGGACTATTTCAACCATTATGTCCACGAGAAGGGCGATTGGGAGGCTTGCGACAATATCTGCCGGGTCTTCGGCGTCGAGAGCGGAAGCTATTCGCAGGAGTATTTCGACAAGTTCCGCGAGAATTTCATCGCGGGCTGGGGCGGCTATCCACTCGTCGGTACGCCGGAGCAGGTCGCCGACAAGCTGGTCGCCCTGTCGTCGACCGGGATCGACGGCACGCTCATCACCATGGTTGATTACAATCAGGAGCTTCCCTATTGGAACGAGCGGGTCATGCCGCTGCTCGAACAGGCCGGGCTCCGCGAGCCGAAGGTCGAAGCGGCGCGGTCGGCCGCCTGAGCTGCTGGCGAGAGCGGCAGGGGCGGGTATCTTCGACCGTGATGGCCGCCGGTTAACGGCGGCCATCAAATGCGCGATGTGCCTATAGGGAGACCGGAAGCGCCATGCCCGCGAAAGTCCTGATCAACACGACGTCTCCCTACGCCCGGATTGCGCGCGTGGCGCTCATCGAGAAGGGCATCCGGCCGGACGAGCAGATCGTCAATCCCTGGAACGACGATCCTGCGCTGATGGCGGTGAACCCTGCGGCGCGGGTGCCGGCGGTGGTGACCGAGAAGGGGCGCCCGCTGACGGAAAGTCTTCTGATCCTGCTCTGGCTTGAGAAGACGATCCCGGAGCCGAGCCTCGTCTTCGGCGATGTCGAGACGGTCGTCGCGAAGGCGGGCCTCGCCTTCGGAGTGATCGAGGCGGCGGTCCACACGTTGGTCGGCCGGGTGATAACCGGCGCCGGGTTCGATGCGGCGCCGGTCGGCCTGAGGCGCCGGCGGACAATTCTCGCCGGGCTGCAGCAGCTGGATGCGGACCCGCCGCCCTACGACGGCGGCACGCCGGACATCGCCGTCATCACCGCGGTCATCGCCATCGACTACGTGCGCCTTCGCTTCTCCGACACGGAATGGTTCCGGACGTTCCCGAAGCTGGAGGCCCTCCGTGCGACGGTCGCGGATCGGCCGGCCTTCAAGACCACGGAGCCCTACGTCTGAGACACCGCTGCATCCGTGCCGCGCGGCCTGCGCCGGCGAACGCGGATCAGCTAAGTCGGCTTATCATCCAGCGCCGCCGATGCGCCGCTGGCGGCCGGCGCGACCGTCGGACGACGCGGCGCTCCGGCGAATCCGATCTCTGCAGGCCGTCGGCCCCGACGCGACCCGGACATCCTCCGGCGCGTCACCGGCCTTTCGGCGCGGCTGCGGCGTCCGAGCCGGGGCGCGCCAGGATGCGCTCGGCCTTGATGAGGACCGGCCGATCCACCATCCGGCCATCGATGGCAAAAGCGCCGCTCTGTCCGGACCGCGTGGCTGCATCCAGGACCCTTCGGGCCCAGTCGCGCTCCGCGGCCGATGGCGTGAAGCCCTCGTTGATGGCGGCGACCTGCTTGGGGTGGATGCAAAGCTTGCCCCCGAAGCCGAAGGCGCGGGCGCGGTCGACATCGGACGCCAGGCTCTCACCGTCCGACAGGTCGGTGGTCACGCCGTCGACGGGGGAGGCGATGCCCGCGAGCCGGGACGCCAGGACGAGGTGCGAGCGAAACGACGCCAGTGGATCGCCGTCTGCGGGAATTCCAAGATCGAGCTGAAAGTCGATCGATCCGAAGAGGAGGCGCACGACGCCGTCGCCCTGGGCCAGCACTTGCGCCGAAGCCATCCCGCGGGCGCTCTCCACGAGCGGCAGAAGGGCAGCGGCCGGCGCCGCCCCTCTCACGCGCTCCATATCCCGCAAGCTCTCGGCCTTCGGCAGAACGATACCGGCGACGCCCCGATGGCGGCATGCCTCGAGATCGCAGGCGAACTCGGGCGAGCCGGCCGCGTTGATCCTGACCAGCACGGGGCGATCCGGCGAAAGCCACTCTGTGAGGCGCGCCCGCGCTTCCGCCTTCCGATCGTCGGCGACCGCATCCTCGAGGTCGATGATGGCGAAGTCGGCGCCGGAGCTTGCTGCCCTGGCGAAGCGTTCCGGCCTGTCGCCCGGCACGAACAGGAACGATCGGGCGGCTGCGATCGATTCAGCCGACACGGGCAGTCGTCCGGACCGGGGTGTCGATCCCCAGCTCCGCCAGGATCTTGGCGTTGTGCTCGCCGACGGCGGGGACCGGATCCATGCGGGGGAGGAACTCGCCGGGCACGCCGGGCGGCAGCAGGGCCGGCACCTGACCGGCGGGCGTATCGACGTCGACCCAACGGCTGCGCGCGCGGAGCTGCGGGTGGTTCCAGACCCCTTCCATGTCGTTGACGTTGGCGTTGGCGATGCCGGCGCGGTCGAGGCGCGCCACGACCTCGGCGGTCGAAAGCTCCGCGAAGGATTGCCTGATGATCGCCTTCAGCGCCTCGCGCTCGGCGGAGCGCTGCGCATTGGTCGCGAAGCGGGGATCGGTTGCGAGATCCGGCTTGCCCAGCACGATCTCGCAGAAGGCCGCCCACTCACGCTCGTTCTGAATGCCGAGCATGACGGATGGGCCATGCCCGACGGGGAAGGGGCCGTAGGGATAGATGCTGGCATGGGAGGCCCCGGCGGGAACCGGGGGAGGCGCTCCGTCGAACGCGTAGTAGAGCGGGAAGCTCATCCATTCGACCATGCATTCGAGCATGGAGATCTCGATGTGGCAGCCGCGGCCGGTCTTTCCGCGCACGATGAGCGCGGCCAGGATATTGCTGTAGGCGTACATGCCGGCGGCGATGTCGGCGATCGAGCAGCCCGCCTTCGCCGGCTGGTCGGTGCTGCCCGTGACCGAGAGAAATCCCGCCTCGCTCTGGATCAGAAGGTCGTAAGCCTTCTTGTCGCGGTAGGGGCCGTCTGCTCCGTAGCCCGAGATATCGCAGACGACGAGAGCGGGATGGCTCTCCCTGAGCTTCCCGTAGCCCAGGCCGAGGCGGTCGGCCGCGCCCGGCGCGAGGTTCTGCACGAGAACGTCGGCGCGTGTCAGCAGCGCGGCCAGGATGGCCATATCGTCTGCGTTCTTGAGGTCGAGCGCCAGGCTTTCCTTCGAACGGTTCACCCAGACGAAGTGGGACGACTGGCCATGCACCCGCTGGTCGTAGCCGCGCGCGAAGTCGCCCGCGCCCGGCCGCTCCACCTTGATCACCCGCGCACCGAGGTCGGCAAGCTGGCGCGTGCAGAACGGGGCGGCGATGGCATGCTCCAGGCTCACCACGGTTATGCCTTCCAGTGGGCGCATGTCATTCGACTCCCGGCTTCCTTTGGCTGTCCCGACGGCCCGGCCCTGAACCCGCGCCGGCTTCAGACGCCATGATTGAGCACCATCGTCTTGGTGCGCGAGAAATCGCGCAGCGCGGCGAAGCCCTTCTCGCGGCCGTGTCCGCTCTTGCCCGTCCCGCCGAAGGGCAGCTCGATCCCCGCGCCCGCGCCGTACGTGTTGATGAAGACCTGGCCAGCGCGAAGCCGCCGGCCGACCCGGAGCTGGCGTGCGCCGTCGCGCGTCCAGACCGCGGCGACGAGGCCATAGTCCGTGCCGTTGGCGAGCTTCACGGCATCCGCCTCGTCCTCGAACGGCATCGCCGCCAGCACGGGACCGAACACCTCCTCTCGCGCCAGGGCGTTGGCGCGCGGCGTCGGCCCGAACAGCGATGGCTTCACATAGAACCCATGCGGATCGACGCCGGCGGCGATCGTCCCTTGGGCCAGAAGGGGAATGCCGTCGGCGGCCGCCTGGTCGATGAAGCGCTGCACGCGGGCCTGCTGCCTGGCGGTGATGATGGGGCCGCAGTCCAGATCCATCTCCGGGGCGCCGACGCGCATCTTCGCGAACGCGTCCGACAGGCGCTCGACAAAGGGTTCGTAGGCTGACCGTTCCACCAGCACCCGGCTGCCTGCGGAGCAGGTCTGGCCGCTGTTCTGGATGATCGCCCTGCAGACGACCGGGACGGCGGCGTCGAAGTCGGCGTCGGCGAAGACGAGATGCGGCGACTTGCCCCCCAGCTCCAGGGTGCAGCCGATGTAGTTGTCTGCGGCGAGCTTCTGAATGACTTGCCCGACCTCCGGAGAGCCGGTGAAGGATATGAAGTCGATGCCCGGGTGGGAGACGAGAGCGGCGCCGGCGCTTGCTCCCGGGCCCGTCACCACGTTGATCGCGCCTTCGGGAAAGCCCGCGTCCATCGCCAGCGCCGCAAGTCGCAGCGGCGACGCGCAGGCGTCTTCCGCCGGCTTCAGAACGGTGGCGTTGCCCACGGCCAGTGCCGGCGCGAGCGTCCGTCCGAACATTTGAGCGGGGTAGTTCCAGGGCAGAATGTGGCCTGTGACCCCATGCGGCTCGGGCAGCACCGACACCAGGAAGCCGTTCAGGTAGGGGATGGTTTCGCCGTGAAGCTTGTCGGCCGCGCCGCCGTAGAACTCGAAATAGCGGGCGAGCGCCACGATGTCGGCGTCCGCCACGCTCTTGGGCTTGCCGGTGTCCCTGGCTTCGATCGCCGACAGCTCGGCGGCGTTCGCGAGGATCAGCTCGGCCATGCGGCTCAGCATTCGCCCGCGCTCGGTCGCCGTCGTGCGTCCCCACGGGCCGTCGTCGAAGGCTGCCCGCGCGGATATGACCGCGGCATCGATGTCCACCGCCGCGCTGTCGGCGATCTCGCCGTACGTCGTCCCTGTCGCCGGCTCGATCATCGGCAAGGTGGCTCCGGATGCGGAAGAGACCCACTGTCCGCCGATAAAGTTCTTGCTCATGGGGCTCCCTTCACGACACGGCCGCGCGCGCCGGCGTCTCCGGCGACCGGATGATGTCGGCCGCGCCGGGCGGCGGGGCCGAGGATGTGGATCGACACGCGCTGAGGTCGACGGCCCCGTTACCGGCTGCGCGCCAGCAGGTCACTTCCATGCCGAGATCCGCGAAGGCTACGAGGCGGGAAGTCTTGGAAGCCGACAGTGCCGAGCAGCCATCCTTCGAGGCGTTTTGCATTCCTTCCTCTCGGCGGGTGCGGCGCATCCAGCGAGCGAACCTAAGACGCTTCCCCCATGGGGTCCAATATATCGAGGTCGTGTTTCTGATATGATTTCCGTATGCTGCTCGACGGCGGGCCGCCCGCTGGCGTCTTCGACGGAATGAGGAAGAACCGCCGCCGGAGCCGGCGCATCGCCACACTAGCGCCGCTTCGCGATGGGGTGGAATCACCTAGACGGCACGGTGCATGCCGTAAGCACAAGCGCCCCCAAGAGGAGGCCCTTTAAAGGTACTGATTCCTTGCCGGCGACGACGGAGCGCGCGGGAGCCTCATAGCTGTGAGCGGCTCGAGCCGGTGTCGATGGGGCTCCCAGCGTTCATGCGAAGGCGGCCGGCCCGCGCAGTCCGGCCTCCGGCCCGCCATCCGATCAACGCACGACGGTCAGGGCGCGACGGTCAAGGCACCATGACCAGGCTGCCGGTGGTCTTGCGTGCCCCCATGTCGCGATGCACTTGGGCAACATCGGCAAGCGGGTAGATTCGCGGCGGTGGCAATTTCAGAATGCCCCGACTCAGCGCATCGACCAGGTCATCGGCGACCTCCTTGAACAGGGCCGGCGTCCGAATATAAGTGAAGAGCACCGCGCGGGTGTAGAACAATGAGCCCTTATCGGATAGATCGGTCACCTTCAGCGGGTCAGGATGCCCTGAGGCGCTGCCGTAGTTGACGAACATGCCGAGCGGCGCCAGCGAATTCATCGATGCTTCCGCGGAATCTTTGCCGATGGCATCATAGACAGCATCGACGCCCTTCCGCCGGTCAGCTCTCTGACCCGCTTGGCGACGTCGTCCCGGGACGAGATGAGCACATGCGCGGCCCCGACCGACTTGGCAATGGATGCTTTCTCTTCTGAACCGACCACGCCGATCACGCGGGCGCCGAGCTGGCTGCCCCATCGAACGAGATGCTGTCCCATGGCGCCGGCCGCGGCCCACACCAGGATGTCGGACCCCGGCTTCACCGGATAGGTGCGCTTGAGCAGCACCTCGGCCGTCATGCCCTTGACGATGGACGCCGCTGCGGCTTCGAACGAGACCTGGTCCGGCAGGCGGAAGGCGCGATGCGCCTCGACGACGGTCACCTCGGCGTCCGCGCCAGGCGCGATCGCCATATAAGCCACCCGATCCCCCGGCCGAAACGCGGATACGTCCGGACCTACGGACTCCACGACGCCCGCCGCCTCGTTTCCGATTCCGCCGGGTATCGGCAGCGGAAAATCGCCGCGGCGCTGCCTCGTCTCCAAATAATTGAAGCCAATCGCCCGATTCCGGACGACGATCTGACCTGGGCCGGCGACCGGCATATCCATGTCGACCAGCCGCAATACCTCCGGGCCGCCATAGCTCTCCAGATAGACCGCTTTCATCCTGTCTCCCCACCGGTTTTCTCATCTCGGGTGCCAAGACGCCGACAGAGACTTCGTGGCGTTCCATAGCCGATGCGCCCCTCGCCGAAGCGCATCTTGCGTCTTTGACCGAACTCTATGCCAGCGCTCCCGACAACTATAGCCTGCCAGAGCGATGACGTTGAGCATCTCCGGTTATCGATAGCGCTTGTCGCCGAGCAACGTCCATAGTCGGCGGCAATTCGGTTCTCAGGTTAAGCTGATATTACATGCGCGATGGTGGGAGCTGCTGCGTCTTGGACCAACTCGGTCTGGCCGCCGCCGCCGAGCTCGGGCGCGACGGCCGGCCCGCAATCGGGAGGAGACGACGGCCTCCTGATCGGCGAGCATAGCCGAGACCCGCCCGGCGAGCATCGACGGTGCGCCAGCCGCTCGTAAACGCATGGCCGCCATCATCCAAGTCGATCGACGCCGCTACGTCGCTCGGCGCGATCCGCTCGCACCTTCTCGGCCCCAATTTCGGCGGCTGGAGTTGAATCTCCACGGGAAAAATCCGCTGCCTTTTCACCTTTCGATTTGGAAGCAAGGGACGGAGCGAGACTCGCCGCGCCTCTGTCTATGGTCTCTAAACAAAGAGAAGGTAAAGACGATGCGCGAAATCATCCGATTTGCATGGGGGAGCAGCTCCCTTGGCGATTTCTTGGTCGCCATGTCCAGTAAGGGCATCGTGGCCCTTGAATTCAGCTCGATGCGCACTGCACTAGAGGATGATCTGCGCATCCGCTTTCCGGACGCTCATCTCGAACGCAGCCAGGACGAGCTCGCTGACGTGATGCAGGTCGTTGCCGGGGTGATCGACGATCCAGCGGCCGACTGCGATCTGCCGCTCGATTTGCGCGGGATGCCCTACGAGGTGAGGGTCTGGCTGATGCTGCGGGACATCCCAGCCGGACAGACGACGACCTACGGCGCTCTGTCGGCCAAAATCGGCTCTCGGGATCCGAGAGACGTGACGGCTGCGATCGCGAGCAATCCGATCGCGGTGATCGTTCCGTGCCATCGTGTCATCAAGAAAGACGGTTCGATCTCCGGTTATCGTTGGGGCGTCAGGCGCAAACGTGCGCTTCTCGCGCGTGAGCACCGACCGGTGGAACAATAGGACGTTCTTGACCCATTTATCACGGGGCTCGCCGGCGCAAGCTCGAACTGAACGAGCCCGATGTCGGGCGTTCGCCGCTCGTCGCCGTTGTGCGACGCACGAAGGGCCGGCCGCATCTGATCGCACGTCGTCGGCGAGAGCGCGAGGGGGCGGTCCGTCCCTCCCTCGGGCATCGACCGGGCACGCGAAGATGCGGAAGATAATCCGATTTGGAGGCAAGGATCGGAGTGTGGCGAATACGGGTCTACGGCATGATCTGATCAGAACAATCTGAGAAGACGACATGACGATCACCGTAAAGCTCGCCCGGGCCCTTCCCGTGGCGGATGATCCGCGCTGGGCTCGCATCGTCGCCCGCGACAAGACGGCCGACGGCCAACTCTGGTATTCCGTCTCGACGACCGGAATCTATTGTCGCCCGTCGTGCCCGTCGCGCACCGCCAATCCCAAGAACGTGACGCTCCACGATACGTTGGAGAGTGCGCGAGCGACCGGGTTCCGGCCCTGCAAGCGCTGCAACCCGAGCGGCCCCTCACTCGAGTCCGAGAATGCGGCCCTGGTCGCCAAGGCCTGTCGCCTCATCGAGGAGCGCGAGGAGGAGCCTTCGCTGGAGGACCTCGCCGCGGCCGTGGGGCGTAGCCCGAGCTATTTCCATCGCGTGTTCAAGGCCGTAACCGGGCTGACGCCGAAGGCCTACGCGGCTGCCGACCGTGCGAAGAAGGTGCGCAAGGGCCTCGAGGCCGGCAGCAGCGTCACCGAAGCGATCTATGATGCGGGCTTCAATTCCAGCGGCCGCTTCTACGAGAAGTCGACCGGCATGCTCGGCATGACGCCGACGCAATACCGCGCCGGCGGTGCCAACGAGGAGATCAAGTTCGCGGTCGGCCAGACGTCCCTCGGCGCAATCCTTGTCGCCTCGAGCAAGAAGGGTGTCGCCTCGATCCTGCTCGGGGACGATCCCGACGAGCTCGTCCGCAATCTTCAGGACCGATTTCCCAAGGCCCATCTGATCGGTGCCGATCGCGAATATGAAGCGCTGGTCGCCCGCGTCGTCGGCTTCGTCGAGAACCCCGGCATCGGGCTCGATCTGCCGCTCGATGTGCGCGGTACTGCGTTCCAGCGCCGCGTCTGGCAAGCCCTGCAGGAGATCCCGGTGGGCGAGCGTGTGTCCTACTCCGAGATCGCCCGCCGCATCGGATCGCCGAACGCGGTGCGGGCCGTGGCCGGCGCCTGCGCGACGAACAATCTCGCGGTCGCCATTCCCTGCCACCGCGTGGTTCGTAACGACGGCGCCCTTTCCGGTTACGCCTGGGGCGTCGAGCGCAAGCGGGCGCTCCTCGATCGCGAGGCGTCACAGACGGCATGAACCTGTCTTCACGCTATGACGAGTCGGTCGCCTTCCTGACGAACGTCGATGACGACTGGGCCGAGCTGATCGCCCTCGTCGGCCCGTGCACGCACGACCCCAAAGCCGCCCGCGAGCCCTACGAGGCGCTGGTGCGGGCGATCGCCTACCAGCAACTGACAGCCAAGGCCGGGGACGCGATCATCCGACGCCTCAAGGCGCTGTTCGAGGACCGGGATTTCCCCAGCCCCGAGGACCTCGTCGCCGCCGAGTTCGAGACACTTCGAACCTGCGGCTTCTCGGCCAGGAAAGTCTCGACCATCAAGGCGATCGCGGACGGCGCGGTGTCCGGCGTTGTTCCCACTCGCGACGTCGCGGTCTCGATGGATGACGAGACGCTCATCGGCAGGATTGTCGGCATCAAAGGCATCGGCCGATGGACCGTCGAAATGCTGCTGATGTATTCCCTCGAACGGATGGACGTTCTGCCGGTCGATGATTTCGGCGTTCGGGAAGGTTATCGTGCCCTGAAGTCGCTGCCCGAGCTGCCCAAGCCCAATGATCTGCGCGACATCTCGACGGCCTGGGCTCCGCATCGCACGGTCGCGGCCTGGTATCTGTGGCGCATACCGCGTGAACGCGGGAATGTCCTGAAATAGGCGCTCCAACGATCAGGATTTGCGCGCCCGAACGATCGCTGCTTTGATGGTAAGAGTCGGAGTGCGGGCGGCTGGCCTCCGCAGTATGCTGCGCCAAAAGCTCAAGAGGACCGGTCAGATCGCGCGGTCCAGGTAGGTCCTATGCGCCACCTTCAAAACCGCGTCACGCCGTTCGGCGAGATCGTCGCTCTTTCGCAGCGAGGCCTATTCATCGGCAATCGTGGCATCATCCACGATCCGGCAACGAAGACTCTGCTCAGGAAGCGCTGGGCGACGCGGAGCTGGCTCGTCTGTGACTGCGAATACAAGGGCCGTCGCCGGGAGGTCATGGCGCGCCGCAGCTGGACCGAGTTGTTCTTTCTCGACGAGGCGGTGGCGTTCGCGGCCGGCCATCGCCCATGCTTTCTATGCAGGCGTGGCGCCGCCGAGCGGTTTCGCGCTTGCTGGGCGATCGCGAAAGGTGGGGCGCTGCCGTCCGCCACGGCGATAGACGCAACTCTGCACGCCGAACGCCTCGAGTGCGGCCGCAAGCGGCTGCACCCCATTGCCGCGCCGCTGGCGCAGTTGCCCGACGGCGTGATCGTCACCGTGGGCGACCAGGCGTTCACACTTCGCGGCGGCCTCGCACACCGTTGGACCAATGAGGGGTATGCTTCGCCCCAACGCCTCGCCAGCGCCGATTGCCTTCTGACACCGCCGTCGACCGTCATGGCCCTCCAGGCGAACTATCGGCCCGTCTTCCACCCGTCGATCGACACGATATCCGATAGGCCGTGCCATGTTCGATCTGCTTGAGGAGCGCACCCCACGCGATCCGCCGACCGACGTCATGGCGCACGGCGCCATGCTGCTGCGCGGGGCCGCGCTTTCGTTTGAGGCGAGCCTCCTCGCCGCCCTGAACGGCGTCGCCGCACAATCTCCCTTCCGGCACATGGTTACGCCTGGCGGGTTCACCATGTCCGTCGCGATGACGAACTGCGGCGCTGCCGGCTGGGTTACAGATCGGACCGGCTATCGCTACGACCGGAACGATCCGGAGACGGGGTGCCCCTGGCCGCGCATGCCGGATTGCTTCCTCGAACTCGCCATGGCCTGCGCGACGCGGGCTGGGTATCCAGCATTTCGCCCGGATGCCTGTCTGATCAACCGCTACGAGCCCGATGCGCGGCTCTCGCTTCATCAGGACAAGAACGAGCGCAATCTTGCCAATCCGATTGTCTCGGTGTCACTCGGTCTGCCGGCGACCTTTCAGTTCGGTGGGCTCAGGCGCAGCGATCCGGTCAAGACGTTCGCGCTGCGGCACGGCGATGTCGCGGTATGGGGCGGTCCATCGCGGCTTCGCTATCACGGCGTGGCGGAGCTGAAGGACGGCGTCCATCCGACGGTCGGGCGCATGCGCATCAATCTCACGTTCAGGGGAGCGCTATAGTGTCCAATTGTCTTTCGGCGAGGCGGGGACAATCGGAGGGCTGTAAGAGCTGGCGCGCAGCCACATGTTGCTATCATTCGCGCAATCGAGTTGCGCACGCCTGATCTGCCACGATCGGACAATCGCAACGACTGAACAAGGAAAGCTCCTACTATGTTTTCGCGCGGCGGATTCGACGCAAAGACGAGCCGGCGCAGGCTGCCCGGAACGGAGGAGGCCGCCGAGGCGCTCGTCGCTATCGCCAAGGACAACCCGGATAAAGCGCTCGTCATGACATACATCGGCCAGCTCGTCGCCGATGGCTTTGCCGTTTGGGACATGCTCGACAATGGCGAGATCGAGGTTCGTTTCACGTCTGGCGAGATCTACCTGCTTGCGGAAACCACGATCCTACGGCTCGCCTGATCGATCGGGGGGAGCGAGAGCACTTGGCGCCCGTGCGCCGGCGCTCTCATCGTGTCCTGCACGCGTTGCGAACGGACCCTCTGCTCGCTTCCGGTCCCTGGAACGGGATGATTTATCGTCGAACCATCATCCTGCTCTCAGTCTTTGGTTTGAGCATGATCTTGTCCAAAGTCCGGTGTCCATTGTTTGCGGATCACGCTCGAGCGGCCTCTGACCGGCGCGCCGGGACGCATTCCGACGACAACTCGCCGAATTCGATGAACTGCTGCGCGGCTCGCCCGAAGCTTGCCCAGGACGCCTCGGCGAAGGAATCGCCAACGCTGATGCGCCGCACACCCTGTCGTCCAAGTTCCGAAGCTGTCATCCCAGGCTTCATCAGCTGGATATCGACCGGCTTGGGCGCGATGGCCTCGACGACGGCTCTGATGGCAGCCGGCTCGCAGAGGCCCGGCGCACAAAGAACATCGGCTCCGGCGCTGGCATAGGCGACCAAGCGCTCGATCGCATCATCAATGCTTGTGCGGCCGATCATGAGCCCCTCGAAGCGGCCGACCAACAGGACGTCGGCTCCGCTCATGGTGATCGCATTGCGGGATGCCTGAATACGCGCGATCGCGTATCGAGATTCATAGAGTTCGTCGCCAACCCTGTCCTTGATCGAAAGCGCGGCGATGCCGGTATCAATCGCCAGACGCACGTTTGCCATCAGCTCATTGGGGTCTGCCGCGAAGCCGGATTCGAAATCGGCGTTCACGGCAATTTCGGTGGCGTCGACGAGCCGGCGCAGATGCATAAGCACCTCATCGCGCGTGACGTCGCCCTCGTCGCGACCGAGCGCCCACGCCAAGCCGGCATTCGATGATGCGAAGCCCGCGAAGCCCAGCATTTCCAGCTGCTTTGCGCCGCGAACGTTCCAAGCGCTGGGCAGCAAAAAATAGCCTTCCTCATGCAGTGCGCGGAAATCAGCGCGTCGCGCGGCAATATCGAACATTGTCTCACGGTCCTTTTGCTGTTCTTGCGAAGGGAACATGGGGCCAAATGCGATGCCAGACGAGATGTGAAAGCCTATAGGCGAGGGAACAAGACTGGCGCTCGCGAGGACCTTACACACAATCAGGCGTCCCCGATCTCCGCTTCCTGCCTTCCAATTCAGAGGCGACTTCGAGGGCGGTGAATTTCTGTTGGTCGAGCAGAGCCCGAGGGGGACTGTCGAACGCTCCCACGAACGAGCGTCGGGCCGGGCGTTTCGCCCGGCGTTCCTCATTGCGCCGATCTATCGCCCAACAACCTCAGCTTTGACGGCAAGTATCGGAGTTTGCCGATGCGCTCGGTGAAGTAGTTTCGATCGTGAGGGCAGACAAAGGAGTTGCCGAGATGAACCTCATGACTATCAAGGACAGCATGCGTCCCGACTCGCGCGCGAGGCCGGCCGCGGCGCCCGCCGATGTTCTTTCCTACGCCGTCGCCGACGGCGCGCTCGGCAAGATGTTGATCGCGCGCAGCGCCAAGGGGGTCTGCTCGATCCTGCTCGGCGACAGCGCCGAGGCGCTGGAGGCAGATCTCGCTGGCCGTTTCCCGACATCCACGCTCATCCGGAGTGAGGATGCGGTTAAGGACGACGTCGCGAAGGTGCTCCGCTACATCGAGAAGCCGGCCGGCGGCCTCGATCTGGCGCTCGACATGCGTGGCACGCCGTTCCAGCGTCGCGTCTGGGAGAAGCTGAGGGCGATCTCCGCCGGCAGGACGGTGAGCTACACGGAGCTGGCTCGCTGGATCGGCCCGCTGGTCAATCCCCGCGCGGTCGCCGGCGCCTGCGCGGCCAACCCTGTCGCACTGGCCATCCCCTGCCACCGTGTCGTCCGCAGCAACGGCGATCTGGCCGGCTATCGCTGGGGCATCGAGCGCAAGCGTGCGCTCATCCAGAAGGAAGCCACGGCGTGAGGACGAACTTGGTCACCGGCTCCTCGGCCTCTGCGGACATGTCCGCAGAGGCCCGGGTCTCCGCCCGGGACTGGACGGCGCTCGGCAGCGAGCTCGATAGCTTCGGCTGCGCCGTCCTCTCGAGGTTGTCGCTCAGTCCTCCGAACCGGGCTCGCCGAACATACGGCGCGCTGCTGGCGCAGCCATGTCAAGCCGTCTTCAGCGCACGCTTGCGCGCGCCAGTATAGACGCCCTGGCTGGTCCACGCGTAGTAACCGACGACGAGCATGAAGACGCAGACAGCAATCACCGGATGGATGTACCAGCCGAGAAGCGCGGCCACGACATAGAGAAGTATGCCCACGATCGGCCGCAGGACCTCCGCCGCCAGCATCGCCATGGGCAGATGCGGCTTCGCCAGCTCAGGGTGACGGAACAGGTGCCAGAATGCAGGCAGCCAGGCTGCCGACATGAGGCTGGCAATCAGCGCGTAGAGCACGATCGCCGTGCGCTGGTCTGCAATATTTCCGTCTCTGAAGGCGTCGGCCAAGGCACCCGTCGGAAATGGAATCAACGCCGCCGTTCCGATGATGCCGAGATTGATCCAGTTGGTCGTCAGATCGACCCTGGAAAGACGATCGAACAGATAGTGGTGGTTGAGCCAGATCACCCCGACATAGACGAAGGCAACCGCATAGGCGACATACGAAGACCATGCATTGATCAGCTCGCGCTCGAGCTGTCCGGGGGACGCATGCGGCCGGTGAATTTCGAGAACCAGCAGGGTTATGACGATGGAGAAGGCTGCATCGCTGAACCCCTCGAGGCGCCGTGGCTCGGGGAGAAAGATCGGACGCTCTTCCTGTCCGGCCCGCGCCAGCGTGTCGTCGTCCGGCATAAGCATCATGAAATTGCTCTCCGTTGGTCAGGGGATCAGGCCGCACGCGCAGCCCCAATCGCGAGCATCGGTGGATTCAAGCTTGGACAGGTCGGCGGCCAGATGTTCCGTCGACGCCCATATTCAGATTTCCGGTCGCCGATCGAGCAGAAGCCCCGTTGCTTGCTCGATCAAATAGCGGAGGCCCGCACTCCGTTGTGCGAGCCCCGATCCCCTCCTTGCGGAGGGCGCGGCCGTCCGCGAGGGCAGGCCGTGTGCGGTTTCGATCAAGCTGCCTTGATGAGGCCGAGCTGCGTCAGAGCGGTAACGCCGTCGTCGAGACCGATTTCTTCGGCGATCTTGCCGTCGATGACCTTCAGCACGGTCGTTCCGGTGAAGCGCATCCTGCGGCCGGTCGCAGCCGGCAAGCCGCCGATCAGGAAGTCATTGAAAGCAGCACCCGTGTGCGTGCCGCCACCTTCCCACTGGCCGACGACGTAGTCGCCCTCGGCGATCAGGTCGGCGGTGCCCCAGAAGTTGAGGTCGGGGAACGCAGCGCGGAAGTCGGTCATGAACGCCTTGATGTCCTCGCGGCCGCGGCGGGGCTCGTGCAGGGAATACTTCAGCAGCATGTCGGGTGCGGCTATCTCGTCGATGACCGCGAGATTGACGTCCTTTCCCCAGAATTCGGTGAACCAGCGGCCAACGACGGCCTTGTTGGCTTCTTCGCTTCTCATGAAAAGGGTCCCCATTTGGCTTCGGACGACCATCGATCCAGCTCGACGATCTCCAAAAGGGAATACTTGACTATGCCTGCCACAAAACTCCGATTCTTACCTTCGAACTCGAGAGTCGGCTTGAGGCGGCCCCCAGCGTGCGTGGCAGCTCCTCTCCATGATGCCTCATCCAGGCACCGTCGTTGGCGGATCCGGCGCCAGGTTCCGGCCCGCCTGCGGCCGAGCTGCCGGCAGCAGCTCGAGTTTGGGAGTAAGTTTCGGAGCGCACAGCTCTCGCTGTTCTGCCACGAGGACACATACTCAATTTCTTGTCTTGGCATTCTCGCCGGGCGAACCGCCCCTTCTCGGAGCGCGGCGCATTCGGTCTTTGCGGCGGCCGCCAAGCCTGGCTTGTCCGCGGACCGTATCTGACCTCTGTTTCAGCATGGAAGGCTGCCCCCGTCCGAATCGGCGACGCCGCGGATCGACCGCGGTGCCGCCCGTCCGCACTGCTCGTGGAGCAGCCGGTCCGGCCACTGACCTGGAAGCAGCAGCCGACCGGCGACGGCAGGAGGACAGGGCGGCTTCGCGCCGCGCGCAACGGCTCAGCGCATGGCGAAAAGCTCCTGGTGGAACCTGTCCTCCACCGGAAAGCCCTCTGCGGCGAAATCCCGCCGCAGCGCGGCGCCGAAGCCAGCGGGGCCACAGAACCAGATGCTCGCCTCGCGCCAGTTCGGCGCGGCCTTGCGGATGCGCGCGCCGGTCAGGCGGCCATCACGCGCGCTGATCAGCAGGTGCAGGCGCACATGGGCGGCCCGCGCATCAGCCGCGAGCCGGGCGAGCGCCGCCTCGTCCACGTCGGTGGTGGTGTGGAACAGGTCGGCCGTCTGTCCCTCCGGCCAGTCCGGCGCCTCCCCGCGCAGGGCCATGTGCTTCATGCGGGCTATGAACGGGGTGATGCCGATGCCGCCGCCGACCCAGATCTGGTTGCGGCAGGCGTCGTCGAAGGTGAAGCAGCCATAGGGCCCCTCGAGCCGCACCTCCTGGCCCACCTCGAGCCTCTCCTTGAGGCGGCCGGTGTGGTCGCCCAGCTCCTTGGTCACGAAGGTGATCTGCCGACGATCCGGATGCCAGCCCGACGCAATGGTGTAGGGATGGGCGCCTTCGGAGGCATCCGAGCGGGCGAAGGCGAACTGGCCCGGCCGATGCCCCGGCCAGCCGGCCGGCACATCGACGATGGTTTCGAGCGCCTTCACGCCCGGATAGTAGGTCAGCTCGGCGATGCGCCCCTGCACCTGCCGCGCGGCGCCGACCCGGCGCACCAGCACCACGCCCGCGGCACAGGTGCCGCCGGCGAGCAGACACGCCATCACGACGCCGAGCGGCGTGACCCAATCGGCGAAGTTCAGGAGCACCACCGCGTGGAACACCAGCACCAGGTAGGCGACCGCCAGCAGCCGGTGGGTCTTGTAGAACAGGCGGTAGGGAAAGGCGCGGATCAGGGCCAGCGCGATCAGGGCCGCGGCCCCATAGAAGGCCCATTCGCCGACGCCCTCGGCGGTACCGCGCAGGCCGGCGAAAAAGGCTTCCACCGGGTTCTCGATGGGCGGCCGGGCGCCGCGGACGGGCCGCTCCAGCAGCCCCCAGCCCACCGCCCATTTCGGCCCCTGCGCCCATAGCCAGTGGACGACGGCGGCGACGAGGGCGGTGATGCCCAGCCATTTGTGCAGGCGGTACATCTTGTCGAGCCCGCCCAGCCAGCGCTCGGGCCAGCGTGGCCGCAGCGCCAGCACCATCGCGACGCTCATGGCGGCGATGGCCAGGACGCCCGTGTATTGCGCGGCCGCCGCCCGGACCGTGAAGAAGCCGCTCGCTTGGAATGCCCCGGGCTCCGCTGCGATCCACAGCACGGACAGGAGCGCGAGGAGGCCGAAAAGGGCCAGCTTGATGTGGCGCATCTCAATGGATCTCTTTCCCCTGCGGTCGGACGTGGGCGAATGAATGCGGAAGAGAGCGCCTTCAGCCGAGGCACCGCATTGAGGGGCCTCAAGGCGTCGGTCTTGAAGGCGTGAGGTCTTGGCGCTGGCGCGTCCGCGGCCTCCTCGCCGCTCCGCCTGCTCTTGCGCTGGAGGAAATTCTCAGTTTGTAATAATTCTAATAAGAATCACCATCTATCTGGATTGAAACGGGATGTGGGTGTCCGACCACACGCCCCGAGCAGCGCTGGAGGCGCGGTGCCGTCGATGGACAGCGGAGAGCGGGTGCGGAACACCGAGTCTTTCGACCGCGGCGCTGGCCTGCCTCGCGCATTCGGCGCCGCTTCCGGCGCCGGACGATGCCGAGGCGCTGGCCAATTCAGTCCGTAAGACAGTTGAAGTCAGCAAGGAAGCATGACGATGCGTCCCCTTCACCGCGAAAATCACCTGATCGAGCGTATCGGATGGCTGCGAGCCGCCGTGCTCGGAGCGAACGACGGCATCATCTCGACCGCCAGCCTCGTCGTTGGCGTCGCCGCCGCATCGACCAGCTCGTCCGAGGTCTTGGTCGCGGGGGCTGCGAGCCTGGTCGCCGGCGCGATGTCGATGGCCGCGGGCGAGTATGTGTCCGTCAGCTCTCAAGCCGATACCGAGAATGCCGATACCCAGAAGGAGCGCCGCGAGCTTGCCGAGGACCCGGAGGCCGAGCTCGATGAGCTCACGCAGATCTACGTCGCGCGCGGCGTCGAGCCCGCGCTTGCTCGTCAGGTGGCGGAGCAGATGACGGCGAAAGATGCGTTTGCTGCCCACGCGCGGGATGAGCTCGGGCTGTCGGAGCATGTGGCGGCCCGGCCGGTGCAGGCCGCCCTGACATCCGCGGTGACCTTCGCGCTCGGCGCCGCCGTTCCCCTGGCGATCGCAGTGGTCACCCCCAAGCCCTTGCTGCCCACGATCGTTTCCGTCGGATCTCTGATCTGTCTCGCGGGGCTCGGGGCGCTTGGTGCGAGTGCAGGCGGTGCCGGAATGTTGAAGCCCACGCTCCGTGTGACCTTCTGGGGCGCGTTCGCGATGGCGGCGACGGCCGCCATCGGCACCTTGGTCGGCCATGCCATCTAGAGCAACGCGGATTTGTCGTTCTCGCTCGGTCGAGCTTAGATAAAGACATTTAATTTATGGGTATATCCATCGATGTGCTTTGATTTGAATCAAGCTGCCAAATCGACACTTTGCACTATCGATCAATTTTGCGCCACATTCTTGATTGAGGGGTTTAATAAATATCCGGATACTACTGGATGCGCATTCTCCTCGTCGAAGACAACGCTCAGCTCAGCGATCTGACGGCAAGCGCCCTGCGCGCCTCGGGATTCGCCGTGGATCCCGTGCACGGCGCGGGCGATGCCGAAGCGGCCGTCAGCGTCTCCTCGTATGATGTCATCATATTGGATCTCGGCCTGCCGGACCTGGACGGCATGGACCTGTTGGATGGCATCCGCCGCCGCAGGCTCGCCACGCCGGTGTTGCTCCTCACCGCGCGCGACGATGCCGGCTCGGTAGTGGCGGGCCTCAACGGCGGTGCAGACGACTATCTCCGTAAGCCGTTCAACATGGAGGAGCTCATAGCCCGCGTTCGGGCGCTGCTGCGGCGCCCCGGCATCCCCGTCGCCACGGCCTTGCGCGAGGGCAACGTCGAGCTTGACACGGTGACCCGGCAGGTCCGGGTCGGCGACACCCCCCTCACCCTGAGCCGGAAGGAGGCGAGCGCCCTGGAGCTCCTCATGCGACGCTCCGGCGCCGTGATTTCCAAAGCCGCAATGGAAGAGGCGCTCTACGGCTTCGGTGAGGAGGTCAGCGCGAACGCCATCGAAGTGCTCGTCCATCGCCTTCGCCGAAAGCTCTCGGGCGCGGGGGCCGAGATGGAGATCCACACGTTGCGCGGCATCGGCTACCTCCTGGCGGAGCGCCATCGGTGAGGCGGCTCGTCCGAGGCCTGTTCGGACGGCTCATGCTGGGCATGATCGTCGTGAGCGTCCTCGCCGTGTGCACGACGGCGGCGTTTCTCTATATCCGGTTCGATGCCGTCAATACGCGCTTTCGCGAAGGCACGCTCCACAGCTTCGCGGTCAGCATCGCGAAGGATGTTGCGGCCGGCGCGGTGCCGTCGGCGCACATTCGCCCGTCCACGGTGCGCAGGATCGCGCAGGAGGGCGGGCATTTCATCGTCCTCGGCGCCTCCGGAGCCCGGCTTGCCGGCTCGGCGCAGGTGGATGAGGCTTTCGTCCCGGTGGAGGATGTGGACGAGCGATATTTCGAGCTTCCCGGAGGCAGCCGGCCCGACGCGCTCTACGGCATCTCGCTGCGCCTTCCGGGCTCGCCGCCAGCCTATGTCCAGGTGGCATTTCCGAGCAGCAACGTCATCTTCGATTCGGTTCTGGAGGAATTCCTGCAGGACATCGCCTGGCTCTGGATCCCCTTCATGCTTCTGATGCTCGCGACGAACCTCCTCGTCGCCCGCATCGCGCTCGGGCCCCTGGCCCAGACGGTGAGGGAGGCCGAGGCGATTCACCCCGGAGGCGTCTCCATCACGTTGAGCGAGCGGGGGCTGCCGGACGACGTTCTGGCGCTGGTGCGCGCGGTCAATCAGGCCCTCGGCCGCTTGCGGGAGGGATACCGGGCGCAGGAGGAGTTCTCGGGCGATATGGCTCACGAGCTGCGCACGCCTCTGGCCGTGATGAAGGCCCAGCTTGCCGCCGTGCGGGAGCCTTATGCGCGGGTGCTGGAGCGGGAGCTGGGCGCGATGGAGCGTCTGGTGGAGCAACTGCTCGACCGGGTGCGCCTGGGCCGCTTCCGCATCGAGCCCGGCGATGTGGTGGATCTCGGGGAGGTGGCCCGCGAAGCCGCAACCTTCATGGCTCCGCAGGTCATCGCCCGGCGTGGGCGCATCGAGGTGATCGGCGGCGATGCGCCGGTGCTGGTGGACGGCGGACATGACGACCTGTTCCGCGCCGTTCGGAACCTCATCGAGAACGCGCTCGAGCATTCGCCCGTGAACGGCATGATCTCCGTCGAGGTCACCGCCGCGCCGGCGATCCGCGTCCGCGACCGCGGCGCCGGCTTTCCCGCCGCGTTGCTGGATGGCGAGCACAGGCGCAGCGGCCTGGTTCGCAGCGACCGGCGCGACGGGGTGGGGCTCGGCCTCGCCATCGTCGAGCGCACCATGCAGGTGCACGGCGGCTTCCTGGACCTGCGCAACGCCCCATCCGGAGGGGGGGATGCGGCGATGGTGTTTCCGCGGCCGGCGAGCGCCGAGACGTGAGACGGAGGGGCGTCATTGCGCCGGCCGCTCCGCGACCGCGACGAGCCCCGTCATGCCGAGGGCCAGGAGGACCTTGCGGACGGCGATGGCCTCGGGCGAAAAGCCGCCACGGCGAAGGAGCTCCCGCAGGTCGTCCGCATCGAACGTGGCGTGGGTTTCCGGCCCGGCGAAGGGCCAGTGCCGCATGGTCTCCCGGTCGGTGACATAGAGCGCGAGCCGCCCGCCCGGTCGCAGCACCCGGCCGATCTCGCGGATGGCGCGCCCCTCTCCGTCGAAGAAGTAGGCGACGTTCACGGCGAGCACGCCGTCGAAGCTCCGGTCGGCCCATGGCAGCCGGCAGAAGTCGCCTTGGGCCAGCTCGACGTGGTTGCGGGCCACCGCGGCCCGGTTCCGCCGCGTGGCCAGCCGCACCATGGCCGTCGAGCCGTCGATGCCGAAGACGCGCCCTTCCGGCAGAAGCCGCCCCAGAGCGGCGATGCCCTCGCCGGGCCCGAAGCCGATCTCCAGCACGCGATCGCGTGGGGAGGGGCGGAGTCCGTCGATCGCGATATCGTAAGGCACGGCGTTCACCAGCGCCATGACACGGCCGATCACCGCGCCCCAGCGGCCCCGCGGATGGGCCAACTGGCGGCCGAGCCCGTGCCAAAGCGCTTCGCGATTGGGTGGCCTCATCCGATCGCGGGCCTCGTCGGGCGATGTCAAGGCTTGGCCTTCATCTGCGCGAGCTTCTCGTTGATCACCACGCGTCGGTTCTCATCCCAAAGCGGCCGATCGGCGTGGGCGGGTATGGCGAGGGCGTGATTGAAGGCCTCGCGCGCCGTGGCATATTCGCCCTGGGCCAGCAGGAAGTCCCCATAGAAGTACCAGGCGTCGAGCCCATTGGGTGCCGCGGCGGTGGCCTGCTTCAGGAAGCGGCGGGCCTTCGCCTTGTCGCCGAACGCCACGGGGAAGCCCGGTACGCGGTAGTAGAGCACGCCGAGGCTCGTGGGCGCGCCCGCATCCAGCGCCAGGGGGTTCATCTTGTAGGCCTTCTCCAGCGTGTCGCGGGCGCGCGTGGCCAGGGACAGCGCCGAGATGGGATTGACCATGGAGGCGCGCTCGCTGGTGATGATGCCGTCCCAGATGAGCGCCTCGACGCGCTCGGGATACTTGGTGGCGAGAGCGTCGGCTTCTGTGCCGAGGGTGTTCATCTGCTCCGTCTGCTTGCTTCCCTCGGGAACGGTGAACTTGATCGTCTCCCACTTGCTTTGGATCTGTTTGACCTGGGCCGCGACCGGGTCGTCGCTGGCCATGGCCGCGAAGGCACAGAATGGGATCGCCGCGGCGAGGACGGCGCGACGAAGGGCGCGGGAGGGAGCGCGCATGGGCATGGTCCTTTGTCGGTTGCAGGGGCTCAGGCGTTGGCACGGGCGATCACACGACCGAGAGCCCGGTCTACGAGCTTGGGGGCGAGGCGCTGGACGAGCACGAAGAAGCGCTCCGGGCCGGCGGGATAGGCGGCGTCGCGCCCCCCTTCGACGGCCCGCCAGATCTGGGCGGCGACACGCTCCGGCGCGTCGAGCTGCATGCCCGTGGCGGCGATGAGGTCGCGGAAGGCGCCCGCGGCGTCGGTCCGCGTGGCTCGCGGGGCCACATAGGTGACGCCGATGCCGCGGGGCTTCCACTCGCGCCGCAGCGCGCTCGAGAAGCCCCGCAGCGCGAACTTGGAGGCGGAATACGCGGCGAACCCGGGGTAGGCGATGTCGCCGAATACCGAGCCCACGTTCACCACGCGTGACGGGCGCGCGGCGGCGAGCAGAGGCGCGAGGTCGCGCGTCAAGGCGATGGGCGCCAGGACGTTGGTCCGCAAAAGCTCGTCCAGCACGGCGTCGCCGACGTCCTTGACGAGACCGCCCTCGACCAGGCCGGCGTTGTTGACCAGCACGTCGAGCGCTCCCCAGGCCTGGTCCAGGCACGCCACCACGCGCGCGCGGCCCGACGGATCGGTCAGGTCCGCGTCGATGACGATGGGACGGGCGGAGGCCGGCAGGGCCGCCGCGGTCTCCTCGAGGGCGGCGCGGCGCCGGCCGCAGACGGCGACCTCCATGCCGCGCCGCGCCGCCTCGATGGCGAGGGCGCGGCCGATGCCGGACCCGCCGCCGGTAACGAGCGCACGCCTCGCCTCACGCGGCATCGGGCAGCTCCCGGCGCGCGCCCAGGTCCCGGAAAATGTCGCCGTAGAGGCGATAGAACATCTTCGCGTGATCGATGATGATGTCCTGAACCAGCTGATCGTCGAAGCCATTCACCAGCGTGCGGAAGAAGGCCACGTGCTCCTGGTCGAGGCTGCCGTGGGAGGTCAGGTAGGAGAAGCCCTCGGTGCCGGCCGCACCGAACTGGCGCCGCAGCACGTCCGCCAGCCGGTCGGCGAGCAGCACCGACATGCCTTCGAGCACATGAACGCTGCCCAGCATGGCGTAGGGACTCACGTGCTCGATGGCGTGACAGGCGAACGCCACCATCACCCGGCAGGCCGGTCCCGGCCGGCCGGCGCGCACCGCCTCCGCGTCGCCGCCCATGGCGCGGATGTCGTCGAGGATCCACTTCTCGTGGCCACGCTCCTCCGCCATGTAGTCCACCAGCGCGTCCTGGTAGCGCTCGTCGGTGGTGCGGCACGCGGCCAGCGCCAGCAGCGGGAAGGTATGCTTCACGTGGTGGTATGCCTCGGTGAGGAAGGCGACGTAGAGGCTCTTTGGGCCCCCCGACGTGAGTGCTTCTCGCACCAGCGGGATGGACAGGAAGCTGTCCCGCTCCGCCGCGGTGTCCCGCATGAGGCGGTCGTAAAAGGTCATGGCTCGGCCTTCTCCAGGTTGGGGGATGGGGGTGGGGCAGACGGGTGCGGGCTCGGCCTGCGCGATGAGCGCGGCAGCGGCGATCCGACGGATGCGGCCGTTGTCGGTGAGGAGGCCGGCGGCTTTCGCTGCAGGGAGGCCGAGGACGATGACGTGCTGCGGCTGCGCATAGGCCGGAAGGGCGGCACAGCGTGCTGCGATACGATGCGTGACGGCCTCCCGGCTCGCGCCGCTGAACCAGGCGGTGGCGGCCGCGGTGGGCACGACGAGCGCGGCGAGCCGGCCCTCCGCCACTCCCACCGCACAGGCCGCAAGGCCCGGGTCGTCGAGGATCGCCGTCTCCACCCATTCCGGGCTGACGTTTCGCCCGAGCGCGGTGACGACGAGATTGTCCTTGCGGCCGAATATGACGAGCCGACCCGCGGCATCGAACGCGCCCAGGTCTCCGGTCGGCCAGGGCCGCGCCGCGCCGGAACGCCGCGCATAGCCGTCGGTCACCGAAGGGCCGTCCACCAGGATCTCGCCGTCCCGGATGGCAACCGACAGGCCGGGGAGCGGCGGGCCCGCCGTCCCGGCGGCTCGCGTGCCGGGACGGTTCACGGCCACGACCGAGCAGCACTCGGAGAGGCCGTAGCCCTCGTGCACCGGAATGCCCATCTGCCAGGCGGCGTCGGCGAGGCGTGGCGGCACCGCGGCGCCCCCCACCGCAACGAAGCGCAGGCTCTCCGGTGCCCGCGCCCGGGCGCCGAGCAGTTCGTCCAGCCACACCCGCAAGAGTTCCGGCACGACCACGCCGACGGTCGGCCGATGGCTCTCGAAGGCGGCGGCGATGCCGGCCGGTGCGCCCCGTCCGATCGCCTCGGCCAGATCTGCCTCAAAGCGCGTGCGGCCACCGACGAGCGCCGGGATGAAGACGGCGCAGATGCTCTCGAGCAGCAGGGACAGCGGCAGCACGGAGAGGTAGGAATCCGCCGGTCCGGCGCCGATGGCGGCCGCGAGCGTGGCGGCCGACCAGCCGACCTGTCCGCTCTCGTGGCGAACCCCCTTGGGCTGTCCCGTGCTGCCGGACGTGTAGATCAGGGTGCCGTAGCCTTCGCGGAACGCCGGCATCAGGCCGCCCTCTCCGGTCACCGCCACGGCATGGCGGGCGATACCCTCCGGCGCCGCGCCGTGGCCGCCGGGCGGGACAAGGAGCAGTTCGATCCCCGCGTCGCGCACGACGTGGGCGATCTGGGCGGCACTGAAGAAAGCGGGCAGCGGCACGGCCATGCGCCCGGACGCGACGCAGGCGAGTTGTGCTACCGCCCACGCCCGTCCGTTGGGCAGCAGCAGGCCGACGACGCGCACATGGTCCGGCAGCGCCTCGGCGAGGCGAGCCGCATCCCCCAGCAGCCCGGCGCGGGTGAGGTCGCCCTCCGCATCGCTGAAGACGATACGGCCCGGTTTGCGGCGGGCCAGGCCGGCCGCTGCCTCAAAGAAGGTCCGCATGGTGCATCGCCTGGGCTGCGGGGGTGAGGGCCTTCACATGGGCCGCGAGCAGGTTGACGCCGCACACGCCGTAGACCTTGGGCTCGCTCTCGTAGTAGCGGCCCCAGGAGGCCGGATCGTTCACGCGGCTCGGATCGGCATCGGCGAGATAGATCGGCGCGAGCCCCCGGCGCCGCACCAGCAGGCCGAGGCGTCGAGTGAGCGTGAAGAAGCACCAGGACAGGCCGTAGTGCGCGCCGAAGACGATGATGTCGTCGATGAAGGCTGCGAGGTCGCGCGGCGAGCGGCTCGCCAGCGTCGTCACCTCGTACACATCGTCCCGCCGCAGGCTGCGGCCGGTGGCGCGGGCGAGCTCGGCTTCCACCGGCTGGGCGAGGTATCGCTCGGAGAAGAAGCCGTCTGCCGGCAGCCGCAGGCCCGCGGCGCACAGGATGTCGCCCCGCGCGCCCCTGCGGCAGAGCAGCCGGTCCGCGAGACGCCCGACGCGTGCACCATACTCGTGTGCATAGATGGCCCGGACGAACGCCTCGACCTCGGCTCGGTCGGCGTCGGCGGGTTCAACAATATGCGCAGATCTCATGTCCGCTCGTCCTGGTGGTGAAGGAAGCGAGCGGACGTTGCAAGGCTGAGCTTACGCCCGGCTTACAGGGGCAAGGTCAGTCCGGGGAGATTGTGGGGCCGATTTGAGGCGCCCGGAGATGGGTGGGCGGGCGGCGCCGCCCGAGCGGCGACGATGATGCTATGGATCAAAGGAGCTCCAGCGTGAGCGGCTGCTGCAACCGAGAGGGACCGCCTTGACCGAAGACCGGACGTCACTGCCAAGCTATCGCCTTCCCGCGCTGGACCAGGACTTCATCCTCGGCGATTCCATGCGCGGCGTGCGTTTTCTGCTCGAATACGCCAAGGTCGAGGAGGCGCTGCGGCACTGGAAGATCCGGTCGACGATCGTCGTGTTCGGCTCGGCCCGGGTGAGGGAGGATGGGCCGGATCGCCAGTCCTTTTTCTATGCGCAGGCGCGTGCCTTCGGGCGCATCGCCTCCGAGCGCGGCGGCGCGCTCGCCGCGACGAACGACGGCTTCCGCGACAATGTGATCGCCACCGGTGGCGGGCCGGGTCTGATGGAGGCGGCCAATCGCGGCGCATCGGACGCAGGCGCGCCGAGCATCGGCTTCAACATCAGCCTGCCGCACGAGCAGGGCCCCAACGCCTATTCGACGCCGGAGCTGACCTTCCGCTTCCACTATTTCGCGATGCGCAAGATGCACCTCGCGATGCGCGCCAACGCGCTCGTGGTGTGCCCCGGAGGTTTCGGCACGCTCGATGAGCTGTTCGAGATCCTGAACCTCCGGGCGACCGACAAGGCACCCCCGGTCAGCATCGTCCTGTTGGACGAGGGCTATTGGCGGTCGGTCATCAACTTTGCGGCGCTCGTCGACAACGGCATGATCGAGGCGCGCGAATGCGAGCTCTTCCAATTCGCCGAGTCGGCCGAAGACGCCTGGCGGAAGCTGGAAGCTGCCGGATTGTCCGCCCATCCTTAGCGGGCGACGCCAAGGGGCCCTCGAGCTCTCGGCCTCACCTGCGGTCGACGGGCATCCACCGTAGCATCGCGACCTTCACCGTATCCAGGACGAGGCCGTAGCCGAGGCTTGCGCCATAGAGCGAGAGGACGAGCTCACCCCGCAGCGGCGCCATCAGCCAGCCCAGCCAGGCGAAGGCCGACGCCAGCACCGCCGCGGACGCGATCGCGGCGAGCAGCACCGCGGCCGGCCGCGAGCGCCAGACGTGGTCCCGCGTTCTCAAGACGAGAGCCGTCGTCTGGCCCGCCAGCACCAGCGTCAGGAAAGTCAGGCTGCGCATCGCGTCGGCATCGAGATGCAGCCAGAACCAGCCGAGCGCCAGCACGGCCATGACATAGATCAGCTTCACCGCGCCGAGCGGCAGCGCCACCACGACCAGCTCGCCGATCCGCCAGGCATTGGGGTATGGCGTGGGCTTCGCCCGGTCTGCCGCGCGCGCCATCATCGGGAGGTCGCCTTCCAGCATCCAGAGCGCCTGCAGGAAGGGCGTCATCACGGCATGCCCCGTCATCATCAGGCCGCCGCCCATGACGATCAGCGTCACGGCCTTGTTGACCAGCATGCTCAGCGTGAAGGTCAGCACACGCTGGAAGGCCGCGCGGCCCTCCTCGATGCAGGCGAGGATACCGCGCAGCCCGGGCCGCGTGAGCACCAGACCGGCGGCAGACTTGGCCACATCCGTCGCGCTCGCCACAGCGATGCCCATCTGCGCCTGGCGCAGCGCCGGCGCGTCGTTGGCGCCGTCGCCGCACATGCCGACCGCATGACCGAGGCGCTGAAAGGCTTTGACCAGCCGGAACTTGTCCTCTGGGAAGACGCCGGCATAGACGGCGTAGTCGTGCGGTCCGGCTTGCTCGGGGATTTGGCCCGGCGGGCAGACCGGCCCGTCAAGCCCGATGGCGCGGGCGACTGTGCCCGCGGTCTCGGCGGTGTCGCCGGTGACCATGACGGCGGAGATGCCGAGATTCCGCAAGTCGGCCAGCAGCGGCGGGGAATCTGCACGCGGCGGATCGCTGAGCCCGATGAGGCCGATCACCGCCATCGCCTCGGGGGCGCCGGCGGCAACGGCCAGGACGCGGCAGCCCTCGGCCGCGAGCCGCTCCTGGGCGGCATGGGCGGCCGGGGAGAGCGGTGCCAGCGCGGCAATGGCAATCGGAGAGCCCTTGGCGATACGCCGCGTGGCCCCCTCCGGCCCGCTCACCAACGCCTCGGCCATCTTGGCGGTGGGATCGAAGGGCGTGAAGCGGATCACCGGCAGCGCCGGTTCGCCCCGTTGTGCCGCTGCCGCTCGGATGGCGGCATCGACAGGGTCCTGCCCGTCAGGCGAGCTCGCCGCTGCGGCGTGAGCGAGCAACGCCGCTTCGGGGACTTCGTCGGCGAGCGCCACCACGCGCGCCACGCTCAGGCTGTTCATCGTCAGGGTGCCGGTCTTGTCGACGCAGAGCACGTCGATCATCGCCGCTTCCTGCAGCGCCGAAAGGCGCGCCAGCAGAACACCCTGATCCGCCAGGCGCCGGGCGCCGAGCGTCGCCGCCAGGGTGAAGACCGCCGGCATGGCGACCGGCACGGCGGAGAGCAGGGCCGCCAGCACCAGCGGAATGATCTGCGCCACGGTCATGCCGATGGCGTGGGCATAGGCGACCATGGCGATGACGATGGCCATGTTCACCGCAGTCAGCGCCTTGACCACGCCGAGCACGGCCTGCTGCTCACTGCTTTCGACATCGGCGGAGCGCACCAGCTCGGCGGTGCGGCCGAAATAGGTGGCCGCGCCCGTGGCCGTGACCTCCGCCACTGCCTCGCCGCGGCGCACCAAGGCTCCCGCGTAGGCCTGCCCACCCGCATCGCGCTCGACCGCGACGGACTCGCCGGTCAGCATCGACTGGTCGATCGCCACCGAGCCCGAGAGCAGGCGCACATCGGCCGGCACGATGCCGCCGAGCGAGAGCTGCACGATATCGCCCGGCACCAACACGGCGGCAGCCACATCGGACCACGTGCCGTCCCGCCGCACCCTGGCGCGCGGCGCCAGGCGCTGGCGCAGCAGGGCCAATGTCGCGCTCGCGCGCCCCTCCTGCACCACGGCCAGCGCGACATTGATCAGCAGCAGAACCGCCACCATGGCGGCTTCCAGCCGCTCGCCGGCCGCGAGCTGCAGCCCGATGGTCGCTTCGAGCATCCACGGCACCGGCGCCCAAAAATGGCGCAGCGCCCGGCGCAGGGGATGCTCCCGCGCGGCCGCCATCTCGTTCGGGCCGGCCTCGGCCAGGAGGCGCGCGGCCTCTGGGGCGGAGAGGCCGGTTGGCAGCGCGCTGGAGCCGTCGACCAGGCCGTGCTCGCTCTGATGTGTCCAGTCGGACGTTCTCGTCGCCATTCACTCGCCGGCGTGATTCAGCTCTTGAGCTGTGGGGCGGAGTAAAGGTCCGTCCATATCGCGCCATGACCCTCGTCAAAGCCGCGCGAAGGCGGAGGATCTGCACGGTCGCGATGGCGTTTGAGTCTGTCTTACGCTGCGAGGCAGCCGGCAAATTGCTTGATGCTGGCCAGGACGGGTTGCTGATCGCCCGCGAAGGCCCAGTGGTCGGCGCCGTCGAGTTCGACGAATCGGGCCTGCGCGATGTGGCTGGCGAGGTGCCGGCCGGCGCCGATGCGAACGGCGCGGTCGCCGCGGCGGTGAAGCACCAGGGTCGGAGCGGAAATTCGGCTCAGAAGATGCCGCACATCCGTATCGCGGAACGCCTCGAGCACGCCCTTGAGGGCCCCCGGGCTCGACGCTGCCCGGAGCAAGCCTGCCCACCAGGCTCTCGCCTGAGGATCGCCGGAGAGGCTCGGCGCGAAGGTCTCGATGCCGGCCGGCCCGCCCCAGACCGCCACGAGTTGCTGCAGCCACATGTCATACTGACCTGCGTGCAACGCGTGCGGATAGTCGGGCGCAGCGCTTCCCTTCGCCAACGAGGCGAACAGGATGAGCCCGGCGACACGGTCCGGATGATCGGCCGCGAACTTGATGCAGGCCGGTCCGCCCTCGGACGCGCCGAACAGCATGACGCGGCGGCTGCCGGCGGCATCGAGCACGGTGCCGATGTCCTGCGCGGTCGCCTCCACGCTGGGGCTGGCCCCGATCCGGTCGGACAGGCCGACGCCCCGACGATCGAGCAGGATGAGACGGCCCATCCCGGCGAGGCAGGACAGGAATGTCCGGCTCCGGGGCTCCTCCCAGACCCGTTCGACGTGGGACACGAAGCCCGGCAGCAACAGAACATCCAGCCGCCCGGTGCCGTAGGTCTGGAAGGCGAGATGGACGCCGCCGCCGCTCACGTATCGCGTCCGCGGCGGATCCGCGGCTGCTACCATTGCGCCCGCTTTGAGGAGCGCGCGGGTTTCGGCTTCCGGCGCCGCATCGAGCTCGTCGCGAAGACGCTGCGTCAACGCCGTCAGGTGGCGCTCGGCCGCGGCCCGATCGCCGGCGAGCAGGAGATTGCGGATGAGGTGGCGGCCATACACTTCGCTCAGCGGATCGAGCGCTGCGAGACCGGCGGCATGGGCGGCTGCGGCCGCGTAGTCGCCGGCCGCATTCTTCGCCTGCACGACCCGCTCCAGCGCCTGTATCGCCCGGCCTCGCAGGGCCTCTCGGCGAAAGAAGGCCCACTCGTCGAATTGCGGGCAGTCGCCGGGCGAGAAGCCGTCGAGGAAGTCGCTTTGATAAAGGCGGCAAGCATGCTCGAACTCGCCGCGATCGCAGGCCTGCTCGAACAACCGGGAATCGACCCCAATGTCGATCGCTGACGACAATCGAACAGTCGACCGGTCGGTGGTGAGAACGTCGTCGCCGAGCGCCTGTTGCAAGCGATGCAACAGGCGCCGCAGCCGCGCCCTTGCGACCTCCTCGGAGCTGTCCGGCCACAGCATGGTTGCGATCACGTCGCGCCCGACGGGGCCCTTCGCTTCGGCCAGATAGATCAGCAAGGCCATGCCCTTGCGCAGCGCCAGCTGGCACAGCTGGTCATCACGATGGATCTCCGGAAATCCAAACGTCCGGACGCTGAACAGAGCCATCGTGATGCGATCCGAACTCCGCCGAGGCCCCAGGGGACGGCCAGGGGACGCCGCGATGCTAGCACCGGCGGCACAGGCTGGTCACCGGCCGTCCGCGTGCGCCGTGCCATGCGCGGCCGTCGTGGCCCGCGCACATAGAGGAGATCGTCATGATCGGTCGCGTCGTCGCCCTCATCTATGGGCTTGCGAGTTATCTCGTCTTCACCCTCGCGTTTGTCTATGCGGTGGCCTTCGTCGGCAACTATCTGGTGCCGAAGACGATCGACGTCGGAGCCGAGAGCGGGCTCGCCCTGTCGATTCTGATCAACGGGGTGCTGCTCGGCCTCTTTGCGCTCCAGCATAGCGTCATGGCTCGCCCGGCCTTCAAGCGCTGGTGGACGCGCATCGTCCCGGCGTCTTGCGAGCGCAGCACCTATGTGCTGATCTCGAGCCTCCTTCTGATCCTCATCTTCTGGCAGTGGCGGCCGATCGTCACGACGATCTGGCACCTGGAGGGCTGGCCGGCGATCCTGCTGACCGCAATCTACTGCATCGGCTGGCTGATCAGTTTGACGTCAACCTATCTGATCGATCATTTCGAGCTGTTCGGATTGCGCCAGGTCTTCGACGCGCTGCGCGGCGCGGCGGCTCGCGTGCCCGCGTTCAAGACGCCGCTGCTCTACCGCCTCGTGCGTCATCCGATCCTGCTGGGTTTCCTGCTCGCCTTCTGGGCAACGCCGCACATGACCACCGGGCACCTGCTGTTCGCCGTCCTGATGACCGCGTACATCCTCGTCGGCGTCCGTCTCGAGGAAGGGGACCTGGTTGCGCAATTCGGCGCGCGCTACGAGCAGTATCGTCGACGTGTCCCGATGCTGATGCCAAGCCTGCTCGGCCGCCGCTCCCGTTTGACCGCCCAGCGGGAAAGGGAATGCGCCAAGGCGCCTGCGGCCGACCGAGATCGTTTTCCCGACACTCCGGCCGATGGGTTTCGTCGCCTCTAGAGCATGATCCCCAAAAGTCGACGCCGGCTTTTGGGCAAGATCATGCTCAAGACAAGACTTGGAGCGGGATGATGAGTCGAAGATAAATCATCCCGCTCTAGAACTCGCCGATAAACGGGCGCAGGCGAGACAGCAGCGCAGCGCGGTCGGTGTCAGCCGAGATGCTTGTGGAAGAACGCCGTGGCGCGCTCCCATGCCTGTTCGGCGGCGGCGCGGTCGTGCACGGCGGCGCGCTGCTCGTTCACGAAGGCATGTTCGGCGTCATAGCGGAAGAACTCGGCGGTCTTGCCGGCGGCCTTGAGAGCCGCCTCGAAGGCGTCCACCACCTGTGGCGTGCACCAGTCGTCCTTGTTGGCGAAATGGCCTTGCAGCGGAATCTTCACATCAGCCGCCTTCGCCGCCTGCTCCGGCGGAATGCCATAGAACGCCACGGCCGCCGCCAATTCATCGATCTTGGTGGAGCCGATGATCGTCACCGCGCCGCCGAGGCAGAAGCCGGTCAGACCGACCTTGGCGCCGTTGCGCTTGAGATACTGCACCGCGCCGCGCACGGTTTGCGTGGTCGCGTCCATGAAGTCGAGCGAGGTCATCTGTGCGTTGGCCGCCTCCGTGTCGTGATAGGGCACGATCACGCCGTCGTAGAGGTCCGGGGCAAGCGCGTCGAAGCCGGCCAGCGCAAAGCGGTCGGTCAACGCCTTGATGTTGTCCGAAAGGCCCCACCATTCCTGGATCACGACGACACCTGGCGCGTTGCCGCTGGCGGCGTTGGCGAGATAGCCCTTGGCCTCGGCGCCGTCCGGGCGCTTGAAGGTGATGTGCGAACCCATGCGTCTCCTCCGCCCCGTTAGGGATGACGTCAGTGTGGCAACGCGCAGCCGTGAAGGCAATGCGTCCACGCAGTCCGGCTCTTCGGCGGCTCCGACCATGGCGCCGGCGCGGCGTTCTTGTCCACAGCCGTCGCGTGCCCAGCAAGCCGGATCGTATGGATCTGGCACGGGCCGCTAGCGGGTCGCGGATCGACGCGCGCCCGCAGGTCGCGACCGGTTCAGACCGGCCCAGATGATGACCACGGCCGTCAACGTCAGGACGACATCAGCCGCGAGTGCCAGCTGGATCCCAGCCAGCAGGTCGCCTCGAATCGCCATTACGGCGCCGAGGACCGGGATTCCGACAGTGACCGCCACCCGTTGGCTCGTGGTCACGAGGCCAGAGGCGAGCCCTTTATGGGTGTCGGGAACGTCCGAAGTGGCGGTGACGGTTGCGGCGACGACAGCGGTGATGTGCCCGAAAAAGCCGATGAAGAGCGCTGGGATCAGCAGCCAGAGCGAGTTCGACTGAGCGCCGAGCAGGATCAGGGGCGCGGTGAGGCCGCCCTGGACCAGCATCGCCGCCAGGAGCACAGGATATGCGCCGCGACGCTCGATAATTCGGCCGGCGGCGACGCCAGCGGCCATCGAGGAGAGACCGGGAACGCCGAATATCAGGCCGGTCGTCACCGGCCCGAGATGAAGCACATCCTGAAGGTACAGCGTCATGAGGAAGACAAGCGCAGCCTCCATCGAGAAGATGGTCAGCGCCGCGAGGTTCCCCCACCGAACCGACGGGCGCTTGAGCATTTCGATCGCGACCAGCGGCGCTGCCGTTCGGCGCTCGATCCGGAAGAACAGTGCGAACAGCATCAGTCCAACGGCCAGTGCCGGCAGGGACCGATCGGTGATGCCGAAGACGGTGGCGAAGAGGGCGAGCGTCACGGACGCTGCACCTGGAATGTCGAGCCGCACGCCTTCGGGCGAACGGCCCGCGGGAATCACGAAGGGCGTCAGCGCCAGGATCATGAGAGCGACCGGGACGTTGATCAGGAACGCCCAGCGCCAGCTTAGCGCACCAACGAGCATTCCACCGGCAATCGCCCCGAACGTGAAGCCGCCCGAAAGCAACGCTCCGCTCCAGCCCAGTACGCGGGCGCGCTGCCCTTCGTCGGCGAAGGTCGTGATCAGCAGCGCCAATGCCGCGGGAGCGGTCATCGCCGTGGCCACGCCTTGGAGCGTGCGCGCGATGAGAAGCAGGGTCGATCCAGTCGAGATGCCGCCCAGAAGCGACGCCAGCGCGAGCAGCGCAAGGCCGCCAGCAAAGATGCGTCGGCGCCCATAGAGGTCGCCGAGCCGTCCGAACAGGAGCGAGAGCCCGGCAGATGGAAGCGCGAAGGTCGTGGTCACCCAGGGAAGGTCGTCCACACCCAGACCCACGTCTCTTCCGACCATAGGCAGGGCGACGTTCAGGATCGAGAAGTCGGCCGACAGCATGAAGTTGGCCCCAAGAAGAAGGACGAGGATCAGCCGCTGCCGAGCCGTCATCGTGAGCGCCTCGCTTGGACGCCCCTCGATCGTTTCCGACGTTGTCATCGCGCAATTGTCCTGAATGTGCCGATCGAGGCGGCGCCGACGCGCGGATCGACGGAGCAATCGATCAGCGCTCCCCGCTCCGTATGGAACTTCATGCGCCCAGATGCGGCCGCCTGGGCTCTGCCACGGCGATCTACGGGTTCGACGGTCGAAGCCGATCGTAGTTGCGCCGAAACAGCGCCACAGAACCATCCGCGCCCAGCCGGTCTAGACCGGCGACGGTCCAGCCATGACCCCATTCGAAGGGGCGCCCCAAGCCCTCAGCCACCAGCTCAGAGCAGAGGCGGGGCGAGGTCGCCAAGTGAATCGCGCCGTTGAGGTGGATGTGGCCGAGTTCGTCCGAGCCGACATAGAAGTCGATCCCATCGACGCGATTCGGCTGATCGAAACGCCAGTGCGTCGTGGCCTCGACCTCTGGCCATGCGGCCACGGCGTCGGCTACCGCCTTCAACGTCCCAGTCAGCGCAGGCGGCGGGGCCATTCGACCTTTGGCCTCGCGCGGTAAGGTGGAGAGCGTTTGGTCGGTCATATCTGTTCCTTGCTCCGTCACCGGAGGTTTGAAGCACTGCGCTGCTCGCAGCGGCGCCTCGAACGCCGCCGGCCTCGTTTCCGTCAGTGCTTCGGCGCGCGCGCTGCCTCCCGTTTGCGGGAGGGTGGTTCCAGAGCCGTCCCATCCCGTGTTAAATCGAAGGGAGACTACGTTTAACGTACCGTAGGATACCTACGTTTAGCAAGAGGCATCACCCGACGTGCAGGACGAATCCTCTCGTAAGTCGACGCGCCGACCGCGTTCCGACGGCGAGCGCAACCGAGCGCGTTTAATCGTGGCGGCCAAGCGCGCCTTCGCCGAGAAAGGCGCGGCCGTCAGCCTCGAGCACATCGCGCGCGAGGCGGACGTCAGTATCGCCACGCTGTACCGCCACTTTCCGACGCGCGACGAGTTGATCTCGGCGGTGTATCAGGAGGAAGTCACAGCGCTGATCGAGGAGGCCGATCAGCTGATGATCGAGCGCGAGCCGGTGGCTGCGCTTCGCGATTGGCTGACGTCGTTCGTGGAGTTTCTCGACGCCAAACACGATATGGCGGCGGCGATGGACACGCTCATCGGCGGGCCTGAACCCATCTACAGCAAAACCCCGCATCGCCTCGACGTGCCCGTCAAGGCGCTGGTCTCACGTGGGGTCGCCACTGGCGTGTTTCGGGACGACATCGAGCCGCACGATTTGCTTCGCGCGCTCTCCGGCGTAGCGCACGTTAGGCCCAGTGAAAACTGGAAGCGGCAAGCCGTTCGGATGGTCGATCTTCTGCTCGGTGGCTTGCAGCTCAACGCGCGAGACGGAGACTAGAGCGCTTTGCGATTGGGTGGGCTCACCCAATCGCGAGAAAGCGCTCCAGATTCAAAAGACTATGAGCATTTCTCTGCCATTGGATGGGTCCATCCAATGGCGAAATGCTCTAGAGCCCCGAGATGTCTGACTATGAGGCACTCGGCGGAGCCAGGCGTAAGCCCGCAGCCGCGTGTCAATCAACTGAATTGAATTATGTTTTTTGCGCACCCCGACACGATTCGAACGTGTGACCTTTACCTTCGGAAGGCTGGCGTCGACGGCCCCGCTGGGCCAGGAAGCGCGATGCCATGGGAGACGCCGGTGCAGACGGTATCGTCCCTGATGCGGCCGATGATACACGCCTGCTAGGTCGGGATCGTGGCCCGGATCGCTGTCTGAGGCGGCATCAAGCAGCATCTGCGCTGGTCAGCGTTCGAGAAGGGCCCGCGCCCGGGCGAGCCGTGGTCTCCCCTCCGTCAACTCGCAAGCAGATTCCCGTCGCCGCTCCGGCGGGTGCGGTAACGGGCGAGGTGATAGCGGTTGTCCCCATAGGCATATTCCAGCACCTGCGCCTTGCGGAAGTAGTGGCTGATGGCGGCCTCGTTGGTCATGCCGATGCCGCCGTGCAGCTGGATGCCGTCCGCCGCCACGTGGCGCGCCGCCGTGCCGATCTTCCATTTGACGGCCGAGACGCGCTCGCCGCGGCGGGCCGCGTCGCCGGCAAGCGCGGCCGACAGCAGCGGCAGCAGCGAACGGGCATACTCGATCTGCACGGCCATGGCCGCGAGGCGGTGCTGCACCACCTGGAAGCTGCCGATCGTCTGGCCGAACTGCTGCCGCGTCTTGGCGTAGTCCAGGGTGATGGCGAGGATTGCATCCATGGCGCCGATGGCTTCCGCCGCCGCACCGGCCGCGCCCCAGTCGAAGGCCGCCTCGATGGCGGCGAGGGCCCCCTGGGGCGAGCCGAGCAGGGCGTCGGCCGAAAGCTCCACGCCGTCGAACACCACGTCCGCGGCGCGCTGGCCGTCGACCGTCACGAACGCGGCGAGCGCCACGCCGGGCTGGCGCACGGGCACCCAGAGCAGCACCGGCCCGTCCTCGCTGGCCGCCGACACGACGAGATGGGAGGCCACCGGCGCGCCGAGCACGGCGAACTTGCGGCCGGAGAGCTGCCAGCCGGCGCCGATGCGGCGCGCCCGCGTGGCGGCCGGCCCGAGGTCGTAGCGCCGTTCCGCCTCCGCCCAGGCGAGCGCCAGCACGGCGTCGCCCGCCGCCGCGGCCGCCAGCAGCTGTCCCGCCCGCTCCGGCGCCGCCGCCAGCACCGCCTGGCTCGGCACGACGAGCCCGGAGAGAATGGGCTCAAGCACCAGGCCGCGGGCGGTGGCCTCCAGCAGGACGAGGGTCTCGTCCGGTGACGAGGCGTAGCCGCCGGCGCTCTCCGGCAGGCAGGCGCCGAGCCAGCCGAGGTCCCCGATGCGCTTCCAGAAGGACGCATCGAAGCTGCCGCCCCTGTCGACGGTGCGGCGGTAGTGCTCGAACGTGTAGTCCGAGGCCACGAGCCGTTCGACGCTGGCGCGGAACTGGCCGAGCTCTTCGGAGGGGATGAGATCCATCGGGGTCAACCTTGTTGAGGCGTGCGTGTGACTGTCCCGGCGGGGCCTGGCCTGGCCCGGCGCCGGCCGCGCCGTGGCCGCGCTAGAGCCGCAGCCCGCGCTTGGCGATGATGCCGTGCTGGATCTCGTTGGTGCCGCCGTAGATCGACACGGCACGGCGGATCAGGAACTGGGACATGAGGCCCGGTGCGGCCTCGATGCCGTAGTCGAAGTTGCTCTGCGCCTTCGGCCCGTAGAGCGGCGGGGCGTGCGGGCCCAGCGCATCGAGCCAGAGATTGGAGATGCGCTGGCGCAGCTCCGCGCCCTTGATCTTGACCATGGAGGCGCCCACCGCCGGATCGAGGCCGGGCGCGCCGCTGAGCAGCCGGTAGATCATCATCTCGTGCGCCGCGAGGTCGATCTCGGTCTTGGCGATCTCCTCGTCGAAGCCCGGATCGGCGGCGAGCGGCCGCCCGTCTTGCGTCATCTCGGCGGCGAGCTCCTTCAGCCGCTTGAGGTCGCGCTTGCTGTCAGCCAGGTAGGCGCTGCTGGTGCGCTCGTTGTCGAGCAGGAACTTGGCGTAGGTCCAGCCCTTGTTCTCCTCGCCGATGCGGTTCTCGACGGGCACCCGGACGTCGTCGAAGAACACCTCGTTCAGGTAGTGCGCCATGTCCTGGCTGATGATCGGCTTGATGGTGACGCCCGGGCTCTTCACGTCGATCAAGAGCATGGAGATGCCGCCCTGCTTGGGGCCGGTCGTATCGGTCCGCACCAGGCAGAACATCATGTCGGCGTAATGGGCCTCGCTGGTCCAGATCTTCTGGCCGTTGACCACGTAGTGGTCGCCGTCGCGGACGGCCCGGGTCTTGAGGGACGCCAGGTCCGAGCCGGAGTTCGGCTCCGAATAGCCCTGGCACCAGAACTCCGAGCCGTCGGCGATGCGGGGCAGGTAGCGCTGCTTCTGCTGCTCCGTGCCGAAGGCGATGATCACCGGCCCGATCAGGTGCGGCCCGAAGGGTGTTCCCGGCGGCGCGTCGAGCTCGGTGAGCACGCCGTCAAAGATCATCCGCCGCAGCGGCGACCATCCGGTGCCGCCGTACTCCGTCGGCCAGTTCGGCATCGACCAGCCGCGCTCGTGCAGGATCTTGGTCCAGCCCTGCATGTCCGCCTTCGTCGGATGAAAGCCCTGGCGCGTCCGCGCCCGCATGTCGGCGGGCAGATTGGCCTCGACGAAGGCGCGCACCTCGTCGCGGAAGGCGATGTCGTCGGCGTTCCATCCGATGGTCATGCGTTTCCCCTGTGTACGGCCGGGCCGGTCGGTCGCGCCGCCCTCAAAGCCCCAGCATCTGCTTGGCGATGATGTTGCGCTGGATCTCGTTGCTGCCACCATAGATCGACATGCAGCGGCGCCAGAAATAGTTGTTGGCGGCCGTGACCGCGTACTCGGGCCCGATCGGCTCCTCGTTCGACTGGCCGGCGATCAGGCCGGGCTGATAGGGCAGGGCGTAGTAGGCCGTCGCCTCCATGCCGAGCTCGCTGATGCGCTGAGCCACCTCGGTGCCGCGGATCTTCAGCAGCGACGACACCGGGCCCGGCGAGGCGCCCGACGCGACCTCCGACAGCACGCGCAATGCGGCCATCTCGAGCGACATGAGCTGGGCCTCGACGGCGATCAGCTTGGCCTGGAAAAGAGGATCGTCGATCAGCGGCCTGTCGCCGTCGTGCTCGGCGCCGGCGATGGCCTTGACGTGGTTCAGCGCCTGCTTGGTGACGCCGATGGCGGCGTTGTCGACGCGCTCGTGCTCGAGCAGGAACTTCGCATAGGTCCAGCCGCGCCCGGCCTCGCCGATCCGGTTGTCCTTCGGTACGCGGACGTTGTCGAAGAACACGGCGTTGAACGAGTGGGTGCCCTCCAGCATGAGGATCGGCTTCACGATGACGCCGGGGCTCTTCATGTCGATCAGCAGGAAGGAGATGCCCTGCTGTGGCCGCTCCTCCCGCGAGGTGCGGACGAGGCAGAACATCCAGTCGGCGTGGTGTGCGTAGCTCGTCCAGATCTTCTGGCCGTTGACGACATAGTGGTCGCCCGCATCCTCCGCGCGCGTAGCCAGCGAGGCGAGGTCCGACCCGGACTGTGGCTCCGAATAGCCCTGGCACCACCATACGGTCGACTGGCGGATGCCCGGCAGGAAGCGCTCCTTCTGCTCGGGCGTGCCGAAGGTGTAGATGACGGGGCCGGCCATGCGCGGGCCGAACGGCTGGATGATCGGGCAGTCCATCTCCGCCGAGATGACCTCGAAGAGGTAGCGCTGCACCACCGACCAGCCCGGGCCGCCGTGCTCCTCCGGCCAGGTGAAGACGTGCCATCCGCGCCGGCCGAGGATCTGCTGCCAACGCATGTGGTCGTCCTTGCCCAGGTGCTCGTTGCGGCGCACGCGGGCGGCGATGTCGGCCGGCAGGTTGTCGCGAATGAAGGCGCGGACATCTGCGGCGAAGGCCTGCTCGGCCGGGCTCAGCTTGAGTTCCATGGCGCTATGCTGCTCCGTGTCAGGCGGCCGTCGGGGCGGAGGCCGGATGCTCGGCGGCGGCGCGCGCCGCTGCGTCGAGCGCTGCGACCCGCCGGATGTGCCAGTCCGTGTTGCCCAACGACGTGGCGATGGTGGTGAGCCGCTTGAAATAGTGGCCGACATCGAGCTCGTCGGTCACGCCCATGGCTCCGTGCAGCTGAACCGCCTCCTGGCCGACCTTGGTGGCAGTGCGGCCGATCTCGATCTTGGCCAGCGAGATGGCGCGGGCGCGGACCGCCGGGTCGTGCTCGGCCATCGACAGGCTCGCTGCCAGCGCCGCCGATCGCGCCTCCTCGAGCGCGATCACCATGTCCACCATGCGATGCTGCAGCGCCTGATTGCTGCCGAGCGGCTTGCCGAACTGCTTGCGCACCTTGAGGTAGGCGAGCGTGGCGTCGCACAGCGCCGCCATGGCGCCCACCGCCTCCGCGGCGACCGCGGCGATGGCGCCGTCGACCGCGCGCTCCAACGGGGCGAGCGCCGCCCGCGCCGGACCGAGCAGCGCATCGGGCCCGAGCACGACGCCGGCCAGGTTCAGCTCCGCTGCGCCCTGGCCGTCGTTGGTTTCATAGCGCCGCACGCCGAGGCCCGCGGCGTCCGCGTGCACCAGAAACAGGCTGAGTCCGTCGCGATCGCGCCGGCCGCCGGCGGTGCGTGCCACCACGACGAAGGCGTCGGCCACCTTGCCGCCCACGACGACGGCCTTGCGGCCCTCCAGGCGCCAGCCGCCGCCCGTGGCTTCGGCTTGGGTCGTGCAATCCGCCAGATCGTAGCGGCTCTGGGGCTCGACGAAGGCGACCGCGAGCTTGCGCTCGCCGGCGATGAGCGGTGTCAGCCAGGCCTGCTTCTGCGCCTGGTTGCCCACATGGGCGATCAGCCCGCCGGCCATGATCGTCGGCAGGAACGGCTCCAGCACGAGGCCGCGGCCGATCCCCTCCATGATGATGGCGAGGTCGACGGCCGAGCCGCCGTAGCCGCCGTCGTCCTCCGCGAAGGGAATGCCGAGCCAGCCGAGCTCAGCGAAGGTCGCCCAATGCCCCGGGCTGAAACCACCGTCGGCCAGAATCCGCTGACGGCCCTGGAAGCCATAGTCGTCGCGCACGAAGCGCTCGACGCTGTCGCGCAGCAACTGCTGCTCGGTGCTGTACTCGAGATCCATCTTGACCCTCTCGCCGGCCGTGCGGCCGTGCTCAGCCCTTCAGGTTGAAGCGGACGCCGCCGATCTCTATCCGGCCATCGACGATGGCACGGCCGCGGGCCGCTGCGCGCTCGCGCAGCGCATCCATCTCGGCCACCGCGACGTCGATGCCGCCGAGGCCCTCGCCACGGCCGTCCGTGGCTTCGACGAAGCGCAATTCGGCGTTGTCCACGGCGAGCCGCCATTCGCCGTCGGCGAGCCGGGCCGGCCGTTGCAGGATCTCGCCCCAGCGCGCGGCGAGCCTGGCCGGATCGGCGCCCTGCAGCTCGGCCCCGGTGATCCCCGTCACTACGCCGGTGCGGACGAAGTCCTGCCAGTGCGGTCCCGCCGGATGGTAGAGGCCGTCGATCGGGCCGTTGCCGGCCGTGCAGTTGATCTCCAGCAGGGCGCCGCCCGTGTCGCGCGGATGCAGCTGGAGGCCGCGATAGATATCGATGGTCAGCGGCGCGGCCACGCGCACTCCGATGCGGTCCACATGCGCCTGCCACGGAGTCACGTCGGCCGTGTCGAGGATGACCATGTAGCCGCCGTCGCCCTTGCGGCGCTCCAGATAGCGCTCGGCCGTCGTGTTCGCCTGCACCGGTGCGACGATCTCGATGAAGCTCGTGCCGATCGGCAGCAGCGCATTGTGGAGGCCGAACATGGCGACGGCCGGATCGCGGTGGCACACCGCGATGCCGAAGATCGCCTCCAGGTCGGCGACGACCGGCTCGAGCCGGTGCGCGACGAGGCAGAGCTGGCGCAAGCGCAGGAACATGTGGAACCTCTCCTGGACAATCGTCTAGACGACTTGGCGCCGCCGCAGCGCCTCGACCTCGCCGTCCGCAAGGTCGAGCCACTCGGCCAGCACCTCGGCGGAGTGCTCGCCGAGGTGGGGCAGGGCGCGGCGGATGGACAGCGGCGTCTGCGACAGCCGCATGGTCACGCCCTGGATCGGGATGCGCGCGCCGCCCGGATGCGCGACCTCCGCGATCTGGCCGCGATGGCGCAGCTGCGGATTGGCGATCATCTCGTCGATCGTCGCCACCTTGGCACATGGCACCCCGGCCTTCTCCAGGGCGAGAACGACCGCGTCGGCGCTGAGCGAGCGCGTCCACTGCGTCACCTCGGCCTCGATCGCCTCGACGTTGGCGACACGGCTGGTGCGGTCGGCGAAGCGCGGATCGCGCGGCAGATCGGGCCGGCCCATCGCCCGGGCTAGGTTCTCGAACATCTTCTCGTCGGCCACCGTCAGCAACACCCAGCGACCGTCGCCGGTGGCGAAGGTGTTGCCGGGGGCCGAGAAGCGGTCGCGGTTACCGTTCCTCTCCAGGGGGATACCGCCAACGGCGCGATCGGGGATGGCGCTGAGCATCAGCGAGACCGCCGAGTCGAGCAACGCCACGTCGACCAGCTGTCCTTCGCCGTTGACATGGCGAGCATTCAGCGCCGCGAGCACCCCCATGGCCGCATACATGCCGGTGGTGTAGTCGATGATCGCACTGCCGGTGAGCATCGGCGGCCGGTCGGGCTGGCCGGTCATGTGCATGAGGCCGCTCATGGCCTGGGCGACGGCGTCGAAGCACTGGCGGTGGGCGAGCGGCCCGTCCTGGCCGAAGCCGGAGATGCGCGCCATCACCAGCCGTGGGTTGATGGCCCGCAGAGTCTCCCAGCCGCAGCCGATCGCCTCCATCACGCCTGGGCGGAAGTTCTCCACCAGCACGTCGGCCTTGGCCACCAAGGCATGCAGCAGCTTGCGACCTTCGTCGCTGCCGTAGTCGAGGGTGAGGCCCTTCTTGTTGCGGTGCACGGCAAAGCAATAGAAGCTCTCACCGTCCACGCCGGGCTCCAGGCCGCGCGCCGTCTCGCCCTTGCCCGGGCGCTCGATCTTGACGACGTCGGCACCCATGTCGCCGAGGATCATCGCGCAATAGGGGCCCGCGACGAAGCGGGACAGATCGAGGACGCGAACGCCCTCCAGCGGGCCGGGCTGTCGCGGGGCTGTCTGGGTCGTTGTCATCGAGACTCCCTAGACCGCGAGATATCGCTGCTTCAGGTCGGCGTTGCGGTCGAACTCGTCCCAGTTGCCGGCGAAGACGATGCGCCCGGTGTCGATGAGGTAGAGGCGGCTGGTGCAGGCGCGGGCGAACCAGATGTTTTGCTCGCACAGCACCAGGCCGACCTTCTCGTCGTCACAGATGGCGGCAATCTCGTGCGCCATCTGCTCGACGATGACCGGCGCCAGCCCCTCGGTGGGCTCGTCGAGCAGCAGCAGCCGTGGACCGGCGGCGAAGGCGCGGCCCACGGCGAGCAACTGCTGCTGGCCGCCGCTGAGCTGGCCGCCGTAGCGGGCCTCCAGCGGCTTCAGCATGCTGAAGCGCTCGAGAATGTGGTGTGGCTCCATCGCCTTGCGGCCGGCGGCGCCGTAGCGGGCGATGGCGATATTCTCCAGCACCGTAAGGTGCGCGTAGATGCGCCTGTCCTCCGGCACCAGCGCCAGCCCCAGCTGCGCCCGCCGGTAGGCGGGCATGCCGGCAAGGAGCCGGCCGTCGAAGCGGATCGCCCCGGAGACGCGCGGCCCGGCGTTCATCAGGCTCTTGAGCAGCGTGGACTTGCCGGCGCCGTTGCGGCCGAGCACCGCGACGCGCTCGCCTTGTGCGGCGTCGAGGGCGATGCCGTGCAGGATCTGGCCGTCGCCGTAGAACGCATCGAGGTTGGCGACCTCAAGCACTGTACATCTCCTTGCCGAGATAGACCTCACGGACCGCCTCATCGGCGCGGATGTCCGCCACCGTGCCGGTGGCGACAACCTGGCCGTAGTTGAGCACCATGATCCGGTTGGCCAAGCTGAAGACGATGTCCATGTCGTGCTCGGTCATCACCACGGTGATGCCGCGCTCGTCGCGAATGCGCTCGATGAGCTTGGCGATGCCGACGCGATCGCTGGGCGACATGCCCGCGGTCGGCTCGTCCAGCATCAGGATCGACGGCTTGAGGGCGAGCGCGATCAGGAACTCCAGCCGCTTCTTGTCGCCGTGGGAGAGGAGGCTCGCCTGGCTGTAGCGCACATGGTCGAGCCCGATGTCGCGGATCAGCTCGTCCGCCTCCTCCACGATCTCCGCGGCCGGCGCGATCGACAGCGCGGGACCGACCCGCTCGCCGGCGTTGCGGCGCCGCGCCTCGATCGCCACCACGATGTTGTCGCGCACCGTGAAGTCGCGGAACACGCGCGCCACCTGGAAGGTGCGGCCCATGCCCCGACGCACCCTCTGGTGCGCCGGCTCGCGGGTCACGTCGGCGCCGTCAAAGCTGACGCGGCCGCCGTTGCAGGGGCTCTCGCCCGTCATGACCTTGAAGAGCGTCGTCTTGCCGGCCCCGTTTGGGCCGATGATGGCGAAGATCTCGCTCCGCAGCACGTCAAGCGAGACGCTTTTCAGAACGGCGAGCGAGCCGTAGCTCTTGGAGACGGCGGCCACGTCGAGAATGGCGCTCATGGGCGTGCTCCCATGCCGGATGCCGAACCTATCGCAGCAGGCACCTGCGGACGGCGCCGGAACCACGCCGCCTCGAGGGAGCGCAGCACGCCGACGATGCCGCCCGGCGCCACCAGCACGATGAACAGCAGGATCGTGCCGACGATCAGCTCCGACAGGCCGACCAGCGTGCGCGTGCCGTAGTTGATGGCGGTGAACACGGCCGAGCCGAGCAGCGGGCCCCAGAACGAGTTGACGCCGCCCAGCATGGCATTGAGCACCGGCTGCGTGGAGGCGAGCCAGTGCACCTCGTCGAGGGTGACGATCCTGGCCCATGGGGCGTAGAGCGCGCCGGCGACGGCCGCTACGCCGCCCGACAGCATGAAGGCGCCGATCCGCACGCCCGTGACGTTGAGACCAAGGAAGGCGGCCCGCTCCGGGTCCTGGCGGACGCTCAGCAGCTTGCGCCCATAGCGGCCGTGCAGGACCCACCAGAGCGCTCCGATGATCGCTGCCGTCGTAACGAGGAGGAACCAGAAATAGGCCGCCGAGCTCGCGAGGTTGACGGCGAACGGCAGGTGCAGCACGGGCCTTGGGATGTTGACGAGCCCGTCCTCGCGCCCGAGCAGCGAGCTGTACCCGATGAGCACCCGCATGGCTTCGCTCAGGGCGACCGTCAGCACGGCGAGGAAGATGCCGCTCATCCGGCGGAGCGCCAGCGCGCCGACCACGAACGCGACTGCGGCGCCCAGGGCCGCCGCGGTAAGCAGCGTGCCGAGGAACGGCACTGCCGGCCAGTAGCGCAGGATGGCGCCGGAGAGATAGGCGCCGAGGGCGAAGAAGGCCGCGTGGCCGAACGAAGCGAGCCCGGCGTAGCCGAACAGGATGTTCCAGGATAGGGCGAACAGCCCCTGCACCAGGGTCGTGCCGGCGAGGAAAAGGAGGCCTTCGTTGGCCCACAGCGGCAGGCTCGCGGCGAAGGCCGCGACCGTCAGGCCGAGCGCCTGCCATACGCCGCGGCCGATGCGTGACCGCGCCATGCCGCTGCCCTCATCCGCGTCCGGCGCGGCCTGCGTGGCGAGGCTCGGAAACAGGCCGGCCGGACGGACGAACAGGAAGATGGCGAGCGCCACGTAGATCGCGATGCCCGGCATCTCCGGCAGAAACACGGTGTTGAGGCTGCTCACCAGGCCGAGCAGGATGGACCCGACGAAGGCGCCGCGGATGTTGCCAAGCCCGCCGATGATCACGGCGAAGAAGGCGTAGAGCAGGTAGGAATCGCCGAGCTGCGGGGACAGGCTCTGGTTCGGCAGCAGCAGGCCGCCGGCCAGCCCGGCGAGGAAGAAGCTCACCATCACACTGAGCGCGAGCCCCAACGGCACGTTGAGCCCGAGCAGGCCCGCCATCCACGAGTCGGTCGCCAGCGCCTGCATCAGCTTGCCGAACCACAGCCGGTGCAGCGCCACTTCCATGATGAGGTAGACGACGAAGCCGGCGGCGATGATGAAGAGCGTGTAGCGCGACACGAACAGCGACCCGATCTCGATCGGCTCGTCCAGGATCGTCGGCGGGTTCACGCTGACGAAGTCGACGCCCCAGATCAGCTTCACCAGCCCGTTGCAGACCATCATCAGCGCGAACGTCGCAATCAGCACGTAGTGGTAGTCCACATGCCGCAGGCGCGTCAGCACGAGCCGGTCGGTGACGAGGCCCAGCAGAGCCACCGCGAGCCCCGCCCCCAGCGCCGCAAGCATGAACGAGCCCAGGGACGACGCCCCCGTGCCGAGGATCGAGAAGGCCACGTAGGCGCCGATCATGAAGAAGGCGCCCTGCGCCATGTTCAGCAGCTTCAGGATGCCGAAGATGAGCGTCAGCCCGGCCGCCACCAGGAAGATGGACATGCCGAACGCCAGGGCATTGAAGCCGGCAAACAGGATCTGGTTCATCGCGTCATTCCCCGCGCACAGGCGCCCCGCCGCTGCGGGGCGAAGCATGACCGGTCGGCATGGTCGGAACGGCTGTGTCAGCCGGGCAGCTCGAACTTCTGACCCGGGGTCGGCGGTTCGATCACCTCCCGGTCGGAGAGTTGCTCCAGAACGTCGAGCCCATAGAATGGATCGGTGTCGCGCGGTCCGACCTTGGCATAGAAGGACGTGCCGTAGCCCTGATGGTCCTCCTTGCGGATCGAGTATGGGCCGCCGATGGTGTCGAAGGTCAGACCCTCGAGGGCGGCAATGACGCTTTCGGTATCCGTGCTGCCGGCCTTCTTCACTGCGTTGAATAGGGCCAGACACGAACGGTGGCTGGTGGTCAGAAGACCGATGGGATGCCGGTCGTTGGTGGCGGCGATATACTCCTTGTAGAGTGAATTGCTGATCGGGTTGCTCTTGAAGGGCTCGTCCTGCGGGAACCAATAGCTGCACGACCAAAGGTTGGTCGGCGTGGATTTCTGCATGGCCCGGCCGATGAGCAGGTCGGTGCCAGCCTCGCCGATCACCTTGAGCTTACGGCTGAGGCCGACGGCGCGGGCCTGCTGCAGGAAGCTGATGCACGGAGCGGCGATCAGCCCGAGGTAGAGCCCCTGCGCTGGCGAGTTCATCAGCGCGTTGATCTCCACCTTGAGATCGGTCTTGGTCGGCGGCACGAAGATTGGTGGCTGGAAGTTGATGCTGCGGCCGGCTGCGGCGCGGCGCACGCCGTGCTCGAAGAAGCGAACAGAATCGCGGCCATACTCGCTGTCGAACGAGATCGTCGCCCATTCGCTCACGTCGGGATGACGGGTGGCCGCAATCCTCGCGAGCCCGCCATAGAGCGTGTAGGCGTTCGGGCAGAGCCGGAAGAAGTTCCGGTTGAAGTTCTCGTGGGTGAGCGACATGGCGGCCGGTGTCGGTGCGACACAGACAGCCTTCAGCTCGCCCAGGACGGGGGACAATCCCAACGCCATCGGCGATTGCGAGGCGCCGACGAGCAGGTTGACGCCCATGCCCGCGAGCTCGCGCCCGGCCGCGACCGACCCGGCGCTCGAGTATTTGTCGTCCCGCACCACCAGCTCGATCTGCCGGCCGAGCAAACCACCCGCCTGGTTCCACTGGGCGGCAGCCAGTTCCGCGCCCCGCAGCCAAGCGGCCCCCGCCTCCGCGCCGATGCCTGACATCGGAAACATGACGCCGATGCGCAGAGGCGCCGATTGTGACAGAGCCCTCCGGACGGGCGCCGCCGCGGTTGCGGCGAACGCTGCGCCGCCGATCAAAACGGATCGTCTCGAATAGCTCATATTTATCCTCCGGTGGCAGGCGTTCTTATGAATATAATTGGTTGTATCGCGCGCTCGCGGGTGCCTGCCTAACCCGTTATCGGCGCGGTATACATCGCTTTACGACGAGCCATGCTTGTGCCAACGCGCACGCCACAACCGCTCGCAAAAGACCGCTGATGGGCCCATGAGAGAGCGAAGCGGTTCACTCCGCGCGGTCAGGCCCACATGTCGGATCCCCCGCAGACGGTCAGGGCCTGGCCGGTGACGTATCTGCTGGCATCGGAGGCGAGGAACACTGCGACCCCGCCGAAATCGTCCGGCTCGCCCAATCGGCGCAGCGGGATCTCGCTCTTGGCCATCGCCTCAGCTTCAGGATTGTCCCAAAGCGCCTTTGCGAAGTCGGTGCGGATCAGACCTGGACAGATTGCGTTGACGCGTAGGCCGCTCGGGCCGAACTCCGCAGCAAGATTGCGCACCAGGCCGATCAGTGCCAGCTTCGACATGCCATAGGTGCCCAGCGTCAGCGACGGCGAAAAGGCACCGACGCTGGCCGTGAAGATCATCGAACCGGAGCCCTTCGCCACCATGTCCGGCGCCACCATCTTGGCCAGCCAGAGATTGGAATGGACATTCGTCGACATTGTTTTGTCGTAGGCTTCGTCCGATATTTCCGAAATCGGACCGTAAAAGACATTGACTCCGGCGTTGCCGATCAGGATGTCGATCGGCCCTGCAAGTTCATGCGTCTTATCGACCAGCTCTCGCAGTTCATTCTTGCGGCCGGCATTGCAGGCGACCGCATGAGCACGCTTCGCTCCGCAGCTTTCGTTCATGGCCGCCGCCGCGGCATCGAGTTGATCCTGCTTGCGCGACGAGATCACAACGGTGGCGCCATGCGCGACGAGAGCTTCTGCCATCGCGCGGCCCATTCCTTTCGAGGCACCGGTCAACAGCGCGACCTTGCCCGTGAGGTCGAAAAGATTCGTGTCCACCATGGCTCAGCCAATCCTGCGACAGCTGAAGGATTGATGCGTATCGGGCGGGCGCCCGCGCAGCTGCCGCGCCGTTGCGGAACCGTCGACTGGCCAAGTTTGCACCTTCTTCTCCCTAGGACCTTTTGATTTCTGTCGACATGCTTCGCCGTGCGGGCGGCTGACGATCGTCAGGCAAGCTAAGGGTGGAGAGAGGCTGCCGTCAAGGGGGCGTTTGGAGCGTCGGTCCGGGATGAACCGCCGAACGCGCAACCGAACTATTGACGGCGCGCCGAAATCTCCATACCTGACAAACGTCAGGTGTTCGGCCGCGGCCGGCTGCGCCTGCATGTTCGACGGCCGGCATGATGCTCCGGGACGAAGAGCGCGGGGGAGCGATTCGATCTGAGATCAGAGCGTACATTCGGCTCCTTGGCGCGCTCGGGTCATCATCGCGCATGTCCAGGCGACGCGCGGTGAGATTCGAAAGGTGAATTGAACGCCGGCGCGCGTTGAACCGCCAACGTGCGAGGAGAGACCCGTTCACTAAGATAAGAATAGGAGGAGAGCCCGATGAGCAACTATGAACAAATCGTCGTCGAGACGGCCGATCGCGTGACCACGATCACGCTCAATCGCCCCGATCGTCTGAACGCCTGGACGCACGTCATGGCCGACGAAGTGCGTGATGCGGTGGGGCGAGCCGGCAACGCCGACGACAATCGCTGCATCGTCGTGACCGGCGCGGGCCGCGGCTTCTGCGCTGGCGCAGACATGGACGGGCTGCAGGGCACGGCCGACGGGCGCGGGGAGAGCGGAGCCGAAGGCCTGTATCCTGAAGACGTCGGCTTCCCGCATGCGCCGGGGCCAAGCCTGGGCGAGGCTTATCCCGGCCGCTTCGGCTATCTCTACAGTTGCCCCAAGCCGATCATCGCCGCGATCAACGGCCCATGCGCAGGCATCGGCTTGATCTTCGCCCTTTACGCCGATCTCCGCTTTGCTGCCGAAGATGCGAAATTCACCACGGCCTTCGCAGCGCGCGGGCTCATTGCCGAGCACGGCATTGCCTGGCTCCTGCCCCGTCTGATCGGCGAGGCGAATGCGCTCGACCTGCTGTTCAGCGCCCGCAAGTTCACCGGGGCGGAAGCGGAGAAGATCGGCCTCGTCAACAAGGCTGTGCCCGCAGGTTCCTTAAGACCACATGTCGCCGAGGTGGCGCAGGTGCTGGCCAACGACGTCTCGCCCCGCTCCGTAGCGGTGATGAAGCGTCAAGTGCGGGCATCGTATTTGCAGAGCTTTGCAGATTCGCTGAAGGCCGCCGATGCCCAGATGAACGAGAGCTTTTCGACGTTCGACTTCAAAGAGGGCGTGCAGAGCTTCGTCGAGCGCCGCGCGCCCGCTTTCCGGGGGCAGTGATCCGCCGCTCGGGTCTGGAAATGGCAGCTGATTTGACCGCAGCCTCGTGCTTCATGCGGGACCTTGCGGCGGTTCGGCAAGCTGGTCGATCATCGCCAGAAGGCCGGAGACGACCGTGCGCCGGACCAGATCCTCGTCGATGTCCTGGCTCAGCCAGTCCCGAAACGGGCCGAAGGCATTCACATAGGTGATGAAGTTGGCGACGACTTCGACGCGCTTGTCATCGGCGGCGGCGCCTGTGCGTCGCCGCAGTTCCCGGGTCAGCGCGCCGAGCAGCCTCTCCTCCCGCTGTCGAAGCACGGCGCGATCCTGGGCGTCGAGATGCGGAACCGTACGATAGGCGAGCAGGTGGCTCTTGCGCCGTGCGCCCCAGGCATCCTTGAAGACTTCGTTCAGGATTTGCTCGAGCGATTCATCGCCCTGCGCCGCCAATCGGTCCGGTAACAACGGTTGATCCGAGCGGAACCAGAGATTGTTGAGGAGACGGCGCAAAATATCTTGCTTGTTTGCCACATAATCATAAATGCTCGCCGGGTTTATGCCGGAGCGGCCGCAGATGTCTCGAATCGTGGTCGAGGCGTAACCCTTTTGGAGGAAAAGCTCCAAGGCCGCATCGAGTAGTTGTTCACGGCGCGCTTCCACAAGTTCGAGGTCTCGAATTGACTCGACTTTCGCCTCGATGAGATTGCCTTCGCGATCCTTCTTAGAATTTGCTCGAGCTTTGACTACCATTTCCACCTTTCGCCCCATAGTCGCACGGCTCTGGAGGCACCGATTAAGACGATTTGGAGTTTGATGAGGCATCCTCGATTGCTGGTCAATCGATTTGAAGGAGCGCATCCAGCGCCTTCACCGGGCGGCCGCTTCTTTGAGGCGCCGACGCTGTATCCACCGATGATGCCATCGTGGCGGGCTCGGAGCGGTTTGCACTTGGCCGTCCGAGCTCGCATCGGTTTTCCACGGTCTCCGACACGAGCCCGTACGGAGACTTGGACGGCTTCCGCAACTCGGTCCTTCACCGGCCCCGAAAGATGGGCACGCGCTTGTCGACAAACGAACGTGCGGCATTCTTGTGATCTTCGGTGCGGCCCGCATGGACGTGGTGCGTGGCTTCGAGATCCAGGCACTCGCCCATCGATCCGGCCATGGCACGATTGAGATTCTCCTTCATGTAGCGGTATGCGACGGGCGGTCCCGCGGCAAGCCGGAGCGCGAGCGCCATGGTCTCGGCTTCCAGCGCTTCGGGGGCCACGACCCGATTGACGAGGCCGAGGCGCTCCGCTTCGAGAGCGTCGATCCGGTCGGACAAGAAGTACAGCTCGCGTGCCTTGGCCGCACCTACGAGCTGTGTCAGGAAGTAGGTGCCGCCGTAGTCGCCGCTGAAGCCAACCTTCGCGAAAGCCGTCGTCAGAACGGCAGAATCAGCTGCCACCCGCAGATCGCAGGCAAGCGCGAGTGAGAACCCGGCACCTGCTGCGGCGCCCGGCAGAGCGGCGATTGTCGGCTTGGGCATTTCAAACAGGCGGCCAGCGGTGGCTCGTTGGTTCAGACGCTGTTTGTGGATGAGGGAGTCGATGTCGTCGTCTGCCGCTCCGCTTTCGGCCATCACCTTCACGTCGCCGCCTGCGCAGAAGGCGCCGCCAGCGCCGGTCAGGATCACCACGCGGACGTCGGGATCCGTTTCGGCCTGCCCCAACGCATCCGCCATTGCTTCGGTCATCGCTTGCGACATCGCGTTGCGCCGCTCGGGTCGGTTCATCGTCAGCACAAGGACGCCGTCCTCGAGCCTCGACAGCAGATCGCCCGTGTTCGACTTGTATCGATCGGTCACAGATTCGTCTCCACGTTAGCTTGGACCTATGGGCTGGACTCTCGGCCAGGGTCATGATCTTGGCGAAGGGCCGAGCACGTTTCGCCGCGGCCCGACTTCAAAAGTATCGGATGTGCTTCTTGAGCTGGGAGCTACCGGCGCAATTCCGTCGGCGTTAAGCTGATCACGCCTCTCGCGACCATCTGGGCGAAGACCGACGGCTCGATCCCAAGCGTCGCGACGAGCACCTCGTGGCTGTCGTTGCCAAAGTAGGGGGCGGGCCCGCGGACTTTGTAGCGGTCCGCGTTCTCCATGATCGCCATGCCAGCCTGCCTTTGGCGGCCCACATAGTCTCGCTCGAGCTGGTGAAAGAAGTTTCGGGCCAGAAGATGGGCGTCCGAGAAGGCGGCTTCCGGCGTCAGGACTGGCGCGGCGATCACGCCGGCCTGCTGCAAGAGGAGAGCGGCCTCGGCGGCGTCCCGCGTCCGAGTCCAGTCGCGGATGACTGCGTCAATTCCCTCCGCGTGTGCGCGTCGCGTGGAGGGATCGTCGAAGGCTCCGACCAACCAGTCGGTCTGCCCCAGCGTCCGCGCCAACGCGGCCCAGGCTCCGGGGTCGCCGACGGCCACGGCCACCCAGCTGTCGTCGCGCGCGGCGGGGTAAATGCCATGGGGCGACATCTCGGCATGGCCGTTGTGGTAGCGTGCTGGTTCTCGTCCTGTCGCGCCACGGGTTAGAATTGCCGGTGCAGCGAACGGCAACATGCATTCGATCTGGCTGAGATTGATCCACTGGCCGGCCCCCACGCGTTGGCGATGGTGCAGGGCGGCAAGGATCGACGCCGCGCCGTATACGCCACCGATCGGATCGCCATAGGCGATGTGCGCCATCGCCGGTGGTCCGCTCGGGGCGCCGCGGAAGGACGGAAGGCCCGAGCCCTGCTCGAGGGTCGAGCCATAGGCGCGCGTATGGGACCATTCGTTGCCGCTGCCGTAGGCCGACATGGAGAGCATGATCAAGTCGGGGCGGACGCGGCTCAGGTCGACAAAACCGAGCCCCAGGCGGCCCATCACCCCGGCGGCCTGATTTTCGATCACCACGTCGCACGACCGTACGAGAAGACGGGCTATGTCGAGACCTTCGTTGTTTGTCAGGTCGAGGCTGATGCTCTTCTTGCCACGGTTTAGGGCGGCGAAGCGGCGGCTTTCCTCGTACTGCTTTCGAGCGACGGCCTCAGGCGACCACTCGGTCGCGCGCCACCAATCCGGATAGCGGCCCGCCTCGATCTTGATGACCTCCGCACCGAGATCAGCCAGCAGCCGTGTGGCCAGGGGGCCGGCCCAACCCATCGAGAAATCGGCGATGCGAAGCCCGGCGAGCGGCGCTCCCGGGGCACCCAGTGGCGGCTGGTGTTCTCCTCCGGCCTCGGCCGCAGGAGAACCGACGCGCACGGGAGAGCGCGGCCCTACCAGGTCACGCCCGTTCGCCCGCACCGGGGTCAGGGACCGTCGCGCCGCGAACACCGGATGATGCAGGATGCCCTCCGCATCCGGCACGACGACCATCGGCACGCGCTTTTCACGGCCGATCGCGGCCCACTCATGGGCTGTGCGGCAAGCGAGGCGCTCGTCGATGGCCCGCTCCAGAATCTCCACCCGCTCGGAGCGGAGGTTGATGGTCGCATAGGCCGGATCCGCCGCGAGTTCCGCCAGATCCAAGATCTCGCAGAACGCCTGCCATTGCGCGGCGGTAATCACCGTCACGCCCAGCCAACCCTCCCTGCAGCGATGGATGCCCAGCGGACAGGTCGGATGGAAACGGTTGACACCCTCGCGTGTGACGGGACGTCCCAGTTGCTCGGCGTCGGCCGCCTGAAGCTCGGCGAGCACCATGTAGCTCTCGAGAATGCTGACCTCGAACGTACGTTGCCCACCCGCGGGATCGGTGACCAGCGCCACCATGCCGGCGACAAACGCCGTGACGCCGCCGACGATGGCGGATTGAATGTCGCCAAGAAATTGCGGCGGGCCTTCGGCCGGCCCGCAAGGATGGACCATCCCGCTCAGCGCCTGCACGACGAGCTCCGCGCCGCGCCAGTTCGCGTAGGGTCCGGACCGGCCAAGCCAGCTAATGTCGACCACGGCGCGGCGTGCGCTGGATCGCGGGACCGGCCCTCGATGATCCTCGCCCACAATCAGTACGTCACAATCGTCAAGATCAAGACGCGTCGACACCGTCTTGCCCGCGTCGAGCCACGCGCGTAACAGGCCCTGCGTCTCCGGTGCATCAGGCTCTTCCCGCCGCGTCGACAGTCCGTCTCCGGTGGCGGGCTCAAGCCGCGCCACATCGGCCCCGAGGTCTGCAAAGAGCCTGCCGCACCAGCCGCCAGCAACCCCGCCGCCGGTTTCAATCACGCGGATGCCCGCGAGCGGCCGCCCATCGTCGGGCTCCATGAGCGCTCTCGTCGAACTCACTGGTCGCTCTCCCTCGTTGCGATGAGGACTGGCGCCTGAAACGTCCACCCCCGATCCTGCGACGCACGTTTGCGCGCAGGCGGGGCGAACGGATCACCAGCGACCACGAACCGCGGTCTATTCATTCGCATGTCCGATCCTCCCTTGGATTCTGTGGACGTCTTCGCCCTTGGCCGCGGCGGCAACGCGCCATTGACCGCGGTCGCATCGATTGCGTCCTATTTGCCTGACGTTTGTCAGCCATTCAAGGTCTTACTTTTCCAGCTAAAGCTTTAGCGCTGCGCGACAGCCACATGGCATCCGGGCGATCTGGAGAAGCTGTGTCAGCCTGCGGAGGCGACACCCAGTGCATTCCGCCACCGGCGCTAGCGCGAACCCCTTGAGGAAACGCCGGTCAATGTTGTGCGACAGCTCGACGACGCGCGCCGGGCGTCAGCTCCTCAGCCGGGCGCCTCTGCGGCACTCTGCCGATGCAACTTTTTTGTCGATTTCGACGACATGGAGTTTGAGTATGACCACCGGCGCGCGGCGTATTTGGTCTGGCAGAAAAGGCTGGGTGCGACGCAGAAGTGGACTGCGGATCGAGCGGAGCCCACTGGACGTCGCGCTTTTCTTCCTCTCTGCAAGTTTTTGCGCTCGCTACCTCTGCCCCCTTCGCACCGTCAGCATTGGGGAGGGCCGCTGCCCCAGCACGCTGGAACCGCCTTTCACTCTCGCTGAAGTGCTTACACAGTTCTTACAACGTCGGGGAAAATTTTGTTAAGTAATTGAAAATACTGGTGCGCTGCTCCGGGCGAAAATGATAAATACAGCTACGCTATAGCCCTCCAGAACGAGGCGGGAATATCGGCCGGAACTTGCTGATATAACAGAAGGATTCCGGCCAAGGCATGCTCGTTTCCACTGCGCGGAGGTTTGCCCGCTCGCAATCCTGCTGGGCGGCCCGTCACCGCATCTGCATCCATCGCTTTACGCCCGTCGAGTTCGGTGGCTCGTGCGGCGATCTAGCTCTGCGGCCTGCTATGAGTCGGCGGTGCCGTTAGCGGCTCTGCTAGGGGCTGGAGGATCAACCTATCGCTGCCCGACATGGCGTCGCCCTGGACCTGCTCGGCCAGCCGCTCTGTATCGCGCCGGCGAATGTCCTTGGCGGCTTCCTCGATGTCGACGTCGGCAAAGCCCAAGGCCCGCAGGCCCGCCGCTCCCATCAGATAGGCGGCTTCGACCGTCTCGCGGATCTGATAGTCGACACCCGCGCGGATCAGTTCGATCGCATGTCCACGGTCATGGCTTCGCACCAGGAGCCTGGCCTGCGGAAATTCGTGCCGCGCCAGTTCCACGATCTGCATCGCGGCCTTGGGATCGTCGATGCAGATCATGATCGCATCGGCCAACCTCGCGCCGGAGTGGCGCAGGACGTCGAGCCGGGCGCCATCGCCGAAGTAGACCTTGAAGCCGTATCGTCCCGCGTCGCGGATCCGGTCGGGCTCTTTGTCGATGACGGCGAGGTCAACGCCCTTGGAGAGCAGCGCCTGCGACGCGATCTGGCCGAAGCGGCCGAAGCCGATGAGGAGGATCCGTCCCTTCAGATCGCGGGCGACGTCGACGCCGTCCATCGATGCTTCGCTGCGCAAAAGCCGATCAGCTGCGATCATGAGCAGCGGGGTCAGGGCCATGGACAGGATCACGACGGTGGAGAACAGTGCGTTCTCCCGCGCATCGATCACGCCGCCCGACGTCGCCGCGGCATAGAGCACGAAGGCGAACTCGCCACCCTGCAGGAACATGGAGGTTCGGTGCTGTGCCTGGTGGCTGGAGCCGCCGAACAGCCGGGCGACCGCATAGACCACGGCCCCCTTCGCGACCGTGAACGCGGCCAGCATGGACAGAAGAAGCCGCCATTCGGCCGCGACGACGGCGAGGTCGAGCGACATGCCGACGGCCAGGAAGAACAGCCCCATCAGCAGGCCGCGAAACGGCTCTATGTCGCTTTCGATCTGGTGCCGGTAGGTCGAGCTCGACAGCATCACTCCGGCAAGGAAGGCGCCCATCGCCATCGACAGCCCGGCGACCTCCATGAGCAGCGCTGCACCGAGGACCACCAGGAGCGCGCCCGCCGTCAGGACTTCGCGCGTCCGCGCCCGGGCCAGCAGGGCGAAGAATGGGTTCAATCCCCAGCGCGACACCCCCAGGAGCGCAGACAGCGCAGCAACCGCCACCAGAATGGCGGTCCATCCCGCCTGCCCGTGCGAGAGAGGCGACAGAACGGCGACCACCGCCAGAAGCGGCACGATCATCAGATCCTCGAACAGGAGGATCGCGACCGACTTCTGGCCCTCCGCGCTCGACATCTCACCGCGGTCCTGCAGCACGGACATGATGACGGCGGTCGAGGACAGGACGAAGCCCGCCCCGGCAATGAAAGCGACCGGACCGGACAGCCCGAACACCACCGCGCCCGTCAGCGCAAGGGCCGCGATCGCGGCGGCGACCTGGGCGAGGCCCAGTCCGAAGATCAGGCTGCGCATCGCCCATAGCTTGGGCGGGCGCAATTCCAGTCCGATCACGAACAGGAACATCACCACGCCGAGCTCGGAGAAGTGCAGGATCGACCGGGCATCGGTGAACAGGCCGAGCACCGATGGCCCCACCAGCACGCCGGCGGCGAAGTAACCGAGGACCGATCCGAGGCCGAGCCGCCGGAACAGCGGCACGGCAACCACGGCCGCTCCCATCAGGACAATCGCAGGAGCGATCGTCTGCCCCAAGCTCGCTGCAGCCATCAGGTCGCCTTCTCGGTTTCGCGCGTGGCCGCCCGGACGATCGGCGCGACCTCGGTGCCCAGGAGCTGGATCGAACGCTTCATCGCCGCCGTTTCGAGCGAGGCGGTGCTCATCTGGAAGGTGATGCGCGAGACACCGCCGAGCACCTCGCCGGCATGAAGCATCTTGGCTGCGACCGTCCTTGGATCGCCGATCAGGAATGCGCCTTCCGGACTGGCCATGGCGTCGAACTGCTGGCGCGACGGCGGCGGCCAGCCGCGCTCGCGGCCGATCCTTCCCGTCAGATGCGCCCAGCCCGGGAAGAACGCGTCTTTGGCCGCCGCGTCGGTTTCGCCGACGAAGCCCATCGCATGGACGCCCACCTTGAGCTTGTCAGGGCTATGCCCGGCACTCGTGCCAGCCTCGCGATAGAGATCGACGAGCGGACGGAAGCGCTCGAAGGTGCCGCCGATGATCGCCACCATCAGCGGCAGCCCGAGCGTGCCGGCGCGAGCGAAGGATTGCGGTGTGCCGCCGACGCCGATCCAGAGCGGCAGGCGCGGCTGATGGGGACGCGGATAGACGCCCCGTCCCTCCAGTGCCGCGCGGAAGCGACCCTTCCAGATCGGATAGGTCGTCTCGTTCAACTTCAGGAGCAGATCGAGCTTCTCGGCGAAGAGGTCGTCATAGTCCCGCGGGTCCGCGCCGAACAGCGGATAGGCTTCGCCGAACGAGCCTCGGCCGACGACGATCTCAGCGCGACCCCTGGCGATCAGGTCCAGCGTCGCGAACTCCTGGAAGACCCGGACCGGGTCGGCAGCGCTCAGCACCGTCACGGCGCTCGTCAGTCGGATCCGGCTGGTGCGGGCCGCGGCGGCGGCCAGGATGATCGCCGGCGCGGAATCGAGAAACTCGGCGCGATGGTGCTCGCCGATGCCGAAGACATCGAGCCCGGCCCGGTCGGCGGCCTCGACCTCCTCGAGGAGATCGGCCATGCGATCGGTCGGCGAGGGAGGTTTGCCCGTCGCCGGATCGGGGAGGATCGCTGCAAAACTGTCGATACCGATTTCCATAGGTGATCCTTAAGCTCGTTCAGCGGCGCGGCGTGGGGACATGGGTTCGAGAGCAGCGAAGGACGGCATGGTCAGAACCGATAGTTCGCCATGACGCCGATCAGCTTGATGACCTGAGCTGGGCCGGTCTCCTGAGTGAACGTTCCTGGATCGAAGACGCCAACCGAGGCCGCCAGGTTGAGCTCCGGCGTGGCCTGCCAGCCGACGGCGATTTCGGCCTGTGTTCCGATGAAGCGCGCATCGCTGCCTTTGCCGCTGCGCACGAGGGCGCCCGAGATCGCATAGATGCCGTCGTCGGTGCTCTGTCGCCAATAGGCCGAACCCGACAGCGACAGCTCGACGTTCTTGTACGGATGGATCGTGATGGAAGGCCGAACCTGGATCAGGTTGCGCGGCCCGATCGGCGACTGAGACACAAAGTACTTGCCTCTTGGAAAGAGGGGATTGAGCGTTCCCAGTTGCGGATCGTCCAGATCGTCGTCGCCCGAAATCACATCAGCGGCGAGCCTGAGGTCGGGCTGCAGCGGCGCTTGTGGAAAACGATGGCCAATCTCGCCGCCGATGCCCCATGCCGCCCTGCGGTGGTTCGCGAAGGTTCCGTGCTGAACGGCGGCTTCGAGGTTCCAGTATGAGGAGCCGGTGTCTCCGAACAGCCGGGCGCCGAAAGTGTGGACCAGCTCCTTGCCGGCGCCCTGGTCGTAGACCGCGTTGCGATCGCGTAGGCCGAGATAGAAGACGTCGAAGCCATTCGTCCGAGTTTCGCCCAGCCATCGCGTCGCATAGACGCCCCAGAGTGTCTTCTGGGTCGAGGTCCGATCGTCGAAATCGTCAAGCCTGTTGTCGACCGGGCGAGTATAGAGCGCCGTCAGCTGCCAGGCCTTGCCCGTCAGAGACATGTCGAAGCCGTCGAAGGCCTGAGGGATATTGGGACCGTAGCGCGTGTCGACGAAGCGTCCCGCGCCCAGCGAGATCAGCTTGCGACCTGCCGACATCCGCAGCGAGGTCGCCTCCGCGACATCCATCTCCACCTCGACGAATGCCTGCAGCATATCCGCGCCGGTCGTATCGACCGGCCGCTTAGCGCGGCGGACGCCCGAGATCCCGGAGACCATAGGCTGAGCGAACAGGCGCAGCTTTCCCACATGGAAATCGGCATAGGGCATGAAGCGATGCCAGACATAGCCGTCGTCCGGCGCTTCACCCCAGCGGACATTGGCATAGCCTTCGTAGCGGGATCGGACTTCGAGGCCTGTCGTGAGATAGGTCGATCCGTCCGCGCTCAAAGGGATGTATTTGAACGGCTCCGTCCACCGCCCTGTCCGCCGGGCGGGGTCTGCCAGATAAGACCAGCTTTCGGGGTAACGCTCGATCGTCAAGGTCGGCGCGCGGCCGACATCGGTCCCGACCTGTGCCTGTGCCTCGACCTGTGTAGCACCGACGATAATCGCGACGACGAAGCCCCGGATCGACGTCATCGGCAGTCGCCAGCCGCTCCGGCTGGAGCGACGCGATTGATGCTGAGCGTGCCTACGTCCGGCTGAGCGTCGAGATGGGATGACGGATCCCGACAAGCATTCAGTTCCAGCGGAATGCATCGCGCAGGATTCTCGTCATCCCGCTTCGATCAGCCGGCCGCTTTCGGCACCGGCGTGTTGAGCAGTTGCTGCTCCCAAAGATACGCGATGCCGCTGCCGCCGAAGTGCTGGATGAGAATCTCGGTCAGCTCCTCGACATGCTCGGTGCGCGCCCAATCGCGTTGCCATTCGCCAGCGAGCGCCATCACGGTCATCACATTCGCGCCGGCCGCGATCATTCGCTGGATGGCAACTTCGTGAGATTCCTTCGAAATGCCGCCCGACGCGTCGGTGATCACGGTCACGTCCCAGCCTTCGCCGGCGGCCTGGATGACAGGCATTGCGACGCAGACCTCGGTCCACAGGCCGGCGATGATCAGCTGCTTGCGGCCAGTCGCCTTGACGACGCTCACCACATTCTCGTCCTGCCAGGTGTTCACCCAGGTGCGATCGATGACGTCCTGGTCCGGAAATACGTCGGTGATCTGCTTAAAGAGAAGTCCACCGCGCGCCGCGATCACGCTGGTGAGAATAGTCGGAACATTGAAGGCTTTTGCCAGCTTCGCAAGAGCCGTCGTATTGTTGACGACCATATGAGGGTCGTGGCTGTTTAGATTGGCCAGCTGGTAAGGCTGATGGTCGATCAGGACGAGAACCGAATCTTCAGGACGAAGGAGCGAATTAAGGCCATTGCGAAAGGTCACGATTATCCTCTTCTCGCGTCAGTTTCAGACGGTATGAACTGCTGAAACGATGCCTTGTATTTGCCGCCTTTACGGGAATTACGATAGCTCCATGATCCGTAAAACTGTGTCGCAGAATGGGGAACGCTGCATAGGATATCGAAGATCTGAAGACGTTCGTGGACGTTGTCGATGTCGGCGGTTCTTGGGTTTCTAGGAGGCCTCGCCCTTGCCGATGCGAATGCCGATTTCGACTAACCCGAACCGCGCGAGCGGGAAGAGCGCTTTCGGCCCGACGAATGCCTAGACCGGCGGGCGACCGTCTGCCCAACTAGCCCTGTGATACGTCAAGCTGTGTCGCAGTAAGTGGAATGTGTGGGCAATGTCGTCGAGCTCAGCGGCTCGCAGTAGGGCGACTGTCGAAGGCAATTCTTTGATAAGGCTGCGCACCGTTCGCGTTCTAACTAATCGTCGACACCCCAAAGTTCCGGATTCCGTCTGAAATACTCAGTCAGCATTTCCGTGAGCACCCGCACTTTCCGCGTGGGATGCTGACCCGGCGGGCGGACGACATACGCGGCCCCCGGAGGTACCGGATAGCGTGTCAAGATCGGGACCAGCGCGCCGGAGGTCACATATTCATGTGTGATGCAGTCGGGGAGCCAGGCGATGCCGAGACCTGCCGCCGCCGCGGCGGCAAGCGCCGTGGCGCTGTCGGCCTTGAACCTGCCCTGCGGCTGGACCGTGACGATCTTGCTGCCATCCATGAACTGCCAGGCTTCCGTTCCCTGCATGAGGGCCTGATGGGTGACGAGTTCATCCGGAGTCTCGGGTGACCCGTGCGCTTCGATATAATGCGCGCTTGCGACAAGCTTTCCATGGATCGGCCCGATGCGCTTCGCGATCAGGTTGGAGTCCTGAAGATAGGCGCCCCGGATCGCGCAATCGAAGCCCTCTGCGATGAGATCGACGAAGCGATCGCTGTAGGAGGTATGAATGTGAAGCTGCGGGTGCTGGCGCGCCATGTCCGCAAGCACGGGGGCGAAGTGCGTCGGGCCGAAAGTCAGCGGCATGGCGACCCGCAGGCGGCCGCGCAACTCACCGGTGGGGAGGATCGCTTCCCTGGCGGTGTCGATCTCGGCGCTGGCTCGGCCCGCATGATCCCTGAACGTGACGCCCGCTTCCGTAAGCGCCGCGCCGCGGGTCGTTCGCGCAAGAAGCTGGACGCCAAGCTCCGCTTCGATCCGTAAAAGCCGCCGACTGACGATCGACTTGGAGACGCCAAGCCGGCGCGCGGCCGCCGATACGCCCCCTGCGTCGGCCACTGCGACGAATGTCCGTAGATCTTCGATGTCCAATTCGGCGTTCCTCATTTCGCGACACAGTTTGCCTGACTATGGCACTACCGTATCGCCGAAGGGAACGGCAGGTTGCGTCGAGGCGACGTGGCCCGCTCGTGCATGCGTCCGTTGAACCCATTGCCGTTCATAGCGGCAGAGAAAGGAAATCTTGATGATCCTCGTAACGGCTTTGGTTCGCTTCTTCGTCCCGAAGACTCGGTACGCGTTCTGAGCGATCACCAGTCCTACCAGCTCGCGGCGCCTTTTGATGTCAGCAATGAATACGATGTGCGCGGATGCTGATCCTGGCTGACTGGCAGCCGGTGAAGCCTTCCGCCGAAGTGGCTCGATCTGGTCCGCCGCAACAGACCCGTTCATGTGCGGTGACTACGTGTGATCCTACCGCGCTGCTTTTGAATAACTCGCGGAGACTTCTCCATGCCTCCCGTCTTCACCCTTGGCCTGCCGCTCAACCGCCGCGACGCCCTGATCTCGGCCTCGGCGCTCGCTGCGAGTTTCGCCTTTCCGCTGGCCACCGCGCATGCCGTGGGGCCTGTCGTTCCTGACCTTCAAGAAGGAGACCACGCCATGGGCTTTGTCACGACCGACGACGACGTACAGATTTTCTACAAGGACTGGGGTCCCAAGGACGCCCGCCCGATCGTCTTCCACCATGGCTGGCCGCTCAGCTCCGACGACTGGGATGCGCAGATGCTTTTCTTCCTGTCGAAGGGTTATCGCGTCATCGCGCATGACCGGCGCGGCCACGGACGCTCGGAGCAGGTCGCCGAGGGGCACGACATCGACCACTACGCGGCCGACGCCTTTGCCGTCGCCAAGGCGCTGGATCTGAAGAACGCGGTTCACATCGGTCATTCCACCGGTGGCGGCGAAGTGGCGCGTTACGTGGCCAAGTTCGGCGAACCCGCGGGCCGGGTGGCCAAGGCCGTCCTCGTCGCCGCCATTCCGCCGCTGATGCTGAAGACCGACGACAACCTCGAAGGAACACCCATGGAGGTCTTCGATGGCTTTCGGACGGCGCTGGCCGGCAATCGCGCGCAGTTCTTCCGCGACGTCCCGTCAGGCCCGTTCTACGGCTTCAATCGGGAAGGCGCGACGGTGCATGAAGGCGTGATCCAGAACTGGTGGCGGCAGGGCATGATGGGTAGCGCCAAGGCGCATTACGACGGCATCAAGGCCTTCTCGGAAACCGACCAGACCGAGGACCTCAAGGCGATCACCGTGCCGACGCTGGTGCTGCACGGTGAGGACGACCAGGTCGTTCCGATCGCCGCCTCGGCTTTGAAGGCGGTCAAGCTGCTGCCGAACGGCTCGCTGAAGACCTATCCCGGTTTCTCGCACGGGATGCTGACGGTGAACGCCGACGTGCTGAACGCCGACCTTCTGAAGTTCGTCACGAACTGAAGTGGCTGCGGGCGCGGCTCTCCGGCAATGCCAGGAGCACGATGGGAACAAAAGGTGCCAGCCACAAGACCTGTCGCCATCGTTACGGGCGTCTCTTCCGGGATCGGTGCCGTATTCGCCGGCCGCCTTGCCGACGTGGCTACGATCTGGTGTTGGTGGCTCGCCGAGCCCAGCGCCTGCGCGATCTTGCCGAGCGTCTGGCCAACACTCATGGTGTCGGCGTCCGGACGGTCATGGCAGACCTGACCAACGAGCAGGATTTTTCAAATCTGGATCGGTTGATCCGGGACGAAACCGGCCTGGCAATGCTCGTAAACAATGCCCCTCTTGCTGACGCGTCTGACCGTTCTCTCAAGCGAGTGATGACGCAGTGAGAGAGCCATGAAAGCAGCCATCTACGATCGCCCCGGCGCGCCGGATGTCCTTCGCTACGCGGATGTCCCCGATCCGGTTTGCCCGAGCGACGGGGTCCTGATCCGCGTCGAGGCTGCCGCCATTGAGGGCGGTGACCTGATCAATCGTGCGTCCTCGTCGCCACCCCATCCAGCCTTCGTCGTCGGCTATGCGGCCGCAGGTGAAATCATCGCGGTCGGAGAGAACGTGTCGGATCGCCATGTGGGCCAGAAGGTGACGAGCTTCGATCTCGCCGGGTCGCACGCGGAGTTGCGTGCCGTTGCCGCCAGCCGGACCTGGCCTGTGCCGGAAGGACTCGACATGGCCGCCGCCGCAGCTCTGCCGATCGCATTCGGAACCGCTCATCACTGCCTCTTCGCACGGGGTGGTTTGAAGCGTGGCGAAACTGTCCTCATCCAGGCAGGTGCCGGCGGCGTCGGGCTCGCCGCCATCCAACTCGCGCATCGGGCTGGCGCGACCGTGCTTGCAACGGTCTCCGGGGTCGAGAGGGCCGAACGCCTTGGCGGGCTTGGCCTCGATCATGCGATCGATCATCGCTCAGCCGACGTCGTCGATACGGTCCTGCGTCTGACGGAGGGGCGTGGCGCCGATCTTGTCTTGGACCCGGTAGGAGCCACCCTGCAAAGGTCCCTGGCGGCGCTCCGCTCCGAGGGGCGTCTGGTCTTCGTCGGCAACGCCGGCGGTTCGCAGCTCAGTATCGATCTTTGGCCCGCGCTGCAGGCGAACCATTCGCTTTTCGGCGTCTTCATGGGAACGCAATTGGACAAGCCGGATGTCTACCGCACTGTTTCCGGGATGCTGGAGCTGGCGGCGACCGGGGATCTCAAGGTGATAGTGGACAGAACGTTTCCACTTGCGGCCGCCGCCGAGGCCCATGCCTATGCCGAGGGCAATTCCATCCTCGGGCGCGTCGTAATCGTCTCGACCAGGCAATGAGCATCGTAGCTCGGGTGATTACGCGTGCGTATGCCGAGTGCCGCCGCATCAGCCCGGAGATCGTTGATCAGGACCACTGGCGCCGCTCATCAAAATGATGGCAGTTGGCGCCGACGACGCGAGCGCATGCGTGTTGATCAGGTGTTGGCCGCGCCCAGAAGAGGAACGGGCCGCGGACAGACGGCCCTCCCGCAAATGCCTGATTTCCTTGCGGAGATTTGGAGCGGGCGAGGGGATTCGAACCCTCGAACCCAACCTTGGCACGGTTGCGGACCCCATATGACTCGCACGCCGTTGGCGCTTGGCTTCTTGAAGGTCGAGACCCCAGCTTTTCCACAAGCTCCCGCGCTCGCCTTCGTCGGGAAATCCATCCGGCATCTACCGCAGCAGGTGCGACACTCTATCCCACAGCTTGCGGTCGGTTGTTTCCGCCGTGCTTCCGCGGTGCACGCCAGCGGTAGGAACGCTCGCGGTCTCGTGCCAACCTACTGTATTTGCGAGTTCTTTGGCGCACCCGACACGATTCGAACGTGTGACCTTTGCCTTCGGAGGGCAACGCTCTATCCAGCTGAGCTACGGGTGCTAGCCAGGGCGCGGACACTAGCCGAGCTGGGCCGGGGGCGCAATGGGGCTCGTGCAGCTTGTCGCGGTGGTATCCCCACTTCGTGCGGCGAGCCACGTCAGCACCCCTCGCCCAGCGGCGGCGCCGGTCGCCAGTGTCGCCTGCAGCAGGTAGCCGCCGGTCGGTGCCTCCCAGTCGAGCATCTCGCCGGCGACGAAGGTGCCGGGGCGGGCCCGCAGCATGAAGCGCGCGTCGACCCCGTCTTGCGCGACGCCGCCGGCGGTGGAGATGGCGCGGGCGAGGCCGGCCAGGCCGTCGACGGGGATCGGCACGGCCTTGATGCGCCGGGCGAGCGTTGCGGCGTCCGCCGCCGTCGGCGGCGGGTCCGGCTGTCCCGGCCGGTGCTCGGTCTCGCGCAGCAGGGCCGCGGCTGCGGGCGGCAGGCCCGCCTTGCGCAGCCGGTTGGCGAGCGACGGCCGGCCACCGGCGCGGCCGAGCTGCTGCGCCAGCTCGGCTTGCGTCAGGTCGGGGCGGAGGTCGAGGTGCACCAGGGGGCGCTCGCCGCGGTCCAACGCGGCGCGCACGTCGCGTGTCAGCGCGTAGACGGCGCCGCCCTCCAGGCCCGTCTCGGTGAGCACCGCTTCGCCGCGTACCGTGCGGCGGCCCAGCGTGAGCGCGATGCGCTTCAGCGGCGTGCCGGCATGGCGCGCGCGCAGCAGCGGTGTCCAGGCGACCAGGAGCCCGCAATTGGCCGGCGCCAGGTCGGTGACGGGGATGCCCGCCGCGCCCAGCGGCGACACCCAGCTGCCGTCGGCGCCGAGCCTGGGCCAGCTCGCCCCGCCGAGCGCCAGCACGCAGGCGTCGGGGCGTGCCATGACCGGCGCGCCGTCCGGCCCGTCGAACACCAGCGCCGCACCGTCGCCGCTCCAGCCGCGCCAGCGGTGGCGCAGCCTGAGCTCGACGCCGAGGCCGGCGAGCCGGCCGAGCCAGGCGCGCAGCAGGGGAGATGCCTTGAAAGCGTGCGGGAACACCCGGCCGCTGGAGCCGACGAAGGTGGGTTGGTCCAGGCCTTCGCACCAGGTGCGCAGAGCCTCTGGCGGGAAGGCGCGAATCGCCGGTGCAAGCCACGGGGCTTGCGGCCCGTAGCGCGTCAGCAAGCGGTCGAGCGGCTCCGAGTGGGTGAGGTTGAGGCCGCCGCGGCCGGCCATCAGGAACTTTCGTGCCGGAGAGGGCATGCGCTCGTAGACGACGACGCGGTGGCCGGCGCCGGCCACCACCTCCGCCGCCATCAGGCCGGCGGGGCCGGCACCGATGATCGCGACGCTGCTGCTCATGGGCGACGAACGGAGGGAGGGCAGGCGACTGGCATACCCCGCGGTTTAAGCCATGGGCCGCCACGGCGGAAGCGGCGTGTGCCGACGGCGGCCTTTCCGCGCGAACGCCGGCCGCGCGAGGGCGAGGCGGATCAGCCTGTCGCCGCTCCGGTCAGCTGCGGGGCGGGTGCCCGCATCATCCGCTTGAAGCCGCTCTGCGCGTGCGGGTCCACGTAGTGGAACAGCGCGGTCGACCGGATCTCGTCCGCGTCGCAGGGCTCGTTGGTGTGCAGGGATCGGTAGCCCCAGAAGAAGTACAGATTGCCCGGCGTCAGCTCGAGGCTGACCATGCGGCGGAATTGCCGCCTGTAGGCGTACTTGAAGAGCGCCTGGGACAGTCCGTTGTCGACGAGAATCTTGTCGAGGAGATTGGCGCCGTACGATTTCCGGATCGGCCGCGTCTGCGGAAAGATGATCAGATTGCCCTTGCTGCCGCGCGACGGCATCATGATGGGGATAAGCGCCGTCAGGACGTACGAGTCGTAGTGGAAGCGCATGGAGTGATGCTTCGCCTGGGTGCCGGAGAGGCAGCGCAGGATCTGATAGAAGCCCACGTCCGGTGCCGGTGCGCCGCTCCCCTGCTGGTAAATGCCGCGGCACAGGCCGACGAACGCCGGGTCGGCCGGAAGGCGCTCCAGGAAGGTGCCGCCGAGATCGGTGTGGCCCGAGAACCCGACGTATTCGCCGCCGTTGCCGGCCACCGCGCTGCGGACGAACGCCTGCGCCGCCCTCAGCTCGTCGGGCCGGACGAAGCCGTCCACCACCGCATAACCGCTCGCATCGATGCGGCTTGCGAGATCGGCTGGGAGGGACGCGGGCAGGCTCCGGGCAACTGCGCTCATGCGGGGGCACCTATCGACAGGGTGACGCGTCGAGGCGCCGCAGCCTGCCGGCGGAGCAGGGCTGCGGCCGACACGGCGTGGTTGCAGCAATACCGGCCCGGCAGCGGTCGCCACAACGGTCCAAAACGGCCAAGCCACCGCCTCGGCCGTCCTCCGAAGGAAGGTGCAGGGATCGCCCAATTGCGGACTCGGCGCTGCAGCTTCAGCCCGGCAGGCGGTCCAGGGTCAGGCCCGACGCTTGATCAGCGCTTGCGCACGAACTCAGTGCGCAAGACGAGGCCTTTGATCGCATCGTGGCGGCAATCGATTTCGTCCGGGTTGTCGGTGAGCCGGATCGACCTGATGACCGTTCCCTGCTTCAGCGTCTGGCCGGCGCCCTTGACCTTGAGGTCCTTGATCAGGACCACCGAGTCGCCGTCTGCGAGAACGTTGCCGGATGCGTCGCGAACCTCAGCGGCCCTGGCTTTATCCGCAGCGATTTCGGAGGCGGGCCGCCACTCGCCGGTTGCCTCATCATAGACGTAGTCGTCGTTCTGGCCGCTCATATCCATCCTGCGTGGCGTCTCGTTACGCTGTGATCCATGAGCCGCCCTGCTTCATGGCAGGCGCTCGATGGACATCAGGCGAGCGAATAGCACATCCCGACCTTCGCGATATGAGCCTACAGCCCCAGCTCGTCCACGATCTGGCGCTTGAGCTTGTACTTCTCGATCTTGTTGGTCGGCGTCACCGGCAGCGCCGCGACGAAGCGCACGTGCGCGGGCTGCATATATTTGGGCATGACGCGGCGGGTGTGGTCGCGCAGTTCGTCCTCGCTCAGCGCCTCGCCCTCGGCCAGCTCGACGAAGAGGGCGATGTCCTCCTCGCTGCCGACGCGGGCCGGGATCGGGATGGCGGCGGCGGCGCGCACCTTGGGGTGGCTCGCCACCAGCGCCTCCACCTCGTAGGACGACACGTTCTCGCCGCGCACGCGGAAAAAGCCGCCCATGCGGTCGACGAAGCAGTAGACGCCGGAGCCGTCGTCGAGCGCCTGGACGGCATCGCCGGTGTGGAACCAGCAGGTGCGTAGCACTTTGAGCGTCGCCTCCGGCTTGCCGAAGTACTCGAGGAGCAGGAGCCCCGGGAAGCGCGGCCGGAAGGCGAGCTGGCCCACACGGCCCGGCGGCAGCCGGTTGTCGTCCTCGTCGAGGACGGCCGCCTCGAAGAGCGGGTTGGGCGTGCCCATGAAGCCCTTCGGCACCGGGCCGCCGCCGTCGACGACGAGGCGGCCGCTGGCACGGCAGCTCTCGAGGAAGGCCTCCTTCGACAGGCCGCGCCAGAGCGCCGCGGGGGTGCCTTCCGCGGTCCCGAACTGGTCGATGACGCCGGCGAAGCCGGCGCCCGATTCGGTCTGGCCGAAACCGGAGCTCACGAAGTCGAGGCCGAAGCGCCGCGCCACCTCGTGGTGGTTGGGCGGCAGCGGCTGCATGTGCACCTTGTTCAGGGTGTTGGCGCGATCGTCGGGCCTGGGCTCGGCGCTCATCAGCCAGGGCACCATGACGTCGAGCAGCACGCAGTTGGTGGCGCCGCATTCGGCGATGCGGTCCCAGAACTTCGTCGGGCTGAACTTGTCCCAGAGCCCGACGGTGTTGCCCTGCCACAGCGCCCGCGCCACCAGGAAGAAGGCGCCGCCCACGTGGTACATGGGCAGGTCGCAGTAGATGACGTCGTCGGCCGAGGTCATCTGCCGGAACGGGAAGGTGTAGTGGTTGATCCAGCGGAACGGCTGCAGCACGCCCTTCGACGGGCCTGTCGTGCCCGACGTGTAGACGATGTTGGCCGGCTCGAACGGGCTGCGGGCGATCGCCGGTGGCGCTGCATCGGTCGCCGCGAGCGCTGCGAGGTCGTGCACGGCGAGGCGCCCGAAGGCCGGGCCGAAGCTGGCCTCGGTGTGGTCGTGGTCGCCCGGCGCCGGCATATGCACGATCAGCCGCTCCAGCGGCACCTCGCCGATGACCTCTTCCAGCACCTCGGCGAACGTGGGGTCGGTGATCAGCGCGAACGGCCTGGTGTCGTTCAGCTGGTACGACAGCAGCATGCCGCGGAAGTTGAAGTTGATCGGCGCGAAGATGGCGCCGGCGCGCCAGATGGCGACCATGGCGATGGCGCTCATCAGCGAGTTGCGGGTGAGCACGCTCACCGGCACGCCCGGCGCCACGCCGATCGCCGCAAGCCCCGCCGCCAGGCGGTCGGTGCGGCGCTTGAACTCGGCGAAGGTGAGGCGGATGCCGTCCTCGCCGTAGTGCAGGAACACCTTGTCCGGCACCGTGCGGGCGCATTCATCGAGCTTGTCGAGGACGATGTCGCCCTCGGCGACCATCTGGGCGAAGACGTCCTCCGGGCTCATGGCGGTATCCTCCGTCGCGGTGGCGTTGTTGGCGCTTGACGTGCTCAGCGGCGCTTGGCCGTCGGGTCGAGGGCGACGCGCAGGGATTCGCCCAGCGTGTTGAAGGCGAGCGCCGTGAGCAGGATGGCCAGGCCCGGCGGGTACATCTGCTCGGGCGCGATCTCCATGTTCTGGTAGGCGCGCGCCAGCATGGCGCCCCAGCTGGGGTTGGGCGGCTGGATGCCGAGGCCGAGGAAGCTCAGCGAGGCTTCGGCCAGCAGCGCGCCGGCGAGCAACAGCGTCACCTGAACGATCACCGGCTGGATGGTGTTGGGCAGGATGTGGCGGGTGAGGATGCGCGAGGTCGGCGCGCCGAAGCAGCGGGCGGCGTCCACGTAGAGCTCGCCGCGCACCACCAGGGTCCGCGCCCGCACCAGACGGGCGAGCTGCGGCGAGAAGACGATGCCGACCGAGATCATGCCGTTGGTGAGGCCGATGCCGAGCGCCCCGGTCACGGCGATGGCGAGCACGATGGCCGGGAAGGAGAGCAGGGTGTCGATGATGCGGCTGATCACGTCGTCGACCCAGCCGCCGAAGTAGCCGGCGATCAGCCCGACCGGCACGCCGAGCAGCAGGGCGATGCCGACGGCGAGCGAGCAGGCGTAGAGGGTCGCCGGCGCGCCGTAGATCAGCCGGCTCAAGGTGTCGCGGCCGAGGTCGTCGGCGCCCAGCCAATGGGCGGCGGACATGGGCGCCAGGGCTGCGTTGTAGTCCTGCTCGGTGGGCGAGTAGGGCGCGATCACCGGCGCCAGCACGGAGACCACCACGAGCAGCAGCAGGAAGCCGAGGCTGACCGCGCCGCGAATGTCGCTGCGCAGCCAGGAGCCGAACCGCTGCAGGGGGCCGGGCTCCACCAGGGTGAGAGCAACAGTGCTCATGTCAGGAGATCCGCGGATCGAGGACGCTGTAGAGCACGTCCGTGGTGAGGTTGATCAGCACGACGACGAGCACCATGGCGAACACCACGCCCTGCACCACCGGGAAGTCGCGGTGGATGGCGGCGTTGACGATCAGCCCGCCCATGCCGGGGATGGCGAACACGGCCTCCACCACCACGGTCGCCGCCAGCATGCGGTTGGCGAGCAGGCTGATGACGGTGAGCAGGTTGACGCTGACGTTCTTGAGCCCGTGCCGCCACAGGATGTTGGCCGGGCTCAGGCCCTTGGCGTGCAGTGTCCGCACCTGCTGGGAGGAGAGGATCTCCACCAAGGACGAGCGCAGCTGCCGCGAGACCTCGGCGACGCCGCCGGAGGCGAGCGCGATCGCCGGCAGCAGGGCATGGCGCAGCGCTCCCCACGGGTCCTCGCCGAAGGGCACCGAGCCGGTCGCCGGCAGCCAGTTGAGGCCGAGCGCAAACAGCGCCACCAGCAGCATGGCGAGCCAGAAGTTCGGCACGGCCACACCGAGCGAGGCGATCGACATGACCAGCCCGTCGAGCCAGGAGCCCGGCCGGCTGGCGGCGGCGATGCCGAGCGGGATGCCGACCACGAGGGCGATGGTGAGCCCCATCACCACGATCAGCAGCGTGTTGGGGAAGCAGCGCGCGATCGAGGTGAGCACCGCCTCGCCCGACAGCAGCGACTTGGAGAGGTCGCCCTGCGCCGCCCGCCATAGCCATTCGCCGTACTGAACCAGGAAGGGCTGATCGAGCCCGTACATCTGGCGGATCTCGGCGATGCGCTGGTCGGTGGCGTTCTCGCCGGCGAGCGTCACGGCGATGTCGCCGGGCACGAGCTTCAGCAGCCCGAAGACGATGAACGTCGACAGCACGATCACGGGGATCGTCTGCAGCACGCGGCGGCCGATGATGCGGCGCTTGGTGGCGGACAGCATGGGGATCAGCCGAGGCTCACGTTCTCGAACTTGGGCTTGCCGAGCAGGTCGGGCGTGTAGCCCTTGACCTTGGCGGCGAGCGCATCGAGCTCGTACTGGAAGGCGAGCGGCGCCGAGAGCGCGTTCTCCATGACGAAGCGCTGGATCTTGGCGAAGACGGCGGCGCGCACCGCGATGTCCTCGCTCTCGCGACTCTGGCGGATCAGGTCCACCAGCAGCGGGTCGGCCTCGCGGCCGGGGTTGTAGTAGGCGCCTTTGTCGAAGCCCAGCGCATAGGTCATGCTCGGGTCGGGCCGGCCGGTCCAGGCCGACAGCAGCGTGTCGAACTTCTTCTCGCTGCCGAGGGCCTGCGCGCTGATCTCGGCCACGGTGCCGCGCGTGACCTTGAGGCGGATGCCGACCTTGCCGAGCTGATCCTGCACGATCTCGGCGCGCTGCACCCAATCCTGGTCGGTATAGCAGCCGCAGGTGATGTCGAGGCCGTCTGCGTGGCCGGCCTCGGCGAGCAGCTTGCGGGCCCGGTCGGGGTCGTGCGGGTAGAGGCCGACCAGCGACTTGTCGAAGGCCCAGTGGGACTGTGGCAGCGTCATGTGCGCCACCTCGCCGAGGCCCGAGAGGGCGGCCTTCACGAACACCTCGCGGTCGAGGGCATAGTTGAAGGCCTGCCGCACCTTGAGGTTATCCAGGGGCGGGCGCGCCGAGTTGAAGTAGAACTGGATGCAGTAGAGCGTCGGCGCGGTCACGACCTGCAAGCCCTTGGCGCGGTCGATGACCGGTTTCAGCCGCGGCGGCAGGGCGTAGACCATGTCGTTCTGCCCGGCGATGACCGAGCGCAGTCCCGTCGCGAGCTCGGTGATGATGGCGTACTCGATGCCGTCGAGGTAGGGTCGGCCGGGGCGCCAGTAGCTCTCGTTGCGGGTCAGCACCACACGCTCGTTGTCGGCCCAGCTGACGAACTTCCAGGCGCCGGCGCCGACCGGCTTGCGGTCGCTGGCATTGCCGGAGAGCGCCTTGATGTTGGTGGGTGAGACCATCATGCCGGCGCGGTCGGTGAGGATCGCCGGCAGGGCGAAATCCGGGTTCTTAAGCTTCAGCGTCACCTGGAGCGGGCCCGTCACCTCGACCGTGTCGATGCTTGTGAGGTCGGCCTTGACGTTGGAGCGCTGGTCGGTGCGGCTGCGGTCGAGGTTGAACTTCACCGCGTCGGCGTCGAGCGGCGTGCCGTCGTGGAAGGTGATGCCCGGGTTGAGGTCGAGCACCATGGTGCGCGGCTCGGGATAGCTCCACTTGGCGAGGCCCGGCTTGGGCTTGAGCGTGTCGTACTCCCACTCCGTCAGCGTGTCGTAGATCGGCCATAGGTAGGAGTGATCGAAGCCGCTGCCGCCGGTCGCCGGATCGAGCGTCGAGGGGTTGGCGGCCGCGGCGAGCCTCAGCACGCCGCCTTTCCGTCCGGTCTCTGCAAGAGCCGGCATCGGCGCCAGGCCCGCGGCTGCGGCGCCGCCGAACAGGGCCAGCAGCTGCCGCCGATGCAGCGCACCCATGCCCTCGATAGCGTTTGCCATCTCGTCTCTCCTCACGCGATCAACCCAGGCTGACGTCTGCGAACTTGGGCTTGCCGAGCAGGTCGGGCGTGTAGCCCTTGACCCTGGCGGCGAGCGCATCGAGCTCGTATTGGAAGGCCAGCGGCGCCGAGAGCGCATTCTCCATGACGAAGCGCTGGATCTTGGCGAACACGGCGGCACGAGCGGCGAGATCCTCGCTCTCGCGGCTCTGGCGGATCAGGTCGACCAGGGCGGGGGCTGCCTCGCGGCCGGCGTTGTAATAAGCACCTTTGTCGAAGCCGAGGGCGTAGGTCATGCTCGGGTCGGGGCGGCCCGTCCAGGCGGCGAGCAGAACATCGAACTTCTTCTCGCTGCCGAAGAACTGGGCGCTGATTTCGGGGATGGTGCCGCGGGTCGACTTGAGGCGAATGCCGACCTTGCCGAGCTGCTCCTGCAGGATCTCGCTGCGCAGCACGGAATCCTGGTCGTTGTAGCCGCCGTAGGTGATCTCGACCCCGTCCTTGTAGCCCGCCTCGGCCAAGAGCTTGCGGGCCTTGTCGGGGTCGTGGGGGTAGAGGCCGACCAGCGACTTGTCGAAGGCCCAGTGGGACTTCGGCAAGGTCATGTGCGCCACCTCGCCGAGCCCGGAGAGGGCGGCCTTGACGAACACCTCGCGGTCGAGCGCGTAGTTGAAGGCCTGCCGCACCTTGACGTTGTCGAGCGGGGCGCGGGCATAGTTGAAATACACTTGGATGCAGTACAGCGTCGGCCCGGTGACGACCTGCAGGCCCTTGGCCCGGTCGATCACCGGTTTCAGCCGGGCCGGCAGGCTGTAGGCCATATCGTTCTGGCCGCCGACGACCGAGCGCAGGCCCGTGGCAAGCTCGGGGATGATGGCGAATTCGATGCCGTCGAGGTAGGGCCGGCCGGGGCGCCAGTAGCTGTCGTTGCGGGCGAGCACGACGCGCTCGTTGTCGGCCCAGCTGACGAATTTCCAGGCCCCGGCGCCGACCGGCTTGCGGTCGCTGGCGGTGCCGGAGAGCGCCTTGATGTTGGTGGGCGAGACCATCATGCCGGCGCGGTCGGAGAGGATCGCCGGCAGGGCGAAATCCGGGTTCTTGAGCTTCAGCGTCACCTGCAGCGGGCCGGTGATTTCGACCGTGTCGATGCTGGTGAGATCCGCCTTGATATTGGAGCGCTGGTCGGTGCGGTTGCGATCGAGGTTGAATTTCACCGCCTCGGCGTCGAGCGGCGTGCCGTCGTGGAAGGTGATGCCCGGGTTGAGGTCGAGCACCATGGTGCGCGGCTCGGGATAGCTCCACTTGGCGAGGCCAGGCTTGGGCTTGAGCGTATCGTACTCCCACTCCACCAAGGTGTCGTAGATCGGCCACAGGAAGGTGTGGTCGAGGCCGCTGCCGCCGGTCGCCGGATCGAGCGACGACGGGTTGGCGGCGCCCGCCACCTTGAGCACGCCGCCCTTGGCCGGCCCTTGCGCCCAGGCCGCTCTCGAGAGCGCGCCGCTGGCGGCGGCGGCTCCCATGAACGCCAGCAACTCGCGGCGCGCCAGCGCCCACGGCCGGTCGGCAGCCTCAGCCATGTGGTTCCTCCCTGATCGACTTAGTCGGCTTGTTGTCGTTGTGTGCCTTCGTCCGGCCGGCGTGGGTTGGGCGGCGGCGGCCCGGCGGCCGTGGCGAAGTGGCAGGCGACCCAGTGGTCCGGCTTGAGCTCGCGCCAGGCCGGCTCCTCGTCGGCGCAGCGCGGCTGTACCGACGGGCAGCGCGTACGGAAGCGGCAGCCGGACGGCGGCGAGATCGGGCTCGGGATCTCGCCCTCCAGGATGATCCGCCGCTCGGTGCGCATGGTCGAAGGCAGCGGCACCGGCTCGGCCGACAGCAGCGCGCGCGTGTAGGGATGCAGCGGCTGCTCGATCACCCCTTCGGCCGGCCCCAGCTCCACGAATTTGCCGAGATAGGTGACGGCGATCCGATCGGAGATGTGGGAGACGACCGAGATGTCGTGGGTGATGAAGACGTAGGTGAGGCCGAACTCGCGCTGGAGGTCGGCGAACAGGTTGAGGATGTCGCCGCGGATGGAGACGTCGAGGGCCGCCACCACCTCGTCGCAGACGATCAGCTTCGGCCTGAGCGTCAGCACGCGGGCAATGTTGACGCGCTGCTTCTGGCCGCCCGAGAGCTGATGCGGATAGCGCTTGGCCGTCTCCGGGGCGAGGCCGACGCGGGTCAGCGCCTCCACCGCGCGCGCGCGGCGGACGGCGGGCGCCTCGCCGGCGATCTCGAGCGGCTCCATGATGCTGCGCAGGATGGTCATGCGCGGGTCGAGCGCCGCGTTGGGATCCTGGAAGACGATCTGGTAGTCGCGGCGATGCTGGCGGAAGGCGTCCTTGCCGAGCGTTGCCGGATCGACGCCGTCGTGCAGGATGCGGCCCTTGGTCGGGGCAATCAAGGACACCAACGCCCGGCCGAGCGTGGTCTTGCCCGAGCCGGATTCGCCGATGACGCCGAAGGTTTCGCCGGCGCGCACCTCGAAGTCGACGCCGTCGACCGCCTTGACCGTCTCGCCACTGTCGCGCGTCGGGAAATGGATGGTCAGCCCTTCGGCCGTCACGACCGGGCGGGGCTGGCCGCCGGCGGCGGTCCGGGGCCGTTCCGAGGTCATGGTATCGCCCATCAGCTCACGGCTCCCGGCAAGGTGAGATCCGGCGCCCGCCAGCAGCGGGCGAGGCGCTCGGGCGCCACGGGCAGGAGCGGCTGGGGCTGCTCGCAGCCGTCGAGGGCCTGCGGGCAGCGGCTGCGGAAGCGGCAGCCGGCGGGCATGGCGAGCGGCGAGGGCACGCGTCCGGGAATCGACGGCAGGTGGGCGCGCCGCTGGGCGAGGCCCGGCAGCGAGCGCAGCAGCCCCGACGTGTAGGGATGGCGCGGCCGCACCAGCGCCGGGTCGACGGGGGCGTCCTCCACCACCTCGCCGGCGTACATGGTGATCAGCCGGGTGCAGATCTCGGCCACCACGCCGAGGTCGTGGGTGATGAAGATCAGCGCCGTGCCGGTCCGCTCGCTCAGCGCGCGCAGCAGGTCGATGATCTGTGCCTGGATGGTGACGTCGAGTGCCGTCGTCGGCTCGTCGGCGATCAGCAGCTTGGGCTCGCAGATCAGCGCCATGGCGATCATCACCCGCTGGCGCATGCCGCCGGAGAGCTGGTGCGGATATTCGTCGTAGCGCCGCGCCGGCGCCGGGATGCCGACGTCGGCCAGCGCCGCGATGGCGCGCTCGCGCGCCTCGTGGCGGCTGGCGCGGACGTGGGTGCGGTAGGCCTCGCTGATCTGCTCGCCGACGGTGAACACCGGATCGAGCGCGCTCATCGGCTCCTGGAAGATCATGGCGATGTCGCGCCCGCGCACCGCCCGCATGCGTCGCGGCGGCAGCTGGGCCAGGTCCTGGCCCTCGAAGCGGATCTCGCCGGTGAGGCGCGTGCTCTGCTGCGGCAGCAGGCGCAGGATGGCGAGCCCCGTCACCGTCTTGCCGCAGCCGCTCTCGCCGACGATGCCGACGCGCTCGCCCGGCTGCACCGAGAAGGTGACGTCGCGGGTCACCGGCAGGTCGCCGTCGGCGGTGGCGAAGGCCAGCGACAGGCCGCGCACGTCGAGCAGCGGCGCCTGCGCGACGTGCCCGAAGGAGGAGGTGGATGGCCGGTCGTTCACGGGCGGGCCCGCGGCGGGGCAGGGCGTGTCGAGGCCGGTGCGGGCCGGCCATCGCGGCCTGCGCCGTACCGAGCCGTCGTCCGCGAGGTCGCGGTGATGCGCGTGTCGTCCCGCGCCTCCGCGACACCCGGCGGCGCGCTGTCCAGCCATCCCATGCGCGCTGCAGGCATGTTCCGCCCTCCCTGTTGCGGCCGCTTGCGCGGCCGTCCTCGTTTCCCCGCCCCTGTCGGCCTCACCGCTCTCGGGGCGGTTCGGGCCACTTTTGATAGTTTATAACAGATGTGTCGGCGCCCCCTGTCAACGCTTGCCGACGCGAATCGATCGTCGGACGACCTGAAACGGTGCGAGGACGGCGGACAGGCACATGCGGCGAATTCTCGCGCCTGCCGCGGCTTGACGGCCCGCTCTGTCCTTGCACGACGCGTCCGCGTCAAATTTTATATCTTATACAATATGTTGGATTGCGCCGCCCCGACCCGACACGCCGGCCGCGAGGCGCTTGGCGCTCACCTCGCGCACGCGGCCCCGGCAGCGTCGCGTTGACAGGGCGCGCCACGCGCCGCTAGCGTCCGCAACAAGCGGGACAAAACGCCGCTGACTAGGGATGGACGCGCATGACGGCGAACGCGACGGACGCGCGGAGTCGGACCTCAATCGTCGGGGCTCAGCTTCACGGATTGACACAAGAACACGTGGTGCTCTTCATCACGGTGCTGCTCTTCCTGGCCTTCGGCCTGCTGCTCAAGGGCTTCGCCACCGTCGACAACTTCCTCACGCTGCTGCGAAGTATCTCGATCCTCGGCATCCTGGCGCTGGGCATGGCGCTCATCGTCATCAGCCGCGGCATCGACCTCTCCGAGGTGGCCATCATGGCCGGCGCCTGGGCCGTCGGCCTGATCCAGATGCAGCAGGGCATGCCGGTGTTCTGGGCCGTGCTGCTGGCGCTCGCCATCGCACTGGCCATCGGCGCCATCAACGGCTTCATGGTCGCCTTCGTCGAGGCGCCGGCCCTGTTCGTCACGCTGGCGGCGGGCTTCGTCATCTACGGCCTCGCCTTCTGGTTCGCGCCGGCCTGGGTGGTCTATGCGCCCAAGGATTCGCCCTGGCTCATGTTCCTGGGCGCCGCCCGCGTCTTCGGCGTGCCGCTGCCGATCTTCGTCTTCGCCGCCATGGCGCTGGTCATGCATCTGTTCCTGTCGCGCACGTCGATCGGCCGCTTCATCTACGCCCAGGGCGACAACCCGGAAGCGGCGCGCTACGCCGGCATCGCGCTGCGCCCGCTGACGATCCTGGAGCACATGCTCGTCGCCTTCTGTGCCTGGGTGGCGGGGCTGGTGTGGATCGGCACCACCGGCAGCATCCAGATGGCGGTGACGCAGGGCACGATGATCTTCGACGTCATCCTCGTCGTGGTGCTCGGCGGCGTCAGCCTGGTGGGCGGCCGCGGCGGCGTCTTCAGCGTCATCGTCGGCTGCGCGCTCATCGGCACTCTGCTCAACGCCTTCACCATCATGGACGTCAACAGCGAGGTCCAGAACATCATCAAGGGCGTCGTGCTGCTCGCAGCCATCATCCTCGACAACTGGCTGCACCCGCGCGACGAGGAAACCGCGCGGCAGGGCGATTAGTGGTTGTTGCCCAGTGTTTCCGAAGCTTTGGCGTCGACGGAGCTGCCGGGCGCTCGTCTCCCCGCAAGCGGGGCACGGTGCGCGGCCGGAGCATCGACCCCATCCATTGCGAGTGCCGATAGGCGGCGCGGGGCGGGCTTTGTTCTCCTCAATACTGTGAGCGTTGCAAGCGAACTGAAGAATAACGACGGGAGGAGCTCATCATGTCGAGACGACTGCTGAAGGCGACGCTGGCCATGCTGGCCGGTGCCGTGGCCGTGGGCGGCGTCGCCGTGCAGGCCCAGGAGGGCGGCACCAAGACGGCGCGCGAGCTGCGCGAGCAATACGACAAGGCGGTCAAGGGCAAGACCATCGCCTACCTGCCCATCGCCCTCAACGTGCCCTTGCAGGACGAATGGAACCGCGTGCTGCGCGACGAGGCGGAGTGGCGCGGCATGAAGTTCATCGTGCGCGATCCCAACAACAATCCGTCCGCCATGCAGCAGGCGCTGACGGCGCTGGTCAACGACAAGCCCGACGTGCTGGTGGTGCAGAATCCCAGCGTCACGCTGCTCCAGAAGGAGCTGAAGCGGGCCGAGAGCCAGGGCACCTACGTCATCCAGGTGAACATGTCGTCGAACTACAAGTCGTCCGCCTTCGTCGGCGTCGACTGGGTCGAGATCGGCCGCATGCTGGCCGAGGACGTGGTCAAGCAGTGCGGCACCGGCACCGGCAAGTCGGGCAAGGTGCAGATCGTCCAGGGCGAGCTCACGGCGGCCGCCAGCGTCGACCAGATCGCCGGCATCATGGAGGTGTTCAACAAGGATCCGGCCATCAAGGTGGTGTCGAACCAGGCGGCCAACTGGGACGCCAACACGGCGCTCAACATCACCTCCACGGTGATCCAGCAGCATCCCGACCTGTGCGCCAGCGTCGGCTTCTGGGGCATCATGGAATCGGGCGCGGCCCAGGCCATCCGCAACGCCGGCAAGATCGACCAGGTCAAGGTCTACGCCTCCGGCGAGGGCTCGCAGCTCGATTGCGACCAGCTCCAGCAGGGCAGCTTCTACAAGTTCCTCAGTTACAAGGCGACCGAGCAGGGCCACGACCTGGCCATGGCCGCGGTGACCTTGCTGCAAATGGGCGAGAAGCCGGGCACCCGCAACATCGAATACTACACGCGCCCGGTCTGGCTCGATAAATCGAACGCCAACGGCGCCATGTGCTTCGCCCTGCCGAAGACCTGAGGCGGGGCGCCGGCCTCCAGCCGTCATGGCCGGGCTTGACCCGGCCATCCATCCACCATGGAACGCGGCGTTCGGCCAGCCCTGCCGGGGCTGGGGCCTCTTGAGCCGATGGATGGCCGGGTCAAGCCCGGCCATGACGCGGGAGCGGCCTGGAGCATCGTGTTGCCGCGGGTCGATCGGGACCCGAGGCCTGGGACGAGCGAGCCGCAGCCGGGCCTCAACGCCGGCGCGGGCGGGGAGATGACCTGATGTCGATGACGACGTGGAACTCGATGAGCGGCGCGGCGCGGCGTTTCTCGCCGCGGCTGCTGCTCTCCGAGCTGATGATGAAGCAGTGGTTCGAGCCGGTCATCCCGTTCCTGGTGATGATCGGGCTCGCCCTCTACTTCGCCGCCACCATCCCGGACTATGCCAGCGTCGCCAACTCGGTCTCGCTGCTGCGCCTGTTCGCCGAGTTCGGCTTCGTGGCGCTGGCCATGGCGGTGTGCCTGATTTCCGGCGGCATCGACCTGAGCGTCGGGGCGATCTTCGCCATCGGCAACTTCGCCGCCTTGTTCTTCCTGCTGGTGCTGGGCTGGCCGACGTGGGCGGTGATCGCTGCCACGCTCGCCGTCGGCGGCGTGCTCGGCGCCTTCAACGGCTTCCTGATCGGCTACCTCAAGGCGCGGCCGTTCCTGACCACGCTGGTGACGCTGATCATCCTGCGCGCCGCCGTGAACCTGCTCAACGGCGCTTACGCTACCGTCTTCGCCACCAACTCGCCCGACAGCGCCGTCTGGGATTTTCTCGGCGAAGGCAGCGTCTTCGGCATTCCGATCAATGCGGCGACCCTGCTCGCCGTGCTGCTCGTCGGCCACCTCTTCCTCAGCCGCTCGCGCTACGGCTGGCACCTGACGGCCATCGGCGCCAGCCGCAAGGCGGCGCGCCATGCCGGCATCCGCGTGCGGCTGATCCTGTTCGCCGCCTACGTGCTGTCGGGCATCCTGTGTGCGGCGGGCGGCATCTTCTACGCCGCCCGCCAGGCCAGCACGGACTCGACCACCGGCGTCGGCTGGGAGTTCCAGGCGCTCACCGCCGTGGTGCTCGGCGGCGTGTCGCTCGCCGGCGGCAAGGGCACGGTGTGGCGCGCCATGATCGGCGCCATCATCGTCTTCATGCTGACCAACGGCCTGGTGCGCATGGGCATCCCCGGCTACATCACCTCGGCGGTGATCGGCGTGATCCTGCTCGCCGCCGTCGGCGTCGACGTGAAATGGTCGAAGAACCGCGGCAAGGCGGTGCAGAAGACCTACGTCAATCCGGCCGCCATGCCGCTCTCGGTGGCGCCGTCGGTAGCCGCGGCCAGCGGCACGCCCTTCGCCCAGAACGACCGGCTGATCAACGCCGAGGCGATCGGCGTCGACCAGGTCGAGGGGCCCGAGGACGTCATCCTCGACCGGCAGGACCGGCTCTACGGCAGCACCCGCGACGGCAACATCATCCGCTTCTCCGGCCCGAACTTCGAGCATCGCGAGGTCTTCGCCCACATCGGCGGCCGGCCCCTCGGCATGCAGTTCGACAAGGACGAGAACCTCATCGTCTGCGTCGCCGGCATGGGCGTCTACGGCATCAGGCCGGACGGCGAGGTCTTCAAGGTCACCGACGAGACCAACCGCACCTGGTACAAGCTGAACGACGATTCACGCCTGCGCATGGCCGACGACCTCGACATCGGTCCGGACGGCAAGATCTACTTCAGCGATTGCACCACCCGCTACGAGATGACCACCAACACCCTGGACATCCTCGAGGGGCGGCCGAACGGCCGGCTGGTGGTCTACGATCCGGCGACAAAGAAGACGCGCACGCTGATCAACCACTTCTACTTCCCCAACGGCATCTGCGTCGCCCACGATGGCCAATCCGTGCTGATCGCCAGCACCTCGCTGTGCAAGATATTCCGCCACTGGCTGGAGGGCCCCAAGAAGGGTGAGACCGAGGTGCTCATCGACGAGCTGCCGGGCAACCCCGACAACATCAACCGCGCCTCCAACGGCGACTATTGGCTGGCCCTGGTCGGCATCCGCACGCCGACCTTCGACCTCTCCACGCGCAAGCCCGGCTTCCGGCTCCGCATGATCAAGCAGGTGCCGACCGACGAGTGGCTGGCGCCGGGGCTCAACCACGGCTGCATCCTGCGCTTCACGGAAGCCGGCGAGGTGCTGGAATCCTGGTGGGACCCCACCGGCATCTCGCACTCCACGCTGACCTCGATGCGCGAGCACAAGGGCTACGTCTACCTGGGCGGCCTGGAGAACAACCGCATCGGCCGCATCAGGATCGACGGCGCCGATCCCACCTGGACCGGCTACGAAGCCTATTGGGGCGCCCGGCGCCGGGACGGGAGGTGACGGGCGATGGGCGTGTTCGACCACTTCCTCAGCGATATCAGGCAGATCCTGTTCCCCAATGCCGAGCAGGACGCGGTGCCCTCCATGGACGGCGCCTTCAGCCCCAACGACCGGCTCGATGCCTGCGCGCCGCTCGGCCCGCCGCTTCCCGGCGCCGACGACATCGCGCGCGCCGCTGACGGCACGCTCTATGTCTCGGCCGGCCGCGAGGTCATCCGGCTCGCCGGCCCGGGCCACGGCGAGCGCAGCGTCGTCGCCACCTTCGACGGGGCGGCCGGCGGCCTCGCCGTCCATCCGGACGGGCGGCTGCTGGTCTGCGTCGCCGGCCGTGGGCTCGCCGCGTTCCGCCCCGGCGTCGAGGGCGCCGCACAGGCGCGCTGGCTCGAGGCCGTCGCCGACCGGCCGCTGCACGGGCTCACCGGCGTCGCCGCCGCGCCGGACGGGCACATCTACGCCACCGTCGGCAGCAGTCGCCAGCCGGCGGAGCGCTGGCTGCGCGACCTCATGGAGAAGGGCAGCAGCGGCTATGTGCTGGGCTGCGGGGCCGATCTCGGCGCCGCAGCCGTCCTGCTCGACGGCCTGGCCTTCCCCGGCGGCGTCGCCGTGTCGCCCGACAAGCAGAGCCTGTGGTTCACCGAAAGCTGGTCGCACCGGGTGCTCAAGGCGCCGTTCGCCGACGGTGGCCGGCTCGGGCCGGTGAGCATCGTCATGCGCAACCTGCCGGGCTATCCGGCCCGCCTCAAGCCCGACGCCGAGGGCGGCTTCCTGCTCGCCTTCATCGGCGTGCGCACGCACCTCATCGAGTTCGTGCTGCGCGAGGACGACTACCGCCAGGAGATGATGCGGACCATCCCCGAGTCCTATTGGATCGGGCCGGCCCTGAGCGGCGGCCACGACTGCCTGGAGCCGATGCAGATCGGCTCGGTCAAGGCGCTCGGCATCCAGAAGCCGTGGGCGCCGCCGCGCTCCTACGGCCTGCTCGCCCGTATCGATGCGGACGGCGATGTGATCGAGAGCCTGCACAGCCGCGCCGGCGGCCATGTCCATGGGGTCACCGCGGCCTGCGAGACGCCCGACGGCATCGTCGTGGTGTCGAAGGGCAGCGGCCGGCTCGTCATCGCGCGGGAGAAGAGCCAATGACGGATCTGGCCACAGCGTCTCAGCCGGCGGCGGCCGCGGACACCCGAGAGCCGGTGCTGCGCGTCGTCAAGGGCAGCAAGATCTACGGCGGCGTGCACGCCATCGAAGGCGTCGACTTCGACCTCTACCCCGGCGAGGTGCACGCGCTGGTGGGCGAGAACGGGGCCGGCAAGTCCACCCTGTGCAAGGCCATCGCCGGCGCCATCACGCTCACCTCGGGCGAGTATATCCTCGACGGCAAGCCGGTGCGCTTCGAGCAGCCGCGCGACGCGCTCGCCGCCGGCGTCTGCATGGTCTACCAGGAGACCAGCCTGGTGCCGACGATGACGGCGGCGCAGAACATCGAGCTCGGCAACGAGAAGCTGCTGACCCAGTTCCGCAAGCTCAACATCCAGGCCCAGCAGCTCTTGCAGTCGCTCAACTTCCACGTCGATCCGGCCACCCCGGTGGCGATGCTGGGCGCCGCCAAGAAGCAGATGGTGGAGATCGCCCGCGCCATCTACCACAGGGCGCGCATCATCATCTTCGACGAGCCGACGGCGACGCTGACGCCGGAGGAGATCGTCCACTTCTTCCACCTGGTACGGGATCTCAGGGCCCGCGGTGTCTCGGTCATCTACATCTCCCATGCGCTGGAGGAATCGCTGCAGATCGCCGACCGCATCACCGTGCTGCGCGACGGCAGGCTGGTGGTGACGGCACCGGCGCGCGAGCTGACGCGGGCCGCTCTGATCCAGCACATGGTCGGCCGTGACGTGGCCCAGACCCTCTACGGCAAGGTGCGGCCGGTGCGCCACGTGCGCCGCGAGAAGGTTCTCACGGTCGAGAACGTCACCATGGGCATGACCGTCAAGAACATGTCCTTCTCGGTCTATGCCGGCGAGGTGGTCGGCATCGCCGGCCTGATCGGCTCGGGCCGCACCGAGATCGCCAAGATCATCTTCGGCGCCTTGAAGCGCAACCTGATCAACGGCGGCATGATCCGCCTACGCGGCAAGCCGGTGCGCTACCGGGTGCCCAAGCAGGCGATCGACGACGGCATCGCCTACATCACCGAGGACCGCAAGCTGAACGGCTTCTTCGAGACCATGGTGGTGGACGACAACATCTACATCACCAACATGGCGACGGACAAAGGCTGGCGTTTCCTGCTGTCGAAGCTCCGCCGCGGCGAGATCGCCAACTACTGGGTGCAGCGGCTGCGCATCAACGCGCTGCAGCGCAAGGCCAAGATCATCGAGCTCTCCGGCGGCAACCAGCAGAAGGTCGTCGTCGCCAAGTCGCTGGCCCAGGAGCCCTCGATCATCATCTTCGACGAGCCGACCCGCGGCGTCGACGTCGGCACCATCCCCCACATCCACGCCGAGATCCGCCGGCTCGCCGACGAGGGCAAGGCGGTGGTGGTGATCTCGTCCTACCTGCCGGAGATCCTCAGCGTCTCCGACCGCATCCTGGTGGCCCGCCTCGGCCGCATCGCGGCGGAGTTCGACGCCGCCACCGCGACCGAGGACAAGATCCTTTACGCGGCGATCCACTGAGCGGGGCGCCGCCTCACCTCCGCGGCAGCCGTGGAGGCTCTTCTTTCCCAGCGTCATGGCCGGGCTCGACCCGGCCATCCATCCCTCGCCAAAGACCTTCCCTGTCAAGTGCTCGGTCGCCGTAGGATGAGTCTAAGAATTGATGGATGGCCGGGTCGAGCCCGGCTATGACGTTGGAGGGTCGTGCGGCGCGCTACACTCGCCATCCAGCCGCTCAGACGAAGCAAGACATCGGCCCCCAGGTCCTGGCCACGGCGCACCCTGCCAAAGATCTATCTCCAAGGGGCTTCTCTTGCCGACGCTGATCCCGTAAGGGGTCTGTGGGGGCGGCCGCTCGGTTCGAGCGGTTGCGAGCCAGTTCATGAGCCGGCTGTCTTGGGGGGAAACGACATGGCGACCTACGGGCCGAACGACAACGGCGTGACCTACGACCTGACGGTGGACCCGTCCGACTCGCTCTACGATCTGGCCGTGTCCTATCCCGGCGGCGGCTCGGCGCAGTACACCGACATTCCGGCCGGCAACATCCTGTTCACGGACGGCTCCATCCTGCACATCGCGTCGGACCCGTTCGAGGTCGCCCACTATGTCGTCCCGCCGGGCGTCGACTGCACCATCACCATCGCGGTCGACCTCGACGCCGACAACATCTTCCACATCGGCGGGACGGCGATCCTCGACATCGGCATCAACGTCCTGAGCGGCACGACCATCAATGTCGACGGCGGCTCGGCGACGCTCACCGACGGCGTCGTGCTCGAGGCGCTCGCCGACACCAAGGTCTACCTGAACAACGGCGCCGTGTTCAGCAACGGTACCGGCCTGATCAGCGCGCTGTCGGGCACCACGATCGACTTCGGCGCCGGCGGCGGCACGTTCATCGCCGATGCCGGAGGCCACTATCTGGATTTCTCCAGTACGGTGCTCACCGGCTTCGACGCGGTCAAGGACCACCTCGCCTTCCAGAACCTGCCGGCCGGCACGCAGGTGACCGACTACACGATCACCACCGCCCCTGACGGCGCCCAGACGATCGTCGGCTTCGACGGCGGCGCCGAGGTGCTGCGCTTCGTCGTCGAGGACGGAACCTTCGCCGCCGGCTCCTACGCCGCCGGCTCCGGCCCGCTGGGCATCAGCGAGGACGGCTCGACCATCATCGTCACCGCCTGCTTCCTGGCCGGCACCCTGGTGGCGACCCCTTCCGGTCCCGTGGCGATCGAGACGCTGCGTGCCGGCGACCTCGTCACCACCGCCGACGGCGGGGTCCAGCCGGTGCGCTGGCTGGCGACGCAGACGGTCGCCAAGCGCTCCAGCCACGCCAACCCCTGGGCCGCGCTGCCGATCCGCATCCGCCACGGCGCGCTCAGCGAGGGGCTGCCGGCCCGCGACCTCTTCGTCTCGCCCGACCATGCCCTGCTGATCGAAGGCTGCCTGGTGCAGGCCGGCGCCCTGGTCAACGGCAGCACCATCACCCGTCACGCCCACGTGGCGCAGAGCTTCGTCTACTACCACGTGGAGCTCGCCGACCACGCCCTGATCCTGGCCGAAGGCGTGCCGGCCGAGACCTTCATCGACCACGTCAGCCGCCGCACGTTCGACAACTGGCAGGAGGCGCCGGCCCCACTTGCGCCGATGCCCGAGATCGAGCTGCCGCGCATCAAGGCCGCGCGCCAGCTGCCGCGCCCCGTGCGCGAGCGTCTGGCCGCAGCCGCAGCGGCGCTGGAGGCCGACATGCGGCGCGCCGCCTGAGCGGCGAGGCCGGTCGCGGCACGGCTTCGCGGCGTGCGGCCTCATGCAGCCTGGCCAAGGTCGCTGCGCCCGATAGAGCGCAGCCTCCTATCCTCACTCGTAGGTCCCGCACGGGCCGGATCATCCCGAGCGGTGCAGGATCCGGACGCGCCCGCGCTGTTCCAAGCTGATGCGTGCTGTTTGGCGGCTCGCCAAGGCTAAGTGTAGTGAGGGCTCCTGTGCCGAAGCAATGGGCACGCGCGCATGAACCGCGCCAAGGCCGCCCCACATCGCACCATTTTGCGCATGGACTATTTCTTGCCTTGCCCTACGTTTCGCAGAACATCCGCGAGGCGAAGAATGCGAAATCCGAGCGCCATTAGCGCCGCCGTAGCGCAGGCCGTTGTATCGACGATCTCGTCCAAGGGAGGCGACTCCGATCTGTTTCTCGCGCAGCTCGGAATTCCGCGCGAGGAGGATCAGGAAGCCTGGCCGCTCGCGAAGTTCACCGCCGTCCTCGAAGCGGCGGCGATCGAGAGAAGGGATGCACTTTTTGGCCTGTCGGTCGGAAGATCCTTCAAACTCAGTGGCCTCGGTCCAATCTCGGCACTCATGCGGACTTCGTCGTGCGGAGCCGAGGCTTTTGCCAAGTTCACGGAGTATTTCCCGGCGTTCCAAAACAATACGAAATATGGATTTGCCATAAGCGGTGATATCGCCCGAGTTAGCTATCTCATAACTGATTCGACGATCAAGAAATGCAAGCAGGACGCAGAATTCACCATCGCAATGGAGCAATCGATTTTGTCTGAGTTGCTTGGCGTCAATGTGCGTCCGGCATGCATCGATTTTCGACATTATCCGGATTCATATGCCGATGTCGCCAAGTATAGAGAATTATTGGGTTGCGATGTGAGGTTCGGGCGCCAAGAAAATGCAATCTATCTACCGTCAAGGTATCTTGCGGAACCCGGACCGCATGCCGACGCGCTTCTCAACGTCGAGATTGAAAGGGAGTTGAAGGAGTCCATACGGGCTGACGAGCTCTACATGAGCTTTCTTTCGTCGATCGAAGGATGGATGACGTCTGCAATTTCCTACCAACAGAGCATCGATATCAAAGATGCGGCGCGTGACTTTGGCATGAGCCTCCGCTCATTTCAGCGTAGGTTATTGGAATGCAACATAAATTATCTCGATCTTCGAAGCTGTGTACGATCGAAGATCGCGCGATGTTTGCTGACGTCGACTGCAATGCCTATTACCTCGATCGCGCTTTACCTCGGCTACAGCGAGACGAGCGCGTTCTCGCGGCACTTTAAGCAGATAAATGGCGTGAAGCCATCACAGTTCCGGGAAGCCGCCCTACCGTCGCACCCCGTGCCAGGGCTCGTGTAGCGCTATCCACTTCGTCAAGGCGTGTGCGATCTGTCGTATTCGCTTGTCTGCTGGATGGCCTGAGTCCCATACGGCGTACAGCGGCACGTTGAGCTTCTTGCCGCCGACGAGGAGCTGATGGATCTGGAGCCCGAATTGAGCCGGTTCGGTGGTGATCGCGAGCATGCCTCTCGATGCCGCAGCGGCTTGTGCCATGCGCCCTGAGCTCACGACGTTCGCGATCACGAGCCCGATGCCGAGCGCGTCTGCCGAGTCGCGGACGACTCGTTCGACCGCGCTACCGTGCCCTGCTATGACGATTGGATAGGGGGCGATCTCCTCGAGTTCCCCACGAAAGTCCGGGGGGAGCATTCTCTCCGCGCATTGTACCGACACCGGAAGATGCGCCAGGAGCTTGCTCTCTTTTCCCCTGGGGGGCGGGGCAGTCCCGACGCCTATGTCGGCGCCTTCCTCAAGGGTCGCGTACACATCCTGTGCTCGCTCAGGGCGCAGGTCGGCGATATGCGATCCGGTTTCCGCCACGAACGGGGCCATTATGTAGTGAAGCGTGCTGTCGAGGCATGTGACCCGAAATGTCTCCCCTTCGCCCCTCCAGGGCGCGATGGAACGCTCGGCACGCTCTGCATGACTCAACAATCGCGCCGCTTCCGTGTGGAGCGCGCTGCCGGCCGCCGTCAACATCATGCCTGATGGGCGCCGCTGAAAAAGGGTCACACCGAGGGCCGATTCAAGCAGCGCCAGTTGGCGCGAAATCGCCGGTTGCGTCACGCAACACATCTCCGCGGCGATACGAACCGAGCCGCTCTCTGCGACGGCGCAAAAATAGCGATAGGTTCTCAGTTCAACGCGAGCCATTACGAATCGTTAAAAAAATACAAAGTTTTTGTCAATTTTCGTCATCACGATCGTGTGCCAAAGATAATCGTTCCTGGCGTCCTGCCTGACGCGCAGGACGCTCCGCGGTTGGTTCATCGATAAAGGTGTTCAGGGCCCCGAAGGGGGCTTGCGTGAGACAAGCACTGAACTGACGGCCCTCACCCGGCAGTGTTCACGGCGGCATCGCCGCCATGGGGGAGGGCGATGCCGCCGCTCGACGGGCATCACCGACAATTTTCTATTCCGGAAGGAGGGAATGCCTATGAGTAAGGGCAGCGCTCGTTCGGCTACTCAGCTGGATGATTCAAAGCGGGGTCGAGCCACGCTGGCCGCTTTTATCGGAACGGCGATGGAATGGTACGACTTCTTCATCTTCGGCACCGCCGCGGCGCTGGTTTTTGGAAAGCTCTTCTTCCCGACAATCGATCCGGACAATGCGCGGCTGGCATCGTTCGCGACGCTCTGGGTTGGATTCCTGACGCGTCCGCTTGGAGGGGCGATCTGCGGACACCTGGGGGATCGCTTCGGCCGCAAGAACGTGCTCGTCGGTACCCTGGTTGTCATGGGTGCCGCAACCACGGCCATTGGCCTTCTTCCGACATACTCACAAATTGGCATCGCCGCGCCGATACTTCTCATAATCTTGCGCGGGCTCCAAGGATTTGCCGTCGGCGGAGAGTGGGCCGGCGCGGTCGTGATGGCCACGGAGCATGCCGAAGAGGCCAAGAAGAACCGTGCAGGCGCTTGGGTCCAGCAGGGGAATCCGGTCGGGGCGATTTTGTCTTCGCTAGCGTTCGTGGTCGTCGGGGCGCTTCCTGACAATGATTTCGCCACCTGGGGTTGGCGCATTCCATTCTTGCTGTCGTTTCTGCTGGTGATTGTCGGCCTCGTCATTCGCCTCAAGGTCCAGGAATCCGACGAATTCAAGCAAATGAAAGCGGCCGGCTCTGTTGCCGAGAATCCCGTCGCCGAAGTCTTTGCCAAGGCCCCTGGCATCCTGGCGCTCGCCGTCGTGGCGTCGATCTCCGGCATCTCGGTTGCCTATTTCCTCAATACGTTCGTGCTCTCATGGGCGACAGGTCCGCTCAATCTGAGCCGCAGCGCAATGCTGAATATACTTCTTATTACGTATGTCGTTCAATTTCTCTGGCAGCCTGTGGCGGCAAATCTGGCGGACCGCCTGGGAAATGATCGTGTGATGATCGCAGGGTTGCTGTTTTCCATCGTCCTGGCCGTGCCGTACTTTATGTCGATCGTCTCCGGAAACCTGATCGCGCTCGGCATAACCCAGTCGCTCACGATGATAGGTGTGTGCACGTACTATGCCATGCTGGCCAGCTTCTTGGCTGCGGCATTTCCTGCCCGTTATAGATACACGGGCGTCTCGCTCGCCTATCAGCTTTGCGCCACGTTCATCGGAGGCTCAACTCCCCTCATCGCGCAGTCTATCCTCAATAGCACGGGCGGAAGTCCTTGGGGCATTGCCGTCTTCTACGTGCTCAGCCTTCTCGCGACGATGGCGGGTGTTTTCTGGCTTGGGCGCATCAGCCGTGAATATCGTCAGCGGGAGGCGAAGTGACCATGGCGCCGGGATCGATGCTATCGCTCGAATATCGTCGCAGAAACGATCGTGCGCATCTCGTGCTCGACGCGCTTACGCCCTTCGACAGGGGCGAGCAGCGTGGGCGCCTGCTGGGTGACGAGCTGATCGGCTGCTTCGATAGCTACATGGCCTTCTTCCGCAAAGCAGGGATCGCTGAAGGGACTGTCAAAGACGCTGCGATGAGGGCCGTGGATGTCACGGGCAGATGGCGCTCTCGTTTGGTCGAGGAGCTTTCAGGGGTAGCGTCGGCTGCGGGGATCGAGACCTGGCAGGTTGCAGCCCTGAACGCACGCACGGAGATCCTGGGCCTCTCAAGCAGCGGGTGCCCCGGCGAATGCAGTACGATCGTATATGCGCCCGCCGCGCCTGTCGCGGAGGGCGTGCGCGTTCCATTCGGCGTTCAGACCTGGGATTGGAATGAGGAGCTGAACGACTATTGGCATACACAGTCCGTCAGCGGCGGCAAGCATAGCTTCGTCGGCGTTACGGAACACGGAATTCTCGGAAAGATCGGCGTCAATAGCGCCGGATTGGCGCTATTCCTGAACATACTTGCCCATGAGGCCGACGGGGTCGGGGGGATTCCTGTTCACGTGCTTGCCGCTACGGTGCTGGAGGAGGCTGGATCGGTCGCGGAGGGAGTCGAGCTTCTCAATCAAGCGCGGATCGGCAGCTCCACCGCCTTGACGCTCATGGATTCGAGCCAGGTCGTGTCCCTCGAGCTGTCGCCGGTCGGCATCCACCAAGAGGTGCCTGCAAATAGCTACCTACTGCATACCAATCACTTTCTTGCCCGGGACCCCCAGCGTCGCGAGAAGCCGTCGTATGCGCCCGACTCGCAGGCGCGATATGAGCTCGTATCGAGGCGGTTGGCCGTTTACGGCGCTCCGCGCAGGGCGGAACACCTGATCGAGTTCCTGTACTCGGATCCCGAGCAGGCCCATCTGTGCTGTCTACCCCAGCCGGGCGCCGAGCTTGGGCGAAAATGGCGCACGCTCGCGACGATCGTGCTCGACCCTCACGATGCGACCGCCGCGATTCTCGACGGCAGCCCCGTGGAGCAGCGGAGCAGGGAATGGGTGACGCTGCGCGCCGCGAATCCGGCGGCCTCGCCGGATCGCCGCCTCGGCCATGTCGCCTGACGTCGCCGCGATGAGGCGGGAGCCGTGGATGCGGCAAGTCTTTCCGGCTTCTCTCGATCGAGGATGTCCGGTCAAGTGGTCTAGATCGAGAGCTTAGGACGCGCTGTGCCGGAGAAATTGGCGCACTTTGTCAATCCGCGCTCCGGCAGCAGCGCTACTTCGTCGTTGCTGTTTGGCTGGGACGAGATGCGACAGGGAGGATATGCCATGGCGGACGAGCAAGCTGACGGGCTGGATCTCGGCCTTTTCACGGGCGCGCGCCAGTATGAGAATTTCGCTCGGTTGAAAGACATCCTTCCGTCGATCGAAATGAAGGCGTCGCAGCATCCCCGGCCGTTTGCCGAGGGGGCGCCCATCGAGCTACCCAAGTCCTACCCGTTCGAAGGGGAAGCCCGCGATCTCGCGGGTCTTATTTCCGCGACGGATACGTCGGCGCTGGTCGTGCTCAAGGACGGGAAGGTTCGGTTCGAGCAATACTGGCTGACCGGCGGCCGGAACGTCCAGTGGATATCCATGTCGGTGGCAAAGAGCTTCATCTCTGCCCTCATCGGCATCGCGATCGCCGAGGGGTTCATCCAGAGCATCGAGGAGCCGATCGACAAGTACGTCCCGTCCCTGGCGAAATCGGCTTACGGCGGTGTCCGCATCAAGGACGTGTTGCAGATGTCCTCCGGCGCCCGCTGGAACGAGGACTACAGCGATCCCAATTCGGAGATCTTCGGCCTCAACGTCGCGATGGGCCCCGGAGGCTCATTCGACGCCTTCGTGCCGACCCTGGCGAACGAGGTGGAGCCCGGAACGGTCTGCCGGTACAATTCGGCCGAGACGCAAGCGCTGGCCATGCTGCTCATCGGGGCGACCGGCCGGCCCCTCGCCGGCTACATGCAGGAGAAGCTCGTCGAGCCGCTCGGCATGGAGTTTCCGAGTTATTGGATTGTCGACAGCAAAGGGCGCGAAATGGCGTACGCCGGTCTCAACATGACCGCGCGCGATTTTGCGAAGCTCGGCCAACTCTTTCTGGACCGCGGTGCTTGGCATGGCCGCCAGATCGTTCCCGCCGAGTGGGTGTCCGCTTCGACCAGGTTTGACGCTCCCCACCTCGCCCCCGGAAAGCCGCTGGTGAGCGACCACGCGTTTCCGCTGGGCTACGGCTTCCAGTGGTGGCTGCCGCCCGGCGACCGCGGGGAATTCGCCGCCATCGGCGTCTACAACCAGTATGTCTATGTCGACCCGTCCCGGGGCGTCGTCATCGTCAAGCTGTCGGCGAATCCCGCCTACGGAACGTCGAAGGAAGAAGAGGCGAACAAGGACTACGAAAATATCGCGGGCCTGCGCGCGATCGCTCAGCAGTTCGACTGAGCGAACGCAAGCGCGGGGTGCGGATCATCACCTGCCAAGACGCCGCACACTCATGTGCGGCCGACATCGATCGGTCCACTAGGACCGGCCGTCCCCGTACTGCCAAGGCTTGGACGCCCCCTCCGCCGGCTCGTCCAACGTCCAGTGCGGGATCGCCAGGTCGTCGCTGACCTTCGCGAAGACCATGCGCACCCGCGAGCCGATGCCGACCGCTCCCGTGGTCTCGACATCGGCGAGCTTGCCGGTTTCGTCGGCCAGGTTTCCCACCACCCGCAGGCAGTCGCCCGGTCCGGGGCGATCCCGTTGCGTATCCAGCTCCACCAGCAGGATGACATAGGGCGTGTGCGGCTTGAAGCCCGGCTGAATGGCGTGATGGACCTTCGTGTAGGCGTGGACCGTGCCGCGGGCCTCGACCGGCGACCACTCGGATGCGAGCTCCGAGCACCAGGGGCAGGCGGTCGTCGGCGGGTACCTGAGCAGGTGGCATTTGCAGCAGCGCTGCAAGCGGAACGTCCCCTCGGCGCACGATCGGAAGAACGCACGGTTCTCGTGATCGACGTCGGCAATCCGCAGGCTCATTCCGAGATAGTCGCCCGTGACAGTCATGTGCCCCTCCGTCACCCGCGCCGCATCACGAGGCCCGAGGTGGTCTGCGCCCCTGCCCAACTCAGATTGGCCGTCAGCTCGACGCCCCGGCACTGCCGGCAGCCCCCCTCGCGGTAGTCGAAGCTATGCTGGCGCTTGCCGTCGGGCCCGATCGGGCAGCTGTCGTCGACGTCATGGCGAAGCTGGCGGACGTTCTCGACCACCATGCTGACGCCGTGCGTATAGCCCTCGCACAGATGGCCGCCGCTGGTGTTGTTCGGACGTCGTCCGCCCAGGCGGATGGTGCCGTCGCTCACGTATTGGCCGCCGTCGCCCTTCTTGCAGAAGCCGTAGTCCTCGAGCAGCAGCATGGTCGTAAAGGTAAAGGCGTCGTAGCTTCCGGTGACGTCGATATCCTCGGGGCCGACGCCCGAATTGCTCCATAGACGATCGCGCGCATACTTCGCCGCGACATCCGATATGGGCCCGTGCTGGTAGTGCATGTCCATGCGGGGCTTGTTGACGCGGCCGACCACGCCGCGAATGACGGCGGGGACGTGTCGGCAGTCGCGCGCCCGCTCGGCGCTGGTGACGACGATCGCCGTGGCATTGTCCGTCTCGACGCAGCAATCCAGCAGATGCAGCGGCTCGCAGATCATCCGGCTCGCCAGGACATCGTCGACGGTCACGCGCTCACGGTACAGGGCCTTGGGATTGTTCGACGCGTGCTCGCTGTGGATCGCCTTCACCGCCGCGACCTGCGCCGCGGTCGTACCGTAGTCGTGCATGTGCCGCATGAAGGTAAAGGAGAAGTGCTGGCCGGCGCTGATCCAGCCGTAGGCGCGCGTATGCAGCAGGTCGCCGCTGATCGGCTCGGCCGCGCGCACCCCGGTGCCGCCGATGCGGACCTGGGAGAAGCCGTTCATGGAGCGGTAGATCACCACCGTGCGGCACATGCCCGCCTCGATGACGCCCATGGCGATGCCGACCAGGGCTTCGGTCGACGTGCCGCCACCGAACACGTCCATGTAGAAATTCAGGCGGATGCCGAGATCGCCCGCCACGAAAGTCGCAAAGGTCGAATCCCCCGTCTGGTACGACAGCATGCCGTCGACGTCGGACGGCTTGAGGCCGGCGTCCTCGATCGCCCGGCGCACGGCGATCGTCGCCATGGCGCGGGTGGTGCGCCCCCCGCCGCGCAAATACTCGGTCTCCCCCACGCCGACGATGGCGTAGCGGTCGCGCAGATAGGGGTCCGTCGTGACGTCGGTCTCCGTTGGCATCGGCATGGGCTTGCGCGCTCCTCCGTCGCGGCCCGATGTCGGCGATCTCGAACATCCCGCCGGGCCGTTGCGAAATTTATAACACGATATAAAAGGCGCATGCGATAGTTTGCGTGCAAGGCGCTGTCGCCGGGCCGTCGGCATGGGCGGCAAGCCGGAGGACAGCGCGAGCCAGTCCGGCTATACCCGGAGCGTGTGAAAGAAGGGGGACCCGACGTGTCAGTGTATGCAGAGACGACCGAGGTCCTGCCGCAGCATCGGTTCGACAGCGGCAAGCTCGACCGCTATCTGGCGGAGCACATCCCGGGCTATGCCGGCGGCCTGGCGCTGACGCAGTTCGGCAGCGGCCAGTCGAACCCGACCTTCTTCCTGTCCGCCGATATCAAGGGCGAAGGCCGGCGCGACTACGTGCTGCGCAAGAAGCCGCCGGGCAAGCTGTTGCAATCCGCCCATCAGGTCGACCGCGAGTATCGCGTCATCACCGCGCTGGCCAGCTCCGGCGTCCCGGTGCCGCGCACCGTCGCGCTCTGCACCGACGAGTCCGTCATCGGCACCATGTTCTACGTCATGGAGGCGGTCGAGGGCCGGATCTTCACCGATTCGTCGTTGCCCGGGCTGACGCCGGCCGAGCGCGCGGCGATCTTCGATTCGATGAACGAGGTGCTGGCGCGGTTGCACCAGGTCGACTACCGGGCCGTCGGGCTGGGCGACTACGGCCGCGAGGGCAGCTACATCGCGCGCCAGATCAAGCGCTGGATCAGCCAGTACGAGGCGGCCAAGACAGACGACATCCCGGAGATGGACAAGCTGATCGCCTATCTGCCCCAGCACATCCCGGACGAGGACCCGACCAGCATCGCCCATGGCGACTACCGCCTGGGTAATCTGATCGTGCACCCCACCGAGCCGCGCGTCGTCGCCGTGCTCGATTGGGAGCTGTCGACGCTGGGCCACCCGCTGGCCGATCTCGCCTACAACTGCATCGGCTACTACATGGTGACGCGGCCACACGGCTTCGCCGACGTCGATTTCGTCAACAGCGGCATCCCGAGCCGGGAGGAGTATGTCGCCGCGTATTGCCGGCGGACCGGGCGCAGCGAGATCAAGCACTGGAATTTCTACGTGGCCTTCTCGCTGTTCCGCCTCGCCGCCATCGCGCAGGGCGTCTACAAGCGGGGCCTCGACGGCAATGCCTCCTCGCCGGATGCGATCAAGTCCCGCGAGGGCGCGCGCGAGCGGGCGCAACAGGCCTGGAAGCTGGTGTCCTGAAGCCGGGCGGCGGGCATCGTCGGCATGGCCCGCTCAACGCGTCGAGCGTGAGAGCGACCTGGGTGCCGTCGATGGGCCCGCAGCCGATCGGTTCGGCCGCCGGCCCGTCCGGAGGCGGCCCCCGCATCGGCCCGCGACGCCTCACGTCCGTGGTCCTGCGAGGATTTCCATTCGCATCACCTTGACGCCGCCGTCGGCGAGCTCGGGAAGCCTGGCAAACCAGTCCTTGACGTAGGGCATCGCGTTGTGGGCCTCGAAATCGGCCCGATTGGCGAAGATCTCGTAGAATACGAAATGTCCCGGGGACTCGCGATCTTCCTGAAGGAAGTAGACGAGGTTCTTCGGGTCACTGCGAACGAGCGCGACGAGCGGCAGCGTGGCGGCGCGCAGCTCGGCCTCCTTGCCGGGCTTCGCCTTAACCTCGGCGACGACGGAATAGGCGCCTTGCGGCACCTGGGAATAGCCCTTCCCCGGGCCATCCTGCGCCGTCGCCCAGGTTGCGCTGGCGGCGCACGCGAGCCCGGCCAATAGCGCGCGCAGCCGGATGCTCCTTACCGTAGGCCTGATCATGGGCGGATTTCCTTCGCATTCTGCGACGCGCGAGTTGCGGCTCACCGGTCCGAGCCTCATCAGCCTCTGCTCGCGGCGAGCATGCGCCGACGGGCCTCCAGGGCATCCTGGAAGGTCTTTTTCACAGGCCCGAGCGCCTGGACGAATTCGAGCTGCTCGCCCTCCGGCCCCTTGCAGTAGATCAAGGCCCAGCCGTTCGACTTGCCCTCGGTGATCTTGTTGGTGTTCGCGTCGAGCGGAGCGGCCCGGCGCTCCTGCTCCGACGTGACCGTGATCACGCGATTGGCCTTCACCTGCGTCATGCCGCGGCGCGCCGATTCCGCCTCGAGGTCGCGGATGAACGCGTTGAAATCGACGTCGTCGCGAATGTAGAAGCAGATGTGCATGGAGCGCGGATAGGCGGGGCTCATATGGTCGCGCGGCTCGGCCCAGCTGTCGCCGCTGCCCATCGGCTGCCGGGCGTCGCGATATTGCAGCAGCTCGATCACGACGTTGTCGAACTGCACGAAGCGAACGTCGAGCCGTTGCTCGCCGCCCCTCAGGTCCGGTACGCCGATGGTGCGCGGATCGACCTTGCGCTCCCGCGCGACGATCTCCTGATCGGTCAGCAGCGTGTCGTGGATTTTCTGGCCGTGGAAGTCGCCGTCGCGCATCACCTCGTTGCCGCCGAGCACCTCGGTGTAGAACGCGAAGGCGCGATCCATGTTCTGGACCGTGACGCCGAAGTGCTGCACGCCCTGGAGTCGGGCGCCGAGCGGGGCGCTGTCGCGATTCCCCGGGGTGGCGCCGGGGTTCGCACGGGCGGCGTCCTGGGCCGACGCCGGGGCGTTCATCGCGAGGGCGGTCGCTGCCATTCCACCGATCGCGGCGCTACCGGCGGCGCGCAGGACCTCGCGGCGACCGGGGTCCGGCACCCCATCAGTGTCGTTGAGCTCGTCGGACATGATCTCCCCCGTGTCGTGCCGCTTTGGCGGGCGCCAAGCCTCGACGAAGCTCTACGCCGGTTGCGGCAGGGCCGGAGGTTAGGAAAGGTTAAATTCGGTGAAGCGCGCCTGCCGCCGGTCCCGGCACCATCTGCCCTCGCTTGCCCCGGTCCTCCCCGCACGTGGCCATCGGATTCGCACATCGCCTGTCGCGTCATGGCCGGGCTTGACCCGGCCATCCATCCACTTGAAAAATAAAAGCATTCGGCCATCCCTGGCGGGCTGACGTAGCCTGCTTTGATGGATGGCCGGGTCAAGCCCGGCCATGACGGCGGGGGAGATGGACCATACGTCCGTCGCCCCCGCCGAGGAGCGCTCGGGCCCTGCGTGCATCGCGCGTCTCGAAGCCTTCCTCGAAGCGGTCGTACGTCGATGACAGAAGCTCGTCGGCTGGCTCGCGTCCGCCCGATCGACGCCGGAGTTCGGTGAGGCCGATCGCGGCGCGCAGCTCCCACGACAATGCGCCCTGGCGGCGGGCCCATTCGAGCGCCTGCCGGTACTGCTCCTCGGCGGCCGCGGTCGCCTGCGCGCGGCCCAGCACGTCGCCCTTGATGCGCAGCAGGTCCGGCATGCCCCAGGTTTCGCCGCTGCCCGCCGACAAGGTGATGGCCTCCTCGATGGCGACGCGCGCGGCCTCGATCTCGCCGTGTGCCGCGAGCCCTTCGGCGAGGGCTCCCAGATGGGCCGGATAGCGCATGCGGAAGCCCACGTCGGAGAGCTCGTCGAGGGCCTCACGAAGGACGGCCAGCCCGGACGCGTCGCCACGCTTGAGGAGCCATTCCCCGCGCAGGCATCGTCCCATCGCGTTCCAGACCGTCATCGCGTGCTCGGCCACGTGGTCCTGGATGACGGCCAGCAATCGTTCCGCGGCGGCCAGGTCGCCGACGAACAATGCGATGGGGCATGCCGCATGCACGAGGGCATTGCAGAGCGCCAGAGCATGGTCCGCGGCCTGCGCGTCCTCCAGCTGGCGCCGGGCCGCCTCCACGGCCTGGTCGGGATATCCCTGGAGCCAAAGCACGTTGGCCAGGGTGCCGCGCGCCGCCAGCCGCGGATCGAGCTGGAACCGTGCGATGTCCGAGCGGACGACCGGAGGAACGTACCGGCTGATCATGCGCTCGAGGTGGCGCCGCGCCCCGGCCAGGTCTCCCAGATAGCGCAAGGCGGTTCCGGTCTGCCTGTCGACATTGATGCCGGCGGCGCCGTCCCCCGCGCCGGTCGCCGCCGTGCGGATCCTGTCCGCCATGGCGAGCGCCGACCGGTGGTCGCCGGTCCAGGTGTGATAGTCGCAGAGACCCCACAGGCATCGCAGCCGGTATTCGGCATCGTCCAGCCGTTCGGCGAGCTGCAGCGCCTGGGTCCAGGCCAGCTTGACCTTGGGGAGCGGCCCGCGCGTGTGCAGCAACGTCGTGCCGAGGGCTGTGCGGAGCTTCATCTCGTCGCGGCCGCGCAGGGATCCACCCTCGGCGCTGTCGAGCGCCCGCTCGACGCAGGCTCGGCACTCCTCGACGAGCGACAGGTGCTCCCAGAACGGGATCGCAGCCACGGTGAGCGCCACGCCGAGCGGGACATGCCGGCCTCCATCGAAGGCCCAGCTCAACGCGCTGCGGATGTCGTCGACCTTGCGCCCGTAATCGGCGAGCCATTCGGCCGTCGGCCGGGTCTCCCATTCCGCCTCGGCGCGTTCAGCCAGATCACGCAGGTGCTCGGCATGGCGCTGGCGAAGCGCGTCGAGCTCGTCATGGTCCGCCAGCTTCTGCAAGGCGTATCTGCGGGTCGTGTCGAGCAGGCGATAGTGCGTCGCCGCTCCTCCTGCTTCGGCGACCAGGAGCGATTTGGCCACGAGGCTTGCCAGATCGTCGACGAGCTCGGCTCGGTCGGGATTGTCGTGGGCAGCGACGGCGCAGGCCGAGTCGAGGCTGAAGGCGCCCGTGAACACCGAGAGGCGCCGCAGGACCGTGCGCTCGCTTGCGGACAGGAGACCGTAGCTCCAGTCCAGCGTTGCGGTCAGTGTCCGCTGCCGCGCCGGCGCGGTCCGCAGACCCTTCAGCAGACGAAGCCGATCATCGAGCAGGCCGAGGATCTCGCGGAGCCCGAAGGCGTCGACGCGCGCGGCGGCGAGCTCTATGGCCAGCGCCATCCCGTCGAGCTTGCGGCAGATCTCGGCGACGACCGGCGCATCCGCATCATCCAGGGCAAAGTCCCTGAAGCGCGCGGCAGCGCGTTCGACGAAGAGCTCGACCGCGGGGAACGCCATGACGGCGGCCGCGCCAAGTCCGCGCGATGCGGGCGGCGTTTCGAGGGGCGCGAGGCGGTAGACCTGCTCGCCCCGGGCGCGAAGCGGCTCGCGACTGGTCGCGAGGACGCGCACGCCGGCCGCCGCGGCCAGGAGCCGTTCCGCACAGACGGCGGCTGCATCGATGACGTGCTCGCAATTGTCGAGGACGAGCAGCAGCTGGCGATCGCGCAGACAAGCACCGAGCGCAGCCGTTATGTTGGCCGAGTGCACCGTGAGGCCGATCGCCGCCGCGATCGCGCCTGGAACCAGCGCCGGATCGCTCACGGGGGCGAGCTCGACGAACCGGACGCCGTGCGCGACGGTGGGCATCGCACGCTCGGCGACACCGAGGGCGACCGTCGTCTTGCCGATGCCGCCTGCGCCGACGATGGTGACGAGCCGCGACGCTTCGCACCACTGCAGGAGAGCCTCGATGGCCTCGTCCCGCCCGACCATGCGTGTCGTCGCGATCGGCAGATTGTGCGGGGGCGAGAGGGCGGGAGCGCTATCGCGCGGCGCGGCGCCGTGGCCCGCGATGCGGACGGGGGACACGAACCGATAGCCCCTGCCGCTCACCGTCGCGATGTATCGGCTGCCGCCACCCGCTGCTTCGCCGAGCGCCCGCCGAAGGACGGCGACATTGACCTTCAGATTGCCCTCCTCGACGAAGGTGTCCGGCCAGGCACGCGCGAGCAGCTCGCGCTTGGTCACCAGCTCGCCGGGGCGTTCGACCAGCGCTATGAGGATGTCCAGCGCGCGGCTTCCGATGCGAACCGGCGTCTCGCCGTCCATGAGCAACTGCTGCTCGGGGATGAGGACAAACGATCCGAAGGAAAACGACCGCGGGGTCGAGGCGGCAGAACGCTCCGTCACACTCGGTCCATCTCCTTCTCGGCGTATGGGACGGCCACTCGACAGGCAGCGTGGTATGCTGGCCCGACTTCTATCACTTCGGGCGTGCACTCGCGAGCGCGTGCGCGGCGGCGTGTGCGGCCGGCCCATGGCCGCACACGCGTTCCGTCGTGGCCGCGACCGGCGCTGCCTGGTCAGAACGCTGCCTGGTCAGAACTCCTGCGCGGTGGGGCGCAGGACGATCTCGTTGATGTCCACGTCGGCCGGCTGCTCGATGGCAAAGGCGATCGCCCGCGCCACCGAGCTTGCCGGAATGGCGCTCTTGTAGAAGTCGAGCACGGTCGACTGCGCCGTCCCCGTCGTCGAGAACTTGAGGTCGCTGTCGACGGCGCCGGGCTCGATCGAGGTCACGCGCATCTTGCTGCCGACCTCCTGGCGCAGGCCCTCGGCGATCGCCCGCACGGCGAATTTCGTGCCGGAATAGACCGTGCCGCCCGGCGCAAAGACCTTCTGCCCGGCGACCGAGCTCAGGTTGATGATGTGGCCGCTCTCCTGGGCGAGGAAGATCGGCAGGGCGGCGGCGATGCCGTAGAGCGTGCCCCTGAGGTTGACGTCGATCATCGCGTCCCACTCGTCCGTGTTCACCTCGGCCATGGGGCGGATCGGCATCAGGCCCGCGTTGTTGATGAGCACGTCGAGCCGTCCGAAATCGATGATCACCGCATCGACCACCGCCTTGACCTGGTGCTTGTCGACCACGTCGAGCTGGTAGGCCCGTGCCGTGCCGCCGGCCGCGGCGATCTCGCCGACCACCTCGTCGAGCCTGTCCTTGCGGCGCGCCGCCACCGCGACACGCGCGCCCCTGGCCGCCAGATGCCGTGCCGCCTCGGCACCGAGCCCGGTGCTGGCACCGGTGATCAGCACGACCTTGCCCTGAATTCCGTCGCTCATGGTCAATCTCCCTTGATGTGCAGGTGATGGCGCATCTGCGCCGTGGCAGGGAAAAGGGGCGCGCGGGGTGCTCGCCCCCTCGAGCGGGCGTCAGCCTTGGGCGACGACCACCATCTTCTGGTTGACGAGCTCCTTGATGCCGAACTCGGAGAGCTCGCGGCCGTAGCCCGACCGCTTCACCCCGCCGAACGGCAATTCCGGCGCGGTCGACGAGCGGGTGTTGATCCAGACGGACCCGGTCTCGATGCGCGATGCCAGCGCCCTGGCCCGCCCGATGTCGCCGGCGAAGATCGCGCCCGACAGGCCGAAGTTCGAGTCGTTGGCGAGCTCGACGATCTCATCATCGTCGCGCACGACATAGACCTGCGCCACCGGGCCGAAGAATTCTTCGAAATAGGCAGGGTTGTCGCGTGCGATATTCGTCAGGATCGTCGGCTCGTAGAACGCACCCGGCCCGTCGATGACCTGGCCGCCCTGGTGCAGCGTGGCGCCGGCGCGGACGGCGCGCTCGACCTGCGCGGCCATGTCGTCCCGTGCGCCGATCGAGCACAGCGGCCCCATGCCGACGGTCTCGTCCATGGGGTCGCCGACCTTGATGTCGGCGAAGCGCCGGGTGAAGCGCTCCAGAAAGCGATCGGCGATCTTCGCGTGGACCAGGAAGCGCTTCGCCGCGTTGCAGGCCTGGCCCGCGACGTTGAGGCGGGCGGCGGCGCCGGCCTCGACCGCCTTGTCGAGATCGGCATCGTCGAGCACGATGAACACATCGGCCCCGCCAAGCTCCAGCACCGATTTCTTGAGGTGCTTGCCGGCCTGGGCGGCGACGATGCTGCCGGCCTTCTCGGAGCCGGTGAGGGCAACGCCCTGAACCCGGTCGTCCTCGATCAGCGCGGCGATCTGCGCGCCGGAGGCAAAGATGTTGGTCCAGGCACCGCGCGGCGCGCCGGCGGCCGTCAACAGCTCCTCGAAGGCCACCGCGGCCTGCGGCACGATGCTGGCGTGCTTCGCCAGCACGGGGTTGCCCACCGCGATGTTGGGCGCGGCCACGCGGACCAGCTGGTAATAGGGAAAGTTCCAGGGCTCGACGGCGACGACCACGCCGATCGGGTGGTATTCGACCCAGGTCTCGCCGCGCGATGTCTCGAGCTGTTTGGGCGCAAGGAAGGCGGCCGCGTGCTGCGCATAGTAACGCGCGATGTCGGCGGTCATCTCGACCTCCCAGCGCGCTTCCGAGATGCGCTTGCCCATCTCCTTCACCAGTATAACGGCAAGCTCCTCGGCGCGCTCGTCGATCAGTAGCGCGAGGCGCTTGAGCACGTCGAGCCGAGGCGCGATCGGGCCCTTCGACCAGTCGGACTTGTACAGCGAATGGGCGACCGTCAGGGCCGACTGGATCTCGTCGTCCGTGTGGTTGGCGAAGCTCTTGACGAGCTCGCCGGTGGCCGGGTTAACACTCTGGTACGGCATGACTATTCTCCTCAGGCTGGGGGCCGGCGAGCGCCGCCCGGCCGCGATCGTCGTCGAGGGGCCGAGGCGTGCGGCGCCAGTGGGAGGAGCCTACGCAGGGGTGGAGGCCCGGTATCTTCCGATCCTGCGGGATGGCCGGCCGATCTTGCGGTTCGTGCATCGATGCCCGAGCGCGATCAGCTCCGGCACAGCTCGCGATACTTGCCCGGCGTCAGGCCGGTCGTCTTGCGGAAGACGCGCGTGAAGTTGTCTTGCGATCCGAAACCGGTATCGAGCGCGATCTCGACCAGTGACGACTGGGGGATCGCCAGCTTCTTCTGCGCGGCCTGAACACGCCGGTCGGTCACGTAGCGATGGGGCGAGAGGCCGGTGGCGTCGCGGAACTGGCGCGAGAAGTGAAAGGGACTGAGGCAGGCTTCCGCGGCGAGATCGTCGAGCGTGATCTCCTGCGCCAGGTGCGCATCGATGAAATCGACCACGCGCTTCAGCCTCGTGGGATCGAGCGTCGGCGCCTTGGCGGGCTGCTGCCAGCGATCGATCGCGTAGCTGCCGAGCAGGCAACCCACGAGCGCCGTGCGCATGCCGTCGACGAAGAGCCGCTCCGCCGGCTGGATGCTCCGCCCGAGCAGGCCGAGGAAGGCGGTTCCGATCTGATGGAGCATGGGGTCGGCTACGCCGCCCGCATACGCCAGCTCCACCTTGGCGGGATCGATGCCGTGGTCCACCAGGGCGCTCTGCCCGATCAGCGCCGGGGGCAGGTAGATGTGCAGGCATTCGATCGCGTCGCTCAGCTCGATATCGCGCTCGTAGATGCCCACCGGACAGATCCAGGCCGTGCCCGGTTGCGCGAAGGTCTGCTGGCGGTCGCCATTTCCCGTGCGGCGCACGGTGGCACGGCCGGCGACCGTCATCACGACTTCGGTGCATTCCAGCGTGAGGTTCGACTGCAAGCCGGTGGCGAGGCGGCGATGCTCGATGCGCAGATCCGGCCACGCGGCGAGATCACTCAGCCGTTGGCTGGTGTGATACTTTCGATCTCCGTGTCCGAGTCCCGTCATGTCGACCTCGACGTGGCGATCCGCGACAGGGCTCCCGCGTCAGGCGACCTGGGCGGGTTCGAGCACCAGGGCCGTCCATTCGGCGAGATCTTCGCAATATACGCGCGGCGCGCGGCCATGGCCGTGCTTGTCGTGGACGCGCATCCCGCGCGAAGCCGCCGGCATCGGCCTGATCCCACCGGACGTCCCGGCCCGTCCCGGCGCGGCCCGGCAGGGGGACTTCCGTGCGACCGGATGACTTCACCCGATCGCGATGCACGCCAGGATAGCAACGATCTTCACATGGGCACGGCCCGTCTCGCAAGCCGGGCACCGGCTGGGCCCAGGCTGCCCCGGGCCCGCCGCGCGCCCCGCGCTCACGCGGTTGCCGCCGCCCGATCGAGCGCCGCCACCAGCCTCGCGGCGATCGGATGGTCCGACCGCGGGTTCTGGCCGGTGATCAGCTCGCGATCCTCGATCACGTTCGGCTCGAAGTCGACCGCCGTGTTGACCACCACGCCGCCGGCGGCTTCCAGCGCCTCGGGCATGTTGAAGAAGATCCTGGCGTGCAGGATCTGCTCCTCCACGACCTTTTCCTCGGTCTTGGAGAACACCGTCATCTTGTAGCCGGCATATGGCCAGCCCCTGCCCAGGTCCGCCGCCTTGGCCTTGTCCCCCGCGACCAGCGCCGCGCGGAAGTCCCGCGCCGCCGGCAGGGCCGCGACCGTGGCGATCGGGCCGTGGCACAGGAGCGCCGTGGGCTTCGCGCGCTCGTGAAAGTGGCGCAGGATCTCGCCCAGCTCCGGGTCCTGCATCAGGTCGACCACCGGCGCCTGGCCGCCGGGCACGAACACGCCCGCGTAGGCGTCGAGCCCTTCGGCGATGACGGCGCGCAGCGTGCGCACCCGGGTCATCGCGGGGTCGCTGGCGAAGAAGGCCTTGGCGCGCCGATAGGCCGCCTCGTCGCCGCCGAAGTGGGCGGCGCTGTCCGACGCTTCGTCGATATGCGGCTGGGTGCCGTCGGGGGTGGCGAGCACCACCTCGTAGCCGGCAGCGATCAGCGCCATGGCCGGCACCACCGTCTCGTTCAGATACTGGCCGGTCGCGCCGGTGCCGCCGCCCTGCACCTCGATGCGGGTGGCGTTGGACCCGACGACAAGCACGCGTCCCTTGCTCATGACAGCCTCCGTTGGATGGGGGTCGATCCTTGCGGACGGGCTGACCATGCGCCTGGGCGATATATTCCAGAAGTTTATCTTTGTGATTTCAGATATTCACATGGCATTATAAGGCGTGCGTTACGACCTCAACCTGCTGCCGGTCTTCGTCACCCTGATGGAGGAGCGCAGCGTCACCCGCGCCGCCGAGCGGCTGGGCATGACGCAGCCGGCGCTCTCCAACGCGCTGGCGCGGCTCAGGACGATGCTGGGCGACCCGCTGTTCGTCCGCGCCCGCTACGGCATCGAGCCGACGCAGACGGCCCAGGAGCTGGCGCCGGTGATCGCCGCGGCGCTGGCCAGGCTCGACGACGTGGTGCTCGGCCAGCAGGCGTTCGACCCGGCCAAGGCCGAGCGGCTGATGACCATCGCGCCCAACAGCTACGTGGAATACGCGCTGGCGCCGGCGATCGTCGCCAGGCTCCGCACGGTCGCCCCCGGCATCAGCCTGCGGCTCACGCCCTACGGCAGCGATCTCGCCGAGACCGGCGTCGTCTCCGGCACGACGGCGATGGTGCTCGGCCGCATCGTCGATGCGCCCGACAATCTCGTGGTGCAGCACCTGATGGACGAGAGCCTCGCCTGCGTGGTGCGCGCCGGCCATCCGGACATCTCGTTCGCGATGACGCGCGAGCAGTACGAAGGCCTCAGGCACGTGAACGTGCTGCCCCCCGGCCGCCTGCGCGTCGGCCTGGTGCAGGCGCTCGAGCGCCAGGGCCTGAAGCGCGAGGTCGCCGTCTCCGTGACGCACTTCCTGGCGGTGCCCGAGATGATCGCGGTGACGGACTATTGCGCCACGCTCCCCGCCCTCATCTGCCGCCGCCTTGCCCACGACAAGCGCCTCAAGGTGGTGCCGGCGCCCGTCGACCTCGGCACCTTCCCGGTGGAGATGGCCTGGCACGTCCGCTACCGCAACGATCCGGCCCACCGCTGGTTGCGGGGGCTGATCGGGGAGGTGGTGCGGGAGGTGGCCGGCGGAGAGAGCCGTTGACGGGCCGATCCCGGACGGGAGATCCTTTCGGCGGCGGCTGATCGATCGCGCTGCCGACGTCAGCCCGCCCGCATGTCTCCAGGACCGATCGCCCCATGCCCCCGGACATCACGCCCCTGTCCCGCGACCCGGCCGCCGCCCTCGCCGAAGCGGATGTGCGCCAGATCGTGAAGCTGCTCGGCGACGTCATCGTGTCGCGCCAGGATTTCACCAGTGCGAAGCGGCAGCTCATGGAAGGCCTGTGCGGCCTGATCAAAGCCGACGCCTGGACCTGGAGCCTCGGCTGCTTCGCCGAGCCGGGCGAGCAGCCGGTCTATCTCGGCCTCGCCCATGGCGGCTTCGACGAGGCGCGCTACGCGCGGCTGCTGCTCGCCGCCGGCCACCCCGACATGGCCTGGACCTCCGAGAAGCTCCTGGGGGAGATGCGTCAGCGATCCTCCCATGTCACGCGCGTGCGCCAGCAAGTCGTCGACGAGCCGGCGTTCGCCGCCTCCGGCGTGGATGCCCACCTGCGCGATGCCGATATCGGCCCCTTCATCTTTTCCCTGCGGCCGATCGACGAGCGCGCCGTCAGCACCATTTCCATCTTCCGGCGCAAGACCGAGGCGCCGTTCGACGAGCGCGAGGGCCGCATCGCCCATATCCTCTTGAGCGAGCTGCCCTGGCTGCACGAACAGGGGTGGCCGACGGACCGCGGCGCCTCCGTGCCGCGCCTCTCGCCGCGCCTGCGGCTGGTGCTCAATCTCCTGCTCGATGGCCGCACGCGCAAGGAGATGGCTGCCAGCCTGTCCTTGTCCGAATACACCATCGCCCAGTATCAAAGGGCCGTTTACCGGCATTTCAGCGTCAGCTCGCACACGACGCTGCTGCGGCGCTTCCAGATGGGCGACGGCGGAGACCGCTGACCTCAGCAGACATTTGCGGACCGCAGCTCGGCTCCAGTCCGTGAATTTCAGCTCAGATTGTCTAGATTCTGCTGAGCGCATCGGCCCCGGACGTGGACGCTGCAAGCCTGGCCGGACCGGGCGCCAGATCCCTCAAATGAGGGAATAGTCAGTTTCGCCGTCGGTCTGCTACGCGAATGGCCTGGGGCCTGTCTGGAGCGGATCCAGTCAGCCGCTCACGACATGCTCCAAATCCTTGAATCCGGGGCGCTTCCCGAGCGGGGGGCAAGTGATCGGCGGGCGGCTCCGGGTCCACCCGTCAGGTCGCTCTCAGGCACCGGCGCGAGCCGCGATCGTTCGCCGCTCGCGCGGGCTGCCAAGCCGGGCGCCCGACAGTGTTCACGTTCGCGTGCCATCGTTGATCGGAGGGGCGAATCCTTCCAGGAGTCAGTATCGACAACGGGCTTTACTGAAGCTGAAACAAACGACGGGGCGGTTGGCCCTAGCTCATCACGACGAGGGGGGAAGCGATGAGATCTGCGCGTATAGGTTTCGTCTTGGCCGCGGCGCTCGCCGCCGCCCTGTCCGGCGCCGCGGCCGCCGAGCTGCCGGATTACTTGAAGCCCATCTCCGGGCCGCCGCAGCCGCCGTCGGCGAAGGATCTCGCCACGCGCAACGTGCTGCAGCTCAACACCACGATGTTCTCCCTCTACGACAATGCGGGAACGGCATTCCGCAGGAACATCCTCGGCAAGCACCCGGTCATCCTGGCGCTGTTCTCGGGCGCGGGCGGGCGCATGATCCTCTATCGGCCCGGCCAGCCGCCCACCGAGGCGCCGTCGGTGCCCAAGGTCTACCAGGTGATGAAATCGCTCGGGCACAGCACCATGGCGATCTCCGAGGTGGTGCTGCCCTACGTCGACAACCCGGACGACAAGACCTGGGTCGCGCCCATGCGGGCCTATCTGACGGAGATGAAGAGCGCCCTCGAGGGCATCGGCGCGGCGGACATGCCGGACGAGTGGCGGGCGAACTCGCGCGCCATCCTGGAGAACAACATCGCCTTCATGGAGGACTGCCTGGCCAAGGGCGTCATCCGCCTCGATGCGGTGGAGGCGTTCGCCAAGCAGCAGGCGCCGGTGCTGCGCCATGCCATCGCCTGGGCGGCGCAGACCCAGGTGACGCACTGGATGGGCGTGCTCGACGGCTGGAAGCAGGAGCTGGGGGGCAGCTTCGACCAGGCCTACGGGGCCAGCAACACGATCTACGTGGCGCGGCAGAACAACGTGCTGTTCAGCGTGCTGGCGCAATACTTCGGGCCCGACGCGATCAATGACCGGCTGATGCTGATCGAGACCATCTCGTTCACCACCACGCCCGACGACATGCTGACCTCGCTCGTGCGCATCATCTCCGATCGCTCGGTGGGCGGCCTGTTCTTCAACAACGACCGGCTGATGGACTACGAGCTGATGGGAGGCGACGGCCGCAAGACCATCGTTGCGGAAATGAAGAAGCGCGGCAAGGAGCCGTTCCTGCCGCCCGCCGTGCCGTTCGGCTCCAGGCAGTGGCCGACCCTGATCTCCGGCGGCTCGGGCGCCGCCTCCCTCGACGACCTGCATTGAGCGATGGGGCCGGACAGCATGGCAAACGGGCTTTGACGGTTTGGCCGCAACGAGAGACGCCGCGCCCCCTCGCCCCGCTTGCGGGGAGAGGGAGGGGTGAGGGGGCGTGCAGCAGCCCAACCAGCTTGGAGTCCTCTCCGGCAGGCCCCCCTCACCCGGAGCGCACGAGCTTCGCTCGCGCGCTCCGACCTCTCCCCGCAGGCGGGGCGAGGTGAAGCGCTCCGCCCCGGACGCTCTCGACAAACGGATAGGTGCAACATGCGTGGGCTCATTCTCGCGGCGCTGCTCGCCGTCCTGGCGCCGTTCGCCCCGGCGCTGGCGCAGAGCGGCCCGGACTGGATCACCGGCCTGCCGCGGCAGGACATCCCCGTCCCGTCGTGGCCGGACGGCAAGAAGGTCGCCGTCACCTTCGTCCTCTACGTTGAGACGTGGGGGCACGGGCAGGGGCCGAACTTCCGTCCCGACATGACCGGGCGCAAGCCCGACCTCGTCGACGAGGGCTTTCGCCAGTACGCCATCAACTTCGGTCTGCCGCGCACCGGCCGGCTGTTCAAGGAGATGGGTGTCCCCTTGAGCCTTGCGCTGAATGCGCAATTCCCGCAGGCCCAGCCGCAGACGTGGGCGGCGCTGCGCGCCCTGGTTCCGCAGGCGCCGATCATCGCCCACGGCCTCAACAACGCGACCGATCTTTTGCCCCTGGCCGAGGGGGCGGCCGCCCAGCGCGTCTACATCCGCAAGACCCTCGACATGATCGAAGCGGCGACCGGGGTGCGCAGCACCGGCTGGTCGAGCCCGAGCGTCTATCCCGACGAAGAAACGTTTGCGGCGAGCGCGGCCGAAGGCATCCGCTATTCGCTCGACGGCATGGATTCCGACAGGCTGGCTCGGCTCGACACCAAGCCCGCGCCGCTCGTGCTGGTGCCCTATCCGCCGAGCGTCGTCGACATGGGCCAGTACCTCTCGCGCTTCAAGGAGGCGAGCGACCTGGAGCGGCTGTGGATCGACTACGTCGGCGAGCTCGCCCGCGAGGCGGCGGCCGACCCAAGCCGGCCGGCAACGGTCGTCGCCATCGGCATCCATCCCTTCGTCGTCGGCACCCCTGCGGGCGCGGCGGCCCTGCGGCGCGTCCTCGAGACTCTCAAGGCGCAGAAGCTGGTCTGGCTGACCGACGTCGAAGCGGTGCTGCGCACCGCCGGGCAGCCGTTCTAGCGCCGCGGCCTCGAGGCCCGAGCGGCGACGAAGCCGCCGGGTGCCCTTCGCCGCGCTTGTGGGGAGGGCAGGGTGAGGGGGCCAACCGAGTGACGTGACCGGCCTGGACCTTGCGCGAGCGCGGTGTCTCGCGGCACGCGATCCGATCGCTCCCCGCCCGTGGCTATCGAATGCACACAAGCCGTAGGCCCCCCGCCAACGTCATGGCCGGGCTTGACCCGGCCATCCATCCACTTGGAAAACAACAACATTCGGGCAGCCCTGTCGGGCTGAGGCTACTCGTTGCGATGGATGGCCAACGTCAAGCCCGGCCATGACGGCGCGGCACGCAGGTCTCTGAGGCCGTGCCCCGCCGGCGCACTGTGCAGGTCCGCCCCGATCCCACCCTGTGGCCTGCCGTCGCTGGTCCTCCCACGAACAAGATTGCTCTTGATAATCGCGACGTCGCTTGCGCTTGTGGGAGGCGCTGACGCGGTCGCGTCCCGACCCTTGCGGGAGCGCTGGCGGCCCTGCCAAGGTCTGGATGAACGCGCGTGACACGGAGGGGTTCGATGGCTAGTCGATCGAGCGATCCAGGCGCTTTGGGAATGGCTGACGGGGCGCCGCCGCCCGTGCACAAGCCGGCGGGGCTGAAGGAGAAGGCGGCGGAGGAGTTCCGCCGGTTCCTGATCCTCTTCTTCTATCTCTGGATTCTGTTCGGCGTGTTCGTGCTGAATCAGAGCATCGTCCTGCGCGAGGAGGGCGTCAATGTCGTCATGCAGGGCTTCGCCTTCATCAACGCGCTCGTCTTCGCCAAAGTGATGATGGTCTACGAGATGTTCGATCCGGGCGGGTGGCTGCGCAAGCGGCCGCTCATCTGGCCGATCCTGTACGAAACCCTTCTCCTCACGGCGCTCTTCCTTGTCGTGCATGTTATCGAGAAGGTCGTCGAGGGGCTGATCCACGGCAGGACGATCATGGCGAGCGTTCCGAGCGTCGGCGGCGGCGGGCTGGCGGGATTGCTCAGCGCCGCGGTCATCATGTTCGTCGCGCTCCTGCCGTTCTTCGGGCTCAGGAACCTCGGCCTGGCGATGGGCCCCGGCCGGCTTCGGGCGATGATGCTGGGAGACAGCGCAACCGCCGGCGAGAGGGACCGGTAGCGTCGTTGACCGCCCCATATCCGCGGCTGCCGGTGGAGATGGCCTCCGCCGCAATGCCGGCGCTCATAGGTCAGCGCGGGGCAGGGGGCGACGGCTGGCCGGTCGCGTCGCCGCGACCCGACAGAGCGACCACCATGCCGCCGCGTCCTGCTGGAAGCCGACCACCTCCTGGCCGAAGCGGCTGGCGTAGACAAGCTCGCGCGTGCGGATGCGGCGGGCGTCCAGCTCCGGCTGAAGACCGAGGCCAGCTTCGCCACGGCGGAAGCGTGAGCGCCCGCTGCCGTGATTGGAGTGGCTTCACCTCGCCCGATGCCACTGCTTCACTGCTTGAAGCAGTGCTCTCGGTGCCATTGCAGGAAGTGCGGATGCGGGTGCTCGAATTTTCTTTGAGGCGCTATCGCCCGGCCGCTCCTGTTGATGAAGGCTCGTATGCCGTCCGGGTCATTGGCTTGGCGGGAGATCAAAATCTCCAGGTTATCCCTAAGGCTGATCAGCCCACGATCGAACATCCAATGGGCGGTGCCTGACAGGGCAAGCCCGTTGCTGACGATGTCAGGGCCGCTGGCTTCGACCGGCCGGATATGCGCCGCCGCGACCTCGGCGCGCCCGCCGCCATTGATGAGCCTCAGTCCGCTAATGGCGCAGCGCTCGTCATAGGCGCGCAGCACGACACGGCGAAAGATGCGATCCCGTATGATCCGCGACGATAGATAGCTGACGCGTTCGCGGGTCTGCTCGAACTCAAATGGCGTCTGCTCTTCGCGAAGGCCAATAGGCGCCATATCGTCGCCGATGCGCGGAAGCAGCGGCTCGCCATCAGTCAATCCGAGGCCGGTTATCCGGCCGAAGTCGCTCGGTGAGAGCGGGCGCACGGCGGACTGGGCGCGGCCCGAAATGCGCCCATCCTCGTTCAGGACGCCGCGTTCAATCACGCTACCCGCATCACTGAAGGGGACCGGATTGGCAAAGTCGAGGTAGCTGCCGGGCTCAATAAGAGCCAGAAACATGCCGGGAGCGCTGGGATCGGGAATGACCCGTTCGACCTTGGCGGTGGCGAAATAGCCGCGGGTTTCCGCGACCTTCCTTGGCTCGTAATAGACGATCCAATCGCCGACACACGCTTCGACCCGCCCCAGATACAGGCGCGGGAACTGGTACCGCTCAGCCGGGCTGTCGTCGTAGATCGAGTCTGAGCGGTGGACGAAGACCCCAAATCCCATACCGCGGCTTTAGCGCACTTTGTCTGATGATTCATCCGCGATCGAGGCCACGAGCGCGGATGACCATTCAGCTCGGCTGCGGATCTCGTCCCGCTTGCGGGGAGAGCCGGGCCATACCCCGAGGCGCGCACGGCCCGCGGCTGGGTGCGGCTGCGCCTGCTCGACGGCTCCAATGCCCGCAGCTACCTGCTGAAGGTCTCCGACGGCCGCTCGCTCTTCGTCGTCGGCTCCGACGGCGGGCGTTTGGAGAGCCCCGTCGAGGCGAAGAAGCTCACGATGTATGCGGGCGAGCGCTTCGAGGTGATGGTGGACTGCCGCTCCGGCGCGCCCTTCGACCTGGAGGCCTTGCCCGTCGGCGAGCCGATCATGCGGCTGCCGCCGTTCGACGCCCCCGTGCCCCTGGTGACGATCCGGCCCGACGGCGCCGATGGCCCGGGCCAGCTCCCCACCGCGCTCGCCAGGTGCCGCCGCTGCCCGCGGACCTCCGGCCCGTCAGCCAGGCGCTGGTCATGAATATGTTCCGCGACCAGGTGCCTAACTAAGTGAAGGCCTTCTCGAAGTTCGCCTCGATGCGGCGCCACTCCGCAGGATGACTCTTCTCAAAGAACATCTTCACGAGCGAGCTGCATCGGTCTATCAGAATCCTCGGTAAACCTAGGCCGCTAACGAGCGTGTCCATATGGCCTAACAGGGCAAGTGCGATGGCGCTTTCAGCATCTAGCTGATGATTGCCGATGGCCGATCTGTCTCGTGAAAACGCTCGGCTTGCGTTCTCTGTTTTCCTTCGGAATTCGTGCTGCACGTCGCTGTCGCCGACAAGAACGCCGATGTCCCGAAGAAAATTAAAGGTGATAAGATTCAGCTCACGGCCTATGTGTTTCTGCCGGCGTTCAAATTCTCCTGCGTCGATAGAATACGCCAAATTGCTTTCGTGCCACGTCAGCATGCGTGCACAGTGCTCAATTCGACAGTGCCAAATAAACTTTATAGCAGTGGTTTCATTAAATTCATGCGTTTGATTTAGCCGAACCGTCTTTGATTTGGTCTTTAGCGTGCTTAGTTCCCAGAGGCTGATAGAGTCTCGCGGCGAAAAAGCGTAAATTTGATCTGATTGTTCGCTGTAAATACAAACTAGCACGGGTTGAGCATGGCTGGCCCAACGATAAAGATGATCGACGTCAATCGACAGCGTCAGCGAGCTGTCCTTAATTGTACGCATTGTGCCCTTTACCTGGACAAGCAGCGTAAAGTTGTCTGCTGTATCACCCAGCGATGTCTGGACGATAAGATCCTCACCATAGTCATTTTTTACGGCTTCCGTGAGTGCGCCAGCCCGAGATAGAACCTTTGATACCGCAAGGACGGCCCTGTGGGCGAGCTTGTGACGATCGGTGATCTGACTCATTCTTCAAGCGCTCATGCGCGTTGGCGTTTCTGGAGTCGGGTGGTACGAGCGCGATCGCGGGCAATCAAAGATTGCAGATTTCGCGCTTCAAAAAGAGTAGTAGCCGTCAACATTGTAGCAAGAACTCTCGACGCTTTTTGCCGCCGATCAGCTAGCCGTCCGCTGGCTCTGCCACGTCTTCCGACTGATCGTCGTGCTCCCCATCCCAATCTTCGTCATCATCGGTCAAGGCCGCGTCGATTGCCGCCCCTGCCTTTGTCTCGGTCAGCAAGTCGGCGTAGCGAGCTTGGAGGTGTCTTAGTGCTGCTCCTTGATCTACGCTGTGTTCAAGTTTTTCCTGGAAGAACTGCAGTCGGCCTTTATTTTCAGCTATCAATTGGCCCCACGTTCGAATCCAAATCGTGACGTTTTTGCGCTTGAGCACAACGCCTTCAGGGGCGTGTTCCACCTGCTTGAAATGCATCAGATTCTCGTCAATTTCGCGCGATATCGCCCAGAACGACCACTTGGTCTGCTTTGTATCGAAACGAGCGTCTTCGGCGACGGCCTGCGCGTACTCTTCTACCTGCTCAAGTTCCTTTCGCTTTATAGCCACGCGCGGAGCCTTTAACTCAACGACCAAGTGCTCAACGTCGGTTGGTTTGTGTAGCCTTCGCGCTCGAGACAACATTAAGTCCACGATTCCTCCGCTTTTGGTTGGATGCTTGACTGGTTTGTTGATAATAATATCCTTGTTTAAAGCTTTTGCGGTCTGACGAAGGCATTGAGTTAAGCCTTGATCGTCGACCATCAAATTAAATTCTTCGCCGAATATCCATGTGTTATCTGCGAGCATCCTGTGAAGCTGGCTGCGCTCTCGCACGTGCCTACTTATGTCAGGGTCGTTGACGATTGTTTCCAGGCTCACAAGGAATTTGAGCCGGTCTGATACAACCTTCGCTGCGCTTATGATGGCTGACAGGGAGGCTTCTTTGAGGAGCTTTGCCATTTCCTCTTGTTGCCGAGGAGGAAGATTGAGAACTTCCTTTAAAATAAGCTGCAGGTCAGCCGGGCTCCGTTCGATTGCCTGCCGCAACATGCGCAATTGAAACGCCCGATTTTTCTGGGCTGCGACTGAGAAGTCGGGCACGTATCGGCTCGCTGTAACTGCCACAATGTCGAAGACTTGGCGCTCCACAGCCTCCAGTGGCGTTGTTGGTGGCTCTGAGAAGGGGTAGCTTTTTTCCGCTTTCCATTCTTCGACTACTGTACGAACGGCGTCGGCGGATCGCTGCCGAAAGTGCTCCTTGATCTTTGATTTTGCCTCCTCGATGGCTGTGTTGAGCGACGGATTCATCTCTGCCGCTTGTAGAAGATTGTCGTCGTGCAGTCGCTCGATGAATGGCGACTTCAGATAAGCTGAGAAATTGTGCTCTCCAACATGGAACCTCGCGTCAACCTGATGTAGAGGAAAGCCTCCCTCGTTACAGAGATACAACGCGCGCTTCGTATGGCGACGCCATTCGACGATCTCCAGCCGAACAGGAAACGCTCTGTCGCCCTCGCCGATGTCGGTCAGGTTATAGGGCGAGCTAGCCAAAATAGCGGTACTAGGGTCGAGCCGCATGCCTTGAAGTGAAATTGTAACTTGCTTGTAGTCCTTTAGATATGGCGCAAATATCTCCGCCAGTTCCTGTGCTGTATCGTCCGACTGTAGTGAGCGAAAGTCATGCTTCGGTTCAGTGATAACTAATTCAACACCGGTAAAAGTTGATCTTGGGGCGCCTTCATCGCTGATGCGAACTTCGCGCAATTGATCGGCGATGATTGTGATGGAGTAAGACCGCATGCCGACGTCTAAGCCACCGTCGTAGGTAACGTACCAATCAGCAGTGCGTCCGAGGACGATAGCCTTGAAGCGGCCGCGGCCCTCTCGCCCATGCAGTACCCGTCCCTCCTTTTGCGAACGTGCACGAAGCCGCTTCCATGAACCGCCCAAATTGCCAAACAGTTCGGGAGCCTCAGCAAAACTGATACCTGTACCGTTGTCTCGAACAACGATGCGCTGGAGCCCAATCTCGTTGCTGTCTAGTTCGATCTCAACCAGGGTCGCATCTGCATCCACTGCGTTCCAGACGAACTCGGCCAGAGCCTGCAGCGGGCTGGTTTTCGCTTGACGTTCAACGAAGTCAGGCTGCACAACGACCGGAAAGGTCGATACCTTTGGCTGCACCTGGCTCATCGATACTCCGCGATTGAAATGTGACGTAATCCTACACTCTGGCGTGTAGCTCGCGCTAGCATTATTTACCCGGCCGCCGCGAGAGTGATGTCGGGGCGGCCGCTCGACGCTTCGCTTTGGGGGACGCAAGAGCTCGCCTTACGTGGGTCGATCAGGCCGCCGCTGGCAGTTCGGGAGAGACGGCCGCGGCGCTGTCTCTCCCGTTTCCTGGCCCCGGCCTCAGACTGATTTTGCGCTTCAGGTTCCGCGAGAAAGCCAGCGGTCGGCTTCCGTCAGAACCGAAGAACTTCGCGATTGACTGCCCCGATGCCTGCGCCTCATTAACACAGGCCCGCAAGCCGCCGCCCCGGAGTCGCCATGCTGTACCGCCTCCTCGCCCTGGCTCTGCTCCTGCTGCCGGCCCCCGCCGGGGCCGGGGCCAAGGAGAAGCTTGCGGCGCTGGCTCCGTCCGCGTCGGTGCTTGTTGTGGATGCCGGCGGCAACGAGTTGGTGGCGCAGAATGCGGATCGGCCGTTCGTTCCGGCCTCGGTCGCCAAGATCGTGACGGCGTGGCTGGCGATGGAGGTGCTGGGCGGCGACTATCGCTTCGAGACGCGCTTCTACCTCGACGACAAGCGGGTGCTCTATGTGCGCGGCGGCGGCGATCCGTTCCTGATCTCGGAAGAGCTGGCGCTGCTCGCGACCGGGCTGGTCGCTGCCATCGGCAAGGAGCCGATCACCGGCATCGTGCTCGATGCGAGCTACTATCCCGCACGCCTCGCCATCCCCGGCATCGAGGACACCGATGCGGCCTACGATGCGCTGAACGGCGCGCTGGCGGTGAATTTCAACACGGTCCATGCCGTGCGCAGCAAGGACAAGGTGCGCTCGGCCGAGCCGCAGACGCCGATCACCCCCCTCGCCATCACCGAATTCCGGGCGCGAGGGCCAAAGGGGAGTGGGCGCATCAGCCTGAGCCAGGACCCTGCGGTGAGCCTCCGCTATGCCGGGGAGCTGATCGCCGCCTTCATCGAGCGGGCCGGCGGCCGCGTGACGGGTACCATCTCGACCGGAGCCGTGCCCGAGGGACGGGAGCCGGTCTACGTGCACCGGCAGTCGCGTCCCCTGTCCGAGATCCTCGTCGCGCTGCTCCGCGGCTCCAACAACTATGTCGCCAACCAGGTCTTTCTGGAGATCGGCGGGCGGCGCCTAGGCGGGCCGGTGAGCCTCGAGAAGTCGCTGCAGGTCGCGAACGCGATGCTGGCCGCGCAGGGCCTCTCCGATGCCATTCATCTGGAGGAGGGCTCGGGCATCAGCCGCGACAACCGCTTCACCCCGCGCGGCCTCGCCAAGGTGCTCGCCCTCTTCGCGCCCCACGCCGCTTTGCTCCACGGCCATGACGGCGGCACGAACAAGACCGGCACGATGGAAGGGGTGCGCACGCTCGCCGGCTACGCCGACACCGCCAAGCACGGGCAGGTGAGGTTCGTGATCTCGCTCACGAACGGCAACGACGAGACGCGCTTCCGGCTGCTCCGGCTTATCAAAGCCCAGTTGTAGCCGGAGCCCGCGACGGACGACGCTGGCCTTGACGGCTTTACGCAGACGGAGCCGCCGCGCACCCTCGCCCCACTTGTGGGGAGAGGGAGGGGTGAGGGGGCTTGGCCCCGCGCCGCGGCCGGGCTTGAGCCTTCTCCGGGAGCCCCCCTCACCCGCCTTGCGCAGGCGCGCAAGGCGACCTCTCCCCGCAAGCGGGGCGAGGTATGGAGCCCAACCGCCGCTACCGCAGATGTAACCCCCTCAATGGATCGCGGCGTACATCACCTGGCGCTCGTCCGCGGTCGCGGCGTCGAGCTCGGCGACGATGCGGCCCTGGCGGGCGACCAGGATGCGGTCGGAGATGCTCAGGACCTCGGGGAGGTAGGAGGAGATCACCATGACGGCCTTGCCCTCGTCGGCGAGGCGGCGGATGGCGCCGTGGATCTCTGGGATGGCGCCCACGTCGACGCCGCGCGTCGGCTCGTCGAAGATGACGATGGACGGGTCCTGGGCCAGGGCCTTGCCCACCACCACCTTCTGCTGGTTGCCGCCGGAGAGCTCGATGATCTTGGCGCGGCTGTCGAGCGCGGCGATGCGCAGGCGCGCGATCAGCTCGGAGGCGAGCGCCTTGCGCACGGCGCCGGACAGCAGGAACGAGCGGCCGGCCTTGGTGGCGAGCTTGCCCACGTACATGTTGTCGTCGATGGCCATGGTCTCGAAGAAGCCGTCGAGCTTGCGGTCCTCGGTGATGTAGACGATGCCGTCGTCGATGGCCTGGCGCGGCACGCGGTAGCGCACCGGCTTGCCGCGCAGGTAGATCATGCCGCCGTTGATCAGGTTGCGCTTCAAGGCGCCGGCGATCACCTTGGCGATCTCGGTGCGGCCCGAGCCGATCAGGCCGGCCACGCCCACCACCTCGCCGGCGTAGAGCGAGAACGACATGTTCTTCACCGCCGTGCCCATGGTGACGTTCTCCACCTCCAGCACCTTTTCGCGCAGCACCGGCGGCCCGGCCTCCCTGGGCGCGCTGGCGGCGTGCTTGGCGTAGTGGGTGCGGGAGATGTCGCGGCCCACCATGTGCCGCACCAGCTCCTCGCGCGTCATGTCCTTGGTCGGCGCCGTGATCACCAGCTTGCCGTCGCGCAGCACGGTGATGCGGTCGGAAATCTTGAGGGATTCTTCCAGCGCGTGGGAGATGTAGATGATGGCGACGCCCCGGGCCCTGAGGTCCTCCACCAGGTGGAAGAAGTGCAGGATTTCTTCGGGCGTCAGGCTGGCCGTGGGCTCGTCGAAGATGATCAGCCGCGCCTTGTGGCGCACGGCGCGGGCGATCTCCACCATCTGCCGCTTGGCGGTGCCGAGCGTCGCCACCATGGCGGTGGGCTCCACGTGGAAGTTGAGCGATTGCAGCAGCTGCTGGGCCTGGATGTTGAGCGAGCGGAAGCGGGTGATCAGCGGCTCGTTGCCCAGCTCCAGGTTCTGCGCCACGGTCATGGTCGGCACCAGGCTGGTCTCCTGGTAGACCATGTTGATGCCGGCGGCGAGCGCGTCGGCCGGGCGCTCGAACTGGGCGGGCTGGCCGTCGAGGGCGATCTCGCCTGACGTGAGCTGGATGGCCCCGGCGATGGCCTTGCACAGGGTGGACTTGCCGGCCCCGTTCTCGCCCACCAGGGCGTGCACCTCGCCGGCGTGGACGTCGAAATCCACGTCCTCGATGGCGTGCACGCCGCCGTAGACCTTGCTGGCGCGGCTGACGCGCAGCACCGGCACGCGACCCTTCCCTTGCCCCTCCGCGGCCAGGCCCGTGGCGACGCTCATCTCGTTCATTGGCGGGTCTCCGGTGGGGCTTGCAGGAGCTGGCCCACGGCCTTCGAGACGACGACGAGGCCCTGCGGCGGCTCGATCGCCCTGACGATGCCGTGGTGGTCGCCGCCGGCCCGGCTCTGGGCGCTGTCGAGGAAGCGGCCGTCGTCACCGATGCGGCCGACGAAGCCGTAGGAGCGCGGCGGCGCCCACGGCTTGAGGATGCCGAGCTTGCGCATGCCGCCGCCCTGCAACGGCTCCAGGTAGCTCTTGCCGGAGGAATATTGCGGCGCGATCCACAGCTCGGGGGCGATGGTGAGCATCATGTCGCGGCGAAAATCGTCGTCGCGCAGCACCAGCTCGACCAGGTGGGTGCGCAGCGCGAACAGGGGCAGCCAGAAGCCGCCGGCGGCGGCCGGCGTCAGGCGGGCCGGGTAGCCCGGCAGGTTGGGGATCACCACCTCGGGCGCGGCGAGGCCCCCCGCGCCATAGGCGCAGCGGCTGACGCGGTGCATCCAGCTCTCGGTGAACCACAGCTGGCGCCCGTCGGCGGAGAAGGCGCAGCCGTGCGGATAGGCGAGGCCGCCCCGCACCACGCGCGCCGTAGCGAGGCCGGCGTCGGCGACGATCAGGCGGCCGGCGGCGTTCTTCTCCATCAGGTCGCGGCACCAGTCGGCGGCGCGGTGGCGACTGCTGCCGTCGGTGAGCACGATGGTGCCGTCGGGCGCGACAGTGACGCTGGTGAGGCAGGCGAGCGGCCCGCCCTCGGCCTCGGTCAGCCAGCGCTGGCCGCCGTCGGCGTCGATGGCCGCGAGGCCCTTGCCGGCGACGCAGACCAGCAGGCGCCCGTCCGGGTGCACGGCGAGCGCGCCCGCCGTGCCGTCGAAGCTCGCCAAGGTGCGGCTCTGGCCGAGGGCGGGGCCGAAGCGGTGCACAACCAGGCGTCCGGCCGAGACGTAGAGGCCGTCGGCGGCGACGGCCACGTCGTCCACGTCGGTCAGGTCAGGCAGCAGCACGGTGAAGGCGTCGAGCCGCCCGTTGGGGGAGAGCGCGCCGTCCATGGAGGGGATGGCGTGCTGATCCCGGTCCGGGAACAGGATTTGTTCGACGTTGCGGAGGAAGTGACTGTAGAAGGCCATGGCTCAGCTTCCCCGCTTGTCGCCCCAGTAGCTGTCCCACCCCGTCCAGTCGGGGTCGGCGCCCTCGAGCTTGATGCGGCCGATGCGGTTGTTCTCCAGGCCGCCGATGTAGAGGTAGCCCTTGTGCTCGCGCATGGAGGTGATGGTGGGGTGCAGCTTGCCCGTGGGGTCCCAGTAGGTCTCCACCGGCTGGCCGTTCGCATCGAGCTTCACCACGCAGCCGTTGTTGAGGCCGGGGTAGAGCCACTCGTCGCGCGGGATCTCCTTGACCATGCGCAGGCGGAAGTCGGGCTTGCGCATGGCGAGGTCGTAGGCCGGCGAGCGGATGCCGGCGAGCGCCAGCCAGTAGCCGCCGTCGGAGGCGCGGTTGAGGTTGTCGGGATAGCCTGGCAGCTGCTCCACCATGGTCTCGAGCTGGCCCTGCTTCGGCCCGGCGATCCAGTAGCGGAAGATCTTGCACAGCCAGGTGGAGACGTAGAGCACCGACTGGCCGTCGTGAGCGACGCAGACGCCGTTGGGGAAGCGCTGGTTCTTGATGATGGTGCGGGTGGTGCGGGTGGCCGGGTCGTAGCAGATCATGCGGCCGTTGCCGCGGCCCTCGATGCCGTCCACGTCCCAGCTGTGCATCTCGTAGCGGATGGTGGCTTCCGAGAAGTAGATCTTGCCGTCGGGGGCGATGTCGAGGTCGTCGGCGAGGCGCAGGCGGGAATCGTCGTTGAGCTTGCCCCAGGTGCGGTTGGTCTCGTCCGTCACCTTGAAGATCTCGCCCTGGGGCGTGACGCCGTAGACGCCCATGCCGCCGTTGCAGCAGATCAGGTTCTCGTCCTTGTCGAAGGCGAGGCCCAGCGGCCGGCCGCCCATGCGGGCAAAGACCTCGCGGTGCTCGAACTTCGGGCCGGAGAAGCGCAGGATCCAGCCCTCGCGGGTGCCGGTGTAGAGCCGGTCCTGGCGGTCGAGGATGACGTCCTCGGGCCCCTCCACCTGGCCCAGCCCGATCACCTCGGCCTGGCTCAGCCGGTCGTTCTCGGCGTAGGGCGAGGCGCTGCCGCGCGCGATCGAGGGGGCCTGCTGGAGCACCAGGCGCGTCGGGTTGACGTAGATCTTCTGGATCGCCTTGCCGCGGTTCTTCGCCCATTTGACGTCGAAGCCCACGGCGACGAGCAGGATGGCGCCGAGCGCCGCCATCGTCAGGTAGCCCTCAAGCCCCAGCCGCACGAAGCCGTTGATCAGGAGGAAGACGATGATGGCGCCCATGGCCGCCCGCCACACGGTGCCGCGGCCGCCGGCGAGCGAGATGCCGCCCAGCACCACGGCGGTCAGCGCCTGCATCTCCCAGCCCTGGCCGGTGTCGGAGCCGGCGCTGTTCTGGCGCGCCGCGTAGAACAGGCCGGCGAGCGCGCAGAGCAGGCCGGAGAGCACGTAGGTGCCGAGCAGCACCCGCTCGACGCGGATGCCGGCGTGGCGCGCCGCCTTGCGGCTGGAGCCCACCGCCATGATGTGCCAGCCGTAGCGCGAGCGGCTCAAGTAGATGTGGCCGATGATCAGCACCACCAGCAGCGCCAGCGCGTTGGTGGGGATGCCGAGGATCGAGCCGCCGCCCAGAAAATCCCAGACGTCGCTCTCCACGTCGGAGACGGCGAAGCGAGGCGCGTATTTCTCGCTCACCATGTCGAAGCCGGCGCGCAGGATGATCAAGGTCACCAGCGTGGTGAGAAACGGCCGCGCCTTGAGGTAGCCGACGAGGATGCCGTTGATCAGCCCGATGGCGGCGCCGACGGCCAGCGTGCCGAGCGCCACCGCCCAGACCGGCCACTCCCACGACTTGAACATGATCAGCGCGGCGAGGTTGGTCACCGCGAAGATGGCGCCGACGCTCAAGTCGATGCCGCCGGAGATGACGACGAAGCCCATGGCCACCGAGACCAGGCCGATCTCGGCGAACAGCCGCAGGAGCTGCTGCACGTTGTCGACGGAGGTGTAGTTGGGCACCGTCGCCGAAAAGTAGCCGATCAGCGCCACCATCAGCACGAACGGAACGATCGGCTCCATCCAGCTCTTCGACAGCAGCTCCGACAGGAACAGCTTGATCGAGAAGCGGTAGCGCAGATCGTTCACGGCGTCCCAGAACGACGACCGCGGCGGCGGCGAAGCGGCGACCGACATGGGCTCTCCCTTGGGTTCTTGTGCGTCTCGGCGCGGGAACGGTCCGCGTGCGGAGACAGCTCCAATTCTTCGGCTCCGGAGGAGCTGCAGACGTTTGACGGTCTGGCGCTGTCGGTGCCACAGCGCCCCCTCGCCCCGCGTGCGGGGAGAGGGCAGGGGTGAGGGGGTGTGCCGCGTGACGTGACCGGTGGTGGCCTCGTCTGCCGGCCCCCTCACCCGGATCGCGCTTCGCGCGCTCCGACCTCTCCCCGCATGCGGGGAGAGGTACGCGGCCGCACCGTCGGCTGCCTTTCCTCGGGCTACTTCTTCAAGTCCCAGCAGGCGTCGCCCTTGCCGGTGTCCTTGTCGAGCCAGTTGAGCTCGCTGAAGTTGGCGATGTAGAGCGAGCCGGGCTTCTGGCCGCTTTGCAGCAGGAAGTTGATGGTCTGCATGATGTCGTGGCCCTGCTGCTTGGCGTTGTAGTTCACGAACTTGTCGAACAGCCCCTGCTGGATCATGTCGCAGTCGGAGCGGCTGCCTTCGCCGGAGGCGTAGATCTTCACCTTGCCGAGCTTGCCGGCGGCCTTGATGGCCTGGGCGGCGCCGGCCTGCATGATGCCCCAGAAGCCGGCGCTGGCGCACAGGTCCGGGTGCTGCTGGATGACCGACGAGGTGATGTCGAGCGCCTTGTTGGCGTCCCAGCCCGCCGCCTGGTCGGACACCACCTTGATGGTGTCGTCCTTGTTGAGCGCCGCCATCAGGCCGGCCATCTGGTCGAGGCTTGCGGTGGCGGTGAGCTCGCCCTGCACGATCTGCACCTTGCCCGAGGTGCCCGAGCCCTTGCCGCAGGCCTTGACGATCTCGTCGCCGAGCATCTGGCCGATGCGGATGAAGTTGGCGCCGACGAAGGCGTCGGCCCGGTGGTTGGAGGCCATGTTGACCTGCACCACGAAGGCGCCGGTCTCGTTGGCGCGCTTCAGCTCCTTGGCCAGGAGCTGCACGTTGGGGTTCTGCACGACGACCACGTCGACCTTGTCGCCGATCAGCGCCGACACGGCCTGGAGCTGGGCGGTGGCGTTCCAGCCGGGATCGCGGACGATGAACTTCATGCCGGCCGCCTCGGCCTCCGCCTTCATCACCGCGGTCCACTCGTCGGCGAGGGGGAAGCCCAGGGTCACCGGCACCCAGGCGATGGTCTTGCCGCGCAGCGCCTCGGCCTTCTGCTGCAGCTCGACGCCGCCCTTGCTCGGCTGCGGCGTCTCGGCGGCCCCGGCGGCGCCCGCCACGGCCAGGGCCGCGGCGCCGAGGACCACCGCAAGTCTATGGCTGATCCTGATCGACATTGTATTCCTCCACTGGATACTTGCGCTGGTTATTTGGCGTCGTCTCGACGCGGGTCGTCGCCCCAAGCTGTTTGGCCGGTGTCGCCGGCGGCTCAGTCGCCCTGGCGGGCCGTCTCCTCGTCACGGGGGTGCAGCCGGTTGTCGAGGATGATGGCCCCGAGCAGCACCAGCCCGCGGATGATGTCCTGGATCTGGCCGTTGACGTTCATGATGGTGAGGCCGTTGAGCAGCACGCCGATGAGCAGCGTGCCCACCAGCACGCTCAGCACGCCGCCGCGGCCGCCCACCAGGCTGACGCCGCCGAGCACCACCACCAGCACGACGTCGAAGATCAGCGTCGAGTTGATGATCTGCATGTTCATGCTGGCGGTCGAGGCGCTCGACACCACGCCGGCGAGGAAGCCGATGGCGGCCGCCAGCATGTAGGAGACGATGATGTCGCGCCTGACGTCGACGCCGGTGAGCCGCGCCGCCTCGGTGTTGTCGCCGCGGGCATAGATGAAGCGGCCGGCCCGCGTGCGCGACAGGAACAGGTGCACCAGCACGGCGACGGCGGCGAACACCAGGATCGGCATGGGGATGCCGAGCGGCCGGCCCTGGCCGATGTAGAGGAAGGCGGTGGCCGCCGGCGGCGGGTAGACGATGACGGTCTTCAGGACGAAGCGGGTCAGCCCGAAGATCAGGAAGGCGGTGGCGAGCGTGGTGAACAGCGCCGGCACCTCGACGAAGGCGATGACCCAGCCGTTGACGAAGCCGATGGCGAGCACCACGACGAGGCCGACGAGCAAGGCCATCCACACGGGCAGCCCGGCGTTCAGCGCCTGGATCACCGCGGCGGAGCCGGCGGCCATGGCGGCGATGAGCGACAGGTCGAGGCCACGCCCGATCACCACCAGCGCCATGGCGAGGCCGAGGATGCCGAGCACCGAGACGCTGCGGGCGAGGGTGAGCAGATTGCCCACCGTGGCGAAGCCCGGGAGCGTCAACGAGAAGACGAGCGCCAGAGCGATCGCCACGATCAGGATCACCCCTTCCTGCGACACAAGCAGGCGCGGCAGCCGCGCAGGCCGACGCTGACCGATCGAGACGGTTGATCCCACCATCGCTGTTCCTACCCAGACCGATTCTTTTTGCTTATCGAACGCGGCCAGCCGCGCCCGTTGCGGACCGCTGCATCGGCGGTCCGTTGCGCCGGAGTAGGGCATGGGCGCCGGAAAATGTAAAATAGGAGGGTTGGATTGCGTCGATAGGCGACGGTTATCGATCAGAGGGGTGGCGGCGGCTAGGTCTGCCAGCGTTGCAGCGGTTGGAGCCCACCCCCACCAGTCCCTTCCGCTACGCTTCGCTCCGCACGGGACAGCCTCCCCGCAAGGGGGAGGCCGTTCGACAGATCGCCTCGCCAACTCTCCAAGGCCGCAAGCAGATGCTCCTCCCTCCCCCCACGAAGTGGCGGGGAGGGGTAGGGGTGGGGGGCGGTCCAGCTCGCGTTACGCTTTCAGAACAAGAACTTACATGCCCCCACGATGCGGAGCTGTCGGGCGCCGCGGCGCGCTCAGCCCTCGGGGGCGAAGCGCTCGTCGAGGAAGCCGCGGATGGCGTCGAAGGCCTGCTGGCGGTTCTTTTCCACCAGGATCATGTGCGTGCCTTCGCCGATCTCGACCCAGCGCCGGTAGGGCGCGCCGCTGAGCCGCCCGAAGAGGTCCCGCGCCACCTCCAGCGTCACGGCGTCGTCCCACTCCGCGTGCACCAGCAGCACCGGCACCGCGATCGCTTCCGGCCGGTAGAGGGGCTGCCCCTGAGTCCAGTGCTCGCGGATGTCCTGGATGGGGCCGCTGACGGCCCTGATGATGCCGGGCGCGGGGAGGCCCGGCGCCGTCGCGGCGTCGACGGCGAGGGTGGCCTCGGCCCAGCTCTCGAACCAGCCGGCCGGCATGAGCCCGGCGCGCTTGTCCTCCGGCGCGGCGCTCTGCCAGCGCGGTTTCACGGCGCGCACGGGCACCTCGCGGTAGCCACCCAGCGGCCCGCCGGGATCGGCCGCCGATGGGCCCGAGCTGAGCCAGAGTGGGGCGACCAGGGCGAGCTTGCCGACCTTGTCGTTGTTTTGGCTCGTATAGGCGCCGGCGACCGAGCCGCCCCATGACATGGCGACCAGGTTGAGCCGTGGCAGGCCTCGTGTCTCGCGGATGAAGGCGACGGCGCTGGCGAGGTCGCGCGCGCCCGTCTCGGTGCGCACCAGCGGCGGGTGGCGCTCGGGCGGCGCCGTCATCTCCGGCGGGCGCGTCGAGCCGCCGTAGCCGCGCACGTCGACGGCGTAGACGTCGTAGCCGGCGGCGGCGAGGTGATCCATGAACGACGCGCCGCCGAGCGGCACGTCGAACAGGCTGCCGGAGGCATAGGTGGCTCCGTGCATCATCAGCACGGTGCGCTCGGCCGGGAAGCGCGACAGCGAGGCGAGGCGCTTGCGGCGCAGGTGCAGCGAGATGCCGGCGGTATCGCTGGGGATCATCAGGTCCTCGGCGGCGATCGCCGGGGTGGTCGCCGCGTGGGCGGAGTGGTCAGCCATAACGGTCTCCGATCGGACAGGGTTCAGAGGAAGCGCCAGGTGAAGCGCTCGCCGGTGCGGCTCACGCGCCCGGCCGAGGTTTCGGCGAAGTGCGTGCTGAACAGCGTCACGTCCCGCTCCGCCGCGTAGGCGAGGGCCCAGGCGCGCGAGCGCAGTGCGGCTTGCGGGAACTCGCAGAAGCAGGAGTTCAGCTCGGGCGCCGCGACCTGCAGCGGATGGTGCATGACGTCGCCGGCGAACAGCGCCTCCGCGCCGGCCGAGACCAGGCGGATCGAGGCGTGGTCGATGCTGTGGCCGGGGCTCGGCAGGAAGGAGAGGCCCTCCAGCACCTCGCTGCCGTCCACCGGCACGAAGCGGGCGAGGCCGCGCTCAAGCACCGGCCGTACGCTGTCGTCGTAGACCCCGGCGCTGGGCTGGCGGGCGGACGGCCCGAGCGTGGGCTGCGGGCGCGCGTCGCCCTCCAGCGGCCGTCCGTCGGTCAGGCTCTCGTTGTAGGCCTGCTCGACGGCCGACATCAGGTAGGTGGCGTTGGGGAAGGCCGGCACCCAGCTGCCGTCGTCGGCGAGCCGCGTGTTCCAGCCCACGTGGTCCGCGTGCAGGTGGGTGAGCAGCACGTAGTCGACGTCGTCCGGCCGGACGCCGGCCGCGGCGAGCCGTGCCAGGTAGGGCTCGTTCAGCCGGTCGAGCGGCGGCGCCTCCGGCCGCGGCTTGTCGTTGCCGGTGGCGGTGTCGATCAGGATCGTGTGGTGCGGCGTGCGCACCAGCCAGGTGTGGATGCTCTGGATGAACAGCCCGGTCTCGGGATCGTAGGAGCCGGGGCCGAGCGCGGTTTCATGGCGGGCCAGCGCGGCCGGATCGCCCTCGGGAAACAGCGCGCCGAAGGGAAAGGCCTTGAGCGTCAGCTCATCGATACGGGTGATGGTGGCATCGCCCACCCGCCAGGTGGCGGCGGCGCGTGACAGGTCATGGACAGGCATGGCAGCTTCCGGGGTCGTGGATCTGCGCCTCGATCTACGAAGCACAGCCCGCCGCCGGCAGGGCCGCACCGTCGATGCCACCTATCCACCTCGTCGATGGCGCGCCGGTTGACCCTGGCGCGATGGGCGGCTGTTCTGGCTATGACGGTGGAAGGCATGACCGACCCAAACCAGATGCAGCGCGCGCGAACGCCGGCCGGCCTCGATCTCGGCGAGATCGACCTGGGCCTCCTGCTGGCGCTCGAGGCGCTGCTCGGCGAGCGCAACGTCACCCACGCCGCCGCCCGGCTCGGCCTCAGCCAGCCGGCGCTGTCGGCGCGGCTTGCCCGGCTGCGCCAGGTGTTCGCCGACCCCCTGTTCGTGCCTGCCTCCAACGGCCGCGGCGTGGTGCCGACCACCCGGGCCACGGAGCTCGCGGCGGAGCTCGCCGACGTGCTGGACACGCTCCGCCGCATGGTCGAGGGCCCCGCCGCCTTCGATCCGGCGCGGACGCGGCGCACCTTCACCATCGCGGTCCAGGAGAACCCGGCCGCCATCCTGGCGCCGGGCCTCGTCCCCCGGGTGATGGCGGCGGCGCCGGACGCCCGCCTGGCCTTCATCCACCCGTCGCCTGACATCCTCGAGCGCCTGGAGCGGGGTGAGGTGGACCTGCTGATCGCCGGCCCCGAGCGGGCGAGCGGCGACCTGATGAGCCGGGCGCTGGCCGAGGACGGTTTCTTCACGGCCCAGCGCAAGGGCCATCCGCGTGGGCCGGGGCCGCTCGACCTCGACACCTTCTGCGCCCTCGACCACCTGTTGATCTCCACCGACGGCGGCGGCTTCTCCGGCCTCATCGACGCCGTGCTGGCGGCGCTGGGGCGGATCCGGCGGGTCAAGGTGTCGATCCAGAACTACGCGCTGGCGCCGATCATCCTGGCGAGCAGCGACTGCATCTGCACGCTGCCGCAGCGCTTCCTGGCCCGCTTCGCCCACGAGCTCGACCTGGCGCCGCCGCCGCTGGAGCTGCCGCCCACGCAACTGCTGGCGCTGTGGCACCCCCGCAACCGCGACGATGCCGGGCACGTGTGGCTGCGCCAGCGCCTCTACCAGGCGGCCGACGCGGCCTGACCGCGGCGGGCGCCCGCTCGCACGCGCGTTTGATGGTTTGGTTGACGGGGCGGCTGCGACCCTCACCCCGCCTGGGGGGCTATCGAATGCATTCGACGACGCGACGCGGCCCGCGAACGCGCGACTGCTTCGCAGCCACAGCGTCCGCGTTCTAGTGTGGCGAATCCGAAATTCGCACCACCTCGGGGCAGCGCTGGGAGTGAATTTCGGATTCCTAAGCCACACTAGCAACTCTATGATTTTAGTGTGGTTTAATGGATCTGAAGTTCCTGAACGCTGATGCCCTGCGGGGAGCAGGAACTTCAGATCCACCACACTAGCGCAGCGGTGGGGCGTACAGGATGCCGCCCATGCTCCAGAGCTGGTTGAGCCCGCGCGGGATGCCGAGCTTGGCGCCGGTGCCAAGGGAGCGTTCGTAGATCTCGGCATAGTTCCCGGTCGCCTTGACTGCACGGACCGCCCAATCGGCATCGAGGCCAAGCGCCTTGCCGAAGCCACCCTCCGCGCCGGTGAACCGCCGTACGTCCGGCTTCTGGGATTTCAGGGCCTCGTCGATGTTCGCGCTGGAGATGCCGAGCTCCTCGGCATTGACCAGCGCGAAGTTCACCCATTTCACCACGGTGAACCAGGGGAAGTCGTCGCTGCGCACGACCGGGCCCAGCGGCTCCTTGGAAATCACGTCCGGCAGCACGACCGCCTCGTCCGGCTTGGCGAGCCGGAGCCGCTCGCCATGCAGCGCGGCCTGGTCGCGGGTCAGCACGTCGCATTGCCCGGCCTCGAAGGCCGCGAAGGCTTCCGCCGCGCTCGGATAGACCTTCTCTTCATAGGTCATGGAGTTGAGCTTGAAGAAGTCGGCCAGGTTGAGCTGCGTCGTGGTGCCGGCCTCGACGCAGACCTTCGCCTTGTCGAGCGCCAGCGCCGTATCGGCCTTGAACGAGCGCTTCGCCAGGAAGCCCTGGCCGTCATGGTAGGTGATACCGGCAAAGGCGAGCCCGAGCTCGGCTTCGCGACCGAGCGTCCAGGACGAGTTGCGCGCCAGCAGGTCGACCTTGCCGGCCTTCAGAGCCTCGAAGCGCTGGCTCGCGGAGAGCGGCGTGAAGGCGACCTTGCCCGCGTCGCCGAGCACGGCGGCCGCTACGGCACGGCAGAAATCGACATCGAAGCCGCGCCAGTTGCCCTGCTCGTCCTTCTCCGAGAAACCGACCACGCCCTCGCTGACGCCGCATTGCAGCGTGCCGCGCTGCTTCACGCTGTCGAGCGTGCCGGCGCCGGCCGGAAGGGCGAAGCCGACGAGGGCGGCGAGGCCGAGACCGCAGCGGCGAATAACCCAAGAGGCCTTCGACATGACTGTCTGTTCCTTTCGCAGATCGGCGGAAGCGGCGGGGCCGCTCACAGCGTCGCCTTGTGGCGGATGATGACCTTGGTGCCGACAGGCACACGCTCGTAGAGGTCGACGATATCGCCGTTGGCGAGCCGGAAGCAGCCCGACGAGATCGCCTGACCGATCGTCTCCGGCTGGTTGGTGCCGTGGATGCGGAAGACCGTCGAGCCGAGGTAGAGGGCGCGCGCGCCCATCGGGTTGCCGGGACCGCCGGCCATGAAGCGCGGCAGATAGGGTTGGCGCTGGAGCATCTCCGGCGGCGGGCGCCAGTCCGGCCACTCGGCCTTGCGGCTGACCTTGACCTGGCCGGACCAGGTGAAGCCCTCGCGGCCGACGCCGATGCCGTAGCGCAGGGCGTGGCCATTGTCCTGCACCACATAGAGGAAGCGCTCGGCCGAATTGATCACCACCGTGCCCGGCGCCTCGCTGGAGCGGAACAGCACCATCTGACGGGCATAGGGCCCCTGGGCGATGCTGACTTCCGCGGTCGAGATGCGGCCCGGCTCATCGCCGATATCCATGGTCTCCTGGGTCGCCGCGGGCGGACGCTGCTGGGCGCTCGCGGCTCCCGACCAGGCGACGAGGGGCGCCAGGGCGAGGCCGGACAGCAGCAGGCGGCGCAGGGCGGTACGGGGGATGTTGCTCATGTCGTCGCTTCCGGTCAGGCGCAGCGGATGAAGATGAAGGTGCCGTAGCGGGCATTCACGTCGGGATCGACGAAGCGCATCACGAGCTCCTTCGGCGTCGCCGACAGCACCTCGCGATCCTGCGGATCGCCGGCCGGCGCCTCGAAGCCCAGATAGGTCTTGCCCCCGGCCCGGCCTTCAGCCGCAGCTCATGCAGCTTGGGATCGTCGGCGACGTGCATCATCACGCCATCGCCCGGGCCTTGCGCGATCGTGTAGGGCTGCTTGCATTGCGCCCGCGCCTCCGCCTCGGTGCGCTTGCGGTCCTTCTCCGTATGGAAGGAAGCGACGCCCCAGCGCCCGATCAGGACGTCGCGCGAGATCCCGGCTGGAGCCGGTGCTCTTGCCGCGACGTTCGGGGACAGGCCTTCACCGCCACCGCAGCCGGCGAGCGCCAAGGACAGGAGGAGACTGCAAGCCGGTGCCGCAAGGGCCGGGCGCTGCGCGCTGCGCGATTCGATAGCTGTCTGTCTCATCTCTCCTCCATGATCACGTGGTACGGAACTGTCCGGACGTTACCGATGCTTTGACTCGGCCGCCACCCTTCGTGTCCGCCACCTATCTGCCCTGCGGAGGCTCGTCACCTCGACCTCTCCGGCCGCTTCACCACGGCAACGTGGACATCCGGCGCGACAAGCGCCGCGGGCAGAGGCGTCATGGTCCGACGCTTCTGATCAAGAAGTTCGCGGATCTCGCCCTCGTGATTTTGGGTCTGCTAGGCCTTACGCTTGGTTACCAGTATGGCTCAGGTTCGCTAACCTGGCTCGGTATACTAACTTTGGTGGTTGGCGCGGGTCTGCTCGTGCTAAAGATTATTCGCCGAAATCCTGGCTGAGGCACATTTTCGTCGGCGCAGGCAAAGGGTGCGGCTTCGGCGCCTTCATGCGCTGCTTCGCGGTTGCAATGCGAGATCATGCACACGTCTCGCCGTGGCAGGTTCTGCCGGCGTAGCGGCAGTTGGACCCGCCCCCACCAGTCCCTCCGCTTCGCTCTGTAGGGATACGGGTGGGGGAGGGCGCTCCAGCTTCTCCGCACCTTGAAGACAAAGACTTATCTAGCCGCTGGCCGCGCGTTCCGGGGCAGCTACGGCCGGCGCCACGGACTGCGTCTGCGCCTCGATATGCGCCAGCAGCCGCGTCTCCATGCGGCGCGCGAAGCTCCGGTGGTTGTCGCGGGTGCGGATGCGCTCGGCGCCGGCCTGGCCCATGCGCTCGCGCAGCCCGGCGTCGCGCATCAGCGTGCGCAGCGCCGCCTCGAGCGCCGGGACGCTTTCCGGCTCGACCAGGAGGCCTTCGATGCCGTCCTCGACGGTTTCCGGAAGTCCGCCGGCACGGCAGGCGATCACCGCTTTCCCGTATTGCATGGCCTCATGGTAGGCGAGGCCGAAGGACTCATAGAGAGCGGGAACGGCGAACAGGTCGCAGCTGCGGTAGTGGTCGTGCAGCGCCTGCGGCGCGCAGTAACCGTGGAACGTGACCCGTCGCAGCCAGGCCGCTCCGCGGTGCTCGCGCAGGAACCTCAGCTTGATCGGCGGCCCATCGTCGTAGGGCAGGGCATCGTTGCCGACGATGTGGCATTCCCAATCGGGGAATTCGTCGAGAATAGTCGGCAAAGCGGCGAGCAAGGTCTGGATTCCCTTGCGCTTTTCCAACCGGCCGACGAACAGCAGCTTGCGTCGTCCCTGGCGCGGGAGCGGCGGCAGGAACGTGCGCTCGATGCCCAGCGGAACCACCGACAGGTCGTGCAGCTCGGCCGGCGCAAGGCCGAGCAGGCTTTGGTAGATCTCCAGCACGGCGCGTGAGGGGGTGCAGATCATGGACGCGTTGCGCGCTTGCCAGAGATCGAGGCTGTTCCAGCGGTAGTGGTCCGCGTTGCACGGAAAGGTCTCGAGCTCCAGGTTCACCGCCAGAGGCGTCACCAGGTAGAGCGCCACCGGCCAGCGTCCGTCTCGGATGACCGCCAGCGCCTCCAGATCCCAGTTGCAGCCGACGATGACGTCGAACGGCTTGCCCGTGCGCTCGACCTCCTGGATGGCCTGATGGTAGTCGACCGCGGTCGCCAGGCGGCGGCTGACCGACGGCAGTGACGGGTCGTAGAAGGCCGGATCCTCGACGGCGGGCGAGCGCGAATGGACGGTGAAATCGATGCCGCCGGCCGCCAGCGGCGCGTCCGGGCGCGCGAACAGATGGACCTCGTGCCCCATGCCGTACAGGCCCTTGGCGAGGGCGTCGGTGTGCTGGCCGGGGCCGCCGTAGTGGGCCGTGCCGGGCAGCGTGCGCGAGATCAGGCCGATGCGCAGCTTGCGGTCCGGCTTGACGGCGCAGAACCCGACCCGCGGGCCCGGCGCCGGCGGATCGGTCCACAGGCGCCGTCGACCGAAAAAGCCGCGCCGCAGGCCTTCCAGGATGCCTGCGCCGGATAGGCCCAGGTACCAGAGCTTGCGCTTGCGGCCGATGGGCAGACTGCGTTGACGTATATGCAGGATGATGTGCTTCCAGCGCGCCGTCTTGGCGATCAGCAGAAGCTTTCGGAAGACCCCGTCGTAGCTGTTCTTGACGCAGAAATACGTGTCGCTGCGGAAGATCGTCGCCCACTTCCGCCTCAATGGGCTGGGCGCGGACGCGTGCCGGACGGCATTGCCGTCGAGGAACTTGATATCGTAGCCCTGCTTGGCGAGGCGGAAGCACATGTCCGTCTCGTCCAGATAGTAGGCGATATTCTCGTCGAAGCAGCCCACCTGGCGCACCGCGGCTGCCCGCATCGCGCAATTGCAGCCCATGACGCCGCGCACGACCCAGCCGCCGCTCGGCGCGAGGAAAACGCTGCCGTCCTGGGGCGACTGCTCCGCGTATTCGGAGGTCGATCCCCGGTAGAACTCGTGCTGGCCGCTGTAGGCATTGATGACCGGGCCGCCTGCCGCGGCGCAGTTGAGGTTGGCCGGGTCGGCGAAGAAGCGGCGATAGGCGACGAGCCACGAGCCCGTGGTGGGCATGGCGTCGTCGTCGATGAAGACGAGGATGTCGCCGGTCGCCTCCGCGACGCCGAGGTTGCGGGACCGGCTCAGGTTCGCAGTGGGGCAGCTCACCACCTTCGCCGCCCCGGTCCAGCCGGCGAGGAACTCCGTCGTCCCGTCCGTGGACGGGCCGTTGACGATGATCAGCTCGAAGTCGTCGTCGTCCAGATGGCTCAGCGCGTCCAGCAGCATCCTGAGGAACGGCTGCCGGTTGAGCGTCGACACGATGATGCTGGCGGATGGCAGCGCCGTGCCCGGAGTTGCCGCGATGTCCGGGCCGGTCGTCGACAGGGCCATCACCATGCGATGGTCCGGCGGAACATGCCGTCGGCCTTGACGAATGCGACGTCGACCTGGCCCAGCGCCCCATCGTGCGGCCGGCGGCCGTACTCGGTGATGTCGTAGACCTCGTAGCCGCGCTCGGCCATGAACATGATGGCTTCCCGCAGCAGCGGCTGGCGCGGCATGAACTCGAACAGCGCGATCTCCATGATGAAGAGCTCGGTGCGGCCGAACAGGGTCTCGGCGCCTGCCAGCGCCTCGAGCTCGTAACCCTGGATGTCGAGCTTGACGAGATCGGGCTGAAGCTTGCGGCACGGGCCTTTGAGCAGGCTGTCGATGGTCACCATCTTGGTGAGGCGCTGGCGCCCGCTCTTGAGCAGCGCGTCCTCGACCGGCGGGAGGAACGACGAGCCTCCCAGGTCCTCCCAGATGGTCTGCGCCTGCTTCCCCGGCGTGGCCGCCGCGCCGGCGTTGGCGAAGTGGCAGCCCGGCCGGTTCGCGAGCGCGGTCAGCGCCGCCACCATCTCGCGCTGCGGCTCGATCAGCAGGAACGGCATGTCGGGGAAGATCGACAGCGCCATCCGCGTCCAGTCGCCGGCGTTGGCGCCCACATCCACCAGGCCGCGGGGGGCGAAGCCCCGCGCTTTGACGTCCTCCAGGAACGAGCGCACGTTGCCGATCGGCCGTTGGATCGTGCCGGGCGCGCCATAATGGGGATCCGGCGGTCGGCGCAGATCCTCGATCGTCCGCTCGGTGGCGACAAGACGCTGCATCATCTGCTCGAGCAGCGCGGCGAGCTGGCCGAGCGCCGGCTCGACCGGAGGCGGCGCAGCCACGACAGGCGGCGCGAGCGACGGGTCGGCAGGCTCGTCATCGTTGGCCTGGACCATGCGGCCAAGCGCGAAGTCGCCCGCGTGGGCCGCGTCGAAGGCCGGTTGCGCGAAGCCCGGGTCGGCAGCCTCGTCGTGCGCGGCGTCGGCTGCGGCGGAATGCTCGATCGCGGGCTTGATCTTGGCGTCGAGAAAGCTGAGCGCGTCCGTGAGCTCGGCGGCTGAAGCAAAGCGCGAAAGGGGGGCGGGACGGGTCGTCATCTCGTCGCGTTCTCGGCTATCATTCGGCGCTGCTCCAAACGCGCTTCATGGCACGACCATAGCCATGGGCCGCGACCGCCGGAAGCACTTGCTCCGGCGCGCGGTGATGTGCGGTCATTTGTCCGATTTGGGCGACCGCGGCTCGTGCCCGGGCGTCAGCGACACCGTCCCGGTCGCCGTCGAGCGAGCGCGGCGGGTCAAGGTGTCGATCCGGAATGGCGCGTCAGATGTTTTCGCGCTGTTGGATGATCTCATCCAATTGCGGAATCCTCTAACCGTTGGCCACGCGCTCGGAGCTGGGCGCGGTCGGGGCCCGCGCCTCGATATGCGCCAGCAGCCGCGTCTCCATGCGGCGCGCGAAGGTCTGGTGATTGTCGCGGGTGCGGATGCGCTCGGCGCCGGCCCGGCCCATGCGCTCCCGCAGCGCGTCGTCGCGCATCAGCGTGCGCAGCGCCGTCTCGAGCGCCGCGACGTCCTCCGGCTCGACCAGGAGGCCCTCGACGCCGTCCACCACCGTTTCCGGCAGGCCGCCGGCGCGGCAGGCGATCACCGCTTTCCCGTACTGCATGGCCTCGTGGTAGGCGAGCCCGAACGACTCGTAGAGCGCCGGCACGGCGAACAGGTCGCAGCGGCGATAGTGCTCGTGCAGCACCTCGGTCGAGCAATAGCCGTGGAACGTCACCCGCGGCAGCCACGCGGCGCGGTGGTGCTCCCGCAGGAAGCGGGACTTGAGCGGCGGCCCGTCGTCGTAGGGCAGGGCGTCGTTGCCGACGATGTGGCATTCCCAGTCCGGGAAGGCGTCGAGGATGGCCGGCAGCGCGGCCAGCAGGGTCTGGATGCCCTTGCGCTTCTCCAGCCGGCCGACGAACAGCAGCCGCCGGCGCCCCTCGCGCGGGATCGACGGCAGGAAGGTCCGTTCGATCCCCAGCGGAACCACCGCGAGGTCGTGCAGCTCTGCCGGCCCGATGCCGAGCAGGCGCTGGTAGACCTCCAGCACGGCGCGCGAGGGGGTGCAGATCATCGAGGCATTGAGCGCCTGCCAGCGGTCGAGGCTGTTCCAGAGGAAGTTGTCGGCGTCGCGGGGCGACATGCCGAGCTCCAGGCTCACCGCCAGCGGCGTCACCAGGTAGAGCGCCACCGGCCAGCGGCCCGAGCGGATGAGCGCCAGCACCTCCAGGTCCCAGTTGCAGCCGATGACGATGTCGAGCGGCGTTCCCGCCCGCTCCAGCGCTTCGATCGCCCGGTGGTAGTCGGCCGTGGCCGCCAGGCGGCGGCTGACCGCCGGCAGCGCCGGGTCGTAGAAGGCGGGATCCTCGACGGCGAGCGCGTGCGAATGAACGGTGAAATCGACGCCGCCGGCCGGCAGCGGCCGCTCCGGGCGCGCAAACAGGTGGATCTCATGGCCGAGGCCGTAGAGGCCCTTGGCCAGGGCATCGGTGTGCTGACCCGGCCCGCCGTAGGGGCCCGCGCCGGGCAGCGCGCGCAGGATGAGGCCGATGCGCAGCTTGCGCTCCGGCCTGACGGCGCGGAACCTGACGCGCGCGCCAGGGGCGGCGGCCTCCGTCCACAGCCGCCGCGGGCCGAGGAGGCCGTGCCGCAGGCCCTCGGCGATGCCGACGAGCGACAGGCCGAGGTACTGGAGCTTGCGCCGCGGGCCGATGGGCAGGTCGGCGCGGCGGATCTGCAGGATGATGTGCTTCCACCGCGCCGCCCGCGCGATCATCAGCACCTTCCGGGCGAGGCCGTCGCAGCTGTTCTTGGCGCAGAAGTAGGTGTCGGCGCGGAAGACGGTGCGCCACCTGTCGCGGTACGGGCTGGGCGCGGACGCGTGGCGCACCGCGTTGCCGTCCAGAAAGCGGATGTCGTAGCCGCGGTGGGAGAGGCGGAAGCACAGGTCCGGCTCGTTCAGGTAGTCGGCGAGGTTCTCGTCGAAGCCGCCGACCTCGCGCACGGCGGCGGTGCGCAGGGCGCAGTTGCTGCCCATGACGCCGGGCACGACCCAGCCGCGGGTCGGAGCCTGAAAGACGCTGCCGTCCTGGGGCGAGGGCTCGGCGTATTCCGACCACGAGCCGCGATAGAACTCCAGCTGGCCGCTGTACGTGTTGATGACGGGGCCGCCGACGGCGGCGCAGGCACTATTGGCGGGGTCGGCAAAGAAGCGCCGGTAGGCCGTGAGCCACGACGCGGCGGCCGGCAGCGCGTCGTCGTCGATGAAGACCAGGATGTCGCCCGTCGCCTGGGCGATGCCCAGGTTGCGGGCCTGGCTCAGGTTCGCGGCCGGGCAGTTGACGATCTTCGCTGCCCCGGCCCAGTCGGCCAGGTACTCCGCCGTGCCGTCCGTCGACGGCCCGTTGACGATGATCAGCTCGAAGTCGTCGTCCTCCAGGTGGCCGAGGGCGTCGAGCAGCACCTTGAGGCGCGGCAGCCGGTCGAGGGTCGATAGGATGATGCTGGCGGAGGGCAGCACGGCGCCGGCGCCAGCCCGGACGGCATCCGGGAACGCGGCGATCACCATGCGCCGGCCTCGCGGAACATGCCGTCGGCCTTGACGAACGCGACACCGGCCCGGTCGGGTGGGCTGCACCCGAGGATGTCGTATACCGCATAGCCGCGTGCGGCCATGAAGGCGATGGCTTGCCGCAGCGGCGGCGTGGGCTGCCGTCGCGCCATCTCCACGATGAAGAGCTCGGTCCGGCCGTACAGGGGCCGGGCTTCCGCGAGCGCTTCGAGCCCGTCGCCGCGGAGGTCGAGCCTGGCGAGGTCAGGGCTGATATGCCGGTACGGCCCGTCGAGCAGGCCGTCGATGGCGGCGTCTTGGACGAGGTGGCAGCCCGGCCGATCGGCAAGCGCCGTCAGCGCCGCAGCCTTCTCCGGCCGCGGCTCGATCAGCAGGATCGGCGCATCGGGAAAGACCGAGAGCGCCGTGCGCGTCCAGTCGCCGGTGCCTGCCCCCACGTCCACCAGCCCGCGCGGCATGAAGCCTCGTGCCTTGAGGTGGTCGAGGAACGCGCGCGCCTCGTCGCTGGACGCCGGCGCCGGGGCGCGGCGCAGCTCATCGATCGCCTGCTCGTTGGCCACCAGGCGCTGCGTCAGCTGCTCGAGCTGCGCGGCGATCTCGCCGAGGGCCGGCTCGGCGGCCGGCGCCACCTGCGCGGGCGGGCGCCCGGGCTCATCGGCGTGCGCGGCGGCCAAGACCGCGACGCAGCCACCGTTGCTGGCGGCGGTTCCGGCGCCGTCGGGCGCGCTCGCCGGGGCGAGCTTCGCGTCGAGGAAGCTCAGGGCGTGGGCGAGGACCGCAGGTGGAGCAAAACGCGAGAGGGGGGCAGAACCGTTCATCAGGCCTCGTTTCACATCTCGTTGCCATGCCGCCCTAAAACGCGCTGTGTGACACGACCATATCGGTCGCCGCCGCCCGTCGGAAGCATCGCCGGTGCCCCCGACCCGCATCCATCTAATACCGCTGCACCGGGATTTTGATGGGGGCGGTGGACGGGTTGTTGTCCGGCGTGTCCCCTCGCGGCGCCGAATGGTCTATGCTGTGGTCATGCCGGATGCCGACGCGCTCTTCGAGGCCCTGCACCGTTCGGCCGCTCCCGAAGCGGCGGGGGCCGTCGCTGCGCTGGTGCGCACCGGCGGCGACGCGGCGCTGGCGCGCGTCAACGCGGTCCGTTTCGCCACCGAACAGGACCTGGACGAGGAGCAGGCCATCGCCGCGTTGCTGCATGCGGCGCGGCTGGGGCTGTTCGAGATGTCCTGGAACATCCTCTGCCCGAGCTGCGGCGGCGTCCTCGATGCCAACACCACGCTCAGGAGCGTGCGCCAGCAGGACTACCACTGCGCCTTCTGTTCCCTGACGAGCGAGCCGACCCTCGACGACACGGTGGAGGTCGCCTTCGCCGTGAGCCCGCGCGTGCGCCGCATCGCCGCGCACGAGCCGGACAGCCTCAGCTTCTGGGACTACCACCGCCAGGTCTTCTTCGGCTCCGGCGTGGTCTTCCCGGAGGGGCGGGCGTTCGAGGAGCTGAGCCGCGAGGCGACGCTGGAGGCGCTGGAGCTGCAGCCCGGCGAGAAGGCGATCCTGTCGCTCACCCTGCCGCCCTATCCGGTGATCGTCTTCGATCCGGTGAGCCACGAGGCCCATGTCATCGACGTCTCCGGCGATGCGGCGAACGCCCGCCAGGAGCAGGCGGTGGTGTTCAGCGGCGTGCGTGGCCAGGTCGGCCGCTCCGCCCTGGCGCCGGGGCCGCTCCGCCTGTCGCTCGACAACCGCACCGAGCGGCGCATCCTGCCGGGCGTGTTCGTGGCGCGGCCGGAGCTGGAGGGCCTGATCGGCGGGCGCCGCCCGTTCCTGACGGCCAAGCGCCTGCTCACCAACCAGACCTTCCGCGACCTTTACCGCACCGAGACGCTCGACGTGGAGCAGCGGCTCAAGATCCTGAGCCTGACCTTCCTGTTCACCGACCTCAAGGGCTCCACCCAGCTCTACGCCCGGGTGGGCGACCTCGTGGCCTACGACCTGGTGCGCGCCCACTTCGAAATCCTGAGCGAGATCGTGGCGTCGGAGGGCGGCGCCGTGGTCAAGACCATCGGCGACGCCGTGATGGCAACCTTCCCGGCGCCGCACCGGGCCGTCTCGGCGGCGCTGCGCATGCGCGCGGCCATGCGCCAGCTCAACGCGCGCCGCGGCGCCCAGGACCTGGTGCTGAAGATCGGCATCCACGAGGGGCCGTGCCTGGCGGTGAACCTCAACGACCGCCAGGATTACTTCGGCCAGACCGTCAACATCGCCTCGCGCGTCCAGGAGCTCGCCACCGGCGACAGCATCATCGCCACCGCCGCGGTGGTGAACCACGCCGACGCGGCGCGCGTGCTCACCGAGCACGGCGTCGCCGCCACGCCGTGGGACGTCAGCATCCGCGACGTGGAGGGTGTGCCGGTGTTCGCCATGGGGTGAGCCGCCGCGTTTCTCCAAGTCGATGGATGGCCGGGCTTGACCCGGCCATCCATCCGCTCAGAGAGACAGATCTTTGTGTCGTGCCACTCGGGCCTAAAACTGCACGCCGCGCGTCAGCGCGCCGTCGACCACCAGGTTGGTGCCGGTGATGAAGCTCGCCGCCGGGCTCGCCAGGAACACCGCGGCCCGCGCCATCTCCTCCGGCTTGCCCATGCGGCCGGTGGGGTTGAGGCCGAGCGCGGTCTTGAACAGGGCAGGGTTCCCCGTCTCGATCTGATGCCAGACGCCGCCCTCGAAATAGGTGTTGCCGGGCGACACGGTGTTGGCGCGGATGTTTTTCGCCGCGAGCTGGTTGGCGAGCCCCTGGGCGTAGTGGATGAGCGCCGCCTTGAAGGCGCCGTAGGGGCCGGCGGCGAAGTCGATCTCGCGGCCGGAGACGCTGGAGATGATGACGATGGCGCCGGCGTCGGATTTCTCCAGGAACGGCATGGCCGCGTCGACCGCCGCGACGGTGCCGAGGATGTCGGTGGCGAAGCCGCTCTTCCAGGCGGCGAGGTCGGCGCCGATGGCGAGCGCGCTGACGTTCGGCACGACGATGTCGAGACCGCCGAGCTCGCCGGCCGCCTCGGCGACCCACGCCTGCAACGCCGGTGTGTCGCTCACGTCGACGGCCTTGCCGGTGGCGGCGACGCCCTTGGCCTTCAGCGCCGCCACCGTGTCGGTCACCTCGTCCGCCTTGCGGGCGCAGATGGCGACGGCGCAGCCTTCGTCCGCGAGCAAGTCGGCGATGGCCCGGCCGATCCCCTTGGTGCCGCCGGTCACCAGGGCGCGCTTGCCGCTCAAACCCAGATCCATGGTTCCCTCCTGTGGTTTCGTTCAGATCAGCAGGTGCTCGCGCACGTGGTGGGCGTCGACCTCGCCGTTGCCGAGGCTCGCGGTGATGCGGCCCTTGTCCATCACGTAGCAGCGCTCGGCGATGGCCAGGATGGTGTCGAGGTTCTGCTCGACGAAGACGATGGTGGTGCCGAGCTCGTCGCGGATCGACTTCAACGCCTCGCAGATCATCTGCACGATGGACGGCTGCACGCCCTCCGACGGCTCGTCGAGCAGCATCAGCGCCGGATTGCCGATCAGCGCCCGGCCGATGGCCAACTGCTGCTGCTCGCCGCCCGACATGGTGCCGGCCATCTGGTCGCGCCGCTCGGCGAGGCGCGGAAAGTAGCCGTAGACGAGGTCGGTGAGCTTGCGGCCCTTGGGCCCGCCGATGAGGGTGCCGACGGTGAGGTTCTCGGCCACCGTCATGCGCGGGAAGACGTCGCGGCCCTGGGGGATATAGCCGATGCCGAGGCGGGCGCGGCCGTCGGCGCTCACCTTGGTGATGTCCTCGCCGAGGAAGCGGATCGTGCCGCGCGCCGTCCTGAGCAGCCCGATGAGGCAGCGCATGGTGGTGGTCTTGCCGACGCCATTGCGGCCGATGACGCCGACGATCTCGCCCTTGCCCACGTTCATGTCGACGCCCTGCAGGATGGGCGTGGCGCCGTAATTGGCCCACAGGCCGGAGACGTCGAGCACCGCATCACGCGTCATGGCCATGCCCCTTGCCCAGGTAGATCTCGATGACGCCGGGATCGTTGACGATGTCCTGGATGGCGCCGCGGGCGAATACCTTGCCCAGGTGCAGCACGGTGACCCGCTGGGCGATCTGGCGGATGAAGGCCATGTCGTGCTCGACGACGAGCACGGTCATGCCCGAAGCGTTCAGGCTCTTGATCAGCTCGCCGGTCTTGAAGGTCTCCTCCGGCGACATGCCCGCCGTCGGCTCGTCGAGCAGCAGGAGCTCGGGGCCGAGCGCCAGCGCCATGCCGATCTCCAGCCATTGCTGCTGGCCGTGCGAGAGCAGGCCGGCCGCCTTGTCGGCGTGGGCGGCGAGGTCGAGCAGCGCCAGCAGCCGCTCCTCCTCGTCGACCAGCGCCTGCCTGTGGAACTTCTGCTGGAGCGCGATGTGCAGGTTCTGCCGCGTCGGCAGCTCCTTGAACACGCTCGGCGCCTGCATCTTGATGCTCATGCCCCGTTGCACGCGGGCATACGGCTTCACCTGGGTGATGTCCCCGTCGCGGAAGCGGATCTCGCCGGCGGTGGGCGGATAGGTGCCGACGATCAGCTTGAACAGCGTGCTCTTGCCGGCGCCGTTGGGGCCGATGAGGCAGTGGATCTCGCCCGGCTCGATGCTGAGGTCCACGTCGGAGACGGCGGTGAGCCCGCCGAAGCGCTTGCTGAGCTGCCTGGTTTCCAGGATCGGCATGTCAGGCCTCCCGCGCCGGGGCATCAGGCAGGGCGCCGTCCGTCCGCCCCTTGGCCCGCAGCGCGCCGAACTGCCGGGCGATCAGGCGGGCCAGGCTGATGACGAAGCCCTGCGGCGCCAGCATCACCGTGGCGAGCAGCAGCGCCCCCATCAGCACCAGCGCCAGCTGCTGGCTGTAGATGGTCAGCGTCTGGAAGCCGAACAGCAGCAGGAACGAGCCGACGAGCGTCGCCGTGAGGTCGCTGCGGCCGGAGAACGCCACCCAGACGATGGGCATCGCCGCCGCCGGCAGGCCGATGCTGGAGGGCGTGATGAACTGGCCCCAGGAGGTGTAGAGCACGCCGGAGAGGCCGGCGAGGCCGCTGCCGATGGCGAAGGTGGCGAGCTGGTACTTGCGCACGTCGTAGCCGAGCAGCTCGGCCCGCTGCGGATCCTCGCGCACGGCGACGACGACGTTGCCGAAGCGAGAGTTCACCAGGATGCGCAGGCCCAAGTAGACCAGCACGATCAGAGCAACGACCAGGTAGTAGAGCAGCGTGCCCTCGAAGAAGATGTCCTCGTCGCCCCAGGTCAGGGTGAGAGGGTCCATGCCCTTCATGCCGTTGAAGCCGTTGAGGCGGGCCGGCCCGATGTGCCACTCCGGCCCGGCGGTCTGGCCCAGGAAGAAGGCCAGCACCAGGGTGGCCGAGAGGGTGACGATGCCGAAGAAGACGCCGCCGACGCGGCCCCAGATCATGAAGTAGCCGAGCACGATGGCGGCCACCATGGCGATCCCTACGGCGGCCACCAACGCCAGCCAGGTCAAGCTGCCGCCGCCGAAGTTGATGGCCAGCACGCCGTAGCTGTAGCCGGCGATGCCGAAGAAGAAGGTCTGGCCGAACGACAGCATGCCGCCGTAGCCCCACATCAGGCTGAGGCCCAGCGCCATGAACACCCAGATCAGGAAGTAGCAGAAGTTGCCGACGTCGTAGCTGTCGGCGAAGGCGGGATAGGCGAGGGCGGCGGCGAGCACGGCGAGGAAGCAGAGCCAGAAGGCCCTGCCGTTCCCCGTGGTCTGCTGGCCGTTGACCAGTTTCAGCAGTCTCAGCATCGGTTCGTTGCGCTCGCTAAGTGTTTGTCTTGAGCATGATCTCGTCCAAAGACCGGTGTCCGCGTCTTGGGATCGCGTCTTGGGATCATGCTCTAGCGGCCCCGGCGGACCAGCATCCCGGAGATCCCCTCCGGCAGGACGCGGATGATCAGGATGACGGCGACCAGCATGCCGATCTGGCCGATGATCTGGCCGTAGTTGGCATTGAGCAGCATGCGCACGGTGGCGAGCAGCACGCCGGCCGGCGCCGTGCCGAGCAGCACGTTGGCGCCGCCGACCACCACGGTGACGAAGCTCTCGACGACGAAGGTGGCGCCCATGGTGGGGATCAGCGTCATCGTCGGGGCGTAGAGCGCGCCGCAGAGGCCGGCCAGCGCCGCCCCCAGGCCGAAGCTCGCGGCATAGACGCCGCCGACCTTGACGCCGAGCGCCTGGGCCATGGCGGCGTTCTGCATGGTGGCCCGCGCCATCACGCCGAAGCGGGTGCGCATGAAGATGATGTAGATCGCCGCCAGCACGCCGATGGCGCAGGCGAACAGCACCAGGCGGTAGCTGGAGAACGTGTAGGGCCCGACGGTGAAGCTGCCCTCCGGCGTGCCGATGCCGGGGATCGACGAGCCGAGCAGGATGAGCAGCCCCTGGGTGACGATCAGGCTCAGGCCCCAGGTCGCCAGCAGCGTGTCGAGGGGGCGCTTGTAGAGCTTGCGCACGATCAGGATCTCTACGGCGACGCCGATCAGGCCGGCCGCGACGGTGGCGCAGGCCTGGGCCAGCGGCAGCGGCACGCCGGCATGCACGAGGCCCACGGTGACGTAGGCGCCGCACATGATGAACTCGCCGTGGGCCATGTTGATGACGCCCATCATGCCGAACACGATGGCGAGGCCGGCGGCGGACAGGATCAGGAACGCGAACACGTCGGCGAACTGGTAGAAAGTCGAGAACAGTTCAGCGAACACCTAGGGCCTCCAGCGGGAGAGAGGTGGGCGGCGCCGAGCCGCGGGACGGCACAGGCAATAGCCGTGCCGTCCCGCGGGGCGATCCGCCTGATCTTATTTCTTGGGCAGGCTGGTCGGCGTATACTGCTCCTTGTCGTTCTTCTTGGTCAGATCGCAGCCGATCTCACCAAGCCAATACGGCTGGATCACGCCGTAGTCCTTGTCGATGGTGATCTCGTGCTTGGGCCCCACCGAGACCAGGCGCATGCGGTGCGACATGTGCTGGCTCTTGGGGTCGATGCAGATCTTGCCCTCGGGGGCGTCGACGCAGGCCTGGCCGGTGGCGATGACCTTGCGCAGGTCGTCGAGCTTCAGCGACTTCGCCTGCTCGGCCAGGTTCTTGTAGAGGTAGAGCGCGACGTAAGCGTTGTAGCCCATGTCGTTGATGTAGGTCTCGTCCGGGAACTTGGCGCGCCAGCGCTTCTTGAACTCGTTGGCCTCCGGCGTGTCGAGCTCCTCGAACCAGTTCGCCGTCGCGTGCATGTTGTTGAGCGCCGGCGGCGCGAAGCGCTTGTGCTCGAAGCCCAGCATGATCTTGATGGACGAGCCCATGGGCAGGTTGAGCTTGGCGGCCGCGGCCTGCTCGAAGAACGAATCCTGGGCGGCGCCGACGTTGATGGTCAGCAGCCAGTCGGGCTTGGCCTTCTGGATGTTCTGGATGGTCTGGGCGAACTGGGAGACGCCGAGCGGGATGAACTCCTCGCCGACGACCTCGCCGCCCAGGTCCTTCATCAGCTTGCGGTTCCACTCGGCCGAGATCTGGCCGAAGTTGTAGTCGGCGGCGATGACGTAGACCTTCTTGCCGAACTTCTCGACCATCCACGGGATCAACGTCGAGAACTGCTGCTCGGGCACTGCGCCGACGCTGACCATGTTGGCGTCGCAGACGCCGCCCTCGTACTGGTTGGTGTAGAAATAAGGCGTCTTGGTGCGGTCGACGATCGGCCGCACGGCCTCGCGCGAGGCCGAGGTGATGCCGCCGATGAGCACGTCCACCTTGTCGCGATTGAGCAGCCGCCGCGCGAACTCCTGGTAGCGCGCATTGTCGCCCTGCGGATCCAGGTGGATCAGCTCGAGCGGCCGGCCGAGCACGCCGCCGGCCTTGTTGATCTCCTCGACGGCGAGCTCCGAGCCGTGCAGCTTGGGCAGGCCGATCAGCGCCAGGTCGCCCGAGATGTCCTCGAGCAGGCCGACCTTGATGGGATCGGCCGCCCTGGCGCCCGTCGGCGCCACCGCGACCGCCGCGGTTGCGGCCGCCAGCGCCAGCGCGCCGAGCGGACCTCTGATCCGATTGATGACCGACATCCCCGTAGTCCCCTTCGTTTGCCGGGCCTTCGCCCTGTCGCCTTGTCGTGATGCGTATGGCCCGGCCGTTGCTCGGGCGGCCAGGTCTTTGTTCAAGCCAAATCTCTGTTCAAGTCACGTCCTTGTTCAGGCCAACTCCTTCGTCAGGCCAAGTATTCGGTCAGGACGGGTCTTTCGTCAGACCAGATATTTCTTCAGAATGGACGCTCCCATCGTGTACTTGGGGTCGACCATGTTGCCGAGGCGCATGCGGCCGGCCTGGCTCAGCAGCATGTACGCGTCGATCTCGTCGAAGCCGTAGTCGGCCGCCATCCAGCGGGTGAGCTCGCGATAGGCGATGCGGGCGGCGTCCTCCAGCGGCCGGGCGCTGCCGATGGTCATGATGAAATCCTTGGTCTCCAGCCGCGGCCAGGCGAAGCTCCAGCCCTTGATCAGGTCGACGTGGAGGGTCACGGTGGCGCGCTGCTCGACGGCGACGCCGGAGAGCTCGCCGTCGCCCTGGGTGGCATGGCAGTCGCCGACGTAGAGGTAGCCGCCCGCGGTATGGACCGGCAGGTAGATGATGGCGCCGGGCGCCACGTCCGGCAGGTCCATGTTGCCGCCGTGGTAGTCCGGCACCAGCGACGAGATCGCCTCGATCTCCGGCGACACGCCGATGGTGCCGATGAACGGCTCGTACGGCAGGACGATCTTGTCGCTCCAGCGCACGCCGTTCGTGTCGACATGCATCTTGCGCACGCGCTCGGGCAGCGGCGGGTTGAGCAGGGCGGTGGCCGCGGTGCCGACCAGGCCGCCGAACTCGGGCATGATGCAGGTGGTGCCCGCCGGCTGCGCGCCGCGCGTCTCCACGGCGTGGATGTGCACGGCGAGGCAGTCGCCCTTCTCGGCGCCCTTGACGAAGATCGGCCCGCTCTGCGGGTTCAGGAACGGAAAGTTCAGCTTGGCCGTCGGGCTGTCCTGCTCCGACTGGATCACGCCGCCGAAGGCGTCCTCGGTCTCGACCACGACGATGTCGCCGGGGTCGATAGTCAGCTTCGGCTCCACGTAGGGGCCGTAGACGTAGTGGAACTGGCCCTGCGCCTCCACGCCGAGGGCGTGGCGGCCTCCGGGCTTGCCGCCGGCGACGGCGCGGCGGGCCATGATCGAATGCGTCAGCCAGGCTTCGTGGTCCATGGGCCGGTCCTCTCAGAGCGCCGGGTGGCGCTGGTGCCAGTCGGTCATGCGCTGGAAGGCGTCGCCGGCCTTGACCAGCAGCGCCTCGTCGAAGTGGCGGCCGACGAACTGGATGCCCACGGGTGCGCCGGCCTCGGTGATGCCCGCCGGCAGGGTGATGGTCGGGCTCCCCGTCATGTCGAACGGGCAGGTGAACTGCAGCAGGCCGCCGATCAGGCTGGCATTCTCGCCGAGCGATCCCATGGTCGCGATGGTCGGCCCGGAGAACGACTGGGCCGGCACCACCAGGAGGTCGATGTCGGCGAAGAGCGCGCGCACGCGGCCGCGGAAGGCTTCGCGGCGCAGCACGATCTTCTGGTAGTCCATCGCCGACTGGCTGCGGCCCAGGTCGATCAGCCCGGCGAGGCTCGGTCCGTACTCGTCCTTGCGTGACGGGTAGGTGGCCTCGTGGGCGACGGCGGTCTCGATGCCGCACAGCGGGAACCAATCCTCGACCATGGCGGCGGTGTCGGGGAAGGTGATCTCGATGATGTCGCCGCCCAGCGTCTGCACCACCGCCAGCGCGTCGTTCACCGCCTTGACCGCCGCCGCGTCGACCCCCTCGCTGGTCCAGCGCCGGTCGATGCCGATGCGCAGGCCCTTGAGGCTGCCGTCGAGCCCGGCGAGATAGTCCGGCACCGGCACCGGCACGGTGGTCGGATCGTTGGGGTCGGTGCCGGCGATGGCGCCGAGCATGGCGCCGCAGTCGGCGGCGCTGCGCGTCATCGGGCCGATATGGTCGAGGGTGGCGGCGAGCTCGAACACGCCGTAGCGGCTGACGCGGCCCCACGTCGGCTTCAGGCCGGTGATGCCGTTGGCGGCGGAGGGGAAGCGGATCGAGCCGCCGGTGTCGGAGCCGAGCGAGCCGTAGCAGAGGCCCGCCGCCGTGGCGACGCCCGAGCCGCTCGACGAGGCACCGGACCAGAGCTCGGCGCCCCAGGGATTGCGGGGCGGCACGATGTCCGGGTGGTGGTCGGAATAGGCGCCCTCGGTCAGCTGCAGCTTGCCGAGGATGACGGCGCCGGCATCCTTCAGGCGCCGGACCACGGTCGCGTCCTCTGCCGGGCGATTGTCGCGATGGATCGGCATGCCCGCCGCCGTCGGCGCATCGACGGTCCAGCACAGGTCCTTGACCGCGATCGGCACGCCGTGCAGCGGCCCGCGCTTGCGGCCGGCCGCAATCTCGCGGTCCGCTTCCGCCGCCGCGGCCAGCGCCGCGTCGGCCATGACGTAGGCATAGCTCTTCAGCTCGCCGTCGAGGGCGGCGATGCGGTCGAGCTCGGCCTGCGTCACCTCGGTCGACGTGGTCTGGCCGGACTGGACCAGGCGCCCGACCTCGAGCAGCTCCCGGTAGGGCAGATCGTCGGCGGCGGCGGAGCCCTTGGGCTGCGGATTACTCATATTCGTCTTGCCTCCCCTGCGGCAATACTGGGCCGACCGGCGTTCCGGTCGAACGACGTCGCGTCGACGGTCAATAGTTTGGCTATATTGCGCGCCTGCTTCGGCCTCGGCCGTGCGAGCTTGCTGGATAAATTGAAATACCAGGCGCGGCAGATCAGACCGTCATCGGGACATCCTGTTGTCGGCGGAGCGCAAACGCAAAAAGCCACCCGGTGCCCGGAAAGGCCCCGAATGGCTTCATCGCCCACGCGTATGTTCAGCGGCGTTCTGACAAGACGTCGGGATACAGATCGGCCAGCGATCTACTCAGGCGTCATCGGCTGAGAAATATATCCCGGTACGACCTCGATCAGCGAACATCTTCATCCTCGCGCGCCGCCGCAGCTCTTGTCAATCGTCGTCGCTGCAGTTTGTCGGGCGAGGTCTTGCGAAAGTGCATGCCGAATAAGCAGCGGCGCCTAATCGACAAGCATCCGCGCTATTGACGGAATGAGGCCTTTGGCGGACGCTTCCGCTGCCAACAGACGAAAATCATGCACATTTCAAAGAAACCGTCGATCTCCATCGGCCTCCTGTGCTCGCAAGCCGGCCCCTATCAAATGATGGGCACCGAGATGCTGAAGAGCGCCATGCTGGCGATCAGCGAGGTCAACGAGAGCGATGCCTTCGACTTCACCCTCGTCCCGCACGTGCGGGACCCCAAGGGCGTCGTCGAGAACTACCATGCCGCCTGCGCCGACCTGATCCGCAGCCCCGGGGTCGAGCACATCGTCGGCTGCTACACGTCGGCATCGCGCAAGCAGGTGCTGCCGATCATCGAGCGCACCGACCGGCTGCTGTGGTACCCGGCCCGCTACGAGGGCTTCGAGTGCAGCGACAACGTCATCTACGTGGGCGCCGCGCCGAACCACAACGTCGTCCCGCTGGTGCGCTACATGCTCGAGCACCTGGCCGACAGCGCCTTCTGCATCGGCTCGAACTACATCTGGACCTGGGAGACCAACCGCGTCATCCGCGAGATCGTGTCGGCGGCCGGCGGCCAGATCCTGGCCGAGCGCATGCTCGACCTGGGTGAGACGAGCGTCGCCCACATCGTCGACGAGATCGTCGCGCGCCGCCCGCCCGTGGTGTTCAACACGCTGGTCGGGCAGTCCAGCTACCTGTTCATGCGGGCCTTCCACGATGCGGCGAGGCGCGCCGGCCTCGCCGTCCCGGTGCTCAGCTGCAGCCTGTGCGAGCCGGAGCTCAAGCTGATCGGCGCCGACGCCTCGGTCGGCTGCATCACCTCGTCCGGCTACTTCGCCAGCATCGACCGGCCCGAGAACCACGCCTTCGTCGCCCGCTGGAAGGCGCGCTACGGGGCCGACAGCAGCCCGTCGGTCGACGGCCAGTACAGCTACGTCGCCGTCATGCTGCTGGCGCGCGCCATCCGCCGGGGCGGCGCCACCGACGTGGCCACGGTCCGCAGCGCGGCCGGCAACCTGCGTTACGAGGCGCCGCAGGGGCCCGTGTGGGTCGACCCCGGCAACAATCATTGCGTCGCCACGCCGCGTCTGGCACGCTCCGTGCAGGGCTTCCAGTTCGAGATCTTCTGGGAGGCCGCCCAGCCGGAGCGCGCCGACCCCTACCTCTCCGATCTCGATCTGTCGGCCATCGCCCGTGAGCCGGCCTCGAGCCAGAGGACAGCGACGATGCGGCGGCCAAGCTATCTGCGGGTCGTGAAATGAGCCGGGGCACGATTCCCACCGTCCGCGGCCGGCACGCCCTGGTGCTGCTCCGCGACGAGCCCGACATCGCGGTGGTGCGCCGGCAGCTCGACCGTCTCGGCATGGGCATCACCGTCCGCCGGGCGGACGACGGGGTGACGGAGGCGCCCGACGTCGACCTCGTCTTCCTCGACGTGGACGCGGCGCCGGAGGCCGGCCGATCCTGGAGCCTCGGCGAGCGCGTGCCGATCGTCGCGGTGGTCGGCACGGAGACGCCGAGCCGCCTCAAATGGATGCTCGACCAGGAGCCGGCAGCGGTGCTGATCAAGCCGCTCAGGTCCGCCGGTCTCTACACCGCCGTGGTCGTGGCGCTGCACCAGGGCCAGCGGCGGCGCGAGACCGATGCCCGCATCGAGAAGCTGGAGGGGCGGGTGCGCTCGCGCCGCACCGTCTCGGCGGCGATCGTCCGCGTCATGACCCGCTACGGCCTGAGCGAGCCCGATGCCTTCGCCCTGGTGCGGCGCGCCGCCATGCAGCGGCGCACCACCCTGGAGCAGGTCTGCGCCGAGATCGTCGACGACGGCGAGCTGCCGCTGCGGGCCGGCACCGGGTGATGCTGCGCGGCCGCGGCGTCAGAAGCGCTCGCCCACCATGTCCTCGCTCTTCGCCCACAGCGCCTTCGCGTGCTCCGCATCGAGCGCATAGGACAGCACGCCTTCGCTGACCGGGTTGATCGGCCCGTCCGTCACCGCCGACACGTGACAGTTCTCGCAATAGCGGCCTCCCACCTCCTCGGCCGGGGCGACGAAAGCGGCCCAGACCGAGGTCGCCGCGCCTTGAGGAATCGATTTCCACGCGAAGGGAGGCTGTCCCTCGGCCGCCAGCTGGGCGTTGATCTGCGCCAACATCCCGTCGAGCGCGCCGGGTGGCACGTGGCGTCCGAGCTCGGTCTGGATGCCGCCAGGGTGCAACGCCGTGGCACGGACGCCCCGCGAGCGATGGCGGCGGTCGAACTCGACCGCGAAGAGGACATTGGCGGTCTTGGATCGGCCGTAAGCGACCATGGGGTCGTAGGGCGTGCGCTCGAAATTGGGGTCGTCGAGATCGACATCCGCAAAGCGATGGCCGGAGGAGGCCAGATTCACCAGCCGCCCGCCCGGCGCGATCAGCGACGCAATCCGGTTCACCAGCACGAAATGGCCGAGATGGTTGGTCCCGAACTGCGTCTCGAAGCCGTCCGCGGTGTGCCCGAACGGCGTCATCATCACGCCGGCGTTGGCGATAACGACGTCGAACGGCCGTCCGTCGGCCACCAGTGCGTCGGCGCAGGCGCGCACGCTCGCCAGCGAGGCGAGATCCAGCTTCACCAGCTCGAGCCGGCCACCCTTCGCCGCCTGCGCGCTGACGTCGGCCGTCGCCCGCTCCGCCTTGGCGAGATCGCGGGCGGCGCCGACCACCTGAGCGCCGTGCGCGGCGAGCGCGCGCGCCGTCTCCACGCCCAGGCCGGCCGAGACGCCGGTGACGAGAACGCGTTTTCCGCTGAGATCGACGCCTGCCAACACGTCATCCGTGGTGGAGGTCGCCCCGAAAGGCCCGGCCATGACAATCTCCTTCATCGAGGACGCAAGCTCCCGATGCCGGCAAACCATTGTCTGCCGGCTTGATTCAGCGTAAGGGGAGAGCGTCTCCGTTTTAAATACGGAGACGTTCTCCGTTTATCAAGGGGTGTTGTGTGCGTGGCCGGGAAGGATGAACCTGTTGTTGTCCGTAGGCCGCGAGCCGACGCCGAGCGCAACCGTGTTCGCCTGCTCGAGACCGCCAAGGCTGCCTTTGCCGAGAAGGGCTCCGGTGCCAGCCTTGACGAGATCGCCCGGGCTGCGGGCGTCGGCGCCGGCACGCTCTACCGGCACTTTCCCACCCGGGACGCGCTGATCGAAGCCGTCTACCGCAACGAGACCGAGCAGCTTGTCGCAGCGGCCAGCCGTCTCGCCGCGGCGCATCCGCCGGTGACGGCGCTGCGCGAATGGCTGCTGCTCTTCGTCGACTATATGGCTGCCAAGCACGGCATGTCCGACGCGCTCAATTCGATCGTCTGCGGCCCGTCCGACCTCTACGCTGCGTCTGGGACCAAGGTGACGGAGACGATCGCCGGGCTGGTGGCGCGCGCCGTGGCGAGCGGCGACATTCGCCTGGAGGTCGAGCCGCTGGACCTGCTGCGGGCCCTGGCGGGGGTTGCGAGCCTGAGCCCGGGGCCGGAGCCGACCCAGGCCGCCAAGCATCTGGTCGACATCCTGATCGCGGGCATTCGGACGCGGCAATAGGCACGCGACGCAGCCGTTGCGGCGCGGCGGGTTCGGGAGAACGGTCCGCAACGTTCCCACCGTCATGGCCGGGCTTGACCCGGCCATCCATCCACTTGAAAGCATTCCCATACGGCCAGCCCTGGCGGGCTGACGTTGCCGCGATCGATGGATGGCCGGGTCAAGCCCGGCCATGACGCGCGTGAGGGGCAACCGCGCGCCTCCCTGCTGGAGGGGAGTGCCAAGCTGCTCTGTCGATGCAAAAGCTTCAGAATCACGATGCGGCGCGTGTAGCGCCTCCGTCATTCCTTGCGCCGCTCACAGGACGCTGAGCGCCATCTCCGGCTGGCCGGCCAGCGCGTGGGCCATGAACTCCAGCGCCGAGCGGATCTCGGCCCGGTTGGGCGGCCCGCCGAGGCAGACACGCACCGCCTCCAGGGGGGCGCCGCCGACGGTAAAGGCATCGCTCGCCACCACGCCGATACGGGTGGAGCTGAGGTGGCCGGCGAAGGCCGAGCGCGTCCACGGCGACGGCAGCTCGATCCACAGGTTGAAGCTCAGCGGATCGGCGCGATAGCTGCCCGCCGGCAGCAGCTCGCCAGCGAGCGCCTGGCGGGCCATGGTCTCGGTACGGATGAAGCGCAGGATGGTATCGGCGGTGCCGTCCTCGATCCAGCGCGTGGCCAGCGCCACCGTCAGCGGCGAGGCCATGACGTTCGCGGCCCTGAGCACGGCGGCAAACGGCCAGCCGGACCGGGCATCCGGCACGACGACGTAGGCGGCGCGCAACCCTGCGCCGATGCACTTGGAGAGGCCCGCCACGTGCCAGGTGAGGTCCGGCGCCATGGCGGCGAACGGCGGCGGTCCGTGCGCCGGAATGAAGCCATAGGCGTCGTCCTCGACGATGGGGCAGCCGAAGCGGCGGGCGACCGCGGCGATCTCGCCGCGGCGAGCCTCGGGGATGGTGAGGGTCGTCGGGTTCTGCAGCGTCGGGTTCAGGTAGAGCGCCTTCGGCCGGGCGGTGCGGCAAGCCTCGGCGAAGGCATCCGGGTCGATGCCATCAGCATCCATCGGCAGCCCGACCAGCTTGAGGCCCAGCTGCGCGGCAATGGCCCGCGCGCCCGGATAGGTGATGCCCTCGCAGAGCACCGTATCCCCGGGCCGTGCGAGGGTGGAGAAGATGCCGACCAGGGCCGGATGGGCGCCGGGCGTGACGAAGATGCGCTCCTGCGCCGGCACCAGGGCGCGGCGTCCGAGCCAGGCCGAGGCCGCATCCTTGTCGGCGGGCGAGCCGCCGAAGCCCTGATAGCGCAGCAACGACACGAGGTCGCCGCCCACCTCGGCCAGGCCTTCGCGCATGCGTTCGACGAGCGCGGCATCGTCCGGCTCGGGCGGCAGGTTCATGGTGAGGTCGACGGGCAGCAGGCGTCCGGGCCTGCCAGCCGCGGCTGCACGCGCCGGTGCCTTGACGAAGGTCCCCTGGCCCACGTGCGACTCTACCAAGCCGCGCTTCTGGGCCTCCACGTAGCCGCGCGCCACCGTGGTGAAGTCGACCGCCAGCCGCTTGGCCAGCGCCCGCTGCGGCGGCAGCCGGTCACCGACAGCCAGGCGGCCGTTCTTGATGTCCTCGGCGATCAGGTCGGCGATGGCGAGGTAGCGCGGCTTGTTGCTGCGAGCGAGGTCCGGCGTCCAGTCGAGCATGATGAGGATCGCGTGCACCGTCCGGGAGGGAGGCGGCGATTGACTGTATAATGTTGCACCGCCGGCTTGTCACGCGTGCAGGAGAGTGTCCAGCCGTCGCAGCGTCGATCCTGATGTTGCGCTTTCATGCAGTCAATTTTGCGCGATTTGATGGCAATTTGCCGGCATCGGTTTGGGCAATTGGATTCATTGTAAGCAGGGCCGAAGACCTCGGCATCGACATGAATTGACTGTATGAATGAATGCGTTTGCATGCATTCATTGGTGTTGAGGTGGTTGCCGTCAATCTGGCACGCCTGTTGCAATGCCTTGTGCGTCGGCCGGACCGTCGTCGGCCAGCCAAGTCTCAAGGAGTGCCTCATGCCTGCCGTTACGCTGCCGCCCCGTCAGAAAGGCGATTTCCTCGTCGACTACGAGGACAAGAAGTTCGAGGACGTGAAGGCCGCCCCGGGTGAGAAAGCCCTGGTCACCTTCCACACGGTCGCCTTCGAAGGCTCGATCGGCCTGGTCAACCTGCTGCAGGCGCTCAGGCTGCTGCGCAAGGGCTTCGAGACCTCGGTGCTGCTCTACGGCCCGGGCGTCACCCTCGGCGTGCAGCGCGGCTTTCCCAAGATCGGCGACGAGGCCTTCCCCGGCCACCAGAACTTCAACAACCAGATCACCAAGTTCATGGACGAGGGAGGCAAGGTTTATGCCTGCCGCTTCGCCCTGCAGGCGCTCTACGGCCACGGCGAGCCTTCGCTCATCCCCGGCATCATCCCGATCAGCCCCCTCGACGTGCTGGACCTGATCCTTCTGCACCGGAAGGACGACGCCTTCATGCTCCACACGTGGACGCTGTGAAGATTTGGACGCTGTGACCATTCGGATGCTCTGACGGAGGCCTGACATGGCGGAGACGACAAAGGTCCGGGTCGCGGCTGTCCAGATCGCTCCCGATCTGGACAGCGGCGCAGGCACGCTGGAGCGCGTTCTCGCCGCGCTCGACGAAGCAGCCGCCAAGGGCGCGAAGCTCGTGGTTTTCCCCGAGACCTTCCTGCCCTGGTACCCCTACTTCTCCTTTGTCTTGCCGCCGGTCCTCACCGGCGCCGAGCACCTGCGGCTCTACGAGCACGCCGTCGTGGTGCCCGGGCCGGCGACCGAGGCCGTCGCCGCCGCGGCGCGGCGGCTCGGTACGGTGGTCGTGCTCGGCGTCAACGAGCGCGATCACGGCTCGCTCTACAACGCCCAGCTGGTGTTCGACGCCGACGGCAGCCTGCTGCTCAAGCGCCGCAAGCTCACGCCGACCTTCCACGAGCGCATGATCTGGGGCCAGGGCGACGGCGCGGGCCTGCGCGTGGTGCCCACCGCCGTCGGCCGCCTCGGTGCGCTCGCCTGCTGGGAGCACTACAACCCGCTCGCCCGCTACGCCCTCATGGCGCAGCATGAGGAGATCCACGCCGCCCAGTTCCCGGGCTCGCTGGTGGGGCCGATCTTCGCCGACCAGATCGAGGTGACGATCCGCCACCACGCGCTCGAGGCCGGCTGCTTCGTCGTCAACGCCACCGGCTGGCTCACCGAGGAGCAGATCGCCCGCATCGCCCCCCAGGAGGCGCTGCGCAAGGCGCTCACCGGCGGCTGCATGACGGCCATCGTCTCGCCCGAGGGCAGCCACGTGGTGCCGCCGCTGACCCAGGGCGAAGGCATCCTCGTCGCCGACATCGACCTCGCCCTGATCACCAAGCGCAAGCGGATGATGGACTCGGTCGGCCATTACGCGCGGCCCGAGCTCATGAGCCTCGCGCTCGACAACCGCCCGGCCGCGCCCATGCGCGCCGCCACCTCCTTCGACTTAAGCCCTTTCCCTGCCAGCTCCGGGAGCCGTTCCGATGAAGGCGATCAGTCTGCGCACCGATCTCAAGCCGCTGCCGACGGAGACCTTGATCAACGAGTTGCAGTCCTTCGGAGTGCGGCTGGCTGATCCCAAGGCCGGGGTCGCCAGCCGCCGCGGCGGCGCCGGCCCCTCGGACCACAAGGCCCTCACCATCGACGGCGTCACCGTGATGGTGCCGGTGCATACGGCGCCGGCCTTCGAGAGCCCGTATCTGGTGGAAGAGCCCGACGCCTTCGGCATGAGCCGCATCAGCCGCGACGGACTGCCCATCGGCCAGGTGAGCTTCCCGGCGCAGCCGAGGTTCTACGGCCTCACCACGGCGGACGGCATTCCCTATTCCAAGATCGCCGTGCTGCACGGGCGCGACGTGCTGGCCACGACGGTGCTGCAGACCTGCATCCGCTACCAGAGCCGCACCAAGACCTGTCAGTTCTGCGCCATCGGCCAGTCGCTGGCGGCCGGCCGCACCGTCGCCCACAAGACGCCGGCGCAGCTCGCCGAGGTGGCCAAGGCGGCGGTCGAGCTCGACGGCGTCAGGCACATGGTGATGACGACGGGCACGCCGCCCGGCTCCGACCGGGGCGCTGCCGTCCTCGCTGCCAGCGCCGCCGCCGTGAAGGCTGCGGTCGAGCTGCCGATCCAGGTGCAATGCGAGCCGCCCGACGACGACGCCTGGTTCGGGCGCCTCAAGGCCGCGGGAGCCGACGCCCTCGGCATGCACCTGGAAGCCGTGGGCGAGGCGCTGCGCGCCCGCATCATGCCGGGCAAGGCACAGGTGTCGGTCGAGCGCTACTTCAAGGCGTTCGAAGCGGCCGTGCCGGTGTTCGGGCGCGGCCAGGTCTCCACCTACATCCTCGCCGGGCTGGGCGACACGGCCGACGAGATCCTCGCCGTCTGCCGGCGGCTCACCGCGATCGGCGTCTATCCGTTCGTGGTGCCGTTCGTGCCGATCTCCGGCACGCCGCTGGAAAGCCACCCCACGCCGACGCCGGGCTTCATGCACGCGATCCTCGGGCCACTGTCGCGCCTCCTGGTCGACAGCGGCCTGAAGGCGGTGGACGTCAAGGCCGGCTGCGCCAGGTGCGGCGCCTGCTCGGCCCTCTCCAGCTACGAACAGAGGGCCTGCGCATGATCTTCGAGCCGTTCGAGCGCTTCCTCGCCGCCGAGTTCCAGGTGAAGTACGCCACCGAGGCCTGGGAGCGGCGCGCCGCGGCACGGCTGCGGCGGCAGGTGTTCTGCATCGAGCAGCGCATCTTCGCGGGCGACGACCGCGACGCCATCGACGACGTGGCCATCCCGCTGGTGGCGCTGTCGCTCATGGGCGTCGCGGCCAACGACGTGGTCGGCACCGTGCGCATCCACGAGGCCGAGGACGGCGTTTGGTGGGGCTCGCGCCTCGCCGTCGACCGCGACTACCGCCGCGTCGGCGCGCTCGGGGCGACGCTGATCAGGCTCGCCGTCTGCTCCGCTCACGCGCGCGGCTGCCGGCGCTTCCTCGCCCACGTGCAGAGCCAGAACGAGGCGCTATTCCACAAGCTCAACTGGCGCACGACGGAGGCGATCGAGCTGCACGGCCATCCGCACGTGCGCATGGAGGCGGATCTCGACCATTACCCGCCGTTCACCGCGGTCGAGACCGGCTTCCATGCCCTGGCCCGGCGGGCCGCATGATGATCGGTCCAGCCGCGTTCGCAGCGCTTGCCGCGCAGATCCGCACCGGCCGCGGGCTGGCGGCGAAGGCCGACATCGGCCTTGCCGCAGCCGCGCTCGGCCTCTCCGGCGCCGGCGCCGTGCCGGTCGGCGACGACTGCGCGGCGATCCCCGACGGCGACGGCTTCCTGCTGTTCGCCATCGAAGGCTTCATGAACGAGTTCGTCGCCGCCGATCCGTGGTTCGCCGGCTGGTGCGGGGTCATGGTGAACCTGTCGGACATCGCCGCCATGGGCGGCCGGCCGGTCGCAGTCGTCGATGCGCTCTGGGCCAACGGCGCCGACGAGGCGGGGCCGGTGCTCCAGGGCCTGCGGGCGGCAGCCGAGCGCTATGGCGTGCCGATCGTCGGCGGCCACACCAACGTGCGCGCCGACCGCCGCCAGCTTTCGGTCGCCGTGCTCGGCCGGGCCCAGCGCCTGCTCACCAGCTTCGCGGCGCGGCCGGGCGAGCGGCTGATCGCGGCGGTCGACCTGCGCGGCCGCTACCGCGAGCCGTTCGCCAACTGGGAAGCGGCGACGGATGCGCCGGGCGACCGCCTGCGGGCGGACCTGGGGCTGCTGCCGGAGATCGCCGAGGCGGGGCTCGCCTGCGCCGGCAAGGACATCAGCCAGGCGGGCCTCGTCGGCACGGCGGCGATGCTCGCCGAATGCTCCGGCGTGGGCGTCGCTATCGATGTTGCCGCGGTGCCGACGCCTGCGGACGTCGACCCGGCCCGCTGGCTCATGAGCTTTCCGAGCTATGGCTACCTGCTGACCGCGGCGCCGGCGGACGTGCCGGCGATCGTCGGCCGCTTTGCAGCGCGGGGCATCGCGGCCGCGGACATCGGCGCCGTCAACGCGAGCGGGCTCGTCACCCTGGTCCATGACGGCGCCTGCGAGACGATCTGGAACGTCGCCGCCGAGCCGCTGCTCGGCTGCGGGCCCAGGCAGGAGGCGGCCTGATGCGTGCGCTGCGGATCGCCATCCTCGCCCACTCCGCCAACCCGCGCGGCGGCGTCGTGCATGCGCTCGAGCTCGCCGAGGCGCTCGTGCGCCTCGGCCACGAGCCGGTCGTGCATGCGCCCGACGCCCGCGGCACGGGCTTCTTCCGCGCCACCGCGGCGGCGACCGTGAGCGTGCCGGCAGCCCCGGTCACCGGCGACATGACGGCCATGGTGGAGACGCGGGCCGGCGACTACGTCAGGTATTTCGCCGACGCCGCGCACCGGCGCTTCGACGTCTTCCATGCCCAGGACGGCATCTCCGGCAACGCCCTCGCGACCCTCAAGGAGCGCGGACTGATCCCCCGCTTCGTCCGCACCGTGCACCACATCGACAGCTTCGCCGATCCACGCCTGATGGGGCTGCAGGCGCGCTCGATCGTGTCCGCCGACCGGCACCTCGTGGTCAGCCGCCTCTGGCGCGAGACGCTGGCGCAGCGCTTCGGGCTCGAGGCCGCCGTCACCGGCAACGGCGTCGACCTCGATCGTTTCCGCCCGGGCACCGACGGCCGCGAGGGCGTGCTGCGCGCCACCCTCGGGCTCGGCCCGGGGCCGATCGTCCTCGCCGTCGGCGGCGTCGAGCCGCGCAAGAACACGGTGCGCATCCTGGAGGCCTTCGCCCAGGTGCGGGCGGTGTTGCCGGAGGCCGAGCTGGTCATCGCCGGCGGCGTCTCGGTGCTCGACCACGCGGCCTACCAGCAGCGCTTCACCGAAGCCTTCGCCGCGAGCGGCCTGCCCACCTCCGCCGTGATCCACGCCGGCGCGATCGCCGATGCGGACATGCCGGCGCTCTATCGTCTCGCCGACGTGCTGGCCTTCCCGTCGCTCAACGAAGGCTTCGGCCTCGTCGCCATCGAGGCCATGGCGAGCGGCGTGCCCGTCGTCGTGTCGCGGACGGCGCCGTTCACCGAGCACATCGGCGACGACGCGGCGGTCTGGTGCGACCCGGCGAGCCCCGGGTCGATCGCCAACGCCCTGCTCAGCGCCTTGCGCGACCCGTTGCGCGGCCGGGTCGTGGCCCATGGGCTGGCCGCCGTCCGGCGCTTCGACTGGGCGGCCGTGGCGCGCGCCCACCTGCCCATCTACGCCAGCCTGCGGGAGCATTCGTATGCCTGAGATGCGCTTCCATGTGCGCTGGCCCGACGGCCGCGCCGAGGCCTGCTATTCGCCCTCCCTCGTCATCAAGGACTTTTTCGCGCCCGGCGAGGTCTATCCCATCGCCGACTTCCTGGAGCGGAGCCGCACGGCGCTTGCCATCGCCAGCGACCGCGTCGCGGCCCGCTACGGCATGCCATGCGCGCGCGCCAAGGCCCAGCTCGCCCGCATCGAAGCGGCGGCCGTGCCCTTCCTCGATCACCCCCACGCCCACGTCACCGTCGTTGCGTTCGACGAATAGACCCGGAGAACCAGCCATGCCCACGAATGCGAAGCCCCATGTTCCCGTCGCCGTCATCGGCGGCGGCCAGGCCGGCCTGTCCATGAGCTATTGCCTCAAGGACGCCGGGATCGACCACGTCGTCTTCGAGCGCCGCACCGCCATGCACGCCTGGGCCACCCAGCGCTGGGACAATTTTTGCCTGGTGACGCCGAACTGGCAGTGCCAGCTGCCGGGTCTGCCCTACGACGGCGCCGACCCGCACGGCTTCATGAAGCGCGGCGAGATTCTCGCCTATCTCGCCCGCTTCAAGGCAGCCGTCGACGCGCCCCTGCGCGAGGGCGTCGCCGTCGAGCGCGTCGCGCCGCTTGATGAAGGCGGCTATGCGATCGTCACCTCGGAGGGCGAGTACACCGCCGACCAGGTGGTGGTGGCCGCCGGCGGCTACCAGACGCCGATCATCCCGCGCGCGGCCGAGCGGCTGCCCGCCGACATCACGCAGATGCACTCCGAGCAGTACCGCAACGCCGACGCGCTGCCGGCCGGCGCCGTGCTGGTGGTGGGCTCGGGCCAGTCCGGCGCCCAGATCGCCGAGGACCTGCACCTGGCCGGGCGGCAGGTGCACCTGGCGGTGGGCGACGCGCCGCGCTGCGCCCGCTTCTACCGCGGCCGCGACGTCGTCGCCTGGCTCGCCGAGATGGGCTACTACGACATGCCGGTCACGTCCCATCCGCTGCGCGAGGGCGTCCGCGACAACACCAACCACTACGTGACCGGCCGCGACGGCGGCCGCGACATCGATCTGCGCAAGTTCGCGCTGGAGGGCATGCGCCTCTACGGCCTGCTCGACGGCATCGACGGCCCGCGCGTCAGCTTCCGCCCGACGTTGCAGGCAGCGCTCGACCAGGCCGACAAGACCTACAACGGCATCAACGCGGCGATCGACAAGTACATCGCCGAGCAGGGCATCGCGGCGCCTGCGGCGAGCGTCTACGAGCCGGTGTGGCAGCCCGACGGCGAGCCCGCGACGCTCGATCTCGCGGCCGAGGGCATCACCTCGATCATCTGGTGCATCGGCTTCACGCCCGATTTCCGCTGGCTCGACGCCCCGGTCTTCAACGGCCAGGGCCATCCCAAGCACGTGCGCGGCGTCACCGCCCAGGAGGGGCTCTACTTCCTCGGCCTGCCCTGGCTGCACACCTGGGGTTCCGGCCGCTTCTCCGGCGTCGCCCGCGACGCCGAGCACCTGGCCCGCTGCATCGAGGCGCGCGCGGGAAAGCCTGACCGGGCCCCGGCGCTGCGGCTGGCGGTGTGAGGGGGCGAATTGTCGGATGCCTCCGATATAGTCAGCGCATGACAAAGCTGCCGGGCAAGGCCATCAGAACGGTTCGCGATCTGCCCGCCGACGTGCAAGACGACATCGCCCGCGTCGTTTTGCAGTTGGCCGGAAGCAAAGAGCCCGCGCTATGGCTGGCCGATGAGGAAAAAGCCTCATTCGCCCAATCACGGGCAGAAGCTGCACGCCGGAGTTTGCGTCCGACGAGGATATACAGGCGATTTGGACGAAGCATGGCCTGTGAGAATTCGCGACACCCCTACCGCTCGCCGTGAACTGGCAGACCTATTTTAAGAAGACGAAGATCGAGGGCGAGATCCGGCATGAGGCGCCATCACGTCGTGCCACGCGATACGGCATCTTCGCTCCGCGAAGAGTGGTCGAAGGCGTAGTGAAGGCGAACGCAGCCTTGGTCGAGCGCGCTGGCCTGAAGCAAGCGCAGACCCGTCCGAAAACCTGTTGGGGGAAAGAGTGGTCTTCCGCCGCCTATGAGCTCCGGCATCACATAGATCTCGATTTCGTCCAGCGCGCATCGCTCGATGAAGGCCATCTGCAGTTTCCCTCCGCCGAGAAGCCAGACATCCCCGTCGCTGAGGCCTCGCAACTCCGTGATGAGATCGTCGACGTCGCTTCGCGTCTCCAGGCGTCCCTTTGGTGTCGGAATTGGTCTGGAGGTGACAACCAGAACGCGCTGTTCGTCGTAGGCCCAAGGAGAGTCGTCCTTTGCGAGAAAGTCATAGGTGCCTCGCCCCATGACAACCGTCCTGATGCGCTTGATGAACTTGCGGTAATCGTGCTCGCCAAGATCGAGATCGTCGTACGCGAACAGCCAATCGAGGCTGTCCTCTTCGGTGGCGATGAAACCATCGAGGCTGGTTGCGATGTACCCGTGAATCTTGGCCATGCGCTTCGTCGCCCCTTGTTTATAAACGAATGATCGTTTATAAATGTCGACATGGCTAGAAGCAAGACAATTTCGGATGGCGCTGTCCTCGACAGACTGTTGGCCGTTCTGAAGATGGCGGGCCCGGAGGGGCTGACTTTTTCCAAGGCTTCGAAGGCGGCGGGATTGTCCGCCGCAACGCTCGTACAGCGTTTCGGCACTCGCGAGGCAATGATCGAGGCGGTCCTATTGCACGCCTGGGACCGCCTCGACGCGGATACCGCCGCAGCCGACGCAGAAGCTCCATCCAGCCCGACAGGTGCCATCTCTATGCTGATGCGGCTCATGCCCGGCGACGCGGCTGAGCACAGCCTCACAGACGGACTGCTCCTATTGCGAGAAGACCTGCGAAATCCGACGCTTCGGGCGCGCGGATCCGCCTGGGGCACATATCTCGCCAAGGCCTTGGGCAGGCGGCTAACCAACCAAGCTGGGCTTGCCGAGCGGCTTGGCTGGCAGATGGCCAGCGTGTGGCAGGGAGCCCTCATCTGGTGGGCATTCAAGCGCGACAGTGATCCTGATGCCTCGGTTGAGACCATACTTGAAGACTGGTGCCGGAGCGTCGGCGCCATGATAAGACGCTGATCCCACGGCGCTGGCGGGAACAATCTCACGTCGTTCATGCGCTCGCCGCCAACATCCCCATCCGATCGCTCGGCAGCCAGGACGCACCGCGCGGCCCCGGCCATCGATCGGTTGTTCCCGCTGGTTAAATATCGGCAAACACCTCCAGCAGATTACCATCCGGGTCGCGGAAGAACAGCGTGCGATGTCCAAAGGTCTGATCGGTGGGCGGCGAAAGCAGCTCGACGCCTTGCTGCACGAGCTCATCGGCGCATCGGTCGACCTCGGGAGGAGAAACCTTGAAGGCCAGCTGAAGTGAGGCGCTGCCATGGGGTACCGGAGCATCCGCAGCGGTCCGGCTCGGCTTGGCCAACGTCAAGGTGTTGCCGCCAATTTGATACTCGATCCAATTTGGCGAGAGCTCTCGTATCAATGGAAAACCGAGGATGTCTTCGTAGAACCGGCGCATTGCCGTCATGTCGCGCGTGAAAATAATGGTATAGTCGACGGCCGGATGGCTCGAAAGGCCGATCCGGCGCGTGCATCATGTTCGTTTGACTGCATTTTCATCTCTGAACCCATGATAGTCTTGCTGAGGCGCAACTGTCGCATGGCCGACGGTGGACCCGCAATCGTTCAATCCATAAGAGCTTCAGCGCGCGCTTCAGCTTATTTGCTGGGAACACTGCACCGAGGTTTAAAGTATTTGAGTGGATGGATGGCCGGGTCAAGCCCGGCCATGACGCCGGAAGGCTTGCGTCTTACCTTCATGCCGTCATGGCCGGGCTTGACCTGGCCATCCATCCACTTGAAAATCAAGCCGTCGCCGTGGCCCAAACGGGCCATCTCTGTGCAGCATCACTGTTGCACATTCCTTGCAAATTGGCCTTGCAGATTGGCTGAAGCAAGCCACTAGGTTGATCCCTGATGCCCTAATCCCGCGTCACCACCACCGACGCATTCTGCCCGCCGAAGCCGAACGAGTTGGCCTGCAAGGTCCTCACCTTGGCGGCGCGCGGCGCGCGGATGACGATGTCGAAGCGCGCCTCGCGGTCGGGCTCGTCGGTGTTGGCGGTGTAGACGAAGCGGCCCTCGTCCATGCCGCGCAGGCCGGTGATGAGGCCCATGCAGCCCGACGACGCGCCGCTGTGGCCGAGGTGGCCCTTGATCGAGGCCACCGGCAGCGCCTCCCTGCGGTCGCCGTGCACCCGGTTGATGGCGAGGATCTCCGCCTCGTCGCCCTTGGGCGTGCCGGTGGCGTGGGCGATCAGCGCGTCGACGTCCTGGGCGGCGAGCCCGGCGTCGGCGAGCGCCTGCTCCATGGCCCGCGCCTCCCAGACGCCGCTCGGGTCGGGCGAGGAGGGGTGGTAAGCGTCGGCGAGCGAGCCGTAGCCGCGCACGTAGCCCAGGATATGGGCGCCGCGGGCCCGGGCGTGCTCGCCGCGCTCCAGCACCAGCATGGCCGAGCCCTCACCGACGACGATGCCCTTGCGCTTGACGTCGAAGGGCATCATGGCGAGCCGCGGCTCGTCGCGCGGCGCCACCATGCCGTAGAGCGTGCTGGTGTAGTAGAGGGCCGGCACGAAGCCGTTCTCGGGCTGCCCGTCGGCACGGGCGAGGCCGCCCTCGGTGCCGCCGGCGATGATCACGTCGGCGCGGCCGCTGGAGATCATGTGCGCCGCCGTGCCGATGGCGTCGAGCGACGAGGCGCAGGCCGTGGTGACCGTGAGGCTCGGGCCGTGCAGGCCGTAGGCCATGGCGATCTGCGACGCCGCCATGTTGGGATAGATCTGGATCTCGGTCTTGCGCGGCACCGCCTGCGGCCCTTCGGTGTCGAGGGCGTATTGCGCCTTCATCAGGGCGCGGGCGCCGCCGATGCTGGTGCCGTGCACCACGCCGGTGCGCACCGGATCGAGCGCGCCGAGGCCCGCTTCGCCGATCGCCTGGCGGGCGGCGGCGAGGGCGAACTGGGCGAACAGGTCGGTGCCGTCCTCGATGCGCTGGTCCATCCAGTCGGAGGGCTTGAAGTCGCGCACGATGGCCCACCAGGAGGGCTCGCGGCTGTCCTTCCGGTGCCAGGGCGCCTCGCGGATGGCGCTGGCGCCGGACATCAGGCGCTCGTGGAAGGTTCGCGAGCCGAAGCCGAGCGCGGAGACGACACCGGTTCCGGTGATGGCGACGTCATGCATGGCGTTCTCCTTCGCTGAGGCCCCAGCTAAATGCCGAGATAGGCACGGCGCACGTCCGCGTGGGCCATCACGACGGCCGGCGGGCCGGCCTGGGTGATGCGGCCGTTCTCCATGACGAGCAGGTGCTCGGCGATGGCGGTGGCGAACGACGCGTTCTGCTCGGCGATCAGGATGGTCAGGCCGGCCGCATGAAGGTCGCGCAGCACGCCGGCCACGCGGCGGATCATGATCGGAGCCAGCCCCAGGCACGGCTCGTCGATGAGCAGGATGCGCGGCTCGGACATCAGCGCCCGGGCGATGGCGACGAGTTGCTGCTCGCCGCCGCTCAAGGTGCCGGCGGGCTGCTCGGCACGCTCGCCGAGCAGCGGGAAGCTCGCCATCAGCTCGTCGAGCCGCCGCCGCTTGTCCGCCGCCGAGCGCAGGAAGGCACCGAGCTCCAGGTTCTCGCGCACGCTCATCAGCGGGAACAGCTGGCGGCCCTGGGCCACCTGCACCACGCCGTGGCGCACGATGGCGTCGGTCGCCAGGCCATCGAAGCGGATCTCACCCTCGGCGACCTTGCCGCGGCAGCGCACCAGCCCGGTGAGCGCGTTGAGCGTGCTGGTCTTGCCGGCGCCGTTGGCGCCGATCAGCGCCACGATCTGCCCTTGCGGCACGGCGAAGGAGATGCCGCGCACGGCCTCGACGCGCCCGTAGGCGACCTGGAGGTTCTCAACCGTCAGCAAGCTCGGCTCCCCCGAGATAGGCTTCGATGACGCGCGGATCCGCCGTGACGTCCTGGGGGCGGCCATCGGCGATCAGGATGCCGGAATCGAGCACGACGGCGCGGCTCACCAGGCCCATGAGGAAGTGCAGGTTGTGGTCGACGACGACGACGGTCGTGCCCGCCTGATGCAGCTCGCGGATCACTGCCTGGAGGTGCTCCATCTCCTCGCCGCTCAGCCCGGCGGCGGGCTCGTCCAGCAGCAGCATGTGCGCGCCGGTCGACAACGCCATGGCGATGCCGAGCACCCGCATCAGCCCGCTCGGCAGCGAGCCCGCATCCTCGCCCGCGTGGGCATCGAGGTCGAACAGCTGCTGCGCCGTGGCGATGACCCGCGCCGAGGCATCGCCGCGGCCGCCCTTGCGCGGCCGGCGGGCGATGGCGAGGCATTCGCGCACCGTCAGGTTGGGGAAGACGCGGGCGCCCTGGAAGGTGCGCACCAGCCCGTGCGCCGCGAGCACGTTGGGCTTCCAGCCGGTGACGTCGCGGCCCTCGAAATAGACGCGGCCGCTGACCGGCCGCTGGAAGCCGCTGATGATGTTGAACAAGGTGGTCTTGCCGGCGCCGTTGGGGCCGATCAGGCCGACGAGCTCGCCGGCGGCGATGGAGGTGTCGATCCGGCGCAGCACCTCCAGGCCGCCGAAGCGATGGCCGATGCCCTCGAGCCGCAGCATCAGCGCACCTCCCGGCGTTTGGGCCTGACGAAGCGGTCGATGAGGCCGGCCACGCCCTTGGGGGCGAACAGCACCACGGCGATGATGATCAGCCCGAGGATCACCAGCCGGTAGAGCTTGGCGACGCGCAGCAGCTCCGGCAGGCCCATGAAGATGAGCGTGCCGAAGATCGGTCCCGACAGCGTGCCGAGGCCGCCGACGATGAGCATGCCGACGACGGAGATCGAGTCGGAGGCGCTCATCATTTCCGGCGAAATGAAGCCGACGAACGGTCCGTAGATGGTGCCGGCCAGCGCCGCCAGCACCGAGGTGACGACGAAGGCGGCGACCTTGTTGACCGTGACGTTGATGCCGAGGGAGGAGGCCAGCACCTCGTCCTCGCGGATCGCCACCAGCGAGCGGCCGAAGCGGCTGAAGCGGATCGCGGCGGCGATGGCGAGCGAGATCACCAGCAGCCCCGCCGCCAGCGCGTAGATGCCGCGCGTCGAGCCGAAGTCGACGCCGAGCAGCGGCTCGGGGGCGAAGCTGAGCTGCATGCCCTGCGGGCCGCCGGTGACGTCGTGCCAGTTGGCCGTGATCAGGCGGATCAGTTCGCCGAAGGCGAAGGTGATCAGCGCGAAGTGGATGCCGCCGGTGAAGCGCAGTGACGGATAGCCGATCGCCGCCGCCAGCACGGCGGCCGCCGCCGCGGTGGGGGGCAGCGAGCCCCAGAAGCTCATGTCGAAGTCGCGGATGAGGATGGCGGAGATGTAGGCGCCGAGCCCGTAGAAGGCGGCGTGCGCCAGAGCGAACTGGCCGGCGAAGCCCATGATGATGTTGAGCGAGACGGCGAGCACGCCTTGCAGCGCCAGCAGCGTGCCGAGGTAGACGATGTAGCGCGAGCTCGCCGTCGCCGGCACCGCGAGCAGCGCCGCCAGCGCGGCGATGCCGAGCACGGTGACGATGGTGCGGCGCGCGCCGGTGGCGCCGAGTGCGGCGCGCCAGGCGCCGGGGGCCTTGGCCTGCGCGCCGGATGCGGTGGCGAGGTCGGGCATGTCGGTCACACGCGCGCCTTGCCGGCGCCGAACAGCCCGGTGGGCAGGAACAGCAGCGCCAGGATGAGCAGGATGAAGCCGTAGCCGTCGCGGAACGAGGCCGAGAGGTAGCGCGAGCCGAAGCTCTCGGCGATGCCGAGCAGGAAGCCCGCGGCGATGGCGCCGGGCACGCTGCCGAGGCCGCCGAGCGCCGCCAGGATGAAGCCCTTGGTCAGCGGCGTGTTGCCCATGTAGGGGGTCACCGCGAAGAGGCTGGCATAGAGCGCGCCGGCCGCACCTGCGAGCGCGCTGCCGATGGTGAAGATGGTGCGGCTGACCAGCGAGACGCGCACGCCCACGAGTGCCGCGCCCTGGCGGTTCTGGGCCATGGCGCGGATCGCCTTGCCCAATGTCGCGCGCTGCAGGAACAGGTAGAAGCCGCCGATCAGCGCGGTGGAGATGGCGAGCACCAGCAGCCGCTGGGAGGACAGCTGCAGCGGCCCCACCATGATGCTGCCGGAGACGGGCGGGTCGACGAAGCGCGGATCGGCGGTGAAGGTCGCAGCCGCCAAGTTCTCGATCACCATGATCAGGCCGAGCGACACCGCCAGGCCCGCCATGTGGTCGCCGAGCGTGCGGCGGAAGATCACCTGCTCCAGGATGGCGCCGAAGACGGCCATGGCGAGCACGGCGAGCGCCGCGCTCACCCAGAAGCCGAGCCCCGCCTGCACGCCGAAGAAGGTCACGTAGGCGCCGAGCATGACGCTCTGGCCATGGGCGAAGTTCAGGATGCCGACCAGGCCGAAGACGAGCGTGATGCCCAGCGCCACGGTGGCGTAGAGGCCGCCCACCATCAGCCCGTCGATCAGCGTCTGGGCGATGTCCAGTCCCATGGCCGCCCCCTCAGAGGATCTTCTGCGGGATGGAGTAGGTCTTGCCGCCCTTGAGCACGCCGATGTCGATATCGGTGACGGCACGGCCTTCGCCGTTGTAGCTCATGCGGCGCACGCCGTCGTAGGTCATGCCCTTGAGCTTGGCGGCGACGGCCGCCTGGTCGGTGACGGTGCCGGCCTCCTGCATCGCCTTCGCCAGCATGAAGACGGTGTCGTAGAAGGTGAGCGCCCAGTAGGTCTGGGGTGTCACGTCCTTCTTGGTGAAGGCCTTGTAGCGATCGATCCAGGACTTGACCTTGTCGTCGCCCGGGTTGGCGAGGTCACGGGTGAGGATCTGCCAGAGGAAGCCGTCGATCTTGTCGGCATACTTGGCCGCCGGGGCGCTGGAGCCGCCGCGGTAGACGAACTTCTTGGGCAGGCCGCCGATCTCGAGGCTCTGGCGGATGATCGCCTCGGCGTCCGGATCGGCATAGCCGATGAACAGGCCGTCGAGCTGCTGGTTCTGGAACTTGCGCAGCACGGGGGCGAAATCGGTGGTGCCCGGCTGGAACAGCTCGACCAGGGCGGTCTCGACGCCGTTCTGCTTGAACAGCGGCTCGTAGATCTTGACGATCGACTTGCTGACGTCGTCGTTGGGCAGCAGCATGCCGATGCGCTTCAGCCCGAGCTCCTTCGCGGCGGCGGGCACAAAGCCCTTGGCCGCCGTCTCGTCGGTGTCGAGGGCGCGCAGCAGGAGCTCCTTGCCCTTGGTGCCGACCAGCCCGTCCATGGCGGTGAAGCCGCCGACGTAGAGCACCTTGGCGCGCGCCATCTGGTTGGCCACCGGCACGCCGGGCGTGCTGGTCAAGACGCCCATGACGAAGCGGATGTCCTCGTCGCTCAAAAGCTTCTGCGCCGCGGTGGCGGCGATGTCGGGCTTGGACTGGGTGTCCTCCTGGACCACCGAGAACTTGTAGGTCTTGTCGCCGACCTTGAAGCCGCCGGCCGCATTGATCTCGCTCACGGCCATCTGGATGCCATCGCTCGCAGGCACGTCCCAGCCGGAATGCGGGCCGGTGAGGCTGCCGATGACGCCGAGCTTGACGGTGTCGGACTGGGCTTGCGCGCCCGGCGCCCATAGCGCCAGGCTCGCCAAGGCAATGACCGAGAACAATACTTTGATCTTCACGTCGTCCTCCCTCAGTTATTCCTTGTGTGATGGATGGCCGGATCAAGTCCGGCCATGACGTTGGACCGTATTCACCTCGTCATGGCCGGGCTTGACTCGGCCATCCATCTTTATTCAGAGCCTCATGCCGCCGTGGTCCGCGGCTCGCCCGCGTAACGCTCGCGCAACTCGCGTCGGAGCACCTTGCCCATGGCGTTGCGCGGCAGGGCCTCGAGGAAGATCACCGAGCGCGGGTGCTTGTAGCGGGCGAGCCGGCCGTCGCAGTACGATTGGACCTCCTGGGCGCTCGCCTGCTCGCCCGGGTGCAGGACGACGCAGGCGCGCGGCGACTCGCCCCATGTCTCATCCGGCACGCCGACGACCGTGACTTCCATGATCTTCGGATGCTGGGCCAGCACCCGCTCGATCTCGGCGGGGTAGATGTTCTCGCCGCCGCTGATGATCATGTCGTTCTTGCGGTCGACGAGGCAAAGGTAGCCTTCCTCGTCCATGAAGCCGAGGTCGCCGCCGCTTTCCCACTTGCCCTTGCGGGCCGCCTTCGTGGCCTCGGGATTGTTGTGATAGCCGAGGAAGGTGATGGGATTGGCGGCGTGGATCTCGCCCACCTGGCCGGGGCCGAGCTCGCTGCCGTCGGCGCCCAGGATCGCGACCTCGCAGCCGAAGGCCGGGCGGCCGACGGAGCGCTTGCCGCGGGCCAGGTCGGCGTGGCGGCAGATGGTCAGCCAGCCGGTCTCGGTCCAGCCGTAGGCGTCGGCCAGGCGCACGTCCGGCAGCTTGGCGAGGATGGCGTCGAGCACCGGCTGCGGCAGCGGCGAGCCCGAGCTCAAGAGGCCGCGCAGGGAGCGGCCGGCGCCCGGCGGCAGCGCCTCCATCAACAGCTCGATCATCTTGGGCACCAGGAAGCTCCAGGTGACCCCGCGGCGCTCGATCAGCTCCACGGCGCGTCCGGCGTCGAAGTCGCGGGTGAGGACGACGGTGCCGCCGACGGCGAGCGTGATCAGCGCGATGCCGGAGAACGAGCCGTGGAAGACCGGGCCCGGGACCAGGACGATGTCCTCGCGGTTGAGCCCGAACTCCCAGCCCCAGGACGACATGCGGGTCAGGATGTTGAGGTGGCTCATCGTGGCGCCCTTGGGGAAGCCCGTGGTGCCCGAGGTGTAGAAGATGACGGCGGGGGCGAGCGGGGGCAGCAGCACGGCGGCGGCGAGCGGGGCGCTCCTCGCCAGCAACGCCTCGTACGGCACGCGCCCGCCGCCCGTCTCGCCCACCCCGTCCGTCTCGCCCACCCCGTCCATCTCGCCAATGACCACGATGGCGTCGCCGGCCAGGTCCGGCAGTTGGCCGAGCAGGCCCTCGACGGCCGCCAGGTACTGGTCCTCGACGAGGAGGCCGTGGGCCTGGCAGTTGCTCAGGACGTACTGCACCTCGGCGGGCGCCAGGCGGAAGTTCACGGGTACCGCGACCAGGCCGGCGAGCTGCAAGGCGATGTAGCACTCGAGGTACTCGGGCCGGTTGGCGGACAGGATCCCCACGGCGTCGCCCGGCTTCAGCCCCAGCGACGCGAGCCCGGCCGCGAGCCTGCCCGCCCGCTCCATCAGCTCGGCATAGGTCCAGGTGCGCCCGTCGCACACCAGCGCGGCCGCCTGCGGCGCGGCGCGGGCCGCGACGCGGATCAGATCGGCGAAGCGCGACACGTTCGGCCGAACCGTCTCCTCGTGCCCCATCGTCTCCTCCCTGTATGGTCCTGGCGTCTCACCCATGCCGCGGTTGCCGGTCAGCCGGTGCTGCGGTCGTCGATGGAATTGAGGATCAGCCAGTCGGCGATCATGGCCGGCTGGCTCTGGTCCTTGATCTCGACGGTGATGGCGTAGCGGAACAGCCACGTGCCCGGCGACCGTTCGCTCAGCTGGGCCAGGGTGCAGCGGGCCCGGATCTCCGAGCCGGACGGCACGGGGGCCAGGAAGCGGATGCGGTCGAAGCCGTAGTTGATGCCCATGGTCTGGCCGGCGACGCGGGGGAAGACGTGCCCCATCTCGCCCATCAGCGACAGCGTCAGCAGGCCGTGGGCAATGGTGCCGCCGAACGGCGTCGCGGCGGCCCGCACCGGATCGACATGGATGAACTGGTGGTCGCCGCTGACGACGGCGAAGGCGTCGATGCGCGCCTGATCGACGACGATCCAGCGCGACATGCCGAGCTCGCGCCCGACCTGCTCCTTGAGCTCGTTCAGCGTGAGCTCCGCACCCGAGCGGGCTGCATCAGCGGCGTCTGCCCCCATGACGTCCTCTCCCATGACGTCCTCTCCCTTGCAGCGGCCTTTCGCGCGGCGGGTGCGTCGGCTGGGGCCGCGGCACCCGGACATCGTTGCGTCGAAGGCTCGTCCGTTTTCTTCACGCTAACATAAATTATGTTACGCCATCCAGCCGTGGATGGGCGATCTCGACGGCGGCCGAGATCGCCCGGGGTCAGGTCCGCGTCACCACGATCGACGCGTTCTGGCCGCCGAAGCCGAAGGCATTGACCTGGAGCGCTTCGTAGGCGAGCGGCCGCGGCTCCTTGATCACCACGTCGAACTCGGCCGCCGGATCGGGCTCGTCGGTGTTGGCGGTGAACAGGAAGCGGCCCTCCCGCATGCCGAGCAGGCCGGTGATGATGGCCATGCCGCCCGAGGAGGCACCGCTGTGGCCGACATGGCCCTTCACCGAGGCAACGGGGAGCGGTGTCGGCCGCTTGCCGTGTACGGTGTTGATCGCCAGGATCTCGGCCGTGTCGCCCTTCGGCGTCCCGGTCGCGTGGGCGATGAGGGCGCCGATCTGTCCGGCCTCCATGCCGGCATCGGCGAGCGCCAGCTGCATGGCCCGTGCCTCCCAGCGGCCGCTCGGCTCGGGCGAGGAGGGATGGTAGGCATCGGCGAGCGAGCCGTAGCCGCGCACGTAGCCGAGGATGTCGGCGCCGCGCGCCCGCGCCCGGTCGCCGCGCTCCAGCACGAACATGGCCGAGCCTTCGCCGACGACGATGCCGCGCCGCTTCACGTCGAACGGCATCATGGCGCGTCTGGGATCGTCGGAGGGGGCGACCATGCCGTAAAGCGTGCTGGAATAGTAGAGCGCCGGCACGAAGCCCTTTTCCGCCTTGCCGCCGGGCTGGGCGAGACCGCCGTCGGTGCCGCCGGCGATGATCACGTCGGCGCGGCCGCTGGCGATCATGTGTGCGGCGGTGCCGAGCGCATCGAGCGAGGAGGCGCAGGCGGTGGTGACGGTCAGGCTCGGGCCGTGGATGCCATACTCCATAGCGATCTGCGACGCCGCCATGTTGGGGTAGATCTGGATCTCGGTCTTGCGCGGGATCGCCGTCGGTCCACGCGCGTCGAGCAGGTGCTGGGCCCGCATCAGGGCCCGGGTGCCGCCCATGCTGGTGCCGTGCACGACGCCGGTGCGCTCCGCGTCGAGCGGGCCGAGGCCCGCCTGTTCGATCGCCTGCCGCGTCGCCGCCAGGGCGAACTGGGCGAACATGTCGGTGCCGCTCTCGATCTTGTCGTCCATCCAGTCGCGGGGCTCGAAGTCGCGGATGATGGCCCACCAGCTCGGGCGGTCGGCGTGGCCGTCGGCCCACGGCGCCTGCCGGATAGCGGTCTCCCCTGCCATCAGGTTCTGGTGGTAGGTGCGCGCGTTGCAGCCGACGGCAGAGACAATCCCGGTGCCTGTGATCGCGACGTCCAGCATGGTGGCCTCCTTCGGGCGAATACGGTCGAGCTAGTGCGGGGTGGGGCCGGCGCCGAGCAGGCGGGCGGCCGTTCCCGTGTGGTTGGCGAGTTCCGACGGATGGCCCTCGTGGACGATTTCGCCGCCGCGCAGCGCGATGAAGCGGTCGCCGAGGGCGGCGGCGAAGCGGACATTCTGTTCGGCGATGATCAGCGCCATGCCGAAGCTGCGCAGCCGGTTCACCGCCGCGACGATCTCGTCGAGCACCACGGGCGCCAGGCCCTGCGAGGGCTCGTCGAGGAGGAGCACGGAGGGCCGGCGGGCGATGGCGAGCGCCAGGGCCAGCATCTGCTGCTCGCCGCCGCTCAGCATCGACGCCACCTGCCGGCCGCGCTCGGCCAGGATCGGGAACAGCCGATGCAGGTCGGTGCGCATGCCGGCGCGCTCGCCGGACTTCAGGTGGCGCACGCCGAGGTCGAGGTTCTCGTCGACGGTCAGCGGGCCGAACAGGTTGCCGCGCCCTTCGGGCACCAGCGCCAGCCCGGCCCGGGCGCGCCGCTGCGGGCTCGCGCCGTCGATACGGCGGTCGCCGAGGCTCACCGTCCCGGCCGACGCCACGATGCCGGCGAGCGCGCCGAGCAGGCTGCTCTTGCCCGCCCCGTTGGCGCCGAGCACGATCAGGAACTCGCCCGGCGCGACCTGGAAGGCGATATCGCGGCACACCTCGATGCGCCCATAGCGGGCGCTGAGGCCGGCGACGGCGAGCGTATTCCGGGCAGGATCGCTGTGGGTCATGCGGCGGCCTCCGCAACGGCGAGGTCACCGATGGCGCCGAGGTAAGAGCGCATCACCCGCTCGTCGCGGACCACCGCCTCCGGCGTGCCGGCGCAGAGCACGCGGCCGGTCTCCAGCACCGTCGCGCTGTCGCAGAGCGCGCGCACGAGCCCGATGTTGTGCTCGACGATCAGCACGCCCACGCCGCCCGCCGCGACGGCGCGGACCTGTTCGACGAGCCGCTCCTGCTCGGCCGGCGTCAGGCCGGCGGCCGGCTCGTCCAGCAGCACGAAGCGCGCGCCGGAGGCCAGGCAGCGGGCCACCTCGACCAGCCGGATCAGCCCCATGGACAGCTTGCCGACCTCACGGTCGCGCAGGTCGGCCAGGCCCAGCCGCTCCAGGATGGGCTCGGCGCGCCGGTGCAGGCGGCGCTCCTCGCGCCACGCGCCCGGCAGCCCGAGCAGCGAGCCGACGAAGGAGGCGTCGACGCGCCCGTAGAAGCCGCACAGCACCGCCGACAGCACGGTGGCGCGCGCGTCGACCCGCGGCGTCTGGAAGGTGCGAGCGATGCCGTGCTTCACCACCCGGTCCGGCGGCAGCCCGGTCACATCGACGCCGTCGACGGTCGTGCGCCCGGCGCTTGGTCGCACGAAGCCGGTGATGCAGTTGAACAGCGTCGTCTTGCCCGAGCCGTTGCGGCCGATGAGGCCGGCTACCCGGCCGGGCTCCACGGCGACGTCGACGCCCTTGAGCGCGTGCACCCCGCCGAAGGCCACCTCGATGCCGGTGGTGACGAGCCCGGCGCTCATCCCGGCACTCATGGCAGCGACTCCTGCGCTCTCAGGTTGGTGGTGCGCGGCGCCGGCGCCGCGTCCGGCCGGCGCAGGTGGCGGGCGAGCTCGCTCAGCAAGCCCAGGATGCCCGTGCGGGCGACGAGCAGGATGACGATGAGGGCCACGCCGTAGAAGAAGCCCTGCAGCTCCGCCGTCGGCATCAGCCGCGTCAGGCCGTCGAACAGCAGCGTGCCGACGATCGGCCCGAGGATGTAGCCGGCACCGCCGATCACCGCCATCAGCAGGACGGAGATCGAGACGTGCGTGTCGAGCGACTCCGGGCTGAGGAAGCTGATGTAGTGCGCATAGAGCCAGCCGGCGGCGCCGGCGACCGCGGCCGAGACGGCAAAGCCCGCGCTCATCAGCGCCGGCACGTTGACGCCGTCGGCGCGGGCGCGCGCCTGGTCGACCCGCACCACGTTGAGCGCGCGGCCGTAGGCCGAGCACATCAGGTTCTCGTAGAGGAACACGGTGAGGATGATCATGCCCCACGCCAGGCAGGCATAGGCGGCGGGGGTATTGACGGCGCCGATGCCGGGGATGCCGGCGAGCCCGATATAGCCGCCGGTGAGGCTATCGGCGTTGCGGATCAGGATCTCGATCACCGAGCCCAGCGCCAGTGTGGCGAGTGCCGTCGCCAGCGGCGTGAGCCGCGTCACCAGGCGCGCCACGCCGTAGGCGAGCCCGGCCGGCAGCGCCATGGCGATGAGGAGGTCGGCATAGGGCGGCCAGCCGAAGCGCGTGGTCAGGATCGCGGCCGCATAGCCGCCGATGGCGGCGAAGCCGCCCTGCGACATGGTGAGGATTCCGGCCTGGCCGTAGCTGATGCCGACCGACAGGCCGAGCAGGGCATAGACGCCGAGCACCACGGCGCTGTCGGTCCACACCGGCCGCGTCAGCACGATCGGCAGCGCGACGAGCACGCAGACGGCGATGATCAGCGTATTGGGACGGGGGCCGAGCGCGCGCTTGCCGAGGGTGTTCATGGCCGGCCTCCGGCCAACGTCTCTTCGCCGAAGCGGCTGGTGGTCAGCACCAGCAGCACGAACAGGAACGGCAGCAGGCTCGCCACCATGGCCGAGGCGTAGCCGGCCGCCAGCGCCTGGGCGATGCCCATGGCGAGGCCGCCGAGGAAGCCGCGCAGCGGGCTGCCGATGCCGAAGATGATGGCGGCGCCGAAGCCGCTCAGGGTGAGGCCGAGGGGCGCGGTGAAGTCGAGGCCCGCCGAGTACAGCACGAGCAGGCCGGCCAGGCCCCCGAGCAGGCCGCCGACCAGATAGGTGCCGACCTGGATGGCGCGGACGGGGATCGACGCCAGCGCCGCGCCGGTCTGGTTGGCTGCCGCCGCCCGCATCATGCGGCCGAGGCTGGTGCGCTGGATGAGGAGGTGAAGGCCGCCCACCAGGACGAGCGTGAGGACGAAGTTCAGCACGCCCTGCGGCGCCAGGCGGATGCCGCCCACCGACCAGAAGTCCGAGAAGGATTCGCGCACGAAGGCCTGCGTGCCCCACCACCACAGCACCAGCGAGGCGAGCGCCGTGGCGAGCCCGAAGCTCGCCAGGGCGTAGACGATGTGGTCCTCGCAGCCGAGCCGCTTCAGGGCGAGGAAGATGGCCGCCATGACGGCGGCGCAAGCTATCGCCGCGCCGAGCCCCGCCACCGGGCCGAGCGCGCCGCCGACCGTCCAGCAGACCGCGGCGGCGATCAGCGCATAGCCCCCGACGGCGAAGTCGATGGTCCGCACGGTGACGAACATCAGGCTCATCGGCACCGCGAGGAGGGCGTAGATGGCGCCCGACAGGGCGCCGCGCAGGACGTATTCGGCGATGGCCAGCACGGCGCCCTCGTCAGTCCAGGGTCTTGAGCTGCTTGTTGCGAAGCTCGGTGATGACCAGGGCGTCCTCGCCCCAGCCGTCGTGCTTGTCCTTGGCGAAGCACGCCTTGCCGCGCGCGTAGGCCTTGAAGCCGCACATCGTCTCCAGCGTGTCGCGCATGCTCTCGCCGGTGATCTCCTTGCCCTTCTGCGCATCGATGGCGGCGATCGCGGCCATCAGCGCGTTGGTGCCGACGAGCTCGCCCCAGCCCTGGGGCACCTTGCCGTCGGCCTCCAGCATCTTGGCCAGCTCCACTTCGCCGCCGATCGGGCCGAAGGGGATGTTGCCGATGCTGAGCACGCGCAGGCCCTCCGCCTCCGGCCCGGTGTTCTCGGCGAACGAGCGCTGGGCGAGGCCGGCATTGGCGTAGATCGGCACGTTGAGCCCCACCTGCCTCGCCGCCTTGAGGAAGGAGCTGCCCAGCGCCGAGATCGACACCTGCAGGAACACCGCCTCGGCGCCGGCGTTGCGCAGCTTGGTCGCCTGCGCCGTCAGATCGGTCGCCGTATAGGGGGCGCTCACCGTGTCGAGCACCTCGAGCCCGAGCGTCGGCCCGAAGCTCTTGGCCTCCTCGACGCCGGTTTTCCCGTAGGCGTCCTCCTGGTAGAAGATGCCGATCTTCTTGGTCTTGCTTTTGGCCATGTCGCGCAGGATGACGCGGATATCGACGATATCGCTGGGCGCCACACGGAACACCCAGGGGTAGAACTCGTTCTTGGGATCGGTGATGGCGAGCGTTCCGGCCGGGCCGAGCAGCGGCACCTTGAGGCGCTGGGCGATGGGCCCGGCGGCCAGGATGCCAGATCCGGTGCTCGGCCCGATGATCGCCACCACCTTGTCGTTGTTGATCACCTGGGTGACGGCGCGGGCGGCCTCGGTCGGGTTGCTCTTGTCGTCGGCCAGCACCAACTCGATCCTGCGGCCACCCGGCGTGGTGAAGTTCATGTGCTTCAGCACGGCCTGGATGGCGTCCCGCTCGGGGATGCCGAACACGGCGGCCGGGCCGCTGAGGCTCAGCACGGCACCGAGCTTGACCGGCTCTTGGGCCAGCGCCGGCGCCGCCAGCCCGAGCGCGGCGGCAGCGAGCACAAAGCAGAGCTTCGCGGACCGGAACAAGGTTCCGATCCGCGAAGCTCTGCTATGATTGCCTGAATGACGCAGAACTTCCGAACCCGCCCGTTGGGCGAGCTCGGAAACTCTGCCGAGGCGTCGCGTCATCGATGTGATCATGGACTCGTCCTCCCCTCGTTCTGCCTCAGCCCCGATCTGGCGTCGGGGTCCGGCCTGCTGGCGCAGGCTCATGCATTGCCGCGCACCGTCTCGCGGACTTCCGTCTGGGCCTGCGCCCGGGCGCGGGCGCGCAGGTCGCCCTTGACGAGCTTGCCCAGCGCATTGCGCGGCAGCTCCTCGACGAACTCGACCCGGTCCGGGCATTTGATGCGGGACAGCCGGTCGCGGCAGAAGGCGATGAGCTCGGCCGCATCGGCGGCAGCGCCGTCGCGCAGGGCGACGAAGGCGTGGACGTGCTCGCCCCATTCCGGATCGGGCCGCGACACCACCGCCGCCTCGCGCACCGCGCCGTGCCAGCAGAGGACTTCTTCCACCTCCTTGCTCGACACGTTGAAGCCGCCGCTGATGATGATGTCGTTCTTGCGGTCGATGATGTAGACGAAGCCGTCCTCGTCGACTTGGGCCAGGTCGCCCGAGTGCAGCCAGCCGTCGACGATGGTCTGGGCGGTCCGTTCCGGGTCCTTGAAGTAGCCCGGCGTGATGTACGGGCCGCGGAAGATGATCTCGCCGAGCTCGCCGGGCTTCACGTCGTGGCCGTCCTCGCCGACGACGCGCAGCTCGCAGCCGAACACCGGGCGGCCGCACGAGGCGAGCCGCCGCCCGTCTCCTGCGAGCGCGCGCCGGTGCTCGGCCTTGTCGAGGGCGGCGGCGATCGACGACGTCTCCGTCATGCCGTAGCCCTGCACCAGGATGTTGCCGAAGGTGGCGCTGAGCTCCTCGACCCGATGCCTGGGCATCGGCGCCGAGCCGTAGCCCACGGTCTGGAGCGACGACACGTCGAAGCGGTCGACGGCGCCGCTGTCCAGCACGCGGATCAGCATGGTCGGCACCAGGTGGCAGTGGGTGATGCGCTCCTTCTCCACCTGGCCGAGCCAGCGCTCGGCCGAGAAGCCGCGGGCGTCCGACAGCACCACCGTCGCGCCCTGCATCCAGGCCGGGATGTAGTACATGTTCATCGAGGCGATGGAGTTGTGCGGATAGACCATCAGCAGGCGGCTATCCTCGCGGATGTCGTAGACCAGCACCGGCACCGGGGCGTGCGCCACGCAGTGCTTCTGCTTGTAGACGGCGCCCTTGGCGGAGCCGGTGGTGCCGCTGGTGTAGACGATGAGGAAGTCGTCCTCGCCGGTCACGTCCACGGTCGGCTCCGCATCGGACTGCCGGGCGAGCCAGGCCTCATGCTCCGATCCGCCGCGATCGCGCGGATCGTGCCGGATGACCCGCTTGAGGTCGGGCAGGGGGCCGATGCGGTCGAGCTGGTCGGCGAACTCCTGTTCGGCCAGGACGACGCGGGCGCCGCTGTGCAGCAGGATCTGCTCGATCTCGCGCGGCGACAGACGGAAGTTGATCGGCACGTGGACGAAGCCTGCTTTGGCCGCCGCCGCCAGCGCCTCCACCGCCTCGGCCGTGTTGTTGGCGATCACGGCGACGCGGTCGCCGCGGCCGAGGCCCTCGGCCAGGAGGCCGTTGGCTTGGCGGTTCACGCGGTCGTTGAATTCACCATAGGTGTAGCGGCGGTCGCCGGAGACGAGGGCGAGCTTGTCCGGCCGCCAATGGGCGTTGCGCCTGAGCCAGGCAGCGACGGTCATCGTGCGCCACCTGGGGCGAACCTGATCCCGCTGTCCCGATCCGCCGCGGCCAGCGATCGAACGTCGCCATCGCCCATCCCTGCGCTCCTGCCCTTTGTCACCGCCGGTCGAGGCGATAAGATCGCTGCGCTCTTCTGACTGAGCGCTTGCTTAGTTAGCCTGAGTTCCCGCGGCCTCCATGTCAAGCCTGGACCAACGAACCTTGCGACAGCGAACACCCCGGCGGCGAGCGAGCGCCGCAGACATCGCCGATGGACCGCCGCCTGCGGCGAAGGCGCGCAGCCTGGGGCTCGACGCGGCGCCCCCGCCGGTGCCCGGCGTCAAGCTCAGCCGGCTATCCGGCGAGGACATCATTTCCTTCACCGAATCGATCAACCAGGGGTTTTCGTCGGAGTTCTTGAGCGAGCAGAAACGTAATTCGGTGAAGAAGCTGCTCGTCGCGGCCATCGAAAGCTTCGCCGCCAAGGGCTACCACGGCACCACCACGCGCGACATCGCCAAGTCGGCGGACATGTCGCCGGCAGCGCTCTATGTTCACTTCGCCAGCAAGCGGGACCTGCTCTACAAGCTGACCGTGGTCATGGCGACGGCCATGCTCGAGGACCTGAGGCGGGCCCAGGCGCGCGAGGCCGACCCGGTCAAGCAGCTGCATGCGCTCGTGTCCAGCTATGCCCATTGCAATGCGCGCATGCATACGGCGGTGCACGTCGCGACCTTCGAGTTCGACGTGCTGAGCCCGGAGCAGCGCGCCAGCATCGTGGCGATCCGGCATCAGGTGAACGAGGTATTCGTCAGCTGCCTGCTTCGTGGCCGGGCCGCCGGGCAGTTCACGTTCGAGAACGTGCAACTGATCCGCCTGACCATCATGTCGCTCTGCATTTCGGTGGCGACGTGGTTCTCCGCCAGCGGGCCGATGAGCCCCGAACAGCTCGGCGACCACTACGGCGACCTGATCCTGCGCATGGTGGTGCCGAGCGCTGGGGCGGGCAGGTAGGCCCACAGTGCCCGCAGTGGGGTTGACCCCGCCATCCATCGATTCGACAAGACGCGGCTTGGCAGGGCTGGCCAGGTGCGGTTTCCAAGTGGATGGATGGCCGGTCAAGCCCGGCCATGACGCGAGCCGTTGAGCCCGTACGCTCCTCCCGTGCCAAGATGAGAGATGTCTTCGATTCGCGACCGCTGGGCCCACATCGTCCGCGCCTTCACCGAGCCCAAGCTGGCGATCATGCTGGCGCTCGGCTTCAGCTCGGGGCTGCCGTTCCTGCTGGTGTTCGGCACGCTGTCGGCGTGGCTGCGCGAGGCCGGCGTGTCGCGCACCGACATCGGCATGCTGAGCTGGGTGGCGCTCGCCTACTCCCTCAAGTTCCTGTGGGCGCCGGCGATCGACCGGATCGATCTGCCCGTGCTGGCGCGGCTGCTCGGCCGCCGGCGCGCCTGGATGCTGGCGGCCCAACTGCTGGTGGCGGCTGGTCTCGTCGGCCTGGCCTTCGGCAACCCCAGCAACTTCCTGCTCGGCACCGTGCTGATGGCGCTGCTGGTGGCCTTCGCCGGGGCGACGCAGGACGTGGCCATCGACGGCTGGCGCATCGACGCGGCGCCGACGGAAGAGCAGGGGATGCTCTCGGCCGTGTATCAGCTGGGCTACCGGCTGGCACTGATCTGCTCCGGCGCCGGCGCGCTCTACCTCGCCGAGTTCGTCGATTGGCGCACGGCCTATCTGGGCATGGCGGTGATGACCCTGGTCGGCATCATGGCCACGCTGCTCGCGCCGGTGCAGCGATCGGCCGGAGCGGCGAGCGTCTCGCCCGCCGCCGGTGCCCCGCGCTTCTCCTTCGCCTCGGCCGTGATGGAGCCGTTCACCGACCTCGCTCGCCGCAAGGGCGCGCTGGTCGTGCTGATCCTGGCGATGATCGCCATGTTCCGCCTGCCGGATTTCGTGTCCGGCATCATGGCCAACCCGCTCTACATCGACCTCGGCTTCTCCAAGGCGGAGATCGCCAGCGTCTCCAAGCTCTACGGCGTGTGGATCGGCATCCTGGGCGCCTTCGCCGGCGGCATCGCGGTCGAGCGCGCCGGGCTGATGCCGTGCCTGGTGGTGGGCGGCATCGCGGGTGCTGCCTCCAACCTGATGTTCGCGTGGCTCGCCACCGCGGGCCATCGCATCGACTTGCTGACGCTGTCGATCAGCCTCGACAACTTTGCCAGCGGCTTCGCCGGCACGGCGCTGATCGCCTACATGTCGGGGCTCACCTCGCCGGCCATGGCGGCGACGCAATATGCGCTGCTGAGCTCGCTCTATGCTCTGCCCGGCAAGTTCGTCGGCGGCCTGTCCGGCGTCATGGTCGACGCGTTCGGCTATCCGACGTTCTTCGTGATCACGGCGCTGATCGGCGTGCCCGTCGCCATCCTCTCCCTGCTCATCTGGCGCTTCGATCGCGAGACGGCGCAGGCGGGCAAGACGTCGGCCGGGGGCGAGAATGCGAAGCCGATGGAGGAGCGCTCGGCGCCAGCCTGATCGGCAAGGCGCCCGGATGCAGCCGACCCGTGTTCCCCTGCTTCAGGCTGGCGGCTCGACGTCGTACCGGTAGGTCCACGTCTCCGACACGGCTTCGTCGCCCATGCTGATGTAGGCGCGCAGATCGACGTCCTGCTCGGTCGGCAGGGCGACGTCGAAGGACGCCCGGATGCCGTCGATGGCCCGGTTGCGGACCAGGGTCGCGCCGGAGACGGTACCGGCCGACGCCGTCGCCACCAGCTCGAGGCTCGCCAGGGCGAGGCGGCTGGAGCCCAGCCGTCCGCCGGCGAAGTCGATGACGAAGCGCCTCAGGCCCGATTGTCCGGTGCTGGTGGCGGCGCCCACGTGGGTCTCGAAGGTCGCGACCGCCCTCCCTCCCGCATGCAGCGGCAGGGTCGCCGAGCGGATGGCGTAGGAGACCAGCAGCTCGCTGCCCGCCCGCGGCACCTGGTCCGGCATCCAGCACGCCACGATGTTGTCTTCGGCCTCCTTGTGCGCTGGCAGCTCCGTCAGGGCGACATACCCGGCGCCGCCTAGCGCCTTCGGCTCGATCCAGTAGCTCGGTCGAAGATGGTACTGCGCCTCCAGGTCCTGATAGCTGCGAAAATGGCGGTCGCGCTGGATCAGCCCGAAGGCCGACGGGGCGTCGTCCAGAAACGCCGACGTGGTCGGCTTGGCCGGGTTGCGCAGCGGCCGCCAGATCCATTCGCCGGCGGTGGTGCGAACCGCCAGCCCGTCCGAATCATGCACCTCGGGGCGGAAGTCCGGCGGCTTGCCGACGGTGTTCTCGCCGAACAGGAACATCGAGGTGAGCGGGGCGAGGCCCAGCCCTCGGAGCTCCCGGCGCGCGAACAGCGTCGCCTCGACCTGGACGTGCTCGTCGCCGCGCGGCGAGAACACGAAGCGATAGGCCCCGGTCACCGACGGGCTGTCCAACAGGGCATGCACCGTGATGACGGGCGCGAACGGGCGCGGCGTTTCGATCCAGAACTCGACGAAGTCGGGGAACTCCTCATGCGGGCCCCCCGATCCGAGCGAAAGGCCTCGTGCGGACAGGCCGTAGTGCTGCCCGGGGCCCAGCAGGCGGAAGTAGCTCGCGCCCAGGAAGGAGACGAGCTCGTCCAGCTTGTCGGGCTGATTGAGCGGAAACAGCAGGCGGATGCCACCGAACCCCAGATCGGCCGGCAGCCCCGGGGGGGCGCCCTGTCCGCCGAAATCGAACGCGGCCGGCACGTAGTTGAGCTCGGTGGCCGTGCCCTGGTCGACCACGTGCACACGGACCTTGTGCTTGAACAGGCCGCCGCGGTGGAACAGCTGAAGCCCGAAGCTCGATCCGTTGCGCCTCAGCAGCGTGCTGTCGCGGCGGAAGTTGATGCGGCGGAAATCGTCGTAGGTCAGGCGGTCGAGCGCGTCGGGCAGCGTCCTGTCGGGCCCCCGGTAGTCTCGAACAGCGAGATCGCGCGCTTTGTCGACGACGGTCGCGGGGCTGAAGGCGGCTGGGTCTGCCGCGGCGGTCCGGATGGGCACCGCACCTGCCGCAAGGGCCGTTGCTGCCAGGCGCAGCGTTCCGCGTCTCGTCACCTGCATCCGCTCGCCGGTCTCCGTCGGCCCCGCCCGGCGCTCGTATCGCGCCGGTAGAATCGCGTGGGCTCGCGGAACCATGCCATGTTCAGGCCGCTTGCGCGACCGGCGCGGCTCCCGGCCCCGGCGTGCCGGGGCCGGCCGCTTCGGCCGTCAGGCCACCTTGACCAGCAGCTTGCCGAGATTCTTGCCCTTGAGCAGGCCGATGAACGCCTCCGGCGCTTTCTCCAGGCCCTCGACGATGTCCTCCCGGTGCTTGATCTTGCCTTCGCGGATCCATTGGCTGACGTCGCGCTGGAAGGCCGGCTCGTCGGCGGCGAAATCCCAGACGATGAAGCCGCGCAGCGCCAGCCGCTTGGTCAGCGCCTGGCGCATGAAGCCCGGCAGGCGGTCGGGACCCGGGGGCACCTCGGTGTCGTTGTAGTGGGCGATCAGACCGCACAGCGGGATGCGGGCGAAGTCGTTGAACAGCGGGAACACCGCGCTCCACACGGCACCGCCGACGTTCTCGAAATAGACGTCGATGCCCTTGGGGCAGGCCGCGGCCAGCTTGCCGCGCAGGTCCGGGTCGCGGTGGTCCACGGCCGCGTCGAAGCCGAGCTCGTCGACGAGGTAGCGGCACTTGTCGGCGCCGCCGGCGATGCCGACCGCCCGGGCGCCCTTGATCTTGGCGATCTGCCCGACGATGGAGCCCACGGCGCCCGAGGCGGCGGCAACGACCACTGTCTCGCCCGCCTTGGGCTGGCCGATGTTGAGCAGGCCGGTGTAGGCGGTCATGCCGGGCATGCCGAGCACGCCGAGCGCGGTCTGGACCGGTGCTTGCGCCGGATCGAGCTTGCGCAGGCCGCTGCCGTCGGACACCGAATAGCTCTGCCAGCCCTCGTAGCCGAGCACGATGTCGCCGGCGGCGAACTTTGGATTGTTGGAGCTGACGACCTCGTTCACCGTGCCGCCGACGACGACGTCACCGGGCTCGAGCGACTTGGCGTAGGACTTGGCGTCGCTCATGCGGCCGCGCATGTAGGGGTCGAGGGACAGCCACAGGGTCTTGAGCAGCACCTGCCCCGGCCCGGGCGTCGGCGCCGCGGTCTCGACGAGGCGGAAATCGCTGGGCTTGGGCTCGCCCACCGGGCGCGCGGCGAGCTGGATCTGACGGTTGGTCGGCACGAGCGTCCTCCACACATATCTGGCAACTGGTTGAAATAGCGTCGCTTTGAAAAATGCCCGCGGTCCTGCCCCAACATCGACCTAACGGCCGTCAGAGCGCGGCGCCGCTGGTGCTTCGCTCGGCGGGCAGCCTATGCACACGAGATTCTGAGAGTCGAGACGTTCCGCGGCATCGCACGTCGTGCCTGCGGTGAATCGCCAAAGCCCTTTGCGCCCTGGCGCCGAGGCAAGAACGCTTTGCGACCGGGTGGACTCACCCGATCGCGAAATGCTCCGGCGTGGGCGTCGGTGGGCGAGACCCCGGTCGCGGTCTCAGCCTTCGGCCCGAGGGGGCGGGGCGGCGGACTGGGGCGCCAACGCGACTCGTGAGGGCAACAGAAGGGTCCGGGCCAATAGGCGCAGCGTCGCTGCCGCGATGATCACGACGATGCCGTTCGCCACGCAAAACAGCACGGGGGCAAGATAGCGTACGGTGCCGCCGTCGCCGAGCACGACAAGCCGGAGCGGTGCTGTTGCGAGGGCCGTGACACCGAACGTAAACGCCCAATAGGACGGCGAGAAGGGTTCGCGAAGGATCCACGGCAACAAGCGCAGCAGGACGAGCGCCTGGAGGATGCCGTAGCCAATCATCGCATGGGCCAAGAATATCGTATGGGGCAAGAATACCGGACTCTCCGGCGCGACGGCCAGCAGGGAGACCGCGCCGACCACGGGCGGCGCCAGCTGAATGCCGAGGGTCGGGCGCAAGGCGCTCGCCATGCTTGGCGCCGTGAGCAAGCGGTGCAGCAGCACCGATTCGATCGCGAGCCAGCCGAAGAGCCCCATGCCGAAGAAGAACTGGCCCAGATCGCCGAACCCCAGGGCGCCCCCCACCGTGCCGATGACGAAGCTGCCGGCAACCGTCGGCAAGTAGAGCACGGCCGTCGTATGGGCCGGATCGCGCTCGCCGAGCCACAGCCCTCCCGTCCGCCACACTGCGAACCCCAAGGTGAAAGCAGCGCCCGCCGCGAAGAGAGCGATCGATACGCCGTAAGAGTACGGAATGAAGCCTCCCGCAATCAGCATCGTCGCCACGCCAAAGAGGCCGAGGAAGCAGCACTGTACCGGATGGGCCACCTCCGCCATCGCGACCTGGCGTGCCACGACCCACTTCAGCCAGTAGAGGACGGCAAGGGCGAGCCACACGAGGCAGGCGACCAGCATGACCACCTCGCCGGCGAGGGCCGGCACCCCCCACGCAAGATGTGCGGCGCGCCAGGAGCCGCCAAGCCCGGCTAGTCCGAGGACGATCCCGAAGAACGAGGCCGGTACCAGCGGGAGGCTCGATCCGGCCATCTGGTCCTACTCGATCATGAAAGCCGTCGACGACGGCTTGTCTATTTCGAGCTATCGGCCGCGCTCGCGATGAAGTCGGCGACTTCCTTTGGATGCGACAGCATGACGGCGTGACTGCTCTTGATCTCCGCAGTTTTCGCGCCGGCTCGCTTCGCCATCGAGCGCTGCGTGCTCGGGGGGACCATGCGGTCTTCGGCCGTCACCATGAAGGCGCTCGGCTTTTGCTTCCACGCCGGGGTGGTGATCTTCGCCTGCACGGCACCGAGGCCCCAGGGGACCTGCGCCGACGCCATGAACTTTGTCATCGAGGGATCGACGTCCCCGGCGAAGGAGGTCGGAAATTTCTCGGGATCGACCAGGAGGAAGCCTTCCCTTGGAGGAAGGAGCGGCGCCTTGTCCTCGCCGGGCGTCGGGATGGACGCAAGGTCGAATACCGATTGGCCGGCCTCCGGCGCGAAGGCGGCGATGTAGACCAGCGTTCGGACCTTTGGATCGCTGCCCGCCTGGGTAATGACCGCTCCGCCATAGGAGTGACCGACCAGAATGACGGGCTTCGTGGCCTTCGCGATGACCTGCCGCGTGGCCTCGACGTCACCCTCCAGGGTGATGGTGGGATTCTGAACGGCCAGGACCTCGAAGCCGGTCTCCGTCAGGAGGTCGTAGACGGCCCGCCATCCGGAAGCATCGACGAAGGCACCGTGCACGAGGACGATCGAGACGGGCCTCTCCGCCGATGAAGCGGCAACCGGGACGGCGGTCGTCATCATGGCGGCGAGCAATCCAAGTACCACGCGCTCCATCGTCGTTTCTCCTCGGCGTCCATACGATCGTCGGGCGGCTCCCACCGGACCGGGCGCAAGGGGCGTGTGCCCGGCGAGCTCGTCGATGGCGGCCTCGCGACCGGGCTCGCCATGATCTCCGCATGCCTCGCCCCCACCCGATCGAGGGCGCCGGCGTCCCACCTCAGGTCGCGGTTCGATTGCGCTCGCGGTTGCGGTCCAATGCCGCGACGAGCGCCGCGGCGATCGGGTGGTCCGAACGGGGGTTCTGTCCGGTGATGAGCTCGCGATCCTCGACGACATAGGGCTCGAAGTCGACCGGGGTGGTGGTCACCTCGCCGCCGGCGGTCCCCAACGCAAAGGGCATGTCGAAGTAAATCTTCGCATGCAGGATCTGGTCCTCGACCACCTTCTCCTCGGTCGCCGAGAAAACCGTCATCCTATAGCCGGCGTACTGCCAGCCCTTGGCCCACTCCGCCGCTTTTGCCGGGTCTCCGGCGATCAGCGCCGCCCGAAATTCGCGTGCATGGGGCATCGCCGCGACGGATGCGATGGGCCCGTGACAGAGCAGCGCCGTGGGCTTCGCCTTCTCGTGGAAGTGGCGGAGGATCTCGCCGACCTCCTGGTCCTGCATGAGGTCGGCGACCGGCGCCTGGCCGCCGGGAACGAACACGCCGTCATATTTGTCCAGGCCCTCGTCGATAACCGCGCGTAGCGTCCGCGCCCGCATCGACGGGTCGTTGGCGTAGAAGGCTTTGGCGCGTTCGTATGCAGCCTTGTCGCCGCCGAAATGCGCCGGCGCATCCGAGGCGGCATCGATGTGCGGCTTCTCGCCGTTCGGGGTCGCGAGAACGACGTCGTAGCCGGCCTCGATGAACGCCATGGCCGGAACGACCGTCTCGTTGAGATATTGGCCCGTGGCTCCCCAGTAGCCCCCCTGGGTCTCGATCCTGGTTGCGTTGGAACCAAGTATGACGACTTTGCCCTTGCTCATAGCATTCTCCGTTCGAGACGTGTCGAGATGCGCAATGGCGAACTAATTGTTTCGGTCGATCAAGCCGATGACTTGCACGGATGACTTGCCCGGAGGCCATTGGCACTTGCTCTGCCGGGCTGATCCGCATCTGCGTCGAGAACACCGTTTCCTGGGCCCGAGGCATAGACGATTGTGGGCGGTGCCATCAGCTCCTAAGCTTGCAACGCAGCTTCTCATGTGACGGAAAGATCGCACTTTCATGGATCGGTTAGAGGCAATGTCCGTCATTGTTGCTGTTGCGGAAGCAGGGAGTCTGTCGGCTGCCTCGCGCAAGCTCGCCATGCCAGTTGCGACCGTCAGCCGGAGACTGTCGGAGTTGGAGGCGCATCTGAACGCGCAGCTGTTTCAGCGCTCGTCGCGGCAGATGAAGCTGACCGAGGCGGGGCGGTCCTATATCGAGGCTTGCAGGCGCATCATTCAACAGGTCGCGGATGCCGAGCGCGAGGTCTCCGGCGAGTATCGAACGCCCAGCGGTGATTTGACGGTCACGGCGCCGTGGGGTCTCGGACACATGCACTTGGTGCCTGTCGCTTGCGAGTTTCAGGCCGAGTATCCGGGCATCGGCTTGCGGCTCTTGCTGACGGACCGGGTGCTGCGGCCCCTCGAGGATCATATCGACGTGTCGATCCGCATCGGTCCGCTCGCGGACAGCAGCATGATTGCAACACGCATCGGATCCGTCCGATTGGTCGCATGCGCAAGCCCGCAATATCTCGCCATGCGCGGAACGCCGGCGAAGCTCAAGGATCTGTCGCGGCATGAGTGCATCACCATCGACGAGTTCGGAGTGCAGCGCAGCTGGAGGTTCATGAACGGAGGGAAGGAGGTTTCCACACCCATCCAGTCGAGATTGGCCGTCAACACGTCGGAGGCGGCTGTCGAGGCGGCAATCGCGGGCGCCGGCATAGCGCGTGTGATGAGCTACAAGATGGAAGCGGCGAGGCGCACGGACAAACTTGCCATCGTTCTTGAGCAGTTCGAGCTCGAGCCGATGCCGGTCCACATCGTCTACCCCGAGCGCAAGCCCATGCCACTGAAGCTGCGGGCGTTCCTCAGCTGGGGGACGCCGAGGCTCAAGGCGCGGCTTGCCGGGCCGGCGAACAGGACGAAGTCCTCGCAGCGATGAACGCCACGCCATAGCCGACAGTCACGGCTGCTTACGACCTCATTCCCTGGCTCCTGCCAAAAAAGGCTGCGTCGTCTGCGACATGACCTACGACGCTCGCAGGTTCCGCGAGGATCTCGCCTCTTGAGTCTGGAGGCTAAGCCGCTTGCGCCCTCGCCGCGGGATTCTCGGATGGCCAGACGCAAGCGCTCAGGGGCCGGCAACAATCTCAAGGCCTTGATCGGAGGGCCACGAAACGAACGGAAAGCGCGCCAAGTTGGAGTTGCCGTAGCGGATGTCGCTCGTGACTTCCTTACCGACCCAGGACGGCAACACCACCGCTTGATCCACCGTTTCGAGCTCGACCTCGGCGACGATGAGGCCTTGATTGGCGCCGTTGAAGACGTCGACTGACCAAAGCGTGTCCCGGTGCCTCACCTGATGGCGCACCTTCGATACCAGGGGTTCGATGCTGAACTGCTGGATGATCTCTTCGGCATCGGCCCGGGGGATCTCGTACTCGAATTCCAACCGCGCCCGCGGTCCAAGGTTGGCTCTTGATGGTGATGTAGCCCTTGTCCCCATAAAGCCTGATCCGCGCCCTGAGCAGCGGCGTGCGCGCAAAATAGCCCTGCATGATCGGCACTTCGTCGACGACATCCCGACGCCAGCCGTCATCGCGGACCAGGAACTTCCGTTCGATCTCGATGCCCATCGCCGTCCATGACATGGTTTTCGCGCGGGGCCGCGCACGGCACGCTATGCGTTGTTTCTAACAGTTCTAGGAAGGCCGGCAAAGCCGGCCCCCCGGCGGCGAGAGCCCGCCCGGCTCCGGTGCCGCCGCCCGTTACGCCGACGCGGCGGCCGGCCCCTCGAACAGCACCTTGCCCTTGGCCCGGGCCGCGTGGCTGATCGCCTCCTTGGCCGCAGCCAGCGGGTAGGTCGCCTCTACCGGTACCTGCAGCGCGCCGTCGGCGAGCAGCGGCAACAGCGTGCGCTGCACGGCGGCCACCTGCTCCGGCGGCGTCTCCTTGAGCCAGCGGATCAGCCAGAAGCCGCGGACGGTGAGGTCTCGGAAGATCAGGTGGGGCGGAAAAGCGAGCCCGGGCTGGGCGCTCATGCCGGCGTAGACCACCACGGTGCCGCCGTCGGCGATCGCCCCGGTGAGCGACATCAGGGCCTCGCCCGCCACCCCGTCGAGGCCGAGCCGGATCTTCGCCTTGCCGGTCGCCTCGGCCACGCGCTTGGGAAGGTCCTTGCCATCGACCAGCACCACGTCGCCCCCGAGCGCCGTCAGCTCGTCGACGGGCTCGGGCCGGCGCACGACGTTGACCGTCCGCAGGCCGCGGGCGCGGGCGATGGCGATGACAGCCCGCCCGACGCCGGAATTGGCGGCGTTCTGAATCACCCAGTCGCCAGGCGCCAGGGCAGCAAACTCCGTCAGCATGAGGTGCGCAGTCAGTGGGTTGATCATCGCCATGGCAAGCTGGCGCGGGTCGATGCCGGCGGGCAGGGCGAAGAGCCCGTCGGCAGGCAGCGTGAGGCGCTCGCGCCAGGCGCCGACGTTGCTGGGCACGAGCACGCGGTCGCCGGGCGCGAGCGCCACGCCGGCCCCCACGCGCTCGACGCGGGCGACGCCTTCGCTGCCCAGCACCGCGGGCAGCGAAGGGCGGACGCCGTAGAGGCCGCGCATCAGCAGCAGGTCGGCCGGATGGATCGGGGCGAACTCCAGCGCCACCTCAACCTCGCCGGGGCCGGGCGCCGGCGGCGCATCGACGTCGGCGGCTTCGACCACGTCCCATGGCTTGCCGTACTCGGCGATACGAACGGCCTTCATCGTGTGTCCTCCCTGCGGATGCCGCGGCGACGGCCCGGCGGTCATTAATATGACCAGTCGTCTTGGATCTGGAGTGCCGAAACCCGTCGTCTGACGCCGTTCGGGCGATCAAGTGAACAGGGCGGCGAACACCACGGTGTCGAAATGGTCGAAGGCGGCGCCGCTCTTCTCTACCTTCGTGCGCAGCACCGTCCCTTCCCAGGCGTTCACCAGGAAAGCGGCGGCGGCCTCCGCGTCGATGCCGGCGCGCAGCCGCCCGGCCCGCTGTGCCTCGCGCACGCAGCAGGCGATCAGGTCCGTCCAGGTGGCGTAGATGGTCGTCAGGCCGTCGCGGATCGGCTGGCTCTGATCGGCCATCTCGGCGCTGAAATTGCCGATCAGGCAGCCCTTTTCATAGTCGTAGCGGGCCACGATCTCGGACAGCGACCGAAAATGGCGCCGCAACCGCTCGACCGGGTCGAGGCTCGCATCGACCAGCACGGCGCGCCGCGAGGCGCCGCCGGCCCAGAACCGCTGCAGCGCTTCGGCCGCAAGCGCCTCCTTGCTCGCAAAGTGATTGTAGAACGAGCCCTTGGGAACGCCGGCCGCGTTGGTGATGTCCTGCACGCCGCTGCCGTTGAAGCCCTGCCGGTGCAGGGTCCTCAGTCCGGCCTCGACGATCTTTTCGCGGGCGCTGGGTCTGGGCATGGGCTACTCGCTGCTCGCTGTCGTGAGTAATATGACCGTTCATCTTAAGCCGGTCAACCGTGAAGGCGGGCAGTTCGTGCACGGCGCAGCTGCCCGATGACGTCACGGCGCCGTCGCACGGTGCCCGTACTTTCCCCCGGAAAGCTCAAGCTTCGTGTTTGACGCGGCACGGCCGGATCCGCCTTGCGCCGGAACCATCGTGCGCGCGGGCGGGATTCCAGGGACCAGGGGCAGCCGATGCAGGTGGATATCTTTACGCAGGTGATCGTGCCGGTGATCGGCGGGCTCGGCATCTTCATGCTCGGCCTCGAGTTCATGTCGAACGGCATCCAGTCGCTCGCCGTCAACAAGATGCGTGCCTTCCTCGGGCAGGTCGCTGGCACGCCGGTCAAGGGCGTGATGGCGGGCACCTTCATCACCGGCATCATCCAGTCGTCCACGGCCATGACGGTGATGGTGGTCGGGCTGGTCAACGCGGGCGTCGTCGGCCTGCGGCCGGCCATTTCCGTGATCATGGGCGCCAACATCGGCACCACGCTCGGCAACGGCCTCATCGCCCTGCCGCTCGGCCCGCTCGGCCTGCTGCTCGCCGGCATCTTCGCGCTCGTCTACATCTTCGCCAAGACCGACAAGGTGAAGAGCATCGCGCTCGCCTGCATGGGCTTCGCGCTGATCTTCTACGGTCTCAACCTCATGACCGGCGGCCTGCGCCCGCTGCGCAGCATGCCCGAGGTCATGAGCGTGATCTCCTCGCTCCGGGCCGACAATTACCTCGGCTTGATCTATTGCGTGCTGATCGCGGCCGGCATCACGGCGATGATCCACTCCTCGTCGGCCACCATCGGCATCGTCATGGGCCTGGGCGCCGCCGGCGTCCTCGACTGGAAGACCGCCGTCGCCTTCTCGCTGGGCGCCGACCTCGGCACCACGGTCACCTCGTGGCTGGCCTCGCTCAACCTGTCGAAGAACGCCAAGCGTGCCGCCTACGCCCACATTTCGTTCAACATCATCGGGGTGATGATCACCATCCCGCTGTTCTTCGTCTCGATGGATGTCCTGACCTGGGCGATGCAGTGGTTCGGCGGCGATCCGGGCGTGCCGGTGATGGTCAACGGTAAGGAGACCTTCCCGCTGGTGCCGGTGGCCGTCGGCCTCTACTCCACCTTCTTCAACATCTTCAACACGGTGCTGCTGTTTCCCTTCGTCGGCGTGTTCGAGCGTGTGCTGATGAAGGTCGGCGCGTCGGCCATCGATGACGTCGAGGACTATTCCCAGCCCAAGTTCCTCACGCCGGGCGCGGCCAAGGAGCCGGCGACGGCGGTTCCGGCGGTGCTGCGGGAGACCGGCCGCTACCTCGAGGCGGCGCTGAAGTTCCTCGACATCGCCCGCGGCAAGCCGGACGCGCCCGACAAGGTCGAGGAGCACTACGGGGCCATGGATGTGCTCAACCGCGAGATCCGGGGCTACACCGCCGGGATGTTCAAGGCGGACCTGCCCTACGCCCGCGCCGACCTCGTCGCCAGCCTGATCGAGGAAGAGGATTTTACGGCGAGCCTGGGCGAGACGCTGCATCAGATCGCCCGGCGCGTCGAACGCCAGCCGTTCGGGCCGGCCGGCCGCGCCCTGGTCGACACCATGCTCGATCAGGTCGCCGACGCCATGCGGGCCATCGTGCCCATCGATCAGACCAACCCGCCGGTGGCGGCGGACGCCGCGTCCCGGCTGCCGGCGCTTGCGGAGCTGCGCACGCAGGCGCTGCGGCTCGGCGCCGATCTGCCCTGGGTGGAGCGTGGCGCCATCCTGGCCCTGCTCGGCAGCGCCGAGCGCGCCTACTACCTGATCGAGCGCATCGACGCCGAGCGCCGCTCCGTCTCGCGCACCGTTCCGGCCGCCGCCGCGAGCGGCGCGCCGCAGCCGGGCGCGGGCGCGCTGGTGCCGGCGGTCCAGACCTGAACCGGCGGAGCTGACATGACGCGCTTGCTCGTGCTGGCGGCCATCATCGCATGGTCCGTCCTCCTTTCCGGGACATCGGCGACGGCCCAGGTCGTCACCGGTGCGGGCTCGACCCTGGCCCAGCCGCTGCTGGCGCGCTGGTCGCAGGCCTACCTGCGCTCCCAGCGTGACGCCGAGTACCAGCCGGTCGCGGCCGGGCTCGACTACGAGCCGGTGGGCTCGCAGGCGGGCATGATGCGCGTGCGCGATCGCGGCGTGGACTTCGGCGCGACCGAGCAGCCGCTGTCGGGCGAGGAGATCACCCGCTACGGGGTCATCCAGTTCCCGATCGCCGTCGGCGGCATCGTCGCCGCCGTGAACCTCGACGGCGTCGGGCCCCATCAGCTGCGCCTGACGGGCGAGCTGCTCGCCGACATCTACGGCGGCAAGGTGACGGCCTGGAACGACCCGGCGATCGCGGCGCTCAATCCGCAACTGCGGCTGCCGGCGGCTCCGATCACGACGGTGCACCGCTCGGATGGATCGGGCACCACGGCCATCGTCACCGCCTACCTGTCGCAGCACAGCCCCGCCTGGCGGGCTGCCATCGGCGAGGGCCTCACGGTCGCCTGGCCTGCAGGCGTCGCCGCCAAGGGCAACGACGGGGTGGCGGAGGCGGTGCGCCGCACGCCCAACGCCATCGGCTACATGGACTTCGCTTCAGCCCGGCGGGCCGGCCTCGCCACGGCGGTCCTGCGCAATCGCGACGGCCGCTTCGTCGCGCCCGAGCCCGCGAGCTTCCAGGCCACTGCTGCCGGCGCCGACTGGAACGGCGCCCGCGATTTCGTCGTCACGCTGGTGGATGTCCCGGGGGAGGCGGCCTATCCGCTGGTGGCGACCACCTACGCGATCATGCCGCGCGAGGGCGGCACCGCCGCCGGGCGCCAGGCGACGCTCGCGTTCTTCAGCTGGGCCTTCGACAACGGCAGCGGCATAGCCGCCGACCTCGGCTACGTGCCCCTGCCGACGTCCGTGGCGGCGCAGGTGCGGGCTTACTGGCCGACGAAGCTGTCGGACGCACGCTGAAGCGCCGTCAGTAGTTCAACCCATAAGCGGCGCGCAGCTTGTCCCGCAGGGGCAGGAGATAGTTGGCGCGGGACACGAGGCCGCCGCTCTCCTTGATGACCTCGGCCTCCTGGTGCGTGAGCCTCGACACGTACCAGGCGTGAAAGACGCCGGCCGCGACGGTCGGCACGTGCGGGTTGCCGACATCGAACTCGCGGCTCAGCTGCATCGGGCAGGCGACGATGTCCTTGCCGGCGCCGATCATGCGGATGGTCGATTCCTCACCCGTGTCGGTGTCGTCGCCCTGCAGCTTGCGAAGTGTGACCAGGGCGCCGTAGTCGCTGCGGAAGAAGCACATGTAATGGGGATGGACGTACCATCCGTGCGGGTTGCCCTTGTGGTTGTCGACGAACTTGGCGCCGGCGAGGCGGCAGGTGTCGCTCAGCCGGTCGACCGTATGGGCCAGCCAGTCGGGGCTCACGGGATGGGCATCCGAATCCATCAGCACGATGCGGTCGTAGCGGGCCGCCCGGATGCCCTTCTCGGCCGCTTCCGCGTGGCCATGCCCGCGCGTCCGCCATTGACCGTAGCGCAGCAGGCGGACGTCGGGCTGTGTCCGCATCCAGCGCCGCGTGCCGTCCTTGCTGCCGCGGTCGACCACGATGATCTCGTAGGCTCTGGCGCCGATGAACTCGCGCACCTTCTCGACCAGGAGCCGGGAGAAGAAGAGCTCGTCACGCGTCACCGTGACGATGCTGACCGGATCGTGCCCCACCATGGCTGCCCCCCCGAACGCCATACGCAGGGGATACTACAGCCGTCGGCGCGCGCGACAACGATCGACGAGTGCCCGGCCGTGCGATTGCCGACGGTGCGGCATCGGCCCGTCCATCGCAGGCTCACTACGGCGGGCTGACCGACCGCCGCGCGGGCTCAGCGTCCACGCAGCTGCGAGCCCGGGCTGCACAGGCTGACGCCGGGTCCGGCCGGGCCGCCCGAGCCGCCGCCGGAGGGGACGGTGGCATTGCACCACTCCGAGCTGACCCAGCGCCCGCCGATGTTGACCATGCCAGGTGGCGCCTGCTGCACGCTCTGGGGCGGGGGCGCGCGATAGTGTCGGCGGTACTGCGCCGCCGCCGGCTCGACCAGGGCGACCAGCGAGGTCGCGGCGAGGGCGAGCGCGATGGCCTTCGTGGATCGGTGGGACATGATTCGGCTCCCGGATTTCCCGGTATGTGGTGCCGCCTGCGGTTGTCCCTAGGGTTGCCGAAGGTGCGGCGTGCGCTGGCGCACGCCGTTTCGGCCGCGTCGCGATCTGCCGTCTTCGGGGGACCCTGGCCTGCCGCCGCCCGAGTAGCTGTCGCGGCCCGCAGTTGCTATCTACGGCGCATGACCGTTCCCGCTCTCAAGGCCGCGCCCGCCGCGCTCAAGGCTGGCGACCAGGTGCTCCTGGTCGATGGCTCCTCGTTCGTGTTCCGCGCCTATTTCCAGTCCATGAACCAGGATCGCCGCTACAATACGCGGCCGTCCGACGGGCTGCCGACCGGTGCCGTTCGCCTGTTCTGCACCAAGCTGTTCCAGTTCGTGCGCGAGGGCGCCGTGGGCATCAAGCCGACGCACCTCGCCATCATGTTCGACAAGTCGGAGGATTCGTTCCGCCGCGAGATCTTTCCGGACTACAAGGCGCACCGGCCCGACCCGCCGGCCGAGCTGATCCCGCAGTTCCCGCTGATGCGCGAGGCGGTGCGCGCCTTCGGCCTCATCCCGGTGGAGCAGGAGCGCTACGAGGCCGACGACATCATCGCCACCTACGCCTGCGAGGCTGCAGCCGCCGGCGCCGACGTGCTCATCGTCTCCGCCGACAAGGACCTGATGCAGCTGGTCCGCGACGGGGTGACCTTCTACGACTTCGAGTCGGGCATCAAGGGCAAGCCGGGCTACCGGCCCGAGCGCCGCCTCGACCGCGACGGCGTGATCGAGAAGTTCGGCGTGCCGCCCGAGCGGGTGCCGGACGTGCAGGCCCTCGTCGGCGATCCCACCGACAACGTGCCGGGCATCCCCGGCATCGGCATCAAGACCGCCGCCCAGCTCATCAACGACTACGGCGATCTGGAAACGCTGCTCGGTCGCGCCGCCGAAATCAAGCAGCCGAAGCGCCGCGAGATGCTGATCGAGCACGCCGAGCGGGCGCGGCTGTCGTTCAAGCTGGTGACGCTCGATTGCGCGACGCCGGTGCCGGTGCCGCTGGCCGACCACCGGGTCGACGTCATCGACGCCGGGCGGCTGATCGCCTTCCTCAAGGCGCTCGAGCTCAACCAGCTGGTCAAGCGCGTGGCGGACGGCTACGGCATTGACGCCGCCCAGGTGGAGGCCGACTCGGCGTTGGCTAAGCCCGGCGCCGGCCTCGACTGGCAGATACCGGTCAACTCGCTGTTGGCCGGCCAATCCGGATCCCAGATCGAGTCCGGAACCAAGGTCGAGGACGACGCGAGCCCGGCCGCGCCGCCGGCGAGCGAGCCGGGAGCCGCGGAGGGCGAGCCCGGCCGTACGGCTGCGGCGACGCCGGCGGCGCTGGCGGCGCAACGGCTGGCCGAGGCGAAGGCGTCACCCTGCGATCGCTCGCGCTACGAGACCGTCGCAACGATCGAGGACCTCGATCGCTGGATCGCGGCCGCCTACGAGGCCGGCGTCGTGGCGCTCGACACCGAGACCACGTCGGTCGATGCCATGGCCTGTGACCTGGTGGGTGTGTCGCTCGCGGTCGAGCCGGGGCTCGCCTGCTACATACCGCTGGCCCACCGCGGCGGCGCCGACCTGTTCGGCGGCGGCCTGCTGCCGGGCCAGATCGCCTTCGAGGAGGCCATCGCGCGGCTGAAGCCGCTGCTGGAAAACCCGACGGTGCTCAAGGTCGGCCAGAACTTCAAGTTCGACTGGCTGGTGCTGTCGCGCTACGGCATCGAGGTCGCCGCCTACGACGACACCATGCTGCTGTCCTACGTGCTGGATGCGGGCCGCATGGGACTCGCCGGCCACGGCATGGACGCGCTGGCGCTGACCTTCCTCAACCACCAGTGCATCGCCTACAAGGACGTCGCGGGCTCCGGCAAGAGCGCCGTCACCTTCGATCTGGTGCCCCTCGACAAGGCGGCTGAGTACGCGGCCGAAGACGCCGACGTGACGCTCCGGCTCTGGCGCGCGCTGAAGCCGCGCCTCGCCGCCGAGGGCAAGACCAACGTCTACGAGACGCTGGAGCGGCCCCTGGTCGAGGCACTGGCGCGCATGGAGCGGCGCGGCATCGCCATCGACCGACAGATCCTGTCGCGGCTCTCCGGCGATTTCTCCCAGACCCTGGCGCGGCTCGAGGACGAGGTCTATGCGCTGGCGGGCGAGCGCTTCACCATCGGCTCGCCCAAGCAGCTCGGCGACATCCTGTTCGGCAAGATGGGGCTCGCCGGCGCCAAGAAGACGGCGACCGGCCAATGGGCGACCGGCGCGCGCTTCCTGGAGGAGCTCGCCGCCGACGGTCACGCGCTGCCGCGGCGCATCCTCGACTGGCGCCAGCTCGCCAAGCTCAAGTCCACCTACACCGATCTGCTGCCGGGCTACGTCAACGCCCATACCCAGCGCGTGCATACGTGCTTCTCGCTGGCGTCGACCACGACCGGGCGGCTGTCGTCGTCCGAGCCCAATCTGCAGAACATTCCGGTGCGGACCGAGGAGGGGCGCAAGATCCGCTCCGCCTTCGTCGCCACGCCCGGGCACAAGCTGATCTCGGCCGACTATTCGCAGATCGAGCTGCGGGTTCTCGCCCACATCGCCGACATCCCGCAGCTCAAGAACGCCTTCGCCGAAGGTATCGACATCCACGCGCTCACGGCGTCCGAGATGTTCGGCGTGCCGGTCGAAGGCATGGACCCGATGATTCGCCGCCGCGCCAAGGCGATCAACTTCGGCATCGTCTACGGCATCTCGGCCTTCGGGCTGGCCGATCAGCTGGCCATCCCCCGCGAGGAGGCAGGCGCCTACATCAAGCGCTATTTCGAGCGCTTCCCCGGCATCCGCACCTACATCGACGAGACCAAGCGGCTCTGCCGCGAGCAGGGCTTCGTCACCACCCTGTTCGGCCGCGTCTGCCACTATCCGGACATCGGCACCTCGAACTACTCACAGCGTGCCGCGGTGGAGCGGCAGGCGATCAACGCGCCGATCCAGGGCACGGCCGCCGACATCATCCGCCGGGCGATGGCCCGCATGGATGGGGCGCTGCAGGCCGAGAAGCTCTCGGCCCGTATGCTGCTGCAGGTGCACGACGAGCTCGTCTTCGAGGTGCCCGACGACGAGATCGACGCCACCATCGCGGTGGTGAAGACGGTGATGATCGAGGCGCCGCATCCGGCCGTGACGCTGTCGGTGCCGTTGCAGGTGGATGCGCGCGCCGCCAGCAATTGGGACGAGGCGCATTGATGCTCGGCCGAGCTCGCCGGGCGCGTGCCATGAGGCTTGCGAGGCTCGCCGTCGCCGGCCTCGGACTGCTCGCCGGCGCCGATCGGGCCGCCGCGGCGGGGCCCTGTCGACAGCTTGCCTACGGCGGCGCCGACTACACGGTGTGCACGTTCGATCTCAAGTCCTACGCGCTCAAGCTGTTCTGGCGCGGCGAGGACGGCGCGGCGTTCGGCTCCTTCGACCGGCTGACACGCAGCCCCGCCGGGCGCGATCTCGTCTTCGCCATGAACGCCGGCATGTACCACGACGACCGGTCGCCGGTGGGGCTCTACGTGGAGGAGGGGCGGCAGCTGCACGCCGCCAATACCAATGCCGGCTACGGCAACTTCCACCTGAAGCCGAATGGCGTATTCTACGTGGCAGGCCAGACTGCCGGTGTGCTGGAGACCGGGCGCTACCTCGCGGCAAAGCCGCGCGCCACCTTCGCCACCCAGTCGGGGCCGATGCTCGTCATCGACGGCAGAATCCATCCGCGGTTTTCCGACAACGGCCCCTCGCTCAAGATCCGCAACGGCGTCGGCGTGCCGAACGGCCGCACCGTGGTCTTCGCCATCTCGGAGGGGCCGGTGAGCTTCGGCGAGTTCGCGCGCCTGTTCCGCGACGAGCTGAACTGCCGCAACGCCCTGTTCCTCGACGGCTCCGTGTCGAGCCTCTACGCGCCGGGCCTGCACCGCATGGACCGGCTGATGCCCCTCGGCCCGATCGTCGGCGCCGTTCCGCGGTAGGTCGGCGCCGCCGCCCGCCGTCAGGGCGGCGGGAGCGGCTTGATGAACGCCAGGCGCACGCCGATCACCAGGGCGGCGAACGTCAGCGCACCGACGAAGGCCACCACGCCCGGCCAGCCGGCGTGCGTGTAGAACAGGCCGCCGCTGGTGCCGACGATGCTCGAGCCCATGTAGTAGAGGAAGAGGTAGAGGGCCGCTGCCTGGGCCTTGGCGGTGCGGGCGCGGTAGCCCACCCAGCCGCTGGCGATCGCGTGCGCGGCGAAGAAGCCGCAGGTGGTGGCGATGATGCCGAGCACGAACAGCGGCAGGCTGTCGGCCAGCGTCAGCATCAGGCCCGCCAGCATGATGGCGACGCCGATCCACAGGAGCGGCCGCCGGCCGAGCCGGCCCGCCAGCGCGCCGGCCCACGTCGAGCTGACGATGCCGGTGAGATAGATGATCGAGATCGTGCTGGCGAGCGCCTGGGACAGCTCGAACGGCGGCGCCAGCAGGCGGAACGCGGCGTAATTGTAGACGGTGACGAACGAGCCCATGAGCAGAAAGGCTTCCGCGAACAGCAGCACCAGCCCGAGATCGCGCCAGTGCATCATCAGCGAGCGCAGCAGGCCGGAGAGCTCCAGCGGCTGCCGCGCGAAGTGGCGGGACGGCGGCAGGCTCCGCCAGAACAGCAGCGTCGCGATGACGGCGATCACGGCAATACTGGCCATCGCCGCCTGCCACGGCGCGACGTCGGCGATGGTGCCGGCGACGAGGCGGCCGGTCATGCCTCCCAGCGCATTGCCGCCGACGATGAGGCCCATGGAGAGCGGCATGCCGCGCGGGTGCATCTCCTCGCCCGCGTAGGCCATGGCCACGGCCGGCACCCCGCCCAGCGCCAGCCCCGTCAGCGTGCGCAGCACCAGCAGCGTCGTCCAGTCGGGCGCTGCCGCCGAGAGCAGGGTCAGGACGGACGACGCGGCCAGCGAGGCGACCATCAGCGGCTTGCGGCCGAGTGCCTCCGAAAGCGAGCTGGCGATCAGCAGGGACACCGCGAGCGCGGCCGTGCTGAGGGACAAGGCGAGCGAGCTTTCGGCCGCGCCGATGCCGAAACCGGCGGCAAAAACCGGCAGCAGCGGCTGCACGCAATAGAGGATGGCGAAGGAGGCAAAGCCCGCGGCGAACAGCGCCGCATTGGCGTGCCTGAAGGCCGCCGTTCCTGACTCGATCTGGGTGGTCGCTGGCGGCGTCAATTCGAGGCATCGTCGAGCCCGCGTGCGCGGCTGGGCGCATGGCGCAGCGGACCGCCCGGGGCGATACGGGTTTCGGGTCGGTCACGCATTTCGGATTTGGCCCGCGAGATCAACTGGATTGCGCGCATGGCTCGGGCCATCCACGCACATGCACAGGCCGCGGGCAGACCGCGCTGCCGCCGGTTGCAACCGGCGAGCGTACAAAATGCAGGCTGATCCGGCGTTCAATTATGGTGCTTCGGCAGTTGAATGTTGGGCCATGAACTATAGAGTGCGGCTCGGACTCAATAGCGCATATGACGCCGCTGTGATTCGAGTCCGTAATCGGAGAATGCTGGTGAAGAGAACGTTGCGCCCATTCGTGGTCGAAACGAAGCAAGGCAAGAAGCCGCGATCATGGATCGCCGAGCTGGACACCCAGGCCATGTCGCCGTCGCGCCAGAAGGCGGAGCTTACGGCCGCCGAGGTCTTCTCGGACACGCGGTCGAAATCGGCCGAGAAGGCCGCGTCGATCGCTGCGCCGCGGGTGCTGCCGGATCTCAGCCAGGACGTCGCTCCGCCTGTGCCCGTCGCGGCTGAGCCGGTGGAGCGGCCAGCCATCGAACCGGCGGCCGAGCGGCCGCGGCGTCCGCGTGTGCAGCGCGCCCGGCCCCCGGAGCCGGTGGTGGTCGAGGTGGTCGAGCCTTTCATCAGAGCGGTTCCCGAGCCGGAACAGGAGCCGGAACTCGAGCTGGAGCTGGACGTGGAGCCCGTGGCGGCCGAGGCCGTGGACGCACCATCCGCCGCCGGCGAGGTGGCGCCTGTGCGGGCCGAGGCGCGATCCCGCCGCCTTGGACGCCGGCGCCTCGCCAGGGCCGAGCTGCCGCTCGGCCAGCGCTGGAAACGGCGGCTGCATCCGGCGGCATGGTAAGCCGCGCTACGACCTGCACGCGAGCGCAAAGACGCGCTCCAGATTCAAATAGGTGGAGTATGTCTCTCCGATCAGATGGCCTCATCTGACCGGGGCCTGCTCTGGCGCGCGAAAGTGGCAAACCCGATATGAGCTGGGAACCCGGGGCCGTCGTCCGGGTTGATCCGCCAATGGGGAGTTGCTGCCGTGTTCCGTGGCTTCTTGTTTCCCTTGCTCGGTGTGTTCCTGGCTGCGCGCTCGGCGAGCGGCCGGCATTCGCGGCTGATGTCGGCGGCCCTCGCCATGCTGGCGGCCCGGCTCGGCGGCGCCCGGCCGCTGGGTCTCGCGGCGCTGCTGCTCGGCTTCCTGCTGCAGGGCAGGCGCGACGCCGCCAATCGAGCCGTGGTCGCACCCCGCTGGGATGGGCGGCGCGGGGCCTGACCTTCGCCTTCCGGGCGCCGCATCGCTTCAGTGGCTGATCATCCACGGCCGCGCGCTGGGGAAGCTCTTGGCGCCGGAGGCGCTCTGCCGCGTGCGTGACAGAGCCTTGCCGCTGCAGCAGCCGCAACCCGGCGCATGTGCGCCCGAGCGCCGCGGCTCGCTGCGGCTCCGCTCGTTGGTGGCGAAGGCTGTGCGCCGGCCCGCATCCATCTGCGCCAGTGCCGGCGCGCTCAACATGATGCGCGGCGCCGCCGCCGCGCAGGTCGGGCAATCCGTGGGCGCCTGGTAGTCCGCCATGGACCGCAGCGCCGAGAACGGGCCGCAACGGGCGCACTCATAATCGTAAACGGGCATCGGGACGTTTCTCCGCGGCGCTTCGCATTCTTAAGTCGATGGATGGCCGGGCCGAGCCCGGCCATGACGTTGGATGTAAAGGCTTTTCCGGCCCAGCTTTGTCATGGCCGGGCTCGGCCCGGCCATCCATCCAAAGAGCCAAAATCCCCTTGCATCCGACCGCAGGGAGCTCCTAGGCCCCAGCCGTGCTGCGCTCAGGCCAGGTCGGGCGCCAGCGGCATGTCGACGTCGCCGGTGAGGAACTTGGTCGGGCCGGCGGCGCTCGGGTTGATGTCGAACTCGAAGATCTGCGTCGGCAGCCACAGCGTGGCGCAGGCGTTGGGCACGTCGACCACGCCGGAGACGTGGCCTTGCACCGGCGCCGTGCCGAGGATCGAATAGGCCTGGGCGCCGGAGTAGCCGAACTTCTTCAGGTATTCGATGGCGTTGAGGCAAGCCTGGCGATAGGCCACGGTGACGTCGAGATAGTGCTGCGCGCCCTGCTCGTCGACGGAAATACCTTCGAAGATCAGATAGTCATTGTAGTTGGGCGTGATCGGGCTCGGCTTGAAGATCGGGTTCTTGATCCCGTACTTGGCCATGCCATCCTTGATCAGATCCACTTTGATGTGCAGCCAGCCGGCCATCTCGATGGCTCCGCAGAAGGTGATCTCGCCGTCACCCTGGCTGAAGTGCAGGTCGCCCATGGAGAGGCCGGCGCCGGGCACGTAGACCGGGAAGTAGATCTTCGAGCCGCGCGACAGGTCCTTGATGTCGCAATTGCCGCCGTGCTCGCGCGGCGGCACCGTCCGTGCCGCTTCGGCCGCGGCGCCCTCCTTGCCCGCCGTCATCTTGCCCATGTGGGCGGTCGGCCCGAACGGCGGGTTGGCGAGGCCGGGGACCCGCGTCGGGTTGGTGGCGATCAGGCCGGTCTCGCGCGTGTTCCAGGTGTCGAGCAGCTTCTTGTCGGGCAGGCAGCCGATCAGACCGGGGTGGATCAGGCCGGCGAAGCGCACGCCCGGCACGTGGCGGGATTTGGTGAACATCCCCTCGAAGTCCCAGATCGACTTCTGCGCCTGGGGGAAATGGTCGGTGAGGAAGCCGCCGCCGTTCTGCTTGGAGAAGAAGCCGTTGAAGCCCCACTGGCTGTCGGGCTTGGCGCCGATGTCGAGCAGGTCGACCACCAGGAGGTCGCCGGGCTCGGCGCCCTTGACCCCGATCGGGCCGCTGAGGAAGTGGACGATCGACAGGTCGATGTCGCGCACGTCCGAGGCATCATCGTTGTTCTTGATGAAGCCGCCGGTCCAGTCGTAGGTCTCGATGATGAAATCGTCGCCGGGGCTCACCGTTGCCACCATCGGGATGTCCGGGTGCCAGCGGTTGTGGACCATCTCGTTGTCGTAGGCCGACTGGGTGAGATCGACCTTGATCAGCGTCTCGGGCATGCTGCGCTCCTTGGATGGTGGCGTATTGGTCAGACGGACAGGAACTTGGCGATGGCGGCCTCGTCCGCCGTCGCGCGGGCGTCCTCGTGGACGATCTCGCCGTTCTCGATGACGAGCACGCGGTCGGCGATATCCAGGGCGAAGCTCAGCACCTGCTCGGAGACGAGGATAGACAGGCCGCGCTCGTCGCGGATGCGCTTCAGCGTGCGCGCCATGTCACGGATGATCGACGGCTGGATGCCCTCCGTCGGCTCGTCCAGCAGCAGCACCTTGGGCTTGGTCACCAGCGCGCGGGCGATGGCGAGCTGCTGCTGCTGGCCGCCAGAGAGGTTGCCGCCGCGGCGCCCCTTCATCTCCAGCAGCACCGGGAACAGCTCGTAGATGTCGGCGGGCACGTTCCGCTCGCCGGAGACCACGAGCCCCGTCTCGATGTTCTCCTTCACCGTCATGGTGGAGAAGATCATCCGGCCCTGCGGCACGTAGGCCAGGCCCTTGGCGACGCGCTCGAAGCTCTTCAGCCGGCTGAGCTCGGCGCCGTCCATGGAGAGCGAGCCGCTCCTGGTGGGCACGATGCCCATCATCGACTTCATCAGCGTGGTCTTGCCCATGCCGTTGCGGCCCATGATGGCGACGATCTCGTTGGGCGCCACCGACAGGTTGAGGCCATGCAGGACTTCGCTCTGGCCGTAGGCGACATGAAGATCGGAAATAGACAGCATGACGCGGTCCCTTCAGTGGCCGAGATAGACTTCGATGACCTTGGGGTCGTTCTTGACCTTGTCCATCGTGCCTTCCGACAGGATCTGCCCCTGGTGCAGCACCGTGACCTTGTGCGCGATGTCCTCCACGAACTTCATGTCGTGCTCGATCACCAGCACCGAGCGGTCCTTGATGATGCGCTTGAGCAGCTCGGCGGTCTTGACGCGCTCGCTGACGCTCATGCCGGCGACCGGCTCGTCGAGCATGAGCAGCTCCGGGTCCTGGATCAGCAGCATGCCGATCTCCAGCCACTGCTTCTGGCCGTGGCTGAGCAGGTCGGCGCGCATGGCGAGGCGGTCCTTCAGGAAGATCATCTCCGCCACCTCGTGCACGCGGTCGCGCACCGCCGCGTCGCGCTTGAAGGTCAGCGCGCCCAGCACCGAGCGGCCGCGGGGGAAGGAGATCTCCAGGTTCTCGAAGACGGTGAGGTCGTCGTAGATCGACGGCGTCTGGAACTTGCGGCCGACGCCGGCCTGTACGATCTCGTTCTCACGCATCTTGGTGAGATCCTTGTCGCGGAAGTGGATGGAGCCGGAGGTGGCTCTGGTCTTGCCGCAGATCAGATCGAGCACCGTCGTCTTGCCGGCGCCGTTGGGGCCGATGATGACGCGGATCTCGTTCTCGTCGACGTAGAACGACAGGTCGTTGACCGCCTTGAAGCCGTCGAACGACACGGTCAGTCCTTCGACCGAGAGCAGGAAGTCCTTGGGTTGGTGGCCTATGACCATGGTCGCCTCCTCACTCCGCCGGAGCGCCTTCGGTGGCGGGCTTGGCCGCCCCCCAGGCCCCCTTGCGCGCCACGAGCCGGTCGATCTGCGGCCGCACGTAGTCGCTCCACAGCCCGGCGAGGCCGTTGGGGAAGGCCAGGACGACGGCGATGAAGAGGCCGCCGAGGCCGAACAGCCACAGCTCGGGGAACGATTCGGAAAAGCTGGTCTTGGCGAAGTTGACCAGCAGCGTGCCGTAGACGGCGCCCAGGATCGACAGCCGGCCGCCGACCGCGGCGTAGATGACCATCTCGATGGACGGCACGATGCCGACGAACGACGGCGACATGAAGCCCACCTGCAGGGTGAACATGGCGCCGCCGATGGCGGCGAACACCGCGGCGATGCAGAAGGCGAAGATCTTGAAGTTCGCCACGCTGTAGCCCGAGAACCGCACCCGGTCCTCCTTGTCGCGCATGGCGACGAGGATGCGCCCGAGCTTGGAGTGGCGCACGAACTGGGCGATGAAGATGCAGGCGAACAGGCAGGCGACGCAGACGAAGTAGAGCACCACCTTGGCGTGGTCGGGACGGATGTCCCAGCCCTTCAGCGTGCGAAGGTCGGTCATGCCGTTGATGCCGCCGGTATAGCCCTGCTGGCCGATGATCAGGATGGTCATGATGGCGGCGATCGCCTGGGTGATGATGGCGAAGTAGGTGCCGCCGACGCGGCGCTTGAACATCGCCGCGCCGATGATCAGGGCGAACAGCCCCGGCACCAGGATGATCGCCGCGATGGTGAAGGTCAGGCTGTGGAACGGCTGCCAGAAGAAGGGCAGGGAGGTGATCTGGTTCCAGTCCATGAAGTCCGGAATGCCCGGCGTCGACTGGATCTTGGTGTTCTCCGGGCTCGATGCCTCGAGCTTGAGGAACATGGCCATACAGTAGCCGCCCAGCCCGAAGAAGACGCCCTGGCCGAGGCTCAGGATGCCGCCGTAGCCCCAGCACAGCACCAGGCCCACGGCCACGAAGGCATAGGTCAGGTACTTGCCGACGAGGTTGAGGCGGAAGACGTCGAGGGTGAGCGGCAGGACGATGACCAGCAGCAGGGCGAGCACCAGGATGCCGACAAGCTCCGAGCGGTTCGCGAAGCGTGTATTTTCAATCATGGACGTTCCGCCTTCCTACTTGCGGACCTTGAGGGCGAAGAGGCCCTGCGGCCGCAGCATCAGGATCGCGACGATGGTGAGCAGCGTGATGACCTTGGCCATCGAGCCCGACAGGAAGAACTCGAGCGTCGACTGGGTCTGCGAGATGCTGAAGGCCGAGGCGATGGTCCCGAGCAGGCTCGCGGCGCCGCCGAAGACGACGACCAGGAAGGTATCGACGATGTAGAGTTGGCCGGAGGTCGGGCCGGTGGAGCCGATCATGGTGAAGGCGCTGCCGGCGACGCCGGCGATGCCGCAGCCGAGGCCGAAGGTCAGGCGGTCGACCCGCTCGGTGTTGATGCCGACCGCGCCGGCCATCACCCGGTTCTGCACGACGGCGCGGACCTGGCGCCCCCAGCGCGACTTGTACATGACGTAGGCGACCGCGACGGTGATCAGCACGGTCAGGCACATCACGAAGATGCCGTTGATCGGCACCTCGATGGTGTCGGTGATCTGCAGCGACCCGAGCATCCACTGCGGCAGCTCGACCCCCACTTCACGGGCGCCGAAGATCGAGCGATAGGCCTGCTGGAGGATCAGCGACAGGCCCCAGGTGGCCAGCAGCGTGTCGAGGGGGCGGCGGTAGAGATGGCGTATCAGCGCCCATTCGGCCAGCATGCCGAGCGCGCCGGACGCGACGAAGGCCAGCGCCATGGCAATGAAGAAGTAGATCCCGAACAGGGCCGGCAGATGCGTCTGAAAAAACGACGCCGTCAGATAGGTGACGTAGGCGCCGAGGATCATGAACTCCCCGTGCGCCATGTTGATCACGCCCATCTGGCCGAAGATGATCGCCAGCCCCAGCGCCATCAGCACGTAGACGGAGAACAGGATCAGCCCGGCAAAGCCCTGCATCACGAAGATCGAGCCGAGCTGGGAGAGCGTATAGTCGCCGAACATGTCAGTCTCCGCTGAAGACCACGATGTATTCCCGACCAGATGGAGCTGCCGCTCTCCGCGTCATGGCCGCGCTTGACCCGGCCATCCATCGGCTTCGTAAAACATTCAATCCCTCAGGGCTGGCCGAACGGGCGTGTCCTGAGCGGATGGATGGCCGGGTCAAGCCCGGCCATGACGGGGGCCCCTCATCAAGCGCCGATCCGACCGTCCGGACGTGGCGCCCCCGTTGCTCGCGACTACTGGTAGCCCTTGGGGAACGGATCGGGCTCGACCAGGTCGGCGGTCTCGAAGATCACGTCGAACTGGCCGTCGAGGCGGGCGCGGCCGACGCGGGTCTTGGACCACAGATGGTGGTTGGGGTGAATGCGCACGTAGCCTTCGGGCGCGCCGGTGAACTCGACGCCGGGCGAGGCGGCGGCGATCTTGTCGACGTCGAAGCTGCCGGCCTTCTCCACCGTGAGCTTCCACAGCCACGGGCCGAGATAGGCCGCCTGCGTGACGTCGCCGATCACCGTCTTGTCGCCCCACATCTTGTGGAAGGCGTCCACGAACTTGGCGTTGTTGTCGTTCTTGAGCGATTGGAAGTACTTCATGCAGGCGTAGGCGCCGGCGATGTTCTCGCCGCCGATACCGTCGATCTCGTCCTCGGTGACCGAAATGGTCAGCAGGGCCTGCTTCGACAGATCGATGCCCGCCGCCTTGAGCTGCTTGTAGAAGGCGACGTTCGAGCCGCCGACCACGTCGGTGAAGATGACGTCCGGCTTGGTCAGCTTGAGCTTGTTGATCACCGAGTTGAACTGGGTGTGACCCAGCGGGAAATATTCCTCACCGACGACTTTCAGCTTGAGGAAGTTCTCGATGTGCTTACGGGCGATCTTGTTCGACGTGCGCGGCCAGATGTAGTCGGAACCGATGAAGTAGAACGACTTGGCGCCCTTCTCCTTGGTGATCCAGTTGATGCCGGCGAGGATCTGCTGGGTGGCTTCCTGACCGGTGTAGATGACGTTCTTCGACTGCTCCAGGCCCTCGTAGAACGTCGGGTAGTACAGCATGCCGTTGTACTGCTCGACCACCGGCAGCACCGCCTTGCGCGAGGCGGAGGTCCAGCAGCCCATGATCGATGCGACCTTGTCGTTGACCAGCAGCTTCTTGGCCTTCTCGGCGAAGGTCGGCCAGTCGCTGGCGCCGTCCTCCTGAATGAACTTGATCTTGCGGCCGAGCACGCCGCCCGCCGCGTTGATCTGCTCGATGGCGAGCTTCTCGGCCTGGATCGAGCCGGTCTCCGAGATCGCCATCGTGCCGGTGGCGGAGTGCAGGATGCCGACGGTCACCTCGGTGTCGGTGACGGCGAGGCCGGTCGTGTTGACGGCCGAGGTCGGCGGTGCGGCGGCGTAGGCGGCCCTGGGCAGCAGGCCCGCGAAGGGCAGGGCGGCCATGCCCATCAACAGTTTGCGGCGCGTATCGGAAATCGGGCCATCACTCGATGACATTCCACCCCTCCTTGCGTGCGGCGGCCGTCACGGCCACCGTGGCTCGCAGAAAAGGCTGAAAGACTTTTGCAGTGCAGCATATACGTCGTTTGACGTATTCTCCCCGATGGCCCCTCCCGCCCACTATGGGCGCCTCTGCTGGCGCGCGTAGGGAGGAGTCCCACCTGTTTCGTCGCGTTTGCCGATGCGAGGTATGAATCTGTCGCCGGGTCCGCTCCTCCCGCCTGCACCTCGGCCGCGCCTGCCGCTGCGGCGCACAATCGATCGGGCCGCCGGCGGCAGCCCGCCGCGGGGAGGCGCGTCATGACCGCGCGGCAGCGAATCATCCCGGTGCGGCGCCAGTACAACCAGTGGGTCGCCGACGAGACGCTCGAGGATTTCGCGCTGCGCTTCACGGCCAAGAGCGCACGGCGCTGGACGGTGGCGCGGGTCGCCAACACGGCGCTGGGGGCGGTGTCGTTCCTGGCGCTCGAGGCCATCGGCGGCACCGTCACGCTCGCCTACGGCTTCGACAACGCACTCGCCGCCATCCTCTGCGTCAGCGCGCTGATCTTCCTGACCAGCTTGCCGATCAGCTACTACGCGGCGCGCTACGGCGTCGACATCGACCTGCTCACCCGCGGCGCCGGCTTCGGCTACATCGGCTCGACGATCACCTCGCTGATCTATGCTTCGTTCACCTTCATCTTCTTCGCCATCGAGGCCGTCATCATGGCGCTGGCGCTGGAGATGTGCTTCGGGCTGCCGCTGCCGCTGGGCTACTTTCTGTCGGCCTGCGCGGTCATCCCGATCGTCATGCACGGGATCACCCTGATCGGGCGCTTCCACCTGTGGACGCAGCCGCTGTGGATCGTGCTGCAGCTGGTGCCGTTCGTCTTCATCGCCATGGCCGACGGGGCCGCCGTCTGGGAGGGCTGGACCAGGTTCGAGGGTGTGCACGGCGCGGCGGTGCCGTTCGGCCTGCTGGCCTTCGGCGCGGCCTCGTCCGTGCTCTTCGCGCTGATCGCCCAGATCGGCGAGCAGGTCGACATCCTGCGCTTCCTGCCGCGGGCGACGCCGGCCACCCGCCTGCGATGGTGGGCCTCGCTGCTGGCCGCCGGGCCGGGCTGGGTGGTGCCCGGGGTGGTCAAGATGTTCGCCGGCGGCTTCCTCGCCTATCTGGCGCTGAGCCACGGGGTGCCGGCGGCCACGGCGAGCGAGCCCACTCAGATGTACCTCATCGCCTTCGGCTACGTGTTCGCCTCGCCGCAGGTGGCGCTGGTGGTCACCGGCGTGTTCGTCATCGTGTCGCAGCTCAAGATCAACGTCACCAACTCCTATGCCGGCTCGATCGCCTGGTCGAACTTCTTCTCGCGGCTGACCCACAGCCATCCTGGCCGCGTCGTCTGGCTGGTGTTCAACGTGGCCATCGCCCTCCTCCTCATGGAGGTCGGCATCTACAAGACGCTCGAGCATACGCTCGGCCTCTACTCGGTCGTGGCGGTGGCCTGGGTCGGCTCGCTGGTCTCCGATCTCGTCGTCAACAAGCCGCTGGGGCTGAGCCCGCGCCACATCGAGTTCAAGCGCGCCCACCTCTACGACATCAACCCGGTCGGCGTCGGCTCGATGTTCATCGCCACTGTGCTGGCGGGCATCGCCGTCGGGGGCGGCTTCGGCGCCACCGCCCAGGCCCTGGCGCCGTTCATCGCGCTGGGGACGGCCTTCCTCGCCGCGCCGGCGATCGCCTGGGCCACGGATGGCCGCTACTACCTGGCCCGCAAGCCGCGCAGCGACTGGCACGATTCGCTGGCGATCCAGTGCTGCATTTGCGAGCGCGACTTCGAGCCCGAGGATATGGCCCATTGCCCGATCTACGCCGGGCCGATCTGCTCGCTCTGCTGCTCGCTCGATGCCCGCTGCCACGACGGATGCAAGAGCGGCGCGCGCATCCAGGACCAGGTGCGCGGGGTGCTCGCGGCGGTGCTGCCGCGATGGGCGACCGCGATGCTCTACACCCGCACCGGCCATTATCTCGGCGTGCTCGGCCTGTTCGCCGTGGTGCTCGGGCTGGTGCTGAGCCTGATCTACATGCAGGCGATCTACCGCAGCCCTGACAGCGGCATGGTGGTAGGCGCCCTCTGGGCGGTGTTCATCGTGTTGATGATCATCGCCGGCGTCGCTGCCTGGCTGTTCGTGCTGGCGCAGGAGAGCCGCAAGTTCGCTCAGGACGAGACCCAGCGGCAGACGTCGCTGCTGCTCCAGGAGATCGAGGCGCACAAGCGCACCGACGCGGCCTTGCAACGGGCCAAGGAGGTGGCGGAGGCGGCCAACCTGGCCAAGAGCCGCTACGTCGTGGGCATCAGCCACGAACTGCGCACGCCGCTCAACGCGGTGCTCGGCTACGCCCAGCTCCTGGACACCGAGGAGGCGGGGCCGCCCGGCCGCCGCAACGGCATCCGCGTCATCCGCCGTAGTGCCGAGCATCTGGCCGGCCTGATCGACGGCCTGCTCGACATCTCCAAGATCGAGGCCGGGCGCCTGCAGCTCAGCCGCGGCGAGATGCGTGTGCAGGAGTTCCTGGCCCAGCTGGTCGACATGTTCAGCCTGCAGACCCACGCCAAGGGGCTGGAGTTCCGCTTCTCCGGCGCCGAGAGCTTGCCGGAATCCGTCTACACCGACGGCAAGCGGCTGCGGCAGATCCTCATCAACCTGCTGTCCAACGCGGTGAAGTTCACCGACCGTGGCTTCGTCTCGCTGGCCATCAGCTACCGCAACCAGGTGGCGGAATTCGAGGTCGCCGACAGCGGCATCGGCATCCGCGGCGAGGACATCGGCCGCATCTTCGAGCCGTTCGAGCGCGGCGAGCTCACCAAGGCGCAGACCACGCCCGGCACCGGGCTCGGCCTCACCATCACCAAGCTGCTGGTCGAGATCATGGGCGGCGAGATCACGGTGACGAGCCGGCTCGGCCGCGGCACCTCGTTCCGCGTCCGGCTGATGCTGTCGGCTGTGCCGAAGGCGCAGCAGGCGGCGCGGCCGTCGCGCCGCGTCGTCGGCTACGACGGGCCGCGCCGCATGGTGCTGGTGGCCGACGACGACAGCGTCCATCTCCAGCTGATGCGCGAGGCGCTGGAGCCGCTCGGTCTCGTCGTCATGACCGCGCCGGACGGCATGGCCTGCCTCACCATCGCCGACCAGTGCAGCCCCGACTTGTTCCTGCTCGACGTCTCCATGCCCGGCATGGACGGCTGGGAGCTGGCGCGGCGGCTGCGCGAGAAGGGGCACGTGTCGCCGATCGTCATGATGTCGGCCAACATCGGCGACGGCAACGCGCCGCGCAGCCCGGACGACATGCACGACGAGGCCATCGCCAAGCCGTTCGACCTCGACCGCCTGCTCGACCGGCTGAAGACGCTGCTGAAGCTCGAGTGGATCACCTCCGACGAGGAGCCCGGAGCGCCGGCGCCGCCACCGGCCATGCTACGCCCCGGCGAGCGCCACGTGGAGGACCTCAAGCGGCTGGGCGAGATCGGCTACATCCGCGGCATCGAGGCGAAGCTCGCCGAGCTCGAGGGGGAATACGGTGACCACAGTCCTTTCGTCGCAGCGCTCCGGGCGCGCATCCGCGAGTTCGATCTCCGCGGCTACATGGCCGTTCTCGACGACGAGCCGCGCCATGACTGACGCGGTCGCCCGCCCCGTGGTGCTGGTCGTCGACGATTCGGCCGAGACCCTGAGCATGCTGACCAGCGCGCTGGAGGGGACCGGCGCCATGGTGCTGGTGGCGCGGGAAGGGGCCGAAGCGCTCAAGATCGCCGAGCGCATCACGCCCGACGTCATCCTGCTCGACGCCGTCATGCCGGGCCTCGACGGCTTCGAGACCTGTCGCGAGCTCAAGCGCAACGCGGCGCTCGAGCCGGTGCCCGTCATCTTCATGACCGGCCTCAGCGAGACCGAGCACATCGTGCGCGGCCTGGAGGCCGGCGGCGTCGACTACGTCACCAAGCCTCTGGTCATCGACGAGCTGCTGGCGCGCATGCGCGTGCATCTCGCCAACGCCCGGCTGTCGAAGAGCGCGCGCGCCGCCCTCGACACGGCCGGGCGTTACCTGCTGGCGGTCGACAGCGGCGGCCGCCTGTTGTGGTCGACGCCGCAGGCGAGCCGGCTGATGGGCCCCTCCGGCCGCCGCGAGGGCGAGCCGGTGCTGCCGCCGGAGGCGCAGGGCTGGGTCGCGGCCCAGGCCGGCAGCGATTTCCAGACGGCGCCGTCGATCAAGCTCAGCGGCGAGGGCGGTCGCACGCTGCGCCTGACCTTCGTCGGCCGGCTCAGCGGCGAGGAGCTGCTGCTGCGGGTGTCCGAAGACGACGCCACCTCCGACATCGCGGCGCTGCGCGGGCGCTATCCGCTCACCGCGCGCGAGGCGGAGGTGCTGGTCTGGGTGGCCCGCGGCAAGTCGAACAAGGACATCGCCGAGATCCTGGGCCTCAGCCCGCGCACGGTGAACAAGCACCTGGAACAGATCTTCGCCAAGATCGGGGTCGAGAACCGGGCCGCCGCGGCGGCCCTCGTTACGCGCACGCTGGGGTAGCAGGGGCAGGTGCCGCGCCCGCTTCAGAGCGGCCGATGCGAGCCGGCCTCATCGCGGTCCGAGGCAAGCAGCCGCGCCTTGCTGTCGCTCAATAGTGGTAGCGGCATTGAGCGATGAGCAGCTGATCGCCTTCGACCCGATAGACAAGCCGGTGTTCCTGCGACAATCGACGCGACCACCAGCCGGCGAGCGGGCCGCGCAACGGCTCCGGCTTGCCCGTCCCAGTGAATGGCGTCCGACTGGCTTCCTTGATAAGTGCATTCAGGCGCGCGAGCAGCTTCGCGTCCGAAGCCTGCCAGTGCAGATAGTCCTCCCAGGCTCGTTCGTGGAAAACAAGCCTCACTCGCTGAGCTCGTGCTCAGTCCCCTTGCCGGCATCGAGGTCGGCGACCGCTTCAAGCAGCCGCTCGGCGTTGGCGGGCGGGCGCAGCAGATAGCGCGTCTCCTCATAGGAGGCGAAATCTTCCAGCGACATCAGCACGGCGGCGGGCTTGCCCTTCTCGCGTGTGATGAGCACCGGGGCATGGTCGGCCGCCACGCTGTCAAGCATGGCCGCTAGGTTCTTGCGAAGCTCGCTGTAGGAGGTCGTACGCATAGGGATATCGTACAGAAATGCGTACGACATTTCAAACTCTAGTCCGCTTGCCGCAGGAGAGTTGGCAGCCCGACAGGACCGGGTCGAGGCAGACGTAGCGGATGGCGTAGGGCCATCTGCGTCTCGTCCATCACCACCGAGCCGAAGAACTGCGACATCGCCGACATCCTTGGCCTCGGCCCGCGCACCGTGAACAAGCACCTGGAGCGGATCTTCCCAAGGTCGCACGAGAACCGTGCCGCCGCGGTCGCCCTAACCGCCCGCACGCTGGGGTAGCGCAGACGCCGGATAATCGCGCTCCTTGACAATCTCGATCAAACGATAGTTAGGTGCGGAAAATGCCGCGTTCCACCTGGAGGCGACGGCAAGGGGGACGCGAGGGCGGATGCTGGATTTCATCCAACAGTCCATTGGCGGGATTGCGCTCGGCTGCGTCTACGGCCTGATCGCACTGGGCTTCGTGCTGATCTACAAGGCGACCGAAGTCGTCAACTTCGCGCAGGGCGAGCTGATGATGCTCGGCGCCTTCCTGTCCTTCACCTTCATCTCCACGCTCGGGCTCAACTACTGGCTGGGCTTTGCGCTGGCCGTGCTGTGCATGGCCGTGCTCGGCAGCGTCATGGAGCGGCTGGTGGTGCGGCCGATCCTCGGCTATCCGCAGTTCTCCATCGTCATGGCGACCATCGGCCTCGGCCTCGTCGTGCGTTCGCTCGCCGGCATGTTCTGGGGCACCGACGACCTGCGCATCGAGACGCCGTTCACCGGCGGCGTGTTCCGCATCGGCGGCCTCGTCATCGCCGCCGACAGCCTGTCGATCATCGTGGCGACGGTGCTGCTCTGCGCCGTGCTCTATTGGTTCTTCCGCTATACCAAGATCGGCATCGCCATGCAGGCCACGTCGCAGAACATGCTGGCGGCCTATTACATGGGTATACCAGTCAAGCGCATCTTTTCGCTGATCTGGGCGATCAGCGCGATGGTGGCCTGCATCGCCGGCGTGCTGCTGGCGCCGATCACCCTGATCCACGCCAACATCGGCTTCCTCGGGCTAAAAGCCTTCCCGGCGGCGGTGCTGGGCGGCTTCTCCAGCATCCCCGGGGCGCTGGTGGGCGGCGTCATCATCGGCGTGGTGGAGACGCTGTCGGGCTTCTACCTGCCCGAGGGCTTCAAGGACGTCGCCGCCTACGTGGTGCTGCTCGTGGCCCTGATGGTGATGCCGCAAGGCCTGTTCGGCTCCCGCGCGCTGAAGAAGGTCTGAGCGATGCACCAGCGGGTCAAGACCGAATACAGCCAGGATCTGCGCCTGTTCCGCAGCGCCGGGCAGGTGTGGAGCTACGCGGCGCTGGTCGCGTTTCTGCTCGCCGCCCCCTTCCTGTTCGGCAATTACCTGCTGAGCCAGATGGTGTTCGTCATCATCTATGCGATCGTCGGCATCGCCCTCATCATCCTGTCGGGCTACACCGGCCAGGTGTCGATCGGGCATGCGGCGTTTCTCGCCATCGGCGCCTACACGGCCGCCTATTGCCAGCGCCAGGGCATTCCCTTCGTCGCCTATTTCGTGCTGGCCGGCGCATTGACCGGCGTGGTCGGCTATCTCGTCGGCCTGCCGGCACTCCGGCTGCACGGCGTCTACCTCGCCATCGCCACGTTCGCCTTCGCCTTCATCGTCGAGGAGATCCTGGCCCGCTGGGAAAGCGTGACCAACGGCAACGAAGGCATCATGCTGCAATTGCCTGATCTTTTCGGCCTCAAGCTCGGCGACACCGGCTTCTACTATCTCTGCCTGGCGGTGGTGACGGTCATCATGCTCGGCGCCATCAACCTGCTGCGGTCGCCGACGGGCCGCGCCTTCGTCGCGCTCCGCGACAGCGAGACCGCGGCGAAGAGCATGGGCGTCAACCCGGCCCGCTACAAGACGCGCTCCTTCGCCATCTCGGCGGCGGTGACGGGCTTGGCGGGCGTGCTCTACGCCCACAAGCTGTCGTTCATCAGTCCGGAGATGTTCACGCTGTCGCTGTCGATCGAGTTCATCATGATCGTCATCATCGGCGGCATCGCCAGCCTGCGCGGCGCCGTCTTCGGGGCGATCTTCATGATCATGGTCGACCCGATGCTGGCCACCTTGAAGGACGACCTGCCGACCTTGGCCGCCAATCTGGCCTCGTTCGTCGGCCTGAACGGCGGAGCCGCCCAGGAGGCGGTCGGCCGTGTCGTCAATGCGCCCGGCCTCAAGACACTGATCTTCGGGCTGATCATCATCTTCTTCATCATCTTCGAGCCGTTCGGCCTCGCCGGCCGCTGGGAGAAGATCAAGCTCTATGTCCGCCTGTTCCCGCTCTACAAGGCGACGACGTTCAAGCGCCAGAAGATGTACCTCAAGTCCGAGCGCGGCCGATGAGCTACCTCGCCGTCGAAGGCCTCTCCATCCAGTTCGGCGGTCTCAAGGCCGTCGACGACGTCAGCTTCCAGGTGGCGCAGGGCGAGGTGTTCACCATCATCGGCCCCAACGGTGCCGGCAAGACGACGGTCTTCAACATGATCAGCCGTCTCTATACGCCGACGGCGGGCCGGATCGTCTTCAAGGACGAGGACATTACCCGGCTGCCCGTGCAGATGGTCGCAGCGCGCGGCATCGCCCGCACCTTCCAGAACATCGAGTTGTTCGAGAACGCCTCGACCCTGGACAACCTGCTCGTCGGCCGCCACCGGCACAGCAGCACGTCGCTCGTCGAGGACATCCTGTTTTCCCGGCGCCTGCGCCGCCAGGAGCTCGAGCACCGCGAGGCGGTGGAGCGCGTCATCGAGCTGCTGCGCCTGCAGCACTGCCGCGACATGCTGATCAGCGGCCTGCCCTACGGCGTGCGCAAGGTGATCGAGCTCGGCCGGGCGCTGGCCATCGGCCCCGAGCTGCTGCTGCTCGACGAGCCTTCCTCCGGCCTCAATGTCGAGGAGACCGACGACATGGCCTACTGGATCCTCGACATCCGGCGGCGGCTCGGCATCACCGTGCTGATGGTGGAGCACGACATGTCGCTGGTGAGCCGTGTGTCCGACCGGGTGCTGGCGCTGAACTACGGGAAGATCATGGCGCTCGGCACCGCCCACGAGGTGCAGACGCATCCCGACGTCGTCGCTGCCTACCTTGGTACGTGAGGCGCCCCGACCATGTCCGAGCCCGCCACCCGCGACCGCACCGCGACCTCCGCCCCCGACGGGCCACTGCTCAAGCTGAGCAACGTCGAGAGCTACTACGGCCCGATCCTGGCGATCCGCGGCATCAGCCTGGAGCTGGCGCGGGGCCGCATCGTCACCGTGCTCGGCGCCAACGGTGCCGGCAAGACGACGATCCTGAAGACCATCTCCGGCGTGCTGGATCCGGAAAAGGGCTCCGTCGAGCTGGAAGGGAAGCCGATCCAGCGCATGGCGCCCGACAGGGTGGTGCGCCTCGGCATCAGCCACGTGCCCGAGGGGCGCGAGGTGTTCCCGTTCCTGTCGGTGCGCGACAACCTGCGCATGGGCGCCTTCCCGCGCGCCGATCACGACGCCGTGCACCGCGACCTCGAGAAGGTGTTCGGCTATTTCCCGGTGCTGAAGGAGCGCGAGCATCAACTGGCCGGCCAGCTGTCCGGCGGCCAGCAGCAGATGCTGGCCATCAGCCGCGCGTTGATGGCGCGGCCCAAGGTCCTGCTGCTGGACGAGCCCTCCCTCGGCCTGTCGCCGCTGCTGGTCAAGGAGATTTTTAGGATCATCCGGCGGCTCAACGACGAGGAGGGCGTCTCGATGCTCCTGGTCGAGCAGAACGCTCATATCGCGCTGGAGACGGCGCACTACGGCTACGTGCTGGAGGTGGGGCGGATCGTCATGGACGGCACCTGCGCCGACCTGATGAAGTCCGACGACATCCAGGAGTTCTATCTCGGCATGAAGCAGGACGGCGATCGCGGCGAGCGGCGCTGGAAGAAAAAGAAGACGTGGCGGTGAAGATTTGGCGATGAAGATTTGGCGATGAAGATTTGGCGGTGAAGATTTGGCCGTGAGGAGTTGGCGGTGATGGCCCGGCTGCCGTTGCCGCGACGCCCATGGAGGGGAGAGAGAGGCCCGATGGCAGCGCAGATTGCCGTCCCCGCGCTGGCGGAGACCTTGCCGCACACGCTCGAGCGCAGCGCCCGCGAGCGGGCGACGGCCGTCGCCTTGCGCGAAAAGCGGCTCGGCGTATGGCGCAGCATCAGCTACGGCGAGCTGTGGGCCGCGGCCGGCCGCTGCGCGCGGGGCCTGATCGGCCGTGGCTTCGCCCGCGGCGACACCGCGCTGATCGTCAGCAGCAACCGGGCCGCCTGGGTCGTGGCTGATATGGCCGTGCTCATCGCGGGCGGCGTGTCGGCGGCCGCCTACCCCTCGCTGCCCGCCGACCGGCTCGCCGCCCTGGTGCGCCACATCGGCGCCAGCGTCCTCGTCGTCGAGGACGAGGAGCAGCTGGACAAGGCCCTCGCCATCAAGGCCGCCAACCCGGCCGTGACCACCATCGTCGTGATGGCGCCGGAAGCGCCGGTCGACGAGGATGCCACCGTCGTGCTGCTCGACCGGCTGGGGGAGGGGGATGGCGCGGCGTCCGAGCCGGAGCTCGTGGCCCGGCTCGCCGCGGCGAGCCCCGACGATATCGCCATCGTGGTCTTCACCTCCGGCAGCACCGGCCAGCCGCGTGCGGTGCCGTTGAGCAGCCGCAACGTCTGTTCGGCGCTGGCGCTGCGGCTCGCAGCGCTGCCGGCGCGGACCGACGAGGAGCAGCTGTCGCTGCTGCCGCTGGCGCTGTGTGCGGAGCGGATCCATGGCCTCTATGCCGCGCTGGCGACCGACACGTGCGTGCACTTCCCGGAGGGGGCCGACACCGTCTTCGACAATTTGCGGGAGCTGGAGCCGACATCGGTTGCCGCCATCCCGCGCGTGTGGGAGCGCTTCTATTCCAACGTCATGCTGGCGCTCGCCGCGGCGACGCCGCTCCAGCGTCTCGCCTATCGCGCTGCCATCGCCATCGGCTTTCGTGCCGCCGACCGGCGCACCGCCGGGCAGCGCGTGTCGCCGCCGCTGGCGCTGGCCCGGCTCGCCGCCGATTGGCTGGTGCTCAACGGCGTCCGCAAGGCCATCGGCCTCGGCCGTGCCCGCTGGCTGATGACGGGCGGCGCGCCGCTGTCGGAGGAGCTGACGCGCTGGTACGGCGCGCTCGGCCTGCCCGTGGTCCAGCTCTACGGCCAGGCGGAGACCGCGGCCACGGTCGCGCTCACGCCGCTCGACGCGCCGCGGCCGGGCACCGTCGGCCGCGTGCTGCCGGGCCTCGAGGTGAAGACCGCCGCGGACGGCGAGGTGCTGGTGCGCGGCGCCGGCGTCTTCCGTGGCTATCTGGGCGATCCCCGGGAGAGCGCGCGCGTGCTCGCGGACGGCTGGTTCCACACCGGCGATGTCGGCGAGCTCGGCGCCGACGGCTACCTCAGGATCATCGACCGGGTGAAGAACGTGATGGTGACCGCCACGGGCGCCCGCGTCATGCCGTCCGAGATCGAGAACCGGCTCAACCTGTCGCCCTACATCGCTGACGCGGTGGTGATCGGCGAAGGTCGCCGCAATCTCGCCTGCCTGATCCTGATCGACTACGACCACGTGGTGCGCTTCGCCCAGGACCACGGCGTACCCTTCACCAATTTCCAGAGCCTGAGCCGGTCACCCGCCGTGAGCGAGCTGATCGGGCGGGAGATCGACAGGCTGACCGCGGCGGCTCCCGGTGCCCGGATCGAGCGGTTCGGACTGATCGACGTCGAGCTCGCGCCTGGCGACGAGGAGCTGACGCCGGCGATCAAGCTCAGGCGCGGCCTGGTTCAGGAGCGGTTCAAGGGCCTGGTCGAGGCCATGTACCGGGAAGCGGCGTAACAGCGCCCACGCGATACGGAGGAGGAGACGATGCGGACGACATACCTGACGATCCTGGCGGCTGCCGCAGCAGCGTGGGCCGCGCAGCCGGCGGCGGCCCAGTTCAAGACCCAGGGCGTGACCGACACGGAGATCGTGTTGGGCACGCACCAGGATCTGAGCGGCCCGATCAAGGCGTGGGGCGTTCCGGCCGCCAACGGCCTGAAACTCGCCGCCGACGAGATCAATGCGGCGGGCGGCATCAACGGCCGCAAGATCAAGCTGGTCATCGAGGATTCCGGCTACGATCCCAAGAAGGCGGTGCTGGCGACGCAGAAGCTGATCGAGCGCGACGGGGTGTTCGCGATGATCTCGCCCATGGGCTCGGCGACGACGCTGGCGCCGCTGCCCGTCGTGCAGCGGGCCGGCATCCTGCATCTGTTTCCCATCACGGCGGCGGAATTCACCTACAAGATGGATCCGGCCAAGCCCGAGGATCGGCTGAAGTTCAATATCTTTGTGCCGTATTACGACACCATGCGCACCGGCATCCACTGGGCGCTGAAGAACAAGGGCTTCAAGAGCCCCTGCATCATCTACCAGGACGACGAGATGGGGAAAAACTTCACCGATGCCTACAAGGATGAAGTCGAGGCCCTGAAGCTCAAGGCCGGGACGATGGCCTCCTTCAAGCGCGGTGCCACCGATTTCGGCTCGCAGGTGGCCAAGGCCAAGGCCGACGGCTGCGACCTGGTGGCCCTCGGCTCCGTCGTGCGCGAGTCCGTCGGCATCGTGACGACCGCCAGGAAGCTCGGCTGGGAGCCCGGCTTCGTCGCCTCGACGCCGACCTACGTGCCGGACTTCCCCGACCTCGGCAAGGAGAACGCCGAGGGCGTCTACGGCGTCGGCCAAGTCGAGATCATCGACCCCGCCACCGCCACCGGCAAGGTCAAGGCCTTCATCGACGCCTACAAGGCGAAGTTCGGGGTCGAGCCGAACAACCAGGTCATCGCCGGCTACAACGGCCTGATGACCTTCGCCTTTTTCGCCGACCTGGCCGGCAAGAACCTGACCACCGAATCCATGCTGGAGGCGCTGGAATCGGGCAAGGCGTTCAACGACATCTTCGGCAGCCCGCCGATCAAGTTCTCCAAGACCGATCACCTGGGGGTGGCGGAGGCCCTCGTCGCCCAGGTCAAGGGCGGCAAGTGGGAGACGGTGGTCAAGAACCAGGACTACAAGGACTGAGGCCTGCCGTCTGCTGGCCGGGACACGGCTCCATCAGAACGACTGGAGGGCACTCCTCTCCCCGCGAGCGGCGATCGGATTCACACGTCTGTGGCGCTGGCGGCGCAGCCGCCTACCTCTCCCCGCAAGCGGGGCGAGGTGCGCGGCCGGGACCGTCAGAAGCCTTCTGCGACTGACCAAAGCGTCGGAGTCAAGATCTAAGCTTGTCCAACGCTTCTGAGGCGGACTTCCTACCTGGGCGCCACCGAGGCAGCCAGCCGTTCGAAGCGGCCCATGAAATCGGGCCGGTCGACCTGCGGCACGATGCCGACCACGCGCACGTAGCGCGCGCCGTCGAAGCGGATGCTCTGTTCCACCGCCATCGGCGCGTCGGTGTTGCGGTCCCGGGCGTGGCCGGACACGTGCACCCAGGTGGTGCCGTTGCCCTTGTCGGCGTCGACGCGGTCGATCTGCGCCGACTTCACGCCGGGAATCGAGAAGAACAGCTTGCGCGCGAAGCTCTCCCGCATCGGCGGCGCGGGCACCCGGCCCAGGCTGCTGCCGATGATGATCACCGGCTGCGAGCCGTCCCTCACCACGTCCTTGGGGCCGTCGGTGTAGTAGACGCTGGATCCGGCCACGACGCGGACCGGCCGTAGTCCGGCGTTGTCGCCGACCTGGAACGGCAGGGCGGCCATCTGCTCGCCGATGCTCAGGGGCGCCCGGAAGGTCAGCGTGCGCAGCGCGGCCTCGATGGCGCTGTCGGGCAGGGCGACCGGCCCGACCTGGTCGGGCAGGACGTTCTGCTCGTCGGCGCGGGCCTGCACCGTCACCAGAGCGCTGGCATCGGCCCCTTGCGCCATCAGGATCCATTTGCGGACGCGGATGCGGCCGGCCTGCTGCGTGCCGCGCATGAGCCTGCCCTCGACCCCGCCGGGCAGCGACACGTTCTCGATCGGCGCGGTGAGCTCGATGCCCTTGGTCTTGAGCGCGTCGGGCGTCATCCCGTCGGCGAGGGTGCGGTAAGCCGTCTTCGGCATTTCGACGATGATGATCGACGCCTGTGCGGCGCGGCTTTCGAAGCCGGCAAACATGGCCGACTGCTGCATCGCCGACGGCGGCACCATGCCGACGCTGCCGTTCTTGGGGAAGACGACGACCTCGGCGCGCAGCCCGCCGGCCGTCAGCATCAGGGCGGCGAGGGCGATGAGTAGGGTATGGGCCAGCCTCATTGTCAGTCTCCTCCGCGAGAGCATGTCCCGTTTAGATGTGCGCATCCGACCGGATGGGAATGCCCCGGCCCGCAAATTCTGGAGCGGTGCCACGAGGAGCGCCGGCACGGCGTCCCGGGCTCGAGCTTTGCAAAACCGCGCGACGTGTCTATCTGAGCGGGCGATCGAGCCTCCTATCGCATCGTCTGCGTCCACATCGCCCTCTTCAAGCCATCGACCATGAGCCTTGAATCCGTACGCGCCTTTTTCGCCGATAATGCGCCTGACATCGACATTATCGAGATGACCAACAGCACGGCGACCGTGGCCTTGGCCGCCCAGGAGCACGGGGTCGAGCCCGGCCGCATCGCCAAGACGCTGTCGCTGCGCGCCGGCGACCAGGTCGTGCTGGTGGTCGTCCGCGGCGACGCGCGGCTCGACAACAAGAAGGCCAAGGCGGCGTTCGGCGGCAAGGTGCGCATGCTCGGCACCGACGAGGTGGAGGCCGCGACCGGCCATCCGGTGGGCGGCGTCTGCCCCTTCGGGCTCGTCCAACCGCTGCCGGTCTATTGCGACGTATCGCTCAAGGCCTTCGACGAGGTGGTGCCCGCCGCCGGCTCGATCCACACCGCCGTCCGCATCGCGCCGCTGCGCATGGCCGAGCTCACCGGCGCCGCATGGGTCGACGTCTGCGCGGGTTGAGCTTGCACACAAGTCTTGACGGCTAAGCGCTTGGGCAGCCGCTGCGCACCCTCTCCCCGCAAGCGGGGCGAGGTACGCCGCTGGACCATTGGCCGCCTTTGCTGCGACCGAAGCAAGCGCCAACGTCCCTGTGGCGTAATCAAAACCCCGCCGCCATCTCGACCAGGTGGCGGTGTGCGGCCTCGCGGGCCAGCCGCGCCGGCTCGGCGGCGCCGGCCGTCGGCCCGATCAGGACGAAGCGAACGTCGCTGATGCCGATGAAGCGCAGGGCCTCGCGCAGATAGGGGGTCGCCATGTCGATGCGCCCGCGGTTCATGCCGGTGACGAAGTCGCTGCCGCTCGCGACGATCACGATCGTCGGCCTGTCCTTCAGAAGGGGGAGATAGCCCCGGTCAGGATCGAAGCGGAAGGTGAGCCCGGGCTGGATGATCAGGTCGAACCATTGCTTCAGCTTGTAGGGGATGCCGAAGTTCCACATCGGCGTGGACACGAGCAGGCGCTCGGCGTCGGCGAAGCGCAGCACCATGCGCTCCAGCATGGCGAACGCCTCGCGCTCGGCGCCGCTGAATGGACGCCCGCCCAGGCGCGCATACTTGGCCTCCAGCGCATCGCCGGTGAAGTCCGGCAGCCTCTCGTGCCAGACGTCCATCACGTCGATGTCCCAGCCGGGCCGCGTGGCGGCGAATCGCGCCAGGAAGGCCGCGGCCCCGGCCGAGGACTCCGAGGCCGCGCGCGGCGAGCAGCGCAGATGGAACAGCTTCGGCACGGCTCTGGGCCCTCACCCGAACGCCTTGATCACCGCATCCGCGCGCGTGACGACGGCGACGTTCTGCATGGCGAAATTGATCGAGGCGTTGTGCCATTCGGCGTTCATGGTCGAGCAGCAATCCTCGGGCACGATCATGAAATAGCCCTTGTCCGCCCCGGTGCGCGCGGTGTGCTCGATCGACATGTTGGTCCAGGCGCCGGTGTCGATCAGCACGTCGCGGCCGGTCGCCTTCAGGATCGTTTCCAGCCTAGACCCTTCCCAGGCGCTCATGCGCATCTTCTCGACGATGAAGTCGCCCGGGCGGGGCTCGAGGCCGGCGACCGGAGCTGCCCCCCAGGTGCCGCGCACCAGCGCCCGGGAATCGGCGAGGCCCTCGAACAGGGGCGCGTTCAGCGTCAAGCCCGGCGCGCCAGGCTCGACGATGAACCAGACGTGGATCACGACGACGCCGCGCGCGCGGGCGGCATCGGCCAGGCGGCGCACGTTGTCGACGACGCCCTGGGCGCGCGCGTGCGTCGGCGCGCCCGAATCCGCGAAGGCCCCCCCTTCCATGATCACATCGTTCTGCAGGTCCTGGATGATCAGCGCGCAGCGCCTCGGATCGAGCTCGATGCCGTCGGCCCGGAGGAGTGGGGCGGCTGCGGCCGACGCCGCGGCGGCGGCGCCTCTGGCGGTCATGTAAGGCTCGTTCCGCGGTCCGACCTTGGTCGCAACCGTGTAAACCGAATGCGTCGCCGTCATGAACAGGGTCCGGAAGTCGGCGCCGCCCCAGGCGAGGTTGGCCACGAGCTCGGGCACGCGGACCTTGCCCAGCAGGTCGCCGTTGGGCGCGTAGACCCACACGCCGCCGGGCGCCGTCACCCAGACGTTGCCGAACTGGTCGCACTTCATGCCGTCGGGCACGCCGGGCTCGAGCTCCGAGCGGATGCCGCTGGCGAAGACGCGGGCGCCGGACAATGAGCCGTCGGCTTCGACGTCGAAAGCGCGGATCAGCGCCTGCACGGTATCGTTGACGTAGAGCCGCTTTTCGTCCGGCGAGAAGCAAAGGCCGTTCGGCTGGTCGAACAGATCGCGCGCCACCACGAGCTGCGGCGGCCCGCCGCCGGGGGGCAGGCGATAGACGCCTTGAAAACCCAGCTGGCGCGGCCGCTCGACGCCATAGACCGGCATGCGGCCGTACCATGGATCGGAGAAATAGATGGCGCCGCTCGCATGCACGCAGACGTCGTTCGGGCTGTTGAGCTCCTGGTTCTCGAAGTGCGAGGCGAGCACCTCGCGCCGTCCGTCCGGGCGCTCGCGGATCAGCGACGACGTCGCGTGCTCGCAGACGATCAGGTTGAGCTCGGCATCGTAGGTCATGCCGTTGCATTTGTTCGCGGGGCGCTTGACCTCGGCGACACCGCGCGCCGCGTCCCAGCGGCGCCGGACATCGGCGGGCATGTCCGAGAACAGCAGGTACTGACCGACCGGGTGCCAGATCGGCCCCTCGGTGAAGGTGAACCCCGTGCCGAGCTGGCCGACGGGCGCGTAGGGATCGATCAGGTTCTCGAATTCAGGGCGCAGCGTGGCGTGGGTCATGGCGATGATCCGCTAATGGCACTGCACTGAGGGTGTGTCGGCTTGGCACCTGCTGAGCCACCGCGCACCCGCGCCCCGCTTGCGGGGAGAGGGCAGGGGTGAGGGGGCTTGCCGCGTGACGCGACCGACCCGGCGCCCTTTCCTGCACGCCCCCTCACCCGGCTTGCGCTTGCGCGCAATCCGACCTCTCCCCGCAGGCGGGGCGAGGGGCGAGGTGCGCGGTTGCGCTGTCGGCGGCCATGCTCAGGCCGGGAACCAGTTGCGGGCGGGCAGGGACTGGACGATCGGGCCCGGCACCTGGTCGTGCAGCCGGCCGACGACGTTGCCGCCCTCGATCTTGCAGGGGCGGTCGTGCACCGGCAGCAGGAAGCGGGAGCCGCTGACCAGCTTCTTGATCGCCGCCTTTTCCGCGCGCTTGGTAGTGCCGTGGTTGCCCGTGGTGCGCGGCTCCGCGTCGTGGATCTCGCGGAAGGGGTCCACGAGCTGATCGTTGATGTCGTAGAGCACGTCGCCGCAGATCGTCGCGATGCCCTCGGCGGTGTGGACGTGGATGTTCATCGAGCCTTCGGTGTGCGCGTTGGCCGCCTCGCAGTAGACGCCCGGCATCAGCTCGACCGGGCCGGTGATCTCGAGGTCCAGGAAGCGCAGCGCGCTCCGGGTGTGCAGCCGGTCGATCAGATGCTTGATGTCGGGGGCGGGATACTGTGGGTGCATCAGGCCGGAGACCGAGTATTCGAGCTCCTTGCGGTTGAGGACGACCGTGGTGTTCATGGGAAACAGGTCGTCCTTGCCGGCGTGATCGATGTGCAGGTGGGTGTGGCAGACGAAGCGGACGTCGCCCATGCGCACGCCGTGGCGCGCGAGCTGGTTCTCGATCATGTTCTCGTGGAACTGGAGGCCGCGCATGCCGAGCGTCTCCATGATCTGGTTGGAGCGGTAGCCGGTGTCGATGACGACCGGGTAGGGACCTCCGATGATGAGAAAACCGAGCGTCAGGACGCGGCGCGTGCGTCCACAGTCGCGACCGAGCACGAGAAAGCTCGATTCCAGCTCGATGTCTCCGTAGTCGAGGATCTTGATTTCGAGCGCCATGTCGTTTCCATTCCCATGATTGGTTTTTCTTGCACAAGACTATAGGGCGAGGCGGTAGACGCGCGTCGCCGTATGGCGAAAAATCGCGTCGCGTTGCTGCGGGCTCGCAGCCGTCGCAGCAAGATAGGCCTCGACCAGTTCGCGATAGCTGGTCCACAGCTTCTCGATCGGAAAGTTCGAGCCGAACAGGCAGCGCTCCGGCCCGAAGATCGCCACCGTGTCGGCGACGATCGCAGCGATATGCGCAGGGTCGTTGCGATGAAGGAAGGTGCCGAGCCCGGAGAGCTTGGAGACCACGTTCGAACAGGCGGCGAGCCGCACCATGCCGGCGCGCCACTCCGAGCGGCCGGCGACAGACAAGTCCTCGAGCATACCGGCGTGCTGGAGCACGAAGGTGACGTCCGGGCAGGCCTCGGCAAGAGCTGCCGCGCCCGGCATCTGCGGCGCAAACACCTGCAGGTCGAAGCTGAGCCCGTAGTCGGCCAACCGCGCGACGTTGCGGCGGATCACCGGATCCGCGCACAGATCCGCTCGGGCGGCGAAGCGGTAGAGCGGATTGTCGTGCCAGTGCAGCTGCATGCGCACGCCCCGCAGCAGCGGGTAGCGCTTCAGCCGGTCGAGCTGCGGGCGCACGTCGTCGACGCTGAGATCCGCGAAGGCCACGATCGCGTGCGGCCAGCCCGTCTCCTCGGCCGTGCGCTGCACCCAGGCCGTCTCCGCTTCGAACTGCTCCTTCGCCCAGTTGGTCTGAACGTAGACCGACTTGACGACGCCGGTGCCGGCGAGATCGTCCAAGAATTCGCGGATCGGGTAGTCGCGGCGGATCGCCTCGTAGGGGCCGAAGATGCGCGGCTGCATCGGCCCGACCAGCCAGGGCAGATCGGCCTGGCGCCAGATGTGGTGATGGGCGTCGACGATGTCGGTCACGCGGCCCTCCTGGTTCCGAGCGAAAGCATGTGCGACACGACCGCCGCGCTCGATCCGCCGTCGACCATGTCGTCGACGAAGCGGCTGATGGCGACCAGCGCTTCAGTCTGCGGCACGAAGCCCGGGCCGGTGGCCAGCGGCGTCAGCCAGCTCAGCCGCCAGGCGCGCCGCGAGAGCTTTGCCACCGCATCGCGCAGAGCCGACACGTCGCCGCGCTCGAGCCCGTCGGACAGGATCACGACGGCGGCGCCGCGGGCGTAGCCGCCGAAGCGCGGCACCGCGAGAAAGGCCTGCAGCGCGTCGCCGATGCGCGTGCCGCCGTCCCAGTCGCTCACTAGGTGCGCGGCGGCCGCCAGCGCCTGCTCGGTCCGCTTGAGCCGCAGCGCGCGCGTCACCCGCGTCAGGCGGGTGCCGAAGGTGAAGACTTCGGCATGCGGCGTCGCCTGGAGCAGCGCATGGGCCAGGCGCAGATTGTCCTCGGAGCGTGTCTTCATCGAGCCGGACACGTCGATCAGCACCAGCATCTTGCGCAGCCGCGTCCGCCGCTTCAGCCGCCTGAGCCGCATCACCTCGCCGTCGCTGCGGGTGGCCTCGCGCAGGGTTCGCCGCAGGTCCGCCCATGGCCCGCGCCGCCCGTGCATGCGGCGATGGCCACGCCGGCGCGGCAGTCGCCGTGGCGCCTCGCGCGCGAGGCGGCGCAGGGACAGGTCCGACCCGCCCGGGCCAAACCGTCGCTCGGACAGCGCCTCAGTGCGGACGGCCATGTCGCCGGATTCGTTGGCGTCGTCGGCCAGCAACGGCTCTTCGTCGCCGCGGCCCTCCTCCTGCAGCCGGACGGTCTCCTCGTCCTCGCCCTGGTCTCGCGAGATTTCGTCTCCGCCCAGGAAGTGAACGCGGAACAGCAGGTCGTAGGTCGCGCGCCGCTCGGGCGGCGGCGCCAGGGTCGCAAGCCCCGCCCGGTGGATGTCGCCTGGCCTGCGCGGGCCGAGCAGCGTGATCGCCTGCAGGAAGGCGGTGGTCTGCTCGGGCGCGACGGCAAAGCCGTTGGCGCGCAGCAGTGCCACGAACGACACGAAGGTGCCCGCGGCGCGCGGCAGGTCCGCCAGGGCGTTCATGCCGCGGCCTCCGCGATCAGCGCATCGAGCCGCGGCGAGATGAACGCGAGGTCCTCCTCGTCCTTCAGCGCGACACCGATCGATCGCCTGAAGGCATCCGGCCAGCGCGCGCCGCCCTTGTGGAGCAAGGTCGCCGCCTCCGCCCAGTCGACGGCCTCGGCGATGCCGGGCGCTTTGCTCAACGGCTCGCGCCGCAGCCGGCTCACGGCGGCGACCACCGCACGGGCCGTCGCCTCGGCCACGCTGGAGGCGCGCATCATGATGATGCGCGCTTCGCGCTCGGCGGTGGGGTAGTCGATCCAGTGGTAGACGCAGCGCCGGCGCAGCGCCTCGTGCAGGTCGCGGGTGCGGTTGGAGGTGAGCACCACCACCGGCCGCTCGGCCGCGCGCACGGTGCCGCGCTCGGGGATCGAGATCTGGAAGTCCGACAGGAATTCGAGCAGGAAGGCCTCGAACTCCTGATCGGACCGGTCGATTTCGTCGATCAGCAGCACCGACGCATCGGGCGCGCGCAGGGCCGCCAGCATCGGGCGCTCGATCAGGAAGGTCTCGCCATAGATGTCGATGGTCTCGTCGCCGGCCTGGCGGATCGCCAGCATCTGCCGCGGGTAGTTCCATTCGTAGAGCGCCGCCGAGGCATCGATGCCCTCGTAGCATTGCAGGCGGATGAGCCGGCGGCCGAGGATGGCGGCGATGGCTTTCGCCGCCTCGGTCTTGCCGACGCCCGGAGCGCCCTCGAGCAGCAGCGGCTTGCCCAGGGCCAACGCCAGATAGGCAGCGGTCGCGAGACCCTCGTCGGCGAGGTAGTAGGCGCCGCGCAGCGCCCGCTCCAGCGCCTCCGGGCCGTCGATCCCGGCGATGGTGCCGCGCACCGCCATCAGCGCCGCGCCTGCGGCCGGGCGCCGCCCTGCGCCTTGATGGCACGCAGCACCTTCTCGGGTGTGATCGGCAACTCGTCGATGCGCACGCCGACCGCGTTGAAGATCGCGTTGGCGACTGCCGGCAGCACCGGATTGGCGCACATCTCGCCGGGGCCCTTGGCGCCGAACGGCCCGTCCGGCGCCGGCCGCTCCAGCACCGCGATGTCGTGCGGGCAGATGTCCCCTGGGCCGGGCATCAGATACTCGACGAAGTCGCGCGGCCCGTGGCCGGGATCGGGGTAATAGGGCTCCGTCGTCTCGAACAGCGTATGGCTGATGCCCATCCAGGCGCCGCCGACGAGCTGCTGCTCGACCAGTCGCGGATTGAGCGCGCGCCCGAGCTCGTAGGCGCTGTCCATGCGCACCATCGCCACCTCGCCCGTCTCGTCGTCGACCTCGACCTCGGCGACGAGGCAGGCGTGCGCGTAGCAGGTCGCCGGCGACATCTCGCCGGTCTCGGGATCGACCGCCGAGAGCGGCACCAGGAAGATGCCGCGCCCGGAAATGGTCTTGCCCTGCTTGAACTGCGCCGCGATGGCCACGTCCTTGGTCGAGATCGAGCGGTGCGGCGCGCCCTTGACGTGGATGTTGCCGCGCCCGTCGGTGTCGAGGTCGGCGGCATTGACCTCGAGCTCCTCGGCCGCCGCCTCCATCATCACCCCGCGCGCTTCCCGTGCCGCCGCCATCACGGCGTTGCCGACGCGGTGGGTGCCCCGCGAGGCGAAGCTGCCCATGCAATGGGGGCCCGTGTCGGAATCGGCGGTGTCGACGTAGACGTCCTCGACCGGCACGCCGAGGGTCTCGGCGCAGATCTGCCGGGTCACGGACTTCATGCCCTGACCCAGGTCGATCGAGGACAGCGACACCGTGAACTTGCCGCTGGGATTGGAATGCACCAGGGCCTGGCTCGGGTCGCCGCCGAGGTTCATGCCGATGGGATAGTTGATCGACGCGATGCCGCGTCCGTGGTGACGGGCCATGGTCAGCGCCTCCTCGAGCCGAACACGGAGGAAAACCGCATGGCGCCGTGCGCTGCGGGCTGCGGCGCCGGCGGCGGGGTGACCGGGGGCGGCGCCACCGGGCGCGGCGGCTCGGGCCTGACCGCCGGCTGCGGCACGCGATCGTACGGCGTGCGCTGCTGCGCGGCCTGGTGCGACCGCGCCGCTCCGTCGAGCGCGGTCGCCGGGATCGCGGCGCGGGCGCCGCCGCCATCCCGGCGCGAGGACATGCGCTTGTACTCGTCCCGCAGCGGCCACTTGGCTTTCTCGGCGGCCACCTGCACGCATTCGATCAAGGCGGTGTTCTTGGCCTCGCGCCGATGCGCCTTCATGTCGCCGTCGCGGTAGGCGTTGAGGATGCGGAACTCCATCGGGTCCATGCCGACCAGATGGGCGAGCTTGTCCATCTGGCATTCGATGGCGAAATCCATGGCGGTGACGCCGAAGCCGCGCATGGCGGTGGCCGGCGTGCGGTTGGTGAAGACGCAGTAGACGTCGCCGTGCACGTTGGGGATCGTGTAGGGCCCCGGCAGATGCGCCACGCATTTGACGACGGCGTAGCTCGACAGCCGCGTATAGGCGCCGCTGTCGAAATAGGCGCGCACCTGGCGGGCGACGATGCGGCCGTCGCGCATGACGCCGTCCTTCAGGTAGATGCGCTCGGCGCCGCGGGGCGGGCCGTATTGCATCTCCTCCTCCCGGCTGAAGATGTAGCGCACCGGGCGGCCCGTCAGCATCGCGCCGAGAATGGCCAAGGGCTCGGTGAGCGTATCGACCTTGCCGCCGAAGCCGCCGCCCACCGTTCCTCCGATGAAATGGAAAGTATTGGACGGCACATCGAGGATCTTGGCGCAGGTATCGAGCGAGAAGAACAGCGCCTGGGTCGAGGTGTAGACGATGTAGCGTCCGTTGGTGTCGGGGGCCGCGATGGCGCCGTTGGTCTCGGTCGGCGCGTGCTCGATCGGAGACATCTGGTAGCGCTGCTCGAGCACGTGGTCGGCGCCGGCAAAGCCGCGCTCGACGTCGCCGAAGCGCAGCTTCTGGTGGTCGTACCTGTCGTGATAGGTAAAGGTGTTCTTGGGATAGGTCTCGTTGACGACCGGCGCGCCGGGCTTCAGCGCGGCTTCGACGTCGAAGACGGCCGGCAGCGGCTCATAGTCGACGCGTATCTTGGCAAGCGCTTCGAAGGCTTCGCGCGGGCTGTCGGCGACGACCGCCGCGACCGGCTCGCCCTTGTAGCGCACCTTGTCGACCGCCAAGGTCGGCTCGTCGTCCTCGCCGAAATTGATGAGGCTGAGCAGCGTGTTGAGATTGCGCGGCACGTCGGCGCCGCGGATGATCCGGCGCACGCCGGGGCTGCGCTCAGCCTCGGCGGTGTCGACGTGGCGGATGCGCGCGTGCGCATGCGGGCTGCGCAACACCTTCAGATGCAGCATGCCCTGCAGCAGGTGGTCGTTGAAATAGGTGGACGTGCCGGTGACGTGACCCAGCATGTCCTGGCGCTGGGTGCCCTTGCCGATCTCCTTGAGGTTGTCGTCACGCTCGTCGGCGAACAGATCCTTGCGCAGCTCCAGCATGGTGCGCTCCTTAGGCACGTACGCGGCCGCCGGACGCAGCGGCGAGCACGGCATTGATGATGGGCTCGTATCCGGTGCACCGGCAGATGTTGCCGGCGATCGCGTTCACCACCTCGTCGCGGGTCGGCGCGGGGTTGCGGTCGAGCAGGGCCTTGGCGGCCATCAGCATGCCCGGCGTGCAGTAACCGCACTGGGCCGCGAAGTGCTCCATGAAGGCGCGCTGCAAGGGGTGCAGGTTGGGCCCGTCCTTGAGCCCGTCGAGCGTCTCCACCGAGCGGCCTTCCACGGTCTCGGCCAGCGTCAGGCACGCCAGGTGCGCGTCGCCGTCGATCAGCACCGTGCAGGCGCCGCATCCGCCCTGGCCGCAGCCGAACTTGGGCGTCATGTCGCCGACGAGTTCGCGCAGGGTGGTCAGGAGATTGATGCCGCCGTCGACGAAGACGGCGACGTCGCGGCCGTTGTGACGAAACTGGAGGGCGGTCTTGGCCATGGGTCCAACCTCGCTCTGTCTAGGGTTGGCCGGAGAGAAGCCGGCGCAGATGCACGCCGACGACCTCGCGCCGGTACCAGGCGCTGGCGAGCGCATCGTCGGCCGGCGACGTCCCTTCGGCCGCCGCCGCGACCGCTGCCGCAATGCTGGTCGCGTCGAGGGCGCGTCCTTCCAGGGCGCGCTCCGCCGCCTTGGCGCGAACCGGGGTCGCCGCCATCGCGCCGAGCGCAATGCGCACGCCGACGAGCCGGCCGCCGCTCGACGGAACATGCGTCGCGAGCGTCACCACGGCGGCGCCCTTCGGCCTGATGCGCGCAATCTTGCGATAGCGGAACGCGTCCTCGCTCAGCGGGCGCTGGAAGGAGACCGAGCGCACGAGTCCGCCCGCCTGCCGGCCACGCCCGCTCAGGAACTCCTCGATCGGCACGTCTCGCGCGCCGTAGGCGCCCTCGACAGCAACGGTCGCGTCGAGCGCAAGCATTGCAACGGTGAAATCGCCGAACGGGCTCGGCGCGAACAGATTGCCGCCGATCGTGCCCATGTTGCGCACCGCAGGCCCGCCGATCGACGCGGCGACGGGGTGGAGGAAGGCGAGGGCGCGTTCGGCGAGGACACGCGCAAAGGTGACGCCGGCGCCGATCGTGATACGCGAGCCGGCGGCGTCGAGATGCGCGAGCGTGCGATCGGTGGCGCGCACGATGGTCGACACCGAGATGTCGCCTTCGTTGAGCGCGCGCATTACCAGCGTGCCGCCGCCGAGGTAGCGCGCGTCGCGCTCCGACGACAGGGCCGCAGCCGCCTCTCCCGATGTTCCGAAGGTCTTCACCGTGACGGGCATGATCTTGCCTCCGCGCTCAGGCGGCCTCCCTCAGATATTGGCGGATCGCGTCGAATCCGGCCTGGTAGATCTGCTCGCTGACCATCTTGGTGAGTTCTGCGGCTTCGGCCGGCCGCGCCGTGAAGCGCGACTCCCAGTGCCAGAACGTCCGGTCGCCATCGGTCACCGGCAGCAGCCGGACATGGGCGACATAGTTGAACATAGGTATCGGCGTATCGAGCAGGCAATAGCTGAAACTCTGTTCGAGATCCGAAAGCGCCAGCAACTGCTCGCGCAGCTCCGAGCCGTCCTTCAGCTTGAAGCGCCGCACGCAGCCGATGCGATCGGCCGCCTGCGCACGCTCGATCGTGCTGGTGGCGACCGCGGGATGCCAGCGGTCGTGGCCGTTGAAATCGCGCAGCAGGTCCCACACCACGCCGGTCGGCGCATCGAGGATCGTGCTCTTGACGATGTGCGGCACGGCTAATGTCTCCGCACCCGAGGTGGAACTGTTTGGCCGCGACGGAGCCGCCGCGCACCCTCTCCCCGCAGGCGGGGAGAGGGCAGGGGTGAGGGGGCTTGGTCGCGCGGCACGATCGGCCTTGATCCCTTTCCTGGACGCCCCCTCACCCGGCTCGCGCTGGCGCGCAAGCCGACCTCTCCCCGCAGGCGGGGCGAGGTGCGCGGCTGCACCGTTGGCGGGTCCTTCAGCATGGTCAGCCTCCGAACACGCGCTTCAACGCGTCGAAGCCGCCCTGGAAGACGCCGCCTCCGATCGAATTGACGAGCTCCACCTCCCGTTCTGGAGAGCAATCGAATTCCGCCGACCATTCGAGGAAGGTCTTGTCGCCGTCGGTGACCGGCGTCAGGCGCAGCGTCGCGACGTAGTTCTCGACGCCCATCGGCGATTCGAGAATAGAGTAAGTACAAAACATCTCGTAGTCGGAGAGGCCGAGCAGCTTTTCGCGGATGCGGTCGCCGTTGCGCAAGGTGAAGTCGCGCACGCAGCCGATCTTGTCTGCGGGCTCGCCGCCCTCGATGCGGCTCTCGGCGATCGCCGGGTGCCAGGTGGGCAGGCCGTTGAAGTCGCGCACCCGCGCCCAGACCCGGTCGTTACGGGCGTTGACGACGGTCGAGACGTAGACCCGGGCCATGGCGTCACCCTCAACCCTTCTTGGCCGGCGGCGAGGCAGGGGCCTCGCTGGAGGGGGCGGCCGTCGGCTTGCCCTCGCCTTCCTTCTTCGGCGCGGCCGCCTGGCGAATGCCCTGCATGTCGCGCGCCTCGCGGATGAGCCCCGGCAGCTTGGAGAGACTGCCGCCCTCCACGCCGATGTCGGCGAGGATGGAGTCGATCAGCGGCGCCTGGACCCGATAGCGCAGGGCCGAGTCGATCACCTCGTCGGTGGCGCTCCGTCCGCCGCCGTTGCCGTTGCCACCGTTGCCGCCGGCTAGACCATCGACGTGCAGGATGCGGATGCCCTCGATCTTCTCCATGGGCTTGACGCTCTCGCGCACGATGCCCTCGATCCGGTCGAGCAGCCGGCGGCGGAACAGCGAGTAGCGCGCCTGGTCGGTCAGCACGTTCTCCGCCTCGTTGAGCAGTTTCTGTGCCTCCGCCTCGACGGCCGCGCGTACGCGCTCGGCCTCGGCGGCAATGCGCTTTTCCTCGGCCTCCTTCTCGGCGATCAGCACTTCGACCGTCCTGCGCCGCCTGGCGATCTCGCTGTCGCGCACGGTGATGACGCGCTCGGCCGCCTCGGTCGCGCGCGCCCTTGCATTCTCGGCCTCCGCCTGCGCCGCGGATTGCTCGAGCGACTTCTGGTACAGCGCGATCGCCTTCTCCATCTGGGCCGTCTCGACCTCCTTCTCGCGGCTGACCTCCAGCTTGCGCAGATCGCGCTCGCGCCCGATGCGGGCCTCGTCGAGGCCGCGGTCGGAGGCGATGCGGGCCCGCTGGACCTCCTCGCTGGAGGCGATCTCGGCTTCCTGCAGCGCCTGGACGCGCGCGATCTCGAGCTGCTCGATGGCGCGCCGCCGCTCGATCCGCGCCGCTTCGAGCGCCTGCTCCCGCGACACGTCGGTGGTCTCCACGTCGCGGCGGGCGACGATCTCGGCCTGCTTGACCTTGCGGTCGGCGTCGATCCGCTCGGAGCGCTTTTCCGACAGCGCAATGATGCGGTCCTCGTCGGCGATCTCCACCGCCCGCTTCTGCTCGACGTTGAGCACCTCGCGCGTCTTGCTGGAGGCGATGCGCTCGGCCTCGAGCGCGAGCTCGACGCCGATGCGCTGGCGCTCGATGGCGTCGCGTCGCTTCAGCTCGGCCGCCTCGACCGCTTCCGTCCGCTCGACGTCCCGCTTCCGAGTCTCCTGCTCGCTGAGGATGCGGGCCAGCGCGATCTTCTTCTCCTGAAGGATGCGTGCCGCCTCGATTGCCTCGCGCGCGGCGATGTCGGCCTCCTCGACCGCGCGATGGCGCGCGATCTCCAGTGCCCGCACCCGCTCCTCCTGGGCGATGCGGGAGGCCTCGGTCGCCTCGCGCGCCGCAATGCCGGCGACCTCGAGCGCCTGCGTGCGGTCGATCTCCCGCTGACGCGTGCTCTGCTCGGCCGCGATGCGGCTCGTGGCGAGGGTCTGCTCGCGCGAGATGCGGGCGGCCTCCACCGCCTGCTGCGCGGCGATCTCCGCTTCCTGGATGGCACGGACCTGCTGGATCTCGAGCGCGCGGGTGTGCTCGTCGGAGGCGATGCGCTCGGCGTTGACCACCGTGGTCTGGGCGATGCGCGCTTTCTCGGTCGCCTCCTTGGCGGCGATCTCGGCTTCCTCCACGGCCCGCGTGCGCTCGATCTCGCGCCGGCGGGTCTCCTCCTCGTTGGCGATGCGGGCGTCGGTGACGACGCGCTCCTGCAGGATGCGGGCCTTCTCGACGAACTCGCGCGCCTGGATCTCGGCTTCCTCGATCGTGCGGGTGCGCGCAATCTCCTGCTGCCGCACCTCGCGCTCGGAGGCGATGCGCGCCGTATCGATCGAGCGCTGGTTGGCGATGCGGGTCTTTTCGACGTCCTCGCGGGCCAGGATTTCTCTGGCCTCGACCGCCTGCGTCCGCTCGATCTCCTTCTGCCGGGTCTCGCGCTCGGAGGCGATACGGGCCTCCGTGATCGCCTGCTCGTTGGCGATGCGCGCCTTTTCGATCGCCTCGCGCGCTGCGATCTGCGCCTGTTCGGCCTCGGTCTCGCGCAACGCGCGCTCGCGCGCCACTTCGGTTCGCTGCAAGGCGCGGCGCATCTCGATGTCGCGCTCCTGCTCCAGGCGCGCGGTCTCGCTCTCGCGTTCGATCTCGAGCGCCTGGCGTTCGGCTTCGAGGTTGCGGGTGCGGATCTTGATCATCGAATCCTGTTCGATGTCGTTGCGCAGCTTCCGCTTGGCCTCGATGTCCTCCATCAACTGGGTCAGGCCGTGGGCGTCGAAGCGGTTCGACGGGTTGAAGTATTCGAGGTCGGTCTGATCGAGGTCGGTGATCGCGACGGATTCCAGCTCCAGCCCGTTCTGGGCCAGCGCCTCGGCGGCCGCCGCCTTGACGCGGGCGACGTAATCGCCGCGCTTCTCGTGCATCTCCTCCATGGTCATTTCCGAGGCGACCGAGCGCATCGCGGAAATGAACTTGCCGGCCAGCAGGGCATGCAGCCGCTCGGGCTCGAGCGTGCGCCGCCCGAGCGTCGCGGCCGCGATGGCCACCGCCTCGCGCGTCGGCTGCACGCGGACATAGAAATCGGCCTCGATGTCGATGCGCATGCGGTCCCGGGAGATGACGGCGTCCTGCCTGGCGCGGACGATCGGCATCGGCAGCACGTTCATGTTCACCGGCGTGAAGTCGTGAATGAACGGCAGCACGAAGGCACCGCCGTTGATCACCACCCGCTCGCCGAGGAAGCCGGTGCGGACGAAGGACACCTCCTTGGAGGAGCGGTGGTAGAGCCAGTTCACGATGTAGACCGCCACGACGATCAAGATCAGCGCGACGATCAGCCAAAGGATCAACTGACCAATGAGAACCCCCGACATGGTGGCAACCTCCCCTAAGCGGCGCTCAACTCGTGGTGATCGCCTTGAATCGTCGAACCTGTTCCGTCAGCGCCCGCTCCACCGGCAGCCGTTCCATCGACGACGCTCCGTAGAAGCCGTGGCAGGTGCGGGTGTGCTTCATGATGAAGGCGGCATCCGACGGCTCGGCCACGGGCCCGCCATGGGCCAGCACCAGGACGTCGGGGTTGACGGCGAGCGCCGCCGCCGCCCAGGCGTCGATGCGGGCCGGACAATCCTCGAGCTTCAACGCGGTTTGCGCGCCGATCGCGCCGCCGGTGGTCAGGCCGAGATGGCAGACGATGATGTCGGCGCCCGCCTCCGCCATCGCCTTGGCCTCGGCGGCATTGAACACATAGGGCGTCGTCAGCATGTCCCTGGCGCGCGCCCTGGCGATCATCTCGACCTCCAGCGCATAGGACATGCCGGTCTCTTCGAGATTGGCGCGAAAGACGCCGTCGATCAGCCCGACGGTCGGAAAGTTCTGCACGCCTGAAAAGCCGAGCGTCTTCAGCCGATCGAGGAATTGATCCATGTCGCGGAAAGGATCGGTGCCGTTGACGCCCGCCAGCACCGGCGTGTGCTTGACCACGGGCAGCACCTCGCCCGCCATCTCGACGACGATCGCGTTGGCGTCGCCATACGGCATCAGGCCGGCCAGCGAGCCGCGCCCGGCCATCCGGTAGCGGCCTGAATTGTAGATGACGATCAGGTCGACGCCGCCGGCCTCCTCGCATTTGGCGGAGAGCCCGGTCCCGGCGCCGCCGCCGACGATCGGCTCGCCGCGCGCCGCCATGGTGCGGAACCTGTTCAGCAGCTCGGTGCGCTCAAACCGGGGCATCGCTCACCTCCCCGCCCGCCGGCGTGCGCCCGGGCGTCCGACCAGGCCGCGGAAGGCCGCAACGATCGCCGCTGAGAACTCGGGCTCGTTGATGTGATGCCTGAGCCGGATCAGCTGCCGGTTGCTGGTCTGGCGGACCGTCTGGTCGAGCGCGCGGAACAGCGTGGCGTCGGCCGCCGGGTCCCAGAACGGCTGCCCCGGTGCGTCGAGCGCGGAGACGCCGCCCTCGGGCAGAAAGAACCGCACCGGCCCATCCATCCGGTTGAGGCGCTCGCCGATCCAGCGGCCCATGCGCTCGTTCTCCTCCGCGGTGGTGCGCATCAGCGTGACCTGCGGATTGTGGGCGTGCAGCCGGCGGCCGCGGTAGCGCTCGGGAACGGTCTCGGGGGCGCCGAAATTGACCATGTCGAGCGCGCCGACCGAGCCCACATAGGGGATTCGGCTGCGGATGACGGCGCCGAAGCGATCCTCGGTTGCCGGAAACACGCCGCCCATGAGCAGGTCGCACACCTCCGTGGTCGTCAGGTCGATCACCCCGGCCAGCAGCGCGGAATCGACCAGCTTCTCCATGGAGCGGCCGCCGACGCCGGTTGCGTGGAAGACCAGGCATTCGTAGTCGGCGCGCAGCGCGGCCGCGATCTGCTGCACGGCCGGGGTGGTCACGCCGAACATCGTCAGACCGACCGCCGGGAGGCTGGCGTGCAGCGCCTGCGCGTTCGCCGCGCCGCTCTCGAGCCGTGCCTTGACCATGCCCACCAGCGCGTTGGCGCCGTTGGCGAGCACCTGGCGCGAGATCGCGTTCAGTCCCTGCACGTCGGTGACCGAGTACATCATGGTGATGTCGGCAGGCCCGACGTAGGGCGCGACGTCGCCCGAGGCGACCGAGGAGACGATCAGCTTGGGCACCCCGATCGGCAGCGCGCGCATGGCCGGCGCCACCAGCGACGCCCCGCCCGACCCGCCGGCGGAGATGACGCCGACGATGTCCGTCTGACGGCGCAGCCAGTTGGCGAAGGCCTCCGCCATCGCCGTCACGGAGGCGCCGCGGTCCGGCCCGAACACGGCGCCGCCGCCGCGCGGATGATTGAGCGCGATTTCTTGGGCGGAGACGTCGCAGGAGGAGGGCCTGCCGCTGGTCGAGACATCGACCAGCCGCGCCCGCAGGCCGCTGCCGGCGACGATGTCGCGGATGAATCTGAGCTCGTCGCCCTTGGTGTCCAGCGTGCCGACCACGAGCACGGCCGGCGGCCCGGAGCTGCGCGCGGCCGCGGTGTCGCGACGTGGGCGCGCCGCATCCTCCAGCCTCAAGATGCCGGTCGACAGCACCCGCGCGTTGGCCTCCATGCGCGCGATCGGCACCGGCTGCGACCATCGCGTCGGCAGCGTCGGATTGGAGACATAGATGCGCTTCGGCGCTGCCGCGGCCGGGCGCGGCGCCGTCCGCCGCGCCGCGCCGTCCTCGGCCGCGCCGGCCTCGACCTCTGGCCCGGCGTCGGCATGGCGCCCGACCCCGAGGAGGCGCTGTTGCAGCTCCCGGTCCGACGCCAGGCGCGACGACTCGATGAGGCGGTTGACGCGGCCGTTGACCATGATGGCGACATGCCGCGAGACCGCCGTCGCCACCCCGATGTTCTGCTCGATCACGAGCACCGCGATGTCGCCCTCGTCGCCGAGGCGCACCAGCATGTCCTCGACCTGCGCGACGATGACCGGTGCCAGCCCTTCGGTCGGCTCGTCCATGATCAGGAGGCGGGGGTTGACCACCAGGGCGCGCGCGATCGCCAGCATCTGCTGCTCGCCGCCCGAGAGCTGCCCGCCGCCGTTGTTCCTGCGCTCGGCCAGGCGCGGAAAGGTCTCGTAGACGCGCTCCACGGTCCAGGCGCCGCGCCGCATGCCCGCGATCATGCGCAGATGCTCGTCGACGGAGAGCGAGCGCCACAGCCGTCGGCCCTGCGGCACGTAGCCGACGCCGAGCCGGGCCACCTGCGCGGGTGACAGCGACAGCAGGTCCTCGCCGGCCAGGCGGACGGAGCCGCCCGTGGCGGGCACCAGCCCCATGATGGTCTTGCACAGGGTCGTCTTGCCCATGCCGTTGCGGCCGACCAGGGACAGCACGCCGGATCCCAGCGTCAGGTCGACGCCCTGCAGCGCATGCGACCTGCCGTAGTAGACATCGAGGCCTCTGACCTCGAGCATCGGGGTGGAGTGGCGCATCTCAGCTATGGCCGCCTCCAAGATAAAGCTCCTGGACCTCGGGGTCGGATTCGATCTCCCCCGGCGGGCCTTCCTTGAAGATGCGGCCGTTGTGCATCATCGTCACGCTCTCGACGACGCGCAGGGCGACGTCCATGTCGTGCTCGATGATGATGTAGCCGATGTGGCCGGGGAGCGCCGTGAGGATGTCCACCAGCTCGCGCCGCTCGGTCGGCGACAGGCCGGCGGCCGGCTCGTCGAACAGGATGAAGCGCGGCGCGCCGGCCAGCGCCAGCGCGATTTCCAGCTGGCGCTGCTGGCCGTGGGCGAGCTCGGCGACGCGCCGGGCGCTCACCGCGGCCAGATGCACCGCCTCGACCAGGTCCTCGGCCGATTGCATCAGCGCGTCGTTGGCGCGTGGGCGGAACGGCGAGAAGCGGCTGCGCGAGACCCCGCAGCAGGCGAGATAGACGTTGTCGAGAACGGTCAATCCCGAAAACAGCGCCGAGATCTGATAGGTCCGGCGCAAGCCGCGGCGGATCCGCTCGTAGGGCGGGAAATGGGTGACGTCCTCGCCGAAGAACCGGATGGTGCCCGAGGTGGGCGGGAAATCGCCGGTGATGCAGTTGAACAGCGTGGTCTTGCCGGCACCGTTGGAGCCGAGCACGGCGCGTCGCTCGCCGGGGCGGACCGTCAGCGTCACGTCGGTCAACGCCGCGAGCGCGCCGAACAGGCGCGTCACGCCGCGCAGTTCGAGCGCCGCGCCCGCGCCGGCGACGGCCAGGCGATGGGCGACGCTATCCATGGCGGTCACCACCGGTCTGCGCCTTGCCGGGCCGGGGCCGGGGCCGGCGCACCCACCGCTCCCAGAGCCCGACGATGCCGTCCGGGGAGAACAGCACGATGGCTAGAAAGCCAAGACCGATCAGCAGGCGGAAGCGGTTGCCGTCGAGCCCGAACGCGACCAGGACATCCAGGGTGAACGTGCGCAGCAGGACGAAGACCAGGGCGCCGACGAACGGGCCGATCGGGCGTGTCGTGCCGCCGACGACGGCGATGATCAGAATGTCGATCGCCCGCTCGACCCCCACCGAGCCGGGCGAGATCTGGCGATAGTTCCAGACCTGCAAGACGCCGCCGAGGGCCGCGACGGACGAGGCGAAGGCGTAGGCCGCGATGCGGTGCGCATTGACGTTGAAGCCGAGCGCGGCCATCCGGCGTGGATTGTCACGCACGCCCTGCAGGGCGAGGCCGAACGGCGCGCGCGCGAGGTAGCTGACCGCAGCGAAGCACAGTACTGCGACGGCGAGGATCACATAGTAGAAAATGATGTCGGCGCGCCAGTCGATGCCCCAGAAATGGGGCGTGACGACACTGTTGATGCCGGTGTGACCATTGAAAATGGCCCAGTTCTGGTTGGTGAAGTAGTAGAAGGCCGACGCGATCGCCAGCGTGATCATGATCGTGTAGATGCCCTCGGTGCGGACTGCGAGCGCTCCGCCGATGGTGCCGAACAGGGTTGCCAGCGCGATCGCCATGGGTGTTGCGAGCCACCAGGGCCACCCCAGGCTGATATTGGCGTTGCCGCTGGCGCCGAGCACGGCCGTCATGTAGCCGGCGAGGCCCGCGATGGTCAGCTGCATCAGGCTGACCATGCCGCCGTAGCCGGCCAGGAACATCAGGCTCAGCGCCACGATGCCGAGAATGAGGCTGGTGCCGAAGATCTCGATGAGGAAAAAGCCGTTCGCGATGAGCGGCATGATGAGCAGGAGGACGGCGACGGCCCAGACGGCGGGGTGGCCGAATTGGCGGACCGTCCCGGCGCTCGCCGCGGGCTGCGGCAGCGTCTCGGGCTGAAGGCGCGCGTCCTGGGTGATCGACATGGCTAGCGCCCTGCCAGCAGGCCCTGCGGCCGAACGGCCAGCACGAGCACCATGATCAGGAACGTCACCACGATGGCGTAGGTCGGGATGTAGACTGAGCCCAGCTGCTCGGCGAGGCCGACGATGAGCGCGCCGAGGGCGGCACCTGGGATCGAGCCCATGCCGCCGATGATGACGACCACCAGCGAGGCGAGCAGGAAGCGCAGGTCCTCGCCGGGCGAAATCGACTGAAACGTGCCGCCGACGACGCCGGCCATGCCCGCAAGGCCGGCGCCGAGCGCGAACACCAGCACGAACACCAGCTGGATGCGCACGCCCATCGCCGCCAGCATGTCGCGGTCGTCGACGCCGGCGCGCACGATCATGCCGATGCGCGTGCGGTTGAGCGCGAGCCACATGGCGACGCCGATGACGACGGACGCCAGCAGGATGACCAGCCGCACCATCGGATATTGGAGGTAGACGGCCTCGCCGGAGGATTTGACGGCGGTGACGAAGGGCAGCTCGACGGGGCCGACGAGCGCATGGGGCGTCTGGATCTGGTAGAAGTCGCCGCCGAACGCCCACAGCATCAGATCGGCGAAGACGATCGACAGCCCGATCGTCACCATGGTCTGACGCAGGTCCTGCCCCTCGATGCGGCGGAAGATGAGCACCTGCATGGCAGCGCCGATCAGCGCGACGACGATGAAGGCGGCGAGGAAGCTCAGCAGCCAGGATCCGGTGGCGGCGCTCATCTCGTAGCCGACATAACCGCCGAACAGATACAGCGAGCCGTGGGTCAGATTGACGTTGCGCATCAGCCCGAAGATCAGGGTGAAGCCGCTCGCCACCAGGAAATAGAGGCCCCCGAGCGTGATGCCGTTGAACACGGCGCTGAGGAAGACCTTCTTCCGGCCGATGGCGTCCTCCAGGCCCGGCGGCCAAGTGGCGAAGATCAGCCAGAGCGCCGCCGCGATCGCGATCAGGATGACGAGGGCCCAGACCCGATGGCGCTCGATCCATCTGGTCATGCGCGCCCTCCGCACCTGATCGCGGCAGCTCCACGACAATCGGCTGAAGCAGTCGACGCCATGCCGGGCCTTGTCCTCCCTGAGCAGAATGTCCGAGTTCGCCTCACGGCGGGCTCGACAATTCCGGAACGTCTAAAAGTCTTGCTTAGGCGCCGCGGTCGTCCGCCGCCGATCGCCGACGGCATTCTACGGGCCGGCGCGGGCCCCGCTTGATCGTCAGTCCGCTTTTGGCCACCCTGCCGGCCGGTCAGGGCCGCAAGATCTTGGCGGCGCGCCGGTAGTCGCTCGGTGCCATGCCGACATTGCCGGCGAAGAAGTGCGTGAACGCGCTCTGGGACGAAAAGCCGAGATCGAAGCCGATGCCGGCGATCGATGCTTCCGTGGACACCAGCGAGTCCAGTGCTTTCTCCATCAGCAGCGTGTTGCGGTAGAGGTGCGGGGTCACGCCGGTCTGGGTGCGGAACAGCTTGTAGAAATGCGGCCGCGACAGGCCCGCCTCGCGCGCGATCGCATCGAGCTCCATCTCGGCGCCTGCCGATTGGGCCAGGAGCCGGATCGATTTGCGCACGCGAAAGTCGGTGATGGCGGCAACGGCGCGGCTCTCCGGCGGGGCCTCGGCCTGGCGCCAGCTTTCCTCGTGGCAGGAGTCGATGAGGTTGCGCAACTCGCCGTCGAGGCTCTTGAGCGACGGCGCGCCGCAAATCATCGCTGCCGCCTGCCGGACATCGCGGTCCAGCGTCGCGGTGCGCTCGAATGTCGTGCACCCGAACCGTACCCCGCGCACGCCGGCGAACCACGCGGCGTCCACGTAGAGCACCAGGAAGATCGCGCCGTCCCCCAAGTCCTTCGGCACGAAATTGTGCGGCTCCCAAGGATTGACCGCCAGGACGGTATCCTGGCGCGCCGGCATCGGCTGCTCGAGCACCTCCACCGACGCCGGCGTGCCGCCGATGTGAAAGATCAGATGTCCTTCGCGGTGCGCATGCACATTGAAGGGACGATTGAGCTGATAGACCGTGGCACGGCCGAAATGACCGTGAAAGACGGCAAGAGCCCGGCTCATGCGTTCCTCCCGCGGATCGTGTTTTCTTGTTTTCGACGAGGTTGATCATCCGCGACGAGAATGCAAGCGCGCGCTCGAGCGACCGGCGTGCGCCGCGATCTGGACAATGGACGGCCGGTCGCGAGGGCGCCGGCCGCCCGATCGGCGTCAGTACTTTTTGCACTCTGGAACCGTGCGGCTCGGCAGCCCGATCTTGGCGAACACCGCCGGGTCGTAGCCGAGCGTCTGGTTGACGTTCGGGATCACCTTCGCGACCTTGCTGAACAGGGCGCCCTTGCCGTCGTCGACGACTTCGGTGACGAAGTTGGTGCCGATGGCCTGACGGTTGGAGTCGAGCTTGATCTTGCCATTGGGCGCGTCGAGCTCGATGGCGGCCAGGGCGGCCTTCAGCTTGGACTGGTTGTCGCCGAGGTCGCCGTTGACCTTCCGGAGCGCCAGGATCAGCGCCATCGTCGAGTTGTAGTAGTTGGTGGCCAGCAGCGACGGGCTCGGGAAGCGCTTCTCCGGCGGGAAGGCGGCCTGATAGTCCTTCACGAAGGCCTGCCAGCCCGGGTCGTCCCAGGTATCCGCCTGGCCGCTGGCGGCGATCGTGCCGATCAGCGCGTTCTTGGCGTTGCCTTTGGCCGAGAGAATGGTCTGGTCGACCATGATCGAGCCGCCGAGCAGATGCGCCTTGCCGCCGGCTTGCTGATACTGATTGAGGAAGTTGACGGCGTCGGCGCCGCCGAGGCCCAGGTAGATCGCGTCGACGTCGTCGGGCAGCGCGGCGATGACCGAGGCGAAATCCTTCGTGCCGAGCGGCACCCATTGCCGGCTGGAGATCTTGCCACCTGCGCCGCAGAACTCGAGGACGAGCCCGAAGACCTGCGTGTAGATGAACGAATAGTCCTCGCCCACCGTGGCGATGTTGCGATAACCCTTGGTGTCATAGGCATATTTGCCCAGGCCGACCTGCCACTGGGCACCGTCCATGTTGTAGCGGAAGAAGTTCAGTGCCGGATCCACATAGGTGGTTTCCTGCGCGCCCGACGCGGCGTTGACGAAGGTCAGCTCCGGGCGCGTCTTGGCGAAATTCTTGACCGCGATGCCCTCGTCGCCGGACAGGGGCGACAGCAGGATCTGGACCTTGTCCTGCTCGATGAGCTTGCGTACGGCGCGCACCGCGGAATCCGGCGTCGCGTCGGTGGAGGCGACGACGAACTCGAGCTCCTTGTCGCCCACCTTCTTGCCGAGCTTGTTCAACGCGGTCTGAAAGCCGCGCATGCCGTCCTCGCCGAGCACCGTGTAGGTGCCCTCCAGGGTCGCCGTCACCCCGACCTTGATTTTCTCCTGGGCAAAAGCAGCGCCAGACATCAGCAGGCTCGCCAGCGCGGCAAGACACAAACTGCCCTTCACCATCGCACTCCTCCCCGTTTGCTTTTTTGTCGACGTTCAACGCACCGGCTTGCGCCGGACTTGAACAGCAAATAGAGCGCATCGCCTTGCCGGACGGCTGCCGGGTTACTTGAGCGTCAGTCTCTTTTTACATGCTGCGGCGCAGCGAAAACCATGCGGGCGGCGACCCAGGTAGCGCAGGACCATGGCGGGCCAGCAGGCCTTGCCCATTCCGGACGCACGTTAAGGCCAGAGATGGACCGGGAAAAGCAGGACCTTCGAAGCAGACCTCCGGCGCGGTCGACCGGCGGTGCCGCCCAGAGATCTTGGTAGTTTGCCGTCGCGAGACACCGGACACCCCGCCCCCACCGCCTTCGGCGGTCCCCCTCCCCGCTTCGCGGGTGAGGAACAGGTCGCGCCGCATGATCCTCACCCGCGAAGCGGGGGAGGGGGACCATGCGCAGCATGGTGGAGGGGGCCGAGTGCAGCGGGCGACGTGTGCGTACAATGCGGCGGCGCCGCGGCTACCGCCCATCCTCGCGCTTGAAGTCCAGTATGTCGCGAACGCGGGTGGCGAGCTCGGTGAAGCTGAACGGCTTGATGATCAGCTCGACGCCCGGGTCGAGCCGGCCTTGGTGCACGATGGCGTTGCGTGCGTAGCCCGTCGTGAACAGCACCTTGAGCTCAGGCCTGAGCGCCCGCGCCTGGCCGGCGAGGACGGCGCCGCTCATGCCGCCGGGCAGAACAACGTCGGTGAACAGCAGGTCGACCCGGCCATCCCTGCGCTCCAGCAGCCTGAGCGCGGCCGGGCCGTCGACGGCCTCGAGCACGGTGTAGCCGAGCTCGCGCAGCACCTCGACCGAGTAGGCGCGCACGTCGTCGTCGTCCTCGCAGACCAGCACCACCTCGCTTTGCGATCCGTCCGGCACGTCGGCGGCGGCCGCGTCCTCGGCGTCGTCGGCGGCCACGAGCAGCCGCGGCAGGTAGATCTTGACGGTGGTGCCTTCCCCCGGCTCCGAATAGATCTTCACGTGGCCGCCGGATTGCTTGACGAAGCCGTAGACCATCGACAGGCCGAGGCCCGTGCCCTTGCCGACCTCCTTGGTGGTGAAGAACGGCTCGAAGGCATGCTGCAAGGTGGCCGCGTCCATGCCAGTGCCGGTGTCGGACACCGAGATGACCACGTACTGGCCGGCCGTCACCTCGGCGTGACGGGCGACGTAGTCGCGGTCGATCAGCGTGTTGGAGGTTTCGATCGTCAGCTTGCCGCCGGCCTGCATGGCGTCCCGGGCGTTGACCGCCAGGTTGAGGATGGCATTCTCCAGCTGATTGGGGTCGACTTCCACGCGCCATAGCCCCGAGCCGTGCACGGTCTCGATCTCGATGGTCTCGCCCAGCGAGCGGTGCAGCAGCTCCGACATGCCCGACACCAGCTTGCTCGGCTCGATCTGGCGCGGCGTCAGGGGTTGCCGGCGCGAGAAGGCCAGCAGCCGCTGGGTGAGGGTGGCGGCGCGCCTGGCGCCGTTCATGGCGTTGTCCGCGGCCCTGCGGAGGCGCGGCGCATCCGGGGGCAGGTTGCGCTGGAGGAGCTCCAGGTTGCCGGAGACGACCTGCAGCAGATTGTTGAAGTCGTGGGCCACGCCGCCGGTGAGCTGTCCCAGCGTCTCCATCTTCTGGGCTTGCCGCAGCGCATCCTCCGCCTGCTGCAGCGCGTTCGCCGCTTCCTTCTCGCGGGTGACGTCGCGTGCCACGCAGTAGAGCCGGTCGCCGTCCTGCACGGCCGTCCAGGAGAACCAGCGATAGCTGCCCGCCTTGCTGCGGAAGCGGTTCTCGAAGCGCGCCGGCACGTCGCCCGTCGCCAGTCGGCCGATCTGGGTGCGCGTGTGGGTGCGGTCGTCGGGATGCTCCATCCACTCCGACGTGCGGCCGATGAGCTCCCGCTCCGACCAGCCGAGCAGCTCGCTCCAGACCGGGCTGACGCTGAGCCAGCGCCCCGCGGTGTCGGTGACGAGGAACGGGTCGCGCGAGAGGTTCCAGATGCTGTCACGCTCCCGCGTACGCTGGGCGACTTTGCTTTCCAGCACCTGGTTCAGGCGCTGCTGCGTCTCGAACAGCGTGGCGTTGTCGATGCCGATCGCGGCTTGCGCCGCAAGCCCCACCACCAGCCGCTCGGAGCGTTCGCTGAACATGCCGGGTGTCGCGTGGCCGAAGAACAGGCCGCCGATCACTGCGCCGGACCGGGAGACGACCGGTGCGGCGAGATAGCTGCGCACCGGCAGGTGGCCGGCCGGCATACCCCGATGCGGCGCGTTGTGGCCGTAGCGCGCATCCTGGGTGATATCGTCGGAGCGCACGACGCCCTCGCCCATGAACGTGGGCGCGAACACGGTGGTGTTGCGGGGCGTCGGGAAGCCCGAGAAGGCGTCCAGGGGGGCGCCGGACAGACTGTAGAGCGTGTAGCTTTCGCCGCTCTCGTCGACGCGGTTGTAGAAGAAGGCGCCGAACTGCGCGCCCGTAAGCTCGACCCCGGCGTCGACGACGGTTTGTACGAGCTTTTCGAGCTCGAGCTCGGCGGCTATATTGGCGACGGTCCTGTTGAGGATCTCGAGCGCGTGGCTTTCCTCGCGCAGGGCGCGTCCCCGGCGCGCCAGCTCCGCTTCGGCCCGCTTGCGCCCGGTGATGTCGACGACGGCGCCGACGAAGCGGACGGTGCCGTCGGCGCGGATGAAGCGCTGGCCGGTGGCGGCGAGCCAGCGCTCGATCCCGTCCCTGAGGCCGACGGTGCGGTACTCGACGTCGAAGTGCCCGGACCCCTCGGCGGCGAGGGCTCGTCCGACAGCGGCGTCGACGCGCGCGCGGTCGTCCGGGTGCAGGCCGGCGAGAAACGAGCTGTCGTAGCCGACGGGATCGTCCGCGCCGAGGCCGAACAGCTGCCGGCAGCGGTTGTCCCAGCGCAGCTCGCCGGTGGCGGGGCTGAAGTCCCAGGTGCCGATCGCCGCCGCCTCTGCGGCCAGGGCGAGACGGCTTTCGCTGTCGCGCCGCGCTTCGATCGCACGCAACTGCTCGGTCACGTCGGTGCCCTGGACGAAGATGCCGGTCGAGGCGCCGTCGGCGTCGCTGATCGGCTGGTAGACGAAATCGAGGTAGCGCTCCTGCAGCGGAGCCCCGGGGCCTTGCCCGACCATCGCCTTCATCGCCTTGGCCGTGAACGTCCGGCCGCTGCGGTAGACGTTGTCGAGCAGCTCGAAGAAGCCCTGTCCCTCGATCTCGGGCAGCGCGGCGCGGACCGGCTTGCCGATGACGTCGCGACGGCCGATGAGCTCCTGATAGGCCGCGTTGGTCAGGCGCACGACATGGTCGGGCCCCTCCAGCAGGGCGACGAAGCCGGGCGCCTGGTCGAACATGCGGGCGAGCCGCTCGTTGTCGGCCGTGGCCCGCTGTTCGGCCTTCACACGGTGCGTGGTCTCATTGACGATGCAGAGCACGCCGCCGACGTCGCCGCCGTCCTCGAAGACCGGCGAATAGGAGATGTCGAAGTAGACGTCCTCGCCGATGTCGGAGCGCTCGATGTAGAACGGCCGATCCTTGGCGAAGATGGCTTCCCCGGTGTCGCGCACCCGGCGCAGCAGCGGCTCCAGATCATCCCACAGCTCGCCCCAGCTCTCCGCCGCCGGCCGGCCCAGCGCGCGCGGATGCTTGACGCCGATGGTCGGAGCGTAGGCGTCGTTGTAGAGAGCGGCGTAGTACGGGCCCCAGAACAGCACGATCTGCGCCCGCGCCGGGAGCATCAGCCGGACGGTGTGCTCGAGCGCCGCCGACCAGGCCTGCCGCGGACCGAGCGGCGAGGCCGACCAGTCGTGCGCGGCGATGAGCCGGCCCATCTCGCTGCTGGCCCAGCGCGCCTCGGCCGTTGTCCCTGCCGAAACGCGGGATGCGTCCGTCATGGCTTCCTTCCTGATCCGCCCCGTCGGCGTTGGGGTGGAGCGGAGTCCTGCACCGGCGGTCCGGGCTGAGGCTCGCCCAATCCATTCGCTTTTCCGCTGTCCGGTCAAGCAGGATGCGGGGCCATCGCCGCCGCAGTGCCGTCGCCTTTAATCGGCCGCAAGTGTCACTATATTGGCATCACCGGCACGATTGTTCGGTTCGCTGTTTGAGCGGGCGCCAAGCCTGCAGGCTTGATAAGCCTCGATTTCATGGCCTTTACTCGGCCAGCCAAATCATACTCGGTAGACCTTAGTCGGCGAAGCGCCACGGCCAGCGGGCCGTCGGTGCGATACGTGATGACCGCCTGTCCAATCGTCAGGCGGATTTACAGGAACGGAATGCAAAACCTACACCGTGAAACCAACCAAGACGCTGCCAGGCGGCTCTCCGTCGCCAAGGCAGCCGGCAAGACCCCTCCCACCGGGCTCCGTGATGCCAAGAGGCCGGAACCGACGGGGCTCAGCAGGGCCGAACTGCGCAAGATCGTCATCGATCTCATCGGCTGATGTGAATGTGGCGGACGCTCCGATGAACCGGAGCTGCTGCTCGACCTCTCGACTTCGGCATCGGACGGGCGGTCAAGGCCGCGAGCTGCTCGCGGGTCCGATGCTCCAACTCCTTCAATCCAGAGCGCGTCGTTTGCGATCGGGCTGTTCCCGCCGATCGCGACGCGCTCACCTCGCGGCCGAAGCCATGCCGATGGCGCGGCCAAGGATAGCGGCGGCGTCGGCCGGTTCGTCGACGGCCGCCCAGGCCACGAACTGGTCCGGGCGCACCAGCACGAGCGACGCCTCATAGCGGCCACGCAGCTCGGCGCCGTCGTCCGCAACCACCTTGAGCGGGACGCGTAGCCGCGCCGCCGCCCCGCTGAACGCGACCGCGGCGGCGCCGCTGCCGTTCAGCGCCAGCAGGGTGAAGCCGTCCCCGAGCTCATCGTAGACATTGCGCCCCGACGACAGGATCTGCGGCGTCAGGTGATGGCCGGCGCGCGCCTTGACGGCGTGGGAGCCGACGGCACTGGGTGTTCGCGACGCGGGGCCGAGGACGATCGGCGAGCCCTCGTAGTTCGGCTCGAAGGCGTTGACTTCGCCCTGCGCCCCGGACTGGCGCGCCGCCCAGGCGCGCTCGAACGCCTCCTTGTCGCGTGCCGGATCGTAAGCGCGCAAAAAGTCGCCGTCGTCGCGGATCGCTTTCTCAATGAAGTCGCGCGCGGTCGAGGCGAACACCGGCTGACGCTCCGCGCTGTAGGAGGCGAGCAGGCCCGGGCCGGCCCAGCCCTCGAGCGCCGCGGCGAGCTTCCAGCCGAGATTGACCGCGTCCTCCAGCCCCGTGTTGATGCCATAGCCGCCGTAAGGCGGGTGGCTGTGCGCGGCGTCGCCGGCGATGAAGATGCGGCCGGCGCGGTAGCTGTCGGCCACGGCGAAGCGCAGGTCCCAGAAGCCGATGTGCTCGAACGCCACGTCGAACTCGGCGCCGACGGCGGCGTGCAGGTAGCGGGCGAAATCCATGCTGTCCCGCGTCGTGCCCGGCGGCACCGGCGCATGGAAGAACCAGGTGCTGCCGAGATCGACGCGGCCGAAGAACTGCCAGTAGCCGTTCAGATCCGGGTGGAGGACGTTGTAGAACGACTTGCCGGGGAAGCGTTGCAGCAGCTCGTGCAGCTGCGTGGAGCGGAACACCAGCAGCACCATCAGGCGATCGTGGTCGGACCTCGTCTGGGCGATGCCGGCGTGCTCGCGCGTGAGCGAGCGGCTGCCGTCGCAGCCGACGGCGTAGCGCGCCCGGATCGTGCGCCGGCCGCCGTCGCGCTCCGCGGCCACGATGCGGACGCCATCCTCGTCCTGGTCGACGGTCTCGGCGGTCCAGCCGTAGAGCGCGCTGACGCGATCGAGCTGGCCGAGGCGCGCTCGCAGCACGCGCTCGGTGGCATATTGCGGCAGCCGCTCGTTGTCGGTGAAGTAGAACGGCCGCACCAGCTCCCGCTGGAGCCAGTCGTAGCTGTAGCCGCCGAGCAGCGTGCCGTAGGCCGTCAGGCCGCCGATGCCATAGTCCTTCGGCACGGTGCGGGCCGCTCTGAGCTGCCGCTCGGCACCCCAGAAATGGAAGTGCTCCATGGTCCGCTGGGTCAGGTTCTGGCCCTTGGGGATCGGCTGTGGCTCGACGTAGCGCTCGATGAGCGTGCAGCGGATGCCCCGCTGGCCGAGCTCGATGCCGAGGCCGATGCCGACCGGCCCGCCGCCGATGATGGCGACGGCGGTCTCCTCCTCCAGATCGCTCATGGGTACTGCTGTTCCTGATGCCGGTGATGGGGACGATGTCACGGCCCGAGCCTCGAACGGGTCATCGGGCGTGGGGTTCGATGTCGGCGAGCGGCGGCACCGCCGGCCGGTCCGCTCCGGCTGCGTCAGCGGGCGGCTTCGCCACCTGGCTCAGCACCGCGGCGGCGGCCGCCACGACCAGGGCCGGCAGCGCCGCCACGAGGAACAGCGGTCCGCTGCCCCAATGCAGGGCGAGCAGCGCGCCGCCGACGAGGGGGCCGACGATCGAGCCGGCGCGGCCGATGCCCAAGGCCCAGCCCACGCCGGTCGAGCGCACGCTGGTCGGGTAGAACATCGCCGCGAGCGCGTTGGCGGCGATCTGTCCGCCGACGATGCAGAAGCCGGCGCAGAAGATCGCGGCCGTGGCGAGCGGGATCGACTGGCCGGAGATGCCGATGGCGGCCACCGCCACCGCCGCGACCGTGTAGGTCAGCGCCAGCGCGCCGAAGGAGAAGCGGTCGATGAAGCGGCCGAGCACGAGCGTTCCTGCTACGCCGCCGACCTGGAGCATGGCGCCGATCACGGCGGCGAGCGACACCGAGGCCCCGAGGTCGTTGAGCACCGTCGGCAGCCAGTTCGAGAGGAAGTAGAGGTCGAGCAGGCTCATGAAGAACACCACCCACAGCAGCAGGGTGGGCAGGGCGCGGCCGTGGGCGAACAGGTGCTGCAGGGGGAAGCCGGCGAGCTTGGCCTCGCTGACGCCGAAGCGGATGTCGGGTGCCAGCTGCTGGTGCGGAAAGACGCTCGCCATGAGCTGCCGCAGGCGCGCGTCGGACCCGCCGGCGACGGCGAGGAAGCGGGCCGACTCCGGTAGCAGGACGCCGAGCACCGGCGCCAGCAGCAGCGGCGCGATCCCGCCCACCAGGAAGACCGAGCGCCAGCCGAACGTCGGGATCAGGGCCGCAGCGATCAGCCCGCCCAGCGCGGCGCCGATGGAGAAGCCGCAGAACATCAGCATCACCATCGTGGCGCGGCGGCGATGCGGGCTGAACTCGGAGGTGAGCGCGACGGCGTTGGGCATGGCGCCGCCCAGGCCGAGGCCGGTGAGGAAGCGCACCACCATCAGGCTCGCGGTGTCCTCGACGAACACCGTGGCCAGCGTGAACAGGCCGAAGGCGATGGTGCTGGCCAGGATGATGCGCCGGCGGCCGATCTTGTCGGCGAGCGGGCCGAAGGCGAGCGCGCCGAGCATCAGGCCGAACAGGCCCGAGCTGAAGACCGGTCCGAGCGCTCCGCGGGGCAACCCCCAGTCGCGGGCCAGGTCCGGCGCCACATAGCCGATGGCCTGGGTGTCGAAGCCGTCCACGAACAGCACGGCCGCGCAGAGCAGCAGCAGGCGGACCTGGTAGCGGCCGACGGGCTGGCCGTCGATGAACGCCGCGATGTCGAGCGGTGCCCCATCCGGTCCGCGCCGCAGCTGCGCAGCTTGCGTCATGTCGATTCCTCCCGTGGGGCCGCGGCCTGTTCTCGGCCAGGCTCACTGCCGATGCGGCCAGAGCATTTCGCCATTGGATGAGATCATCCAATTGCAGAGAAACGCTCCAACTCTTTGAATCTGGAGCGCTTCCTTGCGATTGGGTGAGTCCGCCCAATCGCAAAGCGCTCCAGAACGCCTTGCGATCCGGCGGAGCCGCCGGTCGCCAGAGGCGTGCTCGAGCCGCCGGATCGCGGTCGCGCGACGCCGTGACGGTCGCAAGCTTGCAGATCGGCGGCGGGGCGTCAATATTAATCAGACGTCTGATTATATCGGCAACGAAGCGGCCCGCGCCTTTCCCCTGCCTACCCCATCCGGCGGATTGGCAGGGCGTACAAGCGTTTGATAGAAGCGTAGCAATGACATCCGATCCGCTTGCGCAGCTGCATGGACGCCCCGGTTTCATGATCCGCCGGGCCCATCAGATCGCCGTCGCCGTCTTCGTCGAGGAAACAGCGGACCTCGGCATCACCACGACGCAGTTCGGCATCCTGTACCTGCTGCGCCACCACGCCAGCATAGATCAGATCACCGTCGCCCGCCTGCTGGGACTGGATCGGTCGACCACCAGCATGGTGCTCAAGACGCTGGAGAGCGCAGGTCTCGTCGCCCGCGTGGTGGAGGCGACCGACAAGCGCCGGCGCAGCCTGGAGCTGACGCCTGCCGGGGTCGACATGCTGGGGCGCCTGGAAGCGCCGGCGGCGCGGGCGATCGAGCGCCTGCTGTCGCCGCTCGCCGCGGACGAGCGGCCGCTGTTTCTGAGCCTGCTGCACAAGCTCACGGCTGCCTTCAACGCCACCTCGCGCGTGCCGCTGATGACCACCGCGCTGGCTCGGCCGGCCACGTCGGACGAGCGCCCCGCGGCGTCGCGGACGAAGGCGGAGCTCGGCGGAGACTGAGGCAGGCGCTGCGCCAGCGCATGGGCCGATCCGATGAGGGCACCGCAGGCTCGCAAAAATGCGCTCTCGTGCTGTCGGCCGGGTGCGACCTCGTGCGTCCTATCCACGAGACGAGGCTGATCCGGGCCTCGATCCCGGAGGGGAGCAACCGATGCGCGTGATGGTTCTGGTGAAGGCGACCGCCGACAGCGAGGCGGGGATGATGCCGTCGAGCGAGCTTCTGGAAACCATGGGCAGGTACAACGCGGAGCTGGTCGAGGCCGGCATCCTCCTGGCGGGCGAGGGCCTGCACCCGTCGGCCAAGGGCGTGCGGGTCGCCTTCGACGGGGCGGGCCGCACCGTCATCGACGGCCCGTTCGCCGCGACGCGGGAGCTCGTCGCCGGCTTCTGGCTCTGGGAGGTCAAGGACATGGCGGAGGCGGTGGCATGGGTGAAGCGTTGCCCCAACCCCATGCCCGGCCCGAGCGAGATCGAGATCCGCCCGGTGTTCGAGGCCGCCGACTTCGGCGACGCCCTCACGCCGGAGATCGCCGAGCTGGAGGACCGTCTTCGCGAACAGGTGGCGCGCCGCTGAGCCGCCCCTCACGCTTCGTTGGTGAAGACCACCGTGCCGGAGGCGGCGAACATGCCGCCCACCCCGTGCGCCACCGAGATCCTGGCGTCCTTCACCTGCGCCGGCGCGGTGCCGCGCATCTGCCGCACGCTCTCCTGCAAGGCATACATGCCGTACATGCCCGAGTGCATGTAGCTCAGGCCGCCGCCGTTGGTGTTCAGCGGCAGCTTGCCGCCGATCGCCGTGTTGCGCGCGGCGATGAACGGGCCGGTCTCCTCGTGTGGCATGAAGCCGAGGTCGCCGAGCCCGAAGAGCGGCAGGTGGGCGAAGGCGTCGTAGATCATCAGGTGATCGACGTCGGCGTGGGTGATGCCGGCTTCACGGAAGGCGGTGGGGCCCGCCACGCGAAACGCGCGCGACGAGGTGAAGCTTTCCATCTGGCTCACCATCGGCGTCTCGACGCTCTCGCCGGTGCCGAGGATGTAGACCGGCTTCTGCGGGAAGTCCCTGGCCCGATCGGCGCTGGTGAGGATCAAGGCGCCGCCGCCGTCGGTGACCAGGCAGCATTGCAGCAGCCGGAACGGATAGGCGATCATGCGCGAGTTGAGCACGTCGTCGACGGTGATCGGCGCCTTGAAGGTGGCCCGCGGATTGAGCGCCGCCCATTCGCGCTGCACCACCGCCACCATGGCCAGCTGCTCGTGGGTGATGCCGTAGGTCTTCATGTAGCGCAGCACCGGGATGGGGAAGAGGCTCGGCGGCCCCATCGGCCCGTAGGGCTGCTCGAACTGTCCGTTGAGGCTGTCCGGCGCCACCTGCCGCGGCGGCCTGCCGATGCCCGAGCGGCCGCTCTCGGCGTGGGTGATCAGCACCGTCTTGCAGTAGCCGGCGGCGATGGCCGCCGCCGCGTGGCGGACGTGTAGCATGAACGAGCAGCCGCCGACGGAGGTGCCGTCGACCCAGGTCGGCGTGATGCCGAGGTAATGCGCGATCTGCTGGGGCGTCTCGACGGCGGTGGCGATGCCGTCGATGTCGCCGGGCTTCAGCCCGGCGTCGGCCAGCGCGTTCAGGGCCGCATCGGCATGCAGCTGGATCTGCGACATGTCGGGGATGACCCCGAGCTGCGTGGTCTCGGCCGCGCCGACGACGGCGATCTCCTTGGGGCGCATCGTCGTCAGCCTTTCGCCGGGCGGAACAGGGGCAGCGTGATCGTTTCGTCGAGCGGTTCGAACACCACGTCCAGCGGCATGTCGAGCTCCAGCGCCTCCGGCGTCTGCGGGCAATCGACGATGTTGGTCATCATGCGCGGCCCCTCGGCCAGCTCGACCACGGCGATCGCATAGGGCGGCGTGAAGCCGGGCACCGGCCGGTGGTGGATCACATAGCTGTACAGGCTGGCCTTGCCGCTCGCCGCGTAGACCTCGACCTCGCGAGACCCGCACGCCGGGCAGAACGGCCGCGGCGGGAAGTAGGACTTGGCGCAGGCGGCGCAGCGCTGCAGGCGCAGCTCGCCCTTGCGCGTGCCATCCCAGAAGTGTTGCGTCTCCGGCGTCGGCACCGGACGAGCCCGCGCAGGTTGAGCCATCGCGACACGATCTCCATTCATCTCGACCATGCATATACACGCAAGCGCGCCGCGACCAATGCGTCTGCTGCAGGGCATGGCGGCCGCGGGTGCCTGCCGCTCAACTCTTCAGCACGATGCAGGCGCCGTTGATGGCCCGAATGCGGTTGCAGAGCGCGTCGGCGGCCGTCCGCGTCGGTGCCGGAACACGGATACGGTAGAACACGCGGGTGCCGCGGCTGCGCAGGCGCGTGCCGATGATCATCGGCCTGCTGTCGCCGATCACCGAGCGGTACTGGTTACGGGCTCGGGAAAAGGTCGCCAGCGCCTGCGCGCGCGAGAAGTTGCCGGCGAGCTGCACCCCCCATGGTGCGAAGATGGTGTCCTCGCCGGTGCCGCGCGGCAGGCCCGGCAGCGGCGGCGCCCCGGGCCGCCGCAGCACCGCCACCGTCTCGCGGCACGACAGGGTCTTGGCCTCCGGCGTCTCGGGCTCGGCGGCCGTCTTGCCGGCGCGGTAGTCGTCGGCCCACTCGTCGACGCTGCGGCCGGTGACGGCGATCACGTAGTTGCGGGTTTCCGTCGGCATGCCGCCTTTGCCGTCGAGCCAGTTCGCCAGGCGGGTAGGGCCGCCGTTATAGGCGGCAGCGGCCAGGCCCCAGCTGCCGAAGCGGCGCTTGAGGTCGACCAGGAACTTCGCCGCCTTGGGAATCGCCTGCTCCGGATCGAACGGGTCCGCCAGCCCCATGTCCGCTGCGGTTCCCGGCATGAACTGGGCGATGCCCTGAGCCCCGACCGGGCTGACCGCCGTCGCCCGGAAGGCGCTCTCGCGGTAGATCAGGCGCGTCAGGAAGCTCGGGGGCAGACTGTGCGCCTTGGCCGCGCCGTCGATGATGCGGCAGACCGCCTGCTCGGGCGTCTCCGTGGCGCCCGGCGCCGCGGCTGCCGTGGCCACTGTGGCGGGCGCTTCGGCGCGCAGGCCGCCGAGGCACGCCATGGCGAGCAGGAACAACAGGGCGCATCCGCTGGTGCCGACAAAGGCCCTGGACATCGTCGCTCCCCACTCCGCGCTCGCCGCCGATTAGAGCGCAAGCTCTAGCGATGGCGGGCCGCGATGCAATAGCCGTCTTCTCGATCGATGGGTCGTCCGGTCTTGCCTCAGGCGGCCCTTGGCTGGCGCGCCAGGGGGAGGGCTGTGAGGCGTCGCTTGTCCTGGACGCCCTGGAGGACGAAGGAGATGAGGGCCTCGTCGACCTGATCGGCCTCGCGGACGATCTCGAGGGCGGCGGTGACGCCGGCCTCGGTGGGGCCGTTGCCGGCGGCGAGGGAGGTGGTGAGCCAGGTGGCGATCTCGGCGTCGACGCGTCCGGTGGGGCGGAGCGACCAGACGACGAAGTCGACGATGAGGCGGACGAAGAGGTCGTCCCAGGCCTGGCACTTGTGGTCGATCATGCGGTCGAGGGCGATGAGGAGATCGGCCTCGTCGCGGTGCATGATGTCGTTGGGGAGGATGCGGGTTGCGAGGTCGCGGACGTCGTTGCTGGAGATGTTTCCGGCATCGAGGGTGCGTTCAGCGAAGGCGTGCAAGGATGTCTTGATCATGACTTGGTGCCTCTCCGGCGAATTGTTTTGTGTGCCGGTGTTGTTCCTGTTGTGCACCAAGGATTACGGGGTGGATCTGGCTGAGAGGTTAACGTGGAAGTGTGAACGTCTGTTCAGGTTAAACGAAGCTGACGCGGCTTAGTTCATGAACTCTTGCATTCGCATTCCGTTAAGCTTCCCAAATTCTTGACGGCGACGCGGTCGGGGCCGGCCTTGCGGTTCATCGTCGCCGCCATGAAAACGATCCGCCCGCCGAGGGACGAGCCGGCGACGATGTGATAAGGGCTCAAGCCGAGGGGGCGCCGGGAGCGCCTGCTCGACGGCCTTGATCAATCCACCGATCGGCGTCGATGATGGCGACGACCGGGGCGCGTCGCATGGTGGCGCTGGCATCTAGACCACGGAGGCAGCGCGCCCGGCATGTCCGACGAGATATTGCTCCTCGCCCTCGTCGGCCTGCCGTTCGTCGGGAGCCTGCTCGCAGCCGTGCTGCCGCGCCGCGCCCGCACGGCCGCGGCTCTGATTGCCGCCGTTGTCACGGTGCTCGGCACCGCCATCACGATCCTGCTCTATCCGCGCACCGTGGACGGCGCCGCCATCGGCATCAAATTGCCCTGGATTCCGGCCCTCGGGCTCGAATTCGGCCTGAGGATCGACGGGCTCGCCTGGCTGTTCGCCTTCCTCGTGTGCGGCATCGGGGCACTCGTGGTGCTCTATGCGCGCTATTACATCTCCGCCGAGGATCCGGCGCCGCGCTTCTTCAGCTTCCTGCTTGCCTTCATGGGCGCCATGCTTGGCGTCGTCCTGGCAGGCAACCTCATCATGCTGGTGTTCTTCTGGGAGCTGACCAGCCTCTTCTCGTTCCTCCTCATCGGCTATTGGCACCACAACGCGAGCGCCCGCGATGGCGCCCGCATGGCCCTGACCATCACGGCCGCCGGCGGCGTCTGCCTGTTCGTGGGGGTCATTCTCCTCGGCCGGATCGTGGGCAGCTACGACCTCGACGTGGTCCTCGCCGCGGGGGACAAGATCCGCTCGAGCCCCCTCTACCTGCCGATGCTGATCCTGGTGCTGCTCGGCGCGCTGACGAAGAGCGCCCAGTTCCCGTTCCACTTCTGGCTGCCGAACGCCATGGCGGCGCCGACGCCGGTCTCCGCCTATCTGCATTCGGCCACCATGGTGAAGGCCGGCGTGTTCCTGCTGGCGCGGCTGTGGCCGGTGCTGGCCGGCACGGAGGCCTGGTTCTATCTGGTGGTGCCGGCCGGCCTCGCCACGCTCGTCATCGGCGCCTATTTCGCCATTTTCCAACAGGATCTGAAGGGGCTCCTCGCCTATTCCACCATCAGCCATCTCGGCCTGATCACGCTGCTGCTGGGTCTCGGCAGCCCGCTTGCGGCCGTGGCCGCCGTCTTCCACGTCCTGAACCACGCCATCTTCAAGGCCTCGCTGTTCATGGCCGCAGGCATCATCGACCACGAGACCGGCACCCGCGATCTGCGCCGCCTGAGCGGGCTGTGGCGTTCCATGCCGCTCACCGGCTCCCTGGCCATGGTGGCCGCGGCGGCGATGGCGGGCGTGCCGCTGCTCAATGGGTTCCTGTCCAAGGAGATGTTCTTCGCCGAGGCGGTGGCCGACCATACCGGCTCCCTGCTCGACGATTCGCTGCCCTATTTCGCCACTCTCGCCGGCGCGTTCTCGGTGGCCTACTCGCTGCGCTTCATCCTCGGCACCTTCTTCGGCCCGCCGCCGTCCGGCCTGCCGCGCACGCCCCACGAGCCGCCGCGCTGGATGCGCTTCCCGGTCGAGCTGCTGGTCGTCGTCTGCCTGATCATCGGCATCGTTCCCGGCCTGTCCGTGGGGTGGCTGCTGGCGGATGCGGCGCGGGCGGCGGTGGGGGCCGAATTGCCCTACTACAGCCTCGCGGTGTGGCACGGCTTCACCTTGCCGCTGCTGATGAGCGTCCTTGCCCTGGTCGGCGGCACCGCGCTCTACCTCGCCCTGCGCGGCTATCTCGACAGCGGCGTCGACGGCCCGCCGCTGGTGCGCGACCTCAAGGCCCAGCGCATCTTCGAGAACGTCATGCTGACGCTGTCCTGGAAGTGGGCGCGCGCGGTGGAGCAGGCTTTCGGGACGCGGCGCCTGCAGCCGCAGCTGAGGCTGGTCGTCCTCGTCGCCGTCCTCGCCGGCCTCGTGCCGCTCCTGATCCACGGCGCCGCGGGCGCGAGCAGCAAGCCGGTGACGCCGGCACCACCCGCCTTCGTCCTGCTCTGGGCGGTCGGGCTCGCCTGCGCCCTCGGGGCCGCCGAGCAGGCCAAGTTCCATCGCCTCGCCGCCCTCGTGCTCATGGGTGGCGCCGGCCTCGTCAGTTGCGTGACCTTTGCCTGGCTGTCGGCGCCGGACCTGGCGCTGACCCAGCTCCTGGTGGAAATCGTGACGACGGTGCTCATCCTGCTCGGGCTGCGCTGGCTTCCCCAGCGCATCGCCACCCCGAGCGATGCGCGGCCCTCGGGTGCGGTGATCGCGCGGCGGTTCCGTGACCTCGCCCTGTCCGTGGTGGTTGGGGCGGGGCTTGCCCTGCTCGCCTACGCGGTGATGACGCGGCCGCTGCCGGACACCGTCTCCCGCTTCTTCGTGGAGCGCGCCTACGTGGAGGGTGGGGGCACCAACATCGTCAACGTGATCCTCGTCGACTTCCGCGGCTTCGATACCTTCGGCGAGATCACCGTGCTGTGCGTCGTCGCCCTCACCGTCTTCGCCATGCTGCGCCGCTTCCGGCCCGCGCCCGACAGCGTCGACGCCCCCGAGCAGCAGCAGATCCAGAACGCCTACGACGCCGCCGCGCCGGACCGGCAGGTGGGCGACACCGTGGCGGACTATCTGCTGATCCCACGCCTCGTGATGGAATGGCTGTTTCCCGTCATCGCCGTGCTGGCCGCCTATATATTCATGCGCGGGCACGATCTGCCCGGCGGAGGATTTGCGGCCGGCATCGTCCTGTCCATTGCCTTCGTGCTGCAATACATGGCGAGCGGGGTGCGTCGCACCGAGGCGGCCCTGCGCGTCCTGCCGCTGCGCTGGATGGGCCTCGGCCTTCTCACCGCCGGCCTGACGGGGCTTGCCGCCGTCGTGTTGGGCCACCCCTTCCTCACGTCCCACGCACGCTATGCAAAGCTGCCGCTGGTGGGGGACGTGCCGTTGGCGTCGGCCTTCCTGTTCGACCTCGGGGTGTTCGGGCTGGTCGTCGGGGCCACCGTCCTCGTCCTCATCGCGTTCGCGCACCAGTCGCTGCGCGGCCCGCGCGAAGCGCGCCACCCGGGGGAGCCGTGATGGAGACCGTCCTCGCCATCGGCATAGGGGTCTTCGCCGGCGCCGGCGTCTGGCTGCTGCTGCGGCCGCGCACCTATCAGGTGATCATCGGCCTCTCGCTCCTGTCCTATGCGGTCAACCTGTTCATCTTCGCCATGGGGCGCCTGCGGGTCGGTGCGCCGCCGATCCTGGAGAAGGGCGCCGTCGGAGACCCGGCTGCATTCGCCGATCCCATGCCGCAGGCCCTCGTGCTCACCGCCATCGTCATCGGCTTCGCCATGACGGCCCTGTTCCTGGTGGTCTTGCTCGCCGCGCGCGGCCGCACCGGGACCGACCACGTGGACGGTCTCGGCGACTGATGAACCGGCTGCCCATCGACACCCTCGCCGTCCTCCCGGTGCTGCTGCCATTGCTGGCGGGCGCATTCCTGCTCCTGTTCGACGACCGCAGGCGTGCCCTCAAGGTGGGGACGAGCCTCGCCACCCTCGCGGCCCTGCTGGCCGTGGCCGTCGCCCTCCTCGTCGTCTGCGATGCCGGCGGGCCGGAGGGCACGGTGGTCGTCCATCGCCTCGGCGGCTGGCGAGCGCCGTTCGGCATCGTCCTGGTGGCGGACCGCCTGTCGGCGATGATGCTGGTGCTGACGGCCCTGCTCGCCTGCGCCAGCTTCGTGTTCGCGCTGGCGCGCTGGCACCGGGCCGGGCCACGCTTCTACTCGCTCTTCCTGTTCCTGCAGATGGGGCTGAACGGCGCCTTCCTGACCGGCGACCTCTTCAATCTCTTCGTGTTCTTCGAGGTGATGCTGGCGGCCTCCTACGGCCTCGTGCTGCACGGCTCCGGCATCGCGCGCATCAAGGCCGGGCTCCACTACATCCCCATCAATCTCGTCGCTTCCGCGCTCTTTCTGGTGGGCGTGAGCCTGATCTACGGGGTCACCGGCACCCTCAACATGGCGGACCTGGCCGGCCGCATCGCCGCCGTCGGCGCGGGCGAGCGCATGCTGCTGGAGGCCGGCGCCGCCATCCTCGCCGTGGCCTTCCTGGTGAAGGCGGCCATGTGGCCCCTCAATTTCTGGCTGCCCACCACGTATTCCGCCGCCAGCGCGCCGGCGGCGGCCATGTTTGCGGTCATGACCAAGGTGGGGGTCTATGTCATCCTGCGGCTCAGCCTGCTCCTCTTCGGCCCGGGGAGCGGCGCGTCCGCCGGCTTCGGGGCGGGGTGGCTGCTCTACGGTGGGCTCGCGACGATCGCCTTCGCCACGGCCGGCGTGCTGGCATCGCAATCCATGCCGCGGCTGGCGGGCTACAGCGTGCTCGTGTCGTCGGGCACGCTGCTCGCCGCCGTCGGCATCGGCGATCGCGCCATCGTCGCGGGAGCTCTCTACTACCTCGTCAGCTCCACCCTCGCGGTGAGCGCCTTCTTCCTCCTCATCGAGCTCGTCGAGCGCGGGCGCGCCGCCGGCGCGGACGTGATCGCCGTGTCCATGGAAGTCTTCGGCGACGAGGAGGAGGCGCCGACGGAGGAGGAGGTGGGCATCGCGCTGCCGCTGACCCTGGCCGCCCTGGGCGTGGCGTTCGTCGGCTGCGCCCTGCTCCTCGCCGGGCTTCCGCCCCTCTCGGGCTTCATCGCCAAGCTCGCCATGCTTTCGGCGTTGGCGAACGCCGATGGCGGCCTGCGCGGCACGTCCTGGGCGATGATCGTCCTGCTCACCCTGTCGGGCCTTGCGGCGCTCATTGCGATGGCGCGCACCGGCATCACCACCTTCTGGGTGCCGATGAACGGGAAACAGCCGAGCATCCGAGCGGTGGAGTTCGCCCCGGTGGCCTGGCTGCTGATCGTCTGCCTCGCCCTGACCGCGTTCGGCGGGCCGGCCCTGCGCTTCATGGAGGCGACGTCGCAGGCGCTGCACGCGCCCACCGTCTACGTGCGCGCCGTGCTCTCCGCCCCCGGTGCGGATCAGGCATCGTCGCCCCAGGGAGCCCGCTGATGAGCCGGATCCTGCCCCATCCCAGGCTGTTCCTGGCGCTGCTCGCCATGTGGCTGCTGCTGAACCAGCGTGTCTCGCCCGGGCAGCTCGTTCTCGGCGCCGTCATCGCCTATGCGGCGTCCTGGACCATGTCCGTGTTCCACCGCCCCAGGACGCGACTGGGGCGTCCCGTCGCCATGGTGCGGCTCGCCCTGAGCGTGCTGGCTGACATTTTTCGCTCGAACCTGGCGGTCGGCCGCATCATCCTGGCGGGTGCGCCACGCCAGGGAAGGTCGGGTTTCATGACCGTTCCCCTCGACATGCGGAACGAAGCCGGCCTCGCCATGCTCGCCATCATCCTGACGGCGACGCCCGGGACGTTGTGGGTGAGCTTCGATGCGGCCAAGGGCGAACTGCTGCTGCACGTGCTCGATCTGGTCGACGAGGCGCACTGGATCGATCTGATCAAGAACCGCTACGAGCGCCGGCTGATGGAGATCTTCGAATGAGCGGGCTATGGCAGAGCGCTCCTTGGGCGACCCTCATCCTCGGCTACGCGCTCACGCTCGCCCAGGTCATGCTGGCGCTGGCCATGGCCAGCGCCGCCCTGCGCATGCTGCGGGGGCCGCGGGCGCAGGACCGTATCCTCGGCCTCGACACCTTGTACGTGAACACGATGCTGCTCTTCCTCACGCTCGGCATGCGGGAGGGCAGCCCCTATTTCTTCGAAGCCGCGCTGGTCATCGGGCTGCTCGGCTTCGTCGGCACCGTGGCCTTTGCCAAGTTCCTCATGCGCGGCGAGGTGATCGAATGACGTCGGCGCCGGAGCTTCCCGTCTGGGCTGCGCTGCTGGTGGCGCTGCTCGTCGTCACCGGCGCGGCCATCACCCTTCTGGGCTCGGCGGGCCTTTGGCGGCTTCAATCCTTCTATGCCCGCGTCCACGCGCCCACGCTCGGGGCGACGCTCGGCGCCGGCGGCATCCTCATCGCCTCCATGCTGTGCTTCTCCGTGCTCGACGGCCGGCCCGTTCTGCACGAGATCCTGATCGCCGTGTTCCTCACGGTCACGACGCCGGTGACGCTGATGCTGCTCGCCCGGGCGGCGCTCTACCGCGACAGGGCCGAACGAAGCGCCGACGTGCCGGGATCGGCCTTTCCCAAGACGCCGGAATAGGCTGGGCGCGCGGGACAGCGCCCGCGCGCAACGTGCCCCAGCCGATCAACTCGGCTCCAGCAGGGCGCGGGCCACGGCTTCGCGCCATCCGCCGACCCGTCGCTCGCGATCGGCGGCGGTCATGGACGGCACGAAGCGGCGGTCGAGCCGCCAGTTCTCCGCGAAGGCCTGCGGACCGGGGTAGAGGCCGGCGCGCCAGCCGGCGAGGAAGGCCGCCCCCAGCGCGGTCGTTTCCCGAACCACCGGCCGATCGACGGGAGCGCCGAGCACGTCGGCGATGAACTGCATGGTCCAGTCGCTGTCCGAGAGGCCGCCGTCGACGCGGATGACCGCCTCGTCGGCCGTGAGCCCCGCGGCGGCCATGTCGGCGCGCATCGCCTCGATCAGGTCGAGGGTCTGATAGCCGACGCTCTCCAGCGCCGCCCGGGCGAGCTCCTTGCGCGTCGAGCCGCGGGTGAGGCCTGTCACGACGGCGCGCGCGTCGCTGCGCCAATGGGGGGCGCCGAGGCCGGCGAAGGCCGGCACCAGGTAGACGGACTGCTCCGGGTCCGCCTCGGCTGCCAGGGCGCCGGTCTCGGCGGCAGAGGAGATGATGCCGAGGGAATCGCGCAGCCATTGGACGGTCGCGCCGGCCGAAAAGATCGAGCCCTCGAGCGCATAGGCGCGCTCGCCGTCCCACTGGTAGGCCACGGTCGTCAGCAGGCGATGCCGCGAGCGCGGCATCACGCGCCCCGTGTTCAGCAGCAGGAACGCGCCGGTGCCGTAGGTGGCCTTGGCCAGGCCCGGCGCAAAGCAGGCCTGGCCGACGAGGCTCGCCTGCTGGTCGCCGACAAGCGCGAGAACGGGCACCTCGCGGCCGAGCCAGGTCTTCGCCGCGACGCCGAAATCGCCGGCGGTGTCGCGGACCTCCGGCAGCATCCCGGGCGGAATGCCGAACAGCCGCAGCAGGTCGTCGTCCCAGGCGCCCGTGCGGATGTCGAACAGCATCGTGCGCGATGCGTTGGTGACGTCGGTCGCATGGACGGCGCCCTCCGTCAGCCGCCACAGCAGGAAGGTGTCGACCGTGCCGAAGGCGAGCTCGCCGCGTGCCGCGCGCTCGCGGGCGCCAGGAACGTTGGCGAGAAGCCAGGCGATCTTGGTGGCGGAGAAATAGGGGTCGATCAGCAGGCCGCTGCGGTCGGCGACCAAGGCCCCGCAGCCGTCCGCATTGAGCCGGTTGCAGAGGTCCGCGGTCCGGCGGTCCTGCCAGACGATCGCCGGCGCGATCGGCTCGCCGGTGTCGCGGCTCCAGATCAGCGTCGTCTCCCGCTGGTTGGCGATGCCGATGGACGCGATGTCCGACGCCTGGAGCCCGGCCGCCGCGACCGCCTCGCGCATCGTCTCGAGCGTCGTCGTCCAGAGGTCCTCGGGGCGGTGCTCGACCCAGCCGGGGTGCGGGTAGAGCTGCGGGAACTCCCGCTGCGCGGTGGCGACCGGCGCCCAGGTCCGGTCGAACACGATGGACCGGGTCGACGTGGTGCCCTGGTCGATGACGAGCACGTGAGAATTCATACGCCCAGCCTCCCGCTCTTCCGCTCACGAGACCCGTAGCGCGCCTCCGGGTGCCGCGCCTTCACCATGAAGGCCGCCAGGGAATCGACCTGGGCCGCCGACAGGCGCAGGCCGAGCTTGGTCCGGCGCCAGATCACGTCGTCGGCCTCCTCGGCGAATTCCTCCCGCATGAGGTAGCGCACCTCCGCTTCGCTCAGGCCAGCGCCGAAGTCGATCCCCAGGGACGCCCGGTCCCCGGCGCCGCCGAGCACGCGCGACGCTCTCGCCCCGTAGGCGCCCGCAAGCCTCGAGGCGTCGGCGGATGCGAGCCACGGATAGTCGCGGATGAGGCCCGCAATCAACGCGGCTTGGCCGCCGACGGGGAAATCTCCGCCGGGCAGCGGCGCACGGCTCGTCCAGCAGGCGGTCCGGCCCGCACCGGCGCCGAGATAGGGCGACAGCTTCTCGAGCGCCTCCTCGGCGAGGCGGCGATACGTGGTGATCTTGCCGCCGATCACCGAGAGGATCGGGGCGCCGTCCTCGTCGTCGAGCTCCAGGACGTAGTCCCGCGTCGCCGCCTGCGCTGCGCCGGCGCCGTCGTCGTAGAGAGGCCGCACGCCCGCGTAGGTCCAGATGACGTCGGCGGGCGCGATGGACATCGCGAAGTAGGTGCTCGCGGCTCGGCAAAGGTAATCGATCTCGTCTGCCGTGGCCACGACGTCGGCGGGGTCGCCGGCGTAGTCGCGATCGGTCGTCCCGATCAGGGTGAAATCGCCCTCGTAGGGGATGGCGAATACGATGCGGTTGTCGGCGTTCTGAAACATGTAGCACCGGTCGTGCTCATAGAGCTTCGGCACGACGATGTGGGATCCCTGGACCAGCCGCACCTCGTTCGCATGTGGGCGGTGCAGAGCCTTCAGGAACGTGCCGGCCCAGGGGCCCGCGGCGTTCACCAGCACCTTCGCCCTCACCTCGGTCCGCTCGCGCGTCCGCTCGTCCTCGGTCGTCAGCGTCCATCCGCCCGCGTCGCGTGTCGCCGCCACCGCCCTGACGCGGGTCTGCACGGTGGCGCCGCGATCGACCGCGTCGCGGGCGTTCAGCACGACGAGGCGCGCATCGTCCACCCAGCAATCCGAGTATTCGAAGCCGCGCCCGCGCAGGCCGGGCTTGAGCGGCGCGCCCGCCGGGTCACGCGCCAGGTCGAGCGAGCGCGTCGGCGGCAGCAGCCTGCGCCCGCCGAGATGATCGTAGAGGAACAGGCCGAGCCGCAGCATCCACCACGGCCGCATGCCCTGCCGGTGGGGCAGCACGAACCGCATCGGACGGACGATGTGGGGGGCGATCTGCCAGACCACCTCGCGCTCGACGAGGGCTTCGCGAACCAGCCGGAACTCGTAATATTCCAGATAGCGCAGACCGCCGTGCAGCAGCTTCGTGGACGCCGACGACGTGGCGGAGGCGAGGTCGCCTTGCTCGCACAGATAGACCGAGAAGCCGCGTCCCGCCGCGTCCCGCGCGATCCCGCAGCCGTTCACACCGCCGCCGACGATGGCGAGATCGTAGGTTGCCGCGTCGCCGTCGTCCGGCGCCGCGATTGGGGAAGCCGTATCGTGCTCCCGTACTGTCAAGAGCTCCCTCCTCCGGTGAGGAGCAGGGCTTCGCTCCCCGTGCATCCCGCTCGACGGACGAACCTGGCCATTGGCCGGGGCGGTGCCGTCGTTCGGGGTGCGTCCTCCGCTTGGCCGGTCTCCGGAGCATGTCGCAATCGGACGCGATCATCCAATGGCACCGACATGCTCCGATCCTTTTGAACCTAACCGGTCGGCAGCCTAAGCCTTCGCCATCTCGGTGAAGAAGCCGCCGACCCGCTCGACGATGAGGTCCTTGTCGTTGTCGAGCGTGGCGACATGATAGGAATTGTTGAGCCAGAGCAGGCGGATGTCGTCGGAGCGGACGGCCTCGATGACCGCCGTGGCATTGGACGTCGGCACCAGGTGATCCTCGCGCGCGTAGATCGCCAGCGTGGGGCAGACGATCCGGGGCAGGAGATCGGCGGTCAGCGAGATCAGCACCGAGACCTCCCGCAGGCACGCCGTCGGTGTTTCCTCGTAGGCGAGCTCCTTGACGCCCGGCGCCTTGATGTCCGAGCCGATGCCGGGAATGCGCTTGGGTGGCGGATTGAGGGTGAGCGCCTCGGCGAAGGCCTCGGTGAGATGGCCCGCCGGCGCGGCGATCGGAGCGATCGCGTTGACGACACCCGCGTGGCGGGCTGCCAGGTTGAGCGTGAGCGTGCCGCCCATCGACAGGCCGGTGACGAAGACCTTCCGCTTTCCCTTGGCGAGCTCGTGCAGCGCCCGCTCCGCCTCGCCCATCCAGTCGAGATAGCCCGTCGTCTCCATATCGTCGGGCGACGTGCCATGGCCGGGCAGGCGGGGCGCGGCGACGGTGAAGCCGAAGCGGCGATGAAGCTCCTCGCCCAGGTAGCGGATGCTCTGCGTCGAGCCGGTGAAACCGTGCAGGACGAGCACGCCGACGTCACTCCCTTCGAGCGAGAACGGCTCCGCGCCTTTCAACACTGCAACCATATGCTTGTCCTCCCTTTGCTCTCTCAAGGTTCCCGCCGCGCACCGCGCGTCGCATAGGCGATGGCGGCGAGCGCGATGACAGCGCCCTGGGCCATCTGCTTTCCGGGCTCGCCGAGCCCGAAGCTGGTCAACAGGTTGAAGCAGAACATCAGCATGAACGCCGCCACCGCGGGGCCCATCACGCCGCCCTTGCCGGAGCCGAAGGTGACGCCGCCGAGGATCACCGCGGCGAGAGAGTTCAGCGCCAGGTCCGCGCCGATGCTGAGGCTGCCGAAGCCCACGAAGCCGACGAGCAGGAAGGCGCTGAGGACCGCAAACAGGCTCGATAGGATGTGCGCGGCGAAGATCGTCCTCACGTAGGGGATGCCCGACGCCAGCGCCGCCTTGGGATTGGCGCCGATGGCGTCGACGTAGCGGCCGAACACCGAAAACCGGAGAAACACGGCCATCGGGATCAGGACGGCGAGCCAGACCAGCACCGGAACGGGCAGGACGCCGATGCGCGCCTGGCAGATCTGGCGCAGTATCGCCGGCGCCTCGCCGGGCGCGCGCAACTGGCTGAGCGCCGTGACCAGGCCGCCGAGGATGAGCACCATCGCCAGCGTCACGATCACCGACGATGCCCGCAGCTTGGCGATGAAGAAGGCGTTGGTGGCGCCCACCGCTACGCCGAGCGCCAGGCAGAGCCCGATGAGCGCCGGCTCGGACAGCGGTATGACGCCGCTCGTCAGAACATAGCTCACCGCCATCGCCACGCCGCCGAACGACAGGTCCAGCGACAGCAGCCTGATGCACAGCGACTGGCCGATGACGGCGATGCCGAGCGGCGCCGCCTGCCGCAGGATCAGCAGCAGCAGAAAGGGCTGCAGCAGGTTGGGCCGTGCCAGGCCGGCGCAGATCAACAGCACGGCCGTAGCGGCATAGGCGACCGGCAGGCCGGCAAGCCGTGTCCCGAGCCTCTTCATCCAGCGCGAGCCGGTCGCGCGGTCGTCGACGATCATCCCGGTCATATGCCGATCACCTTGCGCCGCTGCAGACTGACGGCCGCGAGCAGCAGCACGCCGGTCACCACGGCCCGGAAGAAGGGCGAGACGCCGAGCAGGTTCATGCCGTTGGCGATCAGCCCGAGCGTGATGGTGCCGAGCACGGCGCCGGCAACGCTGCCGACGCCGCCCGACAGCTGCACGCCGCCGAGCGCTATGGCCGTCACGGAATCGAGGCCGAACGGCTGGCCCATGGTCGGGTCGCCGGTCGCGATCCGCCCGGTCAGGTAGATCCCGGCCGTCGCCGCGCTCAGCGAGCACAATACGTAGCAGGCGATGCGCACGGCCGTGACGCGCACGCCGCTCAAGGCCGCACTGTCGGCGTTGCCGCCGACCGCGAAGATGCGCAGGCCGAACCGGGTCATGCTGAGGAGCGTCCAGACGGCGCCGGCCGCCAGGACGCACCAGAAGAACGAGGCGGGCAGGCCCGCGATGGTCGCCTTCGCCAGCGTGATCAGGGAGGCGGGAACGGTTCCACCCGCGCCGGAGCGAAACAGCAAGGCGAGACCTTGGATGAAGGTCATGGACGCCAGCGTCATGATGAGCGGATGGACACCGAAGATAGCGACGCCGCAGCCGTTCACGAGGCCGACGGCGGCACCCGCCGCCAACGCCGCGGGCACGGCCAGCGACGGATCGACGATCACGATCAACACGCTGGTCAGGCTCACGACGGACCCGACGGAGATGTCGATGCCGCCGATCAGCGCCACGATGAGCTGGCCCAGAGCGACGAGCAGGAGGGCCGTGATCTGGCTGTTGACGTTGGCGATGTTCTGCGCGCCGAGAAAATCGGGCGAGAAGATCGACAGCAGGATGAACATGGCGGCCGGCAGGCCGACGGCAACGAGGCCGAGCCCCGAGCGGCCGCGGCCGAGGTTCGCCGATCGGAACAGCGCTCCGGCTCGCGACCCTTTGCCGACACGTCGAGATGACGCCGCATGTCCGCCCCCACCCCCTGGGCTGAGCGCGGGCATGCCGCTTGGATTGCGCGTACCGCCGGCCATCATGCGCAGAGCTCCTCGCGCGCCCGCCCCAGCAGCGCATGCGTCATGACGATCTCCTCGGTCGCCTCATGCCCCGCCAGGTCGGCGACGATGGCGCCCTCGCGCACGACCAGGATGCGATCGCAGAGCCCCCGGTGCTCGGTGAGCTCGCTCGACGTCATCAGGATCGCGCCGCCGTTGTCCGCGAACCCGCGCAGGAGCCGGTAGATCTCCGACTTGGCGCCGACGTCGACGCCGCGGGTCGGCTCCTCGACGAGCAGGATGTCGACGCCGGAGGCGAGCCAGCGGCCGATCATCACCTTCTGCTGGTTGCCGCCGGAGAGCGACGAAACGACCTGGCTCTCGCTGTGGGCGCGCACGTTCATCTCCTGCATGAGGCGCCGGACCCCCGGCCGATCCACGGCGGCGAGCGCGAGCATGGACGATGTGCGCAGCAGGCCGAGCCCGATGTTTTCTTGAATGCTGAGCGGCAGGCAGAGGCCTTCCTGCTTGCGATCCTCCGGGATGAAGCCGACACCGGCCCTCGTCGTCGCGACGACCGAGGAGCCGAGCGGCACGGCGGAGCCGGAGGAGTCGAGCTTGCGCGCGGTACCGCCGGCACGTGGCGCAAGCCCGCACAGCGCGCGAACGATCTCCCTCTGTCCCTGTCCCTCGATGCCCGCCAGGCCGACGATCTCGCCGCGATGCACGTCGAAGGTGACCGGCGGGCGTCCCGCCTCGGTCACGAGGCCGCTGACGCTCACGGCGACGCGCGGCGGGGAAATGCGGCTGCCGCGCCGGGGGTAGAGCTGCGCGAGCTCGCGCCCGACCATGAGCGAGACGAGGCCATCGCGGGTGAGGTCAGCGGTCGGACGGGTGGTGACGAGCTGTCCGTCCTTCAGCACGGTGACCATGTCGCTGAGCCGGAAGATCTCGTCGAGGCGATGGCTGATGTAGAAGACGAGCTTTCCGTCGCGCCTCTGGCCTTCGATCAGCCGGACGAGCTTGTCGACGCCGACCGCGTCGAGGGCCGCCGTCGGCTCGTCATAGATGATGATCCGGGACCGGGCCGCCGCACCCTTGGCGATCTCGATCAAATGCTGTTCGGCAATGGTGAGGGCGCCGCAGATGGCGTCGACGTCGAGGTCCACGCCGACCTGGTCGAGCAGGCTGCGGGCCTCCCGCCGCATGGCCGATCTGTCGACGAAGCCCAGCTTTCGCGGCTCCCGGCCGAGGAAGAGGTTCTCCGCGACGGTGAGGTTGGGCAGCAGCGTGAGCTCCTGAAAGACGGTGGACACGCCGGCTGCACGCGCCTCGGACGGCCCGCGCATATGGACCGGACGACCGTCCATCAGGATCTCGCCGGCGTCGGGCGGGAAGACGCCGGCGAGCAGCTTCATCAGTGTCGACTTGCCGGCGCCGTTCTCTCCGGTGATCGCGTGGACCGTTCCTCCGCGGCCCGCGAACGTGACGCGCGACAGCGCATCGACCGCGCCGAACCGCTTGCCGATCGTGCGGAACTCGACCGTCGCGGATGGCGTTTCGGTTGCCGGCGCAGGCGGCCCGTCGGACATGCGGAGACCCCTCGTATCCCGTTCGAGTTCTTTGAATCTGGAGCACTTCTCTTGCGATTGGGCGATTCCACCCAACCGAAGCGCGCTAGCGCTTGAACGTCTGCTTGATGACGTCTTCAGGCAGGGTCGACGGGAACCAGTAGGCGTCGTTGAGATCGGGCCGATAGTAGGCGTCGAAGTTCGCCGCCGTGATCGGCTGCGGGTCCGAATAGTAGGCCCTGTACATCGGCTCGCCCTTCAGCAGGGCGACGGCGGCGCGCACCATCGCGGGCCCCAGTCCGGGCGTGAAGATGGGCCCCACGGCGTCGGCTCCAGCCGCTTTCCAGGAGCGCAGGAAGCCGTTGTTCGCCTCGCCGGTCATCGGCACCAGCGGCCGGCCCAGGTCCTTGAAGACGTCGAAGCACGCCCGCGTCATGTCGGCGCCGGAGAACCAGATGCCGTCGACCGGCTGGCCGGAGGCGACGAGGTTCTCGCACAGCTGCTTGCCCTTGGCGTAGTTCCAATCGCCGTAGACCTCGGCGCCGATCTTGATGTCGGTTCCCTTGAGCGCCGCTTTCAGGCCTTCGTAGCGAGAAATCTCCTCGCCGACACCGGCGACACCGCGGAACGCCCAGATCGTGCCTTTCCCGTGCAGCCGCTCCTTGAGGAATTCGCCGCCGGCCTTGCCGAAGGCTTCGCCGCCGCCATAGACCGAGACCGCGGCGCCGCTGAAGGTGCCGCCGGGGCTGAAGACGATCACCGGGATCCCGGCCGCCGCAGCAGCGTCGATCTGCGCCTTCACCAAGTCGACGGAGATCGGCACCACGAGCAGGGCGTCGACCTTGCGCGCCATCAGGTCTTCGATATCCGCGACCTGCTTGGCGGGCTGCCAATTGGCTTCGGCGAATCGAAACTCCTTGATGTTCGGATCCTGGCTGCCCGCGTACTTGATCTCCTGAATGGTCTGGACGATCCAGGTATTGCCGACGCCCGGCCACGACATGCCGATGACCCAGGGCGGATCCTTCTTGAACGTCCCGGCTGGCACCATGTCCGTGCCGGCTGGCGCCAAGAGGTTGGGCGGCAGCAGTTGGACGCCGTCGGCGCGTGCCGCGCCGTGCGGCAGCAGCGCAGCGCCGATGACGGCCGAGGCATAGAGCAGCGACCTCCAATTCATCCGTTTCCTCCCTGATCCCGGGTTCGGGGAGGCGAGACCCTTCCCCGAGCCGATGCGTTCTTGTTAGCAGGCTCAGGACGCTAAAACGAACATCATCATGTTCGCAAGCAAAAAAAACGAACATTTATCGCGTATCGCACGGCAGCGAGACCGGCCCGCTACTCCGGGCCGTCGTGAGGTCGCGCCTCCACGATCTCGACGCTGTTCGCCGCACAGATCGACCGCAGCCGCTCCGAGCTCAGCCGATCGGTCACGAAGGTGTCGATCTGCGACATGTGGCCGATCCGCACCGGCGCCGCCCGCGCGATCTTCGTCTGATCGCACACCAGGAGGACGCGCCGCGCGTTCTCGATGATGGCGCGGGAGACGTTGACCTCGAGCGGATCGAAATCGAGCAGCGACCCGTCCTCGTCGATGGCCGAGGCGCCGATGACGGCGGTGTCCACCTTGAACTGCCGGATGAGGTCGACGGCGGCGCTGCCGACGACCGCGCCGTCGGAATGACGCACCGGGCCGCCGGCGATGACGACCTTCATCGATGCGAACGGATAGAGCGTCAGCGCCACGTTGATGTTGTTGGTGATGACGAGCAGGTCCCTGCGCGCGGCGAGGGCGCGCGCGACCTCCTCGGTGGTGGTGCCGACATTGATGAAGAGCGAGGAATTATCCGGAATGAGCGCCGCGGCGGCCGTGCCGATGGCGCGCTTCGCCGGGGCCGCGATCTGTCGCCTCGCCTCGTAGGACAGGTTCTCGACCGACGATGAGGCCACCGCACCGCCGTGGGTCCGCGTCAGCAGGTTGCGCTCGCACAGCTCGTTCAGATCCCGGCGGATCGTCTGCGGCGTGACCTCGAACCGGTCCGCGAGCTCGTCGACCTCCACGTGCCCGACGCTGCGGGCGATCGACAGGATGGCATTCTGGCGGTCGTTGAGATCGTGCACGCAACCGGATCCGGAGGGCGAGGGGGCCCGAATGTTCGAACTGCCGCCCGGCCTGTCAATGCGCCGCCGGTCGAATTCTCGGCCGGGGGGCCGCGGCCCAGACGGTTCCCGCGGCACGGCTGGGCCCGAAGGAGGGCGCAGCGCAAACGACCACTTTGGGGAGAGCGGCTGCGCGGATGTTGCAGCCCACTCCGTGAGTGACGATCTTGCAAATGTATGGCAGGCGGATCGCCTTGCCGGACTCCGCGTGATCCATCCCCATCGAGTGCATCGAGGCGAGAATGACCACCGTTTACGATTTCACGGCGCGCGACATCACCGGCAGCGAGGTTCGGCTCTCCGACTACCGTGGCAAGGTGCTTCTGATCGTCAACACGGCCAGCAAGTGTGGGTTCACGCCCCAGTATGAGGGCCTCGAAGTGCTGTACCGCGACCTGCGCGAGCGCGGCCTCGTCGTGCTCGGCTTTCCCTGTAACCAGTTCGGCCAGCAGGAGCCGGGAGACGCCGCGGAGATCGCGAGCTTCTGCAAGCTGACCTACGATGTCAGCTTCCCGATGTTCGCCAAGATCGATGTGAACGGCCCGGAGGCCGCCCCGCTTTTCGCGTGGCTCAAGGCCGAAGCGCCGGGCCTGCTGGGCAGCAAGGGCATCAAATGGAACTTCACCAAGTTCCTGGTGGATCGGCAGGGGCATGTGGTGGAGCGGTTCGCCCCCGCCACCAAGCCGGAATCGATCAGGGACGAGATCGAGAAGCGCCTCGACTGAGGACCGCTCAGCCGATGCGGTCGATCTGTTCGTCGATGACGCGCCTGACGCTGGCGAACCTCGCCCCGTCGGTGTCAGGCCAATCGAGATACCTCAGCGCCACCGGCCGCGCCGTGCTGAAGGCGGTGAGGCTGGAGACCAGCAGCAGCGCCTCGATGCGCGCGGCCGGCGAGGGGGCGTCCTCGCCGCGAGCGCGGCTGATCAGGGTCGCGATGAGGGCGATGCCGGGCGCCCAGAGCTGCTCGTAGAGAATGGTGAATGCGGGCCCCTGGTCGGCCATTTCACGCAGGACGAAGGACGTCCAGATCTCGGCCTCCGGGCTGCCGACGAGCAACTCGGCCAGCGCCCCCACGACCTCCTTCAACCGCGAGCGGGCTGCTGCCGGGCCCATGCCGGCGCGGGCCGCCGACCGGGCATCGGCGACGAGCCCCAGCATGTGCGCCTCGTAACGGCCGACGATCTCGCGGGCGCAGGCCAGATAGAGGCCCTCCTTGCTGCCGAAATAATACTTGAGCGCCGGCAGGTTGACCTGGGCATCCTCGGCGAGCTGCCGCGTCGTGGTCGCCTTGAAGCCGTTGGCGCCGAACGATCGCAGCGCGGCTTCGAGGATTCGGGCGCTGGCCTCCTCGCCTTTCCGGTAGCCGCCCAGGGAGGCTGCCGCCTCGCCTGCGCCGTCCGGTGACCGTGGGGCTTCGGCGCTGGGCACGTCTGCGTCTCCTGCCGGTGATTTTTGAATTTGGAGCGCTTCTTTTGCGATTGGGTGGTTCCATCCAATCGCAAAGCGCTCCAGTGTGGTGGATCTGAAGTTCCTGCTCCCCACATGGCATCCACGTTCAGGAACTTCAGATCCATTAAACCACACTAGAATCATAGAGTTGCTAGTGTGGCTTAGGAATCCGAAATTCGCTCCCAGCGCTGCCCCGAGGTGGTGCGAATTTCGGATTCGCCACACTAGCGGCGGTGCCGGCGCATGCCGATCGGCATGGACGCACGGGGCCGGCACCGACGCCTCCAGCCCACGATCTGGCCCGGATGCGGCAGCGGGATCAAGGGGCCGCCATGGCGTCCGCTCCGGAGGTCAGCCCGGCGTCGCGCGCCGCGCCACGACCAGGATGGCGCGGAAGTCGTTGACGTTGGTGAGCGTAGGGCCGGTGATCACCTGGTCGCCGAGCATCTCGAAGAAGCTGTGGCCATCGTTGTCGGCCAGGCTCGCCTTGCCGTCGATGCCGAGCTGCGCCGCCCGCGCCATCGTATCGGGGGTGACGATCGCTCCGGCCACGTCCTCGGCGCCGTCGACGCCGTCGGTATCGCACGCCAGGGCATAGACGTCGGCCAGGCCGTCGAGCGCCACGGCCAGCGCCAGCAGGAATTCGACGTTGCGGCCGCCGCGTCCGCCGCCGCGCACCGTCACCGTCGTCTCGCCTCCCGACAGCAGCACGCAGGGCGGGGCGGCCGGCTCGCCGCGCAGCGCCACCTGGCGGGCCACGGCGGCCAGCACCTTGGCCACCTCGCGCGCCTCCCCCTCGATCGCGTCGCTCAGGATCAGCGGCTCGATGCCGGCGGCACGCGCCACCTGGGCGGCGGCCTCGAGGGACGCCTGCGGCGTGGCGATGACGACGGAGCGGGCGCGCGCCAGGCGCGGATCGTCCGGCTTGGGCGTCTCGTCGCCGCCGGCGCGAAGCCGGCTCAGGACTGGCGCAGGCGCGTCGATGCGGTACTTGTCGAGGATCGCGAGTGCGTCGGCGGCGGTGGTCGGATCGCCCAGCGTCGGCCCGGAGGCGATGACCGACGGATCGTCGCCGGGCACGTCGGAGATCAGCAGCGTCACCATCGGCGCCGGATAGGCGGCGGCGGCCAGCCGGCCGCCCTTGACCGCCGACAGGTGCTTGCGCACGCAGTTCATCTCGTCGATCGAGGCGCCCGACTTGAGCAGCGCCCGGCCGACAGCCTGCTTGTCGTCGAGGCTGATGCCCGGCGCCGGCAGGGCCATCAGCGCCGAGCCGCCGCCGGAGATCAGCGCGATCACCAGGTCGTCGTCGGTCAGGCCGGAGACCATCGCCAGGATGCGACGGGCTGCATCGAGGCCGGCCGCATCGGGCACCGGATGGGCCGCTTCCACCACCTCGATGCTGCGACAGGGGACGCTGTGGCCGTAGCGGGTGACCACCAGACCGCTGAGCGGGCCGGGCCAGGCCTCCTCCAGGGCGCGCCCCATGGCGGCGGCAGCCTTGCCGGCACCGACGACGATCGTGCGCCCCTTCGGCGGCGGCGGCAGGTGGCGGGCGAGGGTCGTGGCGGGCTGCGCGGCCGCGACCGCTGCGTCGAACATGGCCCTGAGCAGCATGCGCGCCGCAGGTTCAGTCCAGGCGTGCGGCCCGGTGCCGGAGACGGTGTTCATCGGACTTCCAGCCTCGTCATGCCCGGCTCGGCCGGCCACCCATCCACTCAGAACGACCGCCCGTCTCTAGCCGCCGCAGCAGCCGAAGACAATCGCGCGACTCGTTGAGCCTGTGGCGCGCCAGGTGGACCTTTGTCACCGGCCGGCCGTTGTTCCGATGCCGGCTCCGACACGGTGCGGCTGCCGGCAGAACGAGGAGCAAGGCCATGCCCGCCAAATCGAAAGCGCAGCAGAAGGCCGCCGGTGCGGCGCTCGCGGCCAAGCGCGGCGACATCAGCAAGAGCGAGCTCAAGGGCGCATCGAAGTCGATGGAGACGTCGATGAGCGAGAAGGAGCTGCACGACATGGCGTCGACGAAGCGCAAGGGCAAGCCGGAGCACGCGGCCAAGTCCTGAGCAGCCAAGTCCTGAGCGGCCAAGTCCTGAGCGATAACATGCGGGGCGGCGCCGCGGCCGGTATGAGCGAGCTTTGCGCGAACAAGGGGCTGCCCGCGCGCGAGGTTTGTTGCGGCTCGCCCGAGGGCGTGCGTCGGTGGAGAACAATCCTCTCCGCCCGGCATTCAGTTTAGAATTCTTCTCGGATTGGCACGGCTTATGCTGGTTCCCCGCCTTGGGGCGGAGAGGAGACCAGTTGCGATGTCTTTCCAGACAGCCACGATCGCTGCGGGATCCAGCCCTGGCCGTTCCGCCCGTGGTCCTGGCGAATCGCTGCTGCTGACCGAGAACGCCACACTCGTCGGCGGTCCCCGCCCGTTGCTGCAGGCGCTCGGCGAGCGCGAGCGGGAGATCGTGCTCAGCCATGGCCGGCGGCGTGTGCTCTACCGTGGCCAGACGCTGTTCAGCCAGGGTGCTGTGCACGACGGCATCCACCTCGTCGAGAGCGGCCGCATCCGCGTGTTCTACACGGCCCCCTCCGGCCGCGAGATCACGCTCGCCTACTGGAACGCCGGCAATTTCGTCGGCGGGCCGGAGGTGTTCGGCTCCACCCCGCACCTCTGGTCCGGGGTGGCGGCGGCCAACAGCGTCGTCTTCCTCATTCCCGGCAAGGCGCTGCGCCGCTTGGCGAGCGACATCCCGGCGCTCGCCATCGGCCTCATCGAGGGCCTGTCGTTCAAGGGCAAATGCTACTCCGCCCTGGCGCAGATGCTGGGCACCCGCTCCGTCACCGAGCGGCTGGCTCACCTCCTGCTGCACCTGAGCGATCTCTACGGGCTGGAGGAGGACGGCGACATCGTCATCCGCGCCGGCTTCACCCATGCCGAGCTCGCGCACATGGTCGGCGCCACTCGCCAATGGGTGACCATCAGCCTCAAGCGCCTGCAGCAGCAGGGAATCCTCACCGCGGACAAGGCCCGTCTGGTGATCCATCGGGCCGACCAACTGCAAGGCCTGAAGGGCGCTGCCGCCTGACGGCGGCTCGCCGCTGCCCAAATCGCGGGCGCGCGGTGATCGAGCTGCCGCAAATGACGTCAGCGGCGGCCAATGAGGAAACTAATCGACCAAGCCGCCCCATCTTGGTTTGCTTCCGATCATCTGCCGCCGATCATTCGAGCCGAGGGAAGCAACGGCTTTCCGAGTTGATGATGAGGCGGAGCGATCGATGAAGCGGACACGTCTCGCGCTGGCGGCGGTGGGTGCGGCGGCGGCCCTCGCCTGGGTGGCTCCCGTGCGCGCCGAAGCGGTCAAGATCGGCATCGGCACGCAGGACACCACGACGAACACCGTGACGACAGGCGCCGTCGTTCGCGAGCTGAAGCTGCTGGACAAGTACCTGCCCAAGACCGGCAAGTACGCCGATATCACCTTCGAGCTCGAGTGGAACAACTTCACCTCGGGCCCGCCCGTCACCAACGGCATGATGGCGGGCAAGCTGCAATTCGGCGGCATGGGCGACTACCCGCTGATCGTCAACGGCTTCACCTTCCAGAGCAATCCGGACAGCAAGAGCCAGCTGATCGCGGTGGCGGCCTACAACCTCGACGGCTCCGGCAACGGCGTCGTCGTCCACAAGGATTCGCCCTACTACGAGCTCGCCGACCTCAAGGGCAAGGTGCTGAGCGTGCCGTTCGGCTCGGCCGCCCACGGCATGGTGCTCAAGGCCTTCCAGGATCGCGGCTGGGCTCCCAATACGATCCAGCTGGTCAGCCAGAGCCCGGAGGTCGGCTCCACCAACCTGCAGGAAAAGAAGATCGACGCCCACGCCGACTTCGTGCCCTTCGCCGAGCTGCTGCCGTTCCGCGGCTTCGCTCGAAAGATCTTCGACGGCGTCGAGACCAATGCGCCGACCTGGCACGGCGTCGTCGTCCGCACCGATTTCGCCGAAAAGTATCCGGAGGTCGTCGTCGCCTACATCAAGGCGACCATTGAGGCCAATCGATGGGTGCGCGAGGATCCCAAGCGCGCAGCCGAGAAGATCGCGCAGTGGACCGGCATCAACAAGGAGGTCGTCTACATCTTCCTCGGCCCCGGCGGCATCATGACGATGGATCCCACCATCAAGCCGCAGCTGGTGGCGGACGCGGGCGAGGACGCCAAGGTGCTGCAGAACCTGGGGCGCATGAAGGAGTTCGACGTCAAGGCCTGGGTCAACGACACCTATGTCCGCAAGGCCTTCGCCGAGCTGGGGCTCGACTACGACACGCAGCTTGCTGCGACCTCCAACTACGAGGTCGGCGGCCAGGACACCTTCTGCAACAAGCCGATCACCGAGCCGCGCAAGGCCGGCGAGATCTGGATCGACGGCGAGGGCATCCAGCCGTTCGCGAGCCCGGAGTGCACGCTCGGCGCCCTGGCCGAGCTCAAGGCCAACAACAAGAAGGTCAACGTCACCTACTTCTACGACACCGCCCGTGGCACCAAGCTGTTTGCCGACCAGGGCTTCTATGCGGTGCGTGGCGCCGGCAAGGCGGCCGAGATCAAGCCCTTCCTGCTCAAGAAGGACGCGGACGCCGAGGCACAGAAGAGTGGCGGCCAATCGGTCGGCTTCGACGCGGCGCTGAAGGCGGTCGCGGCGGGAGGTTGAGATGGCTCAGACCGCTCTCTACCGGCTGAACGCGGAGGCCGCGCTGGCGGTCGACGCCCCGCCCGAGGCGCCGGCGCGGGCCGGGGCTTCGCCGGCCGCCAGGCCCGCCACCAAGCCTGCTGCGGTGCGCCTGCTCGCCTTCTATTGGCCGCACCTGCGGGCCGTCCTGGTCGGCACGGTGGCGCTCGCCGCCTTCGTCCTGGCCTGGCACCTGCTCACCACCTACCGGGTCAACGCCTTCGTCCGCTTCGTCAACATCCCCACGCCGCTCGCCGTGCTGGAGCGGGCGCTACTGGCGGCGAGCGATCCACAGTTTGGCCGGCACGTGCTGCTCTCCTGCCGGCGCATCGGCCTTGGCTTCGCGCTGGCGGCGCTCATCGCCGTGCCGCTGGGGCTGGCCATGGGCCGCTACCGCCTGTTCCGCGAGGCCGTGCTGCCGATCACCGAGGTGCTGCGGCCGATCCCGGCCATCGCCTGGGTGCCCATGTCGATCATGCTATGGCCCACCAACGAGCAGAGCATCGTCTTCATCACCTTCCTCGGCTCGTTCTTCCCCATCCTGCTCAACACCTTGCAGGGCATGGCCAACGTCGACCCGGTGCTGGTGCGCGCCTCCCGCTGCCTGGGCGCCGGGGAGATGGCGACTTTTCGCGATGTCTATTTTCCCGGCGCCCTGCCGCAGATCTTCACCGGCCTCACCATCGGCATGGGCGTGGCCTGGGTGTCGCTGATCGCCGCCGAGATGATCTCCGGCCAGTTCGGCATCGGCTATTTCACCTGGGAAGCCTATTCGCTGGTCCAGTATGCGGACATCGCGCTCGGCATGATCGCCATCGGCGTGCTGGGCCTGGGGTCGAGCTTCCTCATCCACCTCGTCGGCACCCTGGTGATGCCGTGGCGGGCGCGTGGATGAGTGAAGGGCCGAGAAGTCATTTTGCACAGTGGTTTCGAAGCATTGAGCGCCGACGGAGCCCCTGCGCGCCCTCGCCCCGCTTCAACGCAAGTCGGCTCTACCCGACTTGCGCACTCAGAGAGCTGAAGAATGCGGCAAGCCGCATTCTTCTTGGAGAGGGCAGGGGTGAGGGGGCTTCCAGAGCGCCGTGACCGGGCCGGAGTCCTTTCCGGCAGCCCCCCTCACCCGGTGCACGCAAGCTGCGCTTGCGCGCTCCGACCTCTCCCCGCGAGCGGGGCGAGGTGCGCGGTTGGAGCGCTGGCGGGCCGCCAGAATCGCTAACAGCAAGGAGACGACCATGGCGTCAGCGCCAAACCGGCTTACGGACGACGCGGCAGCAGTGCCCGGCCGTGGCCACATCCAGGTGGAGCACTTCGGCCTGCGCTACGAGACGGCGCGCGAGACGGTCGAGGCCGTCACCGACGTGTCGCTCGGCGTCAGCCCGGGCGAGTTCGTCTCCATCATCGGCCCGTCCGGCTGCGGCAAGTCGACGTTGCTCAACGCGCTCGCCGGCTTCCTCAAGCCGAGCAGCGGCCGCGTCACCGTCGACGGCGAGGCGATCCGCGGGCCCAGTGCCGACCGCGGCATGGTGTTTCAGCAGTACTCGCTGTTTCCGTGGAAGACGGTGCGCCAGAACGTCGAGTTCGGCCTGAAGATGAAGGGCATGCCGCGCACCCGGCGCGAGGCGGCGGCGCGCACCCTGCTCGGCCTCGCCGGGCTCACGGCATTCGAGAACCAGTATCCCGACCGGCTGTCGGGCGGCATGAAGCAGCGGGTGGGCATCGTGCGGGCGCTGGCCACCGGCCCCAAGGTGCTGCTGCTCGACGAGCCGTTCGGCGCGCTCGATGCCCAGACGCGGCTGATCATGCAGCAGATCCTCACCAACCTGTGGCAGAAGCTGCGCATCTCCGTGCTGTTCGTCACCCATGACATCGACGAGGCGATCTTCCTGTCCGACCGGGTCTACGTGATGACGGCCCGTCCCGGCACCATCAAGGCCGAGATCGCCGTGCCGCTGGAGCGGCCGCGCAAGCCCGCCATGACCACCTCGTCGGAGTTCCTCCAGCTCCGGCGCGGCCTGCTCGCGCTGATCCGCGAGGAGAGCCTCAAGGCGATGGGCAGCGAGGTGAACGAGGACGCGCTCAACGGCCTGGCCATCGACATGCACGGCCAGAGCCTCGCCGCGGCGCTGTAGCGGCCTCAGCTTCGTCATGGCCGGGCTTGACCCGGCCATCCATCCACTCAGGACTACGACGCTGCGCCAGCGCCCGCTTGCTTGGGTTTTTCTCAAGTCAGATGGATGGCCGGGTCAAGCCCGGCCATGACGCCTATAGGGCTCGCGAGCCCATTTCGGCAACTAATTGTCGCCATAACCCGCTTGTGCTGGCGCGTCGACACCGGTACCCCTACACAAAGTCATCGCAACGTCGAGTTCACTTGCGCATGACTTACGTCGTCACCGAGAATTGCATCAAGTGCAAGTACATGGACTGCGTCGAAGTCTGTCCGGTCGACTGCTTCTACGAGGGCGAGACCATGCTCGTCATCCATCCGGACGAGTGCATCGACTGCGGCGTGTGCGAGCCGGAGTGCCCGGCCGAGGCGATCAAGCCGGACACCGAGCCGGGTCTGGAGCCGTGGCTCAGGCTCAATGCCCGTATGGCCGCGGCGTGGCCCAACATCACCGAGAAGAAGGAGCCGCCGGCCGATGCCGCGGCCTTCGACGGCGAGCCGGACAAGCTCGCCCGCTTCTTTTCCGAAAGCCCGGCGACGCCCGGCTGACCTGACCCCGAACCAGCCCCGGAGCCCGTGGCGATGAGCAACCTGAACCAGGAGCGCGTCCTCGACGTGCACCACTGGACCGACACCCTGTTCAGCTTCCGCACCACGCGGCAGCCGGGCTTCCGCTTTCAGGCCGGCCAGTTCACCATGATCGGCCTGGAGGTGGACGGCCGCCCGTTGCTCCGGGCCTATTCCATCGTCAGCCCCGACTACGCCGACGAGCTGGAGTTCTTCTCGATCAAGGTACCGTGCGGCCCGCTGACCTCGCGCCTCCAGCATCTGAAGGTGGGCGACCCCATCCTGGTCAGCCGTAAGGCCACGGGCACCCTCATCCACGACAACCTGCTGCCCGGCGCCACCCTCTACCTGCTCGGCACCGGCACGGGCCTCGCCCCGTTCATGTCGATCATCCGCGATCCCGAGACCTACGCGCGCTACCAGCGTGTGGTGCTGATCCACGGCTGCCGGCAGGTCAGCGAGCTCGCCTACGGCGAGACCATCGCCACGCATCTGCCGGCGGATGAATACCTGGGCGAGGAGATCGCCGCCAAGCTGATCTACTATCCCACGGTGACGCGTGAGCCCTTCCGCAACCGCGGCCGCATCACCGACCTGATCGCCGAGGGCAAGCTCGCCTGCGACCTCGGCCTCGCCCCGCTCGATCCTGCCCATGACCGGCTGATGCTGTGCGGCAGCCCGCAGATGGTGGCCGACACGCGTGCCCTCCTGGAGGCGCGCGGCTTCATCGAGGGCAGCCAGACCCAGGCGGGCCACTTCGTCATCGAGAAGGCCTTCGTCGAAAAATAGCGTTGCGCCGCGTGGCGACGGCGCGGGCGAAACAGCCTCTTCCTAAGTAACATAAATTACGTTATGGGCATGCCGAGCGGCGCCCGAGCGGTCATCCCGGCGCGTCCAACAAGCAGGCACGCTTCGGGAGGTACGGCTTTGCGAATGGGTATCCGGCGAATCGGCATCCGGCGAATCGGTATCCGGTCTGCGAGCAGGGTGGTGGCGGGTGCGGCGCTGGCCGCGGCTCTGGCCGCGCCGGCCCATGCGCAAACCAAGCAATATGGCCCCGGCGTCACCGACACCGAGATCAAGATCGGCCAGGCCATGCCGTTCAGCGGGCCGGCCTCCGCCTACAGCCAATTGAGCCGGGCCGAGCAGGCCTATTTCAAGTCGGTCAACGACAAGGGCGGCATCAACGGCCGCAAGGTCGTGCTCGTGGCGCTCGACGACGGCTACAGCCCGCCGAAGTCGCTCGAAGCGACACGCCGGCTGGTCGAGAGCGAGGAGGTGGCCGCCATCTTCGGCACGCTGGGCACTGCCAACAATCTCGCCTCGCGCGCCTACCTCAACAAGGCCAAGGTGCCGCAGCTGTTCGTCGCCGGCGGCTCGCAGACCTTCAACGATCCCGCGCACTACCCCTGGACCATGGGCTGGCAGCCGACCCTGCATCGGGAGGGTGTGTTCTACGGCAAGGAGGTGGCGCGCCGGACGCCCGGTGCCAAGATCGGCGTGCTCTACCAGAACGACGACTTCGGCAAGGAGCTGCTGGCCGGCCTGAAGGAGGGCCTCGGCGCCGACGCCGACCGTCTCGTCGTCAGCGCCCAGAGCTTCCAGGCGACCGACCCGACGGTGGATTCGCAGATCGTGCTGCTGAAGGACTCGGGCGCCGACACCCTGTTCCTGTTCACCTATGCCAAGCAGGCGGCGCAGGCGATCCGCAAGACCTACGAGATGGGCTGGCGGCCCACCACCTACCTGACGTTGGGCTCGGCCTACATCGGCTCGACGTTCAAGCCGGCGGGCCTGGAGGCGTCCAAGGGCGTCATCACCGGCGGCTTCATCAAGGAGGCGACCGACCCGCGCTGGGCCAACGACCCGGACGTGCAGGCCTGGTTCCAGTGGATGAAGGAATACATGCCCGGCGCCGACCCGGCCGACACCCTCAACATCGTCGGCTACGCCTACGCCAAGACCATGGAGCAGGTGCTGCGCCAGTGCGGCGACGACCTGACCCGCGAGAACATCATGAAGCAGGCCGCCAACCTCAAGGATTTCCGCATTCCAGTGCTGATCCCAGGCAGCATCATCAATACGAGCCCCACCGACTACAATGTGGTCGAGTTCATCAAGCTGCAGCGCTTCAACGGCACAAGCTGGGACGAGGTGGAGTGACGGAGGGGCGTCTCTCCTCCCGCTGTCATGGCCGGACTTGATCCGGCCATTCATCTCCTTGAGGAACGCCACGATTCGGCCAGCCCCTGGCGGGCTGAGTCTTGCCAGTGCGATGGATGGCCGGGTCAAGCCCGGCCATGGCGGCGGGATGGCAGTGCGAGTCGTCGTGACGTGGCGAAACATATGACGCAGGTGGGCCGGCAGTGCACGCTCGTGAAGGGCGCGCCGCAGCCCTGGCGCGCCAAGCCCGGCCACGACGGCGTGGGGAGCTGTCAGGCGTCCTTGCGCGGCCTTTGCGCGAACGCGCGCAGCGCGGCGCGCGCCTCGTCGGTGGCGCTGACCGTGGCGAAATCCTCCACCGCCGCGGCGACGCTGCGCCGGTAGTCCAGATCGTTCTGGCGCAGGAAGGCGGCGCGCCCGAGGCGCACGGCGATCTCCGGCTTGGCGGCGAAGGTGCGGGCGAGGTCCAGCGCCGCGGTCTCGGCCTCGCCGTCGGGCACGACGCGGCTCACCAGCCCCAGGTCGAACGCCTCCTGGGCGCCGAACGGGCGGCCGCTGAACAGCAGCTCGAAGGCGCGGTGGCGGCCGATGATGCGCGGCAGGTGGGCGAAGTGGATCGCCGGCAGCAGGCCGTTGTCGATCTCCGGGTAGCCGAAGGTGGCGCTCGCCGAAGCGATGATGACGTCGCAGGAGATCGCCATGGTCATGCCGCCGCCGCGCGTCGTGCCGGCGACGACGGCGATCGAGGGTTTCCCGAGCTCGTATTGGGCGTCGTAGAGCTCGACATAGAGCTTGCGCACCAGGGCGCGGATCGCGGCCGCAGGCTGCTCCGACAGCGCCTTGAGGTTGAGGCCGGCCGAGAAGCGGCCGGGGACCGCGCTGGTCAGCAGGACGGCGCGCACGCCGTCGTCGGCAGCAGCACGACGGAGGCAGCCGATGAGGGCCGAGAGCCCCGCGTCGTCCAGCGCGTTGACCGGCGGATGATTCAGAACGATGCGGGCGATGCCATCCGCAACCCCGTAACCCACAGCAGAACCTTGCATGACTGCTCCCGTCGCGGGCGGCCCCGCGCCCTTCCTTTGCTTGCCGCGCGGCAGATGATTAGATCGGGGCCCGTTTCGTCAGCAAGCCGATCATGCCCGCATCCGACGACCACCGCTCGAGCCTCCTCGCCCCCGACACCACCGGCCTGAACTTCTACCGGGCCGATCCGGCGCTCGCCGATCTGCTGCGCCTGCATCTGCCGGACGAGCTGTTCCGGCATGTCGAGCCGCACCTCGACCGGCTCGGCGCCATGGCCGGCGGCCCGCTCGACGAATGCGCCCGGCTCGCCGACCGGCACGGGCCGGTGCTGCACCACCGCGACCGCTTCGGCCGCGACGCGCAGTGGATCGAGTACCATCCGGCCTACCGCGAGCTGGAGCGCGCCGCCTACGGCGAGTTCGGCATCCACGCCATGTCGCACCGCAAGGGCATCCTGGGCTGGCCGGACACCTATCCCGCCGTCGCCAAGCATGCCTTCACCTTCCTGTTCAATCAGGCCGAGTTCGGGATGGGCTGCCCGATCAACGTCACCGACGGCGCCGCCCGCCTGCTGTCGCGCTTCGGCGACGAGGCGCTCAAGGCCAAATACCTGGACGGCTTGACCCAGACCGACATGGCGCGCCTCACCCAGGGCGGCCAGTTCATGACCGAGAAGGAGGGCGGCTCCGACGTCGGCACCCTCACCACCCGGGCCGTGCCGGACGGCGACGCCTGGCGCCTCCACGGCGAGAAGTGGTTCTGCTCCAACGCGGACGCCCGCACCATCATGCTGCTGGCCCGACCGGAGGGGGCGCCCCCCGGCACGCGCGGCGTCGGGCTGTTCCTGATGCCGCGGCTGCTCGATGACGGCTCGCCCAACCACTACCGGATCGTGCGGCTGAAGGACAAGCTGGGCACCCGCTCCATGGCCTCGGGCGAGATCAAGCTGGAGGGCGCCGTCGCCTACGCCGTCGGCCGGCTCGACCGCGGCTTCGTGCAGATGGCGGAGATGGTGAACTGGTCGCGGCTGTCGAATGGCGTCAAGTCCGCGGCCCTGATGCGGCGGGCCTACCACGACGCCAACACCGTGGCGCGCGGCCGGGTGGTGTTCGGCCGGCGCATCGTCGACCTGCCGCTGGCCCGCCGGCAGCTGATGAAGATCATGCTGGCGACCGAGCAGGCGGTGTCGCTGAGCTTCCTCACCGCGGCCGCACTCGACCGGGCCGAGGCCGGCAGCCAGGAGGCGGCGGCGCTGCTGCGCGTGCTGACGCCGACGCTGAAATACCGGGCGACGCGCGATGCCCGCAAGGTCTGCGGCGACGCCATGGAGATGCGCGGGGGCACCGGCTACATCGAAGAGTTCGCTACGCCGCGGCTGCTGCGCGATGCCCATCTCGGCTCGATCTGGGAGGGCACCGGCAACATCGTGGCGCTCGATGCGCTGACCCGGGCCGTGCGCCGCCACGGTGCCGAGGCGGCTCTGGCGGCCGACCTCCATGCCCGCATCGACGACATGGAGGGCGTGCCGGCCGGCTGGCGCGATCGCCTGCGGGGCCTGAGCGACCGTGCCATCGCCTTCGCGCGCCAGGTGGCGGCGGACGCCGCCAGCGAGGCCGATGCACGGCGCGCCACCAGCGCGCTCTACCATGTGGCGAGCGCCGTGGCCTTCGCCTGGGAAGGCGGGCGCATCCACGCGCAGCGTGGCGATGCCCGTCGCCTGCTGCTGTCGCGCCTCGTGGTCGACCACCGCCTGGCGCCGCAGGATCCGCTGGCCGCCTCGGCCGGGCCGGCCGAGGACACGTTGAACGAGCGTCTGCTCGGCGATGGCGCGGTCAGCCTGGCGGAGGCAGGTGCATTGCTGGCGGCCTAGCTCCGCTCCATCCCATGACGGCCGGCTGCTGAGCGACGCTGCTCTCCAGGCTCACCTGCCGCGCGAGCGCGACGTGGCCCGCTGCCGCGCTGGCCCATGTGAACGTTTCGGCGACCGCCTTCGCTGCGGCGCCGAGTCGGGCGCGAAGCGCGCCGTCCTGGGCCAGCAGCTCGATCTGCCGGGCCCAGTCGGAGCCGAGCGTCGGGTCCGCGAACAGCGCGCAGCCCTCCAGCAGCTCGTCCATGGCGGGCCGGCGGCTGCAGATCGAGGGGACGCCGAGGAGCGCCGCCTCGAAGGGCGGCAAGCCGAAGCCCTCGTACAGGCTCGGGCAGACGAGGGCGACGGCTTGCGTCAGGAGGGCGCCGACCTCGTCGTCGCGCACGCGGCCGACAAAGTGCACGCGCTTGTCCAGTGCCGTCTTGCGGATGAGCGATGCATCGGCCTGGTTCTCGCCGATCATCACCAGCTCGATCCCGGCCAGCGCCGGGTCGGCCAGGGCGTCGAAGACGACCCTGATGTTCTTGTGATGATCGCTCGAACCGAGAAACACCAGATAGGGCCGTGTCGGCAGCGCGAGGCTCCCGTCCGCCGCCACCGGCAGCCGCGTCACGCCGTTGGGAACGACGGTGATCTTCTCGCGCGGGACGTCGAGCAGCCGGGCGATGTCGGTCGCGCTCGATGCGCTGACGGTCACGATGTGGCGGGCGTTGCGAGCGGCGGTGCGGAACCTGCCGTCCCAGTCCCTGACCGTCTCGCGCGGGAACAGGTCCGGCAGGATCAGCGGGATGACGTCGTGGATCATGACGATCGCCGCGGGGCCGGGATCGGGCGGACACCAATGGATCGACGGATAGAACGAGACCTCCGCATCGCTCGGCTCGTGGCGGCCGGACGACGGCGGCGCCAGTGCGCGCAGCGCCGCCAGCAGCTCCCGGCTCGCCCGGCCGATGCCGCGCCGGTCCATGAGCGCGCTTCGCTCGAAGTTCAGGGTCAGGCCGCCGATCCGCAGGCGCTCGAAGTCCGGCGGCGGAGCGACCGCCGGGCCATGCGGCACCGCCGCGGATGTCGGCGATCCGCCGTTCCTGCGCGCCGGGAGCGCCGCGCGAAGCATGTGCTCGGGGTTGAACCGTCGCAAGGGCGACGTCAGGCGCCAGGAGGCGCTGGCGTAGACCTGCGCCAGCTCGCCCTGCAGCTGCCGGACGAAGGTCTCGCAGAATTCCACATGGGTGGACAGCGTCTCGGTCTGCCGTTCCGCCTCCTCCGCCCGTCCCCGGGCGCGCTCGATCTCGCCCCGGAGCTCGAGGACTTCGGCGAGGACATAGTCGTCGAAGACGTTCGGTGGATGCCGCAGGCGCACGAGCAGCTCGTCGTGCTCGGACGCCACATAGAACCTGTTCAGGCCGTCGGCATAGGCAAGGACATAGTGCGCCGACGAGAGTATCGGCTCCCACGGCTCATGGTTCTCGGCGGAGCTGAGAGGCCGGGTTGCTTCGACGACGACGATCCAGGGCCGATGCTTCGACCAGTCGTTGGCTTCCAGGATCTGCCGCTCGGAGCCCTCGGCGTCGACCTTCAGGAAGTGCACGGCCTGGCTCTCGGGGACGTGCTGGTCCCACAGCTGCCGCAGGGTGGTGACGCCGACCTGGCGGCGCTGCGGGCGCAATCCGCGCCCCGCGTGGCCCGCGGCAATGTCCTCGTCGAGCGTCGACAGGCCCGTGTCCGGTATCAGCCAGAGGGCCGCGGTCCCCTCGTAGTTCGACACCGCCGTGCCGAGATTGACGTCCTTGGGGCGACGAATCGCCAGAAGAGAATGGAGCTCTTCGTTCGGCTCGACGTTGATGCCGCTCCATCCTCTCTGGTAAAACGCATAGGTTACCGAGTGCATTGTCGGCCAGGCGGCGCCGACGTCGATGTAGAACCCGGCTTTCTGGTCTCCCAATGCCCGCCAGAGCATGACGTCTTCCAAGTTCTGGGCATACGAGGTGAATACCAAGAGAGATCCTCTGACTTGTCCGCGCCGCGGCCGCGGGCCGTGTAGGCCGCGCCGGCCGGGCGAGGGGGCGCCCCCGTCCGCATGAGCCACCGGCTCCAAATCTCCGGTCGGCTCGGACTTTTCGGTGTCGAGGATGAGTCGAAAATTCTGCCGATTGCAGAAAAGTATGTCTGGTCTTTGCTGCTTCGTGCGCGCCGCCCAATCCGGGTTCGCACGGCGCCGCGGCGGCCGACCGCCGTCGTGGCCGGGCTCGACCCGGCCATTCATCGACTTGGACAGCGTCGACCTGGGGACCGGCCCGATCGGGCCGGATCGAATCCGACTATGAATACTTCGCTATTCCGCCGCCGACTTGACGGCCGCTGCGAAGGCGCCGGAGACGATGTCCTGCGCCTCCTGCTGGATCTGCCGGAGGTGATCGGCGCTGCGGAAGCTCTCTGCGTAGATCTTGTAGACGTCCTCGGTGCCGGACGGGCGGGCGGCGAACCAGCCGTCCGCGGTGGAGACCTTGATGCCGCCGATGGCCTCGCCGTTGCCGGGCGCCTTCGACAGCCGTTGGGTGATCGGCTCGCCGGCGAGCGTCTGCTGGGTGATCTGCTCCGGCGAGAGCTTCTTCAGCACGTCCTTCTGCTGGGCCGTCGCCGGCGCGTCGATGCGCTCGTAGAACGGCCGGCCGATCTCGGCGGTCAGCTCGTCGTAGATCTGGCCCGGGTCGTGCTTGGTCGTCGCCGTGATCTCGGCGGCCAGCAGCCCCAGGATCAGGCCGTCCTTGTCGGTGGTCCAGGCGGTGCCGTCGTGGCGCAGGAAGGAGCCGCCGGCGCTCTCCTCGCCGACGAAGCCGAGCGAGCCGTCGAGCAGGCCCTCGACGAACCACTTGAAGCCGACCGGCACCTCGACCAGCCTGCGGCCGAGCTTGGCGGTGACCCGGTCGATGCTGCTGCTCGACACCACCGTCTTGCCGACGCCGACCGAGGCCGCCCACCGCGGGCGATGGCCGAACAGGTAGGAGATCGCCACGGTGAGATAATGGTTGGGGTTCAGCAGCCCGGCGGAGGGCACCACGATGCCGTGGCGATCGGAGTCGGTGTCGTTGGCGAAGGCCACGTCGAACTTGGAGCGCAGGTCGATCAGCCGCGCCATCGCATAGGGCGAGGAGCAGTCCATGCGGATCTTGCCGTCCCAGTCCGCGGTCATGAAGCGGAAGGTCGGGTCGATGGCATCGTTGATGACGGTGGCATCGATGCGGTAGCGCTCGATCACCGGCTGCCAGTAGTGGACGGCCGCGCCGCCCAGCGGGTCGATGCCGATGCGCACGCCGCTGGCACGGATCGCCTCCATGTCGACCACGTTGGCGAGATCGGCGACGTAGGGGGTGATGAAGTCGTACCTGCGCACCTCCGGCGCCTTCAGCGCCTGGGCGTAGGGCAGGCGTCGCACGTCCTTCAGGCCGCCGGCGATGAGCGCGTTGGCCTCGCGCTGGATCTCGTCGGTGGCGTCGGCGCCGGCCGGCCCGCCGTGCGGCGGATTGTACTTGAAGCCGCCGTCCTCGGGCGGGTTGTGCGAAGGCGTGATGACGATGCCGTCGGCCAGGCCCGCGCTACGCCCGCGGTTGTAGGTGAGGATGGCGTGGGAGATCACCGGCGTCGGCGTGTAGCCGCCGTCGGCGTCGATCATCGTGGTGACGCCGTTGGCGGCGAGCACCTCGATGGCGCTCGCCAGCGCCGGCTCGGACAGGGCGTGCGTGTCCTTGCCGATGAACAGCGGCCCGTCGGTGCCCTGCTTCTTGCGGTAGTTGCAGATGGCCTGGCTGATGGCGAGGATGTGGGCCTCGTTGAAGGCCGCATCGAAGGCCGAGCCACGATGTCCGGAGGTGCCGAAGGCGACGCGCTGGGAGGGCTCGGCCACATCCGGTTTGAGGGAGAAGTAAGCCGTCACCAGCTTGGCGACGTTGACGAGCTTGGCGGGATCGACGGGCTTGCCCGCGAGCGGGCTGACCTTGCTGGACATGGGCGTGTTTCCTCCCGGCGCACCTGCGATCGCGACATGACTAGCGGCTGATGCTGACCTTTGCACGACGAAAGCGGCCGCGCACCTCAGCTCCCAGCCGGCGCCGGCCGGCCCTGCACCGTGATCAGCGTGATCTCCGGCGGCACCCCGATCCGGACCGGCATGATCGAGCAGCCGAGGCCGCCGGAGACGATCAGGTGCTTGGGCGTGCCGGCGGGGCCCCGCTCCATCACATGGCCATAGGCGTAGCGGTTGGCGAAGCGCGATGGCACCACCGGCGAGTACCCGAACAGCCGGATCTGGCCACCGTGGGTGTGGCCGGACAGCGTCAGGCTCACCCGCTCCGGCACCTGCGGGAAGACGTCCGGCTCGTGCGCCAGCAGGATGACGGGCTCCTCGCCGCGGACCTTGGCCAGCGTCCCCGGCAGGTCATCGACACCGCGATAGCGGCGGCGGCCCCATCCCCGGGCGGGGAGCAGGGCAAGCTGGTCGCCCAGCCCGGCCAGCCAGAAGGCATGGCCATCCTTCTGGAGCCGCACGACATCGTTCTCCAGGACGGGAATGCCGACCCGCTGCAGGGCCCGCTGGCCGACGACCGGGCCCGCGCCGGCGCGCTGGGCCGTCCTGTCCTCCCACCAGTCGTGGTTGCCGAGGATGGCATGGACGCCCAGCGGCGCCGCGAGCGGCGCCAGGGCGTCCGCCCATTCCGCCGCAGGCACCCACTCGGTGACGAACCGGTGGCCGGCGGCGTAGTCGCCCAGCAGCACGATCAGATCCGGGTTCAACGCGTTGGTGGCGTCCACGATGGATCGGATGCGATCGGCATTCATCCAGGGCTGGCAGGCGTGGATGTCCGCCAGGGCGGCGATGGTCAGCGACAGGCCCGCCGGCCAGCGTGGCGGCACAAGGTGGTAGCGCTGCAGCGCCAGCCTGAAGGGCTCGACGCCGAAGGCGTAGCTCGTCGTCAGGAACGTCGTCGCGAGCGCAACGCCGGTCGCCCGCAGGAGGTGCCGCCGTGTCAGCATCATCGGGCCTGTCTTCTCCCGGACGCGCGGGGAACGCGTCCTTCGAGCTGATACGAAAATTGGGCCTCTTGCATGGCGCCGACTGGTGCCGCGTTCGAGCATGATTCCAAAAAGTGGACGCCGGTTTTTGGACAAGATCATGCTCAAAACAAAGACTTAGAGCGGGATGATGATTCGAAGATAAATCATCCCGTTCTAAGGCTGCTGGCCCACGCGCGCGCAACGGAAGGCGGTGGGCGGCTGGCCGACATGCCGCGTAAAGAAGCGCGAGAAATAGGCCGGATCGGGAAAGCCCAGGGCGTAGCCGATCTCGGCCACCGAGGCGTTGGAGTACAGTAGGGCGCGCTTGGCCTCGAGCAGGGCGCGCTGGTCCAGCATGTCGGACGGCGCCTGGCGGGCGATGCGGGCGCAGGCGGCGCGCAGCCGGCCAGGCGTCACCCCCAGCGCCCGGGCATGGGTCTCGACCGATTCGCGCAGGCGGAACCGCTCCTGGATGCGCTGCCGCAGGCGCGCCACCAGTTCCGCCTGGTAGCCGCGCAGCAGCGCGCCGTCCGCGTCGTCCGGCGTCTGGACATGCCGGGCACGCAGCGCCGTGACCAGGAGGTCGAGCAGGCCCGCATCGGCCGCGGCCCGGTGGCCGAGGGCCGCCCAGCCGAGCTCCTGCATCAGCCGCGCCGTGGCCGCGGCGATCGCCGCATGCTGGGCTGCGTCCAGCGGCACCACCGCGGCGGCGCGGAACAGGCGGCGCAGATCCTCGTCGTGGCGGGCCAGGTCCTGCAAATGGGCGGTGGCGACAGTGACGACCGAGCCGCTGGACTCGGTGTGCCAGCGGAAGCCGTGCACCGTTCCGGCAGCGATGATCAGCAGGCAGGGGGCCACGAAGTCGAACGACCGCGTCTCGGCCAGCATGGTGCCGCCGCCGCCGGCAATATGGAACACGTGGTTCAGCTCGGCGTGGGCGTGGGGGCGAATCGTCCATTCGCTCGGCCGCGACCGGTCGTCCAGCGCCTCCACGTGGACAAAGCGCTCGTCCACGGCCCGGTGCGCCTCACCATAGAGATAGAAGGTCGGAACGGCTGTCGTGGAGCCCGTCGCCATCACTGCCTCATTGGTCTGATATCGACGATTTGTCCAAGGTTTTGCGCCGGCTGTCCATGGCCAGAGTCGACAGCCGATCTATTCTCATTCGCATAACGCGCCATGCGATCGGGAGGAGCGAGACCCTGCGTACCCAAACCTTGCGCACCCAAACCTTGCGCACCCAAACCTTACGCACCCAAGTCGCCATCATCGGCGCCGGCCCGGCCGGCATGTTCCTCGCCCATCTGCTGCACGCCGCCGGCGTCCAGGTCGTGGTGATCGAGCAGCGCACGCGCCATTACGTCGAGAACCGCGTCCGCGCCGGCGTGCTCGAGCAGATCACCGCCGACCTGATGGGCCGCCTCGGCCTCGACCAGCGCCTGCGTTCGGAGGGGCTGGTGCACGAGGGCATCAATCTCGCGCTCGACGGCGATATCTTCCGCATCGACCTCGCGGCCTTGACCGGCGGCTCCACGGTCACCGTCTACGGCCAGCAGGAGGTGATGAAGGACCTCTTCGACGCCGCCGACGCGCGCGGCATCCCCATCGTCTGGAATGCCGAGGGGGTGGCGCTGCACGACCTCGACAGCGAGCGGCGGCCCGTCGTCACCTGGACCCAGGGCGGCATCGCGCAGCGGCTCGACTGCTCGTTCGTCGCCGGCTGCGACGGCTACCACGGGATCAGCCGCTCGGCCATTCCGGCCGATGTGCTGCAGGTCTACGAGCGCGTCTATCCGTTCGGCTGGCTCGGCATCCTCGCCGACGTGCCGCCGGCCGGCCACGAGCTGATCTACGCCAACCATGCCCATGGCTTTGCGCTGGCCTCCATGCGCTCCCCCACGCGCAGCCGCTATTACATCCAGTGCGCGCTGGACGAGAAGCTCGAAGACTGGACCGACGACCGCTTCTGGGACGAGCTCTGCCTGCGCCTCGGCCGGCAGGGCGCCGCGACGGTGACGCGCGGGCCCTCGTTCGAGAAGTCGATCGCGCCGCTGCGCTCGTTCGTGGCCGAGCCGATGCGCTGGGGCCGGCTGTTCCTGGCGGGCGACGCCGCCCATATCGTGCCGCCGACCGGCGCCAAGGGCCTCAACCTCGCCGTCGCCGACGTGGTCGTCCTCGCCGACGCTCTGACCGCCTTTTTCACCTCCGGCTCCACGGCCGGCATCGACCACTATTCGGCCCGCGCGCTCGCCCGGGTGTGGAAGGCGGAACGCTTCAGCTGGTGGTACACCTCGGTCACCCACCGCTTCCCGGATATGGACGGCTTCTCCCGCCGCCTGCAAATGGCGGAGTTGGACTATATTCGCACCTCGCCGGCGGCCCAGCGCTCGCTGGCGGAGAACTACGTCGGGCTGCCGCTCGTGCGGTAAGCCCCGGGGAAACCGCGCCCACACTGGAGCGAGCATGATCAGCAAGATCTACGACAGCCCCGCCGCAGCGCTCGACGGCGTGCTGTTCGACGGCATGACCATCATGTCCGGCGGCTTCGGCCTGTCCGGCAATCCGGAAAACCTGATCCCGGCCATCCGCGATGCGGGCACCCGGGAGCTGACGATCATCTCCAACAATTGCGGCGCCGACGGCTTCGGCCTGTGGATGCTGCTCAACAACGGCCAGATCAGGAAGATGATCTCGTCCTACGTGGGCGAGAACAAGCTGTTCGAGAACCTGTATCTGTCCGGCAAGCTCGAGCTGGAGCTCAACCCGCAGGGCACCCTGGCGGAGCGCATCCGCGCCGGCGGCGCCGGCATCCCGGCGTTCTACACCAAGACCGGGGTGGGCACGGTCGTCGCCGAGGGCAAGCCCGTCGAGGCCTTCGACGGCGAGCTCTACGTGCGCGAGCGCTGGCTCAGGGCTGATCTCGCCATCATCAAGGCGTGGAAGGCGGATCCGGAAGGCAATCTGATCTACCGGAAGACGGCGCGGAACTTCAACCCGATGATGGCGACGGCCGCCAAGGTGACCGTGGTCGAAGTCGAGGAGATCGTTGAGGCCGGCAGCTTCGATCCGGATTGCATCCACACGCCCGGCATCTACGTCAATCGCATCATCAAGGGCGAGCGCTACGAGAAGCGGATCGAGAAACGCACCGTCCGCCAGCGCGAGCCGGCCTGACACAGGGCCTGCTGCCAGCCCACCGGCCCAGGGAGACAACCCATGACGCTCGTGATCCCCTATGCGCGCGAGGACGCCGGGCAGCCGCCGTCGCTCTATCCCGACTATCGCTCGACGGTGCTGCGCAGCCCGCGCCAGCCGCTGGTGCGCATCCCGTCGACGCTGACGGAGGTCACCGGCCCCGCCGGATGCTGGGACCGGCTGATGGGCCTGTCGCTCGCCGACCTCACCACCCAGCACAAGGGGCCGCCGCAGGGGCAGCGCATCGTCGTCTCCGGCCGCGTGCTCGACGAGAACGCGCGGCCCGTGCCGGACACGGTGATCGAAATCTGGCAGGCCAATGCGGCCGGGCGCTACATCCACAGCAAGGACAACTGGGACGCGCCGCTCGATCCCAACTTCACCGGTGCCGGCCGGGTCGTCACCGACGCGGAGGGGCGCTACCGCTTCGTCACCGTCCGGCCCGGCGCCTATCCCTGGGGCAACCACCACAATGCCTGGCGGCCTGCGCACATCCACCTGTCGCTGCTCGGGCCCGGCTTCGCCACCCGCCTGGTGACGCAGCTCTATTTCCCCGACGATCCGCTGATCGAGATCGACCCGATCGCCAATGCGGTGCCGATGCCCTTCCGGCAGCGGCTGGTGGTGCGCTTCGATATCGACACGACGGTGCCGAACTGGGCGCTGGGCTACCTGTTCGACATCGTGCTGCGCGGCCGGCAGGCGACGCCCATGGAGGACAACCATGGCCACTGAAAGCCAGATTCTGGACAATCAGAGCCCGGAGCTCTTCGGCCAGACGCCGTCGCAGACGGTGGGGCCGTTCTTCCACTACGGCCTGCCGTGGAAGGGCGGCGCCGATCTCGTCGGCCGGTCGGACATGGGGGCGCGGCCCGACCTGTTCCCGGAGGATCACTACGTCCTCAACGTGTCGCCACCGCACGGCCAGCCGGAGGGCGAGGTGATCGAGATCACCGGGCGCATCCTCGACGGCGAGGGCCAGGCGGTGCCGGACGCCATGGTCGAGATCTGGCAGGCCAATGCCGCCGGCCGCTACGCCAGCCCCGACGACACGCGCAGTGACGTGGCGCTCGACCCGGGCTTCATCGGCTTCGGCCGCGCCGCCACCAGCGCCGAGGGCGTCTACCGTTTCCGCACCATCCGTCCCGGGCGCGTGCCGGGGTCCGGCAACACCTTGCAGGCCCCCCACATCGCCGTCTCCGTGTTCGGCCGCGGCCTGCTGAAGCGGCTGGCGACGCGGCTCTACTTTGCCGACGGCGCGGGCAACGACGACGATCCGGTGCTGTCGCTGGTGCCGGCGGAGCGACGCGCCACCCTCGTCGCCCAGCCGGTGGCGGACGGGGTCTGGCGCTTCGACATCGTGCTGCAGGGCGCCGACGAAACCGTTTTCTTCGACCTGTGACGACCTCCCTGCTCCGGCTGCGGCCGGCGACCACGCCGGCGATGCTGGCGGCCTTCGACGACCGGTCGACGCTGGTGGCCGCGCTCGCCTTCGAGGCGGCGCTGGCGCGCGCCGAGGCGGCCGAGAAGCTGATCCCGGCGCCGGTGGCGGCGGCCATCGGCCGGGCCTGTGCGTCGATCGAGATCGATGCAGCTGACGTCGCCGACCAGGCGGCGCTCGCCGGCACCCTGGCGATCCCCCTGGTGGCGCGGCTGCGGCAGGCCCTGGCGGATGATCCGGCGGCGGCCAAGGCCGTGCACCACGGGGCCACCAGCCAGGACCTCGCCGACACCGTGCTGATGAGCCAGGCCAAGGTGGCCACGGGCCTCCTCGACGCCGATCTGCACCGCCTCGAGGCGGCGCTGGCGCCGCTCGCCGAGCGCTACGGCGCGGTGCCGGCGGTCGGCCGCACGCTGCTGCAGGACGCGCTGCCGATCGGCTTCGGCCTGCGCATCGCCCAGTGGCTGGCGGGCATTGCCGGCGCCCGCGCCCGGCTCGCCCGCGAGGCCGCGGCGTCGATCGCGCTCCAGCTCGGCGGCGCTGCCGGCACCCGCGCCGGCCTCGGCGGCAAGGGCCAGAAGGTCGCCGCCCACATGGCCGCGGCCCTAGGCCTGGCGCTGCCGCCGGGGCCATGGCATGGCCGGCGCGACGGCGTGGCCGGCCTCGCCGCGGCGCTCGGCATCGTCGTCGGGGCCGTGGCCAAGATGGCGCGCGACGTCGCCCTGCTGGCGCAAAACGCCGTCGGCGAGGCACGCGAGCCGGCGGTGCCCGGCCGCGGCGGCTCCTCCGCCATGGCCCACAAGCGCAATCCGACCGGGTGCCAGATCGCCCTCGCCGCAGCCGTGCGGACGCCGGGCCTCGTCGCCGGCGTGCTCGCCGGGCTGCCGCAGGAGCAGGAGCGTGGGCTCGGTGGCTGGCAGGCGGAAGGGCCGGCCCTGGCCGAGCTGTTCATGCTGGCGGCCGGCGCGGCCGACGCCATGGCGACGGTGGCCGAGGGCCTCGACATCGACGACGCGGCCATCGCCCGCAACCTGGACAATGCCGGCATCGGCCGTGACATCGGCGAAGCGCCGGCTATCGTCGCCGCTCTCATCGCCGCCTACCGGAGGCCCTCCTGATGCCCTTCACCGTCCGCGACGGCACCCGCCTGTACTGGAAGCTCGACGGCGCCCCGGAGCGGCCGGCGCTGGTGCTGCTCAACTCCATCGGCACCGACATGAGCCTGTGGGACCGCGCCGTGCCGCACCTGTTGCCGGCCTTCCGGCTGCTGCGCATCGATACCCGCGGCCACGGCGCCTCCGATGCGCCTGCGGGCGACTACACGCTGGCGGGCCTCGCTGCCGACGTCCTCGCCATCATGGATGCGGCCGGCGTCGCGCGCGCGGCGATCGCCGGCGTCTCGCTCGGCGGCATGATCGCCATGGAGACGGCGCTGGCAGCGCCGGAACGCGTCGCCGGGCTCGGCCTCGTCTGCACCTCCGCCGCGCTCGACCCGGCCGCCTGGGCGGACCGTATCGCCATGATCCGCGCCGGCGGCATGGCCGCCATCGCCGACCTCGCGATGGGCCGCTTCCTGTCGCCGGGCTTCGTCCGCGCCCACCCCGGCATCGCGGCCGGCTTTCGCACCGGCCTCGTCGCCATGCCGCCGGCCGGCTACATCGGCGCCGGCGCCGCCATCCGCGACATGCAGCTGATCGATCGCATCGGCGCCATCGCTGTGCCATGTGTCGTCGTCGCCGGCGACCGGGACGTGTCGACACCTTTCGCCGGCCACGGCGACCACATCGCCGCCGCGGTGCCCGGCGCCCAGGTGGTGCACCTCGACGCGGCCCATCTCGCCCCGGTCGAGGCTCCGGCGGAGCTGGCCGCCGCGCTGCGCCGTACGCTCTTGCCGACCGGGCCGGCGGAGGCCGCGGCCGATACCTTGTTCGAGGCGGGCCTCGCCAATCGTCGGCGTGTGCTCGGCGATGCCTGGGTCGACCAGTCGCTGGCCCGGCGCACGCCGTTCAACGCCGACTTCCAGGCCATGATCACCCGCATCGCCTGGCACGAGATCTGGGGCCGGCCAGGGCTCGACGACCGCACCCGCCGCCTCCTCGTCGTCGCCATCACCGCCTCGCTCGGGCGCTGGGAGGAGTTCCGCCTGCACGTGCGCGCCGGCCTGACGCGCGACGGCTTCACGCGCGACGAGCTGAAGGAGGTGCTGATGCAGACGGCGATCTACGCCGGCGTGCCGGCCGCCAACACGGCCTTCGCCGAGGCCGCCGAGATCCTGAAGAGCCTCCCGGACGAGAGCTGAGCAGACGCAGGCGCGCCGATCCCGCGATCGGCCGGACCGGCAGCGCCGAGCGGGCAGGAGGCTCGTCCGAAGGTCCGATTGCGCTGTCGGCGGGCAAGTGGTCTGAGCATAACAGCGACGAGACCCAGGGGAGGATCAGATGAGGATTGCCTGTTGGGCGCTGGCGGCGTCGCTGGCGTGGACCGGCGCGGCCGCGGCCCAGACCTCGGACGGGGTGGTTCGCGTCGGCGTGCTCACCGACATGTCGGGTCCGTTCCAGGATACCAACGGCATGGGCTCGGTCGAGGCCGCACGTATGGCGGCGGAGGATTTCGCCGGCGGCGGCAAGGGCATCAAGGTCGAGATCGTCTTCGCCGATCACCAGAACAAGCCCGACATCGGCTCCGCCATCGTCCGCCGCTGGCTCGATGTCGACAAGGTCGACGCGGTGGTCGACGTCCCGAACTCCTCGGTCGGCCTCGCCGTCAACTCGCTTCTGCGCGACACGCCGATGGCCTTCCTGGCCTCGGCCACGGCGACCTCCGATCTCACCGGCAAGGCCTGCTCGCCCAACACGGTGCAGTGGGTCAACGACGCCTGGGCCACCGGCAACACCACCGCCGCCGCCATGATGCAGCGGGGCGGCGACACCTGGTTCTTCATTACCGTCAACTACGCCCTCGGCCAGGGCATCGAGGCGGAGGCTACCAATTACATCCTGAAGCACGGCGGCAAGGTGCTGGGCTCGGCCAAGCACCCGCTCGACACTGCCGACCATTCCTCGTTCCTGCTGCAGGCGCAGACCTCGCAGGCCAAGGTGATCGGGCTCGCCAACGCCGGCGCCGACACCATCAACGTGGTCAAGCAGGCGGCCGAGTTCGGCCTGCAGAAGAGCGGCCAGAAGCTGGTCGCCTTCCTCGCCTTCATCAACGACGTGCATGCCATGGGGCTGAAGAATGCCCAGGGCCTGCTGCTGACCGAAGGTTTTTACTGGGACCTGAACGACGATACGCGCGCCTTCGGCAAGCGCTTCGGCGCGCGGCCGGGCATGGGCGGCAAGATGCCGAGCAGCAACCAGGCCGGCGTCTATTCGGCCACCATGGCCTATCTGAAGGCGGTCGCGGCCACCGGCAGCGACGAGGCCAAGACGGTGGTGGCCGAGATGAAGAAGGCGCCGTTCCAGGACAAGCTGTTCGGCGACTTCGCCGTGCGGCCGGACGGCCGCGGCATCCATCCGATCCACCTGTTCGAGGTCAAGCGCCCCGAGGAATCGAAGTATCCCTACGACTACTACAAGCTGGTGGCGACCGTGCCGGCCGACAAGGCGTTCCGGCCCATGGCGGACGGCGGCTGCCCCATGGTGAAGTGACGGAGCGGGGCCCGCCGCGGCTGACGTGCCTTTTGCTTGCGTCGCCAGAGGTTGCGCCAAGCCGTCCCGCCCACGACGCCCGCTCGCGTGTGCGGATGTGTTAGACGTGGGACGACGGCTGTCGATTCGGATGTGAAGGCTTTTGAAGACCACGCGCTCGGTAACGGCTTGGCGTCATGCCAATATCGGTCGTTTTCTCAATAATGCGGTCCGCCGCTTCGAGGGTCGCGTCCTCGATCTGATGAGCGAGAGCGGCCATGGCGAAACGCGGATCGCCCATATCAGCCTGACGCGCAATCTGGACGTCGACGGCACGCGTCTGACCGAACTCGCCCGTCGCGCCGCGATGAGCAAGCAGGCCATGGGCGAGCTGGTCGATCAATGCGCGGCGCTCGGTTTGGTCGTCCGCTCGGTCGATCCGAGCGACCGGCGCGCACGCCTCGTCACCTTCACGCCGACCGGCCTGGCGTGGCTCGATGCCTTTCGGGCCGCGGTCGACATCGCCGAGCGCGAGATGCGCGCGGAACTCGGCAACGAGACCATGGACGTGATCGCGCGGGGGCTTGCGGCCTACGGCGCGCTGTTCGACACGCTCGATGCGTGATCATTTAGTCAGGCTGCTTGACTAATTTGGTCAGGTGACCTTACTATGCGATCAAACATCGCAGGGAGATGCGCCATGGCCTATCCGCGCGACGGCATGGTCCCGGAAAGCGGCTGCCAGCCGCGAGGGATCTCGTTTAGAGCAAGAATCGACAGGCCACTGGCGGCTCGAAAGAGTTCAGTCCGCGATAGATCATGTCTCGCGCGGATGTGGTGATCTGCTGCGATAGACATTCGACAGCTTCGACGCGAGTGGTCGTCGTCCGCGCGCAGGCGAAGCGTGCCCGACGGCGCCTCCCGTGGCCGCATCGTCGCCGATAGCGCGCCGCGCGACTGGGCAGGATCGATCCAGACGCGAAGCGCGGCTGCATGTCCACAGTATTGAATGATGCCCTCCAACGCTTTCGGAGGTGATATTTCGGTCGAACGACTTGGCAGCGAAGCCGAGCGCAGGCCGGAAAACGCATCAATCATAAAAATCACGGGAGGAAGCGGTGTCGACAGATGACCTGCTCAAGTACAAGCGAGACACGTTCGCGGTCGCCGACGCGCCCGGCAGCGCCAGCTCCCGCCGGCGAATACTTGTCGCCGGTGCCGTCGGCACCACGATCGAGTGGTACGACTTCTTCGTCTACGCGTTCGTCGGCCCGCTGGTGTTCGATCGGCTGTTCTTTCCAAAATTCGATCAGCTGACCGCCACGATGGCCGTGTTCGCGACCTTCGCGGTCGGCTTTCTCGCCCGCCCCCTCGGCGGGCTTGTGTTCGGCCACTTCGGCGATCGGGTGGGCCGCAAGTCGGCCCTCCTCTGCACGCTCCTTATGATGGGTATCGCCACGGTCCTGATCGGCCTCCTGCCGACCTACGCGGCCGCCGGTGTCGCTGCCACCCTCGCGCTGGTTCTGCTGCGCTTCCTCCAGGGGCTGGCGCTCGGCGGCGAGTCGACCGCCGCCATCCTCATGGCGATCGAGACCTCGCCCGATGACCGGCGCGGCTTCTCGGCCGCGGTCATTCAGGCCGCCGGTCCGCTCGGCGTCGTCCTCGCGTCGCTGGCCGCCATGGCGATCGCAACGTTGCCGGAGGCCGATCTGCTTGCGTGGGGCTGGCGCGTGCCGTTCCTGATCAGCGGAATCCTCGTCGCGCTCGGCCTCTACGCGCGCCTGCGCATCGAGGAAAGCGCGACGTTCCGCCGGGTCTCCCATACGGTCGCGATGCCGGCGCTCGAAGCGCTGAGGCGCCATCCGCGCCCGATCCTGGCCGTCCTGTTCGCGGAGATGGCACAGACTTCCTACTTCTATCTGACGGCCATCTTCACCCTGTCCTTCGCGACGCGCCAGCTCGGCGTCGGCAAGGATGTGATGACCCAGGCGGTCCTGCTCGCCAACGTGGCTGGGCTGATCGCGGTGCTGGTCATCGGCGCCTGGTCGGATCGCATCGGCCGCAAGGGGCTTTTCCTGGCCGGCCTCGTCCTGGCCGCGACCTCGATGTTCGTCTTCTTCGATGTTCTGGCGACGCGCGACCCGCTGCTGGTGACCGCCGCCGTGGTCATCGCCGCGGGCCTCATTCACCCGCTGATGTTCAGCACCGAGGGCAGCTATTTCCCGGAGCTGTTCCCCACCCGGATCCGCTTCAGCGGCGTCTCGATCGGCAAGCAGTTCGGCAGCGTGCTCGGCGCCGGGCTTGCGCCCCTGATCGCGACGGCGCTCTACGCCGGCACCGGCACGGTCACCGCGATCATCGCGTACTACGTGGCGCTCGCGGTGGCGGCTATGGCCGCGCTCCGCCTGGTGCGCGAGACCGGCCACGAACCGCTCTCCGAGTGAAGCCCCGCCCAGAGAATTGCCGGAGGAATCCCATGACCATCAGCCTTCTGATCGGCGGCGGCGAGCGGGCCGCGAGCGACGGAAAAGTGTTCGCGCGCATCGATCCGCTGACCGGAGAGGTGGCGACCCGAGCACCGGCCGCCACGCTGGAGGACGCGGATGCCGCCGTCGCCGCGGCGGCGTCCGCCTTCCCGGCCTGGTCGGTCGTCGGCCCGAGCGAGCGGCGCGCCCTGTTCCTGGCGGCGGCGGACCGGCTCGAGAGCCTGCGCGACGACTTCGTGCGCACCATGATGGCGGAGATCGGCACCACCGAGATCTGGTCCGCCTTCAATGTGAGGCTGGCGGGCGGGATGCTGCGTGAGGCGGCCGCCCTCACCACCCGGATCGGCGGCGAGGTCATCCCCTCCGACAAGCCCGGATGCATCGCCATGGCCGTCCGCCAGCCCGCCGGGGTGTGCCTGGGCATCGCCCCCTGGAACGCACCGATCATCCTCGGCGTGCGCGCGGTCGCGGTGCCGGTGGCCTGCGGCAACACGGCCGTGCTCAAGGCCTCCGAGCTCTGCCCCGGTACGCACCGGCTGATCGGCGAGGTCTTTCGCCAGGCGGGCTTTCCGCCCGGTGTCGTCAACGTGCTCACCAACGCGCCGGCGGATGCGGCGGCCATCGTCGAGCGCATCATCGCCAATCCTGCGGTGAAGCGCGTCAACTTCACCGGCTCCACGCGCGTCGGCCGCATCATCGGCGAGCTGGCGGGACGGCACCTCAAGCCGGCGCTGCTCGAGCTCGGCGGCAAGGCCCCGGTCATCGTGCTCGACGACGCCGATCTCGACGCCGCCGTCGACGCGGTGGCCTTCGGGGCGTTCATCAACCAGGGGCAGGTCTGCATGTCGACGGAGCGGGTGATCGTCGATGCGGCCGTGGCCGATCGCTTCGTCGAGAAGCTCGGGAGAAAGGCGGAGTCGCTGCCCGCCGGCGATCCGCGTTCGGGCCCGGTGGTCATCGGCTCGCTGGTGGACGAGGCACCGGCGCGGCGGGTCGTCGACCTGATCGAGGATGCGGTGAGCCGCGGGGCGGTGCGGGTCGCGGGTGGCGCACGGGCCGGAACCGTGGTGCCCGCCACGGTGCTCGACCACGTGACCCCGGCCATGCGGATCTACGGCGAGGAGAGCTTCGGGCCGGTCGTCTCGGTGATCCGGGCCGATGGTGTGGAGAGCGCCATCCGTCTCGCCAACGACACGGACTACGGCCTCGCCGCATCGGTGTTCGGCCGCGACGTCGCCCGGGCGCTCACCGTCGCCCGGCGCATCGAATCCGGCATCTGCCATATCAACGGGCCGACCGTGCACGACGAGGCCCAGATGCCGTTCGGCGGGGTGAAGGGCTCGGGCTACGGCCGCTTCGGCGGCCAGGCCGGCATCGCCGAGTTCACCGACCTGCGCTGGATCACCATCGAGACGGGTCCCCAGCACTATCCGTTCTGACGAGAGCATCGTCTCAGCCACGTTGCCACCGGAGGCCTCGGGCCCATGCCAAGCCGACATCTCACCGTTCGGGAAGCGACCCTCGACGTGCTCCGCTCCTTCGGGGTGGATCGCGTCTTCGGCAATCCCGGATCGACCGAGCTCGCCTTCCTGCACGACTGGCCCGACGACATCGACTACGTGCTGGGCCTCCAGGAGGCCAGCGTCGTCGGCATGGCGGACGGCTATGCCCAGGCGACCGGCCGGCCGGCTTTCGTCAACCTGCATTCGGCGGCGGGCCTCGGCCACGCCCTCGGCAACCTGTTCACCGCCTGCCGCAACAAGACCCCGCTCGTGGTGACGGCCGGACAGCAGGCGCGCAGCATCCTCCCCCTCAGGCCCTATCTGTTCGCGGAGGAGGCCGCCCGGTTCCCCCGGCCCTACGTCAAATGGAGCGTCGAGCCGGCGCGGGCCGAGGATATACCGGGGGCCATCGTGCAGGCCTTCCTGACGGCGATGCAGCACCCCCGCGGCCCGACCTTCGTCTCCGTGCCGTCGGACGATTGGGGCCGCCCCGCGTCGCCCCCGGCCCCACGACGTATCGCCACCGCCTTCGCTCCGGACGCGGCGGCGATCAGACGCCTGGCCGCGGCCATCGCGAAGGCCGGACAGCCCGCCTTCGTGGTCGGGCCCGATGTCGACCGCAGCGGCGCGGTCGAGACGATGGTGTCGGTCGCGGAGCGGGCGAGGGCGGCCGTGTGGGCGAGCCCCATGTCGAGCCGGTCGAGCTTCCCGGAACGGCATCCGCTGTTTGCCGGCTTTCTCGCGGCCGCGCCTGGCGCGCTGGCGGACGCGCTGCGCGGCGCCGATCTCGTCGTCGTCTTCGGCGCGCCGGTCTTCACCTTCCACGTGGAGGGGCATTGCGACCTGCTGGCGAACGGCACGCCCATCTGGCAGATCACCGACGATCCGACCGAGGCGGCCTCGGCGGCGGCCGGCGAAAGCCTGATCGGCACGATGCCGGCAGCGCTCTGCGCCCTCCTGGCCGCGCTGCCGGAGACGGCCGATCGGCGACCGCCACCGCCGCGACCGGCGCCGCCGGCTCCCGCAGCCGCGGTTCCCATCCCTCCGAGCTATGCGATCAGCCGGCTCTCGGCTCTGTTGCCTGCGGACGCTATCGTGGTCGAGGAGGCACCGTCCCACCGGCCCGCCATCCAGCAGCACCTGCCATGTCCCGGCGCCGATAGCTTCTACACCATGGCGAGCGGCGGCCTCGGCTACAGCATGCCGGCGTCGGTGGGCGTCGCCCTGGCGCGGCCCGGCCGGCGCATCGTGTGCCTGATCGGAGACGGATCGGCGATGTACTCCATCCAGGCGATCTGGACGGCGGCTCAGCGCAAGCTCCCCGTCACCTTCGTGGTGATGAACAATTCCGGCTACGGCGCGATGCGCTTCTTCAGCCGCATCATGCAGGCGGAGCGTCCGCCCGGCATCGATCTGCCCGGGCTCGATTTCGTCTCGCTCGCGCGGGGCATGGGCTGCACGGCCGAGCGCGTAACGGTGCCCGAAGAGCTCGACCGGGCGCTCGCGGCCGCACTCACAGCACCGGGGCCGGCGCTGGTCGATATCGCCGTGGACGAGGCTGTTGCCGTGCTCTTCGGGGACGGCAAGCGGGACTGACAGCTAACGAGGAGACGTGAGGATGAAGATCGCCATCGCAGGCGCCGGCCTCGGCGGCCTGGCGGCCGCGCTGTGCCTGCACGAGAGAGGCCACCGCGTGCGGGTCTTCGAAGCCGTGGAGACGTTGCAGCCCCTCGGCGTGGGGATCAACGTCATGCCCCATGCGTCCGGCGTGCTCCATGGCCTGGGCCTCGGCGATGCTCTCGACGATATCGCCGTCCGCACCCGCGCGATCGAATACCGCACGCGCTTCGGCCATCTAATCCAGTCCGATCCGCGTTCGGTCGAAGCGGGCTTCGAGTATCCGCAGTATTCGGTCCACCGCGGCGAGCTGCAGTTCCTGCTGCTCGATACGGTCCGCGCCCGCCTCGGGGTGGACGCGGTCGTCCCCGGCAAGGCGGTGACGAGCTTCATCCAGGACGGGCGCGGCGTGCGCGTGGCCTTCGCCGACGGCACTGCGCACGAGAGCGATCTCCTGGTCGGCGCCGACGGCTTCCGTTCCCAGGTGCGCCGGCAGCTTCATCCCGATGAGGGGCCGGCGCATTACGAAGGCACGATGATGTGGCGGGGCGCCAATCTCCAGGCGCCGTTCGCCGACGGCCGGACCATGTTCATCGCCGGCGACCACGACGTGAAATTCGTCTGCTACCCGATCAGCGGCCGCGCGGCGCGCCAGGACATGGCGCTGGTCAACTGGGTGGCCGAAGTGCGCCACGATCAGCCCCGCGCCGCCGAAGAGGCCGACTGGACGCGCGAGGGCGACCGCGACTTCATCGCCGAATTCTCGGGCTTCCAGATGCCGGACATCGACATACCGGCTCTGCTCAAGACGACGCAGCGCATCACCAAGTATCCGATGATCGACCGCGATCCGCTGCCCTGGTGGACGCAGGGGCGCGTCACGCTTCTCGGCGATGCTGCCCATCCCATGTATCCGATCGGCGCGAACGGCGCGTCGCAGGCGCTCGTCGACGCGCGGGCGCTCGCCGATGCTCTGGCCGAGCGGGAGGGGGCTGAGGCGCTCCTGGCGTACGAGGCGGTGCGCCGGCCGGTCACCACGAATGTCGTTCTCACCAACCGCAAGTCCGGCCCCGAACGCGTCCTCGACATCGCCGCCGCGCGAGTGAGGGGGCCGGAGGACCGGATCGAGGATCTGATCCCCGCAGCCGAGCTGGAGGAGGTCGCCGCCCAATATCGTGAGATCGCGGGTTTCCGGAAGAGGGCGGTCTGAGGCCATGCGGAGGCTCGGCACGGCGGAGCGTCTTGCCCCGGCCGGACTCAAGAAACCTCAATCGGATGAGCAGCGGCCCTGAGCTCGTTGCTGCAATTATGGTTGCCAAGGCAACGAAATTGTGGAAAATGGAATCGAACCAAACAGCGGCCATCGGAAGCCGCGGGACCTGGAGGAAATGACGATGGAGGGCATGGGCCCGAGCCCGGTCGGCAGCGTCATCGTCGGCGGCGCGGACAGCGCTCAGGCGGCCGCGTCGCTGCACGACGAGGGCGACATGGCAGCTGCCGGCATTGCTCCAAGGGCGCGGCCGATGTTCGTGCGCGCTCCGCGCGCCGCGATGCAGCGCGAGCCGCCGCCCCTGTCAGTCCTCGCTCTCGGGGCCCGCAGACCGCGCCTGGGTCACCGCCGGCAGGTTCTCGTGCAGCGCGTTCAGCAGCTCGATCAAGGTATCCTGTTGCGCGGGCGTCAGGCAGGAGAGCAGATTTCGCTCGCGCTCCAGGGCCACCCGGATGACGCGATCGTGCAGCATGAGCCCTTGTTCGGTCAGGCTGATCAGCCGCCGCCGTGCGTCGGCCGGATCGTCCGCGATGCGGATCAACCCCTTTTCCTGCATGGCCGCCAAGGTGCGGCTCACCGGGCCCTTGTCGTAGCCGATGACGTGGCTGATGCGGGCGGCGGGAATGGCGGGCTCGATGGCGAGCAGCGACATGAAGCGCCATTCCGTGACGTTGACGCCAAAGGCCCGCTGGTAGGTGACCGATGCCGTCCGCGACAGCTTGTTCGCCAGGAAGGTGAGCAGCGCCGGCACGTAGCGCTGCAGGTCGAGCCGCGGGGCCTCCGGCGCGGTCTCGTTACGGGGGCCGCCCCTATGTCGTTTCGCCGCCGTTCTGGCCATCGCCGGTCCACATTGCGAGGTCGTGACAGCGATATGGCTCAAGTGAGACGGACCGTCACCCTTTTTTCACAAGGCGGTCGGCCGCTCGCCGAGGCCGACCGCAGCGCCGCGCGATCGGGCGGATACACCGGGTCGCAGACGAATCGATCCGGATCCAAGATGTCGGAAGCATTCGGCCCGATCGGACGACGATATCCGACCGCGACATGCTCTAGCTGAGCTTGGGGCGTGCCGAAAACAGCAAGGAAAGCTGTGCACCCGAGCGATACCAAGGGAGGAGGCCATGGCCACTGTCACCATCCCGTCCGGCGCGACGGCGCCGCAAGCCCTCGCGTCCACCGCAGGGACGGCCGCACCGGTCTCTGACGTCGATCCGTTCTCGACCGAGTTCTTCGAGGACCCGCATCGGATCCACGAGGTGCTGCGCGAGACGGGACCGGTCGTCTATCTCTCCACGTGGAACGTGTTCGCCGTGGCGCGCTACGCCGAGGTGCATGCGGTGCTGAACGACCCGGCGACGTTCTGCTCCAGCCGCGGCGTCGGGCTCAGCGATTTCGCCAGGGAAACGCCGTGGCGGCCGCCCAGCCTGATCCTGGAGGCGGACCCGCCGGCCCACACCCGTACCCGCGCCGTGCTGAGCCGGGTGCTGTCGCCGGCGGTGATGAAGCAGATCCGCGACGGCTTCGCCGCTGCCGCCGAGGCCACGGTCGACGCTATCGTGGCGCGCGGCCGCGTCGACGGCATCGCCGACATCGCCGAAGCCTATCCGCTCTCGGTGTTTCCTGACGCGGTCGGCCTGAAGGCGGAAGGCCGCGAGCACCTGCTGCCTTATGCCGGGGTGGTCTTCAACGCCTTCGGTCCGCCGAACGCGCTGCGCCAGTCCGCGATCGAGCGCTCGGCCCCGCACCTGGCCTATGTGCAGGAGCAGTGCCAGCGCGAGAACCTCCGCCCCGACGGCTTCGGCGCCTGCATCCATGCGCACACCGACAGCGGCGACATCACCGCGGCGGAGGCGCCGCTGCTGGTGCGCTCGCTGCTCAGCGCCGGCCTCGACACCACGGTCAACGGCATCGGCGCCGCGCTCTACTGCCTGGCCCGCTTCCCGCAGGAGTGGGAGCGGCTGCGGGCCGATCCGGGTCTCGCCCGCAACGCCTTCGAGGAGGCGGTGCGCTTCGAGAGCCCGGTGCAGACCTTCTTCCGCACCACGACGCGGCCGGTCGAGCTCGGCGGCGTCACCATCGGCGAGGGCGAGAAGGTGCTGATGTTCCTGGGCGCCGCCAACCGGGATCCGCGCCGCTGGGAGGACCCGGAGCGCTACGACGTCACGAGGCGCACCAGCGGCCATGTCGGCTTCGGCTCCGGCATCCACATGTGCGTCGGCCAGCTGGTCGCCCGCCTGGAGGGCGAGGTGCTGCTCGCGGCGCTCGCCCGCAAGGTCGGATCGATCACCATCAGCGGCCCGGTCAAGCGCCGCTACAACAACACGCTGCGAGGGCTCGAGAGCCTGCCGCTCACCATCGAGGGAGCCTGACCGGTGCCGCAGGTCGTTTTCATCCATCCCGACGGTCGCCAGGAGGCGCTCGAAATCACCGCAGGCCTGAGCGTCATGCAGGGAGCGACCCAGAACGGCATCGAGGAGATCGTCGGCGAGTGCGGCGGCAACGCCATGTGCGCGACCTGCCACGTCTATGTCGACGAGGAGGATATCGAGCGCCTGCCGGCGATGTCGGACAACGAGGACGCGCTGCTCGACGGCGCCGCCGCCGAGCGGCGGCCGACGAGCCGCCTGTCCTGCCAGATCGAGGTCACGCCGGCCCTCGACGGCCTCGTCCTGCGCCTGCCGGAACGGCAAGTCTAGAGCATCCGGCGCAAGAATAGACGCGGATGCTGGGAGACGATGTTAAGATAAAGCGCTGGTAGCGCTTCATGCAATTTTTGATGGTTTGGCATTGACGGAGCCGCCGCGCACCCTCGCCCCGCTTCAACGCAGGTCGGGTCTACCCGACTTGCGCACTCAGAGAGCTGAAGAATGCGGCACGCCGCATTCTTCTTGGAGAGGGCAGGGGTGAGGGGGCTTGAGGCCGCGTGGCGTAGCCGGTCTTGAGCCCTCTTCCGAAGCCCCCCTCACCGGGATCGCGCTGCACGCGATCCGACCTCTCCTCGCAAGCGGGGCGAGGTCCGCAGCTGCACGCGCCGAGCGGGGCGAGCCGCGTCGGCGTGGGGAGCAGGGCCGCTGGCATGAACAGCGATGCATAACACCAGGGGAGGATCAGATGAGAATAGCTCAGTGGGCGCTGGCGGTGTCGCTGGCGTGGACCGGCGCGGCCGCGGCCCAGATCTCGGACGGGGTGGTTCGCGTCGGCGTGCTCACCGACATGTCGGGTCCGTTCCAGGACACCAACGGCATGGGCTCGGTGGAGGCGGCACGCATGGCGGCGGAGGATTTCGCCGGCGGCGGCAAGGGCCTTAAGGTCGAGATCGTCTTCGCGGACCATCAGAACAAGCCCGACATCGGCTCCGCCATCGTCCGCCGTTGGCTCGACGTCGACAAGGTCGATGCCGTCGTCGACGTGCCCCATTCGGCCGTCGGGCTCGCCGTGAACTCGCTGCTGCGTGACACGCGGATGGCCTTCCTGGCGTCCGCCACGGCAACCTCCGACCTCACCGGCAAGGCCTGCTCGCCCAACACGGTGCAATGGGTCAACGACACCTGGGCCACCGGCAACACCACCGCCGCCGCCATGATGCAGCGGGGCGGCGACACCTGGTTCTTCGTCACCGTCAACTTTGCCGTCGGCCAGGGAATAGAGACTGAGGCCACGAACTACATCCTGAAGCACGGCGGCAGGGTGCTGGGCTCGGCCAAGCACCCGCTCGACACTGCCGACCATTCCTCGTTCCTGCTGCAGGCGCAGACCTCGCAGGCCAAGGTGATCGGGCTCGCCAACGCCGGCGCCGACACCATCAACGTGGTCAAGCAGGCTTCCGAATTCGGCCTGCAGAAGGGCGGCCAGAAGCTGGTCGCCTTTCTTGCCTTCATCAACGACGTGCATGCCATGGGGCTGAAGAATGCCCAGGGCCTGCTGCTGACCGAAGGCTTTTACTGGGACCTGAACGACGACACGCGCGCCTTCGGCAAGCGCTTCGGCGCACGGCCGGGCATGGGCGGCAAGATGCCGAGCAGCAACCAGGCCGGCGTCTATTCGGCCACCATGGCCTATCTGAAGGCGGTCGCGGCCACCGGCAGCGACGAGGCCAAGACGGTGGTGGCCGAGATGAAGAAGGCGCCGTTCCAGGACAAGCTGTTCGGCGACTTCGCCGTGCGGGCGGACGGCCGCGGCATCCATCCGATCCACCTGTTCGAGGTCAAGCGCCCGGAGGACTCGAAGTATCCTTACGATTACTACAAGCTGGTGGCGACCGTGCCGGCCGACAAGGCCTTCCGTCCCATGGCGGACGGCGGCTGCCCCATGGTGAAGTGACGGAGCAGCGGACGGGCTGGGCCGGGCTCGGCCTCAGGCGGCTTCGCGCGCGACAATGGGCGCGAAACGGGGTACGCCCGATCCGACGCCTGTCCGGTCCGATGCTCACGTCCGACCGGACCGGTTCTGGATGCCGCGGGGGCACGACGCCGGTGGATTGGGTCACGACGACGAAGCTGTTCGCGGCGCTGTTCGCCATCATGAACCCGCTCAGCACCATCCCGGTGTTCCTGGCGCTGACGGCCGATCAGCCGCCGGCGGAGCGCCGCCGCGCCATGGTGGGGATGATCGCCACCATCGCCGTCGGCTCGCTCGTCTGCGCGCTCGCCGGCCGGCAGTTGCTGGCGATGTTCGGCATCGACGTCACGCACTTCCGTCTGGCCGGCGGGATCATCGTGCTGCTGATCGCGCTGTCGATGCTGCACGGCGAGGACAGCAGCGCCCACCATGGAACGGATGCGGAGCAGCAGACCTTCGAGCAAGCCAGCAACGTCGGCGTCTATCCGCTGGGCATCCCGATCGCCTTCGGCCCCGGCACCATGGCCACCATCATCGTCTTCGCCCAGACGGCGACCAGTCCGGCGAGCCTGATCGGCTATTATGCCGGGCTCGTCGGCTATCTCGTCTTCTTCGGCATCCTGCTGGCGTGCGCCCCGCTGCTCGCCAAGTGGCTGTCGCCGACCGCGCTGACCATCTCCAAGCGGCTGATGGGCATCATCCTGGCGGCCATCGCCGCGGAGATGATCGTCGGCGCCCTCGGCGACCTCTTCCCCGGCTGGCGGGCCTGAGGCCGGCGCGGCGACCGGCTTTCGTTTGAAGGATGGATGATCGGGTCAAGCCCGATCATGACGGCATAGGCGCGAGGCACCGACCTCCCAGCGTCATGCCCGGGCTTGACCCGGGCATCCATCCTCCAGGTCGAAACCTGCCGAAGCAGCCGCCAGCGATGGCCCGCAGGGCTTGGCTTTCGCCGTCTGCGGCGCTTCCCGATGGCCACCCTGTCAAGAATTTAGGAAGCTTAACGGAATGCGAATGCAAGAGTTCATGAACTAAGCCGCGTCAGCTTCGTTTAACCTGAACAGACGTTCACACTTCCACGTTAACCTCTCAGCCAGATCCACCCCGTAATCCTTGGTGCACAACAGGAACAACACCGGCACACAAAACAATTCGCCGGAGAGGCACCAAGTCATGATCAAGACATCCTTGCACGCCTTCGCTGAACGCACCCTCGATGCCGGAAACATCTCCAGCAACGACGTCCGCGACCTCGCAACCCGCATCCTCCCCAACGACATCATGCACCGCGACGAGGCCGATCTCCTCATCGCCCTCGACCGCATGATCGACCACAAGTGCCAGGCCTGGGACGACCTCTTCGTCCGCCTCATCGTCGACTTCGTCGTCTGGTCGCTCCGCCCTACCGGACGCGTCGACGCCGAGATCGCCACCTGGCTCACCACCTCGCTTTCCGCCGGCAACGGCCCCACCGAGGCCGGCGTCGCCGCCGCCCTCGAGATCGTCCGCGAGGCCGATCAGGTCGACGAGGCCCTCATCTCCTTCGTCCTCCAGGGCGTCCAGGACAAGCGACGCCTCACCGCCCTCCCCCCGGCGCGCCAGCCAAGGGCCGCCTGAGGCGAGTGCTTTGAGTTGATGGATGGCCGGGTCAAGCCCGGCCATGACCAAGCGGGAAGCGGACAGCCTTCATCCTCAGCGTCATGGCCGGGCTTGACCCGGCCATCTATCCACTTTGAGCACTCAAGCCATTGCCGCCTCTCACGACGCCAGCGGGCGGGTCATGTCCTCCGGCTTGACCCAGGCGTCGAACTCCTCGCCGGTGACGTAGCCGAGCTGGAGCGCCGCCTCGCGCAGCGACAGGTTCTCGCGGTAGGCCTTGAGCGAGATCTGCGCCGCCTTCTCGTAGCCGATGTGCGGGTTGAGCGCCGTCACCAGCATCAGCGAGTTGTCGAGGTTGGCGCGGATGCGCCGCTCGTCCGGCTCGATGCCCACGGCGCAATGGTCGTTGAACGAGTGGCAGGCGTCGGCCAGCAGCTCGCCGGAGACCAAGAGGTTGTGCAGCATCACCGGCTTGTAGACGTTGAGCTGGAAGTTGCCCTGGGAGCCGGCGAAGGCGACCGCATGGTCATTGCCGAACACCTGCACGCAGACCATGGTCATGGCCTCGCACTGGGTAGGGTTGATCTTGCCGGGCATGATCGAGGAGCCCGGCTCGTTCTCCGGGATCTTGAGCTCGGCGAAGCCGGCGCGCGGGCCGCAGGCGTAGAAGCGTACGTCGTTGGCGATCTTCATCAGTGCGCCCGCCAGCGCCCGCACGGCGCCGCTCGCCACCACCATCTCGTCGTGGGCGGAGAGGGCCGCGAACTTGTTGGCGGCGGAGACGAAGGGCAGGCCGGTGTCCTCGGCGATGTGGCGGGCGACGGCGTCGCCGAACCCCGGGTGGGCGTTGAGCCCGGTGCCCACGGCGGTGCCGCCGATGGCCAGCTCGAACAGCCCCTTCAGGCCCTGCTCGACGGCGGCGATGCCGTGGTCGAGCTGCGCCACCCAGCCGGAGATGAGCTGGCCGACGGTCAGCGGCGTCGCGTCCTGGAGGTGCGTGCGGCCGATCATGACGATGTCGCGGTAGGCATCGGCCTTGGCGTCGAGGGTGTCACGCAGCTTGGCGACCGCCGGCAGCAGGCCGCCGGTCAGCTGCGCGGCGGCGGCGACGTACATCACCGTCGGGAAGGTGTCGTTGGACGACTGGCTGCGGTTGACGTCGTCGTTGGGATGGATCGGCTTCTTGGAGCCGATCTCGCCGCCGGCGAGCTCGATCGCCCGGTTGGCGATGACCTCGTTGGCGTTCATGTTGGTCTGCGTGCCCGAGCCGGTCTGGAAGACGACCAGCGGGAACTCGCCGTCGAGCCGGCCGTCGATGACGTCCTGGGCCGCGCGCACGATGAGCGCCACCTTGTCCGGCGGCAGCTGGCCGAGCTCGCCGTTGGCCAGCGCCGCCGCCTTCTTCAGGATGCCGAGCGCCCGGATGACCGAGCGCCCCCAGCGGAAGCGCTCGACGCCGATGCGGAAATTTTCCAGCGAGCGTTCGGTCTGCGCCCCCCAGAGGCGGTCGGCCGGCACCTCGACGTCGCCGAGGGCGTCCTCTTCCACGCGAAACTTGGCCTTGCTGGTCATCGTCGGAGCTCCATGAATGGGTCGGGCGGCGGCGCGACCGATGCGGCGCCGTGCCCCCGACGGTCGCGCTGCTCATAGCGCATGTCGCATGGCGCTGGACAGGGGCTGTTCCCTCATTCTTCGATTAAGCTTTTGATTCTAGAATGATTATCGTTCCAGATCGAGGCCTGTGGCGCCCTTTTGGCCAGCGCGCCCTGCGAGCCTCGGATTGATTCAAAGCGCCGATCGGCGTGATCTAGCGATGCGGCGAAGACATCAAACCCCGGGGGGAAACCATATGAGCGAGCTGCAATCCCGCGAGATCCGCCTCAAGTCGCGGCCGGTCGGCCTGCCCGGCGCCGCCCATTTCGAACTGGCGACCGTGCCGGTCCGGGATCCGGCGGAGGGCGAGATCGTCGTCCGCAACGAATGGATGTCGGTCGATCCCTACATGCGCGGCATGATGATCGACCAGAAGAGCTACGCCCGTCCGTTCCAGGTGGGGGAGGTGATGGACGGCCGCGCCGTCGGCCGGGTCGTCGCCTCGCGGGCGCCGCAGTTCGCCGAGGGCGACTATGTCTTCCACATGCACGGCTGGCGCGACTATGCGGTGGCGCCGGCCGAGGGCTTCGAGAAGATCGACCCGGCGCTCGCGCCGGTCGAGGCCTTCCTCGGTGCCCTCGGCGCGCCGGGGCTTACCGCCTACGTGGGCCTGTTCCGCATCGGCGAGCTCAAGGACGGCGACGCCGTGTTCGTGTCGGCGGCGGCAGGCGCCGTGGGCTCCGTCGTCTGCCAATTCGCCAAAGCGCACGGATGCTACGTGGTGGGCTCGGCCGGTTCCGACGACAAATGCCGCTGGCTCCTGGACGAGGCGGGCGTCGACGCGGCCATCAACTACCGCACCTGCGGCGACCTGAACGAGGCCGTCGGCCACGCGTTCCCCAACGGCATCGATGTCAACTTCGAGAACGTCGGCGGCGCCCATCTGGTGGCGGCGCTCAACCACATGAACACCTTCGGCCGCATCGCCCTGTGCGGGATGATCGCCCAGTACAACGAGGTGACGCCGCCGCCGGGGCCCTCCAACCTCAGCCTGGCCATCATGCGCAGCCTCAAGCTGCAGGGCTTCGTGGTGCGCAATCACCTCGATCTCAAGCCCAGGTTCATGGCGGAGGCCGGGGCTCTGATCCAGGCCGGCAAGCTGCAGCGGCGCGAGACGGTGGAGGAGGGCCTGGAGAACGCGCCGCGCGCCTTCCTCAAGCTCTTCTCCGGCGAGAATTTCGGCAAGATGCTGGTGCACATCGCCTGAGGACGACCCGTTCCCGCGGCGCCTGATCCTCACCCGCGCAGCGGGGGAGGGGGACCGCCAAAGGCCGGGGGAAGCGATACTGAAGGCCACCCATCTATCAGTCACAAGCGACCGCTTGTCCGAGAGCGAGGCTTCAAGCTAGCCCGAGATCCGCAAGAAACTCCGAGACCGGCTCGACGCCGGTCACCATCAAGCGGTCTCGCGCTCGCGTGCAGGCGACATAAAGGAGATGCCGCTCCGTGTCGTAGACCTCCTGAAGATCGGCTTCGTCCCCGACGCTCTCGATGCGCTCCTGGGAGGGAATGATCTCGTCGTCGCAGGCCATGACGGCGACGCATTTGAACTCGAGTCCCTTTGCCAGATGCATCGTCCCAATGGCTACGCTACCGCGCTCCGGCTCTGCGCCTTCGTCCAACTCCGAGCATGGCGCGCCCGCGATTTTCGCAGCGGCACGCGCGCGCTGCATCTCTGCCTCCGAGCGTACAATGACGCCGATTTCGTGTGGCTCGCAGCCCCGCTCGATGAGGTCGGCCATCCACTGCCCGATGGCCTGCAGCTCTTCCTCCTGCGACACGAACGTCCGAACACTCGGGATTAGCCCATCGAACAGCGAGATGGTGCCCCGACGGCTTTCCCCGTTGCCGTCGACGTCCGACACAATCCCGGGGAGCAGTCGATCGGCATGCTGTCTGATCTGATGGGAGGTCCGATAGTTGATGCGGAGCGTAGTCGACCGGCCGCGCACGTCGAGGCCGAGAGCCTTCCACGAGAAGGGCTGCTGAAAGATCCGCTGCCCAATGTCGCCGGCGAAAAAAAGGCCGTCCGGCTTCAACGCCCCGAGCGCTGCCAGGAAGCGCGCCTCCGCTACGCCCAGATCCTGGGCCTCGTCGACGACGACAAAGTCGAAGGGTGGCTCGGCACCAGCCACCAAGTCATCAGTCAGGCGCCCGAAGACGTCTGCCCACGTCAGGAGCCCATGCTCGGCGAGGCCGGCTTGCACGCGCTCGAAGATCGCCCAGAGCACTTCCCGCTGCTTGCCGCCGATCCTGGTCTTGCGGCCGAGCCTCGATACGTCGCGGTAAGCCTCCCATGACCTGATCTGCCAGGCATCGACGACATCGCTCCATTCGCCCAACAGGAAGCGCTCGGAAAATCGGTGGCCTGGGACGGCCGCCCCAGTTGCGGCGATGAGGGCTCCAATCGACGCGGGTGAGGCGATATTCGGCGGCCCGTGCTTTTCAACAAAGAGATCATAACCGACTGCAGCGAGCGCCTTCGCGGTGATCCGCGAGGCGACGCCGGGCTCGTTACCGACGAGGGTCGCGAGCCGGGTGCGGAGCGCGCTGGCGAGACCTTCCGAAAACGTTGTGAGCAGCACCCGAGCCTCGGGGTTGGCGCGAGCGAGGTGGACGGCGCGATGCAATGCGACGATCGTCTTGCCCGTCCCGGCGGAGCCTGAGACACGTGTCGGCCCGAATGCCGCTCGCTCGACCAGTGACTTCTGCGCAGGATGTAGAAAGACGGCCCATTTGTCCCAGGGCGCGTCCAGAGCGCGCTGAAGCTCTTCCACGTCCTTCAGCACGCGGAAGCGACGCAAGGCATCCGGATGAGCGAATGGATCGGCCTCCATTGGCGCAGCTGGCGTTGGCTCCGGCTTTTCGCCTACGGCGAGCTTCAGCAACGCCTCCTGCGCCTCCTGCGGGAGGTGCGCGATGACATCGAAGATCGTATCCTCGTCGGCCCGCCGGACCTCGTCGACCCAGTCCTCGGGCACGCCGAACGCCATCAGCTCGAACTTGCGGAGATTATCGAACAGTTTCGGTTTTGGCACGGACGCTGTAGCGGGAGCAGGCCGCACGGCTGGCGGTGCTCCGACATCTTGGACACGCTCGCGAATCTCGACAAGCTGCATCGCGCCGGTCGTCGGATGCCGCTCTATCCGCCGACGCTCGGCCCAGGCGTAGGCCTTGTCGTGATGATCGACGTAGGTCAGCAGCAGACTCGCCGCCGTCCGATGGATGATCAACCTGATGTCAGCGTTGACGCGGACCGACCAGAAGTTCGCGTCCTTCGCGCGATCGAGCTTATGGAAGGATAGCCCTGGCGACGAGGGGTCCAATTGCAGGTCGAAGGCGGTCGTCTTCACCGCCTTCTGCTCCTGAGATGTGAGGCGTGCGAGGCTGTCCGTAAAGGTATCGGCGATGCGGAATTCCATGGACTAGGGACCTCTATAGACATTGTGTCCTGGATTGAATGTATATTAAAGAAATTACATCTGAATCTCCGTGTATGTACTTCAGGGTAGGCCTATTCGGCCAAACGCCTACGTCCAATCGTCTGAATTCTGATGCCGGGTTCCCAGCATGTATATACCGGAATGTACATCAATCAGGCTCCAATCGCTTCTCATTTTGCAAAGCTCTGCGAAAAGACCGTTGTTCTCGTAAATTGCGCCCGGCTCGAATGCAGCGTCGTCTAGCTCGCTGCCTGCGGGAGGTCTGCTGATGACGCCAGCTTGATGGAGAAGTGTCAAACCAGCATGGATGGGGCCGCCTGGTGGCAGCATGGGAGGTGGAGCGACTTGCGTCGCGGCAAGCCCCGGCAGCGCAAAGAGCGCCGTCATGAACATCGCGGTACCATTCCAGGCTCCGATGTAAGGGGGGCGGTCCGTCGGATTTAGGACGGGGCTGAGCCAACGCTCCTGAGCACGCTCAAGCTGCTTCAGCGTCGACGGTAGCGACGGTGGCAAGGTCACTTTCGAGAAGAGAATGTGAGCGCCCATCAATGATTGAGCGATGGGCTCAGGCCCCCGCTCCATGTGAAAAGATTGTGCCCGTCGCAGATCAGATGCATTCCAGCTCGCAAGAACACTTACGACCGCGTTCGTGAATTTACTATCCAATTTGGCCAAATGCCCCCATGAGAGCCCAACTGCAAAGCAGACATGCCATGGATTGGCGGCGCGAAATGTCGCCAACTGATCGGCCATTGCGTCGGTTGCCGTCCGATTCAGCGCCTGCCCAGCCTCGCGCAGAAGCTCAACGACGCTGCCACGTGTCGGGCCGCCCCGCACACCTCCGCCTTTCTCGCAGAGATCATTGAACGCTCTCTGCACGCCATTTACGGGCTTCTTGACGAGTCGCTTCATCTAACTTACCGCGAAAACCTTCATAACCTCGTCGCCGAGGTGGTTGATGACCTTGACCGCAATCCGGCCGGAGGCGGGCTTCGGAAATGGCCTGGACACGTCCGAATAGAGGCTCTCCCACGCCGCTTCGTCGATCTCGGCTTTCAGCGTCGTCTTGAGCGCCTTGTAGGGATCATTGGCGCCGAGGAAGTAGGCATGACGGACGAAGAAACTCTCCTCGTTGTAGTCCGTGTCGAGCATCCAGAGCGCGATCCCGTCCGTTCCCTCGGAAATCACCTCGCCGGTCTGAGGCTTGAACACGTCGACGCCGAACACCTTGACGCGGATCAGGCCGCCGCTCGCGTCCTCGATCTTGATGTCGGGCTCGCCGAACACGACGAACAGATTGCCGGCACCGGTAGCCTTCAGTTCCCCGGCCATGTGCAGGTCGGGGTTCATGCGCGCCTTCAGCACGGGGACGCGGCCGAGGCGCTCGAACTCCGAGGAATGGGCGTCGTAGTTGAAGGCGCAGGCGATCAGCACGTCGAAGCCCGCATCCCCCGCCTCGCGGGCGGCGGCGACGAGATCGGGACGCGAGACGGTGCCGAACTCGGGGCCGACGAAGATGCCGGCCCGGCGCTGCGTCTCGCCCTCGAAGAAGGCGCCCTCGGCGCAGACATAGCGGCCGGGCCAGCCGGTGAGGCTGGTGAAAGTGATCCGGTCCTCCTTGGCTGCCTGCTGCACGCCGGCCGCCCTGAGATTGTCCAGAATCATCTGCGCAAAGTCGCGCTCGGCAGCGGCTTCGTCGGTGCGGACGCCATCGCCGGTCTCGCGCAAGCCTTTGGTGATGAGCTCGTCGTTCCAGTCGACGGCGAGCGTGCGATGCGGCGAGACGCTCTCGACCGTGAACGGGCCCGCGACGCGGATGCGCCCACTGTCGATGAAGGGCTTGTCGTAAAGGTATTCGGATTCGGCCCTTGACGCGATGGAGGCGTCGATCTCCCGCTGACGCGCGGTGCGCGCATCCCACCAGCGCGCATGTGTTTCCTGCGCGTCGTTTGGCCAAGCACTGCCGACTTCGCGCGGGACGCTCCATTCCTCGAATCTCTGGCCGAGGATGGCATTGAGCCTGGCGCGTAAAGGTTCCAGGGTCTCCTGCCACTTGTCCCAGATCACGTCGATCTCCGCGTTGTTGGCGATCGACTTCAACATGATGTGCGGGACACGCTCGTAGACGAAGCCATGCCTGATGTCGCCCCTCGTTGGTGCGGACCGGGGCGTCGAGCGCATGATCTCCGCCTCTTTACGCTGTCCCCCTGGCGAATCGGAGAGGAGATAATACGGGTAGCGGGCCCCCATCAGCCGCGAGCGAGCCAACGCCACGGCGACGCGGCTTGTATCGATTGTGATCCAGCGTCTGCCCCATTGTTCGGCAACGTAGGCTGTGGTGCCAGAGCCGCAAGTGGGGTCTAAAACGAGGTCGCCTGGATCTGTGGTCATGAGAATGCAGCGCTCTGAAACGGCGGGGCTGGTCTGAACAACGTAGATCTTGCTCGGGCTGCCCGCGACATCAGTCCAGATATTTGTTATAGGATAGGCGGCAAAATCGTCCACAAATCTGACATACCTCAAGGTTCGCCCCGCGCGGCTAATGCGTTCGGCCTTGATCAGCTTAGAGAAACCACTCTCTCCAGTCTTCCAGAAGCCGCCGCTGGGCGTGTGACTTTGCCCACGGAAAATCACGGGAAACGAGCCTGGCGGGCGATTAGAGGTGAGGCTTGTCAGTTGATACGCTCTTCCAAGGTCATCGAGCTGATCATATCGAGCTCCGGATCCGTGACCAACTCCGGCTTCCTTCCTGTTATAGATGCGTCGAAATTTTGCCTTCGTCGAATCTCTCGCGTACCAAAGAATATAATCTTGTATAGATGCCAAAAAATCACTCGTTTGGCCGCCGGTTTTCTGAAATGTGATCTCCGAAATGCAATTCCCCTCTCCATAAACTTCATCCATTAGCGCTCGCACGCGATGAACATTCTCGTCACCGATTTGCACAAAAATGCTACCACTTTCGTGCAGCAGATCGCGCGCTACCGTCAATCGGTCGCGCAGATAGGTCAGGTAGGAGTGGATGCCGTCGCGCCAAGTGTCGCGGAAGGCCCGCACTTGCTCGGGCTCGCGGGTAATCTGGTCTCTTGCGCCGTCCTTAACGCTAGGCGAGGTTGTCGACCATTGGAAGTTTGAGTTGAACTTGATACCATACGGCGGATCCAGGTAGATGCACTGCACCTTGCCGCGCAGTCCCTCGCGTTCGGCCAGGCTCGCCATGACGGATAGCGAATCGCCGACGATCATCCGGTTCGACCAATGCTGGTCGTGCTGATAGAATTCGGTCGCGGCGGTCGTCCCGGACAGCCCGTTAAAGTCGGCGAAGAGGTCGGGCGCCGCGTCGGAGGCTGCGGCCCGCTCTCGCGTCTCGCGTCGGAGGTCGTCGATGATGACCTTTGGATGCACCTTCTCCTGGATGAACAGGGGCGGCGCCTGCACGATGAGGTCCGACCAGTCCTGCTCGTCCTTGCCGCGCCACACCAGTTGCGGATCGAGGTCGCGGTTGCGGCGCTCGTAGGCGAGCCGCACCGGCGACTTGTCCTGCTCGCGCATGACACTCTCGAACTCGGCCGTCGGGATGTTCTTGCGCGTGGCTGCGTCATGCTTCAGCGCGGCGACGTCGATAGGCTTCTTGGCCATCAGGCGGTCTCTTTTTGGAAAGAAACTTGTTTATGCGAGATTGAAAGGCGCTTAGCGAGATCGCGCAAATAACCAGGCAGTGGCGCTTCAGTCACCAGCACAGCTTCGATATTCGAGTCACGTCGAGGGTCCATCGCCTTCAAAATTGCACGATACTTCACGCATTGATATACGCCACGTTGTAAGTCGGCATCATTCGAGTCCGCCGACTTAATCTCCGCTGCGATAGTTCTGTCGGCCGTATAATAAATCACGTCAACTCGATCACCTGAGTGGAGATCAATCTCTGTTTCAGCTTCTAGTACGACCAAGTCAGGATACAATGCTTGAGGGTTATTCTTCGCCCAAAGGCGCAAGGCCTTATGATTGGGGCCCTCACCTCCTCTTCCGCGCGCTATTCCGTCGCGCTCGCTCCCGCTTTTGGGATTTCCCGGATCAAGAGAGCTTTTTGGCGTGTTCAAGCTTCTTCCGTAGGCCTGTTCGTAAACCTTCTTCCAACCGCGAAAGCGATATACCTCGTTGGCCGCTATCTCGAAGTATTTTCTCCAGAGCTTGGGATTATTGACACGGGCGCCTTCTTGGCCCAATTTAGCAACGCCGAAATAATCAGCTAGAAATCCACCGGCCCCGGTGCTTGGCATTCTATCCGATTGGAGAACAAGGAGAACATTTAAAAGCGGAGCTTCGGGCATCGTATCATGGATGTCGTTCATAAGCCGTCCGGCGACGCGCCCCATTCTTGTTGCCCGTCCGATGCGCGAAAATCCCAAATCGCTTTCCAACCTTGCCATTGCCTCTCCATAAGTTAGAGAAGTGCGGTTGTGGGCGGCCTCGATGAGCCATCTGGCCAGTGCGGGCGCCCCGAGTTTCTCGAGGTTGTCGTCTGTCGCGCTGATCTTCGAGGGTGACATCAGGCCGCCTTCTCGACAAGTAATGCTTCTATGAGATCGCTGAACTTCCGCTCGATCTCATACACCTCGCTGAACTCGGCAAAAGCCCATCGGCCGAAGCTGCCGAGATTGTTCACGCCTGGCACCCAATAGGCGCGCATCGTATTGGCCTTCTCTTTGGCGTTCTCGCCGCGGTAGCCCTTGATCTCGACGATGAGGTTGAGCGCGTCGGGGCGGTCATCGTCGATCTGGACGATGAAGTCCGGAACGTAGTGCCGCGGCGTAGAGCCCATGAGGTATGGCACCTCGAGGCCGAGGCCCTGGTTCTTGACGTAGGCCCGCACCCGCGGGTGAGCCTCCGCCACCCGGCAGAATTCCGCCTCCCAATCCGAATCGCAGATGATCCAGTTGACATGGCACTTGGGCGGCGGGCCACTGGTGTCCCAGCGCGTGGCCTTAGAGGTGGTGAAATTCACGAAGGCGGTCGAGCCTTTGGGGTTGTAGGCATCGAGGATCGCCTTGACCGGCCGCTCACCCACGAGGGTTTGGGTGATGGCGGCCTTGATACGCTCGGCGGCCATGTCGGCTAGCTCCTGATAGAGCAACTGCCCCGGATAGGTGCCGCCCGAGCACACGAGACCGCCGCCCTCCAGCCACTGCCGCGTGATGCGCTTCAGCTGGCCAAACAGATGCAGCTTAGGCTCGGTACCAGGATCGCGGTATTTGTTGTAAAGTAGGTGGCGCGCGAGATGGAACAGGATCGTCGATGCGCGGATGTCCTGAAGATGCGCGACTGTGAGATCGACGCTTTCGCCGATCAAGCCCGCATTCCTGGTGACCGACGGCCCGACAAGCTCGGGGGTCAGATGCAGCACATGGTCGGGGCCGAACGTTGCCTCCAGGCGCTCCTCCGGCAACTCGATCCGATAGCCTTCGACCCGCGGGAAGACGATCTCCAGCGCATCGCGATCGGGCTTGACCGCATGCACTCGGACGGTTTCGCGCGGCTTCGCCGGCGCCGAAACAACAGGCTTGGCGGCGAAATCGAACGGAATGCCGAGGACGTCCGCGTACTCGACATCGAACTGTTCGTCGTCGTTCAGCTCGTAGGACTGCCGGCGCAGCGCGCGGCCGACGACCTGCTCGCAGAGCAACTGCGTGCCAAAGGCACGGACGCCGAGAACATGCGTGACTGTGTTGGCGTCCCAGCCTTCGGTCAGCATCGAAACCGAGACGACGCATCGGATCTGCTCGCCGAGCCGGCCCCGCTTGCCGACCGTGTTCATGACCTCACGCAACAGCGTAGCATCGTCGATCTCGCCGCCGCTGCGCAGGTCGTGAGCATCGGCGCCGCCGCGTTCGAGGATGTCACGGCGGAACCGCTCGATCTCATCGGCGGCCATCTCACGGAAATCCTTATCTAGGGCGGCGCCGGACTCCAGCTGGGCCGAGTCGATCAGGATGGTGTTCGGCCGCGGCGAGCGATTGCCGAACTCGTCGTAGTTGCGAAACAAGGCTAGGCGCCCGTTTTCCAACGTCGTTGTGCCATCGTCGTTCTCCCGCTGGAAGCCCGAGATGTATTTGTAGACGAGCTCGGACGTAGACGTGTTGTTGCAGACGACGATGAATACCGGCGGGACGCCGATGCCTTCTTCCGCCCACAGTGCGAACGTCTTCTCGTAGTGACCGTAGAGCGCTTCAAGGGCTGAGCACAAGATCAGGGGGAGCTTGAGCGGATCGTACGTTTTGCCAGCCGAGCGGCCCTTCTTTGGCAGCCCCTGGGGGCTCTTCTTTATCTCCTCCCAGAGCTCGCGGAACTTTGGCGCATCCCCACCGGGGACATTGTCCGCGACCGGCACGCGCGGCAGCTTGACGATTCCGCATTCGATCGCGTCCATGAGTGAAAAGTCGCTCATCGTCCAGGGAAACAGAGTGCCCTCGAGGTAGCCCGAGCCGCGCAGGAAGAACGGCGTCGCCGAGAGGTCGTAGACGAGCGAGATGCCGAGCTTGCGCTTGACGGCTTCCAGTCCGGAGATCCACATCCGGGCGGCTTCGTTGTTCTCCTTCGCCTCGTCCTTGTCGTCGCCCTTGAGGTCTTCGTCGGCGGCATCCCGGGCTCGCTCACGGTAGCAATGATGCGCCTCGTCGTTCAGCACGACGATGTTCTTCATGCCCATCAGCTCGGGCATGACGCGCTGTATCATCTGACCTTCGGTCTCCAGCGTCTCAAGCTTGTCGCCGCGCCAACCTTCGAGCGCGCTCCGCGTGCCCTTAGCGACCTCCAGCCGCTCGCGCAGCTTGAACGCATGATAGTTGGTGATGACGATCTTGGCTCGATCGATGTCGCCGAGCATGTCGGGCGGCACGATCTCGCGGCTCCGATAATAGCTCTCGGGATCATTCGGGAGCAGCACGCGCAGGCGGTCCCTGATGGTGATGCCGGGCGCCACCAGCAGGAAGCCGCGCGAGAACTGCTTGCTGTTGGGATGGCGAACGGCGTTGACGGTCTGCCACGCGATCAGCATCGCCATCACGGTGGTCTTGCCGGCGCCGGTCGCGAGCTTCAGGGCGAGGCGCAGGAGCTCCGGGTTGGCGTCCGCGTTCGCGCCTTTGAGGTGAGTCCAAAACTTGGCGACGCGCGGCCCGAGCTTGGGGGCGACTTCGGTCAGCCAGATCGCCGTCTCGACGGCCTCGACCTGGCAGAAGAAGGGACGCACGGACTCGAAGCGATGGTGGCGCCAGTGCTGGAGCAGCCGAGCGGTCTCCGGCGTGACCAGCCATTGCTCCGGATTGGGCAGGTTGCGCCACGTCTCGACGTAGGTTCGAACCTCGTTGATGATCGGCGTCGGGTTGTATTCCTGCGCGTCGGTGGACAGGCCCTCGTCGTCTTCGAAGAGGATGCTTGCTTGGCCTCGCCCCCGGCGGCGCCTCTTCGGCTTGGGCACCGGCGTGATCAGATCGGAGCGGCGCCGTGATTCGATGATCTGGTTGGTCGGCTGCCCGTCTGCGTCGAGCTCCCAGTGCCGGCCAGGGAAGGCGTAGGGCGAGTTGAGAATGGGACGTTCGAAAAACTGCTGCACCATGCGACGCCCCTTGCGCGGCCAGTCTGCCGACATGACCGCCCCCCTGCCTGCTATTTGCGGATCACAACGCTGCAACGTCAAGCTGCGGTCGTGGGTCCTCCTCGGAAGGCTCGCTGGCTCCAGGGGAGGAGGTTTGGGTGGCTCGATTGCGATGTGGCGGCTCACAGAAGGGAACTGGAGCTTGTCCGCATCGTGATGGGTCAAACAGCCCCCGGCCGCTTCACACCGAGCGCTTTCATGCGCGAGATCAGCGTCGTCGGCGCGATCTCCAGCAGCTGGGCTGCGCCGCCGTCGCCGAAGATTCTGCCGCCGGCCGTCTTGAGCGCCAGGACGATGTTGTCACGGTCGCGCTCGCGCCGGGCCGCTTCCGTCAGGATGGCGCTGTGAGGACGTGGATGGCGTGATGTGTGGTGGCTGCCCCCGGCATCGACCGCCGGCAGCTCGATGCGCAGCCGGCCGTTGGCGGCCAGGATCGCGGCACGCTCGACGACGTTTTCCAGCTCGCGCACGTTGCCGGGCCAGCCGTAAGCTACCAGCTTGTCCACGTCCGACGAGGTGAGGCGCAGGGGCTCGAGGTTCAGCCGGCGCGTCACCTCGTCGAGCGCGTGCTGGGCCAGCAGCGGGATGTCGTCGGGGCGTTCGCGCAGCGGCGGCGTCTCGACCGGGAACACGTCGAGGCGATAGTAGAGGTCCTCGCGGAAGCGGCCGGCCTTGACGTCCTCCTTCAGCGACCGGTTGGTGGCGGCGATGATGCGCACGTCGACCTCGCGCGTGCGCTCCTCGCCCACCCGTTCGAACTGCTTCTCCTGGATCACGCGCAGCAGCTTGCCCTGCAGCTCGAGCGGGATCTCGCCGACCTCGTCGAGGAACAGCGTACCGCCGTCGGCCAGCTCGAAGCGGCCGATGCGGTCGCGCACGGCGCCTGTGAAGGCGCCCCTGACGTGGCCGAAGAATTCGCTCTCGAACAATTCGCGTGGCACCGCGGCGCAGTTGACGCGGATCAGCGGCCGCGCCGCCCGCGGGCTCGCCTCGTGGATGGCCCGGGCCACCAGCCCCTTGCCGGTGCCGGATTCGCCGGTGATCAGCACCGTGGCGCTGGTGGGCGCGACGAGCTCGATCTGGCTGGCGATCTGCTGGATGGCGGCGCTGCGGCCGATGAGGCCGCGGTGGCGGGTCTCGCTGCGGATCTCCTCCTGGAGGTACTCGTTCTCCCGCTCCAGCCGCTCGCGCAGGCGGTCGACCTCGGCCAGCGCCGTGCGCAGTTTCTCGTCCGATTCCCGCCGCAGGGTGATGTCGCGGAAGACGATGACGGCGCCGATCAGCTTGCCGCCGTCGCGGATCGGCGTCGACGTGTACTCGACGAAGAAGGGCGTGCCGTCCTTCCGCCAGAACACCTCGCTGTCCACCTTGTGCACCGAGCCGTCGCGGAAGGCGGCGTAGATCGGGCATTGCTGGTGCGGGTAGTGGCGGCCGTCGGCATGGCTGTGATGCACCGTGCTGTGCATGTCCCGGCCGACGATCTCGGCCGTGGTCCAGCCCAGCATGCGCTCGGCCGCCGGGTTGAGGAAGGTGGTGACCCCTTCCGCGTTGACGCCGTAGATGCCTTCGCCGGCGGCCTTCAGGATCAGCCGATTCTCGCGCTCGATGTCCTGGAAGAAGCGCTCGGCGCGCTGCCATTCGGCGATGCCGCTGCGCATGAACAGGTCCGCCTCGCGGTCGATGAGGCGGCGCTGGCGCGCCTCGATGTCGTGCATCGAGACCAACAGCCAGGTCGATGCGCCGGCCGGCAGCGCCGAGGCCGAGTACTCGAGCTTGAGCAGGCGCCCCTCGGCGTGGCGGGGCATGAGCGCATGGGTCCAATAGCTCCCCTTCAGCAGCGCCGCCTGGCTGAAGACGATGAGCGCCGGCAATTGGCCCGGGTGCAGGGTGCTGGCGCGGCTGCCACGCAACGCCTGCCGCTCGTAGCCGAGCAAGGCGGCGCCCCGTGGATTGACGTCGACGATGAGATCGGCGGCCGGGTCGATGACCAGGGCCGGCTCCGTCCCGTGCTCGAAGGCCAGCCCCAGCCCGCCGTCGCCTGCCGCGCCAACATCCCCCGGCACTCCGATGCCTCTCTCCTACGAGATATCGCAATCAGCGCTACGAAATCTCATCGACGACGAAATGTCGTAGCGATCTGGTCATGCGACGGCCGCGCGTCAAGGGCCTTGCTCCGCAAGGCCTTGCGGCTCGGACACGGCGTCGGCGGGGCGCTGGCATGGCGGTTGCAATCACGGTGCTCATCTATCCAGCGAGGGACCGATGGCGCTCTTCGACAATCCGTTCAGTGCAGCGACCCGCTTCTTCAAGACCGGCTGCTCTTGCGGCCGGCATGCCAGCCAGGCTGAGCACGACGGCTTGTCGGCCGATGCGCAGATCAGCCGCGTCGTCGAGGGCGGCGTCATGCGGGCGCTGTTTCCCGACGACATGAAGCGGCGCGCCTTCCTGAAGGCGGTCGGTGCCTCCACCGCCGCGGCCGCCGTCGCCCAGTTCTTTCCGCTCGGCACGGCGAGCGAGGCGTTCGCCCAGGCGGGCAAGCCGGAGAAGACCGACCTCAAGGTCGGCTTCATCCCGATCACCTGCGCCACGCCCATCATCATGGCCGCGCCCATGGGCTTCTACGCCAAGCAGGGGCTCAACGTCGACGTGGTGAAGACGGCGGGCTGGGCGGTTATCCGCGACAAGACCATCAACAAGGAATACGACGCCGCCCACATGCTGTCGCCCATGCCCCTGGCGATCTCCATGGGCGTCGGCTCCAACCCCATTCCCTATACGATGCCGGCGGTGGAAAACATCAACGGCCAGGCCATCACCCTGGCCATGAAGCACAAGGACAAACGCAATCCGAAGTCTTGGAAAGGCTTCAAGTTCGCCGTGCCCTTCGACTATTCCATGCACAACTACCTGCTGCGCTACTACCTGGCCGAAGCGGGGATCGATCCCGACACCGACGTGCAGATCCGCGCCGTGCCGCCGCCGGAGATGGTCGCCAACCTGCGCGCCGACAACATCGACGGCTTCCTGGCGCCCGATCCGGTGAACCAGCGCGCCGTCTACGACGGCGTCGGCTTCATCCATTTGCTGTCGAAGGAGCTGTGGGACGGCCATCCCTGCTGCGCCTTCGCCGCCTCCAAGGAGTTCGTCACCGGCCAGCCCAACACCTACGCGGCCCTGCTCAAGGCCGTCATCGAGGCGACCGCCTTCGCCGCCAAGGCGGAGAACCGCAAGCAGATCGCAGAGGCCATCGCGCCCGCCAACTACCTCAACCAGCCGGTCACGGTGGTGGAGCAGGTGCTCACCGGCACCTACGCCGATGGCCTGGGCAACGTGAAGCGCGATCCCAAGCGCATCGACTTCGATCCGTTCCCCTGGGAGAGCTTCGCCATCTGGATCATGACGCAGATGAAGCGCTGGGGGCAGATCAAGGGCGACGTCGACTACGGCAAGATCGCCGCCCAGGTCTACCTGGCGACGGACGCCGCCAGGCTGATGCAGGAGGCCGGCCTGACGCCCCCGGCGACGACCAGCAAGACCTTCGTGGTCATGGGCAAGACCTTCGATCCGTCCAAGCCCGACGATTACATCAACAGCTTCGCCATCAAGCGGGTCTGATCATGCAAGCTTCGCTCGGGGCGCGGGCGGTTGCGGTCTCGCTGCTGCTCCTCGCCCTCTTCCTCGCCGCCTGGCACGTGGCGACCCAGGGCACCGGCCCCACCCAGGCCATGGACCCGGAGTATGCCAAGCTGATGGGCGCGACGGCGACCACGGGCAAGTCGGCCATGCCCGGCCCGCTCGATGTCGGCGCCACCATCTGGCAGCACCTGAAGCGGCCTTTCTACGACAACGGCCCCAACGACAAGGGCCTGGGCATCCAGCTCGCCTATTCCATCGGCCGCGTGGCGCTGGGCTATCTGCTCGCCGTCGCGGTGGCGATCCCGCTCGGCTTCCTCATCGGCATGTCGCCGCTGATGAGCCGGGCGCTCGACCCGTTCATCCAGATCCTCAAGCCGGTGTCGCCACTGGCGTGGATGCCGCTCGCCCTCTACACCATCAAGGATTCCGGGCTCTCCGCCATCTTCGTCATCTTCATCTGCTCGCTGTGGCCGATGCTGGTCAACACCGCCTTTGGCGTCGCCAGCGTCCGCACCGAATGGCTCAACGTCGCCCGCACGCTCGAGGTCGGCCCGCTGCGGCGCGCTTTCACGGTGATCCTGCCGGCGGCGGCGCCCACCATCGTCACCGGCATGCGCATCTCGGTCGGCATCGCCTGGCTGGTCATCGTCGCCGCCGAGATGCTCGTGGGCGGCACCGGCATCGGCTACTTCGTCTGGAATGAGTGGAACAACTTGTCGATCACCAACGTGATCGTCGCCATCCTGGTCATCGGCGTGGTCGGCATGATCCTCGATCAGGCCCTGGCGCGGCTCGGACGCCTCGTGACGTTTCCCGAATGAGGCCGCTGATGACCGATCCGGTGATTTCGATCGAGGGCATCGCCAAACGCTACCCGGCCAAGCGCTACCCGGCCAAGCGGGGCTCGGAGTCTGGCGCCGCCACCACCATCTTCGAGAACCTCTGGCTCAAGGTGAACCGGGGCGAGTTCGTCTGCGTCATCGGCCATTCCGGCTGCGGCAAGACGACGATCCTCAACATCCTGGCCGGCCTCGACCGGCCGAGCGAGGGCGCCGTGCTGGTGGAGGGGCGCGAGCTCGCGGGGCCCGGCCTCGACCGCGCCGTCATCTTCCAGGGTCATGCGCTGCTGCCCTGGCGCACCGTGCTCGGCAACGTCGCCTACGCGGTCTCCTCGCGCTGGCGCCGGGCCTCTAGGGCGGAGGTGGAGGAGCGGGCCCGCCGCGCCATCGCCGCCGTCGGCCTCTCGGGTGCCGAGCACAAGCGCCCGGCGGAGCTGTCGGGCGGCATGAAGCAGCGCGTCGGCATCGCCCGGGCGCTCGCCATCGAGCCCAAGATGCTGCTCATGGACGAGCCGTTCTCGGCCCTCGATGCGCTGACGCGTGGCACCCTCCAGGAGGAGGCCCGGCGCATCTGCCGCGACACCGGCCAGACGGTGTATATGATCACCCACGACGTGGACGAGGCGATCTATCTGGCCGACCGCATCGTGCTGATGACCAACGGGCCCGGCGCCCGCATCGCCGAGATCGTGATCAACCCGCTGGCGGCCGATCGCAGCCGGTCCGGGCTGCACCACGACCCGGCCTACTACAGCCTGCGCAACCACCTGATCGATTTCCTCGTGGAGCGCAGCAGCAGCTTCCGCGATGCGCCGCCGGAGGACTACGACCCGCGCCATCCGCCGGTGGTGACGCTGGGTCATTCGCAGTCCGCGGCGCTGCACGTCGTGCTCTGATCTCTCGTCTTTCGCGATACTGTCCTACGGAGAACAAGGCCATGAAACGAGCCGATCTGACCGAGAAGATTCTCGACATCAAGCGCGAGAAAGGCTGGACCTGGAAGTATATCACCGACGAGATCGGCGGCATGTCGCCGGTCCTGGTGGTGGGCGCGCTGCTCGGCCAGATGAAGCTGGTGAAGCCGCTCGCCCACGCGGCGGCCGAGCTGTTCGGTTTGTCTGAAGCCGAGGAGCGCATGCTGAACGAGGTGCCCATGCGCGGCACCGAGATGCCGCCGACGGACCCGCTGATCTACCGCTTCTACGAGCTGGTCATGGTCAACGGCCCGGCCTGGAAGGCGTTGATCGAAGAAGAGTTTGGCGACGGCATCATGTCGGCCATCGACTTCAACATGGAGTTCGAGCGCGAGCCCAACCCGCGCGGCGACCGGGTGAAGATCACCATGTCGGGCAAGTTCCTGCCGTACAAATACTACGGCAACGAGCAGGGTATTCCCGAATACGGCTACAAGGAAGCGTAGAGCGGCTGCTGGAGCGCGCTTCGATCGAGTGAAACCACCCGATGGGAGCGAAGCACAGACCCGTGGGACCAGTGGCTCACGCGCCGCCAGCCCTGCCGGCCGGGCGGCGTTCATCCGGACGCGCCCCGGTCAGCCCGTCCCATGCCGCCATCGCGGCTTGGGCCACGCTTTCGAGCTGCTCGCGACTGGCACCGTCGCGCGCCTGAATCGACATGCCCTGCTGCACGCAGAGCGCGAAGCGCGCGAGCTGCTCGGCGTCCGCCGACGCCGGCAGCTCGCCGGCCGCCACGCCCCCGGCGATGAGCGCGTGGAGGCGCGCGTAGGCTTCCGCCCGCCGCTCGCCGACCAGCGCGCCCAACACCGCACACCCCTCCTCGCGCGCCGCCGACAGAACCACCATGCAGCCACGCGGTCGCTCGGGCCGGGTCAGCGCCGCCGCCGATGCCATCAGAAACATCTCGATCGCCGCTCGGACCGAGCCGGCCGCGGCGGTGGGGCCCCAGATGCGCTCGGCGTTGCTGTCCTCATAATGCGCGATCGCCTCGGCGTAGAGCTGCTCCTTGTTGCCGAACGCGGCGTACAGGCTGGGCGGCGTAACGCCCATGGCCTCGCACAGATCGGCAATGGATGTGGCGGAGAAGCCCTTCAACCAGAAGAGCTCCGTCGCCGCGCTGAGGGCGGAGCCACGGTCGAATGCCCGCGGCCGGCCCCGCTGCACCTTGGATGATTTTTCCATAGCGATTGTTACATAAGTCGATTGACAGGAGCCAGCAACCGTCCCATCTGCTTTCTGTATCGAGCGCTACGGAAAGGATTCCGGACATGGCTGAGCTTCAGGGACAACGGGCGCTGGTCACCGGCGCGAGCAGAGGTATCGGCGCCGCCATCGCCCGACGGCTGGCGGCCGACGGGGCCGATGTCGCCATCACCTACGAGCGCTCGGCCGAGAAGGCGAGGGAGGTGGTGCGCGCCATCGAGGCGCACGGCCGCCGTGGCGTGGCCATTCAGGCCGACAGCGCCGACGCGGCGGCCGTGCGCCGCTCGGTCGACGAGGCGGCGAAGGCGCTGGGCGGCCTCGATATTCTCGTCAACAACGCCGGCATCGCCCGCGGCGGTCCGCTGGAGAGCATGAGCCTGGAAGACATCGACGCCCTCATCGCCGTCAACATCCGCTCGGTGGTGCTGGCCAGCCAGGCGGCGATCCCGCATCTGCCCACGGGCGGCCGCATCGTCAGCATCGGCAGCAACCTGGGCGAACGGGTGCCCTTTCCGGGACTGACGGTCTATTCCATGACCAAATCGGCCCTGGTCTCGTTCAACCGCGGCCTCGCCCGCGATCTCGGGCCACGCGGCATCACCGTCAATCTGGTGCAGCCGGGCTCCACCAACACCGACATGAACCCCGTCGACGGGCCCACGGCAGCGGCCCAGCTCGCCGTCAACGCCCTGGGCCGTTATGGCGCGCCCGGCGACATCGCCGCCGCGGTGGCCTTCCTCGCCGGCCCCGGCGGCCGCCAGATCACCGGCACCGCCATCACCGTCGACGGCGGCGTCAACGCTTGAACGGAGATCCTTAAGTCGCCGCGCTGCGGTTCAACGCGTCGGCCGTGCTCGGAGATGGGACACGGCTCGACGTGCTGGACACGATTGAGGTGGCGGCCAAGGAGAGGGTGGAAAGCCGCGCCGCATGATCCTCACCCGCGTAGCGGGGGAGGGGGACCATGCGCAGCATGGTGGAGGGGGCGGACCCGACCATCTGCTAAGACACGCCCGTCGAGTCCTCGATCCGCGCGGCCTCCTCCAGGGCGCGCCGCCACAGCACCAGGTGCGCCTCGTCGGTCATGAAGGCGGCATGGGAGGTGAGGGTCACGTCGTCCCGGCCGAGCACCGGGTCGTCCGGCGGCAGGGGCTCCTGCGAGAACACGTCGAGGCCGGCGTGGCCGATCTGGCCCGCGTCCAGGGCAGCGCGCATCGCCTCCTGGTCGACGATGTCGGCGCGCGCGGTGTTGACGAGCAGGAAGCCGCGCCTCGGCAGCGCCAGCCGGCGCGCGTCGATCAGGTGGCGCGTGCCGTCGTTGAGGCCGAGGTGCACCGCCACCACGTCGGCATCGGTCAGCGCCGCGTCCAGGTCCGGCACGAAGAAGGGGCTCGCGGGCCGCGGCGTCCGGTTCCAGCCGGCGACGGCCATGCCGAGGCCGTTGGCCATCGCGGCGAAGGCGGTGCCGATGCCGCCGAGGCCGACGACCGCCACCTTGCGGCCGGCGAGCTGGATGCCGCCGGTCGGATACCAGGTGCCGCCCCGGATGCCGCGGTCCATCGTCGCGATGCGCCGGGCGGCGGCGAACATCAGCGCGATGGCGTGCTCGGCCACCGCCTGGTCGCCGTAGCCGCGGATGGTGGCGACCGGGATGCGCCGGCGCTCGGCCGCGGCGAGATCGATGTAGGTCGACGCCCCGGTGCCCAGGAAGACGATGCCCCTGAGCTTGGGCGCCGTTTCGATCAGCTCGGCCGGAATGATGGTGTGGTCGACGATGAGGCACTCGGCCTCGGCGGCGATCGCCCGCAGCGCCGCGGCATCGGGATCGCCCTCGTGGATGCGCATGCCCGGCACAGGCGGCAGGCCGGCACGCTCCATGATCTCGCGCATCTCCGGGGTGCGGTCGACGAAGACGGTCTGCATGGAGCGTTCACCTTGCGGGCATGGGGTGGCGTTGGCGGAGCTTAACGTCCCGTCCCGGTTCCGCCAGCCCTAGAGCATTTCGCCATTGGATGGACCCATCCAACGGCAGAGAAATGCTCATAGTCTTTTGAATCTGGAGCGCTTTCTCGCGATTGGGTGAGCCCACCCAATCGCAAAGCGCTCTAGGCGTCGCCGCACCGGTCCCTGGTTTGGCGGCGCGTGCCTCCCCATCTGGAGGGTACGGAACTGGAGGATCGCCGATGCGCGCCATCCTGGTGTCGTCCACCCTGTCGCTGCTGCTGGCCGTGGCGCCTGCCGCCCTGGCGCGGCCTTTGCCCAAGGTGCGGCATGTGCAGGTGCAGACGCACCATCCACAGCCTCATCCTTATCCGCGGGCGGCCGCCGTCGGCGCCTGTCAGCGGATGTGCCCCAAGGACATGGCGCCCTGCGATCCGGTCAGCTTCAAGATCGTCGACGGGCGCTGCAATCCGGGCATGCGCGAAGGCCTGTGACGCCGCCGGCCCAAGGCTGCCCGCCTCCGCGAAAGGCCTTGCCAAGCCAGCCCCTACGCCCCTAGGCTCTGCGAGCGGGCGCAACCTTGGCCCGCGGGCCTTCCGGTACAGCGCCGTGCGGAAGGCGGGCATCGCGAGCCCCATGCCGGACCCCTGGTTCGGATGGGGTTTTTTTGTGCCCGCCGCATCGCTTTCGCGGCGCGTCCGCCGGCCCAGCGCATCGGGAGGAGACCCAACCCGTTCGACGAGCCCGGGGCGCGGCGAGGTCCGTGCCTGCCGAGCGCCTGGAGTTTGCGCATGAGCCTCGACCAGTTCCGCATCCGAGCCGAGCCGTTCTACGCGCCGCTTGCCAATGAGATCGTGCGCTTCGAGGCGGCCTACCACGAGCGGGTGCCGTTGATGCTCAAGGGGCCTACGGGCTGCGGCAAGACGCGCTTCGTCGAGCACATGGCCTACCGGCTCGGCCGGCCGCTGATCACCATCGCCTGCCATGAGGACATGACCGCGGCCGACCTCGTCGGGCGCTACCTGCTCGACGGCGAGGGCACCCACTGGAAGGACGGGCCGCTGACCGAGGCGGTGCGCGGCGGCGCCATCTGCTACCTCGACGAGATCGTCGAGGCGCGCCAGGACACCACCGTGGTCATCCATCCGCTCACCGACGAGCGGCGCGTGCTGCCGCTGGAGAAGAAGAACGAGCTCGTCGAGGCGCACCCGGAGTTCTTCCTCGTCATCTCCTACAACCCCGGCTACCAGAGCGCGGTCAAGGACCTGAAGGAATCGACCAAGCAGCGCTTCGCGGCGATCGATTTCACCTACGCCGAGCCGGACCGCGAAGCGTCCATCGTCGCCGAGGAGGCGGGCATCGACCGGGCCCTGGCCGCCAAGCTGGTCAAGATCGCCACCACCTCGCGCAACCTGAGCGGCCGCGGCCTCGACGAAGGCGCCTCCACCCGCACGCTGATCCGCGCCGGCCGGCTGATCGTGCGCGGGATTCCCATGGCGGAGGCCTGCGACATGGCCATCGTCGTGCCCCTCACCGACGACCGTGATCTGCGCGGCGCGCTGCGCTCCGCCGTCTCCGCCTGCCTCTGATGGACGCCCCCGTGGCCGTCGTCCGCCTGTCCGAGCGCTCCGCCGCCGCACCCGCGGTGGCCCGCTTCGAGCGCGCCGTGATGGACCGGCCGGCGTTGGCGGCGGGCTTCACCGCCGCCCGCCGCCGTGCCAGCCGGCACATGGGCCACGCGGCGCTCGAGGCCTGGATCGCGCAAGCGGAGGCGCTCTATGCCGCGAACGCCGGCCCGCGTGTGTTGACCGCATTGTGGGAGCTGGAGGCGCGCCTCGTCCCCGGGGCCGATGCCGGCCCGCTGCTCGCCATCGGCAGCGCCGTGCATGAGATCTGCCGCCACGCCTCGTCGGCGGATGCGGTCGCTGCCCTCACGGCTGCGGCAGCGCGAACGCGGCACGGCAGCGACGGACGGGAAGCGGCCGAGATCCTGGCCGTGCTCGCCGACGCGGCGCACCGCGCACCCGATATCGTGGCGGCCGTCGCCGCCCTCGTGCCGCGCCGGCTCACGGCGCTCGATGCGGGCGCCATCGCCGGTTGGATCGACGATGGCATCAGCCTTCATGCCCACGACCGGCGCCGCCGAGCTGCCTATTTCACTCTACGCGATCCGCTGGCCCTGAGCCGGCTCGCTATCCACGAGGGCGCCTCGCGCTTCGCCACCCACGAGCCGCGCCTCAAGCACCTGACGCGGGCGCTCTGGGGCTTCGACCTCAAGGCGCGGACGGTCGCCGACGGTGGGCTCGTCCGCACGCGGCTGGCCGGCAGCCTGCTGCTGCTGCCGGACCCGGTGCCGCAGGTGCCGGCCGACTGCGCCGACGCCTTCTTCGAGGCCATGGCGATGCACGGCGCCGCGCACCGGCGTTTCACCACCGAGCGCTTTCCCGTCGGCCGGCTCAAGCCGATGCAGATCGCGCTCACCGGGCTGATCGAGGATGCGCGCGTCGAGCTGCTGGCCGGTGCGACCTATCCGGGGCTGCTGACCTTGTGGCGGTCGTTCCATACCATCCCGGCGTCGCGCGCGCAGACCGTGGAGTCGCTGTTCGCCCGCCTGTCGCGCGCGCTCGTCGACCCGGATTTCGAGGACGCCGACGGCTGGATCGAGAAGGGCCGCGGCCTGTTCGCCGCGGCCTTCGCCGCCGCGCCCGAGCGGCAGGCGATGTCGCGCGAGATCGCCAACGTCCTGGGCCATGATCTCGGCCAGCTGCGCATTCCCTTCATCGCCCGGAGCTATGTCGTCGAGCCCGCCTACCGGGATGACGGGCTCGGCCTGTTCGATGCGGCCGATGCCGATCCGGACAACAGCGAGGCGCTGGAGCTGCTGATCGATGGCGCCCGCGTCGAGCAGCAGGAGCAGGAGGTTGCGGGCGGCGAGCCGCCGCCGGACGAGGAGCACGAGCGCGCACGGCCGAGCGCCGTCGCGGCGCCCGAGGACGAGGGGCGCGTGCTCGCCACCTATCCGGAATGGCACCACCGGCTGCACGCCGAGCAACCGGAGCACGCGACCGTGCGTGACTATGCGCCCCCGTCGGTGCGCCGCGACTGGCTCGATACGGCGCTGGCCGAGCATGCCGGCCTGCGCGCCCGCATCGGCGCCCTGGTCGGCGGCGCCAAGCTCGATCGGCCGGTGCGGCTCAAGCGCCGCCTGGAGGGCGAGGAGATCGACATCGAGGCAGCGCAGGACGTCATGATCGCGCGGCGCACCGGCGAGACGCCGGATCCGCGCATCCACACGTTGAAGCGTCGCGAGCGGCGATCGGTGGCGGTGACGCTGCTGATCGACGCCTCCGCCTCCACCGGCGATGCGGCCGGGGGCGACGGTGGCACCGTGCTGGAGACCGCCTGCGTCGCCGCCGCCCTGCTGGGCGAGGCGCTGGCCGGCCTCGGCGATCCGCTCGAGGTCCTGTCCTTCTCGTCCAACGGCCGCAGCGACGTGCGCGCGACGACGCTCAAGAGCTTCGACGAGGGCGGGGAGGCCCTGGCCGCGCGCCTCGCGGCGCTGAGTCCCGGCTATTCGACCCGGCTCGGCCCGATGGTCCGCCATGCCGCCAGCGGGCTCGCGGCGCAGACCATGTTCCGCAAGGTGCTGATCGTGGTCAGCGACGGCGAGCCGTCCGATGTGGACGTCGATGATCCCGACTATCTGCGCGAGGACGCCAAGCACGCGGTGGCGGCGGCCCGCGCGGCCGGCCTCGACGTCTTCTGCGTGGGGCTGGGGCCCGGCGCCGAGGCTGCCGCCCGGGCGGTCTTCGGCCGCCGCAACACGCTCGCCGTGCGCCGCATCGCCGACCTGCCCCAGCGCTTGGCGGCGCTCTACTTCAGGCTGACGGTGAGCTGAGGCAAGACTTTCCTTTCAGCTGCTGCGTGGCGCCGCTTTGAGCGATTCTCGGGCCAAAGCGGTCTGTCGTTCGCCTGATCATGACGATTGACGTAACTCATCATTTTTGTCAGGCTGCAAGAAGATGATTCTGAGCTATCGCGACAAGCGGACCGCGCAGTTCGCACAGGGCGCGCTCGTCAAAGCGCTTCAGGGCTTTGAGGATCAGGCCGCTCGGCGGCTCTCGATCCTGAACGCGGCGCTCTCGCTTGATACGCTGCGCGCCCTGCCGAGCAACCGGCTGGAGGCGCTCAAGGGCGACCGCGCGGGGCAGTACTCCATTCGCATCAATCAGCAATGGCGTATCTGCTTTGAATGGCCGCCGGGTGCGATGGGGCCAGAGAATGTCGAGATCGTGGACTACCACTGAAGGGAAAGGAGAGAATCATGTTTATGAGGGCTGTACATCCCGGCGAAGTATTGAAGGAGGAACTGGGGGAGCTGGGCGTCAGCGCGGCAGAGTTCTCTCGGCAGATCAACGTGCCGCCCAACCGCATCAGCCAGATCATCGCCGGCAAGCGCGCCGTGACGGGTGATACGGCTCTGCGCTTCGGCCACTGGTTCGGCACCGATCCCCAGTTCTGGCTGAACCTGCAAAGCGCCTATGAAATCCGCATTGCCGAGGAGAAGGCGGGGCGGGAGATCGCCCGTCTGCCGGTGCGGGTCGGTGCGCCTGTGTGACATCTGCTGGACATCGGCCGGGATAGGCCATTCGTGCGGATAACCCGGCTTCATATCCAACACTTTCGCCTACTTGCGTCGGGGCGCCGGCTCGACGCCGAAGCGGGCGGCGAAGGCGGCGGCGAACACCGCTCCCATGGCCGCCTGGAAGGATGAGCCGTCCTTGGCCAGCACGCGGATGCCGAGGCCGCAGCCGGCCGGCAGCGCCGTGACGCCGGCCAGGACGCCGCAGCGGGCCAGGCGCTCGCCGATGGCCGCGGGCGGCAGCGCCGCGCCGAGCCCCAGCAGCAGGGCGCTGCCCGCCACACGGTAGCCGCGCAGGGGCCCGTCGGCCGCGGCAAGGTCGGCGCCCGCCACCCGCTGCCGATCGACGAAGACCGGATGTCCCGCCAGCCTGACCTCGGTGACCGAGCGGAACGCGTGCGGGGCGGCGCCCTGGGCCTGCGGGTCGTGCAGCAGGAAGCCGTCCGTCAGCACGGCGACGGCGCCGGGCGCCAGGTCGAGGCCGAGCTCGGTGTCGGCGGCCGAGCCGGGGAACAGGATCAGCGGATCGGGCCCGTAGGCGAGAAAGCCGTCGGCGCCGACGGCGAGGCGGACCCGCATGCGGGCCGCCCGGCCGGCGTGGCCGAGCACCATGGTCGAGGCCTGCGTGGTCAGGTGCAGCGCGCCCGCGGCGCCCACTTCGACCGCGGCGCTCAGGTCCTCGTCGGCGTAGAGCCCCCCGGACGACGACTGCATGTAGAGCGTCGCCACCTCCGGCCGCAGCGGATCGAGCCGGAACGGCCGCGTCAGGTGGAAGGGGTAGGTGACGTACTGGGCGGCCAGCACGGTGCGGTCGCCGCGCCGTTCGGCGCGGATGTCGAGCTCGGGCCGCTTGCGCGTGACCGGCCCCACGGCGCTTCGCGAGCGGGTGGCGGCTGAATAGGCCGGCGCGTTCACCGCTCGACCAGGACGGCCCGTGCGATGGCCTCCGCCACCGCGTCGATGTGGAAGCCGCTGCGGCAGTTGGTTCCGATGATCGGCCGGCCGTCGCGCACGGCCTCGGCTTCCGCCAGCATCAGCTCCAGGTCGACGCCCACGTGCGGCGCCAGGTCGATCTTGTTGATGACCAGCAGGTCGCACTGGAGCACGCCCGGGCCGCGCTTGCGCGGGATGTCGCCGCCGCCAGCGACATCGATGACGAAGATCCACCAGTCGACGAGGTCGAGCGAAAAGGTGGAGGCGAGGTTGTCGCCGCCGGACTCGATGATGACCAGCTCGACGTCGGGGAAGCGCTGGTCGATCTCGTCGGCGGCGAGCAGGTTGAGCGTCGGGTCCTCGCGGATCACCGTGTGGGGGCAGGCGCCTGCTTCGACCGCCATGACGCGTTCCGGATCGATCACGCCGCTGCGGCGCAGGCGTTCCGCGTCCTCGGCGGTGACGAGGTCGTTGGTGATGACGGCGACCGAGATGCCGCGCGCCATGAGCACCGGCAGCAGCCGCTCGATCAGGGCGGTCTTGCCGGAGCCGACGGGGCCGCCGATGCCGATGCGGGCGGCGCCGTGCAGCGCCATGCGGGGCTGGCCGTCGAGGGTGGGGGAGAACAGGCGGTCGAGCATCATCGCAGCATGTAGCGCTGGGCGAGCGGCAGGCGGGTTGCCGGCTCGCAGGTGGCAAGGACACCGTCGACGAACACGTCGAAGGTGGCGGGGTTGACCTCGATATTCGGCACGGCGGCGTTGTGCAGCATGTCGGCCTTGGTCAGCGTTCGCGTGCCCACGGCCGGCAGTAACGCCTTGGCGAGGCCGAGCTCCGCCGCCAGCCCGCCGTCGATGGCGAGCGGATGCACGAAACAGGCCGACAGCGCCTTGGCCGCGCCGGCGAAGGCGCCCCACTGCGGGCGCAACGCCAGCGGTTCGCAGGTCATCAGCGACGCCGCGCTGTCGCCCATGGCGCCCCAGGCGATGAAGCCGCCCTTGATCACCAGCTCGGGCTTGGAGCCGAAATAGGCCGGTCGCCAGATCACAATGTCGGCGAGCTTGCCGTCCTCCAGCGAGCCGATGTGGGCGTCGACGCCGAAGGTCTTCGCGGCGTTGATGGTGTATTTGGCGACGTAGCGCTTGATGCGCTCGTTGTCGCCGAAGGTGGTCTCCTCCGGCAGCCGGCCGCGCTGGTCCTTCATCTTCGAGGCAAGCTGCCAGGTGCGGGTGATGACCTCGTTGATGCGGCCCATGCCCTGGCTGTCGGAGCCCAGCATGGAGATGGCACCGATGTCGTGCAGGATGTCCTCCGCCGCGATCGTCTGCGGCCGGATGCGGCTTTCGGCGAAGGCGACGTCCTCGGGGATGGCCGGGTTGAGGTGATGGCACACCATCGTCATGTCGAGGTGCTCGTCGAAGGTGTTGACCGTGTAGGGATTGGTCGGATTGGTCGACGAGGGCAGGCAATGGGCGATGCCGGCGACGCGGATGATGTCCGGCGCGTGGCCGCCGCCGGCACCTTCCGTGTGGTACATGTGGATGGTGCGCCCGGCGATGGCGGCGAGGGTGTCTTCCAGGAAGCCCGACTCGTTCAGCGTGTCGGTGTGGATCTGGACCTGGAAATCGAGCTCGTCGGCCACCTTCAGGCAGGCGTCGATGGCCGCCGGCATCGAGCCCCAGTCCTCGTGCAGCTTGAGCCCCAGGCAGCCGGTGCGCATCTGCTCCACCAGCGAGGCGGGCTTGTGCGAGTTGCCGCGGCCGAGGAAGCCGAAGTTGATCGGCCAAGCCTCCGAGGCCTGCAGCATCTTGCCGGTGTTGAACGGGCCGCCGCTGTCAATGCCCACCGTGATGGGGCCGAGCGAGCCGCCGATCATGGTGGTGATGCCGGCCGATATGGCGTGCTCGCAGAGCTGGGCGCTGTCGAAATGCACGTGCACGTCGATGGCGCCGGCGGTGGCGATCAGGCCCTCGCAGTCCCGCACGGTGGTCGCGGCGGAGACCAGCAGGCGCGGGTCGACGCCGTCCATGATGGCCGGGTTGCCGGCCTTGCCGAAGCCGACGATGCGGCCGTCGCGGATGCCGAGATCGCCCTTGGCGATGCCGAGCACCGGGTCGATCACTAGCACGTTGCAGAGCAGCAGGTCGAGCGCGCCCTCGGCGCTGGTCAGGCCGGCGACCATGGCGATGCCGTCGCGCAGCGTCTTGCCGCCGCCGTGCAGGCACTCGTCGCCGTAGACCGCGTGGTCCTGTTCCACCACGGCGATGAGGGAGGTGTCGCCCAGGCGCACGCCGTCGCCGGTGGTGGGGCCGTACATGGCGGCGTAATCGCGGCGGCTGATGCGGGTCATGCGGTCTCCGGATGCAGAGCATTTCGCCATTGGATGGACCCATCCAATGGCGAAATGCTCATAACCTTTTGAATCTGGAGCGCTTCTTTTGCGATTGGGTGAGCCCATCCAATCGCGAAGCGCTCTTGCGCGGCGCCATCGTCACGCGCCCTTGAAGCCGGCGGCGCGGGCTCGGGCGAGCGCCGTCTGGCGCGCCGCGTCGCCGCCCGTCGTCCCTTCGGTCAGGCCGTTGAGGCCGCTCACCTCCTGGCGGCCGCCGAAGGCCACCAGCTTGACCTCCTTGGACTGGCCGGGCTCGAAGCGCACGGCGGTGCCGGCGGGGATGTCGAGGCGCATGCCGAAGGCGACGGCGCGATCGAAGTCCAGCGCCTTGTTGGCCTCGAAGAAATGGAAGTGGCTGCCGATCTGCACCGGCCGGTCGCCGGTGTTGACGACGGTGGCCACGGCCCGGCGCCGGCCGACGTTGAGCTCGATCTCCCCGTCGGCCGGGATGATCTCGCCGGGCGCCGGACCGGTGTCGGCCGCCTCGCGCCCGGGTCGGATCGGCTCGTGCACGGTGACGAGCTTGGTGCCGTCGGGAAAGGTCGCCTCCACCTGCAGCATGTGCAGCATCGCGGCGACGCCGGGCATGACGTCGTCGGTGGTGAGGATGGCGGCGCCGAACGACATCATCTCGGCCACCGAGCGGCCGTCACGGGCGCCTTCCAGGATCTCGTCGCAGATGAGGGCGGTGGCTTCCGGGGCGTTGAGCTTAAGGCCGCGGGCGCGCCGCTTGCGGGCGAGCTCGGCAGCGGTGAAGATCGTCAGCCGTTCGTATTCGGTGGGCGTCAGCAGCATGAGCTGTCCCGTCAGCTGGAGAAAAGTCGCAGCGGCAGCTCCGCCTGCCGCATGGCGGCGATGTCCACGAAGGGCGTGAAGCCCGAGATCTCGGCGTCGGCCGCGACCGGCATGGCGCAGGCTGCTGCGACCTCGGCCAGGAGTGGCCCGGTCAGCGCCTGGGCGCTGAGCGCGCCGGCGAGCCCCAGACGCACGGCGGCCGCCAGGCTGCCGGCGACGAGGCCGTAGCCGGAGAGGGTCACCGCCGTCTCCTCGTCGATCCCGCTGGCGCGCCAGACGAAGCCTTGCACGCACGCGAGCGTGCCGGGCGCCTCGCCGGCCGCGACCGCTGCGGCGTAGGTATCGGCGCCGGGCGTGCCCAGCCGCCGGTGCGTGGCAAGCAGCGCCCGGCCGTTACGCACGGCGCCGTCCCGCAGCGTGGTGCAGAAGGTCGATCGGTCGAGGTCCCGGTCGATGTCGGCCACGGCGTCGATATCCGCGCCGGCCCGGTGCGCCAGCGCCACGGCGACGCGGTCGGCGCTCGCCCAGCGGTAGCGAATCTGCTCGCGGATGAAGGCGGTGATCCCGGTCTCGCCGGGCTTGCCGCCGGTCAGCGCTGCCAGTCCCTCCAGCCCCTGAGAAAAGGCAAAGCTGCCGCTGGGAAAGGCCGAGTCGCCGTGGCGCAGCGCGGTCAGCAGGGCGAGGGTGGGATCGATGGCCCCGTCTCCTCTCATGCAGCAGCCTGGGCCTTCGGCGTGACCACGGCGACACGGCCGCGCTCGATCAGCTCCGAAATGCGCGCCAGGTAGCTGTCCGGCGGCTCTTCGAGCGCCACCTCCAGGTCGCCGCCGACGAAGCGCACGCGCCAGTGCAGGTTGCCGGCGGCATAGCCGAGCGCCAGCGCGTCGGCCGCCGTGGCCGGCTTGAGCCGCAGCCAGTTCTCCTGCGCCACGCGCACGACGATCGCTCGCCGGTCCTCCATCAGCAGCACGGCGCCGTCGTACAGGCATTCCGTGCGCGGCAGCGCGATCATGCATTCGGTGCCGTGATCGGTGACGGCGCGCAGGCGCCGCCGCGCCATGTCGCGCGTCTCCAGCCGGACGACTTCCACATGCCCGTGATGCTGGATGTCGTGCAGCCAGCGCGACAGCATCGGGTCGACGCGCGAGCCGATGATGGTCGTCACCGTGATCGCCGGGGGCGCGGCGCCGACGTCGTGGGGATGGTGAAACCGGTGCTCCATCATGACGCCAAGAGCTCCTTGAGCTTGCGGTCGAGGAAGCGGACGTCCTCGGGATTGGTGCCGGGCCCGCCGGAGAAGTGGCCCCAGATCGACGGGATCGGGATCAGCTCGGCGTTCGGCATGCCCGCCACCTCGTTGGCGCTGTCCTCCGGCGGGAAGTAGAGGTCGGTCTGGCCCGGCATGACGTAGGTCTTGGCCTTGATCGCCGCCAGCGCCGCCTTGAAGTCGCCCTTGTAGAGCGGGTTGTCGCTGATATCGCCGTGCTGCCAGGTCCACAGCATGGTGAGCAGGTTGTTGGCATCCTTGGGCAGGAAGAAGCCCTCCCAGAAGCCGACGAGGAAGTCCTCCAGGGAGGAGAAGCCCAGCGTCTCGAGGTCCAGCTCCTCGCGGTAGAAGGCCTGCGAGAAACCCCAGCCGGCGTAGACGCGGGCGGCCGCCCGCAAGCCCTTCGCCGGCTTCTCGGTGTACCAGCCGTCGAGGAACGCCGCGTCCGCGGTCAGCGCCGCCTTGACGCCTTCCAGGAAGACGAAGTTATGGCGCGAGCACTTGGCCGAGCCGCAGAACGGCGCCAGCAGGTCCATCATGTCCGGGTACATGGCGCCCCAGTGGAAGGTCTGCAGCGCGCCCATCGACCAGCCGACGACGAGGCGGATGTGGGAGATGCCGAACAGCTCCGTCACCAGCCTGTGCTGGGCGCGGACGTTGTCGTAGGCCGTCACGTCGGGAAAGCGGCTGGCGTTGTAGGGCTCCGGCATGTTGCTGGGCGACGAGGACAGGCCGTTGCCGAGCATGTTGGGTATGATGATGAAGTATTTGGCGGGATCGAGCGCCATGCCCTCGCCGATCAGCCACTCGTTGTCGTAGTGCTGGCCGGAATACCAGGTCGGGTAGACGATGACGTTGTCCTTGGCAGCGTTGAGCTCGCCGAAGGTCTTGTAGGCGAGCTGGGCGCCCCTGAGAGTGGCGCCGCGCTGGAGCACGAAGTCGCCCAGTTCGAAAATCGCGTAGTCAACCGCCATGATCCACTCCGTGGCATGCCGGCCCTAGGCCGGCTCGATGTCGTGCAGAGCCGGCCCAGCCCCCGTTCGGAGCTGCGCCGGGCTGGTTGAAACGCGACGTCAGGCCGGCTGCGGCTTGAGCGCCATGGCGTACGACAGGGCCCAGTAGGCGATGCCCGCGATGATCCCGGACGAGAGCGCCGTCGACAGCTGCGGCACGTAGAACTCGACGACGAAGGCCGCCAGCGAGCCGATGGCCCAGGCGCCGAAGGCGGTGGGGCGCCAATCGCTCGCTGTGTCGGACTGCGGCCTGATCACGTAGCGGTCGAGCAGCATGATGACGCCGATCGGCGGCACGAGAATGCCGAGCAGCGACAGCCACTGGATGAAGAACGCCCAGATGTTGCCGGCGGCGACGGCGATGCCGATGGCGCCCAGCACCACCGCCATGACGCGCATGTGGGTGCCGAGGATTCGGGACCAGCCGGTGGCCGCATTGTAGAGGCAGTGCGAGCAGACCGAGCCCAGGTTGATGTAGAGGAACAGGAAGGCGAGCACGCTGAGCCAGCCGATGTGCAGCGAGTTCATGTAGCCGAACATGTTGTCGGCCCCGAACGGATTGGCGTTCGGCACGGCGAGTGCCGCGGTCATGATGCCGCCGACCAGCATGGCCACCAGGTTGGCCACCGGGAAGGCCGAGAACGTGGCGATGAACGAGTGCGTGCCGTTCTTGGCCCAGCGGTTGAAGTCGGCCGTCACGGTGCCTGCATCGATGAACAGCGCGATCACGACGGTCAGGCCGACGCCCATCGACATGGTGGCGACGCCGTTGTTACCGGCGTAGCTCATGATCGCGCCCCAGCTCGAGGTCGAGGCGGCGTGCGCAGCGACGAAGACGCCGAGGATGACGAACAGCGGCACCGAGACGAGGCCGATGTAGTGCAGGCCCTTCACGCCGACGAAGGTGATGGCGATGTAGAGCAGCCCCGCCACGATCGTCATGGCCACATAGTTGAGGCCGTAGGTGCCGCTGATCAGCGCGCCGGTGATGCCGGTCTGCACCGCATACCAGCCGAGCAGCAGGGTCGACAGCAGCCCGGAGGCCAGCATGTAGCCCTTCTGGCCGAACACCTTGTTGGCGATGAGCGCGAAGTTGGAGCCCGAGCGCACGCCGAGATGGCCGAGCGCGGCCACGTAGGCCAGCATGATCAGATTGCCGATGATCATCGCCACCAGGGCGCGGGAGAAGCCCATGCCGAGCACCAGCAGCGATCCGGTCATGGCACCGGTGATGATCATCGGGAAGCCGGCCCAGACCAGGATCATCGAGAACAGCCCGTGGCGGGCGGCGGCCGGTACCGGCGTGTGCTCGTATTCATCGCCTAGGACGTGGTCGATCTCGTCCGTGGTGGTGTGCGCCGTTGCTTGGCTCATCTAAAACCCCTTGAGTTTGTCTTGTTGTCGCTGAAACTCCTGCACACTCTTTCACGATGCACCGCTGGCGCCGGGCGGCTATTCAAGCCGGCCGATGCGCGGCGACCGGCCACCTGTCCTGGGTGCGGCCCCCTCCGTCATGGCCGGGCTCGCCCCGGCCATCCATCGATTGGAGAGAACTCCGGCCCGACAGGGCCGGCTGAATGGCGCGCGTCCGAATGGGATGGCCGGGGCAAGCCCGGCCATGACGCGGCGGGACACCTACCGGTGCCCGCCCGCCACCTTGAGCGGAATGCCTTCGATCGGGTTGTCCTCGACACCCGGGGCCTGGCGCGTCAGCGCCTCGACCATGTCGCGCGTGCCCTCCGGGTCGCTCGCCCACTTCTTGTAAAACTCGAAGGGCAGGGCGCAGGTGCCGCGCGGGTCCTCGCCGGAGTTGATCATGCCGGTGTAGCCGCGGTGCAGCAGCTTGTAGAGATGGTTCTGAGCCTGCCCCTTGGCGCGCGCCTCGCGGATCAGCGGGACTGACAGCTGAGCGTACTGGATGCCCATCTCCTCGGTGCCGCATTCGCCCAGCGTGCGGCCGTCGAAGCCGACGATGGCGGAATGGCCGAAGTAGGTGTAGACGCCGTCGAAGCCGGCGGCGTTGGCCACGGCGACGTAGACGTTGTTGGCCCAGGCCATGGCCTTGGCCATGACGATCTGCTGTTCCTTAGCCGGATACATGTAGCCCTGGCAGCGCACGACGAGCTCGGCGCCGCGCATGGCGCAGTCGCGCCAGATTTCCGGATAGTTGCCGTCGTCGCAGATGATCAGGCTGATCTTGAGGCCCTTGGGGCCTTCGGACACGTAGGTGCAGTCGCCGGGATACCAGCCCTCGATCGGCACCCACGGCATGATCTTGCGATACTTCTGGACGATCTCGCCCTTGTCGTTCATCAGGATCAGGGTGTTGTAGGGCGCCTTGTTGGGATGCTCCTCGTGGCGCTCGCCGGTGAGCGAGAAGACGCCCCAGCACTTGGCGGTGCGGCAGGCCTCGGCGAAGATCTCCGTCTCCTCGCCGGGGATCTGCGATGCCGTCTCGTACATCTCGGCCGCGTCGTACATGATCCCGTGCGTCGAATACTCCGGAAAGATGACGAGGTCCATGCCGGGCAGGCCGCGCTTCATGCCGATCATCATGTCGGCGATCTTCCTGGCATTGGCGAGCACTTCGGCGCGGGTATGCAGGCGCGGCATCTTGTAGTTGACGACGGCGACGCCGACGGAATCTTTGCTGGACGAGATGTCACCGTGTTGCATGCCAGTTCTTCCTCTTTCGGTCGTCCGGGCGGACCGGCGCTGGGATCGGTCCGGCCACGGCGGCCACAGGTCATCGTTACGTCGGCGCGAGCGTCGGCGTCCGGATGGGGCGGATGTTGCGCATTCACGCCCGCGGCGTGACGGCTGCGCGTGTCGGCGTGACGTCGTCGGCTGGAGCATTTCGCCATCGGATGGACCCATCCAATGGCAGAGACATGCTCATAACCTTTGAATCTGGAGCGCTTCTCTTGCGATTGGGTGGTTCCACCCAATCGCGAAGCGCTCTAGAACATGTCCCGACTGGATGAGATCATCCGATCGGCGAGACCTGCTCCAACTCTTTGGATCCGGATCGCTTCTCTTGCGATCGGATGAGTTTTCCGATCGCGAAACGCTCCAGAGCCGACGACGGCATAGATGAGTCGAACCGACGTCCCTGTCGGGAGCTGAAAACAAAAAAGCCCAAGCGCTCCCACGGGAGGACTTGGGCTTCCTAGCCGGTTCGGACGGACAGCACTGTCTCGCCCGAGGAGCCGCAATGCGGCCGGTTCATCACGAACCTGCAAAATTCAATCATCGTTTCTGATCGAATGCAAGAGCTCATTGGCGTTGATGATGGAGGTGGCGATCTCGTCCATGGAGACGCGCTTGGCCATCGCCTGCTTGCGGATCGTCTGGTAGGCGGCCTCCTCGCCGACGCCCTGCAACGCCATCAGGATCGACTTCGCCTTCTGGATCCGCTGCATGCTCGACAGCTTGCGTTCGAGCTTTATCAGCCGCTTCTGCTGCTCGATGCGGTCGAGCCAGAGGCCGCGGGCGAGCAGCAGGTTGGTGAGCACGCCGAACGGCCGGATCGGGCGCTCCATGGCCGCCAGCGCGCCGATCTCGAAGAGGAGCTCCAGGGTGCTCGGGTTCTCGTAGTCGACGATGGCGACGGTCGTCGGCGGGATGCCGTCGATGTTCTTGACCAGCCGCGATAGTTCAGTGCGGTATTCGTGGTCGACCGACAGGAACAGGACGTCCGTCGTCGCCGGGATCGACTTCGGGATCGGCCATTGCGCCTCGGCCCGGCAGCCGATGCGCTTGATGTGATCGATCAGGATCTGCCCGTCCGTATTGGCCGGGTGGATGACCAGGACCGAGAGCCCCTTGAGGCTCTTGAGCGGCGGCATGCCCATCGGGTCAGGTCGCCTTGGCCGTGAGCCGGCCCCCGGCCGACCAATCGTCCATGGCGCCGGAGACGAAATAGGGGTCCGGCTTCATGCGCACGTTGGGGTTCCAGACGATCTGGAACCGCTTGGCGCCGTCGAGCTTGGCGACCCGGGGCCACAGGTAGGTATGGTGGTTCTCGGCGTCGAGGGCGACGGCACCCTGCGGCGCGTCGAAGCCGACGTTGCGCATGGCGCTGACGATGTCGCGGCGGTCGAGGCTGCCGGCCAGCGCCAGCGCCGAGGCGACGAGGTGCACCTGGAAATAGGCGGCTTCGGCTGCGGCGGTGACCGGGATGTCGGGCCCGAAGCGCTCGCGGTAGGCGCTCAGGAACGCCAGATTGGCCGGCGTCTGCAGCGACTCGAAATAGGGTGCCGCGGTCAGATGCCCTTCGGCCGCTTCGGCCGACATCTCCGCCACCTCGGCCTCGCTCGTCGTCAGGCTGGCGATCGGGTTGACCAGGGCATCGAAGCCCGCCCGTCGGTAAGCCTCGTAGAACATCGCGGTTCCCGACCCGACGATGGTCGAGAACACCGCGTCCGGCCTGAGCTTCTCGATCTGCCGCAGGGTGCGGGCGAAATCCTGCGGCGTCGGCGACAGCGGCACATAAAGCTCGTCCAGCACCTTGCCGCGCGCCTCGATGATCAGATCGGAAAAGATGCGGTTTGATTCGTAAGGGAAGATATAGTTCGAGCCGACCAGCAGCACGCGATTGCCGTGATTCTCCAGAATGTATTTCGCCAGCGGCAGCGAGTTCTGGTTGGGCACTGCGCCGGTGTAGATACAGTTGGGCGAGTACTCGAAGCCCTCATACAGCGTCGGGTAGACCAGCAGCGCGTCGCGCGCTTCGACCAGCGGCAGCACCGCCTTACGGGCGCTCGACATGTAGCAGCCGAAGATGATGCGGACGCCATCGTCCTTGAGCAGTTGCTCCGCGAACTGGCGGAACAGCTTCGGGTTGGACTGCGGGTCGTACGCCACCGGCTCGATGCTGCGGCCGCCGATGCCGCCGTGGCGGTTGAGCTCGTCGATGGCGAGCAGCGTCGCCAGGAGCTGCGTACGCTCGACCGCGCTGGTGACGCCCGTCGACGAGAACAGAACGCCGACCTTCAGGGGTTCGTTCGGCCAACCGGGCGCTGCTGCCATCGCGGATCCCACTCAAAAAAGAAAAGCTCTCGCCGCGCCTGCGGTCGAGAGCTTCCTGCTCGTGCGCCGGGCAGCGCCCTTGCTGCACTGGCAAGACGCCAGGATAAGCCAAATTCCACGCCGGGCAAGGCGGTGTTTTGCCGGATGGCAAGTTGGCGTCGACCGGTTGCGTCCGTCATCGTCAGATGAGATATAAAGTGTATATACACTATCAATCCGAGGAGACCATCGTTGAACGCCGTCCCGCCCAACCCATCGCCATCCCGCTCTCGCGTCGTCACCTGGACTGACCCCGCGGCCGCCCGCGCGGCGACGGCCGGGCTGTCGGGGCTCGAGATCATGCAGGGCGTCCGCGACGGCCGCTTTCCGCCGCCGCCGATGGCGGCGCTGATCGGCTTCGACTGCACGCTCGTCGAGGAAGGCCGGATCGTCATGGAGCTGGAACCGCGCGAGGATCTGGAGAACCTTGCCGGCATGCTGCACGGCGGCGCTGCCGCCACGGTGCTGGATACCGCCATGGGCGCTGCCGTGCATACGCTGCTGCCCGGCGGCTGGATCTCCGTGACGCTCGACATCAAGCTCACCTATCTCAGGCCGATCACGCTGCGCTCCGGGCGCGTGCGGGCCACCGGCCGCGTGCTCAACCGCGGTCGGCAGACCGCCTATGTCGAGGGTGAGGTGCGCGATGGCCGCGAGGCGCTGTGCGCGCACGCCGTCGCCAATTTCTCGCTGATCGCGGCGGAGCGGGGGTGACGGGGCAGCCAACGGCAGCGCTCCTCGTCGCGCTGCACGGAGATCTCGATTCTTTGAGTGTGAGATGGATGGCCGGGTCAAGCCCGGCCATCCATCGACTTGAGAACGAAGCGGCTAGCTCGGAAAGACCTCGCGCAGCTTGAGCTTCCAGAACTTGCCGGTCGAGGTGCGCGGGATGGCGTCGAGCACCTCGTAGCGGTCCGGCAGCTGCCATTTGGCGAAGGCGCCGAGCAGGTGCTCGTTCAACGCCTCGGGCGCGACCCGCTGGCCGGGCTTGAAGACGATGCAGGCGAGAGGTCGCTCGTTCCACTTCGCGTGCGGGATGGCGATGACGGCGGCCTCCGCCACCGCCGGATGGGCCATCAGGCTGTTCTCCATGTCCACCGAGCTGATCCACTCGCCGCCGCTCTTGATCAGGTCCTTGGTGCGGTCGGTGATGCGCATGTAGCCGTGCGGGTCGATGGTGGCGACGTCGCCGGTGCGCAGCCAGCCGTCCGCCGTGTGCTTGTCCGGGTCGGCCGGCAGGTCATGGTAGCTGCCGGTGATGTAGGGGCCGCGGACCTGCAATTCGCCGGGCGTCTTGCCGTCCCACGGGATTTCCTCGCCGTCCTCGCCGACCAGGCGCAGGCTGACCATGGGTACCGGCACGCCGGCGGTGGCGCGGCGGCGGAACTTGTCGTCGTCGCCGGCGTCGGCGAGCTCGGGCTTGATGTAGCTCATCGTGCAGAGCGGCGAGGTCTCTGTCATGCCCCAGCCCTGGCACAGGGCGACGCCGTGGGCGGCGAAGGCGCGGATCAGGCTTTCGGGGGCAGCCGAGCCGCCGACGACGCTGCGCATGCCGCGCGGCAGCGACCAGCGCCCCGGATTGGCCTCGATGGCCTGGATGAGGGACAGCCAGATCGTCGGCACGCCGAGCGACAGGGTCGGCGGCACGGCCTTGATCAGGTCGAGCAGGTCCTCCGGGTGAAGGTGCGGGCCCGGCATGACCAGGCTCGCGCCGGTCATCACGGCGCCGTAGGGCATGCCCCAGCAATTGGCATGGAACATGGGCGTGACGGCGAGCACCACATCGCTGCCGCTCAGCGCCCAATAGTCGGGCATGGAGGCGGTGAGCGAATGCAGCACCGTCGAGCGGTGCGAGTAGGCGACGCCCTTCGGGCGGCCGGTGGTGCCCGAGGTGTAGCAGAGGCCGATCGGGTCGGTCTCGTCGTGCGCCGCCGGCACGAACGGCTTGCCCAGGTGCGGGGCGATCAGGGCCTCGTAGTCGGCGAGGTCGGCCGGGACGGGCTCGCCGCCGAAGGGAAAGACGATGACGGTCTCGAAGCTGTAGTGCTCGGCCACCTGCCGGTAGAGCGGCAGCAGGATGTCGTCGACGATGAGCACGCGATCCTTGGCGTGGTCGGCGATCCAGGCGATCTCCTCGCCGGAGAGGCGCAGGTTCAGCGTGTGCATCACCGCGCCGGCCAGCGGAATGCCGAAGTAGCACTCCAGGTGCACGTGGTGGTTCCAGCACAGCGTCGCCACGCGGTCGCCCTTGGCGATGCCGAGTTCCTTGAGGGCGTGGGCGAGCCCTCGGGTGCGCGCCGCCACCTCCGTGTAGGAGTGGCGCTTCAGGCTCTTGTCCGGCAGCCGGGAGACCACCTCCGATTGGCCGAACAGCTTGTCCATGCGTGCGAAGATCGTGTTCAGCGACAGCTGATCCGCCATCATCGTCGACTTCATCTTCCCCTCCAGCGCTCTTCTTCCTTGTGCCGCGGCTGCGACCGTGCGCGCCCATAGCCGATCGCGCGCATATTCCGCAATCGGCCCGCGCAGGTCAAAGCATCGTCATGATGTAGCGCGGCCGCGCGCGGCGCAGCTATCAGCCACGGGCAAGCGCCTTGATCGCCGCCACTATCGACGCCATATTGCGTCAAATATTGCGGCTATCAGCGGCAGGGCAGATCGACATGGGCCTCGTTCAGTACGCGGACGACGGATTCTTCGTCCCGCGCAAGATCGCGGCGGCGCTCCGCACCACCAGCGAGGAAGTCGCCCGGACGGCAGGGCTTGGCCGGGATGCGGTCCAGCGCAAGGAGCGCGTCCGCTCCGACAGGACGCAGCGTCGTCTGCGCGAGATGGTCGAGGTCATCAACAAGGTCGAGCCGCGCTTCGGCTCCGCCCTGATGGCCTACGCTTGGTACCGGTCCGAGCCGCTGCCCGGCTTTTCCGGTCAGACGGCGATGCAACTGGTGCGGAGCGGTCGTGCCGACGAGGTGCTGGACTATATCGACGCGGTCGATGCGGGTGTTCACGCCTGACGGCCGGCAATGCTCTATCGTGGACCTCTGTTTCGCGCGCTCAATCCCATCTACGCGCGCGAGCCCCTCTCCGGTAAAGGCGCGGAGCTCTACGGCGGCCGCTTCAACTCCAAGGGTCTGGCCGCGCTCTATGTGTCGTTGACGGTGATGACGGCACTCAGGGAGGCGAACCAGGCCGGCAGCTTCCAGCCGACAACGCTCGTCTCCTACGATGCGGAGATCGACGGGGTCTTCGATAGCCGGGACGAGGTCGCGCTGCGGGCGGAAGGCATGGATGCGGCGGCGCTGGCCGACAGCACGTGGCGTGATCAGATGAAGGCGAGCGGCGAGGCGAGGACGCAGGCCTTCGCCCGCCATCTGATCGCCAAGGGCCATCGAGCGCTGCTCGTGCGAAGCTTTGCGCCGGGCGCCAGCGGGGCCGATCTGAGCCTCGTGCTCTGGCGCTGGGGCGCTGCCCCACCGGCGCGACTCACGCTGATCGACGACGAGAACCGCCTATCGAGGTAGGCGGAGGGCCGTGAGGTCGTGCCTCACGCCTTTGCAGCGCAGCGGCCCAGCGCCCAGCGCACGGTCTTGCGCACGTCGGGGTCGGGGTCGTCGGCCGCCGCCTCGAGGAAGGGCAGCGCCTCGGCCGCACCGATCTCGCCCAGCGCGCTGGCGGCCTCCTTGCGCAGGTTGCCCATCGGGTCGGCCAAGGCTTCGCCGAGCACCGGCACCGCGGACGTCGCCTTGAGCCGTCCGAGGGCGTTCGCCGTCTTCACCTGCACCTGCCAGGCCTCGTCCGCCATCGCTGCGACGAGGCGGTCGAGCGCTTCCGGCAGCCTGGCCTTGCCAATGGAGGCGGCCGCCTCCTCGCGCACGGTCCAATTGGCGTCGTCGAGGCCGGCAATGAGCGCACCGACGCCCGGGCCACCACTGCGCGTGAACACCAGCGCCGCCATCACGGCGCGGCGCACGCTCGCCTCCTCGTCGCGGGCCGCCGCCATCAGCGCCGGCAGGGCCGCTTCCGCCTTGAGCCAGCCCAGCACCCCGATGGCCTCGCGCCGGACGCCGGCGATGGGGTCGCCGAGGCCGGTCAGCGCCACGGCGAGCGCCTCCGGCAGCTGGATCTCGCGGAGGGCCCGCAGCGACGCTTCGCGCACGAAGCCGTCGGCGTTCGTCGCGCTTTCGATCAGGGCGGCGCCGGCCCCGGCCGCCTTCTTGTCGGCCAGGCTGTCGGCCGCGGCGCGGCGGGTGGCGTCGTCCGGGTCGGAGAGCGCCGCGATCAGCGCCAGCGGCACGGCCGGCCCATCGTATTCGTCGAGGGCCCGGGCTGCCGCCTCGCGCACCGGCCCCTCCGCATCCTTCAGGCCCGCGATCAGCAGCTCTTCCGCCTCGGGCTGGGCGAAGTCCGCCAGCGCCAGCATGGCCACGCGCCGCACGCCCGCGTCGGCGCTGCGGCAGCGCTCGGCCACCTCGGCCAGGTCGTCGTCGAAGCCGTCGAAGTCCATGGACCGCCTCAGCGCAGCAGGTAGGGGATGGAGACCGTCACCGCGCCGGTCGGGCAGTCGACCTCGCAGGGCATGCAATACCAGCACTCGTCGTACTTCATGTAGGCCTTGCCGGTCTCCGCCTTGATGTCGAGCACGTCGAGGGGGCAGACGTCGATGCAGACCCGGCAGCCCTTCTCGGCGATGCATTTCGCATCATCGACGGTCACCGGCATGCTGGTGGTGTGGTTGGCGAGGGGCATGGGATCTCCGGATCGCTCGGCTCAAGTCGCTCGGCTCGGGTCACTCGGCCGCGGCGAGGCTCTTGACGCGCAGCTGGTGGTAGGCGGCCATCTCGGTGTCCTGGATCGGCACGATGTAGGGGTCGACATCGCGCTTGCGGTGGCTCATGCGGCCGTCCGCGTCCTTGAACAGCATCGTGTGGCAGAACCAGTCGTCGTTGTCGGTGGCGGGGTGGTCGACACGCAGGTGGTAGAGGCCCCAGCGGCTCTCGGTGCGGTAGAGCGAGGCGGCGGCGGCCATGTCGGCGCAGTCGAGGATCGATTTGAGCTCCAGCGAGCGCATCAGCTCGTGCGGGTCGCGGACGCAGAGCTGGTTCAGGTCGTCGCGCACCTCGGCCAGGCGCCGCTGGCCGATCTCCATCTTGGCGGTGACCTTGGGCGGCTGCAGGTAATCGTTGACCAGCCGGCGCGCCTTGAACTCCATCTCGAACGGGGTGAGGCCATCGTCGCGCCGGGTCGGGGCGAGCACGCGCGCCTCCTCGCGCCCCACGTCGGCGGCGTCATAGGGCGGCAGCTCGATCTCGGCGCAGTAGTCGGCGGCGGTCTCGCCGGCGATGCCGCCGTTGACGAAGGCGCCGAGCATGTAGTTGTGCGGCACGCTCGCCATGTCACCGGCGGCGTAGAGCCCCGCCACCGTCGTTTCCGCCCGCTCGTTGACGAACACGCCCGAGGCGCTGTGGCCGGAGCAGAAGCCGATCTCGGAGATGTGCATCTCCACCGGGCGGGTGCGGTAGTCGGTGCCGCGCCGCTCGTGGAAGCGGCCGCGCGACGGGCGCTCGTTGGTGTGCAGGATGGTCTCGATCTGGGAGATGGTCTCCTCGGCCAGGTGGTCCAGCTTCAGGAACACGGGGCCGTTGCCGCTCTGCAGCTCGCGCCAGAATTCCAGCATCATCTGGCCCGACCAGTAGTCGCACTCGATGAAGCGGTCGCCCTTGTTGTTGGAGGTGAAGCCGCCGAACGGGCCGGTGACGTAGGCGCAGGCCGGGCCGTTGTAGTCCTTGATCAGCGGGTTGATCTGGTAGCACTCGAGGTTCGCGAGCTCGGCGCCGGCATGGTAGGCCATGGCGTAGCCGTCGCCGCAGTTGGCCGGGTTCTCGTAGGTGCCGAACAGGTAGCCCGAGGCCGGCAGGCCGAGCCGGCCGGCGGCGCCGCAGGCCAGCACCACCGCCTTGGCGCGGATCACCAGGAGCTCGCTGGTGCGGGTGTTGACGGCGATGGCGCCGGCGATGCGCCCGTCCGGCGCGGTCAGCAGCCGCGTCGCCATGTAGCGGTTGGTGACCACGACCTGGTTCTTGCGCAGCTGGCGGTAGAGCACCTTCTTGACGTTGTGCCCTTCGGGCATGGGCAGCACGTAGGTGCCCATGTGGTGCACCTTGCGCACGTTGTATTCGCCGGCGCCATCCTTCTCGAACTTGACGCCCAGCCTGTCGAGATACTGGATCATCGGCCAGCTGCCCTGGGCGTAGGCCATGACGGCGCGCTGGTTGACGATGCCGTCGTTGGCGACGGTGATCTCCTTCACGTACTGCTCGGGCGTGGCGTAGCCGGGGATGACGGCGTTGTTCAGCCCGTCCATGCCCATGCTGATGGCGCCGGAGCGTTTCACGTTGGCCTTCTCGAGCAGGAGCACCTTGAGCTTCGGGTTCTTCTCCTTGGCCTTGATCGCCGCCATCGGGCCGCCGGTGCCGCCGCCGATGACGAGCAGGTCCGTTTCCACCGTCTGGACGCTGGGGCTGGTCGTCATGGCGGCTATCCTCGTGTGTCGATCGCCGCCGGCTGCCTCGGCGCCGCGGATGGGGGCAGGGGGGCTGCGGCGAGCGCGGCGATGAAGGTCCATGGGAAGATGCCGCGGTCGTGGCCGTCGGAGAAGGACAGCCGGACCGCGTAGTCGCCCATCGGCTCGACGCCGGCGATACGGACGTCGTCCATCGCCGGGGCAAAGGCGCCGTCGATGCGCGCCCGCGTGCACCAGGCGCAGCGGCAGGACAGGCGCAGCGTGACGGCCGAGACGGTGAGGCGCTCGCCGTCCCCGTAGGTCAGCGAAAGGGCATCCCTGGCGGCAGGCAGCCGCATCTCGTCGGGCCGGGCGGCCGTGTCGAACAAGGGCTCGGGCGGTCCGCCGGGCGCGTGAGTGAGGGGGCTGTGGCTGGCAAGCATGCCGGTCTCCGGACGGGGCCTGTCGGCCCTTGTCATCATGAGAGCCCAGCCGCCGCCGAGCCGATAGCAATTAGTTGCTGGCCTGCGGCAATGCCCGGAGCGGTGCTAGTTGGCGGTGTTGCTCGACGGTGGTGGGGGGCGTTACTTGGCAGGGCGTCCGAACGCCCGGCGCAGCTCCGCCTTCGCGGCGTCGAGCGTGCGCAGCCGGCGTCGGCTCAGATTCTTGCCGGCCCGGTTGATGTAGAACGTCAGCATCGACATGGCCGAGCGGAACGAGCTCGACTTGCGCCGCTTGCTCTCCTCGGCCGAATGCTTCAGCGACTGGGCGATATGCTTTGGATCGTCCGAGGCGAAGACGCCGCCCTCCAGATCGAGGGCGTCGCTATGCCGGGTCACCTCGGCGGACCATTTGGACTTGTCTGCCATGCTCGCTCTCCGCGGGCGTCGCGCCCGTGGAGAGCTGAACAACCTCACGCGGCGGCGACGCCTTTCCGTTTGCCGTTCACGCCTTCCGGCTGCGTCTCCAGCGGCAGCGTCCGCTCGGCCTCGTAGATGTAGTCGCGCGTCAGCGGCACGGTCTCGAGCGAGCGCGCGAGCTGGATCTGGAAGACCATCAGCCCGCCGTGGCGGAAGGCCGCTTCCGACGCCGCGAGATAGAACTCCCACATGCGGCAGAAGCGTTCATCGTAAAGCGCCTTCACCGCGTCGCGGTTCCGCGTGAAGCGCTCGCGCCAGGCCTTCAAGGTCTCGGCGTAGTGCAGCCGCAGGATCTCGATGTCGGTGACGATGAGGCCGGAGCGCTCGATGGCCGGCAGCACCTCCGACAGGGCCGGGCAGTATCCGCCCGGGAAGATGTACTTCTGGATCCACTTGTTGGTGGCACCGGGGCCGTCGGAGCGGCCGATGGCATGGATGAGGGCCACGCCATCCTCGGTCAGGGACGCGGCGACCTTGCGGAAGAAGCCTTCCAGGTGATTCACGCCGACGTGCTCGAGCATGCCGACCGAGACGATGCGATCGTAGCGGCCGGTCTCGTTGCGGTAGTCGCAGAGCTTGAAGCGCACGCGTTCGTCGAGGCGGGCCGTCGCGGCGCGCTGTTGCGCCACCCCGAGCTGTTCCTCGGAGAGCGTGATGCCGGTGACGTCGACGCCGGCCGCGCGGGCGAGATAGAGCCCCAGTCCACCCCAGCCGGAGCCGATGTCCAGCAGCTTCTGGCCGGGGCGCAACAGCAGCTTGGCCGCCAGGTGACGCTTCTTCTGCGCCTGGGCGAGCTCGAGCGAGTCGCCCGGTTGCATGAAATAGGCGCACGAATACTGTCGATCGACGTCCAGAAAGTTGTCGAACAGGCCGTCGGACAAGTCGTAGTGGTGTGCCACGTTGTGCTTCGCGGTGCCCACGGGATTGTACTGGTCGAGCCGCCGGCCCACCATCCGCCGCCAGTTGTTGAAGCGGGCGAGGGGCCCGGAATGCTTGAGGGCCCAGGCATTGCGACTGACGAGCTCGATGAGCCCGTAGATGTCGCCGTCGACCATGTCGAGGCCGCCCGACATGTAGATTTCGCCGGCGGCGACCTCGGGGTCGAACAGCAGCTTGAGCGGTGCACGGTCGTCGTTGATGCGGATGGCGATCGCCGCTCCGGTTCCGTCACCGTAGGTGGTCGTCCCGCCCGAAGGATCCAGCACTGTCAGCGTGCCTTCACGGATCAGGGGCTTGAACAGGAGGTCGAGAGCTTTCATCGGCAGGCTCTTCTTGTTCTTGCCCGCCCGCCGACGCACCAGTATCCCGATGTGCGGCGCCGGGCAGCGCGTCAACAAAGCTGTCTCCGACCCGTCGGGCAACGCCCATCGACCGAGCCGGTCAGCGCCCACGGCGCCGAGGCAAATATCGGCGCTGCGCAAGACTATGACGACATGGTGGCAGTGAGCAACCAGGGTTGAATATTTTCATTCCGCAGTTGCGGCTACTGCAAGCCGGCCGGCGCACCGCATCGTCCCATGCACCCGTCAAATGGCGAAAAAGTGTTCAATGGCAGTTGGTTGAGGCGTTTCACCGGCATCGGACGAGCCGATCCGATCGCTCGATATACTGTGGCCGGTCTTGCAACGTGCGCGGACCTCGTCGCCGAGCCCCCGTCGCTTGGCCCCTATCGTGCATAGCCGGCTCTGGTGCCATGGGCCGGAGCCGGGGCAGTTGACCGATCCTGTATCTACACGCATAGGCTCTGCCGTGCAGTGCAGCATCGCCCTTCGCGTGCTGCCGGAAGGATGAGCCATGACGCCGATTTCCACCCTCCTGGCCAGTTTGACTCCCGCGGGCGCGGGCTTCGCCGGCGCCGTCAGCGAGGACTGGCAGCAGGGACGCACCACCTACGGCGGCCTGTCGGCCGCGCTGTGCGTGGAGGCCGCACTGCGGGCCATTCCGGAGCTGCCGCCGCTGCGCTCGGCCCAGTTCAGCTTCGTCGGGCCGGCCGGCGGGCCGGTGAGCATGGTGCCGACCGTCCTGCGCCAGGGCAAATCGGCCGCGTTCATCGGCGTCGACCTCCACGGCGAGCAGGGGCTGGCGACGCGGGCCGTCCTGACGTTCGGGGCGACGCGCGCATCGAAGCTCGCCTACGCCGACCTGCCGATGCCCGAGGTGCCGCCGCCGGAGCGATCCCCCTCCTTCTTCGGCGACCATCCGGGCCCGACGTTCGCCCGCCATTTCGAGTTCCGTTCGGCGGGCGGGGCGCGGCCGCTGAGCAGCGCGGCGCTCCCGGAGTACGTGCTGTGGCTGCGCCATCGGGATACCGAGGCGGGCGCCGGGCTCGCCGCCCTCATCGCGCTCGCCGACGCGCCGCCGCCGGCCGCCATCGCCATGCTGGCGGAGTTCGCGCCGATCAGCACCATGACCTGGCTGGTGGACATCCTCGCCGACACCATTGCCGATCATCGGGAATGGCGGCTGATGCGCTGCCGCTGCGAAGCGGTCGCCGACGGCTACGCGACCCAGGAGATCGCGGTCTGGTCGCCGGCCGGCCAGCCGCTGATGCTGGCGCGGCAGAATATAGCGGTGTTCGGCTGAGCGCGGGCTGCCGCCACTGCCGAGGCGGCCGCGCGGCTTCGGGCGCGCAGCCGCAAAGCCGGTGTCGACGCACGCAAATCATGCTCTGGAGCGACGGCCGCTCCGACGGAATCGGAGCTGCCGCTCTAGTTCTTTGTCTTCGCATCGGATTTTTCCCAGAACCGGCGTCCACTTTTGGGTCCGATGCTCTAGAACAGGCTGAAGCACCTGCCGGCCGGATGATCTGCCCCGCGCCGGGAGGCCGCACGTTGGCGCAGGCCCGGTCGAATGATCGCGCCCGGGATGCGCTCCGAGGTCGAATCGTGGGTTGGGCGCCATGGCGGGACGATTGCGTGGTCACCTGGACGAGATCAGCGAGGACGGCTGGGTCTCGGGGTGGGCACAGTACGAGGACGACCTAGCGCGACCCGTCCTGCTGGAGTTCGCGGTCAACGACCGCATCGTCGGCGTGACGGCCGCCGACCAGTTCCGGCAGGACCTGCGAGACGCCTCGTTCGCCAATCCGAACTGCGCCTTCTGGTTCAAGCTGCCCGACGACGCCTTCGAGGAGGGCACCTATCTGGTCTCGGTGCGGGCTGCCGGGCGGGGCGCCGAGCTGCGCAACTCGCCTCAGCAGGTGCAGGTCGGCGATGTCGCGCCGAGCGCCCGCGCCCAGGCCGCGAACCTGCTGCCGAACGCCGATTTTCTGCGCTGGCCGCAAGGCGTCTCGGTGACGCTGACTGAGCCGCTGACCGAGGTTGCGGAGGGATGGTTCGTCGAGATCGACGGCCGCACGCCGGCGCGCGTCGTCGCATCGCTGGCCAAGCCGGTGGGCATGGGCCTGGCCGACGACGAATGCGCGTTGAAGATCGCCGCCGGCCAGGTCGCCGGCAGCATCTGGCTGATCGTCCCCATCGACTTCAAGCCGCAGGATTCCACCGCCTGCTCGTTCTCGTGCTCGCTCCGCCGTCCCCTCCGGGGGAGCGAGCCGGGCCTGCGCTGCAAGGCGATCAGCCTCGCGGTGCTGGACGGCGCCACGCACCACGAGATCGAGACCTTGCAGGAGAACGTGGTCGCAAGCCGCAGCCTGCGCATCGTCGACGTCCCTGTCGTCCTCGAGCCGGAGGCCCTGGCGCGTCATCCACCCGGCGCGCGCTTCGCCCTGAGCTTCGAGTTCACGGGGGCCGGCGAGCTGATCATCGCCCTGCCGTGGCTGGGCCTGCCCATGCGCCCGCGGGTCGCCGCCGACGTTCCGGGACGCTTCGAGGACAGCAACGTGTTCGATCAGGCGGAGACGCTGAAGCTCTCCCCGATCTGGTCGCCCGAGGTGCGGGCGATGCCGGCGCTCACGGCCCCCGAGCCGCCGCGGCCGGCCGCCGTCGGCGCCCGGACGGATGCGGCGGCCCGCCTGCCTTTCGTTCAGGTCGTCGTGCCCGTGTTCAACGCCGTTGCCGACACCCTGGAGCTGATCGATTCGATCCTGCGCGATGCCCACTCGCCGCTCGAGATCATCGTCGCGGACGACCACTCGAGCTCGTTTCTCCTCTGCCAGGCCGACACCTGGCGCGCCCAGGACCCGCGCATCCGCGTCGTCCGCAACACGGAGAACGTCGGCTACACCCGCAACATCAATCTGGCCCTGCAGACCGCGGTCGCCGATTTCGTCGTGCTGATCAACAGCGACACGATCGTTTCGCCCGGGTGGCTCGGCCGGATGATGGCGGTCCTGCTGGACGACGATGCGGTGGCCGCCGTCGGTCCGCTCTCCAACGCCGCCTCGTGGCAATCGGTGCCTTTGACGAAGGGCGCGGATGGGCAATGGGCGGTCAACGTGCTGCCAGCCGGCCTCACAGTGGCGGACATGGCGCGCCACGTCGCCGGGGCGAGCTCCGCGGCCCATCCGCTGTTTCCGCTGCTCAACGGCTTCTGCACCCTGTTTCGCCGCGCGGCGCTGGAGCAGGTGGGCTATTTCGACGACGAGAGCTTCCCCTCCGGCTACGGCGAGGAGAACGATCTCTGCATCCGCCTCGGGCGGGCGGGATGGAGGCTCAAGGTGGCCGACGACGCGTACGTCTTTCACAAGAAGTCCCGCTCGTTCGGCTCCGACAAGCGGACCGAGCTCTCGGGCCGGTCCAGCCAGGTGCTGGGCTCCAAGTATCCCGAGATCGCGATTGCCGATCTGGAGGAGACGATGCGCGTGTGCGAGCCGCTGAATGCGCTGCGGCGCCGGCTCGGCGAGCGCCTGGCGAGCGAGGGCGCCGCCATCGAGGACGACGGTCCGCGGCGATGGCAGCCGATCCCGCGGTGAGGCCGCTACAGGGGGGCTAGAGTATTTCGCCATTGGATGGACCCATCCAATGGCAGAGAAATGCTCATAGTCTTTTGAATCTGGAGCGCTTTCTCGCGATTGGGTGAGGCCACCCAATCGCAAAGCGCTCTAGGCAGAAATTCGCGACCGGACCACGGCTCCGGTCGCGAATTTCTGCTAAGACATTTAAAATTATGCGGAATCTTCGAGCCCGCCCGTTGGGCGGACGCGGAGATGCCGCTTAGGCCGGCGTTGATTCAGGGCTGCCGTGAACGAGGAGGAAGCGGGCATTGTTGTCGGTGATGTTCGTCCTTCCCGTCGCGGGCGAGAGCGGTGGCGCCCATTCGGTCATGCAGGAGGCCGACGCGATGGCGCGGCTCGGCGTGCCGGTGGCGATCGCCGTCGACCAGGGCAACGTGGAGCCGCTGCGCGCGGCCTACGAGGACCTGCCGCTCGTCGGCAGCCGGATCATGGGGTTCGAGGACGGGCCGGATCTCGGCGGCCTGATCGCGCGGCAGGCGCCGAGCGTCGTCGTGGCGACCACCAACCAATCGGTGCACACCATCGCGGCCGCCGTGCAGAGCGCCGGCGCGCCGGGGCGGACGAAGCTCGCCTATTATGTCCAGGACTACGAGCCGCTCTTCTATGAAAAGGGCAGCGACGACTGGCTCGCCGCCCGTGCCTCCTATGGCCTGATTCCCGGCATGGTCCATTTTGCCAAATCCCGGTGGCTGCAGGAGGTGGTGGAGGCCAACCACAACGTCGCGGTGCACAAGGTCGAGGCGAGCGTGGATCACGCGGTCTACTTTCCCAATCTGGGCGAACGCAGCCGGCCGCGCGACCGCTTCATCGTCGCCGGCATGATCCGGCCCTGGACCCCGCGGCGGGCGCCGCGCCGCACAGCGCGGATCCTCAACGGGCTGGCCGAGGTGTTCGGCGAGAGCGTGTCGTGCCTGTCGTTCGGCTGCGAGGCCAGCAGCCTCAGGGCGAGCTCGCTTGCGCTCAGCGGCGTCCAGCACATCGGCGTGCTGCGTCGCCAGGAGGTCGGCGAGCTGTTCCGCGGCATCGATCTCTTCCTCGACCTGTCGGATTACCAGGCCTTCGGCCGGAGCGCGCTGGAGGCGATGTCCTGCGGCTGCCTCGCGGTGGTGCCCGCGCACGGCGGCGCCTACGAGTTCGCCTCGCACGGGCGCAACGGCTTCATCGTCGACACGCGCAACGACGCCGACATCCTGCGGGCGGTCGAGGCCTTTCTGGGCCTCGCCGAGCCGGATCGCCGCAGCATGATCATGCACGCCATCGCCACCGGATACCGCTATGATCCGGAGCGCGCGGCGCTCTCGGAGATCGAGCTCTTCCGCTCGCTCTAGAGCATTTCGCCATTGGATGGCGATCATCCAATGGCAGGAAATGCTCCTCACTTTTTGAATCTAGAGCGCTCAGCGCACGTCGCGTCGCCGCAAAGGAAAGGACCATGCCGCAAGCCCCAGCGCCGCCGCGCATCGTCATCACCTATTGCACGCAGTGCCAATGGCTGCTGCGGGCCGGCTGGATGGCGCAGGAGCTGCTCTCGACCTTCGGCCCGGACCTCGGGGAAGTGGCGCTGGTGCCGGGCACCGGCGGGGTCTTCCACATCACCTACGACGGCACGACGATCTGGGAGCGCAAGGCGGACGGCGGCTTTCCCGACGCCAAGGAGCTGAAGCAGCGTGTCCGTGACCGTCTCGATCCCGCGCGGGACCTGGGCCACATCGACCGCCACCGCTAAGCCTTGGCCGTGAGCCGCGCACATGCCATCGATGCGGCGCGGCAGCGACGGAACGGTCGCCGATCCGCGTGGTTGGAGCTATACACGCTGTCATATCCGTGAGCCCGAGCCGCCATGAGAGCGCGCGACCCCTCATTTCGAGATCGACGCGATGCCGGCCGCCAGCTCGCCGCGGCCTTGCAGCATCTCGGCGGCCGTCAGGCGATCGTCCTGGCGCTGCCGCGCGGCGGCGTGCCGGTGGCCTTCGAAGTCGCCTTGGCGCTCGACGCCGACCTGGACGTCCTGCTGGTCCGCAAGATCGGCGCGCCCGGCCAGGCGGAGCTGGCGCTCGGTGCCGTGGTCGGCGGACCGGAACCGGTGCTGGTGCTGAACGACGATATCGTGCGCGCCATCGCCCCGCCACCCGGCTACCTCGCTGCGGTGGAGGCGCGCGCCCTGGCGGAGATCGAGCGTCGGCGGACCTGCTACGGCAGTCGTCCCGCGGCAGACGTGCGTCGGCGGATCGTCATTGTCGTCGACGACGGCATCGCCACCGGTGCGACGGTCCGGGCAGCCTTGCAGGCGATCCGTCGGGGCGAGCCGGCGCAGCTCGTGCTCGCGGTGCCGGTCGCCCCCGCGCAGACGCTGCAGGAACTGGCCCCGCTGTGCGACGAGATCGTGTGCCTGGCGACGCCGGAGCCCTTCCATGCGGTCGGCCTCGCCTACGAGGACTTCTCCCAGACCTCCGACGAGGAGGTCGTGGCGCTCCTGGCGCAGGCTCAGTCTCCGGCCGGCGACGCGCCGTGAAGCGGGCTCAGACGAGCGCCATCAGGCTCGCGTTGCCGCCGGCCGCGGCCGTGTTGGCGCTGACCGAGCGCTCCGCCATCAGCAGCGCGAGGGGGAAGGTGCCCGACTGGAGATCGTCGGGCAGCGCCCTCCAGACCGGCGCAATGGGGCCGGGCCGGAGCGCGAGCGCGCGGCTGAACGCCGTCAGGTCCTCCGGCGCGGCTGCTTCGACCAGGGCAATGTCGAAGGCCATGTCGGGCGCCTCCCGCGCCAGCCGCACGCGGCCGCTCAGGTCGTCAGGCAGGCCGGCGATCTCGGGCTCGAGCGCCGGCGGAATGTCGAGCAGGGCGCGCTCGCCCACCACCAGCGCGGCGGTGACCTGAAGCTGCAGGCCGGCGACCGAGGCGGCGCGGCACAGCACGGTGGCGCGTGGCGTCGGCGCGTAGGTGTTGCGCTCGCCCACCGGCCCGGCGAGCGTCGCGGGCGCGCGCGATGGGGCGGAGCCGAGGAGGCGGGCACAGGCCGCCGCCGCGGCCGCGCCGGTCTCGCGCAGCCAGCCGACCCAGCGGGCGGCGGCCTCCGGCGCGGTGTCGGCTGCCGCCGCCGGCGCAGCCACCCGCAGCAGCCGCTGCAGGTAGAGCGGGCCGCCGGCCTTCGGCCCTGTGCCCGACAGGCCGTGCCCGCCGAACGGCTGCACGCCGACGACGGCGCCGATGATGTTGCGGTTGACGTAGATGTTGCCGGCGGCGACCCGGCTGGTGACGTGGGCGATGGTCTCGTCGAGGCGCGTGTGCAGGCCGAAGGTCAGCGCGTAGCCCGTGGCGTTGATGGCCGCGATGAGGGCGTCGAGGCCGTCGCGTCGGTAGCGCAGCACGTGCAGCACGGGCCCGAAGACCTCGCGGCGGAGCTCCGCCACGTCGGCGATCTCGATGATCGTCGGCGGCACGAAGGTGCCGTGGCGGCAAGCCTCCGGCAGCGGCAGCTGGTGCACCGGCCTGCCCGCCGCCCGCATCGCCGCGACATGCTCCAGGATGGAGCGCTGCGCCTCGGTGGTGATGATCGGCCCGACGTCGGTCGACAGGCGCTGTGGGCTGCCGACGGCGAGCTCCGCCAGCGCGCCCTTCAGCATCGTCAGGATCGGATCGGCGACGTTCTCCTGCAGGCACAGCAGGCGCAGGGACGAACAGCGCTGGCCGGCCGAATCGAAGGCCGACTGCAGCACGTCGGCGACGACCTGCTCGGGCAGTGCCGAGGAATCGACGATCAGCGCGTTCTGGCCGCCGGTCTCCGCGATGAGCGGCACTGGCCGCCCGTCCGCGCCGAGACGCTCGGCGAGCGTGGCGTTGATCCGACGCGCCACCTCGGTCGAGCCGGTGAACATGACGCCCTGCGTGCGGGGATCGGCCACGAGGGCTGCGCCGACGCGGCCGTCGCCGGGCAGCAGCTGCAACGCCGCGGCGGGCACGCCGGCTTCGCGCAGAATGGCGACGGCCGAACCTGCGGTCAGCGGTGTCTCCTCGGCCGGCTTGGCGATCACCGGGTTGCCGGCGGCGAGCGCCGCCGCGATCTGGCCCGTGAAGATGGCCAGGGGGAAGTTCCACGGGCTGATGCAGACCACCGGGCCGAGCGGCGCCGGCGCGGAGCCGGCGAGCCGATCGCCCGCCTGGCCGCCGTAGTAGCGTAGAAAATCGACGGCCTCCCGCACCTCGCTGGCACTGTCCGGCAAGGTGCGCCCGGCTTCGCGCACGATGACGCCCATCAGCTCGGGCATGCGCGCTTCCATGAGGTCGGCCGCACGGAGGAGGCAGCCGGCGCGCTCGGGCGGCGGCGTCGCGGCCCAGCCCGCGGCGGCCGCCTCGGCGAGCGCCAGGGCGCGGTCGACGGTCTCACCCGTCGCCTCGACCACCTCGCCCACCACGTCGCGGTGGTCGGCGGGGTTGAGCACCGACCTGCCGATGCCGCCTGGAGCGGGACCGTGCTGCGGATGGCCGTCGCCGATGAGGGGGATCGACCGCAGTCGCGTTCGCGCGCCTGCCGTCAGGCGCCCGGCCAGCGCGGCGAGCTCGCTGTCGCTGGCCAGGTCCAGGCCGCGCGAGTTGCGCCGGCCGTCCGGAAACAGCTGTCGCGGCAGGGCGATGCCGGGATGCGGCGCGCCGGGTGGATCGATGCGCTGCGCCTGTGCCACCGGGTCGACGATCAGCGTCTCGACCGCCACCTCCGGATCGGCCACGCGGTGGACGAAGGAGCTGTTGGCGCCGTTCTCCAGCAGGCGCCGCACCAGATAGGCGAGCAGCGTCTCGTGCGTGCCGACCGGTGCGTAGATCCGGCAGGGCCGGTTCAGCTTGGCCGGTCCGACGATCTCGTCGTAGAGCGGCTCGCCCATGCCGTGCAGGCATTGGAACTCGTAGTCGGTGCCGCGTCCATCGGCGATGGCCATCACGGCCGCCACGGTCTGGGCGTTGTGGGTGGCAAACTGCGGAAAGACGGCGTCCGGCGCCGCCAGCAGCCGCTTGGCGCAGGCGAGATAGCAGACGTCGGTGTAGACCTTGCGCGTGAAGACGGGGAAGCCGTCCAGGCCGTCGACCTGGGCCCGCTTGATCTCGCTGTCCCAGTAGGCGCCCTTGACCAGGCGGATCATCAGCCGATGGCCGCTGCGGCGGCCGAGATCGACCAGATAGTCGACGACCGCGGGGCAGCGCTTCTGGTAGGCCTGGACGACGAAGCCGAGGCCGTTCCACCCGGCCAGCGCCGGGTCGAAGCACAGGGCCTCCAGTACATCGAGCGACAATTCCAGCCGGTCGGCCTCCTCCGCGTCGATATTGAGGCCGATCCGGTAGCGCCGGGCCAGGGCGGCGAGGCGGGCCGCACGGGGCACCAGCTCGGCCATCACCCGCCGCCGCTGCGAGCGGGCGTAGCGGGGGTGCAGGGCCGACAGCTTGATCGAGATGCCGGGCCCCTCGTAGATGCCGCGGCCGTGCGCGGCGGCGCCGATGGCGTGAATGGCCTCCTCGTAGGCGGCGAAATAGCGGGCGGCGTCGGCGGCCGTCATCGCCGCCTCGCCGAGCATGTCGTAGGACAGCCGGTAGCCTCTGGCCTCCATGCGGCGGCCGTGGGCGAGCGCCTCGGCGATGCTCTCGCCGGCGACGAACTGCTCCCCCAGCAGCCGCATGGCGATGTCGAGGCCCGCGCGGATCAGCGGCTCGCCACCCTGCGCCACGAGCCGCGTCAGCGCGCTCCACAGGCTCGCATCGCTGCGGGTCGCGACCAGCCGGCCGGTGATCACCAGGCCCCAGGTGGCGGCGTTGACGAAGAGCGACGGGCTGTGGTGCACATGCGCCAGCCAGTCGCCGAAGCCGATCTTGTCACGGATCAGCGCGTCGCGCGTGTCGAGGTCGGGGATGCGCAGCAACGCCTCCGCCAGGCACATGAGGGCCACGCCCTCCTGCGACGACAGCGCGTATTCGCGAATGAGCGCCTCGACCAGGTTGCGGTGGCCCTTGGCCCGGAGCGCCTGGACCAGGCGGCCGGCCCGCGCTGCCACATCAGCCGCCAGATCCGCCGGCAGCGCCGCCTCGGCGATCAGCGGCGGCACGCATTCCGGCTCGGGCCGGCGCGTGGCGGCGGTGATCGCCGCGCGCCAGGGCGAAGGCGCATCCGGGAGCGTCAGCTCCGGGAAGGGGGAGGCCGGGAAAGGGTCGACTGTCGCGCTGTCCATAGCCGCTTTGCCAGGGCATGTCTCCGCCTTGGATGGGGGCATCCAAGGCGGAGAAACGCTCCTAATTTGCTGAATCTGGAGCGCCTCTTGGCGATTGGGTGGGGCCACCCGATCGCCAAGCGCTCCAGGCACCTGCCGGTGCTGCCACAAAGATGGCGGTGCGCAGGCGTGAACGCCAGTTGCGGCGCGGGTCCCGCCGTCCCGCACCGGAACATTCTGTTCGTCTCGGGAGATGAATGGCTTATGCTGCAAAGGCCGGGGGACGGGCGGGTTGCATGAGCCACGTCGAGCGTCAGTCTGTCGATCCGTGGGATGAGGAGGCCGAGCTTCGGGCGCGACTGGCCGCCGTCGAAGGCAATCTCGCCAACAGCTTCGTCTATCAGATCCATGCCGCCGCCGACGGCACCGGCCGGCGCTTCGTCTATCTGTCACCCGCTTGCGAGACCATTACCGGCGTTCCGGTCGCGGCGGCGCTCGCCGACCCGGGCCTGCTCCATTCACTGATCGTCGACGGCGACCGCGAGCGGCTGCTGGCGGCGGAGCGGGTGGCCCACGACACCGTCACGCCGTTCCTGTTCGAAGGCCGTGTCCGCAGGGCCGATACGGGCGAGATGCGGCACTGCCGGATTCGTTCGACACCGCGCGTGCGGCCGGACGGCAGCTATGTCTGGGACGGCATTCACACCGACACGACGGACCAGATCGTCGCGCAGGAGAGGCTGCGCCAGCGTGAATCCGAGCTCGCCCTGGTGCAGCGCATCGGCGGCGTGGCCGGCGTCGACGTCGATCTCGCCAACGGCTTCCGCAACCGCCGCTCGCCGGAATACCTGCAACTGCACGGGCTACCCCCGGACGCCCGCAGCGAGCAGCACGAAGCGTGGGTCGCCAGGCTGCATCCCGACGATCGCGCCGCCACGGACGAGGCCTTCCGCGCCGCCGTCGCCGGCCCGGCTGCGGACTACGCGGCCGAGTACCGCATCATCCGGCCCAGCGACGGGCAGGTGCGCTGGCTCGCCGTGCGGGCGCAGATCGAACGGGACGCCGCCGGCCAGCCGCTACGGCTGTTCGGCGCCCATATCGACGTCACCGAGCGCAAGAAGGCGGAGGACGAGCTTCGCCTGCTGAACGAACGCCTCGAAGCGATGGTCGAGGAGCGCACCAAGCAGCTCGTCCACTCCCAGAAGATGGAGAGCCTCGGCCAGCTCACCGGCGGTGTCGCGCACGATTTCAACAACCTGCTGATGGCGATCCTCGGCAGCCTGGAGCTGCTGCGCAAGCGCCTGCCGCAAGAGCCCAAGGCGCAGCGGCTGCTGGACAACGCCATCAGCGCGGCAGAGCGCGGCAGCGCGCTGACCCAGCGGCTGCTCGCCTTCACGCGCCAGCAGCAGCTCAAGCCGACCGCCGTCGATGTCGAGGCGCTGGTGCGGGGCATGCGGGGCCTGCTCGAGCAATCCCTGGGCGCCGGTGTCAGCCTTGGCTGCACGTTCGACGCCGGGCTCGCCCCGGCCCACATCGACCCGACCCAGCTGGAGCTGGCCATTCTCAACCTCGCGGTGAACGCGCGCGACGCCATGCCGACGGGCGGCCGGGTGTCGATCCGCGGCCGGGCGGCGGATCACGGGCCGGACGAGGCGCGCGGCCGCTTCGTCGTCATCGAGGTTGCCGATACGGGCCACGGCATGGACGCGCAGACGCTGGCGCGGGCGACGGAGCCGTTCTTCACCACGAAGGGCGTCGGCAAGGGGACCGGCCTCGGGCTGTCGATGATCCATGGACTTGCCGAGCAGTCGGGCGGGCATTTCCGGCTGTCGAGCGCACCGGGCGAGGGCACGACGGCGGAGCTCTGGCTACCGCTCGCCCGCGGCGGCACACGGGCACGCGAGCCTGCTGCGACGGCGCCGCGCGGCCCGTCGCGCGGGCGCCTCCGCACCGTGCTGCTGGTCGACGACGATCCGCTGGTGCTCACCGGCACCGCCGGCATGCTGGAGGATCTGGGCTACCGGGTCATTGAGGCGCGGTCGGCGCGGTCGGCGCTCGATATCCTGGCGCGCGGCGTGGCGGCGGACGTGCTGATGACCGATCACGCCATGCCCGGCATGACCGGTGCCGCCCTCGCCGGGCAGGCCAAGGCATTGCGGCCCGGCCTGCCGGTGCTGCTGGCGACCGGCTATGCCGATCCGGGCGACACGGAAGCCGTCGGGGCGCGCCTGGCGAAGCCGTTCCGCCGGGAGACGCTCGCCATCGCGCTTGCCGATCTGCTCGGCCCGTAGATGACGACGTGGAGCATCTCTATCCGATCAGATGAGTCCATCTGGGAGAGTGACGTAGCTACGAGGCACGCAAGACCTGCTTCAAGATCTTGCCGACGGCGTTGCGCGGGAGGGCGTCCACGAAGTGGACGCCTTTCACGCATTTGTAGCTGGCGAGCCGGGCGCGGCAGGCGCCGACGATATCGGCTTCCGTGACGACGGCGCCCGGCTTCCTGACCACATAGGCGACGGGGATCTCTCCCCAGCGCTCGTCGGGGCAGCCGATCACCGCGACCTCGGCGACACCGTCCACGGTGCCGACAACAGCCTCGAGCTCGGCTGAGTAGATGTTCTCGCCGCCGCTGATGATCATGTCCTTGATGCGGTCGACGAGATGGACGAAGCCATCCCCGTCGACCCTGCCGACGTCGCCGGAACGATACCAGCCGTCATGCAGCGCAGCGCGAGTCGCCGGCTCATTGTTCCAGTAACCGTCGAACAGCATCGGCCCCCGGCACCAGATCTCGCCGTCGCCGCCGGCGGGCACGTCCTCCAGGGTCGTGGGATCGACGACCCTGAGCTCGCCAAGCATCAGTGGCTTGCCCTGCGAGCTGGCATGGGCGAGGCCCATCTCGGGCGTCCAGAAGGTCAAGGCGCCGCTGAATTCCGTGATGCCATAGACCTGCTGTATGTCGATCCCGAGCGCCATGCCCGCCTCGATCAAGCTCTTGGGCACATAGGCGGCGCCGCAGGTCACCCAGCGCAGGCTGCCCATATCGCCATCGGTCCTGCTCGCGAGCAGGGCTTGCAGCATGACCGGAACGCTCATCATGCTCGTGATGCGCTCCTCCCCAATGATCCGCCACACCTGAACGGGATCGAAGTCGGCCATGAGGACCGTGGTCGAGCCAACCAGCACATTGGTGAACAGCGGGCACAGGCCGCCGATGTGAAACATGGGCGCGACCAGCAGGAACCGGTCGTCCCTGCGCCAGTCGAGCGTCGTGCAGTTGCCCTGTGCTGCCGCCAGCAGGGCCGCGTGCCCGAGCATCGCGCCTTTCGGACGCCCCGTGGTGCCGGAGGTGTACATGATCACCGCCGGGACGGCCTTCGCCCGGATCCGCCTGGATGTCGGTCTCGGCGCCGCGGCTGCAACGACCTCGCGGAACGGCGTTCCCGCCCCGCCCTCGCCGTCGTGGATCAGCGCCAGATCCGGCCGGGTGGCGGCGAGCTCGTTCACCGCAGGTGCAAATGCGCCGTCATACAGCAGGACGCTCGCTGCGCTGTCGGAGAGGATATAGTCGAGTTCTGCCGTCTGCAGACGCCAGTTGAGCACCACCACGGTGGCGTTCACACGCGCTGCGGCGAAGACCGCCGTGGCCAGAAGATCACTATTCTTCGCCAGCACCGCGACGCGATCGCCATCGCTGATGCCTCGTGCCGACAGGTGGTGCGCCAGGCGCGAGCAGCGCTCGTCGAACTCGGCAAAGGTCCAGCGTCCGCCGTGACTGACGATGGCCTCGCGCGATGGCGTCAGCGCCGCCCGTTGGGACAGCAGGTCACTGAGATGCATGCTCATGATCGTCCTGAAAGAGTGGCGGCTTGCTGCGATGTCCGTGAGTGCCGAGAGCGCCGCCAGGCGAAACGCCCCGACGTGGAGCGGATGCGGGGCCGCAAGGTTCAGGCGAGCCCATAGTAGGCCTGAACCTCGGGGATGCCGCTGTCGCCGGGATCGAAGACTTCGATGACGACTCCGTCAGGGCCGCCGAGCATGAAGTAGCCACCGCCCCCATCGAAGCGCCGGATCGGATTGGGGATCGATAGGCCGGCAGCCTTCATGCGATCGTAGAGCTCATCGAGGCCGGCGACCTGCATGCCGATATGATGGATGGCATTCTTGCCGTCGCCGCGCGGCGTCTGGTCGTAGAGGTGCAGCGCGCCGATGCCGATCTTCATGAAGACATTGCGCGCGCCGGCGACATCGCCGTCCCAGGCGACTCTCGCCTCGAACCATTTCGTGAAGAAGGCAATCGTTGCGTCGATGTCGGACGCGAAGAGGTGCGCATGGTGCATGTGGTAGCGTTGACCCGTGCCGTAGGGGCAGCGGAACGCGTCGGAGGCGGGTTCGTTCATGCGGAAGAGCTCCCATCGGCTCTGAGCATTCGGCAAGGAGCGGAAGCGCCCTTGCGGCGACGCGCGACGGAGCATGGCGTGAGCCACGCGCCGTCGCGTCCGGAGTTTCGGTCCGACGGCAATGTCGCCGTCACTTGGACCGGATGACGTCGCCAAAGACGTTCCAGCGCCCGTTCTTGAATTCGGCCATGTAGCCTTCGCGAAGAGGCCTGTAGTCGGACGGTGTCGTGTTCAGCGTGATGCCTGGAAGCAGCAGCGGCAGCTTCACGTCTTTCATCGTCGCCGCCATGAGCATGATGTTCTCGCGCGTCAGGTCGTTGCCGGCACGCTTCAGCACATCGGTGATGGCGCCGCCCATCGTGTACGCATAGAGATTATAGGTATCGTACGGGTTGGCGCCCGCAACGTACTTGGCCATGAAGCGCTTGTACTCCTCCATGGCCGCATCGCTGTTCTCGCCCGGGACGGGGAACTTGAACGCCAGGATGGTCATGATGCCGTCGGCGGCGTCGAAGCCCGCGGGCTTCAGGATGGCATCGGGGTTCGAGCAGCTCGACGCCAGGAAGCGTATCGGGCGCCAGCCGATCTCATGGAGCTTGCGCAGCGTCTGGGAGCACGCTTTCGGTGTGGTGCTATAGATCATCAGCGCATCGGCGCCCGTCGCCTTCAGCGCCAGGATCTGCGTATCGACGGTCGGGTCCGCCAGCTCGAACGGCACCGCGCCGGCGATGATCTTATCAGCGTCGGCCCCCAGCGCTTCGCGGGTCGCTCTCAGGTATTCCTTACCGGCGTCATCGTTCTGATAGAGGATTGCGATACGGGCGTCGGGCTTCTTCTTCTGCACATAGTGGAGGTAAAACCTGGCTTCGTCCTCGTACGGCGGCTGCCACGGGAGCGCCATCGTCCAGGGGAAGTTCTTCGGATCGTTCCACTTGGACGCGGAGCTGACGGCGAAGATCGAGGGCACCTTCTTCGCGGTCAGATACTTCTGTGTCGCGGTGATGTTCGCCGTCGCGATGGCGCCTAGGATGAAAGCGACCTCGTCGCCCTCGACGAGCTTTCGCGTCTGCTCCACCGCCTTGGGCGGCGAATAGCCGTCGTCCCGGCTGAGGAACGTGATCTTGCGGCCGTTGATGCCGCCGCTCTCGTTGAGCATTGCAAAGTAACCGTCGAGTACTTTGCCCATCGTCCCCACCGATGAGGCGGGGCCGCTGTAAGGCGCCGTGTTGCCGATCTTGATGTCGGTTGCCGACGTGCCGGGTCCGTACTTCGCCTCGTCGGCGAACGACAGCGCGGTCGTCGCCATGAGGAATGCGGCGGCGATGGCGGCCCGTGTCATTGTGTTCCTCTCCCTGCTCTTGAGCTTCTGTTGACGACGCGCACATGCCTCCCCGCGCCCGGAACCGCTGTTCCGTTCGTTGAGACCGCCCGCGAACCTGAAAGAATGGCGCCCGGCGGCGCCGCTATTCGAACTGGATGACGATCGGCTCGAGCCCCTCGAAAAGCGCGCGCGCGGTCTGACCTCTGGAAACCGGAACCATGCCTGTCATCGAGCCGGTGCTGATCATCTCGCCGGCCTTCAGCCCATCGCCGAAGCGGGTGCGGCGCTCTTCGGCGAGCCAGAGCAGCGGGCGGAGCGGATGCCCCATCACGTCGCCCGTCGCCCCCCGGCAGATGACCTTTCCGTCGATCTCCAGCGTCACCTCGATGGTCTCGAGGCCGTTGCGGACATCGGGAAGGGCGGGCCCGAACACGTAGCGCCCGCCGGCGCTGCCATCGGCGAGGATCGCCGTCATGGGTGGCCTGGGGCGTGTCGGCAGGCGGCATTCGGCGACTTCCACGCCCGCATGCACGCTCGCCGTGGCATCGACGATCTCGTCGAGCGTCCACGGCTCGTCACGTGCCGGCAGGTCCCGCCCCAACGTCGCGAAGCACTCGCATTCGACGAGGGGGTCAAGCAGCTCATCCCGCTTCAGCCTCGCCGGCGACGTCGATGCAAACCGCCGGAACGTGCGTCCGTAGATCGGCTCGCTGACGCCGAGCCTCTCCTGGATGGAGCGCGTGGTGGCCGCGATCTTCCAGCCGAGCGGCTCCCAGCCCAGCGCGTCGGCAACGGCGCCGTCGACCTGGTAGGCTTCCAGCGTATCGGCCGGAATCAAGCCGTCGGCGAGCGGCTGCGCCTGCCGGCCGGAGCGGCGCGCCTCGGCGAGGATGTGAACCAACGGAACCAGGCGCTCGGGCACGGGCGAGTTCATATCGCGGCACCGTCCTCTATCGCTTGAATCACAACGATTGTCGCGGGGCGCGTCACGGCTCAATGCGAGCCGTGACGGGCGAGGATGGCCTTCGCGTCGACGGCCGCGGGCAGCGTTCCGAATGTCCGCCCACTCTGTCCGGCGATGCGAGTCTGAACGAAGGCATCCGACACGGCGTGCGGGGCGTGCTGCAGCAGGATGGCGGCTTGCAGCAGCAGGGCCATGCGCTCGGCGTTGAAGCGGGCGTCGCGCTCCTGCGGGCCTGCGGTCAGTCGCTCCAGCAGCTCGGTGCAGGCGCCGTCGAAGGCTGCGCTCGCGCCCTTCGCCAGCCTCAGCTCCGCCACCATGGCGTCCAATGCGACCGGCTCCCGCGCCAGGGTGCGCATGATGTCGAGGGCAATGACGTTGCCGGAGCCTTCCCAGATCGCGTTGAGCGGCGCTTCCCGATACAAGCGCGGCAGGATGCTCTCCTCGACGTAGCCGGCGCCGCCGTGGCACTCCATGCACTCGTAGACGTAGTTCGGGTGGCGCTTGGTCAGCCAGTACTTGCTGACCGCGACGGCGAGCCGGGCGAACGCCTTCTCTTCGCCGCCCGCGGCATCGAAGGCGCGGGCGACACGCATGGTCAGCGCCACCGCCGCCTCGTACTCGAGCGCGAGGTCGGCGAGCACCGCCTCCATGACGGGCTGGTCGATCAGGGTCTTCTGGAAGGCGCGGCGGTGGCGGGTGTGGTTGAGGGCATGGGCGAAGGCCATGTGCATCATGCCCGTGGTGCCGGAGATGGTGCCGAGGCGCGTGTGGTGCACCATGTCGATGATGACGTTGACCCCGCGCCCCTCCTCGCCGAGGAGCTCGGCGAAGGCGTCGTGGTATTCGATCTCGCTCGACGCGTTCGACTTGTTGCCGAGCTTGTCCTTCAGCCGCATCACGTGGATGCCGTTGCGCTCGCCGTCCTGGGTGATGCGCGGAACCAGGAAGCAGGACAGCCCCCGGTCCGTGTACGCCAGGGTCAGGAAGGCATCGCACATCGGTGCGGAGCAGAACCATTTGTGGCCCACGAGCCGGAAGGTCCGGCGCTCCGCATCGAGCGGAAAGGCGCGGGTGGAATTGGCGCGCACGTCGCTTCCGCCCTGCTTCTCCGTCATCGCCATGCCCATGGTGATGCCGCGCTTGTCGGCGATGGGCCTGAGCTTTGCGTCATAGGTGCCGCCCAGGATCTTGCCGAGCCAGGGGCCGGTCACGTCCGGGGTGCTGCGCAGCGCCGGCACCACCGCGTAGGTCATGTTGATCGGGCACAGCACGCCGGCCTCGGCCTGGGTGAACACGGCGAGCATCGCCGCGTGAGCCACGTGGCGGCCCGGCTCATCCGCGCGCCAGGCGAGGTCGTGGATGCCGTGGTCCATGGCGAGCGCCATGAGCTCGTGATAGGCGGGGTGGAAGCGCGCCTCGTCCAGCCGGCGGCCGTAACGGTCGAAGGGCGTCAGCTCCGGGGGAAAGCGGTTCGCCAGCGCTCCGAGCTCCAGAACACGCTCAGACCCGGCGTCCCGGCCGAGGTCGTCCAGCGGCTTGTCGAGCCACGCGCCGGCCTCCCGCGCCACCGCCTCGCGGAGCGGCGTGTCGATGGCGTACAGATTGACATCGGCGAATTCGGACGGCTGGTTCGTGACCTCGTGCGTGCGCAGGTCCGTGCGGGGCGCGTAGATGGGCATGTATCTCCTCCGTCGGCGGCATCGTTGCTCCGCCCGCTGAGTCTCGCCATGAGAGTTGCTTAATTTGTCCGATAGAGTCAATAACCGCAACAACGACAAAATTTCCGCCCGGGTCCTGTTGCTCGATCTGTTCACCACCGGTCAGCGGGACACCCTTTCCTCGAACGAGATCCGAGCGATCGGCGAGGCTTTCGGGCTCAGCGACCTCGCGCTGCGGACCGCGCTGACGCGTCTTCGGGCCGAAGGGAAGCTCAGTCTGGTGTCACGCGGCGTCTATGCGCGCGGCGCCATCGCGGACCCCATACGCGATCGCGCCGCGTCCTGGTGGGAGCACCCGTTGCGACGCGTCCCCTGGGATCGCAGCTGGATGGGTGGGGTCATCAAGCCGACCAGTCTCACGCGCACACAATGGCGGCGCACGCAGTGGGCCCTCGAGTTCAACGGCTTCAGGCACGACGATTCCGGGCTATGGCTCCGCCCCAACAATCTGGCCGGCGGCTCCGAGCAGATGACGCGGGACCTGATGGCCTTCGGCGCGGACGAAACGATGCTGATTGCCCGCATGGACGGAATGTCGTCGCTTCATACCGACCGTTTCGGCAAGCTCTGGGATCTCGACGAACTGGCGCGCCACCACGACGAGGCAGCCCGCATGCTGCAGAGATCGCTGGAGGCGATGGGGAATAGAGCCGATGCGGCCGTCGAGACCCTGCTGGTCGGGCGCAAGGCCATCAGGCGAATTCTGCGCGACCCGTTGCTCCCGCCGGAGATTTCCGACAACGAATCCCTCGACAGGCTCGTCCAATGCATGATCGACTACGACAAGTTCGGGCGCGCCGTGTGGGCGGACTTCGTCGATCAGATTTCGCGGTGAAGGAACCAGCCTGAGCTTGTCGCCGTTGGGGCGTTTTGAACAGCGTCCCGCGCTGCTGCCGACAATCGATCCCGGATGTCCGACGTGACGTCTTCAACAGCCCGCTAGTGTGGCGAATCCGAAATTCGCACCACCTCGGGGCATCGCTCGGAGCGAATTTCGGATGCCTAAGCCACACTAGCAACTCTATGATTCGAGTGTGGTTTAATGGATCTGAAGGTCCTGAACATTGATGCCATGTGGGGAGCAGGAACTTCAGATCCACCACACTAGAGCATTTCTCTGCCATTGGATGGGATCATTCAATGGCAGAGGAATACTCATAGTTTTTCGAATCTGGAGCGCTTCCTGATGGGAATGCTCTGGAGCGGGATGATTTTTCTTCGAGATATCATCCCGCTCGAAGGCGTCTTTAAGCATGATCTTTCCAAGGACCGGCATCCAGGTCTTGGGATCACGCTCTTAAGGCCTCATCTCGTCCGCGGCTTGGCGGGGCCCGGCTGCAAGCCCGCCCGGCGCAGCGCGTCGGCCAGCGCGCCGCCTGGTTCGCCACCGCCGCCGCCGCGCGTGGGCGCCCCGGCGCCGCGCGGCGCGCCGGCCGGCTGTGCGCGGCGGTCCGGCCCGCGGCCGGCGGGCCTCGGCGCCGCCTCGTCGTCGAGGCGCATGCTGAGGCCGATGCGCTTGCGGGCGACATCGACGTCGACGACCTTGACCTTCACCACGTCGCCCGGTTTCACGATGGCGCGCGGATCCTTGACGAAGGTGTTGGCGAGCGCGGAGATATGCACCAGGCCGTCCTGGTGCACGCCCACGTCGACGAAGGCGCCGAAGGCGGCGACGTTGGTGACGACGCCTTCCAGCACCATGCCGGGCTTCAGGTCGCTGATCTTCTCGATGCCGTCCCGGAAGCTTGCCGTCTTGAACTCCGGCCGCGGATCGCGGCCGGGCTTCTCCAGCTCGGCCAGGATGTCCTTGACCGTGGGCAGGCCGAAGGTCGCGTCGATGAACTGCTCGGGGCGCAACGTGCGCAGCACGGTGCCGTTGCCGATCAGCCGGGCGAGGTCCTGCTGGCTCGCCGCCACGATGCGTCGGGCGACGGGATAGGCCTCCGGGTGAACGCCGGAGGCGTCGAGCGGATCGGCGGCGCCCTGGATGCGCAGGAAGCCGGCGCTGAGCTGGAACGTCTTGGGGCCGAGGCCGCTGACCTTGGTCAGCGCCTTGCGGCTGGCGAAGGGGCCGTTGGCGTCGCGGTAGGCGACGATGTTGCGCGCCATCCACTCGCCCAGGCCCGACACGCGCGCCAGCAATGGCACCGAGGCGGTGTTGACGTCGACGCCGACCGCGTTGACGCAATCCTCGACCACCGCGTCGAGCGAGCGCGACAGCTTGTGCTCGGCGAGGTCGTGCTGGTACTGGCCGACGCCGATCGACTTGGGCTCGATCTTGACCAGCTCCGCCAGCGGGTCCTGCAGCCGCCGCGCGATCGACACGGCGCCGCGCAGCGACACGTCGAGGTCGGGCAGCTCCGCGCTGGCGTAGGCCGAGGCCGAATAGACCGAGGCGCCGGCCTCCGACACCATGATGCGGGTGAGCTTGAGCTCGGCATGGCGGGCGACGAGCTCGCCGGCGAGCTTGTCGGTCTCGCGCGAGGCGGTGCCGTTGCCGATGGCGATGAGCTCGACCTTGTGCACGCGGCAGAGCTGCGACAGGCGCGCCAGCGCCTCGTCCCACTGCCGTTTCGGCTCGTGCGGATAGATCGTGTCGGTGGCGACCACCTTGCCGGTGGCGTCCACCACCGCCACCTTGACGCCGGTGCGGTAGCCGGGATCGAGCCCGAGCGTCGGGCGCGCGCCGGCCGGGGCGGCGAGCAGCAGGTCGCGCAGATTGCCGGCGAAGACGCGCACCGCCTCGTCCTCGGCGGCGGTCCACAGCCGCATGCGCAGATCGACCTCGGTCGAGCCCCTGAGCTTGGTGCGCCAGGCCCAGCGCGCTGCCTCCAGCAGCCAGCGATCGCCGGGCCGGCCGCGGTCGGCGATGGCCGCATGAACGGCGACGCGGCCTTCGTAGAGGCTGACGTAGCCCGGCTCGGAGGCGTCCTTGTCCTCCTCCAGGCGCAGGTTCAGCACCTCCTCCTTCTCGCCGCGGAACAGCGCCAGGATACGGTGCGACGGCAGCTTGGTCAGCGGCTCGGCGAAGTCGAAATAGTCGGCAAATTTCGCCCCGTCCGTCTCCTTGCCGCTGCGCACCTGCGCGGTGACGCGGCCACGCTGCCAGTAGGCCTCGCGCAGGGCGCCCAGCAGGGCCGCGTCTTCGGCCCACCGCTCGACCAGGATCGCACGGGCGCCCTCCAGGGCCGCTTCGGCCGTGGCGACGTTGCGCCCTTCGTCGACGAACGGCGCGGCCGCTTGCGCCGGCTCCACCTCGGGATGAGCCAGGAGCGTGTCGGCGAGGGGCTCCAGGCCGGCTTCACGGGCGATCTGCGCCTTGGTGCGGCGCTTGGGCTTGAACGGCAGGTACAGGTCCTCGAGCCGTGCCTTGGTCTCCGCCAAGTCGATCTCGCGCTTCAGCGCGTCGTCGAGCTTGCCCTGCTCGGTGATGCTGTCGAGGATCGCCTTGCGGCGCTCGTCCAGCTCGCGCAGGTAGCGCAGGCGCTCCTCCAGCGTACGCAGCTGCGCATCGTCGAGCGTGCCTGTCGCCTCCTTGCGGTAGCGGGCGATGAACGGCACCGTGGCGCCGCCGTCGAGCAGCTCGATCGCCGCTGCCACCTGCCGCTCGGCGACGCCGAGCTCCTGGGCGATGCGCTGGCCGATGGTCTTCAATCGCGTCTCCGCTCGATCATCCGTGGGGGGCGCTTGTTAGCGTCGCCATGCCGCCAGGGTCAAACCTGCGTCGGCGATTTCCTGTGATTAGACCGTCACGGCCGCCGCGGCAAAATTGCGGCTTTCCGCCGGCCGGATTGTAGTACAGGATTCGCCTACCAAAGAGGGTGACATTCGAGGAGATGCCTATGGCCGTCACACCGACCCAGCTCGCCGAGCTGCGCGAGCAGCTCAAGGCCTTCATGGCGCGCGAGATCTATCCCAACGAGCGGCGCTTCTATCTGGAAGGCGAGCGCCTCGGGCCCTGGTCGGCCATTCCGGTGATCGAGGAGCTGAAGGCCAAGGCCAAGGCGGAAGGCTTGTGGAACCTGTTCCTGCCCGACGATACGCGCGGCGCCGGCCTCAGCAATCTCCAGTACGCCGGGCTCTGCGAGATCATGGGCCGCTCGCTCATGGCGCCGGAGGTGTTCAACTGCGCGGCGCCGGACACCGGCAACATGGAGGTGCTGGTCCGCTACGGCACGCCCGAGCAGCAGCGCCGCTGGCTCGAGCCGCTGCTCGCCGGCGAGATCCGCTCGTCCTTCGCCATGACCGAGCCGGAGGTGGCCTCGTCCGACGCGACCAACATCGGCTGCGAGATGCGCCGGGATGGCGACGATTACGTCATCAACGGCCGCAAGTGGTACACCACCGGCGCCACCGATCCGCGCTGCAAGATCCTCATCGTCATGGGGCGCAGCAACTTCGAGGAGGGGACGAGCCCCTACCGGCAGCAGTCGATGATCCTGGTCCCCAAGGACACGCCCGGCGTCAAGGTGATCCGTCCGCTGCCGGTGTTCGGCTTCTACGGCGTGCCCGACCGCGCCTCCGAGGTGTGGCTCGACAACGTGCGCGTGCCGGCCGCCAACATGCTGCTCGGCGAGGGCCGCGGCTTCGAGATCGCCCAGGGGCGCCTTGGCCCGGGGCGCATCCACCACTGCATGCGCCTGATCGGCATGGCCGAGCGCGTGCTCGAGCGCATGTGCCGCCGCGCCGATGCCCGCGTCGCCTTCGGCAAGCCGGTGTCGGAGCAGACCGTCACGCTGGAGCGCATCGCCGATGCGCGTATCATGATCGAGCAGTGCCGGCTGCTGACCCTCAACGCGGCTCGGATGATGGACGAGGTGGGCAACAAGGAGGCCAAGCAGGAGATCGCCATGATCAAGGTGGCGGCGCCGATCATGGCCTGCCAGGTGGTCGACTGGGCGATCCAGATGTTCGGCGGCGGCGGCACCAACAACGACCACTTCCTGTCGTCGGCCTACGCCATGGCGCGCGCGCTCAGGCTCGCCGACGGGCCGGACGAGGTGCACCGTAACCAGATCGGCCGCCTCGAGCTCAAGCGCCACCGCAACATCGACCCGGCGACCACCGGAGGCTATGCCAACGGCCTCACCCGCGAGGAAGCCGAGCTCGTCGGCCGCGAAGGGCTGTGGCCGAAGCCGGCGGGCTGGGTGGCCTGAGGCCCGCCTTGACGCCGATGCCGCAGCGCTCGCGCGACAGCATCGTCGGGGCCATCGTGCGCGGCCTCTACGAAGGCCGCTATGCGCCAGGCCAGCGGCTCATCGAGGCCGATCTGACGGCCGAGTACGGGGTCAGCCGTGGCCCCGTGCGCGAGGCGCTGAGCCGGCTCGCGGCCGAGGGCATCGTCACCCTCGCCATGGGCCGCAGCGCCTCCATCCGCAGGCTCAGCCCGCGCGAGGCGGTCGACCTGCTGAACCTCCTCGAGGTCCTCGTCGGCCTGGCGGCCCGGCAGGCCGCGGCGCGCGTCGACGCCGCGGCGCGCCAGCGCCTGGGCCAGGCGCTGGCGGCGCTGGAGGCCTTCGACGAACGCGACGGCTCGGCCGAGTACGCTCGGGCGCGTGACGGCTTCTACGGCACCCTGATCGCCATCGGCGGCAATGCCGAGCTGGCGCGGGTGATGCCGGCGGTGCAGGTGCATCTGCTGCGGGTGCAGTTCCGCCGGGATCTCGGGGCGGTCGATGCGCGCCGCCACGAGGACTACCGCGCCATCGCGACGGCCGTGCTGGCCGGCGATGGGGACGCGGCGGAGCGCCTGGGGCGGGCCCACATCGCCCGCCTCACCCGGCACATGGCGGCGAGCGGAGCCGCCGCGGCGGTGCCCGTCAGTTCTTCAGCCGGTATCCCGTCCTGAAGATCCAGTAGACCAGGGTGAGGCAGCCGGCGAGGAACACCAGCGTCATCGTCAGGCTGATCTCGATGCCCACGTCCGACGCGCCGAAGAAGCTCCAGCGGAAGCCGCTGACGAGATAGACCACCGGGTTGAACAGCGTCACGGTGCGCCAGAACGGCGGCAGCATGTCGATGGAATAGAAGCTGCCGCCGAGGAAGGTGAGCGGCGTTACCACCAGCAGCGGGATCACCTGCAGCTTCTCGAAATTGTCGGCCCAGATGCCGATGAGGAAGCCGAACAGGCTGAACGTCACCGCCGTCAGGATGAGGAACGCCAGCATCCATACCGGGTGGTCGATCCGCAGCGGCACGAAGAAGGCGGCCGTGGCCAGGATGATCAGGCCGAGGATCACCGATTTGGTGGCGGCGGCGCCGACATAGCCGATGACGATCTCCCAGACCGAGATCGGCGCCGACAGCACCTCGTAGATGGTGCCGACGAAGCGCGGGAAGTAGATGGCGAACGAGGCGTTGGCGATGCTCTGGGTGAGCAGCGACAGCATGGTGAGGCCGGGCACGATGAAGGCGCCGTAGCTGACGCCGTCGATGGCGGCCATGTGCGAGCCGATGGCGGAGCCGAACACGACGAAATAGAGCGCGGTGGAGATGACCGGCGACACGACGCTCTGCAAAAGCGTGCGCCAGGTGCGGGCCATCTCGAATAGGTAGATGGCTCTGATGGCCTGGAGGTTCATCGCCCGTTCCTCACCAGGTCCACGAAGATGTCCTCGAGCGAGCTCTGCGCCGTCCTGAGGTCGGTGAAGGCGAGGCCCGAGCGGTTCACGTCCGCGAGCAGCGCGGGGATGCCCGTCTCGGTGCGGTTGCCGTCGTAGGTGTAGACCAGCTCGTGGCCGTCGGCCGAGAGCGACAGGCCGTGGCCGGCGAGCGCCGGCGGCACCGCGGCGAGCGGGCTTTGCAGGTGCAGGGTGAGCTGCTTCTTGCCGAGCTTGCGCATCAGCTCGCGCTTCTCCTCGACCACGATCAGCTCGCCGTTGTTGATGACGCCGATGCGATCGGCCATCTCCTCGGCTTCCTCGATATAGTGGGTGGTCAGGATGATGGTGACGCCCTGCGCCCGCAGTTCGCGCACCAGCTCCCACATGTCGCGCCTGAGCTCGACGTCGACTCCGGCAGTCGGCTCGTCCAGGAACAGGATCTGCGGCTCGTGCGACAGCGCCTTGGCGATCATCACCCGCCGCTTCATGCCGCCGGACAGCGTCATGATCTTGCTGTCCTTCTTGTCCCAGAGCGACAGCGCCCGCAGCACCTTCTCGATGTGGGCCGGGTTGCGCGCCTTGCCGAACAGGCCGCGGCTGAAGCTCGTCGTCGCCCACACGGTCTCGAAGGAGTCGGTGGTGAGCTCCTGCGGCACCAGGCCGATCTTGGTGCGGGCGGCCCGATAGTCGCGCGCGATGTCGTAGCCGTCGGCAAGCACGGTGCCGCTCGACGGGGTGACGAGGCCGCAGACGATCGAGATCAGCGTCGTCTTGCCGGCGCCGTTGGGCCCGAGCAGGGCGAAGATCTCGCCCCTCCGGATGTCGAGGTCGATCGTCTTGAGCGCCGTCTTGCCGGACTGGTAGGTCTTGGAGACGCCGGCAATGGAAATGATCGGTTGCATGGCCGGCATATAAGCCCCTGGTCCGCGGATTGCCCGGCCGGGCCGCAGCCGCGGCACCGTGGCCGAATGGCCTCAGGCGGCCGGGGCGCGGGCGGGCGCCGGCCGCAGCGCCACCGTGGAGCTGGCGCGGGCGATGAGCTGGCCGGCCTCGTCGGTGAGCTCGCCCTCCAGGAAGGCGACGGTGCGGCCCCAGCGCGTGACCCAGCCTTTGGCCCGGTAGAGGCCCGGGTGGGCGGCGAGCAGGAAGCTCACCTTGATCTCGAGGCTCGGCACCGCCATCGTGAAGCGCGACTTGGCCATGCAGGCGTGGGCCATGGCGGCGTCGATCCAGCCGGTGACGAAGCCGCCCTGCACGATGCCGCCCTTGGGATGGCCGTGGGTCGAGTGGCAGTGCGCCTGCGTCGCCTGCCATTCCATGACGCAGACGTCCGTCTCCGGATCGAAGCTGACCACCTTGCCGCCGAGGGTGACGAGGCACGGATTGGGGTGTGCGCGGAACGCGTCCAGGATCTGCTGCTCGGTCACCCATCCCCCCGTCTCGGCCGGTCGTTCGTATGCCGCTAAAGCGCTGACATAGGCCGGTCGGACGTCCTTCCGCAATGCCCCGTTGCGCCCGCCGCGGATCAGCGCTGCACCACGGACGGGTTGTGCGGCCGAAACAGTCGCCCCCTCTCCGCGACGAGGACGCAGGCGAGCGCCATCAGGCCGCACAGCGTGAAACCGGCGGTTATCGGCACGGTGGTGCCGTCGAAATGCTGGCCGATGTAGAGGCCGATGAGGGCGCCGCCCACCGTGGTGAAGAAGCCCTGCACCGAGGAGGCGGTGCCGGCCACGTGGCCGAGCGGCTGCATCGCCATGGCGCCGAAATTGCCGGCGAGCAGGCCGAAGCAGAACATGACGCCGCCCTGCAGCACGGCGAATCCCCAGAGCGATTCGAAGCCGGCGAGGGCGACGAGCAGGTGCACGGCCGACAGCGAGATGTAGCCGATGAGCGCCGAATGCGACATCACCCGCATCCCGACCCGCTCCACCAGCCGCGAGTTCAGCAGGGACGACAGGGCCATGAAGCCGGCCGTCAGCGCGAACACGATGGTGAACAGCTTGGGGGCATGCAGCACGTCCACGAAAATCTGCTGGGCCGAGTTGATGTAGCCGAACAGGCCGCCGATCACGAACGCCGTGGCGAACATGTAGCCGACCGCCAGGCGATCGCTCAGCGTGGCGCGGAAGGCGCGGAGCACGCGCCCCGGCGAGATGGGCATGATGTCGTCGGCATGCAGCGTCTCCGGCAGGCGCAGCGCCACCCAGGCGAACACCGCGACGCCGATGGCCGCGAGCAGGCCGAAGATCAGGTGCCAGGGCGCAACCAGGATGATCAGCTGGCCGATGGAGGGCGCCAGGATCGGCACGGAGAGGAAGACGATGAGGGCAAGCGACATCACCCGGGCCATCTGCCGGCCGGTGTAGCAGTCGCGCACGATCGAGACCGATATCACGCGCGTGGCGGCGGCGCCGACGCCCTGCAGGGCGCGGGCGGCGAGCATCGTCTCGAAGGAGCCGGCGAAGCCGGCCAGGATGCTGAAGACGACGTACAGGGCCGTGCCGATCAGCAGGATCGGCTTGCGGCCGAAGCGGTCCGACAGCGTCCCGTAGAAGATCTGGGCGCCGCCGAAGCCGAGCAGGTACGAGGTCACCACCCACTGCTGCTGATTGGCGGCGGTGAGGCCCAGGTCGCGGCCGATCACCGGCAGCGCCGGCAGCATCGAATCGATGGCGAGCGCATTGAGCGCCATCAGGGCGGCCGTCAGCCCGACGAATTCGCGGAAGCTCATGCCGGGGTGGGGCTCGCCCCGGACGATCATCTTCATGTCTGTGCTCCTGGCCGGGCGATCGTCGGCCTGTGGCGTGGGTGTGCGCGACCCGCCCCTTGTGAAACGACGGGCAGCGCGTCGCCCGCCACGAGCCCGGCTCCGCGCACGCCGAGACAGGCCGTGAAGTCCGGCCTGCGCTCGGGAGCCGTGCTCGGACTCTGGAGCGCTTCGCTCGCGATCGGGTGCTTCCACCCGAGCAGGAAGCGCTTTAGGCGCCGGGCGCCGCGAAACATCGGCGCGAACCGAGTGCCGCGGCGCGTTTGCCTGCCGAATGTGTCTTTGAAAGGTCGGATTGGTCCGAGGCGAATGTCACCTGGAGATGGCTGCATCAGCCCCGCGATGCAATGGCGCGAGCCGTGCGTCGGGCGCCGGAGGGTGCCGCCGTTGCGCTAATGCATCAGTGATGCGGGCCCCGCCGCGCCCTGGCCGGGCTCGACCCGGCCATCCCTGCCGTGCCGCAGGCGGACCGCCCGCGGCCTCCATGCGCGACCTACTGCGTGCGGCCGCGAGCCTGCACGCCGGCGCGGCGCGCCTCCACCGCCGCGGGCGTGACCGTCTGATTGTGCCGGGTCGAACGCTCCTGCTCGAGGGCGAGGGCGGCACCCAGCGGCAGGGCGAAGCCGTCGTCGATCAGCCGCTTCAGTCCGATGAGCATCGCCGGCTCGATCTGCGCCATCTCGGCGGCGAGCTTGCGCGCCTGCGGCATCAGCTCGTCGCGCGCCACCACCCGGTTGACCAGGCCCCAGGCCTGCGCCGTCTGTGCATCGATGAAATTGCCGGTGAGCGACAGCTCCTTGGCGCGATAGAGCCCGATCAGACGCGACAGCTTCTGCGACAGGCCCCATCCCGGCATGATGCCGACGCGCCCGTGGGTGTCGGCGAAGCGCGCGTCGTCCGAGGCGATGAGGACGTCGCAGGCCAGCGCCAGCTCGAAGCCGCCGGTGACGGCGACGCCGTTGATGGCGCCGATCACCGGCTTGGTGCACATCTCGATCGCCTTCACCGGATTGCGGTCGGCCGTCTCCGCGTTGGCGGCGCCGAGCGCGTCCTGGTCGTGGCCGAGCTCCTTGAGGTCGAGGCCCGCGGTGAAGGCGCGATGCCCGGCGCCGGTGAGGATGACGACGCGGATCGCGGCGTCCGCGTTGATCCCGTTGATCGCCTCGGCCAGATCGCGGCGGAGCGCCTTCGACAGCGCGTTCATCGCCTCGGGACGGTTGAGCGTGATGGTGGCGATGGCATCGGTTCGTTCGATCACGAGATCCGGCACTGAGGCGTCCTCCTGTTCATGGCGTTGCTGCCCACCGCGCCCGCGCGGGCCGGTGTTCCAATGCCTCTTAAGCCAGCCATCCCCATGAGGCGAGCATCAACACCCAGCAACCGGCGAGATAGCGCTTGCATAGGTGCAGCTTACTCACGAATGTAGCCTGGCCTGCTACTCGCTCGTCGACCTACCGTCGCGCACTGTCACACGGGTGGACTGATGGACGTTGCGACGATCCTGGCCGTCACCTGCATAACCGCCGCTCTGCAGGGAGGCCTGATCGTCACGGTCTGGCTCCGTCAGCCGGGCATGTCGTCGCTGCTGTGGTGGGGCGTCGGCTTCCTCGCCACCGCGCTGGGCCTCCTGCTGGTGCTCGCCCGCGGCGCCGGCGCGCCGCCCATCGTGGGCATCGTGCTCGCCGTCACGCTGCTGACGTTCGCCTACGGCGCCTATTGGCAGGGGCTGCGCTCCTTCGACGGCGAACACGTGTGGGGCTGGTCGACGCTCGTCGGTCCCGCGGCCTGGCTGGTCGCCTGCACCAGCAGCAGCTTCTTCGCGTCCCAGCCGGCCCGTTTCGGGCTGTTCTCCCTGATCGCTCTCACCTATTCGATCCTGTGCGCCCGGCAGGCCTGGCTCGGGCGGCACGAGCCTTTGCCCTCCCGGCGCCTGATCTTCGTGCTCTGGTGCGCGACGTCCCTGATGTTTGCGACACGCATGCTGTTCTCGATGGAGCTGGGCTTTCCGGACGACCTGGTCAAGGCGACCAGGGGCCTGCTCTTCCATCTCGTCGCCCTGTTCAATCTGCTCGCCCTCAACATCGGCGGCCTGCTGGCGCTGACCTTGGCGCATGAGCGGCAGCTGTCGGCGCGCCTGTTGAGCGCGCTGATCACGCCGATCGGCGACGTGCTGTCGAAAGAGGCATTCGATGCCGCCGCCACCCGGCTGCTCGGCGCCGCCCGGGACGACGACCGAACCGCGAGCCTGCTGCTGATCAGCCTGGGCCGCCCCCATCTGATCGGCGCGTGGGACGACAACACGCGCTCGTGCTTCGCCATGCGGCAGCTGGGCAGTCACTTTCCGGCGATGATCCACGGCGACAGCATCTTCGCCTGCTTCGGCTACGCGACGCTGGCCTGTCTGATGCCGCGCACCGAGCCGGCGGAGGCGCGCCAGATCGCCGATCGGATCTGCCGGTCTTTCACGGCGATCCATGGCGGCGGCGCCAAATCGCCGCCCAAGGTCGCCATGCGCGTCGGTGTCGCATCCACCGCGGTGGCAGGCCACCACCTGCAGCAGCTGGTCGAGGCCGCCGATGCGGAGCTGCGCGGGCGCGGCGCGCCGTCGTTCTGGACCATGCCCGCGCAGGCCAGCTATTGACCGCCCCACCCGGATCCGAGGGCACGCGCACGCGTTCGCGGCGGATGCCGGCCGGCATCCGCGCGCTGCTCCGCGGCCGATCGTTGCAGCTCAGGTCGTGGAGCGAGGCGACTCGGCCTTGCCGCCGTGCGACGACTGCCCGCCCTTGCGACCCGCCTGCGCCGCAAGCTCGCGGTTCTGCGAGAAGCTGCGGGACTCCGGGCTGACGCTCTGGCCGCCTTTGCGGCCGGCCGCGGCGGCGAGGGTACGGTCGCGGGAGAAACTCCGCTTCTCATTGGGCACGCTCTGGCCGCCCTTGCTGGCGATCTCGCGCTGCTTGGCTTGGTCCATGGATGCGAAGCCACGGTTAGATGTCGAAGATCGCTGGGCCATGTTCACTCCTGCAGCCGGCCGCTATGGTCGGCTGACGTTCGTTGGCACTGGAGCGATAACCGTTGACCCCGGCTGAGGTTCCGTTGCGGAGTGTGCGGCGAAGCGCGGGCTTGCGCCGCCCGCGTCCGATCGGGTGGTTGCTCGCCTTCGGGACGCGCCCTTGCGAGGGCACCGCTGCCCGATGACGGGTTTCGAAGCGCCGCTACCGATCGACGATGCGTTGCCCGAGCTCAAGCGCGCGCTGGCCGCTGCGCCGGCGGCCGTCGTCGTTGCCCCGCCGGGCGCCGGCAAGACCACGCGGCTGCCGCTGGTCCTGATCCGCGAGCCCTGGATGGAGCGTCGCCGCCTGATCCTGCTGGAGCCGCGACGGCTTGCCGCTCGGGCCGCAGCGGAGCGCATGGCCGCGACCCTCGGTGAGACCGTCGGCGACACCGTCGGGCTGCGCGTGCGCCTGGGCTCGAAGGTGAGCGCACGCACGCGCATCGAGGTGGTCACCGAGGGCGTCTTTGCCCGCATGATCCTGGCCGATCCGGAGCTTTCGGGCGTCGGCTGCGTCGTCTTCGACGAGTTCCACGAGCGCTCGCTCGATGCCGATCTGGGCCTGGCCCTGGCCCTCGACGTGCAGCGCGGCCTGCGCGACGATTTGCGCATCCTCGTCATGTCGGCGACGCTGGACGGGGCGCGGGTCGCGGCGCTGCTCGGCTCGTCCGCGGCTCCGGCGCCCGTGGTGGTCAGCGAAGGGCGGGCCTTCCCCGTCGAAACCCGCTATCTCGGCCGCGATCCGCAGCGGCCCATCGACGAGCAGGTGAGCGACGCGGTGCTGCGGGCGCTGCGCGCCGAGCCGGGCTCGCTGCTCGTATTCCTGCCGGGGCAGGGCGAGATCGCGCGCGTCGAGCGGCGCCTGCGGGAGCGTATCAGCGACCCGACGGTCCACATCGCGCCGCTCTACGGCGCGCTCGACGCCCGCGCCCAGGACGCTGCGGTCGCACCGGCACCGCCGGGGCAACGCAAGGTCGTCCTGGCCACGTCCGTCGCCGAGACGTCGCTGACCATCGAAGGGGTGCGGGTGGTGATCGACAGCGGGCTGGCACGCGTGCCCCGCTACGAGCCCGCTGTCGGCCTGACCCGGCTGGAGACGGTCCGCGCCTCGAAGGCCGCCGCCGACCAGCGCCGCGGCCGCGCCGGCCGCACCGAGCCGGGCGTCTGCTATCGCCTGTGGGAGGAGCCGGCGACGGCCGCGCTGGAGCCCTATGCCCGGCCGGAGATCCTCGCCGCGGACCTGGCGCCGCTCGTGCTGGACTGCGCCGCCTGGGGCGTCACCGATCCCCGGACCCTGGCCTTTCTCGATCCGCCGCCGGCGGCCGCGCTCCGGGAGGCGGTGGCCCTGCTCGGGCGCATCGGTGCGCTCGATGGCGACGGCCGCATCACGGCGGTCGGCGCCCGGCTGCACGAGCTGCCGCTGCCGCCGCGGCTGGCGCGCATGCTGATCGCCGCTGCCGACCAGGGGGCGGCCGAGCCGGCGGCGCGCATCGCCGCCGTCGTCGTCGAGCGGGGGCTGGGTGGCACGTCCGTCGACGTCGACGAGCGGCTCGAGCGCTTCACGCGTGACCGCTCCCGGCGCGCCGACGACATGCGCCGCCTGGCGGCCGGCTGGGCCAGGCAGGCGGCCGCGGGCACCGTGCGGCCGCCCGAGGCGCGCGAGCCGCCGTCGTCGGGCCGCATGCTCGCCTGGGCTTTTCCCGACCGCATCGCCAAGGCACGCGGCAGGGCGGGCGAGTTTCTGCTGGCGAACGGCCGCGGCGCCGTCCTCGACACGGCCGAGGCGCTGGCGCGCGAGCCCTGGATCGTGGTGGCCGACGTCGTCGGCGCGGCGCAGGCGGCGCGCGTCCTGCTCGCCGCGCGCATCGCCCTGGCCGATGTGGAGGCGGCCGCGGGAGAGGCATTGGAGGAGCGGCGGACGGTGGAGTTCGACGCCGCCACCGCCGCCTTGCGGGCGCGGGCCGCGCGGCGGTTCGGTGCCCTCACCATCGCCGACCGGCCACTCGCCGTCCCCGCCGACATGGATAGCGCGGCGCTGCTCGCCAAGGGCGTCGCCGGCCTCGGCGTCGCCGTGCTGCCCTGGACCAAGGCGCTGGCCCAATGGCGCGACCGTGTGCAGTTCCTGCGCCGCGCGGAAGGAGCCGACGAGGGATGGCCGGACCTGACCGACGCGGCGCTGACGGCTTCCGCCGAGACCTGGCTGGCACCGGTCCTGGTCGGCAAGACGGCCCTCGCCGACATCACCGCAGGCGACCTGGAGCAGGCCCTGCGCGGCCTAGTGCCGTGGGCCTTGCGCCATCGGCTCGAGGCGGAAGCGCCGACCCATGTCGAGGTGCCCACGGGCTCCCGCATTGCCGTCGACTACAGCGGCGAGGACGGCCCGGTGCTTGCGGTCCGGGTGCAGGAGCTGTTCGGGCTCGATCGCCATCCGGCCATCGCCGGCGGCCGCACGCCGCTCGTCTTGCACCTGCTGTCGCCGGCGCATCGGCCGATCCAGATCACGCGGGACTTGCCGGGCTTCTGGCGCGGCTCCTGGAGCCAGGTCAAGGCCGACATGCGCGGGCGCTATCCCAAGCATCACTGGCCCGACGACCCGCTGTCGGCGCCGCCGACCCGGCGCGCCGGGCGGCCCGGCTGACCCGGCGGCCAAGTCCGATCGCCAAGTGCTCCGGATGCACCAAGTGCTCCGGATTCAAAGAGCTGGAGCATGGCTCGGCGACTGGATGATGTTCATCCAATCGCGAAGCTCTTTACAGCTTGAGCTTGTCGACCTTGGGCAGCCTGTCGACGATGCGCTTGATCAATTCCGGCGGCAGATCGACGGCATAGAGCTTCCACGTCAGTCCATCGAGCCGCAGGCGCCAGCCGAGCCGGCGCTCGGGACTGCCGTCGATGTCCACGACGACCCGAAACTCGGTCAGGCCGATGAACCCGGCACGGTCGAGGTGTCTGAGCAGGTCGCGGATGCCGCCGACGGTGAGGCCGGCGTCGTTCTGCGGCCGCTCGTCCTTGTCGAGGGGCCAGCCTCTGCGCAGCAGCTCCGCGATCTGGGCCGGCGTGGTCAGCTGCTCGATAATCGGGTCGAACAGGCTGACGGCCATGGCCATGGCGACCTGCTGGCCCAGCACGCCGAGCTCACCCTCCTTCTTGTTGAGGATGATGTAGCCTCTCACCAGCTGGCGGGTGAGCGAGCGGCGCAGCGGACCCGCTTCCACCCGCGCCAGCACCGCCGGTACGTCCCTCGCCTTGACGGCCCTCGCCAGCTTGGCCGCGGCGAGCATGGGCGACACCAGGTATGCGACCAGGAGGGCCGCCGCGACGATGCCCCACAGCCATGGCGAGCGGATCGCCCGCCTGACAGGCCCGGCGCGCGCCACACACGGCTCCAGGCGGGGCAGCTCTGCACATTCGAGCCTGCCCGCAACTGGTGTGAATGTTCGGTCCGACCGCGTCACTTGAGCCGATCACTACCGTCGACGCCCCCCGGCGCAGAAGATGCTCTAGGTCGGCGGCCCCCCGGACGCAACCCCACAGTTGCCGGTTACGTCTCCAGGGTTATGGCCGGGCCATCCCCGCCTCTCGCGTCGCTTGCGACTGCCGGATGTATGCAATCACTGCGCGGCGCTCCAGATTCAAAGCGTTAAAATCTAAGCCGCCGCCATGGCCGGACAGTCATAAGCCCGTATGCCGCGCTGCCAGAGCATTTCGCCACTGGATGAGATCATCCAATTGCAGAGAAATGCTCCAACTTTTTGAGTCTGAAGCGCTTCGCGACTGGGTGGTTTCACCCGATCGCGAAGCGCTCTAATTCCCCATCCGGTCGTCCCATTGGCGCTCGCCGACCAGGCATGAGACGGCCGGCACCTCGTCGCGGGCGGGCGTGATCAGCGCGCTCCGGCTCGATACCTCCTGCAGCAGCTTGTTGCGCGTCGCCTCCGCGAACTGGGCACGCTCGCGCACCGGGATCATGAAGGCACCGGGGCCGCCGATGACGCAATGCTCGTAGTAGCGGTCGAGATTGGCGATATCCAGGTAGCCGGGCTCCTTCAGCATGAGCGGCAGGCCGTTGATGGTGATGCCCTGGGCGACGGCTTCGTCGCGCGCCGCGGTGACCGGCCGGCCCTGATTGTTGGGCCCGTCGCCCGAGACGTCGACGACGCGCCGCATCGCCTTGGCCGGCAAGCTGTCGAACTGGCGGACGGCGAAATCGATCCCGCCGGAAATCGAGGTGCGGTAGGCGCGTTTCGGCGGCGTCTCGATCAGCTTGGAGACGAATCGGTCGGCGCTCTCAGGGCCGTCGATGATCTGCCAGGGCACCACCACGTGCTGGGACGAGGTGCCCGCCCATTCCAGGAAGGTCACGGCGATGCGTCCGACGAGCCCCTTGCGCACCGCATCCAGGAACGCCGGCGATTGCAGGGCTTGAATGTAGCCCGTGCGTTGCAGGCGCTGCTCGTCCTCGTCCATGGAGAAGGAGATGTCGACGGCGAGCACCAGGGCGACGTCGACCTCGTCGTCCGCCGCGGCGGACGGCATAGGGCGCACGGCGAGGATGCAGCCGATGGCGAGGGCGATCAGGGCCGGCGCGACCCGCGCCAACCGCGCGCGGCGCTGTCCTGGGAGGGCATCGCTGCCAGGCTGGCCGTCCGGGCGTGGAGATGAAGAGGCCATGGACCCAGCCTTTCGCTCTTCGGATGCGCCGCCGTCTCGCCGTCTCGTCTCCCTGCGGCCGTGCCGATGGGCGTCTCTTGGCGCCGCCCTGCTGCAGGCTGCGCGATCCGCACCAAGCCCTCAGCATTGCACCACGGCGGGCCGCCGTGAAGGGCCGCTCACGAAAGCGTCAACGCCTGCTGCGGCCAAACGGCGGGGCTCGCCGATCGGCCTGGGCCGGCGGGCCGAACCGGCCTTGGAGGGGCCGGCGGCTCAGCCGCGGACCGGGGCCGGACCGAAGGTGTCGACGATGGTCACGGCCACCCGAAAGACTTCGTCGATGCTCATCTCCGACGTGTCGATGACGCGTGCATCGGCTGCGGCGAGCAGGGGGGCGACGGCCCGTCCGGCGTCGCGGGCGTCGCGGGCGCGAATGTCGTCGAGCAGCGTGTCGTAGGTCACGCCCTCGCCGCGGCCGCGGGCCTCTCGGTAGCGGCGGTCGGCGCGGGCTTCCGCGCTTGCGGTGACGAACAGCTTTACGGCGGCATGCGGGCAGATCACCGTGCCGATGTCGCGCCCGTCGAGCACGGCGCCGCTGGGCTGGGCGGCGAATTGTCTCTGCAGCTGGAGCAGGGCCTCCCTGACTTCGGGCACGGCGGCGACGACCGAGGCCGCCTCGCCCATGGCGGCGCTGCGCAGCGCCTCGTCCCGATCGTCGATGGGGCCGAGCTGACGGGCCGCCGCGATGGCCGCTGCCCGATCATCGATGGCGCGGCCGCCGGCCAGCACCGCGCTGGCGACGGCGCGGTAGAGCAGGCCGGTATCCAGGTGCGGCAGCCGGTAATGCACGGCGAGCCGCTTGGCCAGGGTTCCCTTGCCGGACGCGGCCGGGCCGTCGATGGCGATGACGAGCGCCATCAGCCGATCTCGGCGCCGAGCGAGGCCATCAGCGGCATGAAGGCGGGAAAGCTGGTCGCGATCATGGTGGAATCGTCCACTCCCATGCCGGCTTCGGCCGCCAGGCCGAGCACCAGGAACGACATTGCAATGCGGTGATCGAGGTGGGTCGCGGCGGTGCCGCCGCCCCGCACGCTGCCGCCGCCGTCAACGACGAGGTCGTCGCCTTCGATGCGGGCGACGACGCCGGCCGCCGCGAGGCCGTCGGCCACTGCGGCGAGGCGGTCCGATTCCTTCACCCGGAGCTCGCTCAGGCCGCGCATGCGCGTCTCGCCGTCGCCGAAGGCCGCGGCGACGGCCAGGATCGGATATTCGTCGATCATCGACGGCGCCCGCGCCGCCGGCACGTCGACACCCCTCAATCGGCTCGCCCGCACGCGCAGGGTGGCGATGTCCTCGCCGCCCGCCTGGCCGCGGTCCAGGAACTCGATGTCGGCCCCCATCTCCAGGAGCGTCTCGACGAGCCCGGTGCGCAGCGGGTTCATCATCATCCCTTCGACCAACACGTCGGAGCCGGGCACGAGGAGCGCGGCGACGAGCGGGAAGGCGGCGGAGGAGGGGTCGGCCGGTACCACCACCTTGGAGCCGACGAGCTCCGGGTGGCCGGTCAGCGTCACCTTGCGGCCGTGCGCGCCGTGCGGCTCGACCTCGATCGTCGCACCGAAATGGCGGAGCATCCGCTCGGTGTGGTCGCGCGACGCCTCGCGCTCGATGACGGTGGTTCGGCCCGGCGCGTTGAGGCCGGCCAGCAGCACCGCCGACTTGATCTGCGCCGAGGCGACCGGAGTCTCGTAGACGATGGGAATGGTCTCACGGGCGCCCTGGAGCGTCAGCGGGCAGCGCCCGCCGGGCGCCTCCTCGATGATGCTCGCGCCCATCTCGACCAGCGGATCGAGGATGCGCCGCATCGGCCGCTTGCGCAGCGAGGCGTCGCCGTCGAAGCGGGCGGTGATCGGGTGACCGCCGACGACGCCCATCATCAGCCGCGCGCCGGTGCCCGCGTTGCCGAAATCGAGCACCTCGTCCGGCTCGGCGAGGCCGCCGACGCCGACGCCGCGGATCCGCCATTCACCTTCGCCGAGGCGTTCCACATGGGCGCCCAAGGCGAGCGCCGCCCTGGCGGTCGCCAGCACATCCTCGCCTTCGAGCAGGCCGGTGACATGCGTCTCGCCGATGGCCAGCAGGCCGATCATCATGGACCGGTGCGACATGGACTTGTCGCCGGGAACCCGCACCCGCCCGCGCAGCGGGCCGCTACGGCGCGCCGCGGCTGGGCGGGGCGTGGAGGAATGAGCGCTCACGGCGTCGGTCCAATCCTTTGCTCGTGGCGGCGGCCGATGGACGCCATCCGCCGCGGCACGCGCCAGCCATGGCAGGACTGCACGCCTCGGCCGCCCCAAAAAAGCATCGTATCAATGTGTTAAAGACGGCGGGTGGCACAGGGCCGGTCGCCGTTGTCGCGAGCCATGCTGTAGCACGCGGCTGCCGCCGACTGGAAGCGGCTCGTGCCGCCCGTGCCCACGCCGCCGTTCCGGCCGGGGCTGCCCGATCATCTGTCCGGCGGGTGGGCCGACCCGATCGCGAAGCGCTCCAGCTTCAAAAGACTATGAGCATTTCCACCACACTAGTGGCCGCCGCACTGCGAGTTGAGCGCGTCCTGGAACTGATGGACGCCGGCATTGGCGTTGGCCATGTTGCGCTCACGCTCGGCGCCGGTCTGGCAGCGGCCGTAGAAGGCGCTGGCACGCTTGAGTGCCGCGATCTGTCCGCGCCAGGCCTTGCAACGCTCCTTGTCGGAGCCCTGCGCCGACTGCTCCAGTTGATAACGCGCCTCGCGCACGGCCGAGAGGATGACGAGGGCGTCACGCGGACAGCTTTCGTCCGCCGCCGCCGGCGTCGGGATGGGCAGGGCCGCCGCGACCGCGGCGACGGTGGCGAAGAGGGGGGCTGCGAGGCGAATCATCCGAGGTTCAGCTCCCGGAAGAAGTCGTTGCCCTTGTCGTCGACGACGATGAAGGCCGAGAAGTCCTCGACCTCGATGCGCCAGATCGCCTCCATGCCGAGCTCGGGATATTCGACGACCTCGACCTTCTTGATGCAGTCCTGGGCGAGGCGTGCGGCCGGGCCGCCGATGGAGCCCAGGTAGAAGCCGCCATGCTTCTGGCACGCCTCGCGCACCTGGGACGAGCGGTTGCCCTTGGCCAGCATCACCATGGAGCCGCCCGCGGCCTGGAACTGGTCCACGTAGGCGTCCATGCGGCCCGCGGTGGTCGGGCCGAACGAGCCGGAAGCGTAGCCCGCCGGGGTCTTGGCCGGGCCGGCGTAGTAGATCGGATGGTCCTTGAAATAGGCGGGCATGGCTTCGCCGCGCTCCAGCCGCTCGCGGATCTTGGCGTGGGCCAGGTCGCGCGCCACGATCATCGGGCCGCTGAGCGACAGCCGGGTCCGGATCGGGTAGCGGCTCAGTTCGCCGAGGATGGTGCCCATCGGCTGGTTCAGGTCGATGTGGACGACATCGCCGCCGAGCGCCGCCTCGTCCACGTCGGGCAGATAGACGGCGGGATTGGTCTCGAGCTGCTCCAGGTAGACGCCGTCGGCGGTGATCTTGCCGAGCGCCTGCCGGTCGGCCGAGCAGGAGACGCCGAGCCCGATCGGCAGGGAGGCACCGTGGCGCGGCAGGCGGATGACGCGCACGTCGTGGCAGAAATACTTGCCGCCGAACTGCGCGCCGACGCCGAGCTGCTGGGTGAGCTTGTGGATCTCGGCTTCCATCTCCAGGTCGCGGAAGGCATGACCCGCCTCCGAGCCCTGCGTCGGCAGGCCGTCGAGGTAGCGCGTGGAGGCGAGCTTGACGGTCTTCAGGTTCAGCTCGGCGCTGGTGCCGCCGATGACGATGGCGAGGTGGTAGGGCGGGCAGGCGGCGGTGCCGAGCGTCAGGATCTTCTCCTTCAGGAAGGCGACCAGCCGGTCGTGGGTGAGCAGCGACGGCGTGCCCTGGAACAGGAAGGTCTTGTTGGCCGAGCCGCCGCCCTTGGCCACGAACAGGAACTTGTAGGCGTCCTCGCCCTCCGCATAGATGTCGATCTGGGCCGGCAGGTTGGAGCCGGTGTTGACCTCCTGGAACATCGACAGCGGGGCAAGCTGCGAATAGCGCAGGTTGCGCTTGAGGTAAGCGTCGCGGATGCCGGCGGCGATGGCATCCTCGTCACCGCCGTCGGTCCAGACGCGGCGGCCCTTCTTGCCCATGACGATCGCCGTGCCGGTGTCCTGGCACATGGGCAGGATGCCGCCGGCGGCGATGTTGGCGTTCTTCAGCAGGTCGTAGGCGACGAACTTGTCGTTCGAGGTCGCCTCCGGGTCGTCGAGGATCGACGCCAGCTGCTTGAGATGGCCCGGCCGCAGCAGATGGTTGATGTCGATGAAGGCCTGCTCGGCGAGGCTCCGGATCGCCTCGGGCTCGACCGTCAGGACCTCGTGCGAGCCGAAGCGCGCGGCCTTGACGCCGTCGCCGCTGAGCTTGCGGTAGGGCGTGGTGTCGGGGCCGAGGGGAAACAGCGAAGACGCAGCGTCAGACATGGGCGATCCGCGGGCTGGAGCATGCGCCGCAAACGCAGACGCCTGCCTTGCGAACATGCCGTCGAGGGCGCACGCCGGGATGCCGGCCGGCGCCCGAGGTGCAGTTTCACTTTAGTCCTTTTCGAAGAAATGAGAGCGGATTTCCAGCCCCTGCCGGTCGGGACGGCCATGTGCGGAACTCGGCCGCCGCGGCGAATCAGCGCCGCAGTCTCACGCCGACGGTTCCGGTCCGACCGGGACAGGACTTGCGGACGGGGAGCCGCTCACGCGCGGCGCGGGATTGGCCTACGCGCTGCGCGGGCTCGGTTGACGCGTTGCGCGCGCTTGGCAAAAGCCGCGGCGGCCTTTCGTCTCAGGCGGCGTGGGACGAGGTGGCCGGCGCCGTGAGCAGGGCATAGAGCGCCGCCGGATCGCGCGTCGAGCGGATCTTGTCCAGCATCGACGTCTCCCTGAGCACGCGCGCCACCCGGGCGAGCGCCTTCAGGTGGTCGGCGCCGGCCGTCTCGGGCGCCAGCAGCAGGAAGATGATGTCGACAGGCTGACCGTCGAGCGCTTCGAAATCGATGGGCCGCTCCAGCCGCGCGAACAGGCCGACCAGACGGTCGAGCTTTCCCGGCTTGCCGTGCGGGATGGCGATGCCGTCGCCGATGCCGGTGGAGCCGAGGCGTTCACGCTGCAGCAGCGTTTCGAAGATCTCCCGCTCGTCGAGTCCGGTCAGCTTCGCCGCCTGCGCCGCCAGTTCCTGGAGGGCCTGCTTCTTGCCGTTGACGCGGAGGGCGGGGATGACCGCCTCGGGCGCCAGAAGATCCGTAAGGGGCATGTTGTCTCGCGCGCAGCAACGCTCGGGCAATTGCAGCTGCCCGACCGTCGGCATTCCGTCAGACCCCGGAACGCCGCGCCCTGGGCTGCCGGCGTTCCATCGTACTTTTAAGTGGAGCATGTCCCGCGATGATGTCGCTACGCGCCGGCCATGCTCAATTTTCACGGTCACTCATCGGTGGATCGATCCATCCGATGGTGCCGTCGTTGCGCCGATATACGACGTTCACGCGCGAAGTGCCAGCGTGGCGAAAGACGAGGATCGGCGCTCCCGTCAGGTCGAGCCGCACCACCGCCTCGCTCACCGACAGCGGGTACAACGGCTTGGACATTTCCGCGACGACGACCGGATGGAACGCCTCGTCGTCGATATCGTCGCCGGGCGCCTCGAAGACCGTGGCCGAAAAGCTGTCGAGATCGTCGACACCGTTGCCCGGGTGGCCGCCCGTCCGCCCCTTCAGGCGGCCATTGTAGCGGCGCAGCCGCTTCTCGATTCGCTCGGCCATCTGGTCGAAGCTCACGGTGGGATCATGAGCGGTGCCGGAGGCCTCCAGGGTCATGCCGGACGACAGATGGAGCCCGCAATCCGAGCGATAGCCGCTCCCGTCGCGCGTGATGGTGACATGGCCGGTGACGCTGCCATCGAAGTACTTTTCGATGGCCGCGTTGACCCGGGTCTCGATCTGGCCGCGCAGGGCTTCGCCGATGTCCATGTTCTTTCCAGACACGCGTAGCGTCATGCTGTCCTCCCCGTGCGCGTAAGCGCGTGCAGGTGCACGCGTTTTGCGTAAATGGCCGTCAGGAGAATCGTAGGAACGGGGGGACCTAAGTCAACGCGACGCCGCCGCCCCCGCGGCCTCCAGCTTCTCCCGGCGACGTTCGACGGAGGAGGGGATCCTGAGCGACTCCCGGTACTTGGCGACCGTGCGCCGGGCGATGTCGATGCCGTCGTCGCGCAGCTTGCGGACGATGGCGTCGTCGGAGAGGACGTCGGAGGCCCGTTCCGCCTCGATCATACGCCTGATGCGATGGCGCACCGCCTCGGCCGAATGGGCTTCGCCGCCCGGCGTCGAGGCGATCGACGCCGAGAAAAAATACTTCATCTCGAACGTGCCGCGGCTCGTGCCGATCGACTTGTTCGACGTCACCCGCGAGACCGTCGATTCGTGCATGCCGATGGCGTCGGCGATGGTCTTGAGGTTGAGCGGCCGCAGATAGGCCACACCCCGGGCAAAGAAGCCGTCTTGCTGCCGAACGATCTCGCTCGCGACCTTCAGAATCGTCTTCGCCCGCTGTTCGAGGCTGCGGGTGAGCCAATTGGCGCTCTGCAGCGAATCCGACAGGAAGGTCTTGTCCGTGTCGCTCTTCGCCGAGCGTGCCACCTTGGCATAGTAGACCTGGTTGACGAGGACCCGCGGCAGCGTGTCGGTGTTGAGCTCGATCAGCCAGCTGCCGTCGGGGGCGGCGCGCACGAAGACGTCCGGCACCAGGGTTTCGACCGGGGCGCCGCCGAAGATGCGCCCGGGCTTGGGGTCCAGCCGCTTGATCTCCGCCAGCATGTCGACCAGATCCTCGTCGTCGACGCCGCAGAGCCGCTTGAGCGCGGCAAGGTCGCGCTTGGCCACCAGATCGAGCCGTTCGAGCAGCGCCTGCATCGCCGGATCCAGCCGGTTCTGCTCCTTGAGCTGGAGGGCGAGGCATTCGGCCAGCGTGCGGGCGCCGACGCCGGCGGGCTCGAGCCCCTGCACCAGCTCGAGCACCGTTTCCGCCGCGGCCAACGGAATCGACAAGCGCTCGGCGATGACCGCCAGATCTTCGTCGAGGTAGCCCGCTTCGTCGATGGCATCGATCAGGAAGCTGCCGATCAGGCGCTGCCGCTGGTCGGTGGTGACGAGCTCGAGCTGACGCATCAGATGGGTATGCAAATCCACCTCGGCCGACAGGGTGGCCATGGTGTCGCCGCCGCCGTCCTCGAAGCTGCCGCCGCCCTGGGCGCCGCTCCACAGGGTGGACGACACCGACAGGCCGTCCTCCGCCGCGCCACCCGCGGTCGCGGCGCGTGCCGGGCCTTCGTCATCGAAGACGTTCTCCAGCCCGGTGCCGAGCTTGGCTTCCATGCTGTCGCGGCTGACCTCGAGGTCCTGGGAGTACCAGCTCTCGGCGGCCTCGGAGGTGGCCGCCGCCTCGGCCGCCTGCGGCTCCGTCCCCGGCAGGGCCTCGGCCGGGGCTTCCGCGTCGTTCCGCTCCAGAAACGGATTGCGTTCCAGCTCCGCATCGACGTAGGAGGCGAGCTCCAGGTGCGACAGCTGCAGCAGCTTGATTGCCTGCAGCAGCTGCGGCGTCATGACCAGGCTCTGGGCCTGGCGGACCTCCATGCGGTGCGAAAGCGCCATACTCTTGAACCCACGCCCCAGGGGTCTGTGCTACTCGGCACAGGTCTTGCTTGTCCCCCGGTTTGGTGTTGTAGCCCCCTTTGTGCGTTGCGTCAAAGCATTGGGGCTGGACGGACCGATCTTTGCACGGCGCGGCGCGCGGGCCCTTAAAGGCGGAAGTCCTCGCCCAGGTAGAGGCGCCGGACATCCGGATTGGCGATCACATCCTCGGCGCGGCCCTCCATCAGCACCTGGCCGGAATGGATGATGTAGGCGCGGTCCACGAGGCCCAGCGTTTCGCGGACGTTATGGTCGGTAATGAGCACGCCGATGCCGCGTCGGGTCAACTGGCGGACGAGATCCTGGATGTCGCCGACGGCGATCGGATCGATGCCCGCGAAGGGTTCGTCCAGCAGCATGAACGACGGCCGGCCGGCGAGCGCCCGCGCGATCTCGCAACGCCGCCGCTCGCCGCCGGACAAGGCGATCGACGGCGCCTTGCGCAACCGCGCGATATGGAACTCCTCCAGCAACTGGTCGAGCTCACGCTCGCGCGCGGCACGGTCGGGCTGTGTCACCTCCAGCACCGCGCGGATGTTGTCCTCGACGTTGAGGCCGCGGAAGATCGACGCTTCCTGGGGTAGATAGCCGATGCCCAGGCGCGCGCGCCGGTACATGGGCAGGCGGGTGATGTCGTGGCCGTCCAGGCTGATGACGCCGCGATCGGCGGCCACCAGCCCGGTGATCATGTAGAAGATCGTCGTCTTGCCCGCGCCGTTGGGGCCGAGGAGGCCCACCGCCTCGCCGTTGCGAACGTTGAGGGCGGCGTCCTTGACCACCGTCCGGCCGCCATAGCTCTTCTGCAGCCCCCGCACGGCGAGCACGCCGGTGGCGCCGAAGCTCACGGGCTCCGGCGGCAGGTCTCCGACGAGCACGGAGGGATCGGGCCCGGCAGCTGCCAGTGTGGCGGGCGACGGGCGGCGGGCGGGCAGCCGTCGCTGCACCTCCTGCGCCAGCCGCGCGAGCAGGGGCCGTCGCTTCGGCTCCTGGTAAGCCGGCGCGCGCGCGTATGCCGCAGCTGCGTCGTCCCCGGGATCGTCGTCCACGTCGGGGATATAGTCGACATCCGGGCCGTATTGGTCGTCGGCGACGACGTCGCGTCGCAACTGGCGGGCCTGCCGCCTGGACGTGAGTTGGCTCTTCACCTGGGCCGTGCTCGCGTTATGCCTTCCGCCCCCACCCCAGCTTCGAGATGCTGCTTAGACGACTGCCATCGGGCCTGCAACAGGAGCCGTCGCCGGGTCCGGGCTGCCCTGTCCGATGCTCCGGAGCGGTGGACGCCTCGATGCGCTCGGAACTGCCGCACCATTCTTTGCCTTGGTATCGGTGTCACCCCAAAGCGGGGCCTACGTCGGGGCGATGCCATAGAGCGGGATGATTTTTCTTCGAATCATCATCCCGCTCCACGTCGTTCTCTGAGCATGATCTTTTCCAAAAACCGGCGTCCACTTTTTGGGATCATGCTCTAGTTGGTCGCAGCGCTCTTCCCGTCGGGCTTCTTCGCCTTGGGCTGGCCCGGCTGTTGATCGCTGCCGGGCACCAGCAACGCCTTCACGCGCTCCCCCGGCTTGTTGACGACCGTTGCCTGGCTGGTGTTCAGGTCGTAGACGACGCTGTCGCCGGTGGTGACGTTCGGCCCCTGGCTCAGCTTGGCGTTGCCGTTGAGAACGACCTTGTTGGCCGCCTTGTCGTAGCTGGCGCTGTCGGCAGTGGCGATCTGGTCCTTGGAGATGACCGTCACCGGGCCGGCGCAATCGAGCCTGCGAACGCCGTTGTCGGCGCCGCCGGCCGCCGGCTTCGGGGCAGCGGCCGCGGGCTTGGGGGCGGGTGCGGCGGCCGGCTTGCCGCCCTGCTGGGATGCGGCGCTTTGCTCGTAGAACACCGTCAAGGTGGAGCAGCGCATGGTGGTCTCGCCCTGCACGGCGACGACGTTGCCGGAAAAGACCGCCTTCTTATCTTTGTCGAAGACGTCGAGCCGATCGGAATCGATCTTGATCGGCTCCTTGCTGCTGTTGCCGAGGCCGCCCAAGCCGCCGAGCGGCGAACCGGAGCTCGTTCCGGCCTTGGCGGGCTTGCTGGTGGCTTGTGCCAGGGCGGCTCCGCCGGGCAGGGCCAGGGCGGCGGCGACGGCCAGGACGGCGAGGGAACGCATGGTCATCTCGCCTCTCCTGCCGCAGCGGCACTGGCCGCCGGCTCGTGGCCGCCGGGCTTGCGGTCCTTCGGCTTGTCCGCATCATTCATGAACAGCACTGTGCGGACCTGGCCCTCGAAAGCGATGCGCTTGCCGTTGTCGCGCAGATCCATGGAGTTGGCGTCGACGGTGCTGCCGTCGGCCAGGGTGATCTTGATCGGCTCGTGGGTGACGACGCCGCCACCTTTGAAGTCGACCTGAGCGGAGCTGAGCAGGGCGTGATAGCCGGAATCGGTCTTCACCTTGATGGCGCCCGCCAGCTTCAACTGCTCCGCCTTCATGTCGTAGATGCCCGTCTCGGCCTCCAGATGGGCGGCGCTGTCGCTGTCCATGCCGAGCCGCGCCGTGATCTGCTGCAGCTCGACGACGTTGGGCTTGCGCACGTCCTGGGCGGCGGCGACGGCCGTGACCTCGTAGGGCTTGTTGTCCTTGCGGAAGCCCGTGAGCTTGGGCTGCTCCATCGTCACCTTGGTCCCCGTCATGGAGATCGGCCCCATGCTGATTCCCTTCAGCCCACCGAAGGGATTGAAGAAGCTGATGAGGATCAGCAGCGCCACGGCGACGGCGGAGCCGATCGGAATGATCCGCCGAAGCAGACGCACGTATCCCGAATGATGCGCGGCCGCCGTATAGGCATCCGGCCTGCCTCGGCCGCCGCCGGCGCTGCGCGGCGGCTCCCATGCGGGATCGCTATCCGGGGCCCACGTGCTCTCGCTCATCTGCCGTTCCGCATCTCCATCGGCGCTGCCGCGCGTTCGCCCGCCCCGGCGATCTTACATGCTACCGAGCAATTTTGAATGCCCCCAATCTGCGGTCGCGACGGGGCATTCTACGGCGCGCTGGTGAATCAATGGTAGCCGCACGCGCCGTGCCGCGACGGCCCGCCTGCAGATAGGGGCGGTCGAGCCGAATGCAATGCCGGCGGCAGCCGGCTCAGCTGTGGGCGAAAATGTCCTGCTCCTGCCAGCCCAGCAGGTCGAGCTCGGCGCGGGCGGGAAGGAACGTGAAGCAGGCTTCGGCCAGGGCCGTGCGGCCCTCGCGGGCCAGCATCTCGTCAAGCCTGGCCTTGAGCGCATGCAGATGCAGGACGTCGGAGGCAGCGTACGCCACCTGCGCCTCGCTCAGCTGGTCGGCGCCCCAGTCGGAGGACTGCTGCTGCTTTGACAGGTCGATGCCCAGCAGCTCGCGGGTCAGGTCCTTCAAGCCATGCCGGTCGGTGTAGGTGCGGGTCAGGCGCGACGCGATCTTGGTGCAATACACCGGTGTCGCCATGAGGCCGAAGGCGTGGCGCAGGACGCCGAGGTCGAAGCGGGCATAGTGGAAGATCTTCAGCACGCCGGGATCGGCCAGCAGGCGCAGCAGGTTGTCCGGGGGCGGCGCGCCGCGCAGGATCTGCACCACCTCGGCATTACCGTCGCCGCCCGACAGCTGCACGACGCACAGCCGGTCACGCAGGGGATTGAGGCCGAGGGTCTCGGTGTCGATGGCGACCGAGGCGCCGAACGAGATGTCGGGCGGCAGGTCGCCGCGGTGAAGACGAATCGTCATGAGGCTGCTTCGCTCAGGCTGAGGGCGCGCCATGCGCCCGCTTTCCGTCGCTTGCACGATTCCGGCGCCGGTGCAAACCGCTTCGTGGGAAGCGCCTGGTGCAGGCCCGGCGAGGCAGCTTTCTCCCGCCTGATGCCGTAGGGGACGGCAAGAAATTTTCGGATACGGTTGACCTTAGAATAGTAGCGGGGACAAATGGCCGCCGGCCAATTGCGTATAGGTCAGATGTTCGAAGCGATAACTTGACCATATAACTTTAAGTTGATGGCGGCCTGATGGCCGGGCGCGCGCGAGCTGAGGCCGGCGACGCGACGATGCTGGCACGCGGCCCGCGCCCCGAACAGGTGGCGTGCCGCCCGCCGTGGCGATCAGAAGACAGGGGGGCGCCTGATTGGCTCCACGTGACAACAATTTCGAGCTGCTGCGCTTGTTCGGCGCGGCGCTCGTCGTCTACGGGCACGGCTTCATCCTGGCCGGGGCGCCGGTGCCGGGCTTTGCGGTCAACGCCGTCTCGACGATCGGCGTCAAGATCTTCTTCTCGATCAGCGGCTACCTGATTTCGCTGAGCTGGCTGCGGGATCCGAACCTGGCCCGCTACCTGGAGCGGCGGGCGCTGCGCATCTTTCCGGCCCTGATCGCCGTCGTCGTCCTGTCCGTCTTCCTCCTCGGCCCGGCGCTCACTCCGTTGCCCCTGGCCGACTACTTCCGGCACCCCTTCACCTGGGGCTATTTCAACAACATACTGCTTTATATCAATTTTTCCCTGCCGGGGCTGTTTGCGGCCAACGCCTACCCCAACGTCGTCAACGGCAACCTGTGGAGCCTGCCGGTCGAATTCGCCATGTACCTGGTCGCGCCGCTGCTGCTGCTCGCCGTCGGCCGGCGGCCGCGGGCGCTCGCCGCGGTCGCGGTGGCGTTTGCGCTCTTCGCCGTCTGGCGCGTCCGCGTGTCGCCGCCGGACGCCGTCTGGGTGGTGTATGCCACCAACGCGATCAACGCGCTCGGCCTGATGCCCTACTTCATCGTCGGCATGGCCATCGCCGTCCTGGGCGAGCGGATCCTCAACATCTACGCCGGCTTCGCCATGCTGATGGCGCTCGCGACGCTGGAGACCAGCGCGCCGGTCAAGGAACTGCTGCTGATCGTCGTGCTGCCGTACGCCACGCTGGCGTTCGGCGCCGGCCCGCGGCTGTCTATCCTGCCGAAGGGATTGGACATCTCCTACGGCATCTTCCTCTACAGCTTCCCGATCCAGCAGACGATCGGCCTGCTGTCCGGCAACGGCGTCGGGCCATGGACCATGGTCCTGCTCTCGCTGGTGCTGGCCACGGTGCCGGCGACGTTGTCGTGGTACCTCGTCGAGCAGCCCTGCCTGCGGTTCAAGCCGGGCCGGGCGCGTCGCCGCTCTCCGGCGATGGCATCGCCGGCCGCCTCGCCGATGGCATCAGCTCCGCCGCTGGCGGAATAGCTCCTGCGGCTTCTGCGTGCGCCGATTCGGGCGGCGGCCGAAGCCGGCCTCGCTCGACGGCAGCTGACTTAGATGGGATAGCCTCGGATGGGATAGGGAACGGTCAACGAGCCGTTCAGCGGATAAGGCACTGGTAGGGTGCCGTGGTGCCCAGGAAAGGACTCGAACCTTCACCTCTTGCAAGACTGGTACCTGAAACCAGCGCGTCTACCAATTCCGCCACCTGGGCCTGCGTGCAAGCAGGGGGCCCGTTTAAGGGCGCCTCCCCCTCCTGTCAACGGCTATTCTCGCAAAGCCTGTCGCCAACAACAGGCCGTTTCAAACGCAGAGCGCCCGCTCCGGGCCGGGGGCAGGCGCTTGAAGGGTTTGCGGCATACAGCTCAGCTGGTACGGCCGCGCCTGCACGCGTTGGCGCCGCCGTCCTTGCTGGCCGCCGGCTGACGAAGCTCCGGCGGATTGCGGATCGCTCAGTAGCAGACGCGAACGTTCTGGACGTACACCCTGCCCCACTGATCGACCACCTGCCGTGGCTGCCAGGCGCAACCGCCGTAGCCACCATAGCCGCCATAATAGCCGGGATAGGCACCGGCCGCCACGGCGCCGAGCGCCAGGCCGGCCGCCACGCCGCCAGCGGCATAGCCCCAGCCGCCACGGCGGTAGCCGCCATAATATCTGCCGTAACCGCCGCGCCAGGCGCCGTAGCGCGGGCCGCCGCGCCAGCCGCCGCCATGCCAGCCACCGCCGTGCCAGCCACCACCGCGCCAGCCAGGCCGGGCTTCGGCTGCGGTCGGGGCGGCGATGGTGCCGAGCGCCAGGGTGCCAGCGGCCAGCGCGGCACCCAGGGTCAACTTCAGGGTCGAGAATGTCATCTGTTCCACTCCGTGGATCGCCTTGTTTGACAACGCGAGCATGACCTGATGGTTCGCTCCAAATCCGGCCGAAACGCGACCACGACCGAACCGTGGCATGGCCGGAGCGAAGATTTCGGTGCTGTGGCGCACCACTTGAGCGTGACGGCGCCTGTCGGGTCGAATCACCCGGCCGAGGAGCGCTTCGGATGAAGATCTTTCAACCCGCGCGCGCCTGCGCCCGGCCGCGATCAGGCCGCCTGGTCCGAAGCTGCCGGCCGGCTCAGCCGGGAGATGAGCCGCGCCAGCGGCGGCCCGGTGACGATCACGGCGAGCAGCCGCAGGGTCTGGGCCGCCAGCACCAGCGGCACGTCGGCATGGGTGCCGACGGCGATGATCGCGACGGCGTCGAGCCCGCCCGGGGTCGTCGCCAGGAACGCGGTGAGCGGGTCCGTCCCGAGCACGAGGTTGAGCACGACGGCGGAGCCGCCGCAGAGGGCGATGAGGGCGAAGGTGGCGACCAGCAGCTGTGGCATGGCGCGGATGGCGTGGAGCAGCACCTTGGGGGTGAAACGCAGGCCGATGTACCAGCCGATGGCCGTGTAGGCGCAAGCCAGGATGGGCTGCGGCAGCGTCAGCGGCACGAGATCGGCGATATGCAGTGCCGCGCCGACGACCAGCGGCACCAGCATGCCGCCGGCGGGAATGCGCGCCTTGGCGCCGATGAAGGCGCCGAGCCAGGCGATGAGCAGGGTGACGGCGACGGGCCCGATCTGGGCCGTCCAGGCAGCCGTGTCATGGGGATGCGCCGGCGGCAGCGGCTCGTCGCCGAGCAGCAGCCGCGACACGAACGAGGCGGTGAACACGACGCAGACGACGCGCAGATATTGCATGAAGGCGACCAGCCGGGCATCGGCGCCGAACGCCTCGCCCATGGCGACCATGGCGGACGCGGCGCCGGGAGCCGAGCCCCAGGCGGCGGTCGTGCCCGGCAACGTGCCGAGCCAGGTCAAGGCGGCGCCGACCAGGCCGCTGGCAATGACCGTGACCAGCACGACCAGCGCCATGGCCGGCCAGTCCTTGGCGATCGACAGCAGGATCGATGCGGTGATGGCGCGCGCCACCAGGCAGCCGACGATGCCCTGTGCGGCGATGAACGCCGGGCGCGGCAGCGACAATTGGGCGCCGGCGACGGCCACGCAGATGGCCCCAGCAGCGGCCCGAGCAGCAGGGCCGCGGGAAACTGCGCCGCGTGCAGGACGAGGCCGAAACCGCCCGACGCAAGGACGAGCACTGCCCATTGCAGTGTCTTGGGCCAGGAGCGCACGGCGACCGATCAGCCCGCCGCAGCGACGTTATGGGGAGAAATGGACGGAGCCGCCGGTCGCGGCGTATCGGCGAGTGTCAAGATCGGCAGCCTTCGGCCCATTGTCGAAACCAATGAAATCGCGCATGTAGCCCGGCCGATATCACGACCGGGTCCATTTGTATGTCCGAGCGCCAGACGAGATTGACCCGCACCGACTTTCGCCTGTTCCGGCCGATCCAGACCCGTTGGCTCGACAATGACGCATACGGCCACGTCAACAACTCGGTCTACTATCACTATTTCGACACCGCGGTGAACGCCTACCTGATCGAGAACGGCCTGCTGTCGGTGACCGGCGACGGGCCGATCGGCCTCGTCGTCGAGACGGCCTGCGTCTTCTTCGAGAGCGTCGCCTATCCCGAGCACCTGGACGCGGGCTTGCGCATCACGCAGCTCGGGACGTCGTCGGTGCGCTATTCGCTCGGCATTTTCCGGCAGGGGGACGACAAGCCCGCCGCGCAGGGCCGCTTCGTGCACGTCTACGTCGATCGCGAGAGCCGTCGCCCCGTGCCGATCCCGGATGCGTCGCGCGCGGTGCTCGAGCGGCTGCTCTGATCAGCTCAGATCGATGAGGTGGGCGATCAGCGGCTCATCGGCCGGCGGCATCGGGTAGTCGCGCAGCTTGCCAGGCTTCACCCATTTGAGGTTCTGCCCCTCGCGCGCCGTCGCCGTGCCCTCCCAGCGGCGGCACACGTAGAGCGGCATCAGCAGATGAAACTGCTCGTACGCGTGGCTGGCGAAGGTCAAGGGGGCCAGGCACGGCTCCTTGACGGTGATGCCGAGCTCCTCGCGGAGCTCGCGGATCAGCGCCTGTTCCGGGCTCTCGGGCGCTTCGAGCTTGCCCCCCGGGAACTCCCATAGGCCGGCCATCGCCTTGCCCTCGGGCCGCTGTGCGATCAGGACGCGCCCGTCGGCATCGATCAGGGCGCAGGCGACGACGAGGAGCAGCTTCATGGCGGCGTCACGTTATTGCAGCGACCAGACGGTCTCCACATCGGCAGCGATGGTGAGGGCCCCGGCCTCGATCGGCACCGCCGCCTTCGCCCCCCGCATCATGCCGAATTCGGGGGTCGGGTAGCCGCCGCGCGGCGGATAGGTGATCGAGACGACCGGGCCGACGCCGGCACCCGCCGCCTCGGCCAGCCGGCTGGCGGTCCTGCGCGCGTCGGCCACCGCCTCGACGCGCAGCTCCTCGACGATCCTGTCGCGATTGGCGACGTCGAAGCTCAGGCCGCCGATCCGGTTCGCCCCGTCGCCGACGACGTCGCTCAGCAGGCTGCCGAGCTTGCCGAGGTCGCGCACGCGCACGGTCACGGTGTTGGTGGCGATGAAGCCGTCGGGCTCCTGCGACACCATCCCCGAAGGATCCCGCTTGTTGCGCATGTTCTCGGAGAGATTGACGGTGCTGGTCTGGATGTCCTTGGGCTCGATGCCGGCGCGCTTGGCCACGTCGATGATCTTCTGCGCGTCGGCGGCGTTGGCTGCCAGCGCATCGCCCGCCTTGGGCGCCCGCGACGTCACGCCGAGCGACAGGCTCGCCACGTCGGGCACGACCTCGCGCGCGGCGTGGCCCTGGACGCGAATGACGCGATGCTCGCGCCGCGCCGGCTCCTGCGCGAGGGCCACGCCGGCTGCCGACAGCAAGCCGGCGAGCGCCAGCGTCGGCGCGAGAACGGACCTGATCATGAGCGGTAGTCTCCGTTGATGGTGACGTACTCTTTGGTCAGGTCGCATGTCCAAACCGTGGCCGAAGCGCGGCCGAGGCCGAGCTCGACGGTGATCGCGATCTCATCGCCGCGCATGTAGGCCGTCGTCTGCTCCTCGCTGTAGTCGGGGTCCCGCGCCCCCTGGCTGGCGACGCGAATGTCGCCGAAATAGATGGCCAGCTTGTCGCGGTCGGCCGGCTCGCCGGCCTTGCCGACGGCCATGACGACACGGCCCCAGTTGGCGTCCTCGCCGGCCACGGCGGTCTTCACCAGGGGCGAGTTGGCGATGGAGAAGGCGATGCGACGCGCCGAGCGCTCGGTGCCGGCGCCCTTGACGGTGACGGCGATGAACTTGCGGGCGCCTTCGCCGTCACGGGCGACCTGCTGGGCGAGGTCCAGCAGCAGGTCGTCCAGGGCAGCCCGGAACGGCGCCAGGCGCCGGTCGCCGGCGGTGCCGATGAGCGGTGCGCCCTGCGCCGCGGCGGCGCCGGTCGCAAACAGCAGCAGCGTGTCCGAGGTCGAGGTGTCGCCGTCGACGGTGACGCAATTGAACGACCGGTCCGTCCCCTTCTTCAGCAGCGACTGGAGCACGGGGGAGCTGATCGGCGCATCGGTGGCCACGAAGGACAGCATCGTCGCCATGTCGGGGGCGATCATGCCGGCGCCCTTGGCCATGCCGTTGATGACGACGTCGACGCCGCCCAGCGAGACCGTGCGGGTCGCCACCTTGGGAAAGGTGTCCGTGGTCATGATCGCCTTGGCCGCGTCGGTCCAGTGGTCGCCCGTCGCCCGTTGCGCGCAGGTGTCGAGCACGCCCTCGAACTTGTCCGCGTCCAGCGGCTCGCCGATGACGCCGGTGGACGCCAGGAACACCTGGCCTGGCCGGCAGGCGGCGGCCTTGGCCGCGAGCTTGGCCGTCAGCTCCACGGCCTTGCGCCCTTTCAGCCCGGTGAAGGCGTTGGCGTTGCCGGAATTGACCACGAGCGCCCGCGCCTCGCCGCCCGGCAGCTTGGCCCGGCACCAATCGACCGCCGCCGACGGGCATTTGGAGCGCGTCAACACGCCGGCGACGCTGGTGCCCCGGTCGAACAGCGCCAGCAGAACGTCGGTGCGCCCGGCATAGCGGATGCCGGCCGCCGCGGTGGCGAAGCGCACGCCTGCCACCGGCGGCATGGCGGGAATGGTCTTGGGGGCCAGGGGGGACACGCTTGGCGGCATGAGGCACTCCTTCGCCGCTGCGGCGGACGCCGCGACGGTCCTCTATGTGCTTGACGAATGTCGACCGTGAGCCCGGGGTGCGATCGGCCCGCAGCTCCGCGGGAGATGTTACTTTGGTGCGGGCGCGGGCGGGGCGGGCTCCGGTCCGTCCGCCTTGCCGCCGCGCTTGGCGGGGTCGGGCTTGACGGAGTCGGGCTTGGCGGAGTCGGCCTTGGGCAGCGCATCGAGGCGCTCGATCGTCGCCTTGGCGCGCAAGGTCAGGATCAGATCCTGCTGCGCCTTGCGCGAGACGTAGGCTTCCACTTCGTTCTTGACGTCGTCGAAGGTCGGCACCGGCTTGGTGCGGCGCTCCTCCACCTCGATGACGTGCCAGCCGAACGGGCTCTTGACCGGTTCGGAGACATCCCCCGGCTTCAGCTTGAAGGCCACCTCGGCAAACTCAGGCACCATCTGGTCTTTGGTGAACCAGCCGAGCTCGCCGCCGTCCTTGGCCGACCCCGGGTCCTTGGACAGCTCGGCGGCGACCTTCTTGAAGTCCTCGCCCGCCTTGATCTTGGCATAGGCCTGCTTGGCCAGGTCCTCGCTGTCCACCAGGATGTGGCGGGCTCGCACCTCTTCCTGCGGCTTCACGTCCTTGACGGTCTGCTCGTACATCTTGCGGGCCGCTTCCGGCGTCGCCGCCTTCTTGGCCTCCTGCGCCAGGTAGTCGTCGAGCAGCAGCTTGTTCCTGTTGTAGGCGAGCTTGCGGGCGAAGTCGGGGGTGTCGCCGACCTTGGCCGCGGCCGCGGCTTGAGAGCCGATGGTGAGGTCGATCAGATAGCTCAGCAGATAGTCGCGCTTCTGCTCCTCGGGGACGCGGGGCAGCCGGTCCGCCATATCCTCGGCGGCGATGTCGAGATCGCGCTGGGTGATCGGCGCGCCATTGACGCGCGCCAGCACCTTGTCCGGGTCAGCGGCCGCCTTGGTCTGAGGCGGCTGGCCGGCCTGAGGGGCCGCTGCCGCCTTGTCCGGCGTCGCCGCGGCAGGGGGCTTGGCGGGGGGCTGCTGAGCGGCCGGGCGGTGCGCCAGGCCCATAACCGCGGCCAGCGCCAGACACGAGAGCAAGGCTGCGCGGTAGCCGGGGTTCATCATGCAACATCTCGTCGATCAGGCGAGCCCACGGGCGCTCGCCGGGGCATGAGTGGCCGAACGCGCAGCGCTTGGCAAGCGCCACGATCGCCCGCCGAGCATCTCCGCCAACCGCAGTGGCTCCCTGCCACACGGGCTTGCCGCCCGCCCGGCCGCCGGATGCGCCGGTCGGCGGTGATCGTCACGGCTTCCAGGCGTCCGCCGGCTCGGTCTCGTCGGCGTCCCGGCGCGCGTCGCCGATGACCTGCAGCAGGCGCCGCAGCGCGGCGTCGACCCCCTCGCGCGAGGCCGACGACAGCAGCAGCGGCGGCTGGCCGGCGGCGGCCTCGAGCTGTGCGCAGCGCTCGTCCCTGGCCGCCTGGTCGAGGGCGTCGATCTTGGACAGGGCGACGATCTCGGGCTTCTCGGCCAGGCCGGCGCCGTAGGCGACGAGCTCGGCGCGGACGGTCTCGTAGGCGGATGCCACATCCTCGGCCGTACCATCGACGAGGTGCAGCAGCACGCGGCAGCGTTCGATGTGGCCGAGAAAGCGATCGCCCAACCCGAGGCCCTCGTGGGCTCCCTCGATCAGGCCGGGGATGTCGGCCAACACGAATTCGCGACCGGCGACGGCGACGACACCGAGCCCGGGGTGCAGCGTCGTGAACGGATAATCGGCGATCTTCGGCTTCGCCGCCGTGACGGTGGCGAGGAAGGTGGACTTGCCTGCGTTCGGCAGGCCGACCAGGCCGGCATCGGCGATGAGCTTCAGCCTGAGCCAGATCCACATGTCCTGGCCGGCGAGACCCGGATTGGCGCGGCGCGGCGCCTGGTTGGTCGAGGTCTTGAAGTGCGCGTTGCCGAAGCCGCCGTTGCCGCCCGCGGCCAGGCGCACACGCTCCCCCACGGACGTGAGGTCGGCGAGCAGGGTCTCGCCATCCTCGGCCAGCACCTCGGTCCCCGCCGGAACCTTGAGGACGACGTCGTCGCCCTTGCCGCCGGCGCGGTTGCGGCCCATGCCGTGCGTGCCGGGCCGGGCCTTGAAGTGCTGCTGGTAGCGGTAGTCGATCAGCGTGTTGAGCCCCTCCACGCACTCGACCCACACATCGCCGCCACGGCCACCGTCGCCGCCGTCCGGGCCGCCGAACTCGATGAACTTTTCCCGGCGGAACGAGACGCAGCCGGCGCCGCCGTCGCCGGAGCGGACATAGATCTTGGCCTGATCGAGGAATTTCATGACATTTCGTAAGTCTGCGGCAAAGCGCGTGCAAAGTGCCCCGCAGCGGCGAAGGGCGGCGAGGCTGGGATATTGTCCACAATCGTGCGGCTTGCTAGAGCGCTTCCTGGGCTGGTGGGCGACACCGGCCCGGGAAGAAGCGTCCCAAGCTCGAACCTGGACCTTGGTCCGATCGGATGTGCCATCCGGCCGGCACATGTGCCCAGTCTCGCGATCCTGCAAGCCTCATAATCCAGAAAAGCCATGGCAGTCCAATCGCCCGCGTCGACGTCCACTGCCGCCTCGCGGCGCTCAGGCCACGGCACCGGCATCCTGTTCATGCTGGCCGGCGTGTTCCTGTTCGCCATCAACGACGTGGCGGCGAAATGGCTGCTGGGCAGCTATGGCATCGGCCAGGTGATCCTGATCCGGACCTTCGTGGCCATGGCCATCCTTGCGCCGCCGCTCGTCCGCGGCGGCCTGGCGCCATGGCGGTCGGCGCCGAAGCCCGGCCTGCAGGTCGTGCGGGCGCTGTTCTCCACGCTCGAGATCGTCCTGTTCTACGCCGCCGTGATCTATCTGCCGGTGGCGGACGCAGTGACCTTCTATCTGGCGAGCCCGATCTACGTCACCATCCTGGCCGCCCTGCTGCTGGGCGAGAGAGGCGATCTCCTGCGCTGGCTCGCCGTCGCGGCGGGCTTCGTCGGCGTCGTGATCGCCATGGAGCCATCCCGCGCCAGCATCAGCTGGCCCGCGATCATCGTCATCCTGGGCAGCCTGATCTTCTCCGGCGTGATGATCCTGACCCGCTACCTGCGCGGTACGCCCGACCTGGTGCTGGTCACCGGCACGAACATCGGCCTGCTCCTCGCCGGCGCGCTGGCGCTGCCGTTCGGCGGCTGGGTCACGCCGCCGCCGGGCGACCTCCTGCTGCTCGGCGGCGTCGGCATCATCGCGCTCGCCGCGCACATGAGCGTCAACCGCTCGCTCAAGATCGCGCCGGCGTCCACGGTGGTGCCGTACCAGTACCTCCTCATCGTCTGGGCGGTGATCTTCGGCTACCTGGTGTTCGGCGATCCGCCGCGCCTGGCGACGCTGGCCGGCGCCGTCCTGATCATTGCCGCCGGGCTCGTGATCTTCGTGCGTGAGCAGCAGATCGACGGCCGCGAGGAGGCCCTGCCGCCGCCTCCGTGAGCGGCTCCAGGACCAGCGTCCACTTTTGGGCCCGATGCTCTAGCTAGCTGGTCACCAGGGCATGGGGGCGGAGGGCGTCCTCTGGCGTTTCATCCGCCCGCCCGTCCCGCGTGGCATGCCAGGCGCTGCGGGTGAGCCGCATGCGGTGCACCGGGAACAGGCCGCCGCGCGCGGGAAACAGCGACAGCGCCGTTCCGTAGGCCCGAAAACCCACCTTCTCGAGGACGCGGCGCGAGGCGCCGTTGGACGAGCGCGCCTCGGCGGTCACCGCGTGGGCGTCGGCGTGCGCGAAGGCCGTGTCGACCACGGCGCGCGCGGCCTCGGTCGCCAGGCCCCGGCCCCAATAGTCGCTCCCCAGCCAAAAGCCCAGAAAAGGCTCCACCGGCCCGTCGGTCGCGGCCGGCATGCCCGATTGCGAGCCGTGCAGGGCGATGGCGCCGAGCAGCTCGCGCGGCTTGCGCCGGCTGACGATGGCCAGGGTCAATCCAGTGCCGCCGGCGTTGGCGAGCCGGGACGCCAGGATGAACGCCGCAGCCGCGCCGGAGGGATAGGGATGGGGGATGAGGGCCGTCATCTCGGCGACGGCGCGATCGCCGGCCAGCCGCTCGATCGCCGGCCCGTCCGACAGACGCGGCCAGCGCAGCAGCAGCCGCTCGGTCGCGACGACGAAGCCGTCGTCGATGGTCTCGCGCGTGAACATGGGGTCCGCTCCAGGCGACGTGCAGGGTGCATCTAGCAACCCCCATGCCGCAAAATGACGAAAGGGAGATGGCACCCCATCTCCCTCGTCACGGACCGGTCCAAATCACTCACGACATGATCTGGGACGCTTCATCCGCCGGGCGCTGGGATGCCGGCGGACGCTTGCCTTTGTGCGAGCGCGCGCCGTTATTCGGCTGCCGTTTTGGCGACTGCGGCCGCCTCGGCCGATTCGATCGATACGATCGATCGGCCGAGCCTGGTGCCGAATCGGACCCGGCCTTCGGTCAGGGCGAACAGCGTATGGTCCTTGCCGATGCCGACGTTGACGCCGGGATGCACCTTGGTGCCGCGCTGGCGCACGATGATGTTGCCGGCAATGACGGCTTCGCCGCCGAACTTCTTGACGCCGAGTCGGCGGCCATCGGAATCGCGGCCGTTACGCGACGAGCCGCCTGCCTTTTTATGAGCCATCGAATGTCTCCGTTATGTGCTGGGGGCCGCGGCTCAGGCGCTGATGCCGGTGATGCGCACGACCGTGTGGTCCTGGCGGTGGCCGCGCTTGCGCTTGGAGTTCTGGCGGCGGCGCTTCTTGAAGGCGATCACCTTCTCGTCGCGCCCGTGCCGGACGATCTCGCCGGCGACCTTGGCGCCCGCGGCTGCCTGCGCGCCGACGGCGACGCTCTCGTCGCCCGCGAGCAACAGCACGTCGAAGGAGACCGCGTCGCCCGCCTCGCCGGCGAGCTTGGCGATGGTAATGGTGTCGTTGGCGGCAACGCGATACTGCTTGCCGCCGGTCTTGATGACTGCGAACATCGTTCTGGTCCGTGTTCTTCCCGGCCTCGAGCACACCTGATCAGGCGCTTGGCTCCGGCCGGCTTCTTGGCAGCCCGTTTCCGGTCTGGGATACCTGCATACGTTGACGCAGGCGCGAAAAACAACGGGCGCGGGTCTCCCCGCGCCTGAAGCGTGCCTTGTAGCCGCAGATGCCCGTGGCTGTCAATGATCGCCGTGCTCTGAGCGCTTCTAGGCGCCCACCCGGCGATAGAGATAATAGCGCCCGTTGTCCGCCTCGTTGGGCGTCGGCGCCGGCGCCAGGCCCTCGGCCGTGAGGTGCTGGTCGCTGATCACGACGCCGTCCGCCGCCAGCATCGGCACGATCAGCGGGCCGAGCCGGGCGGCCAGGCGGGCGTTGGCCTGCTCGTCGCCGGATCCCACGTCCGCGTGCACGAGGGCGGCCGGCGCTCCCAGGCGCGCCACGGCGCCGGGCATGGTCTCGGCGAAGTCGCCGATGATCAGGAACTCGGGCGCGGGCATGCACTGGGGATGGGCGGCAGGCGCGCGCTCGAACACGTAGATGGGCCGTTCGGGCAGGATCTGGCGCAAATGGTCGTAGCTGCGCCCATTGCCGAGCCCCAGCTCGACGGCGGGGCCGGGCACGGCGGCGATGAGGGCTGCCGCGCGCTCGAGGCAGGCCCGCTGCGCCACCAGCCGGCGGATGAAGCTGTCGAGACGGGACACGGGCGCTCGCGTGTGGTGGGTGGGGCTCAGGGCTTGTTGGCGAGCTTGTCCAGGCGTGCCTGCATGTCCGTCACCTGCCGCTTGAGCTCCGTCAGCTCGGCGTCGCCGGGCGGCGTGCTCGGCGGCTCGGCTCCGGGCGTGAACGGCACGAACATGCGCAGGGCCTCCTGAAACACCGTCATGTTGGCGCGGGCCTGATCCTGCAGCGCCTGGAAGGCGGCCGCCGGACCGAACGTCTTGGACAGTTGCTCGCGGAACTTCGCCTGGTCCTTGGCCAGGTTCTCGATCGAGAATTCGAGATAGCTCGGCACCAGCGCCTGCAGGCTGTCACCGTAGAAGCGGATGAGCTGCCGCAAAAAGGTGACCGGCAGCAGGTTCTGCTGCCCGACCTTGCTCTCTTCCTCGAAAATGATCTGTGTCAGCACGGAGCGGGTGATATCTTCGCCGGTCTTGGCATCGTAGACGAGGAAGTCGTCACCGGCGCGCACCATCTTGGCGAGGTCCTCGAGCGTGACGTATGTGCTCGTACCCGTATGATAAAGTCGCCGATTGGCGTACTTCTTGATCGTCGTCGGCTGCTTCTCGTTGGCCATGGCGCTCCTGCTGGGGAAGGCGGCACCGTGTGGGTTGCCTCGGATCGCGGATGGGACCCGCTGCCGAACGATAGGGCTTCTGCTGCTGTTTGGAAAATATTATTGTTCAATGGAGAGGCATTTCGTGCGGCCAGCCGCACCGCCTTGCGCTAGATCATTGATTAGGCCTTCGGCCCGCGGCAACTTCGGCTGGACAGATGCTCCGTCGTTTTGCAAAGGGGCGGAGGCATAACCAACTCTGGTCCGGGACCAGGGATCGAGAGGAATGCACCCATGGCTGCTTCGGACATTGTGATCGTCAGCGCCGCGCGCACCGCGGTCGGTGCCTTCAACGGCGCCTTTGCGTCGACCCCCGCGCACGAGCTCGGCGCCACGGCCATCAAGGCGGCGCTGGCGCGCGCCAAGGTCGAGGCCAGCGAGGTGGACGAGGTCATCCTGGGCCAGGTGCTGACGGCGGCGCAGGGGCAGAACCCGGCCCGCCAGGCGGCGATACAGGCGGGCGTGCCGGTCGAGAAGACGGCGTGGGGCCTCAACCAGGTGTGTGGCTCGGGGCTGCGCACGGTCGCCATCGGCATGCAGCAGATCGCCAACGGCGATGCCTCGGTCATCGTCGCCGGCGGCCAGGAATCCATGTCGCTGTCGCCCCACGCCCACCACATGCGGGCCGGCACCAAGATGGGCGGCGTCGAGTTCATCGACACCATGATCAAGGACGGGCTGTGGGACGCGTTCCACGGCTATCACATGGGCAATACCGCAGAGAATGTCGCCCAGAAGTGGCAGATCTCGCGCGAGGCCCAGGATGCTTTTGCGGTGGCTTCGCAGAACAAGGCGGAGGCCGCCAGGAAAGCCGGCAAGTTCAAGGATGAGATCGCGCCGGTAACCATCGCGTCGCGCAAGGGCGACATCATTGTCGATACCGACGAATACATTCGCGACGGCGCCACCATCGATCAGGTTGCCAAGCTGCGCCCCGCCTTTACCAAGGACGGCACCGTCACGGCCGCCAACGCGTCCGGCATCAACGACGGCGCCGCGGCGCTCGTCCTGATGACCGCGGCCGAGGCGGAGAAGCGCGGCCTCACCCCGCTCGCGCGCATCGCCTCCTGGGCGACGGCCGGCGTCGAGCCGGCGGTCATGGGCTCGGGCCCGATCCCGGCTGCCCGCAAGGCGCTCGAGAAGGCCGGCTGGAAGGTGCAGGACCTCGACCTGGTCGAGGCCAACGAGGCCTTCGCCGCCCAGGCGCTGGCGGTGAACAAGGACGTCGGCTGGGATCCGGCGATCGTCAACGTCAATGGTGGCGCCATCGCCATCGGCCATCCCATCGGCGCCTCCGGCGCCCGCATTCTGGTGACGCTGCTCCACGAGATGCAGCGCCGCGACGCCAAGAAAGGGCTGGCCACCCTGTGCATCGGCGGCGGCATGGGCATCGCCCTCACCGTCGCGCGCTAACGCTTGGAGCATGTCGATCCGATCAGCTGACAGCAGCTGATCGGGACATGCTCTGGAGCATCGGCCCCGAAGCGGACACCGGTTTTGGGACGCGGCCGATGCTGAGACGAGACGCCGGAGCGGCAGCCCCGATTCGGTCGGATCGTCCGCCGTTCCCGCGTCGATGCGGTGCAGCGCCGATAGCCGCCGAGCCGGCGGAAATCGGTGGGCATTATTACAATGTAGCACTTGCGGTTTCGGAATTGTTGCGTCAGTAACCATGTTGCTGGCGCATATGTCGGCTGTCTCTAGCTTGGAGGCCGGCGTGGCGCCGGCCATCGATAATTCCAGGAGGAACAATGTCTCGGGTAGCGGTGGTCACGGGTGGAACGCGCGGCATCGGCGCGGCGATCTCGAAGGGGCTCAAGGCGGCCGGCTATGAGGTCGCTGCCGTCTACGCGGGCAACGACGAAGCGGCCAAGGCGCTCAAGGCGGACGTCCAATGCCACACCTATAAGTGGGACGTGTCCGACCCGAAGGCCTGTGCCGACGGGCTGGCTCAGGTCGCCAAGGATCTCGGCCCGGTCGACGTCCTCGTCAACAACGCCGGCATCACCAAGGACGGCATGTTCCATCGCATGTCGTTCGAGCAATGGTCGGCGGTGCTGCACACCAACCTCGACTCCATGTTCTGCATGACCCGACCGGTGATCGAGGGCATGCGCGAGCGGGGCTTCGGCCGCATCATCAACATTTCGTCGATCAACGGCCAGAAGGGCCAGATGGGCCAGACCAACTACTCGGCCGCCAAGTCGGGCGTGATCGGCTTCACCAAGGCGTTGGCACAGGAGAACGCCAACAAGGGCATCACGGTGAACTGCATCTGCCCGGGCTACATCGACACCGACATGGTGGCGGCGGTGCCGGAAGAGGCGCTGAAGAAGATCATCGCCACCATCCCCACGGGCCGGCTCGGCAAGGCCCAGGAGGTCGCCGACCTCGTCGTGTTCCTGGCCTCCGACAGCGCCGCCTTCTTCACCGGCGCCGTGCATACGATGAACGGCGGCCAGTACATCGCCAACGGCTGATCGCCGCGTTATCGATCGCTTGTCGCGCGGGTGGATCGTCCCGGTCCGCCCGCGTCGCATGATGGCGTCCTGACGCGCCGGCGCATGGTGGGATGGAACTGAGTTGCCGATGGCGGGTCCTGCCGCGACAGCCATAGGCTCGGGCGCGATCCTGTTGTGGTCGCTGCTCGGCCTGCTGACCGCCGCCTCCGGGGCCGTGCCGCCATTCCAGCTTGCCGCCATGACCTTCCTGGTCGGCGGCCTCGTCGGTGCCTCGACCTGGCCGTTCAGGCCCGGGGCGGTGTCGAGCCTGCGTCAGGACTGGCGTGTCTGGGCGCTCGGCGTCGGCGGCCTCTTCGGCTATCACGCGCTCTACTTCGCGGCACTGCGCCGCGCCCCACCGGCGGAAGCCGGGCTCGTCAACTATCTCTGGCCGTTGCTCATCGTCCTGTTTTCCGCGGCCTTGCCGGGCGAACGGCTCAAGCCGGCGCACCTCGCAGGGGCGCTCATGGGCTTTGCCGGCGTGGTCGTGCTGATCGCCGGCCGGGCATCGCTGACGCTCGCGCCGGAACACGCCTGGGGCTACGGCTTCGCCTTCGTGGCGGCTTTCGTGTGGGCCGGCTACTCGGTCCTGTCGCGGCGCTTCGGCCATGTGCCGAGCGATGTGGTGGCGGGGTTCTGCCTGCTCACCGCGGCCTTGAGCGCCCTGTGCCACATCGCCTTCGAGACGACCGTCTGGCCGCAGACGGCGGGCCAGTGGCTGGCCGTCCTGGCCCTCGGCGTCGGGCCGGTCGGCGCGGCGTTCTATCTCTGGGACACCGGCGTCAAGCGCGGCGACATCCGGCTCCTCGGCGTCGTCTCCTATGCGGCGCCGGTGCTGTCGACGCTGATCCTGGTGGCGGCGGGCTATGCCGAGCCGACGCTCGCGCTGGGCGCCGCCTGCGCGCTGATCGTCGCGGGTGCCCTCGTCGCCACATGGCGAGGCGCCGGGCGATCAGCCGGCTGAGGGCCGCGGCGTCGGGCGCCAGTCCGGCGGGGCGAGCTCGAAGGTCTCGAAGATGAACCCGGGGGTCACCGTGCAGCCGACCAGCGTCCAGGCGCCGAGGCTCACGGCGGTCTGCCACCAGCCCGGCGGGACCACGAACTGTGGCCGCTGGCCCGCGGCCAGGACCGGGCCGAGATGACGCGCCGACGCATCGTGGCCGTTGGGCGACACCGTCAGCACCAGCGGCGCGCCGGCGTACCAGTGCCAGATCTCGGTCGCGTCGATACGATGCCAGGCGGACACGTCGCCGGCACCGAGCAGGTAGTAGATGGCCGTCGAGAGCGCACGGCCGGCGCCGTCCGTGCGCTCGTCCCGGTAGGTCTCGCGATAGAAGCCGCCTTCGGGATGTGGCACGAGCGCGAGCGCGCGTACGACCTCGCGCTCGCCGAGCTCCTCCATGCGACCGATGTCGACCATGATCCGGCCCCCCCGCCCCGGAGAGCAACTTCGCCGTCGGCTACGTCAATCCCGATCGCGGAGCGCTCCAGGCTTCAGAAGTTGTTCTTCCATTGGCGGAGCGCCGCGAACACCGCGACCGGATCGCTACCGTCGAGCTTGACGGCGCGGGCGAGCTCGGGGCGGTCGGCGCGGAGGAACGGATTGGTCGCCTTCTCGTCCTGAAGGCGCGACGGAATGGTGAGCTGGCCGTCGGCGCGCTGGCCCTCGACGACGGCGGCGCGGAGCCTGAGGGCCTGGTTGTCCGGATCGGCGGCGAGGGCGAACTTGGCGTTGGCCAGGGTGTATTCGTGGCCGCAGAAGACCAGCGTGTCGTCGGGCAGGGCGGCGAGCTTCTGCAGCGAGTGCCACATGTCCATCGGCGTGCCTTCGAGGACACGGCCGCAGCCGAGCGCGAACAGCGTGTCGCCGGCAAACAAAGCCCTTGCCCCGTCGAAGTGATAGGCGATGTGGCCCGCCGTATGGCCGGGGGTGAAGATGACGCTGGAGGCGAGCGTGCCGACCATGACGCGGTCGCCCTCGTGCACCAGAAGGTCGGCCTGGGGCACGAACTCGGCTTCCCGGGCGGGGGCGACGACACGGGCGCCGAAGCGCTCCTTCAGGGGCCCCACGGCGGCGACGTGATCAGCATGCTTGTGGGTGACGAGAATGTCGGTGAGCGTCCAGCCGGTCTCGTCCAAGGCCGCCAGGATCGGCCCTTCCTCAGGCGCGTCGATGCTGGCGCAGGCGCCGGTCGTCTTGTCGCGCATGAGCACGCCGATATTGTCCGACAGGCAGGTGAAGACGTGGAATTCCGCGGTCATGGTGCTGCGCTCGCGTTGCCAGAGCACGTCCCCGATCAGATGTGCGCATCTGATCGGGGACGTGCTTCGGGTTTTTGAAACCGGGGCGCTTCGCCACCCAATCGCGAAGCGCTCCTGGCGCCCGCCTGATACCTGGACCGGTGGCCATGCTCCGTCAACACGGTCCTGCCCGATTTGCCCGCCCGATTTGCCGAACTCCGCCGCGCCGGCGCCGACGGCATTTCCGGTCGGATGTCGTCGGCGGATCGGTTAGAACGGTTCCGACTCCGGGTGCTGCCCCGCCGCGATCGACGCGGCCCGATGGGGGATGCGCTGCACTGCAGGCGCCGGCGGTGAAAGACCTGAAGCGAGGACCAGCATGCCCGTCGATGTCGTCGACCTGCGCAGTTTCTACAGTAGCGCCCTGGGCGGCGTCGCGCGCCAGCTGCTCGGGCGCGCGGTGACCCGGGCCTGGCCGTCGGCGGCCCATCTGCGCGTGCTCGGCCTCGGCTATGCGACGCCCTACCTGCCGCTGCTCGCCGGCGAGACGGAGCGCGTCGCGGCCTACATGCCGGCGACGCAAGGCGTGGTAAACTGGCCGTCGTCCGGGCTGTCGGCCTCGGCGCTGGTGGACCCGACCATGCTGCCGCTGGCCGACGCGTCCTACGACCGGGTGCTGCTGGTGCACGCGCTCGAGCACAGCGAGGCCCCGGCCGAGGTGCTGGCCGAGATCTGGCGCATCCTGACGCCGGGCGGGCGCCTGCTCGCCATCGTGCCGAACCGCCGCGGCCCATGGGCCCGCATGGACAGCACGCCCTTCGGCCACGGCCAGCCCTACAGTCGCTCGCAGCTGAAGGCGCTGATGCGGCAGACACTGTTCTCGCCGGAATTGTGGCTGGACGCCCTCTACGTGCCGCCCTCGGACGCGCGGCTCGTGCTGCGCTCGGCCTGGGCCTGGGAGCAGGCGGGCACGCGGCTGGCCCTGCCGTTCGCCGGCGTGCACGTGGTCGATGCCACCAAGCAGCTCTACCGGCCGATCACCGTGCGGGCCGCCAAGCCGGCGCTGCGGCTCCAGCCGGCCCTGCTGCCGTCGGCCGGCGCCACCATGTCGCCCGGGCGCTAGAGGCGCGGCACGGTCGGGTGCGCTCATCCGACAGCCTGCTAGGGCTCGCGATAGGGCACGACCCAGGCCTTGCCGCGCACGTCGGCCGCGACCACGACCGGCCGGCTGTCGCCGGCGCACGGGCGCCGCTGCTCGCTCGCCAGGGTGAAGCCGATACGCACCTTGCGCAGGCCCGGCATGCCGAGGGTCTCGGCCAGCGCCGGCTTGAGCCGGAGCCGCCTGGCCCAGGCGATCTGCCGTCCGTCGCAGAAGACGGCGATGAACGTCGTTACCTTCGGCGCCTGCCGATCGAGGGCCCAGCCGGCGATGGCGAGGCGCCCGTCGGGCAGCGCCGCGACCTGCTCGACCTCGCCCGCCGGGGCCTCGAAGCCGATGCCCTTCGCGCCGATGGCGGCGGTCAGGGCGGCGGCGTCCGTGGCCGGTCCGAGGCCGGCGAGTGCAGCGCCAGCCGCTGCCGTTTCCCGGCTCTCGATGAGGTTGACGGCGCTGCCGTAGCTGGCGATGGCGGCGAAGACGGCGACGTAAGCCCAGACGGCGATCCGGGCGCGCCCGAGGGACAACTGGTCGGCCCAGCGCTTGAGCCGCCGGTAGAGCCCGACGTCGAGCCGGCCGACGGCGAGGCCGACGGCGACGGCGAGCGCCGATGCCGCCGCCCAGGCGGGCTGGAGTGGCACGGCCTCCGGCAGCCAGCGATAGACGCCAACCATTACCGGCACGTGCACCAGATAGATGGCGTAGCTCGCGTCGCCGAGCTTCAGCATGGCCTGCTGGACGGCTTGCGGCAGCGCCTCCACCCGCCACGACAGGGCCGAGGCGATGAGCGCCGCCGAGGTGACGCCGGCGATGATCCGGTTCTCGGCCAGGTCGAAATAGCCGGAGACCGCGAGGGCGGCGAGCGGGGTGAGGGCCACCGGCCAGGGCACGCGCACATGCTTGATCAGCGCCGGCACCAGCAGGCCGCAGGCGAACGCGGCATTGGCCGCGTTGAACGGCAGCAGATAGAGCGGCGGCGTCAACGTGGCCACATCGGCGCGCGGCAGTAGCCAGAGGGCGACGGCGACGATGGCGAGCCACCCGAGCGCGATCGGCACCAGCGCGTGCGCCGCCCCCGCCCAGATGACCAGGAACAGGAAGACGTAGAACGTCACCTCGAACAGCAGGGTCCACTCGATCCCGAGCGTGTAGCTGGCCTGGCCGATGGGAATGAGCGTGCTGGCCAGCAGGCGCGGCGTGTAGGTGTCGCCGATGATGAGCGGCGACAGGACGCAGAAGGCGGCCGCGCAGATGAAATAGATCGGATAGATCCGCGTCAGGCGATGGAGCAGGAAGCGCTCCGGCTGCGTCCGCTCCGCCAGCCGCGCCATCAGGAAGCCGGACAGCGCGAAGAAGATGGCGACGCCGTGCAGCGCCAGCCGGCCGTCGAAGAAGCCTTGCAGCTCGGGGCCTTGGCGGTGCTCGATGAGATAATGGCCGGCGTGATAGAAGACGACCATCAGCGCCGCCAGGGCGCGTAGGTACTGGAGCGCGTCGACCCTCGCGAGCTTGCCGGCGGCAGGCTTGGGCTGGCCCGCGCGGCGGCGGGCGGAGGCGGCGGGCGAGGCGGGGGAGGGGCGGTCCATCGCGGCGGCAGTTACAGGGGTGGACGGCCCCTTGTCCACGCCCGCGGCACCGCGACGGTCCGTTTGCCCGTCGATCCGTGCCCGGCCCGGCTTGACTCGGCTGCCGCCGCCAGCCAGTTCATGGGCAGCAGCGGCCCCATTTAGGGCGCTTTCCCGACGGATGGATGCCGCTATCCCGCGGGCGAGGCCCGGCAACACGGCCCAATCATGCGCAGCTATCTCGATTTCGAAAAGCCCGTCGCCGAGCTCGAGGCGAAGATCGACGAACTCCGGGCGGTGTCCGAGGGAGGGGTCGCGGTCGAGCTCGACGAGGAGATCGCCCGCCTGGAGGCCCGTGCCGACAAGGCCCTGAGCGAGGTCTACGCGACGCTGACGCCGTGGCAGAAGACCATGGTGGCGCGCCATCCGAGCCGGCCGCACTTCAGCGACTATTGTGCCGAGCTGATCAGCGAGATGACGCCGCTGGCCGGCGACCGTGTCTTCGGCGAGGACGAGGCGATCGTCGGCGGCTTCGGCCGCTTTCGCGGCGAGCCCGTCTGCGTCATCGGCCAGGAGAAGGGCTCGACCACCGAAACCCGGCTGCGCCATAACTTCGGCATGGCCCGGCCGGAAGGCTACCGCAAGGCCGTCCGCCTGATGGAGATGGCCGATCGCTTCGGGCTGCCGGTGATCTGCTTCGTCGACACCGCCGGCGCCTATCCGGGCATCGGCGCGGAGGAGCGCGGGCAGGCCGAGGCGATTGCCCGGTCGACCGATGCCTCGCTGGGGCTCGGCGTGCCGAACGTTGCGGTCGTCATCGGCGAGGGCGGCTCGGGCGGCGCCGTCGCCATCGCCGCGGCGAACCGCGTGCTGATGCTCGAGCATGCGATCTACACGGTCGCCTCGCCGGAGGCATCGGCGTCGATCCTGTGGCGTGATTCGGGCCGCGCTCAGGACGCGGCGACCAACATGAAGATCACGGCGCAGGATCTGCTGCGCTTCGGCATCATCGACGGCATCATCGCCGAGCCGCCCGGCGGCGCCCATCGCGATCCGCAGACCGCCATCGGCGCGACCGGCCGGGCCGTAGCGGCCGCCCTGCAGGAGTTCGCCGGCCGCTCGGCGGACGACATCCGTCGGCAACGGGAGACCAAGTTCCTGGCCATCGGCCGCAAATGACGGCAGCGGCGGCCGAGCTAGGCATTTCCGTAAGGGGATGATAACTATGGGCGCATTATCGACTGGCAAATGTTGGCCGAAAGCCCCCATCCTGCGTCGATGGACGTGTCAATGCTGAAGTCGCTCAACCGGTTCGTGCTCATCGCCGCCGCGGCGCTCGCGCTGGCCGCGTGCCAGGGCGATGGTCGTCTCGGGAACGCCAGGGCCTATGCCCCGATCCCGATGAAGCTCGTCAAGCTGATGACCGAGAAGGGGATGTCGCCGGCCGATCCCATCCTCATCCGCTCCTACAAGAAGGAAGCGGAGGTCGAGATCTGGAAGCGCGACAACAAGGGCGAGTATGCCCTGCTCAAGACCTATCCGATCTGCCGCTGGTCCGGACAGCTGGGGCCGAAGGTGCGCGAAGGCGACCGTCAGGTGCCGGAAGGCTTCTATGCGATCACGCCGGCGCAGATGAACCCCAACTCCAACTTCTACCTGTCGTTCGACGTGGGCTTCCCGAACGCCTTCGACCGGGCCAACGGCCGCAGCGGCTCGTATCTGATGGTGCATGGGGCGTGCTCGTCGCGCGGCTGCTTCTCGATGACCGACGAGCAGATCGCCGAGATCTACGCCGTCGGCCGTGAGGCCTTCGCCGGCGGCCAGCGCTCGTTCCAGTTCCAGTCCTATCCGTTCCGGATGACGGCCGATAACCTCGCCAAGCACCGCAACGATCCCAATATCTCGTTCTGGCGCAACCTGAAGGAAGGCTCGGACGCCTTCGAGGTGACCAAGCAGGAGCCTGCCGTCGGCGTCTGCAACAAGCGCTACGTCTTCGATGCACGTCCCGCCGGCGGTGGCAGGCTGGATCCCGCCGCCTCGTGCCCGCCGCTGACTGTGGATCCGAACGTCGCCGATGCGGTGAAGAAGAAGGAGCACCAGGACGACCAGCAGGTCGCCGAGCTCGTCTCGAAGGGTACGCGGGCGATCAAGCTCGTCTATGACGACGGCGGCCAGCATCCCTCGTTCCGCGCCACCGCGTATGCATCCAGCAGCCAGGAAGGCTCGGTCTTCGCCCAGGGCCCCAGCGGGCCGTCCTACGGTGAGGTGAGCCGGCCGGAGGCGCTGGCGCGTGGTCCGCAGGAGATCGCGCAGGATGATGCGCCGGCGGGCCGCCGCGCTCCGACGGCCGTCGCGGCCGTGACCCCGAAGCCCGAGGCCGAGCCTGAAGCCGCGCCGCCGACGGCGGTCGCCGCCCGTCCGGCATCCGCGCCGGCCGTGGCGAAGGCGCAGGGCGGCCGGGAGCCGACCACCGAAGCGGTGACGCAGCTCGCCAAATCCGAGGCGAAGGACCGGCCGGCCGACACGGCCACCGTCACCAGCCTCGTTCCGCCGGAGACGACGGGCAGCACCGCGTCGGTCGCGACATCCTTCGTCAAGCGGGCGCTGTCGCTCGAAGGCTTGCTGGCCTCGAAGAAGAAGGACGACGCAGCCGCGGCTGCGCAGGATGCACCGGAGCAGGCCAATCGTTCTGATAGCCGCGCCTCGGCCTCCGGCGCGCAGCAGGCAGGCAGCGTGATGTACTACGCACCGCCGGGCCGCTGAACGAAAGCCGCCGCTCCAGTCCGGTGCCACGCGGGGGCGCTTCCATCCGCTCGAATGCCCCCATCCGATCGGGACAAGCCTTAGCCCGGCAGCTCGATCTCGTCGCGGGGGAACAGGTGCTCCACGACGACGATGCCGACCACGAGCAGCGGGATGGCCATGAAGGCGCCCGCCGGCCCCCACACCCACGCCCAAAAAGCCAGTGACAGGAAGACGACGAACGGATTGAGCGTCAGCCGGCGCCCGATGATGCTCGGCGTGATGATCTGGCCCTCGGCCGCGTGCAGCACGAGAAACACCAGCGCGGGCAGGAGCGACGGCAGCAACGTCTGAAACGTGATGACGCCGACGCCCAGCAGCACCACCGCCATCAGCATCGGTCCGACGAACGGAATGTAGTTGAGGATGCAGGCGAGCAGCCCCCACAAGGCGGCGTTGGGCACGTCCAGGGCCCACAGGGCGGCGGCGGTCGCGGCGCCGAGGACGATGTTGATGACGGTCACCGTCGCCAGGTAGCGGGCGAGCTGGTGCTCGATGTCGCGCTGGATGCGCAGCATGGTCAGCCGCGCCTCCCGCGTCATGAAGGCGACGACCAGGCGGCGCTTCAGCTGCGCGCGCCCGGCCACGAAGAACAGCAGCGCGCCGAGGAACAGGAAGAACTGGCTCAGCGCGGGCGTGGCGATAGCCAGCACGCTTTCCAGCAAGGAGGATCGACCGACGTCGACCGCGATGGCTGCTTTGTCGCCGGTGCCCATGATCGAGTTGACGGATTCCTGCACCGACCGCAGCGCCCGGATCGGCTCCTGCAAGGCGGCGAAGCGATCGCGCAGCAGCCCGCTGATTTCGGGCGCTCGGCCGATCCAGCTCGACAGCGGGGCCGAGAACATCGAGATCGCGCCGTAGACCAGGAGCAGGAGGGCTCCGACGATCAGAAAGGCGCTGGCGAAGGGCGGCACCTTGTGCTCGGCGAGCCGCTCGACGAAGACGCCCACCATGGTGCCGATGAGAATGGCGGCGACGACGGGCACGGCGACCGCGCGGGTGTAGATCAGCGTCGCGCCGACCAGGATCACGAAGATGCCCAGGACGGCGAAGCGCTCGGCGTTGCGCCAGATCCGCCTGCCGTCGGGCTCGTGCATCTCGCCGGCTCCGGTGGCCGCCGCCGCGCCCGCGCTGGCAACCATGGTCGGCACGGACGCCGCGGCCGGGCGGGAACGTCGCAATGACACGCGCAAGCTCACGCCTCCCGTGAAGGTTGGCAATCGGCGGAGCCGGCCTGCTCCGAGCGGGCGACCGGCGTTGCGCGATGGAAACGCCGAGCCCTTCAAAGCGTTCCGGAGCGGGTTCCGTGCGTCTCGGCTATTTCGCCGCTGGTCGTCTGCTGCTATCGAAGGTCAATCGCCCTTCGGCGGCCACGAGCAGGCCGGGTACACGCCTGCCGTGCAGACGCGGAGATACGACGATGCGTTTGGCTTGCGTGATCGTGGCCGGCTTCGTAGCCGGCGCGGCGGCCGCAGAGCCGGCTGCCGGGCCCTCGGCGGCAGCGAGCCTCCCCGCGTCGATTGCACCGCTGGACGCACCTCCTGCGGCTCCGCTGTCTCCTGCCGCCGCGCTCGCCATCCCCGCACCGGTCGGCAGGCCGGCGGCGCTCGCCCCACCTACCGGGCTCGCCGGCCGCATCTCCGGCAGCCACGATGCGGCGGGCAGCATGTCGCCACAGGATGATGGTCTGACGGCCAAGCTCCGCGAGGCCACCGCGGTGTCGCCGAAGCTCGCGGATCGGCTGGGCGAGCAGGCGGGCGCCGGAGCGCCGGCAACCGACGAGCCCCGCCCGGCGCCGGAGGGAGGCGAGAGCAAGGCGGCGGCGAAGCCCGACGGCAATGGGGGCGACAGCGCGGGGCCGAAGCCGGCGGTGCCCCGGCCGGTCACATCGGCGGACCGAGCCGCGCTGCGCATCAAGGTCCGAACCCAGGCGCTGAAGCTGGGCCTGCCGCCGCAGATCGCCGACGCTGTCGCGGAGGTCGAAAGCGGCTACAATTCGTCGGCGGTCGGCGGCGCCGGCGAAGTGGGCCTGATGCAGGTCCTGCCGTCGACCGCGCGCATGCTGGGGTTCTCGGGCACCGATGCCGAGCTCGCTCAGGCGGAGAACAGCATCCGTTACGGCGTGACCTATCTCGCCCGGGCCTGGCAGCTCGCGAGCCGGGATGTCTGCACGACGGTGATGAAGTACCGGGCCGGGCACGGCGAAACCCGCTTCTCGGTCCGCTCGGTGGATTATTGCCGACGGGTGCGCGCGGTGCTCGCCTCGCAAGGCTACCCGGTGACCGGCGAGCTTCCGGAAGCGACCTTCGGTGAGCCGGCCGCCGCCGGCGCGCAGGTCTTTCCGGTGCCGCGGGCCGGCGTGGGCGGCAGGCCGCGCGGGATTGTCCGGCGCGGTGCGCCGGCCATGCAGGCGGCGCGCGACAAGGGCGGCCGGGTGGTGGCGGGCCGGCGGCGGAGCCGGATCGATTGGGCGGCGGCCGACCAGCGCATGCGCGCGATCACCAACAAGGTGTCGGCGGCGACGCTGCTCATCGCGCGCTAGAGCATTTCCGTCATTGGACGGGATCATCCAATGACGGAGAAATGCCCATAACCTTTTGAATTTGGAGCGCTTCTCTTGCGATTGGGTGATTCCACCCAATCGCAAGGCGCTCAGCCAGCGAGTGTCGGGGCTTCATCGGCGCTCGTGGCGCGTAGCGCTCCGGAGCGGCGGACCTGCCCATTCCGGTGGAATGCCCGGCGCGCCCGCCACCGAATCGTCAAGCACGCGCGGATGCTCTCCCCAGTTGCGCGATTCGCGCGGGTCGGCCGAGTTCCGGCAGGTCGAGCCGGTGCCTTACTGTTTCATTTGAGTTGAAATTCATAAACTAGAATAAAGTCGTCTCCGGCCCAAGGACGTCGTTTGCGTCCGCATACACGCCTTCGTTGCTCTGAGGTCGGTCGACCCTGGATTTGCCAGCTCGGTCCAACATGTGACCTTCAAGCCACAGATTGGAATAGACCTCAGGTTGAGGGCTTTTTTGCCTATTTGGTGGGCAAATTGCTTAAATATATGAATTGCTAATACGCCCAATTCGCTGATCTTGACACCATAAGATCGACACGCTTGAGGGCCTGGCATGTTCAAAAGAAGACAAATTTGGGGTTGCTTCACTGCTATTGCCGGCGCGACGCTGCTGGCGGGCAATGTCGCGGCAGCGGATCTGGTGGCTCCTGCGCCGGCCCCGGCGACCCCTGATGTTCCTTTCGATCTCGCCTTCGGCGTGAAGGGCACCACGAACTACATCTTCCGTGGCATTTCGCAGTCGAACAACAAGCCGGTGATCCAGGGCTATGCGGAAGCCCAGTTCTTCAACAACTGGCTGTACGCAGGTTTCTTCTACTCGAAGGTCGATCTGCCGACCCAGCCATCGTGCGAGTGCGACTTCTCTGCCGGTATCCGGCCCAAGTTCGGCCCCCTGGCGTTCGACTTCGGCTACATTCTGTACGGCTATCCGGGTGAGCGTCGTCTGATCAACCCGAACATCACGACCTATACGAACTTCGTCACCGGCGACACGTTCGACGCGTTCGGCTATCTGACGCCGAAGAACACCGACTTCGGCGAGGTGCACGGCGCCGTTACCTACAACGCGCACGACACCTACATCGTCGGCGCCGGCGTCTACTACGCCTGGAACTGGCTGGGCACGGGCGCTCCGGCCACCTACGTCAACGCCACCGCCAAGTACAACGTGCCGGAAGGCTTCCTGGGCTTCATGCCGTCGGGCTTCTCGGTCTCGGGCGAGCTCGGCTACTACGACCTGGGCTACGTCAACCAGCGGCTGACCCAGACGACTTACGGCACTCCGGTCAAGCTCAAGAGCTACACCACGTGGAACGTCGGTGCGGCCTACACCTACAAGAACTTGACTCTGGACCTGCGGTACTACGACACCAATCTCAACAAGGCCGACTGCTTCCTGAACACTGGCGACCCGGCGGGCTACGCCAACACGACGGGCAAGTCGAAGTGGTGCGGCGCGGCCTTCGTCGCGACCCTCTCCGCCGACTTCACCCTCTCGGGCCTGAAGGACCTGCTGCCGAAGTAGGCGGCGGCCGAAGCGCCGCGGGCGATGCCCCGCGGCGACGTGTCGAGATCTGAGCAATCGAGCGGCGACCTACGGGTCGCCGCTTTTTTGCACATTCAACGACGCTCGAAGCCGTCCTCGCTCCAGCCTTCGCTGCCGACGCCGTGCCTGACGAAGAACAAGCCGTCGGGATCATAGCGTTCCTTGACCGAGAGCAGACGCTGGTAATTCCTGCCCCAATAGGCGTGCTGCCAGTTCTGCTGAAAATAGCTGCTCTCCGCCACATAGGATCCGCCGTCGGGAGCGACTTTACGCAGCTCCGTCATCGCGAGCCCGATGCGCCGTGCATCTCGCCGCGCTTTGGCGACATCCGGCTCGTGGCCGGGAAGCCCGCTGAAGGCAGGCGGACCTTCGCTCGCGACAATGGCCAGCATGAACGCCTGCGTCACTTGCGGATTGATCGGCGTGTCCAGCGCCACCTCGATGACCTCGGGCAAAGCGCCGGCCAACCCTTTCTGGAAATGCATCTCCACGGTCCAATGGCCACTCGCGGCGACGAGTGCATCGGTGAGCGCCGCCTGCCGCTCCGGCCGCAGCAGCTCAGCGGGCAGCCATAGCGACTCGAAGTCGTGGATGACGTGCCCGGCCTCGGCGAGATTCGCCGCCCAGAAGACATTCGCGGCCGGCGCGTCAGGACGGTCGTCGTGGAGGATCGCGCCGGGAAGGTATTTCTCGAGCATGGCGCCGTCCCAACGATAGCGCCCGGGACCGGCGAAGATGGCGGGCTCGGTCGCCGTGAGATCCGTCTGCTCGCGGATCCAGGCAAGGAACGGCCGCCAGATATCGGCCGCCTCCGCCTGCTCGAGCCCTTGGAAGTTCATCGAGATGTCCAACCGCTGGCCGGGCCTAGCGCGCGCCAGCTCGCCCCAATGAGGATTGCACAGGCGGCTCGCAAAGAAGGCGACGAAATTCGCGATAAGCCGGCGATAGGCGTCATCGGAATGGGCCTGGATCGTGGTCGAGACCATGCCGAAGCGCGCCGGCAAGTCCCAGGTGCGCAAGGTCAGCCGCGTGATCACCCCAAAGCTGCCGCCCCCGCCGCCTTTCAGCGCCCAGTAGAGCTCGGGATCGCGCCAGGCATTCACGGTTCGTATGGCACCGTCGGCAGTGACGATCTCCGCTTCCAGGAGGGACGCGCCCGCCGTGCCGAAGCGCTTGGAGTGGGTGCCGAAGCCGCCGCCTTGCACCAGCCCGGCGACGCCGACCGTGCCGCATCCGCCGCCTTGAACGTAGCGCCCCGCGCCCGAGGTCACCGCCTCATAGACATGCATCCATATGGCGCCGGCGCCGACCGTCACGGCCGGGGTGGGCTCGGCGTTCCCATTCGCGCCGCTTGGAGCAAAGGCGTCATGCACGCTGATGTCGTTCAGCGCGCGCGTCCAGATCAAAAGGGAGTCCGCGGCGTTGGAGGCGCCGAGATAGGAATGTCCGCCGCCTTTGACCACCAGGCGCAGCTCGTTCCGGCGAGCGAAATTGACCGCGGCGGCGACATGGGCGGCGCTCTGCGCTTTGACGGCATAGACGCTTGGCTGGCTTGTCCAGGCGCCGATCCAGCCGCAGGTCTGCGTGAGCGCCGGGCTGTCCCCCACGAAGTAGGGATTCTTCAACGCGCGGAAGAGCTCCTGACAGGCGTCCCCTTCCGGCGCGACCCGACATGGCGCGGTCGCAGGCTCCAGCGCGATGAGATTGCCGTCCACGCCCCGCCTGAGCCCATCCCAATCCTGGGCGCTCGGCCATTCGGGATCGCCGGGGCGAAGGCGGCGCTCCCTGGCGGCAGTCTCGGCCCAGCTCAATTCCGCGCCGCCGCCCGATAGCAGGAATGGAGCGGCGGCCAAGTATTGAAGGAGAGACCTCCGTTTCATGAGAGGGCCCCAACTTTTCGAAGCTGGACCGCTTCGCCGCGACTGGGCGAGCCCACCTCATCGCGCAGCGCTCTGCTCGGGCCCGGCGGACGCCCGGGCTCGCCGGGCGTCGCGTCAGGCCAGGCGGCCGTGGCAGTGCTTGTATTTCTTGCCCGAGCCGCAGGGGCAGGGATCGTTGCGGCCGACCTTGCCCCAGGTGGCGGGATCGCGTGCGTCCCGCTCCTTCGCAGGGGGGCGCTGCAACGTCGCCAGCTCTTCGGGCATGGCGCCGAGGCCGGTGCTGATGAAGCTCGTCTGCTCCGCGCTCATTTCGTCGAAGCCCGTCTGCGGATCGAGGTGGTGGCCCACCATCGGCGGCAGCTGCTGCTCCGCCGGCTGCTCGAACATCACCTCGACGCGCATGAGCTGAGCGGTGACCTGTTCGCGCAGGTTGCCGATCAGCCCGTCGAAGAGCTGGAAGGCCTCCGACTTGTACTCGTTCAGGGGGTCGCGCTGGGCATAGCCGCGCCAGCCGATGACCTGGCGCAGGTGGTCGAGCGTCACCAGGTGCTCGCGCCAGAGGTGGTCCAAGGTCTGAAGCAGGACCTGCTTCTCGATGTAGGTCATGATCTCGGGCGAGTTCTTCTCGACCCGGACGGCATAGGCTTCGTCGGCGGCCTTGCGCAGGCGGTCGCGGATCTCCTCGTCGGCGATGCCCTCTTCCTGCGCCCACGCGGCAACGGGGACGTCGAGGTTGAGCTGCCGCTGGACGTCCTCGGCGAGCCCCGCCACGTCCCACTGTTCCGGATAGGCGTCCGGCGGGATGCCCTGGGCGACGGTGTCGTCGACGGTGCCGCGGCGCATCTCGTCGATGGTCTCGCGCACGTTCTCGGCGGCCATGAACTCCCGCCGCTGCTCGAACACCACCTTGCGCTGGTCGTTCATGACGTTGTCGTACTTGAGGATGTTCTTGCGGGTATCGAAGTTGCGCGCCTCGACCTTACCCTGCGCCTTCTCGATGGCCTTGTTGATCCAGGGGTGGACGATGGCTTCGTCTTCCTGGAGGCCCAGGCGCTGCAGCATGCCGTCCATCCGCTCGGAGCCGAAGATGCGCATCAGCTCGTCTTGCAGCGACAGGAAGAACTTAGAGCGGCCGGGGTCGCCCTGGCGGCCTGAACGGCCGCGCAGCTGGTTGTCGATGCGCCGACTCTCGTGGCGCTCGGTGCCGAGCACGTAGAGGCCGCCGGCGGCGAGCGCCCGCTGCTTCAGTTCGGCCACCTCGGCACGGATGGCGGCCGCCTTCGCGTCGTGCTCCTCGCCCTCGGGCACGCCGTCGAGCTCCTGGCGGATGCGCATGTCGGCGTTGCCGCCGAGCTGAATGTCGGTGCCGCGGCCGGCCATGTTGGTGGCGATGGTGATGGCGCCGGGCACGCCCGCCTGGGCGACGATGAACGCCTCCTGCTCATGGAAGCGGGCATTCAGCACGGCAAAGTGCTTGGACGCCTTGCCGGAGCGGGCGGCCTTGAACAGCGGATCCAGCGCATCGGGACTGCCGAAGTCGATCTGCTTCAGGCCACTCTGCTTGAGAAAGTCGGCCAGGTACTCGGATCTCTCGATCGACGTGGTGCCGACCAGCACCGGCTGGCCCTTCTCCTGTGCCTCGGCAATCTCGCGGGCGATCGCCTTGAACTTCTCGGGCACCGTCCGATACACCTCGTCGTCCTCGTCGAGGCGCTTGACCGGGACGTTGGTGGGGATCTCCACCACTTCGAGGTTGTAGATGTCCATGAGCTCGTCGGCCTCGGTCGCCGCCGTGCCGGTCATGCCGGCGAGCTTGCCGTAGAGGCGGAAATAGTTCTGGAAGGTGATCGAGGCGAGGGTCTGGTTCTCCGGCTGGACCTGCACGTGCTCCTTGGCCTCGAGCGCCTGGTGCAGCCCTTCCGAATAGCGCCGGCCCGGCATCATGCGGCCGGTGAACTCGTCGATGATCACCACCTCGCCGTTGCGAACGATATAGTCCTTGTCCAGCGTGAACAGCGTATGGGCGCGCAGGCCCTGGTTGACGTGGTGGACCAGCGTCGCGTTGACGGCGTCGTACAGCGACCCCTCCTCCAGCAGGCCCGCCTGCTGCAGCAGCTCCTCGATGCGCTCGTTGCCCTGCTCGGTGAGCGACACCGTCCGCTGCTTCTCGTCGAGGTCGTAGTCCGTCTTGGTGAGCTGCGGAATGAGCTTGTCGATCTCGTTGTACAGGTCGGAGCGGTCGTCCAGCGGCCCGGAAATGATCAGCGGCGTGCGGGCTTCGTCGATCAGGATCGAGTCCACCTCGTCGACGACGGCGAAGGCGTGCCCGCGCTGGACCATCTGCGCGATCTCGTACTTCATGTTGTCGCGGAGATAGTCGAAGCCGAACTCGTTGTTGGTGCCGTAGGTGATGTCGCAGGCGTAGGCGTTCCGGCGCTCGTCGTCGTCGAGGCCATGCACGATGACGCCGACGTTGAGCCCGAGGAAGCCGTAGACGCGCCCCATCCACTCGGAGTCGCGGCGCGCCAGGTAGTCGTTCACCGTGACGTTGTGCACGCCCTTGCCGGCGAGCGCATTGAGATAGGTCGGCAGCGTCGCGACCAGGGTCTTGCCTTCGCCGGTCTTCATCTCGGCGATGGCGCCCTCGTGCAGCACCATGCCGCCGATGAGCTGCACGTCGAAGTGGCGCTGGCCCAGCACGCGCTTGGCCGCCTCGCGGACGGTGGCGAAGGCGGGCTCGAGGATGTCGTCGAGGGTTTTGCCGGCGGCGAGCTCGGCCCGGAAGGCATCGGTGCGCGCCCGCAGCTGCGCATCGCTCAGCGCCGCGAGCTCCGCCTCGAGGCCGTTGATCCGCTGCACCCGGGGCGCATACGACTTGAGCCGGCGGTCGTTGACGGAGCCGAAGATTTTTTTCGCGAGAGCGCCGAACATGAAGGGCCTTTCGGACGGATCCGGGAGCGCACGCCTCCGCGGGGAAGGCGGCTCGGCGGCGCCGAACCCGGGCAAAACCTGCTGTTCCGGCCTCGATGCCCGTTCCCATCCGGGGCGTGCACGAAGCCGGCAAGAGCCTCCGCTGCGATGGGAAACGGAGGCGCGGACGGAGCCGAGCGCGAGCGCGCCGCCCCAGACCCGCCAAATGGGTCTAGAACGTCCTTCTGTCAACGATTTCCGGCACCAATGAGGCCCGCTCCGCTGCGACGGCGCGGCGGCGGAGCGGACACCCTGCGTCTGGAGCATGCCCCGATCCGAAGGGGCGTCCGATCGGAGAGACGGGCTCCGGCTTGCTCGAATCCGGAGCGCCTCGTCTGCGGTCGGGCGAGGCGGCCCGACCGCAAGGCGCCGACTTGTGGCTCAGGCTGTCGTCAGCGGCTTCAGGCCGGCCTCGATCTCGGCCCGACGCCCCTCCAGGAAGGGCGGCAGGGCGAGCCGCTCGCCGAGCTTGTCCGCCGGCTCGTCGGTGGCAAATCCCGGCCCGTCGGTGGCGATCTCGAACAGGATGCCGTTGGGCTCGCGGAAATAGAGGCTCTGGAAGTAGAAGCGATCGATCTCGCCGCTGTTGGGCACGCGCAAAGCCTTCAGCCGTTCCGTCCAGGCGTGGTACTGCGCCACGTCCGGCGTCCGGAAGGCCACGTGATGCACGGCGCCGGCGCCCTGGACGCTGCGCGACAGGTCCGGACGCTCCACCGCATGGAGCTCGGCCGCCGGGCCGCCGGCGCCCATCTCGTAGACCCGCACTTGGCCGAGCGCGTGGTCGTCGTAACTGCGCGCCAGGCGCATTCCCATGACCCCCGTCAGCACCGGATCGAGCGCGTCCAGGCTGGCGACGCAGAGCGTCACCGGGCCCAGGCCACGGATCTGGTAGGGCAACGGCACCGGGCTGCGGTCCCAGGGGTGGGCCTCGCCCGCGCCGCCGTCGTCGATCAGCGCCAGCCGCTGTCCCTCAGGGTCCTCGAAGTCGAGCGTGGCGCGCCCGTCGCGGACGGCTACGGCGGTGTGCGCGACGCCGAGCTCGGTGAAACGGCGCTGCCAGAAGCCGAGCGCCTCGGCGCTGGCGACGCGCAACGCGGTGCGCACCACGCTGTTGCTGCCGCGGCGTTCGGGCGGCACCGGCCATTCGAAGAAGGTCAGGTCGCTGCCGGGCGAAGCCGCCTCGTCGGCATAGAACAGGTGATAGGCGCTGACGTCGTCCTGATTGACCGTGCGCTTGACCAGGCGCATGCCGAGCACGCCCGTGTAGAAGGCATGATTGCCGGCCGCGTTGGCGGAGACCGCGGTGACGTGATGGAGACCGGTGAGCTGCATGTGCGTTGCCCTTTCACAAGACGGGGCTGATATGACGCACACTTAGGCAGGTGACCCCGTGCATGGAAGCGCTGGCCGCGCCAGATGCGCCTTGCATCCATGCAAGCTCGATCGGTGCCTCCACGCGCCAGGAGCCTGGGCGAGCCCGGCCAGGGCGCCCGGGTGCGACGCGATCAGGGCTCCAGCTCGGTGTCCCAGTAGAGGTAGTCCATCCAGCTGTCGTGCAGGTAGTTCGGCGGGAAATGGCGACCGTTCTGGTGCAGGTCATGGACGCTCGGCTGGAACGGCAAGGCCGCCGGCACCATGCCGATCTCCCTCGGCAGGTAGTCGCTCTTCCTCAGGTTGCAGCACGAGCAGGCCGTCACCACGTTGTCCCAGGTCGTCTGGCCGCCCTTGGAGCGGGGGATCAGGTGATCGAAGGTCAAATCCTCCCGGCTGCCGCAGTACTGGCAGGTGAAGCGATCGCGCAGGAACACGTTGAAGCGGGTGAACGCCGGTTGTCGCGAGGGCTTGACGTAGGTCTTGAGCGATACGACCGATGGAAGCCTCATCTCGAAGCTGGGGCTTCTGACCAGCGTGTCGTAGTAGGAGATGATGTTCACGCGATCGAGGAAAACGGCCTTGATGGCGTCCTGCCAGCTCCACAGCGAGAGCGGGTAGTAGCTCAGCGGCCGGTAGTCCGCATTGAGCACCAGGGCGGGGCACGCCTCCGGTGACGCGGGAAGGGGCACGTGCACCGTCACTCAGCCACCTCCAGTCGCAGGAGCAGCGGCCGATCCGCAGCGAATCGCCGTCCGCTCGCTAACTACCGTGTTCGAGCATGACCCGAGCCAGGCATGAGGCTAACCGCGGGACGTACCCGTAGAGTGCCTTCCGGTCGGGTGAGCCAGTCGGTTGGATCATCCGATCGGAAATGCTCCGGCTGACGCGACGACAGTCACGTCAGCGGCCGCACAAGAGGCGCGAATCTCTTGCGCGTCAATAGACTACATGGGGTGTGACGGCGTTGTGAACCTCGCCGGCGCGGACCGGCAGCACGGGCCAGACACTTGCGAGGCAAAGGCTTCGCGGGCCGGCGGCGGCGACTGCGCTCAGCGCGTCGGCAGCGGCTTTTCGCCGCGATAATCGTAGAAACCGCGCCGGGTCTTGCGGCCGAGCCAGCCGGCCTCGACGTATTTCACCAACAGTGGGCAGGGGCGGTATTTGGAATCGGCGAGCCCTTCGTGCAGCACCTGCATGACCGAGAGACAGACGTCGAGGCCGATGAAATCGGCGAGCTGCAGCGGCCCCATGGGATGGTTGGCGCCGAGCCGCATGGCGTTGTCGATGGAATCGACCGAGCCCACCCCCTCGTAGAGGGTGTAGATCGCCTCGTTGATCATCGGCAGCAGGATGCGGTTGACGATGAAGGCCGGGAAGTCCTCGGCAACCGTGATGGTCTTGTTGAGCTGGCGAATGAAGGTCTTGGCGACCTCGAACGTGACATCTTCGGTGGCGATGCCGCGGATCAGCTCGACCAGCTGCATCATCGGCACCGGGTTCATGAAGTGCATGCCGATGAAGCGCTCGGGCCGGTCGGTCGACGCCGCCAGCCGCGTGATCGAGATCGACGAGGTGTTCGAGCCGACGATCGTCTCGGGCCGCAGCAGCGGGCAGAGCGCGGCGAAGATCTTGCGCTTGACCTCTTCGTTTTCGGTCGCGGCCTCGATGACGAGGTCGCAATCGACGAAATCGGCGTAGTCGTAGGTCGGCGTGATGCGGTCGAGCGCGGCACGGCGATCCTCCTCCGGCAGCTGGCCCCGCGCCACCTGGCGCGCCAGATTGCCGTTGATCGTCGCCAGCGCCGAATTGATCCGATCCTCGGTCAGGTCATTGAGGCGCACGGCAAAGCCTGAGACGGCGCAGACATGGGCGATGCCGTTGCCCATCTGACCCGCGCCGATGATGCCTACTTTCCTGATTTCGCTCGCCATCGCTTCGCCATCCGGGCCGTTGCCGTCACTGCCGCCCTCTCGACGGGAGGGGCCGGCGCCATCGCCGCACTGCGTGCAACCTTGCTTAACGTATCGATCACATCGGACATTTGGTAGACGCTCGACGCGCCGATGCGTTCATTCTGCCGTGACCGGCGGTCGCGCTCCTCGCCAGGTCGCCCCGCGAGGGGATCGACGACGACCGGAGGGCGGCACGGGCGGCCCTATACAGCAACAGGTTGATATAACTGGTCCCAAAAAAGCCGAAGGCGGACCGTTGCCCGGTCCGCCTTCGGCGTGTCCTACTTGTCCAGCGCCGCCGCCAGTTCCGGCAGGATGGCAAACAGGTCGCCGACCAGGCCGTAGTCGGCAACCTGGAAGATCGGCGCCTCCTCGTCCTTGTTGATGGCGACGATGACCTTGCTGTCCTTCATGCCGGCGAGGTGCTGGATGGCGCCGGAGATGCCCACCGCGATGTAGAGCTGGGGCGCCACCACCTTGCCCGTCTGGCCGACCTGCCAGTCGTTGGGGGCGAAGCCTGCATCGACCGCCGCCCGCGACGCGCCCATGGCCGCGCCGAGCTTGTCGGCGACCGGCTCGATGTACTTGGTGAAGTTCTCGGACGAGGCGAGCGCCCGGCCGCCCGAGATGATGATCTTGGCGGAGGCGAGCTCCGGCCGGTCGGATTTCGACAGCTCTTCGCCCTTGAACACCGACAGGCCCGGATCGGCGGCCGCGGCGACCTCCTCGACCGGCGCCGAGCCGCCCTGGCCGGCCGCCTGGAAGGCCGAGGTGCGCACCGTCAGCACCTTCTTGCCGTCGCCCGACTGCACGGTCTGGATGGCGTTGCCGGCGTAGATCGGCCGCTCGAAGGTGTCAGGCGAATCGACCTTGGTGACCTCGGAGATCTGCATGACATCGAGCAGGGCGGCGACGCGGGGCGTCACGTTCTTGCCCGTCGATGTGGCCGGCGCGACGATCGCATCGTAGGAGCCGGCGAGCGACACGATCAGCGCCGCCAGCGGCTCGGCCAGGCCGTGCTCGTAGGCCGCGCTCTCCGCAAGGAGCACCTTCTCCACGCCGTCGAGCTTGGCGGCGGCGTCCGCGGCCGCCCGGCTCCCCGCGCCGGCGACCAGCACGTGCACGGGAGCACCCAGCGCCTTGGCCGCCGTCAGCGCCTTGCCGGTGGCGTCGTTCAGGGCGGATCCGCTGTGTTCAGCGAGCAGTAGGGTCGTCATCTCAGATCACTCCTGCCTCGTTGCGCAGCTTCTGCACCAGCTCTTCGACCGAGGCGACCTTGACGCCGCCCTGCCGCTTCGGCGGCTCGACGGTCTTCAGCACCTTGAGGCGCGGCGCGATGTCGACGCCGAGCGTCTCCGGCGCGGTCTCGTCCAGCGGCTTCTTCTTCGCCTTCATGATGTTGGGCAGCGAGGCGTAGCGCGGCTCGTTGAGGCGCAGGTCGGTGGTGACGATGGCCGGCAGCTTGAGCGAAATGCTCTGCAGGCCGCCGTCCACCTCGCGGGTCACGGCCAGGCTGTCGCCGTCGACCTCGATCTTCGAGGCGAAGGTGCCCTGGGACCAGCCGAGCAGCGCGGCCAGCATCTGGCCCGTCTGGTTGCTGTCGTCGTCGATCGCCTGCTTGCCCAGGATGACCAGGGCCGGGTTCTCGTTGGCCACGACCTTCGCCAGCAGCTTGGCCACGGCGAGCGGCTCCACGGCGCTGTCGGTCTTCACCAGGATGCCGCGGTCGGCGCCCATGGCGAGGGCGGTGCGGATGGTTTCGGCGCATTGGGCCGGCCCGATCGAGACGGCGACGATCTCGGTCGCCTTGCCCTTCTCCTTCAGCCGGATCGCCTCTTCGATGGCGATCTCGTCGAAGGGATTCATCGACATTTTAACGTTGGCGAGCTCGACGCCGGAGCCGTCCTGCTTCACGCGGATCTTGACGTTGTAGTCGACGACCCGCTTCACGGGCACGAGTATCTTCATACGGGCATCCCTTCGCGCATAAATTCGTGCAAGAGCCAACCGCTCATCCGCTGCTGTCGCCCGAGAGCCGTGCAGCCGAAAAGTCAGCTGAACGCTTGCTCGTCCTGCGACGTGGCGTCCGTTCAGGCACCTGTCGCCTGGACCACGCTCCGGCGCATCGAAAGGATGATGAGAGCCTGTCTCTTGAAGGGCCGGAACCTAGCGCGCCGACGCGCCATGTCAACGGCAGGCGCCGCCGCGGCGAGGCCGGGCAACGGATTTGTCTGCGCGGCGCGCCGAAACGGGGCGGAGCGCCCATCGGGGCGCGGTCGGCAGCCGCGCCCCTCAGCGGTTCTGGCCGGGCACCCAGAGCACGTCGGAGCGCCCGTTGCCGTTGGCGGCGCGCGCCGCCACGAAGAGGAAGTCCGACAGGCGATTGAGGTACTTGACGGCGGTGGGCGAGACCACCTCGCCGGGCTGATCGGCAAGCGCGACGACGAGGCGCTCGGCGCGGCGGCAGACGGTGCGGGCGACGTGCAGCGCGGCGGCGGCCGGCGAGCCGCCCGGCAACACGAACGACCGCAGCGGCTCGATCGGCCCGTTGAGCGTGTCGATCTCGGTCTCGAGCCGCAGCACCTGGCTGTCGAGCACGCGCAGCGGCTCGTGCTTCATCGGCTTGTCGGTCTCGGGGGTCGCGAGATCGGCACCCAGGTCGAAGAGGTCGTTCTGGATGCGGCCGAGCATGGCGTCGAGGTCGCTGCCGGCGGTGTGGAGGCGAGCCATCCCGACGGCCGCGTTGGTCTCGTCGACGGTGCCGTAGGCCTCGACGCGCAGGTCGTGCTTCTTGCGTCGCTCGCCGTTGGCGAGGCCGGTCGTGCCCGCATCGCCGGTCCTGGTGTAGATGCGGTTCAACGCGACCATCGCGGCCTCCTTGCGGGCATGCTCGAGCGCGTCCGCCGTTCGGATGCGTTGCCCGGGCGGACATGTGCCCGCGCAGAGATAGACCCGGATCGCGCCCGAAGCGCAAGTCGGCGCGGGGGGCAGGGCCGGTGCGATCGGTCAGAAGTGGTAGGCCAGCTGCGCGCCGACGTTGGTGAGCCCACGGTTGCTGGAGCACAGGCCGGCGTTCGACATGTGCTCGACCATGGCCATGACGCTCCAATGGACGTCGAAGCGATAGCCCACCGCCGCGCTCTCGCGGAACAGCGGGGAGCAGCCGAGCGAATCATGGTGCGGGGGCACCGGGGTCGAGGTGTCGCCGTTGTGGATCGCCCCGCCGAAGGTCGCCTCGACGAAGAACTGGGGCGAGATGTCGTAGGTCCAGGCCAGCGCCGCGTAGCCGAAGCTGGTCCGGCCCCCGGTGTTCCAGCTGCCGCCGATCATCGGACGGGGAAGCAAGACGTCGACGATCGGGTCGGCGGAGCGGAACGGCTTGGCGAAGACGACGGCGCCGGTGACGTTGCCGGTGCCTTGTTCAGGCCCTCCGGGGTCCTGCGCCGAGCCGCCGAAGCGCAGCTCGCTCACGAAGCTTGGCGTCGGATCGTGCACCGTCGTGATGTCGATGCGTGAGAGGTCGGCTGCTTGCGCTGGCGCAGAGAATGCCACTAGCAGAATCACTGCTGGGAACGATCGAGCCATGCGGACACGAAAACCGTATTGGTTGACGCTGCGTCAACCATAGACGGCTCTCTGGCGAATGACCACCGTATAGTTGTGTCAAGCTCAAGCTTCTAGTGAATCGGCTCCGTTCGCGGTCAGGTGCCGCGCCACCACAGCACCGCCATGATGATGATGACGGCGAGGAACTGCAGCTGCACGCGCATGCGCATCAGCTTCTGCGAGCGCTCGGCGCTGCCGCCCTGCATCATGTTGACGAGGCCCATGATGAGCACCACGGCGACGGCGGCGACGGCGATGCCGACGATCCAGTTCGATCCGCTCATGCCCCACTCCTGTCGGCTGATCACGCTTGCGGCCCGCACGCTGCGCCGCGCACCCTAGAGCGCTTCGCGCTCGGGTGGAATCACCCGATCGGAGAGAAGCGCTTCCGGGCGACGGCGCCGGACCGCGCGCGCCGCCGTCTCGGGTGCAAATCCATCACTAGACTTAGGAATTTCGGGCCGACCGGAGTCGGTATCAAGGGCGTCTGGAGCATCGGAGCCATACACAAAAGCGAGGTCCGAGCGCGGCCGGGACCCGTGCTCAAGACAGAGCGACGGCAACCCCGATCAGGGCCGCGCACCTAGAATGGGATGATGTCCCTTCGGGCGTCGCCGCTCCAGGCTGTCGTCTCGAGCACGATCTTTCCAAGAGCCCCGCGGCAGCCCCTCGCGATCACGCGCTATCGCGGCCTGAGCAGGCGCTCGAGGTAGTCGAGCTCCTCGCGGGGGCGGTCCGGCTCGCCCAGGCGACGGCGCAGCTCCTCCAGGATGCGCCGGGCCCGGGCCACGGTGGCGTCGGCGGCGTTGGGAATCTTGACGCGGCCGTCGACCCAATCGCGTCCTCGTGTCGGTCGCCCCAGCGGATCGGTGTCCTCGGCGCCTTGGGCGCGGCCCTCCGGGCGTCCCGGCTCGCCGTCCTGGCCGTCGGCCTGTTCGCTGCCGTTGCCCTGCTGCTGCATCTGCTGCGCCAGGCCCTGGGCGCCGCGGCGCATCGCCTCCAGGGCGCGCCCTTGCGAATCGACTGCGTCGCCGGCCTCGCCGCGCCCGAGCGCGCCTTCCGCGTCGCCCATCTCGCGCTCGGCATCCTCGAGCCCCTGTTCGCTCTCCATGCCGAGGCCCTTGAGCCGATTCTGCAGCTCCTCGAGGCGTTGGCGCAGGGCCTGCTGGCGGCGCCCCAGCTCCTCCTGCGACTGCCCCTGGTCGCCTTCGCCCATCTGCTGCTGGCCGCCCCGCTCGCCGGGCGCGCGGCGTTGACCGCCGCGCTGGCCGTCGTCGCCGCGGCGCTGCTGCTGTTGCTGGCCGCGGCCGTTCTGCGAGCGCTGCTGGCCGTTGCGATAGGTTTCGTCGCGCAGGCCCTGCTGATCGCGCATCAGGTTGTCCAGCTCGTCGAACGAGCGGTTGAGCTCGCGCGCCAGCGGGTTCGGCTGCCGCCCGGGCTGAGCCGTGCGCAGGTTCTCCAGGATGTTGCGCAGCTCCTCGAGCAGCCGCTGCGCCTCGGCCGTGGCACCCTGCCGCGACAGCTCCTCGATACGGTTCAGCATGTTCCGGAGGTCGTCGGGCGTGACCGTGCGGGCGTTGGGGTCGCTGCGCTGGTTCTGAGCCTGGTCGCGGTTCTGCATCTGCCGCTGGGCGAACTCGCTGACGAAGCGATCGAGCGCGCGGCGCAACTCGTCGGTGAGCCGCCGCATCTCGTCCTCGGGGGCGCCGCGCTCCAGCCCCTGGCGCACCGCCTCCTGCGCGGCGCGCAAGGCCTTCTCGGCGTCGGACAGATCGCCGTCCTCGATCTGCAGCGCCATCTCCCACAGGAAGTCGGCGACCTCCAGCAGGTCCGGATCGGTCTTGGCCTGGCGCAACTGGTCGGCGGCGAAGTTGAGGCCGAGATAGATGCCGGGTTCCGGCGTGAACAGCTCCGGCGCGATCAGCAGCGCATCGAGCGCCGTCTGCACCCGGCGGCGCTGGTCGGGCTCGATGATCAGGTCGCGGCGCTGTTCGACCAGGGCGCGGGCGAGCGGCTTGGAGAAGGGCCGTTGCGGCAGGGTGATGGTCGTGGTCTCGCTGGTCCCCATCTGGCCGGCTTCATCGCGGGCGACGAGGGTGAGCTTGACCCGGGCGCCGGCCCAGGGGCTGTCCGACAGGTCGACCGTCGTCTTGGTCTCGCCGTCGCCGCTCGGATCGCTCGGCAGGCTGAGCGGCAGCTTGGGGGGCTCGACCAGGGTGCGGCCGGCATGGCCGTCGGCGCGTTCCACCACGCCTTCGGCCGAGGCGAGCCCGTAGTCGTCCTTGGCGGTGTAGGTGATCGTCAAGGAGCCGCGGGCATTGGCCTGCGGCTGGCCGACCAGCGCGATCTGCGGCGGCGTATCGGGAATCGCCTGCACCGTCAGGCTGCCGCTCGCCGGCCCGGCGCGTACGGAGACGTCGGCGCCGCCGATAACGGTGAAGCGATGCTCGCTGAGGTGCGGCCCCGCCGGCTGGCTGCCGGTCTTCGCCGGTTGAAGCTCCTTGAGTCCGTCCCCTGCGGTGACCGTGAGCGGGCTGCGGCCAGCGGCGCGCAGCACGAGCGTGCTGTTCACCGGCACGCGCACCGGTGCCGGCTGGGCGTTCTTGAAATCGAGGATCAGCGGCGGAAGCCGGGTGTAGAGCGGCGGGTCGATCCAGCCGTCGATGCGCACGTCCGCGGTGGCGCTGGGCAGGCCGCGCCAGTCGAAGGCGGATGCGAGCCGGCTCATCAGCTCGGGGCCGGCGACGAAGGCGCTGGCGGCCAGGGCGACGATGGCAAGGCCGCGCAAGGCGTAGGGGTCCCGCCGCGCCATCTGCGGCGCAGGCGGAGCGACCGTGAGCCCGGCCAGGCTTTCGGCGGCGCGGCTCTGGTGCAGCGCCCAGAGCGCCTTGGCGGCGGGATCGCCGTTGCCGAGCGCGAGCTTGTCCTCCACCGCGGTTGCCGGCCGGTGGGTGGCGGTCGCCGACCGGTCGAGCCGCGACAGCGCGTCGCGGCGCGCCGGCAACCGCAGCCGCAGCAGGGGGACGAGCGAAGCCAGGAGGGCAAGGCCGAACACGCCGCAGCCGATGGCCCGGCCGAGTGGCGGCAGATCGACCCAGACCCCGAGCCAGGCGAGCGTCACGAAGCAGCAGAGCGCGCCGACCGGCAGCCAGACGGCAGGCCATGCCCGCTCCCACAGCAGCGCGAGGCGTGACCGCTCGATCAGACGGTCCAGTTTCGATCGCTCGCGCCGCGGCTCCGGGGGCGGGCGCAAGGCCGCTTGCTGCGGCACGTTGCTCATCCAGTTCTCCTGGCCGCGCCACGTCGGCGCGCGTCAGTCCGCTCGTCCGGTCTCTGCAAGAAACCTGCCGACGCCTCGTCCGCCCCCGCGCTTCAAGTTAGCATGCGCAAACGAACTTGCTAGGGCGCCCCGGGCCTGTGTCGCAGGCGAAACGAATGGGCGCCTCAGCTCAGCCAGGGTGGCTGGCGATCAAGGCCGATCAATGTCTCGACCGTGACGCGGGGCCGCACGATTGCGTGGTCCGCACCCTTCACCAGGACCTCGGGCACGAGGGGTCGTGTGTTGTAGGTGTTGGACTGGACCGCGCCATAGGCGCCCGCGGTCATCACCGCGATCAGGTCGCCGCTGGCCAGCTGCGGCAGATGCCGGTCCAGCGCCAGATAGTCGCCGGTCTCGCAGACCGGGCCGACCACGTCCGCCACCATGACCGGCGCATCGGGCGCATGCGCGACCACCGGCAGGATATCGTGGTGGGCATCGTAGAGCGTGGGCCGGATCAGGTCGTTCATCGCCGCGTCGACGATGAGGAAGGTCTTGCCCTCGCCGTGCTTGAGGTAGAGCACGCGGGCCACCAGGATGCCGGCGTTGCCGACGATCAGCCGGCCGGGCTCGAACACCAGCTCGAGGCCGAGATCGCGGGTCGTGCGCTTGATGATGTCGGCGTACTCGGCGGGGAGCGGCGGCGGCTCGTTGTCGAGCTTGTAGGGCACGCCCAGGCCGCCGCCGAAGTCGATGTGGCGCAGCCGGTGGCCCGCCGCCATCAGCTCCCGCGCCAGCTCGGTCAGCCGCCGGGCCGAATCCTCGAACGGCTTGAGATCGACGATCTGGCTGCCGATGTGCATGTCGACGCCGATCGTCTCGATGCCGGGAAGGGCGGCGGCGCGGGCATAGACCGCGGCGGCGCGCGAGATCGGAATGCCGAACTTGTTGTCGAAGCGCCCGGTCGAGATCTTCGCGTGGGTTCCCGCATCGACGTCCGGATTGATGCGGACCGAGACGGGCGCGCGGCGGCCCATCCCGGCCGCCACCTCGGACAGCGCCTCCAGCTCCGGCTCGGATTCCACGTTGAAGCAGAGGATGTCGGCGTGGAGGGCTGCGGCCATCTCCTCGCGCGTCTTGCCGACGCCGGAAAAGACGATGCGCCGGCCCGGCACGCCCGCCGCCAGCGCGCGGCCCAGCTCGCCCCCCGAGACGATGTCCATGCCCGCGCCGAGGCGGGCGAGGGTGGCGAGCACCGCCTGGTTGGAGTTGGCCTTCACCGCGTAGCAGACCAGCGACGGCACGTCGGCGAAGGCTTCGGCGAACACCCGGTAGTGCCGCTCCAGGGTGGCGCTGGCGTAGCAATAGAAGGGCGTGCCGACCTCGTCGGCTAGGTGGCGAAGGTCGACGTCCTCGGCGTGCAGAACGCCGCCACGATATTCGAAATGGCGCATGCGGTGCGGGAGCGGAACGCCTCCGTTCCGCTCCATCTCCTCGTGGATGGATGGGTCCTTGAGGATGGGTAGCCGGGTCGCGGCCGGCTACCCATCCATTCAGGAGCAGCTTATCAGGGCCGAGCCGTCAGAGCAGTGAATCGAGAATGAATGGCTCTTTCGGGATGGTGTAGCCCTTGGGCTTCTTCTTCGCCCCGGTGATGGCGGGCGTCGGCACGATCGTATCAGGTTCGTCGTCATCCGACTGGCTGTCGGCCTTCTGCGCCTCGGTCTGCTTGGGCGCCGAAGGGTCCGGCGGCGGCTGCAGCGCGCCGCGCCGGCCGCAGGCAGCCAAGGCCAAAGCCATCACCGCGGTGACGACGACAACGCGCAACAGCGCGGAAGGGGGAGCGGACAAGGGGGGCGATCCTCACGAAGCGGGCGGCACTATAACCGAAAGATCCGGGGACGGAATCGCAAAGCTCAGGCGCCGCCGCCCGTCCCGCCGGGGCCTGCCGGGGGAGCCTCGGGGCCGAGCGCCGAGAGCCAGCGCCGGGCTTCGCGCTCGACGTTGGCGGGCGCCGTGCCGCCATAGCTGGTGCGGCTTTCCACCGAGCGGTCGACGCCCAGGACGCCGAACACGTCGGTGGTGATGCGGGGCTCCACAGCCTGCATCTGGGCCAGAGTCAGCTCCTCCAGCCCGATCCGGCCTTCGGCGGCGATGCCGACGAGGCGGCCGGTGACATGGTGCGCCTCGCGGAAGGGCAGGCCCAGCGTCCGCACCAGCCAGTCGGCCAGGTCGGTCGCCGTCGCATAGCCGCTGCCGGCGGCCCGGCGCATGGCCTCCAGGTCGGGCGTCAGGTCGTTCACCATGCCGGTCATGGCCGCCAGGCAGAGCGATAGCGTGTGCAGGGCGTCGAAGGTGCCTTCCTTGTCCTCCTGCATGTCCTTGGAATAGGTCAGCGGCAGGCCCTTCATCACGATCAGCAGCGCCGCGAGCGCGCCGACCACGCGGCCGGCCTTGCCGCGCACCAGCTCTGCCGCGTCCGGGTTGCGCTTCTGCGGCATGATCGACGAGCCGGTGGAGAACGCGTCGGATAGCCGCACGAAGCCGAACTGCGGTGTCGCCCACAGCACGATCTCCTCAGCGAAGCGCGACAGGTGCACGGCGCAGATCGAGGCGGCCGCCAGCGTCTCCAGGGCGAAGTCGCGGTCGGAGACCGAATCGAGCGAGTTGGCGGTCGGCCGGTCGAAGCCCAGCGCCGCCGCCGTGTGGGCGCGGTCGATGGGGAAGGAGGTGCCGGCGAGCGCCGCGGCGCCGAGTGGGCATTCGTTCATACGGCGCCGGGCATCGACCAGCCGGCCGCGGTCGCGGCCGAACATCTCGACGTAGGCGAGCAGGTGATGGCCGAGCGTCACCGGCTGGGCCGACTGCAGGTGGGTGAAGCCGGGCATCACGGCGGCGGCGAACTCCAGCGCCCGCCCGGCCAGTGCCCGCTGCAGATCGGCGAGCTGGACATCGAGCGCATCGACGGTGTCGCGCACCCACAGCCGCATGTCGGTCGCCACCTGGTCGTTGCGCGAGCGCGCGGTGTGCAGGCGGCCGGCGGCCGGGCCGATGCGCTGGGCGAGCTCGGCCTCCACGTTCATGTGGATGTCTTCCAGCGCCCGCGACACCGTGAAGCGTCCGGCGTCGATGTCGGCGGCGATGGCGCGCAGCCCGGCTGCGATCGCGGCCCCGTCGGCGTCCGAGACGATGCCGGTCGCCGCCAGCATGTCCACGTGCGCCAACGAGCCGCGCACGTCCTGCGGGCCCAGCCTCTTGTCGAATTCGATCGAGGCGTTGATCTCTTCCATGATTGCGGCGGGCGCAGTCGAGAACCGCCCGCCCCACATCTTGTTGCTCATGCTGCTCTCGATTTCGGTCTCATGACCCTGTCCATCCGCCGCCACGCCCCCTTGCTCATCGCTGTCGCAGCGTTCGCGGCCGCGGCCGGCGCCGCAGCCCTATATTGGCACGCGTCGTCCCGCAACGTGGCGGAGGCGCAATGCGGCCGCTGGGATGCGGCACCGGTCGATGCGCTCGCCAAGGGCGAGGTGGCCGGCGTGCAGGTGGCCCGTGCGCCTCAGCCGGCGCCGGCGGTCACCTTCCAGACGGCGAACGGCGCGGCGCGGACGGCCGGCGATTTCAACGGCCGCGTCATCCTGCTCAACCTGTGGGCGACGTGGTGCGTGCCGTGCCGCAAGGAAATGCCGGCGCTCGACGCGCTGCAGGCCGCCCTCGGCGGCCCGGACTTCGAGGTCGTGGCCGTCAACATGGACAGCCGTGATCCGGCCAAGCCCAGGCAATGGCTGACCGACAACAACATCTCGAACCTGGTGTATTACGCCGATCCGCAAGGCAAGGTGTTCCAGGCCCTGCGCAGCGCCGACCGGGCCTCGGGCCTGCCGACGACGCTAATCGTCAACCGCAAGGGATGCGTCGTCGCCAACCTGGACGGCCCGGCCGAATGGGCGTCAGCGGACGCCCAGGCCCTGCTGCGCGCGGTGCTGCAGCAGAAGTGAACGGGTGATCCCGAGAAGGCGGATGGCTGGGCTTGACCCCGGCCATCCGGCCATTCGTCACGCCACCTGGCGGACGGCTATGCCGTTCTCGGTGAAATGGTTCTGCAGCTCGCCCGCCTGGAACATCTCGCGGATGATATCGCAGCCGCCGATGAACTCGCCCTTGACATAGAGCTGAGGAATCGTCGGCCAATTGCTGTAGGTCTTGATACCCTGTCGCACGGCGTCGTCGGCCAGCACGTTCACGCCCTTGTAGGGCACGCCCAGGTAGTCGAGGATCTGCACCACCTGGCCCGAGAAACCGCACTGCGGGAACTGCGGCGTTCCCTTCATGAACAGCACGACGTCGTTGGACTTCACTTCGTTGTCGATCAAGGCGTGAGCGTCAGTCATTGAAAGTCCTCCATTCGCGCGGTCAAGGCGCGCGTAGGTCCCGCTAATCTTGGGGGCGGATGTCGTTAATGCAAGCGCATGCAGTACCCCGCCCATGTTGCCGCGCAGGGCCTGGTACACCATCTGGTGCTGCTGCACCCGGCTCTTGCCCTTGAACGACGGCGACACCACCGTCGCGGCGTAGTGGTCCCCGTCGCCGGCGAGATCGTGGATCTCGACCGTGGCGTCCGGGATCGCCTGGCGGATCATCTCCTCGATTTCGCGCGCCTGCATCGCCATCGTCCGATCCCCGCTCCTGTGCCTTTGCTCCATCGCCTGCACTGAATATAGGTTCGCGGACGCTCGACCGCACGGGCGGCGCCGTCGCTTTACCCGTCAGGCGGCGGTGAGATGCCCCTGGCCAGCCATATAGGCCGGCAGCCAAGATTCGTGCCCCTCTTCGAGCTCGGCCAACGATAGGGGCGGCTCGCCCGGCAGCGCAAGCGCGGTGCCGCCGGTGGCGCCCAGCCGGCGGATAGGCACGTTGGCCAGCGCCGCTTCGGCGACGATCGCTTCCATGACGTCGGGGGCGGCGGCGATCACGTACCGGGCCTGGTCCTCGCCGAACAGGAAGGCATGGGCGGCAAGGCCCTCCGGCAGCGGCTCGAGGGTGGCGCCGACACCGCCGGCGAGCGCCATCTCGGCGAGCGCCACGGCGAGGCCGCCGTCGGAGCAATCATGCACGGTGGTGAGCCGGCCCGCCCGAATCAGGCCACGCACGAAGTCGCCGTTGCGGCGCTCGACGGCGAGGTCGACCGGTGGCGGGGCGCCCTCCTCGCGGCCGCAGACGTCGCGCAGATAGCAGGACTGCCCGAGCCAGCCCGCGGTGTCGCCCACCAGCGCGATGAGGTCGCCGGAGCGCCGGAAGCCGATGGTGGCGTGCACCGAGACGTCGTCCACCACGCCGACGCCGCCGATCGTCGGGGTCGGCAGGATCGAGCGCCCCTGCGTCTCGTTGTAGAGCGAGACGTTGCCGGAGACGACGGGGAAGTCGAGGGCGCGGCAGGCCTCGCCGATGCCGCGCAGGCAGCCGACGAGCTGGCCCATGATCTCGGGCTTCTCCGGGTTGCCGAAGTTCAGGTTGTCGGTGATGGCGAGCGGCAGGCCGCCGACGGCCGTGATGTTGCGCCAAGCCTCCGCCACCGCCTGCCGACCGCCCTCGACCGGGTCGGCCTCGCAGTAGCGCGGGGTGACGTCGGTGGTCAGCGCCACGCCTTTGGGGCCGTCCTCGATGCGCACGATGGCCGCGTCGCCGCCCGGCGTCTGCACCGTGTTGCCGAGGATCAGGTGATCGTACTGCTCCCACACCCAGCGCTTGGAGGTAAGGTCCGGCGAGCCGATGAGCTTCAGCAGCGCCTCCCGGTTCGCCATCGGCGCCGGGACGTCGGCGGGGGCGAGGACGAGCGCGAAGGTGTTGGACAGGTAGGGACGGTCGTAGAGCGGGGCCTCGTCGCCCAGCTCCTTGATGGGCAGGTCGGCGACCACCTCGCCGGCGTGCTTCACGACGAAGCGCAGCGTGTCGGTGGTGCGGCCGACCACGGCGAAGTCGAGGCCCCATTTGCGGAAGATCGCCTCCGCCTGATCGCGCTTCTCGGGCTTGAGCACCATGAGCATGCGCTCCTGGCTTTCCGAGAGCATCATCTCGTAGGCGCTCATGCCCTCCTCGCGGCAGGGCACGGCGTCGAGGTCGAGCTCGATGCCGAGATTGCCCTTGGCGCCCATCTCCACCGCCGAGCAGGTGAGGCCGGCCGCCCCCATGTCCTGGATGGCGATGACCGCGCCGGAGTCCATCAGCTCCAGGCAGGCTTCCAGCAGCAGCTTCTCGGCGAACGGGTCGCCGACCTGGACGGTGGGCCGCTTCTCCTCGGAGTTCTGGTCGAACTCGGCCGAGGCCATGGTGGCGCCGTGGATGCCGTCGCGACCGGTCTTGGAGCCGAGGTAGACGATCGGGTTGCCGACGCCGGTGGCGGTTGCGTAGAAGATCCGGTCGCTGCGCACCAGGCCGACGGCCATGGCGTTGACCAGGATGTTGCCGTCGTAGCGGGTGTGGAAGCCGACCGAGCCGCCGACCGTCGGCACGCCGAAGGAATTGCCGTAGCCGCCGATGCCGGCGACCACGCCGGAGACCAGATGGCGGGTGCGCGGGTGGTCGGGCGAGCCGAAGCGCAGGGCGTTGAGCGCGGCGATCGGCCGGGCGCCCATGGTGAAGACGTCGCGCAGGATACCGCCGACGCCGGTCGTCGCGCCCTGGTAGGGCTCGATGAACGAGGGGTGGTTGTGGCTCTCCATCTTGAAGGCGATGGCGTCGCCGTCACCGATGTCGATGATGCCGGCGTTCTCGCCGGGCCCCTGGATCACCCACGGCGCCTGGGTGGGCAGGTTGCGCAGGTGGAGGCGCGACGACTTGTAGGAACAGTGCTCGTTCCACATGGCCGAGACGATGCCGAGCTCGGTGATCGTCGGCTCGCGGCCGATGAGCGCCAGGAAGCGCTCGTACTCGTCCGGCTTGAGACCGTGCTCGGCGACCAGCTCGGGGGTGATCTTGGGGGCGTTCGCGATCATCGCTTTCGTCGTCATGGAGCAAGCGGGGTGTCGGTTCAGGCGGCGCGGCGCGCGTCTGCGAGGCTTTCGAACAGGCCGCGCCCGTCGGTGCCGCCGACGAGGTCGTCGATCAGGTTCTCCGGGTGCGGCATCAGGCCGAGCACGTTGCCGCCCTCCGAGTAGATGCCGGCAATGGCGTTGACCGAGCCGTTGCAGTTGGACGCCGGCGTCAGGTCGCCCGCCGCATCGCTGTAGCGGAAGGCGACGCGCCCGTCGCTCTCCAGACGGCGGATGGTGTCGGTGTCGGCCGCATAGCTGCCCTCGCCGTGGGCCACGCACACGTCGATGACCTGGCCCTGGCGATAGCGGCCGGTGAAGGCGGTATCGTTGCGCTCGACGCGCAGGTGCTGGCGGCGGCAGACGAAACGCAGCTGGGCGTTGCGCATCAGCACGCCGGGCAGCAGCTGCGACTCGCACAGGATCTGGAAGCCGTTGCAGATGCCCAGCACCAGGCCGCCGCGGGCGGCGTGGGCGCGCACCGCGTCCATGATCGGGGCGCGGGCGGCGATGGCGCCGCAGCGCAGGTAGTCGCCGTAGCTGAAGCCGCCGGGCAGCACCACCAGGTCCGTGCCCCGCGGCAGCTCGTGCTCGCCGTGCCAGAGCATGGCCGGCGCGGAGCCGGCCACGGCCTTCAGCGCGCGCGCGACGTCCCGCTCGCGGTTGGATCCGGGGAAGATGACGACGGCCGATTTCATCGGGTGCTCCGGCGACCCTCAGGTCTGTGCTAGGGCGCGGGCGAGTGCCAGGCCCATGATGTCCAAGGCGGTCTCGGCGGCGCGGACGACCTTCGACATGGTGATGAAGCCATGCATCTGGTCACTCATGTGCAGATACGCCACCCGCACGCCGGCCTTTTCCAGGGTGGCGGCGTACGCGCGGCCCTCGTCGACCAGCGGATCGTAGCCGGCGGTGAGCACGAAGGCCGGCGGCAGGCCGTCGAAGCGCGGCGCCTTGAGCGGCGAAGCCCACCAATGGCCGACGTCGCCCGTCTCGCCCATGTAGTGGCGGGCGAACCAGCGCGCCGTCGAGCCTTCCAGCGGGAAGCCGGCGAGCGGCAGCTCGTGCGAGGGGTGGCGCATGGCCATGTCGGCGGCCGGATAGATCAGCAGCTGGAAGGCGAGCGCCGGCAGGTCACCGTCGCGGGCCATGTGCGCCATGACGGCGGCGAGGTTGCCGCCGGCGCTGTCGCCGCCGACGGCGAGGCGGTCCGTGTCGATGTGCAGGTCCGCCGCGGCGGCGGCCACGTGGCGGACGGCGGCGGCGCAATCCTCGACCGCGGCCGGGAAGACGTGCTCCGGCGCCAGGCGGTAGTCGACGGAGACCACGGCGCAGGCGGCGGCGTTGGCGAGCTTGCGGCAGACATAGTCATGCGTGTCGCGGTCGCCGATCACCCAGCCGCCGCCGTGCATGAAGACGAGGCACGGCAGCTCCATGCCGGGACGGGTGCCGATGCCGCGGTAGTGGCGGAGCGGAATGGGGCCGCGCGGGCCGGGGGCCTCCAGCTCCTCGACGAGGGCGACCTCGGGCGGCTCGGGCGTCAGCGCCCGGCGGGAATTGAGGTAGGTCTGCCGCGCCTCGGCGGGCGCCAGTGCCGTGATCGGCGGCCGGCCTGCGGCCTTGATCAGATCGAGGACGGTCTGCGCGTCGGGGTCGAGCATGGCGTGCCTCTCAATCGTCGGATGGGGCGGCTGCCGGGGCTGCCCGGACGGGCCGTCGGGGCAGGAGCCCGGACCACATCAGCCTACGAGTTCGATGCGGTAGTTCTCGATCACCGTGTTGGCCAGCAGCTTCTCGCAGGCCTCCTTCAGGGCCGCTTCCGCCTCGCCGGCCTGGCCGTGGCTCAGCTCGATGTCGAACACCTTGCCCTGGCGGACGCCGGCCACGCCGGCGATGCCGAGCGAGGCGAGGGCGCCTTCGATCGCCTTGCCCTGCGGATCGAGCACGCCGTTCTTGAGGGTGACGGTCACGCGGGCCTTCATGGGGCGCTCCGGGCTGGTTCTCTCGAACTGGTTCTCTTGGAATCGTTCCGCATTACCCGCTCTCGGCCCGGCCGGCAACGGCAACGACGGCAAAGCGGCTCAGGCGCGGCGGGCCTGGCGGGCGGCGGTGACCGTTTCGATCTCGGCTCCGCCGGCGCCGACGATGCCGACGGGGTCGACGGCCACCTCGATATCCTCCGGCTCGATGGCCGGGTCGAGCCCGGCGGCCTGGTCCGGGCCGCGCACCAGCGTGAAATAGACGACGACGGCGACGGCCGCCATCACCGCCATGATGATGGTGAGCGCCTCGAACGGGTCGGTGAACAGCAGCGCCGCCACGGCGGTGCCCACCAGCCCGCCGCCGATCTGCATGAAGCCGGTCAGGGCGGACGCTGCCCCGGCGATATGCGGGAAGGGGGCCAGCGCGCCCGCCGCGGTGCCGGGCATGATGAAGGCGTTGCCGAAGGCCCACAGCGCCACAGGCCCCATCACGCTGACGAACGACGGCGGCCAGATGTGCAGCCCGATGCCGAAGCCGAGGCCCGCGATCGCGACCATGGCCAGGCCGAGGGGGATGAGGCGCATGGCGTCGACGCGTCGCAGCATGATGCCGGCGATGGTCGCCCCGGTCATGTACGAGCCGGTCTGCGCCAGCATGCCGAGGCCGAACTGGGTCGGCGTCAGCCCCACCCGCTCGATCATGACGAAGGGCAGCATGGCGGCCAGCGTGTAGAGGCCGCCCGGCGAGATCGCCATGAGCAGCGAGGCGCCCAGGAATCGCCGGTCGCCGAGCAGCGTGCGGTAGCTGGCGATGACGTGGCGGGGCCTGGCCAGCGCCCGGTTCATGTGGCGGTTGGTCTCCGGCGTCAGGAAGCCGACCAGGATCATCACGACGAGGCCGTAGAGCACCATCAGGAAGAAGATCGACTGCCAGCCGACGGTCGCCAGGATGAGGCCGCCGAGCGAGGGCGAGATGGCGGGGCCGACCGCCAGCATGATGCCGATCAGGTTCATGATGCGGGCCGACTGCTGGCCCGAGTACTGGTCGCGCACCATGGCGCGGGAGGTAGCGATGCCGGCGGCGGCGCCGATGCCCTGCAGCGCGCGGCCGGCGAGCAGCCAGTCGAGGGTCGGAGAGCAGGCGGCGACGATGCTGCCGAGCAGGTAGATGGCGAAGAACCCCACGCCGACCGGCCGGCGGCCGTAGGCGTCCGACAGCGGGCCGCAGACGAGCTGGGCGAAGGCGAAGCCGCAGAAATACACCGTCAGGGTGAGCTTGATCGCGGCCGGCGTGGTGTCGAAGGCGTGCACCATGGCCGGCAATGCCGGCGTATAGAGCGACAGGCTGATCGGCCCGAGCATGACCACCATCGCCCCGGTGCCGGCGGTGCGCATGACGCTCATGGGTCGTGCAGGGGCGGTCGTCCGCCAGAAGGCTGTCACCGTGGCCGGCCCTGCGGGGGCACCGAGCGGCTCGCGCCGAACCAGGCGACGGCGGCCAGAATGAGCGACACCACCGCGTTCCAGCCCGCCATCGACAGGCCGAGGAAGCGCCAGGCGGCGTCGGTGCAGCTCACCACGCGCAGATTGTTGAGCTGCTTCATGAAATCGTTGACGGAGCCGGCCTGGTCGAGCGCGCCGGAGCAGCCCGCCGGGCCGGCCCACCACTTCCACTCCACGCCGGCGTGGTGGATGCCGAGGCCCGTGCTCACCAGGAAGACCAGCGCCAGCAGCACGAGCGCGACCTTGCGCGCCCGCGAACTCGTCTGGGGCAGACCGGCGCCGATAAGCGCCAGCGGAATACCTATGTAGTAAGGGAGGCGCTGATAGTAGCAGAGCTGGCATGGCTGGTAGCCCAGCCCATACTGAAACACGAACACGGCGGCGATGGTCGCGACAGCCCCTGCGCCCACCAGCATGGCTGCGGTCCGGGGGATGTCCAAAGGCGTGCTCACGCGACGACGATCCTCAAAACGCGAGCTTGGCGAGCCCGAAGCCGACCACCACGAAGCCCAGCACGAGCCCGATGACGAGGCCGAAATGCCGTTCCAACAGCCGCCGGATCGGCTCGGCAAAGTAGTGCATCGCGCCGGCGACCAAGGCGAAGCGGATGCCCCGGGTGATCAGCGACAGCACGACGAACCAGAACAGGCTGTAGCCGGCGAAGCCGGAGGCGATGGTCACCAGCTTGTACGGGATCGGCGTCACGCCCTTGATCAGGATGATCCAGTGTCCGTATTCCGCGTAGGAATGCCGGAACGCCTCCATGCTGTCGGATAGCCCATACGCCTGGATGAGCCAATGGCCCAGGGAATCGAACAGCAATGCGCCGATCGCATAGCCGAGCAGGCCGCCGAGGACCGAGGCGACGGTGCAGACGGCGGCATAGAACCAGGCCTTGTCGGGCCGCGACAGCGCCATCGGCACCAGCATGATGTCTGGCGGGATGGGGAAGAACGAGCTCTCGGCGAACGAGACGGCGGCCAGCGCCCACGTGGCGCCCGGCTTGCCTGCCAGGCTCAGCACCCAGTCATAGAGGCGTCGAAACATCGCTTGCCCGCTGTCGGCGCAAGGATCGGAGGTGTCGAGACGGCGCCGGTGTCGATAGCTCTATACGCATCACCCGGGCCGGCCGAAAGCCGAAAGGCCCCTGTCACGGTGCCGCTGACGCCGACGTGAACGGCGGGCGCCGGGCGGCGCAACGAAAAAGGCCCGGCACAGCCGGGCCTTGCAGACGCGACGGTGCCCGACGGCTGTTAAGGCTGAACCAGCCTGGGGCCGCCGGCGGCCGGGTTCTCGTTCTCGCCGAGGATGCCGAGGCGGCGCGCCACCTCCGAATAGGCCTCGATCAGCCCGCCGAGATCGCGGCGGAAGCGGTCCTTGTCGAGCTTGTCGGAGGACTTGATGTCCCACAGGCGGCAGGAATCCGGCGAGATCTCGTCGGCGACGACGATGCGCATCATGTCACCTTCCCAGAGCCGCCCGGTCTCCATCTTGAAGTCCACGAGGCGGATGCCGGCGCCCAGGAACAGGCCGGACAGGAAGTCGTTGACGCGGATGGCGAGCGCCATGATGTCGTCGATTTCCTGCGGGTTCGCCCAGCCGAACGCCGTGATGTGCTCTTCCGAGACCATCGGATCGTTCAGGGCGTCGTTCTTGTAGTAGAACTCGATGATCGAGCGGGGCAGCTGCGTGCCCTCCTCGATGCCGAGGCGCTGCGACAGCGAGCCCGCCGCGACGTTGCGCACCACCACCTCGAGCGGGATGATCTCGACCTCGCGAATCAGCTGTTCGCGCATGTTGAGCCGCTTGATGAAGTGCGTCGGCACGCCGATGTCGTTCAGGTTCTGAAAGACATATTCGGAGATGCGGTTGTTGAGGACGCCTTTGCCGTCGATGACCTCATGCTTCTTGGCATTGAAGGCGGTAGCATCGTCCTTGAAGTGTTGGATCAACGTGCCTGGCTCGGGGCCCTCATAGAGCACTTTCGCCTTGCCTTCGTAGATACGACGGCGACGGTTCATCGGCGTATACCGTGTTTTCAGGAAATCCATGGGTTGCCGTGGTTCCTTAGAGGTCAAGTCCGCGGCTAGCGGGCTTTCGGCGGCTAGGCCACCCGCACGAGCAACCTAGCTGATCGGGGGGCGAAGCACAATGTGGGGTGTGGGGGCACCCGATTCACCCCGGCCGCGACGATGGGTACCGGACTGCGGCCGCCGAAGCCGGGCGACCACAATCGGAGCGACCAATCGGCGCGACCACACTGGTCTTCATCGGCGCCGGCCTCTATATCGCTCGATGCCGAACACAGAGGGAGAAGGCGGTGCCATGACGACGTTCGACAAGCGCGAGGAGGGCTTCGAGCGCAAGTTCGCTCTGGACGAGGAACTGCGGTTCAAGGCGATGGCGCGCCGCAACCGGATGCTCGGTGAGTGGGCCGCACAGAAGCTCGGCAAGACCGGCACCGAGGCCGCCGAATACGCCAAGGCGGTGGTCATGGCCGATTTCGAGGAAGCCGGGGACGACGACGTGTTCCGGAAGGTGCGCAAGGATTTCGATGCCGCCGGCGTAGCTCAGTCCGACCATCAGATCCGCCGCACCATGGACGAGCTCATGGCCCAGGCCGTGCTCGACGTGCAGGCCAAGTAAGCCGGACGCCTCACGGCGCGCTGGCGCGAAGCACGCCTCGCGCGCTGGGAGTGCGGCGGACGCGGCGGCGGTCGCGCTCGGCTGGACAGGGGCTGTTCTGCTGTCGTCGAGGTGGTTGGAGCCGAGCCGACCCCCACCAGTCGCTTCCGCTTCGCCCAAGGGCGCTGCGCGTTCCTGATTCAAAAACAGGAGCATGTCCGAGGACATGCTCTCGACAGCCTCCCCACACAGGGGGAGGCCGTTGGGCAGGCCGCCTGCCAAGTTCTGAAAGCTTGGCAAGTGAGGCTCCTCCCTCACCCCGCGGCGACGCTGTGGCGGGGCGGTCCCGCTCGGGTTACGCTTTCAAGTTAGTGGCCGCCGCGACGGCCGCATCAGGGCGCTGGCTCAATAGATCGCCGGCGTGACCACCCAGATCAGGTCGACCGTCTGATCGCCCACGCACCAGAAGCGGTGCATCTGGGTCGCCGAGAAGGCGAACGAGTCGCCCGTCTCCAGAATATATTCCGTCCCGTCCACCTCGAGGCCCAGCGTGCCGGCGAGCACCGTGCCGCACTTGGTGCCGGCCGGGTTGTTGTAGGGCTCGCCCGAGGCGCCGCCCGGGCGGATGACGATGCGGATCATCTGGATGCCGGGCACCGCATCCGGCGACAGCAGTTCCTTGCGCATCCCCTTGGGGCCGAGATCCATGGCGCGGCGGGCGGAGGACCGCACGACCACGTCGTCGTGCTCGCCCTCCGCCAGGTCGAACAGCCAGCCGATGGGCATGGCCAGCGCCGCACAAATTTGGCGCAAGGATTTCAGCGAGGGCGTGGTGACGCCGCGCTCGATCTGGCTGAGCAGGCCGACCGAGATCTCCGCCTGCTCGGCCACCTCCTGCAACGATAGCCCTTTGATCAGCCGGCGCATCCGGAGCTTGCGGCCCATGTCGTCCGGCCGCTCGGGCGCCGTTGCGTCGGGGGCTATGCGCGCTTGTTTCGCCATCGGCTCGGGGTCCCGGCGCTGCCGTCGTGATTGGCAGCCGTGCTAAAATTCTTTGCTCATAGTTTTAGCCTAATTGCAATTTGATCCTACAGATGCCTATGATCGAGTCCACAACGATGTGGAGACTTGAATGCGCGTCGGGATCGAAGTGGGAGGCACGTTCACGGACTTGGTGGCCGTCGACGGCGGCCGGGTCGAGGTGGTGAAGGTGCCGAGCACGCCCGCGGCACCGGAGATCGGCGCCTTCGGCTCGCTCGAGGCGGCCGGCATCGCCGCCGCCGGCGTGACCGATCTGGTGCACGGCTCGACCGTGGCCACGAACGCGATTCTGGAGCGCAAGGGCGCGCCAATCGCCTTTTTGACCACGCGGGGCTTCCGCGACATCCTCTTCTTCCAGCGCCACGATCGCCGCAACATCTACGATCTCAGGTACGCCAAGCCGGCGCCGCCGGTGCGCCGCAAGGACTGCTTCGAGGTGTCGGAGCGGGTGGACGGAGCGGGGGAGGTGATCCTGCCGCTCGACGAGGCGGAGGTGCGTGCCACCCTCATCCCGCAGCTCGCCGAGGGCGGCTACCAGGCGCTGGCGATCTGCCTCCTGTCCGCCTACATCGCGCCGGCGCACGAGCTGCGGCTGAAGGCGCTGATCGGCGCCGCCCTGCCGCACCTGCGCATCGCCTGCTCGCACGAGGTGGCGCAGGAGTTCCGCGAGTTCGAGCGCGCCTCGACGACGGTGCTGTCGGCCTACGTGCAGCCGGTGATCGACGGCTATCTCGATCGCTTCGAGGCGACGCTGGCGAATGCCGGCTTCAAGGGCGGTTTTTCCGTCATGCAGTCCAACGGCGGCCGCCTGCCCGCGGTCGCCATGCGGCGCAACTCCATCACCGCGCTGTTCAGCGGCCCCGCGGCCGGCGTCGTCGGCGCCATTCGCCAGGCGGAGCGTTCGGCGCGCCGCAACCTGATCACCTTCGACATGGGCGGAACCTCCACCGACGTCTGCCTCGTGGTGGACGGGGCCCCGGCCATCGCGCCGGAGACTGAGGTCGACGGCCTGCCGATCCGCACGCCGGTGCTCGATATCGTGACCGTCGGCGCCGGCGGCGGCTCGCTGGTGTGGATCGACGACGGCGGCATGCTCCGCGTCGGTCCGCGCAGCGCCGGCGCCTCGCCCGGTCCCGCCTGCTACGGCCGTGGTGGCACCCAGCCGACCGTCACCGATGCTCATCTGATCCGCGGCACCATCCGGGCCGACGCTTTCCTCGGCGGCACCATGAAGCTCGACGTCGAGCGCGCCCACGCCGCCTTCGAAGAGGTGGCGGGCAAGCTCGGCGTCAGCGTGCGCGAAGCGGCGGCGGCGGCCATCCGGCTTGCCGTCGCCAACATCGTGCGGGCCGTGCAACTGGTATCGACCGAACGGGGGCGCGATCCGCGCGACTACGCGCTGCTGCCCTTCGGCGGCGCAGGGCCACTGCTGGCGGCCGAGATCGCCGAGGAGCTGGGCATCGCCGAGATCCTGGTGCCGCCCAATCCCGGCGTCATCTCGGCGCTCGGGCTGCTGTCGGCCGACTACGTGCGGGTGGCCGGCGTCACGCGACGCTCTCCCCTGGGCGAGGAGGCGCCCGGCCTGCTGCGTGAGGAGTTCGCCCGCTTCCGCAGCCAGGCGGAAACCGAGTTCCGCAGCCTCGGCCTCGACGGCGAGCTCGCCTTCGACCTGACGGCGGACATGCGCTTCGTCGGGCAGGCCTTCGAGATCCCGGTCGAGATCGATCCCGGCCGTCTGGCCGGCCTGCGGCCATCGGACCTCGCCGACGACTTCGCCGCCGCCCACCGGCGCATCTATTTCCATGGCGGCGAGCCGGGCCGGCGCGTCGAGATCGTCGGCCTGCGCTTCGGCGTCCGCCGCCCGCTGGATGCGCTGCCCGAGTTCCGCGAGCGCCCGGCCCGCGTGCCGCACGCCGGCGAGACGGAGATCTGGACGGCACAGGGCGCCGTGAAGGCGCGGCTGGTCGATGCCGCGTCCCTCGATCCCTCGACCGCGATCGACGGGCCGACCCTGGTCGAAGGCTACAGCTCCACGCTCTGGGTGCCGCCGGCCTGGCGGGCCCGGCGGGACGAAGCCGGCAACATCATCATGCAGCGCATCAGCGCCTGAGCGGCATCGGGAAGACGATCCCCATGACAATAGATCCCGTCGACTACGCCATCATCAGCCAGTCCCTGATCGCGGCGGCGCGCGAGATGGGCGCCAAGCTGGTCCGCTCCGCCTACTCCACCGTGCTGCGCGAGGCGCGGGACGGCTCGGCGGCGTTGCTCGACGCCGACGGCAACACCATCGCCCAGGCCGAGCTCATCCCCATGCAGCTCGGCACCATCGGCCGGGTGTTCCAGCCGTGCGCCGCCCGCTATCCGGCCGACACGCTGGAGGAGGGCGACTTCTTCGTCATCAACGATCCCTACTCCGGCGGCCAGCACCTCCAGGACGTGTTCTTCTTCCACCCGATCTTCTTCGAGGGGCGGGTGCTCGGCTTTTCCGCATCGGTCGCCCATCACCTCGATATCTCCGGCGGCGATCCCGGCCTCAACACCGCGGCGGTGGACGTCTATTCGGAAGGGCTGATCATCCCGCCGATCAAGCTCAACATGGCGCGGGACTGGCATGGCGGCTCCTTCGAGCGCCTGCTCAGGGCCAACGTGCGCGTGCCGCACCAGACCATGGGCGACTTCGACGCCCAGATCGCGGCGAACGCCATCGGTGCTGCGCGCATCGTCGAGCTCGCCCAGCGCTACGGGGCCGAGAAGCTGACCGCCGTGATGGGCATGCTGCTCGACTATTCCGAGGCGCGCATGCGCGCCGCCATCGGCCAGATTCCGCCGGGCGTCTACGTCGGCGAGGATGCGGTGGACGATGATGGCCTGTCGGAGACGCCGCTGCCGGTGCGGGCCACCGTGACGGTCGAGGGCGACGCCATCGCCATCGATTTTGCCGGCACGGCCCCGCAGGTGCGCCGCAACCTGAACGCGCCCTTCGCCGCGACCGTCTCCGCGGCGCTGTCCTGCGTGAAGGCGGCGCTGACCAGCCCGGACATCCCCTTCAACGCCGGCGCGGCGCGCCCGATCACGGTGACGGCCCCCAAGGGCTGCCTGCTCAACCCGCACCACCCCGCGCCGGTCCGGGCCCGCATGGAGGCGTGCTTCCGTGCCTGGAACGCGGTGATGAAGGCGCTGGCCCAGGCGGTGCCGGACAAGGTCATCGCCTGCGGCTACGACACCACGACCGTCGGCGTGCTCTCACGCCTGGGGCCGGGTGGCTGGTCGGTCTACCTGGAGATTTTTGGTGGCGGCTCGGGCGCGGCCGTCGACGCGGACGGCTGCGATGCGGTCGACAGCCCGCTGTCGAACTGCTCGAACACGCCGGTCGAAGCGCTCGACCAGGATTTCCCGTTCTTCCGCGTCGTCGAGTACGCCATGCGGGCCGACAGCTGCGGCGCCGGCGCCGCCAGGGGCGGGCTCGGTTTCGTGCGCCGCTACGAGATCCTGACCGACGGCGTGCGGCTGTCGCTCTATTCCGACCGCTTCCGTCGTCCGCCGGACGGGCTGTTCGGCGGCCGCAGCGGCCAGACCGGCTTCTGCGAGGTGCTGCGCCAGGGCCGCACCATCAGCCTCAAGTCCAAGGACGCCATCGACCTGGAAAAGGGCGACATCGTCACCTTGGCGGTGGGCGGGGGCGGCGGCTACGGCGACCCTGCCGCGCGGCCGCTCGAGAAGATCCGGCGCGACCTGGAGGACGGCATCATCTCGCCCGGCGCGGCGGACGCCTGGTCGCAGCACAAGATCGCAGCGGAATAGCCGGCCGTGTCCTCGTCCGCCGCAAGTTTCGAGCGCTCGCTCTGGTCGGCCACGGCGGCCGAGCCGGCGCTCGGCGCCGATGCCTCGCCGCTCGCCGGCGCCGTCGATGTGGCCGTGGTCGGCGGCGGCATCACCGGCTGCTCGGCCGCGCTGGCGGCGGCGGAGGCCGGCGCTTCGGTGGCGCTCTTCGAGGCGCGCCAGATCGGCTGGGGCGCCTCGGGTCGCAACGGCGGCCAGGTCATCCCCGGCCTCAAGTATGACCCCTCCGAGCTGCGGAGCATGTTCGGCGACGCGGCCGGCAGCGCCCTGGCCGAGGCCGCCGGTAGCGCTGCCGACCTGGTGTTCGAGCTGATCGCGCGCCATGCCATCCAGTGCGCGCCGCAGCGTGGCGGCTGGCTGCAGGCGGCTCCTTCGCAGACGGCGCTGGCGCGCGTGCAGGCCCGCGCCCGCGAGTGGATGGCGCTGGGGGCGCCGGTGGAACTGCTGGATGCCGATGCCGTCGCGCGGCTCACCGGGGCGCGCGCCTATGTCGGCGGCTGGATCGATCGGCGGGCCGGCATCGTCAATCCGCTCGCCTACGTGCGTGGCCTGGCGCGGGCCGCGCAGGGGCAGGGGACTGCGATCCGCCAGGGCGCGCCGGTCACCGGCCTCCGCCGCGGGGCCGACGGCTGGCAGATCACGACCGCATCCGGCAACCTCACCGCGAAATCGCTCATCGTCGGCACCGACGGCTACACCGACGCGCTCGTCCCCGGCCTGGCGCAGACGGTTCTGGCGGTGCAGAGCGCGCTGATCGCCACCGAGCCGCTGCCGGCCGAGCTCCGGCAGTCGATCATGCCGGGCGGCATCTGCTGCTCCGAGACGCGGCGCCTCGCCTTCTACTTCCGGCAGTCGCCGGACGGGCGCCTGGTGTTCGGCGGGCGCGGCGCAGTCGGCGACGCCGAGCAGCAGCTGTTCACCGACGCGCTGGTCGCCGCCATGCATCGCACCTTCCCGGAGGTGCGCGGGGCCGCCATCGCCTATCAGTGGTCCGGCCAGGTGTCCCTCACCCTGGATGGCATCCCCCACGTGCACGAGCCGGAACCGGGGCTGTTCATCGGCCTCGGCTACAACGGCCGCGGCGTGGCCATGGCCACCGTGATGGGCCGCTGGCTCGCGGGCCTGGCGTTGCGAGGCGAGCGTCCGCCGCTGCCGCTGACGCCGATCTCGCCCATTGCCTGGCACGGGCTGCGGCGGCCGGCCATCGCGCTGGGCGTCGGCTGGGCCTGGCTTCGCGACCGCATGGGGCTTGCCGCATGAGCGATGCGCCGCACTTGTTCTCCCCGCTGAGGCTCAGGGGCGTCACGCTCGCCAATCGCGTCGTCGTGTCGCCGATGCAGCAGTACGCGGCCGGAGCCGACGGCCTGCCCACGGCGTTTCACCGGCAGCACTACGGCCGGCTTGCCCTGGGCGGCGCCGGGCTGGTCATCACCGAGGCGCTGGCCGTGTCGCCGGAAGGGCGGGTCACCTCGGCCGATCTCGGGCTGTGGAGCGACGATCAGATCGGCCCGCTCGCCGCCATCGTCGAGGAGATGGCCGGCTTCGGCGCGGTGCCCGGGACCCAGCTCATCCACGCCGGGCGCAAGGGCAGCGTCTCGCGCCCGTGGCAGGGCTATGCGCCGCTGGATGCGGCGGCGGCCGCGCGCGGCGACCCGCCGTGGACGACGCTCGCGCCGAGCGCGCTGCCCGCCAATCCCGGCTGGCACGTGCCTGCGGCCCTCACCGCCGACGACATCGCCCGCCTCGTCGAGGCCTACGCTCGCGCGGCAGTGCGCGCCGCGCGCGCCGGCTTCCAGGTGCTGGATATCCACGCCGCCCACGGCTACCTGATCCACACCTTCCTCTCGCCGCTGTCGAACCAGCGCAACGACGACTGGGGCGGCGACTTCGCCGGCCGCGTGCGCTTGCTGCTCCAGGTGGTGGAGGCGGTGCGCAGCGCCTGGCCGTCCGAGCGGCCGCTGCTGGTGCGCCTCTCCTGCGTCGACGACCAACCCGGCGGCTGGACATTGGACGAATCCGTCGCCCTGTCCCGCCTGCTGGCGCAGGCCGGCGTCGACGTCATCGACTGCTCCTCCGGCGGCCTGGGCGAACGCACGACGACCAGGATGGTCCGGCGGCCGGAGGGCTATCAGGTGCCCTTCGCCGCCCGCATCCGTGCCGAGGCGCAGGTGCCGACCATTGCCGTCGGGCTCATCACCACGCCGGCGTTCGCCGACACGGTGGTGCGCGACGGCCGCGCCGATCTCGTCGCCATCGGCCGGGAGGCGCTGAACAACCCCCATTGGCCGCTGCACGCGGCGCGGGCGCTGGGGCAGGATCCGGATTTCGCCCGCTGGCCGAGCTCGTGGGGCTGGTGGCTCGACAAGCGCGCCCGAGCCGCCGCGGCGGCGGCCGAGGGTGGCGCCTGACGACACGACGACCATGACAACAGAGAACAATGTGGGAGAGGGGTGAACAGATGATCGAACGCCGACGCTTCCTGACCGGCGCCTCAGCGGCTGCGGCCGTGCTGGCGGCGCCGCCGCTCATCCGCCGCGCCAACGCGCAGAGCGCGCTCGACGTGGCGGCGGTCTATTCTCTCTCCGGCACCTTCGCCAATGTCGGCTCGGCGCTGAACGACGGCAGCAAGTGGGCGGTCGAGGCCTACGGCTCGGCTGGCGGCAACAAGCTCAATTACGTGCTGCTCGACGACCGGGGCGACGCCGGCGAAGCGGTGCGCAAGGTGCAGGAGGCGATGACCCAGCGCGGCATCAAGCACGTCATCGGCTGCACCAACTCGGCCATTGCGCTCGCCGTGCAGAAGGAGGTGCACGCCCGCGGCGGCATCTATGTCAACGAGGCGGGCGCCGACGAGGTCACCGGCAAGGACTGCAACAAATCGTCGTTCCGCTGGCCGGTCGCCTGCTACAGCGCCGTCAACTCCACCGTTCGCCCGCTCATCGACAAGTTCCCGGACGCCAAGCGCTGGTACACCATCACCGGCCAGTACGTGTTCGGTGACAGCCTGCTCAGCAATTGCAAGCAGGTGTTCCAGGAGAAGGGCATCCAGCACGTCGGCAACAGCTACCACTCGCTGTCTGACCGGGAATACTCCGGCTATATAGCGACCGCGCTGTCCGCCCAGCCCGACGTGCTCGCCATCTGCAACTTCGGCAACCAGACCGTCGACGTCATCCGCCAGGCGGTCAGCTATGGCATGAAGCGCAACACCAAGATCCTGGCGGTGTGGTCGACCGGCCTCGACCAGTACCAGGCGCTCGGGCCGGAGAACTGCGACGGCGTCTACTTCGGCTGCAACTTCTGGCACGGCGTCGACACGCCCGGCGGCCGAAAGGTGGCCGAGGTCGTCAAGCAGAAGACCGGCGACGTGCCCAACTACCTGCACGCCTGCGGCTATGCAGTCGCCCAGGTGCTGATCGAGGGCATCAACAAGGCGGGCTCCACCGACGTGCCCAAGATCATCGGCGCGCTGGAGGGCCTGAGCTACGAGGGGCCGACCGGCACCGAGACGGTCCGGCCGCAGGACCATCAGGTGCTCAAGGATTATTACCTCATGCTCGGCAAGGCGAAGAGCGCCATGAAGGACAAGAACGACTTCGCCGAGGTGATCACCGCGACCAAGGCCTTCCTGCCGCCGGACAAGACCGGCTGCACGATGAGCTGATGGGCGCCTCCCTCTGCGGGGAATAGGGCGAGGCGCGACAGCTCCTCCGGCGTCATGGCCGGGCTTGACCCGGCCGTCCATCCACTCAGGAACACGACGCGCAGCCAGGCCCGTCGGATTCGTTTGATTGAACGATGGATGGCCGGCTCAAGCCCGGCCATGACGCCCTGGGGCCATCGGATCAATCCTGACGATCGCTTTCCATGCACCAGCGAGATCACTCAGCCTGATGTCGACCCAGCTGCTGCTCTTCCAGGTCCTGAACGGGCTTGGCATCGGGATGATCTACTTCCTCCTGTCGGTCGGCCTGACGCTGATCTTCGGGCTGATGCGGTTCGTCAACTTCGCCCATGGGGCGTTCTACCTGGCGGCCGCCTACATCGCCTACGCCATCTCGCTCGCCTTCGGCAGCATCTGGTGGGCGCTCCTCGTCGGGCCTCTCGCCATCGCCGTCCTGGCGCTCGTCATCGAGCGGCTGCTGCTGCGCCATACCTACGCCATGCCGCACGAGGCGCAGATCCTCATCACCTTCGCCGTGGCGCTGCTGTTCCAGGAGATCGTGATCCTCATCTTCGATCCGCTGGCCAAGAGCGTGCCGGTGCCGGCCTCGCTCTCCGGCATCGTGTTCCTGGGCCCCTACGTCTATCCTGCCTACCGGCTCGCGGTGGTGGCCGCCGCGGCGATCGTCGCCGTCGTGCTCTGGCTCGTGGTGGAGCGCACCAAGTTCGGCGCCACGCTGCGGGCGGGCTCGGAGAACGCGGAGATGGTGGGGCTGCTCGGCATCAACGTGGACCGGGTGTTCATGGCGGCCTTCGCGCTGGGCGGGGCGCTCGCCGGGCTCGCCGGCGTGCTGGCCGCGCCGCTGCGCGGCGCAGAGCCGTTCATGAGCACGGAGGCGCTGGGCATCGCCTTCGTCGTCGTCGTGGTCGGCGGCCTCGGCACCCTCACCGGCGCCCTCGTCGGCGGGCTGCTGATCGGCCTGGTCCAGTCGATCATGAGCACGCTCTGGCCGGAGGGGGCGCAGCTGATGATCTATGCCGCCATGGCGCTGGTGCTGCTCGTGCGCCCCACCGGCCTGTTCGGGCGCTTCTGACCATGGCTGCACGCTTTCCCAACATCGCCACGCTGCTGGTCATCGCCGCCCTCGTCGTCATGCCGTTCGTGATGCACACGACGCTGGCGACGCAGATCGTCATCTTCGCCACGGGAACACTGTCGGTCACGCTGCTGCTCGGCGCCGTGGGGCTGCTGTCGTTCGGCCAGGGGCTCTTCGTCGGCCTCGGCGCCTACGCCTGCGCCATCCTGCTGCGCGACCACCAGGTGGGCCCGCTGGCGGGCCTGGTCGTGGCGATGCTCGCCGGCGCCCTCCTGGCCCTGGTGCTCGGCGCCCTGATCGTGCGGCGGCGCGGCGTCTACTTCGTCATGCTGACGCTGGCCTTCGCCCAGATGGGCTACTTCGCCATGCTCGCCTTCAAGGGCGTGACCGGGGGCGAGAACGGGCTGACCGGCCTGCCGCGCGCCTTCACGGTGCTCGGCCTGCCGATCCAGAGCCCGCTGTCGTTCTATGTCCTGACCACTGCGGCCTTCCTGATCGCCTTCCTGCTGGTGCAGCGCCTGATCGCCTCGCCGCTCGGCAGCGTGCTCGCCGCGATCCGCGAGAACGAGGGCCGCTCGGAGGCGCTGGGCTATCCGGTCGCCCGCTACAAGCTCGTCGCCTTCGCCCTCGCCGGCGCCATCGCGGGCCTGGCGGGCGGCCTGCACGCCATCTTCCTCGGCTTCGTCCCGCCGAGCGACATCGAGCTGGAGATGAGCCAGCGCCTGCTCATCATGTCGATCATCGGCGGCGTCGGCTCGCCCGCCGGCGCGCTCGCCGGCTCGGCGTTCTACACCTTGGTCTCGGAGGCGCTCTCCGAGATCTGGGCGCGCTGGCTGGCGCTCATCGCGCTGCTGCTGATCGCCATCGTGCTGTTCCTGCCGGGCGGGCTGTGGAGCATCGGGCGGCTCGTCACCGGGCGCGCCGACAGGAACGCCGGCCATGGCTGAGTATCTTCTCGAGGCTGACGACATCGGCGTGCGCTTCGGCGACTTCCAGGCCCTCGCCGGGGTCTCGATCGCCGTCGAGCCTCGCACCATCCATGCCCTGATCGGCCCCAACGGCGCCGGCAAGACGACGCTGTTCAACGCGCTGACCGGCGTGCGGCGCCCCAACTCCGGGCGCATCATGTTCGCCAGCCACGACGTCACGCGCGCCCCGGCGCACCGCCGGGTCCGCTACGGCATGGCCCGCTCGTTCCAGGTCACCAACCTCTATCCGGCGCTGACCGTGGCGGAGAACGTCCGTCTCGCCGTACAAGCGCGCCACGAGGGCGAGGGCTGGGTGTTCTGGCGGGCTCCGGAGCGGTCGGATATCGCCGGCGAGGTCCAGGAAATCCTCGATCGGGTCGGCATCGGCGACCGGGCCGGCACGCGGGCCGGCGACCTGTCGCACGGCGCCCAGCGCTCCCTGGAGATCGGCATGGCGCTCGCCGGCCAGCCCCAGCTCATCTGCCTCGACGAGCCGCTCGCCGGCATGGGCATCGACGACGTGCACCGCACCAAGGAGCTCATCGTCAGGCTGCGCGAGGCCATGGCCGTGCTGCTCATCGAGCACAACATGAGCGTCGTGCTCAGCATCTCCGACCGCGTCACGGTCATGGCCCAGGGGGCCAAGATCGCCGAGGGCTCGCCCGAGCGGGTGCGCAACGACCCGGCCGTAAGGACGGCCTATCTGGGAAGCGCGGCATGAGCACCGATCCGCTGCTCCATGTCCGCGGCCTCAACGGCTGGTACGGCAAGAGCCATATCCTCCAGGGCGTTGACCTCTCGATCGGGGAGGGCGAGCTGCTGGCGCTGCTGGGCCGCAATGGAGCCGGCAAAACGACGACTATGCGCGCGCTCATGGGCCTGCTCAGCCGTACCGAAGGCGAGCTGCGCTTCGCCGGCGAGCCGATCCTCGGCCTGCCGTCCTACACGATCGCGCAGCGCGGTCTCGCACTGGTGCCCGAGAACCGCGGCATCTTCGGCGCGCTGACCGTCGAGGAGAACCTGAAGCTTGCCGCCAAGCGCAATTCGCCCTGGGGCGTCGAGCGCATCTGGACGATGTTTCCCGCCCTGGCCGCCCGCCGGCGGACGCCGGGCGGCAAGTTGTCGGGCGGCGAGCAGCAGATGCTCGCCATCGGCCGCGCGCTGGTCACCGGCCCGCGGCTGCTGCTGCTCGACGAGCCGACCGAGGGGCTCGCGCCGGTGATCGTGGCGCAACTGGTCGAGATCCTGCGCGAGCTGAAGGCCGCGGGCCTGAGCATGCTGCTGGTGGAGCAGAGCCTGGAGACGTGCATGGCGGTGGCCGACCGCTTCCAGATCCTCGACGGCGGCACCATCGTCTGGGAGGGCAGCGGCGAGGCGCTGCTCGCCGCCGAGGAGGTCCGCTCCCGCCACCTCACCCTCGAGCACGCCTGATTCAGATCGGAAGCTGGCTCTGGTGCTTGATGACCTTGAGCACCAGGTTGGTGCGCACGTGCGCGATGCCGGGGAGCCGGAACAGGAACTCTTCGAGGAACACGTTGTAGGCGTCCTTGTCCCGGCAGACCACGCGCAGGTGATAGTCCGCCTCGCCGGTCGTGGCGAAGCACTCCAGCACCTCCGGTCGCTCGACGATGCGGGCGATGAAGCCCGAGACCGGCGCGCTTTCGTGGCGAACCAAGGTCACATGCACGATGGCGGCAAAGCTGAGACCCGCCTTCTCCGCGTCGAGCAGCGCCGGATAGGCCGCGATGACGCCGGCGTCCTCCAGCGCCTTGACCCGGCGCCAGCAGGCGGACGCGGAGAGGCCGGCCCGCTCGGCAAGCTCCTGATTGGAGATCCTGGCGTCCTCCTGGAGGAGCCGGAGCACGCGCTTGTCGGCCTCGCTGAGGTCCATCGAGCTCTCCCTCCGGCGTTGGCCAATTATTCCACTGGGGAGGAATTCGGCGGAAGTACCTACCGAAGCTAAACCCAGAATTGGACATTCTGGAGAAATTATCCAGCGGCGCGGGCGTATTATCCGTTGGGACGACGCAGAGGGAGGGAGCGATGCTCCAGATCCTCAGACGAACGCCCGACATGGGCTACACGCTCGAAGACCGCTACACGAAGGACCGCGGCCGCGTCTTCCTAACGGGCACCCAGGCGCTGGTGCGCGCGGTGCTCGATCAGGCGCGGCGCGACCGTGCGGCCGGCCAGCAGACGGCGGGCTTCGTCTCGGGCTATCGCGGCTCGCCGCTCGCCGGCGTCGACCTCGAGCTCTGGCGCGCCAAGGCCCTGCTCGACCAGCATCGCGTCGCCTTCCTGCCGGCGGTCAACGAGGATCTGGCCGCGACGGCCGTGCTGGGCTCGCAGCAGGTCGAGACCAACCCGGACCGTGAGGTGGAGGGCGTATTCGGCCTCTGGTACGGCAAAGGGCCCGGCGTCGACCGCGCCGGCGATGCCTTGAAGCACGGCAACGCCTACGGCTCGTCGCCGCACGGCGGCGTGCTCGTGGTGGCGGGCGACGACCACGGCTGCGTGTCCTCGTCGATGCCCCACCAGTCCGATGTGGCCTTCATGGCCTGGTTCATGCCCACGCTGAACCCGGCCTCGGTCGCCGAGTATCTCACCTTCGCCGAGTACGGCTACGCCTTGTCCCGCTTTTCAGGCATGTGGGTCGGCTTCAAGGCCATCTCGGAGACGGTAGAAGCCGGGGCCTCGGTCGAGCTGCCGGCGCCGCGCGTCTTTCAGATCCCCGATTTCCACGTGCCCCCGGGCGGCCTGCACTATCGCTGGCCCGATCTGCCGGGCCCGCAGATCGAGGAGCGGATGGAGGCGAAGAAGCATGCGGTCCTCGCCTTCGCCGACGCCAACCCGATCGACCGGCACGTCTACGTCGTGCCGGGGGCGACCTATGGCATCGTCACCACCGGCAAGGCCCATCTCGATCTGATGGAGGCGCTGCGGCTGCTCGGCCTCGACGAGGCGGCGTGCCGGCGCATCGGCATCGACATCTACAAGGTGGGCATGGTGTGGCCGCTGGCGCGCCGCGACGCGCTGGACTTCGTCAAGGAGAAGCATGAAGTCCTGGTGATCGAGGAGAAGCGCGGCATCATCGAAAGCCAGCTCAAGGAATACTTTTACGACTATCCGGGCCACAAGCCGCGCGCCATGGTCGGCAAGCGTGACGAGGAGGGCCATCGGCTCATCCCCTGGACCGGGGAGCTGACGCCGCGGCTGCTGGCGCCCGTCGTGGCCAAACGGCTGGATGCGATGTTCCCGGGGCTTGGCCTGTCGGACAAAGCCGCGGCGCTCGCGCCCGACGCCGACCGGCTGATCCAGGTTCCGGGTGCGACCCGCACGCCCTACTTTTGCTCCGGCTGCCCGCACAACACCTCGACCAAGGTGCCGGAGGGATCGAAGGCGCTCGCCGGCATCGGCTGCCACGTCATGGCGACCTGGATGGACCGCGAAACCACGTCGCTGATCCAGATGGGCGGCGAAGGGGTCAACTGGGTCGCCTCGTCACTCTTCACCGGCCGCGACCACATCTTCCAGAATCTCGGCGACGGCACCTACTACCACTCGGGCTCCCTGGCGATCCGCCAGGCGGTCGCCGCCAAGACCAACATCACCTACAAGATCCTCTACAACGACGCGGTAGCGATGACCGGCGGTCAGCCGCTCGATGGGCCGATCAGCGTGCAGGCCATCGCCCATTCGATGCGCGCGGAGGGCGTCGAGCGTATCGCGCTCGTCTCAGACGACCCCAGCAAGTTCATGGCGTCGGACTTCCCGCGCGGCGTGACGATCAGCCATCGGCGCGACCTGGATCCCGTGCAGCGCGAGCTGCGCGAAGTGCCCGGCGTGTCCGTCCTGATCTACGAGCAGACCTGCGCCACCGAGAAGCGGCGGCGGCGCAAGCGCGGCACCCTGGAGGACCCCAAGCGCTTCGCCTTCATCAACGATCTCGTCTGCGAAGGCTGCGGCGATTGCTCGGTCGAATCGAACTGCCTGAGCGTAGAGCCGAAGGAGACGCCCTACGGCCGCAAGCGCCAGATCAACCTGTCGAGCTGCAACAAGGATTTTTCCTGCCTGAACGGGTTCTGCCCCAGCTTCGTCACCGTCGAGGGCGCGACGCGCCGGCGCAATACGGCTGTGGCGAGGGATCTTGCGGCGCTGGCGACGCAGCTTCCCCAGCCGGTGCTGCCGACGCTCGAGAGCGCCTATGACCTGCTCGTCACCGGCGTGGGCGGCACCGGGGTGATCACGGTGGGCTCGCTAATCACCATGGCGGCGCATCTGGAGGGCAACGGCGCGTCGGTGCTCGACTTCACGGGCTTTGCCCAAAAATTCGGGCCGGTGCTGAGCTATGTCCGGCTGGGCGCAGAGCCCGAGGCGATCCACCAGGTGCGGATCGACCAGGGTGCTGCGGACGCGCTCATCGGCTGCGATCTCGTCGTGTCATCGTCGCCAAAGGCCTCGACCGCCTACAGGCGCGGCACGCGCGCCATCGTGAACACCGCCGAGATGCCGACGGGCGACGTGGTGCGCTCGCGCGATGCCGACCTGGCCGCCGGCGCCCGCCTCAGGGCCATTGGCCGCGTCGTCGGCGAAGCCAACCTCGCGACGTTCAACGCCAACGAGCTGGCGGAAAGGCTCTTCGCCGACACGGTCTTCGCCAACATGATCATGCTGGGTTTCGCCTGGCAGTCGGGACTGGTGCCGGTCTCGCTGGATGCCTTGATGCGGGCGATCGAGCTCAACGGCGTGCAGGTGGAAAAGAATCGCGAGGCCTTCGCGGCCGGCCGTCTGGCCCAGGCAAGGCCGGAGTTCGCGGCACCGGCCCCCGAGGCGGTACCGCCGGCCGAGACGCTGGACGGGCTGATCGCCCGTCGCGTGGACTTCCTCACCGCCTATCAGGATGCAGCGTGGGCAGCGCGTTTCCGCGAGCGGATCCAGCAGGTGCGCGACGCGGAGCGGCCTTACCGGTCCGAGGTGCTGACCGAGGCCGTGGCGCGATCCCTATTCAAGCTGATGTCCTACAAGGACGAGTACGAGGTGGCCCGCCTGCACATGGAGACCGGCTTCCTGGACGAGCTGCGCCGCCGGTTCGACGGGCCCTACAAGGTCCACTATCATCTGGCGCCGCCGCTGCTGCCGCTCGGGCGGGACGCCCGGGGCCGGCCGCGCAAGCGTGCGTTCGGCCCCTGGATCCAGCTGCCCTTCCGGCTGCTCGCGCGTCTGAAGACGCTGCGCGGCACGGCGTTCGACGTCTTCGGCTACACCGCCGAGCGGCGCATGGAGCGCGCGCTGATCGATTGGTACGAAGGGCTGATCGACACGATGCTCGCCCGTCTGCGCGCCGAGCCGCCACAAGCATTGCTGGCGCTGGCCCGGGCGCCCATGGAGATCCGCGGCTACGGCCCGGTCAAAGCGAGCGCGGTCCAGAAGGTGCTGGCCGAGGTGGCGGCCCTGCTGAACAGGACGTCGCCCCCCGACAAGCCCGACGCTCAGTTGCCAAGCGCGATGCGCGACGCGGCCCCTTCGCCGCAAGTGCGCGCCCAGGAGGAAGCACATCTGCATTGACCTGGGGGGCGTGACGCAGCCGCGCCTGTGACTGCCGCCAGCGGCTGAGCCATGATGGTAAGCTTTCATCCTGCGAGGGCAGAAGCGGTTGGACCACCCCCCACCCTACCCACCACTTCGTGGGGGGAGGAGCATTTGCTTGCAGCGTTGGGAGAGTAAGCGAGCCGGCAAAACGACAGGCCCCCCCTTGCGGGGAGGCCGTCCCGTGCGAAGCGGAAGGGACTGGTGGGGGGACGCTCCCACCGCCGCGACGCTGGCAGAACCTGCGCCGTCGATATGTGTGCATTCGATAGCCCTCCCATGGAAGGGTACGGCAGCGGTGGATGTCCTGCCCGCCCACTCGAAACGACGAGCCCGGCACGCCTGCGGACATGAAGTGTAACAAATCGTGCCGAGAGCCGGCCGTGTGACACTTCGATACAAATCCCACGGCCGGACGCGGAATATTGGCGACATTTGACCCGTATGGTGCCGTTCGGTGGGTCCCGCTGCGGGATGCACCAAGCACTCGCCTGCGTGCCGACGTACGACGGCGGCCAAGACGACAAGCTCGATGAGCGGGGACAACACCACGTGACACGGATCGAGCCGGGAGGATGTCCCGATCGGGCGACGCTCCCTCGGGTAGAAGCGGTTCAACTCTTTGATTCTGGAGCGCTTCTTGCGATTGGGTGAGTCCACCCAAGCGCGAATCGCTCCAGGCGCTACGGCCCCGATCGACGTTCGGATCCGTTGCTGCGCCGGCAAACGCCCCCACCCTGCCGTGCAGTGGCGGAAGGCGAGGTCGGCTCTGGCGTCCCACAGCCCATCGTGACGCCGGCCGGCCTCGCCTACCCCAATCTCTCGTCGCCATCATCGCGGCCTCCTTGGAGCCGCCCGAGACCCCGGCGGCCGTCGGCGCCGCAACGACGGAAGCTCGCCCATGCCTCGTCCCATTCGTCTCCTGGCAGGGAGCGCGCTCCTTCTCGCCGCAGCCGCGGCAGCGACCGGCGCCGTCCGGCTGACGCCGGCTGCCATGCCGCCGCAGGCGCATGCGCAGGCCGGCCCGGCGGCGCCTCCCACCGTCAAGGTCGCACGCCCCGAGACGCGTGAAATCGTCGAGCGGCGCGAGTTCGCCGGCCGCTTCGAGCCCAGCGCCACTGTCGAGATCCGCGCGCGCGCGGCCGGCCATCTCGCGTCCATCGCCTTCGCCGACGGTGCGGTTGTCGAGAAGGGCCAGCTGCTCTTCACCATCGACCCACGTCCTTACCGCGCGGTGCTGGAGGAAGCCCGCGCCCAGCTTGCCGGCGCAGCCGCGCAGATCGAGCTCGCCGACCTCGAGCTCGACCGCGCCCAACGGCTCGTCGCGTCCCATGCCGCCTCCCAGGCGACCCTCGACCAGCGCCGCCAGCAGAAGAAGGCGGCCGACGCTGCCCATGCGCTGGCGAAGGCCGCCGTGTCGCGTGCCGAGATCGATCTCGGCTTCACCGAGGTGCGCGCGCCCTTCGCCGGCCGGATCTCCAATCGCCGCCTGGATATCGGCGCGCTGGTGAGCGACGGCGCCATGCTGACCACGCTCGTCGCGCTCGATCCGCTCTACTTCGTGTTCGACATGAGCGAGCAGGATCTGCTCGCCTATCGGCAGGCGGCCGACAGCGGTGCGGTCCCGGTGCTGCACGGGCGGCCGATCCCGGTCGACCTGCGCGGGCAGGCTGACCGCGACTGGCCGCACAAGGGCACGATCAACTTCGTCGACAACCGCCTCGAGGCCGGGGCGGGCACCATCCGCGTCCGCGCCGTCATCGCGAACCCCAGGGGGCTCACGCCGGGGCAGTTCGGTCGCGTCCGCCTGCCGTTCTCGGGCGCCTACGAGGCGACCCTGGTGCCGGAGACGGCGCTCATCACCGACCAGGCGGAGCGTGCGGTGCTCACCGTCGCCGCCGACGGGACGGTCCGGTCCGCCAAGGTGGATCTCGGGCCGCGCCACGCCGGGGGAATGCGCATCGTTCGTGGCGGCATCGGACCGGATGACCGCATCATCGTGAGCGGCCTGCTGCGGGCGCGGCCCGGACAGAAGGTGACGGTGCAGGAGGCCGAGCTCGAACCGCGCTCGGCCGCGCTCGGCGCCGGCCAGGCCGACTGAAGGCCGATCCGATGCGCCTCGCCCATGTCTGCATCGACCGGCCGATCTTCGCGGCCGTGATGTCGATCCTCATCGTGCTGATCGGCCTCGCCGGCTACGTCACCCTGCCGCTCGCCCAATATCCGCAGATCGCGCCGCCCACGGTCGTGGTCAACGCGCAATATCCGGGCGCGTCGGCGGAGGTCGTCAGCCATACGGTGGCGACGCCCATCGAGCAGGAGATCAACGGCGTCGAGAGCATGCTCTACATGTCCTCGCAGGCGACCGGAGACGGCCAGCTCTCGATCACCGTCACCTTTGCGCTCGGCACCAATATCGACGACGCCCAAGTGCTCGTGCAGAACCGGGTAGCCATCGCCGAGCCGCGCCTGCCCGAGGACGTGCGCCGCCTCGGCGTGACCGTGCGCAAGACGTCGCCGGACATCCTGCTGGTCGTCCAGCTGTTCTCGCCCGACAACTCGCGTGACCAGCTCTATCTCGCCAACTACGCGACACTCAGGATCCGCGACGCGCTGCTGCGCGTGCCCGGCGTCGGGGACGTGCGCATGCCGGCCACACGCGACTATGCGATGGTCGTCTGGCTCGATCCCGACCGCGTCGCCGCCCGCAACCTGACGGCGGGCGACGTCGTGGCGGCGCTGCGCGCCCAGAACGTGCAGGTCGCCGCTGGCGTGGTGAACCAGCCGCCGGTGCCGACGACCGGCGCCTTCCAGCTCAACGTGGAGGCCCTGGGGCGCCTGTCGGAGCCGGCGCAGTTCGAGAACATCATCGTGCGCACCGACACGGACGGCCGGGTCACGCGGGTGCGCGACGTCGCCCGCGTCGAGCTGACGGCCCAGAGCTATCGCGCCGGAGCCAATTTCGACGGCCGGCCGTCCCAACCGATCCAGGTGTTCCAGCAGCCGGGCTCCAACGCCCTCGACACCGCCGAACGCGTGGCCGAGGAGATGCGCCGCCTCGCCGAGCGCCTGCCGGCCGGCGTCGCCTACGACATTCCCTTCAATCCGACGCTGTTCATCGAAGAGTCGGTGAAGGAGGTCTACAAGACCCTCGCCGAGGCGGTGGTCCTCGTGGTCGTGGTCGTCATCCTGTTCCTGCAGACGTGGCGGGCGGCCATCATTCCCATTCTCGCCATCCCGATCTCGCTCATCGGCACGTTCGCGGTGATGGCGGCGCTCGGCTATTCGTTGAACAACCTGTCCCTGCTCGGCCTCGTCTTGGCCATCGGCATCGTCGTCGACGATGCCATCGTCGTGGTCGAGAATATCGAGCGGCATCTGCGCGGCGGCCTGACACCGCGGGAGGCGGCCCACCGGTCCATGGACGAGATCTCCGGCGCGCTGATCGCCATCGCGCTGGTGCTGTCGGCGGTGTTCATTCCGGCGGCGATGGTGTCGGGCATCACCGGCCAGTTCTTCCGGCAGTTCGCCGTGGTCATCGCGACGTCGACGGTGATCTCGGCCTTCGTGTCGCTGACGCTGAGCCCCGCCCTCGGCGCGCTGCTGCTGAAGCCGCACGAGCCGCACGGTCACCGCCGTCGCGGCCCGTTCGGCTGGGTGCAGCGCGGCTTCGCCGCGTTCAACGGGGCGTTCGACCGCCTGTCGCTGGGCTATGGCGGGATGACGCGGCGCCTGCTCCGCCTCGGCACGCTCGCGCTCGTTCCCTACGCCGGCCTGCTGGCGCTCGCCGCCTATCAGCTCGAGCGTGTGCCGCGCGGCTTCATTCCCGAGCTGGACCAGGGCTATTTCATCACCTCGGTGCAACTGCCGCCGGGCGCGGCCCTGGCGCGCACCGAGGCCATCGTGACGGAGCTGTCCAAGCGCCTGATGGAGGTGGACGGCGTCGCCCACGTCGTCGCCGTCGCCGGGCAGGACGGCGCCACCTTCACCACCGCCTCGAACAGCGGCGTGGCCTTCGTCATCCTGGAACCCTTCGCCCGGCGCGCGGCGGCCGATCGCAGCCTCGAGGCCGTCATGGCGGAGGTGCCGCGCCTGGCGGCCGACCTCACCGAGGCGCGCCTCATCCCGATCAAGCCGCCCTCGGTGCGCGGCATGGGCAATGCCGGCGGCTTCAAGATGATGGTCCAGGACCGCAACGGCACGACGCCGGCCGACCTCGAGGCCGTGCTCGCCGGGGTCGTGGACGCCGCCGCGCGGCATCCGGAGCTGGCGCGCGTCTTCACGCCGTTCAACACGACGACCCCGAAGCTCTTCGCCGACATCGACCGCGTGAAGGCGGAGATGCTCGGCGTGCCGGCCGGCCGCGTCTTCGAGGCGCTCGAGGTCTATCTCGGCTCGTCCTACGTCAACGACTTCAATTTCCTCGGCCGCACCTTCCAGGTGCGGGCCCAGGCGGACGGGGCGTTCCGGCAGGATCCGGCCGTCATCGCCGGCTTCAAGACGCGGAGCGAAACCGGCGCCATGGTGCCGCTCAGCTCAGTGGCCACGTTCGAGGAGCGGGTCGGCCCCTATCGGGTGCCGCGCTACAACCTCGCGGCGGCCGGCGAGGTGCAGGGCGCGGCGGCGCCGGGCACGTCGACCGGCACGGCGCTCGACCGCATGGAGCAGATCGCCGCGCAGGTGCTGCCCGAAGGCTACAGCTTCGAGTGGACGGAGATCGCCCTCCAGGAACGGCTCGCCGGCAGCTCCGGGCTGATCGTCTTCGCCGCCTCGATCGTCTTCGTCTTCCTGCTGCTGGCGGCGCAGTACGAGAGCTGGACGCTGCCGTTGTCGGTCATGCTGATCGTGCCGATGTGCCTGCTGGCCGCCGTCACCGGCCTGCTCGTCATGGCGTTGGATCTCAACATCCTCGCTCAGATCGGCCTTGTCGTGCTGATCGGCCTCGCCGCCAAGAACGCCATCCTGATCGTCGAGTTCGCCCGGCAGCGCGAGGAGGAGGGCCTCGGCCCCGCCGAGGCCGCCACGGAGGCGGCCCGTGTGCGGCTGCGGCCGATCATCATGACGTCGCTCGCCTTCATTCTCGGCGTCGTGCCGCTCGTGCTTGCGCAAGGCGCTGGCGCCGAGCTGCGCCAGGTGCTCGGCGTCTCGGTGTTCGCAGGGATGCTTGGCGTGACGGTGTTCGGCCTCGTGTTCACGCCGCCGTTCTACGTGCTCTGCCGGCGGCTCGGCGATGTCCGCCTCGGCAGAATCTCCGAAGTCCGCCCAACGGGCGGCCTCGACAATTCTGCATGATTCAAGAGATCTGGTGAGGGACGGGCCGGATGCCGCCGGCGATCAATCGTCCTCCAGCCCCATCTCGTAGAGCGCCGCGCCGGGCGTCGCGAGCGGCGCCGCAAGGGTCGCCTTCAACGCCGCGCCATAGAACAGGGGCGGAGCCATGGTGCGGGCGAGCGCGACCACGCGCTGCTGGAGCTCGGCGACCTTGTCCGGGTGTTGTGCCGAGACGTCGGTGGTCTCCGAAGGGTCGGCGTCGAGGTCGAACAGCTCGACCTTGGGCGGCAGCACGGCGTGCCAGTACAGCTTCCACTTGCCGTCGCGCACGGCGCCTTGCGTCGGCTCGACGTTGTAGACCATATCCCCGCGCCCCGTGTGACCCATGGCCAGCGCCGGCCAGACGTCGACGCCGTCCAGCGGCTTCGATCGGTCGAGGCTCGCGCCGGCCAGCCTGGCGAGGGTCGGCAGCATGTCGACGACGTGCATCGCCCCCTTCGCTTCCCCGGCCTGGATGCGCGCCGGCCAGTTAGCGAGCGCGACGACGCGGGTGCCGCCCTCGTAGAGCGTGCCCTTGCCGTCGCGATAGGGCGTGTTATTGGCGGGAAGACTGCCGGTGACGGCCCCTTCGCCGGCAAACATCTTGTTGCGGGTGCCGCCATTGTCGCTGTGGAACACGATGAGGGTGTTTTCGCGCATGCCGCGGGCCTCGAGCGCGCCCACCACCTTGCCGATCTGCTCGTCCATGGCGGTGATCATCGCCGCATAGGCCCGGCGCGACGGGTCTTCGACATGCGCGTACATGTCGAGGTAGCGCTGCGGCGCCTGATAGGGCGTGTGCGGCGCGGTGAAGGCGAGATAGAGCAACAGCGGCGTCTGCGGATCGTGGCCGCCGATCAGCCGCACGGCGTCGGTACCGAACAACTCGGTGTCGTAGCCGTCTTCCTTCACGAGAGCGTTGCCACGATACCAGTCGGTGACGCCGTGGGCCTCATGCTTGAAGTGGTCGATCTCGCCGACCAGCGGGCCGTAAAAGGAGTCGAAGCCGCGCTGGCGCGGCCAGAATTTCTGATCGGCGTGGCCGAGATGCCATTTGCCGATCAGCGCGGTGCGGTAGCCGGCTTCCTTCAGCACCTGCGGCAGCAGGATCTCGTCGGTGGCGAGGCCATAGCTTGCGCCGGAGGGGATGACGCCGGTCTGCAGCCCGTAGCGCAGCGGATAGCGCCCGGTCAGCAGGGCCGCACGGGTCGGCGTGCACATGGGCTGGACGTAGAACTGATCGAGCTTCGCCCCTCCGGCGGCGAGGCTGTCCAGGTTGGGCGTCCGGATGTCCGATCCGCGGAATCCGACATCGGCGAAGCCCAGATCGTCCGCGACGATGTAGAGGATGTGGGGGCGCGGCGCGTCCGCCGCCCGTGCGCCCGGTGCCGGCAGCGAGAGCCCGGCCACGGTGGCCAGGACGCCGGCGCCGCCGGCCAGCACATCGCGCCGGCTCGGCCCCGCCGCCTTGCCCGGAATTTGATTCAGGTCGCTCATGAGCTTCTCTGCCCGCGGAGTTCGTGTCGCGTTTCGGCTTAGCCTTAGCGAACCGGCGCTGCGGCGCTCAATTGCCATTTGGCGCCAGCCCATCAGCCGGACGTGCCCGCGCCAGCCTCTTGGAGCTTCCTGCGAAAGGCGAGCGGCGCCACGCCTTCCCATCGCCGGAACGCTCGCACGAAATGGGCCGGGTCGCCGTAGCCGAGCGCCCGTGCCACCGACCCGACCGGGCGGACGGTATCGGCAAGGTGCAGCCGCGCCTGCGCATGCCGCCAGCCGTCGACGAGCGCCTCGAAGGAGGTGTCGAGCCCGGCCAGGCGCCGCTGGAGGCTACGCGGAGCCAGGCCGAGGCTGCGGGAGGCATCGACCAGCGACAGCGTGCCCGCCAGCGCCGCGCTCTCGAAGATGCGGCCCAGCCCCGCGAGTAGGGTCGCGTCGTCGAGCCGCACCGCGTCCGCGGCGAGCGCCGGCGTGTCGCCCGCCATCGGGGGAACGGCCGCGCCGAACACTGCGCCGAGCACTTGGCTCGGCCGGTCGAGCCACGCGGCATCGAAGGTGATCTCCACTCCGCCGCCGGCGCCGAACGAAACGCCTGCACCAAGCTTGTCCTCATAGATCCGTGCCGGGGCCGGGGCCCGGTGCGGCAGGCTCACATGGAGCGGGGCGCTCTCGCATCCGGTGATCGCCCGCAGCGCCGCCACCGAGAAGGCGGCGACACCCTCGTTCAACACGCGCGCGTGATCGGGATCGCTGTCGGCGAGCACGTGGCGCCAGCGTACCATCCCGCCGGCCTGGTCGAGCGTTATGCGCACGCCGCCTTGGAGGCCCGGCATGTGGCGGGCCTGGGCGGACAGGCATTCGCCGAGCGTGCGCCCGGCGAACAGCGCCCGCCCGGTGAGGCCGAGCCGCGCAGGGTCGGCCGCGGCCGCCAGATCGAGCCCGATCGTCGGCTCGCCCGCCCGACGCGCCACCTCCTGAAGCAGGGTGCAGATCTGAGCCCGCGTGACGATCCGCTCGGGCGGAGGCAGGACGTCTTCGGCGATCCCGGCCCGCGCCAGCAGCGGCGGCAGCGCGACGCCGCGCTGCTCGGCGACGTCCGGGAGCATATGCACCAGCGCCAGGCTGGCGGGGTGGCGATCCCACATGCGGTGATGTCCCCGTCGCGACCGCTTCCCCGATGGTGGCGCAACCCAATCATACGCGCCGACAAAGATGAAGAGCAGCGCCATTTCGAGCCTACGGCGGCGGCGATGCGACATGAAGCGCCCCGCGCGTGCTGTCGCGGGCATTGGCCACAATCCGATATGAGCGGCAACCGCGACGGCGACGCCCGCGGTCCATTGACCCGGCGCTCGCTCTGGCTAATATCCGCCGCGTTTGCCCCTGTGGCGGAATTGGTAGACGCGCTCGACTCAAAATCGAGTTCCGCAAGGAGTGCTGGTTCGATCCCGGCCAGGGGCACCATTCCCGACACGCCAGTGCGCTCGTCCGGTTCCCACCGGACCGCACAGCTGCACGCCGAGTACGCGGAAATAGGGCGATCCAGACGATGGCCTCTCCGGAAGGAGCACCGGAGAGGCCATATCTTCGTTCGACCAGACTATACCCGGATGAAGTCGAGCAGATCGGCGTTGAACTGATCCCGATGAGTGGCCGTCAGGCCATGCGGCGCGCCAGGATAGTAAATTTCCTTGGCGCCCTTGATGAGCCGCGCTGATTTCCGGGCCGAATCCTTTACCGGCACGATCTGATCATCCTCGCCGTGCAGGACCAGCGTCGGAACGTCGAATTTCTTCAGGTCCTCGCTGAAATCCGTCTCCGAGAAGGCCTTGACGCACTCGTAGGCGTTCAGCGCTCCGGCCTGCATGCTCCAGAGCCAGAACTGGTCGAGCGTCCCCTGGGACACCGGGGCGCCGGGACGGTTCGCGCCGTAGAAGGCCACCGCGAGCTCCTTGTAGTACTGTGAGCGGTCGCCGGCGACGCCGGCGCGAATGCCATCGAACACCGCCATGGGCAGCCCCTCGGGATTGGCGGGGGTCTTCAGCATGATCGGCGGCACGGCGGCGACGAGAACAGCCTTCTTCACCCGCCCGGTGCCGTGCCGGCCGATATAGCGGGCGACCTCGCCGCCGCCGGTGGAATGGCCCACCATCGTCGCGTCCTTGAGGTCGAGGGCGTTGATCACCTCGGCCAGATCGTCGGCATAACCGTCCATGTCGTTGCGCGTCGCCGCCTGGCTGGAGCGGCCGTGGCCGCGTCGGTCGACCGCCACGCAGCGATAGCCGTTCCTGGCCAGGAACAGCATCTGGCCGTCCCAGGCGTCGGCATTCAGCGGCCAGCCATGGGAGAACGTCACGACGGGGCCGGAGCCCCAGTCCTTGTAGTAGATCTCGGTGCCATCCTTGGTGGTGATCGTACCCATCGTCTTGCGTCCTTCTCGGTTCGGGGTGGTGTGGGAGACCGGCCGGCGGGCCGGGGTGGCTTCGGCCGTTGGCATCATCAGGGCGACGGCGGCGGCGCCACCGCCGAGCAGGACGGTGCGCCGCGTGGAATCCGCGGACGGAGGTCTGGGGGCCCGTGTCATGGTGTCTTGTCCTGGCTTGGCTGATGGTCCACCGCGCCGGATGCCCGCCGACATTGGGCAGCGGCGCAGCCTCGCGGTCGCGGAAGCGAGGCCTCCGCGGCGCTGTTCGACAGGCGTGTGCTGGGAAGTTGGCCGTCAGGCCGCGCTTGTCCGTGCGATCGGCGGACGAGTCGCGCCGACCGGCAACAGAGATGATGGCGCCGAGTTCCCGGGCCTGAGTACGCGCCCTGGTTCGGCTCTCACCTAGCAAGCGGTCAGTAGTCCCAGAAGACCGGGACCCAGCGGAAGGCGTCGCCGTCGACCGCCACCCGGCCAACGGACGGGAACGGTAGGTGAGTGGCCACCAACTGTTCGCCGGTCGTCGCCAGCTCCGTCAAAAGACGGACCCGAACCCGGGCCGCCTCCTCAGGATCGTGTTCGAAGCCGTTGTACCAGTCGGGGTGATCGAACCCGACCGCGAACACGGCGTCGCCGGCGAACGTCAGCCGGTCGCCGCCGGATGCCAGGCGGACCACGCTGTGTCCCGGGGTGTGGCCACCGGTGCGACGGACGACCACCCCCGGCGCCACCTCGTGCTCCTCATCGAACGGGCGCAGATGGTTGCGGTACTCTTTCGCGAACCGCTTGGCGGCGGACCGAAGCGCGTCCGGGAACCCCGGCGGCATGTCGACGTGGGTAAAGTCGGGCGATTCCCAGAACATGATCTCGGCGGCCGCCACGTGGATTCGCAGGTCCGGACGCAGCCGGTCTTTCACCCCGTCGACGAGCAGCCCGCCGACATGGTCCATGTGCATGTGGGTCAGCACCACGTCGGTCACGGACGCCAGATCGATGCCGGCGGCCTCCAGTCGCCTGACCAGCTGCCCGGCCCGCGGCAAGTTCAAGTCCGGGTCCAACCCCAGTCCAGCGTCGATGAGTATGGTCTGATTGCCGCTATGGACCACGACCACGTTCAGCGCCCAGTCGAAAGCGTCCGGCGGCAGGAACATGTCGCTTAGCCAGGCCCCCCGCACGGCCGGGTCGGCGTTGTGTCCCAACATTTTGGTTGGAAGTGGCAGCACCCCGTCGCTGACCACCAGCACGTCGATGTCGCCGACACGCACCGCGTAGCGCGACGGAACCAACTCTTCGGGTCTCGTTCGACCGGGGTGTGAAGTGGTGTCCAAGCTCATGTTTCTCTCCTGCTGACCGCCGCCTTCCACACGGCATGGACGACGCTATGTTGGGCGTTGCGCCCTCGATACCGTGCCAAGGGATAGGTCCGGCTAGCGCGTCGCTAGCGGCCACTCGTCTCCAGTGTGAGCGACCGGCTCCAGGCGGCTCAGGAGCGGAAGCGCGCTTGTCCCATCCGGGACATGGCGTCCAGCGAGACTGTCGCGATCATGGATTTCCATGACGTGCAGTCCGGCCGCCGCGCGATTACGGTCCAAAGACTGTTCGCAGGCGCGGCCTAGATTGAGACGCTGGACGAAGAGCGGATGAATCCCGTGACGCCCTTTGTCCGACAGGAGTGGCCGATCATGATAGCTGCGCTTCCCCGGCCTCACCTGGCCCTGGCGACGATGGCCACCCTCGTCGGTCTTACGGCTTGCTGGCTGACCGCCGCTCCGTTCGGCCTGCTGGCCCCCGTCGCCGGCCTCTATCTCCATGCGCGCGGCCGAGCGGTCGCCCTTCTCAATGCGGCATTGGGCATCGCGTTCGTCGGGGCGGTATTGGCAGCGTGCTTCCATACCGGCGGCTTGCGTGAACTTGCATGGCTATGGGCGGCCGTCCTTGCCGTCGCGCTCTGCATCGGAGCGATCGTCGCCGCCGGCATGTCGGCGTCACGCGGCGGCGATGGAGCACGCACTGCGATCCGGAGCTCAACGACGGACGGAGCGGCCTCGCATGCCGGCAAGCGGCGCGAGGACGCAACCGGCGCCATTGGAGACGATAAAGCCGCGGCCGACGCGGCGTCTTCCCTGAGCCTCGTCCATCCGGACGACCGGGACGCGGCGGCTCATGCGGCCGCCCGCGCCTTTTGGACGGGCGTCCCTCAGGTCACACGAGATCGGCGGCTCCAGCCCGACGGCACTTATCGCTGGACCGAGACGCGCTCGGAGCCCGGGTACAGCGTCAGCGTCGACATCGACGATCTGGTGACGGAGAGAGCGCCGCCACCAATGGCGGCGTCGAGCCCGCTCGACGAAAGCGAAGCCGATGTCATGCGGTCGGCGAAGGTCGTCGAAAGCTTGTTCGGTAACGGATGGGCGTTCGATGCTGCCGGACGGTGGATCTACCTGCACCCGTTCGCCCAGAACTCACTCGGCGTGACGCTGGAGGATCTGAATGCTTCGCTGAAGGAGGGCGATACCGCCTGGAAGCGGTTGCTGCACCCGGACGACTATGACCGGATCGCCGCCACATGGCGCCACTGCCTGCGGACCGGCGATCATTTCAATGTCGAGTTTCGTTTTCGGCGTGCGAACGGCGTCTATGTCTGGGCACGGACCGCGGCGCGGCCATCGCGCGACAGCCGGGGCCATATCACGGGATGGTTCGGCATCGCGCTCGACATCGACGTCTACAAGAAGACCGTAGCGACGTTGCGCGACCGGGAGCGGGAGCTCTCCCAGCTCGTGGACATGGTCCCGAGCCATCTCTGGCGGCTCACGCCGGAAGGCGAGCCCCTCTTCTTCAACAGGCGCATGATCGATTTCCTCGGCCTGGACGTGGCGGATATGGACAAGCCAGGCATGAGCCGGCTGGAGGGGTTGCTGGAGACCATCCACCCGGACGATGTGGCGGGATTCAGGGAGGCGCTCGACCATTGCCTCGCGACCGGCGACGGGTTCGACTTGCGGTACCGTCTGCGCCGAACCGACGGCGCTTACCGCTGGATGTCGAGCCGCGCCGAGCCGATGCGCGACCAGGCCGGACACATCGTCCAGTGGTACGGCCTCTGTCACGACATAGATGATCAGATGCACGCCGAGGCGGCGCTTCGGCGCAGCGAGCGGCAGCTTCAGCAGCTGATCGATGCCGTGCCCGCCCTGATCTGGAGCACGACGCCCGAAGGAACACCATCCTACGTCAGCAAGCGGTTCACGGACGTGACCGGCGCCACCCTGAAGGATATCACCGCGCCCGACGCGTTGCCGTCCCCGACCGTGATCCATCCGGAGGACAGAGACGCGGCGCGGCAAGCCGTGAGCCACTCGTTCACGACGGGCGCCCCCTATGTCCAGAGATATCGCCAGCTCCGCGCCGATGGCAGCTATCGTTGGACCGAAACCCGCGCGGAACCGCTGCGCGACGATACCGGCGCCATCCTCCAATGGTACGGCGTGAGCGTCGACATCGACGATCTCGTCGCTGCCCAGGAGGCGTTGCGGCGAAGCGAGCGGGAACTCCAGCAGCTGATCGACGCCTTGCCGGTCCACATCTGGAGTTGGACGCCCACGGGCAAGCTCGCCTACGTCAACAAGCGATACCTGGACCATCTCGGCCTCTCGCAAGGCAACTTCGACGATTTCGCGAGAGTGATACAGAGTCTAGTTCATCCGGAAGACGGTGCCGAGGTGCAGCGCGCCGCAGCGAACTGCCTCAAGACCGGCGACGCCTTCATGATGCGCTATCGTCGGCGCAGCATGGATGGCGGCTATCGCTGGATGGAGGGCAGATCCGAACCTTTGCGTGATCAGGACGGAACGATCGTGCGTTGGTATCACGTAACGATCGACGTCGATGATGCCGTGCGCGCCCAGGAGGAGTTGCGCCTCGCCTACGACAATCTCGCACACCAGAGCCAGGCGGCCAGCCTTGCCGAGCTCTCCGCTTCGATCGCACACGAGGTGAACCAGCCGCTGGCGGCGATCGTCGCCAACTCTCACGCGTGCCAGCGCTGGCTCAAGGCGGCAACCCCGAACATCGAGCGGGCCCAGAAGACGGTGGAGCGCATCATCCGCGACGCCAATTCGGCAGCAGATGTCGTCAGCCGTATCCGCGCCCTGTTCAAGCGATCCGTGGAGACACGCGGCCACACGTCGTTCGAGAGCGTCGTCGCAGAAACGCGCGAGCTCTTGGCCGATGAAGTATTGCGGCGGCGCGTCCGCATGGATGTCGATGTCGAGAAAGACCTTCCGCCCGTCACGCTGGATCGCGTCCAGATCCAGCAGGTCCTGATCAATCTCATCCGCAACGGCATGGATGCGATGGACTCCATCGCGGGCGACAAGATCCTTGAGATGCGCGTACGGCGAGTTGGGGAGGTGGTCCAGACCGAAATCAGGGATCGTGGCCGAGGTATTGCGTTTCCCCAGAGGATATTCGAGCCGTTCTTCACGACGAAAGAGCATGGGATGGGCATGGGCCTGTCGATCTGCCGTTCGATTGTCGAGTCGCACGGCGGACGATTGTGGGCGGAGACGAACGAGCCGCGCGGAGCGGCCTTCGTCTTCACTTTGCCGGCTGAAGTGAAAATGGCGCCATGACGACGAATGATTGCATCGTCTTCATCGTGGACGACGACGAGCGCATCCGCGAGGCGCTCGAGGAACTCCTCGCGTCCCACGGCGTGCGCGCCGTCGCGTTCGGATCGGCCGGCGACTATGTGTGCGCAGACAAGCCGGACCTGCCGGCATGCCTGATCCTCGATGTCGAGCTGCCGGACATTAACGGCCTCGAGCTGCAGAAGCAGATCGCGCAAGGCGACCACCCGCCGATCGTCTTCATAACCGGGCATGGCGACATCCCGTCATCGGTCCGGGCGATCAAGCACGGCGCCGTCGACTTCCTGACCAAGCCCGTCAGCGATGCGGATCTCATGGCCGCGATCGATGCGGCGATCCAGCAGGACCGGAAGACGAGGTCGGAGCGCGCCGAACGCGGCGCGTGGCGGCAACGCTATCTCGATCTGACGCCGCGCGAGCGCGAAGTGTTTCCGCTCGTGGTGAGCGGTCTTCTCAACAAGCAGGCGGCCGCCGAGCTGGGGATCAGCGAGGTCACGCTGCAAATCCATAGAAGGAACGTGATGCAGAAAATGGCAGCAGCGTCGCTCGCCGATCTCGTACGTATTGCGGAGCGCCTGGACATACCGATCACTCATTCGCGCCGAGCGGGAAGGACGTGAGCGTGAGCGAGAGAAGGTCAGTCGTGGCGATCGTCGATGACGATGCGAGACTGCTCGAGTCGCTCGAGGATCTTCTCGAGTCCGCCGGTTATGCGGCGCGCAGCTTCCCGTCGGCCGAATCCTTGCTGATCGACGGGCTGTCGGGCGTGGACGTGCTCATCACCGACGTTGGAATGCCCGGCCTGGACGGCTTCGAACTGCGCGACCTGGCGACAAGGGCGCGTCCGGGCCTGCCGGTGTTCCTGATCACCGGTCGCCATGAGATTGCGGATCAGGGGCGAGCCGCCGGCATCAGCGGCTTCTTCCACAAGCCCTTCGATGCCCAGGCCCTGCTTGCGGCCGTCAGCGACGCATTGCGCGATCGAAAAGGAGAAGCTGACCGTGAGAAGTGATCAATCGCTCCTGCCGGGATCGGCATCGCTGTCGAAACAGCGGAGCAGAGATGTGGGCCAGCCACTCGTCGTCATCGTGGATGACGACGAAGCCGTTCGGGAGGCGCTGATGGATCTGATCCAATCGGCGGGGTTCCGGTCGGCCTGCTTCGCCTCGATCCATGAACTGCTCGACGCCGACGTGCTGGACAGTCCCGGCTGCTTGATCCTCGACGTGCGCATGCCCGGAACGAGCGGTCTCGACCTGCAGCGCCATCTGATCCAGAACGCCAATCCCAAGCCGATCATCTTCCTCACTGGGCACGGCGATATTCCGATGACGGTCCAGGCGATGAAGGCCGGCGCGGTGGACTTCCTGACCAAGCCGGTCCGGGATCAGACCTTGCTCGATGCCGTCATCGCGGCGATCGGGATCGATGCCGCGCGCCGGGCGCAGGCCCAGATCGCCCAACGCAATACCGACCGCTTCAGGCGGTTGACACCGCGCGAACGCGAGGTTCTGTCCGAATTGGCGCGCGGGCGGGTCAACAAGCAGATCGCCTTCGATCTCGGCATCCGCGAGGTGACGGTCAAGCTGCATCGCAGCAACGTCATGCGCAAAATGGAGGTGACGTCGATCGGCGAATTGATCCGGGCCTGGGAGACGCTGCCCGTGTCGATACGCGAGCCTCTCATGATGCAGCGCGTGGCGTAGGCCGGCCGATACCCGTCGAAAATCCCTCGCACACTGATGGGCCCCATGCTCGGCGGCGGCGACAGCGCGCCTACGGTCCAGCGTCGGTGCGATCCGTCTGCCCGTCGACGACCGCGATAGCGTCGACTGTGATGGCCCGCGAATGCCCAGGCCGACCTGGCATTTGGAGACAAAGACCTATCCTGCGGCACAGTATAGGGGCCGCGACCGAGCACGTAATCATCCGGGCATTCGGGAATGCCGGCGCCGTCCTGGCGAGGCGTCCAGCATCGACAAGGATGGAGCTCGCGATGCAGAAGAGGCTTGTGATCATCGGCGCCGGCTTTGCCGGCATGTATGCCGCGCTCTCGTCGGCGCGCCTGCGCGCCGAGAAGAGCGTCTCCGCCGAGGAGCTCGAGATCGTGTTGGTGTCTCCGGAGCCGCGGCTGGTGGTCCGCCCTCGTCTCTATGAGCCCAACCCGGAGACGCTGACGGCCCCGCTCGGCGATGTCCTCAAGGCGATCGACGTCGCCTATGTGCAGGGCCAGGTCGAGGCGGTCGACACGCGCGGCCAGTCGATCGAAATTGCCGGACCCGAGGGTAAGCGCCGGACGATGACCTACGATCGGCTGGTGCTCGCCACCGGCAGCTGCCTGTTCCGGCCGCCCATTCGGGCCTGGCGGAGCATGGGTTCAGCGTCGATCAGCTCGACGATGCGATCAAGCTCGATCGCCAACTTCAGGCCCTCGCGCACCGGCCTGCATCTGCCGCGCGCGATACGGTCGTCGTGGTGGGAGGCGGCTTCACCGGGATCGAGGCGGCGACGGAGATGCCGGCACGGCTGCGCAAGATCGACGGGGCCGCCCAGAAGATGCGGATCGTCCTCGTCGAGCGCAATTCGGAGATCGTCCCCGACATGGGCCCGGAGCCGCGCCCGATCGTCGAACGGGCCCTGCGCGAGCTCGGGATCGAAACGCGCCTCGGTGTTGGCGTCACGGCGCTCGACCCGTCCGGCGTCACGCTATCCACCGGCGAGCGCATCGAGAGCGAAACCGTCATCTGGGCAGCCGGCATCCGCGCCGCGCCCCTGACGGAGCAGCTTCCGGCGGAGCGCGACAGGTCCGGCCGGCTCGTGGTCGACCGCGAGTTGCGCGTCCCCGGCGTCGCCAGCGTCTTTGCGACGGGCGACGCAGCCAGGGCCGCCTGCGACGACCTCGGCAACTACGCTCTTATGTCGTGCCAACACGCCACAAGGCTCGGCGCCTTTGCCGGCAACAACGCGGCGGCCGAGCTGCTCGGCGTGCCGACGCGCCTCTATCATCAGGAAGCCTACGTGACGTGCCTGGACCTGGGCGAGGCCGGCGCTGTCTTCACGCGCGGCTGGGACCGGAAGGTGGAACTGACGGGCACCGAGGCGAAAGCATACAAGAAGGAGATCAATACTGTCTGGATCTACCCGCCGCGCGCCGAGCGCGCCGCCGCGCTCGCGTCGGCCGACCCCGAGCAGGTGACGAGCCTGTAGGGCATGATCCCAAAAAGTGGACACCGAGTTTCTGGATAAAATCATGCTCAAATAAAGACTTAGAGCGGGATGATGATTGGACGATAATCATCTCGCTCCAAGGTGTCCTCGATCATCCGGCGAGCGAAGAGTTCGGCTGCCATAGGTCAGCCATAGCCCGCTGCGCTTGGAATAATACTGCGAACGATCTGATCAGGTTCGCGCCAAACGGATCATGCAAGGTAGATCTGCGATGATGCTGAAAGATAAAGTGGCGATCGTGACTGGAGGCGGGGCGGGTATCGGTCTTGCCGTCGCACAGGCGCTGACGGCAAGCGGCGCGAAGGTCCTCATTACCGGCCGCCGTCTCGCCGCGATCGAGGCCGCGGCCGCGACCCACTCGGCCATCGAGGGGTTTGTCGCCGATGCCAGCAGTGCAGCCGCTGCCGAAGCGACGGTGGAGAAGGCGATCGAGCGTTTGGGGCAACTCGACATCCTCATCAACAATGCCGGGGCCGGGCAGCCGGAACCGCTGGCTGCTGCCTCGCTTGAAAGGATCGAAGCCGTCTACAGGACGAATGTCTTCGGGCCGACGCTGCTGGCCAAGGCGGCGCTGCCGCACTTGCGAGCGACCAAAGGATCGATCGTCAATCTCTCGAGCACGCTTGCGCGCAAACCGATCGCCGGCTTCTCTGCCTATGCGGCCAGCAAGGCCGCGTTGGAGCATTTGACGCGCATTTGGGCGCTGGAGCTTGCGCCGCACGGCGTCCGGGTCAACGCCGTCGCGGCGGGGCCGGTCGAGACCGATTTCCTCCGGGATCGCATGGGCTTTTCGGCCGATGAAATCGCGGCGATCAAGGCCCAGGAAATCGAGATGATCCCTTTGCATCGGCGCGGGGTTCCGCATGACGTCGCTCGCTGGGTCGTCGCTCTCGCCACTCCTGATGCCGACTGGATCACCGGGCAAATCCTCGGTGTCGATGGCGGCTTCGGCCTGTGAGGCGTCGCGGCCGTTCCCGCGCTCCCGGACTGCCTCGGAACTCGGGCGACGCCCCTTGTGAGCTCGATATGGCCATCGCCGCGAGGAGTTTGACTTTCGCCGCCTAGGAGAAAGCTTGACCATCCCCACTCAGGTCGGCTTCTCCATTCCGGGTGCTCCAGGCCGCCATGCCGTCGTCAAGGATCTTGCTACGCGCTGGAAGCCCATCGCGGCCTTCGTTATTTTGCCCCGCTAACGAAGCTTGAGAAGATATGGCTCACGTTCAGCTTCTTTGCGGGCATGAGAAGGTTGCCGGCGGGATCCTTGACTGCCCGAGTGTCGTGGCAACTGAAGCAATTTACGAAGCTATTCTGCGTGAAGGACTCCATCGCCAGACCTGAGAGGCCGTCTTCGCCAGCAACGGGCGCCGCAGGGTCATCCGTCGTCATGCCCGAGGGATTCGCGATCCGTTTGTTCACCGCGAACGTTTCGGGTTTATCCAGCCAGATGGCGCCTACAAGGCGATAATGTCTTCGCTTGTCATCGGGGGCTACACGGTCGAACAGCGCCTGCACGGACTTGTTGAGATCCGTGATGTCCGAGTCCTCGCTATCGTCTTTGGTGTCCGTTGTCTTGGATGTTGGAAAATAGCGATAGATGGACGTCTGCCGCGGCGCGACGCCGACGAGAAATCGCTGGGACGCCGCGTCGAACGTGGACGCCATGATGGTTTCATCAATCGCCGTGTTCGCCGCGGAGGCCAGAGTTCCGCTCCTGTACAGCGTGAAGTTCTGGGCGCTGATCGGTCCATCGACCCCGTTTGGCAACCCGGCGTCTGGCGACGGGGGAGCGCCGGCCAGCGGGGCCAGATCGCCGTCGCCCTTGCCGTCCACATGTTCGAACGTCGCCCAGACGAATTCGGGGTGGCCGTCGACGACGAAGGCGACGTGGATCGCGAGCAATGCGACCTCGGCCTCCCGGGGCGGCGTAGCCTCGTCAATCTCGACCCTGCCGGCGACCACCTTCAATTGCGGTACCAGGGTGCGCGCCGTGACGTAGTTGCTGGGAACCGCCCCGCCTTCGATGATCTGCCAAGCGGATTTCAGCTCGACGATGCCTTTGGGAAAGGCAAGCTCCGGATCCGCGTTCTGCAAGGCCGCCCTGGTCGTCAGCCCATTGGCGCGAACGAACGTCTCGAAGGCGCGGTTCATGTGAATCGCGTAGAATATCGGCCGTCCATTCTGATCGATCAGCAGTCTGCCGAGGCCGGCCTGCCGCACACCGGCATTGATGGTGCTCGGGCCGACCTGTCCTGCGAGGGCGCTGGAGGAATCATTCGATCCCGTGAAGGCGCGCAGCGACAGCGAGAGCAGGTTGCTACCTTGAAGCGCAATCCTCCGAGAGCTTATCGGGCCGAAGACGTCGGCGATGGTCGGATAGGACAGGAAAGCCGCTTTGCCGTCGATCGTCGGCTGCATGATGGACAAGAATGCGTGCCAGGCTCGCGAATAGAAGGCGCAGTCGGATGCGGGATGCGGCGAGGGGCGGCTGAAGTCGGGGGGCGGTGTGGTCGGCAACCATCCAGGCACCGCATCGCATGCGGCGTGGGCTGGAGGAGTGTTCACGAGACCCACACCTAACGAAAATGCGAGAAGAACGAATAGCCGCAGCTCGAACCAACGCCTCTGCATAGGCTAGGCCTCAATCCCGGCGCTCCCGCAACAATAGCACGCGGTTTGATATCCACAACGCGACGCTCGTGGAACTGAGCGATTGACGCGTTTGTTTGACACATCGCTCGCATCGGCCACGCCCAGGCATTCAACAGGGTGGGGCCGGACGCCGGCTCATCCTTCGAGGTCCACGCTGGCCTGGAGCATGTCCCGATCAGATGGATTCATCTGATCGGGCCGACATGCTCCAAGTCTTTCATCTGGAGCGCTTCTCTTGCGATTGGGCGAGCCCACCCAATCGCGAAGCACTCTAAGTCTTTGTCTTGTGCATGATCTTATCTAAAAGAACAGGTGTCCACGTTTTGGGATCATGCTCCAGCGATCAGGCGGCGCGCCCCAGGGCGTCCGCCAAGGTTGCGACGATGGTGTCGACGTGCGCCCGCTCGGCGATCAACGGCGGCGAGAAGGCGATGATATCGCCGGTGACGCGGATCAGCAGGCCCTTTTCGAAGCAGTCGACGAAGACGTCGTAGGCGCGGCTGCCGGGGGCCCCGGCGCGCGGCGCCAGCTCGATGCCGGCGATCAGCCCGATGGTGCGGATGTCGACCACGTGCCTCGCCTCGCGCAGGCTGTGCATGGCGTCCTGCCAGTAGCTGGAGAGCTCGCCGGCGCGGGTCAGCAGACCCTCCTCCTCGTAGATGTCGAGGGTGGCGATGCCGGCGGCGCAGGCGACCGGATGGCCCGAATAGGTGTAGCCGTGGAAGAGCTCGATGGCGTTGACCGGGCCGGTCATCAGGGCGTCGTGGACGGCGCGGCTGGCGAAGACGGCGCCCATGGGCACGGTTCCGTTGGTCAGCCCCTTCGCCGTCGTCACCAGATCCGGCGTCACGCCGAAGACGTCGGTCGCGAACGGCGCGCCCAGCCGGCCGAAGCCGGTGATCACCTCGTCGAAGATGAGCAGGATGCCGTGCTGGGTGCAGAGGGCGCGCAGCCGCTCCAGATAGCCCTTCGGCGGCACCAGCACGCCGGTCGAGCCGGCCACGGGCTCGACGATGACCGCGGCAATGGTCTCGGCGCCGTGCAGGGCGACCAGCCGCTCGAGGTCGTCGGCGAGCTCGGCGCCGTGCTCGGGCTGGCCGCGCGTGAAGGCGTTGCGGGCGAGGTCGTGCGTGTGGCGCAGGTGGTCGACACCGGGCAACTGGGCGGCGAAGGTGCGCCGGTTGCTGACGATGCCGCCGACCGAGATGCCGCCGAAACCGACCCCGTGGTAGCCGCGCTCGCGCCCGATCAGGCGGGTGCGGGTGCCCTGGCCGATGGCCCGCTGGTAGGCCAGGGCGATCTTGAGGGCGGTATCGACCGACTCCGAGCCCGAGCCGGTGAAGAAGACGCGATCGAGACCGCCCGGAGCGATGCGGGCGAGCCGCTCGGCGAAGGCGAATGCCGTCGGATGCCCCATCTGGAACGACGGTGCGTAGTCGAGCGTGGCGAGCTGCCGTGCGACCGCCTCGGCGATGGCCCGGCGCCCATGGCCGGCGTTCACGCACCAGAGGCCGGCGGTGCCGTCGAGCACCTGGCGGCCATCGTCGGCGGTGTAGTGCATGCCTTCCGCCGCGACCAGGAGACGGGGCGTCGCCTTGAACTGTCGGTTCGCAGTGAACGGCATCCAATAGGCGTCGAGACTGGGCGAATTGCTTCTGGCTGCGGCTTGCATAAGTCTATCTCCGAGAGGGTCGAATAAAGACCAGATCGAGCTGCGAGGCACAAGCCATTTACTTGAGGCTCACTAAGCGTTTGACTTTGCTGCGATGGGCCTCGTAGTGTTGTTCGATACGCAACATGTCAAACGAGTCGGCCATGGACAACGGGGATGTGGGGGCGCGGCTGCGCTATGTGCGGAGCCGGCATGGTCTCTCGCAGCGGGCCCTCGCCAAGCGGGCCGGCGTGGTGAACTCGACGATTTCCCTGATCGAATCGGGACAGATGAACCCGTCGGTGGGGGCGCTCAAGCGCATTCTCGACGCCATCCCCATCGGGCTCGCCGAGTTCTTCTCGCTCGAGCCGGAGCGCCGACAGAGGATCTTCTACGCCAGCGCCGAGCTCGTCGAGATCGGCAAGGGCGGCATCTCGTATCGCCAGGTCGGCAATGACCTCTCCGGCAAGTCGCTGCAATTGCTGAAGGAGCGCTACGAGCCCGGAGCCGACACCGGACGCGTGCCCCTGGTCCACGCCGGCGAGGAGAGCGGCATCGTGCTGAGCGGACGGCTGGAGGTGACCGTCGATGACGAGCGCCGCATCCTCGGCCCCGGCGACGCCTATTCCTTCCGCAGCGAGCGGCCGCATCGCTTCCGCTGTGTCGGGCGCGACCCCTGCGAGGTGATCAGCGCCTGCACGCCGCCCACGTTCTGAGCGGCATTCCGCGGTGCACGCCCACGCCGAGCTCGAGCCCCACAGCGGTATCGGCGTCCGGTCCCGCCGCCGCATTCACGGGACTCATGCCTCATGCAGCGAAACTGCCGCGGACGCCGTGAAAACCCTGTTCCGCCCGCGCGCTTTCGCCTCGTAGAGCGCCGCATCCGCCCGCATGAGCAACTCGCGGAAGTCCTCGGCGTGCACCGGAAAGGTGGCGATGCCGATGCTGATCGTGATCGGCCGGTCCAGGCCGGGGTGGGAGGTGTTCGCCACGGCGGTCCGGATACGTTCGGCCAGCGTCACGGCGCCCGCGGGCGCTTCGCCGCAGAGCAGCGCGAATTCCTCGCCGCCGTAGCGGAACAGTTCGTCCGCCTCCCGCTTGGCGCGGGTGATCGTGGCGGCCACCTCCCGGATCACCTTGTCGCCGTGCGGGTGACCGTGCTCGTCGTTGATCGCCTTGAAATGGTCGATGTCGATCATCGTCAGGCTCATCGGCCGCCCGGACCGTGCGGCCGCCTTCAGCATGAGCGGGCCCTTCTCCTCGAATTGCCCGCGGTCGTGGAGGCCGGTCAGCGTGTCCTTGCCGACCTGCTCGACGAGCTGTTCGTAGCGGTGGCGGTAGGTCAGGCGATCGAACACGTCGCCGGCGTCATGCGGCGGGGCGCGCAGCGCGCTGCCCTCGACGAATCGCAGATAGAACGTCAGCATGACGCTGAAGAAGGCGGCGGCGCCCATTTTGGCGATCCATCCTCCATAGAAGGCCGATTCGGGCACCCCCGACAGGAGGTGCAGGCCCACATAGAAGAAGATTTGATCGAAGCTGAGCACGATGGCCAGGCTGACGAAAATCCGGCCCGGTATGTTGGTCACCACCGCGGCCAGCCGTTCGTAAATGACCACCAGCGCAATCAGGTCGATGAAGAGGAGAACGGTGCCCCAGACCATGAGCAGGCCGATCTGGTCGAGGAAGCGCAGATCCGGATTGTAGCCGGGCAGGCTTGCCGGATCGCTGTGGAAGCGCAGGATCAGCACCAGCGCAACCATGAGGATGTTACCGACCAGCAGGCCGTAGATGGGCTGGCGCATGCTCTCGGCATCCTCCTTGATGTAGAGCAGCAGGAAGGACGCGAGCTTGCCCGTGAACATGACGGTCGAGCCCGGTGAGATCAGCCCGAACGGCAGCTCGATGAAGAACACGGCCGCGAGATACGTCTCGAGGAAGTGCATCGTGCCGAGAAAGCAGAAGAAGACTCCGATGCCGGTCGTTCGTCTCTTGTAAAAGATGATCGCCATGGCGACAAAGTAGACGATCGCTTGCGCGACAAGCACGGTTAAGCCGCTCATTCCGTCAATAGGCTCCCTGCCGCCGATCCAGACTCGGCTTATTAACCTCGTGCCGGCGCCCGCGTCCACTTCGACGCTGGCGTCGCTCCGCCGTCACTGAAAACGCTCCATGCGCCGATATCCCGGCCTCGGGCGGGCCGTGGACGGGGCTTGGATGCCTGCGGGCCCCGCAGCGGCGATCCGCCCCAGCGGGCAGTACGCGATGGCTGTCGCGACGGAGCGGGATCGGAGAGGACACGGCTGCTCCACAAAGGACCGCAAAACCGCCGGAAAATGAAAAGCCTGCGGACTTCGGATAGTCGGGCCGCAGCGGTTGCGTATGCATGATCGCATCGATCATGCGGATCGCGCATGGAGACGGCGGACCGGCTTGCCGGCAGCCTCGCACAGCGAGACGGCCCAGGTGAGAATTGGATGCGAGGTCGGGCTCCTCGCGTCGTCGGCGCGGGCGCGTCGCCGGTCTCTTGCTTGGGGGGGCGGGCATGTTCAAGGTCGGTTCGAAATATCAGCATCTGATCTGCGACGTGGGCTGCTCGTGCCAGGCGCAGGATGCCGAGGCCTGGCGCGGCGTGCTGTCCCGACGAGGCTTCTTCGCGGCTGCCGCGGCGCCCGCCATCGCTGCGGCCGTGCCCGTTGCCTTCGCCTCCGCGGCCGCCGCCGACACGCAGCCCCCGAGGTCGAGCAAGGTCTCGCCCGCCCTCTCACAAAAGGTCTCCGCCGCGATCGACGCCGACAAGGATCGACTGGTCACCATCTTCAAGGATATCCACCAGAACCCGGAGCTCGGCTTCATGGAGGTCCGCACGGCGGGCATCGTCGCCAAGGAGCTTCGCTCCCTCGGCTACGAGGTGAAGACCGGCATCGGCCAGACCGGCGTCGTCGGCATCCTGCGTAACGGAGCGGGCCCGATCGTCATGTACCGCGCGGACATGGACGCCAATGCGGTGGAGGAGGCGAGCGGCTTTGCCTATGCCAGCAAGGTCCGCGTCAAGCGCCCTGACGGCATCGAGGTGCCTGTCGCGCACATGTGCGGCCACGATGCCCATGTGACCTGGATGCTGGGCCTGGCCAAGGCCATGGCCGCCCTCAAGGGCGAGTGGAGCGGCACCCTCGTCCTCGTCGGCCAGCCTGCCGAGGAGCCGATCACCGGCGCCGCCGCCATGGTGGACGACGGCCTCTACACCAGGCACGGCGTTCCCAAGCCCGACTATTTCATCGCCCTGCACACGGCGCCGGTCCCCACCGGCGTGATGGCGGCGCGTGGTGGAACGCTCATGGCAGGGACGGACCAGATCGACGTCACCTTCCACGGCGTCGGCGGCCACGGCTCGATGCCGCAGATGACCAAGGACCCGGTCGTCATGGCGGCGATGGCGGTGGCGGAATACCAGATCATCATCTCGCGGGTCATCAGCCCGCAGGAGACGGCCGTCTTGACGGTCGGCTCCATCCAGGCCGGGACGGACAACAACGTGATCCCGGAAAGCGCGCTGGTGAAGCTCAACCTCAGATTCTTCAAGCCGGAGGTCCGCGAGAAGATGATCGCCGGCATCCGTGCCATCAGCAACGGCATCGCGACCACCTACGGGATGCCGGCCGACAAGATGCCGACCATCACCATGAAGGGCGGATCGACGCCGCTCGTGAACGACGGCGCCCTGGCGGACCGCATCAGCGTTCCGCTGAAGTCGCTGCTCGGCGAAAAGCAGGTGGTCACCGAGTTCCCGCCGGCGACGGGCTCCGAGGACGCGCATCTGCTGGTCAGCCCGTACAAGGACGTCCCCATTGCCTACATGGCGGTGGGCATCGCCGATCCCGTGCTGTTCGCGGAGAGCTTCAAGGTGGACGGCAGCTTCCCCTTCTCGTCGCACAATCCGAACTTCAAGGTGGACCTGAACGCGATCCCGCTCGGCGCCAAGATCGGCACGACATCGGTGTTGGAGATCCTCGCGAGCTGACGCCCGGGCACGGCTGCAGCACGGCGCGTGGGGCTGCGGCCGCGCCGATCGAGGATATCGACGGAGACCGTCATGGTTTCGCTCTGCGTTTCGCTGCTCCGGCTCGTGGTCGGGATCGCCCGCGGCGTCCTTGATCCGGAGTTCCGGGCGATGCTGCTGGCGCTCCTTCTCATCGTGCTCGGCGGCACCCTCTTCTACCGGCAGGCGGAGGCCTGGAGCTGGCTCGACGCCGCCTATTTCTCGCTGATGACGCTCGTCACCATCGCGCCGCCGGGGCTTGCGCCCACGTCGGACCTCTCGAAGCTCTTCACCATGATCTATGTCCTCGCCGGCTTCGGGGTGATGATCGGCTTCGTCACCCGCCTCGCCCTCCACATCGCCAAGGTGCCGCCCGTCTCGCCGAACGCTCCCGCGCAGGGCGAGCCCGTCGGCTGCGCATCGGTTCGGCACCCGTCCAGCTGATGGCGCTGCACGGCGGGCGGGCCGTTCCCTTTGCCGGTCCGCGTCGACGCCAGGCCTCCGTGGAGCGTTGATCGAGCGCTTCGCCATGGGGTGGAACACCCACTTGTATGAGAAGCGCTCCAGCCCGGCCGGTGCGACCGGGCGGTGAGCCGGCCGTCAGCCGTGAAGCGCAGTTGCGACATGGTTGGCGCTTGCCGCTGCATCCGCGCCGCCGAGCGTGCTCACGGATCGAACGTCTTCGAGGGCGGCATCCGATGCGTCGCAGCGGCGCACATGCTGCTCGATATGGCTGGCGAAATGAGCGGCCGCGTCGGAAAGCCCACGGCGTCGGCGCCACAGCATGAGATCGACGGTCGGCAGGGGCGGCAGCCCGCAGTCGGGCGCCAGCCGGACGAGCCCACGCGCATGCACGGATTCGGCCAGCACGATGACGGCCGCGTCGGCAAGCGCCATGGCCTGCAGGCCGGCGATGCTCTCCGAGACGCAGGCGACCCGCCATCTTATGCCGGTCTCGTTGAGCCGCATGAGCGCGAGATCGCGGTAGAGATTGCCCTCCGGCAGGAGCGCCAGCGGCACCGGATCGCGCCGATGCGCGTCGCCGTCCTCCGCGCCGAGCCAGACCAGCGCTTCCTCGCGCAGATGGACGGCGTCGCCATCCTTCGGCATGACGCCGGGCATGCGGGTGGCGATCGCCACGTCGACGAGGCCCGCATCCATGTCGGCGGCGAGCTGCCGCGTGAGATTGCAGCGGACCGACACCTCCACGCGCGGATAGGCCGCCCGGAAGCTGGCCAGCGTCGCCGGCAACAGGAACGCTGCATAAAGGTCCGGGCAGCCGAGCGTCACGCGCCCTTCGATCTCATCGGACGCGAGTTTCAGCTTGGCCTCGTCGTGCATGCGCAGCACGGCGCGCCCGTAGGGCAGCAGCATTTCGCCATAGGGCGTGAGCCGCAGCTGCCGAAGGCTGCCCTCGAAGAGCGGCCGGCCCGCCGCTTCTTCCAGCCGACGCAGCTGCAGGCTGATCGCAGGTTGAGTGCGGCGCAGCAGCTTTGCAACGCGTGTAACGCTGCGTTCTTCGACGAGCAGGACGAATGTCCGAAGCAGTGCGATCTCAAGCGGCCGAAGCATGAAACATAAGTATCACTCATTTTCGACCAAAGCATTATAAATTTGCGTAGAAGAAAACTTCGGACATAGAATGGCCGATGCATGAATACAGAATAACATATAGGCTGATGCACATCTTATATGCGCCTGCTGCATGGTGTTTGTGCGAGGTGCAACTTGTCGGCCGGTGCCGGAATGGGTAACGGCGGCGCCTGTCTCGAAGTGCGCGACATCACCAAGCGTTACGGCGGGCTGGTGGCTCTCGATCGCTGCAGCCTCGCGATCGAGGCCGGCCGTATCACCGGCCTGATCGGGCCGAACGGCGCCGGCAAGACGACGCTGCTGAACGTCATGACCGGCCTGATTCGCCCGGACGAGGGGACCGTGCTGCTCCGCGGTGCCGACATCACCTCGCTCGCCGCGCATCGCTTCGCCGCGCACGGGGTGGCCCGCACGTTCCAGATCGTTCGCGAGCTCGGCAGCCTCACCGTGTTCGAAAACCTGCTGCTCGCCCCGCGCCGCCAGCTCGGCGAAGGGCTGCTGGCCGGCCTGTTCGATCGCCGCCGATGGTGGGCGCAGGAAAGCGAGAATGCCGGGCGCGCGCGCCAGCTGCTGGAGCGTGTGGGCCTGTGGCGGCTCGCCGACCAGCCGTCGGCGGCGCTCTCCGGCGGACAGAAGAAGCTTCTGGACATCGCGCGCGCCCTGCTGATCGAGCCGAGTCTGATCCTGCTCGATGAGCCGGGGGCCGGCGTAGCGCCGCCGATCAAGCTGGAGATGATCCGCCTGGTCCGGGAGCTGAGGGCGGAGGGCGTGTCGTTCGCCATCGTCGAGCACGACATGCACCTGATCGCCGAGCTGTGCGACCGGGTGCACGTGATGGCGGAGGGCCGGCTGCTGGTCTCCGGCTCCTTCGCCGAGGTGTCGCAGGACCCCCGTGTGGTCGAGGCCTACCTCGGGATGGCGGCATGAGCGGGCGCGACATCATTCCGGCGCTCTCGGTCCAGGGGCTGCGCGCCGGCTACGGCCGCGGCGGCGACATCGTGCGTGGCATCGATCTGCACCAGGATCCCGAAACCATCGTTGCCGTCATCGGGCCGAACGGCTCGGGCAAGTCCAGCTTCGTCAAGACGTTGGCCGGCCTCCTGGACGTGCGCGCCGGAACGGTCCGCATCACCGGCCGGGACGTGACGCGGCAGGCGCCGGCGCGCCGCGTCGCGGCCGGGCTCGCCTACGTACCGCAGGAGGCGAACGTCTTTCCCAGCCTCACCATCGGCGAGAACCTGAAGCTCGCGACCGAATTCCTGCGCGGGCGTCTGTCCGGAGCAGCGCGAGCGGGTGCTCGCGCTCTTCCCGGAGATCGCCGCCCGGCTGCGGACGCGGGCGGGCGATCTGTCCGGCGGGCAGCGCCAGATGCTGGCCTTCGCCAGCGCGCTGCTGGCGAACCCGGAGGTGCTCCTGCTCGACGAGCCGTCGGCGGGGTTGTCGCCCAAGATCGTCGACCAGACGATGGAGGCGATCGTCCGCGTGCGGGAGGCGGGCATCACGGTGCTTCTCGTCGAGCAGAACGTGGCGGCGGCGCTGCGGATCGCCGACGAGGCCGTCGTCCTCGTCGCCGGCCGGCTCAGCCTGCGGGCGCGGGCCGACGAGATCCGCATGGCCGACCTCGGCGAGCTGTTCTTCGCGAAGGTCGCCTGACATGGCCGCGCAACTGTTCTTCAACGGCCTCGTCACCGGCCTCCTGCTGGCCCTGCCGGCCCTGGCGCTCACCCTCATCTTCGGCGTGCTGAAGTTCGCGAACTTCGCTGTCGGGGCGATGCTGACGCTCGGCGCCTACGCGGCATGGGTGGCCAATACCCAGCTCGGCCTGGCGCTGAGCGTCTCGGCGGCGATCGCCGCATGTACCGTGGCGGTCGCCGGCGTGCTCGCCGACCAGCTGGTCTTCGAACGGCTGCGGCAGCGCGGCTCGATCTCGCTGCTGGTCGCCTCCATGGGCGTCTCGCTGATCATCGAGAATGTCTGCCGGTTCTCCTTCGGCAATGCCAGCCGCGGCTTCGACGCGCCCCTGTCCCGCCCGATCCGCTGGAGCGGCATTCGCATCAACCAGGAGCAGATCACCACGGCCGTGACGGTCTGCGTCTGCCTCGTGCTCGTGCACGTGCTGCTGCGCCATTCCCCGCTCGGCCGGGCCATGCGCGCCGTCGCCGACAACGCGTCCCTTGCCGCCACGCGCGGCGTCGACAGGCGGCATATCGCCCGGCTCACCTGGGCGCTGGTCGGCGTGCTCATCGGTCTCGCCAGCGTGCTCGCCGGCCTCGACCGGGCGATCGATCCGCTCATCGGCTGGAACTACCAGATCCCGATCTTCGCGGCTGCCATCCTGGGCGGGCTCGGCTCGCCCGTCGGCGCCGTGGCGGGGGCGCTGGTGATCGGCGTGGCGGAGGAAATGTCCGCGCTCGTCATTCCCACGAACTACCGGCAGGTCGTGAGCTTCGGGGTGATCCTCGCACTGCTGTTGTTCCGCTCCAACGGCCTGCTCGGCGCCAAGGCGGCTCGCAAATGATCCCGTACATCATCACCATCGCGATATTCGTCATCGTCGCCGCGCTCGTCGGCCTCGCGCTGAACCTGCAGTGGGGCCTCGCCGGCCTGGTCAATTTCGGCGTCGTCGGCTTCGTGGCGATCGGCGCCTACGCGACCGCGCTGACCGCCCCTTCGATCGGCTGGTTTGCGGCGATGGTGCTGGCCGGCGTCCTGTCGGCCGCGCTCAGCGCGGGGCTCGCGCTGTTGTCGATCCGCCTCGAGGAGAATTATCTCGCCATCGTCACCATCGGCTTCGGCGAGGTGGTCCGTCTGGTCATCCTCAACGAGGGCTGGCTGACCAACGGCGCGCTCGGCATCGCTGACATTCCCCGGCCGCTCGCGGGTCTGGGCGAGGCAATCGGCGGTGATCTCGTCTTCGTCGGCTTCGCCGTCGTCGTGCTGGCCGTGGTCTTCGTCGTCCTGGAAGGCTGGACGCGCGCGCCCTTCGGCAGGGCGCTCAGGGCGATCCGCGACGACGCCACCATCGCAGCGGCGCTCGGCAAGCCGGTGTTCGCACTGCGCCTGCGCGCCTTCGTCATCGGCGGAGCTATCATGGGCGTCGCCGGTGCGCTGCACGCCTTCTACCTGACCTACATCGATCCCAGCCAGTTCACCCCCCTCGTCACGTCCTATGCGTTCATGGCGGTGATCGCCGGGGGGCGCGGCTCGAACGTCGGCCTCCTGGTCGGGGCCGGATCCATCATGGCGTTGCTGGAAGGCACGCGCTTCCTCAAGGATCTCGTCCCGGTCATCGACGGCGTGCAGCTCTCGGCCCTGAGGCTGGGCCTGATCGGTCTCGGCATCATCCTGCTGCTGATTCTGCGTCCGCAGGGACTGGTGCCGGAATCGCGCCGCCGCGCCGGCGACTTCTTTCCCGACGTCGCGGGGCGGCAATGATCGCGAGTGAACGCCCGACGTCGAACTCACGCATCCCAGCACGGAAAAGGATTGCCTAGATGACTGACCCTTCTGTGTCCTTGAGCCGCCGCTCCGTCCTGGCCGGGCTCGGCTCGCTGCCTCTCGGCATGGCGCTCGGCACGCCCGCCGGGGCGCAGTCGGCCGACGTGCCAATCGGCATGGTGCTGCCGTTTTCCGGCGCGACCGGCGCTTACGGCCCGGCTATGAAGCAGGCGGCCGAGCTGGTCGTCTCCAAGGTGAATGCCGCGGGCGGCATTCTCGGCGGCCGGCGGGTGAAGCTGTTCATCGAGGATTCCGAGACCAGCGCGACCGCCAGCGTCACGGCCAGCAAGAAGCTGCTCGAGGTCAACAAGGTGGAGATGGTCGGCGGCTTCTGGGGGAGCCCGGAGGCGCTCGCCGCCAAGCCGGTGATCCTGGCCGCCGACAAGGTGCAGATGCTGTCCTGCGCCGCGAACGCCGTCACCGAGGGCGAGACCAAAGGGTTGATCTACCGCCTGCAGGCGAAGAGCACCCAATGGGGCCCTGCCGGTGCGAAGGTGATGGAAAAGATCGGCGCGAGGAAGGTCGCGATCCTGGCGCAGCAGAATCCTTTCGTCGTCGCCATGATCGAGCCTTTCAAGGCTGAGATGAAGAAGCTGGGCGGCGACGTCATGGACGTCGTCATGTACAACCCGGACCAGGCCTCGTACCGGGCCGAGGTCGAGAAGGTCTTCGCGCCCGAATACGATGCCGTCTTCTGCCTGCCGCTGCTGACCGATTTCGTCTCGATATCCAAGGAAATCTATCGCGGCGGCTTCAAATCGAAGGTGCTGGCGCTCGGCACCGGTGCGGACGCGGAGGGAAAATTCCTTCAATCGGTCGGCCCCGACGTGGCCGAAGGCATCTACCATCTTCAGCCGTCGCCCCCGCTCGACAGCCCGTCCTACGCCAGGTTCGTGAAGGACATGGGCGCGCCGGAGGGCACGGTCTTTCTGTTTGCCGGCAATGCGTGGGACCAGGTCTGCATCGCCGTGCTGGCGATGGAGCACGCCAAGACGCAAGAGGCGGCGGTGTGGACGAAATCCGTGCGCGAGGTGTGCAATCCGCCCGGCGAGCCCGTCGACGACATCGTCGAAGCGCTGAAGATGGTGCGCGAAGGCCGAGCCATCAACTTCAACGGCGCGGGCTGCACCTGCGACTTCGACGCGGCGGGCGACTCGCTCAACCGGTCCTTCTACGTCCAGCTCATTAAGGGCGGGAAGAACACGCCGTTCGGCGTCGTCAGCTGAACGGCGCCCTCGACTGACCCGATAACCGGTATCTGCAACGTGCGCGGCCGCGTGGCCGCCCACGCTAGAGCATTTCGCCATTGGATGGATCCATCCAATGGCAGAGAAATGCTCATAGTCTTTTGAATCGAGAGCGCTTTCTTGCGATTGGGTGAGTCCACCCAATCGCAAAGCGCTCTAGGGAGGCGCGCGCCCTTGGTGGCCCGCGAAGCGTGACATGACGAACCCCAGACACATGCACCTGTGCGGCTTCATGGTGGCGGGCCCGGTGGTCCACAGCCACGCGATCTGGCGCAACCCCGCCCACGAGACGCCGTTTCTCAGCCTTCCCCATTATGCGTCCATCGCCCGGACGCTGGAGCGGGGCCTATTCGACTTCGTCTTCTTCGCCGACCGGCTCGCCATCTCCGACCGTTACGGCGACAGCCATGAGATCGGCATAAGGCTCGGCGACCAGGACGCGACCCGCATGGATCCGGTGCCGATCCTCGGCGCCATGGCGGCGGTCACCTCGCACCTCGGCCTCGGCGCGACACGCTCGACCACCTATGACGCCCCCTTCAACATCGCCCGGGAGTTCGCGACGCTGGACCACCTGTCCGGCGGGCGGGCCGCGTGGAACGTCGTCACGTCCATGAACGACAGCGAGGCGCTCAACTTCGGGCTCTCGTCCCATCTCGGCCACGACGAGCGCTACGACCGCGCGGACGAGTTCCTGGAGGTGGCGTTCAAGCTGTGGGACAGCTGGGATGCGGACGCGCTGGTGCTCGACCGCGAACGAGGGATCTATGCCGATCCCGCCAAAGTCCACTACCCCAACCATGCCGGCAGCTGGTTCCGTTCGCGCGGCCCGCTCAACATCCCGCGCAGCCCGCAGGGACGTCCCGTGATCATTCAGGCGGGGTCGTCGGGCCGCGGCAAGGCCTTCGCGGCCAAATGGTCGGAGGTGATCTTCGCGCTGCAGCCGAGCCTTGCCCGCATGTCCGCCTTCAAGGCCGACGTTGCGAGCGCATTGGAAGGGGCAGGGCGCGCGCCGGACGCGGCCAAGGTCATGATGGCGATCATGCCGTTCATCGGCGCGACGCGCGCCGAGGCGGAGGCGAAGCGGGATCTGCACGACAGCCTCGTCGATCCGCGCGTCGGGCTGTCCACGCTCGCGGCCCACGCCAACGCCGATTTCGGATCGCTGCCGCTCGAGGCGACGATCGACGAGATCGCCGACACCGGCAGTCAGGGAAATCTCGCGGCGCTGCGTTCGATCGCGGCGGGCGGTTCGATGACGATCGCGGAGGCGGGGCGGATCTACGGCCGTGGCATCATGTGTCCGCGTGCAGTCGGCACCGCGCAGGACGTGGCGGAGGAGCTCATCGCCATCATCGATTCCGGTGTGGCCGATGGCTTTGTCATCTCGCCCGCCTTCCTGCCGGACACGTTCGAGGACTTCGTCGACGGCGTGGTGCCCGTCCTGCAGGCCAGCGGCCGGCTGCGCTCCTCCTACGGGCCGGGCTCGCTTCGCGACCGCTTGATGGGGGAGGGCGGTCGGGCGTGATCGACGGGCCCGCCGCACGACGAAGTCGGAGGGCGGGGACGGGGAGCCGGCGGCGGTCCGAGCCCGGCGTGCTCGTGACCATGGCTCCGATCGGCGCGAGCGGCTACGGTCATCCGGTGGGCAATTGCTTCAGCGGATTGATGTGCGGCACGCCGAGCGGTGCGAAGTGGCGCTCGTTGGCGGTGAGGATCGTGAGGCCGCGAGCCGCGGCCGTCGCCGCGATGGCGATGTCCTCGAAGCCGGGATCGTGCGCCCGCGCCCGGTCGAGGATGGCCCCGGCCTGGCGCGCTTCCTCGATGCCGAAGGCGAGGATGCGCCCGACATAGAGGTGCTCGACGGCGGCGAGCCAGAGGCGCAGTTGCTCGCCCTTCGTCGTCGCGCCGATCCCGACAGCGCGGGCGATGCCGGCCTCGATCTCGGCGACAGTCACGGTCGAGATATAGAGACGCTCTCCATTCTCACGCACCCATGCCGCGAAGGCTTCCGGACCGACCTGGCGCTTGGCGGGCGCGTCGGCCGAGACGATGTTGGTATCGAGCAGATACGAGATCAAAAGCCGGTGTCGCGCAGGGCGCGGGCGGGCTTGCGGGATCGCTTGGGAATGTCGCCGGGCGCGCCGGGGAAGGAGAGCAGCAGGTCGGCGAAGCTCGGCACCTTGGAGACACGCTCCCATTCGTCGAAGGAGACGAGGACTGCTTCCTTGCGTCCGTGGCGGGTGATGACGGTCGGCTCGCCGGCGACAGCGCGGTCGACCACGGCGGAAAGGGTTGCCTTCGCGTCCTTGAGCTGGAGCTCCTTCATCGCAGTGCCTCTCATATGACCACCGATGGTCATATATTGCGGTCCGAGGGAAAGGCAAGCGAGCAGCCAAGGAACTGGCCGATGCGTGTGATCGTCAACGGCACTGCTATGAGCGAAAGCCCTTTCAGCCGACGGCCAGCATCGGCAAAGGTCAGCGCTGAAGCGCCCGGGCAGAAATCCCCGGAGGCTCCGCATGGTTCGAGAGATGCAGCCGCTCTATCGCGAGCAATGGGGCGCCAGTTTCGAATTGTTCTATTTATTCAATTCATACAACATCTTGCCGACAGGTCGCTTTGAGCCTATCTGTCCGCGCAGGCGAGGGGAGTTCGATCGTCGCGAGGCTTCGATATGGACCGAATTTCTGAGCGGGATGTCGTCTCTGCAATCGGCGCGGCGGATGAGCTGATCGTCCGCGAAACGCTCCGCACCGAGGCGAGCCTCCTCGAGTTTCGGCGCGCGCTGGCCCTCGTCGCCGGCGCCGCCGACGGGGCGACAGCCGAGCATCGCAGGCTGACGCCGCGCATGCGGCGCCTGGTCGATCTTCTCAGCGTTGCGGTCGACAATCCGCAATCTCGGCAAATCGCAATCGACGCATGGGAGGCTAGGCATCGTGCCGCATGAGCTTGAGCTTGATGACAAGGCCGACATCGCGCGCGGTGACCTGCGCCAGGCGATCATGACCGCGTTCTGCCGTGCCCTGCACGGTTCGCGGTTGCCGCCGATCGGCGTGATGGTGCTGGCCGCCGAGGCGCTCGGCTCGATCTACCGGGACGTGGCCGACGCTCATCGCGGCGACGCGGCGTGCACCTGCGGCTGGCATCCCATCCTCGACGCGGATGTCGAACAGCTGCAGGCCGCCCTGGCGGCGGCGGCAAGGCCCGCATCCGTGCCCGACCTTCGATCGATAGAGATCGCCGGCCGGGCATGAAAGCGATGGATGACGATGCGCCGCGTCCGACACCGCGCCGGGCCTCCGCATCGTGCGCTCGCCCGCGCCTTTCAGCGTAAGGGGATGATATGACCGTCCACTCCGCCGCGCGGGCCGAACCCCCGCTGTCTGCTGCCAGGAGCGAGCTGCTGTCGCTGCTGGAGGCGCGTCGCTCGGTGGCTCTGACCTGGCTGGGCGAGCCGGGGCCGAGCGAGACGGAGCTTCGCCGCATCCTGACGATCGCTGCGCGCGTGCCGGATCACGGCGCGCTGGAGCCGTGGCGGTTCATCGTGATCGACGGCAAGGCGCGAAGCATCGCAAGTGAGCGATTGGCCACGCTGTACGCCGCGGAGAACCGGGACATGGAGGCGGGGCAGCGCGAGAGGATCGCAGCGCTCGTATCAAAGGGATTGACCCACGCACCGGTAGTCGTCGTCGTGGTCAGCCGCACTGATCCGAATGCGCGTATTCCGGCCTGGGAGCAGGATCTGTCGGCGGGGGCCGTCTGCATGAACCTGCTGACGGCAGCGCATGCCATGGGCTTCGGCGCGAACTGGCTGACCGGCTGGGCGGCCTTCAGCGCCGGTGCCGGCCGCGTTCTCGGGCTCACCGAAGGGGAGAAGGTCGCCGGCGTCATCCATGTAGGCTCGGCGAAGGAAACGCCGTCCGATCGCAAGCGTCCCGATGTCGAAGCGCTCACGACAAAATGGGCGGCCGACGATCCGGCGAGCTCCTAGGGGCAGCTCCGCCGCCCGCCCCATCCCGGCTCGTGGCCCGACGCGCCGGAGCCGACTTGCCGCCGCAACCGTCCGGCTTGGCAGCAAGCGCTTGAGCTGCCGCGGCTTTTTGGCTTGAGCCGCTCGCCACCATCGCCCCGGGGGGCGGCCAAGCACCATCATCGTGCCATTTCGAAAAGACTAGGGTAGATTCACAAGACCGGCAGCGGCGGCACGCGCTAGCGTCGCCCGCCGATTCCGCATGCGGAACAGGCCCGATACTCCCGTCGAGGGTGCCGAATGCCCGAGCCGTCTCAATCGCCGTCGCCACGCTCCTTCGGATCGCTGGGGCTGATCGCCGTCATCGTCGCCGCCGGTGCCGGCGCGTTCGCCTACACGGCAGGATGGCTCTCGCCCCAACGGCTGACCCCCACGAAGATCGTCGATTCGCTGGCTCCCCCCGGCGGCCCGGCGCTCGGCTATCGGCGCAACCACGCCAAGGGCATCTGCTTCACGGGTGTGTTCGAAGCGAACGGGAACGGCGCAGAGCTGTCGCGGGCGCAGGTGTTCACGCGCGGACAGCATCCGGCTCTCGGCCGCTTCAATCTCGGCACCCCCGATCCCGGCGCGCCGGACGCGACCGTGCGCGTGCGGGGCATGGGCCTGCAGCTCTCGACCGCGGACGGGGAGGTGTGGCGCACCGCGATGATCGATCCACCGTTCTTTCCGGTGGCCACGCCCCAGGCATTCTACGAGTTGCAGGAAGCGTTACGCAGCAAGGAGCCGGATGCGGTCAAGACGTTCGCCGCCCGGCATCCGGAGTTCGCGGCATTCGGGGATTGGGCCAAGAGCGCGCCCTGGACCGGCAGCTACGCGCAAGACGCATTCAACGGCCTCAACGCCTTCATCCTCGTCGACAGCTCCGGTGCCGGGCATCCGGTGCGATGGTCGCTCCTGCCACAGGCGCAGGTGGTCGCCATTACGGAGGACGAGCTCGCCAAGCTCGGCCCGAACCATCTCGAGCAGGAGATTGCGGAGCGGGTCGCCAAGGCGCCGCAACGCTGGACGATGGTGCTGACGATCGCCAATCCGGGTGATCCCACCGCCGATCCGAGCCAGGCGTGGCCGGCGGGACGGCGCACCGTCGACGTCGGAACCCTCGTCGTGCAGCAGATCGAGGCCGAGCGCGACGGCCCGTGCCGCGACATCAATTTCGATCCGACCATCCTGCCGACCGGCATCCGCGTGTCCGACGATCCGTTTCCGGCGGCACGATCGGCCGCCTATGCCAAGTCGTACGATCTGCGGACTTCGGAGACCAGGTACTATAACCAGCAGGCCACGGCGGGCATCCGGCAATGACCAATAGAGCCAAACGCTTCACCGTTCTTCAGCGCTCGTTACACTGGCTCATGGCCGTCTGCATTGTGTCGATGCTGTTCATCGGCGTCGGCATGGTATCGACCGTCATGCCCAAGTACGTTCCCCTCCTGGCGACCCACAAGACGCTCGGGATCGCCATTCTGCTGCTGGCGCTGATCCGCCTAGTCGTGCGCCTTCGCACCGGCGCGCCGGCGCTGCCGGCCGACCTGCCCGAGCCGATGAAGCTCGCGGCCCATCTGTCGCACTACGCCCTGTATGCGCTCATGATCGGCATGCCGCTGATCGGCTGGGCCATGATGTCGGCCGGCGCCTATCCGGTGGTGGTGTACGGGAGCATCCGGCTGCCGGCCATCCTGCCGCAGAGCAACGCCTTGCATACGCTGCTGTGGGGCGCGCATTTCTATCTCGCCTTCGCGTTCTTCGCCCTCATCCTGCTGCATGTCGCGGCGGCCTTGTTCCATGCCTTCGTCCGGCGGGACGGCGTGTTCGAGAGCATGGCGCCGGTGCCGTCCCGGAACGGGGTGGCCCCGGCCGAGTGATGGTCGGGGCGGGTGTCGATCGGCTCGGCAGCCCTGGATCACGACCAGAGAGTTCGCTCGCCGCACTGTTTCGCGTGGCGGACGCTTGCTATGCCGAACCGGCGCGGGCGGGCGAAGGCGAGGTGTTGGTGTGGCAGGTCATTCGCAGCTGACTCCCTGGCTGCATGAGTACGTTCAGCACTACGGCGTGTGGGCTGTCTCGGTCGCCATCTTTCTCGATTCCCTGGGCTTGCCGGCGCCCGGCGAGATCATGCTGATCGCCGGGCTCGGCCTGGTGTCGCAGGGCCAGCTGGATCCGACGGCATTCTTCCTCGGCGCCTGGTCCGCCGCCGTTCTCGGCGACAACGTCGGCTATGTGATCGGGCGTGCCCTCGGGGCGGCGGCGATCGTGCGGTTCGGCGCCAGGGTGGGCGTCACCGCGGCACGCTACGCCTGGGCGGTCGACCGCTTCCGCCAATGGGGACCCATGGTCGTCGCCGCCGCGCGCTTCGTCGTGGTGCTGCGGCAGATCAACGGCCTCGTGGCGGGCAGCCTGCGCATGCCGTGGGCGGTGTTCGCCGCATTCAACGCCATCGGCGCGCTGCTGTGGGTCGGCTTCTGGGGAAGCCTGGTGCTCGCCGTCGGAGCGCACCTGCACGAGTTGAAGCGGCTCGCGCACCAGCCGCTGCTGCTCGGGGCCGCGGCGATCGTCGTGGCGCTCGGCGTGGGGGCCGCCATCTATATCCGCGGCCGCAGGGCCCATCCACGGGAGGCCGCGCCAGCGCGCCCTCAGGCTGGATCTGCCGACGGCGCGAGCTCGGAGGGAGCGAGCGGCGACCCCTGACGAAGGACGATCGACGAGCGTCGAAGCTATGAGCTTTCGCTTCGGAATGGAATCCTCACGCGGCCTGGTTCTCGGTTGCGCGTGGATCCGGCCGCAGGAGCAATTGCTGGGCGCTCGAAAACGAGCGCCGCCGCAGCAAGGCGATCGCCACGGCTCCGGAGATGCCCGAGGCAGCCAGTATCATTGCGACGATGATGAATTGGTAGATGCCGGCATAAAGCGGGCTCGCGCCCGAAACCATCATTCCTGCCATCACGCCCGGGATCCAGACCAGTCCGAGGGACTTCAGCATGTCGAGGCGCGGCAGCAGGCTGGCGTAGACCGCCGTCTGCACGTAGGGCGACACCGTGTTGTCCGATGTGGCGCCCAGGCAGAGCGCGGCCTCGATCTGTCCGACGTGCGCCACGACGTCGGACTTGAATCGCTCCATCGCCTGGGCACAGGCGTTCATGCTGTTGGCGATGATCATGCTTCCCACCGGGACGAGGACGGCGATCTGGGTGTCGAGCGCCTGGATCGCGACCATGACGAGGATCACCGCTCCGGAGCCGGCGCCGATCGCCAGAAACGCCATCTCCAAGGTCCCGCGTACCTCGGGAAGCCGGCGCGACGCCGTCCAGGCCGCGGCGCACATCATGGCCACGAGGATGGCGATGCCGACCGGCAAGCTGCCCTTCAGCAGGAGGCCGAGGACGACGCCGACAAGGGCCATCTGGAGAAGGCCGCGGGCGAGCGAGACCGTGGTCTCCCGGCCGACGCGGACGCCGAAATGGCGGCACAGCGCGATGACGGCCAGGCACACCAGGATCGCCGCTCCCGCCTGGAGGAGGCCGAGCGTCACCTGGCTGTCGAGCATCTCAGTGAGCATCGAGGATCTCCTTCGTGCTGCCGACGGCGATCAGGCGACCGCGCTCCATGTACATCGTGCGCTGCGCCATCCTGGCGGCCTGAGCGCGGTTGTGCGTGACGATCACGCACGCCATGCCGCTGTCGCGGCCGACGGATAGAATGAGCTCCTCGATCGACCGCGTGCTGTCCTCGTCCAGTGCGGACGTCGGCTCGTCCAGGAGCAGAAGCTCGGGATCGTTGGCGAGCGTTCGCGCCAACGATACCCGCTGCGCCTCGCCCCCCGACAACGTCGACACGTCGCGCTCTTCGTATCCGGCCAATCCGACGCGGTGCAGCAGGCCGGCCATCTGCTCGGCCGAAAGGACGGCGCCGATCTGGCTAGGTCCGAAGCGGAGATTCGAGCCGACGGTGCCGGGGAAGAGATAGGCCGTCTGCAACACCATGCCGATGCGCCGCCGCAGGACGCGTGGCTCGATCTCGCGATAGTCGCGCTGCTTGAACAGCACCGTGCCGGCGGTTGGCTCGTCGAGGCGGTTCAACAGGCGCAGGAAGGATGACTTGCCGGCGCCGCTCGGCCCCACGATGGCGAGGACCTCGCCCCGCCGCACGCCGACGCTGACGCCGTCGACGAGAACATGGCCGGGCACCGCGCGCGACAGGCCGTGCGTCTCCAGGTCGATCTCGGGCGCGACGGCGGCGCGGCCATCGGCGGCCACGGCCATGGGGGAGCCCGCCGACGTGCCGCCGCGGTCGCTGCGCTCGCCGTCCGATATCGGGCTGGCCGGGGCGCCCCCCGAGGTATCCTGCTCTGTCGTCATCGCATCAGCTCCCGCTGGGCAAGATGAGCGGTCGAGAGGTTGACGCCTCAGTCCGCCTGCCGGCTCATCGCTCGCCATTGGCCCGGCGTCTCGCCGATGAAGCGCTTGAACACGGTCGTAAAATGGGCCTGCGTCTGGAACCCGACGCTCAGCGCGACGGCCACGATCGGCTCCGCCGTGTCGGCCAGCAGGCTCATGGCTCGCTCGACCCGCCGGCGCAGGACATATTCGTGCGGGCGCAGCCCCGTGGCCGCGCGGAATTGGGCCGCGAAGTACATTCTGCTGAGCCCGGCGACGGTCGCCAGGTCGGTCAGGGTGATCGGCTCGCCGATGTGGTCGTCCACATACGCCGTGACGCGCTTCAGCCGCCATTTCAGCAGCGCGTTGACTGCTGCTTCCTCGGCCCCGCCGGCCGCCTCGATGCCGTTCAGACGCAGCCGCCGCCCGGCCAGCGCGAGGCGGATGGCATCGGCACAGATCCTCTCAGGCGAGCGCTCCGGAGCGGCCGCGTCGAGCTCGTCGCGCAGCTGGTCAAGCATGGGGTCCGCCAGCAAGTGCTCGGCGGTGAGCCGCCCCGGCCCTAACGTGCCGGCGTTCGCTCCATGCGAGAGAGGGCGGCGCTTTGCGGCGACGGCGACCACGATATCGACGTCAGGCAATTCGATCCGAACGATCGACCCGTCGCGGAAGCCCGCGGGCGTTGCCGATGGGCTTGGCGCTCGTACACCGACATTCGGATGGATCGCCATTGGTCTGCCCCTCTCGGAACCGCGTCGTATTGCGGCAGCTTTCTGCCAGCCCTTGATGGGTCGCGATAACCCACACGTTGGTATGTGTTGTCCCAATAAGCTGTCAGATCGCAAATAGAGATGTATCGCGGCGGGCAGGCATGGATTGTAGCGAATGTCATTCCGTCGGCCAAATAAAATCATGCAACTCGGGCCGCTTTCATTTTTATTTGTGTCGATACTGCGAAAATAGCTATCCATATCCTGGCATCGTCGGCAGACGCATCTGGCCGATGCGTCGTCGACAGCGGTCGGACGATACAGCCGTCGGCGAGCCCGTCATGTGCGGCGGGGGGGCAGCCGACCAGGAAAACTGACGGCGTGCAACCCGGCATGACCGTCAGGCTACCCGCAGGGTCACCGGCAACATCGCCGCACACGGGCCAACTGCGCAGATCGTCGCCGCACGCGTCAACCTTCAACCAGCGACGGCACGAAGCTTCAATTCCCGTGCCCAGCGGTCGGCTAGTCTCAACACGCCGTCTTGTCGCGACCGCGGCGCCCCGATCGACCGCGACATCATCACAGTATCCATGGTGATCCCTGAACTCGGGGATGGAACCGCGACAGGCACGACCGCCGAATGAGGCCAGCACCATGAATCGATACGACGTCATCGTCATCGGCAGCGGGCCGGCAGGCTACAACACGGCCATTCGGGCTGCGCAACTGGGCCTGCGAACGGCCTGCGTCGAGCGGACGTCAAGGGTCGGCGGCGCGGGCGTCAATACCGGATGCTTTCCGTCACGAATACTTCTTCACGCCTCCGAGATCTACGCGGCCGCGCGGAACGGAGAATATGCCGCGCTGGGGGTCGAGGGCGTGGCGACGCTGAACCTCGCCCGCATGATGGGACACAAGGCGTCCGTGGTGGACTTGATGTCGGGGAGCATTCAATCGCTTCTTCACCAACACCGGGTGACGCTGCATCACGGCGAAGCGCGACTGGCCGGTCCCGGAAGGGTCGGGATAACCGGGACCGACGGTGCGGAATTCATCCTGATCGGAGATCACATCGTGATCGCCACCGGTTCGGAGCCCATTCCGTTTCCAGCCGCAGACTTCGACCATGACCGCATCCTTGATTCCGCCGAGGCGCTGTGTCTCGACCGCGTTCCCCGGCACTTGGCCGTCGTCGGCGGCGGCGCGACCGGCATCGAGATCGGCTCGATCTGGCAGCGCCTTGGTGCACGCGTCACAGTGATCGAACGCTGCGGCCGGATCTGCCCTTGGCTTGATGATGAAGTGGCGACCTCGCTCGAGCACGCCCTGCGGCAACAGGGGATGGACATCGAGCTGTCGGCGGAGGTCATGGCGCTGGAGCCGCACGGCGACGGTGTTCGCCTCCGGTTGCAACGGCCGGGTGGAGGTGACGAACGATGGCTCGACGCGGAGGCGGTTCTCGTCGCCATCGGCCGGCGTCCCGCCCTGACCGGCCTCGCCCTTGAAAGCGTGGGGCTGCGGGCCGATGCGCAAGGCACGCCGCCTCATGGCGGCCCATGCATGCCCGCCCCCGGTCTATGGCTCGTCGGCGATACCACCGGCGGGCAGATGCTTGCCCGCAAGGCCGAGGAGGAGGGAATCGCCTGTGCCGAGCAGATCGCCGGCCTGCCGGGATTCGTCGACTATTCATCCATGCCGAACGCGATCTTCACGACCCCGGAGGTCGCGATGATCGGACGGACCGAAGGGGAGCTCCGGGCGACGGGCACGACCTACACCGTCGGCCGCTTTCCGTTCGAAGCCAACCCGCGCGCCAGGATTCATGGTCACGCGCGCGGGTTCGTAAAGCTGCTCGTCGACGATCGCACCAACCTCGTGGCTGGCGCGCATCTCATCGGTCCGGGCGCGGCGGAACTGGTATCGGAAGTCGCGGTGGCCATGGACACATCGACGATCTGTGAGGATCTCGCGCGGATGTCCTTCGCCCATCCCACCCTTTCGGAAGCCCTGCGCCAGGCAGCCATGGCCGCCAGCGGATGGATGATGCACGGATAGGGCGCCTGGCGGCGGATCCATACAGTGGCGACGCCGGACGTGGCGCAACAATCGACCAAATCGGGCAAGTTGGAATGAGACGACCTGGCGCGGCGCGTGAAATCCTCGAGATTCAGGCGGCAGTGCAGGCGCATCCAGCCATTCGGCTCCCTGCGTTCGGCTCGCACGTGCCCCATCACTCAGGTGGCGACACGCCCGGAGCGAATCTTGGAAGCGATGGACCACCGGAGCGCTTCAATTCGCCATTGCAGCAATTCGAAGCCAACGGGCGCAAAATCGCTCAATCGCCCGCCCGGCCCATCCGCTAGTTTTCGATCGTGGCGGCGAGGGGCAGTCAGTGCAAGAAGCGCAAGAGCCCAAGGGGCTTCAATTGCCGCCAATGCCTTCGCCATCGTCAAGCATCGCCATTCGCGTCTGCCCAGGATTGCGGCTTGTCCATCGTCGCCCATCCCAGAGCTTCAAAGTTGGAGAACAGCATGTCCGACCGCACCATGTCCGCCTTCATAGCCGGTGCCTTTGCCGCCGCGCTGGGCGCTGTCGCCGTCTCGCCGGCGAGCGCACAGGAATTCACCGCGGCGCAGAAAAAGATCCAGGCCGAGCACACGGCTCAGGTCAAGGCCGGCAAGGTCGAGCCCTGCTTCGGCACCGCGCTGAAAGGACACAACGACTGCTACGCTGGCGCCGGAACGACCTGCGCCGGCACGAGCACCGTCGACTATCAGGGCAACGCCTTCAAGCTGGTACCGAAGGGCACCTGCACCACGATGTCCACGCCGAAGGGGCCGGGCAGCCTCTCCCCCAAGGCCTGAGGCACTCCCCAGCGGCCGGGCCCTCGGCCTGGCCGCACTCCGCCACTTCTGCTTCTTCGCGGTCAGGGCCCGGCATGCTCGATCCTCTTCCGGTCACGGGTGCTGCCAAAGCGCCCCCTCGCGCCGGGGTCGGCCTGAAGGCCGAACATTACCGGACCATTATCGGCACGCGTCCCGATATCGGCTTCTTCGAGATCCACGCCGAAAATTACATGGGCGCGGGAGGCCCCCCGCACCGGTACCTGTCCGCCGTGCGAGAGCTCTATCCTCTGTCGCTGCATGGCGTGGGGCTGTCGATCGGCGCGGACCGGCCCCTGGACACGGATCATCTGCGGCGCCTGAGGGAGCTGATCGCCCGCTATGCCCCGGTCCTGTTCTCCGAGCATCTCGCCTGGTCGAGCCATGACGTCGGCTTCCTCAACGATCTGCTGCCGGTGCCCTACACGGCTCAAACGTTGATCCGCGTCACCGATCATATTGACGAGGTTCAGGACAAGCTCGGCCGCCAGATGTTGCTCGAGAACCCTTCGACCTATCTTGCCTTTGCCGAGAGCACCTACTCCGAGATCGATTTCATCGCCGAAGTGGTGCGGCGGACGGGCTGCGGCCTGCTGCTCGACATCAGCAATGTTCAGGTCGCGTCGACCAACCAGCAGTGGGACCCGTTCGCCTACGTCGACGCCTATCCGCTTGCGGCCGTGCAGGAGATCCACCTCGCGGGCTTTGCTCCGGAAGCGGACGAAAAGGGACGGCCGCTGCTGATCGACACCCACGACCGCCCGGTCGACGAGGTCGTCTGGGATCTCTTCAGCCATGCGATCGGTCGAATCGGGCCTCTCCCGACGCTGATCGAGTGGGACGCCGACGTGCCGGCATGGCCGACGCTCAAGGCGGAAGCCGACCGTGCCGAGACCATTCTGCAGGCGAGCGCCCGTGCGGCTGCCAACGGGTTGCGGCACCACCAGCACGTGACCGTCGGCCAAGGCCGTGGGCCGCTCGATGGCTCGATGAAAGGAAGACGCTGATGGCCGCGCGCAAGGTGCTCGTCTACTACGCCTGGAGCCGCCCGGGTGAGATCGGGGCGCCGCTCGAGGTGATCGAGAACAGGTTCCCGACGCTCTTCGAAAGCCGCCGGATGGGCTACCCGAGATTCGAGGAGCTGGCCGATCCGGCTCGCTTCGACCAGAGCGTCGGCGGCTTCCTCGACCACATCATGAAGCGCAACTTTACCGCCTTCGTCGACCTCGCCGGCCTGTCGACCGGCCGGCCCGTCGCCGAAATCGAACGCGTCACCGACGACGGCGTCCTGACGCGGCTCGACGGGGCGCTTCTGGACGAGGTCGACACCGTCGTCGTCATCAGCTTCGATTCGTTTCGCACCGCCCAGGCGGCCGACGACGCGGAGGTCGAGGCCGTCCGTCGCTTTCTTGGAGATCCGGACCACCTCATCTTCGTCTGCCCACACCATGACATCGGCGACGCTCCCGATCTGCCGCACGACCAGCGATTGGAACGGCAGCTTGGAGACTTCCTCCACCACGGCGACAAGACGATCCCGCCCCAGCAGCAGTTCGGCGGGTTCGCGCGCTCCCTGCTCGCGGGCCTCGGCGTGCCGGTGGAGAATCGCTTCGGGCTTCGCCCCTTGGCTGACACGGACGGCTCGCCGTCGCCGATCGAGGTCGAGCCGGCCCTCGACCGGCTTCAGCTTCTCGCGGGCGTCGCCACCTTCAACCTGCATCCGCACCTCCCGCATTTCGAACGGATGGGCGACAGCCCGGTCAAGCTCGACGTGCTGGCCCGGCAGAAGATCGATCCGACGGCGCCACCGCATCCCTTCGCCCGCAGCCACGCCACCTTCGACGCCCTGCTTCAGTCGCGAGCCGACGCATTCGCGGGCAGCCTGCTCATCGGCGACGCGACGCTCTGGAGCTCGACGGCCGGAGGTGTCGACAGCCTGAGCCGGCTCTGGACCAATGTCGTCCAGCGTCCCCATCGCTCGTAGTCCTGCGATGCAGGATTGCAGCCCGTACCCGTCCAGTGCCCGGCGCGGCGCAGGGAGCGCTGAAGCTGGCGCCCTCACGGCGCCGCCACTCGCGCTTCGCCAGCGGGCATTTGCCGAAGCGATACTGGACCCGGCGCGTCCGGTTCCCCCCGGTCTCGTCGGGCCGGATGGCGAGCCGAGCGCCAGGCGATTTGCCGTCTACAGAAACAATGTCGTCGTCAGCCTCATCGAGGCCTTGAAGCATGCGTTTCCGGCGGTGCTCCGCATCGTCGGAAACGAATTCTTCTCGGCCATGGCGCGGCTCTACGTCGTGCGCCAGCCGCCGCCTTCGCCGATCATGCTCGGTTACGGCGCGAGCTTCCCCGATTTCGTTCGGACATTCGAGCCGGGGGCTGCGCTGCCCTATCTCTCCGACGTTGCACGCCTGGAACGGGCCTGGCTCGAGGCCTACCACGCCGCCGAGGCCGGTCCGACCGATCCCGTGCCGTTCCTGACCATGGATCGGAACGCGCTCCCGGGCCTCCGCCTCAAGCTTCATCCGGCCGTTCGCATTGTTCGCTCGTCGTTTCCAACGGTCCGGATCTGGCAAATGAACACCCGCGACGGCCTTCCTGTCGCCGTCGACATCGATAGCGGCGGCGAGGACGCGCTGGTGACGCGGCGGGAGGCCGAGGTGGACGTCCGCGTGCTGCCCGCCGGCGCTGCCGTGTTCATCGGCGCGCTGGCCTCTGGAGCGCCGATCGTCGAGGCGACGAAGGCGGCGCTGCACGACGATCCCCGGTTCGACCTCGCGGGCGCACTGACCGGCCTGCTGGCAGCAAGGGCGATCGCCGGATGGAGCCCACGCGAAGAGGCCTCCGACAATCAGCCCGGGAGGCCTGCATGACGTCGCTCGTTCGCCCACACGGTGTCGTGCGGCTCGTCCGCAATGTCTTGGAATGGCTGACGGCCGGGGCGGCGGCCGTTGCCCCGCCGTTGCTGCGGATAGCCTTGGCGCTGCCCTTCTTCAGATCGGGCCTGACGCGATGGGACGGCTTCCTCTCCCTCTCCTTCGGGACGCAGTATCTGTTCGAGGAGCAGTTCAAGCTTCATGTCTTTGGCGGCGTCTACGATTTTCCGGCGCCTGAGGTGCTGGCCCTGATCGTCGCCATCGCCGAGATCGTGCTGCCGATCCTGCTTGTCCTGGGGCTTGCGACGCGGTTTGCGGCCGCCATCCTCCTCCTGATGACCGGCGTGATCCAGCTTGTGTTCCCCGACGGCTGGGCGAATTTCCATCTCTATTGGGCGACGCTGGCCATCGCCATCATGGCGCTCGGCCCGGGACCGCTGTCCGTCGACCGCCTCGTCGACCTTTGGCTCCGCTCACGCGCCAACCAAAGCGTGGTGTAAGGCGCAGAGCTCGCCCAGCGCCTCCGTTCACCCAGGCTTCGCCAGCCCACACGGCCCGCCCGGCCGGACTGGCTTTCGACGAGGAGCGCACCGTGTGCATGACATTGATCGTCGAAACGCTGATCGAGCAAGAGCGTGAGCGAGTCTTCGATATTCTGGTCGAGCATGAGCTGTCTTCGGATCATCGCTGATATAGGCTGCGCTGCGATCTCGGACGCGACGGCCGGCATGCATGAGATCAACGGGTGGATCATGACGATGGAACCGCAGCTCGGGAGCCCAACGCGATCGGCGCTCGTTACCATTGACGAAATCGTCAATATCAAGTCTCGCCGTCCAACGGCAACGAGCCGGGAGCGTGGTTGGAGCGGGGTTACGATAGATCTATACCGCCCGCGGACAAATCTCTTTCAGAGCTATCCGGCTCTTGATCATCATCTGATCTGCTATTGTCCATCCGGCGCCGGCCGGCTTGTCCAGCGCCGTAACGGTGTCGTCCATGAGAGCATGATGTCGGCGGGCACGTCGTTGCTGATGCCGGCTGGCTGCGAGTCGACCTGGGAGGGCGATACGGCAGCCTCGGCTCGGTTGCGCGTTCCCGCCTCTCTCGTTGCATCGGCCGGCGAGCAGCTCGGCAGCAGATGCGCGTCGCAGATCGAGATTCGCAACGTCTTCGACGTGCGTGACGCCACGATCGAACGGATGGCGCAGCTTCTGCTGTCAGAGCTCGAGCACGAGCCCCATCCCGCCCAGACTCTGGTGGTCGATCATATCTCCGTGGCCCTCGCGTCCCATATCTTGCGGAGCTACAATGTATTCGACACCGCCGGCCGCTATGAGCTGCCTCCATTGGGGCGTCTCGAACTGTCGCGGTTGACCGAGTTCATCGAGGACAACATCGATCGCTCGATCAGCCTTGCCGAGCTCGCCGAAATCGTGAGTGTCAGCCGCTTTCACTTTACGCGTATATTCAAGAAGAGCACCGGCTTGACGGCCATCAGCTTTGTCGAGCGATGCCGGATTCGCCGAGCCCAATCATTCATTCTCGAAACAGACTTGGCGCTCGTCGACATTGCATTGATGACCGGCTTCGCCGACCAGAGCCACTTCACCAGGCGCTTTCACCGGCACATCGGCTCCACCCCGGCCGTGTTCGCACGAGAGAACGGTCGGCGGCGTTCGACGCGCCGGGCGCCCGATTAGGTGGCGGGCGCCACGTTTATCCGAGCCGAATGCGGACGGCGCGGCTTCCCCGGAGCTGGTGCCGATAGGGCCGAACGGGCGCGTAGACGACCGCATGGCCCGTCCGTCGCATGACGATTCCGAGCGATCGCCACATGCTGGCAGAGCGCTATACCGTGGTTTTGCCAGACTGCTACGCGTCCTGACCGCCTAAACGTTGGTATGTGTTGCTCGATATATTGTTTCATGGGGAATATCCCCGCCAATGGCGGCGCTAAAAGGTATGCCGAAAGCGCGTATTTGCGATCTGCTTCACAATTTTCACCATTCAATACGTTGCCGGTGAAGAGCGCCTCGACAGCGGCCAGTCCGAAAGACGTGGGCATCGCCGGCGCAAGATCGGCCCGCGGCGAAGTCTGACCAAGGGAGCATGTCATGTCCGAGAGAAAGCGCATCCATCGCTATGACGAGCCCGCGGGCGGCTGGGGCGCTCTGAAGGCGCTCAGCCAGCACCTCGTCGAGCAGGACATTCCCGTCAAGGGCGCCACCACGCTGCTGCGCATGAACCAGCCGCTGGGCTTCGACTGCCCCGGTTGCGCCTGGCCGGACCCGAAGCACACCTCGTCGTTCGAGTTCTGCGAGAACGGTGGCAAGGCCGTGGCCTGGGAGGCGACCGCCAAGCGCTGCACGCCCGAGTTCTTCGCCGGGCATACCGTCTCGGAGCTCTCCCGCTGGGACGACTACGAGCTCGAGATGGTCGGGCGCCTCACCCATCCGATGGCCTATGACGCTGCCAGCGATCGCTATCTCCCGGTGAGCTGGGAGGAGGCCTTCGCCACCATCGGGCGGCACCTCGCGGCGCTCCCCGATCCGAACATGGCGGAGTTCTACACCTCCGGCCGCACCTCCAACGAGGCGGCCTTCCTCTACCAGCTGTTCGTGCGCGAATACGGCACCAACAACTTCCCCGACTGCTCCAACATGTGCCACGAGGCCACCAGCGTCGGCCTGCCGCTGTCGCTCGGCGTCGGCAAGGGCACGGTGCTGCTCGACGATTTCGACAAGACCGACTGCATCTTCATCTTCGGCCAGAACCCGGGCACCAACAGCCCGCGCATGATGACCAGCCTGCGCAACGCCTCGCGGCGCGGCGCCGCCATCATCTCCTTCAACCCGTTCCGCGAGCGGGCGCTGGAGCGCTTCCAGGCGCCGCAGAACCCGGTCGAGATGGCGACGCTGACTTCGACCCCGATCAGCTCGCGCCTGCACCAGGTGCGTGTCGGCGGCGACGTCGCCGTCATCAAGGGCCTGATGAAGGTGCTGGTGGAGGAGGACGCGCGCGCCCGGGCCGACGACCGGATCGAGATCCTCGACTGGGACTTCGTCCGTGGCCATACCGCCGGCATCGACGCGCTGGTGGCGGACCTCGTGGCGACCGGCTGGGACGACATCGAGCACCGCTCCGGCCTGACGCGGGCCGCCATCGAGGAGGCGGCGCACGTCTACATGAAGGCGGAGCGCGCCATCGTGGTCTACGGCATGGGCATCACCCAGCACCGGCACGGGGCACGCAACGTCCAGCAACTCGCCAACCTGTGCCTGCTCAAGGGTAACATCGGCAAGGAGGGCGCGGGCCTCTGCCCGGTGCGCGGCCATTCCAACGTGCAGGGCGACCGCACCGTCGGCATCACGGAGATCCCGACGGCGGAGTTCCTCGGGCGGCTGGAGCAGCGCTTCGGCTTCAAGCCGCCGTCCGCCCACGGGCACAACGTGGTCACCGCGCTGGAAGCGATGGCGCGCGGCGAGGTCAAGGTGTTCGTCGGCATGGGCGGCAACATCACCGCCGCCATCCCGGACTGGCAGGTCACCCAGGACGCGTTCCGCCGCCTCGACCTCACCGTCCACGTCTCGACCAAGCTCAATCGCAGCCACCTCGTCCACGGCCGCGAGGCGCTGATCCTGCCCTGCCTCGGCCGCACCGAGATCGACGTGCAGGCCACCGGCCCGCAGTCCGTCACCGTCGAGGATTCCATGTCGATGGTGCACGCCTCGACGGGCATGAACACGCCCGCCGCCGAGCAGCTGAAGAGTGAGCCGGCGATCGTCGCGGGCATGGCCCGGGCCACGCTCGGCGACCGCACCATGGTCGACTGGGAGGGCTTCGTCGGCGACTACGACCTGATCCGCGACGCCATCGAGGCCGTGTTCCCGATCTTCCAGGGCTACAACGCCCGCATCCGCGTTCCCGGCGGCTTCCATCTGACCTCGACGGCGCGGGAGCGGATCTGGGCGACGGCCAGCGGCAAGGCGAACTTCCTCGTCTACGACGGGCTCTGCGAGGACCCCGATCCGACCGATGCGGAGGTGCTGTGGCTCACCAGCGTGCGCAGCCACGACCAGTACAACACTACGCTCTACTCGCTCTCCGACCGTTATCGCGGCGTCTACGGCCAGCGCGACGTGCTGTTCATCAGCGCCGAGGAGATCGCCAAGCGCGGCTTCAAGGCCGACGATCGCGTCGATCTCGTCACCGTCGCCGCCGACGGCGTGGAGCGCCGCGTGCGCAATTTCCGCCTGGTGGCCTACGCCTTCCCGGAGCGGAGCTGCGCCGCCTACTACCCGGAGACCAACCCGCTGGTGCCGCTTGCGGCCTACGACCCGATGAGCTTCACGCCCTCCTACAAGGGCATCCCGATCCGTCTCGAGCGGGCGCAACCCGAGATGGCGGGGGCCTGACCATGGACGCGGTCATCCTGGCGCGGATCCAGTTCGCCTTTACCATCGGCTTCCACATCCTGTGGCCCACCTTCACCATCGGGCTGGCGAGCTTCGTGGCGCTGCTGAGCGGCCTGTGGTGGCGCACCGGGCGCACGGTCTACCGCGACCTGATGCGCTTCTGGATCAAGATCTTCGCGCTCGCGTTCGGCATGGGCGTCATCACCGGCGTCGTGCTGAGCTACGAGATCGGCACCAACTGGGCCGGCTTCTCGCGGTCCGTGGCCAACGTGCTCGGGCCGCTGTTCATGTACGAGGCGCTGACCGCCTTCTTCCTCGAGGCCGGCTTCATCGGCATCGTGCTGTTCGGCGAAGGCCGCGTCGGCAAGGGCCTGCACTTCGCCTCCTGCTGCATGGTGGCCGGCGGCACGCTGCTCTCGGCCACCTGGATCCTCGCCTCCAACAGCTGGATGCAGACGCCGGCCGGCGCCGTGGCCGACACGCAGGGCATCTACCACGTGGTCGACTGGTGGCAGGTGGTCTTCAACCCGTCCTTCCCCTACCGCCTCGCCCATATGGTGTGCGCGAGCTTCGTTACCGGGTCGTTCGTGGTGGCCGGCGTCTCCGCCTTCCACCTGTGGCGCCGGCGGCCATTGAATGGCCAGAACCTGGAGGCGAGCCGCATCGCCTTCTCCCTGGCCCTATGGATGGCGCTGGTGCTGACGCCGACCCAGATCCTGCTCGGCGACCTGCACGGCCGCAACACGCTCGCCTACCAGCCGACCAAGCTCGCCGCCATGGAGGGGCTGTGGGACACCACCCGCGGCGCGCCGATGACCCTCATCGGTTGGCCCGACATGGCCGAGGCGCGCAACCGTTACGCCATCGAGGTTCCGCACGCGGCGAGCCTCTACCTCACCCATTCCTGGAATGGCGAGGTGCAGGGGCTGAAGGCCGTGCCCGCCGCCGACCGGCCCTACGTGCCGATCGTTTTCTTCGCCTTCCGCGTCATGGTCGGCGTCGGCCTGATCCTGCTGGCAACGGCGATCACCGGCGCGGTGTTGCGCTGGCGCCGCCGCCTCTATGACAGCCGCTGGTTCCTGCTGCTGGCCATGGCCACCGCGCCGCTGGGCTTCGTCGCGGTGCTGGCCGGCTGGACGACGACGGAGACCGGGCGGCAGCCGTGGATCGTCTACGGGCTGCTGCGCACGGCCGATGCCGTCGCGCCCGTCAGCGCGAATGCCATGACGCTCAGCCTCGCCGTCTTCTTCATCGTCTACATCGTGCTGCTGCTCACCTTCCTGTGGTTCGCCGGGCGCATCGCGATCCGCGGGCCCGCAAGCATGGACGCGGCCGACCCACGCCGTCTTCGTCCGGGGCTCGACCGCAGCGGACCGGCCATCGTCGGCTCGGCGCCGGCGGCAGTGCCTCTTCCCTCCGCCCGCAACCTCGCGCCTGGAGCGTGACGTCATGATCGCCGATGTGATGACCCACCTGCCTGTCCTGGTCGCGGCGCTCGTCGCCTTCTGCGTCGTCGTCTACGTGCTTGCCGACGGTTTCGACCTCGGCGTCGGCATCCTGTTCCTGCTGGCGCCGCGGAACGCCGACCGTGACCTGATGATGGCGAGCGTCGAGCCGGTGTGGGACGGCAACGAGACCTGGCTGGTGATGGGCGGAACACTGCTGCTCGCCACCTTCCCCGCGGGCTATTACGTGCTGCTGCCGGCGTTCTACCTGCCGGTCATGTTCATGCTGTTCGCGCTGATCTTCCGCGGCATCGCCTTCGAGTTCCGGCTGCAGACGGAGCGCTACCGCTGGGTCTGGGACCTCGCCTTCGCCGGCGGCTCGCTCCTCGCCACCCTGTGCCAGGGACTCATCCTCGGCGGCCTCATCAGCGGCGTCACCGTGCGCGAGGGGATGTTCGCCGGCGGCCCGTTGGACTTCGTCAGTCTGCTCGGCCTTGCCTGCGGCGTCGGCCTCGTCGGTGGCTACGCCCTGCTCGGCGCCGGCTGGCTGATCTGGAAGACGGATGGGCCGACCCAGGTCTTCGCCCGCGAGGTGGCGCATTCGGCGCTGATCCTCACCGCGGCGATGTTGCTGCTGGTCAGCGCCTGGAGCGCCTGGAGCGTCCCCGAGGTTGCGGCCCGCTGGTTCGCCTGGCCGAACATCGCCTGGCTCGCCCCCGTGCCGCTCGTCACGGCAGCCGTGCTGGCGACGATCTGGCGCCGCATCTGGCCCGGGCGTGACGCGACCCCGTTCGTGCTCGCCATCGTCGTGTTCCTGCTGGGCTTCGCCGGCCTCGTGGTGAGCCTGTGGCCCTACGTCGTGCCGCGCCACGTCACCGTCTGGGACGGCATCGCCGACCCGCAGACCGTCGCCTTCGCCGGCGTCGGCGTGGTCATCATCATCCCCATCGTCCTGGCCTACCAGGCGCATGCCTATTGGGTGTTCCGCGGCAAGACGCGGCTGCTCGAAGGCTATGGCGATGGGGCGCACGTGCCGGTCAGCGGCGCCGAGCACCGCGTCGGCTGATGGCGCATCCGCGCCCGGCCCTCCTGCAAGCCGGAATTAGGCGCGCAGTCGCTTCTCGAACGAACCTGCCGCATAAGCTCTTGTTCTGAAAGCATAGAGCAGGTTGGACCACCCCCCACCCTTATCCCTCCCCATCACTTCGTGGGGGAGGGAGGAACCTCACCTTTTAAGCTTGGAGAGTCGGCTGGGCGGCCCAACGAACGGTCTCCCCCTTGTGGGGAGGCTGTCCCGACCGAGGGGGAGGGACTGGTGGGGGTGGGCTCCAACCGCCGCAACGTCGCCAGAGCTGCGTGGCCACGCCGTGGCGCGAGGTCTCCATGCAGCCTCATCCGACCGCACGAGACGCGCCCGGATTCGAAGAGCCTCGCCTCCCCTATACGTTGAGATGATCACGTCCGATCCGGAAATGCTCTAGAGGTTGGTTTCAAGCAGAACCCAGTCTCAGCAAGATCAGGCTCCAGCGACAGCTTGGAGCGGCGCGGGCTTCATCTCGGGAGCAGCAGCCATGTCCATGGCCGAACCGACCATCAGCAAATATGCGCCTCCCGCAGTGGAGCCGCCCGCGTCGCTCGCGGCCGGCCTGCGCCGCCTGGCCCTGCCGGCGGTGGCGATCGGCGCGGTCGTCGGCCTCATCTTCGTCTCCAGCAACCGGTGGGGGCACTGGGTCAGCCAGGCCGCGGTGCAATCGACCGACGACGCCTATGTGCATGCCGACGTCTCGACGCTCTCCGCCCGGGTCAGCGGCAACGTGCGGCGCGTGCTGGTCGATGATTTCGCGCCCGTGAAGGCCGGCCAGGTGCTGGTCGAGATCGACCCGGCCGACTATCAGGCGGCGCTCGAGGCCGCCCGCGCCGCTGCGGCCGGCGCCCGCGCGGCCCTCGACAATCTCGCCAACCAGGAGTCCTTGCAGCGGGCGCTCGCCCTGCAGGCCAAGGCGCAGCACGACTCGGCGCTTGCGGCCCAGACCGAGGCGCTCCAGGAGCGCAATCGCCAGCAGACGCTCGTGCAGGGCGGCATCGCCGGCACGCTGCAAAAGCTCCAGCAGGCGACGGCCGCCTACGACGAGGCGGTGGCCAACGTGGCGGCGACGCAGGCGGCGATGGAGGCGCAGCAGCGCCAGCTCGACGTCCTGGTCGGCCAGCGGGGGACGCTGCGCGCCAATCTGGACGCGGCGCTCGCCAACCTGAAGAGCGCCCAGCTCAAGCTCGACTACACGTCGGTCGTGGCGCCGTTCGACGGCGTGGCGAGCACGCGGCAGGTTCAGCCCGGCGACTACGTCAACGTCGGCACCAACCTCATCTCCGTCGTGCCCGTACCGAACGTCTACGTCATCGCCAACTTCAAGGAGACGCAGCTCACCCGCGTCGAGCCGGGCCAGCCGGTGGAGCTCGGCGTCGACACTTTCCCCGGTGAGACCCTGCGCGGACGCGTCGGACGCCTGTCGCCCGCGAGCGGCGCCGTCTTCGCCCTGCTGCCGCCGGACAACGCCACCGGCAACTTCACCAAGGTGGTGCAGCGCATCCCCGTCCGGATCGAGATCGACGCCGGCCAGCCGCTCGTCGAGCGCCTGCGCGCCGGCATGTCCGTGGAGGCTCACATCCATGTCGACGGCGATCGTTGAGGATCTGACGCCCCGCCCGGGCGGAACCTTCGGGCTGGCCTGTCCGAAGCCGGTCTATGCGGCCGCGGCCGTGCTGCTCGGCTCGTTCATCGTCGGCTTCGACACGCGCCTGTTCTCCGTGGGCCTGCCGGACCTGCGCGGCGCCTTCGGGCTCAGCTTCGACCAGGGCGCCTGGCTCAATACCTTCGCCACGGCGCCGCAGATCCTGATCGCGCCGTCCGTCGCGTGGCTCGCCGCCACCTTCGGCGTGCGGCGGCTGCTGTTCTGGCCCAGCCTCGGCTATGCCGCCATCTCGTTCGTGCTGCCGCAGGTGCGGGAGTGGGAGCTGCTCGTCGCCTTGCACGTGGTGCGCGCGCTGCTGCTCGGCGTGTTCATCCCGGCGACGATCATGATCATCTTCCGCAACCTGCCGATCAGATGGTGGGTGCCGGCGCTGGCGGTCTACGCCTTCCGCCTCACCTTCTCGCTGAACACGGGACCGCTGCTGATCGGGCTCTACGATGCCCACGTCGGCTGGCAGTGGATCTACTGGCAGGACATGATTCTGGCGCCGATCGTCGGCCTGCTCGTCCGGCTCGGCACGCTGCGCGAGACGGTGGACGTCGGGCTGCTTGAGCGGGCCGACTGGGGCGGCATGGCCCTGCTCGGCACCGGATGGATGCTGATCTACGCCGCGCTCGACCAGGGCAACCGCCTGGACTGGTTCGAATCCGGCCTCGTCACCTGCCTGATGGCCGGCGGGGCGACGCTCGTCGTCCTCTTCTTCCTCAACGAGCTGCTGGTGCGCGACCCGTGGGCCAGCCACAGGGTCATCGCCAAGCGCAACGTCAGCCTCGGCATCCTGACCATCTGCGCCTACACGGCGGCCAGCCTGTCGAATTCCCAGCTTGTCCCGGGATTTCTCACCAATGTCGTCGGGCTGCGCCCCGAGGAGATCGGCTGGACGATCTTCGCGAGCAGCGGGCTGCCACTGCTCGTCACCACGCCGCTCGCCGTCCTGCTCATCCACCGGTTCGACGCGCGCGTCACGATCCTGATCGGCTTCGTGGCCTTCGCCGTCGCGGCCTGGCTGGGCACCCGGCTCACCACGCTCTGGGGCCCATGGACCTTCGCGCCGATCGCCCTCATCCAGTCGGTCGGCCAGGGGTTCACGCTGGTCGCCATCATCGTCTACATCCTCGCCAACTCCGACCCCAAGCAGGCGACGGCGTCGGCCGCCTACATCCAGGTGGTGCGCCTCGGCAGCGCCGAGACGGCGACGACGCTGATGGCCACCTTCCTGGTGCACCGTGAGCAGCTGCATTCGTACCTGCTCGGGCTGCACGTGGCGGCGGGCGGGGCCAGGACCGAAGGCGCCCTGGGGCTGCTCTCCCACATCTTTTCCGGCAGCGGCAGCTCGCCTCAGGCGCTCGCCGCCCGCAGCGTCTCGACCCTCCACACCATCGTCGGCCAGCAGGCGAATGCGCTCGCCTATATCGACGGCTTCCAGGTGACCTTCTGGATCGCTCTTGCCGGCCTTGTGCTCGTGGCGCTCCTCGGCCCGGCGCCCGCCGGCCCCTTGTCGCCGCATCGCTCGTCGTGAAGCCGTTCATCAGCCGCCGAGATCCGGCTTGCCGCCGGCGCACCCGACCGTCGGGGCGAGGTCGCGACGGGCTGCCAGGGCGATGCCGAAGGTGGCGGCGAGAAGCGCGAGCAGCAGCGGCGTGAAGGCGGCGACGCCGGCGGCGTCGAGCAGGAGGCCGCCGACCAGCCCGCCACCGGCAATGGCGAGGTTCCAGGCCGTGACCAGCATGGACTGGGCGACATCGGCCGCCTCGCCTGCCGCATGAGCCAGCGCGGTCTGGAACAGGGTGGCTGCGCCGCCGAAGGCCAATCCCCAGAGCGCGATGGCCGCAAGGACGGCGACGGGCTCGCCGCCGGCGGCCGCGAGCCCCGCCACCGCACCGGCAAAGCCGGCCGTGCTCGTCAGCACCAGCGCCCGCAGGTGCCGGTCGATCAATACGCCGGTGAGCCAGAGGCCCGCGAGCGCGGCGACGCCGAAGACCAGGAGCGCCAGGTCGACGCGGCTCGCCATGCCGCGGGCGGCGAGGAGCGGCGCCAGATAGGTGTACAGGATGTTGTGAGCGAGTACGAAGGCGAGCACCATCGCGAGGATCGGCCGGATGCCGGGCCGGGAGAGCACCGCACGCAGGCGCGGGCGATGTCCCGCCGGCTGGCCGCAGAAATCCGGCACGCCGAAGCGCACCCAGACGGTCAGCGCCAGCGCCAGCGCGCTCATCAGGCCGAACGTCATCCGCCAGCCGAGCAGGACGCCGGCGAAGGTGCCGGCGGGGATGCCCAGCGACAGCGCCAACGGCGTGCCGACCATGGCGACGGCGATGGCCCGGCCCTTCAGATGCGGCGGCACCAGGCGCGCCGCATAGCCGGCGAGCAAGGCCCAGAGCAGGCCGGCGGCGACACCGGCGACGAAGCGAGCGACGAGCGTCAGGCCATAGTGCGTCGACACCGCCGTCACCCCGTTGGCTACAGTGAAGCCGGCGACGGCGGCCATCAGCAGGGGGCGACGGCGCATCCCCTGCGTCGCCGTGGTCAGCGGTATGGCGGCCAGCAGCGAGCCCAGGGCGTAGGCAGTGACGAGCTGGCCGACCAGGGCTTCGGACGCACCGAGGCCGGCGCTCATCTGCGGCAGCAGGCCGGCCGGCAGCGCCTCCGTCAGAATGGTGATGAAGCCTGCCATGGCGAGCGCCAGGAGGCTCGGCCAGGGCAGGCGGTCGGACCCGGCGGGGGCAGGGCGGGGGGACGAGGCGGAGAGGGTGGAGCTCATGGCCGCGGACCCTACGAGGCTCGCCCATACGAGAAAACGAGGCTACGGTTCCTGTCATACCGGACATCAAAGTCCGTAATGGCGCCTTCAATCTCAAGCCTCGAGGCCGGCTCATGGAGCACCTGGGCGCGCTCGCGTCTTTCGTTCAGACGGCCGAGACCGGCAGCTTCGCCGCCGCCGCGCGCCAGCTCGGCGTGTCTCCCTCCGCCGTCGGCAAGGCGGTGGGGCGGCTGGAAGAGCGCCTGCGGGTGCGGCTCTTCCACCGCTCCACGCGATCGCTCACCTTGACGGCCGAAGGCGCCCTTTTCCTGGACCGGTGCCGGCGCATCTTCTGCGAGCTCGAAGCGGCGGAGCTGGAGCTCGCCCAGGCCCAGGAGGCGCCGCGCGGCCGGTTGCGTGTCAGCCTGCCGTTGATCGGCATGCTGATGATGCCGGCCGTGATGGCCTTCATGCGCGCCTATCCGCAGATCGAGCTCGATCTCGACTTCACGGACCGGCTGGTGGACGTGATCGAGGAGGGCTTCGACGCCGTCGTCCGCACCGGCGAAGCCCGGGACTCACGGTTGATGATGCGTCGACTGGGCGCGTTCTCGCACCGCATCGTCGCCTCGCCCTCCTACCTTGCCGCGTACGGCACGCCGGGAGTTCCGGAGGACCTGGTCCATCACGCGTGCCTGCATCACAAGTATCCCTCGACCGGCCGGCTCGAACGCTGGCCTCTCGTGCGCGACGGCGTCGACCTCGAGCTCGACCTGCCGGTGAGGGCGGTCGCAAGCACGCTGGAGCCTCAGATCTGCCTCGCCGAGGAGGGCTTCGGCCTCGCCTGCCTGCCGCTCTTCGCCGTGCGCCGGCAGCTCGACGGCGGTACGCTGGTCAGCGTGCTGCAGGGCCATATCCGGGACATGGGCGCCTTCCACGTGCTCTGGCCGGCGAGCCGCCATCCTTCGCCGAAGGTCGCGGCCTTCGTCGCCTTCATGGCCGCGAACCTGCTGGGTGATCAGCCGCCCCGTGGAGGGGCGGCGGATGTCAGGCCAGCGCTCTGAGCAGGGGGCCGGTCTTCTGCTCGCCGGCGTCCGCCGCCGGCTCCGCGGGCGTGCCGATGCGCCACTGATAGGGCGGCAGGGTGCCGTTCACGGCGAAGTCGCCGACGATGCGGTCCTTGTAGATGCGCGGATTGTGCGAGGACAGGGTGCGGGCGTTGCGCCAGTGCCGGTCGAGCCCCGCCGGCTTCTTCGTGGCCGAGGCGCCGAGCGCGTCGAACAGCACGGTCGACGACTCGAGAATGAGATTGCTGACCACGGTCTGCGCTTGCGCGGTCTCCAGCTCGGCGATGGCGTTGGCCGCCTCCTCGGCGGCGAGGTCGCCGGCGAAGCGGGCGTCGAACGCCCTTTGCAGCGAGGCCGCCGCCTGCAGCACGATGGCGCTCGCCGAATAAGCCGCGCCGCGGATGCGGCCCACCACCTGCAGCACCTGCGGATCATGGCTCGAACGCGGCCCGGCGGCGTGCGTATAAGTGCGCGTGCGCTGTGCCACGGCCTTGGCTACGTCGCCGGTGATGGCGCGTCCGATCCCCGCCAGCGTCGCCAGATGGACGAGCTGGTAGAAGGCGGCGGAGTACTTGAAGCGGTCCTCGTCGGGCAGGATCTCCTCCGGCGCGACGGCGACATCGGTGAAGACGGTGGTGCCGCTGGCGGTCAGGATCTGGCCGAAGCCGTCCCAGTCGTCGACGACCGAGACACCCTCGGCGTTCCGGCGGACGAAGGCCGAGATGCGCTCGCCGGCCGGGCCCGTGGCCCCGACGTCGATCCAGTCGGCGAACAGCGAGCCGGTCGTGTAGTACTTGGCGCCGTTGAGCACCAGCGCACCATTCTTCGCGCTGACGCGGGTCGAGAAGCCGTCGATCTGCGCATCGCCGATCTCGGTCCAGGCGCTGCCGGCGATCTCGCCCTCGGCAAGGCGCGCGCTCCAGCGCTTGCGGTGCGCCGGCGCCCTGACGTTGAGCACGTCCTCGGCGAAGCCGAAATGCGCGCGCAGCGACTGGGTGACGTTGGAATCGGCCTCGGACAGCTCGATCAGCAGGTTGAACAGCTCCGGCAGGCTGGCCCCGTGCCCGCCGTCCGCGCGCGGCACGCGGACCGCGCCGAACCTCACCTGCTTGAGCCAGCCGATCGGCTCGTAGGGCAGCTCGTGGCCGAGCTCCCGTTGCAGGGCGCCCTCGGCGATCCTGGCGAAGATGGGACGAAAGCGGGCGGCAAGATCCTCGTAGCCGGCGCTAGGCCCGGCTCCCCATGCCAGATCGATCTGACTCATACCGTTATTGACCTTTGGTCCTGGTGCTTCACGCGGGGGCGTCGAGGACGCCGAGATAGGTCCGGCCGATCACGTCGTGCGTCGCATCGGTGTTCGGCGGATGGAACGGGCCGGAGCGCACGTCGCGATAGAGCCGCTCCAGCTCGTTGCGCCGATAGAGCGACGAGGCGCCGGCGATCTTGGTGGCGAGGTCCACCACGCGGCGCGCGCCGTCGACCGCGTGCTGCTTGGCGCCCAGGAGCTTCGCGCCCCAGTAGGGGCCATGGTCGGCGCCCTCGGACCACTCGACGGCGACGCGCTCCAGCAAGGCCCAGATGCTGTCCAGCTCGATCGCCGCCTGCGAGACGGCGAGCTGGGTCGGCCCATGGTGGGCATAGGTCTTGCCGCCGAGCGCGGGCGAGGCACGGCGCCTGGCGCCGTCGACGGCGATATCGAACGCCCGCCGCGCGATGCCGTAATAGACCGCGGCGATCGACGGTATGGCGGCGCCGAGGATGCCGTCGACGAAGGGATCCACCGGAGGCCCCGCCGGCAGGACGCGCGTGACGTGCGCGGCGTCGGCGACCACCCCCTCGAGGACGGTGTCGTCGCTGCGCGTCGCCCGCACGCCGAGCGTGTCCCAGGTCTCCTCCACCCGATGTCCGGGCGCCTCGCGCGCGATGAACGCGTGGACGATCCGGGGATTGGCCGGATCCGACTTGTCCAGGCCGTGGATGCCCAGCCAGTCCCAGACCGGCGAGAGCGAGGTGAAGGTCTTGCGGCCGGTGAAGCGATAGCCGCCGTCCCCCAGCGGCTCGGCATCGACGAGGGATCCCGCCAGGCCGAGGTCGTTGCCGGGCTCGCCGTGCCCGGCGGCGAAGACCTTGCCGTCCGCCGCGGCCTGCAGGAGCCAGTCCGTGGAGTGGTCGCCGCGGTGCCACAGATAGGCGGCCGCGCCCGTCCAGTAGAGGTGCATGTTGATGGCGAGCGCCGTCGCCGGGGCGTGATAGGCGAGGCGCACCTGCTCGCGCAGCAGCTCCGGCAAAGCCAGTCCGGCGCCGCCGAAGCTCTCGGGGATCGTGGCGCGCAGATAGCCCGCCGCCTTGAGGTCCTCGAAATCCTCGTCGAAGAAGCGGTTCTCCCGATCGTAGGCGGCGGCACGCCCGGCGAAGCGGGCGAGCAGCTCGTCGGAGAGCAGGCGCCCGGAGGCCAGTGGTGCGCCCGCCGGCGTGCCGATGTCGGCGCGGATGTCGCGGGTGATCTGGTTCATGCTCGCACTCCTCTCCGAGACCGGTCAGGCCGAGAAGAACTGCGCGTCCGGCACCACGTTGAGCGCGATGGTCAGCCGGTTGGCGTAGCTGAAGAAGGCGGAGATCTCGAGCACCTCGGTGATGGCCTTGTCGGTGAAGCCGAGGCCGCGCAGGCGCGCGATTTCGGCCTCGCCGACCGCGGTCGGGTTGCGGGTGAGGAGGTCGACGGTCTCGGCGAGCGCCTGCTCGCGTTCGGACAGCAGGACGTGTCCGTAGCCCTGCGCGATGCGCTGGGCGCGCACCCTGTCGCCGAGCGCCGCGGCGAGCGCCTGGGTGTGGTTGAAGACGCAGTAGCTGCAATGGTTGGCGGCGGAGGTCACGACGGCGATCAGCTCGCGGTCCGCAGCCGTGAGGTGGCTGTTCTTCGGATCGAACAGGTGCCGATAGAATTCGACGAGCCGATAGGCGGTGTCCGGATTGATCGCCAAGGCGCTCAGCCAATTGGGCACGAAGCCGTAGTGGGTGCGGAAGTCGTCGTAGATCGCCCGCACGTGTGCCGGCAGCCCCGCCTCATCGGGCAGCCCGAGGCGGGAAACCGGTTCCGCGCCCTGCGCAGGGCTCCCCGACGGGCGTTCCGCCGAGACGGCAACCGCAGCGGAACGATCGTGCGCGAGTGAGAGATTCGACATCGGTTATCTCCTGCGGTTGCCGGATGATGAGCTGTCAGGATCGGGACGAAATGGGCTCTGCCGTGGTGTGGCTACACATCGCTCAAGTGGTATTGCAATATAAGCCAACGTGAATCTTATCGATGCTCCGAACTGGAGACTTGTCCGCGCCCACTGTCCGTATGCGGCGACGAGGGGGTCGCGAGATGCGATCCTTGCACGCTAATCGCCGGATGTTAATAGCAAATATTTTGCTCGATCGCGCGGAAAATAAAGTAAGACTTTCCGGATGGATGTGAATAGCCTTGCTCTGTAGAAAATAAATCTAAAATCTGGAGCGATCTTGCCTCCCTATACCGATCCCCGACGTTTCCCGGATTTCGACAACAGGCGCGTCGTCGATGCGCATCTTGATCGTTTGGACACCCGCGGGGTGTCCCGCCGCGATTTCCTCGCCCTTGCTTCGGCGGGCGTGCTGGCCGGGGCGGCGGCGGGAGCCGCGGGGCTGCCCTCCGCCGCCGTGGCATCGCCGGACGGCAAGCTCGCCTATCTCGCCTGGACGTCGCGCGTCGAGTACATGATCCAGGCGGGACGGGCGATCGAAGCCGCGAGCAAGGCGCTGGGCCTCGGCTACACCTTCCTGGATGGCCAGTTCGACAGCCAGCGCCAGCTCAACCAGTTCGAGCAGCAGACCGCGACCGGTGCCGCCGGCGTCATCCTGCACGCTTCGGACGGCAGCGCGCTCAAACGCATCGCCCAGTTGTCGCAACAGAACAAAGTCTATTTCGCCAACGTCTGGGCGACGCTGCCCTGGTTTACGCCGTTCGACGCCGGCGAATACTATACGTTGTATGCGGTGCCCGAGGAGTTCTCGGCGCATCGTGGCGTGACGGCCGAGCTGCTCAAGACCGTCACGGCCACCTTCGGCGGGGGTGACATCCTGGGCGTCACGGGCGTGCCGGGCTTCTCCACCGACACGGTGCGCAGCCGCGGCCGCGACGACGCCTTCAAGGACTTTCCGAAGACCAGGCTGGTCGGCCAGCTGCCGGGCAACTTCAACCGCGAAGACTCGCTGAAGGCCACGGAGGACCTGCTCGCGCGCCATCGCAACATCGTCGGCGTCGTCGCGCAGAATGACGACGTGGCGCAGGGCGTGATCGCCGCGCTGAAGGGTGCCGGCCTCAAGCCCGGCAAGGACGTGCTCGTGGTCGGCGCCGACGGCACGAGCGAGGGCGCAACGGCCATCGTACAGGGATCGCAGCTTGCCACCAGCGCCAACAGCCCGGCCTTTTTCGGCGCCTTCTTCACCGCCCGGCTCTACGACGTCACCCACGGCTGGACGCCGCGCGCCGCCGAGCGGCTGCTCTATTGGCGCTCGGTCACGACCACCAAGGACAACGTCGACGTCTATGTAAAACGCTACGTCGACAACAAGGGCGTCGAGCCGTTCGACTACCGCAAGCTGTCCAAGGTGCTGCATCCCAACGACTGGGATCCGCAGGCCGAAGTCTTCCCGCTCGACATCGATCAGGAGTGGGCGGGCGTCGCCAAGCCGGAGGGCTGGACCTACCCGAAGGCCTATAGCGACGCCAAGGCCAACGGCGAATGGGAGGCCGTCACCGCCGAATACCGGGATCACTACAAGATCAAGTTCTTCGGCCCATCGCCCAACAGCTGATTCCGTCCTCGCCCGCTTCAGGCCTGTGTACGGCCGAGACGCCGAGGCGCGCGCCAACGGCGAGTTCGAGCCGTGAAGGCCGGGTGCGCCGCCCACGGCAAGATCGAGACCGACCTTTCCTCGAACCGCAAGACCTGACGCCAAAACCGTCGGTATCCCCAGTCGCTGTCGACACGTATCGGACCACACTCGAGATGACCAACAAGCATCCCTCCGCCGCCTTTCCCGATTTCGAGGACCGCAAGGTCGTCGACAGCTACCTGGAGCGGCTCGATACACACGGCGTCTCGCGGCGCGATTTCCTCGCTCTGGCCTCGGCCGGTGCGGCGGCGGGCGTCGCCGCCACGGCCATGGGCCTGCCGAGCGTCGCGGTCGCCGACCCGTCCGGCAAGATCGCCTATCTGGCCTGGAGCGCCAGCACCGAGTACAACCAGCTGGTGAGCAAGGGCGCGGAAGCCGCCTCCAAGGCGCTCGGCCTGAACTACGTGTTCCTCGACGGCCAGATCGACAGCAACCGCCAGCTCAACCAGTTCGAGCAGCTGACCACCACCAAGGCGGCCGGCGGCTTCTTCAACATCCTCGACGGCAGCGCCCTGCGCCGGGTCGGACAGATCGCCAACGACACCAGCACCTATTTCGGCGCAGTGTGGGACAGCGTGGCCTGGTACACGCCGTTCGACGTCGGCGACTACTACACGCTCTACGCCGTTCCCGAGGAGGACGAGGCGCATCGCGGCGTCAGCGTCGAGGTGCTGAAGGCGGTGACCGACGCGTTCGGCGGCGGCGACGTCGTTGCCCTCACCGGGACGCCCGGCAACTGGTGCGAGAACGCGCGCAATCGCGGCCGCGACGACGCCTTCAAGGACTTCCCCAAGACCCGGCTGGTCGACCAGCTCCCCGGCAAATGGCTGCGCGAGGAATCGCTGAAGGCGACCGAGGACCTGCTCACCCGCAACAAGAAGATCGTCGGCATCATCACCCAGAACGACGACGAGGCGCAGGGCGCGCTCGCCGCCCTGCGCAATGCCGGCATCCGCCCCGGGAAGGACGTGTTCATCGGCGGCGCCGACGGCACATCACTCGGCGCCCAGGCGATCAAGCGCGGGCTCCAGACCTCGACCAGCGGCAACAGCCCCGTCTTCACCGGCGCCCTGTTCGCCGCCCGCATCTACGACGTCACCCATGGCTGGAAGCCCAAGGCCGCCGAGCGCCAGCTCTATTGGCGCGCGCTGACGGTCACCGCGAAGAACGTGGACGGTTACATCGACCGCTACGTCGACAACAAGGAGGTGGAGCCCTTCGACTACCGCAAGCTGTCGCGCGTGCTGCATCCCAACGACTGGGATCCGCAGGCGGATGTCTATCCGATCGACCTGGAGCGCCACTGGCGCGGCTATCCCAAGCCGGACGGCTGGGCGCCGCCCAAGGCCTATGCCGAGGCCAAGGCGAGCGGCGAGTTCGAGGCGGTCAAGGAGGAGTACGCGGCCCACTACAAGATCAAGTTCGACGGCCCCTCGCCGAACCGCAAGGCGTGAGCTCGATGCGCGATACGGCGCGGCGCACGCCGGGAGGCGGCCCATGACGGTGCCCCAGCCGTCCCCGGTGCCCGCTTCAGGCCTCCTCTTCGAGGCCGAGGGGCTCACCAAGCACTACGGCACCAACCCGGTCCTGCTGGACGTCGGGTTCGCCGTGCCGAGGAACAAGGTCGTCTCCTTCGTCGGCGAGAACGGCGCCGGCAAGTCGACCCTGTTCAACATCCTGAGCGGCATCGTGCCGCCCGATGCCGGCAGCATGCGCGCCGGCGGTGCCGCGTACCGGCCCGCCGACTACGGCGAGGCGACGCGCCGCGGCATCGCGCGCGTGTTCCAGGAGCAGTCGCTGATCCTCAACGTGCCGGTCTACGAGAACCTGCTCATCGGCCAGGAGGCGCGCTTCGCCCGGCTGGGGCAGGTGCTCGACCGGACGGCGATGATCGCCGCCGCCGAGCGCATCGTCGACGACGCCGGGCTCGACGTCGACGTACGCCGGCGGACCGGCGACTATGACTTCTCCAAGCGCCAGTCCATCGAGATCGCCCGCGCCTGCCTCGCCGGCATTCATCTGGCCGGCATCGCGGAGCCGTTCGTGCTGCTCGACGAGCCGACCTCGGCGCTCGACCGGCGCGACGAGGAGGCGTTCTTCCGGCTCGTCGCCAAGATCAAGACGCGCGGCTCGCTGCTGTTCGTCTCGCACCGCCTGACCGAGGTGCTCGACGTCTCCGACGTCATCTACGTGCTGAAGGACGGGCGCCTGGTCGCCGAGCTCTCGCCGGCCAGCACCAGCGAAGCGGACCTGCACGGCCACATGGTCGGTCGCGAACGGGCCGCCGACTACTACTACGAGCGGCGCCAGCGGGTCGTGGCGGAGACTGCTCCGGCGGTGCTGCGGGCGCGGGCGCTGGCGCAGGAAGGCGCGTTCGAGCCCATCGACATCACCGTGCGCGCCGGCGAGGTCGTCGGCGTCGGCGGGCTGCTCGATTCCGGCAAGAGCGCCTTCGGCAAGGCGATCGCCGGCGTCGATGCGCCGACGGCCGGCACGGTCTCGCTCGATGGGCGCCCGGACGCCCTGCCGGACATCGGCCGCTTCGTACGCCAGGGGCTCGGCTACGTGCCGGCTGAGCGCATGGCCGAGGGCCTGGTCGCCGACGCCAGCGTCGCCTGGAACATCTCGCTCGCCAGCGGCGCCGATCTGTTCTCCAATGCTCTCGGCTTCTGGCGGCGGCGGCGCGAGGTCGCCACCGCCGAGCATTATGTGCGCAGCCTTGCGATCCGCTCGGGCTCGGCCGACGTGCGGGCGGCACGGCTGTCCGGCGGCAACCAGCAGAAGGCGGTGCTGGCGCGCTGGCTCTGCCGCGACCCGAAGGTGCTGGTCCTCGACAATCCGACGCGCGGCGTCGACGCCGGCGCCAAGGAGGAGATCTACCGGCTGATCCGCGACCTCGCGGACAAGGGCGTGGCGATCCTGCTCATCACCGACGAGCTGCTCGAGCTGATCGGGCTCGCCAACCGCATCATCGTTCTCCAGCGCGGCCGGCTCGTGGCCGAGGTGCCGGCCCCGGCCGACGCCAAGCCGACCGAACGCGAGCTCGTCGCCCTCATGCTGCCCCAGCTCGGGCGCGTGGACGGCGCGCCCGCGCCGGCCTTCCCCATTCCCGCCGATCCGAGAGCACCGGAGCCCGCCCGATGAGTGTCGAAGCCGACACGTTGTCCCCGTCCGCCGAGCGTCCGTTCCTGCGGTTGCCGCGGATCGACAAGAGCCTGTGGCTCCCCATCGTCGTGGTGCTGGGGTTGATCGCCTTCTTCTCGGTGGCGACCGATTCCTTCGCCACCCTGCGCAATTTCACCGCCATCAGCGGGCAGGCGGGGGCGCTGCTGATCGTGTGCCTCGGCGGCACCTTCGTCATCCTGATGGGCAGCATCGATCTCTCGGTCGGCGCCATCGTGCTGTTCGTTGCCGCCGCCAGCGTGAAGCTGCTCAATCTCACGGACATCGGCGGCGGCGTGCTGCTCGTCGCCGCCGGCATCGGCCTGCTGCTCGGCCTGTTCAACGGCGTGGTCTACGCCTATGGCCGCATCCCGTCGTTCGTGGCGACGCTCGGCACCCTGTCCATCTTCAGCGGGCTCGCCCTGCAGATCCTGGAAGGCCGCGCCATCCAGTTCGACCTGCCCGGCTTCGAGGAGATCGCCATCGGCCAGCTGGTGCCGCGGCTGCCGAACATCGCGCTGTGCGCGCTGGTGGCGTGGGCGCTCGCCGTGCTCATCGCCACGCGCACGCGCTTCGGCCGCTACATGTATCTGATCGGCGGCGGCGAGACGGTGGCGCGGACCGCCGGCATCCCGGTGCGGCGCTACAAGATCTACGCCTTCGCGCTGTCGGGCCTGCTCACCGGCATCGGCGCCATCCTGATGGTCGCTCGGCTCGGCGCCGCCGGCCCGTCGATCGGCCAGGAGCTGCTGCTCAACAGCCTCGCCGCCATCGTCGTCGGCGGCACCTCGCTGGCCGGAGGGGTAGGCGGGCCGCACCGGACGCTGATCGGGGTCCTGATCATTGCCATTCTCGACAATGGCCTGAACCTGCTGGGCGTGACGCAGTATTCGCAGATGATCGTCAAGGGCGTCGTGGTCATCGCCGCCGTCCTGGTCAGCCGCGAGCGCATCCTCGCCGCCATCGTCAAGTAGCCGCGTCGCCTGGCCAGCGCGGCGCAGCGCGGGCTGAGCGCGGCATCTCGCCAAGGACACCGCATATGACAAAGCGACTGATCCTCAACGGCTTCTCCATGAATGCCGTCTCCCACATCTATCACGGCTTCTGGCGGCGCCCGGATACGCGGCAGACCGAGTTCAACGACCTCGGGGCCTGGGTCGAGCTGGCCAAGCTGCTCGAGAAGGGCCGGTTCGACGCGCTGTTCGTCGCCGACGTCCTGGGCACCGACCCGGCCTATCGCGGCAGCTGGGACACCTACATCAAGGAAGCCGTGCAGATCCCGATCAACGATTCCGGCGCGCTCATTGCGGCGCTGATCGGCGCCACGGAGCATCTCGGGCTCACCTTCACCAGCTCGATCCTCCAGGAGCACCCCTTCAACTTCGCGCGCAAGGTCTCGACGCTCGACCATCTGAGCAAGGGCCGCATCGGCTGGAACATCGTGACCAGCGTCAGCCACAATGCGGCGCAGAACTTCGGCTTCGACCGCATCGTGCCGCACGACGAACGCTACCGCTGGGCGGAGGAATACGTCGACGTCGTCTACAAGCTCTGGGAGGGCTCCTGGGAGGACGACGCCGTCATCAACGACAAGCAGCGCGGCCTCTACGCCGACCCCGACCGCATCCATCGCATCCGCCACGTCGGCGAGCGCTACCGCGTGCTCGGGCCGCACCTGGCGCAGCCGTCGCCGCAGCGCACGCCGGTGCTGTTCCAGGCCGGCTCCTCGCGCGCCGGCCGGGCATTCGCCGCGCAGAACGCCGAGGGCACGTTCATCACCAGCCTGACGCCGGAGGGGGCGGCCAGGCTGGTGACCGAGGTGCGCGGCCAGGTCGCCGCCGCCGGGCGCGATCCGAGCGACCTGCTGTTCATCCAGGGCCTGTCGTTCGTCATCGGCAGCACCGAGGCGGAGGCGCGGCGCAAGGCGCGCGACCTCGACGAATACCGGAGCGACGACGGCCTGCTCGCCCATATCAGCCGGGATCTCGGCATCGATCTCGGCCGGCTGCCGCCGGACCAGCCGGTCGACGAGCTCGACATCGAAGGCGTGCAGGGGCTGGTGCGCTTCTTCGAGGAGGCCAATCCCGGTCGGCGGGCGACGGTGGCCGACATCGGGCAGGCTTACGCCTACAACACCCGCATCGTCGGCACGCCGGAGAGCATCGCGGACGACCTCGCCCGCTGGCAGGCGGCGGGCGTCGACGGCGTCAACGTCATCTACCAGACGACGCCGGGCTCCTTCGTGGAATTCATCGAGCACGTGCTGCCGGTGTTGCAGCAGCGAGGGCTGGCGCAGCGGGACTATGGGCCGGGCACCTATCGCGAGCGCCTGTTCGCCGGCCGTGGTGCCCGGCTGAACGAGCGCCATCCGGCGGCACGCTACCGCGGCGCCTTCCGGCCCAAGGCCAAGGTGGCCTGAGGGGCTGTGGCAAAACGAGTCTTTGAGCGGATGGATGGTCGGGCTTGACCCGACCATCCATCGACTTGGAAACTCCAGCAGTCATCTGCGCAAAGTCACGATCGTCGACTCTGGTGGGGTTCGCCCCTCAGCGCTCGAAGTATTTGGCGTCGGGGATCACGCCGAGCGATATGAAGATGCGGTTGGTGTGGTTGAACCAGGCGATGGTCTCCACCGCTTCGAGGATTTCCGCGTCGGCGAAGCCCACCGTGCGTAGCTCGTCGAAATCGGCCGGATGCACCGACTTGGGGTCCTGGGTGATGCGCACGGCCAGCTCCGCCAGTGCCTCTTCGCGCGCATTGAGCGGCGCGAGGTGATGGTCGAGCGCGATGCGGCGGGCCTTCGCCTCGTCGCCGATGAGGTCGGCCAGCGCGTTGGTGTGGTGGATCTCGCAAAGACCGCAGCCGTTGGTGGACGAGACGATCACCGCGATGAGCTCGCGCTCGCGCAACGGCAGGCGGCCGTTCGCCGGGTCGAACAAGCTGCCGAAATAGGCGACGAAGCGCTTGGCCGTATCGGCGTTCACCGACAGCGCGCGGATCCAGTTCTCGCCGTGATTGGCCTCAGTCAGCGCACGCACGTCGGCGCTCAGCGCGTCGGCGGCGGGCGGCGGCAGGCGTGATATCTCGGCCGATGCGGCGGGCTTGGGGCGGTCGAGCATCGATCTCTCCTTCGGCTTCCGTGCCGCCTGTGCGGCGCGTTCATTGAATGGTGGTGGCAGGCCCCCATAGATCAGCTTGAGGATAGGATGATCGGGTGAGAATTTGCTGTCATAGTTCGTCGTCGCAGCAGCAAATTTTGTTTATTATCAAGCATAAGCAAAGACGATGCCGGTTTGGTGGCGGTGTGGCGAAGGCGATCGACCCGCGGGGGTCGTCGGCTCGACGATGCCGATGAAGATGCGCGTTTCGGCGCTGACTGCCCAGGATAATAATTACTGCTTCGCCCTTGAAAAATGTGAAATCTACCTCATTGACCTCGGGCAGCGGCAGGTGAATGTTGATTTGGTGAGCTCGCTCGGTCGATGCCGAGCTTGCGGTTCAGTCCAGCGCGGGCGAAATACAACTTTTCTGGATCAACTTGGCAGAGTTCGCCCTCGGGGGCGGACGAGGAGAGCTTATGTCGACGCAGGTACTCCGCGCCCCCCTCAAATTCGCTTATTGGGTGCCGAACGTATCCGGCGGTCTGGTGATCAGCGATGTCGAGCAGCGCACCGGTTGGGACATCGATTATAATCGAAAGCTTGCGCAGATCGCCGAGCAGAATGGGTTCGACTACGCGCTCAGCCAGATCCGCTTCACGGCCGGCTATGGCGCCGAATTCCAGCATGAACCGGTGACGTTCAGCCAGGCGCTCCTCGAAGCGACGAAAGAGCTGAAGGTGATCGCGGCGTTGCTTCCCGGCCCCTGGAATCCGGCGGTTGCGGCCAAGCAGATTGCGACCATCAACAATCTCTACGGCGGGCGAGTGGCGGTGAATGTCGTCAGTGGCTGGTTCCGCGGCGAGTTCACCGCGATCGGCGAGCCGTGGCTCGACCACGACGAGCGCTATCGCCGTTCGGAAGAGTTCATCCGCGCTCTGAGGGGAATTTGGACGCAGGACGACTTTACCTTCCGCGGCGATTTTTATCGGTTCAGCAATTATAGCCTCAAGCCCAAGCCGATCGATCCTCAGCCCGAGATCTTCCAGGGCGGGTCGTCCCGTGCGGCCCGCGATATGGCGGCGCGCGTCTCGGATTGGTATTTCACCAACGGCAACACGCCGGAGGAGATCAAGAAGCAGGTCGACGATATCCGCGCCAAGGCCGCCGAAACCGGCCACAGCGTTCGGGTCGGCGTGAACGCCTTCGTGATTGCTCGCGATAGCGAGGCGGAGGCCAAGGCGGTTGTGGCCGAGATCATCGACAAGGCCAATCCCGAGGCCGTCAATGCCTTCGGGCACGAGGTCAAGAACGCCGGCAAGGCCTCGCCGGAAGGCGAGGGCAACTGGGCCAAGTCGACGTTCGAGGACTTGGTGCAATACAACGATGGCTTTCGCTCCAACCTGATCGGCACACCACAGCAGATCGCCGAGCGCATCCTGGCGCTGAAGGATGCGGGAGCGGACCTCATCCTGCTCGCCTTCCTCCACTTCCAGGAGGAGGTCGAGTTCTTCGGCAAGAACATCATTCCGCTCGTGCGGGAGCTGGAAGCTGCTCGGCCGGTCGCGGTCGCGGCCGAATAGCGCCATCGCCCTGAGGACCAGCCAATGGCCGCCGTGACCAGGGCCGCTTTGCGGCATGCGGACGCCACCGCCGATGCCCGCTCGCCTGCGGGGTCGGCGGTTGTCGCTCGACGCGTCGCTGCGCCGGTCCTCGTGCTCTCCGGGATCGAGCTGGCATTCGGCGGCGTGGCGGCGCTCCGCAGCGTCGATCTCGAGGTTCGATCGGGAGAGATCCGCTCCATCATCGGCCCCAACGGGGCGGGCAAGAGCTCGTTGATCAACGTGATCAGCGGTATCTACCGCCCCGACCGCGGTCAGATTCGCATCGACGGGCAGGTCTTCTCACGGGTTCCGACGCAGCGGCTGGCCAAGCTCGGCGTCGCCCGCACGTTCCAGAACCTGGCGCTGTTCCATGGCCTGACGGTGCTCGACAACATCGTTGCCGGCCGCGTCGCGGCGGCTCGCGCCAGCCTGGCCGAGCAGATCGTCGGTCTCGGCCGGGCGCGCCGCGAGCGCGACGATGCGCGGGCCAGGGCCGAGCTCCTGCTCGACTTCCTGGAGTTGCGGCCCGTCCGCGACCGCGCTGTCGGCACGCTGCCCTACGGCCTCCAGAAGCGGGTGGAGCTCGCCCGCGCCCTCGTGGCCGAGCCCAGGCTGCTGCTGCTCGACGAGCCGCTGGCGGGGATGACCGCCACCGAGAAGTCGCAGATGTCGGCCTTCGTCCGGGCCGCGCGCGATCGGTTCGGCACCACCGTGGTGCTGATCGAGCACGACATCGGCGTGGTCATGGACCTTTCCGATCACGTGGCCGTGCTCGACTACGGGCGCAAGATCGCCGACGGCCCGCCGGACGCCGTGCGGGACGACCAGGCCGTGATCGACGCCTATCTCGGCGTTGCGCACGACGACGAGGCGGCGTAATGGCGGGGTTCGACTGGCCTTTCTTCGTCGAGGTGGTGGTCGGCGGCCTGCTGTCGGGCGTGATGTACTCGCTCGTCGCGATCGGCTTCGTGCTGATCTACAAGACCTCGGGCGTGCTGAACTTCGCCCAGGGCGCCATGCTGCTGTTCGCCGCCCTGACCTTCGTCAGCCTCGTCGAGCGCGGACTGTCGTTCCCGCTCGCCTTGCTCGCCACCGTCGCCGTCATGGTGGTGCTCGGCATCGCGATCGAGAAGGCCGTGCTGCGCCCGCTGGTGAACAAGCCGCCGATCACCCTGTTCATGGCGACGCTCGGCCTGTCCTACATCATCGAAGGCGCGGCGCAGCTGGCCTGGGGCACGCAGGTTCACGGCCTCGATCTCGGCGTCGACGATACGCCGTTCGAGGTGGCGGGTGTGCTGATCTCGACCTTCGATCTCTTCGCCGCCGCCGTCGCGGGGCTGATGGTGGCGAGCCTGACCGCGTTCTTCCGCTTCACCCGTACGGGCCTCGCCTTCCGGGCCGTTGCGGACGACCAGTTCGCCGCATTTGCCGTTGGCCTGCGGCTGCCGCGCATCTGGGCCACCGTCTGGACGGCGGCGGGCGTGGTGGCGCTCGTCGCCGGGCTGCTGTGGGGCGCGCGGCTCGGCGTGCAGTTCTCGCTCTCGCTCGTGGTGCTCAAGGCCCTGCCGGTGCTCGTCCTCGGCGGCTTCGATTCCATTCTCGGCGCGATCGTCGGCGGGCTGCTGATCGGCGCCCTCGAGAAGGTGGCCGAAGTCTATATCGGCCCCTTCGTCGGAGGCGGCATCGAGGGCTGGTTCGCCTACGTCATCGCGCTCGCCTTCCTGCTGGTCAGGCCCGCCGGCCTGTTCGGCCAGAAGCTCGTGGAGAGGGCCTGAGCCATGTCGGTGCTGGCACCATCGGCGGAGACCTCGGCCAAGGGTGCGGCCAAGACGCTGAAGGTGCCGGGCTGGCTGTGGACGGCGCTGGCCGTCGCCGCCGCCTACGCGATCGTGCCCTTCGTCGGCAGCGCCTACCTGCTCGAAGCCATCCTCACACCGTTTCTCGTCCTGTCGCTCGCGGCCGTGGGGCTCAATCTGCTGACCGGCTATGCCGGGCAACTGTCGCTCGGCAGCGCCGCCTTCATGGCCGTGGGCGCCTTCGCCGCCTACAACTTCAATCTGCGCGTGCCCGGCCTTCCCCTGCTGGCCAGCCTGGCGCTGGGCGGCCTGACGGCCGCCGGCATCGGTCTGGTCTTCGGGCTCCCGAGCCTGCGCCTGCGCGGCTTCTACCTGGCGGTCTCGACGCTGGCGGCGCAATTCTTCGTGCAGTGGGCGCTGACCAAGTTCGGCTGGTTCTCCAACAACAATCCGTCCGGAGTGATCGATGCGCCGCCGCTGCGGGTTGCCGGCCTGTCCTTCGACGGCGCGATCGGCCGCTACCTGTTCACGCTGACCATCGTCGTCGCGCTCACCGCTCTGGCGGCGCGCATCGTTGCCACCCAGACCGGGCACAACTTTATCGCGGTCCGCGACAACGAGCTTGCGGCGCGGGTCATCGGCGTGCCGGTGCTGCGCACCAAGCTGCTGGCCTTCGGGCTGTCCTCCTTCATCATCGGGGTGGCCGGTGCGCTGTGGGCCTTCGCCTATCTGCGGACCGTCGAGCCGGCGGGCTTCAACCTCGACCGGTCGTTCCAGATCCTGTTCATCATCATCATCGGCGGGCTCGCGACCATCCGCGGCGCCTTTCTCGGCGCAGCGCTGATCGTGGTCTTTCCGCTCGTCCTGTCGCGGCTGGGCAATCTTCTCTTCGGCGGGCTGTTCGATTCGGGCGTGCTCGACATGACGCAGCGCATCGTCCTCGGCGTGCTGATCATCGTCTTCCTCATCGCCGAGCCGGACGGCCTTGCGGCGCTTGGCCGACGCCTGGCGGCGAAGCTCCGCCTGGCCGCCTGATCCCTTGTCCTCCCGTTTTCCATCCCCCGTGTCCGGAGCTCGTCCAATGCAACGCCCCCGTCGATCGTTTCCGGCCAGGATCCTGCGGGCCGTCGCCGTGCTCGCGGGCCTGGTGCCGGCGCTCGCCGCGCCGCTCGGCCAGACCGCGCGGGCGGACGAGCAGTACTTCCCGCTGCAGAGCTACCGCGTCGGCCCCTACGCCGCCGGTGGCACCGGGTTCTTCGGCGGCTTCATCGACTATCTCAACCTCGTCAATATCCGTGACGGCGGCGTCAACGGCGTCAAGCTCACCTGGGACGAGTGCGAGACGCAGTACGAGGTCGAGCGCGGCGTCGAATGCTACGAGCGCCAGAAGACGGGAAAGAACGTGGCGGCGTTCAATCCGCTCAGCCTCGGCATCCAGATCGCCCTGCTCGATCGCAGCAGGACCGACAAGATCCCGATCATCACCATCGACCACGGCCAGACCGCGACGTCGGACGGGCGGGTCTTCGAATACCTGTTCCCGCTGCTGATGAATCCGCCGAGCGAGACGTCGGCGATCGTCACCTATATCGGCCAGCGCGAGGGCGGCCTCGACAAGCTCAAGGGCAAGAAGATCGCCGTGCTGTATCACGGGTCGCCGTACGGCAAGGAGACCATCCCGATCTTCGAGCTGCTGGCGCAGAAGTACGGCTTCGACCTCCAGCAGATCGAGGTGCCGCATCCCGGCAGCGAACAGCAATCGCAGTGGCTGACCATCCGCCGCTGGAAGCCTGACTACGTGGTGCTGCGCGGCTGGGGCATCATGAACCCGGTCGCGATCAAATCGGCCCAGAAGGTCGGCTTTCCCATCGACCGCGTGATCGGCAACGTCTGGGCCAACTCCGAGGAGGACGTGATCCCGGCAGGGGATGCGGCCAAGGGCTATGTCTCGCTGATCACCCAGCCCTCCGGAACGGAATTCCCGGTGCTGCAGCAGATCATCGACAAGATCTACGGGGCCAACAAGGGCAACCTGGAAGACAAGAAGCGCATCGGCAGCGTCTATCATAATCTCGGGGTGGTGAACGGCATCCTCAACGTCGAGGCGATCCGGGCCGGCCAGGAGCGCTTCGGCAAGCGGGCGCTCACCGGCGAGGAAGTGCGCTGGGGCTTCGAGCATCTGCGCCTCGATCCCAAGCGCATCGCCGAGCTGGGCGCCACCGGCCTCCTGCAATCGATCAACGTGACGTGCGCCGATCACGAGGGGGAGGGGTCGGTGAAGTTCCAGCAATGGGACGGCAAGACGTGGAACCTGGTCAGCGACTGGGTGAAGCCGGATCGCGCCCTGCTGCGGCCGATCATCGAAGCCGCCGCGGCAAAGTATGCGGCCGAGCACAACATCACGCCGCGCACCTGCACCGAGTAGCGCTGCCCCCGGCGGGGCCGCCGAGCCTGCCCCGCCACACCCGATCAGACGCCGCACCTGGGACCACGATACACATGCCCGTCAAGAAAGCGCACTTGCTCGGCTTCATGCAGAACGGCTTCAACAGCCATGCGACCGGCATGTGGCGCCATCCGCGCGACAAGGTCAATTGGGACTACGGCCGCTACGATTACTGGCAGCATATCGCCAAGGTCCTGGAACGCGGCCTGTTCGACGCGATCTTCATTGCGGACCAGCTGGCGCCGTATGCGACCTACAAGGGGTCGTCGGACGACAGCGTCCGTTACGCCGTGCAGTTCCCGTGCAACGAGCCCTCGACGATCGTGCCCGCGATCGCCACGGCCACGCAGCATCTGGGCATCGGCGTCACCCTGTCGACGGCCTTCGAGCATCCCTATTCCATGTGCCGGCGGCTCTCGAGCCTCGACTATCAATCCGGCGGGCGCATTGCGTGGAACATCGTCTCCTCGTTCTCCCACGGAGAGTGGGACGCCTACGGCATCGACGGGCGCAACCGCGCCGACCGCTATGAGCGCCTCGAAGAATACATGGATCTCTGCTACAAATTGTGGACGTCCTGGGACGACGACGCCATCATCGCGGACAAGGCGTCGGGGCTGTATGCCGATCCCGATAAGATAAAGCTCGTCGAGCACAGCGGCCAGTACTTCAGCTCCAAGGCGCGCCACTTCGTCCCGCCGTCGCCGCAGCGATCGCCCGTGCTTTGGCAGGCGGGATCCTCCGATCGCGGGCGCGATTTCGCCGCCAAGCATGCCGAAGCCATCTTCGCTGTGCTGCCGACGCTGGCGCGCATGCAGGAGTATACGTCGGATCTGGACAACCGCGTCACCCAGCGTTTCGGACGCGCCCCCGGCAGCGTGAAGAAGATCTTCGGGCTGCAGACGGTTGTCGCGGAGAGCCGTGCCGAAGCCGAGGACAAGTTCGAGCGCATCAAGGCCTGCATCCCGCTCGAAGGGGCGCTGGCCTGGATTTCGGGCCACTTCGGCCTGGACTTCTCGCAGTACGGCCTCGACGAAAATGTCGCCAACATCGAAGTCCCCGGCATTCAGGGGCTGTTCGAATCCATCGTCTACGCCAAGGACGGAGCGCCCGTCACGGTGAAGGAGGCGGCGCTGATCTACGCGCAGGGCATGGGCATGCCGGTGGCGGTCGGCACCGCGAAGGACATAGCGGATCAGATGGAGCTCTACCTGGACGAGGGCGGCGCCGACGGCTTCATGCTGATCACGACGTTCACCCCCGGTTGCTACGAGGAGTTCGTCGACTGGGTCGTGCCGGAGCTGCAGCGACGAGGGCGCTACCGCTCCGCATATACGCAGTCGACCCTGCGCGGTCACCTGCAGGAATACTGAAGAGACCGCGATCGGCCTCCAATAGGGCTCGGCAGGCATGCAGCAGCGGCAAGAACGTCTGAAAGAACTTCTGACGGTCGACGGCATCGCCGCCGTCTACAACCATTCGATCGTCGCGCTCCACGGCGTGTCGCTGGCCGTGGCGACGGGCGAGATCGTGGCGCTGCTCGGCGCGAACGGGGCCGGCAAGTCGACTACGCTCAAGGCGATCTCCAATCTGCTGCCGGCCGAGCGCGGACGGCTGACGGCCGGCGCCATCCGCTTCGACGGCCGGGACGTTTTGCGCGCCAGGCCGGCGCAACTCGTCCGCGCGGGGCTGGTGCAGGTGCTCGAGGGGCGCCATTGCTTCCGCACGCTCACGGTGGAGGAGAACCTGCTCAGCGGCGGGCTGGGCCGCAGCTCGACCCGCACCGAGCTGGCGCAGGACCTCGAGCGCGCCTACGCCATCTTTCCCCGCCTCAGGGACAAGCGCAGAACCGTCTCGGGCCTCACCTCCGGCGGCGAGCAACAGATGACGGCGATCGCACGGGCGCTGATGTCCCGTCCGCGGCTGCTGGTGCTCGACGAGCCGTCCATGGGGCTGGCGCCGCTCGTGGTCCAGGACATCTTCGAGCGGCTGGCCGGTCTCAACCGGAACGAGGGGCTGTCGCTCCTGGTCGCCGAACAGAACTCCACGGTTGCCCTGCGCTATGCGCACCGCGCGGTCGTGCTCGAAGCCGGCGCCTCGGTGCTGGACGGCACGGCCGCCGATCTGCGCCGGCGCGACGACATCAAGGCCTTCTACCTCGGCCGAGCGCCCGTGCTCGCCGGCACCGCCAAGCCTGCCGTTCCCCCCTTCCGGACCGTGGCCGAACCCAGGAGCATCCCATGACCATTCAGCTCAAGCCCGCCGTCGTGGATCCGCTTCAGTCCGCTCAGGCGGTCCCCGCTGTGCCGCGCCCGGCCGAGCCGGCCCACATCGTGACCGACGATGCGGAAGCGATCGCCATCGCCAAGGCGCTCGCCGTGCAGTTTGCGGAAGGCGCCTCCGAGCGTGACCTGAGGCGCACCTGGCCGGTCGCGGAGCTCGACGCCTATTCGCAAAGCGGCCTCTGGTCGCTCAACGTGCCCAAGGCCTACGGCGGGCCCGACCTGTCCTACGTGACCATCGACAAGGTCATCCAGATCATCTCCGCCGCCGATCCCTCGATCGGTCAGATCACGCAGAACCATATCGGCGTGGTGGCGGCGATCCGGACGGTGTCGGACGAAGCCCAGAAGGCGCTGCTGTTCGCCGAGGTGCTGAAAGGCATCCGGTTCGGCAACGCCTTCTCCGAATTCGGCTCCAAGCGCGCCGCCGACTTCGAGACGACCTTCACGGACGCCGGTGACCACGTGGTGGTCACCGGCCGGAAGTTCTATTCATCCGGTGCGCTGCTGGCCCATCTCGTTCCGATCGTCGCGCTCGATGACCAGGGACGCGCCTGGTACGCCATTGCCGAGCGCGATGCGCCCGGTCTCACCGTCATCGACGACTGGTCGAGCTTCGGCCAGAAGACCACGCTCAGCGGCACGGTGATCCTGGACGGCGTCAAGGTGCCGAAGACCCACCTCGTGCCCGGCTACAAGGGGTACGAGGCGCCGACGGCCGACGGGGCGATCTTCCAGATCATCCAGGCGGCCGTGGACACCGGCATCGCCGACGCGGCGATCCAGGACACCATCGCCTTCGTCCGTTCGGGTTCGCGCGCCTGGGTCGACAGCGGCCTCGAGCACGCCTGGCAGGACCCCTATACCATACAGGCCGTCGGCGACCTCACGCTCCGCCTCCATGCCGCGGAAGCCCTGCTCGACAAGGCCGGGCTGGCCGTCGACGAGGCCGTGACGACCGTCACCCCCGAGACCGTTGCCAAGGCGCAGATCGCGGTTGCGGAGGCCAAGGTGCTCTCGACCGAGGTCGCAATCCTGGCCACCAACAAGCTGTTCGAATTGGCCGGCACGCGCGCGACGCTCGGCGTCCACAACCTCGATCGCCACTGGCGCAATGCCCGCACGCATACGCTGCACGACCCGGTGCGCTGGAAGTACGCGATCCTCGGCAACTACGCGCTGAACGGCGTCAATCCGCCGTTGCATGCCTGGAGTTGAATACGGCGCAGCGGACGAGAGCTCTCGACGGAGGACAAGCCATGTCGGATCACACCTATAGCGTCACCGAGATCGTGGGCTCATCGCCCACCAGCATCGACGAGGCCATCCGCAATGCGGTCGCCGACGCATCCAAGACGCTGCGGCACATCGGCTGGTTCGAGGTTACGGAAACCCGCGGGCACGTGGACGACGGCAAGGTGGCGCATTTTCAGGTCACGCTGAAATTGGGCTTCAGGCTGGACGACCGCTGAAGGCGGACGGCCTGGACCGCCGCTGCGCCTTGCGCGGCCTGGGCTCGGTGACGTGACGGCGGCGGCTTGCCGCGCCGTCCCAGCATCCATCCGAGGGCTGTCCTTCGCGGTCGGCTACATCAGGCTCAGCCGACGCCGGCCAGCCAGCTCTTCGGCGGCTCGGTGCCGTTGACGACGTAATCCCCGACGATCCGCTCCTTGTAGACGAGCGGATTGTGCGAGGCGATCGTGCGCGCATTGCGCCAGAAGCGGTCCAGCCCGCGGTCGCGGTCCAGCGCCGACGCGCCGAGCGCGTTGAAGACGAGGCTGGTGGCGCTCAGCACGCTCTCGGACACCACGATCTGCGCCTGATAAACCTCCGTGTCGAGGCGGGCGACGTCGGGCGGCGTGCCCGCCGACCCGGCTTCGTCGGTGGCGCGGCGGAGCGCCTCGGCGACCGAGAGGGTCAGCGCATTGGCGGCGTAGACCTGCGCGTGCACGCGTCCGAGCAGCTGGAGCACGAGCGGGTCTTCCCGCGCGGTCGGTGCGGAGCCGTGCGAGTAGGTGCGCTTGCGCCCGGCGACATAGCGCGAGGCCTCCGTCGCGAGCGCCCGGCCGATGCCGGACAGGGTCGCGAGATGGACGATCTGGTAGAACGCCGTGAGGAACGGCGGGTGCTCGGTCATCGTGCGAATGTCGTCCGCCCGAATCTCGATATTGTCGAGGATCGCCGTGCCGCTCGCGGTCAAGGCCTGCCCGAAGCCGTTCCAGTCGTCGACGATCGACAGGCCTGCCGCATCGCGGGGGATCGAAACGCGAACCGTCTCGGTCTCGCCGCGCGTGGCGCCGATCTGGATCCAGTCGGCGAACAGGGCGCCGGTGGTGTAGTACTTTCGTCCGTTCAGGCGCCACGTCTCCCCGTCCGGGGCAACGGTCGTCGAAAAGCCTCGCCAGCTCGCGTCCCCCGGCTCCGTCCAGCCGATCGAGAGGATGGCGCCGTCGCCGACGCGGCGCAGCCAGGTCCGCGACCAATCGCTCTCGGGGCCGAAGACGAGGCCTTCGACGGAGCCGAAATGCGCCCGCAGGATCTGAGCGAGGTTCGAGTCGGCCTCGGCGAGCTCGATCAGCAGGGCAAACAGATCCGGCAGCGTCGCGCCGAGGCCGCCGAGCTCGCGGGGCACCCTCACCGCACCGAAGCCCGCCTCCCGCAGTTGACGGACCGCCTCGCGCGGCAGCTCGCGCCGCCTGTCGCGCTCCGCCGCCCCCTGCCGGATCGCATCGAACACGGGCCGAAAACGGCCCGCCAGCTCCTCGTAGGCCGCTCCTCCGTGGTGCGGCCAGGCTGTCTTCGTCGATGTCATCGTGCTTCACTCACGTGGGCTGGCGCGACGGTGCGCGGGCTCCAGGACCGCAGGCGCCGCGCGGGATGCGTATCCGGCAGGTGCGGGCTCCGGCGGAACAGCTTTTCACGCAGCGTGCCGGGCGCGTAGGCGCGCTGCATGAGGCCGCGCGCCTGGAGCACCGGCACCACGTGGTCGACGAATTCCGACCACCAGCCGAGCGTCGTCACCGGCACGACGTTGAAGCCGGCCACGCCGGCGGCGGCCCAGCGCTCCACCTCGTCGGCGATCTGCTCGGGCGTGCCGGCGAACTGCGCCGATATGGTCTTGCGCAGGACGTCGGCGAAGGTCAGGGCGTCGGACGGCGCCGCATCGATGAAGGCGCGGACCGTGCCCTGCGTGCCGTTCTGCCGCCGCAGCTCGGTCAGCGGCGTCGCCGGATCGATCTTGGAGAGGTCGACCCCGATGCCGCCGCTCCAGAATGCCTGCAGCGCCTCGATGCTGAACCAGTCCTGGATCTCCTTGCGCCGCGCCACAGCCTCGGCCTCGGTGCTGCCGATCACCGGCGACAGCATGACGATGGCGTGGATGTCGTCCGGGTGGCGGCCTTGGGCCACGGCGCGGGCGCGGATGTCGGCGATGTCCCTGGCTGCGGTCTCGGGCGTCCGCGCCGGCAGGAAGGTGACTTCCGCGTGCCGCGCGGCGAAGCTGCGGCCCGCCTCCGAGGAGCCGGCCTGGAACAGGACCGGCGTGCGCTGGGGAGAGGTCTGCACCAGGTGCGGGCCTTCGACCCGGTAGCGCTCGCCGACATGGTCGATCGTGTGCAGCTTGGCCGGATCGACGAAGACGCCGCTCGATGGATCGGCGACGAGCGCACCATCCTCCCAGCTCGCCTCCCACAGCTTGTAGACGACGTCCGCGTATTCCTCGGCCCAGACGTAGCGGTCGTCGTGGTCCGGCAGGCGCTCCAGGCCGTAGTTGCGCGCGGTATTGTCGAGGTACGACGTGACGATGTTCCAGGCCACGCGCCCCTCGCTCAGGTGGTCGAGGGTCGACAGCTTGCGGGCGAACGAGAACGGGTGCTCCTGGATGACCGAGCTGGTGACCGCGAAGCCGATGTTCTCCGTCGCCGCGGCGAGGGCCGAGACCAGGCTCGCGGGGTCGTGGGAGGGAAACTGCATGCCGGTGCGGACGGCCTGGTCGCGGTTGCCCTGCGAGACCTGGTAGATGCCGGCGACGTCAGCGAGGAAGACGACGTCGAAGCAGCCGCGCTCCGCCGTCTGCGCCAGCTCGATCCAAGGCTGCAGCTTGTAGAAGTCGATCTGGTGCCGGCCGTCGGGATGACGCCAGAAGCCGTGGCTGTGATGGTTGGGGGTGACGTGCGTGAAGGCGTTGTAGATCAACGGCCGGGCGGCGGTGCTCATCGGCCGCCTCCCGCCGCGGCGATCTGCTCGGACGTCCAGGGCGCGATCTCCGTCTTCTCCCAGGCGCTGAACGGCGTCGGGTCGTCGACGACCTCGCGCCCATTGGCGACGTGGCCGGCGAAGGCCCAGATGTTGGCCTGCCGGGGCATGCCGTCGACCGGCGCATCCCGGGTAAAATCGATCGGATGCAGCACGTCGGTGTCGAAGTTGCTCAGCTGGGCGACGTAGGCGTGGAAGCTGTCGACGGTCACCTCCGGCAGCTTGCGGGCGATCTCGGCGAAGGTCCACACGGCGAGCCAATCGGTCGTGGTGCTGCCGTCGGTCGGCCCTTTCACCTTGCCGTCGGGATCGTACTTGGCGAGCTGGCGCTCGTACTCGGCCCAGGTCGGAAAGCGGGCCGCATCTTCGCCCTTCTCGAGCGCGATGGAATTTGGGAACGGCGCCTTGCTGAGGGCGGCGAGCGTGGCGTTCTCGATCACGTTGTTGCTGCTGACGAACGGGATGGTCAGCCCCTGCTGCGCCGCCGCCTCGACCAGCAGCGTCTGCTGCTCCGGCGGGTAGAGCATGCCGCCCCAGACATCCGGCGCGATCTCCTTGATGCGCGCGATATAGGGGGCGAAGTCCGTGGTGCTCGGCGGGATCTCGACGATCGAGACGTCGGTCACGCCCGCCTGCGCATAGCCGAATTTCGCGGTCGTCTGGTAGGTGATGTTGCCGCGCATGGAGACGTACACGGCGCGCTTGGCGTTGAAGCGCTTGGCCCCGAGATAGGTGCCCTGAGCTGCGCCGGCCGAGTTCAGCGCCGTGATGAACGAGCGGGGATTGCGGACGTCGGCCGGGTTGCTGCCCATGGGAAACCAGGCGGCCATGTTCTTCGCGGCGAGGATCTTGTCGACGCCGTTGCCGCTGTTGCCGCCGATCAGGGTGATCGCCCCCGCATCGGCCAGGCGCCGGGCGCAGGCGAGGCTCGCGGCGGCCTGGCCCTTGGTGTCGCACACGTCGACGACCAGCTTGCGGCCGTTGATGCCGCCCGCATCGTTCACCGCCTGGGCCGCGATCCTGGCCACGCGTCCCGGATCGGTGACGGCGAAGGGCGAGCTCGTCTCGGCGATGATCATCCCGACCAGGATGGGCGGCTTGTCGTCCGTCGCCGCGCGCGCGGCCGGCACTCCGGCCAGGACGAGAAGGGCGGCTGCGGAATGCAGGAGCTGGCGTCGGCGCTTCATCATGGATGATCCAAGAGCGGTGGTTTCAGAGCGGTTGTCGGGGGCGGGCGGCACAGATCGTCAGACGTCCGGCGGATGGCCGAGGTAGATGGCTTCCACCTCGCCGGCCCGCTGCTGCAGCTCGTCGCGGCGCAGATGAAGCCGCACGATGCCGTCGCCGATGATGGCGGCGTGCGTGGCGATGCGTTCGGCGACATGGATATGCTGCTCCACCGCCACCACCGCGAGCCCCTCCGCCTTGGCCTGCCGGGTGACGGCATCGACCAGCCGGGTCGCCATGGACGGGCTGAGGCCGAAGGTGAGCTCGTCGAGCAGCACCACCTTGGGCCGGCGCAGCAGCGCCCGGGCGACGGCGACCATCTGCTGCTCGCCGCCGCTGAGCTGGCCGGCGCGCACGCCCATGCGCTTGTGCAGCTCCGGGAAGATGGCCAGGAGCGCGTCGTCGGAGACCTTCGCCAGGCGCAGGTTCTCGGCGACGGTGAGCGATGCGAACAGCGTCCGCCCCTTGATGACGAGGCCGATCGCCTCGCGCGCCCGCTGGTGCGGCGGTCCGGTGAGCGGGCGGCCGTTCAGCAGGATGTCGCCCTGGGCACCCGGTACGAAGCCGGCGATCGACAGCAGCGTGGTCGACTTGCCCGCTCCGTTGCGGCCGAGCAGGGCCAGCACCTCGCCGGAGCCGACGCTCAGGTTGACGTCGTGGAGCACCTGGCGCCGGCCATAGCCGGCGCGCAGGTTGCGGATCTGGAGAACCGGCGTCGCGCTCACGCCACCGTCTCCAGCCCACGCGCGTGGGCAGCGGGGGTCTCGTCGAGCAGCTCGCCCAGATAGGCGCGCCGGACGTCGGCACGGCGCAGGACCTCCGCCGGGGCGCCCCGGGCGATGATGCGGCCAGCGTCCATCACCAGCACCTGGTCGCAGACCTCGCGCACGACGTCGATATTGTGCTCGACCAGGAGGATGGCGATGCCGAGGTCGCGCGCCGCGGCGCGGATGGTGGCGATGATATGAGTGCGTGCGTCGGGGCTGAGGGCGGCGGCGGGCTCGTCGAGGCAGAGCACGGTCGGGCGTGCGGCGAGGGCGCGGGCCAAGGTGACGCGCGCATGCCAGCCGAGCGACAGCGCTTCGGCCAGCGTGTCGAGGTAGGGGGTGGCGCCGGCAAGCTGTGCGGCGGCCCGGATGGTCGGCGCATCGCCGCGGCTGCCGTCGACGAAGGGGCCGGTGAGATAGGCGGCGGCATCATCCCGATCGGCCGCCGCGAGCAGGTTTTCGCGCACGGTCAGATCCTCGAACAGGAGATGGTCCTGGAAGGTGCGCACCAAGCCCCGTCGTGCGCGCAGGTGGGGCTCGAGCCGCGCGACGTCGTCGCCCAGGATCAGCACGCGGCCACTGTCGGCCGCAACGAAGCCGGTCAGAGCATCGATCAGGCTGCTCTTGCCGGCGCCGTTCGGCCCGAGCACGCCGAGCACGGCGCCGGCGTGGAGCTCGAACGAGACGCCGCTCACCACCACCGTCTCGCCGTAGCGTACGGCGAGATCTTCGACGGCGAGCGCGACCGTCCCGGGTGGGCTTGAGCGCGCGGGACGCAGCGCAGCTTCGATCTCGGCTTGGCTGAGCGACCGTTGGCCGCCGTCCGCCGCGGTCGACGAACGGGCGTCCGCCTTGCGGCCCTTCAGCCGCGCCAGTCCGCGCAGCACCTGGGCGACCACGCCGTCAGGCTCGCTGATGAGAACGAACACGAGATTGAGCGCCAGCAGCAGCGCCAGCCAATCGTTGAAGGTCGGCCCGAACGACAGAATCTGGGGAATGATGCCGCCCGGGGAGAACACGCCGGCCAGCAGGCCGCCGATCACGTAGCCGGCGCCGCCCAGCACCGTCATGCTCAGGACGGCCAGGGAATCCGCGTACATGAACCCTTCGCCGAAGCGCTGGCCGCCCACCGTGCCGGCTTGCAGCGCCAGCAGCGCGCCCGCCAGGCCGCAGAGCGAGGCCGAGAGGGCGAAGGCCGCGACCTTGGCCTGCGGCACGGCAATGCCGCAGGCCGCCGCGGCGCGCTCGTTGGAGCGCATGGCCAGAAGCCGACGGCCCGCCCGGCTGCGGCGGAGGCTGGCGGTGGCGAGCCCCGCCAGAATCGCCACCGCCCAGCACAGCAAGGCAAAGCGTTGCGGGTGGAGCGCGTTGTCCAGGGAGACGCCGAAGAGCGACGCCTCGGCGAGCTTCCAGCCCTGGACGCCATTGAGGAACCGCTCGGTCGTGTAGATCCAGGTCTCGATGATCGCCGCGATCGCCAGGGTGGCGACTGTGAGCCCGACACCCCGCAGGCGGGCGGCGGGAAGCCCGACCAGCAGGCCGAAAGCTCCGGCCGCCAGCAGGCTGATGCCCAGTGTCGCGAGGAGGGGCGCCCCGTGCTGGCTGACCCAGCCCGCCAGCAGCATCGACACCGCCGTCAAGCCGAGCGGCAGCAGGCTGACCTGCCCGGCGTAGCCCGCCGAGATCACGGCGGACAGGCCGATCAAGCCGAAGATCGCGGTGAAGGCGAGGATGTCGGACCAGTAGTCGGGCAGCGCATAGGCAGCGAGCACGATCGCGATGCTGGCGACGATCAGCCCGAGCTTGTTGACGTCACCCGAGCCGACGCGGAACAGTCGCGGCGCGTCGACGGTGCCGCGGCCGGGCAGCTTGCGGCCGGCGACGACGAGCGCGAGCACGGTGACGATATAGGGGATCGACTTGCCGAGGCCGGCCTCGACGCCGAAGCCGACGGCGAGCGATTCAGCCGCTCCGGCCGCGAGCGCGACGGCGAGCGCCACCCAGAAATGCCGGAACGAGGCGATCAGCGCCGCGCCCAGCGCCGGGATGACGAGCGAGGTGAGCGATATGGGGCTGAGCGCGGTGACGGGCGAGAGCAGAATGCCCGCCAGGGCCGCGAGCAGGCCGCTGATCGCCCACGCGGCGGCGCCCCAGGGGTGGGGCGAATAGCCCAGCGCCTGGGCACCCATCGGGCTGTCCTGCAGCGCCGTGGTGACGTGCCCGAAGCGCGTGCGCGAGAACAGCAGGGTCAGCAGCGTGGTGAGGACGACGGCGGTGAGAAGGAGGACGAGCGTCAGGGCCTGGATCCTGACGTCGAGCACGGAGACGCTGCCCGACACGAGAAAGGCACCGACGCGCTCCTGCTGGTTCGTCCAGGCGATGCGCACGACGGCCTCGAGCATCAGGAGAAGCCCGAGCGTCACCAGCGTCTTCGTCGTCGTCGACGCGCCGACGAGGCGCCGCCCGACAAAGCCGTAGAAGGCGACGCTCACGCCGATGCCGACGACGAGGCCGGCCGCGATCGCCGGCCAGAGCGGGACGCCCGCATGGGCGTGCAGCTTCCAGAACGCGTAGGTCGACGCCATGCCGATGGCGCCCTGCGCAAAATTGACGATGCCGGTGCCGCGATGGACCGCCACGAGCCCGAGCGCTACAAGTGCGTAGGCGCTCCCCGTCGTGAGGCCCAACAGGCAATACTCTATAATACTTAGCATTCGCTCGAATTCGATCGACGTCTGATCGTGTTATACAGCTACGATCGACGCAAGAGCACTAGATGATGTTTGCTTTTTTGGGCCTGAATGGAGGCTGCGCAGGCCGGCCGTGCCGTGGTGTTGGGAGAATTTTCTATGCCGGGCGCCCCTCCGCCTGCCGGTCGGCGAGGCGCAGGGCCGTCAAGCGCGCAGCGGGAGGTCGCGGTTGTTCCGATCGCATTCGGCCGCGATCACGCCGGAGCGCCCCTCTCCATAGGATGGGCACGCGATGACCGCGTGCGGGAGCGGCGCCGACGGCCGCATCGAGGCCGGAGCTGCGAACCGTCGGTGCACAGGTGTTCGTTTCGGGTCGTACTGCTCGAGCGTGAGTGTTCCCCGAGACGGGGCATCCGCCCCGGGGATCATGCCCTAAAGCGACTCGAGGACGCCGCCATCGACGCGCAGCGCAGCACCCGTCGTCGCGGCTGCGAGCGGGGAGGCGATGTAGACCACCATGTTGGCGACCTCCTCGACGCTGGCGGCCCGGCGGATGATGGAGCTCGATCGGTGCGCCTGCACGAAGTCGGCCGCGACCTCCTCGATCGGCTTGCCGGATTGCGCCTGCGCATCCTTCAACATGGTGCGCAGGCCATCCGACAGCGTCGGGCCCGGCAGCACCGAGTTCACGGTGACGCCGGTGCCCGCCATCCGCTTCGCCAGCCCGCGGGCGACTGCGACGTCGGCGGTCTTGCTGACGCCGTAGTGGATCATCTCGACAGGGATGTTGAAGGCGGACTCCGAGCTCAGGAAGATCACCCGGCCCCAGCCTGCCCGTTCCATCGCCGGCAGATAGGCGCGGGAGAGGCGCACTCCGGCCATGACGTTGACGGCCCAATGGCGCTCCCACACCTCGTCCGAAGCGTCGAAGAAGTCGATGGGCTGGAAGATGCCGGCATTGTTCACCAGGATGTCGCAGGTGGGCTCGGCGGCGATCAGCGCGGCGCACCCCGCCGCCGTGGCGAGATCGGCGGTGACGCCGCGGACGGATGAGCCCGGATGCGCGGATTTGACCTGGGCGATGGCGGCGTCGAGCGCGGCCGTCTTGCGGCCGTTGAGCACCACGGCAGCGCCGGCGCCCGCCAGTCCGATCGCGATGGCAAGCCCGATGCCCTCGCTGGAGCCGGTGACGACGGCGGTGCGGCCGGACAGATCGATGTTCACGGATGCTCTCCTGGTCTTCAGTCCGCCGGTCGCAAGGCGCCGGCGGGAATGGACAAGCGGATCACCAGGCCGTCGCGCCGCCATTCCCTCAGGATGGTCGCACCGAGCGCCCCTTTGATCGACTGTTCGAGACGGCTGCCGAAGCCGACGCCATCGGGGGGCGTGACCGGCGGGCCGGCCATTTCCGTCCAGGTCAGGTGCAGGACCTCGCCGAGGAGCTCGGTCCTGACGGCGATGCGCCCGTCGGGGACGGATAGTGCGCCGTATTTGGCCGCATTGGTCACGAACTCGTGGAGCAGCAGCGCCAGGTTGACGAGGTTGCGTGCCCCGATCTCGACGTCGTCGCCGCTGATCGCCGCCCGGGCATTGTGGGCGTCGCGGTAGGGCGCCACGAGCCCGTCCAGCAGCTTGAACAACGTCGTGCTGGCCTCCAGCAGCGTGTGGTCCGGCTGCAGGCTGGGCAGCGTCATCTCGTGGGCGCGCGCCAGCGCAACGAGGCGCTCCTTCACCGCCCGGGCCAATGCCGCCGGCGAGTCGGCCGTGCGGGCGGCCAGCGTGACGATGCCGCCGGCGAGGGCGAAGACGTTCTTGATGCGGTGATGCATCTCCCGCAGCAGCAGCGCCTGGCGCTCGGCCGCCCGCTTGCGCTCGGTGATGTCGCGCGCCACCTTCGACGCGCCGACGATCCTCCCGTCGATGTTGCGCACGGGCGAGATGGTGAGGGAGATGTCGAGCAGCGCACCGTCCTTGCGCCGCCTGACCGTCTCGAAGTGATCGACGCGCTCGCCGGCATGGATGCGCGCCAGGATGGCCGGCTCCTCGTCGAGGTGGTCGTCGGGGATGAGGATGGTAACGGACTTGCCGATGACCTCCTCGCCCGTATAGCCGAAGAGCCGTTCGGCGCCCTTGTTCCAGCTGGTGATGATGCCCCTCAGGTCCTTGCTGAGGATCGCATCTTCCGACGATTCCACGATGGCTGCCAGCAGCGCCGCGGCATCGTGCGCCTCCCGTCGTGCGGCGGCGTCCGGTTGCGCCGTCAGCGGCGGCCGGGCGTCGACTCCCGACAGCCCCGCTTCCTCGGCTGCTGCGGGGCTCCTGGCGTCGCTCGGCTGGGAGTCCAGCTGGTCTGGCATCAACGCGTGCTCGGTTCTGGGGCTCGCCTCTCGTTCGGGTGCGAAGCGTACCGGACGGGCGCGGCTGCGCATAGGGCTCGCGGGGCCGGCGGCCGGCGCATGGACCCGATGCGGCAGGCGTGCGAAACTATGGGCACTCCGGATCAGGCGGTAGATGGCAATTGGACGAGGACTCCTATGGAGCGCATCGATACCAAGCGGCGGACCAAGCTGCTCCCGCGGACGGAGCGGCCGCGGCTGCACAAGGTCATCCTGGTCAACGACGATTTCACGCCGCGCGAATTCGTCGTCACCGTGCTCAAGGCCGAGTTTCGCATGAACGAGAGCGAAGCCCACAAGGTCATGCTCACGGCCCATCAGCGCGGGGTCTGCGTCGTCGCGGTGTTCGCCCGCGACGTGGCCGAGACCAAGGCGACGCGTGCCACCGATGCCGGGCGGAGCAAGGGCTATCCGCTGCTGTTCACCACGGAGCCGGAGGAGTAGGGCGCAGGTTCGTCGTTGGGTGCAAGCCGCCTCTTGCCGCCCGCCGGCGCGGGCGCGTGCGCAAGGCTCCGGCATCGAGCGCCATGGGGCGGCCGCGAGGCGTGCCGCTCTGCGAGCGCACGGGGCCGCCGGGACGACTTGGAGCAACCTTCCGACCGGCTCTGCGGAGGGGCGGGGCTTGGGAAGCGATCCCGTCAGGGGCCGGCTGCCCGCCTCTCGGCGCCGGCGCGCCTCGTCACGACGGTCAGGGTGCCGACGTCGGGTCGTTCGATGGCCGATCCTGGCGAGCGAAGGCGGCCGCTATTCCAGAGGCTGGTGAGGTCGGCGCGGCGGGGAGCGCCGAGGACGCGAGGCGTTGCAATGTGGCGCAGCCGCGAGCTCGCAGGACGAATGCTGCCGAGATGCTTCGACTGCAGGCGGGGGCGCGATCATGCCTCGGGAAAGGAACCACGCCCGCACGATGGGCCGAATGTCTTCCAAGCTCGCACTGGAATTCGGATTGGAGATGAACCGTTTGATCAGCTTGAGCTGATGCGGTGAAAGACCAAGATTCCGCATTTTACCTCCTAAAGGCGGAACATAGCCAGTTGTGTTCCGGTGATACCTTGGCGCCAGCCTCGCCCGGTTGGGGACGGAGGCAATATTTGGGTTCGAAGCGACAATCATTGCTGCTCAAGCGGGCGCCCGGATCGCCGGTCGGCGCTGCTCTTCGGGCGCGACATTTGGTCAAACAAAGCGGATCCGGTCTCGTCCCGGAGCGGTCGACCCAATAATGCTGGGATCAGGGATGCAACGAGATCGGGTGTCGCAGCGCGCATCTTGCCGCCCACGTTCTCGGGGGCAATCGCGAACTTGGACGTATCGAAGGATAAGTTACTCCAGAAGTTCGGTTTTGTCAACATATATTCGCAGATATATTCGAATTCGTCGATGAGCGTTGGCTGATTTTAAGTATATCTCAGCAGAATGACGATCCGCGAGCTAGCGGCGGCGGCGCGAAACGATATGTAGATCTGCTTGAAGTCCGACTATGCCCTAGCAAGTCGGACAGTGCTCGACGGCGTTGACTTGCTGTCAAGGAGCGAACCAGCCGCCCAGCGTTAGCGCGGTGTCAGGCGCTGGGTTTAGGGCCCGGAGCTTGGAGCCGGAAGGGTGCGGCCGAGGCAATCGAAAGGAATGAAATAGTGTTGCTGCGATGGAAGTATTCGCCGAGACGGCGGCGACGCGGATCCTGGTCGGCGGAGCGCGAACAGCGGGGAGGGGAGACGCGGCGATTGCCGGAGCGGGCTTCGCCTCGACGGGCGACGATCTGGAGAGGGCCGGGACGGCCGGCGCGCCCGGATCGGCGGCCGGCGCGCCGTGGTCCACTGGCCGAGAACTCTTCGCGACCGTGCGCTCCGGCCACATCGATGCATCCGTCGCCCGATCCCGGCAGACAATCGCAGACTGCCCGCTGGCTGAGCCTCGAGCCTGGATGCGCACACCCGCGAGGCTCGGCGCCTCCGATCTTGGTCCAGCCCGAGCGAGCTCTCCTGGGGCTGGCAGAAGACGAGGTCAGGCTCCAGCTCGTTGCGGAGCGAAGTCCGATCCTGCGCGGAGCGATGAGCGGCGCTTCTTGCGCCGGTCCCGTCGTTCGGTAAACGACGAGGCGTCCCTCTTCGCGCCATCGCCGGATGGCGTCGTCCGCGCGGGGTCGCCTGCCCGCCTCTCGGACGATTGACATAGACCGGCCAGCCGGTCTAATAATTCGTCAAGATCGGGTCTGCGAACGGGACAACGCAAGGCGTCGTCCGCGCCGCACGATCCGGCGGGAGGGGAGGACGGTTTCGTGCGAGCATCGCTGCAGGCGGCCGGTTTGGAGCAGTCGAGCATGCGGTCCGCGCGCGCCGCTCGATCATTGCCGACGAGCGATCCAGGCGAGCGGTCGGCGCCTCGATCCGTGACGACGGCCGACGGCGGCGCCGGCGCGCGTCCGGCAGGAGAGCTGGGCGCCGCGCTGCTGTCGTTCCGCGGCGTATCCGTCCGGTTCGGCGGCCTGGTCGCCCTCGACGATGTGAGCTTCGACGTCGAGCATCGGTCCATATGCGGGTTGATCGGGCCCAACGGCGCGGGCAAGACGACGCTCTTCAACTGTCTGAGCCGGCTCTATACGCCGACGGCCGGCACCATTACTATGGAAGGCACGTCGATCGACCGGCTGCCTCGCAGCGCCATGGCCGGCTTGGGGGTCGGCAGGACGTTTCAGAACCTGGCGCTGTTCCACAGCATGTCGGTGCGCCGCAACGTCCTGGTGGGCACGCACTGCCGCAGCCGCGGCGGCTTCCTGGCGGAGGCGCTGCAGCTGCCGTTCGTGCGGCGCGAGGAGCGCGTGCAAGGCGCCTATGCCGACGAGCTGATCGATCTGCTGGATCTGCGCTCGGTCGCGGATCTCCCGGTCGGCGTCCTGCCCTTCGCCACCAAGAAGCGCGTGGAGATGGCGCGCGCCCTCGCCGCAAGGCCGAAGATCCTGCTGCTCGACGAGCCGGCTGCCGGGCTCAACCATGAAGGGGTGGACCAGCTCCTCGGCACGATCCGGCTCGTGCGCGACCAGTTGGGCGTCGCCGTTCTTCTGGTCGAGCACCATCTCAACCTGGTCATGCGCGTGTCGGACAAGGTCGTCGTCCTGAACTTCGGCCGAAAGATCTGCGAAGGACCGCCTGCCTACGTTCAGCGCGACCCGGCGGTGATCAGCTCCTATCTCGGGAGCCCCGCGTGAACGAGCTGCTCTCCATCTCCGGCCTCGATGCCAGCTACGGCCAGATCCAGGTCCTGCGCAACCTGTCGATGCGGGTCAATCGCGGCGCGATCACCGTCCTGATCGGCGCCAACGGCGCCGGCAAGACCACGACCCTGCGCGCCATCTGCGGCCTGTGGGTGCGCGCGTCGGGCAGCATCCGCCTCGACGGCGCCCAACTGGTCGGGATGAAGACCGAAGACATCGCCCGCGCCGGCGCCGCCCATGTGCCGGACGGGCGCGGCACGTTCCTGAACTTCACGGTCGAAGAGAACCTGCGGGTCGCCGCCTCGACGCGTCGCGACAAGCGCGCCGTGGCCGCGGACCTCGAGCGCGTGCTGTCCTACTTTCCGCGCCTGCGGGAGCGCTATCAGCAGCAGGCCGGCACGCTGTCCGGCGGCGAGCAGCAGATGCTCGCCATCTCCCGCGCGCTGATGCTGCGGCCGAAGCTGCTGCTGCTGGACGAGCCGTCGTTCGGCCTCGCGCCGCTCGTCGTTCGCGACATTTTTGGGATCATCAGGGCCATCAACCGCGACGACAACGTCAGCATCCTGCTGGTGGAGCAGAACGTCGGGCTGGCGCTCGATGTCGCCGACGAAGCCTACCTGCTGGAGCAGGGCGCCATCGCTTTGGCAGGAAGCCCGGAGGCGTTCCGCGCCTCCGAAGTCATCCAGAACGTCTATCTCGCCTGTTGAGGGTGCGGGCATGAACAGCATCGTGCAGCAGATTGCCGACGGCGCCACGACCGGCCTGATCTACGGCAGCGTCGCCCTCGCCCTGGTGATGATCTACAAGGCGACGCACCAGATCAATTTCGCCCAGGGCGAAATGGCGGTCTTCTCCACTTACATCGCACTCACCCTCGTCGCGCTGGGCCTGCCGTATTGGGCGGCCTTCGTCCTGGCGCTGCTCGCGTCGTTCCTGGCCGGCATCGTCATCGAGTGGCTTCTCATCCGCCCCCTCGCCGGCGCGCCCGAGCTGAATGCGGTGATCGTCTTCATCGGGCTGTTCGCGATCATGAACAGCCTCACCGGCTGGATCTGGGGCTTCAACATCCGCACGTTTCCGTCGCCGTTCTCGGACGGCCATTGGTTCACCGGCGGCTACCTGTCCCAGCATCAGGTCGGCATGGCGGGCCTCATCCTGCTGGAGCTGGTGGCGGTGTTCCTCTTCTTCCGCTTCACCAATCTGGGGCTATGGATGCGCGCGGCGGCGGAGAATCCCAGCTCGAGCCGCCTGTCGGGCGTCAGGGTCGACCGCATGCTGGCGCTCGGCTGGGGGCTGGCGGCGGCGGTCGGCGCCGTCGCCGGCATCCTGACCGCGCCGATGGTGTTTCTCGATCCCAACATGATGAGCGGCGTCCTGATCTACGGTTTTGCCGGCGCCCTGCTGGGCGGCCTTGAGTCACCGGCCGGCGCCGTTGCCGGAGGCATCCTCGTCGGCATCATCGAGGCGGTGGCCGGCGCCTATCTCGTCGGCTCGGAGCTGAAGCTGACGCTCGCGCTCGTCGTCATCATCCTCGTGCTGCTGGTCAAGCCGTCCGGCTTGTTCGGTCGCACCTTCGCCAGCCGCGTCTGAGGCCGCCGATGACGCCCACCATGAAGATGACAGCCTTGATCGCGATGGCCGTCGGCGCGGCGGCGGCGCCATGGCTGCTCGGCGGCTTCCTGCTGTTCCAGGCCAGCACCATCCTCGCCTGTTCGATCGCCATCCTGAGCCTGGTCGTCCTGACCGGCATGACCGGGCAGATCTCGCTCGGCCACGGCGCCTTCTTCGCCATCGGCGCCTATGCCCTGGCCATCCTGGTGTCCCGATACGGGGTGCCGTACTGGGCCGCCGTGGCGCTGGCCGGCCTCGTCTGCCTCGTGCTGGGCTACCTCATCGGCATTCCCGCCGTGAAGCTGGAGGGGCTCTACCTGGCGCTCGCCACGTTCAGCCTGGCGATCGCGACGCCGCAGCTTCTCAAGTACAAGGGGCTGAGCGGCTGGACCGGCGGCTTTCAGGGGCTCATCCTCGATCCGCCGGAGCCGCCGCCGTTCCTGCATCTGTCCAACGACCAGTGGCTCTACATCGTCTGCCTGGTCAGCGTCTGCCTCTGTCTCTGGCTGGTCAGCAACATGCTGCGCGGGCGCACCGGGCGGGCGCTCGAGGCCATCCGCGAGCAGTCGACGGCGGCCGGCGCGCTGGGCATAGATGTCGCGCAGACCAAGGCCAAGATCTTCGGGGTCAGCGCGATGCTGGCGGGGTTCTCCGGCGCGCTCAGCGCCATGCTCACGCAATTCGTGTCGCCGGACGGCTTCAACTTCTTTCTCTCGATCTCGCTCATGGTCGGCGCCGTCGTCGGCGGGCTCACCACGATCTGGGGCGCCATCCTCGGCGCGGCGTTCATCGTGCTGGTGCCGAACGTCAGCGAGAGCCTGTCGAAGGCCGCTCCCTGGGCGATCTACGGCACACTGCTGATCGCCGTCGCCTTCCTGATGCCGACCGGCTTGGCCGGCCTGATCAAGGCGTTGGTCGCGACCAAGAGGACAAGCAACCAATAACAGTAAGCTGGAGGAGGACCATACGATGACTTGGGATACGCCATCCAGGCACGCCATCACGCGCCGTACCGCGCTGCTGGGAGCTGCCGCCGCCACGGCCGGCGCGGCGCTCGGCGGCCTTACCCGTGCAGCCCGGGCCGCGGACGCGCCCGGCGTCTCCAAGACCGAGATCAAGATCGGCCAGACGGCGCCCTACAGCGGCGGCGCCTCCAACATGAGCGTCATGTCGCGCGTGGAGGCGGCCTACTTCGCCAAGATCAACGACGAGGGTGGCATCAACGGGCGCAAGGTCAACCTCATCAGCCTCGACGACGGCTACTCGCCGCCGAAGACCGTGGAGCAGACCCGGCGCCTGGTCGAGCAGGACGGTGTGGCCTTCCTGTTCCATCCCATCGGCACCGGCGGGGCAACGGCGGTCGCCCGCTATCTCAACCAGCGCAAGGTTCCGCATCTTCTGATCGGCACGGGGTCGGCGCGCTTCCATGACCCGGCGGGCCTGCCCTGGAGCCTCGGCTACGATGCCTCCGGCGAGATCGAAGGACTGATCTTCGGCACGTTCATCCTGAAGCAGATGCCGGCGAGCAAGATTTCAGTCCTCTACCAGAACGACGATTTCGGCCAGGCCTACCTCAAGGGCCTGCAGACGGCGCTGGGCGGCAAGGCCAACATGATCGTCTCGACGGCGAGCTACGAGGTTACGGATTCGACCGTCGACTCGCAGCTGACGACGCTGCGGGACTCGGGAGCGGACGTCTTCATCAACGCCGCCATTCCGAAGTTCGCAGCCCAGGCCATCCGCAAAGTCTACGACATGGGCTGGAAGCCGGTGCAGATCCTGACGATGAAGGCGAACTTCATGAGCGTCACCATCGAGCCGGCCGGTGTCGACAAGGCGAAGGGGCTCTACTCCTGCCGCTACCGCATGGATCCGGCCGATGCGGCCTGGGACAACGACGCCGGCATGGTCGAGTGGAAGGCGTTCATGAAGAGATATCATCCGTCCGCGGATATCCGCGACGGGCAGAACATCGACGGCTACATCACCGCGCGCATCATGGTCGACATCCTGAAGCGCTGCGGTGACGATCTCAGCCGCGAGAACATCATGGCCAAGGCGACCAGCATCGACGGGCTGGCCGTGCCGACGCTGATCCCCGGCATCAAGATCAGCACCAGCAAGGGCGACTACAATCCGATCAAGCAGCTGCAGATGATCCAGTTCGACGGCGCGAACTGGAAGGCGGTGGGGGACGTGATCAGCCCGAGCTGAGCGGGGCACCCCTCTCGCCGCTTGCGGGGAGAGGTGCGCGGCGGGGCCATTGCGACATGCCGGCCTTCTCGCTGCGGCGGCGCAGCCGCCTAACGTCGCCGCGCGACGCATATCTCGCGTCGCGCGGCTACCGGGCGCTGCGCTTTTGGAACAATGAAGCCTCTGTGAACATCGACGGTGCTCTCGATACGATCTACCTCGCGCTGGCGGCTAAGAGGGGTAGCTGAGCTGCTTGGCGTCGCCCTTTTCGGGATCCCCCCTCACCCGGCCTGCGCTTCGTGCAAGCCGACCTCTCCCCGCAGGCGGGGCGAGGTGTGCGGCTGAGCCTGCGGCACTTCGCCGGTTCAGGCAGAGCGGCGGCCGCATCGACCAAGGAGACAAGTACAGTGCAGGTTACGCAGACGCTACGCCGATCCGCGCAGCTTTATCCGGACCGGCCGGCGACGATCTTTCGCGACCGGCGGCGCACCTGGCGCGAGGTTGCCGGCCGCGTCGCGCGCCTGGCCGGCGCGCTGCGCGCGCTCGGCGTCGAGCCGGGCGAGCACGTGGCCGTCCTGGCGTTCAACAACGACCGCTATGTCGAGCTCTGCTACGCCATCCCGTGGGCCGGTGGCGTCGTCGTTCCCATGAACATCCGCTGGGCCGAGGCCGAGCTGGCCGAGGCCCTGGCCGACATCCGGCCGCGGGTGGTGTTCCTCGGCGATGCCTTCCTCGAGCTGGCCGAGCCCTTGCGCCGCCGCGTCGGCTCCGTCGCCCAAGTCATCGCCATGGGCGAGACCGTCCCGAGCGATCTCGTGCACTACGAGGATCTCGTCGCCGCGCACGATCCCGCGCCCGACGCCGGCCGCAGCGGCACCGACCCGTTCACGCGCTTTTACACCGGCGGCACCACGGGCAAGCCGCGCGGCGTCACGCTGTCCCATCAGAACGTCATCGTCGCCTCGCTGAGCTATATCGCCGAGCTCAAGCTGACCCACGAGATGGTGCACATGCATGTGGGCGGGATGTTCCATCTCTCCGGCGCGGGCCACATGTGGTACACGACGATGGTGGGCGGCTGCCACGTGGTCCTGCCGAAGTTCGAGGTCGTGCCCGTCCTCCAGGCGATCCACGCGCATCGCGTCACCAATACCGTGCTGCTGCCGACCATGGTCAACATGCTGCTCGGCCACGCGCAGGCCGGCGACTACGATCTGACCAGCATGAAGCTGTGCATCTACGGCGGCTCGCCGATGCCGGAGGCCATGATCCGCGCCTTCATGGACCGGCTGCCGACGTGGTCGTTCACGCAGGTCTACGCGATGACCGAGACGTCCGGCCTGGCGACGTTCCTGCCCTGGCACCGGCATGTCGCTTCGCCGGCGGGACCCAGCAAGATCAATTCCGTCGGCCGGCCCGCCCTGGGCGTCGATATCAGGATCATCGACGCGGCCGGCGCCGAACGGCCGGCCGGGGAGATCGGCGAGATCGCGCTGCGCGGGCTGAACGTCATGCAGGGCTATGCGGGCGCCGAGGCTGGCGCCGCTCCCGCCTTCGCCGACGGCTACCTGCGCAGCGGCGACGTCGGCTGGATCGACGAGGACCATTTCCTCCATGTCGTCGACCGCGCCAAGGACATGATCATCTCGGGCGGCGAGAACGTGTACTCTGCCGAGGTCGAGAACGCCCTCTACAAGCTTCCGTCCATCCGCGAATGCGCCGTCATCGGCGTCCCCAGCGAGACCTGGGGAGAGGCCGTCCTCGCCATCGTCGTGCTGAAGGACGGCGCGCAGGCCACGGAGGCCGCCGTGATCGAGCATTGCCGCCGGCTGATCGGCAACTTCAAGTGCCCGAAGGAGGTGGAGTTCCGCACCGCGCCGCTGCCGCTCTCTCCCGCCGGGAAGATCAAGAAGGACATCCTGCGCGCGCCCTATTGGGCAGGCTGCGAACGCCGCATCGGCTGAGGCTCGGGCATTTCGATCCGGAGCGCTTGGCGGTCGACGGCCCTGGCCCCGTCCATTGCTTGCCGGTCAAGACCTGCTACCTGTGCCCCGGCCATTCCGCGCTGGTGGGCCGCGCCCGGGTCGAGCGGTCCCGGTGCGACGCCCCATCGCCGCATCCGACGACAGGTGCCCCAAGCGTCATGGAAGACCCCGTCCTCTTCGCGCTGGCCGTCCTGGCCGTCCTCGGCACGCCGGGCCCCACCAACACGTTGCTGGCGACTGCCGGAGCGACCGCCGGGTGGCGGCGCTCCCTCCCCCTCATTCCCGCGGAGGCGGCCGGCTACACGATGTCCATCCTGACGCTCGGGCTGGCGGTGGGGCCGGTGGTGGCCCAGGCGCCGCTGCTGGCCGGGGCGCTGCGCGCCGCCGTCGGCGTCTACCTGCTGCTCCTCGCCCTGCGCCTGTGGCGCCGCGGCGGAATGGCCCTGGCGGCCGGGGCCGTCGTCACGCCGGCGCAGGTGTTCCTGACCACCTTGCTCAACCCGAAGGCGATCGTCTTCGCCCTGGGCGTCATTCCCTTCGGCGCGGCGCGGGGCGTCTGGCCCTACATGCTCGGCTTCCTGCTGCTGCTGGTGTCGGTCGCTACCGCCTGGATCGCGGCGGGCGCGACGCTCGGCGCCGCCGCGGGCCGGCGCGGCTGGGGCGGGGTCGTGCCGCGCGTCGGGGCCGCTGCGGTCGGCGGCTTCGCCGTTCTGCTGCTCGTGACGCCGCTGCTGCGGTGATGGACGCCGTCCGCACGGGCTGTGCCCGGCGGACGAGGGAGCCAGCGGCCTGACACGGCCGCGCGCTTGTCCCGGTCGGACGACCACATCCGACGGGGAAAGCCCTGCTTCAAATCGCGGCCGGAACGCCTTGCGGTGCCTCCGGCGATCTGAGATAATAAACCGGCTGGACGGTCATATAATGAACGATGGGAGGTCACGGGCGTGTTCTTCACGCAAGCCATCAAGCGGGCGGTGCAGGTCGCGGCCGACCACCCCAGCACGATCCACGCGGGGCGGATCCGGACGTGGGCGGCGACGCTCGATCGGGTCGAGCGGCTGGCAGCCGGCCTGCGCAGCATGGGCGGCCAGGACGGCGCCCGGGTCGCCATCCTGGCCATGAACAGCGATCGCTATCTCGAAGCCATGTATGCCGTCGCCTGGGCGGGCGGGGTGTTCGTTCCCATGAACACCCGCTGGTCGAGGCCCGAGCTGGCTTACGCCCTCGCCGACTGCCGGGCGCAGATCATGCTCGTCGACGACGAGTTCGCTCCGATGGTGGGGGACATCGGCGAGCAATATCGACTGGGAACCGTCATCTACATCGGTGACGGTCCCGCACCCGCCGGCATGCTGGACTATGAGGAGATCATCAGGACGAGCGCGGCCTGCGCCGATGCCGAGCGCCGTGACGACGACCTCTGCGGGATATTCTATACCGGAGGCACGACAGGGCACCCCAAAGGCGTCATGCTGTCGAACAGGAATATCATCTTTGCTTCGCTGAACTGGTTGTCGTGCCTGCATGTCTCGCGGGAAACCGTCTACATGCATGTCGCCGGATTCTTTCATCTGGGCGGTGCGTCGCCGGCGTTCGCGACGACCTTGGCGGCCGGGACCAACGTCATCCTGCCGAAGTTCGAGCCAGGCCCGGTGATGCAGACGATTCAGGATCATCGCCCGAACTACACGCTGCTCATCCCCGTCATGGTGAACACCCTGGTCAACGAGGCGTCGCTCGGTCGCTACGACCTGTCGAGCATCAGAATGTGCCACTACGGCGGCTCGCCGATGCCCGAGGCCGTCCTGCGCAAGGCGATGGACAGACTGCCGACCTGGACCTTCCATCAGGGCTACGGCCAGACGGAAACCTCCGCCGTGCTGACGACGCTGGACTGGACGCAGCACGCCGTCGACGGGCCGCTGGCCAAGCGACTGACGTCGGCGGGGCAGGTGAGCCCCGGCTGGGAGCTGAAGATCGCCGGCCCGGACAGGCAGGAGCTGCCCCGCGGCGAGGTCGGCGAGATCGTGGTGCGCGGCGCCGGCGTCATGCTGGGCTATTGGGGCAATGCCGACGCCACCGCCGCGGTCGTCCGGGACGGATGGCTGCATACCGGGGATGGCGCGCTGATGGACGACGACGGCTTCGTCTTCATCGTCGACCGCGTCAAGGACATGATCATCTCCGGCGGGGAGAACATCTACTCAACGGAAGTCGAGAATGCGATCTACAAGCATCCGGTCGTGCGCGAATGCGCTGTCATCGGCATACCCCACGACGTCTGGGGCGAGGCGGTCCATGCGGTGGTGGTCCCCCACGACGGTGCGACCGTGTCCGCGGCGGATATCGTGGCGCACTGTCGGAAACTGATTGCCGGCTACAAATGCCCGCGCAGCGTCGAGGTGACGGCGACGCCGCTGCCGGTATCGCCGACCGGCAAGATCACCAAGAACGTCATTCGAGACAAATTCTGGGCGGGCCGGGCCCGCAAGGTGAACTGATGCACGCCCCGTGTCCGGCGACCGCCGATACCGACCCCGACCGGCGATACCGGGACCCTGCCTGGTTGGCCGATCGCCTCGAAAGCCATCTCGCGGCGACCCTGGGTCAGGACGTGTCGGTGCGGGGCCTCCGGCGCATCTCCAACGGCTTCTCGTGGGTGACCTGGACGTTCGAATTGTCCACCGCACCGCAAGGCGCCGGGCGCGATCTGGTGTTCCGCATCGGCCCTCCCGACGGCTTGCTGGCGCCATACAGCGCGACGCGCGAAGAAACCGTTCTGGGGTTGCTCGCCGGCACCGACGTCCCCGTTCCAGCCATCCTGCTGAGCAGCGACGACGCCTCCGTTTTCGGTGCGCCCTTCCTCGTGTGCGAGCGGATGCGCGGCGCCGCGTTCACCCCCTGGACCGTCGGCCGGGATGCGGGCGGCGCGCAGGCGCTCGAGCCGGTCCTGCGGGAGTTCGTCCGCCTCCTGGCGGCCGTCCACGCGGCGCCGTGGGCCGGCACCCCGGCGGCCGCGCTGGCCGGGTCCACGGACGTACAGACCGCGGCGATCGACCAGGTCCGCTACTGGGAGCGCCGCTATCGCGACAACCAGATGGAGTGCCTGCCGATCCTGGAATGGGCGCTCGACTGGCTCAAGGACCATGCGCCGGCCGCTCCGAAGGTGGCGCTGCTGCACGGCGATTACCGCATCGGCAACTTCCTCACCCAGGATTCGGCCATCACGGCCGTGCTCGATTGGGAGATGAGCCACTTCGGCGACCCGCATGAGGACATCGCCTGGGCGCTATATCCGCCGTTCGGCCTGCCGCGCCTGATGGATCGATCGGCGTTCTACGCGCAGTACAGCCGGCATTCCGGCCTCGCGGTCTCGGACACCAGCGTCGCCTACTACGCCGCACTGAACCTGCTCAAGATGACCGTCATCAATCTCATTGGTCTGCGCGGCTTTGTCCGCGGGTCCAACGACACGCGGCTTGCCGTTCTGGGGCTTCTGACGGCGTCGCATCTGGCCCAGCTCATGAAGGCCATCAGGGCAGCATCATGAAGATCGCGTTCTCACGGGTCGTCGCCGCGGCGGCGGAGAGCCTCCGGCGTGACGTCGCGCCGACGCTGACGGACGATTACGCACGGGGCCAGGTCCATGCGGTCGTCAATCTGCTGAAGACGCTGGAATTGCGCGCCGACTGGTCGGCCGCATTCTACACGGCCCAGTTGGCGCGCCAGAGCCAGGCGATCGACGCCGTCGCGCGCCTGCTGGCCCGCCATACCGACCTGTTCCCGGGCCGAGGCCTCGAACAGCCTGGAGCGATGACCGTCGGCGAGCTGTTCGATGGCCTGGAGGCCGGAAGCCGGCAGATCGTCGCCATGGCGACATGGCTGCGGGAGAACCGGTCACGGCTGCGGGACGACGATCGTGCGGCGATCGAAGCCGCGCTGGAGGCCGCGATGAAATCGCTCAACGACGAGGAATGGCGGCACGTGGCGCCGCAGACGCTGGCGCTGCTGTCCGGCGCGGAATGAATAGGCCATTCTCTTCAGGGGACCAACCATGCTCACCGAAGATGACGACTTCCTGGGGCACCAGACGAGCGAGGAGTTCAGCAAGGTCGCCGTCAGCGATACCAGGCACGCCATGTATACGGAGCGGTTCTGGTACATGGGCACCGTCGTTCCCGACGGCCGCCTGGTCTTCGGGCTCGGCCTGGGATATTACCCCAACCGCGGCGTGATGGACTGCTACGCCGCCGTGACCGTCGACAACATTCAGCACAATGTCCGGGCCTCGCGAACGACGGACCGCGATCCGCTGCTTCCGGCGGTGGGGCCGCTGAAGATCGAGATGAGGGGCGGCCTCGACAAGCATCGCCTGCTGGTGCAGCCCAACGAGTCGAACGTCTCGCTCGATGTCGAGTTCATCGGCGGCATGCACCGGCACGACGAGGGGCGCGAGGTCACCGAGCACCGCGGCCGGATCTTCTCCGATGTCCGGCGCTTCGTGCAGTCCGGCAGGTTCTCCGGCCATATCCGGGTGGAGGGGCGGCGGATCGATCTCGATCCGGCGAGCACCATCGGTTTCCGCGACCGATCCTGGGGGCTGCGTGCCGAAGCGCGGACCGACGAATCGACACCTCCCGTATCGAATTTTCCCCCCATTCTCTACGTCTTCCTGTGCGCGCAGTTCGAGACGCACAGCATCCATCTCTTCTTCAAGGAGGACGCACCGGGCCGGTTCCGCTTCCTGAGCGGCGACGAGACGGGGCCCCTGGGTCTCGACGGGCCGGACGGCAGCAGGGCGGTGAGCAATGTCGAGCATGACCTCACGTGGACGGCGGACGCCATGAGCCAGGAGATCGAAGGCGGTCGGATCACGGTGTCGTTCAGGGACGGCAGCGCCAAGACCCTGAGCCTCCGCGCTCGCGGCGGCCGCCTGTTTCTGAAGGGCGGCCTGTACGGCGGCTTGGCGGGCTGGTTCCAGGGCGACAATCGCGGCCCGGTTCACCTGGGCCACAATCGCTGGGACCTCGCCGAGCCCAGCGACAGGCGGATCGCCCGCACCCTGGCTGAGCAGGTCATCGAGGTCAGCGACGGCGACGCGGTCGGCTTCGGCACGATCCAGTGCGGCGTGGGGCAGGGCTATCCCAAGTATCTCCACGTCCAGAATCATCCGGCTCAGTAGGCCCCAGCCTGCCGCCGCAGCCGGGCGCGGGCCGCGTTCGCGCCCCGGCGACAGGCGGATGACCTGGTCTAATATTGACCGGCCAGCCGGTCTGTTATTAGATGTAAGCCAGTCACCGTCACCACCCTGAAAGGAAAGCCAAATGCTTACGGACCAAGAGATATTCAAGGCCACGCGCGACTGCATCGCGGCGTGGAACACCCTCGATCTCGAGGGCACGCTCGCGACCTATACGGACGACGTCGTCTATCGCGACCCCAAGACGGCGGGAAAGATCGTCGGCAAGGATGCGCTCAGGTCCTATCTCCGCAAGTTCTTCAAGGTGTGGGACATGCAGTTCCGCGTCACCGAGGAGTACCGGCTGGCCGGGCTGGATGGGCAGCTGGTGATGTGGGATTGCGATATCACCGCGCGCGCCGGCGGTGAGACCAGAACGGTGTCCGGTATGGACATCTGCATGGTCCGCAACGGTCAGCTGTCGCGGGACGAGGCCTTCATGGATACCTCGGTGCTGGCGCTCCTGCGCCCCAATACGTTCGCGCAGGCCTGACGGCACAGTCTTCGCCAAGCTGAACGGACACCTGCGGGCAGGCCGAACGAGAATCCGGCCTGCTCGTATCGGGAGGAGCTCGATGTTTCTACATAATCTGGCGCGCCGGATGGCAACGGTGCGCGCGCAGAAGACCGCATACATCGAGGGTGAGCATTCCAGGACATGGAGCGACATCGACCGCCGGGGGCGTCGCCTGGCGGCCGGGCTCGCCGGTCTGGGCCTCCGCACCGGCGATCGTGTCGGCATCATCGCCCATGACCGCATCGAGATGATCGACCATTGGCATGCCTGCCTGAAGTCGGGCCTGGTGCGAACGGGCATCAACTGGCGCTATGCGCCGGCCGAAATGGACCATATCGTCAGAGACGGGGACCTGCGCGCCATCCTGGTTCAGGATACATTCGTCGCCTCCCTTGCCGATAGGCTGGCCGAATGGAGGGCGGCCGGCCGCCTTCTCATCGGCTTCGGCGATCGGCACGGTCTCGGCCTCGATCTCGAGCACATCATCGACAGCCAGGCCGGATCGTTCCTGGAACCGGAGCTCGCCGCCGACAGCCCGATTGCGCTGTCGTACACGTCGGGCAGCACCGGTCTGCCCAAGGGCGCCATCCTCACCCAGCTCGGCGCCTGGACGCAGATCATGTCGGCCCCTTACGCGGGCGGCTTTCGGCCCGACGACGTCATTCTCAACAATCTGCCGGGCTCGGGCTTTCCGATCTTCATCCACAGCATGGGCCTATCGAGCGGTGCCGCCACAGTGCTGCCCGGTCTGTTCAGCGCGGAGCGGGCCGTCCATCTGATCAAGACGCATGGCGTGAGCGTCATGTTCTGCGTGCCGACCATGCTGCACGCCATCGAGCAGATCTGCCGCAACGGCGGGGATCGTCTGCCGTCGTTGCGGCTCGTGATCCTGCTGGGAAGCCCGATCGTTCCGGCCATTGTCGAGCGGGCCCGCCAGACGTTCGGCTGCGAGTTCCAGAACTGGTACGGCTCGACCGAGGCCAATGGCGCCATCTGCATGATGCGTGGCAGCGACTTCACCGGCGACCCCGACAGGGATCGTGAGCTGATGGCGTCCGTCGGCCGGCCACTGCCCCACGTCGACGTCGAGATCCGCGACGATGCCGATCGACGGATGCCGCCTGGGGAGGTCGGCGAGATCTGCGTGCGCGGGCCGGTGATCCATTCGTACCACAATCGTCCCGACGAAACGGCCGAGGCGCTGCGCGGCGGCTGGTTTCATATGGGCGACATCGGCTACCAGGACGCGGAGGGCCGGGTTTTCCTGAGCGACCGCAAGCACTTCATGATCGTATCGGGCGGCTACAACGTCTATCCGGCCGTCGTCGAGAACGTGCTCGCCACACATCCCTCCGTCGGCGAGGTGGCGGTCGTCGGCGCGCCGCATCCGCATTGGGGAGAGGCTGTCGTCGCCGTCGTCGTGGCGGCGAAGGGCCTCGGCGCACCGGTGGACCCGGCGGCCCTGGTCGCCTATTGCGCGGAGCGCGTCGGGAAGTGGGAAGTGCCGAAGCACGTGGAGATCGTCGACGCGCTCCCCATCGGCTCGACCGGCAAGATTCAGAAGCGCGAGATCCGGGACTGGTTCCGAGCCGATCCCGGTCGCCTTCCCTGGGCTGCGGAGTGACGCGCTGCCGAGGTGGAAGGCGGCGCCGGGCCTCGACGGCGGCGTCGGTCCGGCTTGCGCGGCGAAAGGAAATCTGCATCTCTTCGGCAATCGGCGGTGGCGTATGAAAGTGCGGGGATGGCCAGAGCAAAGGCAGACGATTATGAGACAAAGCAGCAGGTGATTCTGGATGCGGCGGCCAGGCTATTTGCCCAGAATGGCTACCCGCATTCGACGCTTCTCGATATTGCGAAAAAATCTCGCGCTTCCAAAGCCAAGGTATATTATTATTTCAAGAGCAAAGAAGATATTCTTTTTCAGCTTCTGCACGAGTACTGCGTTTTCACGGTAAAGTCGTTCGAGGGCATCGACGAGAGCATACCGCCGGAAGAACGGCTTAGAATGTTCGTCGAGATGTATATCGTGCGGCCGCCGAAGATGCGCTACAGGCACGTCGTGCTGCTGAACGATCTCAAATATCTGTCGGATAAGTCCAGGAAGCAGATCGTCTCGCTGGAGAGGCGCATGGTCGAATACGTCGTGTCCATCCTGCGGCAGGTGCACAGCGGCGGTGATGCCGACGATCGGGTTCTGCGGACCTATGTCCTGCTGCTGTTCGGCACCATCAATGGCATCGACACCTGGTTCAGCCCGTCGGGCCTGATGACGCCGGCCGAGCTGTCGGGCCGCGTCGCCAAGCTCTACCTCGGCGCCTTCGCCGACAGCCCGCAGCGGGCGCCGAAACTTCCGCCGAAACGTTCCCAGCGCTCCTGACGGGCGAGCCGGCGGCGCTAGCCGACCTTGCGCTTCAGGAAGTCGCGGATCAGCGGCACCATCTCGTCGGCCTTGTCCTCGAGCGCAAAATGGCCGGTGTCGAGCAGATGGAACTCGACTTCGGGAAGGTCGCGCTTGTAGGGGTAAGCCCCGTCGGCCGGAAAGATCTTGTCGTTCTTCCCCCAGACAATGAGCGTCGGCGGCTGATGCTGGCGAAAATAGGCCTGGACCTTCGGATAGAGTGGCAAGTTGGTCCGGTAGTCATAGAAGATGTCCATCTGGATGTCCGCATTGCCGGGCCGGTCGAGCAAGGCCTGGTCATGAATCCAGTTGTCCGGATCTATGCGGCTGAGGTCCGAAACGCCATCGGTGTACTGAAACTTCGTCGTCTCAAGCGCGACCAGCCCATAGAGCGCCTTTCGGCGGCTCTCCGAATGATCGGACCAATAGGCCTTGATCGGGTCCCAGAACTCCTTCAGGCCCTCGTCATAGGCGTTGCCGTTCTGGACGATCAGCGCGGTGATGCGATCGGGGTGTGCCAGGGCAAGCCGCCAGCCGACAGGCGCTCCATAATCCATCACGTACATGGCGTAGCGCCTCACGCCGAGCTGATCGAGCAGTCCATCGATGAGCTGGCCGAAGCGATCGAATGTGTAGGCGAACGAGGCGCGGTCAGGCATGTCGCTCTGCCCATAGCCGGGATAATCCGGAGCGATGACGCGGTAGCGATCGGCAAGCTGGGGGATCAGATTGCGGAACATGTGCGAAGACGTCGGGAAGCCGTGCAGCAGGAGGACGACGGGACCGTCTTCGGGGCCGGCCTCCCGGTAGAAGATGCCGATGCCGTCGACCTTCCTGGTTCGGTAGCGCGTGGTGGGCAAGGGAAGCGCGGGGCCGGCCTCGGCAGCTGCGGACGGCGCGACGGACGCAAGTTGCGTCGTTGCGGCTCCCACCGTCCAGGCCGAAAGGCTCACTATGAGCCGGCGGCGGTCGACTGCCGCGCGCTCGTCAAGGATGGGGTCTGCCTTCATCGCGTCCTCCATGTTCGGTTCGAGCGATTGAAGCCTGCTCGCGGCAGGCCGGCCGGGAGCCGGCCGCATGTTCATGTGAGCCGGCTTATCAACATCTTTCGGGCTCGCTGTTCGCGATTGATCGGGCCGCGGTTGCTCTGTCCGGCCGGCCGCCCTCACACGCCTTCGTAGACCAGGCGGGTGAAGAAGCCGGGGTCGATGACGAAGTTGCCCCATACGGCATCGAATGCGGCGGTCGGCTTTGCTGCGACGACCTCGTCGCGCGAACGGCCTTGCCGCTTGAGCTTTGCGACGTTCTCGCGGATCGCGACCAGCATGTCGCGAAACGCCTTGAGCTCGGCCCTGTTGCTGACGGGCCTGCCGTGGCCCGGAATGACGATCGTCTGCTCGGTCGTAGCCGCAAGGTTCGCTTCGGAAGCGGCGATCATGCCGTCGATGCTGCCTCCGGTCGAATAGTCGATGAACGGATAAATGCCGTTCCAGAAGGTGTCGCCGACATGGACGATGTCAGCCTCGGCTACGGTCACGGAGATGTCGCTGTCGGTGTGCGCCGGACCGTAGTATTTCAGGTTGATCGAAGCGCCGTTGAGCTTGAGCGACTTGTCGGTCGTGAACACCTCCGACGGCAGGCCGTCGGGGGAAGCGGCAGAAAATTATAGTCCCAGTCTTCGACGCGTTGAACCTGCGACAGGTATTTACGGGTGTTCTCCTGGGCGACGATCTTCGCACCGAGCGCATGGAGCCACGGGTTGCCATCGGCATGATCGAAATGCCAATGGGTATTGACGAGATGCGTCACCGGATCGGGGGAGAGCCCGGCCAGGGCCTCGGTGATTTGCTGGCGGGACACGCCGATCCCCGCGTCGACGAGCACCTTGCCATCTCGACCCGTCAGGACCGCGATGTTGCCGCCGGAACCCTCGAGCACGCTCACATTGCCGCGCAGCTTGTGCGTGATGATCGGCCCGGCGGCAGCGCTGTCCTTGATCAGGCTGACCAGGCCCCGCGCCTCGGCAAATGCCTCTCGGGGCGTGAGCCAGCCAAGACCGGCCGAGGCGCCGGCGGCCATGCAGCAGAGGCAGAAATGCCGACGAGACATCGAGTGCGGCTTGATTCTCACAACGACCTCACTTGGCGACCAGGGCGGAGCGTGGTGATGAACGCGCCTCAGACCGTTGCCAAGGCATGGGAGAAGAGGATCGGTCGTCGACGCCGGAGCAGTTTCTTTGTAGATCTCGGCGGCAACAGTCCACCTCCGCATCGATCCACCGCGTTTCCGTGCGGGCGGCTTGCTGAGCCGACAGCGACTTCACTTGACGCATAGGCGTAGATGATTGCTGCCCGTGCCAGCAGCCCATAAGCTCGTAAAGCAGCTTCTCAATTGCCGGAAAGGCCACGACCCGTGGACCGCCTGGAATCGATCGATCCCCGAGATGTGCGCAGTCGAGAGCCTCGCTCGGGGAGAGGCGCGCAGCCGCCCCGGGGCAGCCTGCGCCACGGCGATTCGTCCGCGGCGCCGGACATGCCACGGCGACGCCGGCGTTCAGTCGCTCAGATCCCGGCGTACCATTCGTAGCCGCGGTCTTCCCAGAAGCCGCCGTTGCCGCGGCCGATCGCTGCCAGGCTGTCGACGATCTCGATACGCATGACGTACTTGGCGTGCTTGTAGCCGAGCTGGCGCTCGACGCGCAGGCGCAGGGGAGCGCCATGGGCCACCGGCAGGTCCTGGCCGTTCATGCCGTAGGCGAGGATGGTCTGCGGATGGAAGGCGTCGACGAGGTCGATGCTCTCGTAGTACTGGCCGCTGCCGTCGAGCGTCTTCTCGTATTCATCCGCACAGTGGAACACGGCGAAGCGCGCGTCGGGCGCCAGGCCTGCCGCCTTGAGCACGAGGCCGAGCGGCACCCCGGTCCATTGGCCGATGGCGCTCCAGCCCTCGACGCAATCATGGCGCGTGATCTGCGTGCGCGCCGGCAGCGCCTTGAGGTCGGCGAGTGACAGCGCCAGCGGCTTGGCCACCTTGCCGTCGACCTTGAGCCGCCAGTCGGCGAAGCGGGTCTCGACCAGCTCGGCATAGGCGTCGCCCTCCGGCCGCTCGGTGCCGTTGGCCTTGAACACGGGCGACAGGTCGGCCTCGGTAAACTCGCGGGCGAGCTTGGCGTCCGACAGCAGCGCCCGCTGCGCGCCCTTGGTCAGGGTTTCGGCAGAGGCGATGACGCGGCTCACGTGGTCGTTGTCGACCAGGGCGTCGCAGCCGCCGAGCAGGGCGGTGGCGGCCGTGGCGGCGGAGCCCAGGAGCAGCCGGCGCCGGCTGGGGCGGATCAGCATCACTCGCTCCTCTCGGTCTCGATGGCGTAGCGGCCGGTGATCATCGAGCGCAGGTTGTTCCAGAGGCCGGAGACCACGACCATGACGAGGTGGACGACAACGAAGGCCACGATCAGCGAGGCCGAGATGAAATGGATGGTGCGGGCCGACTGGCGCCCGCCGAACAGGTCGACGAGCCACGGCCAGGCCGCGTCCATGCCGGGCGACATGGTGAGCCCGGTCGCCACCATCAGCGGCAGCAGCACGAAGATGACGGCGAGATAGGCGAGCTTCTGGAGCGCGTTGTAGCGGCGGGCCTCCTCCCCCTTGGGGAAATGCAGGCGCGCATGGTCGGCGATCTCGCGCACGAGGTGCGCGGGCTCAAGCTGGTCTCTGCCGGGCAGCAGGTCGCGTCGGACGTGGCCGCCCGAGAGGCTGTAGATCAAATAGGCGAGCCCGTTGATGACGAACAGCCAGGCGAAGAAGAAGTGCCAGCGCCGCCCGGTCGACAGGTCCGTGTAGCTCGGAAGGGTGAGCCAGGCGGGAAAGCCGCGCGGCCGGAGCTCGCCGTCGACGGACGACGCCCCGAGCACGCCCGTGGTGGGGATGGTCAGCGAACCGATGCGGGTGACGCCGCGGATCGAGTCGCCATCCCGCACCGCGCCGATGTCGACGACCGGGTGGTCGGCGTCGGCGCCGTACTGGCCCCAGTAGAGCGAGGGGTGGGCATTGAAGATCTGCAGGCCGCTGAGCAGCAGGAACGTCAGGCAGACCACGTTGAGCCAATGCGTCAGCCGCACCGACAAGGCGTGGCGGTGGACCAGCTGGCGCCGCGGCCGGGCCGCTGCGGAGCCGGCGATGGAGGTTGGCAGGGACGTTGTCATGGCAGGCCTCGGAAACGCGCTCGACCGCGGCTCTACGCGGCCGCCTTCACGCCGGATCACGACGTCCGATGCATGAACGCGATCGTGGTCGGCGGAGGTCCAAATCCTGAGGATACCCAAGTCTTTGAGACTCGGGTGCTCTCTCCGGCCGGGCGGCACCGCCCGGCCGGGAAGTGCAGCAGGCGGAACGACGCGCCTCAGTTCTTCTTCATGGCGTCCGATTTCATCGAATCGGTCTTCATCGCATCCGACTTCATGGTGTCGGCTTTCATTGCGTCGCCCTTCATGGCGTCTTTCTTCATACTGTCCGCCTTCATCGCGTCGGTCTTCATGGCATCGGTCTTCTTCATCGCGTCCTCGGCCCGGGCTGCGCCGAACGAGGCGAGGGCGACGCCGGCGGCGAGGAGGCCGATCCGGGCAACGGTGGCGATACGGGTCATGGAGGTCGTCCTTCGAGGGTGAGCGCTTGTGACAGCGCATGGAAGCGCCGGCCGGCGGCTCGGCGCGGTCCTGGGTGCCGGCAGGGGGCCGGCGCCCCGGATGGCGGGTCAGTCCGCGGCGACGGCCAGGATCGGGCCACCGGCAGGCTGCTGGACCAGCACGGCGGTGCGCAGGCCGTCGGGCGCGGCGGCGACGGGAAGCGTCACCGACGCACCGCTCCAGCGGCCGAGGCGCACCAGGTCACGGACCACGTTCTTGTGCGGCAGGGTGCGGCCGCCGTTCTCGCCACGCCGGACCGGCACGTCGACCCGGCGCGGGTCGTAGCGGACGAGCCAGACATCGGCGCCGCCCGAGGGCGCGCGCCCGCTGCCGATCTCGACGGTCGCGGCGCGCAGCGACACCTCGGGCGCGCCGCCGGTGGGGCGGGGCGTCGCCGCGATCAGGCGCTCGAGCGCACCGAGATCGCTGCCGACGATCGTGGCGCGGCCGTTGACGACGACTTGCGGCGTGAACGGCGCGTCCTCGCCGAGCGGCTGTTCGTAGGCCACCTGGCGCGCCGTGTAATCCGGGCGTGCGAAGGTGTCGGCCCAGCCGAGCTTGTCCCAATAGGTCACGCCGAAGCTCAGCGCCAGAATGCCGGGGCGGTCGCTCAGCGCAGCGAGGTTGGCGTTGGCGGGCGGGCACGACGAGCAGCCCTGGCTGGTGAACAGCTCGACGACGGTGGGCCGCGGGTCCGCAGCCAGCGCCGGCGCCGCGGTCGTCAGGGCCAGCAAGGAGGCCAGCGCGAGGATCGTCTGCGACGCGGATGTCGCAGCATGCCGACAGCGGCGTGGCGGAACAGGGCCGTTCATGCGCGTCTCTCCACGGCAGCCGGGCGTGTTGCCCGGTGATGCAAGGCGAGTTCGCGGCGGCGATCGGTGCGGTTACCCGTGTCACGGCTTCGTGATGGTCGCGGCCCCGGCGCCATGACTCTGGCTTAAACGGGGGGCACTCCTGTAACCTCCGGCGGCGCTCGGCCGAACAAGGACTATGACTCCGTGCAGACGGTGGAAGATCGGCTGAGGGCACTGATGATCGCGGCGCTGGCCGGCAACGAGCAGGCGTATCGCATGCTGCTGACGGATGTCGGCCGCCGCCTGCGCGCGTATTACGCGCGGCGGCTGGGGCCCGAGCAGAGCGCGGTCGAGGATCTCGTGCAGGAGACGCTGATCGCGGTGCACACGCGCCGCTTCACCTACGATACGGCGCGCCCGTTCACGGCCTGGCTGCACGCCATCGCGCGCTACAAGCTGGTCGACCATTTCCGCGCCCGCCGCGCCCGCCCGACGGTCTCGACCGAGGACGTCGCCGAGCTCCTGGCCACCGACGAAGCGGAGCCCGCCGACGCCCGGCTGGACGTCGAGCGGCTGCTCGGCGAGTTGCCGCCGCAGCCGCGCCGCTTCATCCGCGCGGTCAAGCTCGACGGCCGCTCCGTCGCCGAGGTCTCGGCCGCGTCGGGCGTCTCCGAATCGGCCGTGAAGGTGGCCATCCACCGCGGCCTGAAGCTGCTCTCACGACGGTTGAAGGGACCGGACGCGCCGTGAACTCGACCGCTGATCTCATCGGTTCCCTGGCTGCCGGCGTGAAGCCTGCGCCGCGCGCCTTCGTGTCGCGGCGCCTTGGTCTCGGCCTGGGAATCGGCGTCGTGGTCGCGGCCGTGACGACGCTGATCGTCTGGGGCCCCCGCCCGGACTTTGCCGCCGCCCTCGCAACGGCACCGTTCTGGCTGAAGTTCGGATACTCCGGGCTGCTCGCCGTCGCCGGTCTCGTCGCCGCGTGGCGACTGGCGCGCCCGGATCTCACCGCCCGCCGTTCCGTCTTCGCCGCCGCCGCCACGGTGCTGGTGATGGCCGTGCTCGCCGCCGCCGAGCTCGCCGCGACGCCCGCGGCCGATCACCGCCGCCTGATGATGGGCGGCACCGCCGCGGTGTGTCCGTGGTTGATCATGCTGCTCGCCCTGCCGATCCTCGCCGGCGCGCTGGGGGCCATGCGGACGCTGGCACCGACCCGACTGGCCTGGGCGGGGGCGGCGGCGGGCCTCGCCGCCGGGGGGCTGGCGGCGTTCATCTATGCCGTCTCCTGCGCCGAAACCGGCATGCCGTTCGTGCTCATCTGGTACGGCCTCGGCGTGGCCATCCCGACGCTCCTCGGCGCCCTGCTGGGGCCGCGCGTGCTGCGCTGGTAGCCCGGCACGCCAGCGCCGCCGTCGGCGCGGTCAGGCGGCGCGCGGGCCCGCCGCCTCCGCCATGGCGCGCGCCAGCGCCGCCGTCCGCGCCTCGGCCTCGGCCTTCGAGCGTGCGTGCCGCTCGTCGCCGAACTCCTGGTACTCGACCGTGATCGTCGCCACGGCGTCGGCCGCGACCCCGAGATAGGGGGCGCACACGGCCAGATGCGGGTCGAGCTGGTTGAGGGGCGCGCGCACGCCGCCGGGCGCGAAGCCGAACTCGCCGCGCGCGCTCAGCACGATCAGCCGCTTGCCCGTGAGGATCGGCCTGATCGGAGTGTCGCCGCGGGCGAGATCGAACGAGAAGGTGCGGCCGATCCGGACCACCTGGTCGATCCAGGCCTTCAGCGCGCTCGGCATGCCGTAGTTGTACATCGGCGTGCCGATCACCACGATGTCGGCGGCGGCTAGCTCGTCGATGGCCATGTCGGACCAGGCCAGCGCCGTCCGCATCTCGGCACTGCGCGCCTCCGGCGGCGCAAAGGCTGCGGCGATCCAGGCCTCCGTCACGTGCGGTGGCGGATCGGCCGCCAGATCGCGGCGGATGATGACATCGTCGGGGCGCTCGGCCTGCCATGCGCCGATGAAGCGCTGCGAGAGGGCGCGGCTGACGGAACGCGCGGTGCGGGCGCTGGCGTCAAGGTGCAGAACGGTCGTCATCGGTTGGCCTCCAGGCTTGGGTGATCAGGCTGAAGCCGCCTTGAGCCCGGCAACGCCACCGACGATGGCGAGAGCCGACACGAGCTTGCCTCCCGTCAGCGGCTCGCCGAGCAGCACGAAGCCGAGCACGACGGTCCCGAGCGTGCCGACGCCGGTCCAGATCGGGTAAGCGACGCTGACCGGCAGGGTCTTCAGCGCCAGCGTCAGGAAGCCGATGCCGCCGACGACGCCGATCACCGTCACGAGGGTCGGCAGCGGGCGGGTGAAGCCCTCGGCGTACTTCATGCTCAAGGCGAACAGGATCTCGAAGAACGCGGCGGCCGCCAGAAAGAGCCAAGCCATGGGTGGTCCTTGGGCTGAGATTGGTTCATCCGTTCGGCGTCGCGCGACGGATTGAATAGATCAAGAAATAGGCTCGCCGCAGGCCGTGCTACAAACGCGAAGTTCTCACCCGATAGATGATATGAGATCATCCATCGACGTTGCCGCAGGCCGCGGCGAAGGGAGGAGCCGATGCGTCGTCTGCCGCCGCTCGGATCGTTGCGCGCCTTCGAAGCGGCGGCGCGCCAGTGCAGCTTCAAGCGGGCCGCGGCGGAGCTCGGCGTGACGCCGACGGCGGTCAGCCATCAGATCCGGCAGCTGGAAGCGGGGCTGGGCATCACGCTGTTCCAGCGCCAGACGCGTCAGGTCGTGCTCAGCGCGGAGGGGCGGGCCCTCTATCCGCAGCTGCGTCAGGCCTTCGACATGATGGCCGACGCCGTCGCCGCGGCCCGGCGCCCGGCCCGGGCGGTGGCCACCCTGTCGGCCACTGTCGCCTTCACGGCGCGGCTGCTGGTGCCGCGCGCCGCCGGCTTCCGGCGGCTCAATCCGGGGTGGGACCTGCGCCTGCACGCCTCGGATGACCCGGTCGATCTCATCGCAGGGGAGGCTGACGCGGCCATCCGCTATGGCCTCGGCCCCTATCCCGGGCTGGATGCGCTACCGGTCCTTGCCGACAGCTTCGCGCCGGTGTGCAGCCCGCACCTGCCGCTGCGCCGGCCGGAGGAGCTCGCCGGGAGCAACCTGATCCACTTCGAATGGGGACCGGCGGCCAGGGTCAGCGTCCCCACCTGGCGGTCGTGGGCGCGGACCGCAGGTCTCGCCGGCGTGCTCGATACGGAGGCGGGGATCGTCTTCAGCGACGAGAACAGCGCCATCCAGGCGGCCATCGCCGGCCAGGGCGTGGCGCTGCTCAGCCTCGCCCTGGTCGCCGCCGAGCTCGCCTCCGGCGCGCTGGTCCAGCCCTTCGGGCCGATGCTCGCCGGTTTGCGCTACGATTTCGTCTATCCCACCGGCGCCGACGCCCGCCCGGCGGTCGAGGTGCTGCGCCGGTGGCTCGTGGCCGAGGTCGTCGGACAGCGTGAGGCGGTGCCGCTCACTCCATGACGACGGCGTGGTCGGAGGCGCCGCCTCCGCTCGGGGCCTCGCGGAACAGCAGCAGCAGCGGCATCACGACCAGGCACATGAGCATCAACAGCTTGAAGTCGTTGATATAAGCGATGATGCTGGCCTGCGTGGTGACCAGGTTGTCGAGCGCCGCACGCCCCGCCTGGGTGTAGGGGCTGAGGGCGTGGGCGATCGCCGGATCGAGGAAGTGGCGGTTGAACGGCGTCACGTAGGAGGCGATGTCGGCATGGTTGGCCTGCGTGTTCTGGCTGAGCAGCGCGGTGACCACCGAAATGCCGATGGCCGAGCCGATGTTGCGCGACAGGTTGTAGAGGCCGGTGCCGGTGCCGCGCTGGTGGGCGGGCAGCGTGGTGAAGGTGACCGTGGTGAGCGGCACGAACAGGAAGCCCAGGCCGGCACCCTGCAGGAAGCCGGTGCTGACGATGGTCCATTGCGAGACGTCCGGGGTCCAGCCGGTCATGTCGTACATGGCCCAGGCGGACAGCCCCAGGCCCAGCGCCAGCAGCAGGCGGATATCGACGCGGCCGATGAGGCGGCCGACGATGAACATGCAGACCATGGTGCCGAGGCCGCGCGGGCCCATGACGATGCCGGCGGTGACGACGGGGTAGCCCATCAGGGTCTGCAGGTAGGGCGTCATCAGCGCCAGCGAGGCGAGGTAGGTCACGCCGACGATGAAGATGAACAGCAGGCCGAGCGAGAAGTTGCGGTCCTTGAACAGCGTCGGATCGACGAAGGGGTTCTTGCCCGTGAACGTGTGCACCAGGAAGATGTAGAAGGCCGAGGCCGCGATGATCGCCTCGATGACGATCTCGCCCGAGCCGAACCAGCCGAGCTGCTCGCCGCGGTCGAGCGCCACCTGCAAAGCGCCGATGGCGATGGAGAGGGCGCCGAAGCCGAACCAGTCGAGCCTGCTGGCGCGGTCCACCGGCGTCTCGGTGACGAAGGCGGAAATGCCCAGGAAGGCGATCACGCCGAGCGGCAGGTTGATGTAGAACACCCAGCGCCAGCTCAGATTGTCGGTCAGCCAGCCGCCGATGACGGGGCCTAGCACCGGGCCCACCATCACCGACACGCCGAACAGCGCCATGGCCGAGCCGCGCTCCTCCGGCGTGTAGATGTCGAGCAGGATCGATTGCGACAGCGGCACCAGGGCCGCGCCGAAGAAGCCCTGCAGCAGTCGGAAGCCGACGATCTGGGGGAGCGTCTGCGCCACGCCGCACAGCACCGAGGCGACGACGAAGCCCGCCACCGAGGCCATGAGGATGCGCTTGCGGCCGAAGCGGTTGGCGAGCCAGCCGGAGGGCGGCGTCATGATCGCCGCGGCGACGATGTAGGAGGTCAGCACCCAGTTGATCTGGTCGGCGCTGGCCGACACGCTGCCCTGGATGTAGGGCAGCGCCACGTTGGCGATGGTGGTGTCGAGCGCCTGCATGATCACCGCCAGGATCACGCAGGCGGTGATGGCCCCGCGGTTGGCGACGCCGGGGCCAGCTGCCGCCCCGGCGGCGGCGGTCATCGCGGGCTCCCCTCGCGGCTGACGCCGAACATCCCGTCGAAGCGCGACAGGACGCCCGGCAGGCCGCGCGCGTGCCCGGTGTCGACGTCCACCACGACGCTCATGCCGGCCCGCAGCGGCGGCTTCGACGGGTCGGTATCGACACGCACGCGCATGGGAATGCGCTGCACCACCTTGACCCAGTTGCCGCTGGTGTTCTGCGCCGGCAGCAGCGAGAAGCTCGCCGCCGAGGCCGGGCTGATGCTGTCGACGATGCCGCGCCACTCGACCCCCGGGTAGGTGTCGACGCTGACCGTCACCGGCTGCCCCGGCCGCACATAGGTCAGCTCGGTTTCCTTGGGATTGGCGTCGATCCACACGTGGTCGCTCGACACGAGGCTGAAGGCGGCGGTGGACGAGGCCAGGTATTGGCCGGGCTGCAGCGACGGCACGTTGGCGACGATGCCGGCGAACGGCGCCCGCACCACCGTATGGTCGAGCTGGCGCTGGGCTTCGTCGCGCTGCGCCACCGCATCGACGTAGCGCGGGTGTTTCTCGATCGCGATGTTCGGATCGCCGGCCAGGTTGGCGGCGATGCCGGCGAGCTGCTGGGTGAGCGAGGCCACCTTCTGGCGGGAGCCCTGCAGGTTGCGCTGCGCCTGTTCGTAGGTCGCCTCCGAGGCGACGGCGCGGGTGACCAGGGCCTGCTGGCGGGCGAGCTCGCGGGTGTAGAAGTCGACGTCGACCTGCGCCTGGCGGATCTGCGCCTGCATGTCGCCGTAGCTCGCCTTGAGCGCCTTCAGCTCGTCGGCGACGATGCCTACCTGCGCCTGGGCGCGCGTCAGCGCCAGGCGGAACGGCAGGCTGTCGAGCTTGAACAGCACGTCGCCGGCCGCGACCTTCTGGTTCTCGCGGACGTTCACCTCCTTGACGATGCCGGAGACGTCCGTCGAGATGCCGACCATGTCGGCGCGCACATAGGCGTTCTCGGTCGACATGATGCGGCCGCCGACGACGTAGTAATAGCCGCCGATAGCCAGGGCGACGGGCAGCAGCATGAACAGCAGCGGGCGCAGCCAGCGCCGGCGCGGCCGGCCGGGGACCGTGACGGCCGCCGCCGCCTGATCGCTGGCCGCGGGCGGCGGAGGCGGTGAATCCGGCGTCTCGCGCAGCGCCGCGGGCTCGGTGGCCGGGCGCTCCGCCACGATCGTCTGAGCGGGCGCCGGGTTGGGCGTCATCGTGCTTGCCGACGGGGTGTTTGCGGCCGTCGGCTTGGCCTGGCCCGACATGTCCTGGGCCGTCCGCGCGCGCCAGGCGGCGCCGGCGCCGTCGTCGATCGCGTCCGTCGGCTGGTCGGGCATCTCGTCGCGCAGCAGGCGCTTAGCCATGGCTCGCCTCCTTCGCCCGCACGGGCTTGCCGCAGGCCTCGACCAGGTTCCGCTTGATGTGCGTGAGCATCTCCAGCAGCCGCGCGCGATCGGGGTCGCTCAGCCCCTCCAGCGCTTCCGAGCGCGTCAGGTCGCCGAGCTCCCGCATCCAGTCCAGCAGCGGCAACGCGTCGGGGGTGAGGTAGAGCAGCCGGATGCGCCGGTCGGTCGGGTGGGGCCGCCGCTCGATGAGGCCGCGCGCCTCGAGCTTGTCGAGGATGCGGCCGAGCGTGATGGGCTCGATCTCCAGGATCTCGGCCAGGCCGCCCTGGTGGATACCCTCGTTCGGGGCCAGGAACGCCAGGCACTGCCATTGGGAGCGCGTCAGCCCCAGGTCGCGGGCGCGCTGCTCGAAGCGCTTGCGCAGCAGGCGCGCCACGTCGTGCAGGACGAAGCCGAGGGTCGGTTGCAGAAGGGGCATCAGTTCATAGCCGTGCTTGTTATGAGCATGCTTATGTTTTCACAGCTAATGACATCCGGCCGGCGCTGCAACGACTTGAGATCGCGGGCCAGCCGCGCGTTTTGAGCATGGGGCTGCTTGGCGCACATCTGCCCCCGTATCCTGCGGGGCTTGACCCGCCCATCCGTCCGCTGAGAAACATGACGTTCGGCCAGCCGCGTCCGGCTGACGTCGATGCGATGACGACGGGCCGGGCCGAACCCGGCCACGATGCGGAAACGACGAAACCGGGAGGAGGCAGGGCGTGTCCGAGATCAAGCATGTGCGCGTGGAGGCCAACGGCCTGTCCTTCGCGCTGTCGACGGCCGGCGATACGGGCCCGCTGGTGGTGCTGTGCCACGGCTTCCCCGAGCTCGCCTATTCGTGGCGGCACCAGTTGCCGGCGCTGGCCGCCGCCGGCTTTCGCGCCGTGGCGCCCGACATGCGCGGCTATGGTCAGACGCGCGGGCCGCAGGGCGTCGACCGGTACAGCGTTTTCGAGCTCGTCGGCGACATCGTCGGCATCGTGCAGGCGCTGGGCGAGCGCGAGGCCATCGTCGTCGGTCACGACTGGGGTGCTGCCGTCGCCTGGCAGGCGGCGCTCATCCGCCCCGACATGTTCAAGGCCGTCTGCGCCATGAGCGTGCCGTTCCAGCCGCGCCGGCCCGGCAAGCTGCCCATCGACAGCTATCGCAAGATCACCGCCGAGAAGGGGCTCGGCGAATTCTACATCGTCGCCTTCCAGGATGAGGGCCGTGTCGAGGCCGAATTCGAGGCGGACGTCGAGCGCACCATGCGCGCCGTCTTCGGCGGCATCGCGGAGGAGGGGCGCGAGGCGGACCGCTGGTCGCTCTACGCCAAGCCCGGCGAGCCCATGCTGCAATTGCACAGCCCGCGGCCGCTGCCGGCGTGGATCGACGAGGCCGAATTCGCCGTCTTCGTCGATGCATTCCGCGCCAACGGCTTTCGCCGGCCGATCCACTGGTATCGCAACATCGACCGCAACTGGCTGCTCTCGGCCCCGTGGCAGGACGCGCCGATCCGCATTCCGGCGCTGTTCATCACCGGCTCGCGCGATCCGGTGCGGGGCTTCGCCGGCGCCGCCGAACGGGCCCTGGCCGAGCACGTGCCGGACCTGCGCGGCAGCGTCGTGATCGAGGGCGCCGGCCACTGGGTGCAGCAGGAGGCGCCCGTCGCCGTCAACGAAGCGCTGCTGGGCTTCCTGAAGGGCTTGTGACGGCCCGCCGTCGGCCCGCGGAACTCTACGCGCAGGCCGACGTTTGCCCTCGGGTGCGGGGAGCAAATGGCCAAGCCGAAGACCGACAAACCAACCGCGACGAACGCAGACGCCGCATCATCCGGCCTCGCCGGCCACGGCGCCAGCCGGCTCTCGGCCGTGGTCGTCGACAGCTACAATCTCGAGGTCGAGGATAAGGACGGCTTCGTGGGTGATCGGGCCAGCGGCCGGGCCTTCCGGACCATGCTGGACGAGATCCGCAAGGCGCTGAAGAAGACCGACGAGGATCCGCTCGGCGAAACCCCGAGCGCCAAGATCAGCAAGCGCAAGCTCGACAAGGTGCTGCGGGACGGCGATCCGGAAGCGGCCGGCGTCGTGCATGGGGCCATCGAGCATTTCGCGGGCGAGCTCGCCTATGTCATCCGGCGCTTTCTCAAGGCCAAGCCCTGGGCGGATACGCAGCGCATCGTCGTCGGCGGTGGCCTGAAGGACAGTCGTGTCGGCGAGCTGGCGGTGGGCCGGGCGGCCGTTCTGATCAAGAGCGAGGGCATCGACGTCGATCTGGAGGTGATCCGTCACCACCCGGACGAGGCCGGCCTGATCGGCTGCGCACACCTCGCGCCGTCGTGGGTGTACGAGGGCCACGATTCCATGCTGGCGGTCGATGTCGGCGGCTCCAACATCCGCTGCGGCATCGTCGATCTCAACCTCAAGGCGGCGCGAGACCTGTCCAGGGCCGAGGTGTGGAAGGCGGAGCTCTGGCGCCACAGGGAAGAGAAGCCGGGACGCGACGAAGCGGTCGACCGGCTGATCGATATGCTGCGCGATCTCATCAAGAGCGCGGACAAAGGGGGCCGGAGTCTCTGCCCGCTGGTTGGCATCGGGGTTCCCGGCGTGATCGAGCCCGATGGGTCGATCGCCCGCGGCGGCCAGAACCTCCCCGGCAACTGGGAAAGCTCCCGCTTCAATCTCGCCAGCTGCCTGATGGAGGCGATGCCGACGATCGGCGAGCACGAGACCGCCGTGGTCATGCATAACGATGCCGTCGTCCAGGGCCTGAGCCAGACGCCGTTCATGCAGGACGTGGAGCGTTGGGGCGTGCTGACCATCGGCACGGGGCTCGGCAACGCCCGGCTCACCAACCGCAACACCAAGCCGGACTGAGCCCCGCCGCCGCGGCGGGATTGCCGAGCCGGAAACGAGGTGCCTCGGGCGGGACGGCCGTGCTATCGCACGCCTCCCTGGTTCGCGTCCGGCTTTTCCCTCGATGTCCGTTGCCATCAATACGCGCATGAGCCGCAGCGATTGGCTGCTCCTGCTCACGCTGTCGCTCCTGTGGGGCGGCTCCTTCGCCTTGATCAAGGTCGCATTGACCGCGTTGCCGCCGCTGACGGTCGTGGCCGCCCGCGTGTCGATCGCCGCGCTGTTCCTGGCGGCGGCGCTCCTGGTCACCGGCCGCGCCCTGCCGCGCGGCTGGCCGCTGTGGCGGTCCTTCTTCACCATGGGGCTGTGGAACAACGTCGTGCCGTGGATCCTGTTCGCCTATGCGCAGACGGTGATCTCGTCCGGCCTGGCCGCCATTCTCAATGCGGCGACGCCGCTGGTCACGGCCGTGGTGGCCCATGCGCTGACCGCGGACGAGAAGCTGTCGGTGCTGAAGCTCGCGGGCGTGCTGGTCGGCATGGCCGGCGTCGTGCTGATCGTCGGCCCGAGCTTTCTGGTGTCCGCCGCGCCGGGCGCAGGCCTCGCGGACGCCTTCCAGCCGGGCGCGCTCGCCGAGCTGGTCTGCCTCGCGGCCACCTTCAGCTATGCCTATTCCGGTATCTACGGGCGGCGGTTTCGCCGCATGGAGGTTGCGCCCATGGCGGCAGCCTTCGGGCAGATGGCCGCTGCCGCGGCGGTGATGATCTCGCTGTCCCTGATCGTCGACAGGCCGTGGACGCTGCCGGCACCGGGGACCGGGCCGGTCGCCGCTCTCGTCTGCGCCGGCGTCGTGGCGACCGGGCTCGCCTACATCGTATTCTATCGCCTGCTGGCGGCCGCCGGAGCCACCAACCTGATGCTGGTGACGTTCCTCATCCCGGCCTGGGCCCTCATGGTCGGCTGGCTGGCGTTCGGCGAAACCCTGACGGCCATGCACGCCATCGGCATCGCCGTCGTCGGTATCGGCCTCGCCGTCATCGATGGACGGCTCGTCGTTGCGCTGGGGCAGCGGCTGCGGCCGCTGCGCGGGGGAGGGCGTGCCAAGGCGCTGCCACGCGAGGCCGATGCCACCGACCGGTGACGTGCTCGTGCACGGAGCCGGGGTGCCAAGCTTGAAGCGAGGTGCCTGAGCGCGGCGGGGCATGCTATCGCACGCGTTCCCTGCGTCCCCGACCGGCTTTTCCCATCGATGTCAGCTGCCATCAACACGCGCATGGGCCGCAACACCTGGCTGCTCTTGGTGGGACTATCGCTCGTCTGGGGCGGCTCCTTCGCGCTCGTAAGGGTCGTGCTGACGGCATTGCCGCCGCTCACGGCCGTGGCGGGACGTGTCTCGATCGCCGCGATCGTGCTGGCCGCCGTGCTCCTGCTGACGGGGGGCGCTTTGCCGCGCAGCGGCCGGCTGTGGGGCGCCTTCTTCACCATGGGGCTCTGGAACAACGTCGTGCCGTGGATCATGCTCGCCTACGCACAGACGGTGATCTCATCCGGGCTTGCGGCCATTCTCAACGCGGCGACCCCGTTGGTGACGGCACTTTTGGCCCATGCGTTGACAAAAGACGAGAAGCTGTCGGCGATCAAGCTTGTCGGCGTGCTGATCGGGATCGCCGGCGTCGTGCTCATCATCGGGCCGAGCTTCCTCCTAGCGGTTGGCCCGGGCGTGGATCGGGTGGCGGGCGTCCCGCCGGTTGCGCTGGCCGAGATTGCCTGTCTGGCCGCGACCTTCTGCTTCGCCTATTCGGCCATCTACGCGCGCCGGTTCCGCCGGATGGAGGTCCCGCCGATGGTGGCCGCCTTTGGTCAGATGACGGCCGCCGCGGCCGTGATGCTTGTCCTCGCACTGGTGATCGACAAACCATGGACCCTGCCGGCGCCTGGGGCCGGGCCGATCGCCGCGCTCGCCTTTATTGGCGGGATCGCGACAGGGCTCGCGTACATCCTCTTCTACCGTCTGCTGGCGGTGGCCGGCGCGACTAATCTGATGCTCGTCAACCTGCTCATCCCGGCCTGGGCGCTTCTGCTGGGCTGGGCCTTGTTCGGGGAGACGCTGACCGCCTTGCATGCCGTCGGCATCGCTGTCGTCGGCGCCGGACTGATGGTCATCGACGGGCGGCTGATCGCCATGCTCGGGCGGCGTCTGGCTCCAAGACCGGCGGGCGGGCGCGCCACAGCCCTGCCCGGCGGGGCGGACGCGGCTGATCGGTGACTAGTCGCTCTGCACATAAGTATTGACGGTTTGGCAGCGAGGGAGCCGCCGCGCGCCCTCGCCCCACTTGTGGGGAGAGGGAGGGGTGAGGGGTCTTGCCCCGTGCCGTGACCGGCCTGAGCCTTCTCCGGAGGCCCCCCTTACCCGCCTTGCGCTAGAGCATTTCGCAATTGGATGAGCATCATCCAATTGCAGAGAAATGCTCATAACCTTTTGAATCTGGAGCGCTTCTCTTGCGATTGGGTGAGTCCACCCAATCGCGAAGCGCTCTAGCGTGCAAGGCGACCTCTCCCCGCAGGCGGGGAGAGGTTTGCAGCTCGGCCGCCGCAACACAGCAAAGAGTCACAATCAATATGACGCGCCGCTAGTCGGGTTCCCTGCCGACCAGCGGTAGGAACGCCTCCACCACCTTCTCGTAGACCGGGCGCTTGAACGGGATGATCAGGCCGGGCAGGCTGGCGACCGGGACCCAGCGCCAGGCCGAGAACTCGGGCTCATGGCCGGCGGGGGCGGCGACGTCGATCTCGTCGTCGCTGCCGAGGAAGCGCAGGGCGAACCACTTCTGCCTCTGGCCCCGATAGCGGCCCTTCCAGGATTTGCGCAAGGCGTCGACCGGCAGGTCGTAGGCGTACCAGTCCGGCGCTTCGGCGAGCAGCGCAACCGAGCGGACATTGGTCTCCTCGTAGAGCTCGCGGAGCGCCGCGACGTAGGGGTCTTCGCCCTCGTCGATGCCGCCCTGCGGCATCTGCCAGCTGTAGGTGTCGTCGACGTGCTCGGGTCCGGCGTCGGCCTTGCGCTGGCCGACGAAAGCCAGATTATCGGCGTTGAGCAGCATGATGCCGGCGGAGAGCCGATACGGCAGTTGGGCGGGATCGTCGTGACGCGACATGGGGGCCTCGCGGGGCGTTGCTGCTGAGCGGGACTGGTTCGGGGAGGCCGTACGACGCTCCCTCCACATCCGTCGGGACGGACGCCACAAGCTTAGGGCGGCGTCCGTGCCGACGCATAGCGGCTCATCACAAAGCCGGTACGACGGTCAAGCCGTCAATTTGAGCCCGGCGATGCCGATCACAATCAGGGCGATGCAGAGCAGGCGCAAGGCCGACGCTGGCTCGCCCAGCAGGTAGATGCCGAACAGGACGGTGCCCACCGTGCCGATCCCGGTCCAGACCGCATAGGCGGTGCCGACCGGCAGCTCCTTCAATGCCAAGCCGAGGAAGGCAATGCTCGCGACCATTGCGGCCAATGTGAGCGCTGTGGGCAGTGGGCGGGTAAAACCCTCGGTCTGCTTGAGCCCGATGGCCCAACCGATTTCCAACAGGCCGGCGACGAAGAGGAAGAGCCAGGACATCAGATCCCTCACTGTGGAGGGGTCGTCCCGTCCAATGGCAATCACCCGGCAGGGTCGTCCCTGCGTCGCCGATATGGGAATCGTATGGGCAAAAGAAAACGGGCCGGAAGCCCGTTTTCGTCCTGCTTTCAACGATCGCTGCGGAGCGCGGGGATCAGTTCGGCACGGGGGCCTTGTCCGACTTCTGCGCGCCGCTCGACTGGACGCCGCGCAGGCGCTCGAGCGCCGTCTGGAGCTGCTTGTCCTTGGCCGGGTCCGGCGGGATGTAGGCCGACGAGCCGGATTTCTCTTCGGCCTTGTCGTCCTTGTCCGGATTGGCCGCGCGCAGGTGGCCCTTCAACCCGGCTTCGCCCTTGGTCTCGTCCTTGCCCTTGAGCTCGTCGGGGATGTCCTGCAGCACCTCGATGTCCGGCTCGATGCCCTTGGCCTGGATCGAGCGTCCGGACGGGGTGTAGTAGCGGGCCGTGGTGAGGCGAAGCGCCCCGTTGGTGCCGAGCGGGATGATGGTCTGGACGGAGCCCTTGCCGAAGCTGCGGGTGCCGATCAGCGTGGCGCGCTTGTGGTCCTGGAGCGCGCCGGCCACGATCTCCGCGGCCGAGGCCGAGCCGCCGTTGATCAGCACGATCACCGGCTTGCCCTTGGTGAGATCCCCGGGCTTGGCATTGAAGCGCTGCGTCTCGTCGGCGTTGCGGCCGCGGGTGGAGACGATCTCGCCGCGGTTGAGGAAGGCGTCCGACACGTAGACAGCCTGGTCGAGCAGGCCGCCGCGGTTGTTGCGCAGATCGAGCACGTAGCCCTTGATCTTGTCCTCGCCGATCTCCTTCGTCGTCTTTTCGATGGCGGCCTTGAGGTCGTCGAAGCTGTGCTCGATGAACTGGGTCAGGCGGATGTAGGCGATATCGCCTTCCACGCGCGAGCGCACCGAGCGGATGGAGATCATCTCGCGGGTCAGCGTGACCTCGATCGGCTCCTTGCGGTTGGGCCGCTGGATCGTCAGCTTGACCTGGGTGTTGACCGGGCCGCGCATCTTGTCGACGGCCTGGTTGAGGGCGAGGCCCTGCACCGGCTCACCGTCGATCTTGGTGATCAGATCGTTGGTCAGGATGCCGGCGCGGGCGGCCGGCGTCTCGTCGATCGGCGTGACGACCTTGATCTGGCCGTCCTCCTGGGTCACCTCGATGCCGAGGCCGCCGAACTGGCCGCGGGTCTCGACCTGCATGTCCTTGAAGCTCTTCGCATCCATGTAGCTGGAGTGCGGATCGAGCGACGACAGCATGCCGGAGATCGCCGCCTCGATCAGCTTGCCCTCGGAAGGCTTCTCGACGTAGTCGGTGCGCACCTTCTCGAAGACGTCGCCGAACAGATTGAGCTGGCGATAGATCTCGGCGGAGGCGGCGGCGGCGCTCGTCGTCGACATCAGTCGCGTCTGCGTGGCCACGAGCGTCACGCCGGCGCCCATCACGGCGCCGCAGATCAGAATAGAAACTTTCCGCATCATCCGCGAACCTTTTCGCCTTGAGACTTCGCCCACCAGGGGGAGGGGTCGACCGCCCCTCCGTCCTTACGGAACTCCACGTAGAGATCAGGTCCGTCTGCCCCGCTGCCGCGCGATGTGGATGACGCGGCAGCCTCTCCCATGACGGCGACAGGCTCGCCGGCCAACACGAACTGACCAAGACTCACGTTGATCCGATCCATGCCAGCCAACAAGACATAATATCCGCCACCGGCGTTGATGATCAAGAGTTGTCCGAAGGACCGGAACGGGCCAGCGAACGAGACCCAGCCATCACAAGGCGCCGAAACGATGGCGCCGGCACGGCCCGATATGGTCAGGCCCTGCGACTTGCCGCCCGTGCCGTCCGGGCTGCCGAAGCTGGAGACCAGGGTGCCGCCCAGCGGCAGCGGCAATTGGCCCTTGGCGTCGGCGAAGGCGATCTTGGGCGCCAGCCGCGCCGGGTCCTTGAACGCGAGCGAGGCCAGCTTGTCGCGGGCGACCTTGAGCTCCTCCTCGGCCCGGCGCGCCGACTCCGCATTGCGCTGCGCCGCGGTCAGCTCCGTCTCGAGCCGGGCGATCAGGTCCTTGAGCGAGGTCACCTGCTTGGCCAGCGCCTCGGCGTGGGCGCCTTCGCTCGCCGCATCCTTCTCCGCATCGCTCAGGCGTGATTGGCGCGCCTCGATGAGCGAGGCGAGCCGGCGGCGCTCCTCGACGATGGCCTCCAGCTCCTGCCGGCGGCTGGCCTGATCGGACTTGATGCTCTCGGAGAGGCGTACCAGCTCGCCGAGATCGGCAGCGAGCGTCTCGGTCTCGGCGCGCAGCTCCGGCACGACGGCGCCGAGCAGGATGGAGGTGCGCACGGCCGCGAGCATGTCGTCCGGCCTGGTGAGCACGGCCGGCGGCGGTCGCCGCCCCATGCGCTGCAGCGCTGCCAGCACCTCGACGATCACCGCCCGCCGGCTCTCGAACGACCGCCGGATCGCCGCGGCGCTGTCATTCAGCACCGTCAGCCGGTCATCGAGCGCGGAGATGCGCTCCTCCGTCGCCTGCACCTTGGCGGTCGTCTCCAGGAGGGCGCCGTTGAGCTGGGCCCGGTCGGAGCGGATGGCGGCGATCTCGGCGTCGAGCTTGGCGCGCGCCTCGGAGTTGGCCTGCTGCTTCGCCTCGATGTCCTTGAGCTCGCGCTCGCGCGCCTGCTTGTCGGCCAGTCGCTGAGCCCGCGCCGCCGCATCCGCGGGCGGCTGGCCGTCCGCCGGCTTGGCCGCCTCGGTCTGGCCGGCCGCCGGCTGTGCTGCGGGCAGGCCCGCGGCGGCAAGGGCGAGCGTGACGAGGAGCAGGGCGGCGGGGGCGGGCGGCTGCATCAGGGGCTTATATCGGGACGCGCGACATCGATGGGGACGGCAATGACACGCATGAACCGTGCCGAATCGGTTAAGGGCGATGATAGGGATGTCCGGCCAGGATTGTCATGGCACGGTAGAGCTGCTCCAGCACGATGACCCGGGCGAGCTGATGAGGCAACGTCATGGCGCCGAACGACAGGGTCATGGCGGCCTTCTGCCGGATGACCGGGGCGAGCCCGTCCGGTCCACCGAGGACGAGCGCCAGCGCAGACGTTCCGCCGTCGCGCCACGCTGCCACCCGCGCTGCGAACGCTTCGCTGGTCAGCCCGGCGCCGCGCTCGTCGAAGGCGATCATCACCGTCTCGCGCGTCCGCTCCAGGTCGATCTTGGCGTCGATCTTGGCCAGGATCGCTGCGGCCTCTTCGGCCTTGCGCGTGGACGCGTCCGCCGCCCGGCTTTCGCCGAGCTCCGTCAATACCGGCCCGGAAAGCCCCAGCGTCCGGCCGAGCGCCGTGGCGCGCTCATGGTAGCGCTGGGCGAGCTCCCGTTCCGGCCCGGCCTTGAGCCGGCCGACCGCGATCAGGCCGATCTTCACCGCCGCGCGTGACCGTCAGCCGACGAGGCGCTCCTGCTCCGCCGGCCGGCTCGCGCCCCACATCTTTTCCAGATTGTAGAAGCCGCGCACTTCGGGCCTGAACACGTGAATGATCAGGTCTCCGGCGTCGATCAGCACCCAGTCGCACGTGGAGAGGCCTTCGACGCGGATCGGCCCGACCCCCGCGCCCTTCAACGCCTCGATAACGCGCTCCGCGATCGAACCGACGTGGCGGTGCGAGCGACCGGACGCGATCATCATGGTGTCGGCGAGGGAGGTCTTTCCGACGAGGTCGATTTCGACCGTCTCTTCGGCTTTCATGTCATCGAGACAGTGGCGCGCGATCGTCAGGACATCGCGGCCCGCCTGCGCATCGGCCGGCCGGTTCGGGGTTCCGGCGGCCGGGGGAAACGGAGCGACGTCCGCTTCGCGAAGAGGCATGTGGTTCAGTGCCTGGTCCTCTGTGGAGGGCGTGACAAGCGCGCCCACGCCGCTGAACATAGCGTTAATGATGCGACGGTTCAACGACGGCGCCGCAATACTTGCGCGGCCGAGAATTCGCGTGCGGCCCGCGCCACGGCAAGATGCCGCCGCGGCATGATCCGGTGTGCCGCCGCGCGCCAGCTGGGCGATTTATCTTCGACTCATCATCCTGCTCTAAGTCTTTGTTTTGAGCATGATCTTGTCCAAAAACCGGTGGCCACTTTCGGGGATCATGCTCTAGCGGGCCGGCTGCGCCGAGGAGAGCGGTTGCGCGCCGGCGCGCAGCTCCGTCGACGACAGCGGCGAGCGCGGGCCATGCAGAAAAACCCATGCGGGGGGCTGCCTGCCCGCCAGCAGACGGGCATCCTCCTCCGGCAGCCGGTAGCGCGCCAGCGCCTCGGCGGCGCGGGAGCGGGCGGCGGCGATGGTCAAGCCCGGCCGGTCGATGACGGCGATCGGGATCAGCGCCGCCATGCGTCGCCAGTTCTGCCAGCGGTGAAAGCTGGCGAAGCTGTCGGCCCCCATGAGCCAGACGAAATGCACATCCGGGCAGCGGCGCTTAAGGTAAGCAACGGTGTCGTAAGTATAGCGCGCGCCGATCTCCGCCTCGAAGCCGGTGACCGACACCCGCGGGTGCCGCGCCAGCCGCCGCGCCGCCGCCAGGCGCGTCTCCAGCGCCGGCAGATCGCTGTTGTTCTTCAGCGGGTTGCCCGGTGTGACCAGCCACCAGACGCGGTGCAGGCCGAGCCGTTTCAGGGCGGCGGTCGCCACCAGGCGATGACCGGCGTGCGGCGGATTGAAGGAGCCGCCGAATAGGCCGATATTCATGCCATGGGCGTGCGCCGGCAGGATGGGAAGACCGGCCATGCTCAGGCGCTCGACGCCGGCTGAAACGAGAGGACCATTGCGGCGTTGAGGATCAAGGGAGGAGCTGGAGGACGGAGGCAACGATGCTCATTCGCGTCACCGAACGAAACGACAATACGAGAATCCTGCTGAATTCGTCGCATATCCTCATGGTGAGGCCAATCGCCGCCGGAGGCTCGACGATCTACTTGGCCTGCGGCAGCCTGCATCATCCCGATCTGCTGAAGGTGAAGGAAAGCGTCGAGGAGCTGACCCAGGCGCTGCAGTTGGCGGGGGACCTGACCGCACCGCTGCCCACGCCGCCAAGCGTCGCCGCGGCTCACTGAGCGCCGCGGTCAGGGCCGGGTCTGGCCCGTGCCGCGGACGCGATACTTGAACGAGGTGAGCTGCTCGGTGCCGACCGGGCCGCGTGCATGCATGCGCCCGGTCGCAATGCCGATCTCGCCCCCGAACCCGAACTCGCCGCCGTCGGCGAACTGGGTCGATGCGTTGTGCAGCACGATGGCCGAATCGACCTCGGCCATGAAGCGCTCCGCCGCCGCCGGATCGGCGGCCACGATACAGTCGGTGTGGTGCGAGCCGTGGGTCTCGATGTGGTCGATGGCCCCGTCGAGACCGTCGACGACCCCGACCGAGATCACCGCGTCGAGGTACTCGGTGCGCCAGTCCTCGTCGACCGCCGGCTTGACGCGGGCATCGGCCGCGACGGTCGCGGCGTCCCCGCGCACCTCGCAGCCCGCCTCCAGCAGCATGGCGACGAGCGGCTCGAGCAGGCGAGCGGCGCCGGCGCGGTCGACCAGCAGCGTCTCGGCCGAACCACAGACGCTGGTGCGCCGCATCTTGGAGTTCAGCACCACCCGCCGGGCCAGCTCGAGGTCCGCATCGCCATGCACGTAGACGTGATTGAGCCCGTCCAGGTGGGCGAAGACCGGCACCCGCGCCTCGTGCTGGACGCGGGCGACGAGGCTCTTGCCGCCGCGCGGCACGATGACGTCGATGGCGCCGTCGAGGCCCGCGAGCATCAGTCCCACGGCGGCCCGGTCACGCGTCGGCACGAGCTGCATGGCATGGGCCGGCAGGCCGGCCGACGCGAGGCCCTCGGCCATGGCCGCGGCGATGGCCTGGGCGGAGCGGAAGCTGTCGGAGCCGGAGCGCAGAATCGCCGCATTGCCGGCCTTGAGGCACAGGGCGCCGGCGTCCGCGGTGACGTTCGGCCGGCTTTCGAAGATCACGCCGACGACGCCGAGCGGCGTCGACACACGCTCGATGACGAGGCCGTTCGGGCGCTCGAAGCGCGCGGTGACGCGGCCTACCGGGTCCGGCAGCGCCGCGATCTCGTCGACCGCGCGGGCGATGGCCTCGATGCGCCCGGCATCGAGCATCAGACGATCGATGTAGGATTCCGTCTGCCCGTTCCGACGGGCCTCCTCGATGTCGGCGCGGTTGGCGTCGAGGATCGCCGGCGCCGCGGCGCGGATCGCCGCAGCGGCAGCCGCCAGGCCGGCGCGCTTCGTCTCCGGGGGGCGAGGGCTAGCCGACGCTGGGCGGCGCGGGCGCGCCGGCCGATCTCGATCATGACGGGCGTTACCGCCCGCTCCGCCTCGGTCGTGGTCTTGTGCTCCGAGAGCAGCGCTACACTCATCACCGGCACCTTAACATGGGTCGCGGGCGCGACGTCCGCCGCAGCCGCAGCCAAGCCCTCATTAAGGGGTTGCCTCGGGCTCTGGCAAGGTTTGGGCAACCGTTTGCGGTCGCCACACTAGCCGGGCTCCTTCAGCGCGCCGGCCAGCACGAAGACGTCGCGGTGGATCATCTCGGGGCGGCCGGTGAAGCCGACGATGGCGGGAATGTCGACCGACGACTTGCCGGCGATGCGCGCCGCATCGTCGGCGTCGTAGTTGGACAGGCCGCGGCCGACCTCCGTGCCGTCGAGGCCGCGCACGAGCAGCGTGTCGCCGCGCGCGAAGCTGCCGTCGACGCGCACGACGCCGGCCGGCAACAGGCTCTTGCCGCGCTTCAAGGCGCCCAGCGCGCCGTCGTCGATGGTCACCGTGCCGCGGGTCTCGAGCATGCCGGCGATCCAGGTCTTGCGCGCACGGGTGGGCGTGGAGGGCGACAGGAACCAGGTGGCGGGCGCGCCCCTGGCAATGCACCGGAGCGGCCGTTCGACCAGGCCCGAGGCGATGACCATGTGGGCGCCGCCCTGAGTCGCGATCTTGGCCGCCTCGATCTTGGTGCGCATGCCGCCGCGCGAATGCTCGGAGGCGGCGCCGCCCGCCATGGCCTCGATCTCCGGCGTGATGCGCTCGACCACCGGAATGAGCGTGGCGGTGGGGTCGCTCGCCGGCGGCCCCGTGTAGAGGCCGTCCACGTCGGACAGCAGCACCAGCAGGTCGGCACCGGCCATGGTGGCGACGCGGGCGGCGAGGCGGTCGTTGTCGCCGTAGCGGATCTCGCTCGTGGCCACGGTGTCGTTCTCGTTGATCACCGGGATGGCTCGCCAATCCAGCAGCTTGGCGAGCGTGGCGCGGGCGTTGAGGTAGCGCCGCCGCTCCTCCGTGTCCCACAGCGTCACCAGCACCTGGCCCGCGGTGATCCCGTGCGCCCCCAGCACTTCGGCCCAGATGCGCGCCAGGGCGATCTGCCCGACGGCTGCGGCCGCCTGACCGTCCTCGAGCTTGAGCTGGCCGGGGGGCAGCGCCAGGACGGTGCGGCCGAGCGCGATGGCGCCGGACGACACCACCAGCACATCGGCGCCCCGGCGGTGCAGGCCGGCGAGATCGTCGGCCAGCGCCGTGAGCCATTCTTCGCGGACGCGGCCGCGCTCGCGGTCGACCAGCAGGGCGGAGCCGACCTTCACGACGATGCGGCGGAAACTGTCGAGGGAACGTGTCTTGGCCATGGAACAGGTGTGCGTGGGAGCGGGCGGGCCCTTTTCGGGTCGCGGCGCGCTGTGACCGCTTCGCTCTATACAGCTGCGAGCCGATTGACTAGGAAGCGCTCGTCCGACTAGAGCATTTCGCGATCAGATGTCATCATCCGATCGCATCGAAATGCTCCAAGTTTTTGAATCTGGGGCGCTTCTTCGCGGCCGGGTGGTGTTGCCCGATCGCGCCGCGCTCGAGTGGAAGATCCGCGGAGAGCTCCATGTCTTTCACCAGGCGACAGCCTTCCGAAACGCTGGTGACGGTCTTCGGTGGATCCGGCTTCGTCGGCCGCCACGTGGTGCGCGCGCTGGCCAAGCGCGGCTATCGCATTCGCGTCGCCGTGCGGCGCCCCGATCTTGCCGGGCACCTCCAGCCGCTCGGCAACGTCGGCCAGATCTCCGCGGTGCAGGCCAACGTGCGCAACCGGCCGTCCATCGAACGGGCGCTCGAGGGCGCCGACGCGGTGATCAACCTGGTGGGCATCCTCCAGGAGAGCGGCCGCCAGCGGTTCGATGCGGTGCAGGCCTTCGGCCCTCGTGCCATCGCCGAGGCATCGGCCGCCCGCGGCATCGGCCGACTGGTGCAGGTGTCGGCGCTCGGCGTCGATCCGGACTCGGCCTCCCAGTACGCACGCACCAAGGCCCAGGGCGAGGCCGGCGTCCTCGCTGCGGTGCCGGGTGCGGTGGTCGTGCGGCCTTCGATCATTTTCGGGCCGGAGGACCAGTTCTTCAACCGCTTCGCCGAGCTCGCCCGCATCCTGCCGGTCCTGCCCCTGGCCGGGGCCGACACGCGCATGCAGCCGGTGTTCGTCGGCGACGTCGCCGAGGCGATCGCGCGGGCGGTGGACGGCACGGTCGCCGGCGGCATCTACGAGCTCGGCGGGCCGGAGATCCGCACCCTGCGCGAGCTGGTCGACTACGTGCTGGCGACGACCCGCCGCCGCCGGCCGATCATGGCGCTGCCGTTCCCGCTCGCCCGGCTGCAAGCATGGCTGACCGAAATCGCCACCACCGTGACCCTGTCGATCTGGCCGCAGATTCTGCGCATCAGCCGCGACCAGGTGCGCATGCTCCAGGTCGACAACGTGGTGTCGGCGGCGGCCAAGGCCGAGGGGCGTACGCTGGAGGGCATCGGCATCACGCCGACGGGCTACGACGCCATCGTGCCGACCTACCTCTGGCGGTTCCGCAGGACCGGGCAGTTCGATTCGACCGACACGCCGCAGAACGTCTGACGTCGTAGATCTAACAGGCCTTGATTTATCCGGCCCTGGTCTTGCCTGGCCTTGCTTGAGGCGGTCCCGGCCTAATTGGCCTCGGTGCCGGCCGGGCGTGCGCTCAGCTGCGGTGGCGCGACCGCCTCGGCCCGACTCAGGGCCTTGTGCACGTGGACCATCAGCGCGATGCCGAACAGCGGCGTCAGCAGGTTGGCGAAGGGCACCACCACCAGTGCCGCGATGACGAGGCCGCCGAGGAAGACGGTGGCCCGGTTGCGGATCCGCATGGCCTCCGCGTCGGCCACGGGCCTGAAGCGCGCGGCGGCCATCTCGAAATATTCGCGGCCGAGCAGGTAGCCGTTGGCGACGAAGAAGGCGATCAGATTGACGCCGGGCACGAAGACCAGCAGCAGCGCGACGATGTTGACGGCGAGCGACAGGCCGGCGAAGCGCAGCCCATAGAGCAGCGAACGGCCGAACGACAGCGGCTGGCCGGGCGGATCGGCCGGATAGTACTGCCGTTCCACCGCCTCGGCGGCATCGTCGAGGAAGTAGCCGGAGACCAGCGCCGAGACGGGCGGCAGCAGGAACGCCAGCCCGACGAACAGCCCGATCCCGACCAGGAAGAAGGCCAGGGTGTCGAGGATCGGATATGAGCCGCTGATGCTGTGGTTGGACAGATAGTAGTTGAAGAGCCGCGTCAGCCCGAACCAGACCAGCACCAGGATGCCCACGGTCAGCAGGATGGAGAGGCCCAGGAGACGCCGGAACGGCGGAGACAGGATCTGGCTGAGCGCCTTGACGGCTCCATCGATCAGTATGAGCGGGCTCGTCGCCATGCCTGTCCAACTCACCGGATTGCCTCTGCGCGCGTCATGAACGAACATCTAGAGCAGCTCCGATGCCATCGGAGCGGCCGCTCTAGCGCTTTTGTCTTAGCATCGGATTGTCCAAAACCGGCGTCCGCTTTTGGGTCCGATGCTCTGGAGCATGTCGATCGGATCGATATGCGCCAACTCTTTTGAACCAGGAGCGCGAGGCGCTCCCTGGGCACGGGGTAGGTCCCACGGCTGCGGCACTTGTGCCGCCGATGGTGGCGAACGCGTGACGGACCTGCCGGGAAAAACCGGCGTCGTGCTCGGCGGCCACGCCCTATCCGCGCGGCGCCCTATCAGCGCGGTGCCCTTGGCGGATCGGGCACGCCCAAGCGGCCGACCGGCGCCCTGCCGCTTCCGACACCCTTCGCCACCGCCGAATCGTCGTGCCAGACGAAGCGCTTGTAGTCGAAGCCCATCTCGATGGTGGGCTTGAGGATGGCAAAATAGGGCGAAATGTCGAAATCGCGCGGCGCATAGAGGCTGTGGTGGCGAATGTGGATCAGCTCCGCCCGGGCGTAGTGCGTGATGCCGCGGCGCTTGGCGATCTCGATGCGCGGCAGGATCGGATAGCGCACGTGCTGAAAGGCTTCGGCGATCAGCGTCGAGCAGATGGCGCGGGTCGGCTCGCCGGATCCCACCGAGATCATGCGGCGGCGAAAGCGCGCAGGGATCGGCAGCGGCAGCAGATAGCGCGCCAGGTCGACCACGTTCTTCATGTCATAGGAATGGCCGATGCGTGAGGTCACGAAGCGCACCACCTCGGCCCGGTCCTTCGGCGTCAGGGTGACGGGCCGGCAGATGCGCACGTGCGCGTGCTCGTACTTGGAGAGCGGCACGGACACGACGCCGTGCTTCACGTCGGCCTCGACGAGGGTGTGGGCTTCGCCGTCGGTTTCCGTGCCGGCAATGTCGCCGACGTAGAGTGCGGCGTGCGACCATGTCGATTGCGTCAGGTACTTGATGATGCTGGCAATGCGCGTGTTGCCCTCGACCAGCAGCACGTCGCCGGGCTGCAGCACGCGCGCCAGCGCCTCGGGGTCGGGCGGTGCGGAGGGGCTATAGCCTTCCAGCTCCTTGGTGAGGAAGTCGGCGATCTTGCGGCCGAGCCAGCCTCGGGCCTCCTCCATCGGCCTTTCTCCACGCGGCGCAACGGCTACCGCGGCACAGATCAGATGGGTCCCGGATCGGTCGACCCGGAACCGTCTCTCTCCGGCCCGTCAGAGCATGCTCGGCAGGACGCGATCGGGCGGACGGTGCCCGTCCATGAAGGTCTTGATGTTGACGATCACCTTCTCGCCCATGTCGATGCGGCCTTCGATGGTGGCCGAGCCCAGGTGCGGCAGGAGCACGACCTTGTGGGCCTTGGCGAGCTTCAGCAGGCGCGGGTTGACCGCCGGCTCGTGCTCGAAGACGTCGAGCCCCGCTCCGGCGAGCTCGTCGGCCTCCAGCATGCGCGCCAGCGCGGTCTCGTCGATGATTTCGCCGCGCGCCGTGTTGACCACGATGGCCGAGGGCTTGAGCAGCTTGAGGCGACGGGCCGAGAGCAGATGATACGTGGCCGGCGTATGCGGGCAGTTGACCGAGACGATGTCCATGCGGGCCAGCATCTGGTCGAGGGAGTCCCAATAGGTGGCCTCGAGCGCCTGCTCGGTCGCCGCCGGCACGCGCCGGCGATTGTGATAGTTGATGGACAGGCCGAAGGCCCGGGCGCGGCGCGCCACCGCCTGGCCGATGCGGCCCATGCCGACGATGCCGAGCCGCTTGCCGGTGGTGCGCCGGCCGAGCATCCAGGTCGGTGACCAGCCGGCCCATTCCTGGTCGTCGAGCAGGATGCGCGCGCCCTCGGCGATGCGCCGGGCGACGGCAAGGATCAGCGCCATCGTCATGTCGGCGGTGTCTTCGGTCAGCACGCCCGGCGTGTTGGTCACCGTGATGCCGCGGGCCAATGCCTGCTGCACGTCGATGTTGTCCACGCCGTTGCCGAAATTGGCGATGAGCTTGAGGTTCGGGCCGGCCTGCGCCAGCACGGCCGAGTCGATCTCGTCGGTGATCGTCGGCACCAGAATGTCGGCGGATCGGATGGCCTCGACGAGGTCGGCCGTCGTCATCGGCTTGTCGCCGGGATTGAGGCGCACGTCGAAGAGTTCGGCCATCCGTTGTTCGATGACCTCGGGCAGCTTGCGGGTGACGACGACGAAAGGCTTTTTCTTGATCATGACGCGTCCGGGTGGGAGCGTTTCACCCCCCGTTAAACATGGCCGGGCCACAGATACGGGCGGCGACCCCATCAATGCCTCTCTAGCAGAGGACGGCAGAAAGACAATGAGACGCGCTGCGAATGCTCCGCGGACGGCGGACAAGGGCGGACGCCGCTTGCGCGCCACCGGCCTGGCTTTCATCGATGTGGGGAGGCGCATGCTCAGGCTTCTGGCGCCGCGGCGCATGGCAGCGGTCGCCCCGCTGCTGCTGGCCCTCGCGCTGGCGCCGGCCCCGTCCGGCGCGGCCCTGGCGGCGCAGGTCGGCACGGCGAGCGGGCTGCCGCTGCCGCGCTACGTCAGCCTCAAGTCGGATCGGGTGAACCTGCGCGAGGGGCCGTCGAAGGACCATCGCACGTCCTGGGTGTTCCAGCGCGCCGGCCTGCCGGTGGAGATCACGGCCGAGTTCGAGACCTGGCGACGGGTGCGGGATGCGGAGGGCACCGAGGGCTGGGTGCTGCACAGCCTGTTGTCGGGCCGGCGCACGGCGCTGGTCGCGCCGTGGGACAAGACGGGCATGATGTCGCTGCTGGAATCGGCCAAGGATGACGCGCCGGTCGTCGCCCAACTGCAGCCCAACGTGATCGCCAACATCAAGCGCTGCGACGGCAGCTGGTGCCTGGTGACGGTCCAGAACGTCAGCGGCTACCTGCGCCAGGAAAAGCTGTGGGGCGTCTATCCCGGCGAGAAGGTGGAATAGACGGCTTGCCCGGGAGGATGCCCCGGCGCCGCCGGAATCGGCTCACCCGTTCGCTCAGACCGTGTGTCGTCATGACCGGGCTTGATCCGGCGATGCATCGATGCGCGGGATTCAAGCCCGACAAGGCCGGCTGAACGGCGCATCCTGAGCGGATGGATGGCCGGATCGAGCCCGGCCATGACGCAGATGAAAGCTCAGGAGACCTTCTTCGGCCGCAGGCGGATGACCACGTCGACCTTGGTGATCTCCATGCCTTCGGGAGCGGCCGGGAGGTTGCCGATCGTGACGGAGGAGCCCGGAATGTCCATCAGCCGCTCCTCGCCTTCGACGAAGAAGTGATGATGGTTGCCGACGTTGGTGTCGAAATAGGTGCGCGATCCATCGATGGCGACTTCCCGCAGCAGACCCGCCTCGGTGAACTGGTGCAGGGTGTTGTAGACGGTCGCAAGCGACACTGGGACGCGGGCCCGCGTCGCTTCCTCGTACAGCATCTCGGCCGTGACGTGCCTGTCACCCTTGGCGAACAGCAGCCAGCCCAGCGAGACGCGCTGCCGGGTCGGGCGCAGGCCCGCACGTCTCAATTCGCCCCGAAGCGTATGAACAGGACACCCCTGCAAGCCGGCGTGCGCGTGCTCGTCCTGGCCCCCGGCGTTTTCGACAACCCCATCGCTCATTGAACATTCAACCCGTGTATAATCCAACCAACATCATATGCAGGAGATGGCGCGATCGCAACATCGCGCGTGCCGCTTTCGGCCGATGCAGGAACCGTGCTAGGAGCCTGCGATGGCCGCCCGGACCATCGTTGCCCGGTTCCTCATGGCCGACGTGACGCTTTTTTGCGCCGTGTCGAGTTCAATCGGACGATGGAATGCTCTAGGACGTCAGAACTGAACACGGCTTACAATCGACCGCCCGATGACAGGAACATGACCGAGACCGCGACCACCGTACAGCGCCAGTCGAGCTACAGCTACGAGGAGCTTCTCGCCTGCGGGCGAGGCGAGATGTTCGGGCCCGGCAACGCACAGCTGCCGTTGCCGCCGATGCTGATGTTCGATCGCATTTCGTCGATCGGCGAGACGGGTGGCCAGCACGGCAAGGGCCATGTCACGGCCGAGCTCGACGTGCGCCCGGACCTCTGGTTCTTCCCCTGCCATTTCAAGGGCGACCCGGTGATGCCCGGCTGCCTCGGTCTCGACGCGCTGTGGCAGATGCTGGGTTTCTTTCTCGGTTGGTCCGGATCGCAGGGGCGCGGCCGGGCGCTCGGCGTGGGTGAGGTGAAGCTCACCGGCCAGGTGGTGCCGTCGGTGAAGCGCGTCGTCTACCGAGTGGATCTCAAGCGCGTCTTCCGCTCCAAGCTCATTCTCGGCATCGCCGACGGCTGGCTGGAGGCCGACGGCGAGCGCGTGCAGGAGGTCAAGGACCTGCGCGTCGGGCTGTTGCGGGCGGTGTGACGGCAGCGCCTGCCTGCCGATGGCGGCGGCCTTACTTTCGATCCAACCATCTGGAATGCGTGTCGCCCCTCGAGCGCTTCCCGGGAGGCCTTCACCTCACGGGGCAGGCGCACCAGATTCACCTATTTAGGGCGTGCTCGCGGGCGGATGCCATCCGACCGGAAAATGCTTTAGGCCGCTGCGCCGCGAATCCGGCGGCCAGGCGGCACTGAGAAAGGATTGGCGAGCGATGAGACGCGTCGTCGTTACCGGCATGGGAATCGTGTCGTCCATCGGCAACAATACCCAGGAGGTCGTGGCGTCCCTGCGTGAGGCCCGCTCCGGCATCGTGCGCGCCGAGGCTTATGCGCAGCTCGGCTTCCGCTGCCAGGTGCACGGCGCACCGACGCTCGATCCGGCCGAGGTTGTCGACCGGCGCGCCATGCGCTTCCACGGCGGCGGCACGGCCTGGAACCACGTGGCCATGGACCAGGCCATCCGCGACGCCGGGCTGGAGCTGCAGGACATCTCCAACGAGCGCACGGGAATCATCATGGGGTCGGGCGGCCCGTCGACCCGCTCGGTGGTGGAGGCGGCCGACATCGCCCGCGAGAAGGGCCCCAAGCGGGTCGGGCCCTTCGCGGTGCCCAAGGCGATGTCATCGACCGCGTCGGCGACCCTCGCCACCTGGTTCAAGATCAAGGGCGTCAACTATTCGATCTCGTCGGCCTGCGCGACGTCCAACCATTGCATCGGCAACGCTTACGAGCTCATCCAGTTCGGCAAGCAGGACATGATGTTCGCCGGCGGCTGCGAGGAGCTGGACTGGACCCTGTCCGTGCTGTTCGACGCCATGGGCGCCATGTCGAGCAAGTACAACGATCGCCCCGGCGTCGCCTCCCGTCCCTACGACAAGAACCGCGACGGCTTCGTCATCGCGGGCGGCGCCGGTGTCGTCGTGCTGGAGGAGCTCGAGCACGCCAAGGCGCGCGGCGCGCGCATCTACGGCGAGATCGTCGGCTACGGCGCGACGTCCGACGGCTACGACATGGTCGCCCCGTCCGGCGAAGGGGCCGAGCGCTGCATGCGCATCGCGCTCGCCGGCGTCAAGACGCCGATCAGCTACATCAATCCGCACGCCACATCGACGCCCGCGGGCGATGGGCCGGAGATCGATGCCATCCGCAAGATCTTCGGGGCGGGCGACAAGTGCCCGCCGATCTCCGGCACCAAGGCGCTGACCGGCCATTCGCTCGGCGCCACCGGCGTGCAGGAGACGATCTACAGCCTGCTCATGATGAACAACGGCTTCATCTGCGAGAGCGCGCACATCGACGAGATCGATCCGGCCTTCGCCGACATGCCGATCGTGCGCGAGCGGATCGACAATGCTCACCTCGGCGCGGTGCTGAGCAACTCCTTCGGCTTCGGCGGCACCAACGCGACCTTGGTGTTGAAGCACGTCGACGCCTGAGGGCGGCGTCACGGCCGGCGCGCCCCGCAGGGCGGCCGCGCGCCGCGGGGCGGATCGCCCGATTCAGAGGCCGGCGCATCCCGTTGCCACGGGACCGGGAGCATCGCTTTCCGATCGGTCGAGCTCACGCGATCGGGACATGCTTCGGCCGACGCGCGGCGCGGCGGGCGCGAAATCGATATCCACACCAGGGCGACGTGGTGAAGAAGCGGGTGGCGCCGTTGGCGCAGTCGCTCGGCGCGTCGATCGTGCTGCCCTGCGACGTGAAGGAGCTGGCTTCGGTGGACGCCGTGTTCGACGAGCTGAAGCGGCACTGGGGCGGGCTCGACTTCCTCGTGCACGCATGCCGCAGAGGATGGCGGGCAAAAAAAGGGGCAGCCTCGCTGCCCCGGTAGATCTGCGCCATTGAGCGGCGCGCCCTGAATGTTGCACCGCAGCATAAATGCTACGTGCCCCGTGGGCGTTTCCTCCCGAGACTTGGGCCGCGTGAGCGAGGCCTTTTTCGTGGGCAGAGACTAACGTTGCTCGCGGCGTGTTTGCAACCGTAATTTTTTATCAAATGTGGTCGGCGCGCCATCATGACTGCCGGGTGCCCAATCGTGCGGCAGAATCTGGCGCCAGCGAAGGCACGCCGACGTGGTCCGCCGCCGCGACAGCGGGCGAGGTGGACAAGCGGCCCCTCCCGTGCCAACTCCACGCGATGTCGGTTCTCGTCAAGATCTGCGGGTTGAACTCGGTCGAGTCGCTCGATACGGCGCTCGGCTGCGGTGCCGACATGATCGGGCTGGTGTTCTTTCCCCGGAGCCCGCGCCACGTGTCGGTTGCCGCCGCCAAGGCGCTGAGGCAGCACGTGCGCGGCCGCGCCGAAGTGGTGGCGCTGACCGTCGACGCCGACGATGCGCTGATCGACGCGATCTGTGCCGAGGTACGCCCGGACTGGCTGCAGCTGCACGGGCACGAAAGCGGCGAGCGCCTGGCGGCGCTGCGTGCGCGCGGCCGAGACCTTACGACAACGCAGGTCCGCGCGATGAAGGCGGTCGGGGTTGCGACCGCCGCCGATCTCGCCGTCGCCGGCGCCTTCACGGCGGCGGATCGCCTGCTGCTCGACGCCAAGCCGCCGCAGGATGCGACGCGCCCCGGCGGCAACGGCGCCAGCTTCGACTGGCGGCTGATCGCCGCGGCTGAGCTGCCGCCGTTCATGCTTTCCGGCGGCCTGACGCCCGCCAATGTCGTCGACGCCATCGAGCAGGCCGGCACCCATCGCGGCTTCATGGGCGTCGACGTCTCGTCCGGCGTGGAGGCCGCGCCGGGCGTGAAGGACCCGGCCCTCATCGAAGCTTTCATCCGCGCGGCGCGCAGCGCCCGCCAGGTCTGCAAGGACAAGGTCGCGTGACCGCCAATTCCAAGCTCTCAGTGCCCAAGCTCTCAACGCCGGACGCGACGACGCCCGACCGGCCGAACTCGTTCCGCAGCGGGGCCGACGAGCGCGGCCGCTTCGGCCTCTACGGCGGCCGCTTCGTCGCCGAGACGCTGATGCCGCTCATCCTCGAGCTGGAGCGCGCCTACCGCGAGGCGCAGACCGATCCTGCCTTCAAGGCCGAGATGGACGGCCACCTCGCCCGTTACGTCGGCCGGCCCAGCCCGCTCTACTACGCCGAGCGGCTGACCGAGCACCTGCGCCGGCAGGCGGAGGATGCCGGTGGCAGCGGCGGCGCCAAGATCTATCTGAAGCGCGAGGAGCTCAACCACACCGGCTCCCACAAGGTGAACAACGTGCTGGGCCAGATCATGCTGGCGCGGCGCATGGGCAAGAAGCGCATCATCGCCGAGACCGGGGCGGGCCAGCACGGTGTGGCGACCGCGACCCTGTGCGCCCGCTTCGGCCTCGATTGCGTGATCTACATGGGCGCCGTCGACGTCGAGCGGCAGATGCCCAACGTCTTCCGCATGCGCATGCTCGGGGCCGAGGTGGTGCCGGTCCAGTCCGGCTCGCGCACGCTCAAGGACGCCATGAACGACGCCCTGCGCGACTGGGTGACGAACGTCGACAGCACGTTCTACTGCATCGGCACGGTGGCGGGGCCGCATCCCTATCCCACCATCGTGCGCGACTTCCAGTCGATCATCGGCCACGAGACGCGCACCCAGATGCTGGAGGCGGAAGGGCGCCTGCCCGACAGCCTGATCGCCTGCATCGGTGGCGGCTCCAACGCCATGGGCCTGTTCCATCCCTTCCTCGACGAGCCGTCGGTCGCCATCTACGGCGTCGAGGCCGCCGGCCACGGCGTCGCCTCGGGGGCGCACGCCGCCTCCATCGCCGGCGGCCGGCCGGGCGTGCTGCACGGCAACCGCACCTACCTGCTGATGGACGGCGACGGGCAGATCACCGAGGCCCATTCGATCTCGGCCGGCCTCGACTATCCCGGCATCGGCCCCGAGCATGCCTGGCTCAACGACGTCGGCCGGGTGACGTACCTGTCGGCGACCGACGAGGAGGCGCTGGCGGCCTTCCAACTGCTGACGCGGCTGGAGGGCATCATCCCGGCGCTCGAGCCCGCCCACGCCATCGCGCGCGTCGTGGAGCTGGCGCCGCAGCTGCCGCGCGAGCATCTGATGGTGGTCAATCTGTCCGGCCGTGGCGACAAGGACGTGCCGCAGGTGGCCGAGATCCTGGGAGGCAGGCCATGAGCGAGCCGCACGCGCCCGGCGGGGTTGCGCGCATCGATGCCCGCTTCGCCGCCTGCCGCGCCGAGGGGCGGGCAGCGCTGGTCACCTTCGTGACGGCCGGCGATCCGGATTTCGAGGCCTCGCTCGCGGTGGTGGAGGCCCTGCCGGGCGCCGGCGCCGACGTGATCGAGCTCGGCATGCCGTTCACCGACCCCATGGCCGACGGCCCGGCGATCCAGGCCGCGGGCCTGCGGGCGCTGGCCGGCGGCCAGACCATGGTGAAGACGCTCGAGCTGGTGGCGCGCTTTCGCGCCGGCGACACGGCCACCCCGATCATCCTGATGGGCTACTACAACCCGATCTACATCTATGGCGTCGCCCGCTTCCTGGCGGATGCCCGGGCCGCCGGCGTCGACGGGCTGATCGTCGTCGACCTGCCGCCCGAGGAGGATGAGGAGCTGTGCCTGCCGGCGCTCGAGGCCGGCCTCGCGTTCGTCCGCCTGGCGACGCCGACGACCGACGACGTGCGCTTGCCGGCGGTGCTCGCCAATACCGCCGGCTTCGTCTATTACGTGTCGATCACCGGCATCACCGGGTCGGCGACGCCCGATTTCGGCAAGGTCGCCACGGCGGTCGAGCGCATCAAGGGGCACACGCGGCTGCCGGTCGCCGTCGGCTTCGGCGTCAGGACGGCGGCCCATGCGGCCGCCGTGGCGGCGTCCGCCGATGGCGTCGTCGTCGGCACCGCGCTGGTGGAGCGGGTGAAGGGGTCGCTCGACGCCGACGGCCGCGCGACGGGCGCGACGGCGGAGAGCGTGGCCGCGCTGGTGCGGGAGCTCGCGGCGGGTGTGCGGAGCGCCGCCAAATCACACGCGGCCTGAGCCGCGGCGTGTAAACATTCGTTAGGGGGAAGACGCAAGGCAGGCGGATATTGCGGCTGCAGCGTCATGAAATTGTACGCTTCGCCCCCACATACGGATCTCGCCCGCAGGGTTGATCGAGCGGCGCGCCTGGAGGTTGGGACCTCATGAACTGGATTTCCGACGTCGTTCGGCCGAAGATCAAGACGCTGTTCAAGCGGGAGGTACCGGAGAACCTCTGGATCAAATGTCCGGATACCGGCCAGATGGTCTTCCACAAGGAGGTGGAGGCGAACCTGTTCGTCATCCCCGGCTCCAACTTCCACCTCCGGATGGGCGCTGCGGACCGGCTCAAGTCGATGTTCGACGGCGAGCGCTGGGAGGAGATCGCGCTGCCGGAGGTGCCGCTCGATCCGCTCAAGTTCCGCGACGAGAAGCGCTACATCGACCGGCTGCGTGACGCGCGCGCCAAGACTGGCCAGGTCGACGCGGTCAAGGTGGGCGTGGGCGAGGTGGAGCATCTGCCGGTGACGATCGCCGTGCAGGATTTCGAGTTCATGGGCGGCTCGCTCGGCATGGCGGCGGGCGAGGCGATCGTCACGGCCATGGAGACGGCGGTCAGCCGCAGCACGCCCTTCGTGCTGTTTGCCGCGTCGGGCGGAGCGCGCATGCAGGAGGGCATGTTCTCGCTGATGCAGATGCCGCGCACCACCGTAGCGGTGCGTCGCCTGCGCGCGGCGCAATTGCCCTATATCGTCGTGCTCACCAACCCGACCACCGGCGGCGTCACCGCCTCCTACGCCATGCTGGGCGACATCCATATCGCCGAGCCCGGGGCGCTGATCGGCTTCGCCGGGCCGCGCGTCATCGAGCAGACCATCCGCGAGAAGCTGCCGGACGGCTTCCAGCGGGCCGAGTACCTCAAGGATCACGGCATGGTCGACATGGTGGTTCACCGCCACCAGCTGAAGCCGACCATCGCACGGCTGTGCCGCATCCTCACCAAGCAGCCCGTCGTCGAGGACGAGGCGGTGCGGCCGGATGACACCGAGGAGCACGCCGCGCCGCCCGATCCTTCCGTCGCGCTGCCCCCGCCGGCCGCCGCCAACACGACGGTCAAGCTCGACGCTGCGGCTGAATGAGCGGACCACTGCCGGCGCAGGGTGGGCCGGAGTCCTCGGATGCCCTGATCGCCCGCTTCCTGGGCCTGCACCCCAAATCCATCGATCTGTCGCTGGAGCGCATCCAGGCGCTGCTCGCCCGGCTCGACCATCCCGAGCGGCGCCTGCCGCCGGTGGTGCACGTGGCCGGCACCAACGGCAAGGGATCGACGATCGCCTTCATGCGCGCGATGCTGGAGGCTGCCGGGCTCCGGGTTCACGTCTACACCTCGCCCCATCTCGTCCGCTTCCACGAGCGCATCCGGCTGGGGCGGTCGGGGGGCGGCCGCTTCGTCGACGAGGAGCGGCTGGTGGCGGCGTTGCGCACCTGCGAGACGCTCAACGCCGGCGCGCCCATCACGGTGTTCGAGATCACCACCGCGGCAGCCTTCTCGCTGTTCGCCGATCATCCGGCCGACGCGCTGCTGCTCGAGGTGGGCCTCGGCGGCCGCTTCGACGCCACCAACGTGATCGCGACGCCGGCCGCGGCGGTGGTCACGCCGGTGTCCCTCGACCACGCCGAATATCTCGGCGACCGCGTCACCCTGATCGCGGCGGAGAAGGCGGGCGTGTTCAAGCGCGGCCGGCCGGCGATCATCGCCCAGCAGGAGCCGGAGACCACCGCCGTGCTCGAGGCTGCGGCCGAGCGGGTCGGCGCCCGGGTTTGGGTGGGCGGCCAGGATTTCATGGCGCGCGAGGAATCGGGCCGACTCATCTACGAGGATACGAGCTGCCTGCTGGACCTGCCGCTGCCGCGCCTCGCCGGCCGCCACCAGCACGTCAACGCCGGCGCCGCCATCGCGGCCATCCGCGCCGCGGGCTTCGCCGCGGTCGATCGGGCGGCGATCGATGCCGGCATCGGTGCCGCTCAATGGCCGGGGCGCCTGCAGCGGCTCAGGGGCGGCCGCCTCGCCGAGTTGGCGCCCGCCGGCACCGAGGTCTGGCTCGACGGTGGCCACAATCCGGACGGCGGCCGTGCCATCGCCGCGGCCATGGCGGAGCTCGAGGAAAAGAGCCCCGCACCGCTGGTGCTCATCGTCGGCATGCTCGGCACCAAGGACGCCCGGGGCTTCCTCGGCCCATTCGCGGGCCTCGCCAGCGATCTCCTGGCCGTGCCCATCCATGGCCAGCTGGCCGCGCGGCCGGCGGACGAGCTGGCCGAGATCGCCCGCGCCGTCGGGCTCCGGGCCGAGAGCCGCGACGGCATCGAGGCGGCCCTGGCGAGCCTGGGCGAGCGGGTCTGGGCGCGTGCGCCACGCGTGCTGATCACCGGCTCGCTCTACATCGCCGGCGAGGCGCTGGCCGCCAACGGCACGCCGCCGACGTAGAGACAAAGCCGGGCCCCCGCGAGCTTTGACGATTGGCGTTGGCGGGGCCGCCGCGCACCCTCTCCCCGCTTCAACGCAAGTCGGGTTTCCCCGACTTGCGCACTCAAGGGACTGAAGAATGCGGCAAGCCCCATTCTTCTTGGAGAGGGAGGGGGCTTGACGCGTGCCGTGACCGGCCTTGAGCCTTCTCCGGGAGCCCCCCTCACCCGCCTTGCGCTGGCGCGCAAGGCGACCTCTCCCCACACGTGGGGCGAGGTATGGAGCTCGACCTCCAAGCGGTTCAGCTGAGACGGAACGATGGCGCCAATTAGAGCAGACGGACCTGTCCGGGCGCGCCGAACGGGCAGTCCAGCGCGGCGCGGTCCCAGTGCCCCGTGTCCGCTGCCGCGGCATAGGTGCTCGCCAGAAAGTCGAGCAGCAAGGCGTCCGGGTCGGGGGCCGTGCGGACCGCCTCATAGGGCAGGATGAACTCGCCGAACGTCGTGTCGAAACGCGCCTGCGGCGTCACCAGCTGGTCGCGGTACGCGGCGGGCTCGGGATAGGCGTAGGAATAAAACGCCGCCTGCGGGAACGCGTCGCTGCCCGGCCAGAAGCCGGCGCTGCTCACCTCGTGCGAATAGGCCTCCCGTGTCACCGGGTCCGGCAGTCCCGGCACGCCGCCGGGGTGAAGTGGGGCGGGGCGGCCCGAGAAGCGGGTGACGGCGAGGTCGAAGCTGCCCCAGAAGAAGTGGACGGGGCTCGCTTTGCCGAGAAAGCCGCTGCGGAAGAGCTTGAAGACGCGGTCCACTTGTACCAGCGCGCGCCAGAAGCGATGGGCCGCGGCGGCATCGTAGGCGGCATGGGTGTGGTCCTGCGAGAACGGGATCGGGTCGGGCACCTCGTTCGGCGTCTCGTTGATCGCCACCACGGCGCCGAGGCCGTCGAGGAGCTCGATGACCCGGTGATAGAAGTCGGCCACCGGCTCCGCGACGAGCGCCAGCGCCTGCTCGTCGCCGCGGCTGGTGCGGGCGATGAGGCGGTGGCTGATGAAGTCGAGCTCGAGCTCGAGGATCTCGTGTCCGATGGGGATCGGCGACGTCGTCAACCCGCGGGCCGACACGTAGAGCGCCACCTGCCAGCCATGGTTGAGCCAGGGACTCAGCGCGAGCCGCACCTTGCCGACGATCTGCGTCCACAGCTGCAGGGTCGCGGCCGTCTCACGCCAAGGCGCATAGGGTAGGTCCGGCCAGGCAGCCGTCACATCGTCCATGCAACCCTCCTGCAGAGGACGCCGGGCCGCAGTTTCGATTTGATGGGCGGCCGGGTCAAGCCCGCCTTTGCAGCCGTCGGATCGCGCGTGCCGATGAGGAGGCATCACGGGCCGGCCGGCGGCTCGTCCGTCATGGCATCCGCGAACTTCCGCATGAGCCGCACCAGCTCGTCGATGTCGTGTGGGTCCCACGTCGCGAAGATGGCGCGGCCGATCCTGTCGCGCGCGGCGTCGACGAGGTCGGTCATCGCCTTGCCTTTCGGGCTGATGACGGCCTCGCGCACACGGCGGTCGGCAGCGCTCCCCCGGCGCTCGACCAGGCCGAGGCCCTCGAGCTTCGCCACCTGGCGGCTGACGGTGGTGTAGTCACGGCCCACACGGTCGGCCAGCTCCACCACGCCGATCGGCCCGAACCGCTCTATGCCGACCAGCAGCGGGAACAGTGCCCGGTCGAGCGGAATCCCGGCCGCCTTGATCATCGCCTCGTCGCGCTGCGGCCGGTTCATGATGCCGACGATATCGAGGACTGCCCCGTGCAGCCGGCGCAGCTGGCTCCCGATATGTGTATTTTGCACCTTCTTTGTTGACGGCATCGGCAGCTCCCATATATATGTGTGTATTATGCACATAATTGGACAGCCGAAAAGGAGAGCCGCGATGAAGGCCGCGATCGTCTCGGGCGTCGGGCAAGCGCCCGTGTACGGCGACTTCAGCGAGCCGTTGCCGTCCCCGGGCGACGTGCGCATCAAGGTGACGGCCGCCGCCATCAGCCCCGTCGTCAAGAGCCGGGCCTCGGGCGCGCACTACAGCTCGTCCGGCCGGTTTCCCTTCATCGTGGGAATCGATGGCGTGGGACGGCTCGACGGCGGGCGGCGCGTGTACTTCGTCATGCCGACAGCACCTTACGGCAGCATGGCGGAGCAAGCCGTGGTGCCTGCGGCGCACTGCGTGGCACTGCCCGACGAGCTCGACGACGTGACCGCCGCCGCCATCGCCAACCCCGGCATGTCGTCCTGGGCCGCCTACACGGAGCGCGCGCGGCTCAAGGCCGGCGAGACCGTGCTGGTCAACGGCGCCACTGGAACGGCCGGCCGTCTCGCCGTGCAGATCGCCAAGCATCTCGGGGCGGGGAAGGTCATTGCGACCGGCCGCCATGCGGACGCCCTGACATCGGTCGCGGCTCTGGGTGCCGACGTGACCATTTCGCTGGCCGGGACCGATGCGGCTCTCGAGGAGCGCTTCAAGGCGCAGTTCGCCGACGGGGTGGATGTCGTCATCGACTATCTGTGGGGGGCGAGTGCGGAGCGCCTTCTGATCGCCGCTGCCAAGGCGGGCGCCGATGCCGTGCCCATCCGGTTCGTCCAGGTGGGGTCTGCGAGCGGATCCGACATAACGCTGCCGAGCGCCGTGCTGCGCTCGTCGGCGATCGAGCTGATGGGCAGCGGCATCGGCAGCATATCCCTCGAGCGCCTCGTCGAGGCCGTCGCCGGGGTGCTGCAGGCGGCGGCCCCCGGCGGCTTCAAGATCGCGGCCACGCCTGTCCCCTTGTCGGACGTGGAACAGGCGTGGCCCGCCGATGACAGCACCCGGCGTACCGTCTTTACGATGACCTAGAACGGGACGATTTTTCTTCGAATCATCATCATCCCGCTCTAAGTCTTTATTTTGAGCATGATCTTGTCCAAGAACCGGTGTCCACTTCTTGGGATCATGCTCTAATCGCTCAGCGGGATGCCGCGCGTTTCGGGCCCGAACCAGATGACGACCGCGCCGATCAGATAGGCGAAGGCGACGGCGCCGGCTGCCGCCGGAAACGAGCCGAACTCGGCCACCAGCCAGCCCGCGACGAGCGGCCCGAGGGCCGTCACCGAGCGCGCGGCGTTCCAGCAGAAGCCCTGTCCCGTGGCGCGGACCCGTGTCGGATAGAGCTCCGGCAGGTACACGGCGAAGGTGCCGAAGCCGCCGATGACGAAATAGCCATAGACCAACATGAACCACAGCAGCGACGTCAGGTCCTTGATGTAGAAGAACAAGTAGAGCGAGGAGAGCAGCGCGGCCACGTTGAAGATGAAATAGGATGGGCGCCGTCCCAGCGCCTCGGTGGTCCAGATCAGGGTCAGATAGCCCAGCACGGCGCCGACCATCATCAGCATGAAGGCGTAGCTGATGATTTCGACGCCGTTGCTGCCGCCCGACGCCCGCACGAGCTGCTGGATCCAGCTCGGCAGCAGCGTCAGCCCGCCCCAGCAGCCGATCATGACGGAGGAGGCGACGAGCGCACCGACGATCGTGCGCCGCCTGAGGTCCGGCTTGAAGATCGCCGCGAAGGTGGCGGCGGCGCTGGCCGCCCCCTCCGGCGCTTGTGCTTCGCTCTTCTTCACCTGGACCCAGCGCTCCGGCTCGGGCACGAAGAAGCGGATCAGCAGGCTGGCCAGGGCGGGCAGGGCGCCCGCCACCAGCACCCAGCGCCAGCTGATCGGGCCGAGCAGCAGATTGTTCAGCGCCGCAGCGAAGAAGCCGAAGGCGAACGCCATCTGCATGATCTGCATGGCGCGGGCGCGGCGGTGCTCCGGCCACGTTTCGGCGATCAGGGCCGCGCCCGCGGCCCATTCGCCGCCGATGCCGAAGCCGGCGATGGCTTGAAGGAGGGCGAGCTGCTGCCAGTTCTGCGCCAGCCCGCTCAGGCCGGTGAAGACCGAATAGATGAGAATGGTGATCACCATGGTCCGTGACCGGCCCCAGCGGTCCGCGACCACGCCGAAGAGAATTCCGCCGATGCCCCAGCAGAACAGTTTGACGGCCATAATATAACCGCCGATCTTGGCGACCTCGGCCGGGTCCGTCATCTTCGTCAGTTCGGTCACGCTCGGAAACAATACAAGCGTGAACAGGTTTAGATCCATCGAGTCGAACATCCAGCCGGCAAAGGCTGAAATCAGACACAGCATCTGGTAGCGTGTCGTCTTGTCATCGGCGGCTACACGCGTGGCGACTTGCATCGTCATCAGATTTTCCTCCGGAATTATGCTTGTTCTTGTCGTTGTACGGGCGTCGGCCCGTCAGATGGCCTATTCGGCCGCGCGCCTGAGCAGGTGCTTGCCACCGATCTCCTCGGTGATGCGGGCGGCACAATCGATCAGGACATCGAGCAGCCTGCCCTCGCTCGCCTGGTCGAAGCGCTGCTCGGGAATGGTCAGGCAGATGTCGGCCACGATCTCACCTCGGGATCCGAAGATCGGTGCGGCCAGGCCCACTGCTCCGGGGATGCGCTGGCCGCGCGTCGAGGCGGCGCCGCGCTCGCGGATGCGCTGCAGCTCTGTCTCGAGCCGGTAGGACTCGGTGATCGAGTTGCTCGTCGCCGGCGCCAGCCGCGTGCGCGCGATGATCGACCCGATCTCGTCCGGCTCCAGGAAGGCCATGATGGCAAGGCCGGTCGCCCCCACATGGACCGGCAGCCACTGGTTGAGCTCGATGACGTAGCGGAGTGGATGCGACGATTCGATGGTCGCGGCGAAGATCATCTCCTGGCGACCGCGGTCGTAGATGCCGAGCAGCGCGGTCTCGTTGCAGGCGTCGACGAGGCGGCGCATGTGCCGCAACGCCACCTGCCGGATCGGCGCCTTCGCGGCGGCGATATTGGCGAGGCGATAGAGCTCGACCCCGAGTGAATAGCGCGACGACACCGGATCCTGCCGCACCAGGCCCTCCTCGAGCAGGATGGCGAGCAGCCGGTGCACGCCGCTCGGCGACATGTCCAGCGCGCCGGCGAGCTCGCGCACGCCGACAGAGCCCGCCGGCTCCTCGATCAGCCATTTGAGCGTGCGTAGCGTCTTGGTGACGGGATCTCGATTCATGTTCTATTCAATGGAACAATTTGATTGATAAGTGGAACAACTTGGCAGATTTACGTCGCTCGTCAAGCTATGCAGACTGTAAAATCTGCCATGCTCGCGCTTGACATCCATTTGCTATCCTCCTTAGGGTCTAGCGTAAAGAAACATACGTTCCATTATACGGAACGAAAGGAAACCTCCAGGGAGGTGGCTGCATGATCGACGTCAAAGGCATCGACAAATGTCGGGCGAAGCTCCGTGCGGATGGATGGCGCGATCGTCCGGTCCGCGCGCGCAACGTCCGGGGCGGGCGGCGATGAAGCCCGGCCCGTTCGATTATCACCGGCCGCAATCGGTTGACGACGCGATCGGTCTGCTCGGCACGCTCGACAACGCCAAGGTCCTCGCCGGCGGCCAGTCGCTCGTGGCGATGATGAATTTCCGCTACGCCATGCCGGATCACCTGATCGACGTCGCACGCATCCCCGAGCTCGCCGGCATCGCCATCACGGACGGGCGGATCCGCATCGGCGCCATGACGCGGCAGCGGGAGCTGGAGTTTTCGGCGGGGCTGGCCGCGGCGGCACCGCTGTTCAGGGCGGCGCTCGCCCATGTCGGCCATCGCCAGACGCGCAACCGCGGCACCATCGGCGGCAGCCTGGCCCATGCGGATCCGGCCGCCGAGCTGCCGACTGTCTGCCTGGCCCACGATGCGGAAATCGAGATCCGCGGCCAGGACGGCGCCCGCCGCGTGCCCATGCGGGCGTTCGTGCACGGCTTCATGACCACGGCCGTCGGGCTCGACGAGCTGTTGTGCGCGATTCACGTCGACGCCTGGCCCGCCGGCCACGGCTGCTCGTTTCAGGAATATGCGCGGCGTCACGGCGATTTCGCCGTGGCCGGCGCGGCCGTCCTGCTCGCCCGGGCCGCCGACGGCCGTATAGGCCGGGCCTCGATCGCGCTGTGCGGCGTGGCCGATGGGCCGATCCGCCGCGACGAGGCCGAGGCAATCCTGGCCGGCCGTGCCTTCGACGACGCGACCGTCGCGCGCGCGGCGGCCGCCGCCGCCGAGATCGATGCCGTCGACGACATCCACGGCACCTCCGCCTACCGCCGCCATCTGGCCCGCGTGCTGACCGAGCGCGCGCTGCGCGAGGCATGGCAGCGCAGCGCAACGACCGTACGGGAGGCCGCATGACCGCAATCCATTCCGTCGCCTTGACCGTCAACGGCCGCGCCTATGTCCGTGAAGTCGCCGCGCGCACGACGCTCGCCGATTTTCTGCGCCACGAGCTCGGGCTGACCGGCACCCATCTCGGCTGCGAGCACGGTGTGTGCGGTGCCTGCACCGTCCTGATCGACGGCCGCTCGGCGCGCTCGTGCCTGACCTTCGCCGTGCAGGTGGACGGCTGCGCCCTGACCACCGTGGAAGGGTTGAGCGAGGCGGGCGAGCTGAACCCGCTGCAGGCGGCATTCCGCGACCATCATGGTCTGCAGTGCGGCTACTGCACGCCGGGCATCCTCATGAGCCTCACCGAGCTGCTGACGGACAATGCCGAGCCCACCGAAGGCGACGTGCGCGAGGTCCTCACCGGCCACCTGTGCCGCTGCACGGGCTACGCCGGTCCGGTGCAGGCAGCCCTCGTCGCGGCGCTGGAGCTGCGCCGGAAGGGGGCCGCCTGATGGGAGCCAAGCATTTCGGCGCCAAGGTCACCCGCTTCGAGGACGCGCCGCTGCTGGCCGGCAAGGGGCGCTACGTCGACGACATCCGCGCGCCCGGAGCGCTGCACGCCTGCTTCCTGCGCAGCCCGCACGGGCATGCCCGCATCCGCCGCATCGACGCATCGGCGGCGCTCGCCATGCCGGGCGTGCATGCGGTGCTGACTGCGGCCGATCTACCGGCGCGCATGCGCACCCAGCGCATGCCGCTGCTGCTGCCCAATGCCACCATGTCGACGCTGCGCACCCAGCATTGCCTCGCCGTCGACGAGGTCTGCTACGTGGGCCAGGCGCTGGCGGTGGTGATCGCCGACAGCCGCTACGTCGGCGAGGACGCGCTGGCGCTGATCGACGTGGACTACGACGTCCTGCCCGCCGTCAGCGACGTCCGCGCCGCCGTGGCGCCAGGTGCTGCACGTGTGCACCAGGATCTCGACGGCAACGTCGTGTCGCAGTTCGCCATGACCTACGGCGACGTCGAGGCGGCGTTCGCCTCCGCCGCGCACGTCTTCAAGGAGGCGCTCTGGCAGCACCGCGGCGGCGGCATGGCCATGGAGCCGCGCGGTGTCCTCGCCCAGTACGATGAGGACGGCGAACTGCTGACCGTCTGGTCGGCGACCCAGACGCCCCACATCGGCCGGCGCATGCTGGCGGAGGTGCTGGAGCTCGGCCTCGAGAACATCCGCGTGGCCGCGCCTGACGTGGGCGGCGGCTTCGGTCCCAAGGCGATCTTCTATCCCGAGGAGCCCGTGGTCGCCCACGCGGCGCGCCTCATGGGCCGGCCGGTGAAGTTCATCGAGGACCGGCGCGAGCATTTCCTCTGCGCCACCCAGGAGCGCGACCAGTATTGGGACGTCGAGATCGCCGTCGATGACGAAGCCCGGATTCTGGGCGTCCGCGGGCGCATGCTCCACGACACCGGCGCCTACGTGCCGTGGGGCATCATCATGCCCTACATCGCCGGCGCCACCATGCCGGGCCCCTACGTCGTGCCCGCCTACCGCCTCGATTGCACGGTCGCCTTCACCAACAAGGTCGCCACCACGCCGGTGCGCGGCGCCGGACGGCCGCAGGCTGTGTTCGCCATGGAACGGCTGATGGACCGGGTGGCGCGCGAGCTCGGCCTCGATCCCGCCGACGTCCGGCGCCGCAACTACATCCGGCCCGAGCAGATGCCCTATTCCGTCGGCCTGACCTTCCGGGACGGCAAGCCGCTGATCTACGACAGCGGCGACTATCCGCGCGGCCACGATGCGGCGATCGCGCTGGCCGATTATGAGGGCTTCAAGGCGCGCCAGGAGCAGGCCCGGCGCAGCGGACGCCACATCGGCATCGGCGTCGCCTCCTACGTGGAGGGAACCGGGCTCGGCCCGTTCGAGGGCGTCACCGTCCGCGTGCTGCCGAACGGCAAGGTCAAGGTCGCCTCCGGCGCCACCAGCCAAGGCCAGGGCACGCGCACGACGCTGGCCCAGATCGTGGCCGACCGCGTCGGCTGTCGGCTCGAGGACGTGGTCGTGGCGATCGGTGACACCGCGGTCATCGCCAACGGCGTCGGCGCATTTGCAAGCCGGCTCGCCGTCAACGCGGGATCGTCCGCCTCGATCGCCGCCGATGCGGTGAGAGGCCGGATCCTGAAGCTTGCGGCCAAGGCGCTGGGCGTAGGCGAGGACGAGATCGATCTCGAGGACGGCATGGCCGTCGCCCGCTCCGGCAATGCGCCGACCATTTCGTTCGGCGAGCTCTCCCGCCAGGCCCAGGGCATGCCCGGCTTCTCCATGGAGGCCGGCGAGGAGGTGGGCCTGGAGAGCACCGCCTACTTCACGCCGCCCCAGGCCTCCTACTGCAGCGGCACCCATGTGGCCGAGGTGGAGGTGGATATCGGCACCGGCGGCGTGAAGATCCTGCACTACGCGGTGGCCCACGACTGCGGCAACGTCATCAACCCGCTGATCGTCGACGGCCAGGTGCAGGGCGGCGTCGCCCACGGCATCGGCAATGCCCTGCTGGAGTGGATGCAGTACGACGACAACGCGCAACCGCTGACGGTGAGCTTTGCCGACTATCTGCTGCCGATGGCGACCGATGTGCCAATCTGCAAGATCGCGCACGTGGAGACGCCGTCGCCGCTCAACCCGATCGGCGTGAAGGGCGCTGGGGAGGGCGGCACGATCCCCGCCGCCGCCGCCATCGTCGCCGCCATCGAGAATGCCTTGTCGCCTTACGGCGTTCACTTCGCCGAGACGCCCGTCATGCCGGACCGGATCGTCGCGGCGCTCGAAGCGGCTGGGGCCTACCGCTCGTCGCCTGCCGATGTGGCCGGAGGACTGTCATGAAGATCCACAACGAGTTCACGGTGCCGCTGCCGGTCGAGGGCGCCTGGCTGGTGCTGAATGACATCCCCCGCGTCGCCCGCTGCGCGCCGGGGGCCGAGCTGCTGGAGCAGGATCCCGATGGCCGCTTCCTCGGCACTGTCGCGGTCCGGCTCGGCCCCGTCCTGCTCAACTTCAAGGGCACCGTGGCCTACCGCGAGGTAGATGCCGAGGCGCACCGGGTGGTCGCCGAGGCGAGCGGCACCGAGACCAAGGCGCGCGGCACCGCCCGCGCCGACGTCACCTTCGCCCTCGCGGCCGCCGACGGCGGCACGCGCGTCCTCGTCGACACCGACGTGCAGCTGGCCGGCGCCATCGCCCAGTACGGGCGGGGGGCTGCCGTCATCCAGAACACGGCCCAGGTCATCATGGACCAGTTCGCCAGGAACCTGGCCGCCCAGATCGCCGAGCCGGACGGGGCCGCCGAAGCGGCAAAGCCGATTTCGGGCCTCAAGGTGCTGATGCAGGGCGTCGGCAGGACCATCAAGGGCTGAGGCGCGAGGCCCCGGCCCGCACGGAGGGGAATGCACATGAACACGACGCCGTTCTCGGTCAGCCATGACGAGGCCGCCCATACCGCGACCGTCACGCTCACCCGGCCGGACATCGGCAATCGGCTGATGACCGAGGACATCCGCGACCTTGGCAACGCCATTCGCGCGGCTGCCGCCGAGCCGCACGTCAAGGCCGTGCTGGTCCGGGCCGAGGGCGAGCAGTTCTGCATGGGGCGCGACCCCGGAGCCGGTGCCGCGAGCGCCCCATCGGCGCTGCAGATCCGCGCCGCCGTCACCGAGCCGATCCTCGGGCTCTACGCGGACCTCAGGGCGACGCCGGTCCCGGTCGTCGCCGTCGTGCAGGGCGAGGCGCGCGGCTTCGGCTGCGCCTTCGTCGGCCAGTGCGACCTCGCCATCGCCGCCGACACCGCCACCTTCTCGCTGCCGGAGATGGACACCAACCTGCCGCCGACGCTCGCGATCTCGGCCGTGCTCGGCAAAGTGCCGCCCAAGCGGCTGATGCATCTGGTCTATACGCGTGAGCGCATCGGCGCGGCGGAGGCACTCGATCTCGGGTTGCTCAGCGAGGTTGTGCCGCACGCCGAGCTTGATGCTGCGGTCGCGGCGACCATCGGCCGGCTCGCCGACCGCCGACGCGCCGCGCTGGAAGCGGTGAAGGAGTATCTGGCCACCGCGTCGATGATGGATCCGGTGGCCGCGTCTCGCTACGCCTCTTCGCTGCTGTCCGTCGTGCTCGCCTCCAAGGAGGGCTGAGCACCCCGCATCTCCCCCATTTTGTGCCCGCAGACCTTGGACCGAAAGCTCATGACCTATCGACCGGAATTCGACACCGATGCCTTCAAGGCGGGGCTCGAGATCAGGACGGCCGTGCTCGGCGAAGCGAGCGTGCAGCGCTCGCTGGCGGGCGCCGACGACTTCTCCGCCCCCTTGCAGCAGATCGTCACCGAATATTGCTGGGGCAACGTCTGGTCCCGGCCCGGCCTGGAGCGCAAGACCAGGAGCCTGCTCAACCTCGCCATGCTGACCGCGCTCAACCGCCAGCACGAGCTGCGCCTGCACGTGCGCGGCGCCCTCAACAACGGCGTCGCCAAGGAGGAGATCCGCGAGGTGTTCATCCAGGCGGCGGTCTATTGCGGCGTGCCGGCGGCGCTCGAGGCGACCCGGGTGGCGAGCGAGGTGTTCAAGGAGATCGCCCGGGAAGAGCAGGGCTGAAGGCGATGCCTTATCTCGCTGCCCCGACACCGGGCTGCCACCTCAACCTGGTCCGCTGCGGCGATCGGCGACGCCCGCTCGCGGTGCTGATCCACGCGGTGGGCCTCGACTTGACCTATTGGGGGCCGCAGATCGAGGCGCTGGGGGCGGACTACGACGTCGTCGCCTACGATCTGCGCGGCCACGGTCTGTCGACGGCGCCGGCGGCCGGCTACGATTTCGCAGCGCTGGCGGCGGATCTTGCGGCGGTCGTCGTTCACGCGGACAACGGCCCGGCTCATCTCGTCGGCCTGTCCGTCGGCGGCATGATCGCCCAGACGCTGGCGGTCCAGCGGCCGGAGCTGGTGCGGTCGCTCTCGCTCATCGACACTGTATCGACCTTCACCGACGAGGTGCGCGCCGGCCTGCGGCAGCGGGCCCAGACCGTGCGCCTCGCGGGGATGGGCGCCATCCTGCAGCCGACGCTCGACCGCTGGTTCACGACAGGCTTCGCCGGTCGGCGCCCGGACATGCTCGACCGTGTGTCGAAGACGCTGCTGGCCGCCGGCAAGGACGTGCACGCGGCCATGTGGGACACGATCGCGACCCTCGACGTCGCGCCGGCGCTCCAGGCGGTCCGCGTGCCGACGCTGGTCCTCGTGGGCGAACTGGACCCGACTACGCCCGTTGCGGCGTCGGAGGCCATCGCGCAGCGGATCGCCGGGGCGCAGCTCGTCGTCCTGCCGCAGGCCTCGCACATGACGCCGATCGAGGTGCCGGCCCTGGTCAACGAGCGGCTGCGGACGTTTCTGGCGGGGCGCTGACTTACCGCCGTCGCCCCGCGGCCGCGCCGGGAGTGCACGCGCGGTCGGAAACGGCAGGGGTGCATGGGCGCGCCTTGACCGGCGCCGACCGGGTGCCCTAATTCGCCTATGCGACCGAAGCGCCTCGACCCCCAGGACAAGCAGATCACCGAGCGCCTCATGCAGGCGGCCGAGTTCGTCTTCGCCGAGAAGGGGCTCGAGAAGGCGACGCTGCGCGAGATCACGGCACGCGCGAACGTCAATCTCGCCGCGGTCAGCTATTACTTCGGATCGAAGTCCGACTTGACGCTTGCGGTCTTCAGCGACCTGTCGACACGGCTGAACAAGCAACGACTCGTCGATCTGGAGGATTGCCTGGCGCGCGCCAAGGCGGCAAAGCGCCCGCCGGAGCTCAAGGCGATCCTCGAGATCTTCATCCGGCCCTACGTCGATACGGGCAAGAGCGGGCGGCTGTTCGCCCGCCTCGTCATGCAGCACCGCGTCGCCCCGACGGATCTCACGCGCGCGATCACCAAGCGCCATTTCGACCCGATGGCGAAACGGTTCATCGAGGCGATCTCTCTGGCGTGTCCGCACCTCGAGCCGAACGATTTCTTCTGGCGCTATGTCTTCATGATCGGCACGGTGGTCTACAGCGTCGCCGACCTCAGCGTCCGGGATCGCACGGCCCAGCTGTCCGAGGGGAAGATCGACCCCAGCAACGTGGACGATTTTCGCCAGGCCATGATCGACTTCCTGATCGGCGGCATGATGGGATCTGCCGAGGCGCAGGTCTCAGCCCCGAAGGTCAAGCAGCGACGGCTTGCGGCGACGCGATCATAAGCCCTGCGCGGGGATCTTGATCGACTGCCGGCGACGGCGGCGCCACGCACCGTCGTCCTGCCGACGGCCATCGACTTCACACGTCGCGGGCTCGCGACGAACGATGCCGATCGTGATCGGTGGATAAGGCATCGGCTGCTGCCGTTGGCCCTTGATTGAAAGCTTGGAGAATCCCTCCCGCCATTTCGTGGCGACGGCGGAGCGTCGCTTACCGAGCATAGAAAGTTGGCGAGCCCTCCCGCCGGGTCGGCGCTGTCGGCGGCGCCCGGCGAGGTCGCTTGACGCGAGCGAAACACGTGTTTAAAACAGACATAATTAAACGCGTGTTTGAAATCGAAATTTGACCGCAGCTTCGAGGAAACATGCCCGCCTCAACGGCCTTCGATGATCCCCGCGCACGAGGGGCGCCGCACCATGACGGCGGCGGTCGAGCCGGCGCTGCATCGGCCGTGCGACCGGCTGTGGCGAAAGATCTGGCGACAGGGAGGAGACTGCTTTGACGGATGTCGTGGGGTTGGAAAACCTTGCCGGCCAGGTCGTATGGGTGACCGGGGCGGGCACTGGCATCGGCCGCGGCGTTGCGCTGGCGTTCGCACAGGAAGGCTGCCGCGTAGCGCTCTCCGGGCGCCGGCGCGAGCCCTTGGACGAAACCGCTGATCTTGTGGAGGCGTCTGGCAGCAGAGCGTTGGTGGTCCCTGCCGACGTCGCGGAGGCTGGCGCCGTGACGGCAGCCCACGACACGGTCGTGGCGACGCTCGGCGACATCGACATCCTGGTGAACAGCGCGGGCACGAATGCGGTCCGGCGCTATTGGCGGGACCTGTCGCCGGCGGACATGGCGCGCACCATGGACGTCAACTTGAAGGGGCCTTTCCTGTGCAGTCTCGCCGTATTGCCCGCGATGCGCGCACGGCGACGCGGGCTGCTGATCCACGTCGTGTCCAACGCGGCCGTTGGCATCTTTCCCGGCGTCGGGCCGACCTACACGGCGAGCAAGCACGGTGCCCGGGCCATGTCGGCCACGATCAACGCCGAGGAAGGCGTCAACGGCATACGCAGCGTGTGTATCAACCCGGGCGCGGTCGAGACGCCGTTTCAGGATGCGAGGCCACGCCCGCCGAGCGCAGCCGATCGGGCCTTGATGGTCAAGCCCGACGACGTCGCCGCCGCCGCCGTGTTCGCGGCTCGCCTGCCACCGCGGACCTGCATGGCCGAAATGCTCGTCACTCCGACGGACAACCACATCTACCGTGAGACTGCGAAGGCCATTGCCGCGCCAGAGCGTGATGATTTTTCTTCGAATCATCATCCGCTCTAATCTTTATTTTGAGCATGATCTTGTCCAAAACCGGTGTCCACTTTTTGGGATCATGCTCTAACGCCCCTGGGCTGACCGCTTCGGCCCATCGCTTCTCGCCCGACCAACGAGCCGCGCGGCGACAAGCGTCCGCAGACAGAGTGCGCCGTCCCTCCTTGCTTTGGGATCTCCAATGATGCCGATCGCAAACAATCCGCCAATGCGCCAACCCTGCGACCGGCTTTGGCCGCCCTTGGCGGATGAAGCGTTCACCCTTGGCTTGCGTGCATTCGTGAGGGAGCGGGTGGTCCCCGAAGCCGATGCGATCGACGAGCAGGATGTCTACCCTGTCGAGCTCGCAAAGGATCTGGCGGCGGGCGGCTACAGTTCCCTGACGCTGCCGGTGGAGTATGGCGGAGGGGGGCAGGACTTCGCCTATGCCATCGCCCTGTTCGAAGAGGTCGCCGTCGGTTCGGCTGCGCTGGCGGTCTCGCTGCTGACGACGTTCCAGGCGCAAACCATCATCCGCCTGTTCGGCAGCGAGAGCCTCAAGGCCCGCGTCCTGCCGCAGTTCGCCGGCGGGCTCCTCGCCTCCTACGCCCTGACCGAGGCGGCGCACGGCAGCGACATCCGCTCGCTCGACACCAAGGCTCGCCGGACGGCGGAGGGCTGGGTGCTGCGCGGCGAGAAGCATTTCATCACCTCGGCATCCGCCGCCGAGTTCTTCGTCATCCTGGCCGAGACGGACAAAGGCGTGTCGGCTTTCGCGGTGCCGCGGCAGACGCCCGGCCTCGACATCTACGAGGGGCGGAACTCGGCGACGTTCGGGTTGCGCAACGGCCCGCACATGAACCTGCGGCTCGACGATGTGGTTGTGCCAGACGACCACCTCATCGGCGCCGAGGGCAAGGGTGTGCGGCAGGCGGTCACGACGCTCGATTATTCGCGAACCCTTGCCGCGGCGATCAGCGTCGGCATCGCACGGGGCGCCTTCGACGCCGCCTACCGCTACGTCGGCGCGCGCAGGGCCTTCGACCAGACGGTGCTGAGCTTCCAGGGCATCCAGTGGTACCTGGCCGAGGCGCTCGCCGACATCGATGCGTCGCGGCTGCAGGTGTTCCATGCCGGCCGGGCGCTCGACGCCCACGACGCCATCGACCGCTACGGCAGCGAGGCCAAATTGCGCGCCGCGCAGGTGGCGACGCGCACTGCGGCGATGGCCGTCCAGGTCTGCGGCGCCCACGGCACCATGGTCAAATCCCCGTTCGGCCGCTACCTGCGCGACGCCAAAACCTACGAGATCGCCGGCGGCTCCAGCGAAATCCTGAAGAACACCATCGGAAAATACCTGGTGCGGGGTCTGGGAGCCGCTCAATGATCACCGATCTCCTGGCCGAGCGGGCGCGTGAGCGACCGCAAGCGCCGTTCGTTGTCACGCGCGAGCGCACCTTCAGCTTCGCCGAAATCCACGAGGCATCGCGGCGGGTCGCGGGCCTGCTCGAGCAGCATGGCATCGGCAAGGGCGATCATGTCGCGCTGCTGGCCGGCAATTCGGCGGCTTTCCTTGCAGTCTGGTTCGGTATCAACCGGCGCGGCGCAGTGGCCGTCACCCTCAACGACCAACTTGTCGCCGACGGCCTGCGCTATTCGGTGGCGCAGTGCGACGCGCGCCTGCTGCTGGTCGACCGCGCCTGGGAGACGAGCCGGGCGAGCCAGCTCGATGATCACCAGCGGGCGCTGCCCCGCATCGTCATCGAGGATGACGCGGCCTTCTTCGCCATGCTGGCCGCGGTCGCCTCCGGCGCGGAGGTGTCCGTCGCGGCGCAGGACGCCTGCACGATCCTCTACACCTCCGGGACGACGGGCCTGCCGAAGGGCGTGGTGAACTCGCACAACGCCTATGCCGCGGCCGGCCGCGCCACGGTCGAGGCGCTGAAGATCACGGCCGACGACCGGATCATGGTGTTCATGCCGCTCTTCCACGTCAATCCGCAGATGTACGCCGTCATGTCGGCGCTGTGGACCGGCGCGGCGCTCATCGTGCTGGCGAAATTCTCCGCCTCCAGCTTCTTCGACGATGCCATCCGGTTCGGCGCGACCGGCTGCACCTTCGTCGGTACCGTGCTGTCGATCCTGGTGAAGCGTCACCCGGGCCTGCGTCGCGATCATCGCGTCCGGTTCTGCTTCGGCGGCGGCGCCACGCAAGCCGTCTGGCGCGAGGTGGAGCAGCGCTTCGGCATCAAGGTCCACGAGGTCTACGGCATGACCGAGGTCGGTGGCTGGAGCACCAGCAACACGGTCGAGGTCTCGCGGTTCGGATCGTGCGGCAAGCCCCGTGCCGACCTGGAGGTGAGGGTGGTCGGTCCCGACGATCGCCCGCTGCCGCCCGGCGAGGTCGGCGAGATCGTGGTGCGGCCGATCGCGCCCGACACCATCCTCATGGGCTATTACAACAAGCCCGAGCAGATGCTCGGCGCGATCCGGAACCTCTGGTTCCACAGCGGCGATCTGGGCGCCTTCGATGCGGACGGCTTCCTGTTCTATCACGGCCGCGCCAAGGAACTCATCCGCCGCAACGGCGAGATGATCTCGCCGGCGGAGATCGAGACCGCCCTGCGGCGCATGTCCTGTGTCGATGATTGCGCGGTCGTGGCCGTGCCCGACGAGATCGCCGGCGACGAGATCAAGGCCGTCGTCGTCGCCTCCGGCGTGCGCGATCCGATTGCGGTCAGGTCGTTCCTTGCCGATCTGCTGCCGCCGTTCATGCAGCCCCGATACGTGGAATTCGTCGAGGCCATTCCCAAGACCGAAACCGAGAAGATCCAGCGCAACAAGCTGCAGTACGTGGACGAGCGCGTGCACGATCTCCGCAGGCCTGCCGACATTGCGTCGGCGCCGGCGGCAGCCGGGGCGACCCGTCCATGAGCCTCCACCTTGACCAGGGCGCGCTGCCGCCGCCGGCCTGTCTGCCGCCACGGCCGGCGCTGCCGCCGTCGCGCTTTCCGATGCCCTCCGGAGCATGGGACACCCATGCCCACGTCATCGGCGGCGGCCCCGATCGGCCGTTCGTGCCGGGCCGCAGCTACACACCGCCGGCCGCCAGCGCGGCCGCCTACGTCGCCATGCTCGACGCCGTCGGCATCGACTACGGGGTCGTCGTCCAGATCAGCGTGCACGGCAACGACAACCGCCTGATCGCCGAGGCGTTGAAACGCTATCCGGAGCGGTTGCGTGGCGTCGTCTCGATCGATGGCACCGAGACCGACGCGCAACTGGTCGCGCTGCGCGCGCTCGGGGTCTGCGGCATCCGCCTCAACGAGCATTTCGCGGGTGGGACCGGCGCTGACCAACTGCACCGGCTGGCCGACCGCTGCCGGCCGCTCGGCTGGCACCTCGATCTGGGCCTCGGCGGGGCGAGGCTGGCGCAACTGGCGCCCGCGCTCGGCCGCCTCGGGATCCGCCTCGTCATCGATCACATGGGCTTCTGCCCCGCCGGGCTCGGCGTCGGCCAGGCCGATTTCGCCGCGGTGCTGGAGCTCGCCGCCATGGATGATTGCTGGATCAAGCTGTCCGGCGGCTATCGTCTGACGGCTGCGCCGGACGGCGAGGACGAGCTTGCGCCGTTCGTCCAGGCGCTGTGCCGAGCCGCGCCGACGCGGACGATCTGGGCTGCGGACTGGCCCAACGTTGCCCTCAGCGATCCGGCACGCATGCCGGAAACCGGGGCGCAGCTGGATGCCCTCAGCCGGCATGTCGGCGATCCTCACCAGCTGCACGCGATCCTCGTCGACAATCCGCAGCGGCTGTACGGACGCCCCGGAACGCCTGTCGGGCCGACGGTGATGGACTAAAATCTGGGCCGGGCCCGCGTGCCAAGGATTGTTCTCGAGTTGATGGATGGCCGGATCAAGCCTGGCCATGACGTCTGAGGTATTTCGTGGCCGTAATGGCCAGAATTGACCTGGCCATCTATATAATCAGAGACTGTCGACCAGTACGCAGGAAGCTGTTTATTTGATGAGACGCTTGACGTCGTCGAAACGTATGTTTAAAACTGTCGTATAAAGACAACGATGTCGAGGAAACATGCCTGAATTCGTTGCGGTGGACACAGAACGTGAAACAGATGCGGCAAGCCGGTCCCATGACCAGGCCGATCACGCGGTTTCGACATGGGTCGGCCGGGATATCCCGCGCAAGGATGCCGACCGGTTCGTTTCCGGACGCATCGACTACACGGCAGACGCCATCGAGGCGGGGACGCTGCGCGTCGCGATCCTGCGCAGTCCGCATGCCCACGCCCGCATCCGGCGGGTCGACACCGAGGCCGCGAGCCGGGCGCCGGGCGTGGTCGCCGTCTTCACCGGCGCGGATGTGCGCGCGTGCTCGGCCCCGATGCCGACGCGGGTGCCGCGCGAGCGCTTTCCCGGCCCCGTCGATATCTGGCCCCTGGCCGGCGACGAGGTGCTGTACGTCGGCCAGCCGGTGGTGGTGGTTGTCGCTACGAGCCTGAACGATGCGGAGGCCGCGCGGGCTTGCATCGAGGTCGACTACGATGGGCTCGAGCCGATCCTGAGCGCATCGGCGGCTTTGGCGCCGGGCGCCGCGCTCGCCCGGACGGAGTGGCCCACCAACGTCGTGGCCCGCGACATGATCCGGCAGGGGGACGTCGACGAGGCCTTACGGACGGCCTTCCGGACCGCACGCGGCGAGGTCTCGTTCGGCTCGGGCACGAGCGCCCCGATGGAGCCGCGCTGCTATATCGGCGATTGGGACGACCGCGCGCAGCGTCTGACTCTGCGGGGCACGCTGCAGCAGCCGCATCCGACCCGCTGGATGCTGGCCCACGTGCTCGGGCTGGCGGAAGCGCAGATCCGCGTCCTGGCAATGACCGCGGGCGGCACCTTCGGCCTGAAGATGGTGGGCCATCCGGAGGAGGCGCTGGTCGCCATCCTCAGCCGCCAGCTCAAGCGGCCGGTGGCCTTCGTCGAGAGCCGCGAGGAATGCTTCCTCGCCAACGCCCGCGAGCAGACGCACCGCTTCGAGATCGCCGCCGACGCGCAAGGCAGGGTCGTCGCCTTTCGCAACACGATCGTCGCCGATGTCGGCGCCATCGGCGCCGGCGGCGGTTGGGTGATGGCGTTGGTGACGCCGACGGTGTTCCCGACGGTCTACGACGTGCCCAACGTCGCCGTCGACGCCACCGTCGTGACCACCAACAAGCCGCCCTGGCAGGGCATTCGCGGCTACGGCAAGGAAACCGCGAACCTGGTGATGGAGCGGGCCATCGAGCTGATCGCCGGCGAGCTCGGCATGAGCTCGATCGAGGTCAGGCGCCGCAATCTCCTGCCCAAGCACGCCTTTCCGCATCGGTTGCCGTCAGGCCTCAACCTGGACAGCGGCGACTACGGGCCGGCGCTCGACCAACTGCTCGAGCTGTTTCCCCTGGACGCATGGCGGCAGCGGCAGCAGAGCGCCGACAAGAGCGACAGGCGCATCGGCATCGGCTTCGCGTTCGACCTGACGCCGGAGGGAGCGTCGTTCCCGGGGACGATGCAGGCCGGGTTCGAGACCTCGACGGTGATCGTCGATCCGACCGGCACCGTGCGGGTCGCGACCAGCGTGACGTCGCCGGGCGGCGGCAACGAGACCGGCATCGCCCAGCTCGTCGCCGACGTCTTCGGCCTCTCGCCGGACGAGGTGACGATCATCCAGGGGGACACCGACATCACGCCGTTCGGCACCGGCAACACCAGCAGCCGCAGCCTCATGTTCGGTGGTGCCGCGTCCGTCCTGGCCGCCCGTGAGCTGCAAGCGCGCATTGCCGTCTGTGCCGCGACGTTGCTGCAGGCGGACCCCGGCGAGCTGGTGTTCTCGCAAGGGCGGATCGGCATACGCGGCGACGCCGACCGATCGGTCTCGTTCAAGCAGGCCGTGTCGACGATTTATACTTACGCCTATTCGGTCGCGGCCGACGTCGAGCTGCCGCTGCAGGTGAGCAAGACCTATCGCTCACCCAATATCCGGCACGTTCCGGACGAATTCGGCCGGATCAGCGCGTATCCGTCGTTCCCCTATTCGGTGCATGCGGCGGCCGTCGAGATCGACGTCGCGACGGCGCAGGTGCGCGTGCTGGACTACGCCGCGATCCATGATTGCGGCGTCGTGGTCAACCCGGGGCTGGTCGAGGGGCAGTTTCGGGGCGCCGTCGCCATGGGCATCGGCGCCACCCTCTGGGAGGAGCTGCTCTACGACGCAAGCGGCGCCACGCGAACCAACCGGTTCAAGAGCTATGTGCTGCCGCGCGCGCCGGATCTGCCGCGGATTAAGGTCGGTCATCGCTCGACGCCGAGCCCGTTTCATCCGCTGGGCACCAAGGGGGCCGGCGAGTCCGGCTTCGGCGGGGCGATGACGGTGATCACCAACGCGATCGCCGACGCCCTGGGCGAGCAAGGCAAGCTCGTGGATCGCGTGCCGTTCAAGCCGGACCGGCTGCTTCCTCTGTTGGGGCAGGCATCGTCATGATCGCGCACGATTTCGACTACCACGCGCCGCGTTCGCTCGCCGACGCCCTGTCGCTGCTCGCGCAGGCCCGGTCGGACGCCGCCGTCCTCGGCGGCGGCACCTGGCTCGTGCCGCACATGACCTACGGCCAGCAGCAGCCGAAGGCGGTGATCGACATTCGCCGGCTCGGCCTCGATACGATCGAGGCCGAAAGCGACCTCATCGTCGTCGGCGCCGGTGTGACCTACCGCCAGGTGCTCGAGTCCGAGGCGCTCGGGACCAGGCTGCCGCTGTTGACCCTGATGGCGCAGCAGATCACCGGCGGCCCCCAGATCGTCGGCCAGGGGACGCTGGGCGGCTCCGCCTGCTACGCCAATCCGTCGTCCGACGTGCCCGCCTGCCTGGTGGCGCTCGACGCGACGCTGCGGCTCGCCAGCAGCGCCGGGCGCCGCGAGGTCAAGGCCGTCGATTTCTACGCCGGCGCCTTCCAGACGATCCGCCGGCCCGACGAGATGCTGACCCATATGGTCTTCCGGCCGACGGCCGACCGCGGCGGCTGCGGCTATTACAAGCTGAAATTCAGCACCGGTTCGTGGCCGATCGTGACGGCCGCCTGCATCTCGACGGTCAGCGCCGGCGGAGCGCCTCGCCACCGCCTCGCCGTTGGCGGCGCCAACGCCGTGCCTGTCGCGTTCGAGGTGGATGACGAGAGGCCCGAGGAAGCCATCGCGGGCCACCTCTCGCGCCTGATTTCGCAGGAGTGGTCGGACGAGTTCGCCGGCGCCGGCTATCGCCGCCAGGTGGCGCCGGCCATCGCGCGCCGGGCATTGCATCAAGCTTGGGGGGCCAGATGAGTGGTTCACCGATCGACGTCGAGCTCAGGCTCGATCACCACGATGTCGTCGCCCGCGTCGACGGGCGCTCGCTGCTGATCGAGGCCATCCGCGACCTCGGCGCCAGGAGCGCGCGCATCGGCTGCCTCACCGGCGATTGCGGCGCCTGCACCGTCCTGCTCGATGGGCAGCCGATCAAGTCGTGCCTGATGCTGGCGGTGGCCGCCGAGGGCCGCGAGATCGTCACCCTGGAGGGCAGCGCCTCGGCCGTCGCCGACGCGGTGCGGCAGGCCTTCATCGCCAAGAAGGGCTTCCAGTGCGGCTACTGCACGTCCGGCATGATCCTGATCGCCATCGACCTGCTCGAGGCCAGCCCGGATCCGGCCGAGGCGGACATCCGCGCCGCCATCAGCGGCAATCTGTGCCGCTGCACCGGCTACGACGACATCGTCAGCGCCATCGCCGAAGCCGCCAGGCAGTTGCAGGCGGCTCAGGCGAAAGGCCTGCGGACTGGGTGAGATCTCACAAACAAGCAAGAGGGGACGCACATGACGACCGAAGAGTTGGGGCAGCCACAGCGCACGCCGGTCACGGCAGGTCTGTCGAGCATGCTGGGCAGCTGCATCGAATGGTACGATTTCTACATCTTCGGCACGGCGACCGCGCTGGTCTTCAATGCGATCTTCTTTCCGAATTTCGACCCGCTGGTCGGCACCCTGCTCGCCTTCGGCACCTTCGCCGCCGGCGCCATCATGCGTCCGCTCGGCGGCATCGTCTGCGGGCATTTCGGCGATCGGATCGGCCGCAAATCGATGCTGGTCATGACGCTGATCCTCATGGGCGGCGCCACCGTGCTGATCGGCCTCATCCCGAGCTATGCCAGCATCGGCGTGCTGGCGCCCATCCTGCTGATCCTGCTGCGCTGCATCCAGGGCTTTGCCTTCGGCGGCGAATGGGCGGGCGCGGCGCTCATCGCCGTCGAGCACGCGCCGCCCCGGCGCAGCGGTTTCTTCGGCAGCCTGCCGCAGATGGGCTCGCCGATCGCGCTATTCCTGTCGACAGGCACCTTCGCGCTGCTGGCGCTGATGCCCAAGGACGACTTCATGAGCTGGGGCTGGCGCATTCCCTTCGTCGGCAGCGCCCTGCTGATCCTGGTCGGGCTCGTCTTCCGCCTGAAGCTCTTGGAATCGCCGTCCTTCGTCCAGGTGCAGCAGCGCGGCGAGGTGGCCGGCGCGCCGATCAAGGAGGTCCTCAGGCACGACCTCAGGCGCGTATTGATCGGCTGCGGCATCGTGCTGTGCACCACGGTCGCCTTCTACATCCAGGCGATCTTCGTCGTCTCCTACGCCACGCAGACCGTCGGCGCGCCGCGCCAGGTCGTGCTCAACGCGGTCCTGGTCGCCTCGTTCTTCGAGCTGCTGATGCTGCCGGCCTTCGCCATCCTGGCCGACCGGATCGGCCTGAAGCCGGTCGCCTTCTTCGGCGCGCTGTGGACGGCCGCCTTCAGCTTCCCGTTCTTCCGGCTGATCGACGGGGGCAGCGCCTTCGACATCACGCTGTCGATCTCGCTGGCGATGGTGGGTATCAGCGCGCTGTTCGCCGTGCTGCCGGCCTACGTGTCGAGCCTGTTCGAGGCCCGAGTACGCTACACCGGCATCTCGCTGGCCTACGGCATCGCCGCTGGCCTGATCGGCGGCCTGACGCCGCTGCTCGCGAGCAGCCTCTACATCTGGGCAAAGTCCGCCTGGCCGATCGCGCTCTATCTCGTCGTCGTCGCCGTCATCAGCCTGATCGCCATCGTCGCCAGCCCGGGCCGCTGGATCATCGCCCGCAGCGACGCGACGGCGCCGCCCGCCGCCCGCCAGGTGCCGGCAGAATAAGACGATCCGCACAAACCGCGAGAACCGCTCGATGATGCAGCTCGACGCAACCCATGACCCGGCCCGCAAGAGCTGGGTCGCCAGCGCCAACGACCCGGCGACCGACTTCCCCATCCAGAACCTGCCCTACTGCATGTTCTCCCGAGACGCCGAACCCGCGCGTGCGGGGGTGGCCATCGGCGACGGCATTCTCGACCTCGAGGCGGCCCTCGACGTGGGGCTGCTGGCCCCGAGCTACGCCGGCGCGATCACGGGATGCCGCGGCACCGGTCTCAATGGGCTCGCCAGGCTCGACCGGGCTGCACTGCAGGCCCTGCGGGCGCGCCTGTCCGAGCTGCTGAGCGCGGAGGAGCATGCAACCGGGCCACACCGCGATCGCCTGATCGTCGCGGCCCGGCGAGCCGCCCTGCACCTGCCGATGAAGATCGGTGGCTTCACCGATTTTTTCGCCTCGCTCTACCACACGGAACGGGGGGGCCGGCGGACGCGGCCCGACGATCCGGTGCCGCCGAACTACCGCTATGTGCCGATCGCCTACAACAGCCGGGCCAGCTCGGTGCGCGTGAGCGGCGCAGCGATCCGCCGCCCCAAGGGGCAGTGGCGCACTACGGCCGGCGACGTCCATTTCGGCCCGACCGAGGCGCTCGACTTCGAGCTCGAGCTCGGCGCCTTCGTCGGCCGTGCGAGCGCGCTCGGCGATCCCGTGCCGATCGACGCGGCGGCGGACCATGTCTTCGGCTACTGCCTCCTCAACGACTGGTCGGCGCGCGATGTCCAGCGGTGGGAGAGCGTGCCACTCGGCCCGTTCCTCGCCAAAACCTTGTCGACGACGGTCTCGCCTTTCGTGGTGACGGCCGACGCCCTGGCCCCGTTCCGCACGGCGCCCGCCCCCCGGCCGGCGGGCGATCCGCAGCCGCTGCCATACCTCCATGCGCAGAGCGATCAACGCGACGGCGGCCTCGATCTCGTCCTGAAGGCCTTCATCCAGACCGACGCCATGCGCGACGCAGGTGAGCCGCCGGTCTGCATCACGACAACCAACTTCAAGCATATGTACTGGACCGTCGCGCAGATGATCGCGCATCACACCAGTAACGGCTGCAACATCGAGACGGGCGACCTGATCGGCAGCGGCACGACGTCGGGGCCGACCGATGACAGCCGCGCCTGCCTCGCCGAGATCACCGGCGGCGAGCGGCCGATCGCCATGCCGACCGGCGAGAGCCGCGCGTGGCTCGACGATGGCGACACCATCGTTTTCACCGGGAGGGCGGAGCGGCGCGGCTTCGTACCGATCGGGTTTGGCCGCTGCGAAGGCCGCATCATCCCGGCCCACGCTTAAGACAAGGAATATTATGGCACGCCGTCTCATCGACATCTCGGTCGCGTTGCAGACCGGAATCGCCAGCGACCCGCCGCATGCCTTGCCGCAGATCGAGTACCGCGATCACCACATGACCGCGCCGGCGATCGCCAGCTACTTCGGTGTCGGCATCGATCAGCTGCCGCAGGGCGAGTATGCGGCCGTCGAGACGTGCACGCTCAGCACCCACAATGGCACGCACCTCGACGCGCCCTACCACTTCTTCTCGTCGATGAACCACGCCCTGACGCCCGGCGGAGAGCCGAGCCTGCGCATCGACGAGGTGCCGCTGGAGTGGTGCTTCCAGTCGGCCGTCAAGCTCGATTTCCGGGCGTTCGACGACGGCTACGTGGTGACGCCGGGCGACGTGCAGGCCGAGCTGAAGCGCATCGGGCACCAGCTGAAGCCGCTCGAAATCGTCGTCGTCAATACCCGGGCCGGCAGCCGCTACGGCGAGGACGACTATGTCGACGCCGGCTGCGGCATGGGCAAGGCCGCGACCTTGTGGATGCTCGAGCAGGGCGTGCGCCTGGTCGGCACCGACGCCTGGAGCTGGGACGCCCCGTTCTCCCACACCCGGCGCAAGATCGCCGAGGGCGGCGACGCGAGCCTGATTTGGGAAGGGCACCGGGCCGGCCGCGAGATCGGCTATTCTCACTTGGAGAAGCTGCACAACCTGGAGATCCTGCCGCCCACCGGCTTCCAGGTGGTGTGCTTCCCCGTGAAGATCCTGCGCGCCTCGGCCGGCTGGACCCGTGCGGTGGCGATCGTGGACGCCTAAGGGGGGCTCCTGAGCTGCCGGACAGGGCCGCCGGAGACGCGGCCGCCCGCGCGGTCTGCGCGGTCGGTGCACGACTAAGTTGCGCGGCCTGTTTCTTCGCTTGATCCGATCGTTGCGGTGCCTCAACGTTGCTGAAGCACGGCTGTGATGGGGGCACGAAGCGCATGCGGCTCAGGGGGGCTCTGCTGATCTGGCTCTGTTGCCTCGTTGCCGGCGCGACCGGGGTCGTGGCTGCCTCCGACGAGGACAGCCGCCACGGCTTTTCCGCGGCCCGCAGCGCCGAGACCGTGGATCGCAGCCAGATGCCCGGAGAGATCGTCCGCCTCAAGGCCGCCGCCGACGGCGGCGACGCCACGGCCATGTACGATCTGGGCGCCATCTACGCCGAGGGCTATGGCGTTGCGCCGGATTTTGTAGCCGCGCACGCCTGGTTTCAGAAGGCTGCGGACGCGGGGCTGGCCATCGCCATGACCGGCTTGGGAGCGTTGCATGCCAACGGCTTGGGCGTGGCACAGGACTACGCGGTCGCCCGCGGATGGTACGAGAAGGCGGCCCGCCTGGGCGAGCCGACGGCGCTGCTCAACCTCAGCACCATGCACCTCAACGGGCAGGGCGTTACCAGGGATCCGGCCGCCGCCGAGGGACTGCTTCAACGAGCGGCCGAGGCGGGGAGCGTGTTGGCGATGGGCGCGCTTGGGCTCAAGTACGCCAAGGGCGACGGCGTGGCCCTCGACTACGCGGCCGCGCGCAGGTGGCTCGAGAAGGCCGCCGATGGCGGCGATGATACCGCCATGTACAATCTCGCGATCCTGCATAGCCACGGCTACGGCGGCCCACCAGACACGGTGGCTGCTCGCGAGTGGTACCGGAAGGCGGCCGAGGCGGGGAACGTGTCCGCCATGACCGAGCTTGGCCTCACCTACGCCAGGGGCGACGGCGCGGCGCCGGACTTTGCCGCCGCCCGCACTTGGCTACAGCGCGCGGCCGACGAAGGCGACGCGCAGGCCTCGTACAATCTCGGGGTCATCTACGACCGTGGCCTCGGCGTCGCTCAGGACGCCGCCGCCGCCCGGGCCCTGTACCAGAAGGCCGCGGACGCCGGTCTCCCGGCCGCGATGGTCAACATGGGCACGATGTATGCCCGCGGCCAGGGCGTTGCCCAGGACTTCGCCACCGCCCGCAACTGGTATGAGAAGGCGGCGGCGGCCGGCAGCACCGCCGCGATGATCAATCTGGCCATGATGTACGCCGACGGCGACGGCATGGCGCGGGACGTGGCCGCGGCGCGGCGCTGGTACGAGAAGGCGGCGGCCGCGGGCGACGAGGACGCCGCCAAGCGGCTGGCAGAGCTCGACAAGAAGAGCCGGAGGTAGACGCGCCGGAGGCGGAAGGGGAGCGAGAGCCAAGCCGCGGGCTCTCCGCAGCAAGACGACAAACAAACAAGGCCGGGCTTGGCGGCCCGGCCTTGTGCAAAATTCCAGGACTGCGCGTCGATCAGGCGACGGCGGTGCCCGCCGTGCTCTGGATCCACCGCGACAGGTCGCCCTTGGGGGCGGCGCCGACCTTCTGGGAGGCGAGCTTGCCGTCCTTGAAGATCATCAGGGTCGGGATCGAGCGGATGCCGAACTGAGCCGCGACGCCGGGGTTCTCGTCGACGTTCAGCTTGACGATCTTGACCTTGCCGTCGAGCTCCTTGGCGATCTCCTCGAGCGCCGGGCCGATCATGCGGCAGGGGCCGCACCATTCGGCCCAGAAGTCGACGACCACCGGCTCCGCGGCCTTCAGGACATCGGCCTCGAAGCTGGTATCGGTCACTTTTGTGGTCGCCATAGCTAACCTTTCCGCGAGCCGTTCGACTCGCTCCATTCATCGTCGCACAGAAGCTAGGAAGCCGTCGGCGGAGGGTCAAGGCCGGCCTCCCGCGGCCGGCACAGGGCGGGTGTGCGTCTACACGATATCAGGTCCGGCGGCGGCGGCGGTGCTGCGCCCCAGCTTCCGCAGCGCCTGCTGCTGCTGTTCCGGCGTCAGCTCGATGACCGTCGGCCCCGTGCGGTAGACCAGCAGCGGGCGCACCGGCCGGCCGGGGAGCGCCTGCCGCACCAGGGCGGCATAGAGCGCCAGCTGGGCCACGTGGCCGTCGTTGGGCGCCGCCGCCGCGGCGCCGCTCTTGAAATCGGCGATGAGCACGGCGTCGTCCGTCACCGCCAGCCGGTCGATGCGGCCGCTGACCGAGACGGGGCCGGCGCCCGGCAGCGTGACCTCGCCCGCCACCTCCACTTCGCTGCGGCCGGCCGGGCCGAACAGGGCCTTGAGCCGCGGCGCGGCGACAATGGCCAAGGCCTCCGTCGCCAGCGTCTCCCGGCGCTCGGCCGGCCAGTCCGCTGCCTGGCTCGCCACGTAGCGTTCGGCCGCCGCCGCCCGCATCGCCGCCGCCTGGGCCGGCAGCCGCTCCAGCAGCCCGTGCAGCAGCAGGCCTTCGCGCCGGGCGTCGCGGTCGCCCGTCGCCCTCTGGCCCGTCGCCCTCCGCCCCGGTGCGCTATCCACGGCGGAGGAGGGCAGCAACGGGGTGGCCCGGGCCGGTTCCTGCGGCGCCGGCGTGGTCAGCCAGGGCGGCGACGGTGGCGCGGCGGCGACGGTGGCGCGCTGCTCCGCCGGTGCAGCCGGTGCGCCGCTCGCCACCACGCGCAGCGTGCCCCCGCTCAGCGGATCGTCGACCTCGCGCATCTCCAGCCCACGGCCGTCGGCGTCGGCGGCGAGCCCCAGCGCCACGTCGATCATGCCGTACCAGGATTCGAGCGGCGGCGCCTGCGGGCGCTTGGCGAGGTGGGGGGCGATGATCAGCCGCTCCTTGGCCCGCGTCATGGCCACGTAGAGCAGGCGGTTGTGCTCCTCGCGCTCGCGCCGGCGGGCGGCGCTGCAGGCCTCCACCAGGGCTGCCGGCCGCTCGGCCGCGGCCGGCAGCCACACCGGTACCGGCCGCCGCGCGGGGCCCCCGCCGACGTCGAAGGCGAGCAACAGCGGCAGCCGCTCGTCGTAGCGGCAGGCGTCGGCGAGGATCACCGCCTCCGCCTCCAGGCCCTTGGCGCCGTGCACGGTCATGACGCGGATCTCGCCGCGGCTGGCGTCCATGTCGCGCTTCACGTCGTGCACCGCGTCGCCGAAGCGGGCCAGGAACAGGGCGAGCGACGGGGTCTCGCGCTGCTCGTGGGTGAGGGCCAGGCTCAGGAACTCGTCGATGGCGTCGTGCGCCTCGGGTCCCAGCCGCGCCACCAGCGCCCGCCGGCCGCCGAGCGGGCCGAGCAGCGTGGCGTAGAAGCCGAACGGGCCGAGCCGTCCGCTCATCTCCTCGAAGCGCTCCACGGTCTCGAGCGCGGCCGCCGCCTTCATGTGGCCTGCGCCGGCCGTGTCGCGGAGCGCGTCGCGCAGCGACGACCGGCCCGGGCGGCGGGCGGCGACGGCCACGAGGTCGTCGTCGTCGAGGCCGACGAGCGGGGACTTGAGCACCGTGGCCAGGGTCAGGTCGTCGGCGGGCAGCAGGGCGGCGCGGCCCGCGGCCACCAGGTCCAGCACGGCGATGTGCTCGTCGAGCCGCAGCCGGTCGGCGCCGGCGACCGGGAGCCCCGCGCCCTTGAGCGCACGGATGATCGCCTCGAACAGCGCGCCGCGCTTGCGCACCAGGATCAGCACCTCGCCGGCCGGCACCCGGCGGCCGGTCTCGTCGCCCTCGTGCACCAGGGAGCGGACGTTGCGCGCGATGCGCTCGGCCAGCACGACGGCGGCCGAGGTCGGCTCGGGCGCATCGACGGGGGCGGCCCAGGCGTCGGGCTCGACCTCCTCCTCGGCCGCGGTCGGCGTCCAGATCTCGACGCGGCCGTAGTGGCCGAGCCGGCTGGTGGCGTGCACCGTGCCGGCCCGGACGTTCGGGCCTTCGCCGAACGCCAGGCCGGCGAAGTGGCCGGGCACGCCGAACACCAGGTCGACGGCGGCCAGCACCGCCGGCGCCGAACGGAACGAGACGTTGAGCTCGAGATGCTCGAAACGGTGGCCGGCGGCGGCGGCCGCGCGGGCGAAGTGGCGGCCGCTTTCGGCGAAGGCCCGCGGATCCGCGCCCTGGAAGCCGTAGATCGACTGCTTGGGGTCGCCCACGGCGAACACGGTGCGGTCGAGCTGGCGGGCCCCGGCGCCGACGGTGAACTCGGCCGTCAGCGCCCGCAGGATGTCCCATTGCGCCGGGTTGGTGTCCTGCGCCTCGTCGACCAGCACATGGTCGATACCGGCGTCGAGCTTGTGCAGCACCCAGCTCGCTGCGTCCGAGTGCTGCAGCAGCGTGCGCGTCTTGTCGATGAGGTCGTCGAAGTCCAGTGCGCCGCGGGCGTGCTTCATCGCCTCGACCCGCGCCAGGATGGCCTCGGCCAGCGTCATCAGCGCAGCCGTGCGCTCCACCGTGCGCGCCGCCCGGCGCCGGTCGATCAGGCCGGCGAGCCGGTCGCGCTCGGCCCGGATACGGGCCGCCAGCTCCGGCGCGATCGTGCGGGTGACCAGGATGTCGGCGCGTGGCTTGCCGTCGGTGAAGAATACGGTGAGGTAACACTCGAGCCGTTCGCTCGGCTCGGTCGCGGCGCTGGCCGCCCGCAGGTCCGCGGCACGCTGCTGGTCGGTCTTGGCGCCGCGCGCGAGCTCGTCGGCGATGGCGCTCCACTCCGCCGGCGGCAGCCCGTCCTCGATCATGGTGCGCTCGATCGCGGCGAGCGTGTCGCCCGGCAGGAGGCCCAAGGCCCGCGCCAGGGCATCCATGGCGGTGGCGATGCCGCCCGCTGTCGCGGCCGTCTCGCGCAGGAAGGCGCGCTCGGCGAGCGCTGCGCGCACCGCCGCGGTGAACAGGTCGCCGGCGGCTTCCAGGCTGACGCGATGGAGGGCGGCCGCCGCGGTGCCGCCGATGGCGGCCGCGCTCAGCACGGCGCGGGTAGCGTCGGCTACGAGCTCCTCGCCAGCCGCGTCGTCCAGCACCTCGAAGCGGGCCGGGACGTTGGCCTCGAACGGCACCAGGTGCAGCAGGCGCTCGCAGAAGGCGTGGATGGTCTCGATCTTGAGGCCGCCCGGGGTCTCGACGGCCTGTGCGAAGAGCCGGCGCGCCGCGGTGAGGCGCGCCGGCGAGGGCCGTCGACCCTCCAGCGTGCTCAGTTCTTTTGCCAGCTCATTGTCGCCGTGGGTGACCCAGGTGGCGAGACGGTCGAACACCTTGACGGCCATGTGAGCTGCCGCCGCCTTGGTGTAGGTGAGGCACAGGATCTTGCCCGGCGGGGTGCCGGCGAGCAGCAGGCGCAGCACCCGGTCGACGAGCACCTTGGTCTTGCCGGAGCCGGCGTTGGCGGAGACGAAGGCGGAGAGCGCAGGATCCGAGGCGATACGCTGCACCTCGGTGGCGCGGCTCACCGGAGCGGCCGCCTCGAGCGCGTCGAGGCTCATGGCTCCGCCTCCGTGCTGGCGAGGGACCACTCGCGCACCCGCGCCAGGTGGTCGTAGTCGTTGTAGCGCTTGGCGTACTTGGCGAATGGACGGGCCCGGAAGGGCAGCTCGCCGGCGACATAGCGGCCGATCAGGGTCTCGAAGCGGGCGAGGTGCTCCTCGATCAGCGCGGCGACGGTGCGCGTCTCGCCCGGTGGCGGCGCGAGCGGCCGCGGCCGCAGCGGCGGGGCGCCGCCGTTCGCCTGCACGTAGACGAGCTCCGCCGGACCGTGGCCCGGGGGCACGCCGGCGAAGGCGCCACGACGCAGCATGGCCGCCTCGAGGGTCAGCTGCGGCGCGAAGCCGACGAACACTTCCTTGGCGGTCGGCGGCGAGCCGGTCTTGAAGTCGACGACCGTGGCACCGCCGTCGCGCTTGAGCTCGATGCGGTCGGCGCGGGCCCGCAGCGTGAAGGCGGCGCCGTCGGCGAGCGCCAGCTCCAGGCTGCCGGAGACCTCGGCGAAGACCTGCGCGATGCCGGGGCGGCGCGCCAGCTCCCATTGCGCGAAGGCCCGGGCGACACGCTCGAAGCGCGGCCACCATTGGGCGGCGACATCCGGATAGGCGGCGAGGCCGGCGAACGCCTCGCGGCCGAGCGCGACCAGCTCGTCGGTGGGATCGCCGGCGAGCGCCGTCGGCCAGCGCTCGGCGAACGTGCCCAAGACGTCGTGGATGATGGTGCCGCGGTCGGCCGCGCCCGGCGGCACGGCCAGGTCGTCGAGCGGGTCGAGGCGCAGCACGTGCTTGGCGAAGACGGCATAGGGGTCGCGCACCAGCGTCTCGACCTCGGTGACGCTGAGCGAGCGGGGCACCAGGTCGGCCGGCGGCAGGGGCGCGGGCTGCGCGATCGGCCGCGGTGCCGGCGTCGCGTCCAGGGTCGCCGCCCAGGCGAGATAGCGGCGGCCACGGGCGACGGCCTCGGTCCAGGGCGAGACCGACCCGCCGTCGTCGGCGAGCGCCTTGAGCCGCTGCAGGAAGCGCGACGGCACGGTCGGCGCGCCGCCGCGCTTGGCGGCGCGGGTGATGACCGCGTCGGGCGTGCCCAGCGCGGCAACGAAGTCGTGCGCCGTCTGGCCGATGCGCCGTTCCGGCGGCGGCAGGCCGAGGGCTGCGGCCATCGGCCGGTTGATGAAGCTGTCGGTGCGGGCGGCGGGCGGCCACACGGCCTCGTCGAGGCCGCCGAGGATGACGCGGTCGACGTGGACGAGGCGCGCCTCCAGGAGGCCGAGGATGCGCACGCGCCGGTCGCCGCCGGCCCCCTCCTGGCGTGCGACACGTTCGCCGGACAGCCGGGCGAAAAAGCTCGGATAGTCGCCAAGCCCGCCGGGCACCGTGCAGCCCGCGGCGGCGGCGAGATCGTCGAACAGGGTGAACAGGGCCTCCGCATCCGGCCCCGCGAGCGCGGTGCGCTCGCCATCGCCGGCCGCGGCCGCCAGCACCGCCTGCCGGTGGGCGGCGGCGAGCGCCACCAGATCGTCGCCCCCCGCGGCTGCGATCAGCGGAGCCAGCGCCGCCTCCAGGCGGTCGATGAGGCCGGCGGCGAGCTCCCAGTCCCGCTCGCCGAGCCGCTGCAGCGGCCGCGGTGCATGGCGGCCCGCGGCTTCGGCCCGCCGCTCCGGCAGCACGGCGCGCAGGCCGGCCAGGCCCGGCGGCGGCTCGGGGCCGCGCAGCAGCCCGATCTCCAAGGCGGTCGCGGCGCGGCGCGCCCGGCGCCGGCTCAGGCCGAAGGTGGCGAGGGGATGGGTGACCAGGGCGACGAGCGGCCGCGCCGCGCAGCGGCCGGCGGCCGCCTCCGCGAGCAGCCGGGCGAGCCGGCCGGGGCCGGTGCGGGCGAGCGGCCGGCCGGCGGAATCGTCGGCGTCGATGCCCCAGCGGCCGAGCTCGGCGCAGACCCTCTCGGCCAGGCCCCGATCGGGGGTGACGAGGGCGACCGTGGCGCGGGCGTCCTCCAGCGTCTCGCGGATGGCGATGGCCGCGGCCAAGGCTTCCTCGCGCTCGTCGGCGGCTTCCACGATGGCGACCCCGGCGAGGGCCCGGCCGGCCGTCTCGGGCGACGGCCGATGCGCCGGCTCGGCCCACAGCTCGGTGGTGGCGGCCGGCCGCAGCGCCTCGCTGAGCAGGCGGTTGCGAGCGCGGGCTGCCGGCGGGGCGGTGCCAAGCGGAGCGACGTCGTGCCTGTCGATGCCGATGGTGGCGAGGAGCCGCGCCATGGCGGTCTGCGGGTGGCCAAACGGCGCCTCGTCCACGCCCTCGCGCTCGTCGTTCCGCCGGCCGCTGCCGGTCAGCAGGGCGAAGCTCGCGTCGTCCAGGTCCTGGTCCAGCCCCGGCAGCACCACGGTGCCGTTGGGCAGGCGGGCAATGGCGGCGAGCAGCCGGGCCGTGGCCGGCATCGAGCCGGTGGAGCCGGCGGCGATCATCGGGGCCAGCGGCGCTGCCCCGTGCTCGCCCGCCAGCCGCGCCGCCTCGGCCAGGATGAGGGCGTTGCGGCGGGCGGTGGGATCGCTCGCGCCGCGCTCGGCGAGGATCGCCGGCCAGGTCTCGGTGACGATGCGCAGGAACGCCAGCGTGATGCCGAAGTAGGCGCTGTGGCGCGCCTCCACCGTCGCCGCCAGGGCGTCCCAGTCGACCCCCTGGGTCGTCACGTGGTCCATCAGGCGTTCGAGGTCACCGGCGAGCGCCAGGGCGTCCGCCGGCGAGGCCGGCACCAGCAGGGGCTCGTGCGGCGCCAGCTTGAGGAGCGCCCGATCGACTTGCTTCGCCCACGCCAGCACCAGGCGGGTCAGCGTGAGCCGCCGCTCGGTCGCCGGGATCGGCGGCGGCAGGGCGGCGCCGGCGCTCTCGAAGGCACCGGCGTCGTCCTCGTCCGGGTCGAGCGGCGTGTCCTCATCGACGTCGCCCAGCGGCACGATGCGCGGCAGGAACAGGGCGCCGACGCCGGCGTGCGCCACCAGATGGTCGGCGAGAGCCCGCGCGGCGCGCCGGGTCGGCAGGAAAATGGTGGCGCGGGCGAGGCCCAGAGGCTCGGTGCGCGGCGCGAAGCCCGGGATCAGGCTACCGTCGAGCAGGGCGGCGGCGAGCGTCGGCAGGAATGGCGCGCCCGGCGGGACGGTGAAGACGCGCGGAGCGGCGGGGCGGCTGAAGAGGTCGGGACGCGGCTCGTCGATCACCGGTTGCTGTTCGCGATCACATCCTCGGCGGCGCGCACCGCGTCCGGCGTCCCCACGTGGAGCCACTGGCCGTCGAGCCGCAGCCCGTGCAGACGGCCGCGTTCGAGCGCACGGTCGAAGATGAGGTTGAGCGAGAACGGGCCGTCCGGCGTGTCCGCGAACAGGGTCGGCTTGATGACGGCCACGCCCGCGTAGACGAAGGGCACCACCAGCCGCTCGCCGCGGCGGATCAGTCGGCCGTCGGTATCCATGGCGAAATCGCCCAGGCCGTCATAGCCCACGCTGGTCGCCGTGGAGGCGAGCAGCAGCAGCACGTCCATGCGTTCGGGATTCCAGGCCTGCGCGAGGCGCCGCACGTTCGAGCGCGGCCCTTCGATCCACAGGCTGTCCGAATTGCCTATGAAGAACGGTGCCTCGCCCAGCAGCGGCAGCGCCTTCTTGACGCCGCCGCCGGTTTCCAGCAGCCGGCTGCGCTCGTCGGACACGGTGATCATCGGCGCCTTGCGCTTGCCCAGGTGCGTCTCCACCAGGTCGGGCAGATAGTGGACGTTGACGATCACCTCCGTCACGCCCGCATCGAGGAAGCGGTCGATGGCATGGTCGACCAGCGCCCGCCCGCCGACCCGCACCAGCGGCTTGGGCGTCGTGGTGGTGATCGGCCGCATCCGCTTGCCGAGCCCGGCGGCAAGGATCATGGCGCGGGTAATGGGCTGTTGGCCGTCGGTCATGGCCGCGTTGGCCCCGATGGACCATTGGGCGGATCCCGGCTGAGGAGCTGACATGTCGTTCATGCGCCTAGCGTCTAATGCGTTAGGGCCGCAGGCGCCGAGCGTCTGCTGCCCAACTCTTTGATTCCGGAGCGCTTCTCCGCGACTGGGTGGGTCCCCTCAATCGCGAAGCGCTCTAGCCGGCGTCGTCGACGAGGAGCCGCGGCAGGTGGGTCTCATACCAGACCTTGACCGGCGTCAACACGGGGTGGGCCAAGTCACGCCTGAGGTAGGTTTCTATCCGTGGCAGGTGCCGCAGGTACTGCGGCTTGCCGTCGCGTCGGTCGAGCCTGGTGAAGATGCCGAGCAGCTTGGTGGCCCGCTGCGCGCCGAGCACGGCATAGGCCTGGGCGAAGGCCGCCAGGTCGAAATCGGGCTCGGCCGCCCGCCGGGCGCGCGCGTAGGTGCCCAGCAGCTTGAGCTCCAGGTCGGCCGGCACGGTGACCCGCGCATCCTGGAACAGGGATACGGTATCGTAGGCCGGGTGGCCCAGGACCGCGTCCTGGAAGTCGATGACCCCCAGCCGCTGCGCTTCCGGCCGGTCGGGCAGCCAGATGAGGTTGGGCGAATGGTAGTCGCGCAGCGCCCAGGTCGGCTTGGCGGCGACGACGGGTCGTAGCGCCTCGTTCCAGGCGGCGGTGAATTGCGAGCGCGCCAGCGCCGGCAGGGCGCGGGCATTGGCCGGCAGATACCAGTCGAGCAGCAGCTCGACCTCGATCATCAGGGCGTCCAGGTCGTAGGGCGGGATGACATGGTCGATGCCGTCGGCCACGGGCAGCGTATGCGGCAGGTCGATGCCGTGCAGCCGCGCCAGCAGCTGGGCCGCCGCTTCGTAGCGCGCCGGGATCGGGGCGCCGTCGGCCACGATGCCGCCGTCGCCGAGGTCCTCGACCAGCAGCACGCCGGCGTCGAGGTCGGCCCCCAGGATCTCCGGCGCGCTGATGTCGAGGGCGCGGAGGCCATTGGCGACGGCGACGAAGGCGTGCACGCTTTCGGCCAGGTGGGCGATGGCGCTGTAGGGCTTGCCGCGGCGGATCGCCGGCCCGTCCGGCCGGCGCGGCGAGATCATCAGGATGGCGGTCGCACCGGAGGGCCTGGTCAGGCGCTCGTAGGCGCGCGTCGAGGCGTCGCCCTGCAGGTGCTCGCGGCGGGCATCCTGCCAGGCGGCATGCGTCAGCACCGTGCGGATGGCGCGCGCGATGGCGAGCCGTTCGGCCCAGCCGCCGAAGCCGGTCATCACGGCAAAGCGGTGCGATGCGCTGTCCGGCGCGATGCGCAGCATGATGTCGAGCCGGTCGCGCCCCAGCGGGCGCTGCGCCCGCTCCGGCCATTCCACCAGCGCGATGGCGCCCGCCGTCGCCTCCTCCCAGCCGAGCTCCAGCAGCTCGTCGGGGCCGGAGATGCGGTAGAGGTCGGCGTGCACCACCCCGCCGGCCGGCGTGTCGTACTGCTGCATCAGGGTGAACGTCGGGCTCGGCACTTCGACCGTGGGGTCCTGCGCCAGCGTGCGCACCAGGGCGCGGGCGAGGGTCGACTTGCCGGCGCCGAGATCGCCGGACAGCGTGATCAGGTCGCCGGGCCGGAGCATCTCCGCGATCACGCGGGCGAGGGCGGCCGTCGCGTCCTCGTCGGGCAGGTCGAGGGTCCAGGTCGCGGTGGGGCCTTCCGCCTCGCCCATGGCCGCGGCGGGGGGCTGCGCCGGACGGCCATGGCCGGTGTCGGGCGCCGCCCGCACGGGGGCGGCCGACAGTTGGTCCTGCGCGGCGGCGCCGGGCGTCATCGTGTCGAGATCCATGCTGCCCCTATTATTCGGCGGCGGCGGGCACGGCCAGAGCGGCCGTCGGGAAAACGCAGGTGACGCGCGTGCCGCGCCCCATTTCGCTGGCGATGGTCACCTGGCCGCCATGCAACTCGACGAACGAGCGCACGATCGACAGCCCCAGCCCGACACCGCGCCGGCGCGCCTCCGGCGCGTGGCTCTCGAAGCGGTTGAAGACCTTGTCGACGATGTCGGCCGGGATGCCGCGGCCCTGGTCGACGACGTCGAACACCACGGCGCCGGCTTCGCGGCGCACCCGCAGCGACACCGTCTGCTGCGGCTTCGAGAAGCCGATGGCGTTCGACAGCAGGTTGAACAGGATCTGGCGCACCCGCTTGCCGTCCGCCTCGAAGCGGCCGATGTCGTCGGGGACGTCGATGGCCAGGTTGATCGAGGCCTCGGCCAGGCGGTCCTCGACGCCGCGCGCGGCCGCCTGGATGGTCTCGCGGATGTCGATCGGCTGGCGGTTGAGGGCCATGGAGCCGTTGTCGATGCTGGCGAGGTCGAGGATGTCGTCGATGATCGCCGTCAGTGCCGTCGACGAGCGCAGGATATGGTCGGCGTAGTCGCGCTGCTTGGCGTTGAGCGGGCCGCTCATGCCGTTGCTGAGCATCTCGACGAAGCCGATGATGTTGGTGAGCGGCGAGCGCAGCTCGTAGGAGACGTGGTGCACGAAGTCGTCGCGCAGCTGCGAGGCCTTGAGCAGCGCCTCGTTGCGCTCGGACAGCACCCGCTCGATGCGGGCGCTCGCCGTCATGTCGGTGAAGGTCAGCAGCGTCGAGCCGTCGGGCAGGGGCGCCATGGCGCAGTCGACGATGATCGTGGTGTCGCCGACGCCGTGGCCCAGCCGGCAGGTCGCGGCGCGGCGACTGTCGTGCAGGCCGACCACGGCCTCGCGCACCTGCGCCCAATGCTCGTCGTCGGCGATGATGCGTCGGCCCCGTTCGACGATCTCGTCGACGTGCGGCTCGGTCGCGGCCAGCCCCTTGGGCAGCTTCCACAGCCGCTCGAAGGCCGGGTTGGTGAGCCTGAGCCGGCCGTCCGGGCCGAACACGGCGACGCCCTCGCGCAGGGTGTCGAGCGTCTCGCCCTGCACGCCGATGAGGCCGTTGTAGCGCGACTCGAGCTGGAAGCGCTCGCTCACGTCGTCGAACAGATAGGTGACGCCGCCCTGGGGATTGGGGTTGGTGACGACGCGCAGCGTGCGGCCGTCGGGCAGGTACCACCAATGGTCCTGGGCCTCGACGGCCAGATAGGCCGCCAGCACGCCGGCCTTCCATTGCCGGAAGTCGGCCTCCTCGGGCAGCCGCCGCTCGGCGCGCAGCCGCTCCAGGATCTCGCCGTCGGTCGGTGCGCCGTCGAGGAAGGATTGGTCCAGCGACCACAGCAGGCGATAGGCCGAGTTGTGGAAGACGAGGTGCTGGCCGGCGTCGAAGATGGCGACGGCGGTCGGCAACTGGTCGAGCGTGCGCGCGTGCGCCTCCATCTGGCGCTCGAGGTCGTCGCGCAGGCTCGCCAGCTCCGATACGTCGGTGGCGATGCCGGCGCTGCCGGCGGGGCCCGGCACCTCGACGACATCGAGCATGCGGCGATCGCCGGCGAGCACCGCCGGCACCCGGGCGACGTAGGACAGGCCGATCTCGCGCCGGCGCTGCGATTCCTCGCGCGCGGACTGATCCAGCAGTTCGGTCGCTCCGGCGGCCGCGCCCGCGGCGTCCTGCGCCTCGATGGCCCGGCCGTAGGCGGCGTTCCACCAGGTGAGCTGGCCCGTATGGTCGCGCACCCAGACCGGCTGAGGGATCTCGTCCAGCATCACCCGGAGCGCGCCGAGCTCCGCTTCGACCCGGCCGAGCAGTTCCTCGGTGCGGGCGAGCTCCGCCCGGTCACCGGAGATCTCGCTGAGGCGCAGCAGCGCCGAGCCGCCGACCACGCGGCCGTCGGCGACGAGGAAACGCCCGGTGGTCGTCTTGAGCCGCAGCGAAAACGCTTCGCCGCCGAGCTTGAGGCGCTCGACGGCCATTTCGACGGCCTGCGCGTCCGTGGGCGTCAGGTAGGAGCCGAAGGCGAGGATGCGGCGCGGCTGGGCATCGATGGCGGCGATCGCCGTGTCGCCGTCGATGGTCGGCTCGGCGCCGGGCCGGGTCCAGGTGATCAGCACCTGCGGCACGCCGGCCAGGAAGGCCTCCGCCCGGTCGCGGGCGAACAGCGCCCGGTCGAGCTGGGCGCGCATGTGCCGCTCCCGCCGCCGATGCCAGCCGCGGGCGGCCATGTGGAGTCCCACCGTGACGCAGAGACAGAGGACCAGCCCGAGGATCAGGGCGAGCAGGCCGGCGCGGGCGGTGTCGAGCGGCGCGGCAACGAGGCCGGTGAGCTGCGCCGGCGAAGCCGTGCCGGCGGATCGGCGCAGGGAGGAGAGGGCATCAGCGAGATCAGGACGCGCGCCGCCCGGGGCCCAGGCGTAAAGCGCCAGCCCGGCTGCGCCGAGCGCGGCCGAGAGCACGAAAGCCCGCTTGATGACCCGCGAGCCGGCCATGGCATGAACCCCTCGTCGGTTGGCCCGAGGCGGCGGTTGTGCGCCGGAGCTGTCCCGAATCGGCGTCAGTGTACCTGGGCGGGCAACGCGATCGGAAGAGCTCCGCCACGACGCATGCACAGAACAGGCCGAATAAAGCGTTACCCGGCCGGAAATAAGGCGCCTCCGGCCTTGGAACCGGAGCGCCTCCCTTGCGATCGGGTGATCCCACCCGATCGCCAAACGCTCCCGCCGGGCGGGGCGAGCCGCGCCCGCAGCGTCAGTAGCGGTAGTGGTCCGGCTTGTAGGGGCCGGTCACCTTCACGCCGATGTACTCGGCCTGCTCGGGCTTCAGCTCGGTGAGCTTCACGCCGATCTTGGCCAGGTGCAGCCGGGCCACCTTCTCGTCCAGGTGCTTGGGCAGGGTGTAGACCTTCTTGGCGTACCGCCCTTCCTTGCCGAACAGCTCGATCTGCGCCAGCGTCTGGTTGGTGAACGAGGCCGACATGACGAACGACGGGTGGCCGGTGGCGTTGCCCAGGTTCACCAGGCGCCCTTCCGAGAGCAGGATGATGCGCTTGCCGTCCGGGAACTCGACTTCGTCGACCTGCGGCTTGACGTTGTGCCACTTGAGGTTCTTGAGGCCGGCGACCTGGATCTCGTTGTCGAAGTGGCCGATGTTGCAGACGATGGCGCGGTCCTTCATGCCGCGCATGTGGTCGAGGGTGATGATGTCCTTGTTGCCGGTGGCGGTGACGTAGATGTCGGCGCGCGGCAGCGCCTCCTCGATCGTCGTCACCTCGTAGCCTTCCATGGCCGCCTGGAGCGCGCAGATCGGATCCACCTCGGAGACGATGACGCGGGCGCCGGCCTGCCGCAGCGATGCGGCGGACCCCTTGCCCACGTCGCCGAAGCCGGCGACGAACGCCACCTTGCCGGCCATCATCACGTCGGTGCCGCGGCGGATGCCGTCGACCAGCGACTCACGACAGCCGTAGAGGTTGTCGAACTTGGACTTGGTGACGCTGTCGTTGACGTTGATGGCGGGGAAGAGGAGCTTGCCCTCCTTCTCCATGATGTAGAGCCGGTGCACGCCGGTGGTGGTCTCCTCCGAGACGCCCTTGATCGAGGCGGCGATCTCGCCGAACCAGCCCTTCGGCTTCTCGGCCAGGGTCTTCTTGATCAGGGCGAAGAGGATCTCCTCTTCCTCCGAGCCCGCCTTGTCGAGGAAGGCGGTGTCGCCGCCCTCGGCGCGCACGCCCAGGTGCACGAAGAGGGTGGCGTCGCCGCCGTCGTCGAGGATCATGTTGGGCACGCCGCCGCCGTGCCACTCGAACAGCTTGCGGGTGTAGTCCCAGTAGTCGTTCAGCGTCTCGCCCTTCACGGCGAACACCGGCGTGCCGGCGGCGGCGATCGCCGCGGCGGCATGGTCCTGGGTCGAGTAGATGTTGCAGGAGACCCAGCGCACGTCGGCGCCGAGCGCCTTCAGCGTCTCGATCAGCACGGCGGTCTGAATGGTCATGTGCAGGGAGCCGGCGATGCGCGCGCCCTTGAGCGGCTGCGCGGGACCGTACTCCTCGCGCACGGCCATCAGGCCGGGCATCTCGCTCTCGGCGATGGCGATCTCCTTGCGGCCCCAATCGGCGAGGCCGAGATCCTTGACAATGAATTCGTGCGACATGCGTCCAAAGCCTCCGCTGGCGACTGAGCCGGGGATTACCACCCCGCGCCGCGAAGGGCAATAAACATATAAACAAATCTTTATGTGATGATGGCGCCGGCCGCGGACGGGCCGCGCCCGGGCCCATGGCCGGCAATGCCGCTTGCCCGAGTGCTCTCCGATCGGCTCCGGCCAATCCGATCGCAGCGACGCGCTTCATGATTGGGGCGATGGGCGGGGCAACGGCCCGTTGCTCACGCAAGAGCGTGCGGGGGGCGCCGGGAGGCTGCCGGAGCCTATTCGGATCCGATGGACCCGGCCGGCCGGCCGCAACGTCACGAGCCTTCGAGACGGGCCCACTTCCTCGTCCAGCGACCGTACCCGATGAGGTTGCGCCTCTACGGCTTCGGCGTACGGCCGGCGCGGACGAGCGCCTCTCGCAGCTCGTCGTGCTCTTCGCAGCCGTCGGGATGGCAGAGCAGGCGCAGCAGCTCGAGATTTTTCTCGGCGCCGGCGAAGTCCCCCCGCTCGACGAAGAGCTCGCCCTGGTATTCCAGCGCCGACCGGTGGGCCGGATCGTAGAAGAGCGCTTCCTTGTACCAACGCGCCGCCTCGTCGTAGCGCTTGAGCTTGCGCAGGGAGTAGCCGAGGAGATTGTAGAGGTCGGCATGGCGCACGGTGGCCGTCAGGGCCTCGAGCTCGCGGGCGGCCGTCTCGTAGTGGCCCCCTTTGATCTCGGCCCGGATCGCCGACAGGTCGGGCAGGTCGGTCGAAGGGGCCGTGTCCATTGCCGCGGCGGCGTGGCCGGCCACGACCGCCAGCACGAGCAAGGCCCTGGGCAGGAGCGCGAGCCACCCGCTTACGGCTCGCCGTCCGCGGTTGATCATGGTTGCGTCACCTCGCTCAGGCGGCCGGCCGCTGGGCGCCGTCTTCGCCCATGGCCGCGAGGATGCGCCGCTTGAGCGCGGCAAATTCGGGGCTCGCCCGGTCCCGCGGCAGCGGCAGGTCGACCTCGATCTCGGCGGCGATCCGCCCCGGGTTGCGGGCCATGACGGCGACCTTGTCGCTGAGATAGATCGCCTCGTCGACGTCGTGGGTGACGAGGATCATGGTGATCCGCTCCAGCCGCCAGATGCGCTGGAGCTCCGCCTGGAGGTGCACCCGGGTCAGCGCATCGAGCGCGCCGAGGGGCTCGTCGAGCAGCAGGATCTCCGGGCGGCCGACGATGCCGCGGGCGATCGCGGCGCGCTGCGCCATGCCGCCGGAGAGCTCGTGCGGGTAAGCCTTTTCGAAGCCCGCCAAGCCGACCAGCGCGATGTGGTCGCGAACGGCGGCCGCCTTGTCGGCCGCGCTCCAGCCCGCGTTCTCCAGGGCGAGGGCGATATTGTCCTCCAGCGTCAGCCACGGCAGCAGCCGATGATCCTGGAATACGATGCCGCGCGACAGGGCCGGGCCTTCGATCCGCTGACCCCCGATGAAGATGTCGCCCCCGTGGTCCCGGTCGAGGCCGATGATGAGCCGCAGCAGGGTGGACTTGCCGCAGCCGCTCGGCCCCACCAGCGACACGAAGGCGCCCGCCTGAACCTCGAGGCTCACCCGCGAGAGCACGCGCACAGGCGGGCGTCCGGCCACCGTGTAGGTCTTTGATACGTTTCTGACGTCCAGATGCCCCGGCGTGACCACCGTCGCCGCTCCCTTCGTCGTCGTGAGCCCGATCTCGTTCAGGGGCAGCTCAGCCATCGTAGCCCTGCTTCCAGCGCAGCACGCGGCGCTGCAGGAGGGCCATGCTCCGGTCGATCGCGAAGCCGACGAGGCCGATGATGACCATGCAGACCACGAGCTGGTCGGTCAGCAGCAGGCCCTGCGCCCTGAAGATCAGGAAGCCCAATCCCTCCAGGCCGCTCAAGCCTTCGGCGACGACCACCAGGGCCCAGGCGAGGCCCGCGGCATAGCGGAGTGACACCATGATGGAGGGGACCGCCGCCGGCAGCACCACCTTGCGCACCAGCTGCCAGCGGGTCAGGGTGAGGACGCTGGCGAGCTCGATGTAGCTCTTCTCGACGTTGCGGATGCCTTGCAGCGTGTTGAGGAACACCGGAAAGAACACGGACTTGCCGATCACCAGCACCTTTGCCGGCGCACCAATGCCGAGCCAGAGGACGATCAATGGCAGCCAGGCGATGCCCGGGATGTGCCGGATGGTGTCGAACGTCGGACCGAAGAATTGTTCGACCTTGCGCGACAGCCCCGCCGCGATGCCCAGGCCGACGCCCGCGAGCGAGCCGTAGACGAAGGCCTGGCCCACGATCTTGACGCTGGCGAGGAAATCCAGCGCCAAGTTCTGCTTGGTGAGCATCTTCCAGAACGCCGTCACCACCGTGATCGGCGCCGGCAGGAAAACCGGGTCGATCCAGACGCGGCTGGCGGCGGTTTGCCAGAGGCCGATGATGATAGCCGGCAGGATGATGCCGATCAGCGCCGGCCTCCGGCGCGGGCCTCCGGCCGGCCTTGCCGGCGCGTCGGCGCGCCCCGCCAGGACGGAGCCGTCGATCGCCTCGGCTGTGTTGCTCATGCGGGCCCTCGCGGGATCGGCGCAATCGTGCCGCCGGCGCCATCGGCCGGCGGCTCGTTTCGCCTCAGTTGTAGATGGAGTATTGGCCGCCGACGAAGAAGCGCCCGTCGACAAAGGCGTCGATCTGGGTGTCCGTCAGCTTGCGCTCGGCGAGAATATCGTCGCCGTTCTCGATGTACCACGCCTGAAACGTCTTGATGGCGTTGCGGGCGCGCTCGGCGTTCGGCTCGCCGGCCATGAATTCCCATTCGCCGGCATGGGTGATCTGGAACTTGGCGACCTCGACGGGGACCCGCGTTTCCCGCGCCACGATTTCGGCCGCCTCATCCACGTGATCGAACGTCCACGCTCGCGTTTGCTCGCGCGCTTCGAGGAAAGCCTTCACCACATCGGGATATTTGTCCACGAAGTCGCGGCGCGCGAAGTAGGTCACGCGGCCCGCGTTGTTGACGTAGATGCCGTCGTCCGGCGAGCGGCCGACCACCTTGAGCTTGCCGGACAGCCAGGCGCCCGTGGCGGCGGCGCCGGCCGCGAGATGGACGGTGGTCGCATCCGTCGCGCCCGAGAGCACCGAGGAGATGGCCACGGCGACGTTATCGATCGAGGTGTAGCGGATGCGGCCCTGCTTCTCGCGCGAGTCGAACGGCAGCCCCGCCTTCTGGGCGACCTCGAAGGGCGACGACCAATAGCAGCTGATCCGGCTCGAGCCGAACTTCTTGCCGTCGAGGTCGGCGATGGTCTTGATGCTGTCGTTGTCCGCCCGCGCCAGGATCGGGGCGCGATACCGGTTGGACGGCTCGGACACCCAGATGATCTGGCCGTCGAGACCGTTCGCCCGATGCACGGTCGCGGGATAGATCATGCGCTGGGCGATGGCGATCGCGCCGCCCTTGACCGCGGCGGCCTCGGCGCCGAGCAATTCGGCCGCGCCCGAGGCGATCAGGTTGATCTGCGTGGTGCCGATCCTGTCGAACTCCTGCTTGAAGAAGCCCTTCTCGCGCGCAATCACCGTCCATGGCGTGAGCTGGAGATTGATCGCCGGCAGCGCCTCGGAGGCTCCCGCGGCGCCGACGCTCGCCCAAGCGGCGGTCGCGAGCGTGGCTGCCATGGTCAGGGCGGACGAATAGAACGTCTTTCTCGATTGATGCGTCCACAGCATAATGAAATTCCCTTTCCGCAGGGCGGCGCGAACATTGTCTGGATATTAGAATAGGCGGCTGCAATTATGCCTGTCCACATGGTGCGAACGCCGCTGTATTTCTTTATTCAGTGCTATCATGGATGAATTTTCTAGCTCACAGCCCGCTCGCGCCGCCGCTCGGTCGCCGTCGCGGCCGATACGCCGCGCGCCGGCTATCGGTGCCGCCGTCATCGTGTGCGTCGGCGCTGCTCTGGCGGCCGCCTTCGGCGGCGTCGGCGCCGCGACGCCCGTGCCGCGGGCGGCCGGGGCGGCTCGGCTCGAGGGGCCGCTGCGGCTGGGCGTGGCTTACGTCGCTCCGGCCCGGACGCCCGCGACCCGCATCTATGTGGAGGAGGGCTTCGAGGCGGACCTCGCCCAGGAGATCGGCCAGGCGCTCAAAGTCGAGGTCGAGCTCGTGGCCGTGGCAGCCGATCGGGACGGTGCGCTGGCCGACGGGCGCGTCGACGCCCTGCTCGTGCGGGCCGGCGCGGACGATCCGCTCCGCCGGACGGCCCGCGTGCTCCCGACCGGCTACGCCTCCGGCCTGAGCCCGGTGATGCGATCCGACAGGCCGCTGGCGCGGTGGAGCGACCTCGCGGGGCACGTGGTCTGCGTGACCGACGCCAACCTGCGCGGCCAGGCGCTGGCGCGCGCGCTCGGCGCGCAGGTACGGACGATGAGCGCGCCGGCGCAGGCCTTGATCGCGGTCCGCACGGGCGAGTGCGCTGCGGCCCTGCACGACCGCGCGGGCCTCGACGCCCTGTTCCGCAAGCGGTTCTGGCAGAAGTTCTCGGCGACTCTGCCCCCGGCCGAGACGAGCGAGCTCGTGGTGGCGGTGGCCGCGACGCGGCCCGACCTCGCCGCTGCGATCCAGACGGCGCTCGCGGCGGCCGGGTCCCCCTCGCAATGGCAGCAGCGGCTGGAGCGCTGGGCCGAGCTGGCCTCGTTCGAGGTGTATCGCGACCAGGTGGCCGGCGATTGCCATTGAGCCGGCAGTGCCGGCGATGGATGCTTCGTCGAGGCAAGGACGTCGGCGCGGGATTCCGCGCTCGTCCATCTGACGGCGGTCTATCGATATAGCAAATCTCGATGCGGTGATGGGCGCGGTGCGTTGGCGCCTGCGTCCGGTCCTCGCATCCGGTTCTGTCCGCCAGTGTCATCTCGATCGATCGATCAATTCAAACTTGATCGATCGATCGATATATGCTCTCTGAGCCGAACGTCGCGCGGCGGCCCGGGACGATCCGTTCCTGAGCCCGGCGGCATCAACAAGCGCAATCGGCAACAAGCGCAATCGGGAGGTGACGATGAGCGGGCGACGCAGCGTCGATATTCACGGGTTCAAGCACGTCAATCCGATCCCGAACGCCAGCCGGATCGGCAATCTGCTGATGTCAGGCCTGATCATCGGCGTCGACCCCGAGACGGGACAGCTTCCGGATACCGTGGTCAGGCAATGCGCCAACATGTTCGTGCACATGCGCAGCATCGTCGAGGCCGGCGGCCTGTCGATGGACGACATCATCAAGATGAACGTCTGGCTGCGCGACCCGTCGGACCGCGCCGCCCTCAACGACGAGTGGACGAAGGCCTTTCCGGATGCCGCCTCGCGCCCGGCGCGCCAGGCCCTGCCGCTGACCGCGGCCGGCGATGCGCTCATCCAGTGCGAGGTCATCGCCGTCGCCGGTTGAGGCGCCGCCGGCCCGTTCCCAACAAGGACCCCTCAGATGCAGAAATACAAGCTGTTCGATCCCAATCCGAAGGTGCCGGAGCCGCTGCCGCCGGCGGGAACCTGCGACGGCCAGTTCCATATCTTCGGCCCGGTGGAAGCCTATCCGATCCGGCCCGGCGCCGTGTACTGCACGCCCCAGGCGACGATCGGCGCGGCGCTGCGGATGCACAGGACGCTCGGCATCGCGCGCGGCGTCATCGTCCAGTCGAGCGCCTACGGCACCGATTTCCGCATTCTCTACGACGCGCTCGCCGAGGCGGGCCCGAACTACCAGGCCTGCGTGGTCATCGACGACAGCGTGAGCGATGCGGAGTTGCGCCGGCTGCACGATGCCGGCGTGCGCGGCGCGCGCTTCAACTTCTGGAAGGTGCTGAACCTGGTGCCGAGCCCGGAGCAGTTCAAGCGCTCGATCGCGCGCATCCAGGAGATGGGCTGGTACGCCAAGCTGCACATGCCGGCCGACGAGTTCCTGGAGATGGCTCCGCTCTTCGATCCGCTCACGCTCAACGTCGTCCTCGATCACTTCGGACGGCCCGACTTCAGTCTCGGGCTGGAGCATCCGACGGTCCGCCACATGCAGGCGCTCCTCGAGCGCGGCAACTGGTGGATGATGCTGTCCAACGGCGACCGCTGGTCCACCCAGGGCGCGCCCTGGGACGACGCCGTCGCCTTCGCGCGTGCGTTCATCGCAACGGCGCCCGATCGCATGATCTGGGGCTCCGACTGGCCGCATCCGCTGGTGGAGGAGCACATGCCCATGAAGAACGACGGCGAGCTGCTGGAGCTCATCTACCGCTATGCCGGCTCCGAGGCGATCAAGAAGAAGATCCTGGTCGACAATCCGGCCAAGCTCTTCGGTTTCACAGCTTAGATCACGCCTCCGATCAGATGATCGTCATCTGGTCGGAGAGACATGGTCCAACTCTTCAGAAAACACAGGCGCACGCCGGCTTTCGTCTCACGGAGAATACGCATGGATCTCGGTATCAAGGGCCGGAAGGCCATCGTCTGCGCCTCGTCGAAGGGGCTCGGCAAGGCCTGCGCCACGGCGCTGGCGCAGGAGGGGTGCAGCGTCGTCATCAACGGCCGCGACGAGGACGGCCTGCGCCAGGCGCGTGACGAGGTCGCCGCGACCGGCGCCGAGGTCACGGCGGTGCTCGCCGACATCAACACCGAGGCGGGGCGCGCGGCGCTGATCGCCGCCTGTCCGGAGCCGGATATCCTCGTCAACAACAACGCCGGGCCGCCGCCCGGCAAGATCGAGGATTGGGATCACGCCGCCTGGCTCACGGCGCTCGAGGCCAACATGCTGGCGCCCGCGCTGCTGATCCGGGCGGTGCTGCCGGGGATGCGCGCCCGGCGCTTCGGCCGCATCGTCAACATCACCTCGGCGATGGTGAAGACGCCCTATCCGGAAATGGGGCTGTCGACGGCCGCACGCGCGGGCCTCACGGCACTCAGCAAGGGCATGTCGAAGCTCGTCGCGCCCGACAACGTGACGCTCAACAACCTGCTGCCGTTCCGCATCGACACCAACCGCCAGCGCTTCTTCTCCCAGCGCCTGGCCGACGAGCAGGGGATCCCGTTCGAGGAGGCGCGCCATAAGATCGCCCAGACCGTCACCGCCGGCCGCATGGGCACGCCCGAGGAGTTCGCCGCGGCCTGCGCCTTCCTCTGCAGCGTGCCGGCCGGCTTCATATCGGGCCAGAACCTGCAGCTCGACGGCGCGTCCTACCAGGGCCTGATCTGACCGCAGCGTCCGTGCCGCATGACGGCGGGGTCGATGAGCTAGATCAGCCCATGGCTTCCGGCGACGGCGCCGAGCAGCGTGACGACCGCCGCGGCGAGGAGCAGGCGATGGAGACGCTCCATCCGCGCGAAGTCCGTCGCCGGCGCCGGCGACGCCGCCATGCGCCGGTGCAGGACCAGCGGCTCGAGCACGAACAGCATCGCCGCGAAGAGCGCCCAGAGGCCGACCATGGCGTGCATCCACCAGAACCGGGGGTCGACGAACCGGCCCCACATGTCCCCCCGCTGGATCATCCAGACGCCGCTCGCGCCGGCGAGCAGCACCCAGATCCGCGCCTGCGGCGCGAAGCGCGCCTCGATCCGGTGAAAGGCGGCGAGGCGCTCGTCCGGCGCGTGGCCGCGCCGCACCGACGGCATCACCACGGTCGTCACGAAGGCGACCCCGCCGATCCACATCAGGACCGCAAGGACGTGCAGCGCGCGAGCGATGGTGATGTCGTCCATGGCGACCTCCCTCAGGCGGCCAGCAGTTCGTCGGCCGGGCCGAAGAACTCGTAGTGGATGCTGTCGGACGGCGCGCCGGCGAGCGACAGCGCCGACACGAAGGCGCGCAGGAAGGGGCGCGGACCGCAGAGATAATAGTCGGCCGCTCCGATCGGCGTCTCGGCGGCGAGCCAGTCCGTGTCGATCAGCCCGGCCCGGTCGTAGTCCCGGCCCAGGACGTCCTCGCCGCGCGGGTGCTGGTAGAAGGTGGTGACGCGGATGTTGGGATGGCGCGCCGCGAGCGCCTTGACGTGGGCGCCCATGGCGTGGGTCGCCCCGTCGTAGGTGCCGTGGACATAGTGGACCGGAAGGCCGGGATGGCGCGTGGCGATGGTCTCCAGCATCGCCACCATCGGCGTCAGCCCGACGCCGCCCGACATCAGCACCACGGGCCGCTCCGGCCGGTCGTGCAGGGCGAACTCGCCCGCCGGCGGCGCCACCTTGAGCACCGTGCCCGGTGTGGCGTGATCGTGCAGCCAGCCGGAGGCCAGCCCCTTGGGCTCGCGCTTCACCGAGATGCGATAGCTTTCGCCGTTGGCGGCGTTCGAGATCGAGTAGTTGCGCTTGATCGGCGGGTGGCCGGGGATCTCCAGCCAGAAGGTGAGGTACTGGCCCGGCCTGTGGCGGATCACGGAACGACCGTCGGTCGGTCGCAGCAGGAAGGATGTGATGAGGCTGCTTTCGGGGCGCACCGCGTCCACCACGAAGGTCCGCCAGCCGGTCCAGCCGCCGTCGGCCCCGGCCAACTCGCCGTAGATGCGGCCCTCGCGCGCGATCAGGATGTGGGCGAGGAACCAGTAGGCTTCGCCCCAGGCGGCGAGGATCTCGTCGGTCGCCGCATCGCCGAGCACCGCCTTGATCGCGCCGAGCAGGGCTTCGGCCACATGCGGATAGTGCTCCGGCAGAATCTGCAGGCCGACATGCTTCTGCGCGATGCGCTCGACGGCCGGCGCCAGCGCCCCCAGATTGTCGATGTTGGCGGCATAGGCGAGGATCGCCGCGGTCAGCGCGCGCGGCTGCGAGCCGGCGTCCCCGTGGTGCGACTGGTTGAACAGGTCGCGAATATCGGGGTTGCGGAACATGCGCGCATACATCTCGCGCACGATGTCGAGGCCATGGGCCTCGAGCGCGGGCACGGTGGCCTTGACGAGCGCAATGGTGCGCTCGCTGAGTGTCTGTGACATCAACGTCTCCTTCGGGAACGGAAAAAAGGCGGGAGGGCGATCAGCCGTCGGGTGGCCGATCGTAGAAATCGACCTGCATTCGCATCGGGCCCAACGGCTCGACGAAGTGGGCCTGTTCGGGCCGGAGCGGCCCGGGCGTTCGGGAGTCAAGCACGGCCTCGCGGAACGGATCGAGGTAGGTCAGCCGCACCCGCCCTTCCAGCACGCGGACCATGCCCCAGACCCCGGCCTTGGTGCTGTGCCGCGAACGCAGCGCCTGGGGCAGCGTCGCCTCGTCGAACACCGGCGTCGAGCGATAGGGCTTGGCGGTCATGTCAGGCTCTCCGCGCGGAATGAGGATCCAGCTTGAAGAAGAGGGCCAGCTGCAGGCTTTCGGCGATGCGCGCCGCCTTGGCCTGAAGCGCGGCCGCCGCGGCGGGCGGCATGGCCTCGGCCACGGTCTGGTTCCAGAGCGCCAGCCAGCGCTCGAACAGCTCGGGCGCGATGCGGTCGCGGTGCTTGAGGTGCGCCGCCACCGGGTTGCCCTTGTAGCGGCCGCTGGTCAGCATCACCGACGACCAGAAGGCGGCGAGCTTCTCCAGGTGCTCCGGCCAGTCGTCGATGGCGTCGTTGAAGATCGGGCCGAGCGCGGCGTCGGCGCGGACGCGCGTGTAGAACAGCGTCACCACCCGCTGCAGCGCCTCGTCCGTGATGTTATCGACGCTGGTGTCCATGGCCGATCCATAATCATGCATCTCATATGCATCTATTATGACGCTTTAAAAGATGCAAGCGAAATGCATATTAAGGAGAGCCATGTGAGAGGGCCGATGCGGCTGACGCGCTACACCGATTATGCGATGCGGGTGCTGCTCTACCTGGGCGCACGGCCCGAGCGCCTGTGCTCGATCGGCGAGATCGCGCGCGCCTACGGCATCTCGCAGAACCACCTGATGAAGGTCGTCAACGACTTGGCCAACGCCGGCTACGTGGTCAGCACGCGCGGCCGCGGCGGCGGCATCCGGCTCGGCCTGCCGCCCGAGCAGATCAACGTCGGCGCGCTGGTGCGCCACACCGAGGACGGCTTCGATCTGGTGGATTGCGGCAGCTGCATCATCGCGCCCGCCTGCGGCCTCACCGGCGCGCTGCGCGAGGCGCTGGCGGCCTTCATGGCGGTGCTGGACGGCTACACGCTCGCCGACCTTCTCGCCAAGCGGGTCCAGCTCGGCAAGCTGCTCTCCGCCGCCGGCCGCACGGAGGCGGAGCCCGGCCTGGCCGGCTCGTCGGGCTGACCTGCGGCGCCGCCGTCAGGCGTGGGAGACGTGCTTGCCGACGGCGGCGGGCCGCCGCCGTCGTGGTGGCGCAGGTGCTGCGGACGGCTGCGCCGGCGCCGGGGCGCGGAGACCATTCAGCAGGAACGGCAGGATGTGCTCGAAGGCATAGTCCACGTTGCGCAGATCGCAGCGGCCGCCCGAGAGGTCGTAAATCCGATCCGGGTTGTTGAGCGTGTGCGTAATGATGCAGAGGAGGCAATGCAGGCGCCAGTACAGATCCTCCTCGGGCACGTCGGGAAGGACGAGTTGCAGCGCCCGGATGAAGCGATACTGGAAGTCGTCGAAGAACTCCCGCATCATGGCACGGGCGATCTTGCTGCGATCGCTGCCGATGCGGCCGACCAGGCGCATGAAGTGATCGCGCTTGGGCGTGCGTGCGAAGCTGTCGCGCCATGACGGCAGGAAGTAGCCGCGCAGCAGGTCCTCCAGACGCGGCTCCGGGCTCGCGGCAAGGACCGCCTCGATCATGTCGGAGCGCTGCTGGTTCACCGGCGCCGCCTTGCGCTCGAAGATGGCGCGCAGCAGGCCCTCCTTGTTGCCGAAATGATAGCTGATAAGCGAAATGCTGACCCCGGCCGACGCCATGATGCCGCGCAGCGAGGCGCCCTCGTAACCGTGATCGGCGAACAGGATCTCCGCTGCCTCGATGATGCGGTCCCGCGTCGCCTCGCCCGAGCGCTCCTTCTGGCGGGGGACGGCCCCACCGGTTGCTGTCGATGCCATCTTCGCCATGCGGACGTTCCCGAAGCCGATTCTCTACTGAACGATCAATTCACTAAGCTCTATCACGGCGCGGTTGCGCTGTCCCGCGGCGCGGCCGCCTCGGCGCCCGTTTCGGTCGATTCCGAACTTGCATTTGTATCGTTCGATCGATACAAAATTGATCCACAGGCGCCGGCGGATGAAGCTCGTGCGGCGTTCGATCGCCGCGGCGGACGAGGCGCTCGAAAAGGCGAGGGGCGAAGGCCTCCGTCACAAGGGAGGGATGCATGGCTCCGACCGCAGCCGCGGTTGCCGACAGCGCAGGGCGAACGGCGTCGTTTATCAATCTGGCCGGGGTGGCGAAGACCTACGCATCGCGCGAAGGCACGCGCGTCAATGCGGTCGAGGAGGTGTCGTTCGGCATCGCGCGCAGCGAGTTCACCTCCATCGTCGGGCCGTCCGGCTGCGGAAAGACGACGCTGCTCAAGATGATCGGCGGCCTCATGCCGGCCTCGCAGGGGGCGATCACCTACGACGGCCTGCCCAAGGGGCGCACGCGCCCGGAGCTCGGCATGGTGTTCCAGGATGCGGTGCTGCTGCCGTGGCGCACGGTGCTCGAGAACGTCATGCTGCCGATCGAGGTGCTGTCGCTCGATGCCAAGATGGGACGGCGGCGCGCGCTCGATCTCATCGAGCTGGTGGGGCTCAAGGGCTTCGAGGGAAAATACCCCACCGAGCTGTCCGGCGGCATGCAGCAGCGCGCGTCCATTGCGCGCGCCCTGGTCAACGAGCCCAAGCTGCTGCTGATGGACGAGCCGTTCGCCGCGCTCGATGCGCTGACGCGCGAATCCATGTCGCTGGAGCTTCAGCGCATCTGGCAGAGCAGCCGCAGCACGGTGCTGTTCATCACCCATTCCATCGCGGAGGCGGTGTTCCTGTCCGACCGGGTGCTGGTGATGACGGCGCGGCCCTCGCGGGTGCGCGAGATCATCGACATCGAGCTGCCACGGCCGCGCTCGCTGGCAATGACCACCAGCCCCGAATTCGGCGCCTATGTCGCCCATATTCGCACCCTGCTGTCCGCGACCGGGGGGATTTGAACGATGAGCCCCGACATGGTCGATCTTCAGCCGCAGGTGGGCAAGCCGCCGGTGCCTTTCGCGCGGCGCGCCGTCGCCTGGCTCGATCTCGGCACCATCCTGTCCGCCGCGTCGTTCGTCGTGCTGCTGGCCGTGTGGCAGTACGCGGTGCGTGCCAGCCTGATCCCGGCCTTCGTGCTGCCGGCGCCGACCGAGGTCGCGGCCCGGGTCTGGTCCGACATCCTGAGCCCGGCGACGCAGTTCGATTGCGGCTACACCCTGGTGGAGATCCTGGCCGGCTTCGCCATCGCCGCGGTCCTGGGCGTCGCGCTGGGCGCGCCGATCGCGCTCGTGCCGATCGTCGATCGCATCCTGTCGCCCTACATCGTCGCCTTGCAGACCATCCCCAAAGTGGCCGTGGCCCCGATCCTGATCATCTGGTTCGGCTTCGGCATCGAGTCGAAGATCGTCATCGTCGCCCTGATCGCGTTCTTTCCCATCCTGGTCAACGCGGTGCTCGGCTTCCGCAGCACCGATCCGCGCCAGATCACGCTGATGAAGGCGCTCGATGCCTCGGCGTGGAAGATCTTCGTCAAGGTTAGGATGCCCAACGCCCTGCCGTCGATCATGGCGGGCATGCACATCGCCATGATCTTTGCGGTGATCGGCGCGGTGGTGGGCGAGTTCCTCGGCTCGCCGCACGGCCTCGGCAGCCAGATCATGCAACGGCAGTCGTCGATGGACGTCGTCGGCGTCTACTCGCTCCTCGTCATCCTCACCGCGATCGGCATCGCCTTGAACACGGCGGTGAAGATGGTGGCCGATCGCCTGGTGTTCTGGGGCCAGACGGGGGAGACCAGCGGCTTCTAGAGCATGATCCCCAAAAGTGGACACCGGTTTTTGGACAAGATCATGCTCGAAACAAAGACTTAGAGCGGGAGTCGAAGATAAATCATCCCGCTCTAGAGCAGGATCTAGTGCAGGAGCCGGCATCCCCGTCTCGGGATCACGGGCCAGAGCCTGGTGTCAGGCTCCGCATCCTGCCGTACGCCGCCAAATCAAAGCTTCAAGACAGGGGGCCACCGTCCGCAGGGGCGGCACGAGCCCGAACAGGGAGGGGTTTTGCATGTTTCATGAGCGCTCTCGCGCCGCTGTCCGCACGCGCCTGACCGCCGTGCTCGCCCTCGGCGCCATCCTGGCGTCCGGCGCGGCCGCTGCCCAGACCAGGCTCGTCGTGCAGGGCGGCGCGCCCGTGCCGTACACCGGCTTCCTTCCGGTCTACGTCGCCCAGCACGCGGGGCTGTTCAAGGAGGAGGGGCTCGACGTCGAGGTCCGCTACAGCTCGGGCGCGCCCCAGGCGACGCAGATCGCCGCCGCCAACCAGGCCGACGTTGCCGTGGTGACCGTCGAGCCGGCGATCAACGGCTACGACAAGGGCATCCGCGGCAAGCTGTTCGGCCGCATCAACAACGAGCTGATCTACTACATCGCCGTGCCCGAGGGTTCGCCGATCAAGTCCGTCGCCGACCTGAAGGGCAAGAAGATCGGCGTGGCGAGCTTCGCCAGCGCCGCGGTTCCCGTCATCAAGTCGATCCTGAGGTCCGCCGGCGTCGAGCCGCAATCGGACACGCTGCTGCCCGTCGGCGTGAACGATCAGGCGATGGCGGCGCTCCGCTCCGGCGCGGTCGACGCGCTCGGGCTCTACGACGGCATCTATTTCGGCCTCGAGCGTGCCGGCTTCAAGTTTCGCTATTTCCGTCAGCCGACCCTGGGCAAGTTCGGCAACACCGGGCTGTTCGCGTCGGACGAGACCTTCAAGGCGAAGCAGGACGCCCTGTGCCGCTTCGGGCGGGCCTTCGCCAAGGCGGCCCTGTTCGCCGAGACCAACCCGCGCGCCGCGGTGCAGCTCTATTGGAAGTCGGCGCCCGGCAACCGCAAGGGCGCGGACGAAGCCGAGGCGATGAAGAACGGCCTCGCCGAAGTCGAGCCGATGCTGAAGGTCTTCAATATCGGCTTCCCGCCGCAGGCCCGCTACGGCGAGATCGATATGGCCGCCTTCCGGCAATACATGGAGCTCAACAAGCAGGAGGGCGTCATCGCCAACGTGCCGCCGATCGATGCCATCGCGACCAACGCGCTCATCGCCTGCATCAACACCTTCGACGGCGACGCCATCCGCAAGATGGCCCGCGACTGGAAGGACTGACGGGTCGGCTCCGCCTGCCCGATCGCCGACAGCGAGGATCATATGGATTTTGGCATCAGGGGACGCGTCGCACTGGTGTGCGGCGCGAGCAAGGGGCTGGGCCGCGGCTGCGCCGAGGCGCTGGCGGAGGAGGGCGCCGATCTGGTGCTCGTCGCCCGCGGCCGAGACGCGCTGGCCGACGCGGCCCGCGACATCGGCGCCCGCTTCGGCCGCCCGGTGCGCACCGCCGCCGCCGACATCACCACGGAGGAGGGACGCACCCGCGTCCTGGCGGCCTGCCCGGCGCCGGACATCCTGGTCACCAACGCCGCCGGCCCGCCGCCCGGCGATTTTCGCGCCTGGGATCGCGACGCCTGGATCGCCGCCCTCGACGCCAACATGCTGACGCCGATCGAGCTGATCCGGCGGACCATCGACGGCATGATCGCCCGGCGCTTCGGGCGCATCGTCAACATCACGTCATCGGCGGTGAAGGCGCCTATCGACATCCTGGGCCTGTCGAACGGGGCGAGGTCCGGCCTCACCGGCTTCGTCGCCGGCCTCGCCCGCGCCTCGGCGCAGCACAACGTGACCATCAACAATCTGCTGCCCGGCCCGTTCGCCACCGACCGGCTCGATGCGCTGGTCGGCACCATGGCCGCAGGCCGCGGGGAGGCCGCGGACGATGTCCGCCGGCGCCTGATGGCGCAGAACCCCGCCGGCCGCTTCGGCTCGCCGGAGGAGTTCGGCGCTGCGTGCGCCTTCCTGGCCAGCGCCAGGGCGGGGTTCATCACCGGGCAGAACATCGTGCTCGACGGCGGCGCCTATCCCGGCACGTTCTGACGGAGGCTGCGGCATCCCTGCCGCGGCACACACATGGCGAGGGAGGTGGCGATGAGCACCTACGTTCTGTTCGATGTCGAGATCCACGACCCCGAGGGCTTCGCCACCTTCATGGCCGGAGTCAAGCCCGCGATCGAGAGCGCCGGCGGGCGCTACCTGGCGCGCGGGGGCGCGCACACCGTGCACGAGGGCGACTGGCAGCCCCGCCGCATCGTGCTGCTGGAATTCCCCTCCCCGGAGGCCTGGACCGCCTTCTACGCCAGCAAGACCTATCGCGACCTGAAGGCCGTCCGGGAGAAGGCGAGCTCGGCGCGGCTCGTCAGCTTCGAGGGCCTTGCCAGCTCCCCGCCGACATAGACGTCGCGACGGCGATCGGCGCACCGGCGGCGCCTCGCCGACCCGGATTCCAGGCCAGGGTGATCGGCATCTGTGGGCTGCGCGACATAGGCGTGCCTCAAGACATGTGCTTTAGAGAGGGAGCATCACGCGCTCGGCAACGGTCCGAGCCGCGGCTGGACCGGCGTCCGGCCGCATCCCGGGAACGGCAAGCTCGAGGAGATCTGACGTGACGAACCTCGCCGACCAACCGACTTCCCCCGCGCTGCGGACCGACGGTCACGCCGAGCTGCCTCGGCCGGCCGCGCGCGGCCGCACCGACAATGGCATCGGCTTCGGCCCGTCGCCCAGCGGCCTGCCGTCCTCCGGCCGCTCCGCCGAGCAATGGCGCGACGACATCCTCGACAAGCTGCTCTACGAGGTGGGCCGCACCACCCAGACGGCGGCGCCGCACGACTGGTACCTGGCCACGGCCTATGCGGTGCGTGACCAGATCGTCGACGGCTGGGTCGGCTCGCGCACCCGCACCTACGACGAGGACCGCAAGCGCGTCTATTATTTCTCGGTCGAATTCCTGATCGGCCGGCTGCTGACCGACGCGCTCTGCAACATGGGCGCGACCGAGGCGGTGCGCCAGGCGCTCAACACGCTGGGCATCAGCCTCGACTCGATCCGCGAGGTGGAGCCGGACGCGGCGCTGGGCAACGGCGGCCTTGGCCGCCTCGCCGCCTGCTTCATGGAGAGCCTGGCGAGCCTGTCGACCCCGGCCTACGGCTACGGCATCCGCTACGAGCAGGGCCTGTTCAAGCAGGCGATCGTCGACGGCTGGCAGCGCGAGCTGCCCGAGGACTGGCTGTCCCTCGGCAACCCCTGGGAGTTCAAGCGCGCCGACGTGACCTACCCGGTCTGCTTCGGCGGCGTGGTCGAGCACATCGGCGGGGACGGGGAGCGGGGCCACGCCATCTGGCATCCGGCCGAGACGGCGATCGCCATCGCCCACGACACGCCGGTGCCGGGCTGGCGCGGCCGCCACGTCAATACGCTCAGGCTGTGGTCGGCCCGGTCCGTCGATCCCATGCAGCTCGAGGCCTTCAACCGCGGCGACTTCGTCGGCGCCCTGGCCGACCGCGCCAAGATCGAAGCGATCTCGCGGGTGCTCTACCCCAACGACGAGACCGAGGCCGGCCAGGAGCTGCGCCTGCGCCAGGAGTTCTTCTTCACCTCCGCCTCGCTGCAAGACCTCACCCGGCGCCACCTCACCCAGTACAAGGACATCACCACGCTGCCGGATTACTGCGCCATCCAGCTCAACGACACCCACCCGTCGATCGCCGTCGCCGAACTGATGCGGCTCCTGATCGACGAGCACGGCGTGGGCTGGGACGACGCCTGGAGCGTCACCACGCGCACGCTGAACTACACCAACCACACGCTGATGCCGGAGGCGCTGGAAAGCTGGTCGGTGGAACTGCTCGGCCGCGTGCTGCCGCGCCACCTCCAGATCATCTACCAGATCAACTGGGAGCACCTGCGGCGCATCGCCGAGCACGGGCCCAGCTCCGACGAGCAGAAGGCGGCCCTGTCGCTGATCGATGAGCAGCACGGCCGGCGGGTGCGCATGGGCCACCTCGCCTTCCTCGGCGCCCACCGGGTGAACGGCGTCTCCGCCCTGCACACCAACCTGATGCGGCAGACCGTCTTCAAGGAGCTGAACGAGGTCTACCCCGGAAAAATCGTCAACAAGACCAACGGCATCACCTTCCGTCGCTGGCTGTTCGAGGCCAATCCGCGGCTGACTGCGCTGCTGGTCGAGACGATCGGGCCGGCGTTCCTCGACGATCCCATGCGGCTCACCGACGTCGCCCCCTTCGCCACCGATACGGGCTTCGTCGAGCGTTATGCCCGCTGCCGCCGCGAGAACAAGACCGCGCTCGCCCGCATCATCCGCGACCGTTGCGGGCTGGCGGCCGATCCGGCGAGCCTGTTCGACGTGCAGATCAAGCGCATCCACGAGTACAAGCGGCAGCTGCTCAACGTGCTCGAGACGGTGGCGCTGTACCAGGCGATCAAGGACGACCCGAGCCGCAGCTTCGCGCCGCGCACCAAGATCTTCGCCGGCAAATCGGCGGCGAGCTACGTGCGCGCCAAGCTGATCATCAAGCTCGCCAACGACGTCGGCCACCGCATCGAGGCGGATCCCGCCGTGCGCGACCGGCTCAAGCTCGCCTTCCTGCCCAACTACAACGTGAGCCTGGCCGAGGACATCGTGCCGGCGGCTGATCTCTCCGAACAGATCTCGACCGCGGGCATGGAAGCCTCGGGCACCGGCAACATGAAGCTCGGCCTCAACGGCGCCATCACCATCGGCACGCTCGACGGCGCCAACGTGGAGATGCGCACCAACGTGGGCGAGGAGAACATGGTCATCTTCGGGCTGACCACGCCCGAGGTGGCGGAGAAGCGCGCCGCCGGGGTCACCGGCGCCCAGGCCGTCGCCGAGTCGCCGCGCCTTCAGCGCGTCATCGAGGCGCTGAAGGCGGGCGAGTTCTCGCCCGACGACAAGCAGCGCTTCGCCCCGCTCCTCGATGCCATCCTCGGCGCCGATCCGTTCATGGTCTGCGCCGATTTCGACAGCTACTGGGAGGCGCAGCGCCGGGTCGACGCGCTGTGGGCCGATCCCGCCACCTGGTGGCGCATGAGCATCCTCAATACCGCGCACATGGGCTGGTTCTCGTCGGACCGCACGATCCGCGAGTACTGCGCCGAGATCTGGGGCGCTCCGACCGAATAGCGCCTGGGCGGCGGGGGCCGCGGCCCATCGCCATCGGCGGTCGCCCGGATCGGGCGCCGTGGCGGCCCGCGACTTGCATGGATTTTCGGTCAGGGCGGCCCGCGCGGGCTCGCCGACGGGGATCCCTGCATGTCGCCTGCGCTCCAAGATCTCAACGGCAGCCGGACTCGATCGGTCGAGTCCTGGCGGGAGTGGATCGGCAAGGCGTACTTCGAGCTCGACGTCCAGACGCCTGATGCGGAGGCCTTCACAGGCGAGATGCAATGCTGGGACGCGGGCGAGTTCGGCTTGTCCGTGGTCCAGTCCTCGTCGGTGCTGTACCGCCGCCGGCGCGAGAGCTGCCGCCGCGGCGGTGGCCGCATTCTCGTGACCGTGCCGCTGGAAGGGGAGGTGGAGTTCTCGCAGTTCCGGCGACAGGCCCGGTGCGGGTCGGGCACCTTCGTCCTGGAGGCCAGCGACGAGCCCTACGAGTTCATGCACGCGCCGTCCTCGCGGCTGCTCGTGCTCAGGGCCGAGGAAGGCGCCTTGCGCGACCGGGTCCACGATGCGCGCCGCTTCTTCGCCACGGGCATCAGCGCGCGCGACGGCCTCGGCCGCCTGTTCGCCGACTTCCTGCACCTGTCGCTGCCGCACATCGTGCGCGAGCCGCAGCGCCTGCTGCCCATGCTCGGTCCCCAGCTCCTCGATCTGCTCGGCGCCGCGCTCGAAAGCGAGCCCGAGGCGATCGACTCGTCCCTGTCGGCGGTCAAGGCGGCGCATCTCGCCCGCGTCGACGCCTATGTCCGCCAGCATCTGCGCGATCCCGAGCTGTCGCTGGAGCAGATCGCCGGCGCCTGCGGCGTGTCGCTCCGCTACCTGCACCGGCTGTTCCACGACGCCGGATCGACCGGGCGGCAATGGATCCGCGATCGCCGCCTGCGCGTGGCGCACGACCTCCTCGTGCAGCCGGATCGCAACCTGTCGATCGCAGCGCTCGCCTATCGCGTCGGCTTCAGCGACCACGCCCAGTTCTCCCGCGCCTTCCGCGCCAAGTTCGGCTGCTCGCCGCGCGACGTGCGAGCGCGCCATCGTTCGAGCTGACAGCGTTCGCAGGGACGACGCGGCGCGCCCCGTTGCAGCAAAGGGTGCGGCGAGTGCCGCAGCTAACTCGCCACCCGCGCGGCTATCGCACATCTGTGGCATCGGCTCCGGCGGCGCCAGACCTTCAAAACAGAGCTAGCTTGGCGGTGTGCGCGCCACGCCCAATTTTCGGGCCCGTGGCGGCAAGACCGCCCCCTCTGTCGCTGCCTAGCATCCGTCTCCGTTGACCCGCGGTGCGCGCAGTGAGCGGCGCCCGCGACGAGCGGACGGGACAGGACGGGCGATGGGCTACAAGATATCGGTCGATACCGGCGGCACGTTCACCGACGTGGTGATCAGCGACGCCGCCGGCAGTCTCACGATCGGCAAGGCCCTGACCACGCCGGCGCGCATCTTCGACGGCATGCGCGATGCCATCGGCGCGGCGGCCGAGCAGATCGGCCTGTCGTTCCCGCGCCTGCTGGCCGATACGGACCTGTTGATCTACGGCACCACGCGCGCCACCAACGCCGTCGTCACCAAAACGGTGGCCAAGACCGCCTTCCTCACCACGCGGGGCTTTCCCGACACGCTGGTGCTCAAGGAGGGCGGCAAGTTCCGGCCGCACGACTTCAGCCAGGACTATCCGGAGCCCTATATCCCGCGCCGCTACGTCTTCGAGATCGACGAGCGCGTCAATGCGGCCGGCGACGTCACCCGGAAGCTCGACCGCGAGCAGGTGCGCGAAACCCTGGCGGTCCTGAAGGCGCGCGGCTTCGAGGCGGTGGCCGTCTCCTTCCTGTGGTCGGTCCTCAATCCGACGCACGAGGAGGCCGTCGCCGCGCTGATCGAGGAGCAAATGCCCGGCGTGCCCTACAGCCTGTCGTCGCGGCTGATCCCGATCATGCGCGAATACCGGCGCGCTTCGGCGACCGCCATCGACGCCTCGCTGAAGCCGCTGATGCAGCGCCACCTCCAGGAGCTCGAAACCGACCTGAAAGCCGCGGGCTACCGTGGCGACATCTTCGTCAGCACCGCCGCCGGCGGCTGCAACAGCATCGCGGCCCTGGTCGAGCGGCCGATCTTCACCATCGGCTCCGGCCCGGCCATGGCGCCGGTCGCCGGCATCACCTACTCGCGCATGGAAGGCCTGGGCGAGAACGTCATCATCTGCGACACCGGGGGCACCACCTTTGACGTCGGCGTGGTGCGCGACGGCGCGCTCACCTTCAACCGCGACACCTGGCTCGGGCCCCGCTACACCGGCGACCTGCTCGGCATCGCCGCGGTCGACATGCGCTCGATCGGCGCCGGCGGCGGCTCCATCGCCTGGCTCGACGACGGCGGCCTGATGCACGTGGGGCCGCAATCGGCCGGCGCCGTGCCGGGCCCGGCCTGCTACGGGCGCGGCGGCACCCAGCCCACCGTCTCCGACGCGGCGGCGGTGCTCGGCTATTTCGACCCCGCCTATTTCCTCGGCGGCCGCATGACCCTCGACGTCGCCGCCGCGCGCGCCGCCATGCGCGGGCTGGCCGAGGCGCTGGGCCTCTCCATCGAGGAGACGGCCTGGCGCATCCTGACGCTCGCCGGCGATCTGATGATGCGCGCGGTCGCCGACGTGACCATCAACGAAGGCATCAACCCGCGCGACAGCACCATCGTCGCCGGCGGCGGCGCGGCCGGCATGAACATCATGCTGATCGCCAAGGAGCTCGGCTGCGACCACGTGGTGCTGCCCAAGACCGCCTCGGCGCTCTCGGCCGCCGGCATGCAATATGCCGACATCGTGGCGGAAGAGGTGGGCAGCCTCTACAGCCTGTCGCACCGCTTCGATTTCGAGCGGGTCAATGCGCTGCTCGAGGCGCTGGAGGCGCGCGTGCTGGCCATGCGCGAGACGGTCCCGGGCCAGGCCGGCGACGTGGAGCTCGAGTTCTACGGCGAGGCCCGCTACCAGGCCCAGGTCTGGGAGCTCGACACCCCCTTCCCGGACACCAAGCTGCCCTCGCGCCGCTTCGCCGGCCAGGCCGACCTCGACGCCTACGTGCAGAACTTCCACGACCTGCACGAGCGCATCTTCGCGGTGAAGGACCCCGGCAGCGCGGTGGAGACCGTGAGCTGGAAGGTGCGCCTCGTGGTCAAGCTCGATGCCCCGGCGGCCCGCCAGGCGGCACCGGGCGAGGGGGCGACCCCCGCGGTCGCCAGCTACCGCCAGTGCTTCTTCGGCGGCACCGAGCCGGTGCGGACGCCGATCTACAAGTCGTCGGACCTCGGCGCCGGCCACACCATCGCCGGCCCGGCGGTGATCGAGGAGCCCAACACCACCCTCGTCGTCTATCCCGGCATGTCGGCGCAGGTGAGCGCCGCCGGGCACTATCGGCTGAACATTCACTGAGGCGAAGCATCATGGCGAGCCCGACCCAAGCGTCCGATTTCGATCCCTACATGACCGCCATCCTGGCGAACCGGGTGGACGGCATCATCCGGGAGATGACCAACACGCTGCTGCGGGCTGCCCGCTCCGGCGTCATCAACAGCGCCCGCGACTTCAGCTGCTCGATCTGCACCGGCGACAACCGGCTGCTGGCGTCGGCGGAAGGCCTGCCGATCCACATCTTCGGCAGCCACATGCAGGCCCGCACCATGACGGAGAACGCGGGGGCGGACCTGAAGGAAGGCGACTGCTACCTCCACAACGACCCGTACTCCGGCAACAGCCACGCGGGCGATCACACCTTCCTGGTGCCCGTCTTCATCGACGGCGAGCACCTGTTCACCACAGTAGCCAAGGCGCACCAGGCCGATATCGGCAACTCGCTGCCCACCACCTACATGGCCGGCGCGCGCGACCAGTACGAGGAAGGGGCGCTGATCTTCCCGGCGGTGAAGATCCAGTCGGACTACGAGATGGTCGACGACGTGGTGCGCATGTGCCGCTCCCGCATCCGCGTGCCCGACCAGTGGTACGGCGACTTCCTGGCCGGCATCGGCTCGGCCCGCATCGGCGAGCGCCGGCTGAAGGAGCTGTGCGAGAAGTACGGCACGGCGACCATCAAGGCCTTCATCGGCCACTGGATGCAGTATGCCGAGCAGCGCATGGCGGCCGCCATCAAGGCGCTGCCCGCGGCGACGCTGACCAACACCGGCAACCACGATCCCTTCGGCGATCTCCTGCCTGAGGGCATTCCGCTCAAGGCGAGCCTGACCATCGACCCCGTCGACGGCTACATCGACGTCGATCTCCGCGACAACGTCGACGTCGTGCCCTGCGGCTTCAACCAGAGCGCCGCCTGCGCCAGCGCCTCGGTGATGGCCGGCATCTTCAACTCGATCCGCGCCGACGTGCCGCGCAACTCCGGCTCGTTCAGCCGCATCCGCATCCATATCCGGCAGGGCTCGGTGTGCGGCGGGCCGGTGTTTCCCGCAAGCTGCTCGCTCGCCACCACCAATGTCTCCGACCGCATGGTCAATCTGGTGCAGGCGGCCTTCGCCCAGATCGGCGACGGTTGGGGGCTGGCCGAGGGCGGCATCGGCATGGGGGCCGGCTGCGCCGTCGTCTCCGGCCGCGATCCGCGCCTCAACGGCACCCCCTTCGTCAACCAGCTGTTCCTCACCAACTCGGGCGGCCCGGCGAGCGCGGTGGCCGACGGCTGGGTGACCTACGGCCTGCCGGTGGCGGCCGGGCTCATGTACCGCGACTCCGTCGAGATCGACGAGCTGAAGCACCCGATGGACGTGCAGTACGTGCGGCTGATCCCCGGCACCGGCGGCGCCGGTCGCTTCCGTGGTGCGCCCTCCATGGAGACGGGCTACGTGGCGCGCTGCCCGCGCATGGAGGTGATCTGGCCCTGCGACGGCACCCACTTCGCGCCTCAAGGGGCGTGCGGCGGCCAGGCCGGCGGCTCGGCCGAGCACCGGCTGGTGCGGGCGGATGGCCGCGTCGAGCCGCTGCCCAACATCGTCGTGCTCGCCCTCGACGAGGGTGACCGGGTGGAGGGCTGGCAGACCGGGGGCGGCGGCTACGGCAACCCCTTCGAGCGCGATCCCAAGCGGGTGCTGCACGATGTCCTCGAAGGCTGGGAAACGATCGAGCGAGCTCGCGAGATCTACGGCGTGGCCCTGACCGGCGCGGTGGACGACGAGACGCTCGCCATTGATGCCGCCGCGACCGAGAGCCTGCGCCGCGTCGCGGCCTGAGCGAGAGCCTCGCCTGGGCGGCGGCCGTGACGGGCGCCGCCCGCAAACAAGAGCCTGACATGCTGGTACAAACGGACGATTCCAGCGACTTTACCCGGTGGCTCGAGGCCAACGGCCCGATCGAGAGCATCCAGGCGGTGGTCTGCGACCTCAACGGCATCCTGCGCGGCAAGCGCGTGCCGGTGAGCCAGGCCGCCAAGGTGCTCGGCGGCAACATCCGCATGCCCTTGTCGATCGTCGGCGTCGACGTCTGGGGCGAGGACATCGTCGGCAGCGAGCAGGTCTTCGAGAGCGGCGACAACGACGGTGTCTGCGGCCTCACCGGCCGCGGCGCGCTGCCGGTCAACTGGACGTCGCGGCCCAGCGCGCTGGTGCCGCTGTGGATGTTCCTGGAGGACGGCCGGCCGTTCCTGGCCGATCCCCGCCAGGCGCTGGCGGCGGTGCTGCGCCAGTACGCGGCGCTCGGCCTGCATCCGGTGGTGGCCACCGAGATGGAGTTCTATCTGATCGACCCGGAGCCCGACAGCGCGGTACCACCGATCTCGCCCTATACCGGCAAGCGGCTCGATTCCGATGCGATCCTCTCCATCGACGAGCTCGACGATTTCGGCGAGTTCCTGTCGGACGTCTACCGGGAGTGCGCCCGGCAGAACGTGCCCGCCGACGCGGCTGTCGCCGAGAACGGCATCGGCCAGTTCGAGATCAACCTGATGCACAGCGACGATCCGCTGAAGGCGGCGGACGACGCGGTGTTCTTCAAGCGCATCGTCAAGGGCGTGGCGCGCCAGCACAAGCTGGCCGCGACCTTCATGGCCAAGCCCTACGGCACCCGCTCGGGCAACGGCATGCACGTCCATTTCAGTGTGCTCGACGACGCGGGCCGCAACGTCTTCGACGACGGCACGGCGGCCGGCTCGCCGGTGCTGCGCCACGCGGTGGCAGGGCTGTTGCGCGGCATGGCCGAGACGACGCTGCTGTTCGCGCCGCACTTCAACTCCTACCGGCGGCTGCGCCCCGACACCCACGCCCCCACGACCATCGCCTGGGGCTACGAGAACCGCACGGCCGCCATCCGCATCCCCGGCGGCAAGCCGGCCTCGCGCCGCATCGAGCACCGCGTCGCCGGCGCCGACGCCAATCCCTATCTGGTGATCGCCGCCATCCTGGGCGCGGCGCTGGCCGGCATCCGCGGCGGCTGGGAGCCGCCGCCCGACGTGCCCGGGCGGGCCTATGCGCCCGACCGCTTCCCCAAGATCCCGGCGGATTGGGGCCAGGCGGTCGACGCCTTCGAGGCCGGCGAGATCGTCACCGGAATCTTCGACCCGCTGCTGCGCGCCATGCTGATCGCCTGCAAGCGCCAGGAGATCGCGGGCTTCGCCGAGCAGGTCACCGACTACGAGTTCAGCGCCTACCTCGACATCGTCTGAGGGCCGGCGAGCCGGCGAAGGCCTGGCTCGCCGGGGCGGCCGCAAACAGGAGAACCCATGTCCCCGGGCGGCCCCGGCGCCGGCGTGCGCCAAGCTCATGCGCCATCCTATTATGCCGCGACCGCCAACGACACGGCCGAGCGCCCGGCGCTCGACGGGTACATCCGCGCCGACGTCTGCGTCATCGGCGCCGGCTTCACCGGCATCTCCGCCGCCCTGGCGCTGGCCGAGCGCGGCTATGCGGTGGTGGTGCTGGAGGCCGCGCGCATCGGCTTCGGCGCCTCCGGCCGCAACGGCGGCCAGATCGTCAACGGCTACAGCCGCAACCTCGAGGTGATCGGCAAGCGCTACGGCGAGGCGGCGGCCCGGGCGCTCGGCGCCATGGCGCTGGAGGGCGGCCGCATCATCCGCGAGCGCATCGCCACCTACGGCATCGACTGCGACCTGGTCGACGGCGGCTTCTTCGCCGCCTTCACCGACAAGCAGATGCGGGAGCTGGAGCACGAGCTGGCCATCTGGCGGGCCTATGGGCACCAGCGCCTGCGCTTGGTCGGCCCCGGCGAGGTGCCGGGTATCGTGCGATCGGACCTCTATGTCGGCGGCCTGGTCGACGAGACGGGCGGCCATATCCATCCGCTCAACCTGGTGCTCGGCGAGGCCGCCGCTCTCGAGCGGCTGGGAGGGCGGATCTTCGAGCACTCCCGCGTCGTCGCCGTCGACACCGGGGCGGCGCCGGCGGCGAGGACCGAGCGGGGCTCGGTCACCGCCTCCTTCCTCCTCGTCTGCGGCAACGCCTATCTCGGCGGCCTGCTGCCCGAGATCAGCGCCAATATGATGCCGGTCTCCAGCCAGGTGATGGCGACCGAGCGGCTCGATGCGGATCTCGCGGCCGAGCTGCTGCCGGCCAACTATTGCGTCGAGGATATGAACTACATCCTCGACTACTATCGCCGCACCGCGGACAACCGCATTCTGTTCGGCGGCGGCGTCGTCTACGGCGGCGGCGATCCAGCCAGCGTCGAAGGCAAGCTGCGGCCCCACCTCGCGCGGACCTTCCCGCAACTCGCCCGGGCGCGCATCGACTATGCCTGGAGCGGCAGCTTCGCGCTGACGCTGACCCGCATCCCCCATGTCGGCAGGCTGACGCCCACGGTCTATTTCTCGCACGGCGACAGCGGCCACGGCGTCACCACCACGCATCTCCTCGGCCGCATCCTGGCCGAGGCCGTGGCCGGCCAGGCCGAACGCTTCGACGTCTGGAGCCGCCTGCCGTGCTATCCCTTCCCCGGCGGGGCGCGCCTGCGGGTGCCGCTCACGGCGCTCGGCGCGTGGTGGTACGGCCTCCGCGACCGCTTCGGTCTGTAGGCGTTTTCTAGCGCCGTCTTCCCAGGGACTGCTCCCGCGACGCTGGGCGCCGCCCTGCATGAGCGCGAGCCCCGCATGTCGCCAGCGGCTCGCCTCATCGGCGCGGACATGCTCTAGACTGATGGCCGGAAGCGGAAACGAATTCCGGATTCGCGGTCACCCGCCGCGGGCAAACCACAGCAGGAAGAGGAAACGCGCATGCAGCTGGAACTGGTCGCCGAAGGACTGCAATTCCCGGAAGGGCCGATCGCCATGGCCGACGGCTCGGTCATCCTGGTCGAGATCCGCCGCGGCACGCTGAGCCGGGTGAAGCCCGGCGGCGCCATCGAGGTGATCGCCGAGCTCGGCGGCGGCCCGAACGGCGCCGCCATCGGCCCGGACGGGGCGGCCTACGTCTGCAACAACGGCGGCTTCGAGTGGCACGTGCGGCCGGACGGCGGTGTCACCCCGCACGGCACGCCGGCCAACTATGCCGGCGGCTCGATCCAGCGCGTCGACCTCGCCACGGGGCAATTCACGACGCTCTACACCGAAGGCGGCGGCCGCAAGCTGCGCGGGCCCAACGACCTGGTGTTCGACAAATCCGGCGGCTTCTGGTTCACCGACCTGGGCAAGGCCGACGACGAGCGGATGGACATCGGCCATCTCTACTATGCCCGTCCCGACGGCTCCGAGATCATCAAAGCGCGGAGCGGCATCACCACGCCCAACGGCTGCGGCCTGTCGCCGGACGAGAAGGTGATTTACGTGGCGGAAACGCGAACCAGCCGCGTATGGGCCTTCGACATCGAGGGCCCCGGCAAGATCCGCCAGCCGCAGGACCGCTTCCAGCCGCACAAGGTGCTGGGGCCGCTGCCGGGCTACCAGTTCCTCGACAGCCTCGCCGTGGAGGCCGACGGCCGCGTCTGCGTGGCGACGATCATCAACGGCGGCGTCACCATCTTCAACCCGGCCGACGGCTCGACCGAGCACGTCTCCGTGCCGGACACGCTCACCACCAACATCTGCTTCGGCGGTTCCGACATGCGCGATGCCTGGATCACGGCGTCGTCCACCGGCAAGCTCTACAAGGGGCGTTGGCCGCGGCCGGGCCTGAAGCTCAACTTCAACGCGTAGCTCAGAGCGGTGCTCCTTGCGGCGCGCCGCCTTCGGGAGGGTGGGCTGCGACGATCCCATCGTCATGGCCGGGCTTGACCCGGCCATCCATCCACTGAGGAACGCGCCATTCGGCCAGCCCTGGCGGGCTGAAGTCCATGTGCGTCGATGGATGGCCGGGTCAAGCCCGGCCATGACGCGGTGGAGACGCGCCAGCCTCTCTTCGCAAGCGGGGCGAGGTGTTCCGTCCGGCCGCGGCGTTCGGGGCGAGGCGCCCTATGTCAGCCGCTCGCCAGTCCGAAGCCGCCGCGCGGCCAGCGGTTCAATCAGCCCGCCGCGAAGGCGGCGAGCTCCGCGTTGAAGCGGTCGGGCGCCTCATAGAACGGCGTATGGCCGACCTCCTCGTAGAGTGACAGGCGGGCTTTGGGGTTGAGCGCCAGCACCCGCTGCGACATCGGCAGCGGGGTCAGCGCATCCTTGGCACCATAGGTCACGAGCAGCCGCTCGGTGGCGGCGAAGGCCTGGTCGAGCCCGTCGCTGCCCAGCCGGACGATGCCCTGCTGCACGACGCGGGGCACCATGCCGTTGAACACCAGCATGCGCCGGAAGGCCTCGGTTGACGGCGGCTTGGCGAAGCAGACGGCGAGAAATCCTTCGATCGCCTGGGTCCGCGCGGCGAGATCAGGGGAGGCGAGGCGGACCGCGTAATCCCTGGCGGTCGCCGTGAGCAGCTCCGGCGAGAGCTTGGTGACGGCGTTGACGAGGTTGACGCCGGCGACCTTGGCCTGTCCGTGCCGGGCCAGGTAGTGGCCGATGGCGAAGCCGCCGAGCGACCAGCCCACGAGGACCGGGCGCCGCAGGCCCGCGGCCTCCATGACGGCCTTGATGTCGTCGGCCCAGCGGGCGCCGTCCGCATAGGCGGCGACGTCAGCCGGCTTGTCCGAGTCCCCGTGCCCCCTGAGGTCGTAGGTCGCGACGCGAAAGCGCTGCGCCAGCGTGCTGCCGGTCTGCAGCTCCCACGACAGGCGGCTCTGGCCGAGACCGTGGATCAGCAGGATCTCCGGCTGCGAGCGGTCGCCGTAGAGCCGTCCCGACAGCGTGAGCCCGTCCTGCGTGCGGGCGGTGAAGGCCTCGCCGGCATCGGCGGCCCCCGCCGCGGGGCCGGCGTGAGCGACGCCGGCGCGGGCCGCCAGCGCGGCAAGGCCGAGCGTGGCGCCAAGGATGGTGCGGCGCGTGTGGTCCATGACAGGTCTCCATGTTGTTTAGCGATCGCTATTCAACTCAGTTGACGCGTGTCGTCAAGCCGTTGTTTAGTGGCCGCTATGGAACCTGTTCCGAAATCCCGCGGCGGCCGGCCCTGGAGCTTCGACCGGGAGGCCGCGGTGGAGACGGCCATGCGGCTGTTCTGGCGGCATGGCTATGAGGGCGTGTCGATCGGCGATCTCACCAAGGCGATCGGCGTCTCGCCGCCGAGCCTCTACGCCGCCTTCGGCAGCAAGGCCGGGCTGTTCCGCGAAGCGCTGGACCGTTACGTGGCGGGCCTCGGCGCGCTCAACCTGCGCGGCCTCGCCACGGCGACGACGCTTGAGGAGGCGGTGCGGCGGCTGCTTGAGGCGGCGGCGCACGCGGTCACGGCGCCGGAGCGCGAGCGCGGCTGCATGGTCTCCAGCGGCTTGGTCACCTGTCATCCCGAGCATGAGGCGCTTGCCCGCGACGTGGCCGGCCGCCGTGACGCGTTACGCGCCGCGATCGAGGACGGGCTGCGACCGTTCGCCGGCGCCATGGAGGCGGGCCCTTTGTCGCGGCATATGGCGGCCGTGATGCAGGGGATGTCCATTCAGGCCCGCGACGGCGCGACCTCGGCGGATCTGCAGGAGATCGTCGAGGAGGTCGTGGCCGGCCTGGCGGCGCGCCGCCGCGCGCCGGGCCGGCCCGGCGGCGTCTCGAAGGCTCGGCTGAAGCGCTGAGCCCCGAAGCGCGGCGGCTTACCCTGCCTTGGCCGCCACCGCCGCCTCGTAGGCGGCCCGCAGTTGCGCGGCCACCGACGGCCCCGGCTTGGCCGGGGCGCCCAGGTGGACGGTGCGCAGCTCGTCCATGAACGCGGCCCACAGCTGCGGGCCGCCGGCCTCCAGCAGCTCGGCGCGCACCGACAGCTCGTACGATGCCGCCCTGTACTTCACGCCCCAGGCGCCCATGTGCGCCAGCAACGGAACGAGGGCGATCGCCATCTCGGTCAGGCTGTAGATCGCCTTCTGCTTGTGGCTGGGGTCGTCGGCCCGGGAGATGAAGCCAGCCTGGGTCAGTCGCTTCAACCGGTCGGCCAGGATGTTGGAGGCGATGCCTTCCTCCGATCGCGTCAACAGCTCGCGGAAGTGGCGGCGGTTGCCGAACATGATGTCGCGAATGACCAGCAGGCTCCAGCGGTCGCCCAGCGCCTCCAGCGTCAGATTGATCGGACATCCCGACCGCTGCGTCTCGCCCACGATTCAGCTCCGGCTCAAAACCGCTTGCAAATTAGGATCGGTTTCGGCAGCCTGCAACTGGTCGCGTCTTGCAATCAAATTGAGGCGAGGTGCGCGTGCCCAAGCTGGTCCTGTCCATGTTCATGAGCCTCGACGGTTACATCGCCGGTCCGGACGGCGAGTTCCTGCCGCCTGATTGGTCCGACGACGTGGCGGCCCATTGGTCGGGCTATGCGCTCGGCCGGGCAGGGCATCTGCTCTACGGCCGCGTCAACTTCCTGTTCAACAAGGGGTTCTGGGAGGCCGCCGACACCAACCCCGACAGTCCGGCCGCCGGGGTCAGCTATGCCGGGACCATGAACCGGCTGCCGAAGACGGTGGTCTCGACGACGCTCACAGGCGACCCCGGCTGGAACGGCACGGTCGTCGCTGGCGATCTGCCGGCCGCCGTGGCCAGGCTCAAGGTGGCAGAGGCGGGGGATCTGTTCCTGTTCGGCGGCGCCGGCGTGGCGCAGAGCTTCGTCGCCCACGATCTGCCCGATGAATACAGGCTGATGGTGACGCCCAACCTGCTGGGGGCCGGCAAACGGCTGTTCGAGCCAGGCTTCGCGCGGCTCGACCTTGAGCTGATCGAGAGCCGGCCGCTCGATACCGGCGCCGTCATCCTGCACTACCGTCGCAAGCGGGCCTGATGGAGGCGATCATGGCCCTGCTGCTCTATGCCCATCCGTTCTCGTCCTATTGCCAGAAGGCGCTCGTCGCCCTCTACGAGAACGGCACGCCCTTTGAATTTCGCCTGCTGTCGCCGGACGAGCCGCGGAATCTGGCGACCCTGGGAGAGCTCTGGCCGTTCAAGCGCTTTCCGCTGCTTGTCGACGACGGTCGCCCGGTGATGGAGGCGAGCATCATCATCGAGCACCTGGACCTCTATCATCCGGGCCAGCAGCGCCTCGTGCCGGGCGATCCGGCCGCGGCGCTCGATGTGCGGTTCATCGACCGCTTCTTCGACAACTACGTCGCCACGCCGCAGCAGAAGATCGTCCTTGACGCGCTCCGGTCCGAGGCCGATCGCGACCCTCGCGGTGTCGCCGAGGCACGGGCGATGCTCGAGACCGCCTATGCCTGGCTCGACGCGCACATGGCGGAGCGCACGTGGGCCGCCGGCGACCGCTTCAGCCTGGCGGACTGTGCCGCGGCGCCGTTCCTCTTCTACGCCGACTGGACACACGCGATCGACGCGCGCTTCAGCCGCGTGCGGGCCTATCGCAGCCGGCTGCTGGCCCGCCCGTCCTTCGCCCGGGCGGTGGACGAGGCGAGGCCGTACCGCCCCTATTTTCCACTCGGGGCGCCCGATCGCGATTGAGCGGCTCGAGCCAAGACGCCGGCCCCCATGCATGGGCGTCGGTGCGCCGGCGCACACCCCTCGCTTGTGGCATATTTCCCGCGAAGCGAAAGCTCTGGTATAGTTTGGCCATGCGGTACGCGGCCCGCGAGCATTTCGGGATGGGATGATCACATCCCATTGCGGAGAAATGCTCCAATTCGCTTTTTTTGAAGCTGGTGCGCTCTCTCACGATCGGTGAAGCGCTCCAGAAGGAACGTCAATGGCGGAACAGGGGAAGGACCGTGAGTTCGTAACTGCATTAGCGCGCGGGTTGTCCGTTATCCAAGTCTTTGATCGCGACCACCCCGAGCTCACGCTGAGCGAGGTTGCCAAGCGGGCGAAGCTCAGTCCCGGGACGGCGCGGCGATGCCTGTGGACGTTGCAGGCCCTGGGCTACGTGGGCGCCAACGGCAAGCGTTACCTGTTGCGGCCCAAGGTGATCACGCTCGGCTCCGGCTATCTCGATGCCGCCCACGTCGACGAGCTGATCCTGCCCTACCTGCGCGAGCTGGTGACGGCGACGGGCGAGAGCAGCGCGCTGGCGGTGCTCGATGAGGGCGAGGTGCTGCCGCTGACGTATTTTTCCGCTCGGCGCCTCGTCCGGTTCACCATGGGCGTGGGCAGCCGCTTTCCAGCCTATGCGACGGCCATCGGCCGGGCGTTGCTGGCGCAACTGCCGGAGGCCGAGCTGGACCGCTATCTGGAGCGCATGACCTTCCGCACCTTCACGTCGCGAACCATCGGCGATGCGGACGGCCTGCGCGCGGCGCTGGCCAAGACCCGTGCCGATGGCTTCGCCATGGCCGTGGGCGAGCTCGAGGAGGGGCTGACATCGATCGCTGTTCCCGTTCACGTGAACGGCCGGGCGGTGGCTGCCATCAACTGCGCCACGTTCCAGCGCGGCGAGCTGCCGGCGGAGACCCTGGCGGCATGGCTCACCGCGATCCGCAACACCGCGCACAACGTCGCCGGTGCGGTCAGCCGGGACCGCGTGCTGCTGCATTCGCTCGCCGCGGGCTGACGGTCGGCCTTCGCGGCCTGCCGCGGCTGCGGCCGTCGTCGAGCGGCGGCATGGGCGGTTGACCGTGATGCACGGGGTCTGGACCATGTCTCGCAGGAGGAGACAGACCCATGACCGCACCCCGTTTCGAGACGCTGCTCTATGCCGTCGACGGCGCCATCGCCACGATCACGCTGAACCGGCCCGAGGAGCTCAACACCATCGTGCCGCCGATGCCGGAGGAGTTCGAGGCGGCGGTGACCGCGGCCGTGCGCGACCACGCGGTGAAGGTGATCGTGGTGCGCGGCGCCGGGCGGTCGTTCTGCGCCGGCTATGATTTCGGCGACGGCTTCCACCACTGGGACAAGGAGTTCACCACCGACGGCGCCTGGGACCCGGGCAAGGACTTCGTGTTCGCCACGGCCCAGGCGGTGGCGCCGACTCAGAAGTTCATGAGCATGTGGCGGGCGCCCAAGCCGGTCATCGCCCAGGTGCACGGCTGGTGCGTCGGCGGCGGCAGCGACACGGCGCTCTGTGCCGACATCGTCATCGCCAGCGAGGACGCCCGCATCGGCACCCCCTATGCCCGCATGTGGGGCGCCACTCTCAGCGGCATGTGGCTCTACCGGCTGGGGCTCACCAAGGCCAAGGAGTACGCGCTCACCGGCAAGCCGCTGTCGGGACGGGAGGCGGCGGACGTCGGCCTGATCAACCGGACCGTGCCGTTCGCCGAGCTCGAGGTGACGGTGCGCCGCACGGCCGAGCAACTGGCCTCGATCCCGGCCTCTCAGCTCGCCGCCATGAAGCTCGTCGTCAACCACGCCTACGAGACCATGGGGCTGGCCTCTACCCAGACGCTCGGCCCGATCCTCGACGGCCTGATGCGCAACACGCCCGACGCCAGGAGCTTCATCGACCTCGCCGAGCGCGAAGGCGTCCGCGCCGCCGTCGCCCGGCGCGACGGCCCGTTCGGCGACTACAGTCAGGCGCCGGCCTCCGAGCGGCCGAACCCGGCCAACGTCATCGTTCCATGACGAGCCAGCCGCGGTAGCGGACGACCAAGCCGATCAGCGGATGGGTGAGGCTCACGTCGAAGTGGAAGCGCCTGTCCGCCGCCATCTCGCGCGCATCGGCGTGCGGGCCGAGCCAGAGCGGCAGGGGCACGCCGAGCAGGCTCCACCGCCGCACCACGAGCTTGAGCTGCTTATTGTCCACGACCGGCGCCATGGCGACCGCGAGCGGGCCGAAGCGTTCCCACAGCAGATGCTCGTCGCGGCCGCGGCCGGCGTACTGGACGCTGCTGAACGAGTGCTCGCCGAAGCGCCGCGTCCAGGTCTCGCGCCCGTCCGCCGCCGCGAACGTCACGGTCACGGCGATGTCGTCGGCGGCCGGTGGAAAGCCGACGAGGCGCGCGGCCAGCCGCGCCAGAAGCGCTGGCCCACGCTCGACGCGTGCCCTGCCCGCCGCCACCCGGCGGCCCGAAACATCGTGCATGGCTTTCAGTTCGGGCGGCAGGGCGTCCCACGCCGGGCCGAGCGCCCGCCGGTACAGCAGCTGGCTCTCGTCCGGGACGGCGTCGTCGCGGATGCCGGTGGCGATCGGGCGCCCGCCGAAGAGCCGCTCGTAGTCGTCAAGCTCGACGTCGCTCGTCGCGGCACGGGCGCCGCTCGGCGGCGGTCGCCCCTCCAGGTGCCGGTATATCAGCGCCGCGACGGCCATGGCGGGGATGAAGGGGCCGTGGTCGCCTTCGGCGATGAGGTGCCAGCCGCGCTTGAGCGCCGCGCCGGAGTCGGCGCGGCCGGTGACCTCGACGAACATGCCGCCGCGGTGCTCCCCCCAGCGCAAGTGACGCATGCCGAAGGTGACGAGGGGCGCGGCCGGTGCGAGCGTCGGCAGCAGGCCGAGCCGGACCAGCCAGGCGCCGCCCATCAGCAGGCGGTACAGGCTCTCGGGTACGGGGGCGGCGCCCATCCAGACCGTGCGCGCCTCCGGCCACAGCTCGCGCAGGGCGCGGAGGTCGGGCACGTCCACCAGCGCGAACAGCCGGCTGCCGAGCGGCACCCGGCCCGGCGGCGCGATGGTGTAGCGAACGCCGTCGGTGAGGGGCCAGGCGGTCACGTCGGCGCCGTCGCGCCGGACCGGCGTCGGCTGGCCGGCGTAGCCGGTGATGGCCTGGATGACGTTGCCGCCGACGCCGGCGTAGGGCGACGGCGCGATGCCGCCGCGGATCGCGTCGACGGCGGCCATGCCGATGGATAGCCGGCGAACGACCGCGGCGGTCAGCACCGGGAAGCTGGACGCGCCGGTGAGCACCGAGATGCCGGCCGCCCTGGCGGCCGCGTCATGGCTGGCGACGCCGGCGACGAAGTCCGAGCCGTCCGCCAGGTCCATGTAGCCGACGCCGGTCGCCAGGCACGCCTCGATCAGCCGATAGGGCGCGGCGCCGTAGGCCTGGAACGGGCCGCTGGCATCGACGACGAGGTCGGGCTTCAGCGCCGCGAGCGCTACCGCCGCATCGCCGGTCCGATCGAAGGCCGCCGGCTGAAGCGCGGCGGCAGCCGGTTGCTGCGCCGCGCAGAACGCCTCGGCCTTCGCGTGCGAGCGGCCGGCGACGATGAGGTGGAGGCGCGGCTCGTCCTTCAGCAGGCCGACGATACGGCTGCCGAAGGTGCCGTAGCCGCCGACGACGAGCAGGCGCAGACGCTCGCTCATCGGCCGACCCTCATGATGCCTGCTCGCGCAAGGCCGCCTCGCAGGCCTGCACGCCGCGCCTGATCGTCTCCGCCGTCTTCGGCCGGATGTCGAGGCAGCGCGAGATGGGGCCTGCCACGACCACGGAGAGGTTGCGGTCGCCGATCCGGAACGGCAGCGAGACGCCTGCGAGGTCGGGAATGTACTCCGAACGGCTCTGGTGATAGCCGCGGTCGCGAGCCTCCTCGAGCTCGCGCTCGATGTCCTCGCCGCTCATGGGCGTGGTGTCGGAAAAGCGCTCGAACGGGATCTTGCGATAGACGGCCTGCCGCGCTTCGGGCGGCAGCTGGGAGACGATGGCGCGGCCGACGGAGCTTGCATGCGCGGGCACGCGGTCGCCGATCTTGGCGTGGTAGCGGACCGAATGGCCTGACTCGACCACGTCCAGGAAGATCGCAAACGTGCCGCTGAGCGCCGCGACGGCCGTCGTCTCCCCGGTCTCCCTGGCGATCGCCGCGACCATGCGCTGCACCGCCTCCGGCAGCGGCTCCGCATCCGCGATGCGCTGCACCAGCGCTTGCCAGCGCGGGGTCGGATAGTACCCCGCCCGCGGCCGGGGTTCGTAGAGGAAGCCCTTCTCCACGATCGTGCCCACCAGGTTGAACGTGCTCGATCGCGGCCAGCCGAGATCGTCGGAGATCTCGGCCAGCGTCGCCGGACGCCGGCGGTCGGCGAAATACTCGATCAATTCCAATACGTTGGCAGCCTGCTTGACGCTCATCGTACCCCTCGGTCGGCCTCTTCGCAGGCGGCCGCGCACAGCGGGCCGTCGCCAAGATGCCTTGACATAAATTCACCACTAGGCATTATTAATTCCTATACAGGAATTATTAGACAATTTTCATCGATACGTCCGCATCCACAATGACCGTCGCAGCGGCCGAGAATCCCACGTCCGCCGCGCCGTAAGAAGCACGAAGAGGGAGAAGAAACATGCCCATATCGAGGTTCGGGGCCGCGCTGGCCCTGGGTTTGCTCTTCGGCACGGGCGCCGTCGCGGCGGAGCCGACGCCGGTGAAGCTCGGCGTGCTGCCGGACATGTCGGGCATCTTCTCCGACATCGGCGGCAAGGGTTCGGTCGACGCCACCAGGCTCGCCGTCGAGGATTTCAACCGCCTGCCCGAAGCCCAGGCGTTCAAGGTCGAGGTGGTCGCCGCCGATGCCCTGAACAAGCCGGACATTTCGAGCGGCATCGCCCGCAAATGGTTCGAGTCCGACGGCGTCGACGCCCTCGTCGACCTGCCGACGAGCGCCGTGTCCCTCGCCATCGCTCCGTTGGTGAAGGAGAAGAACAAGGTGGCGCTGTTCACCGCCGCCGGCACCTCGGATCTCACCGGCAAGGCCTGCACCCCCAATTCGGTGCACTGGACCTATGATACCTGGGCGCTCGCGCACGGCACCGCGGATGCGATCACCAAGGCCGGCGGCAAGAGCTGGTTCTTCCTCACCGTGGACTTCGCCCTCGGCCACTCGCTGGAGCGGGACGCCGCTGCCGTCATCGCCGCCAACGGCGGCAAGATCGTCGGCAGCGTCCGTCATCCCACCGATTCCAAGGACTTCTCCTCCTACCTGCTCCAGGCGCAGGCCTCCCAGGCCCAGGTGATCGCCCTCGCCAACGCCGGTGGCGACACCATCGCGGCCATCAAGCAGGCGGCCGAGTTCGGCATCGTCGACGGCGGCCAGAAGCTCGCGGGCATGCTGCTGTTCATCTCCGACATCCATTCCCTCGGGCTGAAGGCCGCGCAGGGCCTGCAGCTCACCACCGCCTTCTACTGGGACCTGAACGACACCACGCGCGCCTTCGGCCAACGCTTCGCCGAGCGCAACGGCGGGCGACTGCCGACCATGAACCAGGCCGGCGCCTACTCCGCCACCCTGGCGTACCTGAAGGCGGTGGCGAAGGTCGGCTCGCCCAAGGACGGGGCGGCCGTGGTCAAGGCCATGCGCGAGGCGGGGACGTTCGACGACCCGCTGTTCGGCAAGACCCAGCTGCGCGAGGACGGCCGGGTCGTCCATCACATGATGCTCGTCGAGGTCAAGAAGCCCGAGGAGTCGAAGGGGCCGTGGGACTACTACAAGGTCCTCGCCGACATCCCGCCCGAGCGGGCGTTCCGCCCGCTCGCCGACAGCGCCTGCCCGCTGCTGAAGTAGCCCGGCCCCGCGCGCCGGAGCCGCGATCCCTCCGGCACCCGCCAGCCCGGACGCCACGAGAGCCCGATCCGCACACCGCCTGATCCGAGGGGACCATGAACTCCATCGCGACAATCGACGCGCCGTCGACGCCGGACGACCTTGCCCGCTACGAGCACCTCTACATCGGCGGGGCCTGGGTGCCGCCGGAGGACGGCGGCCTGGCCGAGAGCATCGATCCGTCTGTCGGCCGGCCGTGGGCCATCGTCGCCTACGGCGGCGCCAAGGATATCGACAAGGCGGTGGCGGCGGCCCGCGCCGCGCTCGACGGGCCATGGGGCCGCATGCCCGGCCACGAGCGTGCCGCGCTGCTGCGCCGCTTCGCCGACCTCTACAAGGAGCGTGCCCGCGACCTGGCCGTGCTGGAGACGCGTGATTCCGGTCGGGCGCTGCGCGAGACGCTGGCCGATGTCGGCGGCCACTCCACCGGCTATCACTGGTGGGCCTCGCTCGCCGACAAGCACGCGGGCCGCACCATCCCCTTCGACGACAGCGTGCATGCCTTCACCACCCGGCTGCCGGTCGGCGTCGTCGGCGCCATCACCCCCTGGAACGTGCCGCTGATGGCGGCGGCCTGGAAGCTCGGCCCGGCGCTGGCCGCCGGCTGCACGGTGGTGCTGAAACCGGCGGAGCACACGCCGGTGACCTCGCTGGCGCTCGGCCGGCTGTTCGACGAGGCCGGCTTCCCGCCGGGCGTGGTCAACATCGTTCCGGGCTACGGCAAGGACGGCGCCGGCGAATACCTCGTGGCCCACCCCGGCGTGGACAAGATCGCCTTCACCGGCGAGGGAGCGACGGCCAAGGCGATCCTGCGCACCGGCGGCGAGACGCTGAAGCGCTTCACCTTCGAGCTCGGCGGCAAGTCCCCCCACATCATCTTCGCCGATGCCGACATCGAGCAGGCCCTGAACGCCGCCACCAACTCGGCCTGGACCCTGTGCGGGCAGAGCTGCGCGCTCGGCTCGCGCGTCCTGGTGCAGCGGCCGGTCTACGACGAGGTCGTGGCCGAGTTCGCGCGCCGCGCCGGCCGGGTGCGGGTGGGCGCGCCGCTCGATCCGGCGACCCACATGGGCCCCCAGGCCCACGAGGAGCAGCTCGCCAAGACGTTGTCCTACATCGACATCGGCCGCGCCGAGGGCGCCGAGCTGGTCACCGGCGGCCGCCGCCTGACGGCGCCCGAGCTGGCGGCCGGGTATTTCGTCGAGCCGACCGTCTTCGCCGGCGTCTCCAACCGCATGCGGATCGCGCGCGAGGAGATCTTCGGGCCGGTGGCGGCGCTGATCCCGTTCGACGACGAGGACGAGGCCGTGGCGCTCGCCAACGACACCTCCTACGGGCTGACGGCGGGGCTCTGGACGGGCGACGTCGGACGCGCCCACCGGGTGGCCGCCCGCATCAAGGCCGGCATGGTCTGGGTCAACACCTACCGCTTCATCCGCTGGTCGACGCCCTACGGCGGCTTCAAGGCCAGCGGCTGGGGCCGCGAGAACGGCATCGAGGCGCTCGATTCGTATCTGGAGACGCGCACCACCGTGGTCTCCACCACCGGCCGCTTCCCCGATGCCTACGCCAGCTGACAACCGCAACCGGAAGAGAGAAGCAACCATGCGTCTGGCCAACAAGCTCACCGTCGTGACGGCGGCCGCTTCGGGAATGGGGAAGGCCGGGGTCGAGCTGTTCCTGGCGGAGGGCGCGACCGTCGCGGCGATCGACATCAACGCCGATGCGCTGGCGGCGCTTGCCGCCGACATGAAGGCCAAGGGCCACGAGCTGGTCACGATCCAGGCCGACCTGTCGCGGCCCGACGAGGTCCGCCGGTCCATCGACGACGCGGCGGAGCGCCTGGGCGGCATCGACGTGCTCTGGGCCCATGCCGGCACGCCCGGCCCGGCGGGCGTCGAGAACCTGGACCTCGCCGCCTACGAGCATGCGATCTCGCTCAACGTCACCTCGGCGACGCTCTCCGCCGGCGAGGGGATCGGGCACATGCGCAAGCGCGGCGGCGGCTCGCTGGTCTTCACCGCCTCCGTCTCCGGCCTCGTCGGCTCCATGTTCAGTCCGGTCTACTCGGCGGCGAAGTTCGCCGTGGTCGGGCTGACCAAATCGCTCGCCCAGCGCTTCGCCGCCGACGGCGTGCGCGTCAACGTGGTGTGCCCCGGCCTCGCCGACACACCGATGAAGCTCGGCTTCACCGGGCGCTCCGGCGACCCGGCCGAAGCCGCGGCCAACCAGGAGCGGCTGCTCGCCTCCGTCCCGATGGGACGCCTGTGCAAGGCCGAGGAGGTCGCCCACGCCGTCCTCTGGCTGGCCTCCGACGATGCCTCCTTCGTCACCGGCGTGGCGCTGCCCGTGGACGGCGGCTTCACGGCGCGGTGACATCGGGGCCGCGGTTGCCGTGCCGCGCGGCGAGCTGATCGGATGACCGCGGGTCCCTGCGTCCGGCGGATGCTAGAGTATTTCGTCATTGGATGGGATCATCCAATGACAGAGAAATGCTCATAACCTTTTGAATCTGGAGCGCTTCTCTTGTGATCGGGTGATTCCACCCAATCACGAAGCGCTCTAGGCAGGCTTTGATGGAGGTGCGGATGGCCGGGCCGCTCGACGGCATCAGGGTGGTGGACCTCACCACGGTGATCGCCGGCCCCTACGCGACCCAGATCCTGGGCGACCTGGGCGCCGAGGTGATCAAGGTGGAGCCGCCGGGCGGCGACATCATGCGGGCGCCCGGCCCGGCGCGCAGCCCCGGCATGGGCGCGGGCTTCCTCAACAGCAACCGCAACAAGACGGGCATCGTCCTCGACCTGAAGGACGAAGGCCAGCGCGCGGAGCTGATGGCGCTGGTGGAGGGAGCCGACGTCTTCGTCCACAACATGCGCATGGCGGCCGCCGCGCGCCTCGGCCTCAGCTATGAGCATCTCGCCGCCCGCAACAGCCGGCTGATCTACGGCGCCGTCGTCGGCTACGGCCAGGACGGGCCCTACCGCGACCGGCCGGCCTACGACGACGTGATCCAGGCGGAGGCGGGGTGGGCCGCCCTGGAGCAGCGCGTCGGCGGCGAGCCGCGCTATGCGCCCACCATCGCCGCCGACAAGATCACCGGCCTCTATGCCGCGGCCGCCATCAACGCGGCGCTCGTGGCCCGCGCCTCGTCCGGGCTGGGGCAGGCCATCGAGATCCCCATGTTCGAGATCATGGCGTCGTTCCTCGCGGTGGAGCACCTGGCGGGGCGCACCTTCGTGCCGCCCCTTGGCGACACGGGCTATGCCCGCCTGCTCTCGCCCCACCGGCGGCCCTACGCGACGCGGACGGAGCCCATCTGCGCTCTGCCCTACACGGCGGGGCACTGGCGCGCCTTCTTTGCCGCCGCCGGGCGCGACGACTGGGCCGCGGACCCCGCGCTCGCCTCCGACGCCGCGCGCGCAGCTATGATCGACACGCTCTACGAGCGGCTCGGCGCCTGCCTGCGCGAGCGGACGGCTGCCGAATGGCTCGCCGTGCTGCGCGCCGCCGATATCCCATGCGCGCCCATCAACACGCTGGATGACCTGCTCACCGACGAGCACCTGGCGGCGGTCGGCTTCTTCCAGCCGGTGCGCCACCCGAGCGAGGGCGACATCCTGAACGTGCGCCCGCCCATCCGCTTCTCGCGCACCCCCTGCGAAACGACCAAGCCGGCGCCCGCGCTCGGCGTGAAGGACACGCCCGAGGGGACCGCTTAGCCCTCTTGCACAGCGGCGTTGCGCAGTCGATGCCGGCGTAAGGCGCCGCCGCATGCCTCGCCTGCGGGAGCGGTCGGATCGCGCGCAGCTGACCAACTGGCGTGGGCGCTCGCCTAATCCCGACGCGCGACGGCGTTCAGGCCGTCATCACGCTCGCGCTTGTTCGTCTCCGGCATGAAGGTCTCCAGCACCCGGCGTCCATGCGCCGGAGCGGGGCGCGACGAAGCGGTCGGCCTGTGCCGGGTCGGGCATGAAGCAGGTGTCGCGCCGGCCGAACCAGCGCAGGCGGTTGCGCGCGATCACGGCGTAGAGCCGATCGGCGAGGGGGCGCGGCAGCAGCCGGCCGATCGTCGCCAGCGACCACGGCAGGCCGAGGCCCTCGAAGATGCGGATCGAGCCGTCCGCCTTGATCCGCACCCGCCCGTCCTCGATCAGCAGGTTGGATTCGTAGTCGCCGGCAGCCAGGCCGAAGTGTCCGTAGAGGGCTTCGCCCAAGGGCGACTGCGCCGCCAGCAGCCGATAGCGGCGCCTGTGGTCGTGGCGCAGGATGAACTGGGCGAAGCCCGAGCACAGCACGCAGTGGCCGTCGAAGACGATGATCGGCCGGTCGTCGGGAAACGCTGGCACGGCCGGGTCGCGCCGGTAGCTGTAGGGTTCGGGCATGATCCTCTCCGCGCCTCAGCCCGCGCTACGCAGGGCGGCCGGCGGCAGCCGCCTGGCCGGCCGCCGGCCGGCGTAGGCCTGCCAGGCCTGGGCGAGCCGGCGCACGCCCAGCGTGATCGCCTCGCCGTCCTGTACGAACTGGAGGCGCACGTGATCGTCGCCGCTGCCGTCGCAGGTCAGCGCCGAGCCGGCGACGACGGTGACGCCGTGCAGCAGCGCCACCTGGGCGAATTCGGTCGCGGTGCCGGAAGGCAGACCGGCCCAGAAGGAGAGGCCGCCGTGCGGCCGCCGCCAGGTCCAGTCCGGCAACAGCCGCTCCATCGCCTCGCACAGCACGTCGAGGCTGCGGGTGATCTCCTGATGGCGCCGTTGCCGCACCGTGCCGGCGTGCACGAGCAGGCCGGCGGCGATGGATTGAACGATCGGCGAGCCGCCCATGTCGGCGACGGCCTTGAGCCGCGCCAGATGCTCGATGATCGGCTGTGGCGCGCGGATCCAGCCGACGCGCAGCCCGGGCCAGAACAGCTTGCTCAGCGAACCGATGCTGAGGATCGGCGCCGTCGGGGAGAGCGCCGCCAGCGAAACGGGCCGCTCCGCGCCGACGAGCAGATCGCGCATCGTCTGGTCGTCGACGGCCGTGACCTGATGCTCGTCGATCAGGTCGACCAGGGCGCGCCGCTGGTCGTGCGGCATGACCACGCCCGTGGGCGCTTGGCAGGTGGGCGAGACGAGGACGAGGCGCGGGCGCGCGCTCTTCAGCAGCGATCCCAGGCGGTCGACGGCAAAGCCGTCCGCCGTCACGGGCAGTGGTTCGAGGTGGGCGCCGAGCATGCGGAATGCATCGATGGCGCCCGGATAGCTCGGGTTCTCCAGCACGACGCGCTCGCCGTGGGGCGCATAGAGCTGGCCGATGAGCCAGATCGCCTGTTGTGCCCCGGAGGTGACGAGGATGTGCTCGGACTGGGTGGGCAGGCCGCCGAGATCGGTCACATAGCGGGCGATCGCCTCGCGCAGTTCGGCGAGGCCGAGCGGCTGGTAGCCGCCGCTGGCGGGCAATTCGTCCAGGGCGGCGGCCCGCGCCAGGGTCACCTCGCGCAGCAACGGCCCGATGCTGGCCTGCCGCGATACGCTGAAATCGATGGTGCCGCTGCGCTGGGGCGACAGGGGGCGCAGCATCGGGTTGCGGGCCATGGCCCGGACCACGTCGGCATCGACGTAGGGCTGCGGCACGGCGTGCTGTGGATGGCGCACGAGGTGGCCGCTGCCTTGGCGGCTGTCCAGCCAGCCCTCTTGGCGCAGGATGCGGTAGGCGCTCACCACCGTCGTGCGGCTGACCCGCAGGATCTGAGCGAGCGATCGCTCGGGCGGCAGCAGCATGCCCGGAGCGATGTCGCTCTGCGCCAGTGCCGCGCGCAGGGCGGCCGCCAGCCGGGCGTAGAGCGCTCCCTCGGCCTGCCGCCAATCCCCGAGGATCCGTTGAAACGATTGCGGCTTTTGGAGCACCGGTCTCGACTCCCGACGACACCGGCCCGTCCCTGTGGCCGCCGGACTGCCGCGTTGCGGGCCAATCACCACGGGGCGACGGCGGATGTCAACGCCAAGCCAGGCCGTCGAAGGGTCCAATTTGTTGTATTGGCTTCTTGATGCGCCGCACAATGTCAGCGCCAATAGCCTCATTGGCCTTTATGGCCCCGTCCAATTCCAGCGACGCGAGGCACAATGACCGTGGCGAGCATCCGTGTGGCCGTCGACGTCGGCGGCACGTTCACCGACATCTGTATCTTCGACGACCGATCCGGAACGATCCGCGTCGAGAAGCTGCCGTCGAGCACCGATCCGATCGAGGCGGTTCTGGAAGGGGTCGGCAAAGCCGGCGTCGACATGCACGACGTCGCCCTCTTCTCCCACGGCACGACGGTGGCGACCAACGCGCTGATCACCCGCCGGCTGCCGCGCGCGGCGATGGTCACCACCCGCGGCTTCCGCGATATCATCGAGATCCGCCGCGGCACCAAGGAAGACCTGTGGGACGCCTATAAGGACGTGGCGCCGCCCTATATCCGCCGCCGCGACCGCATCGAGGTGTCCGAGCGGGTCGACTACGACGGCGCCATCCTCACCGCGCTGGACGAGGACGACGCCCGCCGGGTCGCCGCCGTGCTGCGGCGCAAGGGCATCGAGACGATCGCCGTCTGCTTCATCAATGCCCATGCCAATCCCGCCAACGAGCGGCGCATGCGCGACATCCTGGAGGTGGAGCTGCCGGGAGCCCGCGTCTCCTGTTCCAGCGAGGTGCTGCCGGAGATCTTCGAGCACGAGCGCTTCTCCACCACCGCGGCCAACGCCGTGCTGGCGCCTCTGGTCAGCGGCTACGTCAATCGGCTGGGCGCTCGCCTCAAGACCAGCGGCTACGAGGGCGACCTGCTGATCCTTCACTCCGGCGGCGGCGTGATGACGCCCAAGACGGTGGAGAAGATGTCCGTGCGGCTCGCCGCTTCAGGCATCGCCGCCGGTGCCATCGCCGGCCGCCACATCGCCGGCTTGGCGGGCTTTGCCAATGCCATCGGCCTGGACATGGGCGGCACCAGCACGGACATCTCCCTGGTGGCCGATGGCGTGCTGCGGACCACCAAGGAGTGGTTCGTCGAGTACGGCTATCCGATCTGCCTGCCCAGCATCGAGGTGCTCACCATCGGCGCCGGCGGCGGCTCGCTCGCCTGGCTCGACGATGCCGGCGGCCTGCGCAACGGGCCGCAATCGGCCGGCGCCAATCCCGGGCCGGCGGCCTACGGCCGGGGCGGCACGGCGCCGACCAATACGGATGCCAATCTGGTGCTCGGCCGGCTCGGCGGCGAGCTCATCTCCGGCGCCATGACGCTGGACCAGGATGCGGCCGGCGCGGCGATCGCGTCGCACGTGGCGGAGCCGCTCGGCCTCGCCCTCCCGGCCGCCGCCAATGCCATCCTGCGCGTCGCCAACGCCAACATGGCCGATGCGGTGCGGCTCATCTCGATCCGCCGCGGCTATGATCCGCGCGAGTTCGTGCTGGTCGTGTTCGGGGGTGCCGGGCCGCTGCACGGTGTCGACCTGGCGCGCGAACTCGCGATCCCGACCGTGCTGGTGCCGCCGCACCCGGGCATCACCTCGGCGCTCGGCTGCCTCCTGGTGGACATCCAGCACGACCTTTCGACCATGTTCCTGGGGCGGGCGGACGCGGTCGACCCGGCCGACGTCGAGGCCGAGTTCCAGACGCTCGAGGAGGAGGGGCACCGGCGTCTCGCGGCCGAAGGCGTGGCAGCGCAGGATATGCAGCTGCTGCGCCACATCGACATGCGCTACGTCGGGCAGTGGCGGTCCATGTCGATCGCCACCGGCGGCCCGGTGACCGATCTCGCCACCATCGTCGAGCAGTTCCACGCCGCCCACGCCCGCGAGCACAACTTCCGCCGCGACGGCGCCAAGGTGGAGGTCTATCGCCTCAACGTCACGGCCATCGGTACCGTGCCAAAGCCCGATCTGCCGCGGCACGCACCGGTCGCGGAGACCCCGATGCCGGTCGCCACCCGGCCGGTGTGGTTCCAGGACAGCTCCGAGGCGATCGCGACGCCCGTCTTCGATCGCGCCAGCCTCGTCACGAGCATGGTGATCCCGGGGCCGGCCATCATCGAACAGCTCGATTCCACCACCCCCATCCCGCCGGGCGCCACCGCCGAAGTCGACGCGTGGCAGAACCTCAGGATCACCGTCTGATGGATACGCAAGCCCCCGCCGCGGCCGCCACCCGGGCCTACACGCTCGATCCGGTCACCCTCGAGGTGCTCAAGAACGCCTTCTCGACGATCGTCGACCAGATGGCGGAGCAGATCCTGCGCACCTGCCACTCCTTCGTCATGTATGCCCGCGACTTCTCGTCGGCCTTGTGCGACCGCGAGGGCAACACGGTGATGCAGGGCAGCGCCGACATCGCCGTGCACGTCGGCACGCTGCATTTCACCGCCAAAGCGGTGATCGAGGCGTTCGGCGACGACATCGGGCCGGGCGACGTGTTCGCCGTCAACGACCCCTACCTGGGCGGCACGCATTTCTGCGACGTCAGGATCGTGCGACCCATCTTCGCTGGCGGCGAGATCATCGGCTATTCCCAGTCGAACGGGCACTGGGCCGACATCGGCGGCAGCGTGCCGGGCTCCTTCGACGTCAACGCCAAGGAGCACTTCGGCGAGGGCCTGCGCTTGCCGCCCATCCGCATCGTCCAGCGCGGCCGCTATTGCGGCGACGTGGTGCGGATGATCGTCTCCAACACCCGCGCCCCAGAGGCGGCCGAGGGCGACCTGCACGCCCAGCTCGAGGCGACGCGCATCGCCGAGATCGAGCTGTTGCGCCTCGTCGGCAAGTACGGCCAGGACACCGTGGTGACGGCCATGCAGGAGGTGCAGGACTACGTCGAGCGGCTCACCCGCCAGCGCGTCGCCGAGATGCCCGACGGCACCTGGGAGACCATCGACTACCTGGATTACGACCCGGCCAAGGGCGAGGGCCTGGTTCCCGTGAAGGTGCGGATGACCATTGCCGGCGACCGCATCCGCTACGACCTCTCGGGCTCGGCCGAGACGGTGGCTACCTTCTTGAACGGCACCTTCGGCTCGTCCTTCTCCGGGCTGGTCACCGGCACCAAGATGTTCTTCCCCGACCTGCCGCTCAACTCGGGCTTCTACCGCGTGCTTGACGTGGAGCTCGGCCCCCCGGGGACGGTGGTCAACGCGCAATGGCCCGTGGCGGTGACGGGCTTCTGCTCCGGCTCCTACGGCAAGGTGGTCAACGCCGTCTTCGAGCTGTGGTCGCACGTGCAGCCGCAGCGGGCGATGGCCTGCTGCGTCGACATCGAATACCTGCTGGTGGGCGGCCGCGACCGGCGCACGCCCGACGGCGACGTGTTCATGTGGTACGACTGGATGGTCGGCGGCTGGGGCGGCCGCAATGGCAAGGACGGCTCGAGCGCCACCTCGGCGGTGTTCGGCGTCGGCGAGGCGGTGCAGCCGCTGGAGGGGCAGGAGCGCCTGTGCCCGGTGGTCACCACCGAGCACCAGATCGCCACCGACTCCGGCGGGCCGGGACGCTTCCGCGGCGGCTGCGGCGTGCGCAAGGGCGGCGTGCTGACGGGCATGCGCGGCACCGTCATGTCCTATTGCTGCGACCGTGCCCGCTCCATCACCTGGGGCATCCAGGGCGGCCTGCCGTCGATTCCCCACGGCGTTTGGCTGACCCGGGCGGGCGGGGAGCCGCGCTACATGGGCGCCATCTTCTCCAACGTTCCGGTGGGGGAGGGCGACCGCTTCACGCGGCCTTCGGCCGGCGGCGGCGGCCTCGGCGATCCCCTGGATCGGGACCCGGCGGCGGTGCTGGAGGACGTGATCGACGACTATGTCAGCGTTGCCCGCGCCAGGCGCGACTACGGCGTCGTCGTGACCGAGATCGATCGCGAGCTCGATCTGTTCGAGATCGACGCGGAGGCGACGGCGGCCGAGCGGCGGCGCATCCGTGCCGCGCGGGTCGGGTGGCTGAGCGAGGATGCCGAAGGGGTGGCCGCCCGCTTCCGCGGCGGCGAGCTCGATATGCTCGACCTGGTGCGCCAGTACGGCGTCATTCTCGACTGGGGCACCGGGGCGCTGCTGCCCCAGACGACGGCGCAATACCGCGAGATGCTGCACCGGCGGGCGGTGCCGGCCTGGGGCACTGCCGAGGGAGGCGCGGCATGAGCGACGGCTTCAATCTCGACCGGCAGATCGCGTCCGCGCCGGCCGCCTTGCGCACCATCCTGGCCCAGCCGGTGCCGGCGCTCGATCACCGCCGGCCGATCATCTTCACCGGCATCGGCACCTCGCTCCATGCGGCCCGCGTCGCCGCCGGCTGGATCACCACGCTCAGTGGTGGGACGGTGCGACCGCAGGCCCTCGATGCCCATGACGTGGGGACCTGGGCACCACTGCGGCCCGATGACCAGGTGGTGGTGATCAGTCACCGCGGCACCAAGATCTTTCCCACCGCGGCCCTCGCCCGCGCCCGCGCCGCGGGTGCCGCGACGGTTGCCATCGTCGGGGCGACCGCCCCGGAGCAGCCCGCCGACCACACCCTGCGCACCTGCGCCGACGAGACCGCCGGCACCTTCACCGTGTCGTATCTGAGCTCGCTCGCCGTCCTGGCGCGCCTGGCCGAGCCGTTCGAAGCCTCCATCGACGGCGCCTTTGCGGCCGGGCTCGACGCATTGCCCGACGCCGTGCAGCAGACGCTCGGCCTCGGACAGCCGTCGGCGGCCGCCGCGGCGGTGGCCGAGGCCGAGACCCTGCTGATCGTCGGCTTCGGGGTCGACTTGCCGACCGCTCAGGAGGCGGCCCTGAAAATCAAGGAGGGGGCGTGGCAGTGGACCGAGGCGATGTCGCCGGAGTTCGCCCTGCACGGCACGCCGGCGAGCTATCGCCGCGGCATGGCGGCCGTGCTGATCGAGCCGGGGCAGCCGGACGGCGGCCGCACGGCTCTGCTGCGCACCGCGCTCGGCGAGCTGGGACTGCGCACCCTGGCGGTCGGCGAGCGCGCGGACGCGGAACTCCCCTTCGTCGCACCGCATCCGCTGCTGCGCCCGGTGACTGGCATCGTGCCGCTGCAGCGACTGACCGCCGAACTGGCACGCTTGCGGGGCACTGATCCTGACACCATGCACGGCCACCGCGAGCCATGGCGCACGGTGATGACGGGCATCCGGTTATGAGCGGGCGGCCTTCGCCGCAAGAGGGGGCCGCCTGCTTCAGCTCATCGGCCGGGCACGCGCGAGCGGCGGTGAGGGCTTTCGAGCCGATGCTGGCCGGATCAAGCCCGGCCATGACGCTGGACGGACGCGGACGGCCCGGCTCGCTCGCGTCTCATGGCTTGTCGTCGTGTTCCTGTCTTGTTCTTGCATTTGTCCCGGCTTTCGCTAGCATAGGTTGCGGCAGCGGCGAGGGTGGGGCGGGCGGATGGTCACGCGGGTGGCGACGGTGGCGTTCGCGGGCATCGAGGCGCGTGCCGTCGACGTGCAGGTGCAGATCGTCAGCGGCGCGGTGGCCTTCACCGTCGTCGGGCTTGCCGACAAGGCGATCGCCGAATCGCGCGAGCGGGTGCGGGCGGCGCTGATCGCCTCGGGGCTGGCGCTGCCCGGCAAGCGCATCACCGTGAACCTGGCGCCGGCCGACTTGCCGAAAGAAGGCTCGCACTACGACCTGCCCATCGCGCTCGGCGTCATGGCGGCGATCGGCGCCATTCCCGCGGACGCGCTCGGCGGCTTCACCGTGCTGGGAGAGCTCGCCCTCGACGGCTCCATCTCGCCCGTCGCCGGCGTGCTGCCGGCGGCCATCGCCGCGGCGGGGCGCGGCCACGGCCTCATCTGCCCGGCGGCCTGCGGCGCGGAGGCCGCCTGGGCCGGGGGTGAGCTCGACATCGTGGCGCCGCGCTCGTTGATCCAGCTCGCCAACCACTTCAAGGGCACGCAGGTGCTGGCGCGGCCACAGCCGGCGATCGCCCAGGCTGCCGCGCCGCTGCCCGACCTCAGGGACATCAAGGGCCAGGAGAGCGCCAAGCGCGTGCTCGAGATCGCCGCCGCTGGCGGCCACAACCTGCTGATGAACGGGCCGCCCGGCGCCGGCAAGTCGATGCTGGCGCAGCGGCTGCCGTCGATCCTGCCGCCGCTGACGCCGCGCGAGCTGCTCGACATCTCCATGGTGCATTCGGTGGCGGGCCTGCTGGAGGAGGGGGCGCTGACCGACCGGCGGCCGTTCCGGGCGCCGCATCATTCCGCCTCCATGGCGGCGCTCGTCGGCGGCGGCCTGCACGTCAAGCCGGGGGAGGTCTCGCTCGCCCACAACGGCGTGCTGTTCCTGGACGAACTGCCGGAATTCGCGCCGCAGGCGCTGGACGGCCTGCGCCAGCCGCTGGAGGCCGGCGAGGTGATGATCTCGCGGGCCAACCACCGGGTCGTCTATCCCGCCCGCTTCCAGCTCGTCGCCGCCATGAACCCGTGCCGCTGCGGCCGCGGCACCGAGCCGGGCTTCGCCTGCAAGCGGGCGCCCAACGAGCGCTGCATGGCAAGCTACCAGGCGCGGCTGTCCGGCCCGCTGCTCGACCGCATCGACCTGATCATCGAGGTCGCCGCCGTGACCGCGGCCGACCTGATCCTGCCGGCGCCTGCGGAAGGGTCGGCGGAGGTGGCCGCGCGCGTCGCCGCGGCGCGCCAGCGCCAGTCCGCCCGCTACGCGGCGCTCGGCCTGGCCGGCACCATCAACGCCACCTGTCCGGCGCCGGTGCTGGAGGAGGTGGCGCGGCCCGACGCCGCCGGCCTCGCCCTGCTGCGCGATGCGGCCGAGGCCATGCGCCTTTCCGCCCGTGGCTTCCACCGGGTGCTGAAGGTGGCCCGTACCTTGGCCGATCTCGACGAGGCCGACGCGGTGCGCCGCATCCACATCGCCGAGGCCCTGGGCTACCGTACCGCGGTCGACCGCGTGGCCGCGGCGGCGTGAGACGATGCGGCCGGCTTCGAGAGCTAGAGCATTTCTCCGCCATTGGATGGACCCATCCAATGGCGGAGAAATGCTCATAGTCTTTTGAATCTGGAGCGCTTTCTTGCGATTGGGTGTGTCCACCCAATCGCAAAGCGCTCTAGCCGATCGACTCGTCGTGCTGCATAGAGATTCGAGCAGCTTGCGCCATGGCAGCGGTTTGGTTCTTCAAGACGATGGATGGCCCGGCTATCTGGCCGCCGTCGTGTCAAACCCTCAGAGCAACACGGCAGATTTCGTATCCACCGCGAAAGAAATTCGATGAAAATTTGGAATATTTTTATATTTATTATTGTAATTTTGACTATAATTCCTATCATAGGCGATATTCTATCCGGAAGGACGCCTAAAACGGAAGTTTCGCCACAGGAAATTCTCGCATCGTACTCGGATCGGGATATCTGCCGAGAAGCCATCACCGCTGAAGGGGTAGCTTGGAAGCAATCGCTGATCACGCCGGAATTCGTAGCCGAGGCGCACCGGCGTGGCCTGAGTCTGAATGACTGTCGTCAATTCTTCGGCTATCGGGCCTTGCCGTCTCCGCCGCCCTAGGGGGGCAGTAAGAGAAGGGCGGGCGACGCCTCGTCGATAGAGCGCATATTGCAGAGGCGCTGGGCTACCGCACCTTTAGAGCAGCGGGTCCCGCTCATTCATTCGACGCCTGCGTCTCGCGCTCTTCATTACATGCGCGTTGCGTGTCGAATATCAAATACTCCTTGCCTCCCTTGACCGCGGCGCAGGTGCGAACGGTGGCGCCGCTCGACGTATTTGATTTGGGATTCAAGTCGCAGCGATACTTGCTCGACTTGAAGTCGTCGAGCAGCTTCCCGCCAACTTTGACGCATTTCTGGCCACCCGGGTTCGAGTGCCAGTTAAAGGCAAACTTCCCTTGCAGCGCATCGATCCCCGCGGCGCTTCCCGGTGCGGACGAAAGAACGAGGAGAAGAACAGCAAGGCCCCATCGGATGTTCGGCATCGGAATACCCCCTCAGTGCTCAAACATGGTTCTGATGCCATGTCCTCTTGGCCCGAGAACATACCCGAACGGACCGGGCCAGACAAAAGGTTTGGCCCGCGCATTCTCCACGTGTCTCGTGGTGCTGGCTTGAGCGACCGGGGAGCTCCCCTTTCGAGGTCGAGCCGCCCCGGCGGCGCCGCAGGGCCTGGCTCAGATGCCCTGGCCGCCGGACACCTCGATGCGCTGGGCGTTGACCCACCGGTTGTCCTCGGCGAGCAGGCTGGCGATCATCGGGCCGATGTCGTCCGGCAGGCCGACGCGGCCGAGCGCCGTCATCTCGGCGAAGATCTTGTTGACCTCCGGATTGTCGCGCACCGCGCCGCCGCCGAAGTCGGTCTCGATCGCCCCGGGCGCCACCGTGTTGACGGCGATGCCGCGCCCGCCGAGCTCCTTGGCCATATAGCGGGTCAGGACCTCGACGGCGCCCTTCACGGCCGCATAGGCGGCGTAGCCGGGGTAGGACAGGCGGGTGAGGCCGGACGACAGGTTCACGATGCGGCCGCCGTCGGCGATCAGCGGCAGCAGCGTCTGGGTGAGGAAGTAGACGCCCTTGAAGTGGACGTTCACCAGCCCGTCGAACTGCGCCTCGGTCGTCTGGCCGATCAGCGCGTAGTCGCCGTGGCCGGCGTTGTTGACGAGGTGGTCGAACGTGTCGCGCGCCCAGGTCTCCCGCAATGTCGTCCGCAGGCGGTCGGCGAACGGTGCGAAGGCTGCGACGTCGCCGGTGTCGAGCTGAAGGGCGATGGCCTTGCGCCCCATCGCCTCGATCTCGGCCACGGCCGCCTGCGCGGCGTCGCCCTGGCTCCGGTAGGTGAGGACAACGTCGCCGCCGTGGCGGGCGACGGCAAGCGCGGTGTTGCGGCCGAGCCCGCGGCTGGCGCCGGTGACGAGGCTGATCTTGGTCATGGTCGTGCTCCTCTCGCGCATCGAAGCCGATGCGGGGACAAAGAGCCGGAGCGGCCGCTCCGATGCGGTCGGTGCAGCCGCCGCTCCGGCGTGACGTGGCGGATATCGGGGCGCCGCGCGGCCGCCGGTTGCCGGATCCTCGGTGTTGCTTGCCCGATCCTCCAAGGGGAGCTCCAAGTCGGCGTCCAAGCGGGCCTCCAAGTGGGCTTTCAAGCGGACGTGCGCCGGCTCTGCCGAGGCTGTAGGCTTCACGCCATGACCGATCTGCTCGATGCCGTCCGCCGCCACGCCGAGGCGCACGCCGACGGCCGCGGTATTGCCCGCACGCCGATCGCAGGCCTCACGACGGTGCGTGCGACCGCCCCGAGCGACCTCGTCCACGCGATCTCCCGGCCGCTCGTCGCCCTCGTGGTGCAGGGCAGCAAGCGTGTCACCATGGGCCCGCAGGCGTTCACCTTCGCGGCGGGGGACAGCCTGCTGATCACGGCCGATGTGCCGACGGTGAGCCAGATCACGCGCGCCAGTATCGCCGCGCCCTACTACTCGCTGGTCCTGGAGCTCGACCCGGCGGTGATCGCGGACTTGACGGTGGAGATCCAGGCCGTGTGCGTCGGCGATGACGCGCCCGTGCAGGTCGAGCCGACCGACGCCGAGGTGGCCGAGGCGGCGCTGCGGCTGATGCGCCTGCTCGACCGGCCGGCGTCCTTGCCGGTGCTCAAGGCACAGCTCGTGCGCGAGGTTCATTACTGGCTGCTGGCCGGCCGGCATGGCGCCGCCATCCGCCGTCTCGGCTGGCCGGACGGCCACGTGCAGCGCGTGGGGCGCGCCGTCGCCGTGCTCCGCGCCGAGTTCGCGCGGCCGCTGCCGGCGGCGCGCCTGGCGGCCGTGGCGGGGATGAGCCCGTCGTCGTTCTACCAGCACTTCCGCGCGGTGACCTCGCTGTCGCCGCTGCAGTTCCAGAAGCAGCTGCGCCTGATCGAGGCGCGCCGGCTGATGCTGTCGGAGGGCGCGGCCGCGAGCAGCGCGGCGTTCGCCGTGGGCTACGAGAGCGTGCCCCAGTTCACGCGCGAATACGGGCGCCTGTTCGGCCTTCCCCCTGCCCGCGATGCCGAGGCGGCCCGGGTGAAAATCCGGGCGGTGGCCTGAGGCAGGGCGTCATGCAATGGCGACCAGGCTCATTCGTTCGACGCCTGCGTCTTCCGCTCATCCTCGCAGGCGCGCAGCGTGTCAAATATCAAGTATTCCTTGCCATCTTTTATCTCGGTGCATGTGCGAACGCCGGCGCCACTGGACGTATTCGACTTGACGTTCAGATCGCAACGATACTTGGCCGACTTGAAGTCGGAGAGAAGCTTACCTCCGACCTTTGCGCATTTTTGACGATCCGGGTTCGCATGCCAGTTAAATGCGAACTTTCCTTGCAGCACATCGATCTTGTCCGCGTGCGCGGGCGTGCCTGGGAGCAGCAGGGCAAGAATAGTAAAGACATAGCGGCTGCCCGGCATTGGAGCTCTCCGTCGGTGCGCATGTGAGACTGCGCTCTACATTCTCTCGTGACGAGGCATATCCTAATGGATCGCGCGAGACAAAAGATTCCGTTCGCGGTTCTCCGGCGGAGCGTTGCCGCGCGAGCCCAAGACTGCGCTGGCGAGCTGCGCCCGACAGCCGACCGGAGGCTAGCTGAAAGGCATCGTCGGAAACGGCCATGCCCGGCCGGCGCTTTGGCGCGGCTGCGTGAGGCGCCGAGCCGGCCTGCCCGCAGCAGGACTCCCGCAACGTCGCCTAAGCCTCTATGACAGGCGCCGAACCATATCAGGAGGAACAACCTTGATCGAGGCGGTTATCTGGGATTTCGGCGGCGTGCTCACCTCGTCCCCGTTCGATGCATTCGCGCGCTTCGAGCGCGAGCGGGGGCTGCCTCAGGATTTCCTGCGCACGGTGAACGCGACCAACCACCTGGACAACGCCTGGGCCAAGGTGGAGCGCAACGAGATCGACGGCGACACCTTCGACCGCCTGTTCGCCGAGGAGAGCAGGGCGCTCGGCCACGAGGTGCGCGGCAACGACATCATCCCGCTGCTCAGCGGCGACCTGCGGCCGGCGATGGTGGAGGCGCTGCGCCGCATCTCCGAGCGCCTGAAGACCGGCTGCATCACCAACAACCTGGTGGCGAGCGCCTCCGACAATCCAAAGTCGATCTACAAGGCCGAGGTCATGGCCCTGTTCGGCCACGTCATCGAGAGCGCCAAGATCGGCCTGCGCAAGCCCGATCCGCGCATCTACGCCATGATGATCGAGGCCCTTGAGGTCGATCCCGCCAGGTGCGTCTATATCGACGACCTCGGCGTCAACCTGAAGCCGGCGCGCGAGATGGGCATGACCACGATCAAGGTCGTCGACCCCGCGGTGGCGATCGCCGAGCTGGAGCGGGCGGTGGGCTTTCCGCTCGGCTGACGCGATCGGGTCGCAGCCCCAGGAAAGGTGAGGACGCCATGTCGGTCTATACAGCCTTCGCCGATCGCCTCCGCCGCGCGGAGGCGACCTATACCGCCTGGGTCGGCTGGCCCGAGCCCATGGTCGCCGGGGCGCTGGCGCGGTCCGGCTTCGACGCCGTCACGCTCGACATGCAGCACGGCGCCATCGACTACCTCGGCGTCGTGCGCTCGATCCCGCTGATCGCGGCGGCGGACCGCCCGGCCGTCGTGCGCATCCCGGTCGGCGAATTCACGACCGCGTCCCGGCTGCTCGATGCCGGGGCCGCGGCGGTCATCGCGCCCATGGTCAATTCCGCCGCCGACGCGCGGGCGCTGGTGTCGTTCACCAAGCTGCCACCGGTGGGGCAGCGCAGCTGGAGCCCGTACGGCGCCCTGCCGCTGTCGGGGCTCACCGCGACCGACTATCTCGCGGGCGCCAACGGCCTGGTGCGTGTGCTGGCCATGGTCGAGACCCGGGAGGCGCTCGCGGCGCTCGATGACATCCTCGCCGTCGACGGCATCGACGGCGTCTTCGTCGGCCCGTCCGACCTCTCGATCGCTCTGTCGAACGGGGCGGAGGTGGATGCGGAGGCGCCGGGCGTCGAGCCGGCGCTCGACCACGTGGTGGCGCGCTGCCGTGCGGCCGGCAAGGTGCCCGGCGTCTTCGCGATAACGCCGCAGCGGGCCAAGGCGCTCGCCGCCCGCGGCTTCGTCTTCATCGCGGTGAGCACCGACGCCCTGCTCCTTCAGAGTGCGGCGCACCAGGCCATGGGCATCCTGCGGGGCTGAGGCGAGGTCGCGGGATCGGCAGGCCGCTCGTGGCGCGCGCCGCCGCTCGGCCGGCCTCGGCGGGGCGACCGGGTGTGTTCAAATATCCACGCCGGCTTAGAATGTTTTCCCCCTCAAGTTAGAATCGTTCTTACCCGATTGACGGCTCACCTGACGTTGCGTCAATTGCAACTCGGGGTGGGTGGGGCACGTCATGTGGGCTGAAAACAGGCCTCTCACGGCAGTGAGAGGCATCGCGGCGTTGTGGGTCGTTGGGCATCATCTGGCTCTGCGTTTCGTCAACACGGCGGACGCCCAGGCCGATCGTTTCCTCATGCCGGGCTTCATCGCCGTCGACATCTTTTTCATCCTCAGCGGCTTCGTCCTGGCCATCTCGTACCGCGACCTGACGCTTCGCGCGGCGCCGACCTTCCTGCTGCGGCGCGCCTTCCGGATCTATCCGCTGCACCTGGCCGTGATGGCGGCCCTGGTCGCCTATGCCGGCGCCAGGCTCGCGCTCGGCCGGCCGGAGGCGCCGGGGCTGCCGTGGGACCGGCTGGCCGACGCGCTGACGCTCACCCAGGTCTACGACGACGTGCCGCTGTCGTGGAACATCGCGAGCTGGTCGCTCGGCATCGAGATGGGCTGCTACGTGCTGTTTCCCATCGCGATCCTGGCGCTGCGCTGGCTGCCGCGCCTCGCCTTGGCGTTCGCCGCGGTGGCGTTGGCGTGCGTCGAGTATCTCGTGCTCGACCGCTGGCAAGGGGCGACCTCCGGCCTCGGCGCGATGCTGCGCGGCGTTGCCGGATTCGTGCTCGGCATGGCGCTCCACCTCGCGGTGCGCGAGCGCGCTCTGTCGCCCCGCCTGTGCGCGGCGGGCGAGCTCACGGCGCTCGTTGGCATCGGCGCGGCGCTGCTGGCCGGCCAGCTCGCGCTCGTTCCCCTGTGCGCGGCGCTGGGCATCGTCTGCCTGTTCTTCGACGCCGGCCCGCTGGCCCGCCTGCTGCGGCACTCCTGGCCCGTCGGGCTCGGGCGCATCTCCTATTCGTTCTACCTGATCCACCTGCCGCTGATCAGCGTGCTGGCGATGGCGATGCCGCCGGCCCTCGTTCCGTTGCCCGCGCCATGGAACCTGGTGGCGTGGTCGGCCATGGCGGTCGTGCTGTCGCTCCTCCTGTCGGCGCTCACCTTCCGCTTCATCGAGGAGCCCGCCCGCCGCTACGGCGCCCTGCTGGCACAGAGCTTCGGGCGCAGGCGCGCGGCGGCGCCGGCTGGTCTGCTCATCAGCCTATGAGGTGCGGGCTGGATCAGCGCGCAGGATAGGGCAGCCCGAAGCACTGGGTCAGGAACAGGCCGCCGTGGCGCAGGCCCTCGGCGTCGATGCCGTGGCCGAGCCCGAGGCAGAGGTGCCACTGGCAGGGGACGTCTGCCTTCGCCAGCCCCTCGGCGGAGAGGAACAGGGCGTCGGCCGGAATGAGGTCGTCGGCCTCGCCGTGGATCAGCAGGACGGGCGGTCGCGCGCGGATGTCGTGCTTCAGGGCGTCCGCGCCCGCCCGCTCGTCGGTGACCAGCAGGCCGGAGTAGCCGAGCAGGGCGGCCGACTGCCGCCCCCGCCGCAGGCCCACGTGCAGGGCCATCATGGTGCCCTGGCTGAAGCCGACGAGCGCCAGCTTGCTTTCGTCGAGGCCGTGGCGGGCGAGCTCGGCGTCGAGGAAGGCGTCGATGACGGGCGCGGCCGCCTGGGCGCCGACCCAGCGCTCGTTGGGATCGCGCATGGTGAGCGGGAACCACTGCCGGCCCGTCGGCATCTGCGGCAGGCGGCCCGGTGCGTGCGGCGCGACGAAATAGGTGTCCGGCAGCCAGGCTTGCCACTGCCGCCCGATTTCGATCAGGTCGTTGCCGTCGGCGCCGTAGCCGTGCAGCAGCACGACCAATCGCTTGACCCGGCCCGATCGCGGCGCAAGGCGCGGCCCGTCGATCGTCTGCGCCATCGCTTGCTCTCCCCCTGGATGCCCGTCTGCTCGCCGAGCCTTAGCACGACGGGCCGAGGGGTGACACGGTCAGGCGGCGGCACCGGCCCGTTGCCGCTGCAGGCGCCGCGCCCGGCTGCGCAGCACCGTCGGGCCGTCCTCGCTCAGGCGCGTCAGCACCAGCGCCAGGCGGGCGGCGTGGGCGCCGGTGCGTCCCGCCAGATCGGCGGCCGCCTGCAGCGCGCCGACGCGCGCCTCGGCGCGCACCTCGCTCCGGCCCTCGGCGATGCGCAGCAGCACGGCGACCGCCCGCCGCGCCTCTCGGTCGGTCAAATCGGCGCGCGCCAGCGCGTCCATCAGGTGCGGGGCGGCGTCGTGGGCGAGGCGGGCGGTCACCGCCTCGGCCCGGCCGGCGAGCGCCGCAGGCGTCGCCGCCGCCAGCGCCGCGAGGCCGCGGGCGGCATTGACGCGGATGGCGGGGCTGTCGGACAGCACGCCTTCGAACAGCAGCTCCGCCGCCCAGGGGCTGCGCAGGAGTGCCGCCGCGGCCCCTTCCGCGCCGCGTCCGTCGGCGAGCGCCGCCAGCTCGTCGCGGAGCGGCGGGCGGTCGGCTTCGGCCGGCTCGGCACCGGCGGCCGCGGCGCCGTCCGAGCCCGCAGCCGGGGCGCCGTCACGGCCCTTGGCGCGGGCGTAATAGGCCCACAGCAGATAGGCGGCGGCGCCGCGCCATGGCCGCCAGCGCAGGGCGAGCGCCGCCATGGCCGTTTCGTCGGGCCGCTCCGCCAGCCTCAGCGCCAGGCGCGCCGCCTCCTGCAGGGCGAGGTCGCCGGCCGGGAAGGTGTCGGGATGGCCGAGGCAGAACAGCAGGTAGATGTCGGCGGTCCACGGGCCGATGCCTGCGACATGGGTCAACGTGGCGTGGGCCGTCTCCGCGCTCATGTCGGCCAAGGCGTCGAGCGGCAGCGTGCCGTCGGCGACGGCGGCCGCGATGGCGCGCAACGCCCGCATCTTGGGGGTGGAGAGCCCCGCCGTGCGCAGCACCTCGTCGGTGGCCGCCAGCACCCGGTGCGCACCGATCGGGTGCAGGGCCGTGTCGAGCCGCGTCCAGATGGCGTTGGCGCTGGCGGTCGACACCTGCTGCGCCACGATGATGCCGGCGAGGCCACGAAAGCCGGGCTCGCGCTTGCGCAGCGGCGGCCGCACCCCGCGGTCCAGCAGGTCGGCCATCAGCGGGTCGAGCCGTGCCAGCTCGGCGAGGCTCGCGTCGAGCGCCTCGCGGGAATCGATCAGGCTTGTCATGGCCGAAGCTTAGCGCGAAAGCAGGGGGCACATGATCCCGGATCTCGCGCCCATCGGCCCGGCGGCCCGCCCCATCCTGCGTTTTGCGCCGAGCCCTAACGGCTATCTGCACCTGGGCCATGCCTATTCGGCGCTGCTCAACGAGCGGATGGGGCGCAGGCTCGGCGGCACCGTGCTGCTGCGCATCGAGGACATCGACATCGGCCGCTGTCGGCCCGCCTACGCGCACGCCCTGCGGGAGGACCTGGACTGGCTCGGCCTTGCCTATCCGGAGCCGGTGCGGCGCCAATCGGAGCATTTCGCCACCTACGCGGCCGCCCTCGAGCAACTGCGCCGGGGGCAACTGCTCTATCCCTGCTTCTGCTCACGGGCCGCGATCGCCGCGGCGGTGGCCGAGCGCGGCGATCGCGGCCTGCGCGATCCCGACGGCGCGCCGCTCTATCCCGGCACCTGCCGGGCACTGGCGGCGGCGGAGGTGGAGCGCCGGCTCGCGGCCGGCGCGCTGCACACCCTGCGCCTGCGCATGGACGAGGCCGCGGCGCGGTGCGGCGAGGCCCTCACCATGCGGACGTGCGGCGCCGGCGGCGAGGCGGGCACCGTTGCCGTCGATCCGCGGCGCTGGGGCGACGTGGTGCTCGGCCGGCGCGATGTGCCGACGAGCTACCACCTCGCGGTCGTGGTCGACGACGCGCTGCAAGGGGTGACGCATGTGGTGCGCGGGGCCGATCTCCTCGCCGCCACCGCCATCCATCGCCTGCTGCAGCGCCTGCTCGGCCTGGGCGAGCCCTGCTACCACCATCATCGGCTGATCACCGACGACCACGGCCACAAGCTGGCCAAAAGCCTGGGATCGCTGCCGCTGCGCGAGCTCAGGGCGCGCGGCACGACCGCCGCCGAGGTGCGCGAGGGCCTCGGATTCGGTGATCTCGGCGCGGCCGCCTGAGATGTAGCCGGCCACGGCGAAAGTATTGTGCGCTGCGGCGTAGGACGTCCGTCGCCGCCGCCACTGCACTCAGACGCATGACTCCACGCACGCACCGGCAAGCGTGTCGTGATAGTGTCGTTTAACAATAACGACTGCGGCTTGGTGCCAGGCTTGGCAACCAATTTGCTAGAGCTGCGGTCGGAGGGCACCATGCGTGCTGCAGGTCACGTCGGCGAGGCGGGCTCGCGCACCGTCCCTGGGGGCGGAGGCCGGCGGCCCATGCGAAGCTCCGTCGGCATCGGACAGGCGCTCCGGCAGCGCTGCGGCCACGCACTCCCTGGTGCCGAGACGGGAGGTTAGGATGCGCGTGAGCTACTCGACCGTGCAGGCCGCCCCGGCGGCACGCAAATGGTACTGGAACCGGGCGGTGGCGCGCACGTACTTCCCTTTGGAGCTCAGCTTTCACAGCACGCCGGGCTTTGCCGGCGAGCTCGACGTGTGGACGCTCGGCGACGTCTCGATCTCGCGCAACGTCTCCGACGGCCTGATCTACCGGCGGCATGAGCAGCATCTGCTGCACGAGCGGGAAGAGAGCTTTCTGATCACGGCGCCGGAGCTCTCGGACATTGCCTTCGTCCAGGACGGCCGCGAGGTGCGTGGCCGGCCGGGCACCTTTCTCGTCGAGCGCAGCCATCTGCCCTATGAGTTCAGCCATGCGGAGCCCAACGCGCTCTGGGTGCTCAAGGTCCCGGCGGCGACGCTGCGCGCCCGCGTCGGCCGGCCCGAGCGGCTGGCGACCCTGACCTTCGATGCCACGCGCGGCATCGGCGCCCTGTTCGTCGACATGATCAGGATGGCCGCGCCGCGCATCGACGAGATGGACGAGGCGGCGCGCGATCTCACCGGCCGGCAACTGGTCGATCTGCTGGCCATGGCGGTCGAGGCCGACGACCGCGTCCTGGGCAGCCGCGGCAGCTCGGTGCAGAGCGCCCATCTGCAGCGGGTCGAGCGCTTCATCCGCGCCAACCTGGGCATGAGTCAGCTCGCGCCGCAGATGATCGCGGATGCCTGCGGAATTTCTGTGCGCTACTTGCACCAGTTGTTCGAGATGCAGGGCAATACTGTCTGCGGCTGGATCCGCAGTCAGCGCCTTCTGATGTGCGACGAGGCGCTGCGCGATCCGGCGAGCCGCCGCTCGATCTCCGAGATCGCCTACCAGTGGGGCTTCGGCGATCAGGCGCAGTTCAGCCGGCACTACCGGGCCCACTTCGGCCGCACGCCGAGCGACACGCGGGGGACCATCCGCGCCGGACGGGCGCAAGCGCCGCGGTGAGGACGCCGGCGGGCTGAGAGCCGGCACTGCCGACCCGACGATCGAGGCCACCCGCGCGGGCGGGCGGCGGAGCTCTGCCCGCGAGCCGGGCACGGACAGGAGACTGATGCCTTGCAGAACCTGCGCGTTGCAGTGGATGTCGGCGGCACCTTCACCGACATCTGCATCATGGACGAGGCGACGGGCCTCATCCGCATCGAGAAGACCGCCTCGTCGGCGGACCCGATCGACGGCGTCATGGCGGGCCTCGACAAGGCGGCCATCGATCTGGGCGAGGTGGCGCTCTTCTCGCACGGCACCACCGTCGCCACCAACGCGCTGATCACCCGGCGCCTGCCCCGCACCGGCATGGTCTCGACCCGCGGCTTCCGCGACGTCATCGAGATCCGGCGCGCCAACAAGGAGGAGCTCTGGGATACCTACAAGGACGTGGTACGCCCCTACGTGCCGCGGCGCGACCGCCTCGTGGTCACCGAGCGCGTCGACGCCCAGGGGGCGGTGGTGACGCCGCTCGACGAAGCCGACGCGCGCGAGGTCGCCCGCATCCTCAAGCGTCGCCAGGTGGCGGCGGTCGCCGTCTGCTTCATGAACGCCTACATGAGCGGCGCCAACGAGCGGCGCATGAAGGCGATCCTCCAGGAGGAGATGCCGGGCGTTCCGGTCTCGATCTCCTCGGAGGTGCTGCCCGAGATCTTCGAGCACGAGCGCTTCTCGACCACCGTCGCCAATGCGGCGTTGAGCCCGGTCGTCGTGTCCTACACGTCGCGTCTGGGTGAGCGCCTGAAGCAGGAGGGCTACACGCGCGACCTGCTGCTGCTGCACACCGGCGGCGGCGTGATGACCCCCGCCAGCGTCAAGGATTTCGCCGCGCGCCTGGCCGGGTCCGGCATCGCCGCCGGTGCCATCGCCAGCCGGCACATCGCCATGCTGTGCGGCTTCCGCAACTCGATCGGCCTCGACATGGGCGGCACCTCCACCGACGTGTCGCTGGCCTACGACGGCCAGTCGCGGGTCACCAAGGACTGGTACGTCGAGTTCGGCTATCCGATCCGTTTCTCCTCCATCGAGGTGCTGACCATCGGCGCCGGCGGCGGCTCGCTGGCGTGGACCGACGAGGCGGGCTCGCTGCGCAACGGGCCGCAGTCGGCCGGCGCCAGCCCGGGGCCCGCCTGCTACGGCAACGGCAACCGCCAGCCCACCAACACCGATGCCAACGTGGTGCTCGGCCGCCTCGGCACCAGCCTCGCCGGCGGCAAGATCATGCTCGACCCCAAGCTCGCCATGGAGGCGGTGGAGGAGGGCGTGGCCAAGCCCTTCGGCCTGGAGCCGCACGCGGCGGCCGATGCCATCATCCGCGTCGCCAACGCCAACATGTCGGATGCGGTGCGGCTGATCTCGATCAGCCGCGGCTACGACCCGCGCGACTTTGCCCTGGTCGCCTTCGGCGGCGCCGGTGCTCTGCATGGGGTCGACGTCGCCCGCGAGCTGGCGATTCCCGCCGTCATCGTGCCGCCCAATCCGGGCGTGACCTCGGCGCTCGGCTGCCTGCTCGTCGACGTCCAGCACGACTTCTCGGAAAGCTATCTGGTCGAGGCCGCCGATGCCGATCCCGCCGCCATCGAGGCCGCCTTCGGGCGGCTGGAGACGGAGGCGCTCGAGCGCCTGGCGCACGAGGGCGTCGAGCCGGCGGACACCATCCTGCAGCGCTCCATCGACATGATGTACCAGGGCCAGTGGCGCTCGCTCGCCGTCACCGCGCCGAGCCCGATCGCCTCGATCGCCGAGCTGACCGAGGCGTTCCACCAGAACCACGAGCGTGAATACAACTTCCGCCGCGACGACGCGCCGGTCAGCCTGTTCCGCCTCAACCTGAAGGCGGTCGGCGTCGTGCCCAAGGCGGAGCTCGCCGTGCACGAGGCGACGGGCGAGACACCCGCGCCCGTGAGCCGGCGCCCCGTCTGGTTCGATGGGGAGGCCGCGGTCGAAACCCCGGTCTACGAGCGCTCCGACCTGCCGGCAGGCCTCGTGCTCGCCGGCCCGGCGGTCATCGAGCAGCTCGATTCCACCGTGCTGATCCCGCCCGGCACCCGGGCCGAGGTCGACCAATATCTCAACATCATCATCCGCGTGAGGGATTGATCCGCGATGGCCGAGCCGCTCCCCCTCGATCCCGTGACCTTCGAGGTGCTGAAGAACTCCTTCATCACCAGCGTCGACCAGATGGGCGAGCAGATCCTCAGGACCTGCTATTCCTTCGTCATCTACAACCGCGACTTCTCCAGCGCCCTGCACGATGCCGAGGGCAACTCGGCGGCGCAGGGCAACCAGGACATCGCGGTCCACGTCGGCACCCTGCATTTCACCTGCAAGGACGTGATGCGCGCCTTCGACGGCGACATGCATCCGGGCGACGTGTACGCCATCAACGACCCCTACGCCGGCGGCACCCACTTCTGCGACGTGCGGCTGATCCGGCCGATCTTCGCCGACGGCAAGATCATCGCCTTCAGCCAGTCGAACGGCCACTGGTCGGACGTGGGCGGCAGCGTGCCGGGCTCGTTCGACGTGGCAGCGCGCGAGATGTTCCGCGAGGGGCTGCGCATCACGCCGATCCGCCTGTTCTCGAAGGGCAAGCTCTGCAAGGACGTGGCGCATCTGCTCGCCGCCAACACCCGCGATCCCGCCTCGATCATCGGCGACATCCAGGCCCAGGCCGAGGCGACGCAGGTGTGCGAGCGCGAGATCCTGCGGCTGGTCGACAAGTACGGCCGCGACACGGTGGAGACCGGGCTCGCCGCGGTGCAGGACTACGTCGAGCGGGCGGTGCGCCAGCGCCTCGCCGCCATCCCCGACGGGGTGTGGGAGACCCAGGACTTCATCGATCGCGACCCGGCGAGCGGGGAGGGGCTGATCCCCATCAAGGTCAAGCTCACCATCAAGGGCGACAAGGCGATCTACGATTTCACCGGCAGCCACCCGACCATCGGCTCGATCTACAACTCGGCCTTCGGCGCCACCTTCTCGGCGGTCGCCGCCGGCATGAAGACCTTCTTCCCCGACCTGCCGCTCAACTCCGGCTTCTACCGCGCCTTCGAGATCATCGCGCCGGAGGGGTCGATCGTCGACGCCAAATGGCCGGTCGCCGTCACCGGCTTCCTGATGCCGTTCGAGAAGATCATGAACGCCATCTACGAGATGTGGTCGAAGATCATGCCGGAGCGGGCCATCGCCTGCGCCTTCAACCTCGAATACCTGCTCACCGGCGGCCTCGACGGGCGCCGGGCGAGCAAGCCGATCTTCATGTTCTACGACTGGCTGCCCGGCGGCTGGGGCGGGCGCAACGGCAAGGACGGCTGCAACGTCACCACCGCCTGCTTCGGCACCGGCCTGATGTCGCAGCCGGTGGAAGGGCAGGAGCGGGCCAATCCGATCCTGACCACGCAGTACGAGATCCTCACGGATTCCGCCGGGCCGGGCAAATGGCGCGGCGGTGCCGGCGTGCTCAAGACGTCGGTGATGCTCGAGGCGGAAAAGACCGTCATCTCCTACATCTGCGACCGCGAGCGGGCGGTGGTGTGGGGCATCGAGGGCGGCTTGCCGTCCATGCCCCATGGCCTCGCCATCAGGCGCGCCGGCGCCGAAAAGGAGGAGTGGCTCGGCTCCGTCTTCTCCGACGTGCCGATCGGCCCCGGCGACGTCTTCACCCGGCCGACCGCCGGCGGCGGCGGCTTCGGCGATCCGCTGGAGCGCGATCCGGCGCTGGTGCTCGAGGATGTTATGGACGACTACGTCTCGGTGGAGCGCGCCGAGAGGGACTACGGTGTCGTCATCCGCGTGATCGACGCCGAGATCTGCGACTATGCGGTCGACGAGGCGGCCACCAGGGCCGCGCGTGACCTGATCCGGGCCGAGCGCGGCCGATGGCTCGCGACCGATCCCGAGGAGGTGGCGGCCGGCTATCGGGCCGGCGCGATCGACAAGCTCGACGTCGTCCGCCGCTACGCCGTCATTCTCGATTGGGACACCGGCACGCTGCTGCCGAAGACGACGGACCAGTTCCGCGACATGTTCCGGCTGCGCTCGGCGGCGAAGTGGGCCGCCGCGACGCCGGACGTGGAGATCGCCGCCCAATGATCGGGCAGCCGCTCCTCGGCGCCGACCAGCCTCGGCCACGGGCGAGGTCTCTTTTGCGGCAGGCCTCCCCGTGTCGTTGGATGGGGCGGGAAGCGGGGGATGCCTTGCATGCTGCACGGGTCCCGCCGGGCCGCTTCCGTCAGGCGTCGCCCGGACGCGGCCATGTGGCTGGCCAACGGCTTGAGAAATCGAGCGGTTTTCGCCCATGCCTTGGGCATGGGCATGCTCAGCATTTGCTCACGGGTGACGTTGACTCAAGGGCCCCATTGCCTAATCTGTCCACAGTCTGCAATTTGATATTCCGCAGCCGTCGGGCCGCGCGACCGCGTCGGGTACGGGTTCGGAGAGCTGCGGAACGCGTACGATCGATGAGTCTTTCGGTGGAACAGGTTGCGGTGCCGCGGCTGGTCGAGACGCCCAGTCTGTCCGATCAGGTGCGCAACCTGCTTCTGGAGGGGCTGACCTCGGGCCGGCTCAGGCCCGGCGACCGGATCAACGAGGCGGAGCTTGCACGCACTCTCGGCATTAGCCGCAATCCCATCCGCGAGGCCATCTCGGGCCTGGCGCAGCGCGGCTTTCTCGTCGCCTCGCCGCGGCGCGGCCACTTCATGCGTGCCTTCACGCCGCAGGACGTCAACGACGTGTTCTCGTTCCGCATCTGCGTGGAGTCCTTCGCCATTCAGCAGGCCCTGCCGCTGATGCGTCCGGCCGACCACGATGAATTGCGTCGCATCGTCGACCGCATGATCGTGGCGGCGGAAAGGGAGCAGCTCACCGAGCTGCGCCAGGCCGACATCGCGCTGCACCGGCGGATCTGCGAGCTGTCGCAGAACCGCCAGACGCTCAGGGCGCACGAGGGCATCGACACGGAGGTGCAGATGCTGGTGGCCTATGTCGATCTCGACCATGAGACGCCGATGGAAGCGGCGCTCGCGCACGTGCCGCTCGTGGAGGCGTTGGTGACGGGCGATGCGGCGCGCTCCGTGGCCGCGCTCGAGCACCACCTCAAGGCCACGTGGGTCCGCGTTCTCGACATCTATGACAAGACCGGCCCGGCGCGGTCGGGACAGGCCACGCGCGCCGTGGCGGCCGGGCATTGATCACGCTGACACGCTGATGGCGGGCCGTCGGCACTGAAGTAACCGTCAATAATTTGGGGGTGTACATGAAGTTTGCCCAGAATCGAATGTACATCGAAAGCTACAACAAGTGCCCGAACTGCGGGATTTTGCTTTACGATAAGCCCGCGAACGTCGATTCTGGCACGGTTGTCGAAGCCGGAAAGATCTACTGTTCCGCGTGGTGTGTCGCGTGGGAAAAAGAGCGCGAGAAGCGGCGGCAGACCCAGCCGACGCCCTGATGGCTTGAGCTGGTCGCAGCCGACCGCGCTTTGATTTTGCTGAAAGCTGACGGCGACGGGCGCGCATGATCGCGCCCGCGTGCAGGGAGCTCGTGTCCGGAAGCCGTCGCCGGACCGTTCATCCGCAGATCGCGATGTCGCGCTGCTGCATCAGGCTGGAGGGTAACTTGAAAACAAAACTTCTGATGAGCGCGTTGCTGTGCGGGGCCGTCGCCGTCGCAGCCCCCCGGAGCGCCGCCGCTGCCGACGACGGCATCACCATCGGCATGGCCGTCGCCTTTTCCGGCTGGATGGAAGCCTACGACGGCGAAGCCGCCAAGATGGCGCAACTGTGGATCGAGCAGACCAACGCCAAGGGCGGCGTGCTCGGCAAGCAGATCAAGGTCATCACCGCCGACACCAAGACCGACCGCGTCGAGGGCGCCAAGGCTGGCAAGCAGCTCATCGACCAGGGCGCCAACCTGCTGCTGGTCTCGGCCGACTACGACTACGGTGCGCCGGCGGCGCTCCAGGCCCAGAAGGCCAACCTCATTTCCGTCTTCCTCGGCGCCTCCGACCCGAAGGCCGGCGTCATCGGCGTCGGCCCGCTCTCCTTCACCGCCAACAATGCCGCCCAGCTCGAGGGCGCCGTCATGGGCGAGTGGGGCTACGACAAGAAGGGCTTCCGCAAGGGCTACATGCTGGTCGACGAGACGATCGAGTACAACAAGTCGATCTGTGCCGGCTACGAATGGGCCTTCCCCAAGAAGGGTGGCAAGATCGTCGGACAGGACACCTTCAAGGGTCTCGATCCGACCATCAGCTCGCAGATCACCCGCCTCAGCGATGCCATCCGCACCGGCGGCGTCGACAACATCATGCTCTGCTCGACCAACCCGGGCGCCGCGAGCTCGGTGCGCCAGCTGCGCGCCGCCGGCATCAACCTGCCGATCATGGCCGGCACTGCCATGGACGGCACCTACTGGCTGAACTCGACGCCCGGCCTCAAGGATTTCTATCTGCCGGTGCAGGCGCTCACGGTGAATGATCCCCGCCCGGCGGTGAACGAGATCACGGCCGCCTACGCCAAGAAGTACGGCAAGCCGCCGACCACGCAGTACGCCTACCCGATCTACGCCTTCCTCGACCTGTGGTCGAAGGCGGTGACGACGGCGGGCACCACCGAGGCGGCCAAGGTCGTGGCGCTGCTCAACAAGGACGACAAGGCCGCGACAGTGCTGGGGCCGCGCACCTTCACGCCCAAGCTGCACATCCAGATCGGCATGCCGATGTTCGTCGTCTCCTACGCGGACGACAAGGAGACGCCGGTCGAGGAGTGGCAGATCAAGGACACCATCCCCGACTCGGTCCTCTACAGGCTCAAGAAGTGAGGCTTCGCGGGCCATTGGTCGGACCAGCGCGATGATCGAGCCCTACGTCGAACCGGCGGCGCCGGGCGTGGACCGCGGCCTGACCAACGCCTCGGAGCTCGCCGCGGACAAGCTCGTGGTGCGCTTCCAGGGGCTGGCGGCGATCTCCGACGTGAGTCTCAAGGTGCAGCGTCACGAGGTGTTCGGCCTGATCGGGCCGAACGGGGCGGGCAAGACCACGCTGGTCAACTGCCTCACCGGCTTCCAGCGGCCGACCGAGGGGCGCATCATCCTCGGCGGCGACGACACCGCCGGCTGGTCGGCCTCGCGCTTCCGCGAGCAGGGCGTCGCCCGCACCTTCCAGGCCGGGCGCCTGTTCAAGGACATGACCGTCACGGAGAACGTGGAGGTCACGGCCACGGGGCTGGGCGCTAGCCTGCGGGCGGCGCGCGAGCACGCCAAGGCGATGCTCGGCTGGATCGGCCTGGCCGACAAGGCGGCGCTGCATGCCGGCGCGCTCGCCTACACGGATCAGCGGCGCCTCGGCATCGCCCGGGCGCTGGTGCTCTCGCCGGCCTTCATCCTGCTCGACGAGCCGGCCGCCGGCATGTCGGACGCGGAGTGCGAGGACCTGATGGAGCTGGTCGCCTCGATCCCGCGCACCTTCACCTGCGGCGTCCTGCTGATCGAGCACAACATGCGGGTGGTGATGGGCATCAGCCAGCGCATCCATGTCCTCGACGGCGGGCGCACCATCGCCGAGGGCACGCCCGACGAGATCCAGCGGCACGAGGCGGTGCTGGCCGCCTATCTGGGCATGGAGGCGTGATGGGCGCGCTGGTCGAGGTCGACGGCATCCACGTGCGCTACGGCGACCTCGTGGCGCTGCGCGACGTCTCGCTCACGGTGGCCGAGGGCGAGGTCGTCTGCATCATCGGCCCCAACGGCGCCGGCAAGTCGACGACGCTCGCCGCCATCGCCGGCGGGGTCACGCCCCATGCCGGCGATGTCCGCGTCGGCGGACAGAGCGTCCTCGGCCTCAGGCCCGAGCAGGTCGCCCGCCTCGGCCTGTCGCTGGTGCCGGAGGGCCGCCACATCTTCGGCACCCTGACGGTCGAGGAAAACCTGCGCATCGGCGGCTACATCCAGGGCGACCGTGCCGCCGCCAAGGCGGACATGGAGCGGCTGCTGACGCTGTTCCCGCGGCTGGCCGAGCGGCTGCGCTACCCGGCGGGCCGCCTCTCCGGCGGCGAGCAGCAGATGCTGGCGGTGGCTCGCGCCGTGATGACCCGGCCGCGCCTGCTTCTCGTCGACGAGCCGTCGCTGGGGCTCGCGCCGCGGATCATCGACCAGATCTACGAGATCCTGCTCGACCTGAGGACGCGGGCCGAGCTGACGCTGCTGATCAACGAGCAGAGCTCCAACCGCATCCTCAAGCACGCCGACCGCATCTACGTGCTGCGCAGCGGGCGGGTGCAGCTCGAGGGCCGTGCCGCCGACCTTCAGGACGGTGAAGCCATCCGCCACGCCTATTTCGGCTTCGGCGAAGCCGCCGCCCGCCTGGACGCCCACGCATGATCCAATTCCTGCAAAACCTCATCGACGCCATCGCCCTGGGCAGCATCTACGCCCTGGTGGCGCTGGGCGTCGGCCTGCTGTTCGGCATCCTGCGGCTGATCAACTTCGCTCACGGCGACTTCATCACCATCGGCGCCTATGCGCTGATCGTGCCGTCGGCCGACGTGACGGCGCGGCTGCTGATCGGTGGCTGGCCCTGGCCGGTGATGATCCCGATGATCTGCCTCATCGTCGTCATCATCGCCTTGCTCGCCGACGCGCTGGTGTTCCGGCCGCTGCGGCGCGCCTCCTCGCCGACGCTGATGATCGCTTCCTTCGCGGTGAGCTACATCATCCAGAACGGCGTGCTGATGGCCTACGGCTCGCGTCCCAAGGCGGTGGACCTGTGGAGCGGCGCCAACACCCAGGTGTTCATCGGCGAGCTCCGGGTGCCCATGCTGCAGCTCATCACGCTCGGGGTGACGCTGGTGCTGATGACCGCGCTCACGCTGTTCCTCAAGCGCACCCCCTACGGCGTGCAGATGCGCGCCGCGGCGGAGGATTTCCGCATGGCCCAGTACCTGGGCGTGCGCGGCAATGTGGTGATCGGCATCGCCTTCGCCATCAGCGGCATCCTGGCCGGGGTGGTGTCGCTGCTCTACACCACCCAGTCCGGCTCCCTCAGCCACACCATGGGCGTGCCGCTGGCGCTGTTCGCCTTCGTCGCCGTGGTGGTCGGCGGTATGGGCAGCCTGGTCGGCGCCGTGGTCGGCGGCTTCACCATCGGCCTCATCGTCACCATGCTGCAGGCCTACCTGCCGCCGGAGCTGCGTGCCTTCCGCGACGCCTTCGCCTTCGCCTTCGTCATTCTCATGCTGCTGGTGCGGCCCGCGGGCCTGGTGCCGGCGCGCAGCACCTTCGAGCGGGTCTGAGGTAGACCGCATGGGCCGCTTCCTCATTCGCCATCAGACGCCGGTGCTGCTCGCCATCCTGCTGGCGCTCATCGCCGCCGCGACCGCGCTGAGCAGCAACGAAGCGCTGCAGGTGACGCTGACGGAGATGTTCATCCGCGTCATCGTCGTGGTGGGCCTCTACGTCTTCATCGGCAATTCGGGCATCATCTCGTTCGGCCACATCGGCTTCATGTGCATCGGCGCCTACGCCGCCGCCTGGGCCACGGCCGAGCCGTCGTTCAAGCAGATCATGCTCGCCGGCCTGCCGTCGTTCCTGCAGGAGCATCAGTATCCGTTCCTGGTGGCGACGGGCGGGTCACTGCTGCTGGCGATGGCGGTGGCGCTGCTGTTCGGCCTCGCCATCATGCGCCTGTCGGGCACGGCGGCCTCGATCGCCACCTTCGCCTTCCTGATCATCGTCAACAGCGTCTATTCCAACTGGGATTCGGTGACGGCCGGCGTCTCCTCCATCATCGGCATTCCGACGGTGGTGGGGCCGTGGACCGCCTACGCCTTCGCGGCGCTGGCGATCCTCGTCGCCTACCTGTTTCAGATCTCGCGCTTCGGGCTGATGCTGCGCGCCTCGCGCGACGACGAGGTCGCCGCCCGCGCCTCGGCGGTGAAGATCGTGCGCATGCGGCTCGTCGCCTTCGTGGTGAGCGCCGCGCTGGTCGGCGTCGGAGGCGGCCTCTACGCGCAGTTCCTCGGCATCCTGACCGTCGACCCGTTCTATCTGAACCTCTCCTTCATCACCATCGCCATGCTGGTGGTCGGCGGCATGGCGAGCCTCACCGGCGCCGTCACCGGCGTCGTCGCCGTCACCGCCGTCGTCGAGATCCTGCGCCTGCTCGAGCGCGGTGTGCCGGTCGGCGGCGCGAGCCTGGCGCTGCCGACCGGCAGCCAGGAGATCGGGCTCGGCATCGTCATGGCCCTGATCCTGATCTTTCGGCCCAACGGCCTGAGCCGCGGGCGCGAGCTCGCCCCCATCGCCGGCGCGCCCATGGCCGCTGCGTCGGCACCCGCCCCGTCCGCCGCCTCGCCCGTCGCGCCGGCCCCCAGCGCGCCCGCCGCACCGCCGGCGGCGCTGGCGATCGCCGACGAGCGCAAGGCCGCCGTATGAGGACAATCATGACCGAAGCCCCGTCCCCCTATGCCGCCGGCGCCGCCTACGTCGACGGCCGCTACATGCCGGTTGCCGAGGCTGCGATCCCCATCACCGACTGGGGCTATCGCCGCTCCGACGTCACCTACGACGTGGTCGGCGTCTGGCAGGGCGCGTTCTTCCGGCTCGACGACCACGTCAGCCGCTTCCGCGCCTCCATGGACGCGTTCCGCTTCAAGCCCAAGGAGAGCGACGCGGACATCAAGGCGATCCTCAATCGCTGCGTGGCACTGGCGGGACTGCGCGACGCCTACGTCGCCATGGATTGCCTGCGCGGGCGCCCGCCGGCGGGCATGCCCTATCACCCGGCCTATGCGCGCAACTACATCGCGGCCTTCGCCGTGCCGTGGATCTCGCTGCTGAAGCCGGAGGTGATGGCACGCGGCGCCCACCTGGTCGTCGCCGAGACCATCCGTATCCCGGCCTGCTCCGTCGACCCGCGCGCCAAGAACTTCCATTGGGCGGACCTCACCCGCGGCCAGTTCGAGGCGCACGACCGTGGCGCCGACTTCTGCGTGCTGCTCGCGGAGGACGGCACGGTGACCGAGGGGCCCGGCTTCAACATCTTCGTCGTCACCGACGGCCGCATCGCCACTCCCGACGCCGGCGTGCTGGAGGGCATCACCCGGCGCTCGGTGATCGAGCTCTGCCAGGATCTCGGCCTGCCCATCGACGTGCGGCCGGTGCCGGTGGCGGAGCTGCGCGAGGCCGACGAAATCTTCCTGTCGACCACGGCGGGCGGCGTCATGCCGGCCTCGCGCATCGACGGCCGCATCATGGGCAACGACCGCCCCGGACCGATCTCGCAGCGCGTGCACGAGGCCTTCTGGGTCCGCCGTGCGCATGGCTGGCACGCGACCGCCGTCGACTATGGCGCGGCCGCAGCCTCGGCCGCGTGAGATCGGGCCCCACTGCCACGGGAGAGAACGACCATGGGTTACAGACTGGGCATCGACATCGGCGGCACCTTCACCGACTTCGTCGCCTACGATGAAAGCAACCGGGTGCTGTCGGCGTGGAAGAATCTGTCCACGCCGCACGATCCGATCCAGGGCATCATGACGGGCCTGCGCGCTTTCGCCGGCCTGGACGACACGTCCGGCATCCGCCTCGGCACCACGGTCGCGACCAACGCGCTGCTGGAAGGCAAGGGCGCCCGCGTCGCCTACGTGACCACCCGCGGCTTCCGCGACGTGCCGTTCATCGGTCGTGGCAACCGCCGCCACCACTACGATCTCGCCTGGGTCAAGCCGAAGCCGTTCGTCATGCGGCGCGACGCTGTCGAGGTGGACGAGCGCGTGGGGTCGTCCGGTGCCGTCATCCAGCCCCTCGACGAGGCGCAGATCGAGGCGCTGGCCGACAGGTTCGCCGCGGAGGGCAAGATCGAGGCCGTCGCGGTGGTGCTGCTGCACTCCTACCTGACGCCCGTGCACGAGCAGCGGATCAAGGCGATCTTCAGGGAGCGCCTGCCCGGCGTGCCGGTGTCGATCTCCTACGAGGTGCTGCCCAAGTGGAAGGAGCACTTCCGCTCCTCCACCACCATTTGCGACGCCTTCATCAAGCCGATCGTCGACAGGCAGCTCGGCTCGATGCAGCGGCAGCTTGCGGAGAACGGGGTCAAGGCGCAGGTCGTCGTCATGCGCTCCAACGGCGGCGAGATGAGCCTGCCGGCCGCTGTCGAGGCGCCGATCCAGATCGCCGTCTCCGGCCCGACCGGCGGCGTCATTGCCGCCAAGCGCACGGCCGAGCTTCTGGGCCTGCCCAATCTGGTGACGCTCGATATGGGCGGCACGTCGACCGATGTGTCCACAGTGGTCAATGGCAAGGAGAAGTTCACCACCGACTTCGAGATCGAGTGGGGACGCCCGATCCAGATCCCGATGATCGACATCCGCACCATCGGCGCGGGCGGCGGTTCCATCGCCCGCATCGATTCAGGCGGCATGCTGGTGGTCGGGCCGGAGAGCGCCGGCGCCAATCCCGGCCCCGCCTGCTACCAGCGCGGCGGCACGCTGCCCACCGTCACCGACGCCAACGTGGTGCTGGGCCGCATCAGCGCCAGCAACTTCCTCGGCGGCTCCATGGGCCTCGATGCCGAGGCGGCGCGGCGGGCCGTCGAGCCGATTGCGGCGTCGCTCGGCTATTCGGTGGAGCAGGCGGCGCTCGCCATCGTGCGCATCGCCAACAACAACATGGTGGGCGCGCTGCACACCGTGCTCACCGAGCAGGGGCTCGACCCGCGTGATTTCGTGCTCGTCGCCTTCGGCGGGGCGGGACCGCCTCATGTCAGCGACCTGATGACCGAGGCGTCGATCCCCAGGGGCCTGGTGCCCAACTTCCCCGGACAGTTCTCCGCCTTCGGCTTCACCATGGCCGACGCCCGCGTCGACCGCTACCGCACGGTGCAGCTCAACTCGCGCTTCTTCGACCGAGAGCGTGCGGCTGCCGTGATGGCGGAGCTCGTGGCCGAGTGCCGGGCGGACCTCGCCGGCCAGGGCCACCACGACGTCACCATCAGCCGCAGCGTCGAGATGCGCTACCTCGGCCAGAACTACGAGCTGGAGATCCCGGTGACGGCCGAGGCCTTTACCGACGACGAGATCGCGACGCTGCTCGAGACCTTCCACGCCCTGCATGAGGCGCGCTTCGGCTTCCGCCTGGCCGACCACATGGAGATCGTCAACTTCCTGGTGACGGGCGTCGCCCACACCGGGAGCCTGGAGTTCCCCGTCATCGCCGAGGCCGAAGGGCCGGCCGAGCCGCTCTCGCGGCGTCCCGTCTGGTTCGGCGGCGGCTGGCTGGATACTCCGGTCTACGGCCGCGACAGCCTCCGCGCCGGGCACACCATCGCCGGCCCGGCGCTGGTCGAGGAGAACGCCTCGGTGACGGTGCTCGACCCCGGCAAGTCGCTGACGGTCGATCGCTACGGCAACCTGCTGATCGCAGCCTGAAGGAGACGCATCATGGACATGGTGTCCCTCAACATCGTCGGCGGCATCCTGGTCTCCATCTGCCGCGACATGGGCGTCACGCTGATGCGCACGTCCTATTCGACGATCTTCTCGGAATCGCTGGACTTCACCTGCGGCCTGGCGCTGCCCACCGGTGAGCTCGTCGCCACCGGCGACTTCTGCCCCTCGATGATCGGCGGCCTGCCGCTGCTCCTGCGCTCGTGCGTGCAGGAGATCGCGCTCGATGACCTGGAGGAGGGCGACGTCATCCTCCACAACGATCCCTACCGCGGCGGCCTGCACACGCCGGAGCACACCTTCTTCAAGCCGGTGTTCGTCGACGGTGAGCTCATCGGCTTCTCGGTGGCCATCGGCCATGTCTGCGAGGTCGGCGGCATGGCGCCGGCGGGCTTCGCCGGCGAGGCGACGGAGGTCTTCCACGAGGGGCTCCGCGTGCCGCCGGTGAAGATCAAGAAGGCCGGCAAGGACGTCGACGACATCTGGCGGCTGATGCTCGCCAACGTGCGTACCCCCCGCTACAACTACGGCGATTTCCGCGCCCTCATCGCCGCCACCGATTTGGGCGAGCGGCGCATGGCCGACCTCGCCCGCAAATACGGCGTCGCCGCCTTCCGCGAGCATGTCACCGCGCTGATGGATTATTCGGAGCGGCGCATGCGCGCCGAGATCGAGAAGATCCCCGACGGGCGCTACCTCTTCGACGACTGCATGGAGGACGACGGCATCGAGGACAAGATGTTCACGATCTGCGCCGAGGTGACGGTCAGCGGCAGCGATCTGATCGTCGACTACCATGGCTCCTCGGCGCAGGCGAAGGGGCCGATCAACGGCACCCTGGGCGTGGCCCACGGGGCTGCCTACAACGCCGTCCTGCAGCTGACGGACCAGAGCATCCCGAAGAACTCCGGCTGCTTCCGGCCCATCCGCGTGCTGGCGCCGCCCGGCACGGTCGTCAACGTCAACTTTCCCGGGCCCTCGGTCGGCGGCAACACGGAGACCCATTGCCGCATCGCCAACGTGGTCATGGGCGCCCTGGCGCCGGGCCTGAAGGAGCGCTCCGCCGCCACCGACGGCGCCACGCACTCCAACTTCCTGTTCGGCGGCAGCGACACCAAGACCGGCGAGTTCTTCTGCTGCTACGACCTGACACCGGTCGGCTGGGGCGGCCGCAGCTTCGCCGACGGCAACGACGCGGTCGGCGGCATCAACGGCAATTGCCCGCACATCCCGGTCGAAGTCTTCGAGTACCGCTACCCCTGGCACGTGGAGGAGTTCAAGCTGGTGGACGGCTCCGGCGGACCGGGCACCTTCCGCGGCGGGCTCGCCCTGTCGAAGACGGTGCGCTGCACCGACACGCCGATGACCTTCAGCTACATGAGCGACCGCCAGAAGGTGCACCCCTGGGGCATCCACGGCGGCCACGACGGGGCCAAGGCCGAGCTCTTCATCAAGCGGGCCGGCAGCGACGAATGGCTGACCATCACCCAGGCCTTCAACAAGGTCTCGCCGAGCAAGTTCGCCAACGTGCCGATCAGCCCGGGCGACCGCATCAAGATTTCCTCTCCGGCCGGCGGCGGCTGGGGGCCGCCCGAAGCGCGCGATCCGGCCATGGTGAAGGACGATCTGCTTGACGGATTCATCACGGAGGAGCAGGCCCGGACCGCCTACGCCGCCAAATAGCCATCAGGTGCCGTATGGCGTGCTGACGCGCCGGGCAGCGACACTGCCACGGCCGTCCGCACGCCTTTCAAGCTCATCGTAATCAGGAGTCTGATCGTGACGATCCTGCCGAATTCGCTGCACGCGCGCGACGTGGCCTACCAGTTCCATCCCTACACCAACGCGCGCCGGCACGAGCGCATCGGGCCGATGGTCATCGACCGCGGCTCGGGCGTCTATGTCTACGACGACCAGGGGCGCGAATACATCGAGGCGCTGGCCGGGCTGTGGAGCGTCGCCGTCGGCTTCGGCGAGCAGCGGCTGGTCGATGCCGCGGCGCGGCAGATGGCCCGTCTGCCCTACTATCACACCTTCTCGCACAAGTCGCACGAGCCATCGATCGAGCTGGCCGAGAAGCTGGTGAAGATGTCGCCTGACGGCCTCGACCATGTCTTCTTCACCAACTCCGGCTCCGAGGCCAACGACACGGTGGTGAAGCTGGTCTGGTACTACAACAACGCCCTCGACCGGCCGCAGAAGAAGAAGTTCATCGCCCGCAACGGCGGCTATCACGGCATCACCGTGGTGGCCGGCAGCCTCACCGGGCTCCAGGTCAACCAGCGCGGCTTCGACCTGCCGCTGCCCTTCGTTCGGCACGTCACCTGCCCGCACCACTACCGTTACGCGGAAGCCGGCGAGAGCGAGGAGGCCTTTGCCGACCGGCTGGCGGCGGAGCTCGAGGCCACCATCCTGGCCGAGGGACCCGATACCGTCGCTGCCTTCATCGGCGAGCCGGTGATGGGGGCGGGCGGCGTCCTGGTGCCGCCGCGGACCTACTGGGAGAAGGTGCAGGAGGTCTGCCGCCGGCACGACGTGCTCGTCGTCGTCGACGAGGTGATCAACGGCTTCGGCCGCCTCGGCACCCTGTTCGCCTGCGAGACCTTCGACATCAAGCCCGATGTCCTGGTCCTCTCCAAGCAGATCACCTCATCCTACCAGCCGCTGGCGGCCGTGCTGTTCAGCGACGCCATGTACCAGGCGATCGCCGACCAGACCGAGCGGCTGGGCAATTTCGGCCACGGCTTCACCGCCAGCGGCCATCCGGTGGCGACCGCGGTGGGACTGGAGAACCTGGCCATCATCGAGGAGCGCGGCCTGGTGGCCAACGCCGCCAAGGTGGGGGCGCGCCTGCAGGCCGGGCTCGCCAGCTTCGCCGAGCATCCGCTGGTGGGGGAGGTGCGCGGCATCGGCCTGATCGGGGCGGTGGAACTGGTGGCGGACAAGGCGACGAAGGCCAAGTTCGATCCGCCGGGCAAGGTCGGGCTCTATTTGTTCGAGCGGGCGCAGGAGCACGGCCTGATCGTGCGCGCCATTGCCGACACCATCGCCTTCTGTCCGCCCCTGATCATCACCGAGGCACAGCTCGACGAGGTGCTGGCGCGCTTCAGCCGCGCGCTCACGGACACGCAGGCCTGGGTGGCAGCTGGTATGCCCGCCGTGTGAGAGACGTCGGCTCGCCGCCCGGAGCGGCGGACGCTCCGAGCTCTTGAATCAGAAGCACTTCGCGGTCGGGTGATGCCACCCGGCCGCGCGCGCTTTCGGCCGAACGCGTCGAGCAGCCTCTCAGGCCTAACCAGCGCCGCTGGGGGCGACGAAGCCGGTTCGGCGCTGGACGATCCGATCGAAGCGAGCGCGCAAGGCGGCTCTGCGCCGGGTATGGGATCGCGCCGACAGGCCTTCAGCTCCGAGTAGAACCACGCGATCAGACTGCGCAGCCATGGCCGGGCGCTCGGCAACAGGCGTTCCAGCCTCCGCGCTCGGCCTCGGCACTCGAATTGCTGAGACATCCCCGATCCTTTGCTTCGGCACGTCCTCGTGTCGGAGATGCGGCACGGCTTGAACGAAAGCCGACAAGACGAGGGCGATCGGCGGAGAAGTCATGACGGATCTGACGGAACTCAGACGGCGCAAGGAGCCACTGAACCTGGCGATTGTGCATGTCGACCCGGAGGCTTTCAGCGCGAACCTGATGGGGTGGCTGGAGGTCACCGCCTTCGTGAGCGCGCAGCGGGCCGGAGAAGCCCGAGCTCCGGCCGATGGACAAATCCCGACGCTCTCGCCGCAGGAGTTGCGCAACGGCGGTGTGCATGCGGTCGGCAATGACGCGGTCTTTGCCTTCTGCATGACTGCGGCGATGAAGGGGGACAAGGCGGCGGTCGACGAGGTGGAGCGCGCGCTGGAGCAGAGCATGGGGAAGGAATTCCCAGGCTCGTTTGGCTTGTGGCATTTTCGCGCCACGATCGACGCGCCGGTGACGCTGGAGGACCTCGTCGGTCAGGCCGGCAAGAAGATGCTGCTGGGCGACATTCCTCCGCCGCCGCTGCGCGCCAAGGAGAACTGGAACACGGGTTTGCGCTTCTTCGAGAAGGCGCGCCGGTCCAATTTCGTACACGAGATCATGTATCCCCTGGCAAAATGGACTCGCGCGCGTTGGACAGAGACCTTGGAGAAGGGCGTCGCCTTCCTCCAGCACATCGAAGACAATGTTCCAGTCTTGCACCAGGTTCTGGAAGATCCTCGCAATGATCAGCCCTTCATCGCGAACACGCTGCTCAGTCTCGCGCCCGCGGTGGACATGGAGCTGACCGAAGAATACCAGGGATTTCTGCGGTCACTGGCGCGCCGGGGGTAGCGGCCGTGCGACCCCGTGATGGTGCCGACGCCAAACGCGACGAGGGGTGCATGGGTGAAGCCTTGAAAGTTGCGACTCTGCCCGATCGCGCTGTCGTGGCCATCGGCGGTGACGATCGCATCAAGTTTCTGCAAGGGCTGGTGACCAACGATATGCGCCGGCTGGCCCGGGACAGGGCCCTGTACGCAGGCTTTCTGACAGGTCAGGGCAAGCTGCTCTGCGACGTTTTCGTCGTGGAGGACGGCGACCGTCTCCTCCTCGACATGGCCACAGCCCATGTCGGGGGTGTCTTCAAGCGCCTGACCGCCTTCAGGCTGCGCGCGGCCGTGGAGTTTGGCGAGGCGTCCCCCGCTCTTGCGATGGCCGCTGTCTGGGGAGCGGACGCCGCCGCGCGGCTGGGGCTCGACACCGTTGAGGGCGCCGCCGGCAAGGGTCCATCGGCCGGGATCCCTCATGCCTTCGTCGACCCGCGGATTGCGGCCCTGGGGGCGCGGCTCATGTATCCGGCAGACCTGCCGATCGAGGCGGAGCTGGCCCGGCTTGGCTTCGCGAACGCCACCGCGGCAGATTATGCGGCGCATCGACTGGCGCTCGGCATTGCCGATACGGCCGAGATCGGCGGCGAGCTCTGCTATCCGCTCGAAGCCAACTTCGAGTTGCTCCACGGTGTGGATTTCAAGAAGGGCTGTTATGTCGGCCAGGAGGTGACCGCTCGCATGAAGCTCAAGGGCGAATTGCGCAAGCGCGTCCTGCCGGTCACCGGCACGATGCCTCTGCCGCCCGCCGGCACGCCTGTGACGGCCGGCGGAGCCGAGCTCGGGCCGCTGATTGCAGCGTCGGGCTCCCAGGGCCTCGCTTTGCTGCGTCTCGATCGTCTGGCCAGCGCGCACGAGAGCGCTCTCCGGGCCCAGGAGACTGAGCTCAGCGTTCGTTGGCCGAGCTGGCTGCCGCGCTGACCGGCGATCAGACGCCCAGCGCCCACAGCCAGGCGATGGTGGTGGCGATCGACAGCCCCGTCGACAGCGCGATGGCGCTGGAGGCCACCGCGACGCCGGCCCGGCAGCGCTCGGCCAGCAGATAGGCGTTCACGCCCGACGGGCAGCAGGCGAATAGGGTGGCGACGCCGGCCCAGGCCGTCGGCATGGCGAAGACGTGGAAGGTGAGCAGGTAGACGATCAGCGGGTGGACGACGAGCTTCAGCGTCGAGATGATGCCGGGCAGCGCCAGGCCGGCCGGAATGCCGTAGCGGCGCAGCGCGATGCCCATGCCGACGAGCGCGCAGGGGATGGCGGCCGCGGCCAGCTCGTCGATGATGGTCCACACCGGCGCCGGCAGCGGTGGCAGCATCCTCGCCACTGCGCCGGCAAAGATGGCGATGAGGATCGGGTGGGTGGCGAGCCGGCGCGCGATGGCCGCCAGCGAGGCGCCCTTGCCCTCCGCCAGCAACGTCGCCGCCGTCATGGTGACCGGCAGGTGCACGGCGAGCAGCAGGAACAGCGGCACCGCGCCGGCATCGCCGTAGGCCTTCAGGATGATGGGCACGCCGACCAGCAGCGTGTTGGACTGGCCGGCGGAGAAGCCGGCCACCACGGCCTCGGTGTGGCCGAGGCCGAACCGCCGGCGAGCGATGACGTGGGCTGCGGCCCAGACCACCGCGACCCCGGCAAAATAGCCGATCCAGTAGCCCCAGGGCTGGGACAGCGGGATCTGCGCCGTGGCGAGCGTCTTGAAGATCAGGCAGGGAATGGCGATGACGAAGACGAAGTCCGACAGGCCATCGCCGGTGCGGTCGGCCAGCAGATGCAGCCGCCGGCCGACATAGCCCACGAGCATGAGCCCGAAGACCGGGAAGACGATGTTGAGGATGGCGAGCATGGCCCCGGACGCGGGACGACCGCAGCGGGCCGCAGGTTGGATTGCCCGCTCCTGCTAAAGCGCTTCCGGGAGAAACGAAAGAGCGCGAGCGCATCGCCTCGGCGGAATCACCTCACCGGAAGGGAAGCGCTCAAGACTGAGGAAGGTGGAGCATTTTATCGGGGGGATGACCGCGCTTGCGACGTGCGCCGGCGCCGCGGCGAACCGGTGCAGGAGTTGCAAGGCCGCTGCTCGAGCATTTCCGCGTTTCGGAGAGGCGCGGAAATGCTCTATCTATTTATTTTATCGCATTTTCTTCACGCGAGCCGGCGTCCACTTCGCTCGAAAATGCTCTACGGGGAGCCGCCCTGCGCCAGCTTGGGGTATCGGCCCGCGTCAGCAACTGGTCGATCTGCTCGCGCTGGCGCCTGAAGTCGGCAAGCGCCCGGCCGTCGAGCTCACGGCCGCGCGGCACCTTGATGCGCATCGGATTGACGAAGCGGCCGTTGACCAGCACCTCGTAGTGGAGATGCGGCCCGGTCGACAGGCCGGAGCTGCCGAGGTAGCCGATGACCTGGCCCTGGCGCACCCGGGCGCCTTCGGCGATGCCGCGGGCGAACGCCGACTGGTGCGAGTAGGTGGTGACGTAGCCGTTGGCGTGCTGGATCTCGGTGTGGCGTCCATAGCCGGAGGACCAGCCGGCCTTGCTCACCACGCCGTTGCCGGCGGCCAGGATCGGCGTGCCGATCTTGTTGGCCCAGTCCACGCCGGTGTGCATCTTCGAATAGTGCAGGATCGGGTGGTAGCGCATGCCGAAGCCGGAGCGCAGCTCGCCGTCGGAGATCGGCTTGCGCAGCAGGAACTTCTTGAGCGATTTGCCGTCCTGGTCGAAGTAGTCGACGGTGCCGTCGTCGCCCTGGTAGCGGTAGATCCGGCGCTGCTCGCCGCCGGTGGTCAGGGCGGCGTAGAGGATCTCCGGGCGGCCGGAGCCTTCCTCATCCTCGCTGTAGAAGACCTCGAAGCTGTCCCCCGTCCCGATGTGCCGCTGGAAATCCACGTCGTAGGCGAAGACCCGCACCAGCTCGTCGATCACCGGCGCCGGCAGGTTGTTCTTCAGCCCGGTCTCGTAGAGGCTCTCGTAGAGCCGCGGCGCGGAGCTGTCCTCTTCCTCGTCCTCGTCGGCATTGTCGGCTGCCGGTCTCGCCGCCGCAGTCTTGTCGTCGCTCTGGGGCGGCGCCACGGCGACGAAGGCGCCGCGGTCGTCGAGCGCCGCAATGGCCTCGATGCCCTTTTCGCCGAGCACCATGACCCGGACGATCTGGCGGCGGCTGATGCGATCCGGTCCGAGCAGCGGGCTCGGCGCCACCAGGATGCGCAGCCGCTGGCCCTCGCCCAGGGCCGAGACCTTCACCTGTGACCACAACGGCTTCAGGATGGCGCGGATCTGATCGTCGTCGCCGCCGGCGGCGCGGAGCACCTGCTCGAGCGTCTCGCCGCGCTTCATGGTCACGGTGCGCTCGTCGGAGACCGGATCCTTGGTCGCATCGACCTTGGGCAGCACCGTCACGTTCTCGGGAACGACGCGGACCTCGATCTTGGAGAACGGATTCTCCGGCGCCGCCGCATAGGGCAGGCCATCGAGCGCGCCGGGCTGGCGCAGGCTGCGCGACAGCAGCAACTGCGGCGGCAGGGGCAGCGCCGGCCGCTGGGCACCCTGCTCGGCCGACGCGCGCCGATCCTCCTCGATCTGCGCCGCGACCTCCGCGTCCGACAGCGCCGGCGCCTTGTCGATCGCCGTAGCGGCGAGGTCGCGCTTGACGATGGAGACCTCCGCGTCGGCGGGATCGGGCTCCGCCTCGGCGACGCGCTCCGGCGCGCCAGTGTCGTCTGCAAACAGCTTGAGCGGATTGAACGCCGGGATGTCGGTCGCGTACTGGCCGACCGTCGTGGACAAGGCCGTGGCGAGGCGGACGAACGGCCGGACCTTGATGACTTCACGGTCGCCGGCGCGCAGCGTCATCGGCGACTTGAAGGTCTGCTTGGCGGCCGCAGCCACCTCGAACCGCACGAGGCGGTCGGCCTTGCGGGTCGATACGGTTGGCCGGTCACCCACGGCGAGGCCGATCTGCTGGCGCATGGAGGCCGGTACGAGCTCCGGCGCTTCCAGGATCGCAGCATCGCTCTCCAGTGAGACATAGATGGCTGCGCCCAGCAGCAGGACGCCGCTGATGCCGGTCAGTATGCTGCCCGAGAGCCAGCGCACGCTCACCGCGCGCCGGTCCGCCGTCGGCGTCGACAGGCCGCTGGGATCGAGTGGCGGCTCGTTGCCCAGATCGGGGAGGGGGCCAAGCCGATCGGCTGGATCGGCGTGGAATGCGGCAGGCAGATCCGGCGATCGCTCTAGCATGGCGCGGCAGCCTCGATCCGTGAGGCCGCATCCCGGGCAAAGCGCGCTCCAGCCACGGCGTCCGGGGTCAGCGCATGCTCCGCAAACGTGGGGACGGCTTCTGCGCTCAACATGCCCTCGGCTTTTGAGTTGCAGCGCCTTCGCGGCCCGCGAGGCCGCGCGAGCTGAAAGCACGTTGTCTGCTGGCCAGCGGGACTGATTCGCCCCGTCGACGAGAGTCTACGCAAATCAACACGTTAGCGCATCCGGCGTGGCGGTGGAACGGATGCGGCCGCTCCATGCCGTGGCCCAGGCCCCGGCATGGAGCCCTCAATCCCGGTATCCGCCTGTCCATTCCGCAAAAGCGATGTCCCCCTTTGGCAGACGGCGTCGAGCGGATGGCCTAGCTCATCCGAACGGGCGGACGCAACGCACAACGCCCGTGGCTTCGGTGAAATGGGCAAACATGGCTTGAGTGAGGCGGACGGGCAGGAGCACCCCGGGGGCTTCGACTGTCCTGCAGGGCCCAACGGCGCCGCTGGGCGCAGATGCGCAGCACTCATATATATGCAGTGCGGGACGGCGAGCGTGCAGCGCGACAGATGGGGGGCGGCGCCCCGGCCGCATCGTAGCCGGTTGGCGGCCATCTGCGCGCTGGCGGCCGCCGCGCGCGATGACAGCCGTCAGCTACGCCGTAGTCGGCTAAGAGACTGATTTGGCTGTTATTTTGATGTTTTTGCCAGCCAATGTCAAAAATCCTACATGTTTGGTGTTGACAGGAAGGGCAGGCTCGCCCTATAAACCGCTCATCGACGGCCTGCGTTGACCGCGGGTTGTTTGCTCTTCCGCCGCAGAATGAGGGTCTGGGCCCGATACGGATCGGGGCTAAGGCCTGTTTTCGGTGTGAAGGGATTTTTCATCGGCGGGTGCTTTTTGCATTGTTCGATGAAGGCTGTTTGACAATTGAATCGGAAAGAGAAGCGTAGACGGCGTTGTCCTTGCGGACGGCCTGGCGCATGACCCTCGGGTCCATGGGTTTAGGTTGTCGAGAAGGATATCGGCGGTACTACGTTTCGGAGCTCACATTGATCTTTATTGGCGTCGCGAGGCGTTGATGGGGATTGGATGTTGAGGCTCCGTCAATTCGCGTAGAGACCAAGCCGAGACAAATTCTCATCCAATCTGAGAGTTTGATCCTGGCTCAGAGCGAACGCTGGCGGCAGGCCTAACACATGCAAGTCGAACGCCCCTTCGGGGGAGTGGCAGACGGGTGAGTAACACGTGGGAACGTACCCTTTGGTTCGGAATAACTCAGGGAAACTTGAGCTAATACCGGATACGCCCTTCGGGGGAAAGATTTATCGCTGAAGGATCGGCCCGCGTCTGATTAGCTAGTTGGTGAGGTAATGGCTCACCAAGGCGACGATCAGTAGCTGGTCTGAGAGGATGATCAGCCACACTGGGACTGAGACACGGCCCAGACTCCTACGGGAGGCAGCAGTGGGGAATATTGGACAATGGGCGCAAGCCTGATCCAGCCATGCCGCGTGAGTGATGACGGCCTTAGGGTTGTAAAGCTCTTTCGGCGGGGACGATAATGACGGTACCCGCAGAAGAAGCCCCGGCTAACTTCGTGCCAGCAGCCGCGGTAATACGAAGGGGGCAAGCGTTGCTCGGAATCACTGGGCGTAAAGGGCGCGTAGGCGGACATTTAAGTCAGGGGTGAAAGCCCGGGGCTCAACCTCGGAATAGCCTTTGATACTGGATGTCTTGAGACCGGAAGAGGTAAGTGGAACTGCGAGTGTAGAGGTGAAATTCGTAGATATTCGCAAGAACACCAGTGGCGAAGGCGGCTTACTGGTCCGGTTCTGACGCTGAGGCGCGAAAGCGTGGGGAGCAAACAGGATTAGATACCCTGGTAGTCCACGCCGTAAACGATGGATGCTAGCCGTTGGGCAGCTTGCTGTTCAGTGGCGCAGTTAACGCGTTAAGCATCCCGCCTGGGGAGTACGGTCGCAAGATTAAAACTCAAAGGAATTGACGGGGGCCCGCACAAGCGGTGGAGCATGTGGTTTAATTCGAAGCAACGCGCAGAACCTTACCAGCTCTTGACATGTCTCGTATGGTTACCGGAGACGGTATCCTTCAGTTCGGCTGGCGAGAACACAGGTGCTGCATGGCTGTCGTCAGCTCGTGTCGTGAGATGTTGGGTTAAGTCCCGCAACGAGCGCAACCCTCGCCCTTAGTTGCCATCATTCAGTTGGGCACTCTAGGGGGACTGCCGGTGATAAGCCGAGAGGAAGGTGGGGATGACGTCAAGTCCTCATGGCCCTTACGGGCTGGGCTACACACGTGCTACAATGGCGGTGACAGTGGGCAGCGAAGGGGCGACCTGGAGCTAATCCCAAAAAACCGTCTCAGTTCGGATTGCACTCTGCAACTCGGGTGCATGAAGGTGGAATCGCTAGTAATCGTAGATCAGCATGCTACGGTGAATACGTTCCCGGGCCTTGTACACACCGCCCGTCACACCATGGGAGTTGGCTTTACCCGAAGGCGTCGCGCTAACCGCAAGGAGGCAGGCGACCACGGTAGGGTCAGCGACTGGGGTGAAGTCGTAACAAGGTAGCCGTAGGGGAACCTGCGGCTGGATCACCTCCTTTCTAAGGATTGTCCTTCACGGACGGCCATTCTGGCCCGATGTATCGGACATCTTGGAAACATCAGGGGTTCGTCAGAACCCCATAGGCGGGGCAGCGCCGTCTTCGTTTCTCTTTCCTCGGATGAACACGTGCCGGAGACGGCGGGCCCCTGGGGCTCGGCGGGCTTCGGCGCAACGGGCTTGTAGCTCAGTTGGTTAGAGCGCGCGCTTGATAAGCGTGAGGTCGGAGGTTCAAGTCCTCCCAGGCCCACCATTGATGCGCGTGCCAGCTCGGGCTCACCCCGGTCAGGGGCCATAGCTCAGTTGGGAGAGCGCGTGCTTTGCAAGCATGAGGTCGTCGGTTCGATCCCGTCTGGCTCCACCAGATTTTTTGGTTCGATCGAAGGGACGGTACTCCGCTCCCCTCCCCTGCTGTTCATCCGTTTCAAGATTCGCTGGGCGTGAGAGCCCCGGATGTCCCG
>NZ_AP043981.1:0-482500 GCF_055391085.1 Chelatococcus sp. KU-N122 | reverse complement strand
CCCCGGCCGTCCTTGGTCGTAAGAGCCTTGCGCGACCATATTCGCGCCGTGCTGCCCACACTGTAGAACCCGTGAATGCGACGAACGCTGATACGGCGCCTGCCCCGGGCGGGTCGCGGACGGCGGGGTCGCCTGGGGCGCGGCCAGAGTCGGGCTCGATCAGCCCGGGGCATTTCGCCATCCAACGACGCGTCGATGCCCAGAAAGTGCTTCAACTCGTCGCGACCTCGCGATGAAAAGCGCATAGTCATTATTTCTGGGTGCACGTGAAACATTGGAATCTATTCGCGCTGGGCCTTGGTATTATTGTCGTTCTGGCGAGCGGATCTCGACCGCAAGGCGCGAACGGATGACGACAGACTTCAATCCCTCGGACGTGGGCGGCTATGCGGCCTTGGGTGAGTTCGCCAGGGCCGCGCCGCTGCGCGACACGAGCCGCAGCACGGACGAGGCCGAGGTCTGGCGGGCATAATGGCGCGCCGCACCGGGCGCAGATGATAACTACGTTTACGCTATAGCCCTCTAAGATGAGGATCGGAAGGCCGGCAGAACTCGCTGAAATAATAGGAGGAATTAGTCTATACGTGCTGGTTGGGGGCGCGAAGCAGGCGCCCGGCCGGTGGTGATTGATTGGCCTGGAGCCGAGAGGATCAATTGCCGGGTCAGGCATAGGCCGTACCGGCGAGCGCCGCCCCGACCCCAACCATCCCCCGATCAGTCAGGTCCAAGAAAATACGATTCGTATCGTTCGTGTCGCGCGTGCGGCCAAAGAGTTCATGCGCCTGAGTGAATGCTACGCTCCAAACAGACGCGATCATGCCGGCGGCGAGATGCGCATCAGGATCGCCGCGTGGGCGGTTGACGGCATCGGCCAGGACATCTGCCAGAGCGCGGACGAAATCGTCGCGCATCTGGCGTGCACGCGCCTTGAGGGTTTCGCTCGCAAGGGCCGTTTCCACAAAGAGGTATGTGCCGCCAAAGAGTGGGTAGGAAGGATGAGGCTGTTCAATCAAGCGATGTGCCAAAGCACCCAACGCCTGAATGGGCGAGGTGCCCGCGTCACGGGCTTGGATGGCCGCAAACGCGACGTCCCTCATCTCCTGCTCCCGATCGAAGAACATGTCCTCCTTGCGGGGGAAGTGGTTGAACACCGTCATTCGCCCTACATCGGCAGCATCGGCGATCTCGTCGATCGTCACGTGGTCGAAGCCTCGCTCAAAGAACAGACGGGTCGCCACATCGGAGATGGTTTGGCGCGTCACCAGTCGCTTTCGCGTTCGCCGCTCTGCAGCTGACTTAGGCATGCCTTGCTTTCTGTACTGAGTATATTTATAGATCGAGTCCACATCATGCGGGTTCGAAATTGAGGGTTCCATGGCCAATCCGTCAACCTCCGTCTTTGCCCCGGCCCATGTTGACCAACCGTCGGTACTGGTCAGCGGCGCGAGCTTCGCCGGTTTGGCAACTGCCTATTGGATGACGAAACTCGGCTATCGCGTGACGGTCATCGAACTTGCCAGCGGATTGCGGCGAGGCGGCACTCCCGTCGATATCGAGGGTGAGACGATAGGGATCCTAACCCGCATGGGGATGATCGAAGCCGTACGCGCTAAGGCTCTTCCTCCACGCGACTTCGAGTTCAAGGACGAGGCGGATGCCACCTTGGGCGGGCTGGAGGCAGCCTCCAGGCCTGACGATCTGTCGGCGCGGCGATACGAGATCCACCGGGACGATCTACTCGACATCCTGTTCGGGGCGGTCGAGGGCTCCGTCGAAATCCTGTTCGGGCGATCCCTGAGCCAATTGGAGGAAGGGCCGGCAGGCGTCACGGTCACCTTCAGCGACGGCTCGAAGGGCGACTACACGCTGGTGTTCGGATGCGATGGCAATCGCTCCAATACCAGAAAGCTCGTGTTCGGAGACGCCGACTCTTCGTCCTACTTCATGGGCGGGTACTTCTACCTGCGAGTCGTGCCGGAGCCCGGCTTGGTTCCGGCAAACAGGACGCAGGTCTTCAGTGTGCCGGGCCTGACGGCGATGCTGAATGGCTACGACGATCGCACCGACATCGCCCTGGCGTTTCGCTCCGATCGCCAGATCGACTACGACTATCGCGACAGGGCACAGCAGCGCCGCCTCATCCGCGATCACTTCGACGGGCTCGGGTGGAAGGTGCCGGCCATGCTCGCCCACGTCGATACGGACGGCGACTTCTACTTCGACCAAGCGAGCCAGATCAGGATGAAGAGCTGGTCGAAGGGGCGTGTCACTCTGGTTGGTGACGCGGGATACTGCGTTTCTCCCGTCGCCGGCATGGGGGGCTCCATGGCCCTGATCGGCGCGGCGCGCGTGGCCGACGCTCTTCGGCGCCATCCGGACGATCATGCCGCCGCGTTCCAGGAATACGAGGACAGGCTTCGCCCCTTTGTGGAAGAGGTGCAGGAAAAAGCAGCCACCGATGGCATGTCGTTGCTGTTTCCGGCGGATGAGCTCGACCTTGCGGAGCGCAACCGTAAGCTCCTCGAGGGGATAATAGATCTGTGAGCCTCAGCACCGCCCCTTGAAGTTCCGTTCAGCAAGCAACGCGCCCCATGGCATATCGAGCGACGTTTTTTGGGAACCGCTCAAGCGTCGTTGAACGTCGCGAATGAGGGCGCATTCCCGCCATACCAGGCCGCAACGTATTCTTTTGGCAATCACTCGACCGAAAGCGATTCGAACTTTTCCGCCGCCGAACGCCGCCATTTCTACGCTCTTTTGCGCGTGGGCCGGCCTCTACCAGCTATAAGGGTGTACGTTCAACGGCTATAGTGTACAGCGGAGGGTAATCGGCGGTATTTGGCGCGCCAGACAGGAATCGAACTGGTCTTCGTTCTACGTAGAAAAGCTAAGCTGCTAACCTCGGGATCGGCCCCTCAACCAATCGCAGAAATCGGGTGTTGCAAGCTCCCGCAACCAAATCAGCCCGCCAAGTCAATGACTTGGCGGGTTTTTCGTTTGACCGGGCCTCATTCGGCCGGGCGCGGGGAGCGGCGACGCAGGGGCCGTCCGGCCATCTGCGCCAAGGCGACGCCGGCCAACACCAGGCAACCACCGATGACGTGATAGGGCCGGATCGGCTCGCCGAGCATGACGATCGCCGCCGCCGCGGTCAGCACCGGCAGCAGGTTCATGAACACGGCGCAGCGGCTGGGGCCCAGATGCTGGACGCCGCGGATCCAGAAGAACGGCAGCACCACCGACGCGAGCCCGCCGGCATAAGCGATGAGGGGCAGGGTGTCCTGGTTGAGGGCGCGCAACGGCGCCGGCGTCGCGAGGAAGGCGGGCAGCATGATCGCCAGCGCGCACAGCGCCTGCATGTAGGTCGACTGCCAGCCGGTGACGGGAAGGTTCCAGCGTTTCAGCAGCACGCCGTACAGCGCGTAGGCCAGGGCCGCCAGCAGCATCAGCGGATCGCCCGCATGTATGCCGTCGTGCAGCAGCGACGCGGGGCTGCCGCCGCTGACGAGATAGATGAGACCAACCAGCGACAGCACGCCACCGCCGACCATGCCGACGGTCGCCGGCTCGCCGAGCAGCCGCACGCTGAGGCCGACGGTCAGCAGCGGCGTCAGCGCCGTGAACACCGCCATGTTCGTCGCCGTCGTGGTCTCGGCCGCCAGGTAGGACAGGCTCTGGAACAGGCACATGGCCAGGAAGCCGAGGATGGCGAACTCGCCCAGATGCGGCCAGATGGCGGCCCGGTTGCGCCAGGCCGGGCGGGCCACGAACAGGCTCATCAGGAGGGCCGCCAGCAGCAGCCGGTAGAAGGTGATCGCCTGCGGCCCGATGGTGTGCGCCGACAGCCGGGAGACGATGACGTTGCCGGCCCACAGCACGATGGCGAGGACAGGATAGAGCGATGCGGCGTTGCGCCTGAGCATGGGGGCCTCGCGAAGAATTGCGGAGAGCCCATCCGATAGCGGGTCGCGGCTTGGTTAGTATCGCGCTAGAACGACGTTATCTGGCGAGATTGGGACATGCTCGACGATCTGCTCACCCGGTATCTCGACTATCACGCGACCGCCCGGCCTCTGGCGGCGATGGAGGTCGACTATCCGAGTGGCAGCAGCACGGGGCTGCATGCCCATCCGCGCGGTCAGCTTCTGCATGCGATCGCCGGTGTGATGATCGTGCGCTCGGCGGCGGGCTCCTGGGTCGTGCCGCCCAACCGGGCGGTGTGGCTGGTCGTGGGCCTCGAGCACGAGGTGCACATGTGCGGCGAGGTGAAGATCCGCACGGTGTTCGTCGATCCCGGTGCGGCGGCGCATCTGCCGCGAACGAGCTGCGTCATCGCCGTCTCGCCGCTGCTGCGCGAGCTGATCGTCGCGGCGGTCGCCGTGCCCAGCGACTACACGCCGGGCACGCGGGACGAACGTCTTCTGCTGCTGCTGCTCGACGAATTGCGCGAGCTCGACACGCTACCACTGCACCTGCCGGCGCCGGGCGATGCCCGCCTCAGGGCCATCTGCCAGGGGCTGACGTCGCGGCCCGATGACGTCACGACGGCCGAGCAGTGGGCGGGCCGGCTCGGCATCACGGCGAAGACGCTGCATCGGCTGTTTGCGAAGGAAACGGGCATGACCTTCGGCCAGTGGCGGCAGCAGGCGCGGCTGCTGTTTGCGCTGGAGCGGCTGGCGCGCGGCGAGCGGATCATCGATGTGGCGCTCGACAGCGGCTATGCCAGCCAGAGCGCCTTCACCGCCATGTTCCGCAAGCATTTCGGGATGCCGCCCAGCGTCTTCTATCGCTAGACTGCGTCGATCAGACGAGGTCATCCGATCCGGGAGGCATGCTCCGCTTCTCTCCGATCGGCTGCCGCCCCTCGATGACAGAGTACCCGAAGCGGCTTGATATGAGCTGCCGCTCTAGATGTGAGCTCTGTCGGCCTCAATCGGCGCGTTCGCCCCCATCTGCATCCTTGCAGATGGGGGCGCGCCACCGTTTCACTCGCGGTCTGGCCCGGTCGCCTCATAACGCTGCGAGTCCCCGCAAGGCATTGACGTCGTGCGAATTGACGAGGTCCTTCACGGTCCAGCCGGACAGATCGTATTCGGCCATGCAGCGCCGGACCATGTCCTGCATGAGCTCGAGCTCGCCGGTCGCCTGCGCGGCGAGCAGCGTCTCGATCCGCAGGTTTTCGTAGTTGCCGGCGTAGTTGCGTTCGTAGAGCTCGTGGCGCCCGCCGAACTCGGAGCCGATCGCGTCCCAGAGCAGCTTCAGCAGCTTCACCCGGTCGATGGCCGCATAGCCGTTCGACCCGCGCACGAAGCGGTCGAGATAGGGCCGGATCGCCGGACTGTCGAAGTCCGCTGCGGTCGACGGCAGGTAGATCAGGCCCGATGCGACGTGGCGCTCGATCAACTCCTTGATCCGCGGGTAGGCCATCGGCGCCATCACCCGATAGGCGAGGCCGTAGTTCATGTTGGGCAGGTTGAACCCGTCGGTGCCCTGCCAGGGGATCGGCGACTTGACCATCGCGTCCGCGAGTCCGTGGAAGAGGTTGCGCCAGGCGAGCACCTCGCCCACCGCGGCCTGCACGCCGCGGAAGCTACCCGCGCCGGTCGCGTCGACCGCCATCGAGAAGAGGCCGGCGATGAAGTCGAGCTTTACGGCAAAGCGGCAGACGCCGTGAAGCGTGAAGCGCGGCACGAAACCCGAGGCCGGGAAGAAGGCGTTCACCTTGGCCGTGTCGCCGTAGATGAAGACGTTCTCCCACGGCACCAGCACCTTGTCGAAGACGAGGATGGAATCGTTTTCGTCGAGCCGGCTCGACAGCGGGTAGTCGAAGGGCGTGCCCATCACAGCAGCCTGCGCCTCGTACGACTGCCGGGCGATCAGCTTCACGCCGGGTGAATCCATCGGCACGGTGAAGATCAGCGCAAACTTCTTGTCCTTGATCGGAATTCCGTAGTGGGCGATGAAGTTGTAGTGCGTCAGCGCCGATCCGGTGGCCACGACCTTGGCGCCGGAGACGACGACGCCCGCGTCACTCTCTCGCTCCACATGCATGAAGACGTCGGCCACCTCCTCGATGGGTCGGTCGCGGTCGATCGGCGGGTTGACGATGGCGTGGTTCCAGAAGTCGAGCCGCTCTTGCGTGCGGCTGTACCAGTCGCGCGCATTCTGCGCATACTCGCCGTAGAAGGCGGAGTTGGCGCCGAGCGTGCCGAGAAAGCTCGCCTTGTAGTCGGGCGACCGGCCCATCCAGCCGAAGGCGGGCTGCTGCAGGTCCATGATCGCGGCCTTTGACCGGACCAGGTCCTCGGCCGTGCGCGAGCCCAGGAAGAAGGGGTGGGTGATCTTTCGCGAGCCGTTGTCGCAGGGCACGCCGAGGGTGTCGGCATGGGCGTGGAAGCGGTCATACCAGCGAGCCACCATCCGCGCCGAGTTGCGGAACGCCGGGTGCCGCGTCACGTCCTTCACGCGCTCGCCGTAAATATACACCTCGCGGCCGTCGCGGATGCTCTCGAGAAACGCGTTGCCGGTATAGGCGGCGCAGCCTTCGCTGGGGCTGAATTGATCCATCGTCTCCTCCCTGGACTTTCGAGATCAGGCCCGGACCGCATGCTTTTCTGCGCGAGCCGACGGCGGAAACTGTCGCGCCGCGGCAGGCATCGCGGAAGGTATCGTGCCTTACCTGGGGCGGCATTGCCCGGCGCCCGCTTCCGCGCCAGCCTCGTTTCGGACGACCCGCGAAGCGGGCGCCAGCATTGCGCGGGGCATGCGTTGCGCAGGGGAGGAGCCGGGATGAGGCATGCGAGAGAAGGCGACCGGTTGCGCCCCGATGTGCCGAGCGCACCGGCCTTCGACACGCGCGCGTTCCGCAACGCTTGCGGCGGCTTCGGCACCGGCGTCACGGTGATCTCGACCCGCGCCGGCGGCGAGGACCATGCGATGACCGCCAACGCCTTCATGTCGATCTCACTCGAGCCGCCGCTGATCGCCGTATCCATCGCCGCCACGGCGCGGATGCTGCCCCGGCTGCGCGCCGCCCGGGCTTTCGCGGTGAGCGTGCTCAGCGAGGGGATGGAGACCATTGCCTGGCATTTCGCCGGCCGCCCGTTGATCCAGGGCCCCATGCCGTTCGACGATCTGGACGGCCTGCCGGTGATCCGCGATGCAGCAACCATCTTCGCGGCCGACGTGCACCACGAGGTCCCGGCCGGCGACCATGTGGTCTTCATCGGCCACGTCCGCTCCATGCGTTGCGACTCCGGTGCCCGGCCGCTGCTGTTCCACGCCGGGCGCTTCGCGAGCCTGCCGGCCGAGCCGGCAGACTGAAACCAGTGGGGGGATGGGATGGCCCTCGACGAGAGCACGGGCGCGGCGCACCCCCTCGACCTCAGGCGGATGCGCTACTTCCTCGCCGTGGCGCGCGAACTGCACTTCGGCCGCGCTGCGGACCGTCTCGGCATCGCGCAGCCGCCGCTCTCACGCATGATCGCGCAGCTCGAGCGCGATCTCGACGTGCAGCTCTTCGACCGCAGCCGCAGCCAGATTGCCCTGACCCAGGCGGGCGAGCTCCTGAGGACACGGGCGAGCTATCTCGTCGAGGAAATCGACCGCGCCATCCGCGACGTGCGGACCGTCGGCAAGGGCGGGTCGGGGGTCCTGCGCGTGTCCTTCGTGGGCTCGGCGACGCATGGGCCGTTTCCCGTGTTGGTCAAGCAGTTCCGCTCCGCCTATCCGGAGGTGGAGCTGCGTCTCAGCGCGATGAACAATGCGGAATCCCATGATCAGCTGATCACCCGGGCGATCGACGTGGCGGTGGTCCGCCCCGCCCTCGACGACTGCACGCTGCGCCAGCAGTTGTTGGTCGAAGAGCCGCTGGTCGCCGCCGTGCATGAGACGATGGCCGACGGCCTCGGCGCCTCCATCCGGCTGTCGGCGCTCGGCGGCATGCCGTTCGTGCTGTTCCCGCGCAAGCCGCGTCCCAGCTTCGCCGATCTGATCCTCGGCCTGTGCGAGAAAGCGGGCTTCGCGCCGCCGACCATCGTCTGGGCGCCCGACTACCAGACGGCCGTCAGTCTCGTCGCGGTGGGGGAGGGGATATCCATCGTGCCGGCGTCCTGCGAGGGGGCGCTCCGGCCCGGCGTGCGCTTCTGCCATCTGGCCGAGCCGGAGGCCCGGACCCGCCTGTCGATCTGCGCCCGCAGCGACAACCAGAGCCCGCACGTGTTCAAGTTCCTGGATTTCGCGCGCAGCTTCGCCCGTAGCTTGAACAACGGGCGAAGCGCCGACAACCGGTAGAGCATTTCGTCATTGGACCTGATCGTCCAATGACGAAATGCTCATAACCTTTTGAATCTGGAACGCAGGTATCGCGTCAGACCCGCCGGGTATTGGACAGGTCCGGCGTGCGTCCGGAAAGTGGACCGGCAATCAAAATTTCAAGAGACAGGCCAAGGCTGTGGTGACCATCGACCGGATCGATACTCTCATCATCGACGTCCCGACGGTGCGCGGGCATGTGCTGTCGATGGCGACGATGATGACGCAGTCCGTCGTGCTCGTGCACATGCGTTTCTCCGACGGCTCCGAAGGCTGGGGCGAGGGCGCCTCGATCGGCGGATTGTCTTACGGCCTGGAAAGCGTCGAAAGCATCAAGCTGGCCATCGACGTCTACATCGCGCCGATCCTGGCGGGCGCCGACGCGGATCGGATCACTGCGGCCTCGGCGCTGATGGCGCGGGCCGTCAAGGGCAACCACGCCGCGCGGGCGGCGGTCGAGACGGCGCTGTGGGACGGGCTCGCCCGGCGGCTCGGCGTGCCGGTGGCCCAGCTCTTCGGCGGCCGCGTGCACGATCGCCTGCCGGTCGCCTGGACGCTCGCCTCGGGCAACAGCCGGACCGACATCGACGAGGCGGAGCAGATGCTCGACGAGCGCCGTCACCGCGACTTCAAGCTGAAGATCGGCAAGCGTGCGGTGAAGGACGATCTGGCCCATGTGGCGGCGATCGCCCAGGCGGTGGGCGAGCGGGGCACGATCCGGGTCGACGTCAACCAGGCCTGGAGCCTGACCGACGCGCGCTACGGCGTGCGCGGCCTGCAGGAGATCGGCTGCGTTCTCGTCGAGCAGCCCGTCGCGCGCGAGCGGCTGGCGGGCCTCAAGGCGCTGACCGACGGCTACGAGATCGCGATCATGGCGGACGAGGTGCTGCAGGGGCCGATCGATGCGATGCGCGTCGCGGCGGAGCGCTCGGCCGACGTCTTCGCGGTGAAGGTCTGCCAGTCCGGCGGCCTCGCGCCGGCGGCGGAGGTCGCGTCCATCGCCCGGGCGGCGGGCATCGACCTTTACGGCGGCACCATGCTGGAGAGCGGCGTCGGGACGGCCGCTGCCGTCCAGCTCTTCGCCACGATCCCGCAGATCACCTGGGGAACCGAGCTGTTCGGGCCGCTTCTCCTGGTCGACGAGATCCTGGCCGAGCCGCTCGTCTACGGCGATTTCTCGGTCATGGTGCCGACGGGGCCGGGCATCGGCGTTCGGCCCGACCCCGACAAGCTGGCCTTCTACCGGCGCGACCGGCGGCCATCGGCAGCGCGCGTGGCGGCTACGTAGTAGCGCCGCTCGCGGCGCTCACACCAGCTTCCGGGCGACCTTCTGGGCGAGCGCCACGAAGTTGCGGACGTGGATGCCCTGTTCGTCGATCCGGTAGTTGACGGAAATCCCCGTCCCCGTCGCGAGGTGAGCGATCTCGTGATAGCGCACGCCGTTCCGCTGCACCGTCCCGACCGATGCCGGGACCAGCGCCACGCCTTCGCCGACGGCGACCAGCGCGATGGCCGTCTGGAAGTCCATGGTGAAGACGGGGCGGCCCACGTCCATCCCCAAGCTCTCGCAGGCGCGGATCACCACGTCGGCGAATGAGGGCCGCGGATACTCCGGATAGAGGATGAAGGTTTCGTCCTTAAGCCGTGGCAGGTCGACGGGGCCGGGCGGCAGGATCAGTGTATCGGGGACCGCCAGAGCCAGCGGCTCGTCCGCCAGCTTGCGGGTGACGATCTCGGTGTCATCGAGCGAAGGGCGGGCGATGGCGATGTCGATCTCGCGCCGGATCAGGGTCCGCTGCAATTGCGCGTTGTTCATCGGGACCAGCGACAGGTTCACGTCCGGATAGGCCGCACGGAAGGACTTCAGGATGTTGGGCAGCATCCCGTAGGTCGCCGAGCCGACGAAGCCGACCCGCAGACGCCCCTCGGCCCCCTGGCCGATGCGCCGGACCTCGAGCTTGATGTCGTCGAACTCGGTGAGCAGCGCCGAGCCGCGCTGATAGAACCGCTCGCCGGCTTGCGTCAGGGTGATCCCGTTGCGGCCGCGATTGAAGAGCAGCGCACCCAGATCCTCCTCGATCTGCTTGATCTGCCGCGACAGGGGCGGCTGCGCCATGCCCAGCCGCTCGGCCGCACGCCCGAAATGCAGTTCTTCCGCCAGCGCTATGAAATATTCAAGCTGCTTGAGGTTCACACCCGCGCTCCTTCGCCCCGTGCAGGCTGTCGCTCGCAGGGGGCGGGCAAGATGTCCGCAAGAGTTAGGAGCTTTGCACGGAGGCGTTGTCTTCTTGAGCGGATGGATGGCCGGGTCAAGCCCGGCCAAGACGATGAGGATAAAGGCTCTCCGCCTTCACGCTCTCATCGGCCGGGCTTGACCCGGCCATCCATCGACTTCAAACCTCCTGAGGGCGCGGCCTCAGGTGCAGACGGCTTTCACTCCGCAGCGAGTGCCGGGGATGCCGCCAGCGGCTTCAGGGTGAAGTCGAAACGGATGTGCAGGTTGGTGTCGTCGCCGGGACGGCCGGGGCCGAACGTGGCCACAAGGCTGTTCTTCACCGCGAACACCGAGTCCTCGTCGAGCCAGGGGCTCTCGGCGTCGAAGACCTGGCTCACCAGCGTCCGATAGCCGTCCTTGGCGATGATGAAATGCAGATGGCCGGGACGGTTGGGATGATGGCCCATGTAGCGGATCAGTTCGCCCGCCGTCTCGTTGTCGGGGATCGGGTAAGGCACCGGTCGCAAGGCGCGCAGTGCGAAGTGGCCGGCGTCGTCGGTCTCGAAGCGGCCGCGCAGGTTGTAGTCCGGCTGGCTCGGGTCGTGGTTCTCGTAGAGCCCGTTCGGGGCATCTTCCCAGATGTCGATGGTCACGCCCGCGAGCGGCCGCCCCGCCGTATCGCGGATGTAGCCCTCGACCAGCACGGTCTCTTCGCCCTCGAAGTGCTTCTGCACGGTCGAGGCGCCCTTGGGCAGCACCGGCGGGTTCTCCCGGTAGAAGGGGCCGAGCACGGTCGACTCGCTTTCGCCGCCATCGATCGGGTTCGACAGCATGTCGACCAGAACCTCGACGCCGAGGATGTCGCCCAGGAGGATGAACTCCTGCCGTTTGTCGTCGCAGGTCTGGCCGGCGCGTGCCAGGAACTGGCAGGCCTGGATGAATTCGTGGTGCTGAAGCTTCACGTCGCGGCAAAAGCCGTGCAGGTGCTTCAGAAGCGAGGTCATGATCTCACGCTGGCGGTCGGAGATCGGGCCGTGGCGGCCGAGCGAGCCGATGACCACGTCGGTGACGTTGCTGGTCGTGACGTTGCGCATGGTGTCCTCCTCCCCGAAACCTGGTCTTTGCGGGTTCCCGCTGTCTGGGCGAGTATTCACGTCGGTCTCGGCGGCGCCAATGCTCCGCCGGGTATGGCCCGATACCTGCCCCGCCCGGTATCGGCGAATACCCGCCACGTCATTGTCGGCCGGCATCCGTGCGTCCTTGATGGACGTCGCCGGGTGCGTACGCCCTGGCGGGAGGACCGACATGCTCGCCACTCTACGCCGGATGCAGGATCGGTTGAACGCGACGCCGCACCTGCTGCGTCTGGGGCGGCTGTTTTCCGAAACCGTGCTCGTCGAGGTGGACGGGCAGGAGTTCTATCTGACCTTCCGCGACGGCCGGCTGGAGGCCATCATGGAGGGGCCGAGCCGCAAGACGCCCTGGCGCTTCGGCCTGCGCACCGACGCGAAGGCGCTGGCCGCCTTCTGGGCGCCGCTGCCGGACCCGGGCTTTCACGACATCTTCGGGCTGGTGAAGATCGGTCGCGCCCGGATCGACGGCGATAGCCTGGTGCTGGTCAAGAACCTGCGCTTCTTCAAGGAATTCATGGCGCTCGGGCGCGAGATGGAGCCGGCATGACCTTCGAGCCGATCACCGGCCGCTATCTCACCGTGACCGTGGCCGGACGCGCGCAGCGCATCTACGTCGAGATGGCGGGAGAAGGGTCGGCCGTGCTCTGCCTGCACACCGCGGGGGCGGACACGCGGCAGTGGCGGCATATCCTGAACGACGCCGAGCTGACGCGCCGGCACCGCTTCTTCGCCTTCGACCTGCCCTGGCACGGCAAATCCCTGCCGCCGGATGGTTTCCAGACCGAGGAATACCGGCTGACCACCGATCTCTACGTCGAGACCGTGCTGGCCGTGACGACGGCCCTCGGGCTCGACCGGCCGATCCTGGCGGGCTGTTCGATGGGCGGGCGCGTCGCGCTGCAGCTCGCGGCGCTCCACGCCGGCCGCTTCTCGGGCTTCATCGCCATCGAGGCATCGGATTTCCAGCCCGCCTGGTACGACATCGATTGGTTCGACCGGCCCGACGCCCACGGCGGCGAACTGGGGGCGGCGCTGGTCTCGGCCAACATCTCGCCCCATGCGCCGCCGGCTGACCGTTGGCACACGCTGTGGATGTTCATGCAGTCGGGACCCGGCGTGTTCCGGGGCGATCTGTCATTCTACACGCTGGATCGGAGCCTGATCGACCGGCTGCACCTGATCGACGCCGGGCGCACCCCCGTGCACCTGCTGGTCGGCGCCTATGACCTCACCTGCACGCCGGAGGACGCCCGCCGCACGGCCGAGGCGATCCCCGGGGCGACGATCACGGTGATGCCCGAGCTCGGCCATTTCCCCATGTCGGAGCATCCCGAGGCGTTCCGGCCCTACTTCGCCGACGCGCTGGACCGCATGGCCGCGCGCGTCTGAACCCGGAGCGCTGCGCGATCCAATGATTGCGCCAACCGCAGAAGATTCAAAAGGTTATGGGCACTTCTCTGCCTTTGGATGACCTCATCCAATGGGGATATGCTCTAGCCATCAAGCCATCGTCGGCCATCTTGATGGCTGGCGTCCCAGGCCCTATTTTGTTGGCGCAAGGAGGGCCCCATGGCTGAGCCACAGCTTTCCGTCCGCAGTGCCAAGGCGCGCGACCTCGCGCACCGGTTGGCGCGGCGCGAGAAACGCTCGATCGCCGACATCGTCGAGCGCGCACTGGAAGCCTATGAGATCCGCGAGGCGGGACGCGAGCCAGCGGTCGCCTTCTACGCCCGCCTGTCGGCCAATGCGGCAACCGACATCGATCTCGAAGCTGTCATCCGTGAGGCGCGTCGCGCTCATCCAGGCCCGGAGTTGTGATCTTCCTCGACACCAACGTCGTGTCGGAGACCCTGCGCAAATCGCCGGAACCGGCGGTGATCGCCTGGCTCGTGCGGCATGATGCCGAGCTCGCTCTGCCAACCGTGACTATCGCCGAGATCGCTTTCGGCATCGCAAAGATCAAGCCGGATCAGCGCGCGGCGCGGCTCGAGCAGGGGCTCGCCGACTGGCGCCGTCGCTTCGCCGACAGGATTTTCGCCCTGACCGAGGAAGCGGCGCTGGCCTATGGGGACATCATGGGCGTCGCTTCGCGGCAGGGGAACGGCATGTCGGCGCCCGACGGCACGATCGCCGCCATCGCGCTCATCAACGGCGGACGCCTCGCCACCCGCAACCTGGCGGACTTCAGGTCGACGGGCCTCGAGCTGATTTCCCCCTGGGATTTCTGATCAGCGGAGGCAAACCGGCGCCGCCGGTGTTGCCCGAGCTCGGCCCATTCACGGGTCGAGGGCCGCCGTCAGGTCGCCCATCGGCGGCTCGCCCTGTGCCGCGAGCGCCTTGTCGCGTTCGATCAGGCCGGGCAGCACGGGTAGGTTCCAGCGCTCGGTGACGAAGCGCAGGATCGAGGTCGTGTCGTACTGCGTGTGGTCGACGAAGCCCCGCTTGGCGAACGGCGAGACGATGAGGGCGGGAATGCGCGAGCCCGGGCCCCAGCGATCGGCCTTGGGCGGGGCGACATGGTCCCAGAAGCCGCCGTTCTCGTCGTAGGTCACGACCACCAGCATATGCTCCCACTGCGGGCTCTTCTCGAGGTGGGCGATGACGTCGGCGATGTGGGCATCGCCGGCGCTGACCGAGGCATAGTCCGGGTGCTGGTTGAGATTGCCTTGGGGCTTGTAGAAGGTGACGGACGGCAGCTGGCCCGCGTCGATGTCGGCGATGAAGGCCGTGCCGTCCATGCCGCCGTCGCGCAGATGCGCGGTGCGCGTCGCCGTGCCGGGCGCGAACTGGGCGAAATAGTTGAAGGGCTGGTGGTGGTATTGGAAGTTCGGCGCGGGCCTCCCGTTGTGGCCGTCGAGCGTGGCCTGCCAGGCGCCGGCGTACCAGGCCCAGTCCACCCCCTTGGCCGTGAGGAGGTCGCCGATCGTGGCGTCGCGCTGCGGCGGTAGCGTCGTTGCCTTGCCCGGATCGGCATAAGCCTTGTCCTGCCCCGCGGCCGGCGGATTGGCGCTCGGCTGGTAGGGCGGCTGCATCGTGTTCACCGCGTAGAAGTCCGGCGTCAGATTGCTGCTGTTGGCGAATTTTGGCGGCCCATCCATCGCCGACGCCGCGGCATTGGGCGCGGGTGTCAGCGTGACGCCATCCGGCTCCACCTTCGAGATCAGGTCCTTGGCAGGGCTCTCGTCGGCGCGGGGGTAGACCGGAATGCAGGCGCAGACGAGCTCGAAATGGTTGAGGAAGGAGCCGCCGAAAGCGCCTTGAAAGAAGTTGTCAGCCAGCGTGTACGTCTTCGCGACATCCCATAATTGCTGCTTTGCGTGGGCGTAGTGGCCCATCACCAGCGCTCCCGCGTCGGCAAAGGCCACGAAGCGGTCGTTCTTGCCGCCGTTGATCTGCATCTGCTCTTCGTAGAAGCGATGCCAGAGATCGCGCGTGATGACCGTGTCGGGCGCGTTGAAGCCGCTCGGATCGTCGATGGCGAAGGGCGCATTGGGCAGGTGCTCGGTCTGGGTCTGGGTCACCGGCGGCACGACGCCTTTGGCCGTCAGCCCGGTCCAGATCGGCGGCAGCTCCTTGAGCGGCTCGCCATTGCGGTCGATCTGGCGGTAGTGAGCTGGCTCAATCCCCTGGAGGCCGCGCGCGCCGGGGAATGTCCCGTAGATGTTGTCGAAGCTGCGGTTCTCCGCATAGATCACGACGACCGTATCGATCCTGTCGAGCCTTGCGGAGGCGGCGACACCGGGCGTCGCCGCAGCGATTGTCGTCGAGCTGGCACCGATAAGGAGGAGTGTGCGAAGCATCATCATGTCATCCCCGGGAACGGGCAGTGGCGGTGTCCGCGAGCGACCCACAAACGGTCGCTGTTAGGCTCGTCTGATTGCAGTTTCGTGATGCCGACGCGACCGGCACGCCATCGTCCTCATCAAGGAGAGCTCAAGGTGGCGGATAGACGACGTCGGGCGGCCCCCGGAAAAGCGCTCCAGACCCAAAAGGTCATGAGCCTTTCGCCATTGGATGATCTCATCCAATGGCGAAAGGCTCTGGCGCTGGTGGGGCTGCTGCTGATTGCCGCGGCGCCGCTGCCAGCGCCGGACGGTGCGGCCATCGATGGGTCGGCCGGCGGCGGGCTCTCGCGGGCCGAAGCCTTTCGCCGCGCTGCGGGGCTGGAGGCGCTGGGGCGCAAGCTGTTCTTCGATCCGGCTCTGTCTGCCTCGAGGTCCCTGTCGTGCGCCTCGTGCCACGTGCCGGAGCGGGGCTTTGGGCCGGCCAACGGGGCGTCGGTCCAATACGGAGGCCGGGATCTGGACCAGCCCGGGACGCGCGCGGTGCCTTCGCTCACCTATCTCCAGGCCACCCCGCAGTTTGCCGAGCACCAGTTCGACGACGAGGGCGGGGGCGATGCGAGCGTTGACAACGGGCCGACCGGCGGGCTGACCTGGGACGGACGCGCCGACCGCGGGCGCGGCCAGGCGACCATTCCACTGCTGTCGAGCAACGAAATGGCGAACCCCAGCGCCGGCGATGTCGCCGCCGCGGTCCGGGCCGCGCCCTATGCGGCGGAAGCTGCCGCCCTGGCGGGCGGCGAGCACGACGACGCGCTGTTCAAGACGGTTCTGGAGGCGCTTGAAGCCTTCGAGCAGACCCCGCAGGCCTTCTATCCGTATTCGAGCAAGTACGACGCCTTTCTGGCCGGGCAGGTCGCCCTCGCGGACCAAGAGGCGCGCGGCTTGAAGCTCTTCGAGGATCCGCAGAAGGGCAATTGCGCCAGCTGCCATCCGAGCCAGCGCGACGGCAACAACACGCCGCCGCAGTTCACCGACTACGGGCTCGTGGCGCTCGGCCTGCCCCGCAATATGGCGATCCCGGCCAATCGCGACCCCGACTATGTGGATCTCGGGCTGTGTGGCCCTTACCGAACCGATTTCAGCGACCGCCCCGCCTATTGCGGGCTGTTCAAGGCGCCGTCGCTGCGCAACGTGGCGCGACGCGAGACCTTCTTCCACAACGGCGTCGTTCACGACCTGCGCAGCGCCGTCGCTTTCTACGCTTACCGCGACGTGCAGCCGGAGCGGTTCTATCCGCGCCGGCCGGACGGGACGGTGGCCGTCTACGACGACTTGCCGGAACGCTACCGGGGCAACCTCAACCAGGATCCGCCGTTCGGCCGCAAGCCGGGCGACCCGCCGCCGCTCACCGAGACCGAGATCGACGACATCACGGCCTTCCTGCGGACCCTCGACGACGGCTATTCTGCTCCGGCGACGGCGCGGCGTGCGGCGCCTTAGCCAGGCGCGCCCGCGGCCGGCGGCCGATCTATCGCGAGGATTGAGCCATGAAGATCGACGGACGGCACTATCGCACCATCTGGCCGGCCGAGGACGGCTGGCGCGTCGTCATCATCGACCAGACGAAGCTGCCGCACGGCTTCGAGACGGTGGTGCTGGAGAGCGAGGAGCAGGCGGCGCACGCCATCCGCAGCATGCAGGTGCGCGGGGCGCCGCTGATCGGCGCCACCGGCGCCTACGGCCTGGCGTTGGCGCTTCGCGCCGATCCGTCCGACGCCGCCCTGGCCGCGGCCTATGATCGGCTGCTGGGCACCCGCCCGACCGCGGTCAACCTGCGCTGGGCGCTAGACGACATGCGCGCCCGGGCGGCGGCGCTGAAGCCGGCGGAGCGCGCCGCCGCCGCCTATCGCCGTGCGGCCGAGATCTGCGACGACGATGTCGCCACCTGCCGCGCCATCGGCGAGCACGGCCTGGCCGTGTTCCGCGAGCTCTGGGAGAGGAAGGGCCGGCCGGAGCGGCTGAACGTGCTGACCCATTGCAACGCCGGCTGGCTGGCCACGGTCGACTGGGGCACGGCTCTCGCGCCGGTCTACCTGGCGCATGACGGCGGCGTGCCGGTCCATGTCTGGGTCGACGAGACGCGGCCACGCAACCAGGGCGCCAGCATCACCGCCTTCGAGCTCGGCCGCCACGGCGTCAAGCACACGGTGATCGCCGATAATGTCGGCGGCCATCTGATGCAGCACGGCATGGTCGATGTCGTCATCGTCGGCACCGACCGCACCACCGCGGCCGGGGACGTGTGCAACAAGATCGGCACCTATCTGAAGGCGCTCGCGGCGCACGCCAACGGCGTGCCGTTCTATGTCGCGCTGCCCTACACCACGATCGACTGGACCCTGACCGACGGCGTCCGCGGCATCGAGATCGAGCAGCGTGACCCGCGCGAGCTGAGCCATATCACCGGGCGCACCGCGGACGGCCGGATCGAGACGGTCGGCATTCTGCCGGAGGGCAGCGCTGCGGCGAACTGGGCCTTCGACGTCACCCCGGCGCGCTACGTCACCGGGCTGATCACCGAGCGCGGCGTCTGCGCCGCCAGCCGTGAAGGCCTGGCCGGGCTATACCCGGAGCGGCACCGGCACCATGCCGGTCAGCGGCGGTAGCAACGGATCGTCTCAAAGCCGCGGCTGCGATTTCCAGGGATGGGTCTTGCGGGCCGTGAAACTTAGGAGGAGCATTCCGGCTTTAGAGAAAGCAACATACGGGAGGTGATCGCCATGCAGGAGATCCGGACCCGCGACCAGGATGCCGCATCCGGCAGAGGTCGCAAGGGTCCACGGTGCGTTGCCATCGTGGGCCCGTTCCAGAGCGGCAAGACGACGCTCCTCGAAGCCATGCTGGCCCGGGCGGGGGCCGTCTCGCGGCAGGGCAGCGTGGTTGCCGGCAACAGCGTCGGCGACGCCAGCGCCGAGGCCAGGGCCCATCGCATGAGCGTCGAGGTCAACGTCGCCGGCGCCGAATTCCTGGGCGACGCCTATACGTTCATCGACTGTCCGGGCTCCGTCGAGTTCCTGGCCGAGATGCAGCCGGTCCTGCCCGCCGTGGATGCCGCGGTCGTGGTGTGCGACGGCGATGACAAGAAGATCCCGGCGCTCCAGCTCATCCTGCACGAGCTCGAGGCGCGCTCCATCCCGCGGCTGCTGTTCCTCAACAAGATCGATGCCTCGACCCGGCGCATCGAGGAGGCCATTGCCGCGCTCCGGCCCGCCTCGTCGGTGCCGCTGCTGCTGCGCCACATGCCGATCCAGCGCGACGGCTGTGCCGTCGGCTTCATCGACCTCGCACTCGAGCGGGCCTTCCTCTACCAGGATCATGCGCCCTCGCGCACCGCGGAGATCCCGGCCGATGCCGCCGAGGAGGAGCGCGCGGTGCGCTTCGCCATGCTGGAGCGCCTCTCCGAGCATGACGACCGGCTGATGGAGGAACTGGTCGAGGAGATCGAGCCCGAGCGCGAGCGCGTCTTTGCCGACCTCACCCACGAGATGCGGGATGGTCTGGCGGTGCCGGTGCTCATCGGATCCGCCGTCAACGGCCACGGAGTCGGGCGGCTGATGAAGGCGTTCCGCCACGAGGTGCCCGACGTCGCGAGTACGGCGCAACGCTTGGGTCTTGCTGCGCAGGGTCAGCCCGTCGCGCAGGTCGTGAAGACGCTGCACACCGGCCAGGCGGGCAAGCTGTCCGTCGTACGGGTGCTGGACGGCGTGCTCCAGGACGGCATGAGCTTGACGGCGTCGTCGGGCCAGGCGACCCGCGTCTCGGGCCTGGCGCGGCTGACGGGCCAGGCCAGCCAGAAGGTCACCGAAGCGGTTGCCGGCGACGTGGTGGCTCTGGGGCGGCTCGAGGCCGTCAACACGGGCGAGACGCTGTCGTTCGGCAAACCGGTCGCGCCGCTCGTCGAGCTGACTGCACCCAAGCCCGTCATGGCGCTGGCGGTCCGGGCGCGCGACCGCAAGGACGACGTCAAGCTGGGCGCGGCCATGCGCAAGCTGACCGACGAGGACCGCTCGCTTGCGCTCGCGAGCGACGGGGAGCTCGGTGAGCAGATCCTGCGCGGCCAGGGCGAACTGCACCTGCGCGTCGCGGCCGAGCGGCTCGCGTCGCGCTTCGGCATCGAGGTCGTCGCGCAGCCACCGCAGGTGGGCTACCGCGAGACCATCCGCAAGGCCGCGAGCGCGGTGCGCGGCCGCCACAAGAAGCAGTCGGGGGGGCATGGCCAGTTCGGCGACGTGGTCGTCGACATCGCGCCGCTGCCGCGCGGCGAGGGCTTCGTCTTCGAGGAGCGGATCGTCGGCGGCGCGATCCCACGCCAGTACATCCCCTCGGTCGAAGCCGGCAGCCAGGCGGCTCTGAAGAAGGGGCCGCTCGGCTTCCCGGTCGTCGATGTGCGCGTCACCCTGACCGACGGCTCCTTCCACACGGTGGATTCCTCCGACATGGCGTTCCAGCAGGCCGCCCGCGTCGCCATGACCGAGGCTCTGCCGCGCTGTGCGCCGGTGCTGCTCGAGCCGGTGCTGGCCATCTCCATCGCCGTGCCCTCCGAGGCGACCGCCAAGGTCAACGCCATCGTGTCGTCGCGCCGCGGCCAGATCCTCGGCTTCGACGCGCGCGACGGCTGGCCCGGATGGGATGTGGTGGAGGCGCAGATCCCCGAGGCGGAGATGGCCGATCTGATCATCGAGCTGCGCTCGGTGACGGCCGGCGTCGGCACCTTCGAGGCGAGCTTTCATCACCTGGCGGAGTTCGTCGGTCGCGACGCCGACCAGGTCGTGGCGGCGCGGCAGGGGGCGGCGTAGCTGTGCCGCTTGAGAGCTTGGGCTCGGAGGTGGACACTGGCTCCTGGGTTATTCCGATGTCGAGGCGGACTGACGAAGCGGCGGCTCCGATGGAAACGGCGCTGCCGCTCTCTAGAGCGAGTTGATTTTTCTTCGAACCATCATCCCGCTCTATCTCATTCTTTAAGCATGATCTATTCGCTGACGCGGACCTTCGGTTCCAAAAACCGGATTCCACTTTTGGGGATCATGCTTTAGTTCTTTGTTTGAGTATCGGATTGTTCTCGAAGCCGGCATCCACGTTTGAGTCCGACGCGCTAAATTCGAAATCCGCCGTTCACGTCGATCACGGTACCGGTCAGATACCCGGCCTTTTCCGATAGCAGGAAGGCCACCGTGGCGGCGAGCTCGTCCGCCTCGCCCAGCCGTCCCAGGGGAATCCTCTCCAGGACCGCGGGCTCGGCTTCGAGCGGCACGGCCTTGCGCATCAGGGGGGAGGCGAAGGTGCCCGGGGCGATGGCGTTCGCCGTGATCCCGAGCGGCGCCACCTCCCGGGCCACGGACTTGGTGAGGCTGATCACGGCGCCCTTCGAGGCCGCGTAGGACGTGCTCGAATGCGCGCTCCCCATCTGCGCGGCGACTGAGCTCAGCGTGACGATCCGCGCGCCCGGCAGCGGCGCAGTCGTCCTGCGCCGCACCATCTCCCTGATGCAGAGGAAGGTGCCCAGCGCGTTCACGTCGAACGTGCGCTGCCAGTCCTCCACCGATGTCGTCGTGATCCCGGTCCGTTCGCCCGGCCGCATGAGCAGCACCGCGGCGAACGTGACCAGCGACGACACGGGGCCCAGCTCCCGTTCCGCCACCTCGAAGGCGGCCTGAACCGACGCCTCGCGCGCCACGTCGATCTCGATGCCGAGATGTGGGCCGCCAGCGAGCGACGATGCAAGGCGCTCGCTGGCGGCCCGGTCGACGTCGGCCGCGGCGATGCGGAAGCCCGTGTCCGCCAGCAGGCGGCACGTCGCCACGCCCAACTGGCCACAGGCGCCGGTGATCAAGGCTGTTCGAGGCCCCATGCGCTCCTCCTATGCCCAAGCGTCATGCGTCGAGAAACACCAGCTTGCTGACACCCCCCTGGGTCACCAAGCGGCACGCCGACGGGCTCGGCGAGTGCGAGGTGAGGATGATCGTGTCGGTGTTGGCGTAGCGCTCGATCAGGCCGGCGATCGTCCGGTTCCCAACCGCGTGGTCGGCGTCGGCGCGTGAGCGCCATGTCCCGTGGATGAACTGGACGGCGTGGTGCGCCGCATCGGCGGTGAAGAGGCAGTGCCTCCCCGCCGATCTGAGGTGGACGCCGCTTTGGTGCATCGTATGGCCGGGCAAGGGCTCCAGCCACAGCTCCGTCGCGCCCGCGGCGATCTGCGCGTCGTCCGCGACGAGCTTCAGTCGCCCCATCCGCATCAATGGCTCGACGCACTCGTCGAAGGCGGCCTTGGCCTGCGGCGTCGTCCCGCCGTCGGCGTGCGCCCGCTTCCACCAGCCGTACTCCGACCCGGTCACGATGTAGTCGGCGTTCGGAAATGTGGGCACGAAGCGATCGCCCTCCCGCATGACGTTCCAGCCCACGTGGTCGACGTGGAGGTGCGTGCAGATCACGGTGTCCACGTCCTCGCGGCGAACGCCGATGGCGCTCATGTTCTCCAGGTACCGCGTGTCGAGATGATCGAACACCGGAACGGACGGGCGGCTGCGGCCGTTGCCGACGCCGGTATCGATGACGATGGTCCGGCCGGGGCAACGGATGACATGGGACTGAACGGTGATCTTGAGGTGGCCGTTCGCAGTATTGATCAGCCGGGGTCCGAGATGCTTCGCCTGCCGAAGAACATCCTCGGGGGTCGCGCCGGGAATCAGCCAGCCCGGCTCGAACTCGGCTTCGAGCTCGAGCACCCGGTCGACACGGCAATCGCCGATTTCCAGTATGCTCATCGGATCCTCCCCTATGCGCGCCCGGCTGCCTGCCTTGCGCCCGCTCACGGCGACGGCAAGGCGCCGCCGTCCGCCGCATGTTTTGCGAACATCTGCTCGTAGGCCTTCTGTCGTGTCGCGTTGAACGCGGCCATGTTGGCCTTCATCCAGGCGTGCGTGTCGTGCCTGTTCTTGTTGACGTTCGAGAAATGCGGCATCACGAACCGGGCATAGAGCTCGAACGACTTCTTCGTCTGCTCCCAATCGGCCCAGTCATGCCCCAGCTGGAGCACGCAGCCGAAGCCGCCCTGCTCGGCTTGCAGGCGCTCGATCATCTCGATCGCGTCGTCGGGCGTGCCGATGACCACGCGCTTGCTGTTGATGAGGTAGTCGACCGCGTCCTGGCCCTTGGTCTCGCCGAGCGGGATCGCGGTCACCATCCCATAGTAGTCGAACCACTTGGCGAGCCCGAAGCGGACGTTGGCCCGGGCCTGATCGCGCGTCTCGGCGATATGCATGGGCACGCAGATCCTCAGCCGGCTGCGATCCATCGTCCGCCCGTCCTTGGCGGCGATGTCTTCGGCGATCGTCCAATTGCCGCGCAGGACGTCGAAGCCCTTGGGGTCGGTGGCGGCGACGCACAGCAGGCCGAGGCCGTACGTGCCGGCGGCGCGGGCGCCCGACGGCGTGTAGACGCTCGCGACGGCGACCTCCGGATGGGGATCGGAGTAGGGCAGGATGTGCACGCGCGCCTGGTCCAGGTCGAACCAATCGGTCTTGTGCGTGACCGTCTCGCCGCGCAACAGGCGGAGTATCACCGCGAGCGCCTCCGCCATCCGGTCGCGCTGCGTCAGCGGATCGACGCCGTTCATGATGGCATCGGTGACGAGGACGCCGGGCCCGACGCCGAGCATCACGCGGCCGCGCGTCATGTGGTCGAGCTGAATGATGCGGTTCGCCACCATCAAGGGGTTATGGTAGGTCAGTGAAACGACGCCGGTCCCCAGCCTGATATGCTTCGTCCTTTCGGCCGCGGCTGCGATCATCAGCTCCGGCGACGAGATCATCTCCCAGCCGCCGGAATGATGCTCGCCGATCCACGCTTCCTGGTAGCCGAGACGGTCGAGCCATTCGATGAGCTCCAGCTCGCGCGTGAAGAGCGTGGTCGGGTTCTCGTCGATGGGATGGTACGGGGCTGAAAACAACCCGTGCCGCAATCTGTCGTTCGCCATTGTGTCCTCCTCGGCCCGGCGCCGGGCGCATGCGCCCAATTCGACGGGGCGGCGTCTGCCGGCGTTGCCTCGCGCCACGCGCGCTCAAGATGTGTGAATCCGATAGCCGGCTTTCGGATGGTGCCCGCCGGGCGCCAGTCCGTCCGCATCGGCGCATGTCACCGCTTGTCTTGTATTAGACCTATAGCCCGTATTATAGGTTCAATGCAAGTGCGGCGCTGCTGCCCGCGCATGGGGCATAGGGAGGGTTTCTTGATAGCGGATAACAAGCTGCCGGAGTTCGGCGTGTCCGGCCGGACCGTGCTGGTGACCGGCGCATCGCGCGGCATCGGCTTCGCCATCGCAGAGGCCGCCGCGGCCGCGGGCGCAACTCACGTGGTGCTCAACGGCATCGATGGCGACGAGCTCCAAGACGCGGTGCAACGGATCGAGCGGGCCGGGGCGCGGGCGAGCGCGCTCGTAGCGGACGTCTTCTCGGAAGACGCGGTGCTGCGCATGTTTGCCGAGCTCGACGAGCGTGTCGGCTTCGTCGACTGCGTCTTCAGCAACGCCGGCATGAACCTGAGGATCCCCACGCTGGAGATGTCGGGTGCCGATTTCGGCTCGGTCGTCAACGCCAACCTGCTCTCGCACTTCTACGTCGGGCGCGAAGCGGCCCTGCGGATGCGCGAGCGCAGGCGGGGCTCGGTCGTCTTCACGGCGTCGATCACCACGCTGGTCGGCCGTCCGCGGCTCGCGGCCTACACGACGGCCAAGAGCGGGCTGGGCGGCTTGACCCGCTGCCTTGCCGCGGAGCTCGGCCCCTATGGCGCGCGCGCCAACGCGGTTTGCCCCGGCTTCATCGAGACGGCCCTCAGCGCCGGCCTGCACGGCAACGCGGACAGCAACGCGCTGATCAGACACCGCGTTCCCGCGGCCCGGTGGGGCCGGCCCGACGACATTTCGGGCCCGGCGTTGTTTCTGGCGTCGGAGGCGGCGCGATATGTGAACGGGCACCTGCTGGTGGTGGACGGCGGCATGACGGAGGTCTTTGACGAGCACCCGTTCGCGCCGGCTTGACGAAGGAGCAGGGGGCGCTTGCGCGCTTGCGCCGGCGCGCCGCGTCGGATCAGTTAGGCGCCAACCGCCGGCTGATCGACGAGGGCTGTAACGATGCGCGCCAACACTGAACGCCCCAACGCGCCGGGACGCGCGCGCTCCTCGGGCGACGACGCGCGGCATTCGTCCGAGGATGCCCCGGAGCTCACGGACCGGGTTGCGCTCTACCTCAGGATTGCCAGCCTCATCCGATCGAAAATCTCGGGCGGCGCCTGGACGGTCGGCGCACGGCTGCCCACCGTCGTCGAGCTCGCGGCGCACTACAACGTCTCTCGGATCACCATCCGCCAGGCGCTAGGGCTGCTGTCCCAGGAGGGTCTGATCGACAGCCGGCGGGGTCGGGGAACCCTGGTCATCGCCGTGCCGGCGCACCCGCCGGCCCTCCCGAGCCTGCTGGAGCTCGGCAAGCAGTATCGGACCGACCGTAGCCTCGCCATCAATGTGCTCGAGATCAAGCAGGCGACGACGATCTCTCCGGAGTTCGAGCTTCATGGGCGGCCGTCCGGGCGATACACGTTGATCAAGAAGCTGCACATGTACGAAGGCGCGGTCTTCTGCCTGTCCACCATCTATCTGTGCGAGGAGCTGGCGAAGCTCTGCCCCCGGCGCCTGATCGAGCGGGAGCGGGTCACCTCGGCTCTCTCGGAAACCTTCATCGAGCGGAAAAGCCTCTATTTCCAGCGCATTACCGTCTCGGAAGCGGATGTCGGGACGGCGGAGCACCTGAAGGTCGGCGTGGCCGCTCCGATCGCGATCGTGCATCGCGAATACCTGTCGCCGGAGGGTGAGATCCTGATGGTTTCGCAGGGCAGGTACCGCTCGGATCGTTTTGCGAGCGAGGAGCGTGATACGTTCGAGGCCATGCTGAAGCGTCAGGCCGGCCCGATCGCGGGGCGGCCCGCACAGGCCACAAGCGCGGCTCGCGCACGGCGTGAGCGCGCCGGCGGAGCCGATCGCTCGGCGCCGGCCGCGGCACTCACAGAGACCGTGCCGGGGGGCCGTCGTAGGTGACCTCGTCGTCGGATGCCAGCAGCCGAAAGCCGGGCTCTCGCGCGTACTCCTCCAGAGCGTGGGCGGACAGGCCGGCCGCGCGCCCGACGAAGTTGATTGCCCGGATGATGTCGGGCGGCATGCCGATGTCCAGGGCGACGCAGGCGATCGCGCCATCGACATTCATCGGCAGCGGCCGCCCGACGCGACGGGCGATCACCGCTTCGGCCGCGAGGCCGACCTCCAGGGCTTGTCCGGCGACGCCGAGATCGTGGGCGAGGCGGATGAGGCGACGGGCGCGCGGATCGCCGTCGGGATGCAGGGGCTGCCCGTAGCCGGGCACGCGCTCTCCCCGGTCCTGGAACGACGCCACGAAGCGCTCCGCGGCGGCGGTCACGTCAAGGGCGCCTGTCGCCGCCTCGCCAAGACTGGCCTGCAGGCCTCGCGCCATGGCGATCCCGACGCCGCCGTGGATGTCGCCGAAGGTCAGAATGCCGGCGGCGACGGCCGCCTGCAGCGGCACGCCGCACGACGCCACCGTCCGCGCAATCGACGCGGACGGCGTAATCCCGCGATCAGCCGCCGAAATCAACAGCGCGTTGATGGCCTTCGCAGCCTGCGGCGACGGTAGTTCTCCGCAGACGAGCAGGAAGAAGACCGCGCCGAAGTCGACCTTCTCGGCGAGATCCGAAATATTGTAGCCGCGAATGCGCACCTCGTCGGCGCTCGCCTCGGTGATGGCCGTCCGCCATCTCATTCGTTCGCTTGCTTTTCCCATGGCGCGGCCCATCCTTTCGTCCCGATCTATCGCTTCACAGCAGGCCCTTGTCAATAGTAGGACTATAGATAAGATATCATGATTAATGTAGCTTGACAGGGGTCGGCGTGGGAGGGCTTCGACATGCGCGAGGGGGCTCTGGCCGACGCGCGACGCAGCCCGCGATGTCCTCGGCTCACGCGCCCACGTGTGAGCGTGTCTCGCCTCTTTTGAGCATAACGGAGATGATGTGATGCCGCGTCCGCTTGATGGTGTCCGTGTTCTTGAAGTCGGCCAGTACATTGCCGCTCCGTATTGTTGCCTGTTGCTGGCCGATCTCGGCGCCGAGGTGATCAAGATCGAGCGCCCGGGCTCGGGCGACCCGCGCCGTAGCTACGATCCCCGGTATGTCAGTGGCGACCATACGATGAGCGGCGGCTTCATCGGCTACAACCGCAGCAAGAAGAGCGTCACGCTCGATCTGTCGCAGCCGCGCGGCGCGGATGTCTTTCGCGGTCTGGTCGAGCGGGCGGACGTCGTCGTCGAGAACCTCAAGCCCGGGGCCATGGATCGGCTCGGCCTGAGCTACGCGAAGCTGTCGGCCATCAACCCGCGCCTCGTCTATTGCGCGATCAGTGGCTTCGGCCGGCTGGCCACGCATCAGGGCCCTTATTCGGGGCAGCGGTCGTTCGACACCACGATTCAGGCCATGTCCGGCGTCATGTCCGTGACGGGGGAGCCGGGCGGCGGGCCGAGCCTCGGGCCGTCGGGATTTGCGGACATCTACACGGGCGTCTTCGGGGCCCTCGCCATCAACTCCGCGCTCTACGGCCGGGAGAAGACGGGCCTCGGCACCTTCATCGATCAGGCGATGTACGACACTATGGTGTCGCTCATGGAGCGGGCGCTCATTCTTCACGCGCTGACGGGCTACGTGCCCAAGCCCGGTCAGGACATGTACTCGCCGCTCGGGCCGATCGGGGTGAAGGACGGCACCATCGCGGTCGTCCTGCCCACGGACGAGATGTTCGGCCGGTTCTGCAACGCGCTCGGGCGCCCCGACCTGATCGGCGACCCTCGCCTGGCGACGGTGCTCGACCGCGCCGCCCGCTTTCACGACGTGATCCGGCCGGAGGCGGAGACGTGGACGATGCGGCACACGCGAGCCGAGGTGGTGGAGCGCTTCGTGGCCGCCGGCCTGCCGGTCGGCGTGGTGCAGACCATCGATGAGGTCTACGCCTGCCCACAGGTCGAAGCGCGAGGCATGCTGCTGGCGATCGACGAGACCGCCATGGGGCGCGTGCGCCTGCCGCGCACGCCGCTGCTGTTCTCCGCCTTCGAGGCCGCCGACACCCGTCCCGCTCCGGGCCTGGGCCAGCATACGCGCGAAGTGCTCACGGGGCTGGTCGGGCTGACGGCCGAGGAGATCGCGGCCCTGAGCGCGAGCGGCGCTGTCTGAGCCTCAGCTCTTCGACAGCTCCTTCAGCAGCGCATCGTTGAAGCGCCGCGGCTCCTCCATCTGCGGCGCATGGCCAAGGGCGGGAAACTCGATCAGCGTCGCCTGCGGGATCATCCGGGCGACCTGTTTGCCGAGCACGTCGTAGTGGCCGAGCTTCCCCTTCACCTCCGGTGAGGCCACGTCGCTGCCGATCGCCGTGGTGTCGGCTGTGCCGATCATCAGCGCGGTCGGCACCTTGACGTTCTTGAACTCGTAGTAGACGGGCTGGGTGAAGATCATGTCGTAGATCAGCGCCGAGTTCCATGCCACCAGGCGGTGGCCGGGCCCCTTGTTGAGGCCGGCCAGCATGTCCACCCAGCGGTCGAATGCGGGCTTCCAGCGTCCGGCATAGTAGGTCGCCTGCTCGTACTTGCGGACCCCCTCGGCCGAGAGCTTCAGCTCGCGCTCGAACCATTGGTCGACGGTGCGGTAGGGGACGCCGAGCGCCTTCCAGTCCTCCAGGCCAATGGGGTTGACCAGCACCAGCCGGTCCACCTGCTCCGGGTAGAGCAGGGCGTAGCGGGTCGCCAGCATGCCGCCGGTCGAATGGGCGATCAGCGCCACCCGTTGAATACCGAGCTTGTCCAGCAGCGCGCGCGTATTGCTAGCCAACTGCTGGAAGCTGTACTGGTAGCTCTCGGGCTTGGTCGAGGAGCAGAAGCCGATCTGGTCGGGCGCGATCACCCGGTAGCCGGCCGCGCTCAGCGCCTTGATGGTATCCTCCCAGGTCGCCGCGCAAAAATTCTTGCCGTGCATGACGACGGCGGTGCGACCGTTCGCCGGGCCCGAGGGCGCCACGTCCATGTAGCCCATCTCGAGCTGTTTGCCCTGGGACTCGAAGGCGAAATGCTGCAGCGGGTAAGGATAGACGAAGCCTTCCAGCTGCGGGCCGTAGCCCGGCCCGTCGGTTGCGGCGGCAAGAGCCGGACAGGTGGCTGCCACTGCGAGCGCGCACGACAGCCAGAGAGAGCGCAAGGTGAACATCAGGGGATCCTCGACGTCGGCGAATTCCGCGCCGGAGGCGATACCCGAACATCGGCGGTATCGTGGCAGGACGAGGATGTGCGGCGCTCTTGTCGCTGGCCGCCGCGCCGGACGCGCGCGGCCGCGGCGCGTGGTTGGCCGGCCCGAGCCGTTCTGGCCTGCCCTGGGGCTCGCGGCGTTCAGCTTACCATCTGCCGGCGCGGCGCGTAGGCAAGGGCAACGAGGCTGACCGCGGTCGCCGCGGCGACATAGAAGGCAGGCGCATGCGCCTGGCCGGTCTGTGCCACTAGCCAGGCCACGATGAAGGGCGTAAATCCCCCAAAGATCGTGGTGGCGCCGTTGTAGGCGATCGACAACCCCGTCGAGCGGGACGTGGGCGGAAACTGGGTCGCCATGAAGAAGGGCAGCACGCCCAGCATGCCCCCGACCGGAACGGCAAACGCGAGCTGGAACGTCAGCAGCGCGGACACGCCCGGCCGCGCCAGCAACAGCATCAGGGCCGGAACGATCAGGAGCCCGACCAGGAGGATGGCGGCGATCAAGATCGGGCGGGCGCCGATCCGGTCTGCCAGGCGCCCCGCGAGCAGCGCGCAAAGCCCGCAGACGATGAGTCCGGCTGCATTGGTCAGCAGCGCCTGGTCTTGCGCGACGTGAAGCTGCCGCACGGCAAACGTCGGCATGTTGACGAGGAAGAAGTACGTGGAGATCGTCGTCGCGACGACCAGGCCGAAGCACGCGGCCGTCGAGCGCCCGTGATCGTCGAAGGTCTGCCGCAAGGGACTGGGAGCGGTGTCGGCGACCTGGGGTAGCGTTTCCGGCGCCCGGTTGCGGATATAGAGGCCGACGGGGCCGATCAGGAGGCCGGCGAGGAAGGGAACGCGCCATCCCCAGCTCAGCAGGTCCTCGGTCGACAGGAGGCCGGTGACGGCCGCGCTGACCGCCGATCCCAGGAGCAGCGCTGCGGCGACCGTCACCTGCCACAGGCTTCCGTAGAAGGCCCGCCGGGCAACCGGCGCCTGCTCGACGAGATAGGCCGTTGCGCTACCGAACTCGCCGCCCGCCGAAAAGCCCTGGATCAGCCGCCCGGCCACGATGATCGCCGGTCCCCACAGGCCGGCCTGCTCGTAAGTCGGAGCAAGCCCGATCATCGCCGTGCCGAGCGCCATGAGCCCGATGACGATCGTGAGGGCGGGCTTGCGTCCACGACGATCGGCAAGAACGCCGAGCACGACCGCGCCGACGGGCCGCATGAGGAACCCCACGCCGAAGGCCGCCACCGACGCGAGCAACGAGACGGTCTCGTTGCCGGCCGGGAAGAACAGCTTGGCGATGGTCAATGCGAGGAAGCCGTAGACAGCGAAATCGTACCACTCGAGCAGATTGCCGATCAACGCGGCCGTGACCGCCCGACGCGCCGAAATCCGCTCCGGGCTGCGCAAGAGTTCGTCGCCACGATCGATCTGTTCGACTGATACAGTTCCGCCAGACATGCTGTTGTCCTCCCGTTCTTCTTAAATGGCCGTCGATTGACTGCTGAAAGCCACGAGCGATTGCGCTTGGGCCGGTTGTCCAACGGCGCCGGAGGCTGTTCGTCCGCGTATCGAGCCGGCCGCGCGCGTCGCCGCATGCGTCCGCCCGGCGCCGACCGGACCATCGAGCGGGGGCTTCGTCCCCAGCCGACGGATAGCGCACCGCCTCGTGTCGAATAATGAATTCTAATTCATATCTTTGTGTCAAGAGCGAAGCGCGATTCAATCGGCGCTGCGCGCATATGGTGCTTTTAATATCGGGTTCATGCGCCCAAAGAGCGAGACGGCTTGACAGTAGGAGTGATTATAGGTTCATTTCTTATACGCCTCGAGTAAAGGCGATCTGGCGGGAGGGCGATGGCAATGCAGGCACCCATGGGAGCGGATATGGCCGCGTACGCGGCCCGTGCGCGCTTCTTCTCGGTGGAGGAGGGCTTCAATATCAAACGGCCGCCGCTGGAGCCGCGGCAGTTCACGGCGGAGCGGGACGCAGCGTTCGACGCCGGCACGCCGACGCGCGAGATTCTGCTGGACAGCGCCACGCCGCTCGGCCTGCCCCATCCCGCGACCTCGCCGCTGCTGTTGGCGAGCTATCTGCGCATCAAGGCCGGCGAGCAGCTGGCCCTGGCCCGCGCGGCCACCGGCGAGATCTACGTGGTGCTGTCGGGATCGGGCCAGAGCAGCAAAGGCGCCGATCGTATCCAGTGGAGCGACGGTGACATCTTCTGCCTGCCCGGCGCCGACGATCCCACGGAGCACGCGGCGAGCGCGGACGCCATTCTCTACCATGTCTCCGATGCGCCGGCGCTGCGCTTTGCGGGCGCCGGCGCGCCCGTGTCCGAGCAGGCGGCGATCGAAGCCGTCCACTATCCACGCGCCATGACGGAGGCGCGATTGAGCGAGCTGCGCGAGCGGATTTTGCCCCCGGACGCGCCCGGGCGGGCGCTCAATCTGTCGAGCACGGCCATGGACGGCCTCAAGACATGTCTGCCCTTGATGACGCTGACCTACAACCTGGTGGCCCCGGGCGACGCCCAGCCCGCCCATCGGCACAACGCCGCCGCACTGGTGCTCGTGCTGCGGCAGGGCGAATGCCATTCGGTGATCGGCGGACGCCGGTTCGACTGGTCCGATCACACGGTGATCCTGACGCCGGCGACCGAGGCTCACTCGCACGCCAATGCCGCCGACGGCGGCTGGGCGCTGGCGCTGATCGTGCAGGACGGCGGTCTATACTATCACGCCCGCACCATGGGCTTCGCTTTTGTCTGACGAGGCTCCCATGCACGGCCTGATGCAGGACGTTCCGCTGCTCATCTCGAGCCTCCTGGACTATGCCGAGCGGTGGCATCCGCGGGCCGAGATCGTCGCCTACGCGGACGGCGCTGCGGCTCATCGGTATGGTTTCGAGGATGCGGCGCGGCGAGCGCGGCGGCTCGCCTCGGCGCTGACGCGCGCCGGCGTGAAGCCCGGGGACCGCGTCGCCACCCTGGCCATGAACCATCACCGGCACTTCGAGCTCTACTTCGCCGTGTCCGGAATCGGCGCCATTCTTCACACGGTCAATCCGCGCCTCTTCGACGCCCAGATCGAGTACATCGTCCGGCACGGCGGCAGCCGCATCCTGTTCGCCGACGCTCAGTTCGTCCCGCTGGCGGCGCGGCTGGCCGAGCGCGTCGAAGCGCTTCACACCGTGATCGTTCTCGGCGAGCCTGGCGAAGCCGCCGCCGCGCCGCGCACCGACTGGCTGGGCTATGAGCGCTTTCTCGCCGACGGCGACGTCGATCTGGCCTGGCCGCGTTTCGACGAGCGCACCGCCTCCACCCTCTGCTACACGTCGGGCACCACGGGAGATCCCAAGGGCGTCCTCTACTCGCATCGGTCCACCGTGCTGCACGCGCTCTCGGCGTGCCAGCCCGGCAGCTTTTCGATCTCGGCGGACAGCGTGCTGCTGGCGCTACCTCCGATGTTCCACGCGAATGCCTGGAGCTTTCCGTATCTGGCGGCGATGACGGGCGCCAAGCTGGTGCTGCCCGGCGCCAAGATCGACGGGCCGGCCATGCATGCGATGATCAGCGCCGAGGCCTGCACCTTCACCGTCGGCGTGCCGACGGTGTTCACCATGCTGCTCGACCACCTCGGGCAGACGGGGGGACGGATCGACAGCCTGCGCCGGGCCGGCATCGGCGGCTCCGCCGTGCCGCGCGCCATGATCGAGGCTCTGGCCGGCTTCGGCTGTACCGTTCTGCAGCTGTGGGGGATGACCGAAACCAGCCCTCTCGGCACGATCGCCACCTCGACCCCCGCGGTGGACGCGCTGCCGCACGAGCAGCGCGCCACCGTCCTCGCCCAGCAGGGGCGGGTTCGATGGGGCGTGGACGCGCGCATCGTGCAGGAGGACGGGGGCGAGGCCCCGCGGGACGGGCGCTCGCAAGGGGCGCTGTGGGTTCGCGGACCCTGGGTGGCCCGGAGCTATTTCGGCGCGGGCCAGGACGAGCTCGACACGGAGGGCTGGTTCGCGACGGGCGACGTCGGAACGCTCGACCGCTTCGGTTATCTCCGCATTACCGACCGCACGAAGGACGTGATCAAGTCAGGCGGCGAGTGGATCAGTTCGCTCGAGATCGAGAACCTTGCCTGCAGCGTGCCGGGCGTGAGGCAGGCGGCCGTCATCGCGGCCTATCACCCCAAGTGGGAGGAGCGGCCGCTGCTCATCATCGTGGCGGCCGAAGGGGCGGCGCCGACACGCGAGGGCGTGCTCTCGTTCCTGAGCCCGCGCATCGCCAGATGGTGGCTCCCCGACGACGTCGTGTTCGTCGACGAGCTGCCGATGACCGCCACCGGCAAGATCTCGAAGCTGACGCTTCGCGAACGCTTCCGCGACCATCTCACCCAGGTCCCGGCGGCATGAGCGGCGCGTCCGGCAGCGGCGGGCCGCCTTATGCCAGCGGCCCGTTCCAGACGTTGATCGTCGGCGTTTCCCGGTAGTAGCCGAGGAGGCACAGGGTGCCGGTGCCGAGCTGGAGGTGCTGGCCGAGGACGGTGGGCGAGCCGATCCAGCGGGCGCCGACGACGCGCAGGATGTGGCCGTGCGCGAACAGCGCCACCTTGCCGCCGGCCTGCCGGGCGCGTGCGATCACCCGGTCGGCGCGGGCGCCGATCTGCTCCGGTGTCTCGCCGCCCGGGCAGCCGTCCACGAAGATCTCCCAGCCCGGAGCCTCCTCGCGGATCTGGTCGGTGGTCCGCCCCTCATAGGCGCCGTAGTTCCACTCGCGCAGGTCCGGGTCGACGACCGCCTGGGCGCCGAGGCCGGCGATCTCGCAGGTCTCGCGCGCCCGCTGCATCGGGCTCACCAGCACCAGCGCGAACGTCTCCTTGGCGAGCACCGGCCGCAGCCGCTCGGCGAGGTGCCGGCCGTTGTCGGTCAAGGGGATATCGGTGGTGCCGGTGTGCTGGCCGCTGAGGCTCCACGCCGTCTCCCCGTGCCTGATCGCAAACACATCCACGTCGCGCCCTCCCGTCTGCGACCGCGGTGACCGGCGGACCATCGGGTCGTCGCCGGTTCATAGCACAGCGTGAGAGCTAAAACGTCGGTGGCGTATTGATGACGATGATCCGCGCCGGCTTAGGCCCCGGGTTGAAGTATCCGTGCGGGATCTCCGAGCGGAAGTGTGCGGAATCGCCGGCGTTGACCGTGTAGCGCTCCTTTCCCACGATGATCTCCAATGTTCCCTCGATGACGTAGCCGACCTCTTCGCCCTCGTGCGTGATCAGGTCGTCGCTCGTCTGGGCGCCCGACCCGGGCGCAATGAGGTGAATGCTGCCCTCCAGCAGATGGCTGGGGTCGTAGGGGATCAACTGCTCGACCTTGGTGTCGCTGTTGGGCCGCAGCGGATGGATGGGCAGGATGGCGCGCTCGCCGGCGCGCGAAATGATGCCGGCCGGGCGGTGTGCGTTGGTGAACAACTGCCCCATGGTCAGACCCAGCACCTTGATGACGCGATAGAGCGTCGCCATCGACGGCAGCGCCCGGCCGTTCTCGATCTTGGACAGCATGCTCTCCGAGCACTCCGCCTGCTCGGCCAGCTGGCGCAGCGTCAGTCGATGCGTGAGCCGCGCGTGGCGCAGCCGCCGGCCGATGTGAACATCGTCGGCCGGCGGCTCGTCCGCCGCTTCGGCGGCCGCGGCGGGCAAGGTCTTGTGGCGACGCATATCGGGCTCCGTGCTGGCGGCGCGACGAGCCGCCCGTGAATCGGTGTGCGTTCAAAATAGGCCGGAATTTCATTCAAGCTACTTGAATAAAATTGCGCATATAGGTAATCAGTTTGCCACCAAGCAGCGATGCGGAGACCGACATGGCAGACTCGATGCTGATCGACGCCGAAACGCAGGACCACGCGCCCCACTTCGAGCCGTACGGGTGGCAGCATTGGCCCGACCATCCCTGGATGTCGTACCAATTCAGGCGCGGGCTCGGAGAGACGCAGGAAGGCGCGGGCGCCATCAGCGAGTGCTTCCAGGCCGCCGCGCGCATGGTGCCGGGCGACGAGGAGAGCTGGCACAACGAGTGGATCCGCGTGGCGCGGCGCAACCACGAGCGCGCCGACCGCTCGGAGGCCGCAGGCCATATCCAGACGGCCCAGAACGGCTGGCTGCGCGCTGCCGGCTACTACCGCCAGGCCGAGTTCTGGCTGGCGCCCGACGATCCGCGCCGGCTGCCCACCTTCGAGCTGATGGAGACCTGCTCGAAGAAGTTCATCTCCCACCTCGTTCCCGCCGGCGAGGTGGTGGATATCCCCTATGAGAACGGGGTCTCGCTGTGCGCCTACTTCGTGCGCTCACCCCTTGGCTCCGGCCGTCAGCCCGTCCTCATCGCCATGGGCGGCCTCGACTCGATCAAGGACGAGATGTGGTTCATGCAGGCGCGCGGCGCCCTGCAGCGCGGCCTCTCGGTGCTGATGATCGATGGCCCCGGCCAGGGCGGCACGCTGCGCCGCCACGGCGTGGTCAGCCGCTATGACTACGAGGTGCCGATCGGCCGCTGCATCGACTATCTGGCGACGCGCGACGACGTCGACATGGCGCGGATCGCGCTCTGCGGCTCCAGCCTGGGCGGCTATTACGCCGCGCGCGCCGGCAGCTACGAGCCGCGGCTCGCGGCCTGCATCTCGCACGGCGCCATCTGGGACTTCGCCGCCCAGATCGGCGACCGACCCGAGGACCATCCGCTCGCCGGTCATCTGAAGTGGGTCACCGGCGCCACCTCCATGCGCGAGCTGCCGGAGGTGGTGCGCCAGTTCCGCCTGGAGGGCGTGCTGGACCATATGAAGTGCCCCTACCTCATCGTGCACGGCGGCCACGATGTCCTCGGCGTGCAGGCGGCCAAGCTGGTGCGTGACTATGCGGTGTCGAAGAGCGTCGACGTGACCTTCCACCTGGTCAGCGAGGAGGAGACCGGCGCCGACCACTGCCAGCACGACAACCCGACGCTCGGCCAGGAGATCATCGGTGACTGGCTGGTCGAGCGGTTCGGCATCGACGAGCGCGCGCTGCGCGCGGTGGCCCGGGGCTGAGATTGGCTGCAGGCCGCCGGCGCTTGCAGCTTGGCACCTAAACTCTTGCTCTGACAGCGCATCGCCAACACCCCCACCCCTCCCCACAAGGGGGAGGGAGGAGCCTCACTTTTTAAGCTTGGAGAAGTTGGGCGAGGCGGCCTGCCGAACGGCCTCCCCCTTGCGGGGAGGCTCTCCCGACCGAAGGGGAGGGGCTGGTGGGGTGTTGCCTCGACGCCCGCAGAACGTGCCTCGGTGAACACACCACAACAACCAGAGGGGAGCCGCATGACGATCGCATCGACCATAGCCGTGCAGCCATCGGCAGAGCGTCTGTCCCGGCGCGCAGCGATGACCATGTTGGCCATCATGGGCGTGACCTATGCGGTCAACGCCATGGACCGGATCGTGTTCTCGATCTTGCTGCCCAACGTCAACGCGCACTACGCGTTCTCGCTCGAGCAGGGCGGCTTCCTGGCCACCGTCTTCACCCTCGGCATCGGCCTGTCCGGCATCCCGACCGGCTACCTGCTCGACCGCTTCTCGCGCATGAACGTCATCCTTATCGGCATCCTGATCTATTCGGTGCTGACGATCCTGTCGGCGTTCTCGGTCGGCTTCTACGATATGGCCGTCTATCGCGCCCTGTCGGGTATCGGCGAGGGCATGCAGAACGCCGCCCTGTTCACCGCCGTGGGGGCCTACTTCGCCGCCAACCGCGCCGCGGCCCTGGGCTCGATGAACTTCGCCTATGGCGTGGGATCGTTCATCGGGCCGATTCTCGCCGCCTACCTCCTGGTCTGGACCAGCGATTGGCGGACACCGCTGATCGTTTACGGCGTGCTCGGCCTCATCGTCCTGGTGTTTGCCCGTCTGACGGTCACGCCCGCCTTCACCGAGCATCGTAACGAGCCGCTCGATCTCGCTGCATCCGGCGCCGACGAGCACATCCCGGCGCGCGTGCTCAACCGCAACGTCGTCATCTGCGCCCTGAGCGCCATCGTCCTGGGCGTGGCCGGCTACGGCTTCCTCGGCCTCTATCCGACGTTCCTGCGCACCGAGCTCGGTCTGAGCGTCCCGCAGGCCGGCTTCGCCGCCAGCCTCTTCGGGCTCGGCGCCCTGCTCGGCATTCCCGCCGGCTACTTGGCCGATCGCGTCAGCCAGCGCTGGATCGCCATCGTCGCGATCTGCGTGATGATCGTGAACTCCTACGCCATGTTCAACGTCGCGACATCAGCGCCGGCTCAGTACGCGCTCGCCTTCATCGCCGGCGCCATCGGCAGCGGCGTCGTCTTCGTCAACACCTATTCGCTGATCCAGCGCTGCGTCCGCCCGGCCTTCGTCGGTCGCGCCTCGGGCATCATGGTCACCTGCCTGTACCTGCCGGCAAGTCTTGCCGGCTATCTGTTCGCGCTGCTGCGCACGCAGTTCGGCTGGGGCCACGCGAGCCTGCTGCAACTGTGCCTGTTCCCGCTCGTCGCGATTATCGCCATGCTGTTCCTCGACGCCAAGGCGATCCGCCGGCCGCGGCCGGCCGCGTGACGAACCGAAGCGGCAGGCCCATTGAAACGGAGGATCACCCGGTGAGCGATGACGTCGGCCGCAGCATCCGTGCCCGCCTCGACTATACGCCGATCCACCGGCGGCCAGCCCTGGCGCTGCCGGGTGGTGCCCGGGTCGCCGTCTGGACCATCGTCAACGTCGAGAACTGGAGCCCGCTTGCGGCGATGCCGCGGGCCGTGCTGCCGCCGCCCATGGGCCAGCCGCTGCTGCCGGATGTACCCAACTGGGCCTGGCACGAGTACGGCATGCGGGTCGGCTTCTGGCGCTTCATCGAGGCGCTCGGCAGCCGCGGCCTGAAGGCGACGTTCGCCGTCAACGGCAGCGCCTGCACGGTCTACGAGGAAGCCTGCCGGGCCGCCCGCGAGGCCGGCTGGGAGTTCATGGGGCACGGCTTCGTCCAGCGCCCCATGCACAAGGTCGCGGATCAGCGCGCCGCCATCGCCGATACGATCAAGGCCATTGCCGATTTCACCGGCCGGCCGCCGCGCGGCTGGGAGAGCCCCGGCCTCACCGAGACCGACGAGACGCTCGATCTCCTGGCGGAGGCGGGCATCGAATACGTCGCCGACTGGGTGCTGGACGAGCAGCCGGTGCCGCTCACGACCCGGGCCGGCACCGTCGTCTCCGTGCCCTACACGGTCGAGATCAACGACGTCGTCATCAGCGCCGTGCAGCAGCAGCCGTCGGACGAGATCTGGCGGCGGGGCCGCGACCAGTTTGACCGGCTCTACCTCGACGGTGCCCGGGCGCCGCGCGTCATGGCCATCTCGATCCACCCCTACCTCACGGGCGTGCCGCACCGGATCAAGTACCTCGAGATGCTCTACGACTACATTCTCGGTCACGACGGCGTCGTCATGTGGACCGGGGCGGAGATCCTCGACTGGTATCGCACCCAGCACACCGTTGGCGTGTGATGGTGTAGATCTGTCGCGCAAGGTCCTTCCGAGGCCTGGGGACAGAATCGTGCGAGGAGCGATCGGATGGCGTCCTGGCGCGACCTGGACCGGTTTCCCTTCGGCGACGGGCCCGAGCTCGCGGACGAGCTGCTCGCGCTCATTCTGATCGGCCGCAAGACGGCGACGTGCTGGAGCGCCACCGACGGGTCGAAGGGGGCCGAGGCCGGCAAGCGATGGGTCGTCGAGGACGGCGCCGGACGGCCGCGCGCCGTGCTGGAGACCGTCGAGCTGACCCAGCGCCGCTTCGACGAGGTGGACGATGTCTTCGCCGCCGAGGAAGGGGAGGGCGATCTGACGCTCGCCTACTGGCGGGCGGCGCACCAGAGCTACTTCACGCGGAACGGCGGCTTCAATCCGGACATGCTGCTGTGGTGCGAGCGCTTCCGCGTGGTCGAAGTCCTCGACGTCGACGGCGCGTAGATGGGGCGATCACGGTTGCAGAGCCGGCGCGTGGCAGTTCGCGTCAATAGTCGGCCTTTGCTGCCCGAAGCTTGATAGGCGCGGAGGCGCCGATCGATCAGCTCGCGATGATCGCCGCGGCCGTCATGCGCGCGAGCCGCTTGATTTGCTGTCGGTCGCAGCGTTCGCCGAGAACGACGATGCGCCAGTAGAGGGGTCCGATCAGCACATCGGTCGCCAGGCGACGATCAACATCTTCCGGTAGTTCGCCTCGGACCACGGCTCGGTCGATCAGTGTCTTGACCTTCTTCTCCCGCGCCGCCTCGCCGGGCCGCAGCACCGCCACCAGGGCGGGCTCCCGCCCCATGGCCAAGTAGAGGTCAGGCAGGATGCGGCGCACGAGCCGGTGGCGCATCAAGCGCCGGCCGGCGAGGAGCATCGCATACAGATCGTCCTCCAGGGACCCGCAGTCACCAGACTCGATGCGGGCGGGGACGGTCGCCACGAACTGGGACAGGAGATCGCGCGCCATGTCGGCCTTGGAGCGCCAACGACGATAGAGAGCAGCCTTGCCAACCCCCGCCTTGCGCGCCACGGCATCGAGGCTGAGCGCGCTGTATCCGACGCGCGCCCATTCTTCGAAAAAGGTCCGTGCCAACGCGTCGGTGATCTGCGGCCGCTTCACCGCCGCGCCGCTCAGGCGCTCGGCACGCGCAGCCGTCGCGACGGAACGGTTGCGTTCCATTGATCGTGAGCCTAGCCTGTCGAGACGATCGTGTTCCATCGACGGAGATCTAGTCCGTGTCCGAGACCAAGCCAACCACTCTGACCATCATGAAGGATGCCCTTGGAGACCGTATCGACCCGTCGGCGACAAGCTTCATCGACATGATGGCCGAGGACTTCGTCATGGAGTTTCCATACGCCCGACCCGGCATGAAGACACGGATCGACGGCCGTGCAGCCGTGGTCTCGTATCTATCGACCGTCGGCGAGGCCGTGAGCGTCGACTCGGTGGACAACGTCATCGTGCACGAGACCACCGACCCCGAGGTGGTCATTCTGGAGTTCGAGGGCCATGGCCGCGCACTGAAAGTCGGCGAACCGTATGAGCAGCGCTACATCTCCGTCATCCGCACGCGCGGCGGCCGGATGGTCCACTACAAGGACTACTGGAACCCCATTCAGGGCCTGAAGGCGCAGCTCGGCTCGGCAGTGGTCGAGGCTTTCATTCTCGGCGGCGCGCCCGACGCGGGAGACGCCGCATGAGTGGCCTCGTGCTCGTCACCGGCGCGACCGGGAAAACGGGCCGGAGCCTGGTCTCGCAACTGAGCGAGAAGGGCGTGGACTATCGCGCCGCCTCTCGCGGCGGCGAGCGGCCGTTCGACTGGACCCGGCCCGAGACATGGGACGCGGTGCTTGACGGCGTTGCGTCGGTCTATCTCGTGGCTCCGCCGACCGTCGACGATCCGTATTCGCGGATGGTGGCGTTCGCGCAATCGGCGATGCGCAAGGGCGTTCGTCGCTTCGTGTTTCTCAGCATGGCTTCGCTGCCAGCAGGCGGGCCCGCCCACGGACAGGTGCACCAATGGCTGAAAGACAACAGTGAGGACTGGGCCGTCTTGTGCCCGAGCGCCTTCATGCAGAACTTCAGCGTGGGCTCGCATCTCGCGACCATCCTGGGCGAGGACACCATCTATTCGAACACCGGCACAGGCCGCGTTCCCTTCATCAGCGCCGACGACATCGCGCGCGCGGCGTTTGCGGTGCTGACGGGGCCTGGGCGGATGAACAGCGACTTTGTTCTCACGGGCGGCGAGGCGATTTCGTATGACCAGGTCGCGGAGCAGATCAGCCAGGCTTGCGGCCGCCGAATCTCGCACACCCCCATTTCGACGGAGGCGCTGGTGGTTCGCTTCCTCAATCGCGGCCTTCCCGACGCAACGGCCAGATTCTTGGCCGCCGGATACCAAGCCATTGCTGACGGCGCCCATGCGCGGACGACGGACGTCTTTAGAACCTTGACCGGCGCGCCTCCTCTGACCTTTCAAGCTTTTGCCGAGGCGAGCGCTGATGTCTGGAAGCGGGCGGGTTAGAGCGGGATGATTTTTCTTCGAATCATCATCCCGCTTGGGGTCATGCGCTAAGGAGAGGCGGAAGGCGCCGACGCCTCGGCCGCCGTGCAGACGTCCGCTCCCAGGCGGCGGACAGGGCAGGTGGCTTGGCCGTGCGTCAGCCGCGCAGCTTCTCGCGCGCCACGCGGATGCCGGCCTGCTCTCGGTCCCATACGTCCGGCGTGACGCCGGCGCTGCGCAGCACGTGCTTCTCCACCTTCTGCGTCGGCGTCCTCGGCAGGTCGGGGAGCACGCGCACATAGCGCGGCAGCATGAAATGGGCGAGCCTGGGCCTCAGGAACTCCAGCAACTCCACCGGGTCGATGGTCGCGCCGGGTATCGGCGCCACGATCGCCAGCACATCGTCCTCCGACGTCTCGTTCGGGACGGCGACGACGGCGCACTCGCGCACGGCCGGGTGGGCGAGGATCTCCACTTCCACCTCGAACGAGGAGATGTTCTCGCCGCGCCGGCGGATCGCGTCCTTCATGCGGTCGACGAAGAAGTAGTCGCCATCCGCATCGCGCCGGAAGGCGTCGCCGGTGTGGAACCAGCCGTTGCGCCAGGCTTTCGCCGTCGCCTCCGCGTCCTTGAAGTAACCGGAGTTCAGCGCCCACGGCGCGTCGGTGCGGATGATCAGCTCGCCCACCTGCCCGTCGGCAACCTCGCAATCGTGCTCGTCGACAATGCGCAGTTCGACGCCGTCACGCTTGCGCCCGCAGGTGCCGAGCTTGGGCGGGTTGGGCTCGGAGACGATCGGCACGTTGATCTCGGTCATGTTGAACAGCGTCCACACTGTCACGCCGAACCGTTCGGCGAAGGCGCGCCAGCCGTCGTCGAGGGGGATCATCATCACCTTCTTGAGCGTGTGGCCGCGGTCGTCGGGCGAGGGCGGCCGCTTGGCGATGAAGCTGGTCATGACGCCGAGCAGGATCGCGAAGGTGGCGCCGGTGGCGCGCACCGCCGGCCAGAACGTCTCGGTCGAGAACTCGCCGGCGACGCCGACGGCGCCGCCGCGGTTGAGCGAGGCGACCACCGGCAGCGTGCCGCCGACGTGGAACAGCGGGCCGTAGAGCAGGAAGCTGTCGGTCTCGTCGAGCATGTGGAAGCTCTGCGGCCCGCTCATGTGGAAGAGGTGGGCGTAGGAGCTGATCACCCCCTTGGAACGGCCGGTGGTGCCCGAGGTGTAGATGATCGACTGCACGTCCCAGGGCTCGATCGGCCGGCCGAGGGTCGGGATCGTGGAGGGATCGCCGTCGAGCGCCGCCGCCTCGTGCATGGCGAGGCCGGGCACGGGATCGGCGCTGCCGCCGACGACGACGCAGGTCTCAAGGCTCGCCCTGTCCACGTCGGCGAGCCGCGCCACCAGGTCGACGCTGGCGACGATGACCGACGAGCCGGCGTTGGCCAGCACGTGCGCCAGCAGGCTGCCGCGATAGGCGACGTTGATCGGCACGTAGGTCGCGCCCAGCCAGTTGATGGCGAACCAGACGCGGATCATCTCGACACCGTTGGGCAGCCACACGGTGACCGTGTCGCCCTGCTTGACGCCGAGGGCGGCGAGCCCCGCCGCGGCGCGCTCGACCTGCTGCTTGAAATCGCCGTAGGCGAGGTGGCTGCCATCGCCGAGCCGGATGAACGGGCGGTCCGGATGGGCGGCTGCGCGCCTGTCGAGCACGTAGCGGAGCACGCAGTCGTCGCGTGCCGGCACGCGGGGCTCGGATACAGCCATGGTTCCCTCCTGAAGCGTGATTGCCGAGCGGACGCCGCCGCCTTCGTCGCGGTCTCGCCTCCACAATCCTCGGTCGGCGGCCACGTTTCGGTCGTGGTCGACCGGCGCAAGGTCATGCCGACCGTTCGGCCCGGCGGGCGGACGGGGGCGAGAGGGCCTCAGCCGTCCCTGCCACCGCATGCTCCGTCCGGCGCCGCGCCGTGCGATCGTGTCAACGTATTGATGGATTTTCGCGGCGCCGACAACCGTTTTCTGGCGACCGCCTTCTGCTCAGTCGCCGGCGCCGGCCGTGTGCGTCCGGTCTGGCGCCGCGTCGGCGGCGCCGTGGGCGGTCCGCTGGCGCCGCCCACCTGCCGGCTTCGATCGCGGGCCGGGCTTCTTTGCCGAGTGTTTCTTGGCCGAGTGCTTCTTGGCCGAGTCGAGGCGCACCGCCTTCAGGCCGCGCGAAACCTGGACCAGCACCTCGACGAACGCCGCCCTGGCATCGAACGGTATCGTCTCGGTGGCGAGCTTGTAGAACTCGACGGTGCGGGCGCTCAGATCGTCCCACGCCAGGACGCCGGCCCGGGTCAGCCGCACGATGCGGATCCGTCTGTCGGTCGGGCCCTCGATGCGTTCGACGAGGCCTTGACGCTCCATCCGCTTGAGCACGGCATCCAGGTTCTGGCGGCTGACGGCGAGGTAGTCGACGAGGGCGGAGAACGCGATGCCCTCGTCGGCATAGCGCGACAGCGCCCCCAGCACCACGCCCTGGATGGCCGAGATGTTGAGCTCGCGCGTGGCCTGCCGGTGATAGATGTTGGCCGCCTGGACCAGCCGGAAGAAGAGGCGGTTGTTGAGCTCATGGTCAGCATCGCCCGAACGGTCGGCGGGGGGGGCGTCGTGCGTAGGCTGCATGCTCACCATGGTTCCTTGTGGTTGGCGGCTTCCGGTTGCGGGAGCCAGACGTGTCAATATATTGACGCGTCTCGCCCTCGCTCGTAGAGCTGGGTCGGCCGCACGCTGAAATATCGAGCAGAAGCCGCTTCCTGTCAGCTGGCCGACGACGGGGCTGCCGACGCGTTGCGCAGCCGCGATCCGGCAGCCGGCCGTCGTGCTTACGCACAAGCGGTGGCTCGCGCAAGATGGCCACAACCAGGGCGATACGGCTCCACAGTCGGAGCAGGTCAGGACAGCACACCGGGAGGACAAGATGCAGGCGCAAGGAGATGCAGCCGATTACACCGCCAGCGAAGCGGCCTATCTGGCTCACGCGGAGCAATTCTGGGCGCGACGCTGGCCCGCCGAGGTCCCCCGCGAGGTGCGCTATCCGCTGGGCGAGATCGCCATCACCGCCTACCTCGGCGAGTGGGCACGACGCACGCCTGCCAAGCCCGCGATCATCTTCTACGGCCGTGAGATCAGCTACGCTGAGCTCGACCGGCTGAGCGACCGCTTCGCCGCCCTGCTCCATCGCTACGGTTTCAAGACCGGCGATCGGGTCGCCGTCTTCCTGCCCAACTGCCCGCAGTTCTTCATCGCCTTCTACGGCATCCTGAAGGCCGGCGGCGTGCATGTGCCGGTCAACCCGATGTTCCGGGAGGCCGAGTTCGTCTACGAGCTCAACGACACCGCCGCCGAGATTCTAGTCACCCACGACCAGCTGCTGCCGGTGGTCGAGGCTTGCAAGGCGCAGACCTCGGTCCGGCACGTGCTCGCCACCTCGTTCCTGGACATGCTGCCGGACCAGCCGCTCGGCCCCCTGCCGCCGGCCCTGACGACGCCGCGCAGCCCGCTGCCGGCCGGCGTCGTCGACCTGATGGCGACGCTCGACGCGGAGACCGGCGCGGCGCCCAAGGTGGAGCCCGATCTCGATGCGGTCGCCGCGCTGAACTACACCGGCGGTACCACCGGCATGCCCAAGGGCTGCGTGCACACCCAGCGCAACATGCTCTACACGGCCGCGACCGGCACCTCGATCACCGCCGACATCGGGCCCGACGCCGTCATCATCGACTTCTGGCCGATCTTCTGGATGGCCGGGGAGGATTTCGGCATCCTCATCCCCGTCGTCTGCGGCGGTACCTGCGTGCTGCTGGCGCGCTGGGATCCGGAGGCCTACATGGCCGCGGTCGAGCGCCACAAGGTGACCTTCTCGGCCATGGTCGTCGACAATGCGGTGGAGCTGATGGAGCATCCCCGCATCGGCGACTACGACCTGACGTCGCTGCGCGACGTGGTCGTCGCCTCCTTCGTCAAGAAGCTCAACGTCGCCTTCCGCGAAGGCTGGCGGACGCACACCGGCGCCACCCTGCGCGAAGCCGCCTGGGGCATGACCGAGACCCACTCGATCGACACCTTCACCCGCGGCTTCCAGGAGGGCGACGTCGACCTCAAGGCGCGGCAGGTGTTCTGCGGCCTGCCGGTGCCCGGCACCGCGTTCAAGATCATGGAGTTCGGCAGCGACAGGCTGAAGCCGCTGGGCGAGGAGGGCGAGCTCTGTGTCCGCTCACCGTCGCTGCTCAAGGGCTACTGGAACAAGCCGGACGCCACGCGCGAAGGCCTGGTCGGCGGCTGGCTGCGCACCGGCGACATCGGCATGATCGGCGAGGACGGCTCGATCCACTTCCTCGGCCGCCGCAAGGAGATGCTCAAGGTCAAGGGCATGAGCGTGTTCCCGGCGGAGATCGAGGCCGTGCTCGGCCAGCACCCGGCGGTGACCGGCAGCGGCGTCATCGGGCGGGAGGACCCCGTCCGCGGCCAGGTGCCGGTCGCCTTCGTCACCTTGCACCCGGCGCAGGCGGGCCAGGTGTCGGCCGACGATCTCCTGGCGTTCTGCCGCGAGAGGCTCGCCGTCTACAAGATTCCCGAGCTGCGCATCGCCGAGAGCCTGCCGATGACCACCACCGGCAAGGTGAAGAAGGAAGAGCTGGCCAAGGAGCTGTGAGGCGTGGGTGGCCGCCGCTCCAGCGTCATGGCTGGGATGGGCCCGGCTGCCATCGTCCCTCCGTCGTCATGGCCGGACTTGATCCGGCCATCCATCCACTTGGAAACCGCCAGCATGCGGCCAGCCCTGGCGGGCTGACATTTATCTTCATCGATGGATGGCCGGGTCAAGCCCGGCCATGACGCGCCGCGGGTGAAGGAGCGAGCCGGATCAAGTCCGGCCATGACGCGCGGGAGATGAAGGAGCGGGCCGGGCCAAGCCCGGCCATGACGAGGGGCTACTTCTTCAAGTACTTGCAGTCGCTCTGGTCGACCGGGATGAAGGCCTGCTCGCCCGGAAACTTCTGGGTGAGGTTCACCAGGTCCGTGGCATCCTTCATGTCCGCAGGCTTCTTGACCTCGGCGAAGTAGAGGTCGCGCATCAGCCGGCCGTCGGCGCGGACCTTGGCGCCGTGGGTGAAGAAATCCTCCACCGGCATTTCCTTCATCTTGGCGAGCACCGCTGCCGTATCGGCGGTGCCGGCGGCCTTGACCGCCTTCAGGTAGTGCGTGACGGCGCTGTAGACGTTGGCCTGCGGGTCGGTCGGCAGCTTGCCGGTGCGCTGCTTGAAGCGCTCGGCCCAGGTCCGGGTGGCGTCGGATTCGCCCCAGTAGAAGCTGAACACCAGCGGCATGCCGGCGGTCGCCTTGTTGCCGAGGCCGATGATGTCGACCGTGGTCAGCGAGAACGGGATGAAGCGCTGTCCGGTCTGGTTGATGCCGAACTCGTCGGCCTGCTTGATGCCGTTCACCAGGTCGCTGCCGCCGGCGATCATTACGATGTTCTTGGCGCCGGACGATTGCGCGCGCAGCAGGTAGGAGCTGAAGTCCGTGGTGTTCAGCGGGAAGCGGACGCTGCCGGCGAACTGGCCGCCCTGCGCCTCGATCATCTTCTTGGAATCGCCTTCGATGCTGTGGCCGGCCGTGTAGTCGACGGTGATGAAGAACCAGCTGTCGGCGCCCGGCTTGCGGCTGCCGTCGATGGTCAGCTTGGCGACGGAATAGCCGTCGTTGGCCCATTGCATGCCGTTGGGCGAGCAGGACTTGCCGCTGATGTCGCGGCTGCTGGCCATCGACACCACCAGGATCTTGTTCTTCTCCTCGGCGAGCCGCTGCACGGCCAGCGAGACGCCGGAGCTGTAGATGTCGAAGACGGCATCGACGCCGTCGACATCGAACCACTTGCGCGCGATGCCGGCGCCCACGTCGGGTTTCTGCAGGTGGTCCGCCGCCAGGATCTCGATGGGCTTGCCGAGCAATTGCCCGCCGAAGTCCTCGACGGCCATCTTGGCGGCTACCTCGGAGCCTTCGCCCGTGATCGAGGAATAGACCGACGAGCGGTCGTTCAGGATGCCGATCTTGACCGGACCGCCCGACTGGGCTGCGGCGATGCTAGGCCCCGCCGCCAAGGACAGCGCCGCAAGCGCTGCCAGAACCAAATTCCTCATGCCATCCTCCCTCGTCCAGCTTCGTCGACGCCGTCTTGTAAAGCCAGGCGACGTTGATTGGTCGCCGGAGCTTCCACGGCAGGGCATAAATGTCAACAGGTTGATACGTCTGGCCGTGCGTGCATCTCGCAACGGGATGAGATCAACCAATTGCGAGATGCGCCAAGTTTTTGGATCTGGAGCGCTTCTCTTGCGCTTGGGTGTCTCCACCCTGGCGCGAAGCGCTCCAGGCTCAGCGCAGCAGCGCGTAGGGGCCGCCGCGCTCCAGCGCCCGCTTGTAAGCGTCTCGCGCGTGGATGCGCTCGAGGAAGCCGCTCAGGTTGGCGTAGCGCCCGTCGAGGCCGCCGCGGGCCGCGAGAGCTTCCACGGGAAAGCTCATCTGGATATCGGCTGCGGTCATGTCGGCGCCGGCAAACCATGGGCTGCGGCCGAGCTCGGCCTCCATGAACGCCCGCTGGTCGGCCAGCTGCGGCTCCACGGCGCGGGCGATCGCCTTGTCGGCGACGATCTGCAGCAACGGCCGCAGCAGCGCCGGCGCCGCCGTCGGCAGGCGGCTGAGCACCAGCTTGAGCAGCAGCGGCGGCATGGCCGAGCCTTCGGCGAAGTGGAGCCAGTAGGTGTAGCGCCGGTGCTCCGGCGTGCCCGGTGGCGGCCGCAGTCGGCCGCCGCCGTAGCGATCGAGCAGGTATTCGATGATGGCGCCGGATTCGGCGACGACCTGGTCGCCATCGGTCACGATCGGCGATTTGCCGAGCGGATGGATGGCCTTCAGGGCAGCCGGCGCCCGCATGGATGCGTCGCGGGCGTAGCGCTTGACCTCGTAGGGAAGGCCGAGCTCCTCGAGCAGCCACAGCACCCGCTGCGAGCGCGAATTCTCCAGGTGGTGGACGACGAGCATGCGCTTCTCCCGCGCGGCGATGACGCCCGCCCCCTGACCGATTTGGCGTTTCCGGGCCTGCTCAGAACGGCGGCGGCACCACCTGGTAGACGGTGCGGCCGCCGTAGCTGTAGGGACGGTAGTAGGTGCCCGAGCAATTGTAGTAGCGGGCGCCGTTCACCGTGGCGGAGTCGCAGGGGCCGGGCAGAGCATAGTAGGTCGAGCCGGCGGGCGCTGCCACGGCCACCGGCGCCGGAGCGACGACGACGGGCGGTGGCGGGACCGCCGCGGCGGCACCGATCGCGGCGCCGGCAGCGAGGCCGACGGCGCCGGCGGCGGCAACCCCGCCCCAGCCGGGGCCACCCCAGCAGCATCCGCCGCCGTGCCAATAACCGCCGCCGGCTGCATAGCCGCCGTGCCAGGCGTGGATGCCGCCGGCGGGGCCGCGCCAGAAGCCGCCGCCGTGGGCGGCGATCCAGGCCGAGGCCGGGCTGGCGACCGCCATCAGGGAGAGCGCCGAAAGCGCAGCAAGGATGTAGCGACGCATGGGGATCTCCTTATTGCGCAGGCAGGAATTCGATCTGGGCGGCATCGGCGGCCGGCGCGAACTCGAAGGTCTTGGCCGGAAGCTCCTTGTTCAGCTCCCAGTTCCTGAGCTCGACCAGGAAGTGCGGATTGCGCTCGGTATCGGTGTAGGTCACCGCCAGCAGGTGCGGCAGCTGCGTCTCCGTGTCGATCCAGATCTGCCATTCGACGCCCTTGCCGGCGAAGGCCAGATGCTTGACCTTGGCATTGTGCAGCTGGCTGGTCTGCACCTCGTAGGCGGTGGTCAGCCCGTCGGTCAGCACCTTGTAGGGGTCGCTGTAGAGGAAGTCGGCCAGCGCGAAGTGGATGCCCTGCTTGCCGGCCGCCTGGAGCGTCTCGTCCAGGGTCGCGGGCGCGTCGAGCTTGCTGAACAGGTTCGTCGTCGTGTCGACGACGTTGAGCGTCTTGCCGTCGTAGACGAAGCGCATGCGCTGGCCGTCGGTGTCGACGACCGCGTTCAGCCGGTTGGGGCGCTGCACCTCGACTCGCGTCGTGCTGAAGAAGGTCAGCATGTTGTTCTGCGTCGAGAGCACCTCGCGCATGCCCCGCGCGCTGACGCTCAACGTCTTGGCGGCGGCGAGCTTGTCGCTCATCGCCTTGACCAGATCGAGGGCCTTCTGGTCGATGACCGGCTTGGGCGCCTCGGCGGGCGCAGCAGCCGCGGTCGCCGGAGCCTGGCTGGCCGGCGCTTGGCTGGCTGGCGCTTGGCTGGCCGGCACTTGGCTGGCCGGCACTTGGGGCGGGGCAGCGGGCTGGGCTGGGGCTGGAGCCGGCGTGGCCGCAGTCTGCGCCATGGCGGTGGTGGTGAGGCATAGCGCGCCCAGGAGCGGCGCAAGCAGGCGAAGTCGCTCGGCGACGAACGTTGACGTCATGGAACCGCTGGCCTCCCTTTGCCCGTTGTCCGTCCGGCGCCACGCACCCCACGGCGGCAACGGCGCCGGCCATACCACAGGTGGGCTTCCGGCCGCCATGGCTAAGGGGCCGGAGGCGCATTCCGGCGGCGCGTGCAACGCCGTTGCGCCGGCGCGACGGACGCGGCCGGCGGCGTTGTTCGCTCCGCCGGCCGATGCTACGAAGCGCCGGAGTGAGGCTTGGCCGACGAGCGGCCGGACGAGCGAGGAGCGGATATGCGCGCGATGGTGCTGGGGACCCTGCTGGTCGCCGCTCTGACGGTCTCGGTGGAAGCCCAGCAGACGCGGCGGGGCGGCGGGCACGATGCTCCTCCCCCTGGCCAGAACTGGCTCGACCTCGGCGACGAGGGCGACGACGAGGACGACGGGTCGGAATACGTACGTGAGAGCGAGGGACAGTCGCCGGTCGACGGCGGCATGGCCGGCAGCGACGACCTCTTCGGCAACGACGTGCTGCCGGGCGGCGTCGGCGGGCCGGACTGAGCTTCGGAGACGTTCCGTTCCGATGTGATCAGCGGGGCGGATCGATGTGGTCCACGCGCTCACGGCGTTCGCCTGCTGCGAAGGCTCGGTTGACGCCTTACGCATTGCGACGGCGGTGCCGGCGCAGCAGAAGCGGGCATGGATCTTGACCTTTCGATCGCAGCGCTGCTGGCCGGCGCGGGCTTGCTCGCCGGCGCCATGAACGCCGCGGCCGGCGGCGGCTCGTTCGTCACCCTGCCGGCGCTGGTGCTCGCCGGCGTGCCCTCCGTCGGCGCCAACGCGTCGAGCACCGTGGCGCTGTTTCCCGGCGCGCTCGCCAGCGCCTACGGCTACCGTGAGGACTTCCGCCCGTTCGACGGCGTCTCGTTCGGCCCCGTGCTCGGCGTGAGCCTGGCCGGCGGCCTCGTCGGCGCGCTGCTTCTGCTGCTGACGCCGCAGCGCGCCTTCGACGGCATCGTGCCGTGGCTGCTGCTCATCGGCACGGTGGCCTTCGCCTTCGGCGCCCGGGCGGGACGCGCCCTGCGGCGCGTCGTGCGCATCGGCCCGGCCACGCTGCTCGGGGCGCAATTCGTCCTCGGCATCTACGGCGGCTATTTCGGCGGCGCCGTCGGCATCATGATGATGGCGGTCTGGAGCCTGCTCGGGCACGAGGATATCAAGGCGATGAGCGCGGCGCGCACGCTGCTGGTCGCCGCCACCAACGCCATCGCCGTCGTCTGCTTCAGCGCCGCCGGCATCGTCCACTGGCCGCAGACACTGATCATGCTGGGCGCAGCCATCGTCGGCGGCTACGCCGGCGCCCGCCTGGCGCGGCGGCTCGACCAGCGCCACCTTCGCTTCGGCATCACGCTGCTGAACGTCGCGATGACGGCGATCCTGTTCTATCGGCTGCGCTAGAGCATGATCCCAAAAAGTGGACACCGTTTTTTTGGACAAGATCATGCTCAGAACAAAGACTTAGCGCGGGGTGATGATTCGAAGAAAAATCATCCCGCCCTAAGCAGGATCAGGAACTTTCGCTGCCGCATCACGTTGTTCGGGCGACCCATCGGCAACGGGCCGTGTTCACACCGAGAGCTGCCAAGGCTAACCGAACAAAGGGACAGGCCGTGCTTGGAACAGTCCTTCTCATCATCATTATTTTGCTTCTGGTCGGCGCTGTGCCGCGGTGGCCTTACAGCGCGAACTGGGGCTATGGCCCCTCGGGCGTGCTTGGCGCCGTGCTCGTCGTCGTGCTGATCCTCCTGCTCCTCGGCCAGCTGTAGCGGGGCCGCAAGGCTGCGGCTGCGCCGCCCACCCGACGATGGTCGATCACCCGGGCGCGAGCCCGGGTGATTTCGTTTGTGCGGTCCGTTCAATCCTGCCACACGGCAACACGTGACGTGGGCGTCGAGACGCGTCGGGGGCAAGGGCGCGCGGTCGACCGCGCCGCTGTTCGTGATCGTGAAATCGCCCAGGTTGTCACGGATGGGGATGCGTGCGCCCGCACGGCGAATCTGGCATTCGCCTCACGCGGGGCGGCGCGCTTAACGAATATCGGGTCAATGCCAAGCGGGCGGCTGCCGCGAGCCGCTGCTGGCCGAACCCGACCGAGGGGCTGGTGCCATGAAAGCGAGCCGCGTCGTGGCGGTCGTCATCGTCCTTGCGGCCGTCGGCTGGATTGCATCCGGCATGCTGACGCGTGAGCCGCACAAGGTGGCGGACGCCGGGGCGCCGGCGGCGGCCGAGGCGCGGCCGCGCTTCAAGGTCGCGGTGATGACGGTGACGGAGGAGGAGCGGGCCCGCAAGGTCACCGTGTCCGGCCGCACCGAGGCGGACAAGCGCGGCACGGCCGTCGCCCGCGTCGCCGGCATCATCAAGGAGCTCAGGGTGAAGCGCGGCTCCGAGGTGAAGACCGGGGACGTCATCGCGGTGCTGCTGGACGAGGGCCGCTCGGCGGCGGTCGACCAGGCCCGGGCGAAGCTCGCCCAACGCCGTATCGAGCTCGAGGCGAAGCTGAAGCTGATCGAGAGCGGCGCCTACGCCGCCCTCAACAAGCCGCAGCTCGAGGCCGAGCTGAAGGCCGCCACCGCGAGCCTGGCGCTGGCCGAGGCGGAGCAGGGCAAGAACGAGGTGCTCGCCCCCATCACCGGCGTGGTCAGCGACGTGCCGGTCCAGGTCGGGCAGGCCCTGGCGCTCAACGCCACCCTGGCCGAGATGGTGTCGCTCAACCCGATGCTCGCCGTCGTCGAGGTGTCCGAGCGGCAGCTCGGCGGCATCACCGTCGGCGACGAAGCGCGCGTCAAGCTGGTCACCGGCGCCAGCGGCAAGGGCCGGATCCGCTTCATCTCGCCCACCGCCAGCAAGGGCACGCGCACCTACCGGGTCGAGATCGAGCTCTACAAGAGCAAGGGCGTCGTGCCCGACGGGGTGACGTGCGAGGCCGCGCTGTGGCTTGCCAAGGTGCCCGCCGTGGCGGTGCCGCGCTCGGCCCTGACCTTCTCGGCCGAGGGGCGGCTCGGCGTGCGGACCGTGCAGGACGGCAACAAGGTCTCCTTCCTGCCCATCGAGGTGGTGGAGGACACGCCGGCCGACATCTGGGTCGCCGGCGTGCCGGGCGCCAGCAAGGTCATCGTCCGCGGCCAGGATTTCGTGAAGGAGGGCGAGGTCGTCGAGCCGGTGGCGGCTGGCGCGCCGCTGACCTGATGGCCAATCCCGTCGACTATGCGATCAACCACGCCCGGCTCACCATCGCCACCCTGCTGTTCCTGCTGGTGGCCGGCCTCACCGCCTACGTCTCGATCCCCAAGGAGGCGGAGCCGGACGTGCGTGTGCCGATCATCTACGTCAACGTGCTCCAGCGCGGCATCAGCCCGGAGGATTCCGAACGGCTGATCCTGCGGCCGCTCGAAACGCAGCTGAAGTCGGTCGCCAACATCAAGGAGATGCGCAGCGCCTCCTACGAGGGCGGCGGCTACGTGCTGGTGGAGTTCGAGGCCGGCTTCGATTCCAACGCGGCGCTGGCCGACGTGCGGGCCAAGGTCGACCAGGCCCGCAAGGACCTGCCGCGCGATGCCGACCAGCCGATCGTCATGGAGGTCAACCTCTCGCTGTTCCCGGTGCTGGTCGTCGGCCTCGGCGGCGACGTGCCGGAGCGGACGCTGCTGCGGCTCGCCCGCCAGGCCAAGACCGTCATCGAGCAGGCGCCGGGCGTGCTGTCGGCCGAGCTGCGCGGCGCCCGCGACGAGGCGGTCGAGATCATCGTCGAGCCGATGCTGCTCAAGAGCTACGGCATCTCGCTCAACGATTTCGTCAACACCGTCTCGGCCAGCAACAGCCTCGTGGCGGCCGGCGCCATCGAGAGCAGCACCGGGCGCTTCGCGGTCAAGGTGCCGGCGCTGATCGAGGAGCCGCAGGATGTGCTGAAGCTGCCGGTGGCCTCGTCCGGCGCCGCCACCGTCACCCTGGGCGAGGTGGCCGAGGTGCTGCCCACCTTCCGCGACGCCACCTCGATCACGCGCATCAACGGCAAGCCGGCGATCACCGTCGAGGTCAAGAAGCGCAGCGGCGCCAACCTCATCGACACCGTCGACGCCACCAAGAAGGCCGTTGCCGAGCTCCAGCGCAGCTGGCCGGCCAACGTGCAGGTGAGCTTTACCCAGGACAAGTCGAAGAACATCCGCGCCATGCTGCACGAGCTGCAGAACAGCGTCGTCACGGCAGTGCTGCTGGTCGTCATCATCATGCTGGTGGTGCTCGGCGGCCGCGCCTCGATGTTCATCGGCATCGCCATCCCCGCCTCGTTCCTGGCCGGCATCCTCGGCCTGCAGATGGCCGGCCTCACCATCAACATCGTCGTGCTGTTCTCGCTCATCCTGGCGGTCGGCATGCTGGTCGACGATGCCATCATCGTCTCGGAATTCGCCGAGCGGCGCATGGCGGAGGGGATGGCGCCCAAGGCCGCTTATGCGCTGGCGGCCAAGCGCATGGCCGGGCCGGTGATCTCGGCGACGCTGACCCGCATCGCCGCCTTCTCGCCGCTGCTGTTCTGGCCCGGCGTCGTCGGCCAGTTCATGAAGTACATGCCGCTGACGCTGATCGCGACGCTGTCGGCGTCGCTGGTCGTGGCGCTGTTCTTCACCCCGACGCTGGGCGCGCTGCTCGGCCGGGCGTCGGCCGCGCCGCACGACGAGCGCGTGCGCGACGACGGCTTATATATGCGCACGGTCCGGCTCGCCATCGCCCACCCCCTCGCCACGCTCGGCCTCGCCGTGCTGCTGCTCGTCGGCGTCATGCAGGCCTACGGCCGCTTCGGCCACGGGGTGGAGTTCTTTCCCGACGTCGAGCCCGACTACGGCCTGGTGCAGGTGCGGGCGCGCGGCAATCTTTCCATGACGGAAAAGGACCGCATCGTCCGCCAGGTCGAGGACCGCCTGCTCGGCATGGGCGAGATCGAGACCGTCTACGCCCGCTCGGGCGAGGGCGAGCGCGGCTCGAGCGACGTCACCGAGGATACCGTCGGCACCATCCAGTTCTCCTTCGTCGACTGGCGCCAGCGCCGGCGCGCCTCGCAGATCATGACCGACATCCGCGAGCGCACGCAGGACATTCCGGGCGTCATCATCGAGGTGACCAAGCCCAACGCCGGGCCGGCCACCGGCAAGCCGATCGCCATCCAGCTCAGCGGCATCGACAGTGCCCAGCTCTTCCCCGCGGCGCGCAAGACCGCGGAGCTGCTGCGGGCCCGCGCCGACACCCGCGACGTGGACGACGGCCTGCCGCTGCCGGGCATCGACTGGAAGATCGACGTCGACAAGGCGGAGGCGGCGAAGTACGGCGCCAGCCCCCTCGGCGTCGGCACCACCGTCCAGCTCGTCACCAACGGGCTCAAGGTGGCGGAGTACCGGCCGATCGACACGGACAAGTCGGTCGACATCCTCGTGCGATTCCCGGCGGCGATGCGTAGCCTCGACACGCTCGACGCGCTGCTGCTGCAGACGCCGGTGGGCGCGGTGCCGATCGCCAACTTCGTCGCCCGCAAGCCGATCGACCGCGTCAGCCTGATCAATCGCGTCAACGCCCAACGGGTGGTCAACGTCACCGCCAATGTCGCCGGCGGCGTGCAGACGGCCGTGGTGCAGCAGGAGGTGACCGAGGCGCTGCGGCGGCTCGAGCTGCCGGGCGTCACCTTCAAGCTCAAGGGCGAGGACGAGGAGCGCCAGAAGGCGGGCGCCTTCCTCGCCAAGGCCTTCGGCGCCGCGCTGTTCCTGATCTTCGCCATCCTGCTGGCGCAGTTCAACAAGTTCAGCAGCGTCTTGCTGACGCTCTCGGCGGTGGTGCTGTCCACCATCGGTGTGCTGATCGGGCTCATGGTCATGGGCCAGCCGTTCGGCGTGGTGATGACCGGCATCGGCATCATCGCCAACGCCGGCGTCATCGTGAACAACAACATCGTGCTGATCGACACCTACGACCGGCTGGTGCGCGAGGGCTCGGCGGCGCGCGAGGCGATCCTGGAGACGTGCCGCGAGCGCGCGCGGCCGGTGGTGCTGACCGCCGTCACCGCGGTGCTGGGCGTGCTGGCCATCGCCTTCGGCATCAATCTCGACTTCGTCAAGCGCACGATCGACTACGGCGCGCCCTCGACGCAATGGTGGGTGAACCTCTCGACCGCCATCGTTTTCGGGCTCGGCTTCGCCACCATCCTGACGCTGGTGGTGACGCCGGCGGCGCTGATGGCCATGGCCCGCGCCGGCGCCTGGCGGCGGGCCAGGCGGGCAGGTGCCGCCGGCCAGCCGGCTGCCGCCTCGGCCGCGAGCGCGCCGGCGGAATAGGCGCTCCGTGCCGGGGCGGCCGCAGCCGAGCCGCCGCGCCGGTCGGAAAAGGCATTCATATTCAAATCGTTATTGAAGTGCTTCGGCGTCGGTCGCCTCCAGCCGATGGCAAAGCGCATGAGCGCCGGGTGTGGTTGGGCTCGGCCCGAGCGTCGAGAGCTGGGCGGCTCCGAGCCCGGAGAATGCATACGACGCGGCAGGCCTCATGCGGAGGAATGCATCCTATGCCGCCTCTTGCCGTGGGCGACGGGCGGCCTACTTATGGTAAACGTGTCAGACGGAACATAAACGGAACAAACGGCACCTAGGCTGGGGGCGGACGATGGTCGTGACGCCAGATTCACTGTCGCGTCATGGGCCGGATCGATTCTCCCGCACGGTATCGTGTGATTCGTTGGCTTCCGCGAGCAAGGGAGAACCCGATGCCAGCTGCGTCCACTCTGACGGCGGTCTCGCCGACGCGCCGGAGCGGCAATCTGCGGGAATGGGCACGCGCTGCCTACGCAGCCGTCCGGGATGAAACCGAGCGCCGCGTCGCGCCGCTGTCGGACGAGGACCAACTGATCCAGTCCATGGCGGACGCCAGCCCCGCCAAATGGCACCGGGCTCACACCACGTGGTTCTTCGAGCAGTTCCTGCTGGTGCCGCACGCGGCCGGCTACAAGCCGTTCGATGAGCGCTTCGCCTTCCTGTTCAACTCCTACTACGTCAGCGCCGGGCCTCGGCACGAGCGACCGCGGCGCGGCCTCATCACCCGTCCGACGGTGGCCGAGGTCGGGCACTACCGGGCCCACGTCGATGCCGCCATGGCGAACCTCATCGCGGAGGCGGACGAGGCCACGCTCGAGGCGATCGCGCCGCTCGTCGAGATCGGGCTCAACCACGAGCAGCAGCATCAGGAGCTGATGCTGACCGACATCCTGCACGGCTTTGCCCACAACCCGACCGATCCGGTCTACGCCGCCGGCTGGCGCCTGCCGTCACCCACCGGCGGCGATGCCACGTCGGTGCCCGGCGGCATCTACCGCATCGGCCACGAGGGGCAGGGCTTCTCGTTCGACAACGAGGCCCCCAACCACCAGGTGCTCGTCCATGCGGTCACGATCGGCCCGCTGGTCACCAACCGCGAGTGGCTCGCCTTCATGGCGGAGGGGGGCTACAGCGACCCGCTGCTGTGGCTCTCCGACGGCTGGGCGACGGTCCAGCGCGAGGGCTGGGAGGCGCCCGGCTATTGGCGCCAGGTCGACGGCCGCTGGTTCCAGATGACGCTGGCGGGCATGCAGCCGGTCGATCCGGCGGCGGCGGTCTGCCACGTCAGCTATTACGAGGCGGACGCCTATGCGCGGTTCGCCGGCAAGGACCTGCCGACCGAACAGGAATGGGAGGTGGCGGCGGCCGGCGGCTTGCCGGATGCCTTCGGCATCGTCTGGCAGTGGACCCGCAGCGCCTACGGCGCCTATCCGGGCTACCGGCCGGCGCCGGGAGCGCTCGGCGAATACAACGGCAAGTTCATGGTCAACCAGCTGGTGCTGCGCGGCTCGTCGGTGGCGACACCGTCCGGCCACGAGCGGCTGACCTACCGCAACTTCTTCTATCCCCACCATCGCTGGCAGTTCACAGGCTTGCGCCTCGCCGACTACGTCCGCACCGCCCCTGGGCGGGATGGTGGCGCCGCCAAGGAGGTCAACGCGTGACGGTCGTCCCCCGCTTCGAGATCGCGCAGCGCGTGGCGCCGCCTTTCGCCAACAATCCCTTCGCCCTCGACCTGGTGCAGGGTCTGTCCCAGAGCCCCAAACAGATCTCCCCCAAGTATTTCTACGACGAGGCCGGATCCGAGCTGTTCGAGCGGATCACGGCCCTCGACGAATACTATCCCACCCGCACCGAGATCCGCATCCTGCGGGAGCGGGCGGGCGACATCGCCGCCCTTGTGCCCGACGGCGCCGCGCTGGTGGAGTTCGGCAGCGGCTCGAGCACCAAGGTGCGGCTGCTGCTCGATCGGTTGCCGGGGCTCCACGCCTACGTGCCGGTCGACATATCCGACGGCTTTCTGCACAGCAGCGCCGAGGCGCTGCAGGCCGACTACCCGGCGCTGCGGATCGCGCCGGTCGCGGCCGACTTCACCCAGCCGTTCGCGCTGCCCGCGGCCCTTGCCGGCCGCCCCCTGGTCGGCTTCTTCCCGGGCTCGACGATCGGCAATTTCGAGCCGGCCGACGCGGCCGTGTTCCTGGCCCATGCGGGATCCATCCTGGGGCCGGGCGCATCGATGATCGTCGGCGTCGACCTGGTGAAGGACACGGCGATCCTCAACGCCGCCTACGACGACCGCGAGGGGGTCACCGCCGCCTTCAATCTCAACGTCCTGGCGCGTGCCAACCGTGAGCTCGGCGCCGACTTCGAGCTCGGGGCCTTTGCCCATAAGGCCTTCTTCAACGTCGAAGCCAGCCGCATCGAGATGCACCTGGCGAGCCTGAGCGCCCAGGACGTGCAGGTGGCGGGCGTGCGGCTGCGCTTCGGCCGGGGCGAGACCATTCACACCGAGAACAGCTACAAGTACACTCCGGACGGCTTCCGGGCGCTGGCCGGCCAAGCCGGCTGGACGAGCCGGGCCGTCTGGACCGATGCCAGGCAGCTGTTCTCGGTGCACGTCCTGGCCAAGGCCTGAGGCTAGAGCATGTCCCGATCGGATGGAGTCATCCGATCGGATGGGCATGCTCCACCTTTTTGAATCTGGAGCGCTTCTCCTCGAGAGGGTAGGGCTCAGCCGATCGACTGGAAGCGCTCCGGCGGACCGCGCGGCGGCCGTCGCTGCGTTGTCACATTGGTGCGTCCGTTCTAGCCTATACGCGGGCGATCGAAGGGCCCAAGTCACCGGTCGTGGATGGAGACAGTGCAATGTTCGACGCCAAGCAGATTCTGGACGCGATGGTCGGTGCCGGCGCCATGGGCGGCCAGCCCCAATCGTCCCAGCAACAGGCCCCGGCCGCCCAGGGCGGCCTCGCCGACATGCTGAATCAAGCGCTCGGCGGCCTGACCAACGGCCAGGCGGCGCAGCCCGGCCAGCAGCCCGGTCTGGGCGGCCTCCTCAGCCAGGTCCTGGCCGGCGGTCAAGGCGCCGGCGCGGGGGCAGGCGCGGGCACCGGCGGGCAGCCGGGCGGCAGCCTCGGTGACCTGCTCGGGCAGGTGCTCGGCGGCGGCCAGGGTGGTGCGGGCGGCGCGGCCGCCGCGGGCGGCCTCGGCGGCCTGCTCAGCCAGATCCTGGGCGGCGCCCAGGGCGGCGCGGCCGGCGCTCCCTCGACCGGCAGCGCGGCCGCACCGGCTGGCAGCCCCGGCTCCGATCCCTCGGCCGGCGGCCTCGGCGGCCTGCTCGGCCAGATTCTCGGTGGTCAGGGCGGACAGGGCGGCAGCGGCCTGGGTGGCGCATTGGCCGGCGGCGCGGCAGCGGGCGGCCTTGGCGGTCTCCTCGGCCAGCTCCTGGGCGGCGCCACGCAGAGCGGCGCGTCCGACCAGCCGGGGTCCAACCCCGGCGCGACCATCGGCGACAGCCTGAGCAAGGTTGCCGGTCCGCAGACCGGCGGCATCCTGCAGAACGCCATCTCCTTCGCCCAGACGCCGCAGGGCGCCGCGATCCTGGCGGGGCTCGCAGGCCTGATGGTCACCAAGGCGACCCACACCCTCAGCAGCAATGCGGCCCAGCTCGGCGGCGCCGCGCTGATCGGGGGCCTGACCTACAAGGCCATGAAGAACTGGCAGGGCGGGGCCCAGCCCCAGGTGACGCAGGCCAGCGCGCCGGCCATCGCGCCGCCCGGCTCGGGTTTCGAGCCCAAGGATCTGACGCACGACGACGCCACTGTCCTCATCAACGCGATGATCGCCGCTGCCGCCGCCGACGGCTCGGTCGATCCGGCAGAGCGCGCCAAGATCGCCGGCACCCTCCAGCAGGCGGGCTTCAATCCGGCCGCAGCGTCGTACCTGGATCAGGCTTTCTCCAATCCGCCGTCGGTGCAGGATCTCGCCAACGCGGCCTCGTCGCCGGAGCAGGCCGCGCAGATCTACGAGGCGGCGCGCATCACCATCGACCCGGACTCGCCCGCCAATGCGGCCTTCTTGAACAACCTCAAGCAGGCGCTCGGTCTGGACGATTCCCTGGTCGCTCACCTGGACGCGGCCGCCCAAAGCACCCGGGCCTGAGCCCTGGAGCGCTTCGCGATTGGGTGGAAACACCCAATCGCGGAGAAGCGCTCCAGCTTCCAAAGCTTCTGAGCATGTCGATGCAATTGGATGATCTCATCCAATTGCGAAATGCTCTGCGCCTCGCGGCGCCGCGGCAGCTGGGGCGGGCTCGCCACAGCCCCGCCGCTGCGCCCGGGCCTGCAAGTCGAGGCCGCTCCTTCTCCACGACGTGGTGGGGGAGGGGCGGCACGATTCGACTTTCTTTATGGCTTCAGAACAAGAGCTTACGGTCGTGGTCGCAGCCTTCCTCGCGCCTTCGGCCGCGGGCTGTGTGCGTCCGATTGGCCGGCGGGCGATCTGCCGGGCCAACGCGTGGCGGACGAGCGCGCGCGGCAGGACATGCATTGACAGGTGGGGCGGAGGTACCTACGTCCGCCGGCCGAACCTGTTGAGGAGAGCCACGCCGACATGATGGACCGCCGTTTGTTTCTGGCCGCCTCGGCCGCGACCGCAGCCATGGCCAGCACGGGGTTTGCACCTGAGGCGCTGGCGGCGTCCGATCTCAAGCTCGGCAATCCCGTCGATTTCTCCTTCGAAGCCCTCAAGGCGCGCGTGCGCACCATGGCGACCCAGCCCTATCGGCCGGCGCCGTCGCCGGACCCGGCGGTGCTGAACCAGATCGACTACGACGCGCACGGCAAGATCAAGTTCAATCCGGACTACGCGCTGTTCGCGGACGGGCCCGGCCAGTTTCCTGTCACCTTCTTCCATCTCGGCCAGTGGTTCCAGAAGCCGGTGCGCATGCGCGTGGTGGCCGACGGCAAGGCGCGCGAGATCGTCTACGAGCCGCGCTACTTCGACATGCCCGCCGACTCGCCCGCCCGGCGCCTCAAGGAGAACGCCGGTTTCGCCGGCTTCCGCTTCCAGGAAAGCCGGCTGGGCGACCAGGCGGCCAAGCCCTGGCAGAAGAACGATTGGGTCGCTTTCCTCGGCGCATCCTATTTCCGGGCCATCGGCGAACTCTACCAGTACGGCCTGTCGGCACGCGGCGTCGCCGTCAACGTCACGGTGGCGGAGGCGCCGGAGGAGTTTCCGGACTTCACCGAGGTCTATTTCGAGACCCCCAAGGACAACGGCCCCTCGGTCACCGTCTACGCCCTGCTCGAAGGCCCTTCCGTCGTCGGCGCCTACAAGTTCATCATGACCCGCGACAAGGCGGTGGTGATGGACATCGAGGCCGCGCTCACCGTGCGCAAGCCGGTGATCCGCTTCGGTCTGGCGCCGCTCACCTCGATGTTCTGGTTCTCCGAGACGGTGAAGCCGACCGCCGTCGACTGGCGGCCGGAGGTGCATGATTCCGACGGTCTCGCCATGTGGACCGGCAGCGGCGAGCGCATCTGGCGGCCGCTCAACGATCCACCGCGCATCAGCGCCTCGGCCTTCCAGGACATGGATCCGCGCGGCTTCGGCCTGATGCAGCGCGATCGCAACGGTGATCACTTCCAGGACGGCGTCTTCTACGAGAAGCGGCCGAGCGCCTGGGTGGAGCCGGTGGGCCAGTGGGGCAAGGGCTCCGTCCAACTGATCGAGATCCCGACCGACGACGAGATCCACGACAACATCGTCGCCATGTGGGTACCGGCCGAGCCCGCCACTGCGGGCCGCAACTATGCGCTGCGCTACCGCCTCCACTGGGTTGCCGACGAGCCCTTCCCGAGCGATCTCGCCCGCTGTGTCGCGACGCGTCTGGGCAACGGCGGCGTGCCCGGGCAGCCGCGCCCCAAGGGCGTGCGCAAGTTCATGGTCGAGTTCCTCGGCGGCCCGCTCAAGAACCTGCCGTTCGGCGCCAAGCCCGAGGTGGTGCTGTCCGCCTCGCGCGGCACTTTCTCCTACGTCTTCACCGAGGCGGTGCCCAACAACGTGCCCGGCCACTGGCGCGCGCAGTTCGACCTGACGGTCAGCGGCAACGACCCGGTCGACATGCGCTGCTACCTGAAGCTCGGCGACCAGGTGCTGACGGAGACCTGGCTCTACCAGTACCTGCCGTTCTGACGCAGCTGGCGGCGCGCTCCACCCCTGGACAAATGCAACAGTAGAACATTACATACTGGGCGATGGTCCAGTCTGCGCACGTTCACGCCCATGCTGCCCGCCGCGCCCAGGGGGCGAGGCCGTCATTGCTGCGGGCGGCGGTGGCGGATCGGGCCGTCGTGGCCGTGGTGCTGCTCCTCGCCCTGTGGGCGGCCATCGCCGCCGTCATCGGAGCCTCGGCATGAGCGCAGAGCGCGCGGCATCGTCGGTCCTCGCCTCGTCGGCGCAGGCCGTGGCATCGGACGGGCCCATAGCTGCCCGGCCTTTGGCCGCTATTCGCTTCGACGATGTGACCCTGGGTTACGACCGGCATCCCGCGGTGCATCACCTCGACGGGGCGATCGCCAGCGGCAGCCTGACGGCGATCGTCGGTCCCAACGGCGCCGGCAAATCCACCCTGCTCAAATCGGTCGCCGGCCTCATCAAGCCGCTGGGCGGCCACATCCGTGTCGGCCGGCCGGGCGAGCGCATCGCCTACCTTCCGCAGCTGACCGACCTCGACCGCAGTTTTCCGATCAGCGTCTACGATCTGGTCGCCATGGGCCTTTGGCACCGGGTCGGCGTCTTCGGGCGCATCGGCCGCAAGGAGGCCGGGCGGGTCGAAGAGGCGATCGCGGCGGTCGGGCTTACCGGCTTCGAGCGGCGGCCGATCGGCAAGCTCTCCGGCGGCCAGCTGCAGCGGGCCTTGTTTGCGCGGCTGTTGGTGCAGGATGCGGCCCTGATCGTGCTCGACGAGCCGTTCAATGCGCTCGATGCCAAGACCACGGCGGATCTGCTCGACCTGGTGCGCCGCTGGCACCAGGAGGAGCGCACTGTCATCGCTGCCCTGCACGATCTGGCGACCGTCGAGCAGACGTTTCCCGAGACGCTGCTGATCGCCCGCGAGCCGATCGCCTGGGGCCGGACGGCGACGGTGCTCACACCGGAGAACCTGCTGTCGGCGCGGCGGATGATCGAGGCGAGCGATCCGCATGCGCGGGCCTGCGACCGAGCCGCCTAAGCAAATAGAGGCGCGCGTGAACCTTCTCTATAGCTGGCTCGCAGCTCCCTTCGTCGACTTCGATTTCATGCGGCGCGGGCTGGTCGGCGCCGTCGCGCTGGCGCTCTCCGGCGCGCCGGTCGGCGTCTTCCTCATGCTGCGGCGCATGAGCCTGACCGGCGATGCCATGGCGCACGCGGTGCTGCCGGGCGCCGCCATCGGCTTCATGCTCTACGGCCTGTCCCTGCCCGCGATGACCATCGGCGGCCTCGTCGCCGGCTGCGCCGTGGCATTGCTTGCCGGCGCCGTGGCGCGGGCCACGAGCTTGCGCGAGGATGCCTCGCTGGCCTCGTTCTACCTGCTGTCCCTGGCGCTCGGGGTGACCATCGTGTCGCTCAAGGGCTCCAACATCGATCTGCTGCACGTGCTGTTCGGCTCGGTGCTGGCCCTCGACGACGCGACGCTGCTGCTGCTCGGCGGCGTCGCCAGCATCACCCTGGTCACGCTGTCGGTGCTCTATCGGCCGCTGGTGATGGAATGCGTCGATCCGGGCTTCCTGCGCTCGGTGAGTCGGCTCGGCGCGCCGACGCACCTGGCGTTCCTGAGCCTCCTGGTGCTCAATCTCGTCGCCGGCTTCCACGCGCTCGGCACGCTGCTGGCCATCGGCATGATGATCCTGCCGGCGGCCACGGCCCGGTTCTGGGCCGAGGACGTGACGGCCATGATCATGCTCTCGGTGGTATTCGCTCTGGTTGCCGGCTGGGCCGGCCTGGTGCTGTCGTTCCACTTCGGGCTGCCGGCGGGGCCTTCCATCATCCTCGCCGCGGGCGTGCTCTACCTCGTCTCGCTGGTGCTCGGCCCGGCCGGTGGGCTGTTACACGGCCTGCTGCCGCAGCGGCATCTGGAGGCGTAAGCGATGCGCCGCTTGGGCTTGCCAAATGGCATGTTAGATGGAAAACATGGATATTATGGATATTTGGATGACTGATTGATGCGGGCGTTCACCACCCATGATCTGAACAAGCAGGTCGGCGAGGTCACCGATGCCGCGGCGAGGGCGCCGGTCATCATCACGCGCCATCGCAAACCCCGATTTGTCATGATGAGCTACGAGCACTACCAGAAGCTACGGGACGACGCTGATCCGCGCCGGGCTTATGGCACGGGCGAAACGCCTGTCGAGCTCGCGCAGGTGTTCTCGGCCGAAATTGCTCGCCTCGCCAAAGGCGAGGGCTATGGTGACGAATGATGACTGGCGCCCGGGCTCCGTCGTTCGCTATCCCTACCTATGGCGCTGGCAGAACGAGCGCGGCGAGAGGGAGGGGCGGAAGGGCCGCCCGGTCTGTGTGGTCGTCGCCCTCCGCGCGGCTGACGATCTTACCCATCTCGCCCTCTTTGCCATATCGAGTCGCCCACCCGGCGCCGACCAGGCTGCCATCGAGGTGCCCGCGATCGAGTGCCGTCGGGCGGGATTGAACGAGCTGCAGCGAGCCTGGATCACGGTGAGCGAGTACAACCATGACGTCTTGGAGCGCTCCTTCTACGTCGACCCCAACGAGCCCGTGCTGGGGCGGTTCAGCCGGTCTTTCATGATGCAGGTTGCGACCGCCGCCACTCCCCTGTTCCAGACAAGGCAGGCCCGCGTTGATCGTATCGATTGAAGCTGGGGCCCATCATGTACCCCGCATCCGGGGTGAGCGCCTCTTTTGCGGTTGGGTGAGTCCACCCGACCGCGAAGCGCTCTAGCCCTTTTCTCGCGACGGCGCGCACCGATATATCAGCGCCAGTTCCATCGGTGCCGTTGCCGGAACCGTCGTCTGCATTGCCGGCTTCGCCGCGAGCGAAGCCGTGGAGGCTGCCATGACCGACAAGATCCCCGTCACCGTGCTCACCGGCTATCTCGGCGCCGGCAAGACGACGCTGCTCAACCGCATCCTCAGTGAGCCGCACGGCAAGAAGTACGCCGTCATCGTCAACGAGTTCGGCGAGGTGGGCATCGACAACGACCTCATCGTCGGCGCCGACGAGGAGGTGTTCGAGATGAACAACGGCTGCGTCTGCTGCACCGTGCGCGGCGACCTGATCCGCATCATCGACGGGCTGATGAAGCGCAAGGGCAAGTTCGACGCGATCATCGTCGAGACCACCGGTCTCGCCGATCCGGCGCCGGTGGCGCAGACCTTTTTCGTCGACCAGGACGTGTCGGACCGGACCAGGCTCGACGCCGTGGTCACCGTCGCCGACGCCAAATGGCTCTCCGAGCGGTTGAAGGATGCGCCCGAGGCCAAGAACCAGATCGCCTTCGCCGACGTCATCGTGCTCAACAAGACCGATCTGGTGAGCGCCGACGAACTGGCGGATGTCGAGAGCCGCATCCGCGCCATCAACCCCTATGCGCGCCTGCACCGGACCGAGCGGGCCAAGGTCGACATCGACGAGGTGCTCGGCCGCAACGCCTTCGACCTCGACCGCATCATGGCGCTGGAGCCCGACTTCCTGGAGGAGGGGCACCACCACCACCACGACGACGACGTGCAGTCGGTGGCGGTGACGCTCGACGGCGACGTCGACCCCGACCGCTTCCTGCCCTGGATCAACGACCTGGCCCAGCGCGAAGGGGCGAACATCCTGCGCTCCAAGGGCATCCTGGCCTTCAAGGGCGAGCCCAAGCGCTTCGTCTTCCAGGGCGTACACATGATGCTGGAAGGCGACCTGCAGCGCGACTGGCGCCCCGACGAGAAGCGCGCCTCCAAGATCGTGGTGATCGGGCGGGACCTCGACCGGGCGTCCATCGAGAAGGCCTTCCAGGCCTGCGCGGCGTGAGCCTGCTCGTCCCCTGGCGGCCTGGGCGGCCGCGTGACATAGAGGTGATCGTTCGACCATGAAGCCGGCAGCAGCCCCGATGACCCAGGCCAGCGCAATCACTTCGCTCCTCGATCACGTGACGGCGCTCGACGCAGGCGCCCATGTCACCGGCGCCGCTTTCCTCGGCGATGTGGCGGCGCTGGCGCTGGGCGACGGCGGCGTGCTGCTCGCGGCGGCCGGCGAGACGCGGCGCGTGGAGGCGCATCCGGACGGCGCCGTGCTGGTCGCCGTCCGCCAGGGCGCGCAGCTGATTACCGGCGGCGACGACGGCCGCGTGGCGGCCATCGACGCCACCGGCCGGATTGAGACCATCGCGGATGAAAAGGGCCGCTGGATCGACGCGGTGGCGGCGCGGCCCGGCGCCGTGGCCTGGAGCTTCGGCAAGCAGGTTGCGGCGCGGGACGACAAGGGCGCCGTGCGGCGGATCGAGGCGCCGTCGAGCGTCCGCGGTCTCGCCTTCGCGCCCAAGGGCTACCGGCTGGCGCTGGCCCACTACAACGGCGCCAGCCTGTGGTTCCCCAACACCGATGCGGCACCGGAGGCGCTGAGCTGGAAGGGCTCGCATCTCGACATCACGTTCTCGCCGGACGGGCGCTTCCTCGTCACCTCCATGCAGGAGAATACGCTGCACGGCTGGCGCCTGGCCGACCGCAAGGACATGCGCATGTCCGGCTATCCGGCCAAGCCGCGCTCGCTCTCCTGGTCCCACGACGGGCTGCACCTCGCCACGTCAGGGGCCGACGCCGCCATCGTCTGGCCGTTCGAGGCCAAGGACGGGCCGATGGGCAAGCCGCCGCGCGAGTGCGGCGTGCGCCCGGCCAAGGTTTCGCAGGTCGCCTTCCATCCCCGCGCGCTGATTCTGGCGCTCGGCTACGAGGACGGCGCCGTCATGTTGGTGCGGCTGACCGATGCGGCCGAGCTGATGGTGCGCAAGCCGGACGATGCCGGCCCGATTTCGGCCTTCGCCTGGGACGACAAGGGCGCACGCCTCGTATTCGGCACCGCCGAAGGCGCGGCTGGATTGCTGACGCTGCCCTGAGTCCGTAGCCCATGACATTCGGCCTGCTCAAACGCCGCCCGCGGCCCGATGCCGAGATCGCCTCCCGCATCAAGGCGTGGACGGGCGCGGCGCTCGGCGCCGACGAGGCCACCAACTTCGCTGTCAACGAGATCGTCTGCCACGATCCGGGCTGTCCCGGCACGGAGACGGTGATCCTGGTGATGCAGCCGGGCCAGCGGACCTGGGCGCTGAAAATCGCCAAGGCGATGGCCGAGACCGCCGAGGAGGACGTCGCCGCTGCCGTGGACGAGGCTCGGCAGCGGCAGGCTGGTTGATCGAGGAGCACCCGGACGATGACGGATCTCTCAGGCTGGCGCCCCCCGCCATTTCCGCCCCGGCGCGTGCTCGAGGGGCGCTACTGCCGGCTCGAGCCGCTCTCCGTCGACCGCCATGCCGACGACCTGTGGGCGGTGCTCGCCGACGCCCACGATGTGTGGACCTACCTGCCGCTGGTCGCGCCGGACGGCCCGGACGCCTACCGTGCGCTGCTGGCGTCCATGGTCGAACGCACCGACATCGTGCCGCTGGCGGTGGTCGACACCGCCGACGGCCGCGCCAAGGGGCACCTCTGGCTGATGGAGATCCGGCCCGCCCACGGCGTCGCCGAGGTGGGCTTCATCACCTATGCGCCGAGCCTCCAGCGCACCCGCACGGCCACCGAGGCGATCCACCTCTGTGGCGCTTATCTGTTCGGGCTCGGCTATCGCCGGTTCGAGTGGAAGTGCAACGACCTGAACGAGCCGTCCAAGCGCGCCGCCGCGCGCTTCGGCTTCGTTTACGAAGGGCTGTTCCGCCAGCACATGGTGGTCAAGGGAGCCAATCGCGACACCACCTGGTTCTCGATCCTGGACGGCGAATGGCCGGCGGTCGCCGCGGCGTTCAAGGCGTGGCTGGCGCCCGACAACTTCGACGCCGAGGGCCGACAGCGGCGCGGCCTGGCCGAGATCCGGGCCGCGGCTGCCGCCAATCCGCCGACAGATTGGCGGCCTTAAGCTGGAACGGCTGCGAGCTGCGCGGGAGTGAGCGGGGCCGGGATTGGGCCGCGGAGCCAATTGCGGCCCGCGAGATCAGTGCAGCTCAGCGGTTGGAGCATGATTCCGAAAACTGGACATCGGCTTTTGGACAAGATCATGCTCAGAATAAGGGCTTATAGCGGGTGATGAATCGAAGATAGATCATCCCGCTCTAGAGTCCAGCCGCCCTATAGCTAAGGGTGCGGAAGGCCTCGTTGTTCTTTGCGCCATCTACCCGTGCTTCGGTGGCCGAGTCGTAGCGGCGCGCCGCGGGCCTCTCCACATGCTTCGAAGCGCTGTTGCACGCCTTGATCCTGACCGGACGGCTGGTGTCGATCGGGAGCACCGTCTTGTGAGAGATCCGCTTCAGTGCTAGACTTGAGCGAATACTGGCGACGCCGGGTATGCGCGAGATCTTGTTGACGATGATATCTTCGAGATCGTCTACGTCGGAAGCCATGACGCGCAGCAGATAATCGCTATCTCCCGTCATCAGGTAACACTCCATTACCTGGCTCAGGCGATCAATCGCGCGTGTAAAATTCTCAAGGGACAGCTGAGCCTGCTTCTCAAGCTTCACTTGGATGAATGCGGTTACGCCGATGCCGAGTACCGCCGGGTCCAGTACCGCAATTCGTCGATCGATCACACCAAGCTTTTCAAGTGTTCTAACTCGAGCGAGGCAAGGCGATGGTGAAAGATTTACGCGGGAAGCAAGCTCCACATTAGTCAAGCTCGCATCCTGCTGCAGTTCGTTCAGAATCTTTATGTCGATCCTGTCGAGAGCCGTCGTTGTCATATCGCTGTCTCCCGGAGTAAATAGCGGCAACTATCGAGGCCCAGTCCCGCGCGTTATCTTGCGCAGTGACATCTCGATGACAGGGATGCTAACCACTGTCTGGGCTGCCGAATTTCGACAAAATGACAACTTATATCGAAAAACAGTCAATCCGTTTGAGCCCGTTGAATGCGGCTACGCCGGCGGGGCGCGGCGGCGCGCGGTCCGCAGGAGCGGGTCGCCGGCATCCCTGCTCCGAGGCTCCCACGCCTCCCCGGCAATCACGTCGAAATAGGGCCGCACGCCGTGCAGATGGAAGGCGATGATGCCGCCGGCGACGGCAGGATCCGCCTCGATGATGGCGCGAGCCGCCGCCAGATCGCCCGCCTCGATCAGCACGACGCCGCCGAAGCTCGAGCGGAACGGACCGCCGAACAGCACGGCCCCGTCTTCGTAGTGGCGACGCATGTGCTTCAGATGCGCACGCATGATCGCCGGATCCTGCTCATGCACCGGACGGTCGGGAACCGCATTCGGTCCGGCGGCGAGAACGGCCACATAGCGCATGCTCGGTCCTCCAGTTTGAGCGCTCCACCCCCGGAGCGCGTGTCTTCAGCCCAGGGCTCGCCAGACGCATTTTGGGCCGGACGACCCGCCGGCCCTGGCCTGTTTGTGTCGGCGACGCAGCCTCAGCCACCGCGAATGCTTCCGCGATGCCTCCAGACTTATGATCGAGACGAAATCCAGCATATTCAGCATCGGCGCGTCGTAGCCCCTTGCCGGGCTGCCGGATTTCGCTAGAATGCCAACCTATCGCTAAAATCTGTCAAATGATGTTGGGCGGCCCCCTTCTCCCCGGCTTCGACGACCCCGATGCAATCGACCGGCCGGCGGTGGCGTTGCGTCTGCAGGTGAGCGAGCACAGCGCTGAAATCCCGGTGCATCGGCATCGCAAGGGGCAGTTGGTCTTGGCGCTGCACGGTGCGGTCACATGCCAGGTGGCCGATGCGTTTTGGATCGTGCCGCCGCATTGCGGCGTATGGATTCCGGGCGACATGCCGCACAGCAATCGCGCGACAGCGAATGCGCGCCTTTGCTACCTGTTCGTCGAGCCGGGCATCGTGGCGCTTTCCCAACAGTGTTGCACGCTTTCTATCTCACCGATGATCCGCGAGATGATCTTGCATCTTGCGGCCTCGCCCTTGGATTATGAGCCGGGCAGCCATATCGACCATCTCACCCGCGTTCTGCTGGACGAACTGGCGCTGATGCCGATGGAGAGGCTCTATCTGCCCGTCACCGATCATCCGAAAATCCGCCAGATCGCCGACGCGCTTCACGCTAATCCCGCCGACCGCAGCACCGCCGCCCAATGGGCGAAGCGTCTGGCGATGAGCGAGCGCTCGCTCACCCGGCTTGTCCTCGATGAGACGGGACTCACGTTCGGGCGCTGGCGGCAGCAACTTCATTTGCTCATCGCGATTCGCGAGCTTGCCGGCGGCGCGTCGGTGCAGCGCGTGTCCGGCGACCTCGGCTATGAGTCGGTCACCGCGTTCATCACGATGTTCAAGAAGGCACTTGGACTCTCGCCGGCCCGCTATTTCGCGGCGCTCACGCAAAGCCGGTTGCCGACAGCAGGCGAGCTGTAGCGCCCTCACGACGGCGATGGCGTAGCCGCCCCGTACGAAAGGGCCGCCCGACGCCTGGCATGCGCAGCCGCGATCGAAGCCTGCCGACACCTGCGGATTACTCCGCGCGCCGCGGCAGAAAATGCCGATCGGTGATGCGGGGGGCGAGCTGTTTGAACATTAATGCCGGGACGGCTGCGTAAATATCATTCGGATAACGCGAGCCCGCGGAGATCGCAGATCAGCGCCCTGCCGCAAACCGGGAACGAAAAAATGAGGCTTAAACACGTCTATCTTACTGCTGCCGAACCAGAGCAGCTCGCGGAGTTCTACGAGGCGCTCGGACTGACGATCCGCTTTGCCGACCAAGGTAAGTGGATTCAATTCGCAGGGGAGAAAACCGCATTCTGCGTCGCAGGCCCGCCTGAATCCGTGTCCGAGCAGTCTCAGAATGCTGTCCTCGTATTCGAGGTGGACGATCTGGACACGGCCGTCGAGCGCGCACGGGCGCGGGGAGCCACAGTATTTGGTGAAGTCCGGGACATGGGAGCGCACGGACGGGTGGCCCAGTTCAGGGACCCGCAGCAAAATACGATCCAGCTGTTTCAAGCCGCGCGCACGTAGAGCTGGTAGCAAGCGCGCTGAATGACGTCGGATCCACGCATCGAGGCGGTCGTCGCCGTGAACGCCCAAGTGTCCCCTATGCCCGGGCAGGAAATCCCGACGTGCAGCAGCGCCGAGTTCCGCGGCGCTATGCGCAACGTGCCGGGCGCCGTGTCCATCGTGACGACAGGTAGGCAGCCGAGCAGACACGGCTTGACGCTGACGGCTGGCTGTTCGTTGTCGACCGATCCACCGAGGGTGCTCGTGTGTGTCAATAAGCTGGCCGGTGCGCACGATACGATAAAGCGAAGCGGATCGTTCTGCTGGAATATTCTCGCGGTCGGCCACGTTGTGCTGGCGCAGACTTTCGCGGGGCGGGACGGTAGCAAGGGCGACATACGTTTCAGCGAAGGTATGTGGCGGGCGCTCGTTACGGGAGCGCCGAGCCTTATCGAGGCGGTTTGCAGCTTCGATTGTCGCGTTGCCGGGTCGTGCGACGCGGGAAGTCATACGATATTCACCGGCGACGTTGTTGCACAGGTCGCAAACGCCGATCTCGAGCCTCTCGTCTATGCGAAGGGCGAGTTCGCCGTGCCAGAGTTCCAGCTCCCGTCGCGATCCTAAGCGACGCGTCAAACGCCATCGATCGAAAGTGAAAGCAAGTCAACATGATGATTCCGCAAATCGGCCGTCCTATACGCGTCACCAATGCCTAGCTAGTTCCGCCTGGGCGACGCGGAGCCGGCCGTCGTTCGTCGATCCGCGGGCCATCGTGGCCCTCGAACCGCACTATTCACTCGTATCACTCGGTGCCCGCTCATGTCATCGCTCTGGCTCAATGTTCTCGCGAGTGGAATTCTGCTCGGCCTCGTCTACGGACTCGTGGCGCTCGGGCTGACGATCATTTTCGGCGTCATGCGCGTCGTCAACTTCGCGCACGGCGAGATGGTCGTCTTCGGCATTTATATCGGGTATTGGGCTGTCCGCCTTTGGGATGTTCCGATCATTGTCGCGGCAGCAATAGCAGCGATCGTGATGTTCATCTTCGGATACCTACTGGAGGTCGCGATCGTTAAACGTTTCGTTAATCGGCCACATCATTATCAGTTCATCGTATTCATCGGGCTGTCGCTGCTTCTTGGGGGCATACTCCTGGTGACGTTCGGGCCGGATCCTCGTCCAACGGCTTCTCAGTTGTCGTTTCAGACCGTATCGCTCGGCCCTCTGACGCTGGATCTGGCGCGGCTTCAGGCCGCGGCGACTGCGGGCCTGCTCATTCTCGTCCTCGGCGCGTATCTGAGGTATTCATCGTTTGGCCAGTCCCTGAGAGCGGCCGCGGACAATCGGCTCGGCGGCCTGGTCGTCGGGCTGAACATTCCGCGGGTCTACGCAGTGACCTTTGGCATCGGCGCAGCATGCGCGGGTGCGGCCGGCGCCCTGATATCTCCTTTGTTCGACGCCCAACCATATCTAGCTGTTGACTTTACTCTAATAGCTTTCGTGACGGTCATCGTCGGCGGCCTCGGCAGCTTCAGTGGAGCGCTTTTGGGCGGATTAACAATCGGCGTGGCCGAGGCCGTCGCGGCGCTGATGTTTGCGCCGTCGATGAAGACGGCGCTCCCCTATGCGCTCCTGATCATCATCCTGATCTTCAGTCCCAGGGGGTTTTTCGGTGCAAAAGAGACTTGATGGCGCCACTGAAATGAAGCGATGGCTCGCGGGAGGAACGGTCTTCGCTATCCTTGCTCTAGTCGGTGCCCTGTCGAACGCATACGTCGTCTCGCTGATGACTATCGTCTTGCTGTTCACCTTCCTGGGGCAATCGTGGAATCTGATGCTCGGAATCGGTGGGCAACTGTCGATAGGTCATGCCCTCTTTGTCGGCCTGGGGGCCTATTCAGTGGCCGTCCTCGACATCAAGTACGGCATCTCTCCGTGGATAGGCCTTCTGCTCGGTATGCTCATAGCCGGATCCGTCGGTGCCGTATTGGCGTGGCTGAGCTTCCGGTTCGAAGTGCGTGGAATATACTTCGCGCTGCTGACGATCGCCGCCGCGGAGTTTGCACGGATTATGTTTAGCGGCTGGGAGTTCGTTGGCGGAATGCAGGGGCTGTTCTTTCAGGCGCCCACCGGCACGATCGACATCCTGATGCTCCGGGGAGATGCCCGGTTCTACTATTTTGTGGCTCTGGCCTTGGCGGCATTGGGCATCGTCGGAACCGAGCTTATCTCACGATCGTACCTCGGATATGTATGGCGAGCGATGAGGGATGATGACGAGGCCGCACGCGCGCTCGGTGTCCGCACGTTCCGACACAAAATTCTCGTGATTTCCATATCGGCGGCGACTGCGGCAGTCGGTGGCGGTATTCTGGCACTCGTACAGGGATCGATATTTCCAGATTCGATTATGGGCATGGGAATCTCGGTCGACGTCCTGATCGGGCCCGTGGTCGGTGGGTTAGGTACGAGCTTCGGCCCGCTGATCGGATCGCTCGCGGCAATCCCTCTGAACCATTTGATGAGCGCGCTTGGTGACAGCTTCGGGATACCGGGGTTGAACCATATCGCATACGGCATCGTCCTGATCCTGGTCGTCTGGTTCTTGCCGGACGGTATTTGGCCGGCCGCCGTCCGTCTCTACAAGGCAATCCAGCTGCCGTCCCGAGCGTGGCTGCCGCAGCCGAGCAAGGCCGAGAAATGACGAATCTACTCGAGGTCAGGAACCTCTCTCGATCGTTCGGCGGGCTGGTCGCGGTCAACGACGTCAGCTTCGCTCTCGGAGCCGGCCGCATCACTGCGCTCATCGGGCCGAATGGCGCGGGAAAGACGACGTGCTTCAATCTTGTTGCCGGCGCCCTGAAGCCGACGAGCGGGCAGGTGCTCTTCGAGGGGCGCTCGATAGAAAATACGCCGCCGGAAAATGTCTGCAGGATGGGCATCGCGAGAACATTTCAAATCGTGCGGCCGATGCGCGACATGTCGGTCTTGGAGAACGCAATGGTCGGCGCCTTCAGCTGGACCAAGAGCGTCAACGTGGCGCGATCGACGGCCTACGAGTCTCTCGAAAGTGTTGGGCTCGCCGGCAAGGCCAATGCGCGGACGGATCAGCTGACATTGCCGGATCGGAAGATGCTGGAAACGGCTAAAGCGCTATCGACGCGACCCAAGCTGCTACTGCTGGACGAGGTGATGGCAGGCCTCCGACCCACCGAAGCCGCAGGAGTCGTCCGTGTGCTGCAGAAACTGGCAGGGAATGGGCTGACGATCCTTCTCGTCGAGCACGTCATGCGGATCGTGATGGAAGTGGCTTCGCTTGTCGTCGTCCTTCATCACGGCGCAAAAATTGCAGAAGGAAGCCCTGGCGACGTGGTGGCGGATCCAAGCGTACGCGAATGCTATCTCGGGGCCGGCTTCCATGCTTGACGACGCTCTTTTATCGGTCGACGCGCTTTGTGTTGCGTACGATGGCTCGAACGCCTTGAACGGCGTCTCCCTGCATATCCGCCAAGGCGAGTTGATCTGTGTCGTCGGCGCCAACGGCGCAGGCAAGACGTCGCTGATCAGAACGATCTCGGGCATCGTTCCACCCTCACGGGGTGCCGTTCGGCTGAAGGGTGTCGATATCACCGGGATGCCGCCATGGGAGATCTGCGAGCTTGGCATCGCGCAGGTCGCCGAAGGCCGGCAGCTGTTTGGGGGGCTTTCCGTCGAGGAAAATCTGCTACTCGGCGGCTCGCTGAGACGTGCGAAGGCTGACCGGCACGCAACGCTCGAGTTCGTCTATCAATTGTTCGGGCGCCTCCGAGAGCGCCGGCGCCAACGCGCAGGGACGTTGTCCGGCGGCGAGCAGCAGATGGTGGCGATCGGACGCGCGATCATGGCGAAGCCGGAAGTCGTCATGTTCGACGAGCCGTCCATCGGGCTGTCGCCCGCTTTGACGGATGCGATGTTCGGCGTCGTCGAGTCCCTGCACAAACAGGGAATAACGGTGCTGCTGGTCGAGCAGAACGTCGCGAAATCGCTTGCGATGAGCAATCGCGGCTACGTCCTGGAGAACGGCTCCATCGTGCTCCACGGATCGAGCCATGAGCTGCTGAACAACTCCGAGATCCAACGCGCCTATCTCGGAATGTAGCTATCTTCAAGGCAGCACGGCATCGAGCCGCGCAACGAGGGCCGCTCCATCCCACCTCGGTAGCGCGCGCGGCTGCGCTCAAGCGAGGCGAATAGCCATGGCGCCCCAGGAAAGGGCGAGCGCCGATATCGAGAAACGCGACGTCACCCGACAAATCGACGGACGGATCCGGAGTAGAAGATGCTGAGACAGGGCATTCCGGCGGATGTTTGTGTCGTGGCGCGTCGCCTCGGCACCGATGTACGGCAATCAATTTCGACACACGACACGTAGGGTTCCCCCCATGGATAATGACGATGCCCTTATAATCGAGCGCGACCGCGGCATGGTCACGATGACTATGAATAGGCCGCCGGCAAATGCGGTGAACACTGGCCTTATCGTCGGTTTGCTGGACCATATCCGCTCGCTATCCCACGAAGCTTCACCGCCAGGTATTGTATTGACTGGTCAAGGTGATCGATTCTTCAGCGCGGGGGGCGATATAAATGAAGTGGCTGGCTTCGAAATCGCAGCACGCCGCTTGAGAAGCTTTCACGCGCTTCTTTGCGAGATGGAGAGGTATCCAGGCCCGATCGTATGTGCCGTCCGAGGGTATGCGGTTGGAGGAGCGTTGGAGTTTCTCCTTCATGCGGACTACGTCGTTGCAAATCACGAGTGCCAAATCGGGTTTCCGGAAATCAACAACGGTCTCCTACCGGCAGTCAAAGGGATACGGCAGGCGGTGCAGAAACTTGGGCTTCGTGAGGCCCAAGCCCTGCTCTATTGGGGCGAGCTCGTCGACGCGCGGAAAGCGCTTGATATGGGCGCGATCAACGAAATCACAACCACCGCAAACGTGATGAGCCGTGCCACGGAGGTTTGTAGGCACCTTCGTGGGAAGGATAAGACGCTTTTCGCCGCGCTCAAGCGCTCGTTGAACTTGGCGGGACATATGGATGACAACTCGCTCGAGGCGATGACGATCGACGATCTCGGCGCCTATCTGACCGATGATAGCTCGGCAGACGCGCGCGCGCGATTCCTCTCGAAGAGCTCGAGGAAGGCATGAATGGCGGCGTTGGCATCTCCTGATCAAATCCGGCTGGAGCTCATGAGCTTCGAGGAGATATCGGCCGCCCTGACGCTCGGGCGCTCGACGGTCCTGATACCATGTGGCGCCGTCGAGCAGCATGGACCGCATCTTCCTCTTTGCATGGATGCGGATCACGCCGACGCGCTCGCGGCAAGGGTGGCGCGGCAGCTTGGCGACACTCTGATAGCGCCGACGATCAAGGTCGGTTGTTCATCCCACCATCTTGTCTTCCCCGGGACCATCTCGCTTCGGCCAGAAACATTTGAAGCCGTCTGCGCGGATTATTGCACGAGTCTCGCAACGCACGGGTTTACGCGGATGCTGCTCTTTTCCGGGCATATCGGAAACTTTCCCGTTCTGCGAGACAGTCTCCCTCGATTGCGGCAGGCGGCGCCGCAAGACGTTGAGATCGACGCATTCTTTGACTCGATCGCTTGGATCGACAGGTGGCGAAGCGCCGTCGAGGCCGCGGGAGGTGACCCTGAAGCCGTCGGCGGGCACGCCGATATCGCGGAGACGTCTCTCATGATGTGTCTGCGCCCGGATAGCGTGCGGCTGGATCGGTTCGAAGTTGGACACCGAGGCGCGCTGTCCGAAGAACAGCTCAACTCCATGTGGAGGAACGGCATCAAGTCGATCGCCGGCAACGGCATCATCGGCGATCCCAATGGATCGACTGCGGAGATCGGCGAGCGATGCCTCGAGGCGATCACCGATCTTCTCGTCGGCTCGTTCCGCAAGTAAATCGACGCCGCGACCGGCGCCATACGGGCCACCGGGCCAAGATGCCGGCGGAAAGGAACATCGCGCGGAGACCCGTAAGATATGTAGCTGTCGAGGATAGTATTTCTCGACTCATTACAGCACAAAATTCGGTAGCCTATGTAACGTTCTCCAGCATTTAAACGAAAATGTTGCGCGCCTTATGGGACGCTGTACCGATCTCGCATCACTTAGAGGATTCAAAAATGGCACTTACGTTTGGCTTCTGGTCGGAGCAAGAAACCCAGGTCGGACAGAGCTATGCGCGCCGACTTCATGAGCTGGTGGACGAGGTGCGCCTCGCGGAGAAAGTCGGGTTTGACTGCGTCGCGCTGTCCGAACAGCACGTGGCGCTTGGCGGCATCTCGAGCTCGGCGCCCGAAGTCGTGTATGGCTACCTCGCCGCCGTGACGTCGCGCGTGAAGCTGAGGTCCGCGGTTACCTTGATGCCGCACAGGATCAATCACGCCTTGCGGTCGGCAGAGCGGTTGGCGGTGACCGATATCCTGTCCCATGGTCGCGCGGAATTCTATGGCGGCCGGGCCAATACGACCATCGCAATGCGCGCGTTCAATGTCGAGCCGAGCGAAACGCTCGAGCAGATGGAAGAAGGGCTCGCGCTGCTCAGGAAGTCGATGCGCGAGGATATCTTCACGTTCGATGGAAAGTATTACCAGATCCCGCCGCGGATGCTCGTGCCGAAGCCGATTCAGAAGCCGCATCCGGTCATCGGCATTGCCGCGACGAGCGAACGCAGTCACAGCTGGGCGGGCTCCGAAGGCCTGGCCGTGATGAGCAGCAACATCTACCAGGGCTGGGAAGTCCAGGAAAAGCTGGTCAAGACGTACCGCAACGCTTGGAAGCGGGACGAACAAGGCCCGCTCGAGCGTCCTCGCATCGGTGTTCCGCTCTTCCTCGGCATCGGCGCCACCGACCAGAAGGCGAAGGACGACTACGCCGAGCCGCTGATGCACTATGCGAGAATCTCCACCGACGCGTATCCCCGTCTGGCCAAGCTCGCCGATGACTATGCGTACATGAGCGAGAGCGTGCCGGCCATGGAGCGCGCGGCAAGGGACTGGGACTACCTGCTCAACCACTCGGCGACGACGGTCTGTGGCAGTCCCGACACCGTCATTCGCCAGATCGAGAAGTTTCAGGATTTGGGGATCGATGAAGTTCTTCTTCACCTCGATTCGGTGAGCCACGAGAAGATCATGGAAGCCATCGACATGGTCGGCCGTTACGTGATCCCCCATTTCAACGATAGAAATAATGTGGTCCGGCCCACAGAAGACATCCTCGGGAAAATTCGAGCTATGCGGCCTCAGAATTGAACGTGCAGGCAGCAGAAGGGAGAAGATCAATGGCGCAGCATAGCTACAAGTATCTGATCGTCGAAAGGCGTGCCAGCGGTGTCGCCGTCGTGACGCTGAACCGGCCGGAAATTCTGAACGCGATCAATTGGGATATGCACGAGGAGCTGGAACAGGTCTTCGTTGATCTCGACGGGGACAAGTCGGTCCGCGCGATTGTGCTCACCGGCGCCGGCCGCGGATTCTGCTCGGGAGGCGATCAGAAGTCGCTCGACAAGGGCAAGCTTCCGTCGCCGACAAGGAGCGGACGTCACCTCATCCGCAATATGCTCGAAGTCGAGGTGCCGCTCATCGCGGCCGTCAACGGCGTTGCCGTCGGGCTTGGCGCGACGCTTGCCCTGTTTTGCGACGTCATCTTCGCAAACCCGACCGCGCGATTTGCCGATACGCATGTGACGGCCGGCGTCGTCGCCGGCGACGGCGGCGCGGTGATGTGGCCGTTGCTGATGGGGCCGGTGCGCGCAAAGCATTATCTCATGACCGGAGATTTCATCTCGGCCGAGAAGGCTGCGGCCATGGGGATGATCAACGACGTCATTTCGAATCGAGACGTCAAGGACGCCGCGATCGAATACGCCGAGATGCTTGCGAGCGGCCCGCAGGAGGCGATCATCTGGACGAAATATAGCGTCAACAAGATCATCAAGCAGTATGCGCATCTGCTGCTCGACACCTCGGCGGCGCTGGAGATGCTGACGTTCGCATCGCCGGAGCGACGCGAGGCGGTCGCCGCTTTTGCGGAGAAGCGGAAGCGCTTTGCGGAGCGATAAGATGGGCGTCGAATCCTTCATTTCGGGAGCTCAGCTGGTCGACGTGACCATTCCGCAGCTTCTGATCGAGCGAAGAGCGGAGCGCCCGGACACGGTCGCGTATCACCAGAAGCGTCACGGCGAGTGGATCGCCGTGACGTGGAAGCAGTATTCGGATCGCGTCGCGAGCCTGGCGCTCGCCCTGCAGCAGGCCGGGCTCCAGCGCGGCGACCGGATCGCCATCATGGGGGACGTGTCCCAGGAGTGGCTGATTGCGGACATGGCGACGATCTGCGCAGGCGCCGTGATGGTCGGCGTCTACTTTACCGCATCGCCGGAAGAAGTCGGCTACTATCTGAGCGATTCCGGAGCGTCCTTCGCCTTCGTCGGCAACGAGCTTCAGCTGGGTATCGTCATCGGCTCCGGCCAGGCCGAGAAGCTGAAGAAGATCATCGTGCTGGATGCTGAATGGGACGGAGGGGGCGGAGCGGCCAATGTCGTCTCCCTGAGGGAATTCTGCGGGACGGCGCCGGTCGATGCCGACGCATGTCTGCGGGAGCAGGCGACGAAAGCCAAGGCCAGCGACCTGGCGAGCATCGGCTATACATCGGGCACGACCGGCTTCCCGAAAGGTGCGATGCTAACCCATCTGTCGCTGCTCGCCGGCGCGCACTGCGTGACGACGTTTACCCCGCGCATGCGCAGCGACAGGCATCGCGTTGTCGTCCATCTGCCCATGTCGCATACGGTTGCGCGCGCACAAGCGACGACCATGCCCTTGATCGCCAATATGGTGCCGTATTTTGGCGAAGCGAGCGCGGATTTCGCTCAAACGATCGAGGAGGTGAAGCCGACCTATTTCATGGCGCCGCCGCGATTTTTCCAGCGCTTTGCCACGCAGATCCTCAGCAAGGTGCACTCCGGCTCGGCGAAGCAGAAGCACGACTATCAGCTCGCGATGAAGGTCGCCCGCAAGGCGCTCGATGCCCGCCAGGCTGGTGGGGAGCCGGACCCTTTCATATCCGGGCTCTTCGAGGTCTGCCGGGAACAGATCTTCCGGCCGTTGCTCGCCGAGGTCGGGTTCGCGGAGCTCACGGTCGCCTTCACCTCCTCGGCGGCGATGCCTTCCGAGCTCATGTCCCTGTGGCAATTGTGGGGCCTCCAGCTCAAGGAGTGCTACGGCCAGACGGAGCTCGTCGGAGCCAACCTGGTGCAGATGGCCGAATGGCCCGAGGCCGGTACCGTTGGCGTGCCGCTGGAGGACCCGGCTTGGGAGACAACGGTTCTTGAAGACGGGGAAATGATCACCCGCGGGCCGGGGCTCTTTGTCGGGTATTGGAACAAGCCTGAGGAGACCAAAGCAGCTCTGCGGGACGGCTGGCTCTATACCGGGGATATCGTCGAAGTCGGACCGACCGGGCTTTTCAAGCTGATCGACCGCAAGAAGGAGATCATCAATACCTCCAACGGAAAATCGATCAGCCCGACGCAGATCGAGAACGAGATCCGACATAGTCCGTTCATCTCCGAAGCGGCAGTGATCGGAGAAGGAAAGAAGTATCTCACAGCGTTGATCGAAGTCGACGCGACGGCTACGATGGATTGGGTGAAATCGCGCGATCTCCAGATTGCGCAGTATTCCGACTTGGCGAATTCCGAGGTCGTCGTCCGAATGATCGAGGGCGAGATTGCCAAGGCAAACAGCCGTCTGGCGAGAGCCGAGCAGATCAAGGCCTTTCGAATACTGCCGGAGGAGCTGTCTCCGGAGAATGGCGTGATGACACCGACACGTAAGAAGCGCCGAAAGCAACTGATGGAAAGATACCGATCGCTGATCGATACGCTCTACGACGATAGCGAGGAAAACCTGATCAAGACGGAAATGGGAATGTGATCTGTACTACTCCGGTTCTATGATCACACGCGCCGCACGGGTATCGCGGCGTGCTTAAGATGGAAGGTGCGCACGTACGTTCTGTGTCAGCTGAGATGACAGGGCGCTTCACCACTCCGTAGCGCCACGTCGTGGCGAAGGATCAGTTGAACACTCCGGCGCGCGCCGTCATCCGCAATGTTCCCAATCGAACCGTCTCACTATTCATTGCCGTCAACAGAAGGGGACATCACATGAAGAATCGGATCGGAAACGGGATAACGCGCCGCGCCGTGCTCGGTGGTGGCGTTGGCATCACAGCAGGACTTGCGTCGTGGCCGGTCGCGGCGGCGCCGACCAAGGTGCGTGTCGGCGCGATCATGCCCAGCAGCGGCGTGTTGGCGTTCCCCGGGCAGGCCTGCGTGCGCGGTATCAACGTCGGCGCGAAGTTCGCGAAAGAAAAATTCGGCATAGACATCGAGATCATTCATGCCGATACACAGAGTAGGCCGGAGAACGGGCGAATTGCCGCCGATAGCCTTATCAGGCAGGGCTGCACGGTGCTCATTGGCGCCTGGGATTCGGGAGCGACCATCTCGGCGCTTCAGGCCGCTGAGGCCGCGGCGGTTCCGATGGTGGTGCATGTCGCAAGCGCGACCCAGGTGACGTCGCAGGGATTCACCCAGGTCTTCCGTTACTATCCTACGTCGCTGACGATCGTCAGGAAGTCTCTTGTCGAATTGAAGTCGGTGCTGTCGACGCTCAAGGATCCGCCGACGAGCGCTGCCGTTCTTCATCTCAACAACACGATGGGACAGTCCACCGCTGCAAGCATCGATCAAGCCTGGAAGGAGGTGGACCCGCCGCTGAAGATCGCGCAGTACGTGCCGTATGACGAACGGGCCAAGGACCTCGCGGTCGAGGTCGCGAAGGCCAAGGCCTCGGGCGCCGATGCGCTTGTGTCGGTCACGCGCGTCAACGACGCCATCATGATCATCCGGGAATGCATCAAGCAGGGATGGAATCTCAAGATGATCTTCTCGCCGAATTCGAACGGCGTGCAGGACAAAGCGTATTACGACGCGCTGGGCAAGTATGGCGACGGCGGAATCGCGACGGGCCTGTGGTGCAATCCCAAGGCACCGGACACCGAAGCCATTCTCAAGCGATTTGCCACCGACTATCCAAATGATTGGTTCGATGGAAACGCAGGATGCGCGTTCGAAGCCGTGCAGATCGTCGGAGATGCAGTGACCCGCGCCGGCTCCGCCGAGGCCGTGGCAATTCATGCCGCGCTCAAGTCGACCGACATGACGCCGTTCCTGATGTCGAGCGGCAAGATCAAGTTTGATGCGACCGGTCAGAACACGGGCAGCGACATAACCATCCTACAGGCCCAGAACGGAAAGCCTCGTGTCGTATCGCCGCCGGCGGTTGCGGAAGCGGCGCTTCAGTACCCACTGGTTCCGTTTAACGCGCGGTAGACAAGGGATGAGTTGCGGCCTCCGGTCAACCGGGCCGGGGGCGCAGCCTTCCGATGAACGGCTCGTGGCTGGTGAAGCTGGATCGCTCGGCGAGGAAGCGACGCGGGCTCTTTCCCATCGTCTTCTTGAACATGGTTATGAAGGCGCTAGGCGTCTCATAGCCCAGATCGAGTGAGACGGCCTGCACGGACGATCCGGCCGACAAGCGTTGCAGCGCCACCAGGATGTGCAGCCGCTGCCGCCAGCGTCCGAATGTGATCCCCGTTTCCTTCAATACCAGACGGGCGAACGTGCGCTCACTCATCGCATATCGAGCAGCCAGCTCCTCGACCGTGCTGCGGTCGCCAGGATCATTGAGCAGAGACGTGGCGAGATGCTGAAGCCGGCTATCCGCGGAGATGGGCAGGTACATCTGCTCGGTGGACATCTGTACCAGTTCGTCGAGCAATACGCGCGCAAGCCGGCTGGTCGGGCCTTCGATTGGATATAAGGGTGGAAATACAGCTAATCGATGTATCAACTCACGGACAAGAGACGATATCGTAAATGTACAGCAGGCAGATGGTAGTGTGCTCGCTTGTGGATCAATAAAGACAACGTATACCTTTCCGTAATCTGATATGCAGTTGCTATGCGGAATTCCAGCGGGTATCCATACCGCACCTTGTGGCGGGACGATCCATAGTCCACCCGGTGCACGACACATGACGGATCCGCGAGACGCGACCACCAGCTGCCCCTTCGTATGCGAATGAAGCGGAAGCTCGTCGTTGTCCTGATCTGTCTCGATACAGAACGAGACAATGGGTCGGTCGAGGAGGTCCGGATCGATCGGATCGTAATTGATCCGAAGATCCGGCAAATTCATTCTGGCAAGGCCGTGATCCGTCTCTGAAGCGGGCGACGTGCGCATCGAATTCACTCGTGAACGGCAGCCGTTCCAATCTGTTAGGCGGCGGCGACAAAGCTCGCGCCGGGTTCTTTATCAAGGATAGCCCGCTGGCAGATGATCGTCACTGAGAAAGTAGCGAGGCGTGAAAGAAAAATCTACCGATGAAAGGCCATCTTCCGCTTCCGGCGCGCGGTTGAGAGCGATCCTGAGTGGGCGATTACCGTGGGTTGCGGTGGTCGTGAGGCGTGCTCGTTGCGCAATCATTGGCCGGGGCTGCGACCCGGCAAGCTCGCCCATAATTGCGGCGCGACGATCGATCGCCATCGGGGCGTGTAAGTCCGGCTGCTGCGCGAACGTGTGCTCCTTATTTCGTCGTGCCGCGGGCCTTGTCGGCTCGGCTGCCATATGCCGGGCGGCAGAGAATGCCGAGTATCGGCGATAGCACTCCGTCTGGCCGCGTATTCCGGCAGAACGGCACGTTCTTCGGCAAGATATGCCATGCAACTCGGTGCTACCTAGGACGGGGTTCGCAGGAGTTTGAGGAAAAATGATCGCTCACATCGATCCGCCGTTCAACGTGGCCGCTGCGTCATCGCTCGACCAAGATCACGATGAAACGGCGGATTGGCTCGCATCTCTTGGGTCTCTCTATCGAAGCGCAGGCGCCGAACGCGTTCGCTTCATCCTGTCGGCCCTGGACCAGCGCGCCAAGGAGCTGGGCGTATTGTCTGAGGCGCCACCGTATTCCCCCTATCGAAACTCGATACCGCTTGAATCACAGGCGCCGTATCCGGGCGACATCGATATCGAGACCCGCATCACCGCGATCATCCGGTGGAACGCGCTCGCTATGGTCGTTCGCGCCAACAAGGCCTATGGAGAGCTCGGCGGCCACGTCGCGAGCTATGCATCCGCCGCGGAGATATTCGAGGTCGGTTTCAATCACTTCTTTCGCGCGTCGACGTCGGAGACCGAGGGCGACATCGTGTATTTCCAGCCGCACTCGTCGCCAGGCGTTTATGCGCGCGCATATCTCGAGGGGCGGCTGTCCGAGGAGAACTTAAGGTACTATCGTCAGGAGCTTACGGGCGCCGGTCTGTCGTCGTATCCGCATCCTTGGTTGATGCCGGACTTCTGGCAGATGCCGACAGGTTCGATGGGCATCGGGCCGATCAGCGCCGTGTATCAGGCCCGATTCATGAAATATCTCGAGAATCGAGGCTTGGCGCGTACCGAAGGCCGTCGCGTATGGGGTGTTTTCGGCGACGGCGAGATGGACGAGCCGGAGTCGATTGCTGGTCTGTCGTTGGCCGCTCGCGAAGGGCTCGACAATCTGACCTTCATCGTCAACTGCAACTTGCAGCGGCTCGACGGTCCGGTGCGCGGCAATGGTCAGGTCATACAAGAGCTCGAGATGCTCTTCCGGGGCGCCGGTTGGAATGTAATCAAGGTACTCTGGGGATCGGATTGGGATCACATCTTCTCGCGCGATACCGAGCATGCGCTGTTGCGCAAGTTCGCCGCGACGGTGGACGGAAAGTATCAGACGCTGGGCGCGAAGGATGGGGCGTACAATCTAGCGAATTTCTTCGGTGAAGATCCGAAAGTGCGAGCCCTTGTCTCGCACATGTCGGATAGCGATATCGACGCGTTGAAGCGAGGTGGCCACGATTTCCGAAAGTTGTTCGCTGCCTTCTCGGCGGCGAGGGCGACAAAGGGGCGGCCCACGGTCATCCTGGCGAAGACGAAGAAGGGCTACGGAATGGGCGGCGCCGGTGAGTCACGGATGACGTCCCATCAGGCAAAGAAATTGGACGTCGATGCGCTCTATGCCTTTCGCGATCGTTTTTCTCTACCACTGACGAACGAGCAGGTCGAGCGCCTCGAGTTCTTCCGTCCTGCGGAAGAGAGCACCGAGATTCAATATCTGCGTTCCAGGCGTGAGGCGCTTGGAGGCTATCTGCCTTCAAGACGGCGGACGGCAGCGCCGGTGCCGGTTCCGCCCATGCAATCTTATGCGGACTTTGCTCTCAAGGGCGATGGCAAGGAGATGTCGACGACCATGGCAGTCGTGAGGCTCATCTCGAACCTCCTCAAGGACAAGGTGCTCGGCCCGAGGATCGTGCCGATTGTTGCCGACGAAGCACGCACGTTCGGTATGGCCAATCTCTTCAGACAGGTGGGAATCTACTCGCCCGTCGGACAGCTATACGAGCCGGAAGACGCGGGCTCGATGCTATACTATAAGGAGGCTGTAGATGGCCAGCTTCTCGAGGAGGGGATCAGTGAAGCCGGTGCGATTTCGTCGTGGACGGCTGCGGCGACATCGTACAGCGTTCACAATTTCGCGTTGCTCCCTTTCTATATCTACTATTCGATGTTCGGCTTTCAACGGATCGGCGATCTCATCTGGGCGGCCGCGGATCAGCGCGCCAGAGGCCTCCTGTTAGGAGCAACAGCGGGCCGAACCACGCTCGGCGGCGAAGGTCTGCAACATCAAGACGGGTCGAGCCATGTCATGGCTGCGACGATCCCGAATTGCCGAGCCTACGACCCGGCGTTTTCCTATGAGGTCGCAGTCATCGTCGACCATGGCATGCGAGCCATGCTCGAAGAAGGACGCGACGAGTTCTATTATCTCACGGTGATGAACGAGAACTACCCGCAACCGTCGATGCCGGGGGATGTGCGCGACGACATCATAAAGGGCCTCTATCGGGTCGTCGCGAGCGAGGATGGGCTGCCACAGGTTCGTCTTGTGGGTTCCGGCGCCATCCTCCCCGAGACGTTGGCGGCGGCGGAGATGTTGCAGAGCGACTGGCAGGTCTCGTGCGAAGTCTGGTCGGCGACGAGCTACTCGGAATTGGCGCGCGAGGCCCGTGAGGTCGAGCGGAGAAATCGTCTCAGCCCTCTGTCCGAGCCGGCAGAAAGCCACGTTTCGAGATGCCTCTCGGGAAGCGCGCCGGTCGTGGCGGCTTCCGACTACGTGCGGGCTTATCCCCAGCTCATCGGGTCCTATTTCGAGGCGCCATACACGGTTCTGGGTACCGACGGATTCGGACGTAGCGATACGCGTTCAGCGCTCAGGTCGTTCTTCGAGGTCGATCGCAAGCAGATCGTGGTCGCCGCGCTTTCCGCTGTGGCGCGCTCAGGTGAGATCGATCGAGGGCGAGTGGCTGAAGCCATCTCGCTCTATGACATCGCGGCCGACGCAAATTCGCCTTGGCTCATGTGACGAATAAGTCAGAGTATCATCATGGTTGAGTCAGTAGAAATCGTTCTGCCAGACATTGGAGACTACAGGGACGTTCCCGTCGTTGAGATTAACGTGGCGGTTGGCGATGATGTCGCGGTCGATACGCCGCTGCTATCGATCGAATCCGACAAGGCGACAATGGAGGTGCCGTCTCCTGCCGCTGGTAAAGTCAAGCAGTTGATGATCGATGTTGGAAGCCGCGTATCTCGTGGATCTATCTTGATGATCCTTGAGAGCCAAGGAGCGTCGAGTGGTCTTCCGGTCCGAGCGTCGAATGCCGAACCGACGCCGCCAAAGAGGGAAGCAATTGCCGCGGTGCAGGGAGAACCCACTGCGAAGAGTGAGGTGCAGGAATATCAGAGGAGGGCAGAGGCGGGCGGGGCGCACGCGACGCCGTCGGTACGCGCATTGGCGCGGGAGCTCGGCGTCGCTCTGGATCTCGTGAAGCCGAGCGGCGCCAAGGGCAGAGTATTGCGCGACGACATAACGAACCACGTGAGGCACGTCGTGGGTTCGGGCCAATCGACGCCGTCGGCGTTCGGCAATGTGGTGCTCGAATGGCCCAAAGTGGATTTCGAGAGGTTCGGTCCTATCGAACGAACACCCCTGTCGCGAATTCAGAAGATAGCGGGAGCGAATCTCTCGCGAAACTGGAACATGATCCCGCATGTCACGAACTTCGACAAAGCGGATGTGACCGATGCGGAGGCGTTCCGAAAGATCATAAACAGCGACCCCGCAAAAGATACGGCGAAGCTGACGATGGTATCTATTCTGATTAAAGCGGCGGCCCTGGCGTTAAAAAAGTTTCCGCGCTTCAACTCCTCGCTCGATCAGGATGAACTGATACTCAAAAGGTACGTCCACGTCGGATTCGCTGTCGACACGCCAAAGGGTTTGGTTGTCCCGGTGATAAGAGATTGCGACAGGAAGGGATTGCTGGAGATCGCCTCCGAGATGCGATCGCTGGCAGATAAGGCGATCGGAGGGCAGTTGCCAGCCGGCGACATGCAGGGCGGATGCTTGTCCGTCTCTTCTTTGGGAGGCGTCGGCGGCCACGGCTTCACGCCGATCATCAACGCGCCCGAGGTTGCGATCTTAGGCGCGGGGAGAGCCGTGACCGAGGCGGTTTGGAATGGAAGCGAATTTCAGCCGCGTCTGATGCTGCCCATCAGCCTGTCTTGGGATCATCGGGTGGTCGATGGCGTCGCAGCCGCTCAGTTCTTGGGCTTCATCGCCGCTTCGCTAGCTGATTTGCGGCGCCAGGCGTTGTGAGGTCCTCCATGGAAAAGGTCGTTGACATAGCAGTCCCGGATATCGGGGGCTCCGAGGATGTCGAGGTCGTCGCGATCCTCGTCGAGGACGGAGATGTCGTTCAGGAGGAGCAGGCGCTGATCACCGTCGAGTCGGACAAGGCGACGATGGAGATTCCGGCGCCGGTCTCCGGGTTGATCGTCAGCGTGCTCGTGAAGGTCGGCGACAAGGTATCTCAAGGCACCATCCTGGCCAAAGCGGCGGTGTCTGCGTCGCAGCCCGCCGAGCCTGCCGTGGCTGTCGAGGGACATCAGGGAGCAGAGTCGACAGGCAGCGAGACACTGGAACGCTTCGATGTTGCCGTCATCGGAGGTGGGCCGGGCGGATATTCGGCGGCCTATCGCGCGGCCGATCTCGGCTTGAGGGTTGCCATCATCGAGCGGCACGACACGTTGGGCGGCGTATGCCTGAACGTCGGGTGCATCCCGTCGAAGGCGCTTCTGCACATCGCTGCCATCAAGGAGGAGGCGCAAAGGATCGCGGACAAGGGAGTGCGATTCGGAGATCCCGAGATAGACCTGAATGCGCTGAGGTCGTTCAAAGACGGTACGGTCAAGCGACTGACCGACGGGTTGAGCCAGATGGCTCGCGCGCGGAACGTCAAGGTGTTCGCCGGGACCGCGAGGTTCGTCGCAACGCACTGTTTGGAAGTCCGCCTCAGAGGTGGTGCGACGCAACGAATCGAGTTCGGAAACTGTATCGTCGCGACCGGATCGTCGGCCGTCAGGCTTGGCGTGCTGCCGGACGACGACCGGATCGTCACCTCCACAGGAGCCCTACGCCTCGAAGCGATCCCGAAGAGAATGTTGGTTGTCGGCGCCGGAATAATCGGCTTGGAGATGGCCACGGTCTATAGCGCGCTTGGGGCCCGGATCGATCTGGTCGAACGGCTGCCGGAGATGCTCGCCGGGGTCGATCCGGATGCCGTACGCATATGGCGGAGCCAGAACGGCCATCGCTTCGCGCATATCGATCTCGAGGCCAGCGTGAAGGGCGCGAGAGCGGAGCCGGATGGAGTGTCAGTTGAGATCCAGGGCGCGGACGCGGCCGTGCGATCATACGACTTGGTCCTGCAATCTGCAGGTCGGGTGCCAAACAGTGACGATCTAGGGCTGGAAGCGATCGGTCTGAAGCGGGACGCGAAAGGGTTCCTGACCGTCGATCGACAGATGCGGACGAATTTGCATCACATTTTCGCGGTCGGCGATGTGGCTGGCGGTGCCATGCTAGCCCACAAGGCGGTCCATGAGGGGCATGTCGCCGCTGAGGCGGCCGCGGGGTTGAAGAGCTTCTACGACGCGAAGATCGTGCCGAACGTGGCCTACACGGATCCTGAAATTGCTTGGGTCGGCCTGATGGAGCACGAGGCCGCGGCCTCGGGGAAGCGCGTCAAGTCTGCAAGATTTCCATGGGCTGCCTCCGGACGGGCGATTGCCTCTGGTGCGGGGTATGGAATGACGAAGCTGGTATTCGACGAGGAGACGCATCGGATCGTGGGCGGCGTCATCGTTGGACCGCACGCGGGTGACATGATCGGGGAGATCTGCCTGGCGATCGAGATGGGGGCCGATGCGATCGATATCGGTAGAACCATCCATCCGCATCCGACGCTTGGAGAAACGATAGGTTTGGCGGCGGAAATCTATGAAGGCGTCTGCACGGACGTCCTGCCGAGTAGGACGAGCGAATCGAAGCGCATGAGTCATCGATAGCCGAGCAGGCAGAGGCAGGGCCTTCACGGTCGCAGGGGAGGCCCCTCCCCGCCACGAAGTGGCGGGGAGGGTAGGGTGGGCAGAGATGTGCGCCACCCGATAGCCGCAAGCCCGGCCGGGTGCGCGGCTGGAACCGGAGGCCGGCTGCCTCTACGACCGCACCAGCACGTTGCGGAACTGCCAGGGGTCGCTGGTGTCGATGTCCTCGGGGAACAGCCCCGGCCGTCCGTCGAGCGGCGTCCAGTCGGTGTAGACGCCCACCACCGGGCCCAGATAAGGCAGCTGAACCTCCAGGCAGCGGCGGAAGTCGATCTCGTCCGCCTCGACGATGCCGGCGTTGGGGTTCTCCAGCGCCCACACCATGCCGGCGAGCACGGCCGAGGTGACCTGCAGGCCGGTGGCGTTCTGGTAGGGGGCGAGCTTGCGGGTCTCGTCGATGGAGAGCTGCGAGCCGTACCAATAGGCGTTGCCGCCGTGGCCGTAGAGCAGCACGCCGAGCTCGTCGATGCCGTCGACGATCTCGTTCTCGTCGAGGATGTGCTGCTCCTCCTGCACGCGGCCGGCCTGGCCGAACATCTCGTGCAGCGACAGCACCGCCTCGTTGCACGGGTGGTAGGCGTAGTGACAGGTCGGCCGGTAGACCACCTTGTCGCCGTCGCGCACCGTGAAGTAGTCGGCGATCGAGATCGCTTCGTTGTGGGTGACGAGGAAGCCGTACTGGGCCTTCGCCGTCGGTGTCCAGCTGCGCACGCGCGTGTCGGCGCCGGGCTGCAGCAGGTAGATGGCGGCCCCGCAGCCGTGCTCGTGCACGCGCCCGGTCTCGGGCATCCACGTCTCATGGGTGCCCCAGCCGAGCTCGGCCGGCTGCAGGCCTTCGGAGACGAAGCCCTCGACCGACCAGGTGTTGACGAACACCTGCATCGGCTTCTCGGACGTGGCGCGCTGCGTATCCCGCTCGGCGATGTGGATGCCCTTGACGCCGGTGCGGCGCATCAGGTCGGCCCACTCCTCGCGGCTCTTGGGCTCGTCGTGCGGGATGTTGAGGTCGGTGGCCAGATTGAGCAGGGCGCGCTTGGCGAACCATGAGACCATGCCAGGATTGGCGCCGCAGCAGTTGATCGCGGTCGTCCCGCCGGGGCTCGCGCGGCGCGCGGCAAGCAGCTTCTCGCGCAGCGCGTAGTTGGAGCGGTCCGAGGTCGACAGGTTCTTGTCGAAATAGAAGCCGAGCCACGGCTCGTTGACCGTGTCGACGTAGAGCGCGCCGAGCTCGCGGCAGAGCTCCATGATGGAGATCGAGCCGGTGTCGACCGACAGGTTGACGCAGAAGCCCTGGCCGCCTCCGGCCGTGAGCAGCGGCGCCAGGATGTCGCGATAGTTTGCCGGCGTCAGCGCCGCCTGGACGAAGCGGATGCCGCGCTCGTCCAGCAGGCCGCGATCCTTGTCGGAGGGGTCGATGACGACCAGGCGCGAAGCGTCGAACTCGAAGTGCCGTTCGATCAGGGGGAGCGTGCCCCGCCCGATGGAGCCGAAACCGATCATCACGATAGGACCGGTGATGCGGCCATGGATGGGCCAGGACTCGGACGACGAGGTCATCGGTGTTCTCCTTCCGAAACGGCGGCTGATAAAGCTCTTCGACGACGAGCGGACGACAGGAGGTGCGCCAGCAAAGGCTGCCGGCGCCATCCCATCAATCGTTCGGTCGCGCAACGCTTGTCCGGCTGAGCGCAGGGCCGCGTCCTGCTGAAAATGCGTCCAGCGTATCGATTGCCGCGGCGCTCAGGTCGACGGGCTCCGCCGGATCTGAACGCGCGCGGGCGGGGCGAGGCCGATGGGCCTCGCCCCGTCAAGGGTGTCACTGTGGTGTTGATGGGGAAGCTGGCTGCGGTTCACGCAGCGCGAGCCAACCTCCGTTCCGTGTGACCGGCGGCTGCCACCAGCTGGGCGAGATCCGGCTTGGGCGCACGGGTGCCGGTGGCGCTGATCAGGCCGCGAGCGCCGTCGAGCGCACCCGGCGCGAGCTCGCGGGCGAGCAGCCGCTCGGGGGCGTAGGGGCCGGGCATCCACAGCGCGCCGGTCTTGGCCGCCGAAAAGCCGAAGCGCTCATAGTACGGCGCATCGCCCATCAGCAGCACTGCCGCGTGGCCGCCTGCGGAGGCGCGCCGCAGCGCCTCGCGCATCAGGTCCGAGCCGATGCCGTCGCCCTGGCGGTCGGGGTCGACGGCGAGCGGGCCGAGCAGCAGCGCCGGGCGCGCCGGCCCGGCGCTCACATGCCAGAGTCGCACCGTGCCGAGCAGCCGCGGGCCGCTCGGTCCGCCGTCGCGCGCGACCAGGGAGAGGCCGCCGACGGGCAGGCGATCCTCGCGCAGGCGCTCGCTCGCCTTCTCGAAGCGGCCAGCGCCCATGGCGCGATCGAGCAGCGCTTCGCGCGCAGCGACTTCGAAGGGGGTTTCGTCGGCGATCGAAATCATGGCCGCTCGTCCTCATGTGCGGAGGTGGCAGCCCTCGCACCCGCGCGGTTGCCCACGCAGGCCGTCCGGACAAAGGATGGGATGGGTGAGAACGAGCCGGCAGGCCGGCGCGTTCGGCGTCCGATCAGATGATGTAGGACTTCAGCGGCGGGAAGCCGTTGAACGCCACCGCCGAGTAGGTGGTCGTGTAGGCGCCGGTTCCCTCGATCAGCACCTTGTCGCCGATCTCGATGCTCACCGGCAGCCAGTACGGCTCCTTCTCGTACAGGACATCGGCGGAATCGCAGGTCGGGCCGGCGAGCACGCAGGGCGCCTTCTCGTCACCGTCGCGCAGCGTCCGGATCGGATAGCGAATCGCCTCCTCCATCGTCTCGGCGAGGCCGCCGAACTTGCCGATGTCGAGGTAGACCCAGCGCACGCGGTCGGCGTCGCTCTTCTTGGACACGAGCACGACTTCGGCCTGGATCAGGCCGGCGTTGCCGACCATGCCGCGACCGGGCTCGATGATCGTCTCCGGGATACGGTTGCCGAAGTGTCGTCGCAACGCCTGGAAGATCGAGCTGCCATAGGCGCCCACGGCCGGAACCTGCTTCAGGTACTTCGTCGGAAAGCCGCCGCCGAGATTGACCATCGACAGGAAGATGCCGCGTTCCGCACAGGCGCGGAACACCGACGAGGCCATCGCCAGCGCCCCGTCCCAGGCCTCCGTGTTGCGCTGCTGGGAGCCGACGTGGAACGACACGCCATAGGCCTCCAGGCCCAGTCGATGGGCATGCTCGAGCACGTCGGGCGCCATCTGCGGATCGCAGCCGAACTTGCGCGACAGCGGCCATTCCGCGCCCGCTCCATCGCAGAGCACGCGGCAGAACACCTTGACGTCGCGCGCGCCGACCAGCGCCACGGCGCGGCCGATCTTGTCGACCTCGGCCTGGCAGTCGACGGCGAACAGGCGCACGCCGAGCTCGAGCGCGCGCACGATGTCGCGCTCCTTCTTGATGGTATTGCCGAAGGAGATGCGATCGGGCGTGGCGCCCGCGTCGAGCGCGAGCTGGATCTCGACGACGGACGCCGTATCGAAGCACGAGCCCAGGCCGTTGAGGACACGCAGGACCTCCGGGGCCGGATTCGCCTTCACCGCATAGAAGATGCGCGTGTCCGGCAGGGCCTTGGCGAAGGTCAGGTAGTTGTCACGCACGACGTCGAGGTCGACGACCAGGCACGGCCCGTCCTCGCGGCGGTTGCGCAGAAACTCACGGATGCGCGACGTCATGGCGCCCTCCCCAAAAGCTCAATGAACGGCCGGGAGAACCCACTCCGCGGTCGTTCGGCATGATGCGGTTGAAGAGCTCGCTTCCGTAGCGCTGTGGAGACGCTGCGGCGCGACTTCTCTCGAACCGACCGTGCTGCCTTGGTTTGGACAGGGAGAATCCCGATCCGCACGCCCGGCAATGATGGACAAGCCTCTTCGGTGTCGACCTTTGGAGGGCCGACGAGACCAAAAAAGCCCGCTCCGTCGTTGCTTTAAGCTGCGTCCCCCGTGGAGAGCGGGGTTCGCCGGTTTCGCCTCCGGCTGCCGGTTGTATGTTGAGGTCCGATCTTGCGATCGGGGCCGACCTGCCCGGGGTGTCCCACCCCAAGCCATCGACCCTTTCAACCTCGGGCGGCTGTCCGGCCTCTTGTCCGGATGCCCACCAACCGGCACGCGGCCACAGGCACGTGCGAAATTGGGCAGGGCGTTTAATAGTGTGCGCGTCGCCCTATCACAAGTGTTTTTCGGGCCGGAAAGTGCGGTTGGGTCAAAAAATTTCCACCATCGGCCGCCAACCGTGACCCGGGCCATGGGCCCGGCGCCGCCACGCCCAGGCCGGCGCTCGTACTGGCGCTCCCGCACTGGACCGACCCGGCGGGATCGCCTAATCCGTCTCTCCAAAAATCGGGCGCAGGCGCGATATCGGGTGGCGGCTAACATTCACGTGTGAGGCGAATGAGCGTTCTTTCCCGACGGCATTTCATCGAGGGCCTGGCCGCCCTCGTCTCCCTCGCCGCGAGCGCCGCGGCGGCCGAGGCCCAGGGCACGCAAGCGGCGCCGGCGCGCACCGATGCGCCGCCGCCAGCCGGCCCCGCCATCAAGCCGTTCGGCTACGACGACGTGGTTCGCCGCGCGCGCGAACTGTCCCTCGTCCCCTACGACGACCGCCCAAGCCAGCTGCCGGAGGCGTTGGCGAAGCTCGATTTCGACGCCTGGCGCGACATCCGCTTCCGCCCCGACAAGGCCCTGTTGGCGTCGAGCAACACGCCCTTCCGCATGCAGATGTTCCACCTGGGCTTCCTCTTCCAGCGCCCGGTGATCGTGAACGTCGTGCGCGACGGCATCGCCACCCCGGTGCCGTATTCGGCGCAGCTGTTCGACTACGGCCGCAACAAGTTCGACAAGCCGCTGCCGGTGAACGTGGGCTTTGCCGGCTTGCGGTTGCACTATCCGCTCAACAATCCCACCGTCAACGACGAGCTGATCTCGTTCATCGGCGCCAGCTACTTCCGCTTCCTGGGGCGCGGGCAGGTGTACGGCCTGTCGGCGCGCGGCCTCGCCATCGGCATCGGCGGCCAGGAGGAGTTTCCGGCCTTCCGCGAATTCTGGGTCGACGTCCAGCCCGGCGGCGAGAGCCGCGCCGTCGTCTATGCGCTGCTTGACGGCCCGTCGGTGACGGGGGCCTATCAGTTCAACGTCTATCCGGCGAAGGAAACTGTGGTCGACACCGTGGCGACCGTGTTTCCGCGCAAGCCCATCGCCAAGCTCGGCATCGCGCCGCTCACCTCGATGTTCTTCATCGGCGAGAACGACCGCCGCTTCATCGACGACTACCGGCCGGAGGTGCACGATTCCGACGGCCTGCTGATCCATTCCGGCACCGGCGAATGGATCTGGCGGCCGCTCAGGAACCCCAAGGAACTCGCCATCTCCTCCTTCATGGAGAGCAACGTGCGCGGCTTCGGGCTGATGCAGCGCGACCGTATCTTCGAGCACTACGAGGACCTGGACATCGCCTACGAGCAGCGGCCCGGCTATTGGGTGGAGCCGCGCGGCCAGTGGGGCGAGGGCCATGTGGAACTGGTCGAGCTGCCCACCACCGACGAGACCAACGACAACGTCGTCGTCGCCTGGGTGCCCAAGCAGCAGGCGGAGCCGGGGCAGACACTGGTCTACCGCTATGCCATCAAGGCCGTCGGCGACACGACGGGGCTGCATCCGGGCGGCATGGCCGTCAACAGCTACCAGTCGGCGCCCAAGGCCCTGGGCTCGTCGGAGGTCGTGAAGCCCAACACCCGCCGCCTGATGGTCGATTTCAACGGCGGCGAACTGTCCTATTGGCTGAAGGATCCGAGCAAGGTGCAGGTCGATGCCTCGATCTCGTCCGGCCGCATCATCCGCACCTTCATCATGCCCAACCCGCAGGTCCAGGGCTTCCGCGCCGGCGTCGACATCGAGGCGCCTGCCGGCCAGACGGTGGACGTGCGCGTCTTCCTGCGCGCCGGCAGCAAGGCGCTCACCGAGACCTGGATCTTCCCCTGGAAGGCGGACGGCGCCGCTTAGAGCGCTTTGTGATCCGACGTCATGGCCGGGCTTGACCCGGCCATCCATTGCAGCAAGCAGCGTCAGCCCGATAGGGCTGCCCGAATGTTGTTGTTTTCCAAGTGGATGGATGGCCGGGTCAAGCCCGGCCATGACGCGGTGGGTTTGTGCCCGCTAGATAAATCCCGGCTTCGGCTTTCCGGCGGCCTCGCCGAGGTCGAAGTCGGCCACTTCGCCCAGCAGCCTGACGAAGGCGGCCGCCGCGTGGTTCGCCGCCGCCTCGCCCTTCTCCGCGGTCGCCGCGGCGGCGTTGCCGATGGCGCCGGCGGCGTGGAGGTCCTGCGCCAGCCAGGCGAAGCCCGCCGGCCGGTCGGCGCGGAGCAGGCCGTACTCCTGCTCCATGGCCCGTGTCCGCGACGCGAAGTCGGCGGCCTGCTCCATGCGCACCAGATCCGGCCGGAAGGCGAGCATCAGCGAGGTCTCGATCTCGCCGCCGTGGATGCCGTGCCGGATCTCGTCGGCGTCGAAGAGGCCGTCCGGGTAGCCGAGCCGGGCCCACGAGGTCAGCACGACGAGGAGCCCGGCTTCGAGCCGCAGCGCGCGCGACACCACGTCCATGACCGGGCTGTTGCCGCCGTGGGAGCTCACCATGACGAGCTTACGGCAGCCGGCGCGGGTCACGCCGTAGCCGATCTCGCGCCAGGCGCGGATCGCCGTTTCCGGCGAGAGCGTGAGCGTGCCGGCGAAGGCGACGTGCTCCGTCGACAGGCCGACCGTCTGCGTCGGCAGCACCACCACCGGCGGCTCGCTGCCGGCGCCGTCCTCCAGCAGGGTCCGCACGCGCGCCAGGTGGCCCTCCATGATGAAGGTGTCGGTGCCGGTCGGCAGATGCGGGCCGTGCTGCTCGATCGCCGCCACCGGCAGCACGGCGATGGTGCGCGCCATCTCGCGGGCGGCGAAATCCTCGGTGGTGAGCTCGTCCCACAGCCGGCTGCGGCGGAACTGTGGCGCGCCGGGAGATCGTACGGTCTGGAAACTCTGGGCCAAGGTGCTCATCCCGAACGCGAGGTGATCTATGCAGAACGAAGGTATTCGCCGTCTTGTCAGCTTAGCCGTCTCGCGGGACAAAGGCACGGCGACAGATGGGGGAGATCAGACATGATCCGGTGGTTGGGCGGCATGTGGGCGGGCATCGTGCTCCTGTTGGGTGCCGGCGCGGCGCTGGCGGCCGACAAGGTCACCTTCGGCACCAACTGGCTCGCCCAGGCCGAGCACGGCGGCTTCTACCAGGCGGTGGCCGACGGCACCTATGCCAAGTACGGCCTCGACGTCACCATCGTGCCGGGCGGTCCGCAGAGCAACAACCGCATGCTGCTCGCTGCCGGCCGCCTCGATTTCTACATGGGCGGCAATCTGCTCCAGCCGTTCTCGGCGGTGGCCGAGAACATCCCGGTCGTCGTCGTCGCCGCCATCTTCCAGAAGGATCCGCAGGCGATCCTGTCCCGCCCCGGCCAGGGCCTCGATACCTGGGAGGATCTCAAGAAGGCGCGGCTGTTCATCGCCCGCGAGGGGCTGGTCTCCTACTTCCAGTGGATGAAGGCGGCGTTCGGCTTCAAGGAGGACATGACGCGGCCCTACACCTTCAACGTGGCGCCGTTCCTGGCCGATCCGCAATCCGCCATGGAGGGCTACAGCACCTCCGAGCCGCTGGCGGTCGAGAAGCAGGGCGGCTTCAAGCCCAACGTCTTCCTGCTCGCCGATTACGGCTTCGACACCTATTCGACCACCATCGAGACACGCAGCGACGTCGTCGCCGGCAAGGCCGACATGGTGCAGCGCTTCGTCGATGCCTCGATCATCGGCTGGTACAACTATCTCTACGGCGATCCGGCCGCCGCCAACGCGCTGATCAAGGCGGCCAACCCGGACATGAGCGACGAGCAGCTCGCCTTCTCGCGGGCCAAGATGAAGGAGTACGGCATCGTCGACTCCGGCGACACGCTGAAGCTCGGCATCGGCGCCATGACCGATGCACGGTTCAAGCACTTCTTCGGTCTCGCGGCGAACGCCGGGTTGGTGAACCCCGGGCTTGCCTACACCAAGAGCTACACGCTGGCCTTCGTGAACAAGGGCGTCGGGCTTGACCTCAGGCGCTAGCGGACTGGCGGTGGCGGACGTCGAGCCGATGCCGGCGCCCGCTGCCATCAGTCTGCTCGGTGTCGGCAAGAGCTACCCCAACGGAACGCGAGCCCTGGCCGGCCTCGATCTCGTGGTGCGCCAGCGCGAACTGCTGGCGCTGCTCGGCCCGTCGGGCTGCGGCAAGTCGACGGCGCTGCGCATCATGGCCGGCCTCGCCGCTCCGACCAGCGGCGTCGTCGAGCGCCATCTGGCCGCGGGCGACGGCGCCCCGATCGGCTTCGTCTTCCAGGAGCCGACGCTGATGCCGTGGGCCCGCGTCGCCGCCAACGTGCGGCTGCCGCTCGACCTTGCGGGCGTGGGCCGGGCGGAGGCCCGGCGTCGCGCCGAGGAGATGATCGACCATGTCGGCCTCGCCGGGTTCGGCCGTGCCTTCCCGCGCGAGCTCTCCGGCGGCATGCGCATGCGCGTCTCGCTGGCGCGCGCGCTGGTGACGCGGCCGCAACTGCTGCTGATGGACGAGCCGTTCGCCGCCCTCGACGAGATCACCCGCTTCAAGCTCAACGACGATCTCCTGGCGCTCCGGGCGGCGTTCGACTGCACCATCGTCTTCGTCACCCATTCCACCTACGAGAGCGTCTATCTGGCCGACCGCATCGTGGTGATGAGCGGGCGACCCGGCCGGGTCACCGACGAGATCGTGGTGGAGGCGCCGGCGCCTCGCACCGCGGCCTTCCGCGGCACGGCGGACTATGCCGAGCAATGCCGCCGCGCCTTCGCCGCCATTGCCGGGGCCGCCGGGAGCGTCGCCCCATGAGGGGCGGCGGCCATGAGCGCGTGCTGGCGTGGGGCATGCCGGCCCTGGCCTTCGCCGGCGCCATCCTGGCGTGGGACCTGGTGGTGCGGTTGAACGGCATTCCGCCCTACATCCTGCCGGGGCCGGGGCTCGTCGCCGCCACCCTGGTCAGCGACTGGCCGACGCTGTCGGCGTCGCTCTGGGTCACGCTGCGCACCACGCTCAAGGCGCTGGCCGTGGCGACGGTCGGCGGCGTCGCCCTGGCCGTCCTCTTCGCCCAGTCGCGCTGGGTCGCGCTGTCGCTCTATCCGTTCGCGGTGATCCTGCAGGTGACGCCGATCATCGCCATAGCGCCGCTGCTGCTCATCTATCTCTCCCCCGATGCGGCCGTGCTCACCTGCGCCTTTGTCGTCGCCTTCTTCCCGGTGCTGTCGAATACGCTGGCCGGACTGAACAGCGTCGATCCCAATCTGCGCGACCTGTTCCGCCTCAACCGCGCCTCGCGGCTGGCGGAGCTGCTGCGCCTGCGCATTCCCGCCGCCCTGCCCAGTTTCCTGGTGGGCCTGCGCATCGCAGGCGGCCTCGCCCTCATCGGCGCCATCGTCGCCGAGATCGCCGCGGGATCCTCCGGGCAAGGCTCGGGCCTGGCCTACCGCATCGTCGAAGCCGGCTATCGCCTCAACGTGCCGCGCATGTTCGCGGCGCTGGCGCTGATCTCGATCGCCGGCATCGTGATCTATGCCAGCCTCGCGCTGTTGTCGCATATCTTGCTGCGGCGCTGGCACGACAGCGCCGTCGGCCCCGACGGATAGTCGGGTGGCGAAGCACCGGCCCGCCTCGGTTATGCTGATCCCGGCGTCGGCTATTCGTTCACTCTACGTCATCGACTCGTCACTGCCCGCGAAGTACTATTTCGACGGCAAGCTAATTCCTTGGCGAGCTAAGCACGCCGCCAGAGCGCTTCCCGATGGGGTGGCCTCACCCGATCGGAGAGAAGCGCTCCAGATTCAAGAGCTGGAGCATCTCCATCCGATCAGATGAGCCCGTCTGATCGGATGGAGATGTTCCAGGGATCAGGGCTCGGCCAGCCCGGGCGCACCAAGCGAGACGAGCCGATGAAAAATCATATCCGCAAGAGCGTGGGGTGGGCGCTCGTCCATTCGGCGCGGCTGCACCGCACCCGCATGGGCGAGCGATTATCGGCGCTGGGCCTGTTCCCGGGGCAGGAGCAGGTGCTGCAGGCGCTCTCGGAGGTGGAGGCCATGACCATGGGCGAACTGGCCGACCTGCTGCGCGTGAAGCCCCCGACCGCCTCGAAGACCGTGGCGCGCCTGTCGGCGCAGGGCCTTGTGACGCGACAGGCCGAGCCCGGCGACGCCCGCGTGGTGCGCGTGCGGCTGACGCCGGACGGTGTCCAGCGCGCCGCTTCCATCGTCCAGCTCTGGGACGAGGTGGAGGACGAACTGCTCGACGGCTTCGACGCCAAGGAGCGGCGCCGGTTGCGCAAGCTGCTGCGGCGCGTCGCGAAGAACCTCGCGGGCACCGAGACCGAGGACGAGGCGGCCGACGCTCTGGACGACGAGTTCGAGGACAGCGCCGTCGTCTAGGTGCATCCCCGCTCCAGCCGGGGGGCCGCCACCGATGGACAGGATAGGCCGGAGCGGCTTATCGGTGGGGCGTCGGAGAGGTCAGCCATGTCCCAGGTCGAGGTGGTTCAAGTCAGTCCGCTCATGCCCGGACCACAGCGGGCGCTGGAAGCCGGCTTTACGGTGCATCGCTGTTACGGCGCAGTTGACCGCGCTGCCGTGCTCGATGCGGTCGCCGATCGGGCCCGCGCCGTGGCCGGCGGCTTCTCCAAGGTCGATGCGGCATTCATCGATGCGTTGCCGCGGCTGGAGATCATCGCCAATCTGGGTGTCGGCTACGATGCCGTCGATGCCGTCCACGCAGGCCGCAAGGGCATCGTCGTCACCAACACGCCGGACGTGCTGACCGACGAGGTCGCGGACCTGACGCTCGGCCTCATCCTGGCGACGGTGCGGCGTCTGCCCCAGGCGGATCGCTATGTGCGTGAGGGGCGATGGCCGGCTGGGCCGTTCCCGCTCACCGGCTCGCTGCGCGGCTGCACCATCGGCATCCTCGGTCTGGGTCGCATCGGCAAGGCCATTGCCACGCGCTGCGAGGCCTTCGGCCTCCCGGTCGCCTACCACGGGCGCCACCGCCAGCCCGGCGTGGCCTACGCCTATCACCCGACGTTGCCGGCGCTCGCGGCGGCGGTGGACATCCTCGTGGTGGTGGCGCCGGGCGGCGCGGAAACCCATGGCATCGTCGACGCCGAGGTGCTGCGGGCCCTCGGCCGCGACGGCATCCTGGTCAACGTGGGCCGCGGCTCGGTGGTGGACGAGCCGGCCCTGATCGCGGCCTTGCAGGCCGGAACGATCGCCGCCGCGGGGCTGGACGTCTTCGCGCACGAGCCGCACGTGCCAGCGGAACTGATCGCGCTCGACAATGTGGTGTTGCTGCCCCACGTGGGCTCGGCCTCCGTGCAGACGCGCACGGCCATGTCGCAGCTGGTGGTCGACAACCTGACCAACTGGTTTGCCGGACGCGGCCCGCTCACGCCGGTGGCCGAAACGCCCTGGCCGACTCCCTGAGGCGATGGTTCCGGCGCCTTGGCTCTAGTGTGGTGGAAGGTCCTGGCCCCGACATGGCATCGACGTTCAGGCCGCCGGTCCAGCGGCGCACCTCTCCCCGCAGGCGGGGCGAGGGGGCACGGCGGCTCCGTCAGCGCCAAACCGGTAAGACTTGTATGCAGAGCCACCCAAGCGCCTCTCTTGCGATTGGGTGATGCCACCAACCGCGAAGCAGCTAGCGCGTCAAGACCGGCTCGACCCTCAGCGCGCTGCGCACGAAGGCGATCATGGCCCACAGGCCGATGCAGCCGAAGATCACCATGAACGCGTATTCGATCGTCGTGCCCAGCTCCAGCAGGCCGGCGACGGCCCAGCCGCCCGCGATGGCTGCGCCCATCACCTCGGTGCCGACGAGCAGCGTCAGCGAGCCAAGGGTGAGCAGATTGCGCCAGTTGACGCGGCCTTGCGGTGCGAGCTTGTTTTCCGTATCTGCCGACAAACGACGTCCTTTCGATCAAGCCACGAGAAATAGCTTATGACGAAGCCCCCTGACAAGGCGATGCGGCCGCTGCCAGCGACGCGGCTTGCCCTGCAGGGCACGCATGGGCGCATTCGCGCGATTCGGCTCAAGCGCCACTTCGTTTCCGCTAAGGTGGCTTCCTAAACGACATCGGCACCAGAGCATCGGACCCGGGGTGGACGCCGGTTTTGGGGTTGTTCCGATGCTGAGACTGAAGAGCTAGGGCGGCAGCTTCGTTCCGGCGGAGCGCCCGACGCCCGAGAGCATCTCCGTCCGATCGGACAGAAATGCTCGGACTCTTCGAAACTGGAGCGCTTTCTTGCGGTCGGGTGAGCCCATCCGAGCGTGAAGCGCTCCGGCGTGGCGGATCCGGCTGGCTGACGGCGCATCGGTTGCAGGGCCGTGCGCGTCGAGCGATGAAGCAGGCGAACGCCACGCGGGTTGGTCCCACGAACGGCTCAGAGCGAGGGTGGATGCATCACGAGACCTTCAAGGCCTTCATGCCCTATCCCCCAGCGGCGGTTGCCCACGCGTCCACCGGGCCGCTGTCGGGTCTGAGCTTTGCCGTCAAGGATGTCATCGACGTCGCCGGCTATCCCACCTCCTGCGGCACGCCGCTCAAGCTCGCCGCCTCCGGAATCAAGCCGTCCACCGCCCCGGTCGTCCAGCGGTTGCTCGACGCCGGCGCCCGCTTTGCCGGCAAGACCCACACGGACGAGTTCGCTTTCTCGATCCTCGGCCGCAACTGCCATTTCGGCACGCCGGTCAACCCGGCCGCTCCCGGCCGCATCCCGGGAGGCTCGTCCTCCGGTTCGGCGGTGGCCGTGGCGGCGCGGCTCGTCGATTTTTCGTTGGGCACCGATACCGGCGGCTCGTTGCGCGCTCCGGCCTCCTATTGCGGCATCTTCGGCATCCGCCCGACCTTCGGCCGGGTCGACAACAGCCTGTGCGAGCCGCTCGCCCCCAGCTTCGACACGGTGGGCTGGTTTGCGCGGGACGCCAAGATGCTGGCCCGGGTCGGCGCCGTCCTGCTCGGCCCCGACACCACGGCGCTGCCGGGCGCCGCGCGCTTCCTGATCGCTCGCAGCTGCTTCGCCGTGGCCAAGCCCGAGACGGCGGCGGAGCTCGAAAGCGTGCTGCGCCGCATCGAGCTGCGGCTTGGCATGCTCGACGACACCACCGACGCGGCGCCCAACATCGACGACCTGTACTGGGCGTTCCGCCATATCCAGTCGCGCGAGGCCTGGGAGGCGCATCACGCCTTCATCGAAGAGATCGAGCCGCCGCTCTCGCCGGCGCTGGCCGAGCGCTTCGCCTTCGGCAAGGACGTGACCGACTCGCTCGTGGCCGAGGCGCGGGCGCTGCGCGTGCGCTTCCGCCAGCATCTGACGGCGCTGCTGGGGAGGGCACCGTGCTGGTGCTGCCGACCATGCCGGCGCCGCCGCCGTTCCTGAACGAGGCCGATGCGGCCATCGAGGATTTCCGCAACCGCACCGTCCGGCTGCTGTGCCTGGCGAGTTTAGCCGGCTTCCCGCAGGTGACCATCCCGGTGGTCGAGAGCGACAACGGCCCCTCGGCCTGTCGCTGTTGGGCCCCGCGGGCTCCGACCGGTCGCTGATCCAGCTCGCCAGCCGCGTCGCGGAAGCGGCGCGCGAACGGATCGCCTAAAGGGCTCTTCGCCGTCAGCCGGCGCCGGCCGAGGCGAGGCCGACCAGCAGCGCCGTCCCCAACACGAAGACGAAGGCGCCGGCGAGCACCTCGAGGCCGGCCACGACGACGGTTCCGCCGCGTCCGCGGCCACCGGCCAGCCTGAGCGCGAGGCCCTTGGCGAAGACCGCCAGCGCTGCCACGAGCCCGGTGGTGATGGCCGTGCCCAGCGCCATGGCGAAGGTGGCGGCGACCCCGACGGCGAAGGCCTTCTGGGACAGGGCGAAGACCAGCAGGATGATGGCGCCGGAGCAGGGACGGGTGCCCGCCGCCAGCACCACGCCGATCCAGCCGCGCACCGTGTCGGCCCGGGCGACCTCGGCGGCCGAGGGCATGTGAGCGTGGTCGCAGTCGTCGGCGGCGGCCGCATCGCCGCTGGGCGTCGCCACCGCAACGAGCTTGCCCGCCTTGCGCCACAGCAGCACGGCGCCGACTGCCGCCACCAGGGCGAAGCTCGCCAGCTCGATGAGGTTGGCGGTGGCGCTGACGGAGGCGGCGGTGGCGTTGAGCACGACCGCCAGCACGGCGACGATGGCGATGGCGACCAGGGCCTGGAGCACGGCCGCCGCCAGGCTGAGCACGAAGCCCTTCGCCAGCGTCTGCTCGTTGGCCAGCAGGTAGCCGGAGATGACCCCCTTGCCGTGCCCGGGGCCGGCGGCGTGGAAGACACCGTAGGCGAAGCCGACGCCCATCAGGGCCCACAGCCCGCTCCCGGTCTCGGCGATCACCTGGAGGCCGTTGGTGAGCGCCTGGTAGAAGCGCGATTGCAGCGCCAGGATCAGCGCGCCGAAGCTGCCGGTGGGCGCCGCCTCGCGCAGACCGGTGCCGAACGGGCTCTTGGGCGGTGCCGGCGCCGCAGCCTGGCCCGCCGCCCAGGCGATGAGCGCGAGTGCCGCCGCCACGAGCGCGACCGCGGCGACCGCCACGGCGATGCGCCGGGCGAGCCGGCCGTGGCGCGCCGCGATCGCTGACGTGGCGACGCCGCCCTCGCTCAGGGACATGCGACGAGCGCCTTGTTGGCGAACTGGCTGCCGAAATCGGACGACTGGTCCAGCGCGGTGAAGAAGCTCTCCGACAGGTTGCGCGTGTCGGGCGCCTGCGTCTTGGGGCGCATGACGGTGAGAGTGCAGCCCGCCGGCGCGCCGGCGAGGCGCACCGGATCGGGGCCGTCGGCGAGCGTGAAGTCGACGAAATAGGTCGGATCCGAGACGTCGAGCATCAGCGTGCGGCTGGCCGGCAGCGGCCGCTTCAGCGGTAGCAGGAACCTGAGCGTCAGCTGGCCGTCGGTGTATTCCATCGCCGTATCCACCGGCTCGGCGAACTCGAGCTCCTTGCCGTTCACGCGGGCGTGGGTGAAGTAGCCGTATTCGTTGAGCGATTCGGTGTTCACCTTGGCTAGCTCCGTCAGCTCGTCCGGCGTCACCTTGCCGTCGCCGTTCTTGTCCAGCCCCTGCACCGAATAGGCGGAGTAAGCCTTGTCGAAGCTCCAGGTGTGGCGGACGCCGGTCATGCTGCCGTCGGGCGCATAGATGATCTCGCTGCGCACGCTGACCCAGACATGGGGGTGCGCGGCGGCCGGTAGGGCGAAGGCGACGGCCAGCAGGAGGCCGAGAATCAGTCGCATGGCGAGCTCGCTCATGGGGCGGGCACCCTCTTTGGCAATTCGATCGAAATCGAGGCACGCCGAAAGGGCGGGCCGTGATGCAGTCGTCGTCCCGCCACTTTGGGCGGTCGTGCACGCGGCCGCGTTGCCGCCGCGCGTCGTGGCTCCAGATGTAAGCCCAAGGATGACGGGCGTGCGTTCGGGCGTAGCATGCGCGGACGAGTCGCGGTGATCCAGTGGAGAGAGATCGACCCATGACAGCGCTCACGACCGCCGATCCGGCTGCCCGCCTGGCCGGGCTCAGCGACAGCCAACGCGTCTTCGCCATCTTTGCCGCCTCGTCCGGCAATCTCGTCGAGTGGTATGACTTTTACGTTTACGCGTTCACGGCCATCTATTTCGCGCCGGCCTTCTTCCCGGCCGGCGACCCGACCATCCAGCTGCTCAACAGCGCCGCCATCTTCGCCATCGGCTTCCTCATGCGGCCCATCGGCGGCTGGCTCTTCGGCCGCATCGCCGACCGCTACGGGCGCCGCCGCTCGATGATCATTTCGGTGCTGATGATGTGCTTCGGCTCGCTCATCATCGCCTGCCTGCCGACCTTTGCCACCATCGGCACCCTGGCGCCGCTGCTGCTCCTCCTGGCGCGCATGGGCCAGGGGCTTTCCGTCGGCGGCGAATACGGCACCAGCGCGACCTACATGAGCGAGGTGGCCAAGGTGGGCCGTCGCGGCTTCTTCGGCTCCTTCCAGTACGTCACGCTGATCGGCGGCCAGTTGCTCGCCTCCCTGGTTATCCTGATCCTGGCGCTGATGCTCAGCACCGAGGAGATGCGGGCGTGGGGCTGGCGCATCCCCTTCTTCATCGGCGCCGCTACGGCGGTCATCGCGCTCTTTCTGCGGCGGACGCTCGAGGAGACCCAGTCGGAGGAGGTGCGCAAGCGCAGCGAGGCCGGTTCGCTGATGGCGCTGCTGCGGCAGCATCCCCGCGCCTTCCTCACGGTGCTCGGATTTACGGCCGGCGGGTCGCTGATCTTTTACACGTTCACGACCTACATGCAGAAATACCTGATCAATACGGCCCATATGGAGACGCGCACCGTCAACATCGTGATGACGGCGGCGCTGTTCGTCTACATGTGCCTGCAGCCGCCGTTCGGGGCGCTCTCCGACCGCATCGGCCGGCGCAACTCGATGCTGCTGTTCGGCGGCCTCACCACGGTGGCGACAGTGCCGTTGCTGACGGCCATCGGCGGCGTGACCAACCCCTGGACGGCGCTCGTGCTGATCCTGATCGCGCTCGCCATCATCAGCCTCTACACGTCGATCAGCGGCCTGGTGAAGGCGGAGCTGTTCCCGGCGGAGGTGAGGGCGCTCGGCGTCGGCTTCGCCTACGCCCTTGCCAACGCGGTGTTCGGCGGCTCGGCGGAGTACGTGGCGCTCTGGTTCAAGAGCGTCGGGCACGAATCCTGGTTCTTCTGGTACGTCACCATCATGTGCGCCATCGCGTTCGGCGTGGCCGTGTTGATGCGCGACTCCCGCAAGGGCGGCTACCTGCAGGGCCAGCACGTGGATTGAGCGCCTGATCGGCAGGGTTGCCCCGGCGCAGCGCTGCCGATCCCCGCTTGCATCCTGGTTGCACTCCCTTGAGTATGCACGCCGATGGTCACAAGAGCCATCTGAGGGAGGAACCATGCCTACGTCAGCGATCCGCTGGGGCTTGCTTGCCCTGGTGTGCACTCTAACGCCCGCCGCCGCCCAGGACTGGACCAAGTCCAAATGGGGCCCGGACGACGAGATCGGCGCGGCGAACTACATCACGCCGGAGCTTGTGCTCAAAGCCACCCAGCTGGTGAAGACCGGTAAGACCTATGCGCTCGGCATCGAGACCAACGCCAAGACGCCGGCTTTTCCACCCCGTGGCTTCAAGCTCATGGTGGTCCAGCCGGGCCAGGCCGGCATTCCTGGGCTGGGGCCGAACAAGGCCACCTATAACGACGATATCATCGAGGGGTGGGTCGGCGTCGGTAGCCAGCTCGACGGGCTGGGCCACCTCGGGATCGAACACGTCTATTACAACGGCAACAAGGGGGCCGACTTCGCCGACCCCAACGGCCTGAAGAAGCTCGGTATCGAGAAGGTCCCTCCGCTCGTCGCCCGTGGCGTGCTGCTCGACATGGCGGCGCTGAACAACACGGACGTGGTCAAGGAAGGGACGGCCTTCAATCGGGCGGAGATCGAGGCGGCCGCCAAGAAGCAGGGCGTCGATATCCGTCAGGGCGACGTGGTTCTGTTTCACACCGGCTGGACCAGCCTGATCGGCAAGGACGACAAGCGCTACAGCGCCGGAGAACCGGGAATCGGCCTCGAGGGTGCGCAATACCTGACGGATATCGGGGTCGTGGCGGTTGGTTCCGATTCCTCGGCGCTCGAAGTGATTCCCTTCGAGACCAAGGATCTGTTTCCCGTCCACCAGCACCTGCTCGCCAAGACGGGAACTTACATCCTGGAAAACATGAACACGGAGCAGCTGTCCAAGGACAAGGCTTACGAGTTTCTGTTCGTCTTGGGGCCGGCCCGGGTCACCGGCGCGGTGCAGGCGATCATCAACCCGATTGCCATCAGGTAGTGCTGCTGCTCCGTTGCAGCACAGGGCCTCCGGCCGTCCGGCTGCGAACCTCGCCCCGCGTGGGGGGTGAGGTCCGCAGCCGGCGCCGGCAACGCCAAGCCGTCAAAATAACGCGTCAGGCCGACTTCGCCGCGGCCGGCGGCTGCGGCCGCAGGCGGAACTCGCGACCCTGCTCGAGCCAGGCGATGCGCTCGTCGCGCAGCGCCGTGCGCCGCACCTTGCCGGCGTCGTCGCGCACCGCGTCGGTCGCCAGCTCGTAGCTCTCGGGGTGCTTGGGCCGGGCGATCCGGCTGGCGAGGAAGTCGGGCAGGGAGGCCAGCACCGTGTCCGCATCCTTGCCGTCGGCGAGCTGCACGATGGCGTGGATGCGCGCGCCGAGGTCCGCGTCCGGCAAGCCGATGACGGCGCAGGTGGTGATGTCCGGATGGGCGATCAGCGCCGCCTCGACCTCGGCCGGATAGACGTTGGCGCCGCCGCGCAGGATCATGTCGGAGCGACGGTCGGCCAGCCAGATGTAGCCCTCCTCGTCGATGCGACCGATGTCGCCGAGCGACTCCCAGCCGTCTTTCGTGCGCTTCGGCTCCGCTCCCAGGTAGTGGTAGGTGGTGCCGGCGCCCTCGGCCGACTTGAGGTAGATCTCGCCCGTCTCGCCCGGCGGCAGGTCGCGCCCGTCCTCGTCGACGACCTTGGCACCGCCGATCTCCACGCGGCCGACCGAGCCCTTGCGCTTGATCCATTCGGTGCCGGGAATGACGGTGGAAGCCTGCCGCTCGGTGCCGCCGTAGAGCTCGTAGATGCGCTCGGCCCCGAGCCAGTCGATCCACGCCTCCTTCAGCCACATGGGCATCGGGGCCGCCATGTGGAAGACGATGCGCAGGCTCGACAGATCGAAGCGCTCGCGCTCCTCCTTGGGCAGCGACCAGATGCGGCTCATCATGGTCGGCACGAAATTCACCCATTCGATGCGATGCCGCTCGATCAGGCGGAGCGCCTCGAGCGCGTCGAACTTGGGCATGCCGACCAGCAGGCCGCCCTCGAACAGGCTCGTATGGCTGATGATGAACGGCGCGTTGTGGTAGACCGGGCCGGGATTGAGCAGCCTGACGTGCTCGTGCATGACGATCGGCGGCACCTTGGGATCGGTCGCCGCCGGCTGGTGATCGACGATGACCTTCGGCCGGCCGGTCGAGCCCCCCGAGGTCATCGCCTTCCAATAGCGGGCGATCGGGCCGGTGACCGGCTCGTCCGAAAATCCCTCGGGCTTGAAATCGGGCGGCAGCGTCTTGGGGGCGTTCCAATCGGCCTCGCCACCGATGACGAGAGAGGGCTGCAGCAGCTCGAGGATCGCTGCGGCTTCGCCGCGTGGCAGGCGATACGACAGCGAGCAGGGCGTCGCGCCGCATTTCCAGATGGCGAAGGTATTCTCGTAGAAGACGTTGGAGTTGGGCAGGCCGACGGCGACGAAATCGCCCGGCTTGACGCCCATGTGAGCGAAGGCGCGCGCCCGCTGGTTGGCGCGCCGCTCCAGCTCGCCCCACGTCAGCTTGTCGTCGCCGTGGATGATGGCCACGGTGTCGTGGCCGTTCCGGTCGGCGTGCCAGCGCGGCACGTCTGCCATCGGGATCAGCATGTTTCCTCCACCGCCCGGCCGTCTCTGGCCGCTGCTCCATGTTGAGCCTGGGCGTTCGCCCGGCCGGATGATGTCATCCGGCCGGGCGAACGCCCAGGCCCAGCTGCGAATCTAAGGGAAGTAGAGCGGTATTTTGGCGCCGGGCGCAAACCGCCTGATGGCGGGCCGGTGGGGCCCGTCACTTTTCACGGCGCCAGGACGGCCTCCGCGGCAACGACGTCGGCATATTTCTGTGCCATGTCGAACAGGTTGGCCGCGTGCGGCGCCAAAGCCCGGTCGCCGACGCAGTCCTCCAGCACCACGGGGCGGAAGCCGAAGGACATGGCATCCACGACCGAGGCCCGGACGCAGCCGCTCGTGGTGCAGCCGGCTATCAGCAGGGTCGTGACCTCCTTGCGGACGAGCCAGGGTGCAAGCGCGGTGCCGAAGAAGGCCGACGGCACCGTCTTGCGCACCACCAATTCGCCCGGCAGCGGCGCGAGCTCTGCGACAATGGCGCTCTCGGGGCTGTCTTCCTTCAAGGAGAGCATCCCGGGGACCTTCAGGCAGAACACGTTTGCGTCCGCGTCGTCGTCCGCAAACACGATGCGACTGTGCGCCACCGGCCAGCGGCGCACGCGGGCATGGGCGAGGACCTGCCGGGTGCGAGCGATGGCGGCCGGAATGTTGCCGCCGCCGAACACCTCCGGGTCGGCGAAGCCGTTGACGAAGTCCACGATCAGCAGTCCCAGCCGGCCCTCGAGCCCGAGGGCGCGGCCGAAGCCCTGGCGCCGGTAGACCGCCGTGTCGGCCTCCGGGAGAGAAGCCGGGCTCATGCCGCCGCGTCCAGCGCCACGAGGGCGCCGTCGCGCACCACCTCGCGCCCGTCCACCGCCACGGTGCAGCGGCGCATGGGGATGTCGATATGGCATGCGGTGGTGCGGTTGCCGCCCGCCTCGTTGTTGGGGCCCATGGAGAACAGGAAGTTGCCCGCAAAAGCGCGCGCATCCATGCCGATCGTCTCCTCGCGATCGTAGAGGCCGAGCGTCGACCAGCGCGCCCGGTTCTGGAGGCCCCAGCCGATGTGCGAGATGGCATAGGCTTCCGGATCCTCGAAGACCGCCATGTAATCGTTGAGAAGATCGGCATCGACGCCGCCGGTGATGGACGTCACGTAACCTTTCTCCACGGCCATCTCGATCGGGGCGGACAGATAGGACTTCATCGGCAGCAGGATATCCCCGCGGTCGAGCACGACGCGTCCATGAGCCTCCCCATCGTTGGAGAAGGTCAGGCTGAAGCCGCTCGGCCAATGGTCCCAGCGGCCCGGCTCGTCCACGAAGCCGTATTCCTGGATGACCGGAAACTGGCCCATGGGCAAATGGAGGTCCGTGCCGGCCTTGGAGGTGACGTGCATCTCCCGGGCGCCGGACATGATGGCCGCTGCCTCCGCGCAGCGCGCCTTGTCGTCGAGGTTCGGCAGCAGCCGCACGAGCACCTCCGGCGGCTCGACGGCGAGCAGGATCTTGGTGCCGCTTTCAAGGATCTCCTGCTGCTCCGGGGAGAACAGCAGGGTCATGAGATCCAGCACCAGGTCGCTCTGCTTCAGCGCGGCGAGGGCGGCGCCGTTGCCGGTGAGCGGCGTTTCGCCGAGATAGGCGAGGCTGTCGCGGCTCAGGGAATGCTCGGCGTTCATCGGGGCGAGGTCGAGCCGGTTCACCGTGGCTCCCAGGTTGCCGGCGGCAATCTTCGCCGTGCGCAGCGTCTGCGCGTGGGAGTGCTCGGTGGTGAGGATGGTCACCGTTTGCTTCGGCTCGAGCTTCGACAACTTGAGCACATGGGTCCAGGCGCGGACCATATCGGCGTCGCTGACGGGCATGAGGATCTCCTCTCGGGTCTACGGGTGGAAACGGATCAGAGGGGCTCGCCCAGGAAGCCGCCGAGGGCGGCGTGGAAGCCGTCCTCGTCGTCCCAGGGGATCATGTGTCCGGCGCCATCGACGCGCCGGATGTCGATGGCCGGATTGAGGCCCCGGATCTCGTCCTCGTCGGCCGGCGTGATGACGCCGCCCCGGCCCGCCACCATGAGCAGGGTCGGGCACGTGAGGACCGGGAAGTCGGGGTGGATGTCGTCGGCGTGGAAGTCGGCGAAGGCTGTCGTGACAGCCCCCTCGTGGCACGTGTGGAGCCATTCGGCCCGCAGCGCGCGCTGTGCGTCCGTCCAGGTGGGGCAGAAGGCGCGCATGGCCTCGGCGTCGCATCCGGCCCGGGCGAGCCGGATGGACTCCACGTACCAGGAGAGGTCTGCCGGATAGGAGCGTCGGCCCGGCCCCGAGACCGGGGGATCCACCAGCACCAGGCGGCTGGCCCGCGCCCCGTGGCGCGCCTGCGCCCGCAACGCGATGCGCGCGCCCATGGAATGGCCGGCGAGGATATGGTCCCTCAGGCCGAGCGCCTCTGCGACGGCCACCGCGTCCCGCGCCATGGCCTCCAGCGAATAGTCGAGGCCGTCGCCGCTGTCGGAGAGGCCGCGGCCGCGGATGTCGAGGACATAGGTGTCGAAGACGCGGCCGAGACGCTCGCCCACGAAGGCCCACGTCACGGCCGGGCTGGTGATGCCGGGCAGCAGGAGCAACGGCCGGCCCCGGCCGCCGAAGCGCAGATAATGCTGGCGGATGCCGTTGGCGCCTACGTTCGCACCGTAGAGGAAGGTTGTGGCCATCTGCACCTCCCTCAGTACGCGCCGGACAGCAGGGCGCCGGCGCCGGGCACGAAGGCGGGCAGGGCGAGCGCCTTCAGCATGGCGTAGGTGGTGGCGACCGCCGCGGTGACGACCGGCTTGACGGTGCGGGCCTCCACCTCCGCAATGGCCCGCAGGGAGGGCATCTGAACACAGGCCGACAGCACGATGGCGTCCGCATCGGCGAGGTCCAGCCCGCTGACGATGCTCGGCAGCTGGGCCGGATCGTGGCGGCCGACCTCCAGGTTATCGGGGATCTCCAGGGCGCGGAAATCCTTCACCGTCACCCCTTCGTCGGTGATGTAGTCCACCACGAGCTGGGTCAGGGGCCGCATGTAAGGCGCCACCACCACGACCTGCTTCGCCCCGATCACGTGGAGGGCGTCCACCAGCGCGCCGGCGCTGGTGATCACCGGCGCCGGCGCGCCGTTCTCGATCGTGCGCGCGTGGAGGCGCTCCTGGGAAACGCGGTGGTAGGACTTGCCCATGCTCATGATGGCCACGAGGCAGGCGTAGCCGAGGACGTCCACCCGGGCGTCGCTCAGTTCCAGGGCGCAGCGGTCGGACTCGCCGTCCATGGCGGCGAGCTCCTCCTTCTTCACCGTCTTCATGCGCATGCGGCTGGAATGGAAGGTGAAGCGCGTGCCGTGCGCCCGGGCGTGCGCCTCGAACATCGCCGGGATCTCGGTCTCCATGGTGGTGTTGGAGCTCGGGACGATCTGCCCGATGCGGTAGATCTTGCTTGTCATGGTCACGCCTCGATGGCTTCAGGCAACAAGGCGCGACGGCGCCGGCTCCGACGCGGCCTCGAACTTGCGCGCGTCGTACGCGTAGACCCAGTTGGCTTGGATGCCGCTGGACTGAGGGTTGAGGAGGCCGCGCACCCAGTAGAGGAAGTCGCGCTTGGCCTGGGCCACGGCGGAGGGGAGGTGGTAGGTCCGCCCCCGCTCCCGCGCTTCGAGCTGCACCCGGCTGGTGCGCGGCAGTCGCTCCGCCTCATAGGCTTTGAGGACGGTGGCCAACTCGTCATGGCGGGCGAGCGCAGCCGCCAGCACGTAGGCGTCCTCGATGGCCATGGCTGCGCCCTGCGAGAGGAACGGCAGCATCGGATGGGCGGCGTCGCCCAGGAGCGTGACCCGGCCCTTCGACCATCCGGCCATGGGATCGCGATCGAACAGGCCCCATTTGAAGACGTCGGTGACCTGGCTGAACAGCCTCTCCACATTCGGGTGCCAGCCACGGAAGGCGTCGAGCATCTCGTCGCGGCTGCTCGGCGCGTTCCAGGATTCCTCCACCCACCGCGCCGTCTCCGCGACGGCGACGATGTTCACCGCCCTGCCGCCCTGCACGTAGTAGGTCACGACGTGGCTTCGCGGTCCCATCCAGAACGAGGCATCCGGGCTCACGTAGTCCACGACGCCGTCGACCGGGACGAGCGCGCGGTAGCACATGTGGCCGGTGAAACGGGGTGCCTCGGGCCCGAACAAGGCGGTGCGCACCGCCGAGCGTACGCCATCAGCCCCGACGATGAGATCGGCCTCGAAGGCGGACCCGTCGCTGAACTCCGCCACCGCCGCGTCCTTGGCCTGGCGCACGGTCGTGCACGTCGCGCCGAACGTGGCCAGGTCCTCCGGCACCAGCGAGGCAAGGATGCCGTGCAGGTCGGCGCGGTGGATGTGGATGAACGGGGCGTCGTAGAGCGTGGGGCACACCGCCTTCAGCGGCGTGCGGAAAGTCTCGCGGCCGGAGCGCCAGTTGCGGCCGACGATGGCCTCCGGCAGGAAGCCGGCGGCCATCATCCTGTCGAGCAGGCCAAGGGCCTTCATGACCTTCACGGCGTTGGGGGTCATCTGGATGCCGGCGCCCACCTCGCCGAATGCCGTGGCACGCTCGAACAGGTGCACCTCGAAGCCACGGCCCAGCAGGTTCGCCGCCAGGCCGACGCCGCCGATGCCGCCGCCGATGATGCCGATCCTCTTTCGCCTTCTCACATCGTTTCTCCAGATATTAATTGTTCATTCATTTAAATAAGGCGCGAAATCCATGCCGCTGACGGTGCGCCTCATCCGCCGAGATAGGCGCGCAGCAGCTCCGGATCGCCCCTCAGCTCGGCGGCGGGTCCGGCGGCCTTGGTGCGGCCGGTCTCCACCACATAGGCCCGCGAGGCGACGTCGAGGGCATTGTAGATGTTCTGCTCGACCAGCAGGACGGTGACCCCGTGGGCGTTGATGGAGCGCACCACCTCGAACACCTCGTCGGCCATCTTGGGGCTGAGGCCGAGGCTCGGCTCGTCGAGCATCAGCAGGCGCGGCTCCGACGCGAGGGCACGGGCGATGGCGAGCATCTGCTGCTCGCCGCCCGAGAGCGTGCCGGCGAGCTGGCGCGCGCGCTCCCGCAGGCGCGGAAACCGGTGGAATGCCATGCCGACACGCTGCTCCCGTTCGGCGCGGGAGGTGCACAGAAAGGCGCCCAGGCTGAGATTTTCCTCGACCGTCATGGCGGGCCAGACATGCCGCTCCTCCGGGCAATGGGCAATGCCGGCGGCGACGATCCGATCCGGGGACAGGTTGGCGATGCTGTTCCCCTCGAAGCGGATGGCGCCTGAGCGCAGCTTGAGGAGGCCGGAGATGGCGCGCAGGGTGGTGCTCTTGCCTGCACCGTTGGCGCCGATGAGGGCAACCGTTTCGCCCTTGTAAACCTCGAACGAGACGCCGTGGAGCGCCGCCGTGGCGCCATAGCAGACATGGATCTGCTCGACTGCGAGGACCGGGGGGCCGCTCATGCTGCGGCCTTTCCGAGATAGGCTTCCACTACGCTGGGGTTCGCCCGCACCTCCTCGGGCCGCCCCTCCGCCAGCTTCTGCCCGAAGTTGAGCACGACGAGCCGGTCGCAGGTGGCCATGACCAGGCTCATGTTGTGCTCGACCAGCAGCAGGGCGTTCACGGCGGTGCCGACGAGCCGCTTCAGCGCCTCGCCGAACTGGCCGGCCTCATGGCTGTTGAGACCGGCCGCGGGCTCGTCGAGCAGCAGGGCTTCGGGCTTGGCCGCGAGCGCCACGGCGACCTCCAGCAGCCGCAACTCGCCACAGGACAGCAGGTGAGCCGGGGCATCGGCCCGGCGGGTGAGGCCGAGGGTGTCGACGATGTGCGCTGCGCTGTCGGCGATCCGCGCCTCCGTGCGGCGCGTGCGCGGACCCGGCAGGAAGGTTCCGAGCAGAGACTGCCGGCCCTGCATGTAATGGCCGGTGAGGACATTCTCGAACACCGTCAGCTTCTTCATGACGGAGGTCTTCTGGAACGAGCGCACAAGGCCGAGCCGGGCGATCCGGTGGGGCTGGCGGCCGGTGATGTCGTGACCCTTGAAGTGGATCCGCCCGGAGGTCGGCGGGCAGAACCCGGTGACCATGTTGAAGCAGGTGGTCTTCCCCGCCCCGTTGGGGCCGATGAGGCCGACGATCTCGCCGGGCATCAGCCGGAAGGAGAAATCCCGCACGGCGGTGAGGCCGCCGAACACCCGGGTGAGGCGGTCCGCCTCCAGGAGGGGCTTCGCTGTGGCATCCGTCATTGTTACAGGGTCCCTTGGTCGACGGAGATCGGGCGCGCTGGCGCGCGGGCGCCGCCAGAGCCCTGGAGCTTGCGCAGCAGGCTGATGATCCCGTTGGGTAGGAAGAGAACGACGGCCATGACGATGAGGCCGAACAGGGTGAGGCGCAGCTCCTGCGCATCGCGCAGGTATTCGTCGAGCAAAGTGACAATGGTTGCGCCGATGATCGGCCCGATGAGCGTGCCCTTACCGCCGATCAGCACCATGATGATCATGCTCGCCATGAAGCTGAACTGGAAGACGTCGGGGCCGACGAAGGTGATGTAGTGGGCGTAGAAGCCGCCGGCGAGGCCGGCGAGGAACGCGCCCAGCACGAACGCCAGCATGGCCGCGGCGAACGGATCGATGCCGATGGATTGAGCCACGAACCGGCTTTCGCGCACGGCGACGGCGCCGCGTCCGGCATTGGAGTGGACGAAGCGGTAGCACAGGTAGAGCGAGACCGATGCGATGGCGAGGATGACATAAAAGAGCTGGCGCTTGTCGACGAGCCCGTCCTGCGGGATGCCGGCGAGGCCCATGGGGCCGTTGGTGACGGCGATCCAGTTGTTCGCCACCAGCCTCAGCACCTCGGCGAAGGACAGGGTGACGATGACGAAATAGGGCCCCTTCAAGCGGAGCGTGACCGTGCCGATAAAGGCGCCCGCGAGGGCGGCGAGCACGCCTGCGGCGGGGATGGTCGCCCACATGGGCCAGCCGGCGCTCTGCGCCAGCAGGGCGGCGCCGTAGGCGCCGGTGCCGAGAAAGGCGGTGTGCCCGAGGGAGAACTCGCCGACGTAGCCGACCACGAGGTTGAGGCTGCTGGCGAGCACCGCATAGAAGAGGACGAGGATGGCGATGTGCAGCACGTACGGGTCGTGGACCACGAACGGGAACACGATCGCTGCCGCCAGCAGCGAGAGCAGGACGCGGAAATCGAAGCTCATGGCTCAGGCCCTTTCCGCAGCGGCGGTTGCAAACAGGCCCTGGGGGCGGAACACCAGGATCAGGATCACGAGGACGAAGCCGATCACGTCGACCATGCCGGTCGCGACGTAGCCGCCCCACAGGGACTCGGCGACGCCGAGCAACAGGCCGCCGGCGACAGCCCCGGGGAAGCTGCCCAGTCCGCCGAGGATGACGACCACGAAGCTCTTGAGGCTGACGAGCCCGCCGATGCCGGCCTGCGCCGAGTAGATGGAGGCGAGGAGCATGCCCGAAAGCGCCGCCAGGGTGCAGCCCAGCGCGAAGGTGGCCGCATGGACATGCGCCACCCGGATGCCGGCGAGGCTTGCGGCCATGGGATCCTGGAAGGTCGCCCGCATGGCCTGGCCGAGCCGGGTGTGCCGGATCAGGGCGTGGGTCGCCACGATGAGCGCGATGCCCACGGCCACGGCGATCAGGCGCAGCTTGGTGATGAACACGGGGCCGATGAGGATGGCGCCTTCGGGGACGGCTCCGGCGACCTTCAGCGGCGCGGGGCCGACCACCAGCAGGGTGACGTTGGCCAGGAAGATGGACAGGCCGATGGTGAACAGAATCCCCGGCTCCTCGCCCTCGCCGCGCAATCGCTCGATGAGAAAGCGGTCGACGAGCAGCCCGAACGTGGCCATCGCCGCGCCGACCAGCACCGCGGCCAGAAAGAAGTTGAGGCCGAGGTGCGTGGTGAAGAGCCAGCCGAGCACGCCGCCCAGCATGTACATTTCACCGTGGGCGAAGTTGACCACACGCATGAGGCCGAAGATGAGCGTGAGCCCGAGCGCCGACAGCGCGTAGAACGAGCCATTGATCAGCCCGTTGATGAGAAACTGGAGGAACAAGTCCATGGAATGGTCCCGGAAGTGGCGGATGGCGGCCCTCGGGTGCCTCGGGCGCTCCGGCGAATGAAGGGTGGCCGGGGACGGCAAGCGGCGGCCGAATCGGCGGCTTACTGCGGGGCGGCCACCGGGGCGGTCGAGATGACCTTGGGCTCCTTGCCCTCGATCCTCACCAGCGCCGTCTCGAAGCCGTAGGCTTGGCCTTTGTCGGTGAACTTGTAGGTGCCGTTGGGGGCGGCATAGTCGGTCTGGCGCAGCGCCCCCCGGATCGCCTCCGGATCGGTGCCGCCGGCGCGGGCGATGGCGGCGGCCATGATGTTGACGGCGTTGTAGCCAGCCGCCCCGTACTTCCCGGGCCGAGCGCCGTATTGCGCCTCGTAGGCCTTCACGAACGCGGTGTTGCGCGGTGTATCGAGGCTCGCAACATATGGAACGGCCGCGTAGAGTCCTTCGGCGGCGTCACCGGCCAGGTTGATGAAGTCGGCCGTTGCCCAGGAGCCGACGCCGAACACCTTGGCGGTGAGCCCTAGCTCTTTGATCTGCTTCGCCAGGATGGAGCCGTCCTGGGTCTCGGCTGCAACGACGATGCCGTCGGGGCGGGCGGCGCGGATCTTGGTGAGCAGCGTATAGAAGTCGGTGGTGCCGTGATCGAAGTACTCCACCCCGACCGACTTCACGCCGCGGGCTGAGAGATCGCGGCCGAATTCCTCCGCGGCGCCGCGGCCCCAGTCGTCGTTCACGCCGATGTAGGCGACGGTCTTCAGCTTGAGGTCGTCGGCGAGAATGCCGGAGAAGGCCTTGGCCAGCAGAGCGTCCGTCTCCGCGGCGCGGAAGAAGTAGGGGTTGCCCTGCTCGGTCAGGTCCGCTTTCGAGGACACCCCGGTCAGGAGCGGGACCTTGTACTTCGCCGCCATCGGCATGATGGCGGCCGTTGCCGAGCTGCAGAAGGCGCCGATGAGGGCGACGACCTTGTCTCGCTGCACCAGCTTCTCAACCGCGTTCACGGTGTTTGCCGGCTTGCATTGCCCGTCCTCGATGATGAGGTGCAACGGCTTGCCGAGCACGCCGCCGGCCTTGTTGATGTCCTGCAGCGCGAGCTTGGCTCCCTCCACCACGGACTTGCCGTTGTAGGCGACCGAGCCGGTGACGGGCTCGACCAGCCCGATGCGGATCTCGTCCTCCGCCATGGCGCGTCCCGCCAATCCGACCAGGACAATTCCGAGCAGCGCGGCTTTCATGGGTCCCTCCCTGTCGCGCCGATGCGCCGGCGCGTCTTGCATTCCCTCGCTCGGGCCCGCTGCGCGGGATCGGCGATTGAATTTATTAAACGACCAATTAATTAAGCGCATCATACGTGCGGCTCCGTTTGCGAGTCAATTCCATGATTGAGGGAAGGTGGCCGATGCCGATCAACGCAATTCACGTGCCATTTGGGTCGGGGGCCGGTCTGTGGCACTTTCCCGCCCAGGCCAGGAGGAGCTCACCACGCGGCGCCGCCGCTCGCGCGTCGGGGGGCTCGGCCCGGCTCTCCTGCCGAATTTGCGGGCAAGCCGTGCTCGACATCTCATCATCGGTGGAGCTTCCCTTGCTACCTCACGCAGCAGAAGCTCCGTTCGGGCGCCCAAGGCTCTCGGATGGAGCAAGACGTGGACAGAAGGTCCCACGATGAGCGAACGCATGGCACCATCCAGCCCAACCGTCGCCGGCGTGGCGAAGAAGGCGGCGGTCCGCAGAAAGAAGCGGGCGGGGCCCGGACGGCCCGAGGGCGTGAGCACCATCCGCGACGATATCCTGGACGCCGCCGAGGTGGAGTTTGCCAACCAGGGCTACGCCGGGACGAGCCTGCGCTCGGTGGCCGAGCGGGCGCAGGTGACCCAGGCTCTCATCAACTACTATTTCGGATCCAAGGACGGCCTGTTTCGGGAAACGTTCCTGCGCCGCGGCTCTGAGATCGCCCGGGAGCGGGTGCGGCGCCTCGAGGCGCTCCAGGCGGGCACGGAGCGGCCGCAGCTGCGCGACATCCTGAACGCCTTTCTCATGCCTGCCCTCGCCATGCGCGAGACGCCCGGGGGGCGCACGTTCATGCGCCTGCATGCCCGCCTCCATACCGAGCCGCCGGAGATCTCGTACGAGCTCCGCAGCGTCGCCTATGACGATTCGACACGCATGTTCGCGGAAGCTTTGCAGGAGGCGCTCCCAAGCCTCTCGACAGCGGACGCCTATTGGCGGCTGACCCTCATGGTGGGCGCCTATCTCTATGCCTTTTCGGATACCCATCGGCTCGAGGTGCTCGCGCCGGGCATCTGCAACCCGGCCGACCCGGAGGAGATCCTGGGCGCCATCACGAGCTTTGTGACCGGCGGCATGCTCGCGCCCAACGCCGCCCAGCCTGCCCAGGTCGCCGAGCCGCGCCCAAAAGCGCCGCGAGGCCGTCAAGCCGGCGCCCCGTCAGCTCCTGAGCGCCGCGGCCGGTGACTGGCGGTAGGCGAGCAGGGCCGGCACGACGGCGGCCAAGGCGCCGAGACCAAGGAGGACAGCCAGCCCCGCCGCGTCCTGGGCCGCGAAGGCGACCGGCAGCGCGACGCCGCTCGTCGCCGTGATGGTGGCCGAGAGCAGGCGGGCCACGCCATAGCCGACGGCGAAGCCGGCCATGACGCCCGCGGCGAGGATCGCGAACGCTTCGAGCCAGACGACGAGCACGATGATCTCGCGGCGGGCCCCGAAGGCGCGCAGCGCCCCGATCTGGCGGCGCCGCTGCAGCACGTGCAGCAGCACCACGAGCAGGATGGCCGCGGCGACCAGCGCCTGGGCGCCCCAGGCGACCAGCGACAGCACGGTGCGGGCATCGCCGAGCGTCGCGTAGAGGCGCGTCAGCACCTCGCCGGGAAAGACCGCGAGGCTGCGCTCCGTCCGCCACTCCTGGCGGAGCTTGTAGGCGTCGGCAATGGTGCGCGGCTTGACCACGATGGCCGGCAGGCCCGGCGCGTCGGGGGCGGTCAAGGCCGCCGGATCGATCGGCGCGTCGAAGTGGACAGGAGGCGGCGGGCCGTCGGCGGCCCGGTCCGTCGCGGCGGCGTGGCCATCGTGGCCGGCGGCGTCCGGCCCATGCGCGTGGATGCGCCATACCGCCTCGATCGGCACCAGCACGGCGCGGTCCCACGGCGTCCCGGTGGGGCGCAGGCGGCCCACCACCCTGTAGGTGATGCCCTGGTGAACGCTCGCCGGCCAGTGGCTCTCGCCGTGCATGGGGCGGATCGTGTCGCCGATCGCCAGGTCCACGTCGGCACCGACGATGGCTTCGCCGAGCCTGGCGAAGGCTCTCCCGTCGCCGAGCCCGCCGATGCCGTCCACCAGGGACTGGGTGGTGCCCACGATCGGATAGCGGCCCGCGAAGTCGCCGAAGCCGACCGGAGCCGCCCAGGCGACCCGGGGATCGCCGAGCAGGGCGGTGAGCACCCGGCCGGGCAGCAGCGGCAGCGGCGCGGCCTGCAGGAAGACCGACGACAGAATGAGCTGCGTCTCGCTGCCCGGCGCGCCGACGACGAGATCGAAGGCCGCCGCTGCCCGCGCGCTGCCGAGCCGCAGCGCGCGCTCCTGCAAGGTCACGACCACGCCCAGCGCCGTCGCGAGCGCAATCAGCAGCGCGATGGCCGCCGCCCCGAGCCAGTGCCGCCGCAGGTCCGCCGCTATCAGCCGGAACATCGGGCGCGTCCCTCAGGGTTGGACAAGGCGGCCCGCGTCCAGCCGGAGCACGCGGCCGAAACGGCGGAGGAACAAGGGGTCGTGGGTCGCGACGATCAGCGTGGCGCCCACATCGCGCGCCAGCTCGGTCAGCAGGTCGGCCACGGCCGCGCCCGCCTCCGCATCGAGGCTCGCGGTCGGCTCGTCGGCGACGAGGATGCCGGGCCGCGCCACCAGCGCCCGGGCGACGGCCACACGCTGCATCTGGCCGCGCGACAGGGTGTCGACCGCCTGGTCGAGGCGCTCGATGCCTACCCGCGCCAGCAGGCGCTCGGCGTTGGCGCGCAGCCCGGCCGGAAGGCGTAAGTGCGCCAGCCGCTGAGGCAGCAGCACGTTGTCGAGCGCCGACAGGCCAGCCAGCAGGTGGAACTCCTGCATGACCAGCCCCACGTGGGCGGCACGCCAACGGTCGCGCGCGCTTTCCGTCAGCGACGACACATCGGTGTCGTCCCAGCGCACGGCGCCGGCGCCGGCCCGTTCCAGGCCGGTCAGCAGGTTGAGCAAGGTGGTCTTGCCCGATCCGGAGGGGCCGGTGACGGCGACGTGGGCGGCGGCGGCGAGGTCGAGGGAGGGGATCGACAGCGCCGGCCGGCCCAGCCCGGCAAAGCGCATGTCCAGATTGCTGACGCGCAGCGCAGGCACCGTCACGCCTGCCGGAAGCTTGCACCGACGAGCCGCAGCAGACTGACGAATCCCGTCTCCGGGTCGGTCCAGGAACCGACCTCCAGTCGCCCGGTGACCTGGATCAGGGCATTGGCCAGCTCGAAGGTCCGCCGCTCCTCGAGATAGATGACGACGATGTTGTCCGGCCAGTCGGCGTCCGACGAGCAGAACGGGCAGATCGACATCGGGATCTCGGTGAGGACGAAGAAGTTGGCCTCGGCCTTCAGCGGCGGCGCGATGAAGCCGCGCATGGTGACGCTGCGGCCCGCCAGCCCCTTGACCTTGTCGGAGAAGGCGAGGCCGAGCGGGCTCACCTTGCCGTAGAGCTCGTCGAAATCGAGCGTCGCTCCGCCGGCCCATGCCGGCGCGAGCGTCGCGGCCAGCATGGCGGCCGCGACGCCGTGCACGAGTTGCCGCCGCGAGATCGCCGGGTGCCGCACGGGGTGGCGCGCGTCAGTCTCGGGCGGGCGCGAGCGCCATGGCGTCGACCAAGATGCGGTAGACGTCGCTTTCCTCCATATAGCCCTTGAAGGCATCGGAGCCGGGCCCCGTCGCCTGCAGAATGACATCGTCCACGGCGTGCACGGCGGATTCAGCCTCGCGCGGCAGGTTGCCGATGCGCAGCACGGCGCCGGGCACGTCCTTGTAGGCCTCGTTGGCGACGTACTCCTGCTTGCCCTTGGCGACGGTGGGCTCGAAGGGGCCGTCCAGCTTCGGCCGGAAGGTCTCATAATAGTCGGGGAAGTCGGCGGCGAACATCGCCAGCCGCCGGCTCACGTCGATCCGGTCGGGATAGCCGTCGCCGTCCTTGTCCTCGTAGTTGGGAAAGCCCGCGGCCGCGTAGACACCGACCTTCTCGCGCATGTCGGTGCCGGGCTTGTCGTCGTCGATGGTGCCGATCAGCGACACGCCGTGGGTGTGGTCGGAGGTGACGATGACCAGGGTGTCCGGGTTCTTCCGGGCGAACTCGAGCCCGAGCCCGACCGCCTTGTCGAACTCGATGGTGTCGAACACGGCGCGCTCCCAGTCCATCGGATGGGACTGCTTGTCGATCAGGGCGCCCTCGACCATCAGGAAGAAGCCGTCCGGGTTCTTCGACAGCTGGTCGAGCGCAGCCTTGGTCATGTCGACCAGCCCCGGCTGGTTGGGGAACTTCGGCACGGTGCCCTTCTTCAGGAACTCCCGGTCGAGGACGGTGTCCATGTTGCCGGTGTGGAACAGGCCCAGGATTTTGCCGGTGTTGGTGCCGGAGGCGGCGGCGAGCTCGGCCTTGTCGGTGGCGAGCGCGTAGCCGTCGTCGCGGAAGGCCGTGATCAGGTCCTTGTCGTCCTTGCGCTTGGAGCCCGGTGTGCCCTTGGGCAGGAAATAGGCCGAGCCGCCGCCCAGGATGATCTCGGGCTTGGTGTCGAGGAACATGGCTGCGATTTCGGGCTTGTCGGCCCGCAGCCGGGTGTGGGCGATGACGGCGGCCGGCGTCGCATCCTCGATCTCGGCGCCCGAGACGACGCCGATGGATTTCTTGGTCACCCGGCGCAGCGCCTCGGCGATGTTCTCGACCTTGGGATCGTCCAGGCTGTTCTTGGTGCGGTCGGCGTAGACGCCCAGCGCATTCACCGCCGTCTTGTGCCCTGTCATGTAGGCCGACATGGAATTGGCGCTGTCGGTGCTGATGGAGTTCGTCGCCGACGTGCCGATGAAGGCCATGCGGTCGAGGCCGTCCATGTTCAGGTGGCCGTTGGCCTTGCCCTCGGTCATGCCCTTCGACATCAGCCGGGCGGCGGTGCGATGGGCGACCGAGAGGCCGTCGCCCAGGAAGAAGATGACGTTCTTGGCCTTGGGCGTCGCCTGGGTGGCGTAGACGTTCCAGGTCACCGTCTTGCTGTCGCCGTCGGCCGCCGCTTCGATCTTGTAGGATCCGGGCTGGCCGATCTGGGCGGCGCGGATACGCACGGCGGAGGCGTCGACGCCCTCTTCCTTCTCGATGAACTCGACGTCCTTGCCGAGAACCTCGCGCGCCGGCTTGCCGTTGATGGTCACCTTGACGTCGTCCGGCTTGACCACCTTGTCGAACTCGACCTTGAGGTCGAAGGGCGACCGCACCAGGATGTCGGCCCGGTCCAGGGGATAGATGGTCGCCGCCTCGGCGGCCGAGACGAGACAGGTCGTGACGGTGAGAACCGTGATCAGGCCACGCATTGGGTTTCTCGCACGGAAGCGGGGAGCCTGACTGCTAGGCTTGGGAAATGTCACTCTGATGACGGGACCGGCGAGGCCCGTGGCTGGCGCGTCGATGAACCGCGGCACGATTGCGGGCGCCCCCGTCTCAGCCGAGCCTGGCGAGCGTGTCCTGCGAGGGATTGCAGCATAGCAGGCCCTCGACGGTGTCGAGCAGATTGCTGTGCGCGAACGGCTTGCCCCACACCTCCAGCCAGCGGTTGGGCCGCTCGACCGCCGCCTCCCGCGTCGCCGCCACCGAGAACAGGTAGTCCATTGCCAACAGCAGCCTCGCTCTCAGCACGTCGGGCGGCACGTGCGTGATCAAGCGCCTCAGGTGCGAAAGGCATCGGCGCGTGCCGCTGTCGGCGCCGTCGCCCAGGGCGGACAGCAACAACCCCCGGTCTTGCTGGTAGACGGCGTTCAAGAGCCGCAAGGCATAACGGCCTGCAGAGTTGGTCTCCTTCGCCGGCGCCGACATATCGGCCAATATCGTGATGATGTCGCGCACGGAGATCGGGCGCCCCATCGCCTCCAGCAGATCCAGTTGCCTGTTCCTGTCGACTTCGATGATGGCGGATGCGTCCCTGATCAATTCGACGATCAGCTCTTCCTTCGAGCCGAAATGATAGTTCACGGAGCCGGCGTTCTTCAATCCGCATACGTTGGCCAGCTCCCGCGTCGACACCGCCTCTATTCCCCTGGCTGCGAACAGCGCCAATGCCGCGCTCTTGATCCGGGCTCTGCTCTTGACCTTGCCGGCATGAGCCGTCGCTCCATGGTCGATCACTGCACTGACCCCGTCTGTTCGAAGGCGACCAGGCACGTGCCTCGTCGCATGCATGGCGCGAGGGCGTCCGCGCCGTTTGACAAATTTGAACGCCGCTTTAATTCTAGCGCACAACGGCGGTGCCGACATAGTCCAAAACAACTCAAGAAAGGGATGGAACACGGTGATGCGTTTATCCGCAGCGACGGCGCTGGTCCTGACCGGCATGCTCGGGGCGACGGCCGCAGGCGCGCAGACGCCGGGCGTGACCGCCGGCGAGATCAGGGTCGGCCAGACGATGCCTTACTCCGGCCCGGTTTCGGCCTACGGCGTGATCGGCAGGGCGCACGATGCGTACTTCAACATGATCAACGACGCCGGCGGCATCAACGGCCGGAAGATCAAGTTTCTCTCGCTCGACGATGCCTATAGCCCGCCGCGTACGGTCGAGCAGACGCGCAAGCTCGTCGAACAGGACGAAGTCGCGCTGATTTTTGGCAGCCTCGGCACCCCGACCGGGCTTGCCGTACGCAAGTACCTCAACGGTAAGCAAATCCCCCAGATCCTGCTGGGCTCGGGGGCTACCGTGTTCGCCGATCCCGCGAACTTTCCCATGACCATGGGCTGGCAGCCCAACTCGCGGGACGAGGCGGCCGCCTACGCGCGGCGCATACTCGAATTGCAGCCCGGCGAGAAGATCGCCCTCATGTACGCCAAGGACGATTCCGGCAAGGACTTTGCCGATGGGTTCAAGGCCGCTCTGGGCACCAAGCTGCCGCTGCTGGTGGGAGAGGCCACCTATGAAACAGCCGATGCGACGGTCGATTCCCAGATCGTCAGGTTGAAGGCCTCCGGCGCCACGGCATTTTTCTTCCATGCCACACCGAAATTCGGTGCCCAGATCATCCGGGCTGCCTACGACACCGGGTGGAAGCCGCAGACCTATGTGGCCAATACCGCCAGCAGCATTGCGGGCGCCATCGAGCCTGCGGGCTTCGACAAGGCGCAAGGACTCATATCGTCGGCGTTTCTCAAAGACGCCAACGACCCGCAATGGAGCGAAGATCCGGACATGAAGGCTTTTCGCGCCTGGATGGCCAAATATAATCCGCGTGCGGACGAGAATGATTATCTGAATGTGCTCGGATATGCTCAGGCGGCAACTCTGGCAAAAATCATCGAGCTCTGTGGAGACGATCTTTCGCGCCGGAACATCATGGCCAAAGCGGCGAGCATGGACTTCGTGGTTCCGCTGTTGCTCCCAGGTGTCCGCCTCAAGACCGCTCCCGACGACTACCGGCCGATGAAGAAGCTTCGCCTCGTCAAGCTCGAGGGCAAGCGTTGGCATCTCATGCCGGAGTAGCCACCGGATGGGGGGAGCCCGCCCTGCGCGGCGCGCGCACCCTCTTGCCGGGACGGACCGGACGGACGAGGATCGCGGCGGCGAGACGTGATCTCGACCTGCCGTGCACCCCGGAGTTCGTCTTGATTCTGGACCGACCGACGATTGATCTGGCCGCCGCCGTGGAGCAGAACTGGCCTGCGCAGCTCGACTGGCTGAAGGCGCTGGTCTCCTTTCCCAGCGTGCGCGGCAAGGAGGGTCCTTGCCAGGATTGGATCGCTCGCCAATTCGCCGCACGCGGCTGGCCGGTCGACCGCTACACGCTGGCGGAGGTCGACATGGCGCATCTGCCGGGCTTCTCGCCGGTCATGGACACCGACTACGCACAGGCGGTGCAGGTGGTCGCGGCGCTCAGGGCGCCCGAGCCCAAGGGCCGCAGTCTCATCCTGCAAGGGCACGTGGACGTGGTGCCGGAGGGGCCGCTCGACATGTGGGCGAGCCCGCCCTACGCGCCCGAGATCCGTGACGGCCGCATGTACGGCCGGGGCGTCTACGACATGAAGTCGGGCGTGACGGCCATGGTGTTCGCGCTCGATGCGCTGCGCACGGCGGGCTTCGCGCCGGCCTCCGACATCTACGTGCAGACCGTCACCGAGGAGGAGTGCACCGGCAACGGCGCGCTCTCCACCCTGGCGCGCGGCTACCGGGCCGACGCCTGCCTGATCCCCGAGCCCACCGGCCAGACCATCCTGCGCGGCACCGTCGGCGTCATGTGGTTCCGGCTGAAGATCCAGGGCCACCCGGTGCACGTCTCGGAAAGCGAGCACGGCACCAACGCCATCCTGTCGGCGTTCGGCCTCATCCAGGCGATCCAGGCCTTCACGCGCGAGCTCAACGAGCGGGTCAAGAGCCACCCCTGGTTCTCCAAGCTCGCCAACCCGATCAAGTTCAACCCGGGCAAGATCCGCGGTGGCGACTGGGCGAGCTCGACGCCGGCCTGGTGCGAGGTGGACTGCCGCATCGCCGTGCTGCCCGGCACGCCGCTGGCCGAGTTCCGCCAGGAGCTCGCCGCCGTCGTCGCCCGCGCCTCGCTCAACGACAGCTTCCTGTCCAACAACCCGCCGGAGGTGGTGTGGAACGGCTTCCAGGCCGACGACTACGTACTGGAGCCCGGGTCGGATTTCGAGGCGGCGATGCGGCGCGCGCACGTCGCCGTGGCCGGTGCCGGTGCCGAGCCCAAGGAATCGATCCTGCCGGCGGTGACCGACGGCCGCTTCTACGGGCGCTACTACGATATTCCGAGCCTGTGCTACGGCGCCGGAGGCGCTGCCGCGCACGGCTTTGACGAGTATCTCGATCTGGCGAGCTTCAAGCAGACGACGGTGGCGCTCGCCACCTTCATCGCCGACTGGTGCGGCGTGCGCCCCCTCGCCGCGGCCTGAGGGGGATCATCACCTTGAGCCTGCCCACCCTGTCCAATGCCCGCATCGACGGCCAGCGCTTCTGGTCCACCATCGAGCAATCGGCCGCCATCGGCACCTGGCGGCGCGGCCTCAGCCGGCTGACGCTCAGCGACGCCGACAAGGCCATCCGCGACCTGTTCGTCGAGTGGTGCGCGGCCGCCGGCCTCACCGTGCGCATCGACGAGGTCGGCAACATCTTCGGCCGGCGGGCCGGGCGCGAGGACCACCTCGCGCCCGTGCTGGTCGGCAGCCACCTCGACACCCAGGCCAACGGCGGGCGCTTCGACGGCATCGTCGGCGTCCTCGGCGCGCTCGAGCTGGTGCGGACCCTGAACGATATCGGCCACGTGACGCGGCGGCCGATCGAGATCGTCAACTGGACCAACGAGGAGGGCGCCCGCTTCTCGCCGCCGATGGTGGCCTCGGGCTGCTTCGCCGGCGTCTACGAGCGCGACTGGGTCTACGGGCGCACGGCCGACGACGGCGCCACCCTGGGCGGCGAGCTCGCGCGCATCGGTTATCGCGGCGAGGCGCCGGTCGGCGGCATCGTTCCCGACAGCTACCTGGAACTGCATATCGAGCAGGGCCCGATCCTCGACGCGGAGCGTATCCAGGTCGGCGTGGTCACACACGGCTACACCTCGCACGGGATGCTCGTCGAGTTCCGCGGCGAGACCGCCCATACCGGTCCGTGGCCGATGCAGAGCCGTCGCAGCGCCCTTGTCGCGGGCGCGCGTCTGGTGGCCGCCGTCGACGACATCGGCTGGGACTTCGCCCACGTCGGCGGCAAGGCGAGCGCGCCGCGGTTGCAGGCCTGGCCGAACCGCGCCGGCATTCTCTCCGAATGGGCGCAGGTGGTGTGCGACGTGCGCCAGGACGATCCGGTGATCGCCGGCATCATGGCCGAGCGGGTGCAGCGCGCCGTGGGCGAGGCGGCGGCCAGGGCCGGCTGCACCTGCGAGGTGCTCGACCGCTGGAACTGGGGCGGGCGCATCTTCGACGACACCATGGTGGGCCTGGTGCGCGACACCGCCGCGACGCTCGGCTACAGCCATCGGGACATCGCCAGCCAGGCCGGCCACGACGCCTATTTCCTGGCCCGCATCTGCCCCACCGCCATGATCTTCACGCCCTGCCGCGGCGGCATCACCCACAACGACGGCGAGGACGCGTCGCTCGACGAGCTGGCGCCCGGAGCGAACGTGCTGCTGCACGCCGCCGTCGCGCGGGCGGATCGGTAGGCGGCTGGATTAGAGCATGATCCCAAAAAGTGGACGCCGGTTTTTGGAAAAGATCATGCTTAAATAAAGACTTAGAGCGGGATGATGATTCGAAGAAAAATCATCCCGCTCTAGCGCGTCAGGTCCCAGTCGATCGGTGCCGCGCCGCGGGCGGTGAGCCAGGCGTTGGCGCGGCTGAATGGTCGCGAGCCGAAGAAGCCGGCGTGGGCGGACAGCGGCGAGGGGTGCGCCGACTCGATGATGCCGTGGCGGGCCGGATCGATCAGCGCGGCTCGCCGGCGCGCGTCGGCGCCCCACAGGATGAACACCGCAGGCCTGGGGCTCGCCGCGACGGCGCGGACCACCTCATCCGCGAGCCGGTCCCAGCCGAGCTTGCGGTGGGCGCCGGCCCGGCCGGCCTCGACGCTGAGGCAGGTGTTGAGCAGCAGCACGCCGCGCTCGGCCCACGGCGCCAGCGATCCGCTCGCTGGTGGCGGACAGCCGACGTCGGCGGCGAGCTCCTTGAAGATGTTGCGCAGGGATGGCGGCAGCTTGGCCGCGCGCTCGACGGAAAAGGCGAGGCCATGCGCGTCGCCCGGTGTCGGGTAGGGGTCCTGGCCCAGGATCACCGCCTTCACCGCGCCGGGCGGCGTCGCCACCAGCGCCCGCAGCAGGTCGGCGGGGGCCGGCAGGATGCGGGCGCCGGCCGCCACCTGCGCATCGAGCGTCGCGGCGAGCCGCGCCGCCGCGCCGCCGGCGAAGAACGGCAGGTCGCCCCAGCCGCCGCCTGCGGCCCGGAAGGACGCGACGGCCGCCGCGTAGCTCAGGCGCGCCTCAGGGGACGATCGCGATGCGATCATCGGTCTTGATGGTGACGGTCCCGAGCTTGCGCAGGTAGGCCATCACGTCGTTGGCCAGCAGGCGGTTGCCGGTGTCGGCGGTGGCATCGGAGGTGCCGGCGAGCATGGCGTAGCCGTCGCCGCCCTTCAGCATGAAGTCGTTGGTGGCGACCGTGTAGGTCGCCTGCGGCTCGAGCGCACGGCCGTCGACCTGCGCCGATACGACGCGCGCCCCCGCCGGCCGGGCGGTATCGACCTCGACCGTCATGCCGGAGATCTGCGGGAAGCGGCCGGCCCGGCTGTCGAGCCTGGAGAAGCCGTTCTCCAGGGCGGCGCGCAGCTGCTGGCCGGAGACGGTGGCCACCACCGTCTTGTTGCCGAACGGCAGCTCGGTCAGCACGTCCTTGCGGGTGAAGATGGAGCCCGCCGGGTAGACGCGGTTGCCGCGGATGCCGCCGCCGTTGAGGATGGCGACGTCGGCGCCGGTGGCGCGGCGGATGGCATCGGCGAACAGGTCACCGATCGCCGTCTCGCGGTAGCGCACGCTGGCGTTGCGGCTGTCGAGCTCGACGCCGAGCGTGGCCAGCGGCTCGTCGAGCGCGCGCGACAGATCCTGCTCCAGCTGGCGCACCCGGACGAGGACCACCGGATCGGGCGCGACCGTCAGGGTGTCGTGGATGCGGAAGCCCGGCGACCAGACGAGCGTTGCCGGTGCGCCCTCGGCTGCGGGCGTGCGCTTGACGTAGATGTCGACCGAGGTGACGAAATTGGCATCGTGGTTGGATTCGACCATCGCCGCCTCGTCGTCGTACTCGATGGCGAGGTCGTGGTCGTGCCCGGTGAGCAGCACGTCGACCAGCTTGGATTTGACGATGCGGACGTCCATGGCACGGTCGGTATGGGTCACCGCCACGATGAACTCGGCGCCCTCCTGGCGTAGCGCCAGCGTCTGCTGCCGCAGCGTATCGATGATCGGCCCGAACCGCAGATCGCCCGGGTTCGACTGCAGCGGCGTCTCGGTGAGGGCCAGGCCGACGAGGCCGACCTTGACGCCGCCGAGCTCGTAGATCTGCCGGTCGTTATGGCGCGGCAGCGGACGGCCCTCGGCGTCGCGCAGGTTGGCGGCGAAGACCGGCGCGTTCAGCTCGCCGATGCGCTGGAGATAGACCTGCTGGCCGAAGTCGAACTCGTGGTTGCCCGGCACGAATACGTCGGGGACCACCATGTTGGTCAGCTCGACGATGTGGGCGCCGTGGTCGAAGCCCGACATCAGCGAGGGGGAGAAGGTGTCGCCGGCGTGGCAGAACAGCATCGGCACGCCGCGGGCCCGCTCGGCCTTCACCACCGCTGCGAGCTTGGGAAAGCCGCCGCGACCGCCTTCGGCGTCCATGCGATAGATGTCGTTGACCAGGAGAAAGCTGAAGGTCGGCTTCGGGGCCGCCGCCTCCTGCGCCTCCGCCGGTCCGCCCGCCGCAGCCAGCATCGGCAGCGCGAGGGCACCAAGCGCCCCGCGACGCGTTACCTCACCCATGCCCCAATCTCCCAAAGCCCCTATGGGTAGGCGGCCACAGCTGCGTCACGGCCGGGCTTGACCCGGCCCTCCATCGACTCAAGAAACAGGCCCGAGCCGCGACAGGTTTTCAGAGCGGATGGATGGCCGGGTCAAGCCCGGCCATGACGTCGATCCCGAAACCGGACAACGCCTTCCGCGGGCGGAGCCATAGCCGATCTGCGATGACCGACACAGACAAACGTGAGCCGCCGGCCAACCCCGCTCCTCAGGCCGCGGGGCGGCCGGCGGGCCATCCGGCGGCCCCCACCGGCCGCATCGGCGTGCTGCTGCTCAATCTCGGCACGCCCGAAGGCACCGACTACTGGTCGATGCGGCGCTACCTCAAGGAGTTCCTCTCCGATCGCCGGGTGATCGAGACATCGCGTCTGATCTGGTGGCCGGTGCTCAACCTGATCATCCTGACCAAGAGGCCCGGGCCGAAGGGCCGCGACTATGCGTCGATCTGGAACGACGAGCGCGACGAGGGGCCGCTGAAGACGGTCACGCGGGCGCAAGCCGAGAGGCTGGCCGCAGACCTCGCCGCCGTCGACGGCCGCGTGGTCGTCGACTGGGCCATGCGCTACGGCTTTCCGGCCATCGACGAGCGGCTGCGGGCGCTCCAGGCGCAGGGCTGCGACCGCATCCTGCTGCTGCCGCTGTACCCGCAATACGCGGCGGCGACGACGGCGACCGTGTGCGACCATGCGTTTCGCGCGCTGATGAAGATGCGCTGGCAGCCGACGATCCGCTCGGCGCCGCCCTACCACGACGATCCGGTCTACATCGACGCGGTCGTCACTTCGCTCAGGCGGCACCTGGCCGCGCTGAGCTTCGAGCCGGAGGTGATCCTGGTCTCGTTCCACGGCATGCCCAAGGACTACCTGCTCAAGGGCGACCCCTACCATTGCCAGTGCGTCAAGACCTGGCGGCTCATGGGCGAGGCCATGGGGCTTGGAGAGGATCGCCTGCGCATGAGCTTCCAGTCGCGGTTCGGTAAGGGCGAGTGGCTCACGCCCTACACCGACGAGACGGTGAAGGCGCTCGCCCGCGGCGGCGTCAAGCGTCTCGCCGTGGTGACGCCGGGCTTTTCCGCCGACTGCCTGGAGACGCTGGAGGAGATCGGCGTCGAGAACGCCGGCTACTTTACCGACAACGGCGGCGAGCACTTCGCCGCCATTCCCTGCTTGAACGACAGCGACGAGGGCATGGCCGTGATCCGTCATCTGGCCTTGCGGGAGCTCCAGGGCTGGTTGTGAGGCCGCCGGCGACGCTGACGCCGATGTGGCTTGGCTGCGCCGTGCCGATCGGTCAGACTTTCGGCTGCGCCGGCATCTGCCGAATCGGTTCGCGGCGCGCGGGAGGGGGCCGTGCCGCTCGGCGTCAATATCGTCGTCATCGCCCTGGTGCTGCTCGCCGTGATGACGGCGGCGGCGGGGGTGCGCACCATTCCGCAGGGCTACGCCTATACGGTCGAGCGCTTCGGCCGGTATTCGCGCACCCTGGGGCCCGGGCTCGGGCTCATCCTGCCCTACGTCGAGCGCGTCGGCCACCGCGTCAACATGATGGAGCAGGTGCTCGACGTCCCGAGCCAGGAGGCCATCACCAAGGACAACGCCGGGGTGCGCATCGACGCGGTGGCCTTCTACCAGGTGCTCGATGCGGCCCGGGCCTCCTACGAGGTGGCCAATCTGCCCTTCGCCATCCTCACCCTGACGATGACCAACATCCGCACCGTCGTCGGCTCGATGGACCTCGACCAGCTGCTGTCGCATCGCGACGACATCAACGAGCGCTTGCTGCGCGTGATGGATGCAGCCGCCTCGCCCTGGGGCGTGAAGATAACGCGCATCGAGATCAAGGACATCATTCCGCCGCCGGCCATCGCCGAGGCCATGACGCGGCAGATGCGGGCCGAACGCGAGAAGCGCGCCAACGTGCTGGAGGCCGAGGGCTTGCGCCAGGCCGCGATCCTGCGCGCCGAAGGCGACAAGCAGGCGCAGATCCTGGCCGCCGAGGGCCGCAAGGAGGCCGCCTTCCGTGACGCCGAGGCGCGCGAGCGCCAGGCCCAGGCGGAGGCGCTCGCCACCGGCGTGGTCTCGTCCGCCATCGCCGCCGGCGATCCGGCGGCGGTGAATTTCCTGGTGGCGGAAAAATACGTGGACGCGTTCCGCACCCTGGCGGCGGCGCCCAATCAAAGGGTCGTCGTCGTGCCCTACGAGATGGGCGGCCTCGTCGGCACCCTGGGCGGCATGGCCGAGATCGCGCGGCAGGTGTTCGGCGACGGCTCGGCCGGGGCGTCCCCGCGCACCGCTCCCGTCCGCCGGGCGGGCACCGTGCCGCCGACCGGCGCCTGAAGGCGTGGCGCCCATGCTCGCCGACCCGACATGATGAATTCGTCGCTCGGACCTTGGCTGTTCATCCTCGCCGGCCTGGTGTTGATGGCGGCGGAAATGGTCGTCCCCGGCGCCTTCCTGGTCTGGTTCGGCATCGCCGCCGTGGCGACGGGCCTGGTCGACCTGGTCTTGGCCCCGCCCTGGCAGGCCAGTCTCGTGTTGTTCTGCGTCTTCGCTGTCGCAGCGGTGCTCGCGGCGCGGTGGCTCACCCGGACGCGGGGCGTGCCGGACGAGGGCGAGCAGCCGTTCCTCAACCGCCGTGGCGATGCCCTGATCGGCCGCAGCTTTCCGCTGGCCTCGGCGATCGTCGACGGCCACGGCACGATCCGCGTCGATGATACGATCTGGCGCGTGACCGGGCCGAGCGCCGCCGCCGGCGAGCAGGTTCGGGTGCTGCGGGTGGTCGGCGTCAGCCTGGAGGTCGAGCGCGTGGAGTGATCACGCGCGGTCGGGAAGCGCTCAGGCCACGCCGGCGCGCAGCAGGTCGAGGTAATGCACCAGGCCCACCGGCTTACGCGCCTCGACCACGACGATGGCGGTGATCTTGGCTGTCTCCTGGATCTCCAGGGCCTTGGCCAGCAGGGTGTCCGGTCCGACGGTGCGCGGGTTGCGCGTCATCACGTCGTCGACTAGCTCCGCCTCCAGGTTCGGCTTGAAGTGGCGGCGCAGGTCACCGTCGGTGACGATGCCGGCGAGGCCGCCGTCGGCGCGGGTCACGATGACGCAGCCGAAGCCTTTGCTGGTGATCTCGTCGATGGCCTCGCCCATCGGCGCGCCGAGCTGCACGATCGGCAGGCGGGCGCCGGTGTGCATGATCTCGCGCACGTGCTTGAGCTGGGCGCCGAGCTTGCCGCCGGGATGCAGCACGCGGAAGTCCTGGCGGGAGAAGCCGCGCGCTTCGAGCAGCGCCACGGCGAGCGCGTCGCCGACCACGATCTGCAGCGTCGTCGAGGTCGTCGGCGCCAGCCCGTTCGGGCAGGCCTCGTCGACCGCCGGCAGCACCAGGGCGATCTCCGCCTGCCGGGCGAGTGTCGACGAGGCGTTGGAGGTGAGGGCGATCAGCGGCACGCGGAACCGCTTGGTGTGGGCGACGATGTCCGACAGCTCGGCCGTCTCGCCCGACCAGGAGAGCGCCAGGAGCACGTCGCCCGGCTGGATCATGCCGAGATCGCCGTGGCTCGCCTCGGCAGGATGGACGAAATAGGTCGGCGTGCCGGTCGACGACATGGTCGCCGCGACCTTGCGGCCGACATGCCCGGACTTGCCCATGCCGGTGATGATGACGCGCCCGCTGCTCGCCGCGATCAGGCCGACGGCAGCCGCGAACGGCTCGCCGAGACCGTTGGCAAAGGCCGCCTCGAGGGCGGCCAAGCCGGCGCGCTCCACGCTGAGGGTGCGGAGGGCGGAGGCGACCGGGCTCACGTCGGCGGGGCGGCGCGATAGGGGAACGGAGCGAAGCACTCGCAATCCATAGCACGGGCGGCGCCGTTGGGCGACACGCCCTCCGGCGACGACGGGGAACCCCGTCTCAGCCCTTGGCCAGCATCGCCTCGAGCTCGGCTCGGAACGGCCCGGCCAGCTCCTCGCGGGCAAGCGCGTAGGCCACGTTCGCCATCAGGAAGCCGATCTTCGATCCGCAATCGTGGATCTGGCCGTCGAACCGGGTGGCGAAGAAGGCCTGCTCCCGCGAGAGCTGGATCATCGCGTCGGTCAGCTGGATTTCGCCGCCGGTGCCGCGTTCCTGCTGGGCCAGCAGCTCGAAGATGCGCGGCTGCAGGATGTAGCGGCCGGAGATGGCGAGGTTCGACGGCGACGTGCCTTTCTTCGGCTTCTCGACCATGGCGGTGATCGGGTAGACCCCTTCACGCTCGGGCTCGATGCCGACGATGCCGTACTGGTGCGTCTGGTCCTGCGGCACCTCGTAGACGGCGATGAGGTTGCCGCCGTGCCGGTCGTAGGCCGTGCGCATGTCGGCCAGGCACGGCCGGTCGCCCAGGTGCAGCATGTCCGGCAGCAGCAGGGCAAACGGCTCGTCGCCGACGATCTCCCGGGCGCACCACACGGCGTGGCCGAGCCCCAGGGGCGCCTGCTGGCGGGTGAAGCTGGTCTGGCCGGCCCCCGGCAGGTCCCTCAGCAGGGCCTCGAGCTCCCTGGTCTTGCCGCGGTCGGCAAGCGTGTGCTCAAGCTCGTACTGGCTGTCGAAATGGTCCTCGATGACGCCCTTGTTGCGGCCGGTGACGAAGATGAAGTGCTCGATGCCGGCGGCCTTGGCCTCGTCGACCACGTGCTGGATGACGGGGCGATCCACCACCGTCAGCATCTCCTTGGGCATCGCCTTGGTGGCCGGCAGGAAGCGAGTGCCGAGCCCCGCGACGGGGAACACGGCTTTGCGGATCGGCTTTGTCATGGAGGCTCGTTCGGCTAGAGGGACGAGAGACGGGCTTTCTCTCTAGATTCTGTGGACGGGCGTCAAGCTGAGCAGGCGCCTTTTCGTGTCTGCAAACTCCGTTCCATGGCCGTTTTGTTCCGTTCGGAGCCCCTCGATTCAAGCTTTCTTAAGCGGCGACCTGTCCTGTTCCAGGGATGGCGAGGGATCGAACATGACGGCTCCGGTCAAGTCTGCTGGCGGCGGACGCGGACATGGATTCACAGGCGGCGTGGCGCGTCTCGGCCGTTCCGGCGCGGCGCTCGCCATCTGTGCCCTGGCGGGCTGCGCCGGCTCGCCGATCCTCCCCGGCGCCAGCGAGACCGCCGCGGTGGCGACCACCGGGTCTATTGCGCCCGCCGGCGCCCGGAGCAGTGACGACCGGGCGACGGGGAGCTTCGGCAGCTTCGTCGCGCAGCTGTGGCCCGAGGCCCAGGCGCGCGGCGTCTCCCGTGCCACCTTCGACGCCGCGTTCGCCGGCGTCGCGCCCGATCCCAAGATCATCGCGCTCACGCGCCGGCAAGCCGAGTTCGTGCGGCCGGCCGGGGACTACCTCTCCAAGGCGGTGACGGCCGCCCGGCTGGAGCGCGGCGGCCAGCTCGCCGGCGAGTATGCCTCGACGTTGAATGCGATCGCCGCCACCTACGGTGTCGACCGTGCCGCCATCATCGGCGTCTGGGGCATGGAGACGAACTTCGGAACCAACTTCGGCAAGAGCTACGTCATCCGCTCCCTCGCCACGCTCGCCTACGAGCGCTATCGGGGCGACTATTTCAAGCGGGAGCTGCTGGTCGCGCTTCAGATCCTGCAGGAGGGACACATCGCCGCTGCCGAGATGCAGGGCTCGTGGGCCGGCGCCATGGGGCAGACGCAATTCATGCCGACCAGCTTCATGGCCTACGCCGTGGACTACGACCACGACGGCCGGCGCGACATCTGGCGCTCGGTGCCGGATGCGCTCGCCTCCACCGCCAACTACCTCAAGAAGCACGGCTGGGTCACCGGGCTGCCGTGGGGCTTCGAGGTAGTGCTGCCGCCCGGTCCGATGGCCGAGGGAACCAAGCACTCGTTCGCGGCCTGGGCGGCCGCCGGCGCCCGGCGCGCCGACGGCAAGGCCTTCCCTGCCCACGGCGAGGCGAGCGTGCTGCGCCCTGCGGGCGCCGGCGGTCCGGCCTTCCTGGTGACGCGCAACTTCTTCGTCATCAAGCGCTACAACAATGCGACGTCGTATGCGCTCGGGGTCGCCCATCTGGGCGACCGCATCTACGGCGGGGCGCCGATCCAGGCAGCGTGGCCGACGGCGCCCGTGACCACAGGCTCGATTCGCTGACGCGCTGCCGCATCGCGCGCCTCCATCGGAAGGCAGGGTCCGCCGAGGAGAGAAGCTCTCCAGATTCTAGGCTCGAGGCGCTATAGTGCGGCCGCAAAGTGCTGCTTGAGGAGGGCCTGGCCGTCGGCGCGAGCCACGGCCGGGTTGCCGTTCGAGAGGGACATGATCCACCGGAAGCTGGTTGTGTTGACCTGCGCCGTCCTGGCCTGCCTGGCGACAGGTGGGGTGACGGTCAGTGCGCTCGACTCCGACCTGCGCAGCCCGTTGTTCCAGCGGTCCAATCGGCCGCCGCCGCGGCAGTATTCTCGCCCCGCGCCGAGCCCTCAGCGGCCGCCGGCGCCGCCGCGCGGCTTCTTCGAGTCCCTGTTCGGCGGAGGGGCGCCGCCGCCGGCCGCGGCGCCGGCTCGCCCGCCCAGACCGACCTATGTCCATCGGCCCTACTACCGGCCCGTGCAGCGGGAGGCAGAGCCGCGGATGGAATACCGGCGCGCGCCGCCGGTCTATCGTCGTGCGCAGCCGGAGTACCGGCGCGCGCAGCCGGAGGAGGTCGAACAGCCTCGCAGCATTCGCCGCAGCAGCCGGCACGTCCCCCGGTACGACGGTCCGGCGCCGTCGCTGCCCATGCGCCGGGCAGCGCGCTCGCCGGCGCGCGAAGCCGTCAAGCCGAAGGTGAACCCGTCGACCTTCATCGCCGTCTTCGGCGACGGCCTGGGCCAGGCGCTGGCGCAAGGTCTCGACGTGGCGATGAGCGACAACCAGGACGTGGTGGTCACCAGCAAGGCCAACGGTGAGGCGAGCCTGGCGCGGTTGGATGCCTACGACCTGTCCAAGGCGGCGCAGGAGGCGCTGGCCGGCCACGACAAGCTGAGCATCGCGGTCATCATGGTGGGGACCAACGATCGCCAGCCGATCAAGGACGGCGAGACGGTGGCCGAGCCCGGCAGCGACCGCTGGCTCCAGCTCTACAGCGCTCGCGTCGCCGACCTGGTCAAGGGCTTCGCGGACAGGAAGATCCCGGTGATCTGGGCTGGCCAGCCGCCGATGAAGGACGAGAAATTGTCGGGCGAGATGGCCGCCTTGAACACCCTCGACCGCGGCTTGGTCGAGCGGGCGGGCGGCGTGTTCGTCGACGTCTGGGAGGCCTTCGTCGACGCCGACAACCGCTACTCGGCCTACGGCCCCGACGTCTCCGGCGAAAAGGTCAAGCTACGCAGCAACGACGGTGTTCATTTTACCAAGGCGGGCGAACGTAAGCTGGCTCACTTCGTCAATGTCGAGATCAGGCGTATCCTCGACTCCAAATCGGCGACCGCTGGCTTGTCGCTCAAGCCGTCGGCGGGCCCCGAGACGACCGACCCGGCGGAGCTCATCGATCGGCAGATGACCGCGCTGCCGGAGTTGCCGGGCAGCGCAGGCCTCGCGGCAAAGCCCTTGGCCGGCCCCATCCTGCCGCTGACCGAGACGGAGGTGACCCCCGGTGGCGTGCTGCTGGCGACCGCCCCGAAGAAGACGGGCGATGCGTCGGCCCTGATCGATCGTGTGTTCGGGGAGGGCCTTGCGGTCGATCCGCGGCCCGGCCGCGCCGACGATTTCCGCTGGCCGAAGCAGGGATCGTAAGGCCGTGGTCCGTCGCCAGGCGAAGCTTGGCGCGGGGCAAATCTTGCGAGACCAAGCCGAAGCCGGCATGTGAACGGGCGGCCAGGCCGGCGCCACACCACCCATCAAGCGGTGTCTTGAAACCCCGCGGTTGCCCGGATCACCGCGGCAGCGTCGAACGGCCCTGCAGGAACTCGTCCACCGAGCGGGCGCACTGGCGGCCTTCGCGGATGGCCCAGACGACCAGCGACTGGCCGCGGCGCATGTCGCCGGCCGCGAACACCTTGTCGCGCGACGAGCGATAGTCGCGCGTGTTGGCGGCGACATTGCCGCGCGGGTCGAAGCCGACGGCCAACTCGGTCAGCAGGCCGTCGTGGACCGGCTGGGTGAAGCCCATGGCGAGGAGCACCAGGTCCGCCTTGAGCTCGAACTCGGTGCCCGCCACCGGCTTGAAGGCGGAGTCGACCCGTGTGCAGGCGACCGCCTTGACGCGGCCGCTCTCGCCGACGAAGCGGCTGGTGGACACGGCGAACTCCCGCGCCGCCCCTTCCTCGTGGCTCGACGACGTGCGCAGCTTCAGCGGCCAGTCCGGCCAGGTCAGCAGCTTGTTCTCCTTCTCCGGCGGCAGCGGCATGATTTCCAGCTGGGTGACCGACAGGGCTCCCTGACGCACCGAGGTGCCGATGCAGTCCGAGCCGGTATCGCCGCCGCCGATGACCACGACATGCTTGCCCGAAGCGAGGATCGGCTTGCCGGTGTCCACGTTCTCGCGGCTGACGCGGCGGTTCTGCTGCGGCAGGAACTCCATGGCGAAATGAACGCCGGTGAGGTCGCGGCCCTCGATCGGCAGATCGCGCGGCTTCTCGGCGCCGCCGGTCAGGACGACGGCGTCGTGCGTGTCGAGCAGCTCCTGGGCCGGGACGGTCACGCCGACATGGCAGTTGTAATGGAAGGTGACGCCTTCGGCCTCCATCTGCGCCACGCGCCGGTCGATGTGGTGCTTCTCCATCTTGAAGTCGGGGATGCCATAGCGCAGCAGGCCGCCGGCGCGGCCGTGCTTCTCGTACACGTGCACGTCATGGCCGGCGCGGGCCAGTTGCTGGGCGCAGGCGAGCCCCGCCGGGCCCGAGCCCACGATGGCGACGCGCTTGCCGGTCTTGGTGTCCGGCGGCAGCGGGGCGATCCAGCCTTCGGCCCAGCCCTTGTCGATGATCGCACACTCGATCGTCTTGATGGTCACCGGGGCATCGGTGAGGTTCAGCGTGCACGAGGCTTCGCACGGCGCCGGACAGATGCGGCCGGTGAACTCGGGGAAGTTGTTGGTGGAATGGAGGTTGCGGAGCGCCTCTTCCCAGCTGCCGTGGTAGACGAGGTCGTTCCAGTCCGGGATCTGGTTGTTCACCGGACAACCATTGTGACAATACGGGATGCCGCATTCCATGCAGCGCGCCGCCTGGTCACGGGTGCCTTGCTCGCCCAGCGGGATCACGAATTCCTGGTAGTGGCGAATGCGATCCGACGCAGGCCGATACTTGCGGTCCTGACGATCGATCTCCATGAAGCCGGTCACCTTGCCCATCGCCTGCGAAAGCCCCTCTCACGCATCCGGTGCGTGCCACTATTTAGCTATTCGAATTCCAACCTGTGCGGAAGCGAAGAGAAGCCCGCTCGGGCAGGATGGCTGGCCCGGCCGAAGCCCGGCGCACGCCATCCGCCCGCGCCGGCGGCCCTACTCGGCAGCGACCTGCCGCAGCGACATCTCGATCTCCTCGAGCGCGCGCCGATACTCGACCGGCATCACCTTGACGAACTTCGGCAGGTAGTCGCTCCAGTTTTGCAGGATCTCGGCTGCCCGGCCCGACCCCGTATAGCGGTGATGGTCGGTGATGAGCTGATGCAGCCGCTCCGCATCCTGCCGCGACATGTTGTCGAGCACGTCGATGCGTCCCTTGAAGGTCAGATCGCCGCCCTGGTGGTGCAGGCGCTCGAGCAGTTCCTCTTCCTCGGCCACCGGCTCCAGGTCGACCATGGAGAGGTTGCAGCGCTTGGCGAAGGTGCCGTCCTCGTCGAGCACGTAGGCGATGCCGCCCGACATGCCGGCGGCGAAGTTGCGCCCGGTCTGGCCGATCACCACGACGACGCCGCCGGTCATGTACTCGCAGCCATGGTCGCCCGTGCCCTCGACGACGGCGATGGCGCCGGAATTGCGCACGGCGAAGCGCTCGCCCGCGACCCCGCGGAAGTAGCACTCTCCGGCGATGGCGCCGTACAGCACGGTGTTGCCGACGATGATCGACTTCTCCGGCACGATGGTGGCATTGGCCGGAGGCCGCACGACGATGCGGCCGCCGGACAGGCCCTTGCCGACGTAGTCGTTGGCCTCGCCCTCCAGGTCGAGCGTGACGCCCGCCGCCACCCAGGCGCCGAACGACTGGCCCGCCGTTCCCTTGAGCTTCACCGTGATGGTGTCGGGCGGCAGGCCGGCATGGCCGAAGCGCTTGGCGATCTCGCCGGACAGCATGGCGCCCGTGGTCCGGTCGACGCTGCAGATCGCATGCTCGATCACCACGGCTTCGCGCCGCTCGAGCGCCGGCTGCGCCTCGGCGATCAGCTTGCGGTCGAGCACCTGGTCCAGGTGATGGTCCTGGATTTCGCTGTGGTAGATGGTGTAGCCCTCGGCTTCCTCCGGCTTGTGGAACAGCCTGGAGAAGTCGAGGCCCTTCGCCTTCCAGTGCTCGATGACGCGACGCTTGTCGAGCATCTGGATCTGCCCGACCATTTCATTGAAGGTCCGGTAGCCGAGCGTGGCCATGATCTCGCGCACTTCTTCAGCGACGAAGAAGAAGAAGTTGATGACGTGCTCGGGCGTGCCGACGAAGCGCTTGCGCAGCACCGGATCCTGGGTCGCCACGCCCACGGGGCAGGTGTTCAGGTGGCACTTGCGCATCATGATGCAGCCGGCGGCGATCAGCGGCGCCGTAGCGAAGCCGAACTCGTCGGCGCCCAGCAGCGCCCCGATGATCACGTCGCGGCCGGTCCTGAGGCCGCCGTCGACCTGCACCACGATGCGGCTGCGCAGGCGGTTGGCGACCAGGGTCTGGTGCGTCTCCGCCAGGCCGATCTCCCACGGGGAGCCCGCATGCTTGATCGAGGTCAGCGGCGAGGCGCCGGTGCCGCCCTCGAAGCCGGCTATGGTCACATGGTCGGCGCGCGCCTTGGAGACGCCGGCCGCCACCGTGCCGACGCCCACTTCGGACACCAGCTTCACCGACACGGCGCCCGCCGGATTGACGTTCTTCAGATCGTAGATGAGCTGCGCCAGATCCTCGATCGAATAGATGTCATGGTGCGGCGGCGGCGAGATCAGGCCGACGCCCGGGGTCGAATGGCGCACCTTGGCGATGACGGCGTCGACCTTGTGGCCGGGCAACTGGCCGCCCTCGCCGGGCTTGGCGCCCTGCGCCATCTTGATCTGCATCATGTCGGAGTTGACGAGATATTCCGTCGTCACGCCGAAGCGCCCCGAGGCCACCTGCTTGATGGCCGAGCGCATGGAATCGCCGTTCGCCAACGGCCTGAAGCGGTCGGTCTCCTCGCCGCCCTCGCCGGTGTTCGACTTGCCGCCGATCCGGTTCATGGCGATGGCCAGCGTCGTGTGCGCCTCGCGCGAGATCGAGCCGAACGACATCGCGCCGGTGGCGAAGCGCTTGACGATGTCCTTAGCTGGCTCGACTTCGTCGAGCGGCACGGGCGCGCGCCCGTCCTCCTCGGCGGTGCGGATACCGAACAGGCCGCGGATCGTCAGCAGCCGCTCGTCTTGGTCGTTCAGGCGCTGGGCGTAGGTCTGGTAGCGCTCGAGCGAGTTGCCGCGGACCGCGTGCTGGAGATCACGCACCGTGTCGGCGGTCCAGGCGTGGTCCTCGCCGCGCACGCGATAGGCATAGTCGCCACCCACGTCGAGTGCGGTGAGGTAGATCGGCGCATTGCCGAAGGCATCCTCGTGGCGCCGCGCGGTCTCCTCCGCCACCTCGGCCAGCCCCACGCCCTCGATCGGCGTGGCGGTGCCGGTGAAGTAGCGGGCGACGAAGGCGCTCGACAGCCCGACGGCGTCGAAGATCTGCGCGCCGCAATAGGACTGGTAGGTGGAGATGCCCATCTTGGACGCCACCTTGAGCAGGCCCTTGCCGATCGACTTGATGTAGCGCTTCACCGCCTCCTTGCGATCGACCTCGGCCGGGAACTCGCCGCGGCTGTGCAGGTCGAGGATGGTGTCGAAGGCGAGATAGGGGTTGATGGCCTCGGCACCGTAGCCCGCCAGGCAGGCGAAGTGGTGCACCTCGCGCGCCTCGCCGGTCTCGACGACCAGGCCCACCGAGGTGCGCAGGCCCTTGCGGATCAGGTGATGGTGCACGGCTGCGGTGGCGAGCAGGGCCGGGATCGGGATGCGATCAGGCCCGACCTGGCGATCCGACAGCACGATGATGTTGTAGCGACCGCGGACCGCCGCCTCGGCGCGCTCGCACAGCCGCTCGAGCGCGAGCTCCATCCCCGCCGCGCCCGACTTGGTCGCGTAGGTGATGTCCAGCGTCTTGGTGTCGAACTGGTCCTCGATGGCGCCGATGTTGCGGATCTTCTCCAGGTCGCCGTTGGTCAGGATCGGCTGGCGCACCTCGAGCCGCTTCAGGCGCGAGGTGCCCTCGTGGTCGAGGATGTTCGGCCGCGGCCCGATGAACGACACCAGGCTCATGACCAGCTCCTCGCGGATCGGATCGATCGGCGGGTTGGTCACCTGGGCGAAGTTCTGCTTGAAGTAGGTGAAGAGCGGCTTGGACTTGGCCGACAGCGCCGCGATCGGCGTGTCGGTGCCCATGGAGCCCACCGCCTCCTGGCCGGTGATGGCCATGGGGGCCATCAGCATGCGCAGGTCTTCCTGGGTGTAGCCGAAGGCCTGCTGGCGATCGAGCAGCGACACGTCGGCGCGCGGTGCGCGCGCCTCCACCGGCCGCAGATCCTCCAGCACGATCTGCGTGTGCTCCAGCCACTCGCGGTAGGGATGGCTGGTGGCGAGCTCACGCTTGATCTCGTCGTCGGAAACGATGCGGCCCTTCTCCAGGTCGATGAGCAGCATCTTGCCCGGCTGCAGGCGCCACTTCTCGACGATCTCCTCCTCGGGGAAGGTGAGCACGCCCATTTCCGACGCCATGACCACGAGGCCGTCGCGCGTCACGAAATAGCGGGCCGGCCGCAGGCCGTTGCGGTCGAGCGTGGCGCCGATCTGGCGGCCGTCGGTGAAGGCGATCGCCGCCGGACCGTCCCACGGCTCCATCAGCGCGGCATGGTACTCGTAGAAATGGCGCCGCTCCTCGTCCATGAGCGGATTGCCAGCCCAGGCCTCGGGGATCAGCATCATCATGGCGTGGGCGAGCGAATAGCCGCCGCGCACCAGGAACTCGAGCGCGTTGTCGAAGCAGGCGGTGTCCGACTGGCCTTCGTAGGAGATCGGCCACAGCTTGGAGATGTCGTTGCCGAACAGCGGCGAGGAGACGGACGCCTGCCGCGCCGCCATCCAGTTCACGTTGCCGCGCAGGGTGTTGATCTCGCCGTTGTGGGCGACCATGCGGTAGGGGTGGGCCAGCGACCAGGTGGGAAAGGTGTTGGTGGCGAACCGCTGGTGCACCAGCGCGATGGCCGAGACCATGCGCGGGTCCTTGAGGTCGAGGTAGTAGGCGCCGAGCTGGGTCGACAGCAGCATGCCCTTGTAGACGAGGGTCCGTGAGGACAGGCACACGGCATAGTAGCCCGAGACGCGCGCGTCGCCGAGATCGTTGACCGCGTTGGAGACCACCTTGCGCAGCACGAACAGCCGCCGCTCGAACTCGTCGTCGGGCGCGGTGTCGACGCCGCGGCCGATGAACACCTGGCGATGGAACGGCTCGGTCGGCTTGACGCTGTAGCCGAGGTCGGAGTTGTCGACCGGCACGTCGCGCCAGCCGAGCAGGACCTGGCCTTCGGCCGCGGTGGCGCGCTCGACGATGGCCTCGATCAGGCGGCGGCCCTCCGGGTCGCGCGGCATGAAGAAGTGGCCCACGGCATAGTCGCCGGCCGTCGGCAGCGTGATGCCCAGCTTGGGACATTCGTCGGCGAAGAACTCGTGCGGCATCTGCAGCAGCAGGCCGCATCCGTCGCCCGCCTTGGGATCGGCCCCGACCGCTCCCCGGTGCTCCAGATTTCGCAGGATCGAGAGCCCATGCTCGATGATCGCGTGCGACTTCTCGTTCTTCATGTTGGCGACGAAGCCGACGCCGCACGAATCGTGCTCGTTCGCCGGGTCGTACAGCCCCGTCGGCGCCGGGAAGCCGGGGTCGACGCCGCGGCGGGGCGCGGATGAAGCGGTCTGGATTGCGGTGTCGCCGATCGTGTCGCGCATGTCAGCTGGCCCCCGACGCCAAGACGGTCCAAGACGTTCACTGCCGTGGAACACGGCAATTTCGATGCCAGATCGCCCGGCCGGACCCCATCTGGTGCCCGCCGGAACTCGCATTGTCGAGGTTCGGTCGCTCTGGCGCTGCGCCCGCACCCCTGCGGGCTCGGCCAGCCGTCAGGCTGCGCGCGCGCCCGTCGTCCGCATGACGCGGACAGTCGGTTTCAGGCTCTTTCGATCCGCCGCATTCATCTGCGCCGCCATTGTGGCCCGCCCGGTCCGACAGGTCGAGCGCGCGCAAGCGCCCGCGACCTCAAAAAATGGACAGCAGGGCTGTCCTACCCGTACCTTGGCAGATTTCCAGACTGCGCACAAGGGCGCCTGAGCTGCGCCCCCTGCATCGCCGGGTCGCACAAAAAAGGCGCCCCGAAGGGCGCCTTTCGATCGTCGCGACGACGCTCTACGGCCGGTCAGGCCGCGGCCTTCGTCTCGAGCTTGGCGTCGATGATGGGCGCCTCTACCCTGGCGCCGCCATTGCCGCCGATGGGGATTTGCCGGGGCTTCTTGGTTTCCGGGATCTCGCGGACGAGGTCGACGTGCAGCAGGCCGTTGCGCAGCTCGGCGCCGACGACCTGGACATGGTCGGCGAGCTGGAAGCGGCGCTCGAAGGCACGCGAGGCAATGCCCTGATAGAGCACCTCGGCCTTCTCGCCGGACGTCGGCGCGCTTTTGTCGCCGCGGATGCTGAGGGTGTTTTCCTTGACCTCGATGGAGAGCTCGCTCTCGCCGAAGCCGGCCACCGCCACCGTGATGCGGTAAGCGTTCTCGCCCGTGCGCTCGATGTTGTAGGGCGGATAGGTGGGAGCGCTGTCGACCGCAGTCAGCTTGTCGAGCATGTTGAACACGCCGTCGAAACCGACCGTGGAGCGGTAGAGGGGGGACAAATCGAACTGTCGCATGGCATATCCTCCAAGTGAAGCGACATGCAAAATCCGCCTCGTCATGAGCGCGGATCAGCTATGGATGTGCAGCCGTCTGGCCTGCACGACGAACAGTTGGGAACGCGCTCGGACGGTGTCAAGGCCACGTATGCGGCGCCCGCGGGCGAGCTTGGCATCGGCCGGGGCGGCCGAGCATGTCCGCCAGCGGATATCGGAGACGAGCGTGGACAGCGTCGATTTCGTCGAGACCGCCGATAACCCGATTCCCGCCGGCGCGGAGCTCGTCCGCGTGGCGACCGACGACGGGCGCACGCTGCGCGCCGTGCGCTGGGCGGCGCGCACCGCCGCGGCCGAGCCGAAGGGAACCGTCTGCATCCTCCAGGGGCGAGCCGAGTTCCTGGAAAAGTACTTCGAGACCGTGGGCGATCTGCTGGCCCGCGGCTTCGCGGTGGTGGCCTTCGACTGGCGCGGGCAAGGGGGATCCGAGCGCGACCTGTCGAACCCCGGCAAGGGGCACGTGGACGACTTTTCGCTCTACCGGCTGGATCTGGAGGCGGTGCTCGACCAGGCGGTGCCGCCCGACTGGCCAGGGCCGCTGTTCGGCCTCGCCCATTCCATGGGCGGCGCGATCCTTTTGCAGGCGTTGAGCCAAGGCTTTGGGCGCTTTGCCCGCGTCGTGACCATCGCGCCGATGGTCGATATCGCGCTGATCTCGATGCCCCGGCTGGCGCGCGCCCTGGCGCAGGGCCTCGACGTGATCGGGCTCGGCACCGCCTATGTTCCGGGCGGCGGCGCCACCTCGATCCAGACCAAGCCGTTCGCGGGCAACCGGGTGAGCAGCGACCCTGTGCGCTACGCCCGCAACGCAGCGGCGGCCCGGTCGGACATCGCCGTCGGCGATCCCACGATCTCGTGGCTCAACGCCGCTTTCCGCTGCATGGCGGCGCTCCAGGAGCCACGCTTCGGCGCCTCGATCACGACACCGATCCTGGTCATCGGCGCCGGCGAGGACAGGATCGTGTCGACGATCGCGGTCGAGCACTTCGCGGCGCGTCTGAAGACCGGCCACGCCATCGTCATCCCGGCCTCGCGGCACGAGGTGCTGATGGAGCGGGAGCCGATCCGCGAGGCCTTCTTCGCCGCCTTCGACGCCTTCATTCCCGGCAGCGCCGTCGCGACGACGGCGACCGCCGCGAGAGCTGCGCGCTAGAGCGCTCTGCGATTGGGTGGAGCCACCCAATCGCAGAAAAGCGCTCCAGATTCAAAAAGTTATGAGCATTTCTCTGCAATTGGATGATCTCATCCAATTGCGAAATGCTCAAGAGGATGATGCTCATCCAATAGGGAAAGGCTCTAGCTTTCGCCGCGGGGGCCGCGGCCGCGCCGCGGCTTCGCGGCCGGCTTGGTCTCGATGGGCATCATGTCGGCCATGACCGGGTTGGGCGTGTGATCCAGCGGCGCCCCCGTGGCGGCGTCGACGCCCACGCCGATCACGCCGCCGACGAGGACGTTGCCGGCAAGCCCGGCGGCGCCGCCGCCGCTCAGGCGCGTCGTCACCGGTATCTGGACCGGGTGGTAGCCGTCGAGCGTGAAGGTGGCGATGAACTCCTGCTTGCGCGGCACATCCCAGATGCAGGGGGTCGCCGGGCAGCTCATGCCCATGTTCGAGATCACCTGCGCGCCGGGCGGATTGGATTCGACCGTGACCTTCTCCGTGGTGCCGCGCACGACCGTGCCGCAGCCCGCGCCGACGAGCGCCGCGGCCGACGCCGCGACGAAAAACGCTTTGTACATAGATACCCCCAATTCCCGCGGGCGGCCTAGCAGCGCGGCAACCGGGAGTCGATGCTTCCTTCGACGAAGCTGAGCCTGAACAGTTGTCGGCGTGTCCCGGGGGACACGCCCGGGTCAGGCCAGGCGGTCGCGCAGCAGGGCCGCCGCGGCCGCCAGGTCCGCGCCGTCGGCGCGCGGCGCGCCGCGGAAGGTGAGGTGCTCTTCGGCGATATAGCGGCGCGAGGTGATGTCGGTGCCCTCCAGCAGCGGCAGCACGTGCGCGTGGGCGTGCGCGACGTCGGTGCCGGTGAAGAGGAAGCCGGCCCGCGGCACGCCGTAGACGGCCTTGAGCGCGGCGCCGATGCGCTGGCCGAGCTGTACGATCTCGGCCGCGAGGTCCGGCGGCAGGTCATCGAAACAGGCGAAATGGTCGCGGGGCACGATCAGCGTGTGGCCGGGGCGTATCGGATGGATATCGAGGAACGCCATCAGCCGGTCGCTCTCGTAGACCCGGGTGGCGGGAATGCGTCCGGCCGCGATGGCGCAGAACGGGCAGCTGCCGTCGCCGCTCATCAGCCGGCGCTCCCGGCGAGCAGCTCGAGCGCCTGGGCATGTACGCGCCGGTCGCCGGCCGCCACGACCGCACCGCCGCCCCTGACCGGTGCCCCGTCCCACGTGGTGATGATGCCGCCCGCCCCCTCGATGATCGGCACGAGCGGCACGATATCGCACGCCTTGAGCCCCGCCTCGACCACCAGGTCGATGTGGCCGGCGGCGAGCAGGCAATAGGCGTAGCAGTCCGTGCCGAAGCGGGTGAGTCGGCAGGCGCGCTCCACCCGGCCGAAGGCATCGAGCGCACCGCCCTCGAACAGCCGCGGCGAGGTCGAGGCCAGGGTGGCCGCGTCGAGGCCCGCGCAGCGTCGCGTCCGGATGATGCGCTGGTCGCTGCCGCGCCGGTAGCCGCTCTCGCCGCCGTTGCCGAAGAACCGCTCGCCGATGAAGGGCTGGTGCATCAGCCCGTAGGCGGGGTGGCCGTGGTGCTTGAGGCCGATCAGCGTGCCCCACAGCGGCAATCCGCTGATGAAGGCGCGGGTCCCGTCGATCGGATCGAGGACCCATACGTACTCCGCGTCGGGGCGTTCATCGTCGAACTCCTCGCCCTCGATGCCATGGGCCGGAAAGGTGCGGCGGATGAGCGACCGCATGGCCGATTCGGCCGCCCGGTCGGCTTCCGTGACCGGATCGAAATCGCCGCCCGCCGACTTGTTCTCGGCGATCAGCATGGAGCGGAAGAAGGGATTGATCGTCCGGCCCGACACGTCCGCGAGCTCGTCGACGAAGGCACCGAAATCGACCGCTGTCATGGGCTGTCCTCGAAGCCGCCGCCCGATGACCGGACCCGGCGCTTGTGGATAGCAAAAAGACGAGACGGTTCAATTGTTTCCGAACCGCGCCGCGGAAAATGCGGTCGGGGCCATGCCTTGCCTCTTGCATTTTGTGCGGTGCGGTGGCATCTTGTTGCAGTGCGGTACCGTCCATGACGGGATCGCTGCCCTCCTTGGGCGTTTCCTCCCTAGACTTGGGCCGCACCTCTGGTGCGGCCCTTTTTCTTGGACGGAGCCCGGCGGCCAGCGCGCCGCGCTATCGGGCGCAGTCACCCGGAAGCAGGCTCCCCCGACTCACAGGATCGGAGCGCGTTCCAGGCTGTTGGCCTCGGTAGAACGGGGGCATGCTCGACGCCTGGTTCGCGCCGGCTCCCGCAGCACGGCGCCGCCGCGCTACTCGGCAGCGATCGGACGCGACATCGAATCGGCGGCGACCCTGGTGACGAATTCGCCGAACACGTGGGTCAGGTGCTCCTCCAGCATCGCCCAGCCGTGATTCGGCTCCAGCGTCCGCTCGTCCATGTAGAGGCCGCGGTTGATCTCGACCTGGATGGCGTGCCGGGCCGTGGCAGGGGCGCCGTAGTGCTCGGTGATGAAGCCGCCGGCGTAGGGCTTGTTGCGGGCGACCGTGTAGCCCAGGGCGTTGAACAGGGTCTCCAGGAGGTCGGTCACGCGGCCGTCGCAACTGGTGCCGTAGCGGTCGCCGAGCACGATGTCGGCAGTCTGGCCCTCGTGGCGCGGCAGGCTGGTGGACGGCATGGAGTGGCAATCGACCAGCACCACGGCGCCGAACTGCCTGAGCGTGCGCGTCACCAGATGGCGCAGGACCCGGTGATAAGGCTTGTAGAGGTGCTCGATGCGTTGCAGCGCCGCCGCCACCGGCAGCTTGGCGCGGTAGATGTCGTGGCCGTCGGCGACGATACGCGGAATGGTGCCGAGGCCGCCAGCGACCCGCATCGAACGGCTGTTGGCGTAGGCCGGCAACGGACCGTCGAACATGCGCGGATCGAGCTCGTAGGGCTCGCGATTGACGTCCAGGTAGGCGCGGGGAAACCGCGCGCTCATCAGCGGCGCGCCAAAGCGCACGATGGGGCCGAACAGCAGATCCACATGGGCGTCCTCCGAGCGGCGCAGCGACAGCGGATCGAGCCGGGACGAGGCGAGGAAGCTCGGTGGATAGACGCGCCCGGCGTGGGGCGCGTTGAACACCACCGGCACGGATTGCCGTATCGGCTCGGTGAGCACGAAAGGCGGGTCGAACGTCGTGTCCGGCGGGGACTGCATCGGGCGGGACCGCTAGGGGGCTGAGGGAGCCACGGGACTGAACTTTGACGTTGAAACTCACGGATGTCCATTATGACGATCGGCTGACGGGCGTGTCCCGGCTTTGGCCCTCTGCCCGCCCCATTCACGGCTTCTTTACGGCGCGCAGTCTTTATGGTCGAACGTCCGAGCCCTTCCGTGAAGCCGATGACTAACAAGATCCTCCTCGCCGAAGACGATAATGACATGCGACGCTTTCTGGTGAAGGCGCTGCAGAACGCCGGCTACGACGTAGCCTCGTTCGACAATGGCCTCTCCGCCTACAATCGCTTGCGGGAAGAGCCGTTCGAGCTGCTTCTGACCGACATCGTGATGCCCGAGATGGACGGCATCGAGCTGGCCCGCCGGGCCACCGAGCTCGACCCCGATCTCAAGGTGATGTTCATCACGGGATTCGCGGCCGTGGCGCTCAACGCTGATTCGCAGGCACCGCGCGACGCCAAGGTGCTCTCGAAGCCGTTCCACCTGCGCGAGCTGGTGAACGAAGTCGAGAAGCTGCTCGCCGCATAAATCGCACGATACCCGGTTGCGCCGGGGCGAGCGAGCGGGTATATGGCCCGCTCGCTCGCGCTGGCTCCTCGGCCGGCCAGCGTTTTGGCCGACGACGGTGCGCTGCCAGCGTGGTCCGTCGCCGGCTTGGAATTCGTGGATCGGGGCGGATTGGCTTGCTGCCGGCTCGATCCATCAGGGCGCGTAGCTCAGCGGGAGAGCACTACGTTGACATCGTAGGGGTCACAGGTTCGATCCCTGTCGCGCCCACCATTTTTGTCGAAGCTTGCGGCCGGCCCTCGTCGTCGAGCCGGACGGGGAACGGACCATGAAGATCCGCAATTCACTGAAGTCGCTCATGGGGCGCCATCGCGACAACCAGCTCGTGCGTCGCCGCGGCCGCGTCTACATCATCAACAAGACGCAGAAGCGCTACAAGGCCCGCCAGGGCTGACCGCCCCGCTCGGGCCCACCGACCCGATCGAGATCGAGGCACCCGCGCCCTCCGGCGTGGGTGTTTTGCATTGGCCTGATGGTTTGTCGCAGCGGTGTCGATTGGAGCTGGCGGTGTTCCCGTCTACAATCGGCCCATGAATTGCTCCTTCGCCAGCATCAGGCGGCGCTCGTTCCGCTGCGCGCCGGTGACCGCATTGGCTGCCGCCTGGATCGTCGCCGCCTCGGCCGCGCTGGCCCAGCCCGCGCCGGAGCCGTCCCGGCCGTCCGCTCCGAAATCCGCCAAGCCTCCAGCTGAAGCCGCCAGGCCGCCGTCCGAGGCCGGCAAGCGGGTAGGGGAGGCCGACGGCGCCACTACGCTCGACCGCCTCTTCACCCGGCTGGCGCAGGCCAAGGACGAGGACGAGGCGGCCGGCATCACGCGCCAGATCGAACGGCGCTGGATGCAGTCGGGCAGCGACACGGCCGACCTGCTGATGGGCCGCGCCATCGTGGCCCTGGCGGCCGGCGACCAGCCGCTTGCGGTCGAGTTGCTCGACCGCGTCATCGCCATTCGCCCCAACTGGGCCGAGGCATGGAACAAGCGGGCGACGGTCTTCACGCTCATGGGCGACGAGCAGCGCGCTGTCGCGGACATCCAGAAGACGCTGTCGTTGGAGCCGCGCCATTTCGGCGCCCTGAGCGGGCTCGGCACGATCTTCAACGCCAACGACGACGAAAAGCACGCGCTGGAAGCTTATCGCCGGGCCCTGGCGATCAACCCGTTCCTGGAGAACATCAAGGAACGCGTGAAGCGGCTGGAGCCCGACGTCGACGGCCGCGACCTCTGAGTCGGTGCCGCTCGCTGGCGGCTGATCCTGCTGGCGTCGAGGTTCGCCCGCACCGCTCCTTCCGCTCCCCGCTTCGCTCCGCCAGGAGCGCTTCGCGCCCTCGGTTCTTGAGATTGAGCATGTCCAAGGACATGCTCCCGACAGCCCCCACAAGGAGGCCGTTCGGTTGGGCGCCTCGCCTAACGTCCCCAAGCTTAAAAAGTGAGGCTCCTCCCTCTCCCTTGTGGGGAGGGGTGGGGGCGAACCGCCACGCTCTCAGAACAAGCGCTTTGGCGTCGCCCTATCGGCCGCCGGTGCCAGCGGGGTTGACGAAGGCGACGCGCAGCATGTTGGTCGCCCCGGGCGAGCCGAACGGAATGCCGGCCACGATCAGCACGCGCTCATTGCCCTGCGCGAAGCCCTCGTCACAGGCGTGACTGCAGGCGCGCTGGGTCATGTCGTCCACGTCGTGCGCATCCTCGGTCACCACTGCATGGATGCCCCAGCTCACGGCGAGCCGCCGGGCCGTGGTCACGTTCGGCGTCAGCGCGATCATCGGCGTCTGCGGCCGCTCGCGGGCGATGCGCAGCCCGGTCGAGCCCGACGCCGTCCACGCGACGATGGTCTTGATGTCGACCGTTTCGGCAATGGTGCGGGCGGCGGCGGCGATCGCATCCGCGCCGGTCGCTTCCGGCTCGGTGCGCTGGGCCGTGATGATGGCCCGGAAGTTGGCATCGCTCTCCACCTGGATGCCGATGCGGTTCATGGTGGCGACCGCTTCCGCCGGATACTGACCGGCGGCGCTCTCGGCCGACAGCATGATCGCGTCGGCGCCCTCGAACACCGCGGTGGCCACATCCGAGACCTCGGCGCGCGTCGGCACCGGCGCCGAGATCATCGATTCGAGCATCTGCGTCGCGACGACGATGGGCTTGCCGAGGCGGCGCCCCATGCGCGTGATGCGCTTCTGGATGCCAGGCACCTGCTCGAGCGGCATTTCGACGCCGAGATCGCCACGCGCCACCATCAGCCCGTCGGCGAGCTCGAAGATCTCGTCCAGCCGCGTGACGGCTTGCGGCTTCTCGATCTTGGCCATCACCATGGCGCGGCCGCGCGCCGTCTTCTTGACCTCGGCCACGTCCTCTGGGCGCTGCACGAACGACACGGCGATCCAGTCGACGCCGGCGTCCAGGGCGGCTTCCAGATCGGAATGGTCCTTGCCGGTCAGCGCCGACACGGGAATCGTCGTATCCGGCAGGCTCACGCCCTTGCGGTTGGACACCGGACCGCCGACCACCACCTCGGCTGCCGCCTGGGTGGCGGGGCCTGCCCGGCGCACTTCGACGATCCTGAGCTCGACCTTGCCGTCGTCGATCAGCACGGTGTGGCCGGGCTCCAGCGCCGCCAGGATCTCCGGATGCGGCAGCTGCACGCGCGTGCGGTCACCCGGCGTGGCGTCGCCGTCGAGCGTGAACCGATCGCCCGCGTCGAGCATGACCTTGTCGCCAGCGAAGACGCCGAGGCGAAGCTTGGGGCCTTGCAGGTCGGCCAGGATGCCGATCGGACGGCCCACCTTCGCCTCCACGGCGCGGATATCGGCGACGCGCTCCCTGAGCGCGTCGCGCGTGGTGTGGCTCATGTTGATGCGGAACAGGTCGGCACCGGCGACAAACAGCTTTTCGAGCATCTCGCGCGTCGCGGATGCCGGCCCCAGCGTGGCGACGATCTTCACACGGCGCAGACGTCTCATTTGGGCGCTTCCCTTGAACGTGGGCTGTCGGTCAACTGCACGGTCCAGCTCTTCTGCTCGCCCGTGTCGACTTCGAAGAAGCCGTTGCGATCGAAGCCGCGGGCCAGGCAGTTCTCGATACCGCGGACCGAGAATTCGCGGTCGCGGGTGCACATGAAGGCCTTGCCGGACCACTCGCCACCGCGGTCGTAGTCGACGGCGTAGATGTAATAGAAGCGGGCGGCCAGTTGGCCGCGCAGCATGGTCTCGCAGCCGCGCGCGGACAGGTTCCACCACCCCTCCGTCACCCAGCCTTGCGCATCGCGGTAGCCCAGGGCCACCCCCAGCCGGCTGTTGGTCATGTTGCAGAGCCGCAGATCGGCACGCGCCGGCGCGGGCAACAGGACGGCGGCGAGCGGCGCCAGCGCCGCGATCAGCGCCAGCCCGGCACGACGGCGGCGCGGGGGCGCAGAACGGGCGGGACGCGCCGAGGAGATGCCAAGCCGTTTCGCCCCTCGATCGAGGTGTGGTGTCTCCCGCGAAGTCGATGCTGTCTCGTGTGGATCATCCTCCAGGGGGCGAAATCGGAAGGGCGCTTCGTTCATGCGGTGCTCGCGTTGGCTAACTTGTGGCCGACCTTGTCGACAGCATCGTGACGAAAAGCAGGACCGTATGGCGCGGCGAGCTCGCCCGCAGGCGAATCAGATGCACCGTGCGATCTTGCCGCTCCGCCGCCGCAAGTCCACATACGTTGGTCGATCGATCATCACGCTGTCGCCGGCGAGCCGGCAGCAGCGGCGGATGCACTGCGGAGGGCGAGATGGCCGCACTATCGGACGCTGACATGACCGAGCTGGAAGCGGCTGCGTTTCGCCGGCTCGTGAGCCACCTCCGCGAGCGCACGGACGTGCAGAACATCGAGCTGATGAACCTGGCGGGCTTCTGCCGCAACTGCCTGTCCAACTGGCTCAAGGACGCCGCCGACAGCCGCAACCTCGACCTCTCGCGGGAGGAGAGCCGCGCGCATGTCTACGGCATGCCCTACGACGAGTGGAAGGCGAAGCACCAGCGCGAGGCTTCCCCCGAGCAGCAGGCAAGCTTCGCCACGACCGCCAAGCATGGCTGACCGGTCGCCGGCGAGGGTGGTGCGGCGCGATTTGTTGTGGATGGCGGCCCCTACTTGTCCCCAGGGCAGCAATGCCGTTTGCCGCCGGCGATGCTCAATTTATTGATTTGGTTGCCTTTCTGGGCAGCGCGGCGTCGCCGTTCGGGCAACCGGACGCCCATGCGCCACATTTCGGCGCGGCTGGCGCGGTCTATGATCGGCGCCCTGGAGCATGTCCCGATCCGATGGACACATCCGATCGGGTCTTTCATCTGGAGCGCTTCTCTCGGATCGGGTGGACACACCCAATCGCAAAGCGCTCCAGGGCGACGCGCCCCTATTCACCGTCAAGGATCAGAAGCACAGACATGGTCGATCCCGCAGTGCCAGACATGGCCAATTCCGGCGTTGCCGCCGAGGAGCTGAAGCAGTTCATCGAGCGTATCGAGCGCCTCGAGGAGGAGAAGGCGGCTTTGGCCGCCGATATCAAGGAGGTGTTCGCCGAGCTCAAGGGACGGGGCTTCGACACCAAGGCGGTCCGCACCATCCTGCGCATCCGCAAGAAGGATCATGCCGAGCGGCAGGAGGAGGAGGCGATCCTCGAGCTCTACATGCAGGCGCTCGGCATGGCCTGAGGCGGACGCCGTGTCGAGCCGCCGAAGCGCCGACGCCGGTCAGGCCCTCAGCGACCGAATGACGATGATCACCCAGAGGCCGATCGCGACGAAGGCGATCGGCCCGGTTGCCACCATCAGCCAGCCCATGACGCCCATGGCGTAGAGCCCGTTGCCGATGTCGATGCCGGCGACCAGGCAGGAGCGGGCGGCGCCTTCGTCGACGCTGCAGCCCACGAGCAAGGCGATGGCGGCCGCAAGCCCGACCGAGACCAACGGCGCCCAGCCCAGCACGGTCGTGATGACGGCAGCCGCGAGCAGTCCGCGCCGGCTCATCGGGGCCGCGTCCGACGGCGGAGAAGCGTTCCGCACCCACTTGTCATCGATCCGCCCACGCTGCCTGCCGTCGCGACACGGGCGGCGACTGCAAGCTCAGCGTGCGTTGAACGCGGTCGCCGCGCCGTCGCCGCCGAAGGCTGCCGGGGGCTGCGGGGCCTGGGCTCGCGGACCGGAGAACGTGATCGGGGCTGACCGGGCCGGCGCCTCGACGGCGCCCGCCGCGCCGCGGCGGGACGCCGCAATGAGCGCGGCCGCCGTCAGCCCGTTGGTCTGCTTGGCGGCCGGTTGCCCGTCGCGCACCGACTCGCTGGCGAAGGTCGCGCTGCTGTAGGCGGCGGCGAGGCGTGTCGGCAGGGGCGGCGAGGCCGGCGCTGCCAGCGGCCGCACTGATGGTGGCGGCGGTGCGGACGAGCGCGCGTTGGGCGCGGCCGCGGGTGCCGTGGGGGCCGCATAGGCGAGCGCCGAGCTGGGTTTCGCTGCGGCGGCGGGAGCGGCTGCAGCGGAGGCCGCCAGGGCAGCCAGCGCCGCTGCGGAACCGTCGTCCTTGCGCGATGGGGCACTGCCGGCGTCGGCAGGGCGAGCCGGGGGCAGCGGCGCCAGAGCAAGCACGCTGGCGCTCAGGTCGCTCGGCCGGCGGGGCGGCAGCGGCATGCTCGTGGCGGCGACCAGTTCGACTTCAGGCGTCTGCTCCGGCTGCGTCGCCGGCTCCGGCGCGGGCCTGGCCACCGGCAACGGCGCCAGGGCGACGACGGGCTCGGGCGCCGGTGCCGCCGGCCGAGCCACCGGCAGCGGTGCCTGGGCCGGGACCGTCGGGGCCGTGACTGCTGGGGCCGGTTGCGGCGCCTCGGCCTGTTTGTTGGCTTCAGCCTCGGCCTGCTTGGCCTCGGCCAGCTTCCTGGCCTCGGCCCGCTGCAAGGCTGCGAGCGCCCGCGGCGATGGCGCCGGCTCGGCCGGCGCTGCGGCCTGGGTCTGGGGCTGCGCCTGCTGAGGGTTGGCGCTGAAGAAGCCGAGCAGGCCGGCATCGCCGCCGGTCGCGTTGGCGGGAGCATAGGCGACTTGCTGCGCCGTTTTCTCCACGGCCCGTGCCGAGCGCACCCGGGTCGGCTGCGGCGCCGGCGCCGGCGCGACCCGGGACTCGGCCACATCCTCGCTCTCGTCCGAGCCGCCGAACAACATGGCCCAGAAGCTTTTGCGCGGCGCCGCCGATTCGCCCGAGTCGGCGAAGGCGGTGTAGCCCGCAACGGTGCCGCCGCGGGCGAGGACTTCGGCTTTGGCCTGCTCGTAGCCCGCCAGCGGCCGCCCGTCCGACGGGACGTGCACGGTCTTGCCGTCGGGGAACAGCGCGGCCAGCTGGTCGTGCGTCATGCGCGGCCAGGCGCGCACGCTGGCGACATCGAGATGGATGAAGGGATTGTAGGCGGTGGGATAATAGCCGACGCCGCCGCGTTGCAGGCGTATGCCGATGGCGCGGACGCGGTCCACGCGCACGTCCGGCAGGTAGAAGTCCATGGCCTTGCCGAGCATGTGCTGGCTGTGCTCGGCGACCGCGCGCGAGCGGCGGCGCAGCATCGCATTGGTGGTCGGCGAGCGGTAGGCCGAGACGACGTGGACAGCTTCGCGAGAGCCGGTTTCCCGATAGACTTCCCACACCAGGTCGAACAGGCGCGGATCCATGTTGGTCGGCTCGTCGCGCCGCCAGTCGCGCAGCAGCCAGCACAATTGCTTGATGGCCTCGCGATCGTAGGATCCGTAGCGCTTGAACGTGATCGTCGCCGATTCCTTGGTGTGCGTATGATAGATCGTCAGCGAGCGCGTATCGCCGTTGGCGATCGCGTTCTGCGTTTCCGTCGCGCCGCCCAGCAGCGCGGCAACACCCGCACCGATGCCGAGGCAGAAGCGCAAACGGCGGCCAAACGAAGTTGGCGCTCTGAAAAGCGTCGACAAATGCAAGCCTGACCGTCCCTTGCGCGACCAAAATCGAGGTCGCCTTGGTGCAACTAAGGTTGCCGAATTCTTGTCGAGAGCCCTTAACGCTACGTTAGCCGGGCGTGCGCGTCCAGCCCACAAGGCGCCGCGATGGTCGTCAAAACCATGGCGGAATCGTGTCCGACAGTCAAACCGAGGCCAACCAAGGGTTTGCCTGCGCAGGCGAATGCGATCGCCACGGCAGCCCGCTGTTCATGTTTTGGACTGAATCAGCCCACAATGATGCCGGCCGCCGCTCATAATTGCCGCGCCGACTCAGGCGCCGCCGCCGGCCCGGCTCAACGGCGGTTCAGGCCGAGCGCCACCTTCATGCGGCGGTCGTAGCCGTAGATGTCGTCGCGGGCGAGCAGCTTGCCCGTGTCGTCCACGGCGGCGGTGAAATAGGTGAGGTGGATCGGCAGCGGCTGCTGGAGGTTGATGGTCCGCTCGCCGCGACCGACCATCGCCTTCACCTTGGCCTCTGTCCACGCCCCGCCGAGCACCAGCTCGGCAAAGCGCATCGGCTTGTCCACGCGGACGCAGCCGTGGCTGAAGGCGCGGCTGCTGCTGCTGAACAAGCCGCGTTGCGGCGTGTCGTGCAGGTAGACCGCGTGGTCGTTGGGGAACATGAACTTGATGTGGCCCAGCGCGTTGCGTTCGCCCGGCGGCTGGCGCACGACGATCTTGCCGCCGCGGCGCACCACCTCGTAGCCCCGCTTGGCCGCGTAATGGGGATCCCGCGCCAGCCCCGGCAGGAACTCCTTCTGGAGGATCGACGGCGGCACGAACCAGGACGGGTTGACGATGGCGAACTGCATCGTGTTGGAGAACACGGGCGTCGGGCTGTCGGGCTTGCCGACGATGACGCGTGCCTCGTAGGCGATGTCGCCGTCCTTGATGACACGGACCGTATACTCGGGAATGCTGACGAAGATGTAGTTGGCGCCGAGATCGCGCGGCAGCCAGCGCCAGCGCTCCATGTTGACGACGATGTCGCTGGTGTTGCCGGCCGAGGGGATGTCCCCGCCGGCCATGGCGAGCAGGGTCTGGCGATTGAGCACGCCGTTGGCGTGCAGCCCGTTTTCCTGCTGGAACTTGGCGACGGCGGCGGCGACCTGCTCGTCGTAGAGCTGGTCGTCGGCCGGCGACAGGGCGAAGCGGACTCTGACCAGGGGAACGCGCGGGTCGCGCATGCCGATCCTGAGCGTCTTGCCCGGCGGCACCCGCACCTGCGGCGCTTGCGCCGGGCGGGTCGCCTGCATGTCGGCCAGCTTGCGCTTGAGCGCTTGGTAGCCGGCGAGGGGCGGGTTGTAATCCGCGAGCACGCGGCCGGCGTCGCCGGCGCCGGCCAGCGCGTCGAGCACCTGCGCCGGTTCGGGCAGCGTCAGCGTCGGGGTGATCAGGCCGGAGATCTTGCGCAGGTCCAGACGGCCGCCCGAGGCGTCGCGGGCATAGAGGATCGCGGCCGCTGAAAGCTTGATGTCCGCGTCGGCGAGCGCCGCCTCGGGCTGCGCATGCGGCAGGATCGCGATCGACGGCACCGCGTAGTCCGTCGGCTCGAGCCCGTCCTCGTAGGCCTTCTCCAGCTGACCGATCGCCGCCCGGGCCGCGGACGACCACCCGCTGCCCTCGATCCACAGGGGCTTGCCGCCGTGCGACAGATAGTACTGCTTGAGCGCCTCGCGCTGCTCCTTGCCGAGCCGGCTCGGGCCCAGCAGGTCGGGTGCCTCGAGCCGCTGCGCCAGGGCGGCGTTGACCGCTTCGGCGCCGACGGCGGGCGGCGGCGCGGGCGTGGGCGGAGCCGGTTGCTGCGGCGGCGGCTGGTATGCGGCGGGCTGGGCGACCGCCGGTGGCGGGGACGAGGGCTTGCGCTGAGCCGGCTGGCCGGTGGTCGTCGCATTGACCGGAGCAGGAGGCCCGGCGACGGGCGCGGGCCGCGTGAGCTCGTTGGGCCGGCTCGCCAGGGGAATCGGTGGGGCGACACCGGTCAGCGGGTCGATGCTGTCGATCACCGCCGAGAGCTGCTCGCCGCGCTCGGTCAGCGGGGCTGCCTGCGCCGATCGGGTGAGGGGAGCCACATTCTTGACGGCCGGATCCGACGTCGACGTCCCGGGCCGGATCGATATCGGCGCCTCGCGGCCAGGCCGGCCTGCGCCGGCAGTCGGCAGGCGATCGGCCTCCATGCCGGCAACCATATCGGACTCGATCACCATTTCATTGACGATCGAGCGGTCCACGCCCTCCAGCGTCGAACGCAGCCGTGGGGATCGGTCCAGTGCCAGAGCGGGGCCGGCCAACGACGCGGCGAGCAGGATTGCAACCATGCGCGTCGTTTGGCCGGATAAACGCATGGGAAGCCCCTGTCCCCCGAGCACGCAGACACCTGCGGGCAACAGATGCGCGCGCCCGAGCGGAGGCGCAAGACCTTTAGGCGAGTCGACCTGCACCCTGCGGTCAATTCGTGGCGACTGTGTTTTGCGCGTCACCGGCCGAGGCGTTGCCTGATGGATCATGGTGCAGGCGCATCCACCTCGGCGCTGAGGCCGAGATCCTTGAGCTTGCGGTACAGCGTCGAGCGTCCGATGCCGAGGCGCCGCGAGATCTCCGACATATGGCCATCGTAGTGCTTGAGCGCGAAGCGGATGACGCCTGCCTCGATGTCGGCGAGGCGGCGCACGTCGCCATGGGCATTGAGCAGCGCGAGCTCGTCCAGCTCGCGCGGGAGCCCCGGCGCATCCGGTCTTCCGTTTCCGCCGGCACGGCCGGGCGGCAGCGCCGGCGCGCCGCTGCGGCCGGCGCCCTGGTCCCGCGATCCCGACGCGAGCGCGGTGGCGGCCTCGATCAGATGGGCCGCGGTGATCTGGTCGCCGGCGCAGCGCGCAACCGCCTGGCGAAGGATCAGCGCCAGCTGCGAGACATTGCCCGGCCAGGGATGGCCCATCAGCCACGTTGCCGCCTCGTCGGTCATGCGGGGTATGGGCCGGCCAGCGTCGTCCGAGAACGACGCAACCAGCGCCGCGGCGATCTCGCCCGTGTCCTCGCGCCGCTCGCGCAGGGGCGGCACCGTGACCGGTGTGACCGCCAGGCGGTAATACAGATCCTCGCGAAAGCTGCCGCCGCGCACGAGATCGATCAGCGGCCGGGTCGTCGCCGCGATCAGGCGGAGGGGAGCCGGCGCCGTCGGCAGCCTGACCGGGTCGCCGCGCCGCCCGCCCGGCACGCCGTCGCGCCGGGCGCGCTGCTGCAGCAGCTCGATCAGGTCCAGCTGGGCGGCCGCCGATAGCCGCCCCGCCTCGGCGAGATAAAGCGTGGTGCCGCCGCGCCGTCCCGAGCCGCCGTCGGCGAAGCGGGCGGAGAGCCGGTCCCCGCCACTGTCGCAATCGATGCGCACGAAGGCGCGGGTCCGTCGTTCCCCCGCCGCGTGGACGGCCCGCGCCAGGGCTTCCTTGCCGGTACCGGGCTCGCCCTCGATCAACAGCGGCGTGGCCGTTCGTGCCGCCCGCCTGGCGAGGCCGACGGCACGGGCCATGGCTGGGCTGCGTGCGGTGAAGTCGTCGAACCTCAGGGGGCCGGCATGGTCGTCGAAGGCATCGATCGTGCGGGACATGTCACTCGTTCGGTCGCGTGTGCCGGTTCGAGGCATGCTGGGAGAAGAACGGTAAAGCCCGTGTTAACGTTAATTGTCCCGGGCGTGTGCGCATTCGGCCGATCGCATATTTGCGCCGCGGCACCACATACCCGATATCAGCGTCAAATAGCTCCGCCCCTTGGTTCGAGGTGCCCGATGACCGCGTTCGACCGCCCGTTTCCCTCCGTACACCGGCACTTTGCGCACGGCCATTCCGGTGCCGTCGCCGGCCCGGCGGAGATCGGTGCCCTGCCCGAATGGGACCTGAGCGCACTCTATCCGGCGATGGACTCGGCCGAATACGCCGCCGCGCTCACCCGCGTCGACGACGAGTGCAAGAGCTTCGCCGACGCCTATCGTGGCCGGATCGCCGCGATCGCCGAGGCGCCCGACGCCGACACCGAGCTCGACGCGGCGATTCGGCGCTACGAGGCGATCGAGGACCTGCTCGGGCGCGTCATGTCCTATGCCGGCCTGATCTATGCCGGCGACACCACCGATCCGGCGCGGGCCAAGTTCTACGGCGACGCCCAGGAGCGCATCACCGCGGCCAGTGCCAACCTGCTGTTCTTTCAGCTGGAGCTGAACCGGGTCGACGACGCCCGCATGGCGACGCTGGTGGCGGGCGAGCGCCTCGGCCACTGGCGATCCTGGCTCGACGATATCCGCAAGGAGAAGCCACACCAGCTCGACGACGAACTGGAGCGGCTGTTCCACGAGAAATCGGTGACCGGCCGCAGCGCCTGGAACCGGCTGTTCGACGAGACCATGGCGAGCCTGCGCTTCGAGGTCGACGGCGAGGAGCTGACCCTCGAGCCCACCCTCAACAAGCTGCAGGACGCGGACGGTGCCGTGCGCAAGGCTGCGGCGATGGCGCTGGCGAAGGTGTTCCGCGAGAACCTGCGCATCTTCACGCTGGTCACCAACACGCTGGCCAAGGACAAGGAGATCTCCGACCGCTGGCGCGGCTTCGAGGACGTGGCCGACAGCCGCCACCTCGCCAACCGGGTCGAGCGCGAGGTGGTCGATGCCCTGGTCGCCGCCGTGCAGGCCGCCTATCCGCGGCTGTCGCACCGCTATTACGCGCTGAAGGCCAGGTGGTTCGGCCAGCCGCACCTGGAGTTCTGGGACCGTAACGCGCCGCTGCCGAAGACCGAGCAGCGCGTCATCGGCTGGGGCGAGGCGCGCGACACGGTGCTGTCGGCCTATCAGGCCTTCTCGCCCGAGATGGCCGGCATCGCCCGCCGCTTCTTCGACGATCGCTGGATCGATGCGCCGGTGCGGCCGGGCAAGGCGCCGGGCGCCTTCGCTCACCCGACCGTGCCGTCCGCGCATCCCTTCGTGCTGCTGAACTACCAGGGCAAGCCGCGGGACGTGATGACCCTCGCCCACGAGCTCGGCCACGGCGTGCACCAAGTGCTGGCAGCTCCTCACGGCGCGCTGATGGCGCCCACACCCTTGACCCTGGCGGAGACCGCCTCGGTGTTCGGCGAGATGCTCACCTTCCGCCGCCTCATCGAGGCGGCGGAGCCGCGCGCGCGCAAGGCGATGCTGGCGGCCAAGGTCGAGGACATGATCAACACCGTGGTGCGGCAGATCGCCTTCTACACGTTCGAGCGCCGCGTCCACGGCGAGCGCCAGCAGGGCGAGCTCACCGCCGAGCGCCTGAACGAGATCTGGCTCGGCGTGCAGGCCGAAAGCCTGGGCCCGGCGATCCATCTGGGCGAGGGCTACGAGGTCTATTGGACCTATATCCCCCACTTCATCCATTCGCCCTTCTACGTCTACGCCTATGCCTTCGGCGATTGCCTGGTGAACTCGCTCTACGGCGTCTATCAGAAGGCGCAGGACGGGTTTGCCGAGCGCTATCTGGCCATGCTGGCGGCCGGCGGCACCAAGCACCATTCCGAGTTGCTGGCGCCGTTCGGGCTCGACGCCACCGACCCCGGCTTCTGGCAGATCGGCCTCAACATGATCGAGGGGATGATCGCCGAGCTGGAGGCGATGGACTAGCCGGTGCGACCGTGAGCTGGATCGCCTTCACCGCCAAGGTCGTGCTGGGGAGCGTGGTCTTCCTGGGCGGCCTCATGCTCGCGGCCGTCGGCTACATGGTGGTCGTCGATCATCTCGAGAGCCGCGGCCGCTATGATCGCCACAACGCCGACTACCGCTACGTCGCGCAGCAGCTGAAGCCGCGCGCGGACGGCGGCTGGGCCGCCCGAGCCATCGATCTGCACCGGATCAATGGCGGCGACTGGCAGATCCTCTGCGTCATCGGTGCCTACGAGAGCCCCGAGACGCTCGCTGCCGAGGCGGCGCGCCAGCAGATCGCGCTGGTGTCGATGGACCGCGTCGCCATGCGGTCGTTTGCCGTTTCGGTGATCGAGGCAGGCGAGGGCGCCATCGCCTTCGTCGACGGCCAGGGCCGCGGCCGGGTGGTGCTGATCGATCGCTTCGAGCGGCTCATGCCGCAGAACGGGACACGCTGCTTCTCTCGCGATACCCGCGAGGTTACGCTGCCCATCCCTCGCGACCCCTAGAGCGCTTTTTCGCGATTGGGTGGACTCACCCAATCGCGAAAAAGCGCTCCAGATTCAAAAGACTATGAGCATTTCTCTGCCATTGGATGGGTCCATCCAATGGCGAAATGCTCTAGAGCAGGATGATTGTTCTTCGACCCATCGTCCCGCTCTAAGGCTTTGTTTTGTGCATGATCTTGTCCCAAAAAACCGGTGTCCACTTTTTGGGATCATGCTCTGAGAATCGACACGACAGGGAGCAACGCCATGTCCGACATCGCCTACAAGGCCATCCTGCCGGAGGGCTGGCCGCGGCCGCGCGGCTTTGCCCATGCGGTCGTCGCCGGCGGCTCGCGCAGCGTCCGCATCGCCGGCCAGCTCGGCAAGGAGCCGGGCCAGGCCCAGGTGGAGGAGGGGCTCGACCTGGGCGCCCAATGGCGGCTCGCCATGGCCAATCTGGTCACCGTGCTGAGGGCGGCCGGCGGCGAGCCCGGGCACGTGGTGATGCTCCGCGCCTACGTGACCGACATGGCCGAGTTCAACCGCAAGGGGGCCGCGATCGGCGAGGCCTGGGCCGCGACCCTCGGCCGGCATTTTCCGGCGATGACGCTGGTCCAGGTGTCCGGCCTCGTCGATCCCCATGCCATGGTCGAGATCGAGGGCGAGGCGATCCTGCCGTGAGCCGGCGCCTGTGGCCGATGACCGCCCCTCGCCCGGTGCGGCCTGGATCGGGCCACGGCACCCCCCACATGACGGCTCAGACGCCGCCAGCGCGAGCCCGCCGATGACCGACCGCGAAGCCAACCGCTTTTCCGCCCGGGCGGCGCGCTATGCCCGCGTCGGTGCCAATGTCGGCGGGGTCGCCGCGCGGATCGCCGCCGGGCGGATGCTCGGCGGCAGCGGCGGCCGCGGCGCGGACGCGGCGGCGCTGGCCGGCGCCCTGGGCGGGCTCAAGGGGCCGATCATGAAGGTCGCCCAGCTCATGGCGACGATCCCCGACGTGCTGCCGCCGGAATATGCGGCGGAGCTGCAGAAGCTGCAGGCGGACGCGCCGCCCATGGGGGCGGCGTTCGTCAAGCGCCGCATGATGGCCGAGCTCGGGCCGGACTGGCAGGGACGATTTGCCGGCTTCGATCTTCATCCCGCGGCCGCCGCCTCGCTCGGACAGGTGCATCGCGCCACGGCCAAGACCGGCGAGCCGCTGGCCTGCAAGCTGCAGTACCCCGACATGCAGTCGGCGGTGGAGGCGGATCTGCGCCAGCTCGACATGGTGTTCGCCATCCACCGGCGCATGGACCCGGCGATCGACACGCGCGAGATCGCCAAGGAGATCGGCGCGCGCGTGCGCGAGGAGCTCGACTACGCACGCGAGGCCCGCCACGCGGCGCTCTACAGGCACGTCCTCGCCGATACGCCGGAGGTCCGCGTCCCCGGCGTCTGGCCGGCACTGTCGACCGGCCGGCTGCTGACGCTCGACTGGCTGGACGGCCGCAAGCTGCTCAGCATCAAGGAGGCGGCGCTGCCGGCGCGCAACCGGATCGCCTCGGCCATGTACAAGGCCTGGTGGCACCCGTTCAGCCATTACGGGGTGATCCACGGCGACCCGCATCTGGGCAATTACACCGTGTTCGATGCCGACTGCGGCGGCGGCAGCGCCGAGCCCGCCGGCATCAATCTGCTCGACTACGGCTGCATCCGCATCTTTCCGCCGCGCTTCGTCGGCGGCGTCGTCGATCTCTACGTCGGGCTGCGCGACGGCGATGCGGCGCGGACGGTGCACGCCTACGAGACCTGGGGGTTCAGGAACCTGTCGAAGGAGATCGTCGACGTGCTCAATATCTGGGCCCGCTTCATCTACGGCCCGATGCTCGAGGACCGCGTGCGATCGGTGGCCGACGGTGTGGCGCCGGCCGAGTACGGCCGCAAACAGGCCTTCCAGGTGCATCAGGCGCTGAAGCGCATGGGCCCGGTCACCGTGCCGCGGGAGTTCGTGTTCATGGACCGGGCGGCGATCGGATTGGGCGGCGTCTTCCTTCATCTGGGCGCCGAGCTGAATTTCCATCGCCTGTTCGAAGCCGAGATCGAGGATTTCTCCGTGGAGCGGCTGGCGGCGCGCCAGGGCGACGCGCTCGCCCAGGCCGGCCTGAGCGCCACGGCGTAGGCCGGCTCCTGCCGTCAGGGGCGGGCACCGTGATTCCGTTAAGTCTGTCCTCAGGCCGCACCGGCGTTGCCCGCGCCGCGCCCGTCGGCGCATGATCGGACGGGCGGCCGATGGCGCCGCCGCAGTCGGGGCCGCGGATGGTCTATCGTCAGAGCGCAGGACAGAGCACCTTCATCTTCACCGATCTGGCGGACCTGATGGCCAAGGCGACGCCGGTGCGCTCCGGCGATCGCCTCGCCGGCATCGGCGCCCGCTCGGCCGAGGAGCGCGTCGCCGCCGCCATGTGCCTGGCGGACGTGCCGCTGCGGCGCTTTCTCAGCGAGGCCGTCGTCCCCTACGAGGCCGACGAGGTGACGCGCCTGATCGTCGACGGCCACGACGCCCAGGCCTTTGCGCCGGTGGCGCATCTGACCGTCGGCGGCTTTCGCGACTGGCTGCTGTCGGACGCCGCATCGAGTGACGTGCTGGCGGCCCTGGCGCCGGGGCTGATGCCCGAGATGGTCGCGGCCGTGTCGAAGCTGATGCGCAACCAGGACCTGGTGCTCGTCGCCCGCAAGTGCCGCGTGGTCACCCGCTTCCGCAGCACCATCGGCCTGCCCGGCACCATGGCGGTGCGGCTCCAGCCCAACCACCCGACCGACGATGCCGCCGGCATCACCGCGTCCATCGTCGACGGCCTGCTCTACGGCTGCGGCGACGCGGTGATCGGCATCAATCCGGCCTCCGACAACCTCACCGCGCTCGGCGACCTGCTGCGGCTGTTGGACGACGTCATCCACCGCTTCGCCATCCCGACGCAGGGCTGCGTCCTCACCCACGTGACCAGCTCGATCGCGCTCATCGAGGCCGGCGCACCGGTGGACCTCGTGTTCCAGTCGATCGCCGGCACCGAGGCCGCGAACCGGTCCTTCGGCATCGATCTCGCCGTGCTGGGCGAGGGGCTGGCGGCCGGGCGCTCGCTCGGCCGCGGCACCATCGGCGACAACCTCATGTATTTCGAGACCGGGCAGGGCTCGGCCCTGTCGGCCGATGCCCACCACGGCGTCGACCAGCAGACGCTGGAGGCGCGGGCCTACGGGGTGGCGCGGGCCTTCGAGCCGCTGCTGGTCAATTCCGTCGTCGGCTTCATTGGTCCCGAGTATCTCTACGACGGCAAGGAGATCATCCGGGCGGGGCTGGAGGATCATTTCTGCGGCAAGCTGCTCGGCCTGCCGTTGGGCATGGACATTTGCTACACCAACCACGCCGAGGCCGACCAGAACGACATGGACACGCTGCTGACTCTGCTCGCGGTCGCCGGCGTCGCCTTCGTGATGGGCGTTCCCGGCGCCGACGACGTGATGCTGAACTACCAGTCGACCTCGTTTCACGACCAGCTCTACGTGCGCGAGGTGGTCGGCAGCCGCCGCGCGCCGGAGTTCGAGGGCTGGCTCATGCGCATGGGCATCACCGGCGCGGACGGACGTCTTGCGCGACACTCCGGCCGCCATCCTCTCCTGCTCGGGCTCGCGGGCGAGGCGGCATGAGCGCCGTGGTACCCGATCCCTGGGCCAGGCTGACGGCGCTGACGCCGGCGCGCATCGCGCTCGGCCGGGTCGGCGCGAGCCTGCCGACCGGCGAGGCGCTGCGCTTTGCCCTCGCCCATGCGCGGGCCCGCGATGCCGTGCACGTGCCCCTCGACGTCGAGCGGCTTACGGCGGCGATCCAGGCGGAGGGCTTTTCGCACCTCACCGTGGCGAGCGCCGCGCCGTCGCGCCAAGCCTACCTGGTACGACCTGATCTGGGGCGGCGGCTGAGCGAGGATGGCCGCGTCGCCCTGCGCGGGTGGGCGGCGTCGCGGGAGCCGCCACCTGCGGCGGGCGAGCCACGCCTCGACCTGGCCGTCGTGGTGGCCGACGGCCTGTCCTCCGCCGCCACCCAGGCGCATGCGGCGCCGCTGCTCGCCTGCCTGCGCCCGCTGATCGAGCGCGAGGGCTGGACGACGGGGCCGGTCGTCGTCGCCACCCAGGCGCGCGTCGCGCTCGGCGACGAGATCGGCGAACTGATGGGGGCGCGCGCCGTCGCCGTCCTCATCGGCGAGCGGCCCGGCCTCTCCGCTCCGGACAGCCTCGGCGTCTATCTCACCTTCGCGCCGCGCATCGGCCGCAGCGACGGGGAGCGCAACTGCATCTCCAACATTCATGGTGCCGGGCTCGCGCCGGAGACGGCGGCGTTCAGGCTGGCCTGGCTGTTGCGGGAGGCCTTTGTGCGGCGGCTGACCGGCGTGGCGCTCAAGGACGAGAGCGATCTGCTGCTGGTGGGTGCCGAAAATGCACCCACATTGTCGCGGCCCACGTGAGGGGAATCGCCCAGGTTCTTGCCCCTTGGGCAGCCGTCGGATCGCCGGAGCGAGCGATAAGCTATTGAACTCGCAGAGCTTGTCTCGCCCAGGATGAGTCCGGCCGCGCAGGCGGCGCGCCAACGGCGAACCCGTCCGCCACGATCGGGACACATTGCCAGCGCCGAAGGCTTGGGCTAAATGCCCATGCAATTCGTCATGCGCCTCCCGGCCCGCCGTCTCTCCGCGCCCCGCAGCGGCGCCGGCGCGGTATCCGGATCAGGGAGCGCCGATAATTGGGGAACGTCACCTATGGCCGACCACGCCCAGATCGCCGCCGCCGATGGCCACCCGGACATGGACTACGCCGAGCACGACCGCACCTACCACCACTTCATCTCCTTCTCGAAGTGGACGCTCCTGTCGATCATCGTCATCCTCGTCCTGATGGCGATGTTCCTGCTCTGAGCGACGGCCCGCGTATCGCCGGCGGGGACGCGCGCTGCGAAGCGGCCGCTTGAGGCCGCGCGGCCCGGTGCCCGCCAGCCACCTGCTTAAATTCGAATAAGGGGCGGTTCTCAGCCGTTCGGACATTCCGTCCGGTCTCGGGCATCGCTCAGGAGGGAATGCCGATGCGGATCGCGGTGCCGAAAGAGGCCGAAGCAGGCGAGGGGCGCGTCGCGGCGACGCCCGACACCGTCAAGAAATTGGTCGGCCTCGGCGCCGAGGTCGTGGTCGAGCCGGGCGCCGGGACCGCGTCGGGCATCGTCGACGCCGACTACCAGGGCGCCGGCGCGACGGTCGCCGCGGCCGGCAGCGACGTGCTCGCCGATGCCGACGTCGTGCTCAAGGTGCGTCGGCCCAACGCCGCCGAGATCGCTCGCCTCAAGCGGGGCGCCATCGTGGTCGCCACCATGGACCCCTACGGCGCGGACGCCGCCCTCAAGGCCATGGCCGACGCGGGCCTCACCGCCTTTGCCATGGAGCTGATGCCGCGCATCACCCGGGCGCAGGTGATGGACGTGCTGTCGTCGCAGGCGAACCTCGCCGGCTATCGGGCGGTGGTCGATGCGGCGGCGGAGTTCGGCCGCGCCTTCCCGATGATGATGACCGCCGCCGGCACCGTTCCCGCCGCCAAGGTCTTCATCATGGGCGCCGGCGTCGCCGGCCTGCAGGCGATCGCGACGGCCCGGCGGCTCGGCGCCATCGTCACCGCGACCGACGTGCGCCCTGCGGCCAAAGAGCAGGTCGCCTCGCTCGGCGCCAAGTTCATCGCCGTCGAGAACGACGAGTTCAAGGCGGCCGAGACCGCCGGCGGCTACGCCAAGGAGATGTCGGACGCCTACAAGGCGGCCCAGGCCGATCTCGTCGCCTCGCATATCGCCAAGCAGGACATCGTCGTCACCACGGCGCTCATCCCGGCCGTCCCGCGCCGCGGCTGGTGTCGGCGGCCATGGTCGAGTCGATGAAGCCGGGCTCGGTCATCATCGATCTGGCGGTGGAGCGCGGCGGCAACGTCGAGCTCGCCAAGCCGGGCGAGGTCGTCCGGCACAATGGCGTGACTATCGTCGGCCATCTCAACGTTCCCGGCCGGCTCGCCGCCTCCGCGTCTCTGCTGTACGCCAAGAACCTCTATGCCTTCATCGAGACGATGATCGACAAGAGCACCAAGGCGCTGGCCGTCAAATGGGACGACGAGCTGGTCAAGGCGACGCTGCTGACCCGGGACGGCCAGATCGTCCATCCGAATTTCCAGCCCAAGGTGGCCGAGGCGCCTGCAGCGGCGCCCGCACCCGTAGCCGGCGCTTGAGCGAGAAGGGGGGATCTGAACCATGGCGGACACCGCGCGAGAGCTTCTCTATCACGCCGAGGCCGCTGCGGCGGCCGCCCGCGAGGCCGCGATCGCGGCTCAGCATTATGCCGACCAGGCGGCCCTCGCCGTGGGCACCGTGGCCCATCAGGCGACCGGCGGCGCCGTCGATCCGACGGTGTTTCGCCTGGCCATCTTCGTGCTGGCCGTGTTCGTGGGCTACTACGTGGTCTGGTCGGTGACGCCGGCCCTGCACACGCCCCTGATGTCGGTCACCAACGCCATCTCGTCGGTCATCGTCGTCGGCGCCCTGCTCGCCGTCGGCGTCGAGGTCGCCCAGGGCTTCGGTAGCGGCCCGGTGTGGGCGCGGGCCTTCGGCTTCATCGCGCTGATTCTCGCCTCGATCAACATCTTCGGCGGCTTCCTCGTGACCCAGCGCATGCTCAGCATGTACAAGAAGAAGGGCTGAGCGCGATGTCGCCCAATATTTCCGCGCTGCTCTATCTCGCCGCCGGCGTCCTCTTCATTCTGGCGCTCCGGGGGCTCTCGTCGCCGGCGACATCGCGCCAGGGCAACCTCTTCGGCATGATCGGCATGGCCATCGCCGGCGTCACCACGCTGGTCGGTGCGCCGCCGGCGGGCGGCTGGGCCTGGATCCTGGTGATCGCCGGCATCGGCATCGGCGGCAGCATCGGCGCCATCACGGCGCGCCGGGTGCCGATGACGGCGATGCCGCAGTTGGTGGCCGCCTTCCACTCGCTGGTCGGCCTCGCGGCCGTGCTCGTGGCGGCTGGCGCGCTCTATGCGCCGGACGCCTTCGGCATCGGCCAGCCGGGGCTCATCCATGGCGGCTCGCTGGTCGAGATGTCGCTGGGCGTCGCCATCGGCGCCGTCACCTTCACCGGCTCGATCATCGCCTTCCTCAAGCTCGACGGCCGCATGTCGGGCAAGCCGATCATGCTGCCGGCACGGCACCTGCTGAACATTGCGCTCGGCGTGCTGCTGGTGCTGCTGGTCATCGGCTTCGTCATCTCCGAGAGCCACGCGCTGTTCTGGTTGATCGTGCTGGTGTCGTTCGTGCTGGGCGTGACGCTCATCATCCCGATCGGCGGCGCCGACATGCCGGTCGTGGTGTCGATGCTCAATTCGTATTCGGGGTGGGCGGCCGCCGGCATCGGCTTCACCCTCGGCAACCTGGCGCTGATCATCACCGGCGCGCTGGTCGGCTCGTCGGGCGCCATCCTGTCGTACATCATGTGCAAGGGCATGAACCGCTCGTTCATCTCCGTCATCCTCGGCGGCTTCGGCGGAGAGACCAATTCCGCGGCCGGTGGGGCCGTCGAGCAGCGCCCGGTCAAGCAGGGCTCGGCCGACGATGCGGCGTTCCTGATGAAGAACGCCGAGAAGGTCATCATCGTGCCGGGTTACGGCATGGCGGTCGCCCAGGCCCAGCATGCGCTGCGCGAGATGGGCGACAAGCTCAAGGAAGCCGGCGTCGACGTGAAGTATGCCATCCATCCGGTGGCGGGCCGCATGCCCGGGCACATGAACGTGCTCCTGGCCGAGGCCAACGTGCCCTACGACGAGGTGTTCGAGCTCGAGGACATCAATTCGGAGTTCGCCCAGGCCGACGTTGCCTTCGTCATCGGCGCCAACGACGTGACCAACCCGGCCGCCAAGACCGATCCGGCCTCGCCGATCTTCGGCATGCCGATCCTCGACGTGGAGAGGGCGAAGACCGTGCTGTTCATCAAGCGCGGCATGGGCTCGGGCTACGCCGGCGTGGAGAACGAGCTGTTCTTCAAGGACAACACCATGATGCTCTTCGCCGACGCCAAGAAGATGGTCGAGGAGATCATCAAGGGGCTTTAGAGTGTCGGACCCGAAGGTCGACGCCGGTCTTGGGACAAGTCCGGCGCCAAGGCAAAGAGCCGACGAACGCTCGAGCCGAAGGACGGAATGGCCGGGGCAACGCCCTGGCCATGACCAGCGTGCGCTACAGCGTCGGAACCGGCTGCTTCATGCCGATCAGGACGTCGTTCAGGTCGGCGCGGATGCCCAATCCCACGTTGTCGACCTGGACCAGCATGAACGACAGCCCCGAGTGGTAGCTCAGGTAGGCGGCAATGTCGTAGCCCCAGTCGATCGTCACCAGGGCGCCGTCGCTCAGCGGATCACCGTGGTACTCGGGCGGCTCGACGAGGTGATGCACCTCGCCCTTGATCAAGGCCGCGCGCCGTCGCGATACGCCCATGCGCCTGACGATCGGCACCGTCATGATGATGGCGCCCCCGGGCCGCAGCGTGCGGGCGACTTCCATGACCGCCAGGTTCGGGAAGAAGATGTGCTCGAAGACGTCCTGGGCGACGATGAGATCGAAGGATTCATCGGCGAACGTCAGGTTCTCGAGGTTCTCGATCCGGTAGCTGCCGCACGGCATCTCGGGCGCCGCGACGACCGCCCCGCGAGGACGGGACGGATCATAGTAGGACGCCGTGTAGGATGCGCACTCGGCCGCCAGACGCTGGCTGACGATGTCCCAGCCCGGTGAGGCTTCGTGGACGGCGAGGTCGCGCCAGTTCGGATAGTAGGCGGCCAGCACATGCTTCAGCGCCCGATGCCGTGGCAGCGAGAGGCAATTGCTGCATCTGAACGTGTTTCTGAGATAGGGGCCGCTGGCGACGAAGGTGACCTTCTGTTCGCAGCCCGGGCAGAAACCATCCAGACGCACCGCCGGCGCCCGTTCGTCGTCTTGCGTCATGGGCATGGGCTCCCAGCGCGGGATGATTCCTGCTTCGAATCACCACCCCGCTCCAGGTTATTGCTTTGAGCACGTTCTTTCCCAAAAAACGGTGTCCGTCTTTGGGGGGCTGCTCTCGGGCCGTGGCCGGCGAGCTGCCAAAGCCGGCCCGGCGCTCGGCCGATGCAGGTCCTCCGGGCGGCTACGGCCGTGGCGGGGTATGCATCAGCTGCCGAGGCGCGACATGCCCTCCCGGGCGACCTGGTTGCGCGGATCGGACGACAGCGCGTTGCGGTAGGATTCGGCTGCGGCCTGCCGATTGCCGAGCTTCTCGTAGGCCACGCCCCGGCCGACCCAGGATTCGGTCTGCTTATTGTCCACGTTGAGCGCGGCGTTGAAGTCCTCGACCGCCTTTTGATACATGCCGAGTGCCAGCTCGCTCTGGCCGCGTGCGGCGTAGGGCGCGGCGACGAAGGGATTGCGGTCGATGGCCGCGTCGAAATCGGCCACGGCCTGCCGGTTCTGTCCCTGGCGTTGGGCCACCAGGCCGCGGGCGTGGTGCGCCTCGGCCGATTCCGGATTGAGCTGGATGGCGCGGTTCAGATCGGTCCGGGCGCCGTCCGCATTGCCCTGTGCCCGCATCAGGTTGCCGCGGCCGATATAGGCCGGAGCGTAGTTCGAATCGGCGCTGATGGCGCGGGAGAAGTCGGCGAGGGCCGCGGTGTCGTCGCCGGTCTGGCGGAGCGCCAGCGCGCGATTGGTGTAGGCCGGCGCATCGTTGGGATCCAGGCGGATCGCCTGGCTGAAGTCGTCGATGGCGTTTCTGTAGTCACCGATGCGGGCGTAGGCGGCACCGCGGGTGTTATACGCCGTGGCGTCGTTGGGGTGGCTGCGGACGACTTCGCTCAGCGAGGCGATGTTGGTCTCGGCAAGCTTGGGATCGTCCCTGACGACTTCGGCCACGCTCGCCGTGGGCCTGGTGGAACCGATCGTGTCACACCCGGCAACTGCCAGTGCGAGAGCCAGCGCCGACAGCGCCAAGCCCGATCCCCGATAAGACACCTGCACGGCCACCTCTTCAGTTTCCCTCTGCCCAGCCCGCTAGGGCGCTTCTCCAGGCCGGCGTCGACTCGACCCATGCCACGGCCCGGGAGGGAGCGCTCCGGGCGCGCCGGCGATGATCGTGCGCGAAGGCCGAGGGTGCGCCGGCGGCCGCGGACGTGGCCCGAGACCCTGGCCGGTTCCCGCGGGCAACTGACGCGCCTTTGCGTTCAAAATGCGCTCGACCCCTACCGTGGCCGCAGCGGGCATCGATCCCCAGAGCATAGCTCGCCAATGCCGCCCCCGGCTCGCGTGCTTCACGACCGTCTAATTGCCGCCGTTTCGTTAACAAAGAGGAGACAACGGCGGCATGGAGGCAATTTTGCTGCCGGTCGTCATGGCGCGTCCTGCGCTCGTCATTTCTGCGCGGGGTGTTGCCGTCAGGCCATGATCCCAAAACGTGATGGCCGGCTTTTCGGGGAAGATCGTGCGCGAAGTGATGACCCTGGAGCGGGACGATGACTCGACGACAAGTCATCCCGCTCCAGGCCGCGGCTCGGCGATCCAAAACGTAAGACGGCACCTTCCGTGGCTGGAAGGTGCCGTTCAATCCATTCACGATGAGTCGTGCGGACGCCTCAGCGTCCGGGAGCAACCGGCCGGGGCTTCATCGGCAGCAGGCCCTCGCGCTGCATCTTCTTGCGCGCAAGCTTGCGAGCGCGACGAACGGCTTCCGCCTTCTCGCGGGCTCGCTTCTCCGAGGGCTTCTCGTAGTGGTCGCGCAGCTTCATCTCGCGGAAGACGCCCTCGCGCTGGAGCTTCTTCTTCAGCGCCCGAAGCGCTTGGTCCACGTTGTTGTCACGGACAAGTACCTGCACGCGGGATCGTCCTGCCTTGAATGTTGAGAATACACGGTCATCGGCGCGAACGACAGATTGCACCGTTGCCTGCCCCTAACAGAAAACCAGAGCTCTGTCCATAGTGAAGGGAGGAATCCGGGCTAGGCCGACGTCCGGGCTATGCCGACTTGGGTGTGGCGCGGGACTTGGGCGTGACGCCGGGCTTGAGCGTGACGCGGGTGACGTGGCCCATCTTGCGACCCGGTCGGGCCTTGCCCTTGCCGTAGAGGTGCAGATGGGTCCCAGGCTCGCGCAACAGCTCGGGCCAGGCCTCGATGTCGGCGCCGACCAGATTGGTCATCGTGGCCTGCCCCAGGCTCGTGGCCTCGCCCAGCGGCCAGCCGCTGATGGCGCGGATATGCTGCTCGAACTGCGAGGTCACCGCGCCTTCAATGGTCCAGTGCCCGGAGTTGTGGACCCGCGGCGCCAATTCGTTGACGAGCGGTATCGTGCTGTCGTCGAGCACGAAGAGCTCGACGGTCAGCACACCCACGTAGCCGAGCGCCTCGCCGATCCGCCGCACCGCCGCCAGCGCCGCGTCGCGGGTCGCTGGAGCGATGGTCGCGGGCGCGCGCGTGACATCGAGGATGTGGTCACGGTGGGTGTTTTCGCAGACGTCGAAGGCGGCGAAGGCGCCGTCGCAGCCGAACGCGGCCACCACCGAAATCTCCTGGGCGAAGGGCACGAAACCTTCGAGAATCGCCGGCGCCCGGCCGATGGCCTCGAACGCTGCGGCCGCATCGTCGGCCGCGCCGATCTTCACCTGGCCCTTGCCGTCGTAGCCCATGCGCCGCGTCTTCAGCACCGCCGGCCGGCCGAGCTCCGCGAGCGCCGCCTCGAGATCCGCGACGCTGTCGACCGCTGCGAACGGGGCCGTGCCGATGCCGAGCGCCGCGACGAAGCTCTTTTCCACCAGCCGGTCCTGGGCCGTCGACAGCGCCTCGAGGCCAGGTCGCAGCGGCCGCCGTTCGGCAAGGAAGGCGGCCGTCCCCGCCGGAACGTTCTCGAACTCGTAGGTGATGACATCGACGGCTTGCGCAAACGCCGCGAGCGCCGCCTCGTCCTCATAGGCGGCGACGGTGTAGGCATGGGCCACGTCGAACGCCGGGCTGTCGTCGTCAGGGCAGAAGATGTGCGTCTTCAGGCCGTAGCGGGCGGCGGCGATGGAGAGCATGCGGCCGAGCTGGCCGCCGCCCAGGATGCCGATGGTGGCGCCGGGGACGAGCATCAGGCGTCGTCGACCGGGCGCTCCGCCACGCCCCCGCTCTGGCGGGCCCGCCACGCCTCCAGCCGCTCCGCCAGCACCGGATCGGCAAGCGCCAGCACGGCGACGGCCAGCAGCGCCGCATTGATCGCGCCCGACTTGCCGATCGCCAGGGTGCCGACGGGAACGCCGCCCGGCATCTGCACGATCGACAGCAGGCTGTCGTGGCCCGAGAGCGCCTTGGACTCGACCGGCACACCGAAGACCGGCAGCGGCGTCAAGGCGGCGGCCATGCCCGGCAGGTGCGCGGCGCCGCCGGCACCGGCGATGATCACCTTGAAGCCCGCCGCCTTGGCGCCCTTGGCGAAGGCGAACAGCCGCTCCGGCGTGCGGTGGGCCGACACGATCAGGGCTTCGTGCGCGATGCCGAATTCCTCGAGCGTCGTCGCCGCGTGCCGCATCGTCGCCCAGTCGGACTGGCTGCCCATGATAATGGCCACCGGCTTGGGTGCGCTCATCGAACCCCTCGCACGAAAAAAGCGCTCGTATAGGGCCGCCGCCCCGAGCGCAAGCGTTGCCCTGCAAGAATTTGCGGCGATTCCACGCCTCGCTCCCGGAGCGCTTCGCGATTGGGTGGACTCACCCAATCGCGAAATGCTCTCGGCGTTGGCGATCGCTTTGCCGGCGTCAGGCGATGATGTCGGGCGTCAGCCGGTCTTCCAGGTGGATGATCTTGTCCTTGAGGTTGAGCTTGCGCTTCTTCAGGCGCTGCAGCTGGAGCAGGTCGCCGGTGCCGGCCGACGCGAGCGCTTCGATCGCCGCATCGAGGTCGCGATGCTCCTGCTTCAGACGGCTCAGCTCGGCAGCCAGCTCCGACATATCTGGCTCACTGGAATGGATCATCTGGGATTCCGCAAACCGTCCCGACGCAGCTGAGCGACCGCACGCAGCAGCACGGCACCAGGAACGGGCGCCTGCGGACGACCGTGATCCCTGCGGCCGCGCCGCCTGCAGCAGCGGCCCTTATGGCGCGCCGAGTATGCTGCGCTGCCCGCTCCGCGGCAAGCACCGGCCGGTTGCCGGTGGCGGAACGCCGCGCCCTGCATTGGCGGCGGCGAGAGCACGGGCCTTTCGCCGCCGTGTCGCGCCCGGCGCCGTCGGGGGCATGGCCCGATCAGATCGATCCGTCTGATCGGGCCATGCTCCAACTCTTTGAATCCGGAGCGCTTCTCCCGCGATTGGGGTGAGTTCACCCAATCGCGAAGCGCTTTAGCGCCGTTCGGCCGTGAATTGCGTCGTCAGCCGGCGAACAGGCCTTGCAGGGCCGAATCATTGTGTCACATTTGTCATGTCCGTAACCGACGAAAGGAGGCTCCTCTATGAGTGTGCAGTCCCATCTCGCGGAACTCGAACGGCGGCATCGCGCCATTGAGCGCGAGCTGCAGGCAGCGGCCAACCAACCGGCGACTCCCGATCTCAAGCTGGCGGAGCTGAAGCGCAAGAAGCTGCAGCTCAAGGATCAAATCGTCCGTCTGCGCCAGACGTCGGAGAACGCGTCGATTCACTAGCACTTGCGACGAGCGCAGGCGTGCGCCTGCGGATCGGCTTCGGCCACGGCTCGCCGATGAGGCTGGAGTTCGACATGGTCTGGCGTGGCGCAGCGTCCTTCGGACGCCCGCCCCGCCTTGCTACCCGCCTCCTCGCGCAGGCCGGGGCTTGTTGCATCAGCCGCCGCTGGCCGGCTCGGTTGCCATGGCCTTGGCCGTTTCCCGCAGCTTGAATTTCTGGATCTTGCCCGTCGACGTCTTCGGAATGTCGGCGAAGACGATGGCGCGCGGGCATTTGTAGCGGGCCAGGTGCGCGCGGCACCAGTCCATCAGCTCCTCGGCCGTGGCTGCGTGGCCCGCCTTGAGCTCGACGAACGCGCACGGCGTTTCGCCCCATTTCTCGTCGGGCCTGGCCACGACGGCGACATTGGCCACGGCGGGGTGCTTATAGAGCGCATCCTCCACCTCGATGGAGGAGATATTCTCTCCCCCGGAAATGATGATGTCCTTGGACCGGTCCTTGAGCTGCACGTAGCCGTCGGGATGCTTTACGCCGAGGTCGCCGCTGTGGAACCAGCCGCCGGCGAAGGCCTTGACCGTCGCCGACGGGTTCTTCAGGTAGCCCTTCATCACCACGTTGCCGCGCATGACGACCTCGCCCAGCGTCGTCCCGTCGGCGGGCACGGGCGCCATGGTGTCGGGGTCGACGACGTCCAGGGCCTCGAGCGCCGCGTAGCGGACGCCCTGGCGCGCCTTCCTGGCGGCCTGCTCCTCGGCGGGAAGCCCGTTCCAGGCCTCGTCCCATTCGTTGACCACGGACGGCCCGTAGGTTTCGGTGAGGCCGTAGACGTGGGTCACGTCGAAGCCGGCGTCCGCCATGGCGGCGAGCACCGCCTCGGGCGGCGGAGCCGCCGCCGTGGTGAACGACACCCGCTGCGGGAAGCTGCGCCGCTCCGCCTCCTGGGCGTTGACCAGTGTCGCCATTACGATCGGCGCACCGCACAGGTGCGTAACGCCATGGTCGGCGATGGCGTCGTAGATGGCTTTGGCCCGGACCTGGCGCAGGCAGACGTGGGTGCCGGCGAGCAGCGAGATGGTCCAGGGGAAGCACCAGCCGTTGCAGTGGAACATCGGCAGCGTCCACAGGTAGACCGGGTGGCGTCGCATGTCGCAGCTGAGCACGTTGCCGGTGGCGAGCAGGGCGGCGCCGCGATGATGGTAGACCACCCCCTTCGGATCGCCGGTCGTGCCGGAGGTGTAGTTCAGGCTGATCGCATCCCACTCGTCGTCCGGCCCGCGCCAGGCGAACTGCGGATCGCCGGCGGCGATGAACGCCTCGTACTCGGCCGATCCCAGCCGCTCGCCGGGCCCGGCGTATTCCGGATCATCGACGTCGATGACGAGCGGCTTCACGCGCGCCAGCGCTAGCGCCTCGCGGATGATGGGCGAGAACTCCCGATCGGTGATCAGGATCCTGGTCTCGGCATGGTCGAAGGTGAAGGCGAGGATCGCCGCATCGAGGCGGGTGTTCAGCGTGTTGAGCACGGCGCCGGCCATGGGCACGCCGTAGTGGCACTCGACCATGGCGGGGGTGTTGGGCAGCATGACCGAGACGGTGTCGCCGCGGCCGACGCCGGCGGCGCGCAGGGCGGAGGCGAGCTGGCGCGAGCGCCGGTAGAGCTCGCCGTAGCTGCGGCGCAGCGTGCCGTGCACGACCGCGGTTCGGTCGGGAAACACGCTCGCGGCCCGTTCCAGGAAGCTCAGCGGCGTCAGCGGCTGGTAGTTGGCCGGATTGCGATCGAGATCGCGGTCGAAGGCGGTCATCATGGCGTTCCCCTGTTGCTCTCGTTCTAGCCGAAAGCGCCGGCGCACGCATGGGGAAAGCGTTGTCCAGCCGGCGTTGCCGAGCGGGCGCCGTTGGCCTCGGTACGATCGCGCACAGCCGCTTTGCATTCACCACTCCGTGCGCGCTACAACGGGCGGGCGGTCTGGCGGCAATTCGTTTGAGCCGGGAGCCGCCTGAGCCGCGCAGCCGCCAGCGGGAGGCCGCCGTCGTGCTCCGGCGGCTCATGCCCGCTCTGCGTTGAACCGTGACACTTGCCGGCGCAGCGCGAATTCGCCGACCGGCCCTCGTGCGAAAGCGAGAAGGGAAACGACGTGGTCGCCGATTCCAGATCTTCTGCCAAACCTCCGACGAAACCCGCCGCCGGGTCTGCGGCCGGCGCCGCGGGTAAGCCCGGCGGCGAGGCATCCGCCGGCGGCTCCTATCACGAGGTCTATGCGCGGGCCGAGCGCGACCCGCAGGCGTTCTGGGGCAAGACCGCGGGCGGCATCGACTGGATGAAGTCCTGGTCGACGGTGTTCGATCCGTCGGCGGGCCCCTACGGTCGCTGGTTCGCCGGCGCGACCTGCAACACCTGCTACAACGCGGTCGATCGCCATGTGGAACGCGGGCGCGGCGCGCAGCCGGCGATCATCTACGACAGCCCGGTCTCCGGCTCGAAGCGGGTGATCTCCTACGCCGGCCTGCTGGCCGAGGTGCGCATCCTGGCCAGCGTGCTGCGCGACATGGGGGTCGGCAAAGGCGACCGCGTCGTCATCTATATGCCGATGGTGCCCGAGGCGGTGTTCGCCATGCTGGCCTGCGCGCGGCTGGGGGCAATCCACTCGGTGGTCTTCGGCGGTTTCGCCGCCAAGGAGCTCGCCACGCGCCTGGAGGACGCGGCGCCCAAGGTCGTCCTCGCCGCCTCCTGCGGCATCGAGCCTCAGCGCGTGGTGTCCTACAAGCCGCTGCTCGACGAGGCGATTGCGCTCTCCAGCGTCAAGCCGTCGGCCTGCTTGATCCTGCAGCGTCCCCAGGCGGAGGCCAAGCTGGTCAAGGGCCGCGACCTCGACTGGGCGACGATGACCGACAAGGCCCGTGCCGCCGAGAAGGGCGCCGACTGCGTGCCGGTGGCCGCGACCGATCCGCTCTACATCCTCTACACCTCGGGCACCACGGGTAAGCCCAAGGGCGTCGTCCGCGACAACGGCGGCTACATGGTGGCGCTGCTCTGGTCGATGAAGGCGCTGTACGGCATCGAGCCGGGCGAGGTGTTCTGGACCGCCTCCGACGTCGGCTGGGTGGTCGGCCACAGCTATATCGTCTACGCGCCGCTGATCTTCGGCGCCACCAGCCTGCTCTACGAGGGCAAGCCCGTGGGCACCCCGGACGCCGGCGCCTTCTGGCGCGTGATCGCCGAGTACGGCGTCAAGGCGCTGTTCACGGCGCCGACGGCGTTGCGCGCCATCAAGAAGGAGGACCCTGACGGCGAGCTGCTGAAGCGCTACGACCTGAAGGGCTTCCGTACCCTGTTCCTGGCGGGCGAGCGGGCCGACCCCGATACGATCCAATGGGCCGAGAAGCTGCTCAAGGTGCCGGTGATCGACCACTGGTGGCAGACCGAGACGGGCTGGTGCATCTGCGGCAATCCGGTCGGGCTCGGACAGCTGCCGGTCAAGTACGGATCGACCGGCGTGCCCATGCCCGGCTACCAGATGGCGGCCCTCGACGAGGCCGGCAAGCCGGTGGCGGCTGGCACCATGGGCTCGATCGCGATCAAGCTGCCGCTGCCGCCCGGCTGCCTGCCGACGCTATGGCAGGCCGATGAGCGCTTTCGCGAGAGCTACCTCGCCGACTTCCCGGGCTACTATCGCACCGGCGATGCGGGCTTCATCGATCAGGACGGCTACGTCTTCATCATGGGCCGCACCGACGACATCATCAACGTTGCCGGTCACCGTCTGTCGACCGGGGGCATCGAGGAGGTCATCGCCGCCCACCCGGACGTGGCCGAGTGTGCCGTGATCGGCGTACGCGACGAGATCAAGGGCGAGGTCCCCTGCGGCTTCATCGTGCTCAAGCGAGGTGTCGACCGGAGCCCGGCGGAGATCGAGCGGGAGATCATCGCCCTGGTGCGCGAGAAGATCGGCCCGGTGGCGGCGTTCAAGTCGGCCGTGACGGTGGGCCGCCTGCCCAAGACCCGCTCCGGCAAGATCCTGCGCGGCACCATGAAGAAGATCGCCGACCAGGAGAGCTGGACGATGCCGGCCACCATCGAGGACGCGAGCGTCCTCGACGAGGTGGCGGCGGCCCTGGGCGGGCGGACGCCGAAGTAGGTGCCCGCGCACCGGCACCGACAGAAGAGCGCGGCGCAGCAGCTGTGTCGCCACACGCCAGAGCGCTTTGCGATTGGGTGGACTCACCCAATCGCAAGAGAAGCGCTCCAGATTCAAAAGGTTATGAGCAATTTTCTGCTATTGGATGACTCCATCCAATGGCGATATGCTCCAGGTCATGAAAGGTGGCCGGGCGCGCCCGGCCACCATGGCGAAACGGCATCGTTCCGCTCCCGCGCCTACCAGCGCCGGCAGCTACCCCAGTGCAGGAAGCGCCCGGTGTAGCGGTTGTAGCAGTAGACTCGCGGCACCCGCCGGACGTAGCGGCGGGGGGCGCACCGGCCCCAATGAAGGAACCGGCCAGTGTAGCGGTTGTAGCAGAACACCCTGGCGTTCTCGACGTGCGACAGATCTTCGGCCGCACCGGCGATGGCGCCGGGATTGATGGGCAACGCAATACTGCTCGACGGAACAAAAAGGCCGATCCCGAGCGTGGCCGCAAGGGCAATCAGTAGCGCTCGCATTGACTGTCTCCCCCAATCGAACCTGTCAGCCAAGGCGGCGGCAAGGCCGTCCTGGCCAGGGTTTATATACCGCTGGCCAAGCCGAGGGCATCAGTCATTTTCAGTAGGGCCTTCGTCTTAACCGAGATCGAACACTTGCAACCGACCTCGCGGACGCGCCCGAACCGTAAGATGTGCTCCAGATATCAACGAGTTGGAGCCATTTTTGCCTGATCACGTGACCACAACTGCTCGAGAAAGGCTCTAGGACCTTCGTCCTACGGCGCGCTGGCTGCGGTCAGCCGCTCCACCGCTGCCGCCGGCAGCGCGAGACGGGTCGCCTTGATCAGGTCGCCGAGTTGCTCGACGCTGGTGGCGCTGGCGATCGGCGCGGTGACGGTCGGGCGGGCCATCAGCCAGGCGAGCGCCACCTGTGTCGGGTTGGCCTTGACCTCGGCGGCGACCTCGTCGAGCGCCGCGAGGATGCGGAAGCCGCGCTCGTTGAGGTATTTGGGAATGGCCCGCGCGCCGCGCGGGCTCTTGCCGAGGTCGGCCTCCGATCGGTACTTGCCGGTGAGGAAGCCGGCGGCCAGCGAGAAGTAGGGGATGACGCCCAGGCCCTCGGCCCGGCACACCTGCTCGAGCGGCCCCTCGTAGGTGTCGCGGCTGTAGAGGTTGTACTCGGGCTGCATCGTCTCGTAGCGCGGCAGGCCGAGCCGCTTGCTGGCGTCGAGCGCGCTCTTGAGCCGCTCCGGCGAGAAGTTGGAGGCGCCGATGGCGCGCACCTTGCCGGCCTTGATCAGCTCGGCATAGGCCTGAAGCGGCTCCTCGACCGAGGTGTCGGCATCGTCGAAATGGGACTGGTAGAGATCGATGTAGTCGGTCTTGAGCCGCTTGAGCGAGTCCTCGACCGCCTTCAGGATGTAGGCGCGCTTCAGCCCCTTGCGGTCCTCGGCCATGGGGGCGCCCACCTTGGTGGCGATGATCACCTTGTCGCGTCCGCCGCGGGCGGCGAGCCAGTCGCCGATCACCGTCTCCGACTCGCCGCCCGTGTGGCCGGGAACCCAGACCGAATAGACGTCGGCCGTGTCGATGAAGTTGAGCCCCTCGGCGACGAGGGCGTCGAGCAACGCAAACGACGCCTTGGGGTCCGCGGTCCAGCCGAAGACGTTGCCGCCGAAGCACAGCGGCGGCACTGTAATTCCCGAACGTCCAAGCTCGCGTTTCGCCATGGTGCTCTCCCCTTTCGAGCGGCTCATTCCTATTTGCATCATGCGACGCGAGCCGGCCCGACGCCACGCCGACGATGCCGGATCTGCCATGCGCGCGCGTCGAGCAAGCCAGACTGTGGAGCCATGACCCATGAAACTGCCCGGTCCCGATCATCCGATCACCATCAAGCCCGCCGGCCAACGCGTGCGGGTGATCCTGAACGGCGAGACGATCGCCGACAGCACGCACGCCCTCGAGCTCAAGGAGGCGACCTATCCGGCGGTGCTCTACATTCCGCGCCAGGATGCGACGATGGCGCTGCTGGAGCGCACGGATCACCGCACCCATTGCCCCTACAAGGGCGATGCCAGCTATTTCAGCATTCGCACCGGCAAGGGCCGTTCGGAGAACGCCATATGGTCCTATGAGGAGCCGTTTCCGGCCATGGCGGAGATCAAGGACCACCTCGCCTTCTATCCGGAGCGGGTCGACCGCATCGAAGTGGGCGGCTGAGACGCGACGTAGCACGCTGTCGCAGCGATGCGCCGGCGCCGACACCAAAAAGCGCCAGATCCGTGATCATGGCACAGGGGGCAACGTGCCCAGGAGAGGACAACCGATGATGATGAAGTTCGCCGCTGCAGCCGGCGCGGCCATGGTGCTGGTCGCGACCGCTCTGCCGGCAGCCGCGCAGAACCAGCCGAAGCTCAGCGCGGAGACCCAGGCCAAGCTGCGCCAGGCCTGCATCAGCGACGTGCGCACGCTCTGTTCGGGCATCAAGCCAGGCGGGGGCAAGATCGTGCAGTGCCTGGCCGACAACCGCGAGAAGGTGTCGGACGGCTGCAAGACCGCCATGGGCGACGCGCAGATGGAGCGGCAGTCGAAGATGAAGAAGCAGTGATTGCGCGGGCCTCCGGCCCGACGTGATCCCGAGTTTGACGGGTGGCCGGCTCGCCCCGGCCGCCCGGTCGCTTCGCGCGTGCTTCATCCGGCCGGTGCGTGCGCCGCCAGCTGTCTGCGAGGCAGCAAGTATCGGCACCTTGTTGGTGTTTTGTGCGGAACGTCTTGTCCACAGGTGCGCAACGGCGAATTTCCGTTGCGCCGTCGAAAGCTCCGGGACCACATTCCAAGAACAGAATACGCGCTTCGGATCGACGTAGAGCGCTCATCTTACTTGGAAGAAGGGCATCCCTACATGAAGCTTGGTGTCTTTCTGCCCAACGGGCAGAACGGTTACATCCTGTCGCGGAACAGCCCGCAATATATCCCGACGTGGGAGCATTGCCTGGCCATCACCAGGGCGGCGGAAGACGTCGGGCTCGATTTCATCCTCTCGATGATCAAGTATCGCGGCTTCGGCGGCGAGACCGGCTACTGGGATTCCTGCCTCGATTCCATCGGGCTCGCCTGCGGCCTGGCCGCCGCGACGAGCCGCATCGAGCTCTATGCCACCGTGCCTGTGCTGGGCGTCCACCCTGCGGTTGCCGCGCGCATGATCTCGACCTTCAACGGCATTTCGGGCGGCCGCGCCGGCGTCAACATCGTCACCGGATGGAACAAGCCGGAATACGCGCAGATGGGTTTGTGGCCGTCCGACGACTACCACGACCGCCGCTACGAGCTGACGGAAGAGTATATCGGCATCATGCGCGAGCTGTGGCGCACCGGCCGTTCCAGCTTCAGCGGCCGCTACTACAAGCTCGACGACTGTGAGTGCTTCCCCAAGCCCGGGCGGGAGATTCCGATCGTCTGCGCCGGCCAATCGCCGAAGGGCGTGCAGTTCACCGCCCGCTTCGCCGAGTACAACTTCGTCTTCGGCGGGCCTGAGAAGCTGCGTGGCATCGCTCAGCCGGTGCTGTCCGAATCGGCCAAGCTCGGGCGCACGGTCGGAACCCTGGCGCTCGTCACCATCATTGGCGCGGCAACCGATGCGGAGGCCGAGCGCCGCTGCCAGGACATCGTCGACGGGGCCGATACGGAGGCGCTGATGAACGTCGTCAGGAGCGCGTCCATGGACAGCAATCCGGAGGGGACGAGCAAGCACTTCCGCGACGGCATGACCGCTCCCGTGACCGAGGGCAATCTGACTTTCATGGGCTTTCCCGTCATTCACGGCTCATGGGAGTCGATTGCACGCCAGATCGCCGATCTCGAGGCGCAAACGGGGATCAGCGGCCTGCTCATGACGTTTCCGGACTTCGTGCAAGGCGTGAACGAGTTCGGCAGCTACGCGCTGCCGCTGCTCCGCGGCGAGGGCCGGGCCGATGCCATCCCGGCGCAAGCCCGCCCGTCCCGCTTGGCGGGGCAGGCATGAGCCGCGGCCGGACCGCGTCTGCGACGGCCGTCATGTCCGCCTTCATCTGCACCACGTGCGGGACCCAGTTCGCTCCGTCCGAACGTGAGCCGGAGGAATGCCCGATCTGCACGGAGGAGCGCCAGTTCGTGCCGCCATCGGGTCAGCAATGGACGACGCTCGCCCGGTTGCGACGCTCGCACATGACCGTCGTCCGCCGCGAGGCCGAGCTGATCGGCATCGGCGTGGCGCCCCAATTCGGGATCGGGCAGCGCGCGCTGCTGGTGCGCACCCCGTCCGGCAACGTGCTGTGGGACTGCGTCTCCCTTCTCGATCCGTCCGTGGTGGAGCTGCTCGAAGGGCTTGGCGGCCTGGCGGCGATCGCCATCTCGCATCCCCACTACTACACCACCATGGTCGACTGGAGCCGGGCTTTCGGCGATGCCCCGGTCTACCTGCACGCGGCCGACCGGCCTTGGGTGATGCGCCCGGATCCGTGCCTCCGCTTCTGGGACGGTGAGACCAGGGAGGTTCTGCCGGGGCTGACGCTGATCAGGGCCGGTGGCCACTTCGAGGGCGGCGCGGTGATGCATTGGGCGCAGGCGGCCGGCGGCAAGGGGGCGCTGCTGGCCGGCGACCTTCTGCAGGTCGTGGCCGACGGACGCCACCTCGGCTTCATGCGCTCGTATCCGAACTTCATTCCGCTCGGCGCGGCGTCGGTGTGCCGCATCGCCAGGCGCATCGAGGGTTGGCGCTACGAGGCGATCTACGGCGCGTGGTGGGACAGGGTCATCGCGACAGCGGGCGAGGCGGCCATGGCCGCTTCGGTGGCGCGCCATCTGCACTGGCTCGGCCGGGACGACATCTGATCGGGCGCCGCTTCAATGCCGAGCCGCCCGGCCGCGCGTCTCGCGCGGCGTTTCGCCGAAGCGCGCCTTGTAGTGGCGGCTGAACTGCGCCTGGTCGCCGAAGCCCCATCGATAGGCGATCTCGGCGATCGTTTCGCCGCGCAGCGGGTCGGAGATCTCCTCGCGCGCCGCTTCGAGCCGTAGCTGCCTCACCCACCGGCCGATCGTCTGGTGCTCGCTGCTGAACAGTTCGTGGAGATAGCGGACGGAGATGCCGCAGGCCGCGGCGATGGTCTCCGGCGACAGGCCGCGCGTCTGGAGGTTCTGTCGGATGAACCATTCGATGCGGCCTAGATGGGCCCGCTTGATGGTGGACTCGCGGCTCGCCAGCACGCGGTCGTCTCCCTCCAGCGCCAGGCCGAGCAGCGCGACGACGTGGCTCCCGAGCCGTGGGTGAAGGCGGGCGTTGCTTTGTCCGAGACGCTCCGGCAGCGTGCGCAGGGTGTCGAGCAGCAGACGGCCCAGGCCGCGGCTTGCATCGAAGGTGAACGGGGCGAAGCGATCGACGGAGCGGACATGGCGGCCGAGATCGCCGGCCTTGACCTTCAGCACCAGCAGCTCGTTGGCGGCGGCGTGGCCGAATTCGTAGGGCAGGTTGCCACGCTGGATGATGAACTGGTCCCGTCTGAAATTCAGATGGACGCCGTTCTGGGCAAATTCCGTTTCCGACTTCAGTGCGAAGGTGATGAGAAGCTCTTCGTCGACGAGGCGACGCAGGTGCTGCTTCTCCCGCCGGTAGCGGACCCCTTCGGTGAGGAAGTGCGACAGCGACGCGGTCGTCAGCTCCCAGCGTCGCAGGCTGCCGTCGAACCGCGCCGGATCGCGGATGTCGGCCGACAGCGGAAACAGGGTCTCGGTCACCGACCTCGACCAGTAGTCGGCCCGCTCTGCCTGGGGGATGGACGCTGCGCAATATTCGTCCATGGGATCGCAACCGGCACGTCAGGGGTCCCCGGATCTGAGGCATTTCCCGTGCCAGCTGCGCCGGGCGGCGCTGTCGCCGCCCGTGGAGAGGCGAGGGACTAGACTTCGTCGTCGTCCTCGTCGCTGCGCTTCAGGCCCTTGAGCTTGGCGAAGACCGAATCGACATCGATCTTCTCCGGGGCGCGTCGGGGCGGCTCGCGGTCGGCGAAGGGCTCGGGCTCCTCCTCGGGGGCCGTCGTGACCTCCGCCGGCAGCAGCGTCTGGCCTCCCTCCACGTCCGACGGCGGCCGGTCCTTGGCCGCCTTCGCCACTTCCATGTCGAGATCGATCTGCGAGGCGAGGCCGAGCGTGACCGGATCGAGCGGGCTCAGGTTCTGCATGTTCCAGTGGCCGCGCTCGCGGATCTGCTGGATCGTGTTCTTGGTCGTGCCGACCAGGCGCATGATCTGCGCGTCCTTGAGCTCCGGGTGGTTGCGCAGCAGCCAGAGAATGGCGTTCGGCCGGTCCTGGCGGCGCGACACCGGCGTGTAGCGCGGGCCCTTGGAGCGCTTCACCTCCGGCAGGCGGACCTTCGGGTCGGCCAGCTTGAGGCGATAGTTGGGGTCACGCTGGCCGCGCTCGATCTCCTCGCGCGTGAGCTGCCCGGTGCCGACCGGATCGAGGCCCTTGATGCCGGCCGCGACCTCGCCGTCGGCAATGCCTTTGACCTCCAGGTGATGCAGCTTGCAGAAATCGCCGATCTGCTCGAACGACAAAGAGGTGTTCTCCACCAGCCATACGGCAGTGGCTTTGGGCATCAGCGGTCCGGCGGACATGACGAAATTCCTCCGATGAAGGTCCTCGACGCGCTCCCGCGCGGAGGAAAATTGGCAAGACCCCTCTGCTGCTCCGGACCGGCTGGTCGGCCAGAGCGCGTCACCACGACTTGAGGGGAACATGTGAGGATATAGGACGTTCCGCCGCGCGAGGCAACGGAGCCACGCTCGCCGCAAGCGGTGCGCTTTGTCCCGGCCGAGCGCCGATTCCTCACGGCGTGACGGTCAGGACGATCTTGCCCACGTGCGCGCTCGATTCCATCAGCGCATGCGCCTTGTTCGCCTCGGCCAGCGGGAAGGTGGCGTGGATGACGGGCTTGATGCGGCCCGAGGCGAGCAGCGGCCACACGTTGGCCTCGAGCGCCCGCGCGATCACGGCCTTCGCCTCCACCGGCCGGGCGCGCAACGTCGAGCCCGTATGGGTCAGCCGCTTCAGCATCAGCCGGGTGAAATCCACCGTCGCCTTGGCGCCGTTGAGGAAGGCGATCTGCACGATGCGCCCGTCGATAGCCGCCGCATCGTAGTTGCGCTGGATGTAGTCGCCCCCGACCATGTCGAGGATCACCTCGGCGCCCTGGCCGTTGGTCGCCGCCTTGGTCGCGGCGACGAAATCCTGCGTGCGGTAGTTGACGGCGACGTCGGCGCCGAGCTCGCGGCAGGCGGCGCATTTGTCGTCGGAACCGGCGGTGGCGATCACCTTGGCGCCGAGCGCCTTGGCCAGCATGATCGCCGTGGTGCCGATGCCGGACGAGCCGCCGTGGATGAGAATGGTCTCTCCGGCCTTCAGGCCGCCCCGGTCGAACACGTTGGTCCAGACGGTGAAGAAGGTCTCCGGCAGCGCCGCGGCTTCGACCAGGCTGTAGCCGGAGGGCACCGGCAGGGCGTTGCTCTCGTGCACCGTCATGTACTGAGCGTAGCCGCCGCCGGCCACGAGCGCGCAGACCTGATCGCCGACCTTGAAGCGGCTCGCGCCCGGGCCGACGGCGACGACGTCGCCGGCCAGTTCCAGGCCTGGGATGTCGCTGGCGCCGGGCGGCGGCGGGTAGGCGCCCAGGCGCTGGATCACGTCGGGACGGTTGACCCCGGCGGCGGCGATGCGCACCAGGATCTCCTCCGGGCCCGGCTGGGGCACGGGACGGGTTTCCGGCCGCAGCACGTCGGGGCCGCCGGGCGTCTTGATGCCGATGGCCGTCATGGTGCTGGGAAGGGGGGTCTGATCAGCCGCCATCGCCGGAGTCTCCTCGTTGCTGTATCTGCACATGGCATGCGCCGCCGCGGCGGACAATTGGTGCCCTGATTTGATCCGAAGGGAAATGGCTTTAGGCTCTCCGGGCCGAAGGGGAGGAGGAGAGCCGCGATGACCGAATCGTTCCTGGACGACAGGCCACGTCCCAAGCCGCCGGTGCACGAGATCGGGCAGGACCTGGCAACGCTGTCGCTGGCCGAGCTCGACGAGCGCATTGCCGCGCTCACGGCCGAGATCGAGCGGCTCAAGGCGGCCCGGGCCCGCAAGGAGGCGTCGCGCAGCGCCGCCGATTCCGTCTTCAAGCTCTGAGGCGGCGCGGCCCGTGAGCGGTCCGTCGGTCGCCTTCTGGTATGATTTCGGCAGCCATTATTCGTGGCTCTCCGCCCGGCGCATGGCGTCGCTCGCCGCCGCGCGCGGCGTGGCGGTGGCCTGGGAGCCGTTCCTGCTCGGCCCGATCTTTGCGGCGCAAGGCTGGGCCACCTCGCCCTTCAACATCTATCCGGCCAAGGGCGCCCATGCCTGGCGCGATATCGAACGGCAGGCGGCGGCGCTCGGCCTGCCGCTGGTCCGGCCCGAGCCGTTCCCGCAGAATTCGCTGCTGGCCGCGCGCGTCGGGCTGGCCGTCGGCGCGGAGGGGCGGCCGGCCTTCACCGAGGCGCTCTACCGCGAGGAGTTCGAGCGCGGCCGCTCGATTTCCGATCCCGCCATCCTTGCCGAGGTTCTGGCGCCGCTCGGCCACGACGCCGCGGCGGTGCTCGGCGCAGCCGCCAGCGAGCCGATCAAGGCTGCGCTGCGGCAGCAGGGCGAGCGGGCCAAGGATCTCGGGCTGTTCGGTGCGCCGACCTTCGTGACCGCCGACGGCGAGGTGTTCTGGGGCAACGACCGCCTCGAAGCGGCGCTCGCCTGGTCGGTCGAAGGCCCACCGCCCGGCCTCGCGTCCAGGGCGCCGGCCGGTTGACGCCGGCTCGGCAGCGCTGCGACGCGACCGCCACCCATCCGCGCGCCCTGGACGCCTGCTTTCGCCTTGCTGGCATTCGGGAAAGCTTGCCGCCACCGCCTCCGCCAACTATATGAACGCTATCCGACTACGGCAGCCTTGGGCTGGCGCGACGAGGGGTGCGGTTGAGGCCGCGCCCTTTTTGTGTTGCGGGACTTTCGAAGTTCAGGCACCTAGCCGGCCACGCTCCCTCCGGCGGCCTCATGCGCCGGCCTGCCCGCAAGCTGCGGGCAGTTGTCCGACCCCCTCCGGGGCGGGCACCGCGGGTCGGGGCGCATCGCAACACCAGCCGTCGGCGCATGGATCCCGCGGGATCCCAGGAGCTTGAATGTCCGCAGTCCCATCCACCAACCGCGCCCACAGCGACGTCATCCCGTCGCGTGAAGATTTCGCCGCACTGCTCGAAGAGTCGTTCGGCCGTTCGGAAGCCCAGGAAGGCTCCGTCATTCGCGGCACCGTCGTCGCCATCGAAAAGGACGTCGCCGTCATCGACATCGGTCTGAAGACCGAAGGGCGCGTCGCTCTCAAGGAATTCACCGGCCCTGGCCGCGACCAGGAGCTGAACGTCGGCGACGAGGTCGAGGTCTATCTGGAGCGCATCGAGAATGCGCTCGGCGAAGCCGTCATCAGCCGTGACAAGGCACGCCGCGAAGAGAGCTGGGTCAAGCTCGAGCGCGCCTTCGAGAACAACGAGAAGGTGACCGGCGTCATCTTCAACCAGGTCAAGGGCGGCTACACCGTCGACCTCGACGGCGCCGTGGCCTTCCTGCCGCGCTCGCAGGTGGACATCCGTCCGGTCCGCGACGTGACCCCGCTGATGGGCGTGCCGCAGCCGTTCCAGATCCTCAAGATGGACCGCCGCCGCGGCAACATCGTCGTCTCCCGCCGTACGGTGCTGGAGGAGACGCGCGCCGAGGCCCGCTCCGAGCTCGTCGCCAATCTCGAGGAAGGCCAGGTCATCGACGGCGTGGTCAAGAACATCACCGAGTACGGTGCGTTCGTCGACCTCGGCGGCATCGACGGCCTGCTGCACGTCACCGACATGGCGTGGCGCCGCGTCAATCACCCGAGCGAGGTGGTCAACATCGGCCAGAGCGTCCAGGTCAAGATCATCAAGATCAACCACGAGACGCACCGCATCTCGCTCGGCATCAAGCAGCTGCTCGCCGACCCGTGGGAGGGCATCGCCGAGCGCTATCCGGTGAACTCGCGCCTGACCGGCCGTGTCACCAACATCACCGACTACGGCGCCTTCGTCGAGCTGGAGCCGGGCATCGAGGGCCTGATCCACGTCTCGGAGATGAGCTGGACCAAGAAGAACGTCCATCCCGGCAAGATCGTCTCGACGAGCCAGGAAGTGGACGTGCAGATCCTCGAGGTCGACCCGGTCAAGCGCCGCATCTCGCTGGGCCTCAAGCAGACCCTGCAGAACCCGTGGGAAGCCTTCGCCGAGCAGCACCCGATCGGCTCGGAGGTCGAGGGCGAGGTCAAGAACAAGACCGAGTTCGGCCTGTTCATCGGCCTCGACGGCGACGTGGACGGCATGGTGCACCTGTCGGACCTGGACTGGAACCGTCCGGGCGAGCAGGTCATCGAGGAGTTCAAGAAGGGCGACATGGTGCGCGCCCAGGTCCTCGACGTCGACGTGGAGAAGGAGCGCATCTCGCTCGGCATCAAGCAGCTGGCCGGCGACCCCTTCGTCGAGGCGGGCGACATTCGCCGCGGCCAGGTGGTCACCTGCGAGGTGCTCGAGGTGAAGGACGGCGGCCTCGAGGTGAAGCTGGTCGACAGCGACCTGACCTCGTTCATCAAGCGTGCCGAGCTCGCTCGCGAGCGGGCCGACCAGCGGCCTGAGCGCTTCGCCCCGGGCGAGAAGGTCGACGCCCGCGTCGTCCAGTTCGACCGCAAGGCGCGCCGCATCCAGCTCTCGATCAAGGCGCTGGAGATGGCCGAGGAGAAGGAGGCGATCGCCGCCTACGGCTCGACCGACTCCGGCGCGTCGCTCGGCGACATCCTCGGCGCCGCCCTGCGCAAGGCGAACGAGAAGAAGTGACGGTCGGCCGGGCCTCCGGGCCCGGCTTCCGATTCGATTGCCGGTCGGGCCGGCATCCAGGGCGGGCGACCTCGACAGAGGTCGCCCGCTTTTTTGTTCCGGCGCCGCGGGCCTCGAAGTCTGGACAGCACCTCGCCGGCGATCGTCCGCCCGCGGTCCCGCAAGGTCCTGCCCGTCAAGATGTCGCGACCCGGCCAGAAAGATCTCGCCGGGTGCTTGACTAAAACTCAAGCACCTCGAAGCCTTCGCCGCCCACAACGTTTGCGCGACAAGCGCATGACATGTCGTTAGGATTCAAGTTGCTCGTGCAACCGAGCCAATCGGGATCCGATGCGGGAATGGTGGACGTCGGCGTATCCAAGATCGAGGTCTTTCTGCCGACGCTGGCATCGGCCCGCGGCGCCGATGCACTTCTCGACGAGCACCTGTTCGATCGCGCTCGTGTGTTCACCGGCCTGATCCGCGATCTGGTGCGCTGCTCGGCCTTCAGCCTGACCGCCTGGGATCCGGTCTCCGAGACCCATCTGCATCACTCGATCGCCAGCGACGGCTATTCCGACCGGACGCTGGCCCACGTCGACGACGAATTCATCGTCGAGAACCGGGCGTTCGCCATCGCCCATTGCCGGGATCCCCGCTCACTGCGCTGGCGCGACTACCGCAAGGACTGGAATTTCGATTTTCCCGTCACCCGCAGCGCGCAGGAATATCTCGTCCCGGATGGATATCGGGAAGGCGCCACCATGTGCCTGCGCCTGCCCGACGGCCGCTACACGGGTGCCTTCCACATGAGCTGGAGCGTGGCGGCGGCGGCGACCGACGCAAGGCGCGAGATCACCGAGCGCTTCCGGCCGATCCTGGCGGAGATCTGCGACCAGTTGCGGACGCCGCGGCTGCTCGCCGAGGCCATCTCGCCCACGGCGTATGCGACGATCTTCGCCCCGGCGGGCCGGGTGTTCCGGCTGCCCGGCCGTCAGCCGGGGCCGCACCTGGGCGAAGGTGGCGCCCTGCGCCGGTTCCTGGTCGGGCAACCGCCGGCGAGAGCCAAGCAACGTTTCCTGTGGCCGGACGATGACGGCGGCTGCCATCGCGTCACCGTCACGCCCTGCCACGGCGACATCGTCCTCGTATGCCAGGAGCCGATCGCCTGGCCGTACGGTCTGTCGTTCCGCGAGTTGGAGGTTCTGCATCTCGTCGCCGACGGGGCGTCGAACCCGGAGATCGCCGAGCAGCTGTTCGTGTCGGTGAGGACCGTCTCCACGCATATCGAGCATATCCTGGCGAAGATGGGCTGTGCGTCGCGCGCCCGGCTCGCCGCCCTGGCGGCGGCCGAAGGCTGTCTGCTGCCCTGCGCCGGCTTTGCAGCCCTACGCGACGGCCGCCCGTGCGCCCGCCTACCCAGTCCTCGCCGCCGCTGAGGGGGAGGGCGCAGACGCCGCAGCGCGCGGACACGACGATGAGTGTCCGCGCCGTCCGGCAGGACATTCCTTTTTAACCGCAACGGCAACCGGCGGACCACGACATGCTGCTGGACAAGATCGAACCCCTCCTGCCGGCTCTGGCTCCGCGATCGTCGGTGCCACCGATCGGCGACGGTGATCTGGTCGACAGGGCGGTCGAGATGACGTCCCTGCTGCGGGACATCGTGCGCTGTTCGGCTTTCACGCTGACGGCGTGGGATCCGGTCGCTGATACCCACCTGCATCGCACCATCGCCAGCGACGGCTACACGCCGGAGACGCTGGTCCATGTCAACGACGACTTCGTCGCCAACAACCGCGCCTTCCTGGTCTCGCACCTCAACGATCCGCGAGCGATCCGCTGGCGCGAATGCCGTGACATCTGGAACTTCGAATTCGGTGAGACGCTGTCGGCCCGGAAGTTCCTGATCCCGGCGGGGTTTCGCGAAGGGCTGACGATGTGCCTGCGGCTGCCCAACGGCCGCTACACCGGCGCCTTCCACATGAGCTGGAGCAGTGCCGCGGCAGCCACCGACGACCGCCGCGATATCGCTGAGCGTTTCCGGCCGATCTTCGCCGAGCTCTGCGACAGGCTGCGCGGTCCCCAACTGCTGGCCGAGACGATCCCCGCCGATGCCGGTGCGATGATCTTCTATGCCTCCGGCCTGAGCTTTCCGGTCCACAACCGTCAGGCCGGCCCGCATCTGGAGGAGGGCGGCGGCCTGCGCGAGCTGCTGCTGTCGCGGCTGCTGGCGGAGCGGCCGCGCCGCTTCCTGTGGCCGGACGCCGACGGCCGCTGCCACCGGGTGTCGGTCACGCCGTGCCACGGGGAGATGTTCCTGGTCGGCGAGGAGCTCATCGCCTGGCCCTATGGCCTCTCCGTCCGCGAGATCGAGATCCTCGAGCTGGTGTCGGAGGGCCATTCGAACCCGGCCATCGCGGCGCGCCTGTTCGTCTCGACGCGGACGGTGTCGACCCATGTCGAGCACATTCTGTCGAAGATGGGGTGCACCTCGCGGGCGCGCCTCGCCGCCCTCGTAGCTGCGGAGGGGCTACGGCTGCCGCACGTGCCGTTCAGGAGCCCGGCGCGCAGAACCGGCTTTCGTTCCGGCCGGCCTCTGTCGCAACGGTGAGGGACGCGAGGAGCCGGCGGTCGACGCTTCACTGCACCGACGGCGAAGGACAGTGTGCGCGGTCGCCCCTTCCTCCTTGTGTGGTCCCCCTCCTCCGCTACGCGGGGGAGGATCAGGGCGGCCGCTGCTCTGACGTCGGCTGACAACCCACCGCTGTGGTAGCGTTGGAAAGCCCTATGCCGCCTTGTCCGTCACCGCCGTCGAGCCGGGCAGCGGCCCTGGCGTGATGAAGGTGTCCACGACATTGCCGAGCAGCCGCGAGATGTTGTTGTCGAAGCCGTTGATCGGCAGCGCCATGCCGAACGCGATCGAACCGGTGGCGAAGACGGCGCCGTTGTTGGGGGCTTCGAAATAGACCATGTCGGCGCGCAGCCGGTAGTTGTGCGTGCCGCTGAAGCCCTGGTGGGAATAGGCGCCTTCCTCGTCGTGGGCGACGTAATTGTCGGGATGGCCGCCGGAGGAGGCGATGACCTTGGCATTCGGCGGCGTGCCGAAGCTCAGCCGGTAATAGTCGATCTCGACGCCGGCGGCGCCGCCGTTGGCCAGCCCGAAGTCGCCGAGGATGTCCTCGTCGATGCCGGCGACCATCCAGGCCATGGCCGGGTCGTAGCTGTCCGGCATGCGCTGGTAGGGGCGGCTGTGGGCGAAGCCTTCGCCGGCGAAGGTGTTGCCGACCACCTTCTGGCCGTAGCGCTGGATGCGGTTCCACAGGCCGCCCATCTGGCCTGTCGTCGCCATGTAGTATTCGCCGGGCCGCGCCAGCCAGGCCTTCCAGTGGCCGCCGACCTTGCGGCATTCCATGATCCAGGGCTCGTCGTCGCGGAACGCGACGTTGCAGCAGAAGCTGTTGGCGCCCATGCAGATGAAGCGGCCACCGCCGGCGATGTAGTCCTCGGTCGCATCGAGCATGCGCTCCGAGAGATATTCGGGGTGGGTACAGTTGAGGACGCACTTGTAGGGCGCCAGCGCCGCAGCGCCTTCCAGGTGCAGGTCCTCGTCGGTCAGCACATCGTAGTCGTAGCCCTTGTGCTCGAGCCAGGCCAGGATCGACAGGTCGGCCGGGAAGTTCCACGGAAATCCGAAGGCCGAGATCCGGTATTTCGGCCGCATCGACAGCAGCGGGCGGTGGTAGCTGCTGTAGCAGACGCCGGCCCCGTCGGCGTGCGAGTCGTAGCAGCCGCCGCCGAACTCGACGTTCTTGTACATCTCGATGTCGGCATCGGTGATGACCGGCGGCTGGCCGGCCATCGGCTGCACGATCTGGCCTTCGGTGGCGAAGCGCTCGTTGGCATAGGCCAGGTAGGTTGCCGTCGCGAACAGCAGGGCGACGCGGCCCTGCGGCGTAACCGGCCGCACGAAGAAGACGACGTACTCCTCGCCGAACCTCCTCCCGTCGCCGCTGCGCAGCCGCATGGCATAGCAGCCGCTGCGCAAGGTCTCGGGCAGCTGCAGTGTCCTGGTGATCGTCCAGTTGCTGTCGATCATCGCATCGGCATGGAATTCGATGCCGCCGTACTGGTGCGGCGCCAGCAGGAAGCAGTCGTTGCGGCCGTTCCAGTTCCAGCCCGTCTGCGCCCGGACCGGACGGTTGTAGCCCCTGGCGTCGAGACAGAGCGGCCCGACGTCGGCGACGACGTCACCGATGCCGCGATCGGTATAGCCGACGGTGGTATCCCAGTAGGTGACCAGGCCCCGGCTCGGCGGCTGTCCGCCGTCCCTGATGCCGTCGAGCTCCTGGCGGGTGAGCGGGCGGTCGAAGACGCCGCAGCGGTCGATCTTGCCGGAGTAGGACTGGGAGACGAAATCGCCGCGCAGTTCGTGCCAGTCGCGCGAGCCGGCCATCAGGAACGGCGTCTCCCGCAGGTTCTTCTGGCGAAAGCGGAAGATTTCCGAGGTGTGTGACCGGTAGTCGATTGGCGTCACCTTGCCGAGCAGGCTGTTGTAGCGGTTGACGACGCCCTCCTGATAGAGCGTGGCGCGCCCCGTCCGGGCATCGAAGGTCGCCGCGACGAAGTACCAGGTCTGCCGCTGCAGCGGCACCTCGGCCTGGACGTAGTCGACCTCGTCGCCGCGGCCGACCCAGAACTCGAGCCGCCCGGTGGGGTTGATACCGAGCCCGTAGCCGCAGTTGCGCCGGTTGTCCCAGCGCCCGATCAGGCACTGGCGATGCCCGATCGTCGGCGTCGTCGGCCAGATGAAGGCGTGCAAGGTCAGGCTGCCGTCGAGCGACAGCCGGCCGCCGGGGTCGTCGACCTCCAGGAACGAGCCGACCTGGGTGAACTGCTTGTGCACGGCCCAGGTGCCGTTGGCCTCGCAGTCGATCTCCTCCTCGACGAACCCCGGCCCGTCCGGGTGCTCGTCGCCGTGGATCAGCCGGACGAGCTGCGCCTGCGTCGTCGACGTCCCGTCGGCGCTGACGTGAAACTGGATCGTCTGCCCCGGCCTGGTGGTGATCTTGTCCGTGTAGCCGAAGAGCTTGATCTGAGCCATGGCAGCCTGTCCTGATAGTTGTCTCGTCCCGGCGCGCCGCGGGGGTTAATCGGTGCCGATCAGGTCGCGCACGAACAGCACGAACAGCGCGTGGTAGGCGGCCTCGACCGTCGGGTGGCGCGTGTCGTCGACGGCGATCGGCAAGGTGCCGCGCCGGCCGCTCAGCGCGACGATGCGGTAGTCCTTGAACGGCTCGACGACCTTGATGACGTACTTGCCGCCGTTGGGCATCTGCCGGAAGTAGAGCAGCAGGCGCTCCAGCGGCTCGCTGTGCTGACCGAGCGGGTTGGCGCGATGCTCCTCGATGACCTCGGGCGTCACCAGCGATCGCAGGAACGTCCGGCGATGGTCCTCGAACCGCTCGCGGACGATGCGGTCGCGGTCGTTGGTCCGGTCCATCTCAAGTGGCAGCATGGTCGCTCTCCGGCACGGCGCTACGGATCACGCCCATTGCTTTTCCTCGCTGATCCAGGCCCAGCCGGGCAGGGCGCCGGGCTTGACGAAGGTGCCGACGACGTTGGCGAGCAGCCTGGAGGCGTTGTTGTCGAAGTTGTCGACCGGCAGCGCCTGGGCGAACGCCGCCGAGCCGCACGAGAACACCGCGCCGTTGTTGGGGGCGGTGAAGAAGGCCATGTCGGCGTGCACGCGCCAGTCGTGGGAGCCATACAGGCCGAGAAAAGCGTAGTGCACGAGCTGCTGGTTGACGACGTAGGTGTCGGTGTGGCCGCCCGACGAGGCGATGATCCGGGTGTGCGGCGGCGTGCCGAGATTGAGGTCGTAGGCGTCGAGGCCGAGGCCGGCGGCGGCGCCGTCGGCGAGGCCGGTGTCGCCCAGGATCTCGCCGTCGATGCCCTTGGTGATCCACGACACCGTGCGGTGATAGCTGTCGGGCATGCGCCGGTAGAACTCGCTGCGCCCGGCGCCCTGGGCGCTCAGGCCGACGCCGACGAGCTTCTGCGAGGCGCGGCCCAGAACCTTCCAGGGGCCGCCGCGGATGCCGTCCGAGGCCAGGTAGTGCTCGCCGTAGCGTGCCGCCCAGGTCTTGTAACCGTCGTCGCGCCGGCGGCACTCCATGATCCACGGCTCGCCGTCGCGGACGCCGGCGGTGCTGTTGAAGCCGAAACCGCCCGCGTAGACGTAGCGTCCGCCGGCGGCGATATAGTCCTCCGCCGCGTCGAGCATGGCCTCCGAGACGTATTCGGGCCGGGTTCCGCTGATCACGCAGGCATAGGGGGCGAGCGCCGCCGCCCCCTCGGTATGCAGGTCCTCGTCGGTCAGCACGTCGTAGCCGTAGCCCTGGTGCTCGAGCCAGGCGACGATCGATAGGTCCGCGGCGAAGCCCGACGGCAAATTGGTGCTCGGCATGCGCGCCTTGGGGCGCATGTTGAGGAGCGGCCGGTGGTAGGAGCTGTAGCAGACGCCGCGGCCGTCCGCGTGCAGGTCGTAGGTCGAGAGCCCGAGCTCGGGCCGCCCGTAGAGCGCGACGTCGGCGTCGGCGAGCACCGGCGGCTGGCCGACGACGGCCTGGCGCTCGCTGTCGTCGAAGCTGAGGCGCTCGTTGCCGTAGGCCATGTAGGTGGTGGTCGGCATGACGACGGCGATCCGGGCGCGCGGCAGCGCCGGCCGGACGAAGAACACCACATGCTCCTCGTGCCGTGCCGCGGCGCCGCCGACGCGCAGGCGCATGGCGTAGCAGCCGCTGCGCAGCGTCGCCGGCAGCGTGACCTGCCGCGTGACCGGCCAGCGGCAGTCGGTCAGCGCATCGCCGTGGAACTCGATGCCGCCGAACTGCTCGGGCGCCGAGCGGAAGCAGTCGACGCGCCCGTCCCAGTTCCAGCCCGTCATGCCGCGTACCGGCCGGTTGTGGCCGACGGCATGCAGGCCGGACGGTCCGATATCGACCACCTCGTCGCCGATGCCCCGCTCGGTGTAGCCGGCCGCGGTGTCCCAGAACGCAATCAGCCCGTCGGGCGGCGGCGTATTACCGTCCTGGATCGCGGCGATCTCCGCTTCGGTCAGCGCGCGGTCGAAGACGCCGCAGCGATCGATCTTGCCCCAATAGGTGTCGGAGACGAACGGTCCGCGCACGGCATCCCGGTCGCTGCAGCCGGCGACGATGAACGGCGTATCGGGCGCGGCGGCCGGCGCTCGGGCGCCCGGCTCGACGCGCCGCGCCCGGGTCTCGATCAGGGCCACCTTGCCGACCAGGCTGTTGTAGCGGCCGACGACACTGTCGTGATGCAGCGACAGGTTGCCAGTCGCCAGGTCGAGACGCCCGACGACGAGGTACCACACCTGCATCTGCAGCGGCACCGGCGAGCGCACGCGCGTGGCCGCCCCGTCGCCGTGCCCGATCTCGAGTTCCAGATGGCCGGCGGCATCGATGGCCAGGCGGTAGCCGCCCTGCGTGCCCCTGTCCCAGCGCGACAGGATGCTCTGCGGCACCCCCGATGCCGGCCAGTTCGGATAGATGAAGGCGACCAGGCTGAGGCTGCCGGTGAGCGCCAGCCGCGCCTGCGGATCGGCCACGGTGAGGAACGAGCCGACCTGTGTCGGCTGGTGGCCGACGGTCCAGGTATCGTTGGCCTGGCAGGCCACCTCTTCCTCGATGAAGCCGGGACCAGCGGGGTTCTGGTCGCCGTGGATCAGGCGGACGAGCTGCGCCTCCGCCTCGCCCGTGCCCTCGGCGCTCACATGCACCGCGACCGTCTCGCCTGCCTTCACGGAGATCCTGTCGGTGTAACCGAAGATCCTTGCGTCCGTCATGGGTGACCGCTCATGTTGCTTCGCCATGCCGTCTCACGATTCCAGCAGATCCTGGACGCGCCTGATGAAGACGCCGTGGGTGGCGTCCTGGATATTTGGATAGATCTTGTCCTCGACCACGCGCGGCGCCACGCCGCGGTGGCCGGAGAGCGCCACGATGCGGTAGCCCTTGAACAGGTCGACGACCTGGATCGCGTATTTCTCGACCTGCGGCCGGGTGCGGAAGTAGATGAGGAGGCGCTCCAGCGCATCGCTATGCTGTCCGTTCAGGGACGTCGCGTGCTCGGCGATGATCTCCGGCGTCACCAGCGTCTTCAGGTGGTCGCGCTGCATCTTGTCGAACCGGCGCTGGTAGATCAGGCTCTTGTCGTCGATTTCCGTCGCCTCCTCGGGCAGTATTTCGCCGCCCTTCTCGGCGCGCATCGAGCGGCGCTCGCTCTTCTTCTTGTCGCGCCAGGCGCGGAACTGCGCCTTGATGCCGAACAGGCCGTTGCGAAGATAGAGCACCACCAGGAGCGTGATGATGCCGACGAGGACGAGGCGCAGCGGCCCCAGATTGAGCATCACCTTGTCGAGGAACACGACGATCAGCGTGCCGGCGACGGCGCCCTCGGGCCGGCCGAGGCCGCCGATGACCAGCATGGCGAGGCCGAGCAGCACGCCGTCGAAGGCGAAGATCGAATACGAGACGCCGCCGAAATTCGCCGCGTAGAAGCCGCCGACGAAGCCCAGCGCCGCCGACGAAATGATGAAGATCGACATCCGCGCCTTGCGGAAGTTGATGCCGGTCGCCTCGGCGAACGCCTCGCGCTTCTCCGGTGCCATGCGCAGAATGCGGCCGAGCCGGCGGCCGGCGACGAACCGGTGCAGCGCAAGCGCCAGCAGCATCAGGGCGAAGCAGGCGTAGTAGCCGAGCAGCAGCTTGCTGTGCGCCGGCCATTGCGACGGGATGTAGGAGCTCGCCCCGTAGAGCCCGCCGTTGGCCGCGCCGAAATCCCGCGAGGTGACGAAGTAGACCCGGCACAGCTCGTTCAGGCCCAGCGTCAGCAGGGCATAGTAGAAGCCGTCGAGCCGCGTCGCCGGGAAGGCGATGATGGCACCGAAGATCAGGCCCGCCAGGGCGCCGATCGGCGGCAGCAGCCACCAGGGCAGGCCGAGCTGGATCGACAGATAGGTGGAGAAGAACGCGGCGGTGCCGACGATGGCGTAGGTGGCCAGCGAATAGATGCCGCCGACGCCGATCACCAGGTTCCAGCACAGATTGATCGCCGCGTAGATGCCGAACGTGGCGCCGGCGGTCAGCAGCGTCGTCTGCATGCTCACCGGCGCCAGCAGCGGCGCGATCGCCAGGGCGAGCAGGCAAAGCGCCCAGTAGATCGGCCGACGGTCGACGATGGTCTTCTCGCGCCGCAGGGTCTTGCGATTGTATTCGCCCTGGATGTCGAGCACGCGCCGCCGGGTCGGCCAGTAGCGCAGGCGCTGCCAGAGGGTGCCGCCATGGCCGGGCAGCTTGTACCAGTAGCGCAGCCGGCCCACCGGCAGCATCCGCACCCTCCAGCGCGCCTGCTCCCAGACCGTCTGATGGCTGCGCCAGGGATTGCTCGGCAGTTCCTCGACTTCCCGGTCGTCCCAGGCCGCGAGCGGGTTGCGCCACTTGTTTCCAGCGGTGTCGGTCATGGCCTCATGCTTCCCGGGCTCGATCCAGCAGGCCGGCGATGCCCCGCGGCCGGATCAGCAGAATGACGATGATCAGGAGGAACTGGGTGATCAGCACGTAGCGGCCGCCGATCGAGACGTTGGTGATCGCCTCGTTGAGACCGAGGATCGCGGCGGCGATCACCGCGCCGCGAACGCTGCCGAGGCCGCCGCACAGGGCGATGCTGACGCCCTTGATCATCGGCATCAGGCCGCCGAAGGGCGAGATGTAATAGGTGTTGGAGAGCAGCACCGCGGCGAGGCCGGCGAGGCCGCCGGTGATCGACATGACGTAGAACGAGGTCTTGCGCACGCCGATGCCGACGATCGAGGCCGCGTGCGGGTTCATCATCATCGCCCGGATCTCCAGGCCGCGCCGGCTGCTGCGCATCCAGCGCAGCACGACGACCAGCATGACGATGGCGCAGGCGATGCCGCCAGCCTTGTCGGCGGTGAGGGTCAACTCGCCGATCGAGAGCTTCCAGGTGCCGAAGATCGGCGGCAGGCTCTTGGCGCGCGGGCCGAACCACCAGAGCAGGGCCTGCGTGCCGATCAGGTTGATCGCCAGGGTGGCGATCATGCCCCGCATGGTGAAGTTGGGCTTGTCGTGGATGGGGATGAAGGCGAGCACGCAGACGATGATGCCGCCGAGCACGCCGGTGAGGATGCCCGCCGCCAGCACGACGACGCCGAAGGACGAGATGTACTGCGACGCGAGGTACGCGCCGTAGCCGGCGAAGGCGAAGATGAAGCCGTAGGAGATGTTGAGCAGCCCGAGACTGGACCAGGTGATCGAGATGCCGATCGCCAGGGTGCCGTAGATCGTGGCCAGGACGATGGCGTTGCTGAGAATGAACCAGATGTCCACGGGTCTGCCCTCAGTGATGCAGGGAGAGCGCGGCCGAGGCCTCGCCCTTCAGCTTGCCGACGTGCATGCCGATCACCCGATCGACGCGGCCCTCGAGCAGCGCCACGTTCTGCTCGGCGATGACCATGGCCGCGGCCCCCAGATCGATGTGCATCAGCGCGTCGATCACCGCCTTGCCGATCTTCGGCGCCAGCCCGAGCGACGGCTCGTCGACCAGGAACAGCGACGCCTCGCTCATCAGCCCGCGGCCGATCGACACCATCCGCCGCTCGCCGCCGGAGAGGCGGCCCACCGGGACCGCCATCAGCTTGCGCAGCGGCGGGAACACTTCGAGGATCCGCACCTTGCGCTCGGCCCGCTCGCGCCAGGCCCGCGGCGTGAAGGCGCCGGAATCCAGGTGCTCCTCCACCGTCAGGCCGTGGAAGATCTCGTCGCCCTGGGGGATCAGCGCCAGCCCCAGGCGGACGATCTGGTGGGTGTAGCGGCCCGGCCCCTGGCTTCTGATGCGTCCCACCTCGGTGCCGTTGAGCTTGATCGAGCCGCGCTGCCAGCCGGTGAGGCCGGCGATGGCGTAGAACAAGGTCGATTTGCCGTGGCCGTTGAGGCCGACGATGCCGATGCGCTCGCCGGACTTCACCACCAGGTCGAGGTCGTGAATGACGCGCAGCGGCCCGTAGCCCGCCGACAGCTTCGACACCCGCAGGATCTCCCGCTGTCCTTGCCCATGTGGGGCTGCATCAGCCTGTGCCATGAATTCGCTTCCCGCATGGACCGTGCGCGTCGGACAAGGATCGGCCTCTTCCGTCGGCGCGGACGTTCGTCGTGATCGGTCATGTGGATCTGTTCGAACGCGCTATTTGGGCCTGCTCGTATTCAGGCTCGAAATACGCCGCATGTACTTTCGGATCCTGCAGCACGTCCTCGATCAGACCTTCCGAGATCACCTCGCCGGCGTCCATTACCATCACCCGATCGGCGATGGCGCTGAGCAGCTCGATGCGATGCTCGACGATGATGATGGCGACGTTCATCTCCTTGGAGAGAACGCGGAGCAGCTCGTCGATCTCGTCGATCTCCGAGTTGATCAGCCCGGCTGCCGGCTCGTCCATGAGCAGCAGGGCGGGCCGGCGCATCAGCAGGCAGGCCAGCAGCAGCTTGCGCCTGTCGAAGGTGTCGAGCTGCGATGTCGGCGCATCGTCGTCGATCGTCAGCCCGACGAGATCGGCGCCGTACTCGGCGTCGAACTTGGTCAGGTACGGCCGGTAGGCCTGGCGCGCCGCCTTGAAGGCCTCGCCGACGCGCAGCTCGTCGGGCACGACGGGGGTCTGGTAGGTGCGCCCGATCCCCAGCCGAGCCCGTTCGTACAGCGGCAGCGCGGTGATGTCCGTGCCCTTGAAGCTGACCCGGCCGGCCTTGGGCGGGATGCGGCCGCTGAGCACCTCGAACAGGCTGGTCTTGCCGGCGCCGTTCGGGCCGATGATGCCGAGCACCTCGCCCGCCCGGATGTCGACGTTGACGTTGCGCAGGATTTCCCGCCCCCCGAGGTCGAGACCGATGCCGCTGCAGGAGAACAGCGGCCCGGCTGCGGCGGAGGCCCCGGCCGGGGCTACGATCGTCATTTCCACCAGGGTGCCGGCTTGAGCGACGCCTCGGCGACCTCGTTGGGATAGACGATCTTGTGCTCGCGGTCCTGAATCTGGAGGTAGAGCTGCGATTGGCCCGTGTCGAGCGTATCCGCCTGCAAGTCGTCGAACCCGACATTCGGGAAGTGCCGCGCCTCCTGATAGGGATTGTTCATGTTGTAGTGGCCGCAGACGCCCCGCATCGGGTTGGCGCGCAGGAACGCGACCACCTCGGTGAACTTGCGGGGATCGCCGACGGCCTCCCAGGCCCGCTTTAGCATGAACGGGATGTCATAACCGATGCCCGTATAGGCGAGCCCCATGACACCCGCATATTTCTTCTTATATTTGTCACGAAACTCGTTGCCGATCTTGTCGGCATAGACCCCGGTGACCGTGCTCCAGCAGAATCCGTTTCCGGTTGCTCCTGTCAGCGTGAGAAACTCCGGCTGCGACGGGCCGTATTGCAGATAGACCAGTGAGTTCGGAACCGGATCGGCGACGAACTCCTTGGCGAAGCCGGCGAGTTCTGATGCGACCCAGTGGTCCATCATGATCACGCCGGCGTCGGTCCGGCGCAGGTCTCGAATGACCGTGGCCCAGTCCTGAACCGGGTACTGGATGTCCGTGATCCTCGCGATCTCGAACTTCCCCTGCTTCTTGATCGCGTCCTGGGCGCATTTCGAGATCGTCTGCGTATAGGCGATCTGCTCCTGGACGATGTGGACCTTGCGATTCTTCGGCTTCCAGACGCCGCGCTTTTCCTCGTGCTCCAGCCAGGTCGGAAACGTCCACCCATAGTTCGTTTCCGCCGACGTCACCATGAAGACGTGACCAAGCTTGCCTGGATCGGCCTTCACGGCTTCGGACGAGACGCGATTGGCCGAGCCGTGCAGGAAGGGGCATTTATACTGGGATGACGCGTCCATGGCCGGCAGCGGTGGCAGCATGAACGGATTCGAGATCGCGTCGACCTTCGCATCGATGCAGACGGCGATGGCCTGCCTGCTGCTTTCCGGCGACAGCGGATCGAAATCGATGATCTGCTGCTTCAACTCCCGCCCGAGGATACCGCCGGCCTTGTTGATCTCGTCGACCGCCATCGTCGACCCATTGATATGATCGCCGTGATCTGCTGCGCCTACAGCCGCTGTCGACGTAGCCGGCACGCCGATGACGATGGGCGTCGATGCGGCGCGTGCGTAACGCGAAACAAAGGGCATGGCGATTGCCGCGCCGAGCGCAGTTGAAACCGTTCTACGGGTCAGTCGTTGTTTCATGCGCTCTATCTCTTCGTTATTTCGCGAGGCCAAGAACGGATCAGATTTTCACGAGGCAGTGCGTGCCGCGCAATACGTCAACTGACCGATTTTGCGCAGCGCGTACTTGGATGAGGCCGGAGACCGGCTGCCCTGCACAGTCCTATGAGGGGGGACCTCGGCCTTCTTGACATCGAGGCGGGCGACATTCGCCGCGGCCAGGTGGTCACCTGCGAGGTGCTCGAGGTGAAGGACGGCGGCCTCGAGGTGAAGCTGGTCGACAGCGACCTGACCTCGTTCATCAAGCGTGCCGAGCTCGCTCGCGAGCGGGCCGACCAGCGGCCTGAGCGCTTCGCCCCGGGCGAGAAGGTCGACGCCCGCGTCGTCCAGTTCGACCGCAAGGCGCGCCGCATCCAGCTCTCGATCAAGGCGCTGGAGATGGCCGAGGAGAAGGAGGCGATCGCCGCCTACGGCTCGACCGACTCCGGCGCGTCGCTCGGCGACATCCTCGGCGCCGCCCTGCGCAAGGCGAACGAGAAGAAGTGACGGTCGGCCGGGCCTCCGGGCCCGGCGTGACGGCGACAACGCGACGGCCGGGCGCTCCCACGCGCCCGGCCGTTTGTCGTTTCGGGGATGGTGAAGCGGACGATCGCTGCTGCGAGGCCGGCGAGGCCCGGCCCGGAGCGAACGCGGCCTCGTCTTCTCTGCCGGCGCCGCAGTCCGCGGGGCTCCCCGCCTTTGGCGGAACCGACGGAGTGGTCGCGACGGTCAATGACAACTCCAGATAGAATTTGAAGATCTATAGAGCTGTGCCCGTAGGGTAAAAAAGTTCCAAATTTGCCCAATAATGGGAATATTATTATACAATTAGCTTGAAAGAATAGTTTCTTAATCGCAAAACGTGAGTGATACAGAATTAATTTTCGATAATTTTCTTTTCTTATCATAAAACATATTTGTTTATGCCAAAATATGCGTGCATAATACGATTGAATCAAATTTCACGCATAATTATGTGTTTTGAGCGCTGATGTTCGAGTTCCGGCACGTCACGCACGAGTTCGCTGTCTCGGCTCGGGCTCGCACACGGGCGCTGGATGACGTGTCCCTCGAGGTCCGTCCAGGCGAGTTCCTGTGCATCATCGGGCCGTCGGGCTGCGGCAAGACCACGTTGCTCAACATGATGGCGGGGTTCACGCTGCCGACCGGCGGCGAGGTGCTCTATCGAGGCGAGTCGGTGAGGGGGCCGGGGCCGGACCGCACCGTCATGTTCCAGGACTACGGCCTGTTCCCCTGGATGTCGGCGGCCGAGAACATCGCCTTCGGGCTCGCGGCCGCAGACCTGCCGGAGGCGGCGCTGGCAGCGCGCGTCGCCCGGTTCGTGGACATGGTGCACCTGAGAGGGTTCGAGGCGAGCTATCCCGACCAGCTGTCCGGCGGCATGCGCCAGCGCGTCAGCATCGCGCGCGCCCTCGCGCCCGATCCGGACGTCGTGCTGATGGACGAGCCATTCGCGGCCCTCGACTCGCTCACCCGCGACCTGCTCCAGGAGGAACTGCTCACCATCTGGAGCGGCTCGCAGAAGACCTTCGTGCTCATCACCCACAATATCGAAGAGGCCGTCTTCCTCGCCGACCGCATCCTCGTCATGCAGGCCCGGCCGGGCCGCATCAAGGTCGGCATCGACATCGACCTGCCGCGCCCTCGCGCGCCCGACATCCGCACGCGGGACCCCGCATTCCTGGCCCTGAAGGAGCGCGTGACGCGACTGCTGCGAGAAGAGGCGCCGGGCGACCTCGCCGGAGTGCAGTGAGATGGGCGAGCAGGGCGTCGTGACCGGGCCGCTCGGTAGAATATCGGACCCCCGCCTTCCGGGCGGCCTCGGATATGCCGCGTCGTCGCAACGCGTCGGCGGCGAGGCGCGGACCGGCGCGCGTTTTCGGCGGACGAAGCTCCGCCCCGACCCGCAGGCGGCCGCCGCCTCCACGCGACTGGCGCGCCTGGGCGCGGCGACCCGTCCGTTCCTGGTCGTGCCGCTCCTGCTGCTGGCATGGGAGACCGGGGTGCGGACCGGCCTCGTCAGCGCGAACCTGTTTCCGCCGCCGTCCGCGATCTTCAGGGCCCTCGTCGATCTCTCCGAGGCCGGCATGCTGTGGGGCGACGTGGCCGCGAGCGTCACTCGCGTGAGCATCGGCTTCGCCTTTGCGGCGCTCGCCGGCATCGCCCTCGGCCTGCTGCTGGGACGCCTGCCCGTGCCGTCCGCCTATCTGATGCCGCTCATCGACATCGTGCGGCCCATCTCCGTGATCGCCTGGATCCCCATCGCCATCCTCTGGTTCGGCCTCGGCGACAAGCCGGCGTGGTTCATCATCGCGCTCGGCGCATTCTTTCCCATCTTCACCAACAGCTATCTGGGGGCGCGGTCGGTGCACGAGCTGCATGTGCGCGTCGCACGTTGCTTCGGCGCCGGCCGCCTCCTGTTCCTGCGCAAGGTGCTGCTGCCCTCGGCGCTGCCCTACATCCTCGCCGGCCTGCGCATCGGCCTGGGCGCGGGATGGATGTGCGTGATCGCCGCCGAGCTGATCTCCGCCACTTCCGGCCTCGGCTACATGATTCAGATGGCCCGCACCACCATCGAGACCGAGAAGGTGCTCGCCGGAATGGTGGTCATCGGCCTCATCGGCTTCGCCATGAACGGCGCCATGCTCTGGCTGGAACGCGCCCTGGTTCGTCGCGCCTGATCTCCTCGCTCCCGTTCGAAAGGCCAGACCCCATGAACCGCAGATCGCTCCTCCTCGGCGCCGGCGCCCTCGTCGGCGGCGCGGCCACAGGCACGGCCCCACTGCCGGGTCTCATCCGTGCGGCGCGGGCTCAGCAGCCCGTCAAGATCACGCTCGGCTATCAGTCGCTCTGGGCCGGCGGCGGGCAGATCTTCGAGACGCTCCGGCGCACCAACATCCTGGAGCTGAACGGCATCGAGGCGGAGTTCAAGACCTTCACCTTCGGCGGTCCGCTGGGGGAGGCGGCCGTGGCGGGAAGCATCGACAACATCTTCGCCGCCGATGCGCCGACGCTGCGAGCGGCCGCCCGCATCCCCGGCACCAAGGTGCTCCAGCGTACCCACGATCAGCGCTTCGCCATCGTTGTGCGCCCGGATTTCGAGGGCGGCCTGGCGGACCTCAAGGGCAAGCGCCTCTCGGGCCCCTTCGCCACCACGGTCTTCCCTCGCAGCATCCAGGCCATCGTCGCGGCGGGCATCAAGGAGCCCTTCAAGCAGATCCGCATCGTCAACCAGGACGTGGCCGAGCAGGCTGAATCCCTACGCGGCGGCCTCGTGGACGCGGTCACCACGTGGGACCCTACCTATGAGCAGCTCATCCAGCAGAAGATCGGCAAGGCGCTGTGGCAGTCGCCCCAGGGCGCCTCGGGCATCCAGGCGCTGTCCGGGCCCTGGCTCGCGCGCTACGGCGAGGACGGGGCCGTGCGCCTCCTCAAGTCGTGGATCATCGCCACCTGGTGGACCTCGAACCACATCGCCGAAGCCGACGAATGGTTCGGCAAGACCTCGCGCCTGGCCCCCAACCTGCTCACCGTGGCCAACAAGGCGGACCGCTATCTGCGCCAGCCGGTCGCCGACATCAAGACGCTGGACTTCACCGTCTCGGGCCAGGACATCGCGGACACCCAACAGGTGCTCGATTTCCTCCACGAGCAGAAGCTCCTGAGCAACCGGCTGGAAGCGGCTCCCTTCTACGACGACGGCCCGCTGAAGCGGGCGCAGGGCGAGGTGGCGGCGGGCCGGATTCCCGATTTGTCCAAGATCGCCGTGGTCGGCTGAGCGCCGTCCGGCTGCGGCGGCCCGGCCGCTGCAGCGCGGCGGCAGTGGAGATGAGCATGAGCCAGCAGAAGCAGCTTCGCTTCAACGCGTTCAACATGGCCGCGCCGAGCCACAACTGGGCGGGTTTGTGGACGCATCCGCGCGATACGTCCATCAATTACAACACGCTGGACTATTGGGTGGATTTCGCCCGGACAGCCGAGCGCGGGCTGCTCGACGGCATTTTTCTCGCCGACGTGTTCGGCGTCTACGACGTCTACGGTGGCACGCCGGACACCGCGATCGCCACCGGCGCGCAGCTCCCGAACAGCGACCCGACGCTCATCGTGCCGACCATGGCCTACGCGACGCAGCATCTCGGCTTCGGCGTGACGGCCAATCTCACCTACGAGCATCCCTACCAGTTCGCTCGCCGTTTTTCGCTGCTCGACCATCTGACGGCAGGCCGGGTCGGCTGGAACATCGTGACCGGCTACCTGGACAGCGGGGCGCGCGGCATGGGCCTGTCCGGAGCCCGCATCCACGACGACCGCTACGAGGCGGGCGAGGATTTCCTGACCGCGGCGTACAAGCTGTGGGAAGGAAGTTGGGAGGACGATGCCGTCCGCCGCGACCGCGACGCAAAGGTCTTCACCGACCCCGGCAAGGTCCACCGCGTTACGCACGACGGCAAGTATTTCAAGGTCGACGGCATCCATCTCGCCGAGCCCTCGCTCCAGCGCACCCCAGTGCTCTACCAGGCCGGAACCTCGAAGAGGGGCCAATCCTTTGCCGCGCGGCATGCGGAGGCGATCTTCATCAACGGCCAGACCCGGCCCATCCTCGCCAATGCCGTGCGCAACATCCGCGAGACCGCCAAGTCCGTCGGCCGTGCGCCCCACGATATCCTGGTCTTCGCCGGGGCCACGGTGATCGTCGCGCCGACACGCGCGGAGGCTCGGGAGCTGCACGACGAATACCGGCGCCACGTGGACGTGGCAGGCCAGCTCGCACTCGTCTCAGGCTGGACCGGTATCGACTTTGCGACCTACGGCTCCGACGAGGCCGTCGCCTATGTGAAGAGCAACGCCATCCAATCGATGGTGGAGAACATCACGGTTCTCAGCGATCGGCCGATCAAGGTGCGGGACCTCGGCGCCCTCGACTGGATCGGCGCCCGCTCGCCCTTCATCGTCGGCTCCCCCCAGGACGTCGCCGACGAGTTGATCGGCTGGGCGGAGGACGCCGACCTCGACGGCTACAACCTGTTCCGGCTGGTGGTGCCGGAATCCCTCGAGGCCTTCGTGGATCTCGTGGTGCCGGAGCTGCAGTCGCGCGGCGCCTTCAAGACCGAATACGGCGACGGGACGTTGCGCGAGAAGCTGTTCCCCGGCCGCGGGCCGCGCCTGCACCACAGCCATCCCGGTGCCGCCTTCCGCCGTACCGCCCCTGACGAAGCCGCCGGAGCGTCTCATGTCCGCCAGCTCTGACGCGAGCGGCGCCGGCTGGACTCCAGCGGCTGGGGCGGGGCGGCCGCGGCGCCTCTGGCCGCGCCTGCGGTCCGTCCTGGAGAAGTCCCTCGCCATCGCTCTGTTCCTGCTCGCCTGGGAGCTTGCGCCGCGCCTCGGCCTGATCAACCGCACCTTCCTGCCGCCGTTTTCCGAGGTGATCGAGCACGGCGTGCGGTTCGCCGCCACGGGCGAACTTTTCGTCCATCTCGGGGTCAGCCTGTCGCGGGCGCTCGGCGGCTTCATCCTCGGCGTTGCCACCGCCGTGCCCCTCGGCCTCCTGCTGGCCTGGTACGAACCGCTGGAGCGCTACCTGAATCCGCTGCTGCAGCTGCTGCGGCAGACCAACCCGGTCTCGTTGTTCCCGGTCTTCATCCTGTTCTTCGGCGTCGGCTACGCCACCAAGGTCGCCATCATCTACTGGGTGGTGGTGTGGCCGATCCTGCTCGGCACGATGGCGGGCGTGAAGTACGTGGACCCCGCGCTGGTCAAGTACGCGCGCTCCCTGTCGCTCTCCCGGTGGCAGCTCTTTTCCAAGGTGATCATCCCCTCCACCGTTCCCTCGCTGATCACCGGCATGCGGCTCGCCGCGACCTATTCCTTCCTGATGCTGGTGATCTCCGAGATGATCGGCGCCAGCAGCGGACTCGGCTTCCTTGTCACCAACGCGCAGTACGTGCTGAGCATCCATCTGCTCTACGTAGCGGTGATCGTGATCGCGCTGCTGGGCATCACCAGCAACTATCTCCTGGTCAAGCTCGAAACCCGCCTGACGTCCTGGAAGGGCCACGTCAGCGGGGACGAGCGCTTTTGAGGCCGGAGGCGCGCATGAGCGTCAAGATCCGTGTCTCCAACGTCAGCAAGACGTTCACCACGCGCGCGTCCGGCAGCGTCGAGCCGGCGCCGTTCCTAGCGCTGCACGACGTCAACCTCGATGTGCATACCGGCGAGTTCCTCACGATCGTCGGGCCGAGCGGCTGCGGCAAGTCCTCGCTGCTCGACATGATCGGCGGCCTGTCGAGGCCGTCAGCGGGCGCGATCCTGCTGGACGGCAAGCCCATCACCGGCGCGGCTCTCGATCGCGGCATCGTCTTCCAGCAATACGCCCTCTTTCCCTGGCGCACGGCCCTGCAGAACGTGGCCTTCGCCCTGGAGGCGCGAGGCGTGCCGAAGGTCGAGCGCCTCGCGGTCGCGCGGGAGCACCTCGCGCTGGTGGGCCTGTCGGAATTCGAGGAGCGCTACCCCCACGAACTGTCGGGCGGCATGCGCCAGCGGGTCGCCATCGCCCGCAGCCTCGCCCACGATCCGGCCGTGCTGCTGATGGACGAGCCCTTCGCGGCCCTCGATGCCCAGACCCGCGAGACGCTCCAGGGCGAACTGCTGCGCATCTGGGAGCGCGCGAAGAAGACGGTGATCTTCATCACGCATGCCCTCGACGAGGCGGTCTATCTCGGCCAGCGCGTGGCGGTGATCACGTCGCGGCCGGGCCGCGTCAAGGCCATCGTCGACATCTCCCTCCGCGATCGCACGAGCGTCGAGGACCTGCGCTCGTCGCCGGAATTCGGCGCCCTGCGCCACGAGGTCTGGAGCCTCATCAAGGACGAGGTGGTCAAAGCGCAGGCGCTGGAGCTGCGCTGAACCCCAGTCCCATCCAAGCCGAACAACGGAGTTCGTTCATGCACATCAGGTCCCTGTTCAGGGCGTTCGTGGCGCCGGCGCTGGCCGCCGGCATGCTGGCGGCGGGCGGCAGCGCGGCGATCGCGCAGGACGCGAAGCCCCTCAAGACCTTCCGCGTCCAGGACATGCCCAAGCGCTGGAACGGCTACGAACTGCTCTTCCTCGCCGACAGGAAGGGATACTTCAAGGAGCAGGGCCTCCAGCTCGAACTGGTCCCGCTGCCCATCGACCAGTACACCATCGCGGTGGACAGCGGCGTGACCGACTTCGCCCTCTCGGCCGACTACATCTACTTCGCCAATATCAAGGCGAAGGGCCTGAAGATGCGGGAGATCGTCAGCTCGAACCCGATCAACGACCCGGCTGCCGCAGGCGAAGGCGTGTTCGTGCTGAAGGACAGCCCGATCAAGTCGCCGGAGGACCTGCGCGGCAAGACCATCGGCGTGCGCAACGTGGGCTTCTCGGCCGCCTGGTTCACGCTGGACTATATCGGCCGGAAAGGCGTGAAGAAGCAGGAGGTCAATCTCCTCACCATCCCGGACCTCCAGCTCGAGCAGGTGCTCCAGAGCGGCGCGGTCGACGCCATCTTCGCCTACGGGCCCATCGACGCGCAGTTGCGCACGCGCGGCCTCTACAGGCAGCTCTTCCAGATCTCCGACCTCGCCGGCCGTCCGATCCAGCGCGGCGGGACCATCGCCCGCGACGAGTTCATCGCCAAGAATCCGGACATCGTCCGAGGCTACGTCGCGGCCATCGGCAAGGCGGCCGACTACGCCTCCGCGCATCCCCGGGAGGTGGTGGACCTGGGCATCGAGCTCGGCCGCCTCAACCCCGAGGTCGCGCCGCTGCTCTACACGAAGACCCCTTACGGCGACTTCGGCGGGGTGAGGTGGCCGGCCCACGGCGTCATCGATGGCGCCGACGTGAGGTTCTGGCTGGAGGTGGCCGAGCGCCAGGGCATCGTGCCGCCGGGTCTGCTGAAGGCCGAGGATCTCTATACTAACGAGTTCAACGGGTTCGCGCAGAAGACGGCGCCCTGAGGACACCCGGGCCGGATGAGACGACGTCCGGCCGGATGCCGGACAGGATGTGGAGATCACGAATGAAAATCGCGGTTCTGGCCGCAGTGGCGGCGCTGTCGGTCACGACGGCTGCCTCGGCGCAGGAGGCCCTGAAGATCGGTGCGCCGCTCCCGGTCACCGGGGCGCTGGCGCCCGAAGGGGCGAAGCTCCGGCAGGGCTATGAGCTCTGGCAGCAGAAGGTGAACGGCGCCGGTGGCGTGGTGATCGGCGACAAGCGGCTGAAGGTGGAGCTGATCTACTACGACTACCAGTCCGCCACGCCCAAAGCCGTGCAGCTCGCCGAGAAGCTGATCACCGACGACAAGGTGGACTTCCTGTTCTCCCCCTTCGGCTCCGGAGCAACCAAGGCGGTGAGCGCGGTGGCCGAGAAGTACCAGATCCCGCTGATCGCCTCGTCGGCCTCCTCGGCGGAGGTGTTCGATCAGGGCTACAAGAATCTGTTCGGCGTCTACACCGACAACTCCACCTTCAGCGAGCCGATCGCCGATCTCGTGAAGGCGAAGGTGCCGCAGGTGAAGCGCGTCGCCATTCTCGCCCGCAATGACCTCTATCCGCTTTCTCTGGCCAACGAGTTCGAGAAGAGCGCCAAGAAGCGCGGCTTCGAGGTGGTGTTCTTCGAGAAGTATCCGATCGGCACGCTGGATCATTCCGCCGCGCTCTCGCAGCTGCGTGCGGCCAAGCCCGATTGGATCGTGGCCACCGGCTACATCAATGATCTCATCCTCGTGCGGAAGCAGGCGGGCGATCTGCGCATCGGCCCCAAGGTGTTCACGCTCATCAACGGTCCGGCCTACAAGGAATGGGCCGACGCGGTGGGCCCGCTGGCCGAGAACGTGACGACGGCGAGCTGGTTTCACCCTGCCGTGAGCTATGCGAGCGAGGACCTCTTCGGCTCCAGCAAGGCCTTCGTCGAGCAGTTCAAGGCGAAGTACGGGGGCGAGCCTGACTTCACCCAGGCGTCGGGCGCCGCCGTCGGCGTCGTGCTCCAGCTGGCCATCGAGCGCGCCGGCTCCATCGACCATGCCAAGGTGCGCGAGCAGCTGCAGAAGGGGGGCTTCAAGACCTTCTTCGCACCGATCTCCTTCTCGCCCATCGGCATCGCCGACAGCTACGTGCCGCCGGTGCTGCAGATCCAGAACGGCAAGGTGGAAGTGGTGCTGCCGGCCGACGTCGCCACCGGCACCTTCCGCGCCGGCATCGGCGACTAGAGCGCTTTGCGATTGGGTGGAATCGCCCAATCGCAGAAAAGCGCTCCAGATTCAAAAAGTTATGAGCATTTCTCTGCAGTTGGATGATCTCATCTAATTGCAGAGAAATGCTCTAGCGCTGCACGCCTGCGTGCGGCCGCGCCCCGTGCCGGCCCACGCTTGCATCCGGTACCGTCGGATCGGGACACGCCATGCTCTGGTTGCAAGTACTCGCCAACGGCCTCGTGCTGGGCGGCCTCTATGCCTGCATCGCTGCCGGCTTCTCGCTGGTCTGGGGCGTGCTGAACGTCATCAACATCCTGCACGGCTCGCTGATCGTGCTCGGCGCCTATCTCGCCTTTTTCGCGCACGCGACGTTGGGGGTGAGCCCGTTTCTGTTCGCGCCCATCGCCGGCGCGCTGCTGTTCGGGCTCGGCTTCGCGGTCCAGAAGGCCGCGGTCAACAGGGTCATGGGCCGCCCGGTGCTGATGAGCCTGCTGTTGACCTTCGGCCTCAACCTGTTCCTCGACAATCTCATGATCGAGGGCTTCAGCGCCGACTACCGTAAGGTGATCCTCGACCCGCCCCTCGGTATCCTCGATCTCGGTACGGTCATTCTTCCCCTCGACCGCATCTACGCGACCGCATGCGGCCTCGTGGTGGTGGCAGCCCTCTGGCTGCTCCTGCGCACCACCCAGCTCGGGCGCGCCATCGTCGCGGTGCGCATGGACCGCGACGCGGCCGAGCTGATGGGCATCGACGTCAGAGCCACCTATGCGATCGCCTTTGGCCTCGGCGCGTTCATGGCCGGCGTCGCGGGATCGCTGCTGAGCGCGATCTTTCCCATCTCGCCGCTGGCCTCGAGCCTCTATCTCGGCAAGGCCTTCGTCATCTGCGTGCTCGGCGGGCTCGGCAGCGTGCCCGGCGTGATCGTCGGCGGCTTCTCGCTCGGGCTCCTGGAGAGCTTCGGCGCGCTGCTGTTCGGGCCGGAGCACGCGCTGACGGTGGCCTTCCTCGCGCTCATCACGCTGCTGATGGTGCGCCCCCAGGGCATGCTGGGGCGGCGAGGATTCCAATGAGCGCCCGCCATCTCCTCGGCGCCCTGGCTTGCGCGGCCGCCCTCGGTAGCTTCGCCGTGGTCGCCGACAACTACATCCTGCGCCTCGCCACCACCTTCGCCATGTATGCCACGCTGGCCTTGTCATGGAACCTCGTCGGCGGCTACGGCGGCTACCCATCCTTCGCCACCGCCGCCTTCTTCGGCCTCGGTGCCTACGGCACGGCGGTCGCGCAAACGTCCGGCTTGCCCTTGCCCGCAGCCTGGGCGACGGGAGGCGCGACCTGTGCGCTGTTCGCCGGGCTGCTTGGCCTTGGCATCTTCCACCTGCGCGGCCACTACTTCGCCATCGCCAGCCTCGTGGTCGCGGACGTCCTGCGCGAGATCACCAATTCCTGGACGTCCCTGACCGGCGGCGGCATGGGCATCAACCTGCCCCTCGTGGGCGGCAGCGTCGGGGCGCAGGCCCACTTCTATTTCGGAGCGATGGCGGGGCTCGCGATCGTCGCCGCGGGCGTCACGCTGGCGGTGGACCGCTCCCGGCTCGGGGTGGCCTTGCGCTGCATCGCGCAGAACGAGGACGCGGCCCAGATTATCGGGGTGGATACCCGGCGAGCCAAGGTGTGGGCCTTCGTCCTGTCGGGCGCGCTCGCCGGCGCTGCCGGCGGCGTCTACGCCTCCTGGGTCAGCTATATCGACGCGTCGGACGTCTATGACGTCTCCCTTGCCGTCAAGCCGATCCTCATGACCTTGTTGGGCGGGGCGGGAACGGTGCTGGGGCCGGTGGCCGGAGCGTTCGTGTTCCTCGGCCTGGAGGAGCTGCTGTGGCGCAACCTCCTCTCCTTTCATGCCGGCCTTCTCGGAATGCTCGTCGTGGCGCTGGTGCTGTTCCTCCCGGAGGGGCCGAGGTCGATCCCGTGGCGGGGCCTCGTCGGCGGTAAGCCGCTCGGACGGGAAGGCGGCTGATGGCGCTCCTCGAGATCGAAGGCGTCACCATGCGCTTCCGCGGCCTCGTCGCGCTCGACGATGTCTCCCTCGATATCGCCGTGGGCGAGGTGGTCGGGCTCATCGGTCCCAATGGCGCGGGCAAGACGACGTTGGTCAACCTGATCAGCGGCGTCTACCGGCCGAGCGCCGGGCGGCTCACGTTCGCCGGCTCGCGCATCGACGGGCTGCGCCCGGACCGTATCGCTAGGCAGGGCATCGCCCGCACCTTCCAGATCGTGCAACCGTTTCCCCGCATGACGGCGCTGGAGAACGTCGCGGCGGCTGCGCTCTTCGCGGGCGGGGCCGCCTCGCTGGAGGCGGCGCGCCGCCAGGCGCGCGAGGCTTTGGAGTTCTGCGGCCTGTTGAGTGAAGGGCACAAACCCGCGGCGACCCTGACGCTCGCCAGCCGCAAGCGGTTGGAGCTGGCCAAGAGTCTCGCGCAACGGCCGAAGCTGCTGCTGCTGGACGAGGTCAATGCGGGCCTCAACGCGGTGGAGATCGACCATGCGATCGAGCTCATCCGGGCCATCGCGGAGCAGGGCGTCACCGTGCTCGTCATCGAGCATCTGATGAAGGTGGTGACGCGGGTATCCACCCGTATCGTGGTGCTCCACCAGGGACGGCCGATCGCCGATGGCAGCGTCGCCGAGGTGATGGCTGATCGCAAGGTCATCGAAGCCTATCTGGGGCGCGGCTATGCCCAGGGCGTGGCGGGGACGGCGCCGTGACGGGCACGGGCGAGACCCCGCTTCTCGACATCCGTGATCTCGCGGTGTCCTACGGCGATATCGAAGTGGTCTGGCAGGCCGATCTCGTCGTGCCGCGCAACAGCATCGTCGCCCTCGTCGGCTCCAACGGCGCGGGCAAGACCACCCTGCTGCGCGCCATTGCCGGCGCGCTCCGCCCGCGGCGCGGCACCATCCTCATCGACGGGGACGATGTCACGGGCGACGACGCCCGTGGCCGGGTGCGGCGCGGCCTCGTGCTCGTGCCGGAAGGACGCCGGCTCTTCGCCGGCCTCACCGTAATGGACAACCTGCTCCTCGGCGCCTACCTGCGCAGCGACAAGGCTGGGGTGAGACGCGATATGGAACGCGTCTACGCCCTGTTCCCGCGGCTGGCGGAGCGGCGCCGGCAGGATGCCTCCACCCTGTCCGGGGGCGAGCAGCAGATGTGCGCCATCGCCCGCGGCCTCATGGCCGCACCGCGCCTGCTGCTGATCGACGAGCTCTCGCTCGGGCTCGCCCCTTCCGTGGTGGACGAACTGATCGCGGCGCTCGAGCGCATCAATCGTGATGGCACCGGCCTGCTGGTGGTGGAGCAGGACGTGGCGGTGGCGTTCGGCTTCGCCGGCTATGCCTATGTGCTCGACCAGGGCCGTTCCGGCGTGGGGGGCCGGTCGCCGAGGTCGCCGCCGATCCGGCGGTCCGTCGTGCCTATCTCGGCATCTGAAACGTTCAGGATTGGAGCAGGCCATGTCCGAGCCCAAGCGCAAGGTCGAGTATTATTTCTCCTTCATCTCCCTTTGGTCGTACGTAGGCAGCCTTGCCTTCCAGGACCTCGTGGCGCGACTCGATCTCGACGTCGATTACAAGCCCATCGACCTGCTCGCCGTGTTCGCGGCGGGAGGAGGCAAGCCGGTCAGGCAACGGCCGGTGCAGCGGCAGGTCTATCGCCTGGTGGAGATGCAGCGCTGGCGTGAGCTCCGGGGCATTCCGCTGGTGCTGCATCCCAAGCATTATCCCGCCGATCCGGGCCTCGGCCACCGCATGTTCCTCGCCGCGCAGGCGGGCGTCGGCGGCCCCGGGGACCTCGGTGCCTTCGCCCATCTCGGCCTCAAAGCGGTATGGGCGGACGAGCTGAACGTGGAGGATCCGGGCACGCTGGCGGTATTGGCGGGCCGTTGCGGGTTCGACGGCCAAGCGTTGCTGGCCGCGGCGGAGGCTCCCATCCTCTCGGAGAAAGCCGAAGCTCTGACCCGGGAAGCCATCGGCCGCGACCTGTTCGGCGCGCCCTTCTATGTCTATCGAGGCGAGCCATTCTGGGGCCAGGACCGGCTCGACCAGCTCGAGGCGGCCATCACCTCCGGTCGCCGGCCTGTCGTGCCCCCGGCTCGCTCCGAGCTTTAGAGCGCTTCATAATCGGGCGGAATCATCCAATCGCGCGAGACGCGTTTCAGCTCGGCGCCGTGCCGGGCGGCTGAACTTCGGTGGTGAACGACCCTGCGATTGCCGCAAATGTCGCCATACGATTTCGGGTGACAGGCGACACGGCAAGCGGCATGAACCTCGCTGTTCATGCCGGCTCAGGGCCGGTGACGCACCGGGACGGAGATATCGATGGCGACGGATGCGGAACAGTTGGCCGAGCGGCGCTCGCTGCGGCGGCGACTGAGCGGCTGGCGGATCGTGGCCTTGCTCGCCGTCCTGGCGGCGATCGTGACCGGGGGCCTGTGGGCGGCGGCCGACGAGATCCCCGGCACCGCCCACGTCGCGCGCATCCACGTCTCCGGGCTGATCACCGGCGATCGTAGGACGCTCGACCTGCTGAAGCGGGTCAGGGAGAGCGCCGCGGCCAAGGCGGTCCTCGTCGTCGTCGACAGCCCCGGCGGCACCACCACCGGCTCGGAGGCGATCTACGACTCCCTGCGGCAGCTGTCGGCGAAGAAGCCCACGGTCGCGGTGATCGACTCCATCGGTGCCTCCGGCGCGTACATCGCGGCCCTGGGCACGGACCGCATCTTTGCCCGCCATACCGCGCTGGTCGGCTCCATCGGCGTCCTCGTCCAGTTCCCCAACTTCGCCAAGCTGCTCGACATCGTCGGCGTCAAGATGGAGGAGGTGAAGTCGAGCCCGCTCAAGGCCGCGCCGAACGGGTTCGAGCCGACGTCGCCGGAAGCGCGCGCCGCCATCGCCAGCCTGGTCTCCGATTCCTACGACTGGTTCAAAGGCCTGGTGCGGCAGCGCCGGCACTTCGATGATGCGCAACTCACGGCGGTGGCGGACGGCCGCGTCTTCACCGGCCATCAGGCCCTCGACCTGAAGCTGATCGATCAGATGGGCGGCGAGCGCGATGCCGTCGCCTGGCTCGAGGCGAACCGAGGCGTGGCCAAGGATCTACCGGTTCGGGAGTGGCGGCCGAGATCGGCGAACCGCTTCGACGTGCTGACCTACGCCGGCCGGATCGCCGCGGTGCTAGGCTACGACGATCTGGCCAACACGCTCGCCCGCAGCGAGCTTGTGGTCGACGCCTCGCGGCTTGACGGGATGCTCGCGCTCTGGCACGGTCCTTCTGAAAAGTGACGATTGATCAATGGGATACGGATCGACGATGATCAAATCGGAACTCGTCCAGCGTATCGCGGAACACAACCCGCACCTCTACCAGCGCGACGTCGAGAACATCGTCAACGCGATTCTCGACGAGATTACGCGGGCGCTGGCACGCGGCGACCGGGTCGAGCTGCGCGGCTTCGGCGCATTTTCGGTGAAGACGCGCGACGCCCGCACCGGTCGCAACCCACGGACCGGTGAAACCGTGGACGTGTCGCGCAAGGCGGTGCCGGTCTTCAAGACCGGCAAGGAGATGCGCCTGCGCCTCAACGCGGCCCCGATCAAGGGGCGCATCGCGGCTGAAGCCTGATGCCGGCGGAGACGACGCCTTGAAGACACTGCTTCGACTGCTGGTGCTGCTGCCGCTCGCGATCGTGATCGTGCTGCTCGCCATCGCCAATCGTACGCCGGTGCTGTTCTCGCTGGATCCGTTCGCGCCGGATGCGCCGGCGCTCGGGGTCCAGCTGCCGCTGTTCGTGGTCATCTTTGCGGCGCTGCTGCTGGGTGTGCTGATCGGCGGCCTCGCCTCGTGGCTGGTGCAGGGACGGCATCGGCGCGCCGCGCGCGTCAATCGGCGCGAAGCCGAACGGCTGAAGGGCGAGACCGAGCGGCTGAAATCGGCCCTGGCGGCCCGCACGCCGGCGCTCGGGCAGCCGTAGCGCCCGGGCCAGGACGGGGCCGCTGCCGGTTGCTGGCCGAAGCAGCGCTCCAGATTCAAAAAGTTAGGAGCATTTCGCCATTGGATGACCTCATCCAGTGGCGAAATGCTCTGGCGCCCGGCAATGGCCGGGACGCGGCGCGGCCCCGCTCGTTAACCAGCCCTTAGGGTTTCCAAGCTATTACTTTCCGCATCCAGTTTCGCTGGATGTCGAGTGGTTCTGTCCACTCTGTTGACGCCTCCCTGTTGATACGACTTCGAAGCCGCCTGCGGGCGGCTTCTTTTTTGCCCCGAGGCTCCCGGGCCCCTGTTGTCCCGCCGTGCTTTGGCACAATGTTGCGGCTGTGCCGCCGAGCAGCGCGATGTCCGATTTTGGGCCTGATGCGCTCGACGAGCGGGGTGATTGTTAGGCTTAATAAAGGGTAAAGCTTTCGCTCGCGCGTCGCTTCGCTACAGTCCGCGGCGAGCCGAAGATGCTGTGGAGCTGGGGGCCATGAGCGAAAGCGCACGACGTTTGCCGAGCGAGGATTCGGCTGATCCGATTTCGTTCGCCGCCCGCTTCGCCGGCAGCAACGCCTTCAATCTTCTGTTTGCCGAAGCGACCCAGCTGGTCGAGAAGACGGCGGCCTATCTCGACGGGCCCGGGCGCGTCGATTCAGCCGGGCTGCGCGGCATTGCCGCGCTCACCTTCGCCCAGGAGAGCACGCGCCTGTCGACGCGGCTCATGCGCCTCATGTCGTGGCTGCTCATCCGCCGCGCGGTGGCCGACGGCGACATGACCGAGGTCGAGGCCGAGCAGCAGCGCCGCAAGAGCGACAGCTATGCCGAACCGCCGCCGCCGGCGGAGACCCTGCAACTGCTGCCGGAGTATCTGACCGATCTGATCGCCAGCGCGGCCCGCCTGGAAATCCGCATGCTCCATATCGACGCAAGCGAGATGACCGACGCACCGCGTCCGTCCCCCGTGCGGCGGGAGCTCACGCTGCTCAAGGCAGCGTTCGGCGAGCGGCCGGCACCGACGCGCGGCAAGCCCTGACGGGGCCGCGACGGCGTACGGCCGTCGGGGCGAAGCCGGGAATGGCGCGGCGAGTGGCCGTCAGCTGCCTGAGCGTTAGAGCATTTCCCGACCAGATGGACCCATCTGGTCGGGAAATGCTCCAGATCTTCGAATCCAGAGCGCTTCTCTCCGATCGGGTGGTTCCACCCGATCGGAGAGAAGCGCTCACGTGGCGACGGCTGCCCCTGAGCGGACCGGGGGCCGGTCCGCGGACGCTACTTCTTGCCGAAGCTCAGGCCGCCGAACTTGTTGGCGAAGCGCGAGACCCGGCCGCCGCGGTCGATAAGGGTCTGCGAACCGCCGGTCCAGGCCGGGTGGGTCCTGGCATCGATGTCGAGGGTCAGCGTGTCGCCGTCCTTGCCGTAGGTCGAGCGCGTCATATACTCGGTGCCGTCGGTCATGACGACCTTGATCAGGTGGTAATCCGGGTGCGTGTCCGGCTTCATGGCAGCATCCTCGCGCTCAGCCCGAACGAGGCCGGCGCATTACAATTAGCAATGTCCGAAGTCGCGACCCTATAGCGCAGCGCCCCGGACATGACAAGGCCGCGGGGAGGGCGCATCTCGCCGGCGCATAGAGGACGCGAGCGCGTGTCGCGGTCAGATGTGACCTTCCGTGCCGATAGACATGTTCTAAGTCAACGAATCTGGAGCGCGTCTCTGCGATCAGGCGGTTCCACCCGATCGGAAGAGGCTCCAGGGCCGATTGGATCCATATGAGTGAAATGACCGACAGCGGCACCGCGGCCGAGCCGCAAGGCGCAGAGCAACGATCCGGCGTCGCCGGGCGCCGGCGGCCGAACCTCGCTGCGCTGCGAGCCATGCTACCCTTCGCCCTGCGCTACCGCGGTCGCATGGCCGCTGCCCTGGTGGCGCTCACGTTGGCGGCCGCCGCCACGCTGACCCTGCCGATCGCCATCCGCCGCTTGATCGACCTCGGCTTCTCGCCGGACAGCGGCGGCCTGGTGAACGTCTATTTTCTGGCGCTCGGCGGCGTGGCCCTGGTGCTCTCGCTGGCCAGCGCGGCGCGCTACTACCTCGTCATCACCTTGGGTGAGCGCGTCGTTGCGGACGTGCGCAGCGCGGTGTTCCGCCACCTGACGCGTCTCGACCCCTCGTTCTTCGACAGCGTCAAGAGCGGCGAGATCGTCTCGCGACTGACGGCCGACACCACCCAGATCAAGGCCTCCTTCGGCGCCAGCGCGTCGCTGGCGCTACGCAACCTGTTCCTGTTCCTCGGCGGCGTCGGGCTGATGGTGGTCACCAGCCCCAAGCTGTCGCTGATGGTGCTGATCGCGATCCCGATCATCGTGCTGCCGCTGGTGGCCTCGGGTCGCGGCGTCAGCCGTCGCTCGCGTGCCGCCCAGGACCGGCTGGCCGACGCGTCCGCCTATGCGGTCGAGGCCATCGGCGCCTCGCGCACCATGCAGGCGTTCGGCGCCGAAGCGGCGACGGCGCGCCATTTCGATGCCGCCTCCGAGGAGGCGTACGCGGCGGCCCAGCTGTCGACCCGGGCGCGGGCGTTGCTGACCGGCTTTGCCATGTTCATGATCAGCGCCAGCGTCGTCGGCGTGCTGTGGTACGGCGCCCACGACGTACTGGTCGGCACCATGACCGCCGGCCGGCTGTCGCAGTTCCTGCTCTACGCCGTGCTTGCCGCCAGCGCGCTCGGTGAGCTCTCCCAGGTGTGGACCGAGGTGGTGCAGGCCGCCGGCGCCGCCGGCCGGCTCGGAGACCTCCTGGCGGCCAAGCCTGCCATCGTGGTGCCCGCCGACCCGGTGCCTCTGCCGGAGCGGCCGCTGGCCACGCTCGCCTTCGAAAACGTGCATTTCGCCTATCCCACCCGCCAAACGGCCGCGGCCCTCAAGGGCGTGAGCTTTGCGGTGGCGGCCGGCGAGCGCGTCGCCATCGTCGGCCCGTCCGGGGCGGGCAAGAGCACGGTCTTCCAGTTGGCGCTGCGCTTCTACGATCCGCAGGAGGGCCTCGTCCGGGTGGACGGTGTCGATGCCGCCCGCACCGACCCGGAGGCGCTGCGGCGGCGGTTCGCCCTCGTGGCGCAGGATCCGGTCGTGTTCGGCACGAGCGTCGCCGACAACATCCGCTACGGCAAGCCGGAGGCGAGCGACGCCGAGGTGGCGCGCGCGGCCGAGCTCGCGGCGGCTGACGCCTTCATACGGGCGTTGCCGCAGGGTTACGAGACGCCGCTCGGCGAGCGTGGCATCACCCTGTCCGGGGGGCAGCGCCAACGCATCGCCATTGCCCGGGCGCTGCTGAAGGACGCGCCGATCCTGCTGCTCGACGAGGCGACCTCCGCCCTCGATGCCGAGAGCGAGCGGCTGGTGCAGGCGGCCCTCGATCGGCTGATGCGCGGCCGCACCACGCTGGTGGTGGCCCATCGCCTCGCCACGGTGCTGTCGGCCGATCGCATTCTCGTCATGGACGAGGGCCGCATCGTCGAGGAGGGGACGCACGACCGGCTGGCGCGGGCCGGCGGCCTCTACCAGCGGCTGGCGCGACTCCAGTTCGGCGACATCGAGGTACGGGCGGCGGAGTAGGCCCCCGCCACCGCAGCGCTCATCGCTCGGTGAGCTTCAGCTCGATGCGGCGGTTGCGGGCGAGGGCCTCGTCCGTGGCGGCCAGGTCGACCGGCTGGTATTCGCCGAAGCCGGCGGCCAGCAGCCGCTGCGGCGGCACGCCCCTGGACGCGAGATACTGCACGACGGAGATGGCGCGCGCCGCCGAGAGCGCCCAGTTCGATTTGAACTCGCCGGCGCCGGAGAGCGGCCGCCTGTCCGTGTGGCCGTCCACCCTGAGCACCCAGGGGATGTCCGGCGGGATTTCCTTGGAGATGTCGAGGATCGCATCGGCGACCTTGTCGAGCTCGGCATTGCCCTGCGGGCGCAGGGTCGCGGCGCCGGTATCGAACAGCACCTCCGACTGGAAGACGAAGCGGTCGCCGACGACGCGGATGTCGGGCCGATTGCCGAGGATCTGCCGCAGCCGGCCGAAGAAATCCGATCGGTAGCGGGCCAGCTCCTGCACCTTCTGCGCCAGCGCCACGTTCAGCCGACTGCCGAGATCGGCGATGCGCGCCTGGCTCTCCTTGTCGCGCGCCTCGGAGGCGGCCAGCGCCTCCTCGAGGGCGGCGAGCTGGCGCCGGAGCGCCGCCATCTGCTGGTTGAGCGTCTCCACTTGCGCCAGCGCCTGGTCGGAGATCTGCTTCTGCTTGTCCAGATCGGAGCTGAGCTGGCCGGCCCGCGCATTGGCAGCGGTATCCTGGGCGGCGCCGGATGCCAGCAGGCCTTGCAGGCGGTCGCGGTCGCCCTCGGCGGCCTTGAGCGAGGATTGCAGCAGCGCCAGGCTGTCCTCCAGGTTCTTCTTGCCCGACCGCTCCAGGGCAAGCAGGTCGTTGAGCTCGGCGATCTGACGATTCAGGCGCTGCAGCGCCGTATCCTTGCCGCTGATCTCCTGGCTCAAGAAGAACTGCACCATCACGAAGACGGACAGCATGAAGACGACTGCGAGCACCAGGGTCGACAAAGCGTCGACGAAGCCCGGCCAATAGTTGAGCCCGCGGTCGGCGCGGCGGCCGCGCGCGAGCGCCATCAGCCGAGCTCCTCGGTGCGCCGGCGCGGCTTGGCCTTCGCCGGCTCGTCGGGCTCGTCCGTCGTCAGCCGCTCCAGCGCGGCCTGGATCGCGCGCTGCTGATCGGCCTGCGCCTCCACCCAATCGCGGATCAGCTGCTGCTCCTGGCGCATGTGCTGGACCAGGTCGCGAATGCCGTCGGCGAGGCTCGCCATCGCCTGAGCCTGGCCGCGGCTGCCGTCGCCCGCCGCCATCGCCACAAAATTCTGGTTCAGCCGCTCGATCGCCGCCGTCAGCGCCGGGGAGGCCTCGGCACCGGCGCTGATCACCGGCAACTCGTCGCTGACGCTGGCCGCGAGGCCGTCCTCCAGGCCGGTGTAGAAGCGCGTCTGGGCCTGGCCCAGCTGCAGGTCGAGGAAGCCCAGGATCAGCGATCCCGCCAGGCCGAACAACGATGACGAGAAGGAGATGCCCATGCCGCCGAGCGGGGCGGCCAGGCCGCTCTTGAGCTCGTCGAAGAGCGCCGCCGCTTCGCCCCCGGTGCGCATGGAACGGATCACGGCGCCGACGGAGCTCACCGTCTCCAGCAGGCCCCAGAAGGTGCCGAGCAGGCCCAGAAACACCAGCAGCCCGGCCAGGTAGCGCACGATCTCTCGATTTTCGTCGAGCCTCAGCGCAATGGCGTCGAGGACGGAGCGCATGACCGGCGTGCTGACGCTGCGGCCGGCACCGAGCTGCGCCGCCATCGGCGCGAGGAGGGACGGCGGCTCCGCCTCCGGCAGTTGTCCGCGCCGCAGGCCGGCCGAGCCCGTCGCGTTCACCCAGCCGACCGCGCCGAACAGCCGCAGCACCTGGGCGATGGCGATGATGATGCCGATCAGCAGCACCAGGCCGATCAGGCCGTTGAGCCCCGGATTGTTGAGGAAGGCGGTCCAGATCGGCTGGTACAGGATGAAGGCGAGAAAGCCGACGAGGATCAGGAACACCACCATGCGCACCAGATGGATGCGCGGGGATGTTAGATGCAGCGGATCGGCCTCAGCCATCGGCGGCCTCGCGTCGGTTTGCGTGCGCGGTTCCGCCCGGCGCACGATTGGACCTCAAGATCGTTGCCACTCCCCGAGCGGGCTATCCATCGACCAGCCCGCACCTCGTCCGGCGTCGTCAGGCTGCCGATTTGATCAGCCGCAGCAGCTCCCGGTGCATGTACTCATTGCCGCACGCGATGCTGCCGCTGCCGGCCGGATCGTCGCCGCCGTCGGCCTCGCTCGCCATGCCGCCGGCCTCGCGCAGGATGCACAGGCCCGCCATGAGATCCCAGGACTTGAGATTGCGCTCCCAGTAGGCATCGGCCCGGCCGGCCGCCACGTAGCACACGTCGAGCGCAGCCGCGCCCTGCCGGCGGATGCCGGCGAAATGGACCATCATGACGGACAGCTCGCGCAGGAAGCGCTCGTGGTCGGGGCGTCCGATGTGGGGAATGCCGCACAGCACGATGGCCTGATCCAGCGCGTTGCGGGCGGCGACCCGAAGCCGCCTGTTGTTGACGAAGGCGCCCTTGCCCCGCTCGGCGATGAACCACTCGTCCTTGATCGGATCGTAGACCACGCCGGCCACCGGCATGCCCTCGCGCTCCAGCCCGACCGAGATGCAGAAGTGCGGCAGCCCGTGCAGGAAGTTGGTCGTGCCGTCGAGCGGGTCGATATGCCAGCGGTGCGAGGCGTCGGTGCCGTCGACGATGCCGCCCTCCTCGAGCACGAAGCCATAGCCCGGCCGCGCCTTCTCGAGGGCGCCGCGCAGGATGTTCTCCGTCTTGCGGTCGGCGGCCGAGACGAAGTCGCCGGGGCCCTTGCGCGAGACCTGAAGCTGCTCGACCTCGCCGAAGTCGCGCTTCAGCGAACGGGCCGCCTTGGCAACGGCGTCGGTCATCACGGTCATCAGCGGCGAACGGATCATCGGGGCAACCTTTGCGCGCTCGTCGGCGCGATTGCCGTCAACGCGAGATGTCGCGCGGTGTTGCAGGCCGACGCGAAAGGGGAGAGCCGCCGCCCATGTGCATCGCAGCACGGGGCGTCGTCAAGGCGTCTCTCCCGCCAGTTCCGCTCGGTGGCGGGCCGCCAGTGTCTCGGCCCGCCGGCGCTCGTCCGCGCTCAGCCCCTTCAACGCCTCGTCGAGCCAGGGATCGGTCAGGCCCTGGCCGGCTGCGAGCAGATGCCAGCCGGCGGCCTCCACCAGGTCCGGCGGGGCGCCGCGCCCGGTGACGAGCAGACGGGCGAGGCGATTCTGGGCGATGGCGTTGCCCTGCGCGGCGGCGTGCAGGAACAGCTTGGCCGCGCCGGCCTCGTCCTTGTCCGTGCCGGTGCCGTTGAACAGCGCGATGGCGTACTCGACCTCGGCGGCGACGAGCCGGTTGGCCGCGGCTTTCGCCAGCAGCGCCGTCGCCTCGACGTCGTTGCGGGGAGCGCCCGCTCCTTTCCTGTAGAGGGTCGCCAGCACGTATTGGGCCTCGGGGACCTCGGCGTCGGCGGCGATGCGCAGCAGCAGCACCGCTTCCGCCGCACCGGCGTCGCCGGGCTGGGCGAGCTTGACCAGCGCCAGATTGTAGCAGGCAGCGGGCTGGCGCGCGGCCGCCGCCGTTTCCAGCAGCTTCAGGCCGCCGGGCTCGTCCTTGGGCACGCCCCGGCCCTGCAGCTTCATCATGGCAAGCGCAAAGGCGGCGTCGGCGTTGCCGGCAGCGGCTCCTCGCTGGTACCAGTCGGCGGCCTTGGCGAGATCCTCCGGTACGCCGAGGCCCTGGTTGTAGAGCTCGCCCAGCAGCGTCATGGCGGCGCCGTCGCCCGGCGCGCGCTCCAGCCGCCGCAGCGCTTCCTGCATGGCCGTGGCGAAGTAGCCGCGCTGGTAGGCGCCATAAGCGGCGTCGGCCGTATCGGGGCTCGCGGGCTGCTGCCCGGCCTCGGGCTTCACGTCGTAGGAGTTGGGCAGGACCGGCCCGCGCACCGCGCCGCGCCGCTCCGCATCCGAGGGCGGGCGGTCCGTCGGACGCGGCAGCGTGAAGGCCGGAGAGCCCGGCATGCCGGGCTGCATGGTGGGCCTGCCGAAAGAGCTGCCGTCCGGCGGCAAGGTCGGTATCGGGAGGATCGGCGTCGCGGGCCGCGGCCCCGGCGCCTGGGCAAGCGCCGCGATCGGCGCAGCGCCTGCGGCCGCGAGCATGATCGGGAGGCCGACGGTGAGCGCCCGCCGGCGGCGGCTGATCCCGGTCATCGGAAGGCCGTCTCCGCCCCGGCGAGCAGATCGCGGGCGCGGGCGACGGCGGCTGCCGCCCCCTCGGCCGCGCCGAACACGGCGTCGCCCAGAGCTACGAACTCGGTCCCCGTCGAGGCGATCAGCGGCACCGCGTCGAGCTGCGCGGCATAGGCGACGCAGGGCACGGCAAACAATTCCGCCCACCAGGCGGCGCGCTCCACGGTGGCCTCCACGTCGGGCACGAAACCGTCCGCCCGCGGCTCGCCGAACATCACGTAGTCCACGTCGGCCTCGCCGGCGACCATGGCGTCGTGGCGCAAGGAGAGCGCGCCGACGCCGACGATACGGTCGGGCTGCAATGTGCGGGTCGCGTCCCGCAAGGTTGCCGGATCGGCGCCGCTCAGATGCACGCCGTCGGCGCCACCACGAATGGCGGCCTGGGGACTGGCCGTCACCAGCAGGGCCGCGCCTCGTTCCTGGACGATCGGCGCCAGGCGCTTGATGCGATTGATGGTGCTGCGCTCGTCGTCGCGCGGCAGATCGATGAGGACGGCGGCCACGTCGCCGGCTGCGCAAACCTCCGCCAGGAGCGGCGCAAAGGCCTGCGCGTCGGCGATGGTCGGCGTGATCAGATAAAGGCGGGTGGGCTCAGCCATGGCTCAACAGGACGTCAACAAATGCGGGATGGCCTCGGGGGACGCCACCCCTCGACTCGCTTCTGCGCGAGCATGATGCCGAAAAGTGGGCGCCGATCCCGCTCGGCGCCCAATCTCGAAGCGCTCTAGGCCGCCTGGCTCTCCAGCTCGCGCGTCCACTCGCCCCGGGAGGCAAGCCCGTTCATCAGCGCGCGATGGGCAAAGGCCTTTTGGCCGGCCACGACGTTCTCGGGCTTGCCCGACCAGGCCTTCTGCGGCGCGGCCTGCAGGGCGCGGCCATAGCTGAAGGTCATCTTCCAGGGGAAGCCGCCGATGCGGTTCATGGCATCGAGATGGGCCGTCGCATCCTCGTCGCTCTGGCCGCCGGACAGGTAGGCGATGCCCGGCACGGCCGACGGTACGCAGCGCTTCAGCACGGCGATGGTCGCCTGGGCGACCTCGTCGACCGACGCCTGCTTGGGCGACTTCTTGCCCGGCACGATCATGTTGGGCTTGAGCACGATGCCCTCGAGCGCGACGCGCGCGTAGAACAGCTGCTGGAAGACCTCCTTCAGCGTCCACTCGGTGACTTCGGCACAGCGGTTGATGTCGTGGTCACCGTCCATCAGCACTTCCGGCTCGACGATCGGGACGATGTTCGCCTCCTGGCACAGGGCGGCGTAGCGAGCCAGGGCCTGGGCGTTGGCGTTGATGCAGTTGTAGCTCGGGATGCCGCTGCCGATGTCGATCACCGCCCGCCATTTGGCGAAGCGTGCGCCCAGCTTGTAGTACTCGTTCAGACGCTCGCGCAGGCCGTCGAGGCCCTCGGTCACCGTCTCCCCGGGGGAGAAGGGCAGGGGCTTGGCGCCGGCGTCGACCTTGATGCCCGGAATCGATCCGGCCTGCTCGATCAGCTTGACCAGCGGCGTGCCGTCCTTGGCCTGCTGACGGATGGTTTCGTCGAACAGGATGACACCCGAAATATTGTTCGTCATCGCAGCGGCTGTGCGGAACATGAACTCGCGATAATCCCGCCGCGTGTCGGCCGTGGAGGGAACGCCGATGGCGTCGAATCGCTTGGCGATGGTGGATGAGCTCTCATCCGCTGCGAGGATGCCCTTGCCGGGGACGACCATCGCCTCGGCAATCTTGTTCAGTTCATCGAGCTGCACATCAACCTCCCGTCTGGACCTGGGTAGCACGGGCGCCTGATCGCCAAAGGCGGATGCCGCTTTGGAGGACGATCGCGCCGAAAACATAATCAAAGAGGGATGCTGGCCCCATGAGCCGTCCCTCCGCCGCCCCGGGGCCGCCAGCCCGAGCCGCCGACCGTCGAGACACCCGCCGCAGCGGCGCCTTCGGCCCTCAGGCCTTACGCAGCGCTTCGACGCCCGGCAACGCCTTGCCCTCGAGCCATTCGAGGAAGGCGCCGCCCGCCGTCGACACGTAGCTGAAGTCGTCGGCGACGCCGGCATGGTTGAGCGCGGCGACGGTGTCGCCGCCGCCCGCCACCGACAGCAGCTTCTTCTCACGCGTGCGCCCGGCGGCGTGACGCGCCGCCTCGACGGTGCCGCGGTCGAACGGCTTGATCTCGAAGGCGCCGAGCGGGCCGTTCCAGACCAGGGTCGCCGCATCGTCGATGACGGCGCGGATACGGTCGATGGAGAGGGCGCCGACGTCGAGGATCATGCCGTCGCTCGGTATGGCATCGACCCCGTAGGCGTGATGCAGCGCGTCGGCGGCGAACCTGTCGGCCACTTCGGCGTCGACGGGCAGCACGATGGCGCAGTTGGCTTCTTCCGCCTTGCTCATGATACGTCGCGCGGTATCGGCCAAATCCTTTTCGCAAAGCGATTTCCCGACCGGGAGCCCCTGCGCGTAAAGGAAGGTGTTGGCCATGCCGCCGCCGATCACCAGCGCATCGACCTTGGCCACGAGGTTCTCCAGCAGCTCGATCTTGCTCGACACCTTGGCGCCGCCGACGACGGCGACGATCGGCCGGGCCGGATGCTCGAGTGCCTTCGACAGCGCCTCCAGCTCCGCCTGCATGGTGCGCCCGGCATAGGCCGGCAGCACCCGGGCGAGACCTTCCGTGGAGGCGTGCGCCCGGTGGGCCGCCGAGAAGGCGTCGTTGACGTAGATGTCGCCGTTCGCCGCCAAGGCCTTGACGAAGTCCGGGTCGTTCTTCTCCTCGCCGCCGTGGAAGCGGGTGTTCTCCAGCAGCAGCACGTCACCATCGGCCATGGCGGCGACCTTGCTCGCCGCCGGCTCGCCGATGCAGTCGTCGGCGAAGGCGACGGGCTGGCCCAGCAGCCGCGCCAGCTCCGCTGCTACCGGCCGCAGGCTGTCCTTGGCATCGCGGCCCTTGGGTCGGCCGAAGTGAGCGAGCAGGATCACCTTGCCGCCGGCTTTCGCGATCTCGCGGACGGTCGGCAGGATGCGCTCGATGCGGGTCGCATCGCTGATACGGCCGTGCTCCATCGGCACGTTGAGGTCGACGCGCAGAAGCACGCGCTTGCCGGCCAGAATTGCGTCGTCGAGGGTGCGAAAGCTCATCAGGTCAATCCCGGAATGCCGAAACGCTGCGCCAGCACGACGAAGATCGCGGCCAGCACCGCGGCGATGATGGCCGTGGCGATCAGCGCGCCGAAGCCGGGCAGGCGGCCGACGCGGGCGGCGAGCCGCTCCAGCTCGTCCTGGCGCGCCAATCCGCTGGTGACCCCGGTCGTGTGCTCGACCCGATCCTCCACGCGCAGCAGCAGCGCTTCGGCGCGGGCGTATTTCTCTTCGACGCGCGCCACTTTGTCTTCGATACGCGCCAGCTGATCGTGCAGGATCTTGTCGGCGGGAATGGATTCCGACAGCGGCGCCGGGGTGGCGGCGGGCGGCGTACGGCCGGCTCCGGCAGGCCAGGTCGGTTCGACGCGGTAACTCGGCTCGTCGCTCATGCTCGACTCCTGGGCTAGAGCGCCTGCCGTCCGGTGGATTGCCCCACCCCGGAGAAGCGCTCCAGATGCAAAGAGCTGGAGCATTTCCATCCGGCCGGACGACCGCGTCCGATCGGGAAAATGCTCCGGTCGCTGTGCCCGCGCCCGCGCGGGCGCCGTCATGGGCGGCTCAGATCAGCTTGCCCATGGCGACGGCGGTATCGGCCATCCGGTTGGAGAACCCCCACTCGTTGTCGTACCACGACAGGACGCGCACGAGGGTGCCGTCGAGCACCTTGGTCTGATCGATGTGGAAGATCGACGATGCCGGATGGTGGTTGAAGTCGATCGACACGTTGGGGGCGTCGGTGAGGGCGAGCACACCCTTGAGCTGCTGGTCGGCGGCGCGCCTGATCGCCTCGTTGATCTCGTCCTTCGACGTGGCCTTGCGGGCGACGAACTTGAAATCGATCACGGACACGTTCGGCGTCGGCACGCGGATGGAGGTGCCGTCGAGCTTGCCGTTGAGCTCCGGCAGCACCAGACCGACCGCCTTGGCGGCACCCGTGGACGTCGGGATCATCGACAGCGCCGCGGCCCGGGCGCGGTAGAGATCCTTGTGCATCTGGTCCAACGACGGCTGGTCGTTGGTGTAGGAGTGGATGGTCGTCATGAAGCCCTTCTCGATGCCGACCGCGTCGTTCAGCACCTTGGCGACGGGCGCCAGGCAGTTCGTGGTGCACGAGGCGTTCGAGACGACCAGATGGTCTCCCGTCAGCTTGTCGTGGTTGACGCCGAAGACGACGGTGAGATCGGCGCCGTCGGCCGGCGCGGATACCAGCACGCGCTTGGCGCCGGCATCGAGGTGCGCCTTGGCCTTGTCCTTGGAGGTGAAGATGCCGGTGCATTCGAGCGCGATGTCGACGCCGAGCTCCTTGTGCGGCAGGGTCGCCGGATCCTTGATGGCAGTCACCCGGATGGCGCGGCCGTCGACGAGGATGCTGTCGCCCTCGACCTTGACCTCGCTCGGGAAGCGGCCGTGCACGCTGTCGAAGCGGAGCAGATGGGCGTTGGTCTCCACCGGGCCGAGATCGTTGATGGCGACCACTTCGACGTCCGTGCGGCCCGATTCGACGATGGCGCGCAACACGTTGCGCCCGATGCGCCCGAATCCGTTGATGGCAACCCGAACCGTCATGATCCTCTCTCCTCGTCCCGTCTGCCCCGGCGCCAAGCCTGCGGGCGCCGGGAATTGCCGATTTCAACCGTCGCGGTCCGCCAAGCTGCCGCTCCTGGTTGGATGCGAAGGCGGCGCGCGCCCCGATGCGATCGGGGCGGCCGCCGGTTCTCGATCACGCGGCCATGGATCCGGCCAAGCCGGGGTCGTGGACGTGATCGCGCCGAGAAGGTCCGGCGCGGGTGCGGGCTTGTGCCCGCGCGCGCTTGCCCCTCGGTGAGGCTCCTAAGCATGGATTGCTGCTGCAATCCATGCCCGATCTCACATAAGTGGCGCGGTGGCGCCTGCCCAGGGCGCCTCGAGACCGTTCGGCCCCGTGCCGCGCCGCCGAGGCGTCACGCGTTGTGGCGCTTGACGACCTGCTCGACCACCGCCTCCGGCGTGATGCCGAAGTTCTTGTAGACCTCCTTGTAGGGGCCGCTGGCGCCGAAGCTCGACATGCCGACGAAGCCGCCGTGCTCGCCGATGACGGCATCCCAGCCGAAGCGCACGGCGGCTTCCGCCGCGACCCGGATCTTGGCGGTGCCGATCACCGCGCGGCGCACGTCCTCCGGCTGCTCCAGGAACAGGTCGAGGGAGGGCACCGATACGACGCGCGCGGCGATGCCCTGCTGCTTCAGCAGCGCCTGCGCCTGCATGACCAGCTCCACCTCCGAGCCGGTGGCGAACAGCGTCGCGACCGCCTCGCCATCCGCCGGCGACAGCTCGTAGGCGCCCTTGGCGCAGAGGTTCTCGCTGACGTGGGTGGTGCGCACCGGCGTCAGGTTCTGGCGCGACAGCACGAGCATGCTGGGGCCTGTCGTCCGCTCGAGGGCCAGCTGCCAGCACTCGGCCGTTTCCACCGTATCGGCGGGCCGGTAGACGTGCAGGTTGGGCATGGCGCGCAGCGCCGCCAGGTGCTCGACCGGCTGGTGGGTCGGCCCATCCTCGCCCAGCCCGATGGAGTCGTGGGTCATGATGTAGATGACCGGGATGTGGGCCAGCGCCGAGATGCGGATCGCCGGCCGGGCGTAGTCGGTGAAGACGAAGAAGGTGCCGCCGGCCGGGCGGAAGCCGCCGTGCAGGGTCATGCCGTTCATGGCGGCCGACATGCCGTGCTCGCGGATGCCGTAGTGGATGTAGCGGCCGCCGTAGGAGCCCGGCGCGATCTCGGTCAGGTTCTTGGTCTTGGTGTTGTTGGAGGGCGTCAGGTCGGCGGAGCCCAGGATCAGCTCGGGCACCGCGACCGTCACCACCTCCAGCGCGATCTCGCTCGACTTGCGCGTCGCGACCGTCTGCGGCTCGGCCACCAGGTGGCGCTTGAGGCCTTCGATGGCCGTATCCAGGCCTTGCGGCAGCTTGTGCTCGATGCGGCGGGTGAACTCGCGGCGCTGCTCCTCCGGCGCCTTGTCGAAGCGCGCCTGCCAGGTCTCGCGCGCCGCGCTGCCGCGGCCGCCGAAAGCGCGCCATGCCTGCAGGATCTCGTCGGGGACCTCGAAGGAGCCGTAAGGCCAGCCGAGCTGCTCCTTGGCCGCCTTCAGCTCGTCGGCGCCGAGCGGTTCGCCGTGCGCCTTGGACGTGCCCTGCTTATGCGGCGCGCCGAAGCCGATCACCGTCTTGCAGGCAATGAACGACGGCCGGCCGGTCTCCTGCTGGGCGTTGATGATGGCCTGAGCGATGGCATCGGGGTCATGGCCGTCGATGCGGACCGCGTGCCAGCCCGCCGCCTCGAAGCGCTTCACCTGGTCCACGGAATCGGCCAGCGTCAGGGGCCCGTCGATGGAGATGCCGTTGTCGTCGTGGAAGACGATGAGCTTGCCGAGCTTGAGGTGGCCGCCGAGCGCGATCGCTTCCTGGCTGACGCCCTCCATCAGGTCGCCGTCGGAGGCCAGCACGTAGGTGTAGTGGTCGACCAGCTCGTCGCCGTACTCGGCCGCCAGCATGCGCTCGGCGAGCGCCATGCCGATGGACGTGGCGATGCCCTGACCCAGCGGGCCCGTGGTCGTCTCGACACCCGTCGTCATGAAGTTCTCGGGGTGGCCGGGCGTCTTGGAGTGGATCTGGCGGAAGCGCTCGATCTCGGCGAGCGTCATGCCCTCGTAGCCGTTGAGGTAGAGCAGGGCGTAGAGCAGCATCGAGCCGTGGCCGGCCGACAGTACGAAACGGTCGCGGTCGGGCCAGTGCGGCTGGGTCGCATCGAACTTCAGAAAGCGCGTGAACAGGACGGTAGCGATGTCGGCTGCCCCCATGGGCAGGCCAGGGTGACCGGACTTGGCCTTCTCGACGGCATCCATCGCGAGGGCACGAACCGCATTCGCGAGATGACGGTGTTCAACGAGGTTGGTCATCGGAGGTCCGCCTGCGTCGGGTTTGAGGTATCCGGATCCGGCCTCGGGGCGAGCCCGGACGCGCCCGGGGTTGATAGCAGTTGAGCTTAGTGAGTCAAATTGTCGAGCAAATGGCGTCAGATAAGGGCGAGCGGCCGGCAAGCCGGCTCAAGATTCTGCCTGCCGCGGGTTTCAACAGCACCGCCACATGCGCTAATTGCTGGGTGGCGCGCCGGCCGGCCCGGCCGCGTTGCCCGGGCAGGCGCATCCATCCGCGATCCGGCGTGACTTGCGGATTCTTGTGTCTGAGCCGGGATGCCATGAGAAGGATCGGACAGGTCAAATCCACCCGGGATGCGGGCAGCAAGGCGCCATGAACCTCAACGAGGCACTGAAACGGCTCGACGCCGCCCTGACCGCGCTGGAGGCCGCCGCCGCCCGGCGCGAGGAAGCCGACCGCCGCAGCGGCGATCTGGAAACCGAGCTGTCGCTGATGCAGGACGACCGCGCCCGGCTGGCCGTCGACCTGGACGGCACGATCGCCAAGCTCGACCGCATGGAGGCGACGACGGCGGACGTCGGCCGCAGGCTCGAGCGGGCGATGGCTGCGGTGCAGGCGGTTTTGGACGCGGAGACGGCCGGGCCGCCCGCCGCTCCGCCCGGCCCCAACGACGGGGACTAGCATGGGGCACCCTGGATCGAACCGGGCCAGGGCCCTAAAATATGCTCGATTCGAGGCGCTTAGATCGGCCGCGCGCGCCGCCGCCCACGCCGCTCGGTCGGGGCCGGCGCAGCGGCCCGACATGGTGCCGACAGACAAATGGCGCCGACAGACAACCAGTTGAGGCCCCCATGGCGCACGTATCGGTCACGATCGCCGGCAAGGTCTATCGCATGGCCTGCGAGGACGGGGAGGAGAAGCATCTCGAGGGCCTCGCGCAGACCTTCGATCGGCGCATCGCCACTCTGCAGGAGTCCTTCGGCCCGATCGGCGACATGCGGCTGCAGGTGATGGCCGCGCTGATGGCGCTCGACGAGCTGGAAGAGGCCCAGAAGCGCCTGCTCGACGCCGAGCACGAGATGCGGTCGCTGCGCCAGGCCTTGACGGCGGGGGACGAGCGCGTCGACGTTGTCGAGGCCCAGGCGGCGGAAACGCTCATCAACGTCGCCGAGCGCATCGAGCGGCTGGCCCGCGCGCTCAATCCCGGGTCGTCCAATCCCGCCTGACGTTCGTCTCGACGGCGGCCGCCAGCTATTTCGGCTTGTCGGAGGGCAGCAGGATGGTGCTGCTGCCGGTGCCCGGCGGCACCTGGTCGATGACGAGCAGCTTGACCGTGTCCGCGCCTTCGGTGGCGCCGAAGTGCCATGCGTCGATCATTTCCACGATGAAATCGCCGGTGCGGTACAGCGTGCTGCGGCCGCCGTCGGCGGACGACACGCGCAAGGTGCCGGCCTCCACGTAGGCGTAGCGGGGAAGGGGTGCTTGTGGATCGGCAGCCTGACGCCCGGCGGAATGGTGTAGCGGGAGACGATCACCTCGACGTCGCCGCCGGGCAGGCGGATGGGCTGATCAGCGGCGGTGCGATCGGACCGGAACAGGAGCGCCACGGATGCCGCCGCGGCCGGCGGCGCCGGCGGCACCTCGACGGGCCTGAGCGGAGCCTCGGCCCTGGTCGCACTGATCGCCGCCAGAGCGGCAAGGCCGAACACGATTATCCGGATCGTCACGTTGGTCCCCCTTGAATCGCTCGATGCCTCGCGCATGTGGACGCTCCACGCGTGCGATGCTCTGCACCGCTCAAGCTTGGCGCCGGCATCTAGCATTTGCGCAGGAAGCGCCCTACGTTAGCGCGGCGGGGCTGTGGGGTGCGTCAGGAGACACATATCCCCGGGGCCTTATCGATCCGAACGGGAGCTGTACCTGCCCTTGTCCGTGGACTTGGGCACACGGCGCCCACCTACGTTGTAGGTTTCCCGGGATCGATTCTCCAACGCCTTTCGCGGCTCCGCACGTCCTCCGCCATTCCGCGCCGCGCGCGGCCGGCCTCGATGACCGCCGCCGTCACGACAGCGGCGAATACGGCTCGGGCCGAGCGATCGTCGAGACCGCTTCCAGCACCTGTTCGGCCGCGCCCGGCGGCGGCCAGATGCCGTCCGCGGTCGCCTTGGCGCGGATGGCCGAGCGCGCGTCGACGCCGGCATAGGGCCAGATGTGCGTGATGCGCGGCGCGCCGTCGAGCGCGTACATGGCGATGACGAGGGGCGACCTCGACGCCCGCGCCGGCATGGCCGCCTCCCAGCCCGCCAGCGTCGGCGGCAGCCCGCCCGGCCTCAGCTTGTACGTGCGGAACTCATAGACGTCGCCGTAGACGCCGGGCCGGACGGGCGGCAGGAACGGAAACGGCGCGTAGCTGTCCATCTCGAGCGCCGTGATCGCGTCGCCGGCGTTGAACGGGTTGGCGCTGAGCAAGGCGCGCCTGCGCTCGGCCGCCAGTTCCTCCTGGCTCGCGAACCTGCGCAAGATCAGCAGGCGTCCGAGCGTGCCGATGTCGGTCCGCCAGCATCCGAGCAGGTCGCCCTTCGCATCCGGCGCGCTCAGGAAAGCTTGCGCGCCGTCCGAAGCCCTGGAGACAGAAACGACCGGGCATGACAGCGTCGTGAGCTCGTAGAACTGGGGCATGCTGGGACCCTTTCGGCCGGCGGGATGCAACGGGACGCATGCCGACATGCGGCGTCTGCCGTCCCATGCGCAAGGCCGCGACCGCCGAGGCGTGCTACAATTAGCGTGGACGCCGTCGTCTGGCGTCGAGGCAGACCTCGGCTTCATGTGCGCGCGATGACAAACGTATCCATGCGGGCGGTGCCGTGCGCATCCGCCGGGTCCAGGTGAGGGCCGCCGATGCCGGCCGCCGACCGTAAGGCGGCGCTGCGCCGGGCATGCCTGGCGCGGCGGGACGGGCTCCCTCCCGCCGTTCGCGCGGCGGCCTCTCACGCGATCGCGGCGAACGCGCTGCTGCTGCCCCAGCTCGGCCATGCCTCAGCGGGGGCCCCGTCGCCGGCTACTGGCCGATCCGCAGCGAAGTCGATCCGCGCCCGCTGATGACCGTGCTGGCCAGCCGCGGCACGGCGCTCTGTCTGCCGGTCGTGGCGGCGCCCACCTTGCGGTTCCGGGCCTACGCGCCGGGCGACCCCTTGCACGATGCCGGCTTCGGCACCAGGGGCCCGTCGCCCGAGGCGCTCGAGGTCTCGCCACGCATCCTGCTGGTGCCCTGCGTCGCCTTCGACCGGGACGGTGGGCGGCTGGGGTATGGCGCCGGGCATTATGACAGGGCCCTGGCGCGGCTCGCGGCGCACGGACCGGTGGTCGCCATCGCGCTCGCCTTCGCCGCCCAGGAGGTGGAGCAGGTGCCGGCCGAGGCGCACGACCGGCCCCTTGACGCCATCGTCACCGAGCGCGAATGGGTGAGCCCCGCCGGTTAGGCCGGTTTGACGGCCGCCGCACGATCGGCTTTCCCCCCCATGTGGCGAATCCGAAATTCGCACCACCTCGGAGCCGCGCTTGGAGCGAATTTCGGATTCGTGAGCCACACGAGCAATTCGATGATTCTAGTGTGGTTTAATGGATTTGAAGTTCCTGAACGCGGATGCCATGCACAGGGCAGGAACGTCAAATCCACCACGCTGGAGCATTTCGTCATTGGATGGGATCATCCAATGACGAAGCGTTCCTAACCTCTTGAATTTGGAGCGCTTCCTTGCGATTGGGTGGTTCCACCCAATCGCGAAGCGCTCTAGGGCTCGACATGCGACTTCTCTTCATCGGCGACGTCTGCGGCCGTGCCGGCCGCCATGCGGTCGTCAACCGGCTGCCGGAGCTGCGGACGCGCTGGAACCTCGACTGCGTCGTCGTCAACGGCGAGAACTCGGCCGGCGGCTTCGGCATCACCGAGGACATCTGCGACGCCCTGATCAACGCCGGCGCCGATGCGGTGACGCTGGGCAACCATGCGTTCGACAACCGTGACGCCCTGGTCTTCGCCGACCGCCAGCCGCGCCTGGTGCGCCCGGCCAACTATCCGAGCGGCACGCCAGGCCGAGGCGCCACCGTGGTCGAGACCCAGAAGGGCGCGCGCGTGCTCGTCGTCAACCTCATGGGACGCGTGTTCATGGAGCCGCTGGACGATCCCTTCGCCGCCGCCGAGCGCGAGCTGGCGGCGGCGCCGCTGCGGCATGCGTGCGATGCGATCCTGGTCGATTTCCACGCGGAGGCGACGAGCGAGAAACAGGCCTTCGGCTATTTCGTGGACGGCCGCGTGTCGCTGGTGGTCGGCACGCACACCCATGTGCCGACCGGCGACCACCGCATCCTCGCCGGCGGCACCGGTTACATGTCCGACGCCGGCATGAGCGGCGACTACGACAGCGTCATCGGCATGCACAAGGAGGAGCCGGTGCGGCGCTTCCTGCAGAAGACGCCGGGCGGCCGGCTGGAGCCCGCCGGCGGCGAGGCCACCCTGTGCGGCGTCGCAGTCGAGACCGACGATGCGACCGGCCTGGCGACCCGGATCGCGCCGGTCCGACTCGGCCCGCATCTCGGTGAAGCGCGACCGGATTTCTGGGAGCCCTGAGCGCCGCCGGCGCGGCGCTCGTGACGCTGCAAATCATCGAATTGGAAGCGCTTCCGTTCGGCCGAGCGATGCCGCCCGGCCGGGACACGCCCGGGTGCGCGCGGGTTGACAGGGGCCGACGTCGCGGCCTCTCTGCCGCCCGCATCGACAACGCCTGTTCGACGGGAGCCAGACGCATGCGAATCGGGACTGCGGCCTTCGGGGCAGGTCTGCTGATGATGTCGGCCGTGGCGGCTGCCGCGGACCAGCCGCCGCTCTACAAGGAGCACGGCGACTGGAGCGGTCGCTGCATGAGCACCGGCCTGTGCGTCATCGCCTCGGGCCCGTTCGAGATCGTGCGTGGCTGGGCTTGGGATGCCATACCCCTGGTCTGCTATTACGGGGCGGACGCCGGCGCGGGCGAGCTCACGGTCGATGTCGGCGGCCAAGCCTTTGCCGTGGCGCCAGATCCGTCCCTGACCGGCGCCAAGCAGATCGCCGCCGGCCACCACGCCTTCGACGCCTATGTGCGCCAGCAGCAGCGCAACGGCCGGTCTGCCTGCCAGCCCGCGGCGGCGGAGCCCAAGCTGCTCGAGGCGATGGCCGCAGGCCAGCAGGCGACGACCGGACGGGCGGGCCGGACGACGCCGCTGTCGCTCGCCGGCTTCACGGTTCTGGCGGATTGGATGGACGCGCGCCAGGAGCGCACGGGCACCAGCGGCGCCCTGCTGAAGCCGGGCGCTGCCGCTCCTCAGGATGCGCCGCACGCCGCACCGCTGCTGCAATCGGACCCGCTGCCGCGCGCGGTCCAGGCGGTCTACGACGAGCCCAAGGCGGCGTGCGCCACCATCCGGCCGGACAATTTCGACGGCGCCGGCGCGGCGCGAATCGCGTTGGGCGGCGGGGCCGAGCTGTTCCTGCTGCCCTGCGGGGAGCCGGGCGCCAACCAGCCGATGCTGGCCGTGACGCTGCTGCCCAACGGCCAGGCCATCAACCAGAGACTGGAGTTCGTCAGCGACGGCAAGCGGTTGGCGGAGCTCGGCGGCATGAACCTGGTCTGGGACGGGCGCAACCATCGGCTCGTCGGCCGCCAGTCCATGGGCTACGCCTGTGCGATCGAGACACGATGGCGTCCGGCCGGTCATCGGTTCGAGTTCGACAGCCAGGTGCAGAAGGTCGGCTGCAGCAAGCCCGATGCGCCCAACGTGCAGGAGTGGGTGGCAGTCCGGCATGCGGCTGCGACCGAGGTCGGCGCGTCCGCCGCCGCGCCGGGCCAGCAGGCCCTGCTCCTCACCGATCAGGGGCTCGGCCCCTTCGAAGCGGGCGGGCGCTACGACACCGCGGACCTGGCCAAGCTCGCCGGCACCTTCAAGATCAGCCGCGCCCCCAAGGTCGAGGGCGAAGCAGGCTACACCTCGACCTACGAGCTGATCCCGGCGGGGGCCGGCACCGGCACCATCTCGGTCGCCTATACCTTCCATGGCCCGCTCGTGGCGATCGAGGTCACCGACCCGGCCGTCAAGGTCGCCGGCGGCCATGGCGTCGGCGGCGCCTTCCCGGCCGTCGTTCCCGAAGCGGAGATCGCGCAGCGCTGCGGCGCCGGCCTCGAAACCCTGTCCGGCCTGACCGTGTGCAGCTTCCCGGGCACGGCCCACCTCGCTGCGGCCTTTTCCCAGCCGGGCTATTCCGGGCCGGACGGTCAGCTGCCGCCCGCATCGGTTCTGGCCAAGGCGCACGTGGTCAAGCTGCTTTGGCTCGACAGCCCGAAGGACGCCGTCACCCGTGTGAACTAGAAAGCTTCTCGATCGGGCGGAACCACCCGATCGGAGCGAAGCGCTTCGGATTCAGCGCATACGAGCAGCTCTTCCCGATCGGAGGAGCGCTCTGATCGGGAATGCCCCAGGGCCGCTGCGGACCAATTCCAGAAATCGGGCCGGTCCGCAGCGAACGGCGGCGCCCCTCGCTAATGGCCGGTGCTATCGGCCCGGCGGCTCGCCTCGAACAGGAACCAGGTCCGCCGTTCGGTCGCATCGATGAAGTTCTCGAGCAAGCTCGTCGTGGCGAAGTCGTCGTGCTTGTCGGCGATGCCGTGCGCTTCCCTGAGCGATGCGACCATCGCCTTGTTGTCGGCGACGAGCTCCAGCAGCATGTCGCGCGGGTCGACATACTCGGCCTCGTTGTCGGAGATCCGCGACAGCTTGGCGATCTGGCCGATGGAGCGGAGCGTGGTGCCGCCGATCTTGCGGGCGCGCTCGGCCAGGTCGTCGGTGCTCTCGAAGATCTGCTCGGACTGCTCATCGAGCAGCAGGTGGTAGTCGCGGAAGTGCGGGCCGCTGACGTGCCAGTGGAAGTTCTTGGTCTTGATGTAGAGGGTGAAGGTGTCGGCGAGCAGGGCCTTCAGCGCGTCGGAGATCTCCAGCACCGCTTCGGGCGACAGATCGGTCGGCGTGTCCAGGCGATTGGGGGCGACGCTCGACGGCGCGGCGGCGGAACTCTTCTTCGCAGGAGGCTTCGCGGCTTCGCGGCTGGCGGCGGGGGTTCTGGCGGGCGAACCCTTGGGGGTCGACGCTTTGGCCATGGCGGTCACCTTGGGATTGTTCGACGAGAGGTGTGGCGTGCGGTTGCAGACGGCACCGCACACGCTTGCCTCAATCGCGGGGGCACGTCAAAGGTTCCCGAAGGCCGTTCGCTGCGCCGGTGGCCGCCCGACCGTCCCGCGTTCGGGCTTCCTTCCTTTTGCGGCAAAGTCGCCCTATAAGGCCGCCTTCACGCCGGCGCCGCCCCGTGACGTCCGTGCGGACCGATCGCAAGATCTCCGGGTTCAGATTATCGAGTATTTCCATGGCCGGACATTCCCAGTTCAAGAACATCATGCACAAGAAGGGCAAGGCCGACGCGGCTCGGTCGAAGCTCTTCTCCAAGCTCGCGCGCGAAATCACCGTGTCCGCCAAGCTCGGCCTGCCCGACCCGTCGATGAACGCGCGGCTGCGGGCGGCGGTCCTGGCGGCGCGCGCGGAAAACATGCCGAAGGACAACATCGAGCGGGCCATCAAGAAGGCCTCCGGCAACGACGCCGAGAGCTATGACGAGATCCGCTACGAGGGCTACGCGCCCGGCGGCGTCGCGCTGATCGTCGAGGCACTGACCGACAACCGCAACCGCACCGCCTCGGACGTGCGCTCCCTGTTCACCAAGGCCGGCGGCAGCCTGGCCGAGACCGGCGCGGTCTCGTTCATGTTCGATCGGGTCGGCCTGGTCGGCTACGACGCCAAGGTCGGCGATGCCGATACGGTGCTGGAAGCGGCCATCGAGGCCGGCGCCGACGACGTGGTGTCGACCGAGGACGGGCACGAGATCTACACGGCGCAGGATAGCCTGGCCGACGTCGCCAAGGCGCTCGAGGCCAAGTTCGGCGAGCCGCGCATGGCCAAGCTGGTGTGGCGGCCGCAGAATGGGGTCGCCGTCGACGACGAGGCCGGCGAAAAGATCCTCAAGCTCGTCGATGCGCTCGACAGCCACGACGACGTGCAGACGGTGTACGGCAATTTCGAGCTGTCGGACGCGCTGCTGGCCAAGCTCAGCGCCGATTAGGCTCGTCGTGTCGGGACGGACGGGCCGAGCTCGGCCCGCCATCGGCGCTGCGGCGAGTTAACTGTTCGTTCGTCGTTTGTTCGGCTAGATAGCCCCATGGGCTTTCCTGCGATTCGCATCCTGGGCATCGATCCCGGCCTGAGGCGCACCGGCTGGGGGGTGATCGCGTCGGAAGGCACGCGGGTGGGCTTCGTCGCCTGCGGCCATGTGCGCTCGAGTGACGGGGCGAGCCTGGCCGACCGCCTGTGCGAGCTGCACCGTGGCCTTCAGAGCGTCATTACGGCCTGGCAGCCGGACGAAGTCGCCGTCGAGGAGACCTTCGTCAACAAGGACGCGCAATCCACCTTGAAGCTTGGCCATGCCCGCGGCGTCGCCCTGCTGGTGCCCGGGCTGGCGGGCCTCCTCGTCGCCGAATACGCCGCCAACCTGGTCAAGAAGACCGTCGTCGGCGTCGGCCACGCCGACAAGCGGCAGGTCGAGGCCATGGTGCGGGTGCTGCTGCCCAAGGCCACGCCGGACGGCGCCGACGCGGCCGACGCGCTCGCCGTCGCCATCACCCATGCCCAGCACCGCGAGGCGGCGCGGCGGCTGGGGCATGCCCGATCAAATGCGCGCATCTGATTGCATGGACATGCTCCACGTTCTCGAGGCTGAAGTATTTTGGGGCCGCATGGGCTGGGAGCGGCGATGATCGGCAAGCTCAAGGGGCTGATCGACAGCTACGGCGAGGATTTCGTCATCGTCGACGTGGGCGGCGTCGGCTATGTCGTGCATTGCTCGGCCCGCACGCTGCAGAACCTGCCGCCGGCGGGCGAGGCGGCGAGCCTCGCCATCGAGACCCACGTGCGCGAGGACATGATCCGCCTCTACGGCTTCCGCTCGGATGCGGAGCGCGAGTGGTTCCGGCTGCTGCAGACGGTGCAGGGGGTCGGCGCCAAGGTGGCGCTCGGCATCCTCTCGGCGCTGGATCCGGCCGCGCTCGCCACCGCCATCGCCATGGCCGATCGCACGGCGATGGCGCGGGCGCCGGGGGTGGGGCCGAGGCTCGCCGCCCGCATCGTCGCCGAGCTGAAGGACAAGGCGCCGGCCTTCGGCCACGTCGATCCGATCGTGGCCAGGCTGGCCGGCGCGGTCGACGGCGGCACGGCACCCGCGGCGACGGCGGACGCCGTCTCGGCTTTGGTCAATCTGGGTTACGCTCAGCCACAGGCGGCGGCGGCGATCGCCGCGGCGGTGAAATCGGCTGGCGACGACGCCGACGCACGGACCCTGATCCGCCTGGGCTTGAGGGAGCTGGGCAAATAGAGCACCGCGGTCACGCCGCGCGCGCGGCGTCGGGTGAGGAGGACGGTTTGATCAACGGAGACGATCGCCCGGGGGACGCGGCCTGATGCCGGCTGACCGCCTGATCACGCCCGAGCGCCGCGATGACGATGCCGATACCTCGCTCAGGCCGCTGGCGCTCGGCGAGTTCATCGGCCAGGCCCAGGCGCGCGCCAACCTGGCGGTGTTCATCCAGGCCGCCAAGGCCCGGGGCGACGCGCTCGACCACGTGCTGTTCGTTGGTCCGCCCGGCCTCGGCAAGACGACGCTGGCGCAGATCGTGGCGCGCGAGCTCGGCGTCAACTTCCGCTCCACGTCGGGCCCGGTGATCGCCAAGGCCGGCGATCTGGCCGCGCAGCTCACCAATCTGGACGAGCGCGACGTGCTCTTCATCGACGAGATCCACCGGCTCAATCCGGCCGTGGAGGAGATCCTCTATCCGGCCATGGAGGACTACCAGCTCGACCTGATCATCGGCGAAGGGCCGGCCGCCCGCTCGGTCAAGATCGACCTGCCCAAGTTCACGCTGGTCGGCGCCACCACCCGCCAGGGCCTGCTGACGACTCCTCTGCGCGACCGCTTCGGTATCCCGGTGCGGCTGTCGTTCTACACGGTGGCGGAGCTCGAGCTGATCGTGAAGCGCGGCGCGCGCGTGCTCGGCATCGGCATGACCGACGAGGGGGCGGACGAGATCGCGCGGCGCGCCCGCGGCACGCCCCGCATCGCCGGGCGCCTGCTCCGGCGCGTGCGCGACTTTGCCGCCGTCGAGGGCGCCGACCGGGTGACGCGCGCCATCGCCGACCGGGCGCTCTGCCTGCTGGACGTGGATGCCATCGGCCTCGATCTCATGGACCGGCGCTACCTCAGCATGATCGCCACCTCCTTCGGCGGCGGGCCGGTGGGGGTCGAGACCATCGCCGCGGCCCTGTCCGAGCCGCGTGACGCCATTGAGGAGATCATCGAGCCGTTCCTGATCCAGCAGGGTTTCGTGCAGCGCACGCCGCGGGGCCGGCTGCTGACGCCGCACGCGTTCCGCCATCTCGGCCTGGCCGAGCCGGCGCGGCCGGCGCAGTTCGGCCTGTTCGGCGCGGAGGGCGGCACGGATGAGTGAACCGATGGGCAACGGCGCGGCGCTGGTTCCCGTCTCGGGCCGCGCCGAGGACGGCTGCCACCTGCTCGCCGTCCGGGTCTACTACGAGGATACGGACTTCTCTGGCGTGGTCTACCACGCCAACTACCTGCGCTTCCTGGAGCGGGGACGCACCGAATCGCTGCGCCTGCTCGGCGCCAGCCAGTCCGAGCTGCTGGCCGGCGACGGCCTGTTCTTCGCCGTGCGCAAGATGATCATCGATTGGCGGCTGCCGGCGCGGATGGACGACGTGCTCATCGTCGAGACCCGCACCCGCGAGGTCCGTGGCGCTTCGCTCATCATCGACCAGCGCCTGCTGCGCGGCGACGAGGTGCTGCTCACCGCGGAGGTCCGTGTCGCCGCCATCCTGGGCGGCCGGCCGGCGCGCATTCCCGATGCCATGCGCGCCCTGCTGACGGGTGACTAATTTATAACGCGATCTAACGACTTGATCGGGCCGCGCGACGCGCTACAACGCTGACAAACAAGCGTTAGATCAGGGACCATCCAAGGAGCTTTCGATGACCATGCCGATCATCCGTCTCGCCGCCGCGGTGGCGTTGATCTGCGCCGCGTCGGCGGCGCCGGCTCAGGAGAAGAAGTACAGCGAAGGCGCCAGCGACACCGAGGTGAAGCTCGGCCAGACGATGCCCTACAGCGGGCCGCTGTCGGCCCACGGCATCCAGGGGCGCAGCGAGGTCGCCTACTTCAACATGCTCAACGAGACGCAGGGGGGCATCAACGGCCGCAAGATCAACCTGATCTCGCTCGACGACGCCTTCTCGCCGCCCAAGACGGTGGAGCAGACCCGCAAGCTGGTGGAGCAGGACGGCGTGCTGGCGCTGTTCGGCTCGAGCGGCACCGCCGCCCAGTCCGCCGTGCAGAAGTACCTGAACGGCAAGAAGATCCCGCAGCTCCTGCTCAGCACCGGCGCCAACAAGTGGAACCAGCCGAAGGCGTTCCCGTGGAGCACGCCGGCCTTCTTCCTCTATGGCACCGAGGGCGAGGTGCTCGGCCGCTACCTGCTGAAGGTGAAGCCCGACGCCAAGATCGGCATCCTCTACCAGAACGATGATTTCGGTAAGGACTACGTGGCCGGCTTCAAGAAGGCGCTGGGCGACAAGGCGGCGACGATGATCGTCAAGGAGGTCACCTACGAGCTGAGCGACCCGACGCTCGACAGCCAGGTGCTGGCGCTCAAGAACTCCGGCGCCGACACGTTCTTCAACGTCAGCCTCGGCAAGGCGACGTCGCAGATCTACAAGAAGGTGTACGAGCTCAACTGGCAGCCGCTGCAGCTCGTGGTGAGCCCCTCGACCGGCCGCGTCTTCCTCGAGGCGGCGGGACTGGAGACGGTCAAGGGCATCGTCAGCGCCACCGCCTACAAGCAGTTCACCAGCCCGCGCTGGGCCAACGATCCGGACGTGATCGCCTACAAGGAATTCCAGAAGAAGTACCTGCCCAACGACGATCCGATGAACGAGATCGGCTTCGCGACCTACTCGTTCGCCCACGTCATGGCGCACATCATCCGCGCCTGCGGCGACGATCTGACCCGCGAGAACCTGCTGAAGCAGGCGACCAACCTCAAGAACGTGCGCGCGCCGGCGCTGCTGCCCGGCACCACCTACAGCACGACGCCGGACGACTACGTGCCGTTCAAGCGCCTGCAGGTGCAGCGCTTCGACGGCAACGACTGGGTGCCGCTGGAGGAGATCACGGCCGAGTAGGGCGCCGCTGCGCTGGGCTGTTGACGGGCTGACGGGGGTGCCGGCAGCGCAGCCGCCCACCCCGTCCGAGTCCGGGATCAGGGGGCTCGGAAACAGAAAGACCTCGGCCGTGGCCGAGGTCTTTGTCTTTAATAGGGGGACGAGGCAGGCCCTCTTGCTTGATCCCTCCTGGCACTTCGCGGCGGAGGGGCCTCCTGCTGGCGTCGGGAGCTGGGCGAGCCGGAGGGACCGGCGGGCTTCAGCTGCCACACGCCTCCGCGCCATGCCGAGGGCAAGCCCGGCCGTGACGTGTGAGTGCGCGGTTGCGACGGGGCGACCGCCGCGTGCGCGCGGCGCCTGTGGCCGATCGACGCCGAGACAGGTCCGTCAACTGTCCGTTAACGTTAATCGCGTCTGATCCCGGGCGCGGCCCCCGATTGGGCCGGGGCCTCGGCAAACCCTTGCCGTGGCCCTGCTTTCGACAGATTCTGGGGCGAGGGAGAGGACTGTGAACTCCCCGTCCCCGTGATGATTGACGTCTCATGCGGCTTGTGTCGCTCCATGAGGATGGCGGTTTGGCTTGGTTGTTGCTGCGCGGCGCGGTTAGGCGCCCTGGCGTCTGTTGCGCGCCGTGCGGCTGGTTCTGCGAGCAGCGTGTGCGTGCGCCGGTCGAGATGAAAGCGCCTGTCGATGCGTAACGCCGATGTTCGGGAACGGCACCCGAGCGCATCGGAGCTAGACGGCCGGCCCGGTTTAGAGCGGTCCGGTGCGCAACCGAGATGGAACGGCGGCTTCGACCCGGTCGAGTCGCGTGGCACCCCGATGCACCCGTTCGAGAGGAATGGCCGATGAATCCCGCCGACGTGGCCCAGGGCGCCCTGCCCATAGGCGAAATCTCCCTGTGGCACATGTTCTGGCAGGCCCACTTCATCGTGAAGCTGGTCATGCTCGGGCTCGCTGCCGCGTCCGTGTGGTCGTGGGCGATCATCATCGACAAGGCGCTGCTGTTCTCGCGCACGCGGCGACAGATGAACGATTTCGAGGACACCTTCTGGTCCGGCCAGTCCCTGGAGGAGCTCTATCGCTCGCTGGCCGCCGCCACGCCGACGGGAATGGCGGCGCTGTTCGTCGCCGCCATGCGCGAGTGGAAGCGATCGTTCGAGGGCACCGGGCGCTCCATCGCCTCGCTGCCGCAGCGCATCGACAAGGTGCTCGACGTGTCCATCCAGCGCGAGATGGAGCGGTTCGAATCCAAGCTCCTCGTCCTGGCGACGATCGGGTCGTCGGCCCCCTTCATCGGCCTGTTCGGCACGGTGTGGGGCATCATGACCTCGTTCCGCTCGATCGCCGCCTCCAAGAACACGTCGCTCGCCGTCGTGGCGCCTGGCATCGCGGAGGCCCTGTTCGCCACCGCCATCGGCCTGGTTGCCGCGGTGCCGGCGGTCATCGCCTACAACAAGTACCAGGCCGAGGCGGCCAAGGCCCAGGCGCGGCTCGAGGGCTTCGCCGACGAATTTTCGTCCATCCTGTCACGTCAGATCGACGAGCGGATGGCAGCCTGACGGCGATGCGGCCGACGATGACGATCGGAGATTGAGCACATGGGTATGGCAGCGGGCGCGCCCGGCCAGGCGGGTGGCCGCCGACGCCGACGCCGTGGCGGTCGGGCCGGCGCATTCACCGACATCAACATGACGCCGTTCATCGACGTCATGCTGGTGCTGCTGATCGTCTTCATGGTCGCGGCGCCGCTGTTGACGGCCGGGGTGCCCGTCGACCTGCCGCAGAGCGCCGCCAAGCCGCTCAACGTCGACCACAAGCCGGTGACGCTCTCCATCGACGAGCGCGGCCGCGTCTTCCTCGGCGACCAGCCGCTGCCGGACAACGACATCGTCTCCCGCCTGCAGCAGACCGCCAAGGCCGGCATGGACGAGCGCATCTACCTGCGCGGCGCCAAGAAGGTCGACTATGGCCGGGTCGCCCAGGTGATGGGGCTGATCACGGCGGCAGGCTTCAAGAAGGTCGCCCTGGTTACCGAGCCGGACCAGAGCTGAGCGCGGTCGATGCGGCTTCCCTTCTCCCGACAGGAGCCAGGTCTGGCGGTCTCGAGCGTGATGCACGCGGCGTTCGTCGTCGCGGGGCTGATCGCGCTCGCCGCAGCGCCGCGCTTCGGCGATCAGGAGGAGGCGGTTCCGGCCGAGATCATCACCGAAGAGCAGTTGCGGGCCATCACTCAGGGCGACAAGACCGCCAAGGAGGTCCAGCCCGATCCCAAGCCCCGCGTCGACAAGGTCGCGGAGGTCAAGGTCCAGCAGCCCGATCCTGGCGAGCATGAGGAGGACAAGCAGGCGCCGATCCCGCCGGCTCGTCCGCCCGACCTCGTTGCCGCCGAAAAGGAGACGCCGCCGGAACCGCCCAAGCCGGAACCGAAGCCCGAGCCCAAGCCGCAGCCTCCGAAGGTGGAGCCCAAGCCGGAGCCGCCCAAGCCGGAGCCGCCCAAACCCGAGCCCAAGCCCGACCCGACGCCTGAGCCCAAGCCGGAACCGAAGCCGGAACCCAAGCCCGAGCCCAAGCCCGATCCCAAGCCGCAGCCCAAGGTCGAGCAGAAGCCCCAGCCCAAGCCCGAGCCGAGGAAGCAGGATCTGGCCAAGCTGATCGAGCAGACGACGCCGCCGGAGCCGCCCAAGGCCAAGCCGGCGCCGCCCGAGAAGCGCTTCAATCCGACCGATATCCGCAAGCTGCTGCAGAGCAACGACGCGGCGCATCGGGCGGCGTCGACCGGCGCGGAAGTGAACAACCGCGTGGCCTCTCTCGGCACCGAGACCGGCCGGGCGCCGAAGCTGTCGATGTCGCAGCGGGACGCGCTCGGCGCGATCGTCAAAGAACAGGTGAGCGCATGCTTTTCGCCGCCGCCGGGAGCCGACCCGGGGCTCAGGCCGCGCATCCGCATGGCGATCAACCAGGACGGGTCGCTGGCGGCGCAGCCGGTCTGGACCAACCCGTCCCGGGATCCGGGCTTTCGGTCCGTCGCCGACGCGGCCATGCGCGCGGTCAGGCGGTGCAGCCCGCTCCGCATCCCCGCCCGCTACATACCTTACTACGAGGGCAAGGACGGCTGGCGTGACTGGGAAATTACGTTCGAGAGCGTCACCTGATGCGTGAACACCACGCGGATATGCCGCGCACCTCCGACACGACGATATCGGCTTGCCTTACGTCTCGGGCCGCGCTGGGAAGGCTGAGGCATGATCTGCACAGCTGACGCTCGTGCCGACACGCTTTTGCCATCTCATGCCGCGACAAGCCGCCATCCCAACGAAGATATAACCGATGATTGCTGATACCATGGATCACCGTGACGGGGCCGCCGTGGGCGCGCGCAGCTGTGCGACGGTGGCAGCCGATGGCGCTCCCCGCAGCCGGAGGCGCTCTGCGGCCTCGACCCTGCTCCGGGCGCTGCACGTTCTCGTCGGCTTCATCGCGGTCGGTGCCGCGAGCCCGGCCGCCGCCGAGATGAGGATCACGATCGATCGGGGCAACTTCCAGCCGCTGCCGATCGCCGTCACGGACTTCAGCGGGGACCCGGAGCTCGGCGCCAAGATCGCCGGCATCATCAGCGCGGACCTCAAGCGGTGCGGCTATTTCGTGCCGCTCGACAAGGCGGCGTTCCCCGAGCGGTCGATGAACTTCGACGCGGCGCCGCAGTTTGCCGCCTGGCAGGCTATCAACGCCCAGGCGCTGGTGACCGGCCGCGTCAGCCGCGACGGCAGCGGCCGGCTGAAGACCGAGTATCGGCTGTGGGACACTGCGGCCGGCCAGCAGCTCGACGGCCAGCAGTTCTTCACCGACGCCAACAACTGGCGCCGCATCGGCCACATCATCGCCGACGCGGTCCTGACCCGCGTCACCGGCTTCAAGGGCATGTTCGACACCCGCGTCGTCTTCGTCGACGAGAGCGGCACCAAGGAGAACCGCCGCAAGCGGCTCGCCATGATGGACCAGGACGGCGCCAACGTCCGCTATCTCACCCGCGGCGAGGAGATGGTGGTGACGCCGCGCTTTTCGTTCAATTCGCAGGACGTGGCGTTCATGTCGCAGCGGCGCGGCGAGCAGCCGCGCGTGCAGGTGGTCAACGTCGAGACCGGCCAGCGCCAGGTGGTCGGCAATTTCCCGGACATGACGTCGAGCCCGCGCTTCTCGCCGGACGGCCAGCGCATCCTGCTCAGCCTCCAGCAGGGCGGCAACGCCAACATCTACGTCATGGACCTCGCCTCGCGCACGACGACCCGCCTGACTACGGCGAGCGCCATCGACACCTCGCCGTCCTATTCGCCGGACGGCCAGCGCATCGTGTTCGAGAGCGACCGCGGCGGCAGCCCGCAGATCTACGTGATGAGCGCGTCGGGCGGCGAGGCCCAGCGCATCTCCTTCGGCGAGGGGCGCTACGGCCAGCCGGTGTGGTCGCCGCGCGGCGACTACATCGCCTTCACGCGCCAGAGGGGCGGCACCTTCGCCATCGGCATCATGAAGCCGGACGGCTCCGGCGAGCGCATCCTGACCGAGGGCTTTCACAACGAGGGCCCGACGTGGGCGCCGAACGGCCAGTTCCTGATGTTCTTCCGGGATCCGGGCGGTGAAGCCGGCGGCAAGATCTACATGGTCGACGTCACCGGCCGCGTCGAGGTGCCGATCCCGACGCCAGGCTACGCCTCGGATCCCGCCTGGTCGGGGGTGCTCGGCGACATGCGCTGAGCAGGGTATCCGCGGCAGCATTCGTGCGCGAGGTCTCCTCAGGGATGGGGCGGCAGCGTCGGTTGACCGGCGCGGACGAGCCAGCTCACCGAGGCGTAGGCGCCGAGCCAGGAGCCCAGCGCCGCGAACAGCACGTAGGCGGCATTGCCCGTGTAGTTGATGACGGCGAACGCCGACAGCAGGTACCAGACGGCGCTCCAGTTGGCGGCGCGCACCCGGTGGCGGGCGACCACCGCGGCGTTGAAGAACACGTAGGCCATGTCGGTGACCGCGGTCGCCAGCACGACGCCCAGGGCAATCAACGGATCGATCTCGCTCAAGCTCATGTCCGCCCCTCCTGTCCCGTTCTAGCAAAGGTGTCGCGGCGCGACGACGGCCTGATGAAGCGGGCGCCAAGGTCACCAAACCGTCCGATTTACCCTTGATTAACGTTGCCGACAGCTTCCCGCCCGCGGATCGCCGCGGCCCCCCGCGCGAAAGCCTTCATCAAGGTTGACGGAACGTTCGCTTAACCGGGCAGGGCTATCCCTGTGTCGAGGAACCATGGATCCGGCCTCGATCCCGGATCCGCGCAGTGCTTGCAGTCGAAGGATGGTTGATGATGTCGCTGACGGGATTTGATCAGGCGACGGCCTCGGTCGGCAGAAGGGCCGGGGGGCGCCCGCGCTCCGCGGCGCTCGCGCTCGCCGTCGGGGCCGCGCTGGCGATGGCCGGCTGCGCCAAGAACGACTCGGCGGCCGGGTTGGCCGCCGGCGCCGGCAGCGCGGCGCCGGGCAGCGCCCAGGACTTCGTCGTCAACGTGGGCGACCGGGTGTTCTTCGAATCCGATCAGTCCGATCTGACCCCCCAAGCCGTGGCTACGCTCGACAAGCAGGCGGCGTGGCTGTCGCAGTACCCCCGCTACACCTTCCTCATCGAAGGTCACGCCGACGAGCGCGGCACCCGCGAGTACAACTTCTCGCTGGGCGCGCGCCGGTCCCAGGCGGTGCGCGACTACCTGAGCACGCGCGGCATTTCCGCCTCGCGCATGCGCACCATCTCGTACGGCAAGGAACGGCCGGTCGCCGTGTGCAACGACATCTCCTGCTGGTCGCAGAATCGCCGTGCGGTGACGGTGCTCGACGGCGGCGCCTCCTGAGGCCGTACGTCCGCCGCAGTCATATTTTGGCCCTGGGAAGCCGCTTGTGCTAACCACATAGGCGGCTTCTGCCGTCTGCCATCCATGAACCTGCGGACCTCTGATCGATGACCGTCTTCTGGCCGCTCGCGCGTAGTCTTGCCGTCGCATTGGCCCTTGCGGCGTTTGTCCAGCCCGCCTTGGCGCAGGACCCGGGCGACATGATCGTGCGCATCGGTCGCCTGGAGAGCCAGCTGCGGCAGATGTCCGGACAGATCGAGCAGCTGCAGTTCGAGAACCGCCGCCTCTCCGATCAGCTGCGCAAGTTCCAGGACGACGTCGAGTTCCGCTTCCAGGACAAGGCCGGCGGCGGCTCGAGCGCGCGCTCGGCGCCTCAGCAAGGCGCCCCATCGACGTCGCAACAGGCGCCGCGCGGCTCCCAGCGCCGTGGCGACGCTTTCGACCCGAGCCGCAGTCCGAACGCTCCGGGGACGCCCCAACCCCTCGGCTCGCCTCGTTCGGCGGCGCCGCCGCTTGCGCCGGACAGTCGCCCCCCGGCCGTGGTCGGCGGGGGCCCCGGCGTGCCGCAAGGCGCCATCGCCACGGGCGGTGTGCAGATCGTCGACGAGCAGGACGACAACACCCGCCTGGCGGCGGCCGATCCCGAGGCGCCCATGGACGACAGCGGCGGCCCGCCGCCGCCGCGCGGCGGCACCTCGATCGCCTCGACCGGCAACCCCGTCTCGCCGCGTGCCGACTACGATGCCGCCTTCAGCGACATGTCGCAGCGCCAGTACGATCAGGCGGAGATGGGGTTCCGACGCTACCTGCAGTCGCATCCGCGTGACCGGCTGGTGCCGGACGCCACCTACTGGCTGGGCGAGAGCTACTACCAGCGCGGCCGCTACCGCGAAGCGGCCGAGCAGTTCCTCAAGGTCTCGACCGACTATGCCGGCTCGGGCAAGGCGCCGGACAGCCTGGTGAAGCTCGGCATGTCGCTCAACCGCATCGGCGCCCACGACCAGGCCTGCGCCACCTACGGCGAGGTCACCCGCAAGTACCCGCAAGCCTCGCCCGAGGTCCGCTCGGCCATCGATCGCGAGCGCCGCCGGGCCAAGTGCTGACTCCGGCTCGGGGCGCCGCGGCCGGGTCCGAGCCCGGCGCCGCGCCGCGCCCGGCCGCGGCCGGTGAGGTCCGCACCGGCGACGACACGCCTCTGGACGCTGCCGCCGCGGCCGAGCGCCTGCGTCCGATCGAGAGCGCCCGCGGCCTGCTGCTCGCCGTCTCCGGCGGCCCCGACTCCATGGCGCTGCTGCGCCTCGTCGCCGACTGGGCCAGGGCGCCGGGCCGCCCGCCCACGGAGGTTGCCACCGTCGACCACGGCTTGCGCCCCGAGGCACGGCGGGAATGCGAAGCGGTCGTCCGCTGGGCGGCAGCAGCGGGACTGGCGGCTACGATCCTGACCTGGGAGGGTGACAAGCCCGTCCGCGCCATTCAGGAGCGGGCGCGGGAGGCGCGCTATCGGCTGCTGAGCGGGCGGGCGCGGGCCATCGGCGCGAGCCATATCGTCCTCGCCCACCATGCCGACGACGCTGCCGAGACGGTGCTGCTACGCCTGCTCGGGGGCTCGGGCATCGCCGGCCTTGCCGGCATGGCGCCGCTGACGCCGCTCGACGGGCTCGTCCTCGCCCGTCCGCTGCTCGATGTGCCCAAGGCACGGCTGCTGGCGACCTGCCAGGTCCTGGGTCAAGATTATGTGAGCGATCCGAGCAATGCCGACACGCGCTTCCTGCGCCCACGGCTGCGCCGGATCAGCGCCGCCCTCGCCGCCGAAGGGCTCGACCGGGCTCGCCTGCTCAGGCTCGCCGCCCGCGCTGCGCGCGCCGATGAGGCGCTGCGGCAGATGACGGAGCCCGCCTGCGCCGCGTGCGCGCCGCGCGCCACGGCACAGGGCCTCACCTTCGCCGCTGCGGCCCTCGCCGCGCAGCCGGCCGAGATCGTCGTACGGGTTCTCGGCACGTTCATCGACGCGGTGCGGGCCCCGGGCTCGCGGGCGCCGCTGCGGCTGGAGCGGCTGGAGGCGCTGGCGCGGCGCTTCGCCGATGCGCAGGCTCGCCGCAGCCCCTTAAAATCGTCACTTGCCGGTACGATCTTATGCCTCGACACCGCCGGACGGGCGACGATCCTCCGTGAGGGCGATCGCAGGCGAGGGCGCCGCGCCGGCGGGCAACCGCTCGGCCAAGCCTGATCCGTTAAACACGGTTTTGCCTCGGAACCGTGCATTGACTTGGCAATGTGCCTGCACCGACTTACATTGAATAGGGAGCGCTCGCAGACGCCGAGCGGGCCGGATGGACCAGGACAATCGCAATAAGATGAACCCCAATTTTCGGAATTTTGCCCTTTGGGTCATCATTTTCCTGTTGGTTCTGGCGCTGGTCACGCTGTTCCAGAACCCCGGCCAACGTTCGGGTGGAAGCGAGATCGCCTATTCGCAACTGCTCAGCGATGCCGACAACGGGCGGATCGCCAGCGTCGTGATCTCCGGACAGGAGATCAACGGCACCTATACGGACAACCGGACGTTCCATACCTACGCGCCGTTCGATCCGGGCCTGATCTCCAAGCTGCAGGCCAAGGGCGTGCAGATTTCCGCCCGGCCGCCGCAGTCGGATACGCCGTGGTTCGTGGCGTTGCTGGTCAACTGGCTGCCCATCCTCGTCTTCATCGGCGCGTGGATCTTCCTGTCGCGGCAGATGCAGAACGGGGCCGGCCGGGCCATGGGCTTCGGCAAGTCCAAGGCCAAGCTGCTGACCGAGGCGCACGGCCGCGTCACCTTCGAGGACGTGGCGGGCGTCGAGGAGGCCAAGGACGACCTCCAGGAGATCGTCGAGTTCCTGCGTGACCCGCAGAAGTTCCAGCGGCTGGGCGGACGGATTCCGCGCGGCGTGCTGCTCGTCGGCCCACCCGGCACCGGCAAGACGCTGATCGCGCGCGCCGTGGCCGGTGAAGCCAACGTGCCCTTCTTCACCATCTCGGGCTCCGACTTCGTCGAGATGTTCGTGGGCGTCGGCGCCTCGCGCGTGCGCGACATGTTCGAGCAGGCGAAGAAGAATGCGCCGTGCATCATCTTCATCGACGAGATCGACGCCGTCGGCCGCCATCGTGGCGCCGGCCTCGGCGGCGGCAACGACGAGCGCGAGCAGACGTTGAACCAGCTGCTGGTCGAGATGGATGGCTTCGAGACCAACGAGGGCATCATCATCATCGCGGCCACCAACCGGCCCGACGTGCTCGATCCCGCGCTGCTGCGTCCCGGCCGCTTCGATCGCCAGATCGTCGTGCCCAACCCGGACGTGATCGGCCGCGAGCGCATCCTGCGCGTGCACGTGCGCAAGGTGCCGCTGGCGCCGGACGTCGACCTCAAGACCATCGCACGGGGCACGCCCGGCTTCTCCGGCGCCGACCTCATGAACCTGGTCAACGAGGCGGCGCTGCTGGCGGCGCGGCGCGGCAAGCGCATCGTGACCATGGCCGAGTTCGAGGACGCCAAGGACAAGGTCATGATGGGCGCCGAGCGCCGCACCCTGGTCATGACCGACGACGAGAAGCGGCTCACCGCCTATCACGAGGCGGGGCATGCGGTCGTCGCCCTCAACGTGCCGGCCACCGATCCGGTGCACAAGGCGACCATCATCCCCCGCGGCCGCGCGCTCGGCATGGTCATGCAGCTGCCCGAGCGGGACAAGCTGTCGATGAGCTACGAGCAGATGACCTCGCGGCTCGCCATCATGATGGGTGGCCGCGTCGCCGAGGAGATCATCTTCGGCGCCGACAAGGTCACCTCCGGTGCGGCGTCCGACATCCAGCAGGCGACCAAGCTCGCCCGCATGATGGTGACCCAGTGGGGCTTCTCGCAGGAGCTCGGCACCGTCATGTACGGCGACAACAACGACGAGGTCTTCCTGGGCTATTCCATCGGCAAGCAGCAGACGCTGTCCGAAGCGACCGCCCAGAAGATCGACGCCGAGATCCGTCGCCTGGTCGAGGAGGGGCTGGCCGAGGCCCGCCGCATCCTGACGACGAAGCGCGACGAACTGGAGTCGCTGGCCAAGGGCCTGCTGGAGTACGAGACGCTCTCCGGCGATGAGATCCGCGACCTGCTCGACGGCAAGCCACCGATTCGCGACAGCGGCGAGCCGGTGACGCCGGCCCGGGGCTCGCCGGTTCCGTCGGCCGGCCGCAACCGTCCGCCGCGCGGCGAGCCTGACGCCGGGCTGGAGCCGCAGCCGCAGGCCTGAGGCCGCTTCGCGGACATCATGAAAAATGCCGCCGCCCCGCAAGGAGCGGCGGCATTTTTCGTTCAGGCTGCGGAGTTAGAGCCTTCCAATAGAAAAGGCTACGACTGCCAGATCAGTGCCAGCAGCGCCGCCAGAAGGATGAGGGCGCAGACCAGCCAGCTCGTCCGCGCCGCGTTGTCGAGCACTGCGATCCGGCGCCGCCAATTCATGCGGTTGCGAACCAGCGCCTCGGCCACCCGATCCGGCGTGCCGGGCATCTCGGCCGAGAGCTGGTGGCGGGCCCGCTCCTCCAGCTCCTCGCGCCGGGTCCCGCTGTCGATCGCAGTGGCAATGATCTTGAACATGGTCCGCCGATCCGTTCCGCGCGGCGAGGCATAGGCGACATCGCCACGAATCGAAAGATGCGGATACCATGCCACGTCGGGACAGGCGTCATCTTGACGCTAAGGATGCAGGCCCATGATAACGTCATCATTGTCGACTTAAGTTGATCGTCTTACGGACGCCCATGACCGGCGCGGTTTTCGCTCTCATAGCCAATGTCTGCGTCGCGACGTTGTTTGCCGGAACGTTCCTGGCCTTGTCGCGGGTCGACGTGGCCTTTCGGCGAGTCGGCTGGTTTGCCCTGAGCTATGCGATCGGCGCTCTGACGCCTGCGGCCGAATTTCTCGTGCGGGTGACACCGTTTCCCGGCCTGTTCTCGGTCGTCAGCTTCACGATGTTCTCGCTGGCCTTCCACGTCACGGCCAAGGGCTTGGCCTCGTACTACCGCGAGCGCCTGTCGTCGGTGCTGCTGGTCGGGTCGTTCCTCGCCTCGATCGCCACCCGGATCGCCATCTGGGACGGCCCGCGCGACACGATGCCGTACGAGCTGATCTATCAGCTGCCCTTCGCCATCGGCCTCGGCATTTGCGCCATCGTCGTCTCCCGGGTTCCACACAAGCGCGGCGCCGACCGCCTGCTGGCGGCCATCCTGTGGGTGGTCGGCGCCCATTTCCTCGCCAAGCCCTACGCGGCCATGGTGCTCGGCTCCGGCGCCACCGCCAAGGACTATGCGCAAAGCACCTACGCACTGTTCTCGCAGGCGCTCAGCGGGATCCTGCTGATCGCGACCGCGCTGGCCATCCTGCTGGTGGTGGTGCGCGACATGCTCGATCACGCCCGGATCGACGAGTTGTCCGGCCTGCTGAACCGCCGGAGCTTCGACGTGAAATGCAAGGCCCGGTTGGCGCGTGCTACCGCCCGAGTCCATGCGGTCGTGGTCTTCGACCTCGATCAGTTCAAGTTCATCAACGACACCTACGGCCACGCGGCCGGGGACGAAGTCATCAGGGCGTTTGCGGGCATCCTGCGCGCCAACGCACCGGCGGACGCTGTCGTCGGCCGAATGGGGGGCGAGGAGTTCGCGGTCTTTCTCGCCGACGGCGACGAGGCCGCAGCCGCGATGGTCGGTGAGGCGATTCGCCAGCAGATCCGCATGCTCCCCATCGCGGCGCTGCCCGGCGGTGCGCGCGTAACGGTCAGCGTCGGCGTAGCGGAGTCGACCGCCGGCGAAGAATTCTCGCGGTTGATGCAGCGCGCCGACCGGGCGCTGTACGTCGCCAAGGGCTACGGCCGCGACCAGGTCGCCACCGCGAGCGCGGCCGCCGACGCGCCGACGGCGTCCGTCCTGGCATTCCGGCGGGCGTCGGGTGGCGCATGATGCCATGTCGCGGTCGGCGCGCTGCGGCGCCATGGACCCAGGCTCCGTCCGTAACACCCGGTTATGAACTGTGATGGGCGGGATGCGGCCATGATCTTGACCGGAGCAGGCGAACGCTGCTTTGTGGGCTGACGAGTATTCGTCGGGGGGTGACGAGATCTCGACGCCGGCATGCGTCGCGCCGACGAGCGGTGGATGCACGGTCCGGCCGCTGGCGTGCGTCCTGACCGGATGAACGCGCCCCAATCAGGAAGCGATCTGGATTCAAAGCGTTGGAGCATTCTTGCCTGATGAGGTGTCCCTATCCGATCGGGACTGCGCCAGAGCGCTTCGCGATGGCGGGACACACCCAGTCGCGAAAGAAGCGCTCCAGATTCAGAAAGTTATGAGCATTTCCGTGCCATTGGATGATCCCATCCAACGGCGAAATGCTCTAGGGTATCAAACCCCCTTTGAACACGCCTGATCGGCCGCGATCGACAGTGTGGGAACTTTGCGGCGACGGGTGAATAGCGTGGATGCCGTGCGGAACCTTCGATTCTTCGAGGACTTGAACACATGACGCGCAATTATTTCGGTACCGACGGCATCCGCGGGCGCGCCAACAGCGAGATCACGCCGGAGCTGGCCCTGAAGGTCGGCCAGGCGGCCGGCCTCATGTTCCGGCGCGGCGATCACCGCAACCGGGTGGTCATCGGCAAGGACACCAGGCTCTCCGGCTACATGATCGAGTCGGCGCTGCAGGCCGGCTTCACCTCCGTGGGCATGGACGTGTTGCTGCTCGGCCCGATGCCGACGCCTGCCGTCGCCATGCTCACCCGCTCCATGCGCTGCGACCTCGGCGTCATGATCTCCGCCTCCCACAACCCCTTCGAGGACAACGGCATCAAGCTGTTCGGGCCGGACGGCTACAAGCTGTCGGACGAGGTGGAGGCCGAGATCGAGGCGCTTCTGGAGAACGACCTCGGCAAGCGCCTGGCGGGTTCGGCCGACCTCGGCCGCGCCAAGCGCATCGAGAGCGTGCATGCCCGCTACATCGAGTTCGCCAAGCGGACGCTGCCGCGGGCGCTGGATTTCGAGGGGCTGCGCGTCGTCATCGATTGTGCCAACGGCGCCGCCTACCGGGTCGCGCCGGAGGCGCTGTGGGAGCTCGGGGCGGAGGTGTTTCCGCTCGGCGTCGAGCCCACCGGCCTCAACATCAACAAGGACGTGGGCTCCACCGCGCCGGAGGCGCTCACCCGCAAGGTGCGGGAGGTTCGCGCCGACGTGGGCATCGCGCTCGACGGCGATGCCGACCGGGTGATCGTCGTCGATGAGAAGGGCCACCTCATCGACGGGGACCAGCTGATGGCGGTGATCGCCAGGAGCTGGCAGGAGGATGACCTGCTGTCCAAGCCGGCCATCGTCGCCACGATCATGTCCAATCTCGGCCTGGAGCGCTATCTCGACGGCCTGGGCCTGGCGCTCGAGCGCACCGCTGTCGGCGATCGTTACGTACTCGAGCACATGCGCCGTAACGGCTACAACGTCGGCGGCGAGCAGTCCGGGCATATCATTCTGTCGGATTACGCGACGACCGGCGACGGCCTGCTGTCGGCTTTGCAGGTGCTGGCCGTGGTCAAGCGCTCCGGCAAGCCGGTCAGCGAGGTCTGCCACTCCTTCGAGCCCTATCCGCAGGTGCTGAAGAACATGCGCTACAAGGCGGGCCAGCGGCCGGCCGAGGAGAACGTGGTCTCGATCGTCGAGGCCGCTCGCGGCCGTCTCGGCAACGAGGGGCGGCTGGTCGTGCGCCCGTCCGGCACCGAGCCGGTCATCCGTGTGATGGGCGAGGGCGACGACCGCCAACTGGTGGAGCAGGTCGTCGACGACGTGATCGAGGCGCTGGCGAAGTCGGCCGCCTGACCAGCCCGCAAGGCTCTGCGGCTGGTGCTCACCCCTTAACCAAGCGAGTTAAGGTTAAGTCCGCATTAAGAGGTGTCTGGCACGTTGCGGGCGTTCCCCGGCGGCGTTCGACCGCCCGGGGCGCCAACACGGTGTGCCCATGGTCCGAGTTTCTCACGCTGCGGCGGCGGTCGTCGTCCTCGCCGCCTTGCCGGCCTTCGCCGCGGACCTGCCCCCCTTGCCTGACATCGAGCCCAGCACGCCCATCGCCATCGGCGGCGGCTGGTATCTGCGCGGCGACGTCGGGCTCGGCTCCACCAGCACGTCGCGGGCACGGACACCCACGGTCGATCTCGTGCCGATCGATACGGCGCTGGTCAGGCAGCGCATCGAGAACGGCTGGAGCATCGGCGGCGGCGTGGGTTATCGGTTCGGATCCAATTTCCGCGCCGATCTCACGGTCGGCGGCCTCGTCGGCCAGAGCTTTCGCGCGATCGGCATCGACGCGGTCAACGTCGGCAACCCGAGCTCTCCCGCTGCCTACTACAGGGCCGGCGTGAGCTCCACCGTTGCGCTGGTCAACGGCTATTGGGATATCGGGACGTGGGAAGGGATCACACCCTTCGTCGGCGCAGGCGTCGGCGTCGCCTACAATCGCCTGCATGGCATCAGCCGCGTCGATGTCGGCGCGCCGCTCGGACCGGCGACGGGCTATGACGCCATCGCCCACGGCAGCCGTACCCAGGCCGCCTTCGCGCTCTATGCCGGCCTCGCCTACGAGATAATGCCGGGAGTGACCGCCGAGGTGGCCTATCGCTACCTGAATCTCGGCTCGGCCGGCAGCAACCCAGGCATCTGCGGCACCGGCTACCTTTGCACGGCGGCGACACCGCTGCGGGTCAAGAGCATCAACAGCCAGGACGTGATGATCGGCGTCCGCTGGGACCTGAGCGGCGTGTAGGGTACGCGACAGCCCGGCCTCCGACACGTCATGGCCGGGCTCGAGCCGGCCATTCGTCCGTTTTGAACGGCAACAGCGTACGGACAGCCCTACCGGGCTGACGGCTCGCCGCGCCATGGCGGTGACCGATGCAAAGGGCGCGCGGCTGCTGCGCCCGAGATTGGTCTTGCGTGCGACCGCCGGTGAGCGTACCCGCATCGGCGGGACACTTCCCCCCAACGGGAAGCGCCCATCTGAAAGGATGGACCATGACGACGACGCCAAAGGTGCGGCCCGAGCGGCCGCAATTTTCGTCCGGCCCCTGCGCCAAGCGGCCGGGCTGGGCCCCCGAGGTTCTGAGCGACGCGCCGCTGGGCCGCTCGCACCGCGCCAAGGTCGGCAAAGCCAAGCTCAAGCTCGCCATCGACCTGACTCGCGAGATTTTGCAGGTGCCGGCGGACTATCGCATCGGCATCGTGCCGGCGTCCGATACCGGCGCCGTCGAGATGGCCCTGTGGTCGCTGCTCGGCGCGCGGCCGGTCGACATGCTGGCGTGGGAGAGTTTCGGCGAAGGCTGGGTGACCGACGTGGTCAAGCAGCTGAAGCTCGCCGATGCGCGCATCATCAAGGCCCCGTACGGCGAGCTGCCCGACCTGTCGCAGGTCGATACCCGCACCCGTGACGTGGTGTTCACCTGGAACGGCACGACGTCGGGCGTGCGCGTGCCCGACGCGGACTGGATCGCCGCCGACCGCGAGGGCCTGACCATCTGCGACGCGACGTCGGCGGCCTTCGCCCAGCGGCTGGACTTCGCCAAGCTCGATGTGGTGACCTTCTCCTGGCAGAAGGTGCTGGGCGGCGAGGGCGGCCATGGCGTGCTCATCCTGTCGCCACGGGCCGTGGCCAGGCTGCAAAGCTACGTGCCGCCGTGGCCGCTGCCGAAGATCTTCCGCATGACCTCGGGCGGCAAGCTGATCGAGGGCATCTTCGAGGGCGAAACCATCAACACGCCGTCGCTGCTGTGCGTCGAGGATTACATCGACGGCCTGAAGTGGGCGCAGTCGGTCGGCGGCCTGGAGGGGCTGATCGCCCGGGCGGACGCCAATGCCGGCGCGCTGTTCGACTGGACGGCGCGCAGCAGCTGGATCGGCAACCTCGCCAAGGTGCCGCACACCCGCTCCAACACCAGTGTCTGCTTGTCGATCACCGATCCGGAGGTCGTCTCGCGCGGCCCCGAGGCGGTCGCGACGGTGGCCAAGGCGATCGTTTCGCGCCTGGAGGCCGAAGGCGTCGCCTACGACATCGGCGCCTATCGCGACGCGCCGCCCGGCCTGCGCGTCTGGTGCGGCGCCACCATCGAGACCGCTGATGTCAAAGCCCTGACCCATTGGCTCGATTTCGCCTTCGCGGAAGCCAAGGCGAAGCTCGCCAAGGCGGCCTGACGAGGCCGTCGGCGCCGCCCGCGCCGGGCCGCCCACATCCGATGCCAAGCCGCGCCCGCGCCACGCCGGGCGCGGCGATCCCATTTCACCGCCGGCACCGCTTGCGCCTCGAACGACCATCGGCGCCGTGCCGCTCGACGACAGGTGATCCATGTCTGCCGCACCCCGAGTCCTGATTTCGGACGCCCTCTCTTCCGCCGCCGTGCAGATCTTCAAGGACCGCGGCATCGACGCCGACTTCCGTCCCGAGCTCGGCAAGGACAAGGACAAGCTCGCCGAGATCATCGGCAACTACGACGGCCTCGCCATCCGCTCGGCCACCAAGGTGACGCCGGCGATCCTGGCGCGCGCAGATCGCCTGCGCGTGATCGGCCGGGCCGGCATCGGCGTCGACAACGTCGATATTCCGGTGGCGACCGGTCGCGGCGTCATCGTCATGAACACGCCGTTCGGCAATTCCATCACCACCGCCGAGCATGCGATCGCGCTGATGTTCGCGCTCGCCCGCGAGATCCCGGCTGCCGATGCCTCCACCCAGGCCGGCAAGTGGGAGAAGAACCGCTTCATGGGCGTCGAGATCACCGCCAAGACGCTCGGCATCATCGGCTGCGGCAACATCGGCTCGATCGTCGCCGAGCGCGGTGTCGGCCTGCGCATGAAGGTCATCGCTTACGATCCGTTCCTGTCGCCGGAGCGGGCGCTGGACCTCGGCGTCGAGAAGGTCGAGCTCGACGAGCTGCTGCAGCGCGCCGATTTCATCACTCTGCATACGCCGCTCACCGACAAGACGCGCAACGTGCTGTCGGAGGCCAACCTGGCGAAGACCAAGCCGGGCGTGCGCATCATCAATTGCGCCCGCGGCGGCCTGGTGGACGAGGCGGCCCTGCGCCGGGCGCTGGACAGCGGCCACGTGGCAGGCGCCGCCTTCGACGTGTTCGTCGAGGAGCCGGCGACCTCCAACCCGCTGTTCGGCCACCCCAATGTGGTCTGCACCCCGCATCTGGGGGCGGCGACGACCGAGGCGCAGGAGAACGTCGCCCTCCAGGTCGCCGAGCAGATGTCGGAATACCTGCTGCGCGGGGCGATCCAGAACGCGGTGAACTTCCCGTCCATCACCGCGGAGGAAGCGCCCAAGCTCAAGCCCTTCATCACGTTGGCGGAGCGGCTGGGCTCGTTCGCCGGCCAGCTGACGGAATCCGGCATTAAGAGCATCCAGATCACCTACGAGGGCTCCGTTGCCGGCCTCAAGATCAAAGCGCTCACGGCGTCGGCGATCGCCGGCGTGCTCCGGCCGATGCTGCAGGACGTGAACGTCGTCTCGGCTCCCGCGGTCGCCAAGGAGCGCGGCATCGTGGTCGAGGAGACCATTCGCGAGGCGGAGGGCGACTACGACGCCCTGATCACGCTCGCCGTCACCACCGAGCGCCAGACGCGCGCCATCGCCGGCACCGTGTTCGCCGGCGGCAAGCCGCGCATCCTGTCGATCAAGGGCATCAATGTGGACGCCGAGTTCGGTCCGTCGATGCTCTACGTGACCAACGAGGACAAGCCGGGCTTCATCGGCCGCTTTGCCAGCGCCCTGGGGGAGGCGGGCGTCAACATCGCCACCTTCGCGCTCGGCCGCGACGCGCCGGGCGGGTCGGCCATTGCGCTGGTCGAAGTCGACGGTGCCGTGCCGCCGCAGGTGCTGGAGACGGTCAAGGCCATTCCGGGCGTGAAGCAGGTCAAGGCGCTGAGCTTCACGTGAGGCCTGTCCTGAGACCGCGATCCGTCGCTCATTGACGACGCACGCGGGCAGAGGGGGAGGGCGTTACGGTGCGCGCGACGACGACTTCGGCGACCGAGAATGGTCTCGCGTTGGAGCCCGCCACCGGGCCAGCCGACTTCGCCGTCGTCGTCCCGACGTTCAATGAACGCGACAACATCGAGCCGCTTGTCGCCGAGCTCGCCGATGCGCTGTCCGGCGAGCCGTGGGAGGTCATCTTCGTCGACGACGATTCTCCCGATGGCACATGGCAGCATGTCGCCGACCTGGCGCGCGACAATCATCGTCTGAAGCTGGTCCGGCGCGTTGGCCGACGCGGTCTCGCGTCGGCCGTCGTCGAGGGCATCCAGTCGAGCAGCGCGCCGTATGTTGCGGTGATGGACGCGGACGGGCAGCATGATCCGGCCCTGCTCCCGTCCATGCTGACGGCTTTGCGCGACGGGACGGCCGATGTCGCCGTCGGCGTTCGCGCCGGATTGCGCGAGGCGTCGACGGCATGGACCACGCGGCGGCGGCTCATCAGCCGCGCCGGCGCCTGGTTGTCGCGGCGCATCATCGGCACCGACCTGTCGGATCCGATGAGCGGCTTCTTCGCGCTGCGGCGCGCGACGTTCGACAGCGCAGCCGGCGGTCTTGCCCTGCAAGGCTACAAGATCCTGATCGACATTCTCACGTCGTTGCCGGCCCCCCTGCGCGTGGTCGAGCTTCCCTACCGCTTCCGCGCTCGCCGCAGCGGCGACAGCAAGCTCGACGCGCGTGTGGGGGCGGAGTACCTCGTGCTGCTGGCGGGAAAAGCGATCGGCCGCGTCGTTCCGGTACGCTTTCTCCTGTTCTCCTTCGTCGGCGGCATCGGCGTCATCGTCCATTTTGCGACATTCGTTTCGCTCGGCGCGCTGGGCCTGTCGTTCACGATGGCGCAAGCGGGAGCCACGTTTCTGGCGATGACCGGGAATTTTTTCTGCAACAACATGCTGACCTATCGCGATCGGAGGCTGCAGGGCCTCTCGGCGATCGGCGTCGGTCTGGCGAGCTTCTATCTCGCGTGCTCCGTCGGCGCCGTGATCAACGTGGCGGCTGCGCGTGCGCTGTTTCTGGGCGGCGTTGCCTGGTGGCTGGCGAGTGCCGCGGGCATCGTCGTCGGCGCGGTGTGGAACTACGTCGCGACGAGCGTTCTCACGTGGCGGGAGGCTCACGCGTCCGCGGGATCATGAAGGCGCTCAGAACCGCCAGCGCCACGATGATCGTGAACATGGTGATGAGGTGGTGACGGGCCGGCGGGGCGGGCCGGGGCGTGGCCAGCGCCGCCGGCGTCAGCTCCCAGACGGAGATGCGGGACGGGCCGATGGCAACGTCGCCGTCGGCCACCGGCCTGTAGCGCTCTTGATCCGCGAGGGCATCACGCACGCCGAGGAGGCGCTCGCGGCGGTTGGGCAGCCCCGGCACGACATAGGGAGCGGGCGTATCGACGAACACGATCCGCCCTGCCCAGCTCGCGGCGAGCCACACCCTGCCGGCCGCCTGGACGGCTGCCCGGTCCGGCAGTTCCTGCAGCACGGGCTGGTCGATCCGGGGAAAGCAGCGGCATGCTACCATGACGGTCCAGGCGAAAAGATCGGAAACGCCGAGCGTGGAGGCAAAGCCGATGTCGTTCTCGTGCTGCACGAAGGGCAGATAGGCGGCGGCGAGATCGCGATCGTTCGGACGCTCCGGCGTCCGGATCGCGACCTTGAGCGCCATCTCCGAGGGCGGCTTGAGACTGGTGATGACCAGTGCCGCGACGAAAGCGGCCGCAACCACGAGGGTCAGGCCCGACCGGACGGCGGGGGACGACACCCGGCCGGTCACGACGCACCACGCCTCCGCCGCGCCAACGCCGGCGAGCGCCCATACGGCAAAGAGCCAGGTGGCCTGAAAACGCCACTGCTGCTGCGGATGCAGAACGACGATGAGTGCGCTCAACGCTGCAAACACCGGCAGGACGCGCGCCCCGCCCCTGCGGGCGACCAGCAGGCTGCCGCCGCCGACGGCGAGACAGAGCGCGGCAAGCGCCAGGGCGGGATGAGAATGAAAGCCTTCCGAAAAGCCGTGCCAGTGGAACAGCAGCGCGGCCCAGGGATCGTAGCCGCGTGATGCACCGAAATGCGTCGGTCCGATGAACCAGGCGAAGCTTCGGAGAACCTCCGGCACGAGGAACCAGAGCCCGACGACGAGCCCGTGCCATGCCGCGATGATCAGGCCATGGCGACCGAGCAGCGCGCTGGCGGCCGCATGACTGCTCAGCCAGAACAGCGCCAGCCGGGCGAGGATGACACTCCAGGCCAGCATGAGCACAAGCCCAGGCGCAATCAGAAAATCGCGCCCGGCGAACTGGATCGCGGTTGTCTCGCGCGCGGACAGCCACGCGGCAACCCCCACCAGAGCCGCGGCGAGGGGCAGGAACGGATGAAGCAAGAGCGCGCGGAGCAGGGCGCGGCCGTCCGGCCCCGTCAATCTGCGTAGAAACGCCGTCAGTTCTCCATTGAGCAACGCCGTTGCCGTGACGGCTGCCAGCGCCATCAGCCAGTAATTATACTTCTCGAGAAATAAAAGGCTGAGTGCAATGGCAAGATAACGGCAATAGCGCGCGGCGGCTCGTGCGTCATTCGCCGCCCAAGCGTCCGAGGCGCGTTGATACGCATACAGCACGAGGGCGCTGAGCAGCGCTCCGAGCGCCTCGAGCATCACGTCCGACCCGAGCAGACGAAAGGCCGGGCTCCAGGCGGCGAAGGCAGCGGCAAGCGTCGCAGCGAGAAGGCGGCCGCCGTCGGATGTGGCACGGAAGGCCAGCACCGCCGCCATCGTTACGGTGCCGATCCAGCCGAGCAGGCTTGGCACGATCCCCAGATCGGGATTCGCCCCGCCGACGAGCAGCACGAAGCCGAGTACAATTGCGTGCAGAGGGGGCCAGACAGGTATCGCCACTGCGTGCGCGACATAACCGAGGGGGTCCAGCGCCGCTATCGACTGCGCGAGCTTCAGCCCGTTCAGAAAATGTGTGTTCCGGTCATGGTAGGGATCGCGCCAGAGACCGTCGGTGCCCATCGTGAAGGTCGACGTCGCGGCGGCCAGGAGCAGCAGAACAAGCACACCCAGTCCAAGCCAGCCGAACAAGCCTATCCGGTTTCGGCGAGGCATCCAGATATCCTTCGATGGCGGTTTGGGATGGCAGCCGATGCGATGCGGAGAGGTCCCGATCCGAGAGCAGCTCTTCGTTACTCCGCCGATACGACGTTGTCGATGAGCCCTCGGGCGACCGGTCCACTCTTGGGGCGATCGGCGCAGGCGCGACCGTCCGACAAGGCGACGGCCACGCGTCGTGGTGTCGGCGTGAACGACGATCGCGCAACGCGGGTGTGAAGATTTGCCATCGATAATATAGAATTATTCTAATTCAAATATCGTGCGCTCGGACGACGGAGATAGCAATCGCTTCATCGTATTCATTCCAAATCGAGTTGTCTGTCTTGTAAAATTGTGCCGTGACAATCGAATATTTGAGATCTATGCAGGCTTGCTGCTTCTGCCAAAGAAGCGTGGAGGACCGCGAAAATGATTGCATCTGTTCGCGTCGCAATGATCGGAGCTGCGCTGCTGGGCGCCTCCGCGGCCCGGGCCGCCGAATTCTACATGGGTGAGCCGGTGGTCAAGGAGGGTATGCAGTTCTCGCCGGCCTATCTCACGGGCATCGAGATGGACAAGCATCCGCCCGGCATGGACATGAGCTCGAGCGCGGTCCACATCGAGATCGACATCCACGCGACCAAGGACGAGAGCCACGGTTTTCCGGAGGATGCCTGGATTCCCTACCTCACCGTCAACCTGACGATCGAGAAGGAGGGGACGAGCTACAAGGAGACCAAGCAGCTCGCCGCCATGGAGGCCAAGGACGGGCCGCACTATGCCAACAACTTCAAGATGGACGGCCCCGGCACCTACAAGGCCACCTACGTCGTCGACCCGCCATCGAAGGCCGGGTTCATCCGTCACATCGACAAGGATACCGGCGTTCCCGCCTGGTGGCAGCCGATCACCGTGAGCTGGACCTTTCAATATCCCAGCAAGAGCAACTAGGCAGGCGCCCCGCCGAGCCCGTGCGATGAGCTGCGGCCCGGCGTCGCCTGATCATCGCGGGGCGCTCGTTGCGGCGGGCGCGTAGGCACATGGCGTCGCAAGCGACGGGAGCATCGGGCATGACCTTGATCCTTCGCCATCTGGTCGCCGGCTCGATGCTCTCGGCGCTCGGCACGTGCGGCACCGCCGCGCAGACGGCCTCGGGCAGCACCACGGCGCCCGCCTATACGGCGACCAACGCCGCCGGACAGATCGAGGTCGTCCTCAAGGACCACGTCTTCACCCCGTCGGCGATCCGCGTGCCGGCCGGCACGCGGATGCAGCTGCTGATCAAGAACCAGGATCCGGCGGCCGACGAGTTCGATTCCGCACCCCTCAAGGTGGAGAAGGTCATCGGCGGCCATTCCGAAGGCGTCGTGCGCCTGCGGGCGCTCGACCCGGGGACCTACCCGTTCATGGGTGAGTTCAATTCGTCCACCGCCAAGGGCGTCGTCATTGCCGAGTAGGAGGCCGCCATGTTCGGCGCATTCATCATCGTCTTCCGTGAGGTCCTCGAAGCGGGCCTGGTCATCGGCATCGTGCTGGCGGCCACGAGCGGCCTTGCCGGCAGCCGCCTCTACGTCGCCCTCGGCATCATCGGCGGCATCGTCGGGGCGGGCATCATCGCCGGGTTCGCCGATATCGTGTCGAACCTGTTCGACGGCACCGGCCAGGAGCTGCTGAACGCCGGCATCCTGCTGGTGGCGGTGGCCATGCTGGCGTGGACGGTGAGCTGGATGGCGGCGCACGCGCGCGAGCTCACGGCGCATCTCAAGGCGGTCGGCCTCGACGTCAAGGCGGGACGCAAGCCGCTGACCGCCCTGGCGATCGTGGTCGGTGCCACGGTGCTGCGCGAGGGCTTCGAAGTGGTGCTGTTCCTCTACGGCATCCTCGTGGGCGGCGGCGGCACGGCGGCCTCCGTGGCTCTGGGTGGGCTCCTGGGCATTGTGGCTGGCGGCCTCGTCGCCTATGCCCTGTACCGCGGCCTCGCGGCGATCCCGGTCAAGAGCCTGTTCCAGGTGACGACGGTGATGATCGCGCTGCTGGCGGCCGGCCTTGCGTCCCAAGCCGTCGGCATCCTGCAATCGGCCGGCTATCTCAACGTGCTGGCCGACCCGCTCTGGAACACCTCCGCCGTCCTGCCGGAGAACAGCATCGCAGGCCGCATCCTCAAGACGCTGATCGGCTACACCGACCAGCCGAGCGGGCTGCAGCTTGCCGCCTATCTCGTCACGCTCGCCGCCGTCTTTCTTCTGTCGCGCTGGGCGGCCGCCTCCGCGGTCCCGCCGCGGGGCTCGTCGGACGCGACCAAGTCCGCGCCGGCCAACCGTTAGGCCACGGCCAGTTCATGGCGTCGGCGGCCGAGCTTTTCGAAGATCAAGGGAGCACACAATGGTTAGCGACAGCCTTGCCCAGGCCCTGGGCGGCCTGCTGAACGGCGAGCTCGAAGCCCACCACGCCTATCTCCAGGCGGCCGCCTGGGCCGCCGACCGCAATCTCGACGGCTGCAAGCGCTTCCTGCTCAAGCACGCCGGCGAGGAGCTTGCGCACATGCACAGGATCTTTGCCTACATGGTCGACCTGGGCCTGCCAATCCGGCTCGAGACGCTGCCCGCGCCGGTGATCAAGGCCAACGACGTGGTCGGGCTGTTCACCGAGATCCGCGACCGCGAGCGGGCCGTCACCCAGGCCATCGGCGCCGTCGTTGACCTCGCGGTCCGCGAGAAGCACCACGGCACCTTCCAGTTCCTGCAATGGTTCGTGGCCGAGCAGCACGAGGAGGACAGCCTCTGCAAGAGCCTGCTCGACAAGATCGCGCTCATCGGCGACGGGCCGAATTCACTTTATCTGATCGACAAGGAGATCGGCCACGTAGCCCACGCGGATCACGCGACGTAGGCGAGACTGCCGGTCAGGGCGCCGGCGACGCCGAGCGCAATCGCCGCGTACCAGGGCCAGCGCTGGCCGCGAGCGATGATCGAGATCGTGGCGATGGCGATAGCGACCTGAACCAGCGTGACCGCGGCCGTCAGGATGTGGTGGCGGGCGCTGCGCAGCTCGACCTCGCCGAGGCTCTCCAGGGAGAGCCGCTCCTCCTCGCGGGCGATCGAGGCGAGGCCGCCGGCGTCGCGGTCCTGAAAGCGCTCCGGCGGCGTATCGGCCGGCGTCCCGGGCGGACTGGAGATCTGCCCGGCCGCGGGCGTGATCTTCAGCAGCAGGGCGCGGATGCTCTTGGCCTCGAACGAGCTCCAGGCATCCGTGGCCCGATCCTGGTGCAGCACCGCCTCGCTGTTGGCGCGCGCCGCCGCCGCGGTCTCGACCGACTCCAGGCTCCCCAGAATCACGCCGACGACGGCCAGCACCGCGATCGTGACCGCGACCCGCCGGGCGAACGGGCCGCTGCCGTCGGAGTCCTCGATGGCGTGCTCGTCCTGCTCGAGCTCCTCGCTCGTCGTCTTCGCCAGTTCAGCCATGGGCGTCTCCCGCGGACCCTCGGTTGCTCAACGCGTGCGCACTCAAGAGAGCTGCTTCTGGTGGCGATCCAGGTCGGCCAGTTCCTCGTCGCCGAAGGCGACGGTGCGCCGCGTGGCGTGGTCGAGCACCGCGGCGACGACCTCCGCATCGGCGACGCAGGCGCCGGTCTCGTAGTCGAACAGCAGGTGCGCGAAGCGCAAGGTCCTGCCCATGACGCCGATGAGGGCGCTACGGGCGACGAGCAGGGTGCCGGCGCGCGGCAGCGTGCCGTAACGGACCCGCGTCTCGAGCACGATGCTGCCGCGGCCACGCGCGAGCATGCGCGCATGATCGAGGCCCAGGCTGTCCCACAGGTTGCCGACCCCATCCGAAAAACGGCCCATGACGAACTCGATCGTCATGCGGCCGGAGGTGTCGCAGTGGCTCGGCGCGACCCGCCCGCGAAAGATCTCGACCAGATCGAGCGCTTCGGCGCGGCTCAGGTCGATCTGTGGCAGACCGCCGTCGAGGGGGATGCTGCGCGGCGCTTCACTCTCGGGGAGGGGGCCGGCGAGGCGCTCGAGCCGTTCACGCTGGGCGGTGGACCAGGGGACGGCGGCGCCTGTCGCCTGATCGACGTGACGGTCGACGGCGAGAAAGCTCGCAGCCACCTCGCCGGCGCAGATCAAGGCGTGGTGGATGACGGCGCCATCGTCGCGCAGCTCGACGAGGCGCGAGCGCATCGACGCCATGTCGCCGGACCGCAGCTCGCGGCGAAAGCGCACGTGATGGCGCTGCGGCATCAGGGTCCTGCCGGCATCGATGCCGAGGCCGTGGACCACGAAGCCCTGCGCCTCGGCCAGGCGGGCCAGATAGAAGCGGACGTTGAGATGGTCGTTTTCGTCGCATTCCCAGGCATTCACGCCGCCGCGACCGGTGTCGAAATGGTGATCGGCCATCGTCCCCGCTTCCGTCGTCTGTCCTTGGCTGTCTAGAACATGTTGGGCAAAAGTGAGAGCCCGTTTGCGGGCGATGCCCTCCTTCCGATGTCGTGTCCCTGACGCGTCCGTGCGCCACGATCGGCCGTCCCGGCCAAGGAGTTCCGTCATGCCGCGTCCACCCCGATCGATGGTCCTCGCCGCGATAACCGCCGGCGCGTTGCTGGCGGCGGATCTGCCCGCCCTGGCGGCCAGCTTCGACTGCAACAATGCCGCCTCGCCGAACGAGATCGCCATTTGCAGCAACCGCCAGCTCTCCGAGCTCGATACGGAAATGTCGGCGCTGTTCTACGCCTATCGCACCATGCCGCACCTGATGGGGGTGCGCGGGGCGATCCAGGACGACGCGCGCCAGTTCCTCGACGACCGCGAGGCGTGCGGCACCAATGTCGTCTGCCTCGTCAGCATCTACCGGCAGCGGATCGGGCAACTGAAGCGCGGCATCGCCAATTCATCGCGCGGCGGGTACTGATTGCAGGCTGCCGGGCCGGGCGGAGTGCCGTCGGCGTCGGCGATCCCATGGAGAGTGAGTTGACCATCAAGCGTATCGAGACCGGCCCGCGCATGAGCCAGGCCGTCGTCCACAACGGCACCGTCTACCTGGCCGGCCAGGTCGCCAAGGGCAAGGATGTCACCGAGCAGACGCAGGCCATCCTGACCCAGATCGACGCGCTGCTGGCGGCAGCCGGCAGCGACAAGACCCGGCTGCTCTCGGCCACCATCTATCTGACCGACATGGCCACCTTCGGCGACATGAACAAGGTTTGGGAGAGTTGGGTCGTGGCCGGCGCGACGCCGGCGCGGGCCACGGTGGCGGCGGGCCTGGCTGCGCCCGAGTACAAGGTGGAAATCGCCGTCGTCGCGGCCGCCGGCTGATATCCGGCTTTCGGCCGATCTGACTTTTACGGGCGCAGGCGAAGCCCCTCGCGCCGACCTTGGACAGCGACGGCGGCGGGTGGGTTTGCGACGGTCCGCTTGGGGGCGGGGCGCCGGATACCGTTCATTCGATTCACGGCCGGCCCGTTCATGTCGGTCCCTGTTCTCGGACGGCGACGCCGATGAGCCCCATTCGCTTGGCGCCGCCAACCGCCGTGTCATTTGGGAGGGGGGCGTCGAGAACGCCGCCTCCCTTCCATCATAGCGCCGGGTGCCGATCGCCGAGGCCGCCCTTACGCTCCAGCATCGCGCCCAACCGCAGAAGCGTCGCCTCGTCGAGCCATTTGCCGACGAGCTGGATGCCGATCGGCAACTGCTCTGAACTGAACGCATATGGCACCGAGAGCGCCGGCAGCCCGGCCAGGTTGAACGGAGACGTCGCGGCCATGACATGGGTCCAAGGCACCGTTACGCCATTGACCACCAGTTCCTGCGCGCCATGCGGCGTGGCCGTCATCGGGTTCACCGGCGTCAGCAGGACATCGTACTTCTGGAAGAAGCCGGCGAAGGCAGACCGGAGCGCCTCGGCCTGTGCGTGGGCCGCCGCGAAATCGACGAAGCTCGGATCCGAAAGTCCAATGGCCCCGCTGCCCACCGCGTGCAGCTCGCTTTCACGGCCTGCAGCAAGGGCTTTGATGGACGGCACGATTTCGGCGTAGACAAGCGTGGCGAGTGCCCCGAACGCGTTGCCGATGAATGGTAACGTCACCTCTTCAACCTCGCATCCGAAGTCGGCAAGTTGGGCGGCAGCCGCGGCGACGGCGGCGGTGATCTCGGGATCGACGGGGCCGAAGGCCGCCTCCGAGACCCAGCCCACGCGGATGGGCTGGCCAGCGACTCTGTCGCCGTCTGGCTCCGTGTCCCGCGCATGGATGGCGTAACCATCGATCCCGTCCGGACCTTTCAGGATCGAGTAGCCGAGCGCGACATCACCGATCGTGCGGGCCATGGCGCCGACATGCCACCAATGCGAGAGGATGATTGGATAATGGCCGGTATAGGGAACACGGCCGTGGGTGGCCTTCAGCGCGGCGACGCCGGTAAAGGCAGCAGGACCCCGTAGCGAGATCATGACGTCGCTGCCGATGCCGATGGGCGACATGCCAGCTGCGAGCGCAGCCGATTCGCCACCGGAGGAACCACCCGGCGTGCGCTTGAGATTCCAAGGATTATTGGTTCGGCCGGTCACGAGGTTGTCGCTCTCGGTCCAGAACGAGAATTCGGGTAGATTGGTCTTCATGAGCGGGATGCCGCCGGCCGCCTTGAATCGTGCGACCGCAGTGGCGTCCTTATCCGGAATGTTGCCGGCGAATAGTTTAGAGCCGCGCTGCGTGAGGACACCCGCAGTGTCCAGAGAATCCTTGATCGAGAAGGGCACGCCGTGCAGCGGACCGAGGATGGCGCCGTTGGCGACGGCCTTGTCGGCAATGTCTGCGCCCCTGAGGGCGTCTTCGGCCATCAACGTGACGATAGCGTTGATCTGCGGGTTCACGGCGTCGATGCGATCGAGGTGCGCCTGCACGACCTCGCGCGCCGACACCTTCTTCGTCCGGATGAGTGCCGCGAGTGTCGTCGCGTCCTGATAGTGGATCGGGTTCGCGTCGCCGATCTTCACGTTGGTCATGATCATTCTCCTGCCGGGCAGATTGCATCTACCTGACGACAGGTAGGTTGCTCGGCAATCAACAGGTGGGTCTTTCCTTTCGTGATGTCAACGCCTATCTGTCGTCAGGTAGAAGGGCGTTGTGATGGTCGCGGGCGACACGAAGGAGCGGATCATGGCGGCGGCACGGCTTACCGTGCAGGACCGCGGCTATAGCGGTCTGAGCTTCCGCGAGCTGGCGAAGGACGTCGGCATCAAGAGCGCCAGCATCCACCATTATTTCCCGACCAAGGGCGAACTGGGCGGTGCGCTGGCGGATCGCTATACGTCGGACTTCGCCACGTATCTGGATGGCTTGCTGGCCGACGGGCTCGATCCCCAGGCCTGCTTGGCGCGCTACACCGATGTCTTCCGCGACACACTTCGCAACGACAACCGCATGTGTCTTGCAGGCATCATGGCTGCCGAGCACAAGGAACTGCCGGACGAAGTGCGGAATGCAGTCGTGAAGTTCGGCACCATGAACGAGAATTGGATCGCACGGGTGCTGGCGAAGGCGGCCACCGCAGATCCTGAGGGTATGCGGCGTCGCGCGCGCGCGATCTTTGCGGCGATCGAGGGCGCGCAGCTCGTCGCGCGCAGCCGCGGTGACGTGTCCGTCTACGAAGAGATCGTCGCGACCTACCAAGCGAGCGGCCTCATCCCCTGAGCCCGGCTGTCCTTCATCGACCGATTGCCCCGCACCTACTGCGCCAGCACCAGCGCCCAATAGGTGCCGTAGCCCTGGCCCGGCGTGCTGGCCTTGGCCAGGCCGATGCGCTTGGCCTCCGCCATCAGCAGGTTGTCGTTGTGGCGGGGCGAGCGCTGCCAGCGTGCGACGGCGCCGGACACCGTATCGCTGCCGGCGCTGAGGTTTTCGGCGGCGCTGCCGGCGATGGCATAGGCGGTCATGCGGCCGCTGAAATCGCCATGGGACAATTGCCCACGCGCGGCGACGCTGCGCGCCTGCTCGGCGGCGGCCCGGTTCAGGTCGGCGTCGGTGACGACCGTGCTCAGGCCCCGCGCCGCGCGATAGCGCGAGATCAGCGCCGCCGCCTCGCCGGCGTCGGTCGTCGACACCATGACCTGCTCCGGCGGCACCCGGATGCCCGAATCCAGGGCGCAATGGGTCAAGCCCAGGGACAGCAGCAGAACGGCGAGAAGGGGCGGGCGCGAACGGCGGGGCATGGGCCAGCGGTGTGGGCTCGATGGTGCTGTCGTCGTGCAGGTATCGGCGCTCACGCACTTCAAATCCGTAAACTACCCCTGCGCCACCCTGCACCGAGGCCGCAGGCCTGCGGCTCGTAAGCGGCGAAAACGGCGGCGACGGGGCGGCGAATAGATTATGGTTGCGCGGTAATGGCTACGGACACGCGTCAGTCGACGGTCGATACTTCCAGCCGAGCCTCAGTCGCAACCGATGAGATCGCCATGGCGCTTTACGTTCTCGCACTCCTGATCGGCATCGTCGCCGGCCTGCGCGCCATGACGGCGCCGGCGGCCGTGAGCTGGGCGGCCTACGCCGGATGGCTGCCGCTCGCGGCCACGCCGCTGGCCTTCCTGGGGTATTCCTACGTCGCCTACATTCTGCTCGGGCTGGCGGTGATCGAGCTGATTACCGACCAGCTCCCGTCGACTCCGAGCCGCAAGGTGCCGGTGCAGTTCGGCGCGCGTATCGTGACCGGCGCGCTGGCGGGGGCGGCCATTGGCGCGGGCGCCGGCGGCCTGGTCGGTGGGCTGATCGCCGGTGCCATCGGTGCCGTGCTCGGCACGCTCGGCGGCTACGAGTTCCGCAGCCGCCTGGTCCGCGCCAGCGGCGGCCGCGACCTGCCGATCGCGCTGCTGGAAGACGCGATCGCCATCGTCGCCGCCGTCCTCATCGTCGCGGCGGCCGGTCGCGCCCTGGGCGCGCTATGAAGCGCTTCGATGCCATCATCGTCGGCGCCGGCCAGGCTGGCCCACCGCTCGCCGGCCGGCTCACGGCCGCGGGCTGGAGCGTTGCCATCGTGGAGCGCAAGCTGTTCGGAGGCACTTGCGTCAACACCGGCTGCATCCCCACCAAGACCATGGTGGCGAGCGCCTATGCCGCCCACATGGCGCGCCGGGCGGCCGAGTTCGGCGTCCACCTCGGCGGTGCCGTCACCGTCGACATGAAGCAGGTGAAGGCGCGCAAGGACGATATTTCGGGCCGGTCCCGCCGCAGCGTGCGCGCCTGGCTGGATGGCATGGCCGGCTGCACGGTGCTCGAGGGCCATGCGCGCTTCGAGGCGCCCCACGAGATCCGCGTCGGCGACGAGCTCCTCGGCGCTGACAACATCTTCCTCAACGTCGGCGGCCGGGCCGTGGTGCCCGACATGCCCGGTGTCGACCGTGTCCCCTACCTCACCAACACGTCGATGCTGGAGCTCGACATCCTGCCGCGCCACCTGGTCGTCGTCGGCGGCAGCTACATCGGCCTGGAGTTCGGGCAGATGTTCCGGCGCTTCGGCTCGGAGGTGACGATCGTCGAGAAGGGGCCGCGGCTCGTCCAGCGCGAGGATGAGGACGTCTCCGCCGGCGTGCGCGAGATCCTCGAGGGCGAGGGCATTCACGTGCGCTGCGATGCCGAATGCATCAGCTTCGCGCCCCGCGGCGATGACATCGCCGTCGGCGTCAACTGCGCGTCGGGCGAGCCGGAGGCGATCGGCTCGCACGTGCTGCTGGCAGTCGGCCGCCGGCCCAACACCGACGACCTCGGGCTCGACGTAGCGGGCGTCGCCATCGACAAGACGGGCTACATCGTCGTCGACGATCAACTGCGCACCAATGTCCCGGGCATCTGGGCGATGGGCGACTGCAATGGCCGCGGCGCCTTCACCCATACCTCCTACAACGATTTCGAGATCGTCGCGGCCAACCTGCTGGACAACGATCCGCGGCGGTTGAGTGAGCGCATCCTGGGCTACGCGCTCTACATCGATCCGCCGCTCGGCCGCGTCGGCATGACCGAGGCGCAGGCCCGCGCCAGCGGCCGGCGCATCCTCAAGGCCACGCGGCCCATGGCGCGGGTCGGCCGGGCCGTGGAAAAAGGAGAGGCGCAGGGCTTCATCAAGATCCTCGCCGACGCCGACAGCCGCAAGATCCTGGGCGCTTCGATCCTCGGCACGAGCGGCGACGAGGCGATCCAGAGCATCCTCGCGATCATGAACGCCGACGTGCCCTACACCGTGCTGCAACGGTCGACGCCGATCCATCCGACGGTCGCTGAACTGCTGCCGACCGTCGTCGGCGACCTCCGCTGAGTCGCAAGCTGCAGGCATTGTTGGCCGCTACGGGCACCCGCGCTATGGTCGGCGCCCGCTGAGTGCGAAGGACGAGCGAATGGCACCGGTCACCTTTACGATGTCGCACAGCCTGGGGGCGGATGTCGCCAAGAACCGGCTGGAGAAGGGCGTCAACGTGCTCCAGCAGCGCTTCGCCGCTCACCTCAGCGCCTGCGAGACCCGGTGGGACGACCACACGCTGCACTTCCTGGTGGGCGCGCTGAAGCAGCAGGTCAGCGGCACCTGCGTGCTGACCGACACCACGGCCGTGGTGTCGTTCGAGCTGCCGTGGCTGCTGGCGCCCTTCCGTCAGAAAATCCAGCAGGTGCTGGGCCAGGAACTACCCAAAGCCTTGGCGCCGCCCAAGCAGAGCTGAAGGCTAGGCCGCCTTCCGCCGTGGCGGCCGGCCTTGGCCCGCGGCCCGCCGTTCGCTGAGGATACGGCGTTCAGCCGGCTCTGTCGGCCGGCGCTTTTCGAGTCGATGGGTGGCCGGGTCGAGCCCGGCCATGACGAGGTCGCTCCGGGAGCAGAGCATTTCGCCATTGGATGATCTCATCCAATTGCGGAGAAATGCTCCAACTCTTTGAATCTGGAGCGCTTCTCTGCGATTGGGCGATTCCACCAATCGCCACGCGCTCTAGTGTTGTGTCGGCACCTTCGGCCGGCTGGGGGCGCGCCGCTTCGGCACGGTCGCGCTGACCTGCGCAGTAACCGGCGTTTGGGCCTGAGTCTGGGCATGGGCCTTCGCAGCCTGCGCCCGCACGTGAGCGAGCACTTGCTCGATCACCTCGCGGGAATGGGCCAGCCCATTCTCGAACGCTTCCGGCGTGAAGCCGGTGCGATCGATGTTGCCGAGCTTCGTGCGTATGGCCTGCTCCAGGAGGTCTATGTCGTCGCGATGACGTCCGGCCACGAGCTCCGCCGCGAGCAAGCGAATCATGTTGGCGAGGGCGTTTACGGTCACCAGGTGGTGATCTTTGGATAGTGGTTGCATGTTCGTGCTCCGGCGCACGGAGCCGTCCGGCATCCGGCAGCCGCTGGAATTCAACATCTCGGGCTTTGGATCAGAGAGACCGAGGAGGTCCTCGCGGCCCCAAAGCCGGGACGTCGCACGCGACATGGATCGGTTCGGCCACGACGGCGTCGCCCCCGGCCGGCATGGCCGCGCGGTCGACGATCGTCGGAGCGGACGCCGGGACGGCCTTGCCGCTCGGGCCGAGGGCAAGATGCTGATGGTCGTCGTCATCGGCCAGCGCCGCTGCCAGCAGCAGGTAGCCGCGGCTGTCGCTGGGGCTGCGCTCGATCGCGCTCAGCACCTGCTCTTGCGGGAACTGCAGGCAGACAAAGCCGTCCAGCGCGCCGATCAGTGCCAGCACGACGAGCAGCAGCCGCAAACCGAGTCCCGTCGGCACCACGATCGAACGCTCCACGGCTCCTATGTAAAGCGTGGGCGGCCATGATGCAATCCAAAGGGGTGCAGAATGGTGTGGACGCTGGCCAGTGGCAGCCTGTGGTTGCTGAGCTGGCGCCTTCGTGGCCCGCTCGCTACCTGCCTCGAGGCCACCACGAGACGCCGCCACCCTTCGTGCCCGCAGCAGCCGGATGCCGCAGCAGCCGGGTGCCGACGTCATCGTTGGGCTGCGACGTCATGTGTCCGACCGCGATCGGGATGTGCGATTTGGCACATACGATGGTCGTCTCATAGGTGACCTTTGAGTGGTGTTGCCGATGCCGCGGGCGGATCGGCGCGCCATTTCTTGAAAATACCTTACGTGATGTGATGCAACGCGCGAATTCCCCATGCGAGTGGGGACGATCGACTTAGCGATAGCCACGCGCATCGAGGCCACCGAGGCCCATCCGAGGAGGAGAGCTCATGCCCCGCTTCCGCCATGCGCTGCCGCAGCTGGACGGCAGGCCGTTCCTGACCGACGGTGGTCTGGAAACCACGCTGGTCTTCGACGAGAAGCTCGACCTGCCGTGCTTTGCGGCTTTCCCGCTCCTCATGAGCCCGGACGGCCGGGCGGTGCTGACGCGCTGCTACCAGCCCTACGTTGCGCTGGCCGCACGCCATGATGTCGGCCTGATCCTCGATACGCCCACGTGGCGCGCCAACACCGACTGGGGCGCCGAGCTCGGCTATGACGGCGAGCAGTTGCGCGCGGTCAATCTCGAGGCGGTCGGCTTCGTCGCGGCGCTACGCCACGCATCCGGGCGTGCCGACGCCATCGTGCTGAACGGGGCGATCGGGCCGCGTGGCGACGGCTACAAGGTCGGCAAGACGATGTCCGCGGCCGACGCCGCAAGCTACCATGCCCCCAGATCGAGGCCTTCCGCGACAGCGAGGCCGACATGGTGAGCGCCGTCACTCTGACGTACGCCGAGGAGGCGATCGGCGTCGCGCTGGCCGCGCGCGCCGCCGGCATGCCCGTCGTCATCTCGTTCACGGTCGAAACCGACGGTCACCTGCCGTCGGGCGAGAGCGTCGCCGCGGCCATCGAGGCGACGGACGAAGCTACCGGCGCCTATCCGGCCTACTACATGATCAATTGCGCCCACCCGCTGCATTTCGAGGATCGGCTCGTCCCAGGCGAGCCCTGGATGGCGCGGGTCCGGGGCATCCGCGCCAATGCGTCCACCAAGAGCCACGCCGAACTCGACGCAGCAACCGAGATCGACATCGGTGATCCGCAGGCGCTCGGCCGGCACTACGCCGGCCTGCGCCGGCGCCACCCGCAGCTCACCGTCCTCGGTGGCTGCTGCGGCACCGACCACCGCCACGTCGGCGCGATCTGCGAAGCGTGCCTGTCATTCGAGCGGTCCTAGAGCGCTTCGCGATTGGGTGGAATCATCCAATCGCAAGAGAAGCGCTCCAGATTCAACAGGTTATGAGCATTTCTCTGTCATTGGATGATCCCATCCAATGACGAAATGCTCTCGAGCAGACGAGCGCTCTAGCTAGCTGCCGCGATAGGTGCCGTAGCTCCACGGCGTCACCAGAAGCGGCACATGCAGATGGCCTTCGGGCTCGGCGATCGAGAAACGAATCGGGATCGAGTCGAGAAAGGGCGGATCGGACAGCGCTATCCGATGCCTTGCGAAGTATTCGCTGACCTCGAACACAAGCTCGTAGCGCCCCATCGGCAGCGGCCGCCCGTGAATCAGCGGCGCGTCGGTGCGTCCATCATGGTTCGTCGCCGTGCTGGCGATCAGCCGCGGCTCGCCGAGCTTCGAGAGCTCGACGAGGCGAATGGGCACGTCCTGCGCCGGCAGGCCGCGCGCGGTGTCGAGGACATGCGTGGTCAGCGCGCCGTTGACGGACAGGCGCCCGTCGCCCTTGACGAGTTGGTCGACGCGCAGCGCCGCAATCCGACAGATCTCGCCGATCGAGACCCGCGCCTCGGTCGCGGGATCGTTCGGCAGACGCTGCTCGAAATCACGCAGGATCGAATCCTTGGTGTGCCGTCGGACGCAGACGATATACGGAAAGCCGAACTTGGCGCCATAAGCGCCGTTGACGCGTTCGAACGCTTCGAACTCCGCCTCCGACAGGCGGTCGAGCCCGACGCTGTTCTGCTCGGAATGCGACTCGGGCGTAAGGCCGGCGGCACGCTGTGTCTTATTGCCGAGGTCGGGGTGAGCGCGGATCAGCGCCAGGCGCGCGTCCTCGCTTGCCTCCTTGACGGCGGTCGCCATCGCTTCGAAAAGCTGCGCGACCGAGGCGAAAGGCCGCTTGGCCGCCGCAGCCTCGGCCACCCATGGCGAATATTCGAAGATATTGGCGAGCGCGGCGACGAAGGCTTCGCGGCTTGCAGCGTTGAGCTCGGCAAGGGCGATCTCGGGAACGGCGATCTCGGACATCGCGTGGCGCCTCAGACGACGGAAACGGCTTGGTCGGCGAGATGCGCCATATGGGCGTGCCAATGGCGGGCGATCTCAAGGCGCGTCGGTATCCAGACCCTGTCGTGGCTCGCCGCATAGTCGAGAAATCGCGCGAGCGAGGCGGCACGGCCGGGCCGACCGACAAGGCGGCAGTGAAGCCCGACCGACATCATTTTCGGCGAGTCCTCGCCCTCCGCGTAGAGCACGTCGAAGCTGTCCTTGAGGTAGGTGAAGAATTCGTCGCCGCCGCCGAAGCCTTGCGCATTGACGAAGCGCATGTCGTTGGCGTCGAGGCTGTAGGGGATGATGACGTGCGGGCCTGCGGGACCTCGGACCCAGTAGGGAAGGTCGTCGGCATAGGAATCGCTGGAGTAGAGCAAGCCGCCGGCCTCCAGGAGCAGCCGCAGCGAATTCTCCGACGTCCGCCCCGAATACCAGCCGAGCGGGCGCTTACCGGTGGCCTCCGTATGCAGCCGGATCGCTTCGGCGATGTCGTGTCGCTCCTGCGCATCGCTCAGATCCTTGTGGTCGATCCACTTGAGGCCGTGGCAGGCGATGTCCCAGCCTGCCTCCTGCATCGCGGCGACGATCTCCGGGTTGCGCTTGAGGGCGGTCGCGACACCGAACACGGTGACGGTGAGCCGCCTCTCGGTGAACATGCGCCAGAGCCGCCAGAAGCCGGCGCGCGAGCCATATTCGAACATCGACTCGACGTTGGGATGGCGCTGCCCCGGCCAGGGCTGCGCGCCGAGCACGTCGGAGAGGAAAGCCTCCGAGGCGCGGTCGCCGTGCAGGATGTTGTTTTCGCCGCCTTCCTCGAAGTTGACGACGAACTGGACGGCGATGCGGCTCCGCTCGGGCCACTTCGGGTCGGGCGGGCTGCGGCCGTAACCGCGAAGGTCACGCGGATAGTCGGCGTCGTGCATCAGGCCGCCTCGAAGCGCACTTTATGCGCGCCCTTCCACAAGACGCTCTTGCCGAGCTCGGCAAGACGGTCGAGGTTCGATGTCAGCGTGATGAAATGGTTGCCCGCGAGCTGCCCCATCTTGCTGGCGAAATGGACGCCGCCGTAGGCAAGCAGGATCTCCGTCTCGCTGATTCCGCCGGGGTAGAGGATGATCTGACCCGGCGCCGGATAGCTCGTGTGGTTTTCATAGCCGACGCCGAAATCGAGGTCGCCGAGCGGCAGCCACACGCCTTCGCCGCTCCAGCGCACGTGGACCATCTGGCTCTCGAACGGCATCGCCTTGCGAAAGGCTGCCGTGGTCTTGGGCGCCAGCTCGTCCTCGAAGCGGGCGTCAAACGTGAAATCACCGGCATAGATCTTCAGATGGCTCATCGGCGGGTCTCATGAGGCAATGGACGGCGGGACAACAATGGAGAATGCCTTAATGGAGAACGTCTTGCGGCCGTCTGCGAAAAGCGCGGCGACGCTGTTACGGCGAGAGCCTCCCCAGCGTATTGGGCTTGCGCGACTTTCGTCACTCGAATCCTGTCTCCGGGGTCGCCACGCCTAAGAAATACTGTAACGCCTCTTCCAGTCAATCACGCCCGGCCGGACCGGAGGCTCGGAAGCCGCGTGTCCGACGCCATGTTGATGCTGGGCCTGCCGTGGCCGCGCCAATGGTAGGCTCATCCACCTTGGCGTTTGGAAACGAGGAGCCTCCTGCCAGGAACGACAGCATCGCTGCTCCCACGGTATCGTACATCAGCTGGCGCATCGTTGAGGGCGCCGTTAGCCTGAATATCCAGCATTTATTCGTGGGTGGTGCCGAAACAGTAAGCAAGTGTAGTTGCGGCTCCTGTGAGGCATCCCCACGAATGCGCCCGGCCGCGCGTCGACGCGAGGTAGCGTCCCGCCGCGGCGGCCCTGGGGTTTCCTCTCCCGCGGGACGATTTCTCCCCGGGTCGCGGGCAGGCCGGCGCCGTGCAAGAGGGTACCTGCGATGGAAGTATAGGAGCATCATTTTTAGGCAATCGCCTCTTCAATACTGAGGCATTCCTTTGACACCGATAAAGCAGCACGGTGCTCTCTAATTGGGAACGCCGTTTCGCGTGAGTGCGTGTAAGTTAACGGTGTTGCATCGGCGGGCTGGCACGGCCGCATGCAATCCGAAGGGCTTGCCGCCGGCAACGCGCCCGGGTCGAGCGGACTTTATCCATCCGTCGACGCCGCGCGGCCGTTCACGACATCACGGGAGTTCTCATGCCTCTCATTCGGAACAGCTATGGCAAGGGCCGCGTGCGGATCATGCGCGTCGAGCGCAGCACGGCGCGGCACGCGGCGCGCGAGCTCGACGTCAAGGTGATGCTGACCGGCGGCTTCGAGGCCGCATACACCTCGAGCGACAACTCCTCCGTCGTGTCGACGGATACGATCAAGAACATCGTCAACATCGTGGCCCGCGACAACGTCGGCCTCGAAAACGAACGCTTCGCGGCTGCGCTCGCGACCTACTTCTTCGATCATTACGCGCAGGTCGATTCCGTCGAGGTGACGACGACCGAGACCAAGTGGGTGCGCATCCTCGTCGACGGCCAGGAGCACGACCACAGCTTCCTCCTCGATAGCAACGGCAAGCCGACCGTTCATCTCGCCGCGACGCGCGGCGGCACGACGGTTGCTTCGGGAATAAATGGCTTCAGCTTCATGAAGACGACCGAGTCCGGATGGGCCGGCTATCTCATGGATGAGGCCACGACCATCAAGGAGACGACCGACCGCATGTTCGCGACCTCCATGGTGGCGTCCTGGCGCTGGGCCGCGACGCCGGGCTCCTATGAAAAGGCCAATGCGGAGGTTCTCGCGGCGGCGATGAGGGTCTTCGCCACGACCTACAGCCCGAGCGCGCAGAATACGCTGTATCTCATGGGAGAAGCGGCGCTGGCCGCGGTGCCGGAGATTTCGGACATCGCCATCGCCTGCCCGAACAAGCACTACCTGCCGATCGACCTCAGCCCCTTCGGCCGCCAGAGCGACAAGCAGGTCTTCACGCCGACCGACGAGCCGCACGGGCAGATCGAGTGCGTGGTCGGTCGCGGCTGACGGAGCTCGGGCATGGATCTCAACACCATCAAGGCCGTCGAGCGCCCGCGCGACCGCCGTGCGATGGGAGCGCTTGCCCGCGCTGTGACGACACGCGACGCCTGGCTCGCGGGCGGAACCTGGCTGTTCTCGGAGCCGCAGCCGCGACTCGAGCGGCTGATCGACCTGGGCGGCCTGAACTGGCCGCCCCTCGAGGTCGACGACCGCGGCCTGACCATCGCGGCGACCTGCACCATCGCCGCCCTCGACGCTTTCGAGGCGCCGTCCCACTGGACCGCGGCGCCGCTGGTCGGCCAGTGCTGCCGCTCGTTTCTCGCCTCCTTCAAGATCTGGAACGTGGCGACGGTCGGCGGCAATCTGTGCATGGCTCTGCCCGCCGGACCGATGATATCCCTCTGCGCCGCCCTTGAAGGTGTCTGTCTCGTCTGGACCCCGGACGGCGGCGAGCGCCGCGTGCGGATCGTCGATTTCATCGAGGGCCCCCTGGCGCCGGCGCTGCGGCCGGGCGAGGTGCTGCGGGCGATCGAGCTGCCGGTGGAGGCGCTGACGAGGCGCACGGCCTTCCGGCGCATCTCGCTGACGCAGCTCGGCCGCTCCGCCGCGCTGGTGGTCGGCACCCTCTCCGGCACGGGGGAGTTCGTCCTGACGGTCACGGCCTCGACGCGCCGGCCGGTGCGCCTCGCCTTTGCCGCGACGCCGGGCGAAGCAGTTCTCGCCGACCGGCTCGCGTCCGAAATCCCCGCGAGCGTCTATTATGACGACATCCACGGCCGGCCCGACTGGCGCCGGCACATGACCTTCGAACTCGCCGCGCAAATCCGGCGCGAACTCGCCACGGAGGCGGCGTGAAGCTCATCGTCAACGGCACGCAGCAAGAGGCTTCGCCGCACCCCGGACAGTGCCTGCGCACCTTTCTGCGCGGCCTCGGCTGCTTCGGCGTCAAGAAGGGCTGCGACGCGGGCGATTGCGGCGCCTGCACCGTGCATGTCGACGGCAAGCCCGTGCACAGCTGCCTCTTCCCCGCCTTCCGCGCCGAGGGACGCGCCGTCACGACGATCGAGGGCCTGGCGACCGACGGCGGGCTCAGCCCCGTGCAGCAGGCCTTTCTCGACGCTCAGGGCTTCCAGTGCGGGTTCTGCACCGCCGGCATGATCATGACCTCCGCCTGCTTCGACGACACGCAGCGCGGCGAGCTGCCCCACGCCCTCAAGGGGAACCTCTGCCGGTGCACGGGCTACCGCGCCATCAAGGATGCGGTCGAGGGCCGCTGCCACGTCGAGGAGCACGGTTCGGGCGAGGCGGTCGGCGTCAATGTCCCGGCCCCGGCAGGCCCCGCCGTCGTCACCGGCCGGGCGCGCTACACCATGGACGTCGCCGTCGACGGCCTCCTTCACATGAAGATCCTGCGCTCGCCACACGCCAGCGCCCGCATCGTCCGCATCGATGTCGAGGCGGCTCTTGCAGCGCCCGGCGTGCGCGCGGCGTTCACCTATGAAGACGCGCCACAGCGCTATTTCTCCACCGCCCGCCACGAAATACCGCAGGACGACGTCGACGACACCATGGTGCTCGACCGCGACGTCCGCTTCGCCGGCCAGCGCGTCGCGGCGGTCGTCGCCGACAGCGAGAGGGAGGCGGAGGCGGCGGTTGCGCTGATCGACGTGGTCTACGAGACCCTGCCGGCGGTGTTCGATCCCGAGGCGGCGATGACGCCGGGAGCGCCGGCGATCCACCGCAAGGGACCGGAGTCGCGCATTCACGATCCGGCCCGCAACATCGTCGCCGAGCTGCATGGCGAGGTCGGCGACGTCGAGGCCGGCTTCGGCGAGGCGGACGCCGTCTACGAGGGCGTCTATGTCTCGCAACGGCTGCAGCATGCCCATCTCGAGACGCACGGCTGCATCGGCTGGATGGACGAAGCGGGGCGGCTCACGATCCGCACCAGCTCGCAGACCCCGTTCCTGACGCGCGACGCACTGTGTGCGCTCTACGATCTGCCCCGCGACAAAGTCCGCGTCTTCGCCGAGAGGGTAGGGGGCGGCTTCGGCGGCAAGCAGGAGATGATCGTCGAGGATATCGTTGCGCTCGCCGTGCTGAAGCTCGGTCGGCCGGTGAAGCTCGAGCTCACGCGCACCGAGCAGTTCGCTGCCTCGACCAGCCGCCATCCGATGCGCGTTCGCGTCAGGATCGGGGCGCGGCGCGACGGAACGCTGACCGCCATCGCCATTCATATCCTGTCGGACACCGGCGCCTACGGCAATCACGCCGGCGGCGTGCTATTCCACGCCGCCAATGAATCGATTGCCCTCTATCGCTGCCCCAACAAGCGCGCCGACGGCTATGCCGTCTACACCAATCACATGCCGAGCGGTGCCTTTCGCGGCTACGGGCTGAGCCAGACCAATTTCGCCGTCGAATCGGCGATGGACGAGCTGGCGCGCCGGCTCGGCATCGATCCGTTCGCGCTCCGCCGCCACAACATGGTGCGCCCGGGCGACCGGCTGATCGCCGCCGACGATCACGAGCACGACGTCGAGTTCGGCAGCTACGGCCTCGATCAATGTCTCGACATCGTCGAGCGGCGCCTCGCGGAGCCTTCGTCGAGCGGCCTCTCCGACGACTGGCTGATCGGGCGCGGCATGGCGGCCGGCATGATCGACACCATCCCGCCGCGCGGCCATTTCGCCGAGTGCCGCATCCGCCTTGCGGCCGACGGCGCCTACGAGCTGTCGACCGGCACCGCCGAATTCGGCAACGGCACGACGACCGTCCACGCGCAGATCGCGGCGACGGTGCTCGGCACGACCGTCGATCGCATCCGCATCCGGCAGTCCGATACCGAGCATGTCGCTCACGACACCGGCGCCTACGGCTCGACCGGCACCGTCGTCGCGGGCGCGGCGACGCGCGCCGCCGCCGCGGAGCTGGTCGAGGTCATCCTCGATTTCGCCGCCGAATGCACCGGTAGCAACATGAAGGCAGGCCGCCTCGGGCGCGACCACGTCGAGATCGCAGGCCGGTCGCTGAGCCTCGTCGAGCTGGCCGCGATGGCGAAGGCGCGCGGCACGGCGCTGACGGCTCTCGGTCATTCCACGGGCACGCCGCGGTCGATCGCCTTCAACGTGCAGGGCTTCGAGGTCGCGGTGCACCGCCGGTCCGGCGAGATCCGCATCCTGCGCAGCATCCACGCTGCGGACGCCGGCTCTGTGATCAATCCGATGCAGTGCCGCGGCCAGGTCGAGGGCGGCGTGGCGCAGGCGATCGGCGCCGCGCTCTACGAGAAGCTGACCTTCGATGCGGACGGTCGCGTCGCCAACACGGCCTTCCGCTCCTATCACATTCCCTCCTTCGCGGATGTTCCGGCGACCGAGGTGCATTTCGCGACCACCACGGACCGCGTCGGTCCGCTCGGCGCCAAATCCATGAGCGAGAGCCCTTTCAACCCTATCGCCGCGGCGCTCGGCAGCGCGATCAGGGATGCGACGGGCGTCCGCCTCCAAGAGACGCCCTTCACTGCCGACCAGCTCTATCTGGAGCTCGTCGAGCGCCACGGCCAGCCGCCGCGGGAGGGGCCGGAGGGGATGCCTTCGCAAGGCGTTTCACGCCGGCGGCGCCCCGCGGCTGCAACCGCCGTCAGCATAGCCGCCCCGGCGACGGGGCTACGTTCGGTCCATGACTTGAGGGATGCGCAATGACAATGCTCGCGGACAGCGTGGCCACGGGGACGACGCCGGTCGTCAGAACGCCGAAGACGCATCCGGTCGACGAGGTTCTGCCACCCGCCAAGCTGGCCGCCTACGGCTTCCAGCACGTCCTCGCCTTCTATGCAGGCGCGGTCCTGGTGCCGATCATCCTCGCCGGGGCGCTGAAGCTCACCCCGGAGCAGCTCATCCATCTGATCAACGCCGATCTGTTCACGTGCGGTATCGCCTCGCTGATCCAGGCCGTCGGCATTTGGAACATCGGCGTCAGGCTGCCGCTCCTGCAGGGCGTGACCTTCACCGCGGTCAGCCCGATGATCGCCATCGGCCTGGCGGCCGGCGGCGGAACGCCGGGGCTTCTGGCGATCTACGGCTCGGTGCTGGTCGCAGGCGTGTTCACCTTCGCGATCGCCGCGCATTTCGCCAAGCTCGTGCGCTTCTTCCCGCCGGTCGTCACCGGCTCGGTGATCCTGATCATCGGCATCGCCCTCCTGCCGGTCGCTGCGAACGACATCGTGCATGGCAGCAGCCCGTCGGCGATCCAGAACCCGGTGCTGCTGAAGAACGTCGCCTACGCCCTCGGCACCCTGGCGCTGATCGTCGCCATCCAGCGCGCCTTCTCGGGCTTCATGGCGACCGTCGCCGTGCTGATCGGCCTCGTCGTCGGAACGCTGGTGGCTTGGATCCTCGGGGACGCGCAGTTCTCCGAGGTCGCCGACGCCAACTGGCTCGGCTATACGATGCCGTTCTATTTCGGCATGCCGACCTTCAGCATCACGGCCATCATCTCGATGATCGTCGTCATGGTCATCACCATGGTCGAAACCACGGGCGACGTCTATGCCACGGGCGAGATCGTCAAGAAGCGCATCCGGCAGGACGATATCGCCCGCGCCATCCGCGCCGACGGGCTCGCCACCTTCATCGGCGGCGTCTTCAACTCCTTCCCCTACACCTGCTTCGCGGAGAACGTCGGCCTGGTGCGGCTGACGCAGGTCAAGAGCCGCTGGGTCGTCGCGGCGGCGGCGGTCATCATGATCATCCTGGGCTCACTGCCCAAGGCGGCGGCGATCGTCGCCGGGATTCCGCTGCCCGTTCTCGGCGGCGCGGCGCTCGCCATGTTCGCCGCCGTCGCGGTGGTCGGCATTCAGACCTTGAGCAAGGTCGACTTCAACAACCACAGCAATATCGTCATCGTCAGCATCAGCGTCGGGCTCGGCATGCTGGTGACGGCGCAGCCCTTCGTCGCTGGGGCCTTTCCGAGCTGGGCGCAGATCATCTTCGGCAGCGGCATCACGCTCGGCGCCCTGTCCGCAATCGTGCTCAACATCCTCTTCCACCACATCGGCAGCGGGCATGACGTCGCGGTCGCGGGCACCCCGGGCCAACTCGTGACGCTCGCCGACGTCAACGCCATGGACGAGGAGGCGTTCGCCAAAACCTTCGGCGGGCTGGTCGAGAATACCCCCTGGGTGATCGAGCGCGCCTATGCCATGAAGCCCTTCGCGGACACCCTCGCCCTTCGCTCGGCCTTTCACGATGCCCTGCTCACCGGCTCGGCTGCCGAGCAGCTGGAGCTGATGAATTCCTTCGCCGATCTCGGCAGCGAGGCGGACGCCGCCAACGCCTATGTGCTCGACCACGTCAGCGCCGGGATCGAGGGGCTCGACAGCGAGGACCACAGCAAGGTGCGCGACCTTGCGGCCGCCTACCGCAAGCATTTCGGCTTTCCGCTCATCGTCTGCGCACGCGAGGTCGAGCGCTACGAGCGGGTGCTGGCGACAGGCTGGTCGCGCATGGCGAATGCGCCGAGCGTCGAGCGCGCCGCCGGGCTGATCGAGATCGCCAAGATTGCCAACTACCGCTTCGACGAGCTCGTCGCCAACGCCAACCCGATCGCGACGGCGCATTTCCAACGCTTCGTCGAGCAACCCGCCTGACGGCCCACGCGGCGGCGGTCCGTATCGTCGGAACGCCGCCCGGGTCCCGTCCATGTCCACCTCAGGAAGTTTCCGAGTGACAGCGATCAAGGCCCTGCGCGGGGGCGCCATCTCCTTCCGCGGCAATCCGTTCGACCAGCCGGCGGAGACGTGTCTCGTCCATCACGAGGACGCGCTCGTCGTCATCGAGGCGGGCCGCATCAAGGCGTTCGGCCCCTATGCCGAGCTCGCGCCGACCCTGCCGGCCGGAGCGGAGATCGTCCACTACGAAGATGCGCTGATCTCCGCGGGCTTCATCGATACCCATGTGCATTATCCGCAGGTCGAGATGATCGGCGCCTACGGCTCGAGCCTTCTCGGATGGCTCGAGAAGCACACCTTCGCCACCGAACAGAAGTTCGCCGACGCGGCTCACGCGCAGGTCAGCGCGAAGTTCTTCCTTCGGGAGCTTCTGCGTCGGGGCACCACCACCGCCGCGGTCTATTGCACGGTCCATCCGCAGTCCGTGGATGCCTTCTTCGAGGAGTCCCATCGGCTCAACACGCTGATGGTCGCCGGCAAGGTGCTGATGGACCGCAACGCGCCGCAGGCGCTGCTCGATACGGCGCAGCGCGGCTACGACGACAGCAAGGCGCTGATCGCCCGCTGGCACGGGAAGGGGCGGCAGCACTACTGCGTGACGCCGCGTTTCGCGCCGACGAGCAGCGAGGCCCAGCTCGAGGCCGCGGGCGCCCTCGTCCGCGAGCACGCGGGCCTGTTCATGCAGACGCATCTCAACGAAAGCGTGCACGAAGTCGAATGGGTGAAGAGCCTCTTTCCCGCGCGCTCGAGCTATCTCGACGTCTATGCCCACGCCGGCCTGGTCGGCCCCCGCTCGGTGTTCGGCCACGCCGTCCATATGGCGGAGGAGGATTTCTGCACCTGCCATCGGGCCGGCGCGGCGCTTTCGCACTGTCCGACGTCCAACCTGTTTCTGGGCAGCGGCCTGTTCCGGCTGTTCGACGCCCTCGATCCGAGGCGGCCTGTCCGGGTCGGGCTCGGCACGGACGTCGGCGCGGGGACCTCGTTGTCGCAGCTCCAAAGCCTCAACGAGGCCTACAAGGTCGCCGCGCTCCAGGGGCAGAGCCTCAACCCCATCCAGGCCTTCTACCTTGCAACGCTCGGCGGCGCGACGGCGCTCTACCTCGACGACCGGCTCGGCAGGCTGGAACAGGGATTCGACGCCGACATCTGCATCCTCGACGGGCGCGCCACGCCGCTGCTCGCCTTCCGCAGCGAGCATTGCGCCGATCTCATGGAGCGCCTCTTCGTGCTGATGACGTTGGGCGACGACCGCGCCGTGCGCGCCACCTACGTCGCCGGCGAATGCGTCTATGACCGCGACCGTGGCGAGCCCTTCGTCGAGCCGGCGGCGATGGCGTAGGCTTGGCCTAGCTCATCTGCTGAGCTGAAGCGGGCGCCAGAATCAGCCGATCGAGCCTGGAAGGTTGATCTCCTCGAAATGCCGCTTCGCGCAGTCATAAAAGACCGCCGGCGCGAAATGCAGATGGCCGCCGGCGCGAACGATGAGGCCGAAGCGGTTGGCGGGAATATCCGGATCCTCGAGCTGCCGGAACACCAGGGTGCCGGCGTTGATCTCGTTCTGCGCGCCGATCGGCGTCATCAGAGACGCATGCCGGCCGATCAGCGCAAGCTCGACCAGCATGCCGATCGAATCGACCTCGACCAGCGGCCGGCGTGCCAGATTGACACGCTGAAGGAAGGGCTCGATCACTTCGCGTATCGAAATGCCCGGCTTCGCGACCGCCGTCGGGTGCTCGAGGCAGGCCGCGAGGGTGAGGTGGGGGATGTGGGCGAGCGGATGATCGGGCCGCATCACCGCGCCGAGCCTGATGTCGCGCCGCACCGCGACCTCGATGCCCCGCGACGGGCCGGTGATGAAGCTGAAGCCCACGTCGACGAGGCCCTCGGCGGTTCGCGCGATCACGTCGGCGGACGAACCGACGGAAACGTCCAGGTGGATGCCGGGATAGCGTTGCGCGAAATCGGCGATCAACGCCGGCATGGCCGACAGGCCGACGCTCTCCACAGTGGCGATGCGGACCGAGCCGATCTTCAGCCCGCGCAGCATGTCGAGCTCGGAGAGGGCGGCCTCGAGCGGCGCGGTGAGGCGGCGCGCGTGATGGAAGAGGATCTCGCCCGCAGGCGAGAGCTTCAGTCGTCGCCCCTCGCGTTGGAACAGCTCCATGCCGAGCGCGTCCTCGAGGCTCGCGACCTGCCGCGTCACCGCCGAAGAGGCGACATTGAGCCGACGTGCCGCCTCGCGCACGGACAAATGCTCCGCGACCGCGTTGAAATAGACGAGCGCCGGCTGGTGAAAGACGCGCACCATCAGGGCGGGCGACAGCGCGTGATCGCGCGGCCGGGCTTCGATGGGGCGTCCGCCGAGCTTCGGCGGGCTTTCGTCGCTACCAGCCATGCAGGCCGGACCCGGTCATTCGCGGACTCATGCCGCACCCTACAATATACCTCATGTCTCATTCCACAATATTATGACGCAATTTCAAAGAGCTGCGTGCCCCGACAGGCGCGGCGCCGGCGGCGAGCGCGTGGCCCGGGCTCCTCGCGCGGAACGCACGGCGTAGGCGGCGCTGCACGGCGAAGGAGCCCCGGGACCGCCGCAAGCCATGGCGCGGAACTTGCCAGCGTCGGCTTCGCCGGAGCAATCTCGCGCCGCGGGCACGGCGCGTGTCGGTCCGGTGCCGCCGGCCCGGCAAAGGCGGCGGTCGTGATCGCCGGCAGGCTTTGCTGAGGATTTGACGGCATGGGTATTCAGGCGCCCCCGGCACGGCTGCGATCGCTCGGCGAGGAAATCGTCGGGCGCGTCGAGGAGCTCGGCGCCATCTCCGAGACGCCAGGCGCGCTGACCCGGGTCTTCCTGTCTCCCGAGCACAAGCGCGCATCCAGCCTCATCATCGGCTGGATGCGCGAGGCGGGCATGACCGCGCACCTCGACGCGATCGGCAATGTCGTCGGACGCTACGAAGCCAAGAGCCCGGGCGCGCCGGCCTTGCTGCTCGGATCCCATTACGACACCGTGCGAGACGCCGGGAAATGGGACGGGCCGCTTGGCATCGTCACCGCCATCGCATGCGTCGGCGATCTCAACCAAAGGGGCAGGCGCTTGCCCTTCGCCATCGAGGTCGTCGGCTTCGCCGACGAGGAAGGCGTGCGCTTTCCGGCGACCTTGCTCGGCAGCCGCGCGCTCGCCGGGACGTTCGTCGAGAGCGTCCTCGAGCTCAAGGACGCAGGCGGCGTCCGCATGTCCGAGGCGATGGCCAGTTTCGGGCTCGATCCGGCGCACGTGGGCGCCGCGGCGCGGATCCGCAGGGAGTTCATCGGCTATCTCGAGCTCCATATCGAGCAGGGGCCGGTGCTCGAGGCCGAGGACATTTCCGTGGGCCTCGTCACCGCGATCAGCGGCGCGACGCGCCTCACGGTCCAGCTCACCGGGATGGTGGGACATGCCGGAACGGTGCCGATGCACCTGCGCCGCGACGCTTTGGCGGGCGCGGCCGAATGCATCCTCGCGGTCGAGGCGCATTGCCGATCGCTCGCCGGCGTCGTCGGCACGGTCGGCTATGTCCGCGCCGATCCCGGCGCGATGAACGTCATCCCAGGCCACGCGGCCTTTACGATCGACCTTCGCTGCGAATCGGACGATCGGCGCCGGCTGGCGGTCGCCGCCGTCGTGAGGAGGATCGAAGACATTGCCAGGCAGCGCGATCTCGTCCCGCAGATCGACGTCACGCACGAGAGCCGCACGGCCCATTGTGCGCCTTGGATCAGGGAGCAGATCGCGCAGGCGATCCGCGGCGAAGGCCTGCGCGTGCTGGAGCTGCCGAGCGGCGCCGGCCATGACGGCATGGCCATCGTCGACGTCGCCGATATCGGCATGATCTTCGTGCGCTGCCGCGGCGGCGTCAGCCACAGCCCGGCGGAGCACGCCGAGCTCGCCGACGTCGACGCCGGCGCTCGGGTCATGATGTCCGTCATCGAGAACTTCCGTCCGCAGGCGGCGGAGCGGCGGACCGGTTAGAGAGAACGCTATGTCGCGATCCAGCGGAAGTGGACGGCGAGAGGCTGCCGGCGGCCTCTGATCGTGACCGTCCGCTGGTCCTCGAAGATGCCGGTGTCGGCGCCCGCGGCACGGGCCTCGGCGATGACGTCGTCGCTGGCGACGAGGGCTGCCTTGGCCTGCTTGCCGACCTCCAGCAGCCGGCTGGCCACGTTGACGCTGTCGCCGGCCACCGTGATGTGCTGATGATCGCTGGCGCCGAGGCGTGAGAACACGACCTCGCCGTAGTGAACGCCGGCGCGCAGGTCGATCGTGCCGGGCCGGCATTCCGGCCGGGTGGCCAGCCAGTCCCGCACCTTGACCACCACGTCACCGGCGGCCGCGAGCGCATGGGCGGCGTCACCGGGCGCCGGCTCGGGCAGGCCGAAGACGCTCATGGCGCCGTCCCCCATGAAGTTCATGACGATGCCGCCGTGGGTGGTGACGACGTCGCTGACGAGCCCGTGGAAGTCCTTCAGGAACGTCCGGGTGGCCTCGGGGCCGAGCCGCTCGCTCAGCCGCGTGAAGCCCGTGAGGTCGACGAACAGCACCGCCGTCGCCTGCGTCCGCGGCTCGGCCAGGAAGCCCGGATCGCTCGCGATGAGGGCGGCGAGCGCCGGCGGCTGAAACAGCGCCAGGGCCTGCTTGGCCTGGACGAGACGCCGCTGCACCAGGCGGTCGCCGATCTGCCGGCCGGCGACGGCGATGGGGATGACGGGCGCCATGGCCGCCAGCGGCAGTGCCGCGCTCAGCCAGGCGTCGTGGGCGAAAGCCGCGAGGGTGACCGCAAGCCAGGCCGCCGCCGCCAGCACCACCACGCCGATGCCGATGCCCCACGGGGCGAGCGACAGGGCGAGCGCCGCCAGGACCGCCATGGCGACGGCGGCGGCCACGTCGATGCGGCGGATCGCCTGGCTGCGCACGAGGCCGTCGCCGGTGAGCAGATGGCCGACGGCCGTGGCGAGCACCTCGACGCCCGGCAGCACGGGATCATAGGGCGTGGCGAAGGTATCGCCGGTGCCGACGGCGGTGGTGCCGATGACCACGATCTTGTCGGCGAGCTGCTCGGCCATCCGGCCATCGTGCAGGATCTGCTCGGCCGGGATCGTCCTGATCGCGCCGCGCGGGCCATAGAAGCGTAGCGGCAGGTGGCGGCCCTGGTCGACGCCGCTGACGACGGTGCCGAGAACGACCTGATCGCCTTCGAACACCGGCTCGGTCTCCGCCGCCTTGGCGGCGAGCAGCAGGGCGAAGGAGGGCAGGAGGTCGGCGCCCGCGCGCACCAGCAGCGGCACGTGCCGCGGTGTTCCGCCGTTGTCGGCGGCAATGTTGACGAGGCCGATCGGTGCATCGGCAGCCAGGACATCGGTCGGCCAGAGCATGCGCGCGGCCACGGGAATGTCGCCATGCGCCCGGTCGCGCAGCGCACCGTCGGGCCCGCGGGCGAACAGGGCGGCGGAGCCGATGATGGTGCCGGACCGGCGGAGCGCCGCGGCGAGCGCCTGATCGGCCGCGTCCGGGCCCTTGTCGAAAAAGAGCAGGTCGAGGCCGAGGGCTCTGGGCCGCTGCCGCGCGACGATGTCGACCAGCGCCGCGACCGTGGCGCGGGGCAGCGGATAGATGCCGCTCTGCGCCACCGTCGCGTCGTCGATCGCCACGATGACGATATCGGTGGGCGCCGGCCGCGGACCGGCCAGACTGAAGCGCAGGTCGAGCAGCGGCGCCTCGAGCCGGTCCAGCACCGTCGCCCGGCCGGCGAGGTGCCAGGCGCCGAGCAACCCCGACCAGGCGAGCGCCAGCCCGAGCGCCACCAGGGCCGGCACGATCCTCCAGCGGCCCGTCATCGGGAAAGCCGCGAACGCCGGCTCGACCGCGGCGCCGCCGGCGTGATCACCCAACGCATGCTCTCTCTCGATCGTCTCCCGGTACGCCTCCTCGCAGGCCGACCAGAGCATTTCGCAATCGGATGAACTCCACCCAATCGCAGAGAAGCGCTCCAGGCTCGCGACACATAGCCACTGAACGACGACACTGGCCATCGTGACCGCTGCGCGGAGAACCTCGGTCGGCCTGTCGTACCGGGTTGTGCAACGGGCCGCCAGCCCCCGGGACGGCAGACGGTGTTTCGCGACGATGAGCGGAGGCTCGACGGCGTGACACGCGCAGGCGTCCCTTCGGCTCGACCGCGCCGGCTGTCCAATGGTGTCGCGGCGGCGCCGCGGAGCATTGCGAATATTATCGCGACGTGAAGCTTCCCGTCGTTGCTGCCTTACGCGCTCGACCGGTTTGCCGAGCTGCTCGCTCTCGACCGACCGCGGCAGGCACTGCTTCGTCACCCCCTGAGGCAGGTGGTCGGGTGGAGAAGACGCTGACCTGCCAGGTCGGCCGGGCGCGGGCCCAGCTCGGCGGATCGGTCGCTTATGCAGAACTGCGTGCCGCAGGGAGGCGGCGCAAATTATAGGTCAGCGCGGTGGAAACCACGGATGTGCGGCTGTTGCAGCCGAGCTTATCAAATATATTCTCGAGGTGCTTCGAGATCGTCGAGCGCGCGACAAACGTCTTCGATGCGATTTCATTGTTTGTCGCGCCGGAGATCAGCAGCTCGATAATCTCGAGCTCGCGCGCCGTAAGCCCATAAGGGAGCTGACATTCTTCGGTCACGAGCGCCCGCGCGCCACCTTGCAGCAGGCCTGTGTAGACCCGGTACCAAACGGACTGGTGCTTGTAGAGGAAAACCTCCGGTATCTGATGCGGATCGAAGCGTGCGAGACACGTGTTCAACTCCTCGCGCAATGGCTCCAGCGGTCGGGGAATACCCGGAAGATCGACAATTTGACCGGCCGAGGTGATGACGCAGCCGCTTCCGTTCTTGAATCTGCTGGCATACGGGCAGGTCGCGTCCCGCAGCAGGTCCGTGAAGTTGCCCAGGATCGTCTGCAGGCACTGTACGATGTCCGCCATCATGTCCGAGGACGGGAAACGGGGATCGTCGGTGCTGATGTGCAGATCGCCCGTGTACCGGCCGTCCCGGCTGTAGAGGCACAGCGTGATGCCCTCATGGAAGCCCGCAGGCAGAAAGACCTCCTGAACCGAGTAGGAGTCTTGGTAGTCGAACGGCATTTCGGCCCATTTCAAGGCCTTCTGTCGACGCCCCTGTCGCTGGTAGTAGTCGTAGGCGACATCTTCGCTCACGAACCGACCGCTGAGATAAGATAATACTTTCGGATCATAGCCGCTGGACGCGATGGTCCGATGGGTTCCGTCGAGAGGATTGTAGACCGTCAGACAGGAGGCGACAAAGGGCAGCCGGGACATCATCACATCGAGCATTTCCCGGCCGGACGCGGGATCGCACGGCGAAGAGGCCGTCGCGATGGCTGCGATATCGAGAGGAATTAGCATGGCCGCCACTCCGCTGTCCGATTACGAAGGGCGATGCAATTAAGGCGCCAATCGACCCCTCTGCGCGGTCGCTTCTTCGCTCTCTGACGACCAAAGGCCAGACGCGGCAGCCGCCTCGCGCCAAAACTCGCTCGGCCGTCGGCTTCCTGTCAATAGTCCGGATATCCGGGACGGTCGTTGCACAGGGGGCCGCTCGACAGTCGGGCGAGCGCAGATGTTCCCAGTTGCAGTCGCCCGATCGCTTGGCGATGGGGCGTCGACCGGCAGACCAGGGCGGCTCCTGTCGTCGCCCATCCCTACAGCGCCAACGAAGTTGCAGAGTGCCGCCTCGACGAAGCCGTCGAGGCGGATGTACGTCGAACTGCAACCCAAAGTCTGTTTGAACGAGGCGAGAGCCGGTTCGCGTGAAGAAGACGCGTCAGATCTTCAAATAGGCATCGGCCCAGGGACGCACCTTCTCGAGGTTGCGGGCGAGCCTCAGGAGCAGAGCGTCTTGCCGGGGCCTAGCCGCGAACTGGATGCCGACCGGCAGCCCGTCCTTGGTAAAGCCGGCGGGAACGGAAATTGCGGGATTCGACAGCATGTTGAACGGATAGGTGAGCAGCCAGTCCAGGATTTGCTCCCGTACCGACTTGCCGTGGAGCCATCTGGGCGAGAATTCCCCGTGCGGGAAGCTGGCGGACGCAAGCGTCGGCGAGGCGAGCACGTCGTAGTCCCGCATGAAGGCGGTGAAGGTGTCCCACATCTTGCCACGGATGGCGCTGCCGCGCGCCACATCTACGGCGGTGGTGGTTTCCGCCTCCTTCATGATCAGTATGAGATTGTCGTCCACCTGGCCGTGCAGATCGTCCCAATCGTAGGCGTCATAGACTTCCGCGAAGGCCGGCACCCAGAGCCCATGCCACATGGCCAGCGAGATATCGCCTTCCCATTTGGGCGCCGCTTCTTCGATCGTGACGCCGATCTTCGCGAGATCCTCCAGCGCGCTTCGGCAGATGGCGATCACCTCGGGGTCGACATGGACCCCTGTCCCGAGATCGTCCGACCAAGCCAGCCGGAGCCCTTCGACGTCGCCTTCGATCGCCTCGACGAAGGATGGAACGGGCTTCTCGATCGTCTTCGGATCGGCGTCGGACGGACCTGACCAGATATCCATCATCAGGGCGGAATCCGCCACGGTGCGCGTGATCGGGCCGTGGAACAGGAACGAGTGATAGCGGTTCGGGAACAGCGTGTCGGGAACCACGCCGACGGTCGGCTTCAGGCCGACCGTGCCGCTCAGAGACGACGGAATCCGGACGGAGCCGGCGCCGTCATTGCCTTCGGCGAGCGGCGTGATGCCGGCGGCGACCGATGCCGTGGCGCCGCCGCTCGATCCCCCGGTCGAATAGCCCTGCTTGAAGGGATTGTGCGCGGCGCCGTACTCGTGGCCCTCGCAGCCGCCGTAGTAGCCGAATTCCGGCAGGTTGGTCTTGCCGACGAACAACCCGCCGGCATCGCGCAGCCGCTCGTAGACGACCGCGTCGTAGGTGCCTACGTTGCCATGGTTGGGCTTGAAGCCGCTGGTGAACGGCAGCCCTTTCATCGACGTATTGTCCTTGATCGTGAAGGGAACCCCATGGATCGGGCCGAGCTCGTCGCCGCGTTGCACGGCTGCGTCGAGGCCCTTGGCGTCCTTCAGGATCTGCTCCCGATCCACATGGACGAGGGCGTTGAGCCTGGGGTTGACCGCGTCGATCCGCGCGATGGTCGCCTCAGCGACCTGCGTGACGGTGACCTCCCGGTTCCGCACCATCTCTGCCAGTTGCGTCGCCTGCACCAAGTGTAGGTCAGTCAAGGTTGTGCTCCTTATGCAAAACGCGGCCCGTGCGATGGGATTGCGCGTCGCGTGCCGGCGGCGTTGAAAGCTGAATCCAGCGATTTATGAGTATTTGGCGCTGTGATTTCAGGAAATACGCCATATATCGGATATTGAGCCCGGCTCGGGCCGTCCGGGCCGAGCGCCGCCGTGCCGGCTCGTCCCGCTCCAGGAGTGGTCGGCCTGCCCTTGCCTCGGGCTGTGCCGCGTCTTCCGTGTTCGCAGCGGCTCGCCCCCCGAGGGCGGCGCGGCCGTCGGCAAAAATCCGTCATTTAGCGAATGTCTCGGGCGTCGACGGCGGTGCTAGCGTCCGTGCCGCATGAGCCTTGCGGCCTTCGGATACATGCCCCGACGCGGATCGCATGCCCGGCCGATTGTCTCCACGCCGCCGCAACCACAGAAGATCAGACGGGGAATCGCATGATCACGCATGACAGAATCGCCAAATCTTTGGCTCTGGTCCTCTCGACTGTCGCCCTGGGTTGTCTCATGCAGCCCGCCCGTGCCGCCGCGAAGGACTGCGCGAAGACCTACACCATCGGCTACAGCCACCCCGTCAGCGAGGCCAAGGCGGTGCAGGCCGTCGCCAAATACGCCGAGCGTCGCGCCGCGGACGTCGGATGCGTCAAGCTGCTGATCGACGCGACGACGAACCTGAACCTGCAAACGCAGCGCGCAGCCGTCGAGAACTGGATCCTGCAGGGCGTCGACGCCATCGTGATCCGTCCCGTCGATCCCTCGGCCTTCGTGCGCCTGCAAAAGGAAGCCCAGGGCAAGGGCATCAAATGGCTCACCTACACCAAGCCGATGCAGGGCCAGGACGGTTCGGTGGGCTGGGACACGAACAAGGCCGGCGAGCTGATCGCCGAGCATGTCAAGCAATGGGCGAAAGAGCATCGTCCCAAGGGCGGCGCCGTCGCCGCGGTGACCCAGTTGTCGATCGAGCCCTCGCTGGCCGGACAATGGAAAATCCCCTCGGCCGCGTTGAAGGAGCTGAGCATTCCGATCGTCCTGGCGCAGGATTGCGCTGATCAGGAATGCGGGCTCGCGATGGCCGAAACGGCGCTACGTGAAAACCCCAACCTGCGGATCTTCATCGCTGGGAGCACCGACGATCCGGGCGTGGGAGCCGCTCGCGCCTTCCAGAACGCCGGCATCAATCCCGGCGACGTCTATATCGGGGGCATGGACGGCTCGGAGCAGGCGCTCGCCGAGATCAAGAAGGGCACCTACTACAAGGCGACGGCGGCCATCCGACTGGATCTGCTGGGCTATTCCATCGTCGACGCCGCGCTGCACGCCATCTCCGGCAAGGGCGAGACCAACATCCTCGCGCCCAACGAGCTGGCGACGACCGCCGACATGGATGCGCTGAACAAGTTGCTCGCAGTCTATAAGTGAGGTCGGAGATGAGCGCTTCCACGGCGTCCATCAAGCTGGTGGATCTCCGCAAGTCCTTTGGAACGACAGAGGTGCTCAGGGGCGTCAACCTCGAGTTCATGCCGGGCGAGGTGCACGCGCTGCTGGGAGCGAACGGAGCTGGAAAATCGACATTGCTGGGATGTCTCAGCGGTGCCGTCCAGCCGACATCCGGCAGCATCCAGGTCGATGGCAAGGCATTCCAGGGCTTCGCGCCGCGCGAAGCCCTGGAGGCAGGCATCTCCATCATCTACCAGCACTTCCAGTTGGCGACGACGTTGACCGTCGCCGACAATGTCTTCCTCGGCGCTGAGCTCAAGTCGCGCTGGCACATCCTCGACAAGCAGGAACAAGAGCGCATCACCTCCGAGGTCCTCAAGCGGATCAACCTGGAGATCGAGCCCAACGAGCTGGTCCAGGATCTGAGCGTCGGCGAGCAGCAGGGGGTGGAGATTGCCCGCTCCGTGCGCCGCGAACCGCGCCTGCTGATCCTCGACGAGCCCACGGCGGCCTTGGGCAAGTACGAGGTCGACGCCCTCCTGACCCTGGTGCGACGCCTGGCGCACGAACTCGGCGTGGCCGTCGTCTTCGTCACGCACCTGCTGGGCGAGGTGATGCAAGTCGCCGACCGGGTCACGATCCTTCACGACGGCCGGGTGCTCTGGACCAGGCCGCGCGACAACGTCTCCATCGTCGACATGATCGAGGCCATTTCGCCCGATGCCGCCTCCGCGGGCAAGCCGCCGGCGCGAATTGTCAAGTCGAACGATCTCGTGGCGTTCGAGGCTTTCGAGACCTCCTATTGCGGGCCCATCGACCTTCGTATCCGCGAAGGGGAGATCGTCGGCATCTACGGAATGCTGGGCAGCGGACGAACCGATCTTCTGGAAACCATCGCCGGCGCGCGCCAGCGGTGGAAGGGCCGGCTGCGCCTGGGGGACTGCGATCTCGCCTACGCGACCGTGTCGCAAGCCATGGCGGCCGGCGTCGCCTTGGTCGCCTCCGATCGTCTCACCCAGTCGCTGTTCCCGAGCTTGAGCGCGCAAGACAATCTGATGATGCCGCACTACGCTCAGCTCGCCCGCCTGTGGCGTCGTCCGCGCCGCGAACTGGATACCTTCAAAGGAACCGCGTCGAAGCTGAACCTCGTGCCGGCGAACCCGGACATCGACGGTTCAGCCTTCTCCGGCGGCAATGCGCAGAAGCTCGTGCTCGGCCGTTGGCTGGCCGACCTTCGCGACATCCGGCTGCTTCTGCTGGATGAGCCGACCCAAGGCGTCGACATCGGCTCTCGCGCGCAGATCTACAAGCTCTTGCGCACCTTCGCCGTGGAACGACCACGGCGCGCGGTGCTCTTCGCCACGAGCGATCCCGAGGAAGCGATAGCGCTCGCCGACCGGATCATCATTCTCATCAATGGTCGGCTTGCGCATGTCACGGAGCCGACGGTCGACGAGGCCGAATTGTTGTCGCTCGCTCAGGCAATCGGCGTCGAACACAGAACTACCGATTAGGAAAGAGATCATGACCATTCAGGTCGATCAGGGCTTCCTCCCGTCAGGACCGATGTTCAAGCAGATCGTCATCAAGGGCATCGGCTTGATGATGCCGCTGGCGACTGTCGTCCTCATGGCATTCTTCGCGATGAGCACAAAGTCGTTCTTCACCTTCGACAACTTCGCGGCGATCATTTCCCAGAACGCGGCGGTCATCATTATCACGGTCGCCTTCGCGATGCTGCTGATGGCCGGCTATGTCGATCTGTCGGTCGGCTCCGTCATGGGGCTGGTCGGCGTCGTCGCAGGTATGGCGTTCCTGCACGTGGGCGTCGTCGCGGGCATCCTGAGCGGCCTGGCTGTCGGCCTCGGCTGGGGGCTGATGAACGGCGTGCTCATCGGGATCCTCGGCTTGTCGCCGATCGTCGTCACGCTGGGTGGATTGGCCGCGGCGCGCGGCATCGCATTGGCCCTGGCCCCGAACGCTATTTACGGCTTCCCGGACTTCGTGGTCGATCTGGGCAGCGGAAAGCTCTTCAACCTCGCCTATATCGGCTGGATCGCCCTGGCCATCGCGGCGGCTGGCCTCGTGGTCCTCGCCAAGACGCCTTTCGGCAAGCATGTTCAAGCGATCGGCGTGAACCCGCGTGCCGCTTTCCTCGTTGGCATCCGTGTCAAGCGAACGGTCCTCCTCCTCTACAGCCTGACGGGCCTTGCCGTCGCGCTGGGGGCGCTGCTGATCGTGGCGCGCCTGGATAGTGCGCCCTCGGGGACACTCGGAGTGGGGCTGGAGATCAGCGTGCTGACGGCCTCGCTGCTTGGCGGAATCCCGTTCACGGGCGGCCGCGGGACCATGTGGCGTGTCCTGCTCGGCGTGTGGTTTCTGATCGTGCTTCGAAACGGGCTGGCACTCATGAACATCGGAACGGAGTTCACCAACATCATTTCCGGTTCCGTCCTGGTCGTCGCCGCAGGGCTGGAAGTGCTGCAGATGAGCCTGCGAAAACGTAGCTGATGCCCGCCGCACCGACACGTCGCCTCGTCGAGGGGCCGACGCGGACTGAGTTGCGTGATTCCGTTGTCGCTTTGTGTCAAAGCGAGGTGAAGTCGAGAAAAATTCCGTATATGAGCAATTGATAAGATTTTATTTCCACGTGTTGTCAGATTTATAAATTATTATTCTATAGTAGCCTGTTGTTGACATGCTGATGATCGCGGATACACATCGCCAAACGCTCGCGCCGCACATTCTACCGCTTCACCTTCGCCTTGAGAGCAAGCGATGCCTCGATACCTGTCGCGTTTTTCGCTGGCGCTGCTGCTGCGCGCCGCAGCGACGCCTGACACAGACGCCGACGTGCCCGCCAATCCGTTCGACATCGATCGTCTCGCCGCCTACGTCCGTGATCTGGAACGCCACGGCTACGATCGCGTGGTGCTCGCGGATTCGCTGGATACATCCGCGGTCGGGACGGGCGCCGCCTGTCTGGGCCTCGAGGCCTTCACGCAGGCCGCCTTCCTCGCGGTGAAAACCACCCGCATCGGGGTGACCGTCTCGGTCAACACCAACTACGTGGAGCCGTTCGGCCTGGCGCGGCTGCTGGCCTCGCTCGACCATATCAGCCGCGGGCGCGCCGCGTGGCTGGTGTCGATCGACGAGTCGGGCAACTCCGCCGGCAATCATCAGCGGGCCGAGACGGCTCTCGAGGTCCGCAGGCAGCGGCGCGACGAGGCGGTGGCCGTGATCGAGGGGCTGTTCACCACCTGGGAAGATGGCGCGTTCCTGCGGAACAAGGACACGGGCGCATTTGTCGATCCCACAAAAATCCATCCGCTGGACCACCACGGGCGCTTCTTCCAGGTCCGCGGCCCGCTCAACGTCGCGCGGCCGCCCCAGGGCCGCTTGCCGAAGCTCGCGTGCGTCGGCCCGGTCGCGAATGGCGACGACGACCTGTCGGCGCTGAGCCGATACGATTCGATCGTCGTCTCCGGGCGGAGTGATGCCGAAGCCCGAAGCCTCAAGGCCCGCCTGGCCGCTGCCGCTGCCGCCGGCGCACCGCGCCTGCTGAAGCGCCTGACCCCGGTGCTGCACGGCGTTTCTCATGCCGCCGACGACGATGCGGCCCTCGGGCATCTTCGTCGCGCGACACCGGAGGAGGACCTGTTCATCGGCACGGTCGACGACTGGCGCAGGCAATGGGCCCGCCGGTCGGCGGGAGCAGGCCCCTGGGACGGCCTGCTGATCGATCCTGCGCCGGCTGATTATCTCAACGGGTTGCTGCTGGAGGTGCTTGCCGCCGCCGATCACGGCAGCGCCGCCCCGCATCGCAGCGTCGCGAGCTAGGCCCACTCGACCATGACAGCACCAGCTCGAAGCCATGAGGCGAGGCAACTCCATCTGGGATTGATGTTCTGGGCGACCGGCACCCACTCCGCGGGCTGGCGGCATCCGCTGGCGCGCAGCGACGGCGCGTTCGACATCGCGTTCATTCAGCAGATGGCCCAGGCGGCCGAGCGCGCCAGGTTCGATTTCATGTTCCTGGGCGACAGGCTGGTGGCGGATCCGGCGCTGGCGAAGACCAATCCGGGACAGATGTCCCGGCTGGAGCCGTTCACGACCGCAAGCGCCATCGCCGCCGTGACGGAGCGGCTCGGGCTCGTCGTCACCGCCAACACCACCTACAGCGATCCGTTCACCGTGGCCCGCATGCAGGCGTCGCTCGATCACATCAGCAAGGGGCGCGCCTCCTGGAATATCGTGACCGGAGCGGACCCGGCGGCGGCCCACAATTTCAGCCGCACCGAGCATTGGGACGAGACCAGGCGATACGAGTGGGCCGACGAATTCACCGAGGCCGCGCGGGGTCTCTGGGACAGCTGGGGCGATGGGGGATACGCAGTCGAACGCGACGGAACATTTCACGTCAAGCCGGATGGGATTGCACCGCTCCACTTCGAGCGCCGGCATATCCGCATCGACGGCGCGCTGAACCTGCCGCGGCCGCCACAGGCGCACCCGGTTCTGCTGCATGCCGGCACGTCCGAAAGCTCGCGTGAATTCGGTGCGCGCCACGCGGACGTGCTGTTCACCGGGCATGCCGTGCTCGAGGAGTCGCGCGAATACTATCGCGACGTGAAGAGCCGCGCGCAGCGCTACGGCCGCCGGCCGCAGGACATCAAGATCATGCCCGGCCTGATCGTGATCGTGGAGGACACCACGGAACAGGCGGTCGCCACCTACGATGCGCTCAACCGGCTGATCACGCTGGATCCGGAGGACGCGCCAGCCGCGCAGGCCGCGGCCGGACAGGACGTCAAGCCGCACTTCCAATATGTCGGGCTCGGCCGTGGCGCGAAGCGCAATCTGACCCTCGCGGCCGAGGCGCTGGGCGTCGACGTGCGCGGCAACGCCCACGATGCGCCGGTGCCGCCGGACGTTTACGAACTGGCGACGCCGGCCGGCCAGGTGATCCTGAACTACATCACGCGCCTGACGCGGCGCACCCTGACTGCGACCGACCCGGCGCGGCGGATCACCTATCTCGATCTCATCCACGCCTCCATCGCGCAGACATCCGCCGTGGTCGGCAATCCCGTCGAGGTTGCCGACTACATGCAACTCTGGCTCGACGAGGGGGCGGCGGACGGGTTCAATATCTTCCCGTCGTTGCTGCCTTACTCGCTCGACCGGTTCGCCGAGCTCGTCGTGCCGGAATTGCAGCGGCGCGGCATCCACCGGACCGACTATGCCGGCGCGACGCTGCGCGACCACTTCCACCTGAAGCGGCCATCCTGACCGGTCGTCCGGCTTTCGGCCACGAGCGCCGCCGGCGCAATGTTCCAACGTCTTGAATCTGGAGCCGCTTCTCTCCGACCGGGTGGTTCCACCCGATCAGGACACACTCTACCGCCCGAACCGGCCCAGGAACTCGGCGGCGCGGCCGGCGCCCCAGCGGTTCACCTGCAGCGGCGCCGTGCCGGCTTCCACGTCGACGCCGTCGCCGCTGCGCAGCAGGACGCCCGGGCCGCGCGGCCGGCGCACGTCGACCGCACCGGTCTGGACGAAGACCGAGGTCCGCGTCGGCACGACGTAGACGGCCCACGTGGTGCCGCGTACGGACGCGATGGCATGAGGCGTCAGGATCTGGAAGGGGCCGCGCTTGGGCGGGGTGTCGACGAGCAGGCCGCCCTGGGTGAGCACGGCGGCCTCCGGCCGGCCATCCCGGTTGCGGTCGATCAGGCGATACTGGCTGTCGCGCCGCGCGGTGATCGAGACGCCGCCCGGACAGGAGAGCACCTCCCGCGGCGGGTCGGTGTAGGCGGTGGTGGCGCAGCCGCGCCCCTGCGCCCGGGCTGAGCCGGTCGCACCGGCACCGAGCATGAGCGCAGCGGCAACCATGGCTGCCCCGAAAGAAGTCGATATGCCGCCGGCCCGGGCCATGTCCTCATCCTTTCAGACCGACCGCCGCGGTCGAGGCCCCGCGGGATCGTAGCCGAGCATGGCCCGCAAGCCGAGTACGTCTAAAGGATCGGGGGATCCGTCGGGGTGCGGCAGCGCACGCGGCAGGGCGTATCCGGTCGGGGCGAAGCTTCGTTTAGAATAATTATAAAATAGAGTTTAGAACGAATTTAAAGTAATACCTGCAATGTCGATAGCGCGTCGGACGACGTTTGACGTAACGTATGATATTGCCTAAGGCCGCTCGATCACGGAGACCAAGGTCCATGTGCGGCATACGGAAAATTGGCTACGCCACTGTTGTTGCCCTTGCGATGTCGGCGGGGCCCGTCCTGGCCAAGGAGGTCCCGGTCGGCAAGCACGTGATCCAGGAGGGCCTGGAGGTCGCGGCGGTCTACCTGCAGCCGATCGAGATGGAGCCGGCGGGCATGATGCGCGCCGCCAGCGACAGCGACGTGCACCTGGAGGCGGACATCCACGCCGCCAAGGACAACAGGAACGGCATGCCGGAGGGCGACTGGGTGCCGGCCCTGCAGGTGGGCTACGAGCTGACCAAGCTCGACGACGGCCAGACGGTCAAGGGCGACATGATGCAGATGGTGGCCAGCGACGGCCCCCACTACGGCGACAACGTCAAGCTCTTCGGGCCGGGCAAGTACAAGCTCAAGCTCACCATCGCGCCGCCGGGCCCCAACCAGCATTTCGGCCGCCATGTCGACAAGGAGACGGGCGTCGGCCCCTGGTTCAAGCCGTTCGAGGTGAACCAGGAGTTCACCTACGCCGGCGCCGGCAAGAAGGGCACCTATTGAGCGGCGCACCGATGCGCACCCTCCTTGCCGTCGGCCTTGCCTTGTTCGTCGTCGCCGGGGCGCGGGCCGACGACATGCCCGTGTTCCAGATCGACATGAACAACGGCGTGATCACGCCGCGGCGGCTGGAGGTGCCGGCCAACACGCGCTTCAAGCTGGAGATCACCAACTCCGGCGATACCCCGGCCGAGTTCGAGAGCACGCCGCTGCGCCGCGAGAAGGTCCTCGCGGCGAAAAGCTCGGGCAATCTGGTGATCCGCACGCTCGATCCCGGCGAGTACACCTTCTTCGACGATTTCCATCCTGGAGCGGAGGCGATCCTCGTTGCCAAGTAGCGCCGACACTCTGCTTGCGACCACCGGCGCGGCGCCGATCCGGCGCCGCCGGTCGGCGCTGCTCGAGTGGGTCGGCCATGCCTTGCAGACGCACCAGCGCACCATCCGCACCGTGCAATGGCTCGTCGTCGCCGTCTACGGGATGCTGATCATCGGCCCCCTGGTGCTGCCGCTGCCGGATCGGACTGCGCATCTGTGGACGCATCTCACGCTGTTTGCCCAGTTCGCCTTCTGGGGCCTGTGGTGGCCATTGGTGCTGCTCAGCATGGTGCTCGTCGGCCGCAGCTGGTGCGGGCTGCTCTGTCCGGAGGGGACGCTGACCGAGTTCAGCAGCCGCTGGAGCCTCGGCCGCGCCGTGCCGCGTTGGCTGCGCTGGCCGGGCTGGCCCTTCGTCGCCTTCGCGCTGACCACGGTCTACGGCCAGATGGTCAGCGTCTATCAGTACCCCATGCCCGTGGCCGTCATTCTGGGCGGCTCGACGCTCGCGGCGATCGCCGTCGGCCTCGTCTACGGCCGCCACAAGCGGGTGTGGTGCCGCTATCTCTGCCCGGTCAACGGCGTCTTCAATGTCCTGGCGAAGCTGGCGCCCGTGGCCTTCCAGGTCGACGGGGCGGCGTGGTCGACGTCGTCCAAGCCGCCGCGCTCGGAGGCGGTGAACTGTGCGCCGTTGGTGCCGATCCGCGTCATGCGCGGCGCCGGCCAGTGCCATATGTGCGGGCGTTGCGACGGCTACCGCGGCGCCGTTCACCTCGCCGCCCGCTCGCCGAGCCACGAGATCGTCCATGTGGCCGGCGACGAGGCGGACCCGTGGCAGACGCTGCTCATCCTCTTCGGCATGATGGGCATCGCGATCGGCGCCTTCCAGTGGAACGCCAGCCCGTGGTTCCTCGAGGCCCGGCAATGGCTGGCGGAGCAGTTGGTCGACAACGGCGTGCTGTGGCCGCTGCACGCGCTCGCCCCCTGGTGGGTGCTGACCAACTATCCGGCGCAGAACGACACGATGACCCTGCTCGACGGCTTCGTGCTGCTGTCCTACATCGGCATCGCCGCCCTGGTGATCGGCACGGCGACATCGCTGGCCGTGGCGGCGGCATCGCGCGCCGCCGGGCCGTGGGCCTGGTCGCGCTTCCACCATTTCGCCCAGACGCTCATTCCGTTGGCCGGATGCGGTGTCTTCCTGGGCCTGTCGTCGCTCACCTTCACGATGTTGCGGGCCGATGCCATCCACGTGCCGTTCGTGCAGGAGGGGCGGGCCCTGCTGCTCGGCGGCGCCGCCGTCTGGTCGGTCTATCTCGCCTGGCGGGTGGCGGGCCTGTCGGTCACGGGCTGGCGGCGGGGGCTGGCCGCGGCCTGCATCGGCGCCGCTGCCGCCTTCGTCGACTGGAACTGGGTGCTGCTGTTCTGGATCTGGTGACGCCGCGTCGGCGCATCGCCTCTTGACGGGCGCGTGAGCTGGCCGCGACCATCATCAAGGTGCCATGGAGCCGGCGTAGGATTCCCCCAGGCGGGTGAGCCGCAACGGAGGATCTGATGGCCGAGCTGCCCACCAAGGCGACCGAGACGCTTCCCACCCTCGTCGCCGATCCGCGGCTCGTCGCCCAGATCAAGCGCGGCATCAATCTCGGCGACCGGGCGATGATCACCGGCTTCGGCGACAGGTCCCAGCGCGACGTGGTGGGCTTCGCCGACCGCATCCTGGCTCAGACCCGCAACAAGGACATGGGCGACACGGGCAAGCTCCTGCTCGACGTGATCGAGAAGGCGCGTGGGCTGGACCCAGCCGAGATCCAGAAGGCCGGCTTCCTGGAGCGCCTGGTGTCGTCGGCCGAGAGCCGCCTGCGCCGCTTCGTCGGCCGCTTCGAGACCGTGGCCGGGCAGATCGAGGGCGTCACCATCGAGCTCGACCGCCACAAGGATACGCTCAGGCGCGACATCTCCCTGCTCGACGAGCTGCACGAGGAGACCAAGCGCGCCGTCCTCGTCCTGGAGGCGCACATCGAGGCCGGCAAGGAATTCGCCGAGGAGTTCAAGGTCGGCCGGCTGAACGAGCTCAAGGTGCGCGCCGACGCGGCCAAGACCGACGGCGAGGGCCTGATGGCGGCCCAGGACTACCAGGATGGCCTGCAGGCGCTCGACCGGCTGGAAAAGCGGATCTTCTATCTCCAGCAGGCGCGCCAGATCGGCATCCAGCAACTGCCCCAGATCCGCATCGTCCAGGCCGGCGACGAGACGCTGATCGAGAACCTGCAGGCGACGACCCAGCTCGCCGTGCCGATCTGGAAGCAGAAGATGGTGCTGCTGCTCGGCCTGTCGCGCCAGTCGGCGGCGCTCGACCTGCAGAAGACCGTCACCGACGCGACGAACACGATGATGCGCCAGGCGTCCGAGATGATGAAGGAGCAGGCCATCGACATCGAGAAGCAGGCGCAGCGCGGCATCATCGACATCGAGACCCTGGAGAAGACGAACCGGGACCTGATCGACACGGTCAACGGGGTGCTCCAGGTGCAGCGCCAGGGCCGCCAGAAGCGGGCGGAGGTGGAGCACCGGATGGAGGAGCTCACCGGCGAGCTCAAATCCGTTCTCACCACGGCGCCGAGCTGACGCGGGGCGCGGCTGGCAAGGGGAGCGGGAGCCATGGCCCGCACGATCCGGTTCCGCGGCGCCCGGCGCCTGCTCGCCATTGCCATGGCGGCGGCCCTCACGGCCGCCGGCGCGGCCTGCAACGACCGGGGGCCGGCCGTCACTATCGTCGCCGGCTCCGAGAACAAGCCGCTCGAGCCCTTGGTGCAGGAGTTCTGCAAGGAGCGGCGCGCCACCTGCAGCTTCGTCTACAAGGGCTCGCTCGACATCGGCTTCGGCCTGAAATCGAAGGGCGAGCCGCTCGACGCGGACGTGGTCTGGCCGGCGGCGTCGATCTGGATCGACCTCTTCGACGAGGGGCGCAAGGTCAAGCACCTGCAGTCCATCGCGCAGACGCCAGTGGTGCTCGGCGTGCGCAAGGGCAAGGCCGAGGCGCTGGGCTGGACGACGCGCGCGGTAACGACGGGCGACATCATCGCGGCGGTGCGCAGCGGCCAGCTCAAGTTCCTGATGTCGTCGGCCACACAGTCGAACTCGGGCGCCGGCGCCTACCTGGCGATGCTGACGGCGGCGGTGGGCGAGGCCGACGTGCTGACCGAGGCCGACCTCGCCAACCCGGCGGTGCGCGACAAGGCGCGGGCGCTGCTCGCCGGGGTGGAACGCACGTCGGGCTCGAGCGGCTGGCTCGGCGATCTCTTCCTCGACCAGGACCAGCGCGGCACGCGCTATCAGGCGATGTGGAACTACGAGGCGGTGCTGAAGGAGATCAACGACGTGCTGACCGCCCGCGGCAGCGAGCCGCTGTGGCTGGTCTATCCCAAGGACGGCGTCGCCATCTCCGACAGCCCCATGGGCTATCTCGACCGCGGCCGCGGCCAGCAGGTGGAGAGCTTCGTCGTCGACCTCGAGGCGTTCATGCTCTCCGCCCCGGCCCAGAAGCGCATCGCCGCGACAGGACGGCGCATCGGCCTCGGCCGTGCTGACACGGTCCAGCCGGTTCCGGCCTGGAATTTCGATCCCGGCCGGCCGGTGACGGCGGTGCGCCCGCCCGAGCCCAAGGTCATCTGGGCGGCGCTGAACCTCTACCAGGAGGCGCTGCGCCGTCCCTCGCTCACCGCGCTCTGCGTCGACGTCTCCGGCAGCATGGAAGGGGAGGGCATCCGCCAGCTGCACGACGCGATGAGCTTCCTGTTCACCCCGGACACCACCCGCGAGTTCCTCGTGCAATGGTCTCCGGACGACAAGATCGGGGCGATGGCCTTCTCCAACTCGACCGGCCCGATGCAGCGCGGCAGCGGCGCTCCCGCCGACCAGGCGCGCCTCAAGGCCTGGGGCACGCAACTGCGGGCCGGCGGCGGCACCGACATGTACGCCTGCGCCCGCGACGCTCTTCAGGCCATGGCGCCGGACCTGGGGACCGGGCGGTATCTGCCGGCCATCGTCATCATGACCGACGGCCAAAGCCAGGGCAGCCTGCAGGCCTTCCTCGACGACTGGCGTCGGGACGGCCACAACGTGCCGGTGTTCGGCATCACCTTCGGCGACGCCGACCGGTCCCAGCTCGACCGGCTGGCGGCGGACACCGCCGGGCGCGTGTTCGACGGCCGGTCCGGCCTCGCCGATGCGTTCCGGGCCGTGCGGGGATACAACTAGCGCCATGGCGTTGCGGGGCGACAGCGGCATGAACCACGTCATCGGCGGCCTCGTCGCCGCGGTCGTGCTGCCGGCGGTCGCCTTCGGCCTGAAGCTGCCGTTCCTCGTCGCGCTGGCCATCGCGGCAGGCGTGTATTTCGGGGTGGCCTTCCTGCTGTCGCCGCGGCGCGCCATCGATCGCGTCGATGCGGAGGGCGTCGGGCGCGTGCAGGCCGAGCTCGTCGCCGGGCTGGTGGAGGACGGCGAGGCCACCATCGCCCGCCTGCGCGCCACCTCGCGCCGGCTCAAGTCCAAGGCTGCGGCGCGGACGGTGAGCCACATGGCCGATGCGGCCCAGTCGCTGCTCGACAAGCTTGCCGCCGAGCCCGGCAAGCTGCCCGCGGTGCGCCGATTCCTGACCTATTACCTGCCGCGCTCGGCCGAGATCGCCGAAGGGCTGGCCATCGTCGAGGAGCAGCGCCGTCCCGACGCCGCACGGCTCAGCGAGATCGAGGCCATGCTGGGCAAGCTCGACCAGGCCTTCACCTTCTATGCCGACAACTTCGCCCAGGCCGAGCTGGAGGTGCTCGACGTCGAGCTCAAGCTGCTTGGCCGCTCGCTCGCCGAAGACATCGGGCTGCCGCAGGCGCCGATCACTTCGCCCGAAGCCTTGCCCCGGAAGGAAACGCCTTAGAGCGGCATGATCGTCTTCCAAACATCATCCCACTCCGGGTTACGTGGAGCATGACCTTGACCAAAAGCCGGCATCTACGTCTTGGGATCATACGCTAATGGCGATCAGCCGCCGCGCCGTGGGCCTGGGCCTGCTCGGCCTCAGCGCCGCCGGGACGGCCGCCGTCCTCTACGGCCGCTCCGACCCCATGGTCCGTGGCCTGCTCGGGGACACCACGACCCTCACCGGCTTCATCGGCGGCGAGAAGGAGCGCTTCGTCGCCGACCCCGACGTCGTCTCGGCCCTGCGCCGCTACGGGCTCGCGCTCGATGCGCGCCGCGCCGGCAGCGTGGAGATGTCGCGGGAGAAGGCGCTGCTCGATCAGAACCCGCAGTTCCTGTGGCCGTCGTCATCGGTGTTCGTCGATCTGGCGCGGATGAACGGCGTCAAGATCCGCCGCGATCAGGTGGTGCTGAACTCGCCGATCGTCGTCTATTCCTGGCAATCGGTCGCCAAGGGGCTCGCCGGCGCAGGCATCGTGCAGCCGGAGGGGGAGACGCGCTACCGGCTCGACCTCGCCAAGCTGCTCAAGGCGGTGCTCGCCAACAAGAGCTGGTCGGATCTCGGTGTTCCCGCCCTGTTCGGCAGCGCGCGCCTCATCTCCACCGATCCGAACCGCTCCAATTCCGGCTTCATGTTCGCCGGGCTCGCCGCCAACCTGCTCAACGGCGAGGTCGCCACGTCGGCGGCGCTGGCGCAGGTCGGCGATCAGGTCAGGACCCTGTTCGCGCGCATGGGCTACAAGCCCAGCTCTTCCGGCAAGATGTTCGAGGACTATATCGCCGGCGGTCCCGGCGCCCAGCCGATGGTCGTCGGCTACGAGAACCAGCTGATCGAATGGGTGCTGGAGGACGCGGCGCGCTGGCGCCGGCTCGACGCCTCCGCCGCCGTCAAGCCGGTGATCCTGTATCCCCAGCCGACGGTGTTCTCGGCCCATCCGCTGATCGCCATCGATCCGGCGGTCAACCCGCTGATCGACGCGCTGATGAGCCCCACCATCCAGGACATCGCCTGGCGCAAGCACGGCTTTCGCGGGCCTCTGGGCACGGTCGGGGCCGAAGCCGAGGACCCGCTGGTCAAGGACCGCATCCTGCCGACGATCGACGCGGTCATGCCGATGCCCGACATCGCCACCATGCTGGCGCTGATCGACCGGCTCGCTGCGTAGAACTCGTTGCATTACGCATCCGCGGGCAACCGCATGCGGGCAATATAGGTCGATCGATTTAGTATCGGTGCTGAGTCGATCAGCAGCAACATCTGGTCATGTGGGCTGTCTCGCCCCTTCACCGGCTTCAGATTTCCCCGATACAAAACGCAAGCTGCCGGAAACATCGAGACACACGCACGCCACGTTGGGGCTGCATCGCGTTCCCACGATCACCTCGTCCAGATACGAGGTGATCCGACATGGCTCTACGGCGAGACGTGGTTTTCCTGCACATCCCCAAGACGGCGGGAACCTCGCTCCGAACCGCGCTCGAATCGGCTCTGGCCGGCCACGTCCAACTGTTCGACTATGGGGAGCACGACACCAAGACGAGCCCCGCGATCGTGCGGCTGCGTCGCGAGGGGGCATGGCCGGGCGGCGTCGACCAGTTGCCTAGGACGCGGCCGATCTTCCTCTGCGGCCATATCGAAGCGACGGACTATCTGGGCCGGTTCGGGCCCCAGTCCTTCGTCACGTTCCTCCGCGACCCGGTCGACCGCGTCATCTCGGCCTATCATCACAGCAGGCGGCATACGGACGACAGGCGATCGTTCGACGAGTTCGCACGCGACCCGCGGCAGCGGAACATTCAGGCTCACCAGCTCGACGGGCTGCCGCTGGCTGGCTGCGGCTTCGTCGGCGTCGCGGAGCACTATCGGGCGGATTGCGCCGACCTGGGCCGCTGGCTCGGCGTCGAGCTGGCCTACATCCGCACCAACATCAAGCCGTTCGTCCAACGCTTCAGCCGACTGGGCGTCGACCGGCGCACCATCGCCGAGCTCAACCAGGACGATGCGATGCTCTATCGCGAGGCGCTGCAGTTGCGCGGCCGGCGCCGCGAGCGCGCAACACAGGCGGGCGGCGGACACGAGCATGCGGCACTCGCCGACCGTCGCCTGTGCGACGAGCGCACATAGTCGACGACTGTTAGAGCAGTTCGCTATTGAATGAGGTCATCCAACTAGCGAAGCGCTCGCGCGAGGAGGCCCGGCTCGCGCGCCGCGCGAGCCGGGTTCGTCCGGCGCTTTAGCGCGGCGCCATGCGGATGGCGCCGTCGAGGCGCACGTCCTCGCCGTTGAAGTAGCCGCAGGTGATCATCGTCATGGCGAGCTGCGCGTACTCCGCCGGATCGCCGAGGCGCTTGGGGAACGGCACCGAGGCGCTCAGCGCGTCCTTGACGTTCTGCGGCGCGCCGTTCATCAGCGGCGTGTTGAAGATGCCGGGCAGGATGGTGTTGACGCGGATGCCCTCGCTCATCAGGTCGCGGGCGATCGGCAGCGTCATGCCGACGACACCGGCCTTCGAGGCGGTGTAGGCGACCTGGCCCATCTGGCCGTCCTCGGCGGCGACCGAGGCGGTGTTGACGATGGCGCCGCGCTCGCCGTCCTCGAGCGGCGACAGGGTCAGCATGCCCTTGGCCGATTTGGCGACGCAGCGGAAGGTGCCGACCAGGTTGATCTGGATGATGCGGTTGAACGCATCGATCGGGAAGTGCACGGGCTCGCCCGTCTTCTTGTCGCGGCCGGCGGTCTTCACCGCGTTGCCGGTGCCGGCGCAGTTCACCAAGATGCGCTCCTGGCCGTTGGCGGCGCGGGCCTTGGCGAAGGCGGCGTCGACCTCGTCGTCGGAGGTGACGTCGACCTTGCAGAAGACGCCGCCGAGCTCCTTGGCGAGAGCCTCGCCCTTCTCCGTGTTGAGATCGAACAGGGCGACCTTGACCCCCTGGGCCGCGAGCGCCCGGGCGGTGGCGGCCCCGAGGCCGGAGGCGCCGCCGGTGATGACGGCGGAAATCGATGAATCGAGCTTCAAGTCGGATCCTCCCTAGCTGGAGAGCATGAGCCTATCAAACGATTGATCATGCTCCTGTCGCACTGGCCTAATGCCGCTTGCGCGGCGAGGTCAAGTCGGGGAGGGCGGCAATGGCCGCCGAAGACGCGGCCTGGGCGGACAGCCTGCATCACGTCGGCCATATTTTGCGATCGCACGGCCCGGCCGGGGCGCCCCTAGATGTCGGCGCCCTGAATGATGCCGCCGAAGCGTTTCCAGGCCGCTCCGTCGAACCTCTGCAGCTGCACCTGCCGAATCGGATGGTAATTCGTCGGGCTGGTATTGACCAGGATGCCGGGCAGCATGGTCGGCATCTGGAGATCCTGGAGGCTCGTGGCCTGCTTCATGATGTTCTCGCGGGTGAAGTTGCCGTTGCACTGCTCCAGCACCTTCATGAGCACGCGCGCCACGGTATACGCATACAGGATGTAGGAATCGTTCGCCTTGCCGTCAGGGAAGTATTTGGCGAGGAAGGCCAGGTATTCCTTGATGCCGGCGTCGTCCGCCCAGGTGGGATCGGTGGCGTCCTTGAGGTAGGCCGAGGCGATCACGCCGGTCGAGCGCTCGGCGCCGGCGGGGATCAGCACGCCCGCGATCGAGGCTGCGCCATTGGCGATATAGTGGGTCGGCTTCCACTGGAGCTCGTAGACCCGCTTGATCGACTGGGCGACGAACTTCGCCGTCGTTCCCGAGAGCAGCACGTCGGCTCCGCTCTGCTTCAACTGCACGATCTGCGAATCCACCGTGGGATCGGAGACCTCGTGCGGAACGGTGGTCACCTGCTTGTCGAAATTGCCCTGCAGGACGTCGCGCATCCCCGCGACGTAATCCTTACCGAGGTCGTCGTTCTGATACAGGATGGCGATCTTGGCCGACGGGTTCTGCTGGAGGGCATGCTTGGCGAAGATCTGCGCCTCGATGCGGGCGCTCGGCGCAAAGCCCATCGTCCAGGGATTGGTCTTGTAGTCGCCCCACTTGTCCCCGTTCACGGACAGGAACAGGTGCGGAATCTTCTTCTGGTTGAGGTACTTGACGATCGCTGAGTTCGGCGCGGTGCCGAGCGTGTTGAACATGAAGGCGACGCCGTCGCTTTCCACCAGCTTGCGCGTCTGCTCGACCGTCCTCGGCGGGCTGAAGCCGTCGTCGTAGTAGATGTAGGTGATCCGTCGGCCGGATACGCCGCCGGCCTCGTTGATCATCTTGAAGAACGCTTCCTGGCAGCGCGCTTGAATGCCGAGCGCCGAGACCGGGCCGCTCAACGACGTCGTGCTGCCGATCTTGATGTCGGTGTCGGTCACGCCCGGCAGATCATCGGCATGCGCGCGACGGGCGCCTGCGGCGGTGAACCCTGCCATGGCCATGCCCGCCAGGAACGATCTGCGGTCGAACGCCGTCATGTGACCTCCCCAGGTCTTCGCCGCCTACCGCGTAGGCCGGTCTTGTCGTTGTTGGTCGACGGGAGACGTCTCCCGACGCCGAGGCCGGGCCGCTGGCCCTGGCGCTTCGGAGCGGCGGCGAGATTAGAGCGCGCTCTAATGATGTCAATCGGCGCGCGAGCGATCGGTCGGTCGCTGCGGCGGGCGCAGCCGGGCGGCCGTGCCGGGAGCCGCCACGGCGGCGAGGATGAGGGAGAAGCCGAACTTGAGCTTGCCGCGCAACTGTTCCGTCGTGATCATCCCCTCGGCCCAGTGGGAGAGGCCGCCACGGGCGAGGAACGACAGCGTCGCCCCCGTCTCGGCATCGTCGGTGTCGGGCCTCAGGCGCCCGCTGCGGCGGGCCGCGGCCACGAGGCCGCACCAGAAGTCGACGCGGGGCTTGCTGATCTCGGCGTAGAGATTGCCCTCCCGCCCGCTCACGTACATCATCGCCTTGTACAGGCCCGGCTGCTCGTCGTAGAGCTCGGTTGCGACGTCGAGCGCTATGAAGAAGTTGTCCAGCGCATCCGCCGCAGCGCGCTCGGCGAAGACAGCCTCGAAGCGCGCCAGATCCTGATCGAAGACCCCTTTGAGGACCGACGATTTGTTGCCGAACAGGTTATAGACGGTCGCTGGACTGACGCCGGCATGCTCGGCAATGAGGTTGATCGAGAGCGCCTCGAGCTCGATTTCGCGCAGCAGCTTCGTCGTCGCCGACACGATTCGCGCGCGGCGCCCGCGCTTTGCCAGTTCGTGCCCGCTCGGCTTGGCGTCCATTCCCGTTCCTCTCCGGCGCGTTCGAGCGTCCACGATCTTCCGGTGGAGATCCGCCGTTCCACATGCCAGCAATACGATCCAGCTGCGTGGCGCACAATTTGTCGCGCGGCTCGCATTGACATTATTAGAGTGCACTCTAAAAAAGTGGCATCCACCGTGGCCCTGGAGAGCCCGGTCGGATCAAAATTCGACAAGGCGCGCCGCGTGGGCCGACGGCCAGCGCCCGGATCGCGGCAGTGGCGGGAGGAGTACGATGGCTGAAATCAGCGGCGGCATGGCTCTGGGGAGGTCGTTGAGCGCGCTCGGCGTCAGCGAGGTGTTCACGCTGCACGGCGGGCACCTGGATTCCTTTCTTACGGCGTGTGCCGACAACGGCATCCGCCTCACCGATACGCGGCACGAGGCGACGGCGGGCCACGCCGCCGAGGCCTATGCGCGCGCGACGGGCCATGTCGGGGTCTGCGTCATCACCGCCGGGCCCGGCTTCACCAACGCCCTGACGTCGATGACCAACGCCTGGCTCGATGCGACGCCCGTGCTGTTCATCGCCGGCGCCCCGCCGCTGCGCGAGGTGGCGACCAATCCGCTGCAAGGCGGCTTCGACCAGGTCGCCATGGCCGCGCCGGTGACCAAGTGGTCGCATCGCATCACCAACGTCGAGCGCATCCCCGATCTGGTCGAGAAGGCCGTGCGGCTGGCGCGCTCCGGCCGGCCCGGCCCGGTGTTCATCGAGGTGCCGATCGACATCATGTTCGGCCTGGCCGACGAGGCGCTGCTGTCGAAGGCGGCCCGGCCGGCCGTGTCGGCGCGGCCTGCGGTGTCCACTGCGACCGTCGATCATTTCGTCGCTCTGCTGGAGGCGGCGGAGCGGCCCGCCATCATCGTCGGCGGCGGGGCTGCGTCGCGCGAGTGCGCCGCGCTGCTGAGCGGCTTCGCTGAGGCGGCGGCGATCCCGGTGCTGGCCAGCAACAAGGGCGCCGGCATCCTCGCCCACGACCATCCCCTCAACGCGGGCGCGGCCGGCACGCTGGCCGTGGCCGCCCTCGTCGAGCGGCAGCCGGCCGACCTGGTGATCCTGCTCGGGGCGCGCGCGGGGATGTTCCTCGGCGGCCGCCAGGGAACCATCATCCCCCACGCGGCCAAGCTGGTGCAGGTCGATATCGACGAGGCCGAGATCGGCCGCCTGCGCGCCCCGGACCTCGCCGTCACCGCGGATGCCACGGAGTTCCTCAGGGCCGTGGGCGAGCGCACCGGCGGCCGTGCGTGGCGCCGGCGCAGCGAATGGATCGACACGCTGAAGCGCTGCCCCGGCCATTTCGTGCGCGCCTTCGAGACTGCGCCCAAGGAGGGCGCGACCGGGCTGCTTCATCCCTTCCACGCGGCGAGGGCCGTGGCCGAGGCCTTGAGCGCCGACACCGCCATCGCCTGGGACGGCGGCGAGGCGCCCGGCTGGTTCCGCCCCTTCGCCCGCGTGCCCGGGCCCGGGCTCAGCCTCGGCAACGGCTATCTCGGCTGCCTCGGCGTGGGCCAGGGCTTCGCCATCGGCCTCGCCCGCGCCCGGCCGGAGCATCCGGTGGCCCTCATCCTGGGCGACGGAGCGGCGGGCTTCCATATCGCCGAGTTCGACACCATGGTGCGGCATCGGCTGCCCGTGCTGACGGTGATCTTCAACAACGCCTGCTGGGGCATGTCGCAGCACGGGCAGGAGCTGGTCTTCGGCCGGCAGAACCTGGCGGCGGTGAAGCTGGCGTCCAGCGACTATCACGAGGTCGCGACCGCCTTCGGCGGCCACGGCGAGAAGGTGACGCGCTACGAGGACATCGCCCCGGCGATCCGGCGCGCCCAGGCGGCCCGGGTCGCCGCCTGCATCAACATCATCACCGATCCCAGCATCGTGCACCCGGTGACGCCGATGATGATCGGCAAGCTCGATGCCGAGGACGAGATCCCCATCCCCTACTACGAGAACATCCCGGCCCAGGGCCGTCGGGCCCATGGAGCGGCACAATGAGGGCCGTCGTCCGCCGTCAGCGTCGGCTCGTGCTGGACGAGGCCTTTCCCGAACCCGTGCCCGGCACCGGGCAGGTGCTGGCACGCTCGCTCGCCTGCGGCATCTGCGGGTCCGACCTGCACGGGCTCGAGCATCTGGAGGAGCTCGCGGCGCTGGCGCAACGCTGCGGCTCGGCGACGACGCTCGACGGCGACAAGGACGTGGTCTTCGGCCACGAGTTCTGCGCCGAGGTCATCGAGGCGGGGCCGGGCTGCAGCGGCCGCATCCAGCCCGGCACGCGGGTGGTCGCCATGCCGTTCTGCGCCGGGCCCACCGGCATGGAGCTCGTCGGCTTCTCCAACCGCTTCTCCGGCGCTTTCGCGGAACGGTTGCTGCTCACCGAGGCGCTGCTGCTGCCGGTGCCCGAGCATCTCTCCGACGTCCTCGCCTGCCTGACCGAGCCTTTCGCCGTCGGCGAGCATGCGGTCGCCACGGCGCGGCTCGCGGATGATGCGGTGGTTCTCGTCCTCGGCTGCGGACCGATCGGCCTCGCCACCATCGCCGCCGCCAAGCTGCGCGGCGTCGGTCCCGTCATCGCCTGCGACTTCTCGCCGGCACGGCGGCAACTGGCGGAGACCGTCGGCGCCGACATCGTCATCGATCCCGCCGCCGACAGCCCCTACGGGCGCTGGGAGGCGTTCGACGTGCCGGCGACGCTGGCCAGCCGCTCGGTCGCGCTCGCCACGGGGCGCCGGACGCGCCCGGCGACGATCTTCGAATGCGTCGGCAAGCCGGGCATGCTGCAAGCCATCATCGACGGCGCCCCGCCACAGTCGCGCATCGTCGTCGGCGGCGCGTGCATGCAGTCGGACGCCATCGAGCCGCTGATGGCCATCAACAAGCAGCTGAGCTTCGACTTCGTCTTCGCCTACACGCCCGAGGAGTTCGCCGCTACGCTCGCCAACATCGCAAGCGGGCGTATCAAGGCGGAGCCGCTGGTCACCAAGGTCGTCGGCCTCCCCGCCGTGGCGGAGGCCTTCGGGCTCGCGAGCCGCGCCGACGAGCACGCCAAGATCGTCGTCGATCCTCGCCTGTGACGGGACCATAAGGGTCCGGCCGGCATCGGCGCCGGAGCGGACGAAGCATCGGGAGGAATGAGCGTGCGCTTTTCGGGCAAAGTGGCGATCATCACGGGCGGGGCCTCGGGCATCGGCGAGGCGACGGCGCGCCGGCTGCACGGCGAGGGCGCAACCGTCGTCGCCTTCGACCTCGACGACGAACGCGGCGCCGAGCTGGTGCGGGCGGCCGGCGGCGAGCGCATGGCATTCCGCCATGTGGACGTCGCCGACGGAGCGCAGATGGCGGAGGCCATCCAGGAGGTCGCGCGCCAGCATGGCCGGCTCGACGTGCTGTTCAACAACGCCGGCATCGGCTCGCACAGCACGACGGTCGACCTGCCCGAGGAGGACTGGCGCCGGGTGTTCGCCGTCAACGTCGACAGCGTCTTCTACGGCTGCAAGGCGGCCATTCCGATCATGACGGCGCAGGGATCGGGCGCCATCGTCAACACCGCCTCGATCTCGGGCCTGGCCGGTGATTTCAACTTCGACGCCTACAACGCGGCGAAGGGCGCCGTGGTCAACTATACGCGCGCCCTGGGGATCGGCCTCGCCCGCGCCGGCATCCGCGTCAATGCGGTCTGCCCCGGCCCGGTCGACACGCCGATCATCGCGCGCGTGAAGGAGATGCCGGGCCTGCGCGAGCACTGGGACGAGCGCGTGCCGCTGGGACGCTTCGCGCGGCCCGAGGAGATTGCCGCTGTCGTCGCCTTCCTGGCCAGCGACGAGGCGTCCTTCATGGTCGGTGCAGTGGTGCCGGTCGACGGCGGCGTCACCGCCCATACCGGCCAGCCGAATATCGTCCGCTTCCTCGAAGCGAGCGCGTAGTACGAGGCTAACCAAATGCAAGCGCGTATTATTACGACCATCGGCATCAAGACTATGACAAGTCTGTCTTGCGGCGATCCGCCGTGGGCTCATCATGGGAGATAGGGCAGGTGTGAAGGGGCTCAGCCCTGCACTCTCACGAATGCGCGCGGCTGGATCTGAATATTCGCGCGAACCTGGTCGTAGATTTGCGCCGCGCCGGGCATTTCGATTGTGACCGCAAGACCGAACGGAATCGCCTCGTCAACTGGGGTCCCTTGATCTTTTTCCCGCTGAACCTGGACCGGGATTGAAGCTCCATTAGCGATCACGCCGATGCGTGCATAACGCCATCTACGATGGACGATCGTTCCACTCTCAGACTGGCTGTTGGACGGTTGGCTCGTGGAGGTTCCAACGCCTGCGATCTCCAGACTGTCGGGCTGAAGCGAGTTGATCTTCAGCTTGACGGCACGGTAGGCTAGGTGCCCAGGCCGGATTGGTGTGAACCAAGCGAGGGTTGCTCGCACCTCCCGAATGCTTGCGCTGGCGCCGAGGGCGGCGGGAATCGGAATGTCGAAGGCCAGCGACCCTTCTATCGGCAGCGTGCCGGTCGCCCACATGGTGGCTCGATCCGCGGCACAAGCAATCGCATCTTCCGGATCGACAAAGCCGTATCCCAGATGGCGGCAAACCTCTCGTCGCCAATGCTCATGTGACCTCACGAGCGAGGCCGTTCCTGATCTGGTCCACCCCGCGGCGGGCTGAGTCGCGAAGCTTCTCGCTCCCATGGCCGACGCCGTCCCCGATGTTCGTCGAGCGGTAGCGAAGTACTAGGTCGCTCGCCACCCTGAATGTCGATTCGCTGAACGGGCGGCGACGGTACTCCCATGAGGTCTCGCGCGCCGATCGTGTGGTGCCTGATGCCCCTTGTGCGAGGTCTCCGCGCTGTCCAGGTCACGGCCGCTGAGCAGCGCGAGCACTCCGTCGCCGCGAGGGCCAGAACTCACCCGTTCGGTCGCGAGTGACGCTCCTCCCGCGGCTCAATCTGCCCTGAACAGCTGCGCTTGCGAAACGTGGCCTTCGGCCTCGATCATCCTGAAGCTCTTGGGCGGATAGCCCACGGTCGCGTCAGGGCTGTGAATGCCGGCAACTCGCGTGCCACGTCGGCCACCGTGACGTGCTCGCGCACGAGCTCGCCCTCGATCGGCGCGTGAATGCGCGCGATGGTGAAGCCTTGCGGGTTGCCCCAGCCATCGGGCCTTGCGCGAGCGCATGATCCTGCGAGACATCGGCGTGTGGTCCCACTACATCGGCGACGCCAGCCAACCGCTGCACGTGACCGCGCGTCACGTTCAAGCTTGAGCTTTGGAGGGAGACCCCGAGTTCGCCCCAGGGGGGCTCTGGGCCGGGTCGGCCTTTGAAGATTTCGGCGAGCCGTCAGATCCGGATGTTGCCCCTCTCCGCAGCGGCGGGCATCACACATCAATGTGGAACTCTCTGTGGCCACACCGGGTGTAGCGCATTTGACGCCCAAGATCCGATAACGGCACGTCGCGGGCCCGACCTCGATGATATCAGTCTTCCGGAAGAGGAACAGTCCGGCCCAGCTGAAAACGGCGCGCATCCGGTGATTGCAGTGTTCAATTCGAAGAAATGGCTGCCATTTGCAGCAACAAAGTACGTGGATCCACTCAGAGGCGAGAAATTGTACGGGCAAGAAAGCGCAATTACCGTCGAAAATACACGCTCAATCGATCTAAAGTATTCGCAAAATCGATAGCAAGCCGTTGTTCACGTAAGAACATGTAACGTAGTGTCCAACATCTAGGCGCGGATTAAGTTCACACCAATCTGCGCTCACAACATTGCACCCACGTGATCCCATCCTATCGAAGAAGTGCAATAAACTGGGCCATGATAGCCCAAATGGTTCAGGGAAGCTAACCGCTGGCGCAGACAGGGGGTCAACAACATCGGTATCGATCGAAAGGTGAATTGGCACATCCTCCAGGAGGTGTTCAAAAACATCCTCGATATCGCATGCGATATGCTTCTCAGATAACGCTCTTTGGCATGATGTGAGGCTTCGGAGACCAGAAAGGGTGATTCGCGCCACATGCGATTCGCGCGCAACAAACCCCATAAAGTTACCGCAACTAGGCGTCCGCTGATCTACCTTAGCCTCAAAGTCAGAATGCGCATCCAAATGCACAACTTGAACACGCTGATATCCCTCACTTAGCGAACGTATTAGAGGAAGCGCGCAACTGTGATCGCCTCCCAGCAGCAAGATCTTCCGTTCTCGCCGAACAAGATCGCGGAAAATAACCTCACAATCACCGAGGTATCTTCCTCTAGATACCGACGAATGAAAGGGTAGATCTCCGAAATCGGAGACGTCAAGCGGACCCACTTCGTGGACTCCGTTCTGGCTCTCTCTGTACAAAGAACGTCTTTCGCCCAATCGTTGCCACCCTGTGAGTGACCGCAGGACCCTGGGAGCATCGCCCGTTCCGCTTACGGATCCCGCGCCGCCTTCGTACGGCATGCCCACGACGACAACTCTGCCACATCCCCCACTCGTGGCTCCGAATAGAGTGCGAGACAAGGACAGCCTCCGGCGCGAAAACCAGCGAGCGTTCAGTTGACAAGCGACGTCGCCTGCTGTCAACTGGAGCACGGCAACGGAGTTGCTTTCTCGAATGCAGCAGGAGCCAGCCATGGGGACCGCCGGGAAGTCTGATTCCGCAGAGGAAAACACAAGCCCGCCCTCAGCTGAGGAGCTTGCAGAACGGATGCGATCGCAAGGTTACGAGCCTCCGTCGATTGATAATATGGATCCTGAACTCCGTAGTGTTAGATATGCCGGTGACACCGCGTATGGTGAAACCTCGTTCAATTTAGACAAGAGCGCCCAAGCCGACCATGAGGGAAGTCCGTTGGAGGCTGCGCGAGCTTTGAAAGACAAAGACGGAAACAAATAATCGGTATTGCGTGCGCCAATCACAAATCCGTTTGTCCTGATTTATTGCGGAAGCTGTGACGGCGCTGTATCCGAGAGAATGTGATGGCAACTTCTGCCTGATGTATTGCCTAGATCCAAATAGGAAGGCGCAATAACATATAAAGTAGCGGCGCCAGCCGCACGGACGTTTTGCGCTAGCTGAGCTGCTGCCAGCTCAATTTGCGCAGTTCTGCGTTGGCGTTCGTATGCTTTCAACGCCCGATAGCGGAACTGTAGAACGGGAGTGCAGACGTGAATATACATTTGCCTCCGGATGGGGCCGAATTCTGTGCGCTCTTGGTCTTTCCACCCGGGTGGTCGCCTTACTCCCCTTACCTGTCGGTACCGCTGCTGGCCGGCGCGTTGAACGACGCCGGCTATTCAACGGTATGCAGAGATCTAAACGTCGAGTTTTTCAGGTGGATGTTAGCTCCGCAAATGATCACGCGGCTACGCGAGCGGGTGATGTTGCGCACTATGTCGGATGCAATGACAGCAGCAGAGCAAGCTCGCCTGGGTGCCGCAAAGATTTTTGCTGACTTTATGCCCGAGGCGGCTGGACGTGTAACGGATGTGCTTCGGAATAGGGCCCTGCTAATGGATAGGGCCACTGAGGTGTGGTTGTCAGAGGCAATCGGGCATATCACGAATTATTTCTCAGCTGCTTTTCCGGGATTCAATATTAATCCAGAAACCATGGAATTTTCGAATTATTCCCGAACGAGATCGAGTGACATCTTATGTGTTGCTCGGGACGAAGCGGTGAACCCCTTTATTCAGTTTTATAGGGAATGTGTCTTCCCGAGTCTGGGAGGGCATTCGTTTATAGGCATTTCCCTAACGGACGTCGCTCAGTTGATTCCGGCGGTTACGTTGGCTATCGAAGCTCGGAAGTTCCTAAGCTCGTCAGTCCCGATAGTGCTAGGCGGGAACTATGCCACGAGGATGGTGGAATCATGGGACTACGCCCATCCCTTCTATGACTTATTCGACGTGATCGTGCGGTCCGAAGGCGAAGACGCGATTGTAGCAATCGCAGAAACCATTAAATACAGTAAACCAAAGTGGCTTGGTGTACCAAACGCCTCTTATGTCTTAGACGGTAAACTGGTCAAAAATGACATTAAGGAGGCCGACATATCACGATCGCCGCGTCCGCGGTTTGAGCAGCTTGCTTTGGATCTTTATCTATCTCCTGAGATCATTTTCCCGCTCTTTTTATCTAGGAGCTGCCGTTACAAGTGCTCGTTTTGCTCGATACCATGGGCAAGCAATTCCTTCCGGATCCGCCCTCTGGACAGGGTGATCGGCGAAGTTGCTACACTCAAATCGATTGTTGGAGCAAAGCACTTCACTTTCGTTGATGAAACATTCGAGTGGAAGTACGGCGAAGCCCTGGCGGATAGTCTAATTCGGGAAAAGATAGATATACGATGGTATGCAGAAGCTCGGTTTAGCAAGAAATTGAATTCTACACTGGCTAGACGTCTTCATCAGTCCGGTTGTCGTTACCTTATGTTCGGTCTCGAGTCCTACAACCAACGTATTCTAAATCTAATGAAGAAGGGAGTAAAGGCACAGGACATTGAGCCATGTTTGATTGCGGTACTAGAAGCTGGGATTTCGTTTCATCTGTTTTGCTTCCTAGGCTTTCCGGGAGAGACAGAGGACGAAGCTAACGAGACAATCAGGTTTGTTTCCTCCATCTTGAAGCTCGCTCGCGAGAAGCATGATGACTTCTTTTGTTCCAGTGGAGCAGGTACGTTCTCTCTTGATCGCCATGCGCCCGTTTATCGAGAGGCCAATCAGTATGGCGTGGTTGTACGTGAGCCGGAGGCTAGCGAGGACTTGCGCTTCGATATGAAATACGATGTTCGGAGTGGCTTATCGCACTCCGAAGCGCTCGCGGTGTTGCAGAGGGCCTCGGGTCAAGTAGATCGGAGGAGTGTTTTCGATGCAATTGGGAGAGTGTCGATCAGAGATAACGTTCATGCCCGGAGACGACCGGAGGAGTGGAACTTCATTCTCAAATGCGGTTCGGATGAAGCTGTAGCGGAAGTGTGTGGGCCTGGAATCATTGGTGAACTACTCCATGAGTCAAACGACGGTTCTTGCGCAACTGAGTACCAGTGCGAGCTGAGCGGGAACCCAAAGAAGCGTGGACTTACTGGGAGCGCGCGGTTTTATGTCAATGGGGCGACCTGGGTGGCTGCCGAGCTGCCGCATCTTCATACGGTATGTGGAACTACCGAACGTGAGCGTCGGGACATATACGAGAGGCTGCGGCGCGCGGGAGCATCGCGGGCAATGGCGGAGCAATTTAGCAACTATCAGGTGGTACATCCTCAAAATGGGCGCTTATTATCATCTGTCGAGATTGTTGAGAGAGATGACAATTTCTATCTTGTTGATATCGACACAGAAGAATGTTGGAGCCTCTCAATCAGCAGCGCCATGATCATTCGTATGTTGCAGTCGAACGCGAGTGACGAAGAGGTCGCGCGCACCTTAGAACGATTTGGGGAGGGTGCTGTTCATGATGGTATGGCCTTCCTGGGGCAGCTTGACCGGAATAAGATGTTGCTACCTACCTAAACTTGTCGTTGGCTGACCGATGGCCCTTGACTAGACCATGTAGCACGCATTTCCCACGGAATGTAGGTGCATCGGGACTCTGAAAAGCTGCTTTGCGATTGACTTCAGACTGAGACGGAGAGACGGACCGATCGCGACAGAGTGTAGCGTGATCCCTGACGCGCTTGGCACCGTCGGAGGTCGCAAGGTCGCCGGGTGGTTGCTGGTTTGGACGGCGGAATGATCTCGTCGGGCGCCGGCACGCCGCTGCTGGGATCGACGGATCGGGGCGGTCCGTTTGGTCGATCGGCTGGCCGGCTGCTTTCGCGACAGCCGCAAGCCGGAGCTGATCGAGCACGAGGTGGCGACCCTGGTTGGCCAGCGCGTCTTCGGGCTGGCGCTCGGCTACGAGGATCTCAACGACCACGACCAGTTGCGCCACGACCCGATGATGGCGGTCCTGGCCGGCAAGCTTTCGGCGCGGCGGGAGGATTGTGCGCCGGTCGCCGGCGAGAGCACCTTGAACCGCCTGGAGTTGAGCAAGCCGCAGCCGAGCCGGTATCACAAGATCAGCCACGACGGTTCGGCCATCGAGAGCCTGTTCGTCGAGCTGTTCCTGGAGACTCAACGCAAGGCGCTCCGGCAAATTATCCTCGACCTGGATGCGACGGACGACCCCCTGTCCGGCCATCAGGAGGGGCGCTTCTTCCATGGCTACTACGATAGCTATTGTTACCTGCCGCTCTACATCTGCTGAGAAATGCGGGCTAGCTTCTGAAGCTCGTCGAGAAGGCGGACTTCGCCGTTGCGACCGCCCTCCGCGAGCGCTACCGCGTGCTCCAGTTTCGCTACGTCGAATGCAACGAAAGCCTCTATAATCCCCATGGCGCGCCCTCCGTGTGTGAGGCTCGGCTCGGCCCTCCGAGCAACCCTCGTCTCTTAGTCGCACGACAGGGCGGGCCAGCCTCAGCCCGGGAACGTGACGTCTAGTCGACAACCTTCGTAAAGGCACCGATCTCAAGCTGAGCTCTACGGGTCATCTCATTTCAAGCCCGACGAACTTGAAGACTGCATCCTCAAGAATAGGCAAGACCGAGATGATAAAATCGTCCGCATCGTCAAACCGCTCGCAGAAGACATCAATTGTCCCAGCGTGCGCAATGGCGCAGCGGATCGCGTAGGCCGCCTTGACGCCTTTAGCGATTTTGGATGAAGCTCCCGGTCTGAGTTCAAGCTTTCTGGATATTGCCCACGCAAATTTGTTACCGCCCTCCATCGCGACTTTATGTTCGTCCGCGAGCGTCTCGAATTGATCCTCCAACTGGTGGCGTTGAACGAGCGATAAGAACTGCTCGCTTTCGTTGGAAAGGGCCTTCTGTGCTGCATTGATGGCAGAGGAAGGATCATCCATGAAATCAGATTTTAGCATAGAAAAAATACTATCGAGATATCCGTGCTCTAGAATCCGGTACATCTGAAGATATCGCCACTTTGGTACTCTCTGCGATAACGACTCCTTAACCAGTCTAGGAAATGAACCTTTCAAAATTCTGGCGGAGCTATCAGCGGTTATGATTGAGCTAGGCCTATTTCGTCCTCTATACATAGCACCGCTTTGCTGATTGGTCGTGCATTCCGCGAAGGCCAGAAGCAATTCGAAATTGTCGGATGGCAAGGTGATCGGCGCCGCCGCGAGTAGGGCAGCCCCTCCAAAGGAGGACAGGTCCGCAGGCGCTCCAGCCCACGCGTGAACCAGGATCTTTTCACCCGACGTGGGTGGCGCCGCCGAGGCTCTTTCCGGCTCTTTTGGACAAATGAGAACCTCCGCAATTGTCTGCCCATCTAAGATAATAGTTGAAAACTTCCACTCTTTGCTAACCGAGGTATGCACAATTCGCTCTACATCGAGACGTGAGCCGTCAGACAGTATGCGCGACAGCTCGGACCGTCCATCCTCCGAGAAAAATGGAAGTGCGCTGCCTGCCGCCGAAATTAGCACCTGTTCCGCTACTTCGAAGGAGCACCCCCTCGCCAAGCCCAGGGCGGCGTAGACACTATCAGGGACTGCGGCCATCAAGCTCTCGCTCCCGCCATCTGCCAGCAGTCGGCCATGCTTGAATGTCCCTCAGTGAAGAAGAACTCTCTAAAGGCATTAAATACAAGATTTCTGGTTGCTTCTCCGACGTTCTTCTTTGAGGGATCGATGCCTTTCCGAATGTCTTCAAATGCTGTAATTGCCAGCGGATCAGGATCACTGAAGAGCAGAGATTGTTCGAGGTGGTTGATTGCGCGATCAGTGCGTTGTCTGAGACGCTCGTCCTTCTGAGCCGATCCGACAGCTGCCGATAGCCCGAGCAAAACTGTTTCGCTTCCGAAAAAATCTAATCTACTATCGCCAAGTAACCTATCCAATCTAACAACGGACTCCATAAAGTCACGAAATGCGTCTCCACCTTCGTGATTATCTGTTCGTTCTATAGAGGCGCTGAGCGTCTCAAGCGCCGAATCCGCCATCATCTGTTCGACCACGACGTTGCGCACATCTATATTTGGCGTCCCTTGGAGCCATGCTTGAAAGCTCAATGACAGCTTCGACAACTGGAATTGCCCGGGGTGGACCCTTCGTCGACCGGCATCGATTATCTCAATATTCGGAATAATCTGTAGATCTGATTTTAGGTTTAAGCTAAGTATCTCGACTTGATGTTTAATCGACATCGGGCGCTGCCCCGCATTCAATAACAACATGCGATAGGCGAGGGCGCCGAACGGGATGTTAATCCACACCTCCAGGCGCAAATTCGTCTCAAGAAACCCCGAACGATCTGCGTCCGACAAGTCAGATTCAACCTGCCGCAGCGCGTTAGTCCTTTGAAGGCCATCGACGATGTAGATAGATGAGGCTTGAATATTGATCAGCTGCCTTTCGAGGTCGCTTAGAAGGGCCGAATCAACAGCTCCCGGTTTTGCGAAATCGGCGGCGTGACCGTGCAGTTCGACCGCGAGCACGATCGGCGGCAGTACGCAGCCCCGCTTCAAATCGGACCGTAGCGTTGCGTAGGCCTTAGATCCGGCAATTATCCTTCGCTGTATCGATAGGTTGGCTTCTGCTCCTTTCGCGACATTGAGATACCACCCGTAGGTCGTTCGGACATTTAAGCATGTTGCTTTCAGGCGGGCATCATGATCGTATGATGTAATTTCAATCATATATCGGGCCCTCATCTCTCTCAGGTTTGAGCACTTCACGAGGTGCGTGTTGTAGAGGCCTCATCTGTCACGGGCGAATGCCCGCCACTGCCACAGAGCAATGAGATCCGTCGCCCCAACGCGGGACGGGCGGCCCTCTCCTCGCCAACTCTGATGATCTTCGCCGAAGTCCCGCCCGCCGATCTCGCGGTGCGCCGGGTGCTGCCACAGTGATCCTTGCCGTCCACGCTGCTGTAGACGGTACGGCGTCCCATCTTGTCGGCAATAAAGAACTCGCCACGTGGCCCGCGAGGATCATCCCGGCCGGCCACGATTCGTCGATGCCGGATAGCCTTATCCTGGCGCCGCGGATGCCAACGATCGTGCTGGCGCGACCGGCGATCGGATCCGCCTCGGCGGCTAGCGCGGGCGAGGCGAGCGGCAGTAGGGCCTTGATGAGCGCGTGCGCGCCTGCTTTGACGCCAACGACTGCAATCTTCATGAGTGCCCCCCTTCGGAAACGTAGCCGGAGGCCGCCCATCCCCGCAAGGGCCGACACGGGCAGGAGTGGGCCCGATTTGGGGGCCTTTCGACGATCGGGCGGTCATCACGCCGCCACTGTCTATTGCGACGGTGGCGGCCGGCGGACGATCCCGGGGCCACATGGCCACTTTTGGAGAGAGCGGCCTCGAAAGGTCGCCAGCCGCGGGCGAAGCTCGCCGCTTGACACCACCTGCAGCCCGAAACGTGGGCTCAAGGGGTGTGCGCGGCCGCCCTCCCGTGCAGAACCTCGCCCAGCAACACGACGGGCCGGGAGCTCAAAGGTGCCCACCTTTTGCATCCGCCGGCCTTCGTGCTCGGTCTAGTGCTCTTGGGCTCGGACCACCGGGAGCAGACACGTGGCCCGCCCCTCAGCCTGCCTTGACGGCTCGGAGATTGCCGACTGAGTCATCTCCGGCCTCGGGTTTGCGCGGCTCAACCGTCCGCTTCCGCCCGCCTGACAGCGGCACGCGGTCGAGTGACCGGCTCGAGGTCGGCTCGCCGCCGTGGCTCGCAGGATGTCGGCGCTATTCTGCACGACCGCGTTCAGATGAATTGTTGCAAGGGCATCCTCGCCGCGCCATGACAGCTAGCTCGCGCAAGCCCTCGACCCCGATTCGGACGATCTCCGCCGGGAAGTGGGGCGAGATAACGCGCGGGTCGACAGGTTGCCGGCTAGTCCCGCAGCGCCGCGCCACCCCAATGGTGGCCTTCTGGTCCTTGGTAGGCTGAGGAGTTCGAAGTCGTGACGCCCGACTACAATTGGTTCAAGACCGGATGAGGTTGGCTGGCTCGTGTGTTCGTATGCTTTGTGGCTAGAGGGCGTTATTTGGGTTTAGAATTCGGTAAACCTGCATACGCGAACATCCGATCGAGCGAGCAATCGCAGCCACGCCGGCTCCTTCATTTCGCATCCGCAACACGGCACCGCGATGCACCCCTCCGGCCACCGACCGCTACAGCCCTTCATGATGAGAGCGCGGTCGGTCGCCTCCGCTACCGTCGAGCTACACCATCAGATGGGACACGACCCGAGATGCCGGTCAGTTCGTCGCGCCCTGGGCTGCGACGAGCGCCGGCGTGGCGCGGTAGTCACTCGGGAACAGCCGCTTCAAGGCCTCGATCTTCGGCAGGTCGTTGACGACGATGTAGGGGTAGGTGGGGTTCCGGGTCAGGAAATCCTGATGGTACGCCTCCGCTGCGTAGAAGGCGTGGCCCGGCTCGACCTTGGTGGCGAGGGGCGCGCCCCAGGCCCTGGTCTGGTTGAGCTGGGCGATATAGGCGTTCGCGACCCGCGCCTGCTCGGCGTTGGCGGGGAACACCGCGGAGCGGTACTGCGTGCCGGTGTCCGGGCCCTGGCGGTTGAGCTCGGTCGGGTCGTGGGCGACGGAGAAGTAGATCTGCAGGATGCGGGCGTAGCTGATCTTGCGCGGATCGAAGGTGACTTTCACCGCCTCCGCATGGCCGGTCGATCCCCTGCCGACCATCTCGTAATGCGCCGTCGCCTTGTCGCCGCCGGCATAGCCCGACACGGCGCTGGTGACGCCGTCGACGTGCTGGAAGACGCCTTGCACGCCCCAGAAACAACCGCCGGCGAGAACCGCGACGTTGCCGGCCGGCTGGTCGAGCGTCGGCGCCGGGACGGCGCGGACGCCGTCCGCCGTCGCCCGCGACGTGACGAGGGCCAAGCCGCCGGCGAGCAGCACGGCGAGGAGCGCGGCCGACCGGCGCCGCCGAGGCGTCATGTCGGTGAGGCGAGGGGGCATCGCGGCGGTCATGGGCGGCTCCGGTCTTCGCATGGGGATGGCGATGGATCAGGCGGCGAGCGGCTTGAAGGCCAGGGCGAGGCCGTTCATGCAGTAGCGCAGGCCGGTAGGCTTGGGGCCGTCGTCGAACACGTGGCCCAGGTGGCCGCCGCAGCGGCTGCAATGCACGGCGGTGCGGCGCATGCCGTACGAGCTGTCGCTGGTGGTGCCCACGGCGCCGTCGAGGGGCGCCCAGAAGCTCGGCCAGCCGGTGCCGCTGTCGAACTTGGTCGTCGATGAGAACAGATCGCGCTCGCAGCCGGCGCAGGCGAAGTTGCCTCGCCTGTGTTCGTCGAGCAGCGGGCTGCTGTACGGCGGCTCGGTCGCGCTCCGGCGCAGCACGGCGTAGCGGTCGGCCGGCAACCGCTTGCGCCATTGCTCGTCGCTGTAGGAGACCTGGAACGTCTCGGCCCGGGACAGCCTGGGCCGCGCCAGGGCGCCAATGAGGCCCAGCGATCCGCCCAGGAGAAGATGACGCCTCGCAATCATGGTCGGGCAGCTCCGATCGGTGTACCTCGCGGATCCCGGATGCTCGCTACGCGGGGGCCGCTCCTCAGACGCCTATTCGGCTGCAATGCCGGTCCGGTTACACTCCGGATTCCGTTTCGGCCGCGGGCAGGGCAAAAGAACGTGCGCGTGCCGGAACACACAGCAGATTGGTAGGCCACTGTGGCCTGATCAAGCGCATAGGCCGCGGGATCACGGGATCTTGCTCGGATGTATGCCGGGTGGCGGCAGGCGAGGACGGCACCAATGTCGCTTCTGCTCCCCTCTCGGCGGCAATTCCTGCTGACCTGCGCGGCGCTTGCCAGCCAGCCGCCGCTGGCCTGGGCCCAGGACCGCGCGACGGCGGCCGCGCCCAGGCCGCTGCGGGGCGGCGAGATCCTGCCGACGCCGGACTTCGACAAGCTGGCGCCCAACCCCTACCGGTTCGGCATCCGGCCCCACCGCCGCGGCGGGGTGCGCCTGGAGCGGGAGGCGCGCCCGCTGGAGACGCCGTCCGGACCCAAGTACCTGATCCACAACTACGGACACGGCGGCGGCGGCATCACGCTCGCCTTCGGCTGCGCCGACGTGGTCAAGGGTCACGTCGACAGCATCGTCACGCAGACGCTGCGGCGCCCGGCGCGCCGCGTGTCCGTCGCGGTCATCGGCGCCGGCGTGATCGGGCTGACCGTCGCCAGCGAGCTCAAGCGCTGGCGCCCGCAGCTCGACGTGACGATCTACGCCAAGAACGTCAACCGCCGCCACCACGTCGACGTCACCGCCACCACGTCGTGGGTCGCCGGCGGGCAGTTCGAGCCCTCCGGCATCTGGCGCGAGTATTGGTCGGAGGACGAGGACGACCACAGGATCGACATCCTGCACGACCTCGTGGCGCGGTCGGCCGCTCGGCTCCGGCAGATCCAGGGTGCGGGCAAGGCGGCGGCCTACGGGATCTTCGCCCGGCGGAACTATACGCTGCGGCGCTACGACGAGGACGGCGACGCCATCGGCTCGGAGGGTTTTGATCGCGGCACGCCGCGCTCGGTCATCGCCGCCCCCACCGAGGGGCTGCTTCCCTTCGCGCACCTGAAGGCCGTGCAGGGGCGGGAATACCGGACCTGGCTCATCGATCCGACCATTCTCCTGCCGCGGCTCGCGGAGGAGCTGCGCAAGGCCGCCGTCCGGTTCGAGCCGCGCGCGCTGCGCACGGTGGACGACGTGCGTGCGCTACCGGCCGAGATCATCGTCAATTGCACCGGGCTCGGCGCGGGGGCGCTGTTCTGCGACCAGAACGTGGTGCCGATCCGTGGCCAGCTGGTGATCCTGAACAACCCGAACAAGCTCAAGTATTTCTTCAGCGGCGGCTGCGACGCCGACGCGGCCTACCTCTTTGCCCGGAGCAACGACATCGTCGTCGGCGGTACGTACGAGTACAACGAGGCCGGAGCGCCCTCCGACGACGGCGCCTACGACACGATCCTGAAGCGCGCTGCCGATATCTTCGCCGGGCGGGCCAGATGCGTGCGCCAGAACCTGACGATCTAATCAAAGGCGTCAGGTGTAGAGCGCCTCAGATCTCCGCGAAATTGGCGCGCGAGCCTGCGACGTAGGCCGGCCTCGCCGTGGTGCGCTCGAGATAGGGCATGGCGGTGTCGCAGACGCCCACGCCATAGTCGATTGCCCAGGTCAGGCAGGTGGTGAGCAGGATATCCGCCGTCGTGAACTGGTCTCCCAACAGGTAGGGCCGCCCGTCGGACAATGCGACGTCGACGTGGCGGAGCTGCTCCCTGAAGTATTCGCCGGCCTTGGCCACCACGGCGGGCGCCTCGCCGTAGATGTGTGCGAGCCCTTTGTTCGTGCCGTGGCGTCTCATGACGTACAGGCTGGTGGAGTCGAGCTCCGTCACGATGAAGAAGCACCACTCCAGCCACTTGGCGTGTAGATCGCTGTCCAAAGGCAACAGGATTCGGCCGGGGTTCGAATATCTGTTCGCCAGATAGGCGACGATCGCCGCACTTTCGCCGATGGTCAGGGCTCTGTCCTGCAGCAGGGGGATTTTCTGCCTCGGGTTCAGGGCGGTGTATTCCGGCGTCTTGGTCTCGCCGGATCGGGGCAGGATCGGCCGCACGTCATAGTCGAGGCCGAGCTCGTGCAGGGCCCAGTGGGCGCGGACGGTGCGGCTGGTGCCGACTCCCCAGAGCAGCAGTTTGTCGGGCATGTCACCACGTCTCCCGCCCGGGCCGCAGGTCGAGCTCGTGCGTCCAGCCGTCGCGGCTCTGGTTGTGCAGGAACCAGTAGACGTCGGCGATCGACGAGGTCTTGGTCAGGCTGTCGGCCGGCATGTCGGCCGTGTCGACGCCTCGCTCCGCCATCACGCGCCGCCGAATGGCCTCGCTATCGACGGCGGCATCGATCAAGAGATGGGCCACGTGGATGTTCTGCGGCCCCAGCTCCCGCGCCATGGCCTGGGCCAGCGCGCGCAGGCCGAACTTGGCGGACGAGAAGGCGGCAAAACCCTTGCCGCCGCGCATGCTGGCCGTGGCGCCGGTGAACAGGATGGTGCCGCGGCCGCGCGGGACCATGTGCCGAGCCGCCTCGCGGCCGACCAGGAAGCCGGCGTAGCAGGCCAGCTCCCAGGCCTTGAAGAACAGCCGCTCGGTGGTCTCCAGCAGCGGCTTGTTGACGTTGGAGCCGGCGTTGAAGAGCGTGACGGCGACCGGGCCGATGTCGCGCTCCACGTCCGCGAACAGCTTTTGGACGTCCTCCTCCTTGCGCGCATCGACGCTGAACGCATGGAATGCGGCGCCCTTGGCCTTGAGCTCGTCGCCCAGCGCCTGAGCCTTCTCCGCCTCGCGCCGCGCGACGCAGACCGTGTAGCCCCCTTCAGCGAAGCGCCGCGCGACAGCGGCGCCGATGGCGTCGCCTGCCCCGACGAGCAGGGCGACCTGATTGGATCCTGACATGGCTCTCCCTCCCGATCGGTTCGGCTAGTTCGCGGCGCGGACAGCGCGGCTGCGGATCATCGCGTCGATCGCCTCGTCGCCGTAGCCGAGGTCCTGCAGCACCTGGCGGCTGTGCTCGCCGATGCGCGGCGCCGGGCCGCCGATCGCGGCCGCGCGCTCTTCGAACCGTGCCGGTGGCTTGGGCTGTCGCACACGGCCGACCGTCGGCTGCTCGAGCTCGGCGATGAGTTCGCGCGCCACCACCTGCTCGTGGCCGACGATCTCGCCGCGGCGCAGGATCGGCGCGCAGGGAACGTCGGCCGCATCGAGCCGCTCGAGCCATTCCGCCGTCGTGTGGCTGGCGATGTAGTCCGCCATCCTGTGGATGCGGGCGGTGGCGTTGAGGGCGCGTCCGGTGGGCGTGGCGAAGCGCTCGTCCGCCGCCAGCGCCGGGTCGCCGGTCGCCCGGCAGAAGCCCTGCCACTCGGAATCGGAGATGGTGCCGACGGTGATGTAGCCGTCCACCGTCTTGAACACGAGGTCGGGCCGGTCGTTGGGGTCGCCGACCGCCGCCTCCTTGCCGACGACGGTGTATTGCATCATGCCCTCGGGCCACAGATGCGCGAGCATCACGTCGAGCATGGCAATGCGGATGTGGTCGCCCTGGCCGGTCTTCTCGCGGGCATACAGCGCCGACGCCACGGCCTGCGCGGTGAACACCGCCGTCGTCTTGTCGGCGAGGATGGTCCGGATCATCTGCGGCCGGTTGGTCGACGGGTTCGACTGGATGTCGGCAAGGCCCGACAGGCCCTGGATGATCGGGTCGTAGACCCGCTTCTTGGCGTAGGGGCCGGTCTCGCCCACGCCGCTGATCGACACGTAGATCAGCCTCGGATGGCGCCGGCGCAGTTCGTCGGCGCCGAGGCCGAGCCGCTCCATGGTGCCAGGACGAAAATTCTGCACCAGCACGTCCGCCTCGGCCACCAGCTTGGCCAGCACCTCGCGCCCGGCCTCGCTCTTGATGTCGATGGCGAGCGACCGTTTGCCCCGGTTCGACGAGATGAACAGCGCCGAGAACTCTCCGGCCGCGTCGATCGTGGCGCGGCTGCGGCGGGTGATGTCGCCGCCGGGGGGCTCGATCTTGAGCACGTCGGCGCCCTGGTCGGCGAGCAGCATGGTGGCGAGCGGTCCAGAGACGACGCCGGTCAGATCGAGGACACGGACGCCTTGGAGTGGGCCTGGCATGGTGTTGCTTCCTTCATGACTTTCAGCGCGGGGCGGGGATGAGGGCCTTCAACTGCGATCCCGGCCCGAATGACTGTTGTGAGCATGATCTCGTCGTCCATGAGCCATGCCCGGCGAAGCATGAGTTAGACGCTCAGATAGGTGCGCCTGATGTCCTCGTTGTCGATCAAAGCATTGGTTCCACCTGAGAACTGCACGCGGCCCTGGCCGAGCACGTAGACCTGGTCGGCGAGCCGCGTCGCCAGATGGTAGTTCTGCTCCACGAGCAGGATGGGGATGCCGCTCCGCTTGATGTCGACGAGGACGGCCTCCAGCGCCTCGATGATCACCGGCGCCAGCCCCTCGCTCGGCTCGTCCAGGATCAGCAGGTCCGGGCCCGTGGTCAGGGCGCGGCCGATCGCCAGCATCTGCTGCTCGCCGCCCGAGAGCTGGCCGCCGAAGCTGCGGCGGCGTTCGCGCAGGCGCGGAAAGATGCCGTAGATCTCGTCCGCCGTCCGGCGCCCCGTGCGCTGTCCGGCGGCCCGATGGGCCATGCTCAGATGCTCGTCGACGGTCACCGTGGGGAAGATGCCGCGATCCTCGGGAACGAAGGCAATGCCCGCGCGAACGACGCGGTAGGTCGGCGCGCGCGTGATGTCGCGGCCCTTGAAGGTGATCCGCCCGCGGCGCGCCGGCGTGAGGCCGAGGACGGAGCGCAGCGTGGTGGTCTTGCCCGCGCCGTTGCGGCCGAGCACGGCAACGCACTGGCCTGCGCCGACGGAGAGGTCGACGCCCTGCAGCACGTGGCTCTGGCTGTAGTAGGTGTGAAGGTCGGTCACCTCAAGCATGGTTATGACCGAGATAAGCGTCGATGACGCGCTGGTTGGACTGGATGTCCTGCCTGGTGCCGGTGGCGAGCACCTTGCCGTAGCTCAGGACGGTGATGAGATCGCAGGTGGCGAAGACGACATCCATGTCGTGCTCGACGAGCACGATGGTGAGGTGTCGCGGCAGGCCGTTGATCAGGCGCACGAGGTTGTCGCGCTCCGCCGGCGATGTGCCGGCCGCCGGCTCGTCCATGAGCAGGATCTTGGGCTCGGCGCAGAGCGCGATGGCCACCTCGAGCTGCCGCTTCTGCCCGTAGGGCAGCTCGGCCACCTTGCGGTCGAGCACGCCGCCGAGGTGCATCAGCTCGGCCACCTCCCGCGCCTTGCGGGTGACGTCCGAGAAGGCGCGGCGCGGGCGCAGCAGCGCGTGGCGTGAGCGCCGGAACGCCTGGCAGGCGACGCAGAGATTGTCGAGCACCGTCACGCCTTCGAGCAGCGTGTTCTTCTGGAACGAGCGGGTCAGTCCGCGGCGGGCGACGAGGTGCGGGCGGCCCGCCGGCGCGGGGCGGCCCTCGATCAGGATCTCGCCGCTCGTCGGCGCCAGCCAGCCCGTGATCAGGTTGAACAGCGTCGTCTTGCCGGCGCCGTTGGGGCCGATCACCGCGTGGCGCTGGCCGGCGGGGATCTCGAGGTCGAGGTTGTTGATGACCTGAAGGCCGCCGAAGGCCATGTGCAGCTTGCGGATCTCGAGCGCCGTCATGGCTGCCGCTCCAGGAGCCGCCGCAGCGTGCCGGCGATGCCGTCGCGGAAGAAGATGACGACGAGCATGAAGAAGATGCCGAAGAACAGGCTGTATTCCTCGGTCACCATGGCCAGCCCCTGCTTGACCAGCACGAATGCGGCGGCGCCGACGAAGGGCCCGGCGACGGCGGTGGCGCCGCCGATGATGACCATCAGCACGCCTTCGCCGCTGAGCTGCCAGCTCATCGAATCCGGATTGACGAAATAGGTGTACTGGGCCTGCAGGATGCCGCTGACCGCGCAGATCATCGACGACAGCGCGAAGGCGGCGATCTTGTAACGTGTCACCGCGTAGCCCATGGCGGTGATGCGCCGCTCGTTCTCGCGGATGCCGATCAGGACGCCGCCGAAGGGCGAGGCGACGATGCGGCCGAGCAGCAGGGCCACCAGCAGCGCGGTGGCGAGGATGTAATAGTAGAAGCCGACCGGGCTGTCGGCGCTCAGGCCGACCATCGACAGGTCCGGGCGCGGGATGCCCGACATGCCGTCCGAGCCGTTGGTCCAGCGCAGCTTGATGGCCGCGCCGTAGAACATCTGCGAGAAGGCGAGCGTGATCAGCAGGAACTCGATGCCGCGCGTGCGAGTGCAGACCGCACCGATGGCCGCCGCGATCAGCGTCACCACGACGAGCGTCATCGGCACCGAGATCCACAGCGGCCAGCCCAGCAGCGCGGTGCCGATAGCGATGCCGTAGCCGCCGAGGCCCAGGAACATGGCCTGGCCGAGCGAGACGAGCCCGGTCACGCCGATCAGCAGGCTGATCCCGGCGGCGAACACGCCGGCGATCATCGCTTCCACGGCGAGCGTCAGCGGATAGCCGGAGACGACGGCGGGGAGTGCTGCGAGCGCCACCAGCACGACCGCGCCCAGCGCCTTGGGCCAAGCGAACGGCAGCGTGGTCCGGGCGGGCGAAGCCGGCATCAGGGCGGTACGACCGAAATCGGCGGCTTCTTCCGTCATGACACCCTGCTCACGGTTCCGAACAGGCCTTGCGGCCGCACGATCATCACCAGGATCAGCAGCGCGTAGACCGCGAACAGCTCGGCCTCGGGCACGTAGGCCTGGGCGAGCGTGTCGACCATGCCGACGATCAGGGCGGCCACGAACGAGCCCTTGAGATTGCCGAGGCCGCCGACCACCACGACGACGAAGGTCGTGACGACGATGGCGAGGCCCATGGTCGAATAGATGCTGGTGACCGGCGAGGCGATGACGCCGGCAAAGCCCGCCAGCGCCGAGCCGCAGCCGAAGACGACCGCGAAGAGGAGCTTGATGTTGATGCCGAGTGCCGTGACCATCTCGCGGTTGTCGACGCCGGCGCGCAACGTCGCTCCGATCAGCGTGCGGTCGAAGACGAGGAACAGCGCTGCCGCGACGGCCAGGCCCACGCCGATGATGAACAGGCGGTAGACGGGATAGGACGCGCCGAGCAGCGTCACGCGGCCGTTCAATATATCCGGTGTCGCGATGCTGTAGAAGGCCGAGCCGAACCAGTATTCGACCGCGCCGGCGGTGGCGAACAACAGCCCGAAGGTCAGCAGCGCCAGGTCCAGGTGGGTGGACCGGCCGCGGTCGGCCAGCGGCTGCAACACGACATACTGGAGCACGAAGCCGGCCGCGAACGGCAGGAGCGGGCCGATGACCAGCGCCAGCCAGAACGAGCCGCTCGCCTGCGCCACGACGAGCCCCGCATAGGCGCCCAGGGTGAAGAAGGCGCCGTGCGCCAGATTGAGCGTGTTCATGAGCCCGAAGATGAGCGTGAGTCCCACCGCGAGCAGGAACACCAGCATGCTCAGCTGAAGACCGTTCAGAAGCTGAAGAAGAAGCATCAGAAGGACTTCGTGCAGCCCGGCAGGTCGTCGGCGCCGGGGAAGGCGTCGACGAAGCGGCGCTCGGGCTTGCCGTCGGGGCCCTTCACGATGTCGACCACATAGACCTTCTCCAGCAGCGCGCTGTTCTGCGCGTTGAAGCGGATGGTTCCGCGCGGAGCCGCGAAGGTGAGGCCGCGCATGGTCGAGATGAACTGGGCACGGTCCTCGGGCATGCGCCCGCCCAGCTTGTCGAGCGTCAGCAGAATGGCCTTGGCGTTGTCGTAGCCGAGCGATGCATTCACGTCCGGATCGGCCTTGAACATCGTCCGGTAGGCGTCGACGAATTTGGCGTTGGTCTCGCCCTGCAGTCCGGGGAAGTGCACGGTGATGTGGCGCGCGCCGAGCACGAGGTCGCCGAGCGCCGGCCAGAGTGCCTCGTCGTAGACCCATTGGTCGCCGATCAGCGGCATCTTCTCGCGCAGGCCGAAATCGGCGTGCTGCTTGACGAGCTGGACGGCCTCGGCCCCGGCATAGAAGGCGTAGATGATCTGGGCACCGGAGTTGCTGGCCTGGGTCAGAGCGGCGCCCCAGTCCTTGGTCTTCTGGAACGGGGTCCAGATTTCCTGGACGACCTTGCCGCCGGCCTCCTCGAAACCGCGCCTGAAGGCGCCGAGAAACGAGTGGCCGGCCGAATAGTCCGGGCCGATGATGACGGCGGTCTTGATGCCCTTGCCGGCCCAGTACTTGCCCGAATTGTACTGGAAGCCGTTGGCGCTGAACGAGGTGCGCGCCACGTAGGGGCTGCAGAACTTGCCGGTGATCTCGTCCGCGAAAGCATTCACGAAGACCATAGGCGTCTTGCTGCGGTCGGCAAGCTCCGAAATCGCGATCGCAACACTCGAGCTGACGACGCCCGCGACGAGGTCGACCTTGTCGAGCTGCGTGAGCTTGTTGAATTTCTGCACGCCTACGCCCGGCGTCAGCTCGTCGTCGGCGCGGATGATCTCGATGGCGCGGCCGGCGACCTTGCCGCCGTGCTCGGCGAGCGCCACCTGAAAGCCGCGGTCGATGCCTTCGGCGGGAACCGCGTAGACGCCCTTGTAGGGCAGCATCAGCCCGATCTTGATCGGACCGTTGTCTTGGCTATTGTCTTGGCTCTTGCTTTGGCCGAGCGCCGGGCCTGCCAAAGCTGCGACGATCGCCGTCGTGCCGAGGACGGCACGGACCGATGCCCGGACGGGCTTGGACATTTCGATCTCCCTTGCGACGGGGCTCGTACGCCCCGTTCGGCCCTGGCGGCGCCGCGAGGCAGCTCAGCCCGGATTGTCGTTGTGAGACCGTGATAGCCTGCTGCGTCGGAGCCGGGCTTGCAGCTTTGCGCCGGGATGTACGCAAAAGTGTCGTGTTGTCGTCGGCCTCCGGCGCGGCGGACGCGCAGCGCGGCTCAGGCGCTATGCTGCTGACGGTACCGGGACGGCGTCATGCCGGTCGCCCGCTTGAACCGCGTGGAAAAATGCTGGCCGTGGCCGAAGCCGGTCGCCAGTGCGATGTCGGTGATCGTCTCGTCGGTCGCCGACAGGCGGCGCCTGGCGTCCTCGATGCGCAGCGCCAGGACGTGCTGGTAGGGCGTGCTGCCCATGCTCTCCTGGAAGGCGCGGATGAAATGGCGCTGGCTCAGGCAGGCGATGGCCGCAAGGTCCGCGAGCGATATCGGGCGCGCGAGGTCGGACCGCAGGTAGTCGTCGATCCGCTGCAGGCTCTTCGCGGTGATGCCGCCGCGCAGGCCCTTCGCACACGGCGTCTCCCGCCGGCTGACGCGCGAGATATGGGCGAGCGCCTGTGTCGCCCAACCGTCCGCCAGGAGATCGAACAGATCGTCGGGCGCCGCCGCCTCGCGGCTGAGCTCGGCGAGCCCGCGCGTCAATCCGTCGTGCTCGAACGCGATCGTCGAGCACGCGATGTCGTCGCGCAGCCGGCCGCCGACGAAGCCGGGGTTGAGGAACACGACGACGTAGTCGAGCACCGGGCCGACATTCCACTCGCCCTCGATCTCCACGGCCGCCGGAAAAATGGCGAGCCGGTTCCTGCCCCGGAAGACCTGATCGACAGGCCGGCCGTCGACGGTCGCCTTCAGCCGTTCGGCGCCGTTCACGAACCAGAACAGGCACAGCTCGGGCTGGCGGAAATGCCAGGACATGCAGTTGTTCGCCTCGCGGCGCAGAACCTCGATACGCATCGTCGGCGTGCGCGTGATGACCGAGGAGGCGAGGGTGCCGCCGACCTCGCGGACAAAGCCCGCGTCAGCCTGAACCATGGGAAGCTCCGGATGCGACGAGAGAGCTCACATCGTGTCAGAGCAAGCCTAGGTTCTAAATCGGAATGAAGCAAGGCCGCGCGTCATCCCGCTGTCTTGGACGCGCGAGCCGCTAGAGCATGATCCCAAAAAGTGGATACCGGTTTTTGGGCAAGATCATGCTCAAACACCTAGAGTGGCAACCTTGCTGAGCTTGGCTGTCGCCGATCGCGAAGCGCTTCAGATTCAAGGAGTTGGATCATTCTATCCGATCAGATGATGTCATCCGATTGGATGGGAGGATCTAGCCGGCGTGCGGGCTCTTTTCGACCGCATATCGAAGCCAGACCATGCCGCCCGCCAGGGTCTCCGTGGCCATATGGCGAAGCGACTGGCCAGCCGCCGGCCGCTCGTCCGCGCCGCCGACGTACTCGTAGATGCTCGATATGCCGGCCAGCCCGTCAATCGCCGGGTAGACGAGGAGGCTGATCTCGTCGATCAGTCCGGCTTTCAGGAAGGCGCCGTTGATGAGGCCGCCACCCTCGAGCAGGAGCGTCCTGACGCCCATGGTCTCGCCGAGCGTGTCCATGGCGCCGGGCAGGTCGTGCCCATCGGGGCCGGCGAACAGATAGGAGACGCCGTCCTCGCGCAGTTCGGCGAGATAGGCGTCGGAGACCTGCTGACCGAGGACGGCCACGATGTGGTCGCCGCCGGCATGGTCCTGCCCATAGTGCAGCTTGCCGTGCGGATCGATGGCAACGGCGACGTCTCGGCCCTTGCGGTCGGCGATATGCGTCGTGCGCAGATCGCCGGTGGTCGGCCGCGGCGTCCGTGCGGTGCCCTTGACGATTTCCGACATGGTGTTGCGCCCGACCATCCATCCGTCAGCGCCCAACCGTGCGGCTGTCTGATCGTAGTGCGCCCGCAGGGTCGTCGTCTCGATTCCGGCGGCCGGCGGGGTCCATCGGTCGACGTGCAGGCGGCCGTCGACCGAGCTGACCATGTGGCAGATGATCCTGGGGCGCATTTGGGGGGACCTTCTGTCACGCATCACGATGGAGAGCGGCGCGGAAGCGCGAGGGAGGGAGAGGGCACCCGCTAACCGGGCGGGCTATATCCGGGCTTCTTGTATATCGTGTCGGGCTTTCCAAGAATGTCCGGCTTGTAGACTTTGTCCGCCCAGTCCGCCGGCGCGACATCCTCGATGCCGACCGAGACGGATTCCTCGCCGTAGTTCAGGGCCGCCATGATGGCCTTGGTGATCTGCTCGGCGAGCATGGCCTTCTGCCGCTCTGATTTGCCCGTGTATAGCTTCACGATCACATGAGGCATTGCCTGCTCCACTGGCTGCGTCTGCTGGCCGATCGGGCCGCGTTGAGCGAAAGCTTGCGGTCATCTGCCGTACTGATCATCGCCGGCCTGCTCCAGTCAATCGATCAGACGGCCGGCGGCGCGCCCTGAAGCCGTGCCGCGACCGCGACGCCGCAGAGCACGACGAGTGTGCTGACCAGGAACACGGCGTGCAGCCCGGCGCCACCGGCGACCAGTCCCAACGCGGGGCTGGCGAGCCCCAGCGCCAGATCCAGAAAGGCGGTATAGGCGCCCGTGGCGAGGCCACGGCTCTGCGGCGGCGCGCGGCGGACCGCTTCGACGCCCAGGCCGGGATAGACCAGCGAATAGCCGATGCCGGTGAGCGTCGCGCCGGCCAGAGCCTGGACGGGGCCGGCCGCCAGCCAGACGAGCGCCTGGCCGGCGGCTTCCACCAGCACGCACACCAGCGCCACCCTGGCACCGCCGAGCCGGTCCGGCAGGTGCCCGAAGATGATGCGCGCGGCCATGAAGGCGCAGGCGAACGCGGTGAAGGCGAGCCAGCCCGAGCTCCACCCGCGCTCCACGAAGAGCAGGGCCATGAAGGCCGTGATCGCGCCGAACCCGAGGCTGCTGAACGCCAGGCCGAGCCCCGGCAACCAGACGGCGCCGGCGACCCGCAGGAGCGCAGGCGGCTCGCGATGGCTTGGCGCCACCGGGCGGAGCGGCCTGATCAGCAGGAGCGTCCCGAGCGGCACGAGCGTGCTCGCCAGTGCGATCGCGTCGAAGCCGGCGGCGGCGTAGAGCATGGAGCCGATGGGGGCGCCGGCTGCGAACGCCGCGTACATCGCAGTCCCCACCCAGGCCATGACCTTGCCTGCGTTCTGCGCGTCGGCGAGAGCCAGTCCCCAACTGAGCGCGCCCGTGATGACGAAGCTCTCGGCCCCACCGAGCAGCGCACGGCCGACGAGGAGGATCGCCACCGATATCGCGGGAACGGCGATGAACCGGAGTGACAGCAGATAGAGCAGCCCGGCCGCGGCGGCGGCGAGCAGGCCGGCGACGACGGCGCGCTTGGCGCCGCGGCTGTCGGCATAATGCCCGGACCACACCCGCGCGACGAGCGAGGCCGCGAACTGGCTGCCGGCGACGAGCCCGACCATGAAGGTGCCGAGGCCGAGGCCCTGATGCACATGCAGCGGGAGCACCGGCAACGCGAGACCGATCATCAGAAACGCCGCGAAGACCGCGGCCATGATCGGCAGCAGCGTGAGGGCGAGGCCGCGGGCCGACGGCGCATGCGACGACGTGACGGACACTGACCGCGCCTTCCTCATCTGATCTCGTGGCCTGGGCCTGCCATGCGAGGGGGCCGGGCCGACAACAAAAAACCTAGCCGCTTCGGTGCCTTGCGATTAGAAGGTGAAATCGGCATGGATACATAAGTGCTGCTGATGAATGTCGCGAAACAACATCAACGACCTTTTCGCCTTCCTTGCCGTCGCAAAGGAGCGGAGCTTCACCCGGGCGGCGGCGAAGCTCGGGATCTCGCAGTCGGCGCTGAGCCAGACCGTTCGCCAGCTTGAGGAACGACTCGGGCTTCGGCTGCTGACGCGCACAACGCGCAGCGTTGCGCCGACGGAGGCTGGCGAGCGCCTGCTGCGCAGCGTCGGCCCCCGGCTCGAGGAAATCGAGGCCGAGCTCGATGCGCTGAGCGAGCTTCGGGACAAGCCCGCCGGTACCGTCCGGATCACGGCCACCGACTACGCCATCGATCGGGTCCTATGGCCGAAGCTCGTGAAGGTCCTGCCCGCCTATCCGGACGTCAGGGTCGAGCTCACGGTTGACTACGGCCTGTCCGACATCGTTGCCGAGCGCTACGACGCGGGCGTGCGGTTCGGCGAGCAGATCGCCAAGGACATGATCGCGGTGCGGATCGGCCCCGAGGTCCGCTTCGCCGTGGTCGGCGCAACATCCTATTTCGGCGAGCGTGCGCTGCCGAAGGTGCCGCAGGATCTGACCGGTCACACCTGCATCAACTTGCGGCTGCCCACCCATGGCGGGCTGTACGCCTGGGAGTTCGAGAAGGACGGCCGCGAGCTGAAGGTGCGCGTGGAAGGTCAGCTCGTCTTCAGCAGTATCTTCCATGTCCTCGACGCGGCCGTGGCGGGCTTCGGCCTCGCTCATGTGCCGGAGGATCTGGCGGAGCCCTATCTGGCCGAGGGCCGGCTCACGCGGGTGCTGGAAGACTGGTGCCCTTACTGGGCGGGATATCACCTTTACTACCCGAGCCGCCGCCAGGCTTCGCCCGCCTTTGCCCTGCTGGTCGACGCATTGCGCCACCGAGGCTGAGGCAGATCCGATCGACCGTCAGCTGCTCCGCAGCTCCGCCGGCAGGCTGCGCTGCTTCATGCGGACCGCGATCAGATAGGGCGCGTCGGCGGCCTTGGCCCGGCGGAGCGCCGGCAGCAGGTCCGACGCGGCGTCCACCCGCTCCGCCTCGGCGAAGCCCATTCCCTTGGCGATGGCGACGTAGTCCCACCGCGGCAGATCGAGGTAGGGGATAGCCTTGACGTCTGCGTTCTGGAAGAAGCTGCGCCTGTCCGTGGCGGTGATGCCGCGCGTGGCCTCCACCGTCCATTGCTCGATGGCGTAGAGGCCGTTGTCCAGCACGACGACGATCGCCGGGATGCGCTGGCGGGCGAGCGTCGACAGCGCCTGCACCGACATCTGCAAGCCGCCGTCGCCGCACAGCACCAGCGGACGGGGCGGCTGCTGGGCCCCGGCGATCTCACGCTCGGCAATGCCGACGCCGATGGTGGCGCCCACCGAATAGCCGATCGATTGCCACACCGCATTGCACAGGAAGCCGCCGCGCCGCGAGATCAGGAGATCGGCAGCCGGATGCATGCTGACGCTGGTATCGGTGATGACGATGACGGAGGGGTCGATGACGCCGGCCAGCGGGCCCATCAGCTCGTCGTAGGTCAGACCGGCATCGCCCGCGGCTGCGGCCTCTGCCGGGAGGCCCGGCCGCCGCTGCTCCGGCATCGGCGCCCGGCCGCGCAGCGAGCTGGCGGCGAGGTGGGCCGGATCCGGGGTCCAGCTCTGGGCTTCCAGCGCGTGGAGGAGACGGCCGATGTCGATGCTCGCGCGCCGCGCTCGCCCGATCTGGGCGGCTCCGTCGGCGACGCGGATCATCAGCTCGGGCGGCTCGTGGTAGAGCTCGCGGTACTGGCGGCCGGGCACGCAGCCGAGGGCGAGCAGCACGTCGGCCTCGCGGACGGCGGCGACCACGCTCTTCGCCGCCCGTGGTCCGTCGTAGGTGCCGAGGAAGCCGACCGTGTCCTCCGACACGACCGACTTCGCCAGCAGCGTCGTCGACCAGGGCATCCTCAGCTTCTGCACCAGCGCCGTGGCGCGCTCGCCGAGGCCATGGCGGGCGACCTCGATGCCGAGCAGCAGCGCCGGTCGGCGGGCGGCGCGCAGCTTGGCAATGATCTCGGCGGCGAGGCCCGCTTCACCGCCGCCGGCGTCGCCCGGCGCCTCGAGCCGGCCCGCGGGCGCGGCGATCTTCTTCGACCACAGATCCTTGGCGATCTCGATGTAGACCGGCCGCTTCTGTGCGACGGCGGCCTTGAGCGCGGCATCGATCGCCCGCGGCGCGCGCTCCTTGGCGGTGATCCGCACGGCGTGGGCGGTGATGGCGCGGAAGACGCGCAGGTCCGCCAGCAGGTCCTCGTCGGCCGCGGCCCCCGGCAGCTTCACCTCGCCGAGGGAGTGAGAGAACAGCGAGCCGTCCTCCTTGAAGTGCGTCAGGTCGAACAGGCTCGGGCCGCCGTTGATGACGACGACCGGGCTGCGCTCCACGTAGGCGCCGGCAATGGCGTTGGCGAGGCTGAGCATGCCGACGCCGTAGGTGACCGATACCGCACCCAGGCCCTTGCGCCGCGCATAGCCGTCGGCGGCATAGCCGGCCTCCAGGTCGGTTGCCGTGACGACGACCGACAGCTTCGCCTGGAGCGCCGCATCGAAGACGGGATCGCAGGTGGCGCCGGGGATGCCGAAGAGCGTGTCGCAGCCCAATTGCTTCAAGCGCATGGCGATGTAGTCCGCGACAGTGACCGTGCCGGTGGCCGCGTCGTCGCCGGAGGCAGGCTGGGCCGTGGCGCGCGGCGGCAGCAGGTTGGCGCCGGCCGCTCCGGCGAGCGCCACGGTGGTCGCCAGCAGCCGTCGCCGCGATACGGGCAAGCTGTCATCGGACAAGGGGGCGCTCCTTCATTGCTGCATTGCTGCGCGATCATCGGCGCCCGCGCGGCGATCGCAATCGATCTCGGAGACCATGAGGCGTCAGCGGCGCTCGCGATGTGCTGTAGCCGACGGACGCAGCCGCCGTGGCCCATGTCCCGACGCCTCAGGGCGGCCCCCGTTCGCGCAAGTCGCTTGCGCCGGCGCGGCAACGGGCTGAGCGAGCAACGATCGATCAGCCGGCAACGGCGGCCAGCACCCTGCCGCGGCACTCGCCGAAGCCGATCGGTACGTAGCCGTCGCGGCGGGCGTGAGCGCGCAGAATCACCTCGTCTCCGTCCTCCAGGAAGCGCCGCTCCTCGCCGGTGGCGAGGTTGAGCGGCACCTTGCCGCCCTGGGTCATCTCCAGCAGGCTGCCCAGGCCCGTGGGCTCCGGGGCCGAGATCGTGCCGGAGCCGAGGAGGTCGCCGGGCCGCAGGTTGCAGCCGTTGCTGGTCTGGTGGGCCACCAGCTGCGCCGCCGTCCAGTACATGTGGCGGGTGTTGCTCAGGCTGATGCGGACCGGCGGTCGGCCGCGCTCGCGGAGCTGGGGCGTCGACAGGAACACCTCGAGATCGAGCGCCAGTGCGCCGCCCTGCTGGTCGGCCGCGTCGGCGAGGTAGGGCAACTCCGCCGGATCGCCCGCCGGGCGCGGCGGCTGCGCCGTGCGGAACGGGGCCAAGGCCTCGGGCGTGATCACCCACGGCGACAGCGTCGAGCCGAAGTTCTTGGCCAGGAACGGCCCGAGCGGCTGGTACTCCCAGGCCTGGATGTCGCGCGCCGACCAGTCGTTGAGCAGGCAGAAGCCGGCGATGTGGTCGGCGGCGCTAGCGATCGGAATGGGTGCGCCCAGCGCGTTGCCGGGCCCGATCCAGATGCCGAGCTCCAGCTCGAAATCCAGGTTGCGGCATGGCCCGAAGCTTGGCGCCGTCTCGTCTGCCGCCTTGCGCTGGCCATGCGGCCGGTGCAACGGCGTTCTCGAGGGCACCAGCGAGGAGCTGCGGCCGTGGTAGCCGATGGGCACGTGCTTGTAGTTCGGCAGCAGCGGGTTGTCCGGGCGAAACACCTTGCCGACGTTGGTGGCGTGATGAATGCCCACGTAGAAGTCGGTGTAGTCGCCGACGCGGGCCGGCAGGTGCAGCGTGCAGCCCGCCGCCGCGTGCAGCAGCGGCCGCAGCCGGTCGGCGGCGGCGCTGCCGTCGGTCAGGAGCGCCGCCAAGTGGGTGCGCAGCGCCCGCCGCGGCTCAGCGCCGAGGGCGAACAGGCCGTTCAGGGCCCCGCCGGCGGCAGCCGCGGCGGCGCGGCCCGCATCGCCGACGAGCAGCCCGGTCTCGGCCAGGCCCGCCAGGTCGAGGATGCTGTCGCCGATGGCGACGCCGGCGCGCGCCTCGCCTCCGTCAGCCGGGGTGAAGATGCCGAGCGGCAGGTTCTGGATCGGAAAATCCGGGTGGCCGGCGGCCGAGGCCACCCAACTGCGCCGGCCGGGATCGTGGGTCTCGTCGATCGCTGCCATGATCAGGGCCGAGTCGGATCGAAGTTCTTGCGCAGCTCGTGGCCGTAGCGCCCGTAGGCCGTCTGCCGCTCGGCGGCGTTGGCGGCGAATGCCGTCACCCGCTGGGGAAAGCGCGTCTCGAACATGAAGGCCATGGTGCCCTCCAGCTTGTGCGGCTTGAGCTCGACCGAGCTCGCCCTCTCGAAGGCCTCCACGTCTGGCCCGTGCGGCAGCAGCGTGTTGTGCAGCGAGATGCCGCCCGGCACGAAGCCGTGGGGCTTGGCGTCGTACTGGCCGTAGACCAGGCCCATGAACTCGCTCATGACGTTCATGTGGTACCACGGCGGCCGGAAGGTGTTTTCGGCCACCAGCCAGCGGTCGCAGAAGACGACGAAGTCGATGTTGGCGGTGCCGGGCGTCTCCGACGGCGACGTCAGCACGGTGAAGATCGACGGGTCGGCGTGGTCGTAGAGCACCGGCCCGACCGGCGAATAGCGCCGCAGGTCGTACTTGTAAGGGTAGTAGTTGCCGTGCCAGGCGACCACGTCGAGCGGCGAGTGCTCGATGTGGGCGGCCCACAGCGCGCCGCCCCATTTGACGAACAGGCGCGAGGGCGCGTCCCGGTCCTCGTAGGCGGCGACGGGCGTCAGGAAGTCGCGCTGGTTGGCCAGGCAGTTGGCGCCGATCGGGCCGCGCTCCGGCACGGTGAAGGCGCCGCCATAATTCTCGCAGATATAGCCGCGCGCCGGGCCGCCCTTGAGCTCGACACGCAGCTTGACGCCGCGTGGGATGACGGCGATCTCGCCGGGCTCGATGTCGATGAGGCCGAACTCGGTGGCGAGCCGGAGCTCACCCTGCTGGGGCACGAACAGCATCTCCCCGTCGGCATTGTAGAAGTAGTCGTTCTCCATGGAGCGCGTCACCAGGTAGACGTGCGCGCCCATGCCGGCGTGGCTGCCGGCGTCGCCGGCGGTGGTGATGGTGCGCACGGCCTCGACGAAGGTCAGCGCCTCGTTGGGGATGGGGAACGGATCCCAGCGCAGCGGCGCGATCGGCGTGTCCACCTCGGCTGCCGGCGCCGTGCGCCAGAGGCCGTTGTCGACCTTGGCGAACTCGCCCCAGTGGGCGACCGTCGGCCGGATCCGATAGAGCCAGGAACGCTCGTTGGTGGTGCGCGGCGCCGTGAACGGCGAGCCCGACAGTTGCTCGGCGTAGAGGCCGTAGGCGCAGCGCTGCGGCGAGTTGCGGCCGATCGGCAGGGCGCCTGGCAGCGCCTCCGTCTCGAAGCCGTTGCCGAAGCCGGAGAGGTATTCGAGCTCATTGCTGCCGGCCGGAGAGCCGGCAGCAAAAGCGGGGCGCACGGTGACGTTCATGGCTGCCTCCAGGGCTTACGGGTCACGTTCCGGCAGGCTTCGCCGCCTTGGCCTGCTCGAGCGCCTGCCACATCTCCACGTCGCGCTCGGCCGTCCAGATGCGCGGATGGTCGATGCCCTTGGCCTCGTCGACGGCGCGGCTCACGTCGAAGGGCATGCAATGGTCGAAGATGACCCAGTGCCCGTACTTGGGCCGCATCGCCGCCATGGCCTCATCGTAGATCTGGTTGAGCGTGGCGCCTTTGGCCACCCCCGCCTTGGCGATGGCGAAGAGGTCGGCGGTGAAGGCGGCCGTGCCGTCGATCGCCTGGTCGACCTCGGCGCGGCCGATGAGGCTGCGCCCGCGCCCGGGCACCAGCCGTTCGGCGCCCAGCGCCCGCACGGCCGCCAGTGTCGCCGGCCAGTCGGTAAAGTGGGCGTCCCCGCAATAGGGCGTGGCGCCGAACTCCACGGTATCGCCGGCGAACAGCACCTTCTCCTTCGGCAGCCACACCACGGTGTCGCCCGCCGTGTGGCTGCGGCCGATGTGGATGATCTGCACCTCGCGGCTGCCGAGCCAGAGCGTCATGCGCTTGTGGAAGACGAGGGTGGGCCAGGTGAGGCCGGGGATGCTCTCCTTGCCGCGGAACAGGCGCGGGAAGCGGCCGATCTCGCTGTCCATGTCCTGCTGGCCGCGCTCGACGATCAGGTCGCGGGTGGCGTCGGAGGCGATGATGGTGGCGCCCTCGTAGGCGGAGGCGCCGAGCACGCGCACGGCATGGTAGTGGCTCAGCACCACGTGCCGTACCGGCCTGTCGGTGACGTCGCGGATGCGCGCCAGCACGTCCTCGGCCATGGCGGGCGTGGCCTGGGCATCGACCACCAGCACGCTGTCGTCGCCGACGACGATGCCGGAATTGGGGTCGCCCTCGGCCGTATAGCCGTAGAGGCCGGGCCCGAGCTCTTCGAAGGAGACCTGCTTGTCGACGAGGTCGGCGGTGCTGGCGAAACCTGACATGATCGGTCCTTTCAGGGTCGGCCGAAGCCGGATCTATTCCGCGTCCTGCTGGCGGTCGGGCGCGGCAGCGGCGAAGGGGGCAAGCGCGTTGCAGGCGCTCTCGGCGGCCAGGAGGCGCGGCAGATGCGATAGCTCGCAGCCGAAGCGGCGGGCGTTGTAGAGCTGCGGTATCAGGCAGAGGTCCGCCAGGGTCGGCGCCGCGCCGAAGCAGAACGGCCCGGGAGCGCCGGCGAGCAACGTCTCACAGGCGTCCAGCCCATCGCCGATCACCCAGCGGGCCCAGCCGGTGACCTCCGCATCGGCGACGCCGAGCGCGCGTAGCCGTTCCTGCACCTTCAGGTTCTGCACCGGGTGGATGTCGCAGGCGATGGCGAGCGCGAAGGCGCGGATGCGGGCGCGCTGCCAGGCGTCGCCCGGCAGCAGCGGCGGGCTGGGATGGGTTTCGTCGAGCCACTCGCAGATGGCCAGCGACTGGGTGAGCACGGCGCCGTCATCGAGCTCGATCGCGGGCACCAGGCATTGCGGATTGAGCCGCGCATAGGCCGGCTCGCGCTGGCCGCCGTGGCGCAGGTGGTGGAAGGCGTGCGCCGCCGCGACGCCCTTCAGGTTGAGCGCGATTCTGACGCGCCAGGCGGCCGACGAGCGATAGTAGCCGTGCAGAATCATGACGGGCTTCCGTTCTCCGCGGTGTCAGGCGGTGGCGCGCACGACGCCGTCCTCCCCGGCGGGGACGATGCCCCGGCGTGCCAGCGCCATGGCTTCGTCGAGCACGGCGCGATCGCCGACGTGGTTGGCGAGCAGCAGGACGAGCTTGGCGTTGACCAGCCGGCTCTGCTCCGGCGTCAGGCCGCGATGGAGGCCGATCAGGGCTTCGTAGAAGCCGTCCGGATCGGCGATGTTGAGCTCGGTGTTCAGCATGGCCTCCTCACCCTTGGCCGGTGGCGCGGGCCAGCGCCGCGCGCACCGCCGCGCCGTCGACGTGCCGCCAGCGGGCGCAGACGTGCTGGTCGGGCCGCAGCAGGTAGAATGTCCCCGGCCGGGCGTCGTAGCGGTCGGCGGCGACGCCGGCGGCATCCTCGACCGCGACCACGCCGCAGGGCGTCGACGCCTGCGAGCTCCCGGCCGGCGTGACAAACAGGATGGCGAACGGCACCGGGCCATCAGCCGCCGCGTGCAGCGCCTGCAGCTGTGCCGACGCGGGCTCGCGCGCGTCGCCGAAGTAGATCCCGGTGAAGCCGCTGCCGGTCTCGCCGAGCAGCCAGGCGTCCTGGCCCATCCTGCGCACCGGCGCGTCCCCGGCCGGGGCCCCGGGCTCCATCGCGCCGCGGAACGCGTCGATGTCCGCCGTGTTGAGCGGCGAGCCCCGGTAGGTGCTCGGCGTCGACAGGCGGCCGCTGTTCACCAGCCGTCGCGCGAAGCCGCAATCCTTGGCAAGCTCCAGCGTGGCATCGCGGAAGGCGCGGCTCGCCTCGTTCTTCGGGGTGATGAAATCGGTGCTGCGCGTCGAATTGAGGATGTTCTCGTCGGCGGCGGCGACGCGCTCGCTGTCGTAACTGTCGAGCAGCGTCTGCGGCGCCAGCCCGCGCAGGACGAGGGCGAGCTTCCAGGCGAGGTTGTCCGCATCCTGCACGCCGCTGTTGGCGCCGCGCGCGCCGAAGGGCGACACCCCGTGTGCGCTGTCGCCGGCGAACAGCACGCGGCCGTGCCGAAACCGGTCCATGCGCAGGCATGAGAAGGTGTAGACGCTGACCCATTCCAGCTCGAACGCCGCGTCCGGCCCGAGCAGCGCCCGCACCCGCGGGATCACCCGCTCTGGCTGGCGCTCGAGCTCCGGGTCCGCGTCCCAGCCCAGCTGGAAATCGATGCGCCAGACGTCGTCCGGCTGCCGGTGCAGCAGCACCGACTGGCCGCGGTGGAAGGGCGGATCGAACCAGAACCAGCGCTCGGTCGGCAGGTCGGCCTTCATGCGCACGTCGGCGATGAGGAAGCGGTCGCGAAAGGTCTGGCCGGAGCTCTTCTGGCCGAGTTGCCCGCGGATGCCGCTGCGCGCGCCGTCGGCGGCGACCAGCCAGTCGCAGCGCAGGCGGTAGTCGCCCTCCGGCGTGGCGATCTGGAGCGTGACGCCGTCATCGTCCTGGGCGACGCCTGTCACCTTGTTCTTCCAGCGGATTTCCAGGTTGGCGAGCTCGGCCGCCCGGTCCAGCAGGTAGCCCTCGACGAAGTATTGCTGCAGGTTGATGAAGGCGGGGCGCTGGTGGCCGGTGTCGGGCTGCAGGTTGAAGCTGTAGACGGCGTCGTCGCGGAAGAAGACCTTGCCCAGATTCCAGGTGACGCCCTTGTCCACCATGCGCTGGCCGCAGCCGAGCCGGTCGAAGATCTCGAGCGTGCGCTTGGCGAAGCAGATGGCGCGTGACCCGGTCGACAGCCGGTCGTCGTCGTCGAGCACGAGGACGGGGATGCCCTGTTGGGCAAGATCGATGGCGGCGGCGAGGCCGACGGGCCCGCAACCGACGACCACGACCGGATGCGCGGCCGGGCGCGCCGCATCCTGATCGGACGAGCGGGCGTAGGCGAATGCCAGGTTCCGATAATCGGGCTCGGACACTGGGCTCCTCATCATGCGTTTTCCCTGGCCGCAGCGGCAATCCGGTCGCTGTCACGATCAGCCCGATCAATTGCCGCTTGCTACGTAATACGTAATGTAGTCTTCTATGCGTAATACTGATCTGGGAGAACGCGTGATGTCAAGTCCGGTCGGGGCGGCGGAGCCCGGGCGTGGCCTGCCCGCGGGCGGTGCGGAGCCGCCGGCCAAGGGCGGCGTAAATTCCGTCGAGGTCGCGGGTGACTTGCTGCGGGCGCTGTCCGAGACGGCCGGGCCGGCGCGGCTCGCCGATCTGGCGCGCGCCGCCGGCCTGCATTCGGCCAAGGCGCACCGCTATCTCGTCAGCCTGGTGCGGACCGGTCTGGTCGAGCAGGATCCGGCCACCAGCCGCTACGACTTCGGGCCGCTGGCGCTGCGCGCCGGCGTGGTCGCGCTCAGCCGGTCGGACGTGCTCAAGCGCGCCGAGCGCACGCTCAACGCCATCGTCGAGGCGACGGGCGAGACGGCGGCGGCGGCGGTCTGGGGCAGCCACGGGCCGACCCTGGTGCGGATGGTCGAAGCCCGCCATGAGCTCGCCAGCACCGTGCCGCTCGGGCACGTCTGCGCGCTGACGTTCTCGGCCGCCGGGCTGGTCTACTGCGCCTTCGGCGAGGCCGAGCGGCTGGCGCCGCTGATCGGCCGCGAGCTGACGCAGAGCCGGGCGGTCGGCCGCCGCGGCGCGCCGACGACCCGGGCCGAGCTCGACCCGCTGGTCGAGGCGGTGCGGGGCCGGGGCTTTGCTACCGTCGCCGCGGAAGGCGAAGGCGGGCTTGCCGCCGTTTCCGCGCCGGTGTTCGATGCGGCCGGCCAGATGCGGCTGGCGCTCACCGTGTTCGCGCGGGTGGGCCGGCTGGACGTGTCGCCGCACGGCCCGGTCGCCGCGCTAATGACAGGCGCAGCGCGAGCCCTCGGCGCCGAGCTGCACGGGCGGTAGCGGCTCTGCACAGAGATTTTGGCACTGAGATTTTGACGCATCGGTCCCGTCGCAGCAAAAGGCGTGAGGCGGTGCGACTGCATACCTCTCCCGGCCTTCTGGTCGCGTTGAGGCGGTTGCGTTGCGCCTTCAGAACAGGAGCTGAGGCCGCAAGCCGCAGATGTGCAATCCGATAGCCCCTTGCGGGGGAGGCCGGGTTGCGCTCAAGCGCTTCTCCGATCGGTGCACGGACGGCGCCCTTGCTGCGCAGGCTTGACGCTTTCGGCCAGATCCTTGACATGTGGTGACACCGGGGTGGGGGCGCCGGGAGTGGTGAACCGGGGCGAAGGCGATCATGCACGGGCCAGGAGTGTCAGTGGTTCGGCCGTTCCGGGCGGGGCTCGGCAGGCGTCTGCCGCCGGGTCATATTCGCATCGGTGCCGCCACCAGGGTCCCGGAGGTCCTCGCAGCCTTCGGGACCGACGTTGCGCCTCTGCTGGCGGCGGAGGGCGTTCATGACGACGTCTTCTCGGATCCGGATCACGCGCTGCCATACCCCGTGTTCTGCCGGCTCATTTCGCGCTGCGCATCGGCCATTGCGCGGGACGATTTCGGCCTTCTCATTTGCGAAACCATATCGGCCTCGAATCTCGGCCTCGTCGGATTTCTTCTCCAACAGGCGCCGGACGTCCGCACGGCTTTGACCGATCTCGTCAGCTACCTTCACCATCATGATCGGGGCTCAGCGCCATTTCTGGTGGTCGAGCAGGGCATCGCCTGTCTCGGCTACGCGATCCACGAGCCCGGTCTGCCGGCGACGGCACAGATCTATGACGGTGCCCTTGCGATTGGGCTCAACATCATGCGGGCGCTCTGCGGCCAGGACTGGAAGCTCCTGGAAGTCACTTTGACGCGGCCACGCCCCGCGTCGCCGGCCCGTTACGAGAAGTTCTTCGGGGCTCCGGTCCGTTTCGGTGCCGATCGCAACGCATTGTATTTCCCCGAGAATTACCTCCGCGTGACGATTCCGCGCGCCGACCCGGCGTTGAGGCGAATGCTGAAGGAGCAGGTTGACCTCCTTGAGCGCGAAGAGATCAACAACGTTTCGGAGCAGACGCGCCGGCTGTTGCGCGCCACCCTTCTGACGAGCGCAAGCTCTTTCGACGATGTCTGCCGGCTGCTCGGGATGAGTCGCCGAACGTTTGCCCGCAGGCTCACCGTCGAGGGAACGACCTTCAAGCGCATCTCCGACGAAGTTCGTTTCGACATCGCGCGTCACCTCCTGAGCAGCACGGCCATGAGCGCGACGGAGATCGGGGCAATTGTGAGGTTCTCTGAAGCAAGCGCCTTCAGTCGGGCGTTCAAGGGCTGGTCCGGGATGACTCCGAGCGAGTGGCGGCTCCGTGACGCCGCCCAGCGGGACGGGGTGCCGGCCGGTCTGACGCCTTCCTGAGCTGCGGCGGTTATTCCGCAGGCGTGCGACCGAAAATTCAGCGGCTTTCAGCCGGCTGGACTTCCGTCGTCAAGCTTCCGGCAGAATCCGTCAAACGCCGCGGCACGAAATGGTGGATTGCCCCGCCGGTTCGCTCGCCAACTGGAGGACCTTCGAGGATGAGACGATCGCTGCTGTCCGTTGCCCTGCTCCTCGCGGCCGTTTCGACGAGCCATGCGCAGGCCCCGGTCCCTCTTGCGTCCTATGCCGACGCGAACGGGTTCCTCGACGTGCAGACGCTGACGTGCGCGCAACTCGCCGACACCTATCAGGAGGATGCCGATGCGCTCACCACCTGGTACAGCGGCTGGTATAACGGCCTGGCCCGTAAACACTATGCCGACATCCGCAAGGGTAAGCTGATGGAGCATGAGGTCATCGTCTACTGCAAGGCGAACCGGGACAAAAAAATCATCGAAGCCATCGCTCATGTCTTCAAGGATGAGCGGGCCAAGCTCGGTATTGAAATGAGGTAGCGAGCGGCCCGGCGGGACTGCGCGGCGGACATCCACGCCCCCCGCGGTCTCGTTTGCGGCCCCGGCCTCTCGAATCCCGCTCCCCGGAGCGAAGCGGCATTGTGTTCTTTTGTCGAACTGACCTCAGCGTAAGCTTCGGGGTAGCGTCATCCAACCGGTGTATGAGCAGATGCGCGTCAGGAGGGAACCATGAACATCACACGTCGAGTAGCTATGTTCGCCAGCCTTGGAGCTCTGGCTGGCGGTGTCGGCGGCGCCGCCAAAGCCGATTGGGGCGCTGATCTTGCCGGGCTCGGCGAGGGGCTGGATGACTTCTGGCTGGCAACGGACGCCTACATCTTCGGCTATCCGCTGGTCACCATGGAGATGACCCGCCGCGTCATGACCAACGTGGCCGCGCCGGAGGGAACGCGGGCGCCCATGGGGCACCTGGTCAAGATGCGGCAATATCCGGACGCATCGTTCCGGGACGTGACGGCGCCGAACGCCGACACGCTGTACACGACGGCCTGGTTCGACGTCGGCAAGGAGCCCTGGGTGCTGAGCGTGCCCGATATGAAGGGACGCTATTTCCTGCTGCCCATGCTGGACGGCTGGACGACGGTCTTCGACGTCCCGGGGGCGCGGACGACGGGCACCGGTGCGCAGACGTTCGCGGTCACCGGGCCGAACTGGTCCGGCACGCTTCCCGCCGGTGTGAAGCAGTACAAGTCGCCGACCAACATCGTCTGGCTGCTGGGGCGGCTCTATTGCACCGGAACGCCGGAGGACTATGCGGCGGTGCATGCGCTCCAGGATCAGTTCAAGCTGACGCCGCTCAGTTCCTTCGGCAAGGACTACACGCCGCCCGCCGGTAAGGTCGATGCCTCGCTCGATATGAAGACGGCCGTCCGCGAGCAGGTCAACGGTATGGACGCCGTGGAGTACTTCATGCTCCTGGCGGACCTCATGAAAACGAACCCGCCGTCCTGGTCGGACGCGGCAGCCGTCGGCCGCTTTGCCAAGATCGGGCTCGTGCCGGGCCAGGACTTCGACAAGTCGAAGCTTCGGGCGGATTTCGCCAAGCGCATCCCGTCGATCGCCTTCGATCGCATCATGCTGCAGTTCAAGGTGAACGGCGCGATTCAGCATATCAACGGCTGGAACTTTACGACCAAGACGGGCATCTACGGCACCGACTACCTCCTGCGGGCGCTGATCACGGCGATCGGGCTCGGCGCCAACCGGCCGCAGGATGCGGTCTACCCGACGTCGCTCAAGGCCGCAGACGGATCGGACTACGACGGGGCCCACAAATATGTCATGCGGTTCCCCAAGGGCCAGCTGCCGCCCGTCGAGGGCTTCTGGTCGCTGACGATGTACGACAGCAACTACTTCTTCGTCGCCAATCCGATCAATCGCTATTCGGTCAGCCCGCGGCAGGACCTGAAGGCCAACGCCGACGGCTCGGTGGATCTCTACATCCAGAAGGATTCACCGGGTGCGGACAAGGAATCGAACTGGCTGCCGGCGCCAGCTGGAAAATTCCTGCTGATGCTGCGCATGTATTGGCCGAAAGAGACGAATCCCTCGATCATCGACGGCACCTGGACGATTCCTCCGGTTCAGAAGGCCGGCTGAGCGGTGGCGGACGGCGCCGATCATTCGGCGCCGTCCCATTCAGCAGGCTCGCGGCTCCGCCGTCGGGTCGATATACTTCAGGTCTCCTTATCAGGAGCACCGTCAACGGGTGGTTCCACCCGATGACGGTGCTCCTGCACGCCGGCTCCCTGCTGCCTGCGCCATTGAGAGGGTGCCTCGCCAGCCCAACGTTGGAAGGCGTGATCGAATGTGCTGTTCGCTGAATAGGAGAGCGCTTCGGCGATGCTCCCGATGGGCAGGCGGGTCAATGCAAGCAGTTCACGGGCGACCGCGAAGCGCACCTCGTCTTTGATCGCCTCGAAACTGGTACCGGCACGTGCGAGATGACGCGCAAGCGTGCGCGGTCCGAGGCCGAGCTCGCGGGCGACGGCATCTCGATCAGCTTCACCGAGCATCAGGCGCGGTCGTATGGCGTGGCGCACCTGCGCAGCGACGTCGTCCAGATCACCGCGCGCCATGGTCCGCATCGCCGCGCGAAGCTCAAGCCGGCGACGAGTGTCGGCACCGGGCAGCGGCAGCGCCATGTCGTGCCCCGCTATAACGATACCTGTCTGTTCCCGGTCAAAGGCGAGATTCGTCTTCAATAGCTTTCGATAGGGTCCCAGGTCATCGGGCTGGCCGACACTTTCAAGCACCCGCAACGGTCGGACCCGCCCGCCGGTCAACGCCCGCACCATATTGCAGCCCATGGCGACGACGAGATCGTGGACCTGCCGACCGAGACCGACCCCGGCGTGATACATGCCGTAGCCGACGAAGTAATCATCGTCGATGCGCTGCAGATAGACGACCGCGCCCCGCGAATAGCCGATCTGAAGCCCGATATAGTCGCGGAAAGCGTCGCCGAGCGTGGGCGCGCTGGCCATCATCTCGCCGATGACGCCGAGCGCCTGGTGATCGCAGCGCGCCCCGACAAGCAGGCCGAGGTGTGGGCAGCCTGCGACCCTTGCGGAACGTTCGATCAGGCCGATCACCGACGGATATGCAAAACGCGCATCCGGCACGAGCTGCTGAGGTTCGATGCCCGAACCGGCAAACGCCTCCTCGAGGCTCACGCCGAGGTCCTCGAGCACGCCCGGGAGCGCCGCGACGGGCCCGACGCGCTGGGAGAGGCCGTTCGTCAAGATTGCTCGCTCCTGTCCTCAAATAGCAAGCGGTGCCCGTTTCCTTAAGCTATGCGATTGGCCGCCGCCAAGCGCTTTCGCGTTGGTTTGTTGAATCAGGTGCGCGTTGCCGCGCCGCTTGTCGCCATTGCCTGTTCGGTCCGCTCCATTCCGCCGCGCTTCGGTGTGGTGACGGTTGGGCCGCGCCGACGGCCGAGGCGGCAGCTCGGCCGCCTGGCGGCGACGGCTTGCCATCGTACGCCGCCTTGAATGCAACGCCAGGGCGCGCCGGGGCCTTCAATCTAGTCAGAGGCGATCATGCAGGTGATGGGGGCGAACGTCGGGTGGCCAATCAGGGTGGGGCTCGGCCGGCGCCTGCCGCCAGGTCATGTTCGTGTCGGAGCCGCCATCCACGCCCCGCAGGTCCTGGCGTCCTTCGGCGCCAAGGTCGGTCCTCTGCTTGCGGCCGAAGGTGTTCATGAAGAGCTCTTCTCCGATCCGGATCATGCGCTGCCGGTCGCAACGTTCTGCAGGGTCATTTCGCGTTGCGCCTCCGCCATCGGGCGAGACGATTTCGGCCTTCTTGTCGGCGAAACCGCATCGGCGTCGAATCTCGGCCTGGTTGGATTCCTCCTCCAGCAGGCTCCGGACGTGCGCACGGCCCTGGCCGACCTCGTCGGCTACCTTCATCACCATGACCGCAGCGCGGCGCCCTTCTTGGTGATCGAGCAAGGCATCGCCTGCCTTGGCTATGGGATCCATGAGATCGGGCTGCCGGCGACGGCGCAAATCCATGACAGCGCTCTAGCCATCGCGCGAAACATCATGATGGCTCTCTGCGGCCCAGGCTGGGAGCTCCTGGAAGTCACGTTGATGCGGTCGCGTCCGGCTTCGCCGGCTCGATATGAAACATTCTTTGGCGCTCCGGTCAGATTCGAGGCCGAGCGCAATGCGTTATACTTCCGCGAGAGTTGCCTGAACCTGTTAATTTCGCGAGCCGACCCGGCGTTGAGGCGATTGCTTAAGGAGCAGGTCGAGCTTCTTGAGCGCGAGGAGCTCGACAAAGCTTCGGAGCAAACGCGGCGGCTGCTCCGCAACACGCTCCTCACGGGCCAGGGGTCTTTCGACGACGTCTGTCGGCTGCTCGGGATGAACCGGCGAACGTTCGCTCGTAGACTCAAAGCCGAAGGCACGACATTCAAGCGCATCGCTGACGAAGTTCGCTTCGATGTTGCGCGGCATCTTCTGAGCGGCACGGCGATGAGCTCCACGGAAATCGGCGCAATTGTCCGGTTCTCCGAAGCAAGCGCCTTCAGTCGGGCGTTCAAGGCCTGGTCTGGCATGACGCCGAGTGGGTGGCGGCACCGCTACGGAGGCCAGCGCCACGAGACGCAGGACGGCCGATGTCTTGTCTGACGATGACGTGCGCTCCGCATAGTTCGCAGAGCCCCGCCAGCAAAATTCACTGGCCGGCGCGCATGCGCTGTCAAACATCAGGCAAGTTCTGTCAAACGCCGTCGCTCGGAATCGCGCATGGGGGCAGGTGAGCAGCCCGCGAAGCCGCACGGCGGTCGCCCTGGATGAGGCGACGACGGCGTCGGCTTCGCCCCACTCCTGTCGTGTCCTGGCCTCGCGCTTGGGAGGATCATATGAACCGAGCCGTCGTTGCTTGCTCTTTTGCTCTTTCGCTCTTCTTGCTGTCGGCGCCGGCGTGGGCGCAGGAACGGGACGCGATCTCCGCTCCGGCGACGAAGGCGATCGGCGGCGGGGGCAAAACTCAGATTGAACCGGCGCTGATCGTGATGAGCGCGAAAGGTGCGTCCCTCCAGAACAACAAGCTGGTGCTAAGCGGAGTCGCTGCCAGCTCCATCATGTTCGCCGACCGTCCGGTTCGGGCGGCCGGCCACGTGCTGACCGCGATCTTGCTCGAGGAATGGGCCAAGGGCAGCGATAGCTTTGCCAAAGACCCACCCAACGCTACGGTCTCGGTCCTGAGCAGCGCCGGCGATTCCGTGCGCGACGCGGTCGTGACGTTGCGGTCACCCAAGCTCGATGCGGATACGTTGACCTTCGACGTCAGCGTGCTCGAGGGGAGCCTCAAGGATGCAAACGGTCCGGCATCCGTCTTCATCGACATCATCGGGCTGCCGTTCACGCCACTCTCGTTCGCGGGCATGGCGCGCCGGGCGGCCTATCGCTCCGCCTGGTATGCCGGAGCGGCGGCCGGAGCGGCGGCGGCGGGCGCTCCGTATTACGCGCGCCCTCCGGTTTGCGGGTACTACCCATACCCACCCTGTTACTGAGCCGCTTGAAGCGCGCCGGAGCGCTTCGCGATTGGGTGGACTCACCCAGACGCAAGAGAAGCGCTCCAGATCCAAAAGGTTATGAGCATTTTTCTGCCAATGGATGGTCCAATCCAATGGCGAAATGCTCTAGGCACTCATAGTGATGAGCTATCCGATGAAGCCGTGCTTGCTCCTCGTTTTGGGGGCTTTTTGCCTGGCCGGATGTCAGTCGACGGCATCCAGGGCTCAGCAACTGGCCCAGATCTGCGCCGATCCCGGCAACCGAGCGCCCGGATCGTTCTATTTCGCGGAATGCCAATCCCTCTATCCGCTATCCGAACAGACGCGCGAGCGAGATTATTTTCAGGCGGCACCCGAGTAGCAATCCAAGCGCAGACCCAGCGGACGCGACCGCGGGTTATATTTGGACGTCCAGTTTCTCGACCTCCTCCGGCTACCACTTCTGACACACGCTTTTCGGCGGCGAAAAGATACATCCTCAGTCTTTGCCGGGACGACAATGCAACAGGGGCAATTGATGAGCAAAGACCTGACAAGAAAACCCGGCGTGCTTCGCCTGGTCCTGGGGCTTTCCGGCCTGCTGCTCCTTCACGCGGCGCCTGCCTATGCGGGGGTGAAGGTGGGGACGCTCACGTGTGACGTCTCGGCCGGCATCGGCCTCGTCGTCGTGGAGAAGCAGACCTTGTCGTGCGTCTTTCAGCCCGACAGGGGCGGGGCCGGCGAGCGCTACACCGGTCAGATCACCGAGTTCGGGATCACGCTCGGCGCCACGGTAGGAGGATATCTGGTCTGGGGCGTGATCGCCGGCGACTACGGGCTGCCGGCCGGCGCGCTCGCGGGAACCTACGCCGGGGCCGGCGCTGATGCATCGTTCGGCGTGGGCGTCGGCGCCAACGTGCTGATCGGCGGCACCGGGCGGGCGTTCTCGCTCCAGCCCATCTCGGTGGAGGGGCAGGCCGGCGTCAATGTGGCGGGCGGCGTCACGGCAGTCACGTTGGTCGCGGCGCCATGACATTGCGCTGAGCCGAGAGCGCCGGCTGGCTCCTCGGCGAGCGAGCGGGCCGGAGCAGCGGCGAGCAGGCCGGCCTTGTTGGAGACGCGCGGCGAGCGGTGCCTGGCGCGCTTCGCGATTGGGTGGTATCGCCTGTCGCCTCGTCTTGACGAGGCCCACCGATCGGCCGCGTAAGGGCTCAAGACATGCAATCGCTTGGATCGGATGGCTGGGTTTCGGACTGGCTGTGGGGCTTGCCTCTGATCGTCCTGGCTGCGCTCATCCACGTCCTTGGCCTCGGAGCCATCGAGCTCGGTGTCGAGCGAAGCCTGAAGCGCGCGGATAAATTCCGTCGGCGCCTGACGACCTTCGCCATGGTGGTGGGGGCGACCGTGTTATCGGCGACCGCATTGCATGCCATCGAAGCGGCCGTCTGGGCGGTGGCTTATCTGTGGCTCGGCGCTCTTCCAGATGCACGCTCGGCGATGTTGTATTCGATCGGCGCGATGACGACCTTCGGCCATGCGAACCTCAAGCTCGCCGATCAGTGGCAGATGCTGGGAGCGCTCGAAGCGCTGAATGGCGTGTTGCTGTTCGGACTGACGACAGCCTTCCTCTACGCCACCCTCCGCAACGTTCGCCCGACCACGATCGGAGCGGTCGCCATGGAGGAAGGGCGGGCGAGGTAAGCCGCTCCCCGGTGCCCCTCCTCGTTGCCGTTTGACATTGAGGCCCTTGCATCGCCTCGCCTCGACGATCGACGATGACCAGGTGCCGCGCAACGGAGGCTCGCGCGATAGCTTTCAACAGAATAGAATGCGCGACCGGAAGCCACCGTCTTCTCCGCTCAGATCCACGTCGGCAAGAATTACCCGAACACCATTCTTCGTCCCCCCCGACCCGACCTGCCGCACGGTGCGCTCATTGCGCCGAGGCCTACGGCGCCGGCAGATCAGTTCCGCGAAGCTTGCCTTCGGGTGTGCACCGGTTCTGCGATGTGTCCGCCGGATGACTCTTGCTACGCTAGCCGCCGGGCGACATCGAAACCACTCATCTTGCGCCACCTATGCCGCCTTCAGGAGCGCCGTCGCATGGCCGCAGTCCCCGTCATCTCCAGCCATGTCCTGCGCGGCCTGCCCGCGTTCGTTCGAGATGAGATGGGAGAGAGGGTGCTGCGGCGGGCCAATCGAGCTGCGGGGTTCGACGTCGAACTGATCGAGGATCGGAACTGCTTCATTCCTCAACAGGCGGTCGTCGGCTTCGTCGATGCGATCGGACGAGCGGCCGGCGAGCCCGATTTCGGGCTCCTGATAGCCCCCGGCATGGACGTCGCCGCCTACGGCAGCTTCGGACGCTACGTGTTTGGAGCGGACACCCTCGGCCACGCCCTCCGGCGGAGCGTCGCGGCCCTCCGCTATCATAGTACCTATGACAAGTTGTCCGTCACAACCGTCGCTGACGAAGTGCGATATAGTTACGGGTTTGCTTTGGCCGGCGCTGACGGGTATAGCGCAGTCGCGGGCGCTGCGGCCGGCGAGTTGCTGAGCCTCATCAGGACCTATTTGCCTGATACTTGGCGGCCACTGCGCATCGAGCTTGATATCGAGACACCAAGCCGAACCACGCTTTTCGAGGATGTGTTTCAATGCCCGGTGCTCTTCAATGCGCCGGCCGTGGCGATCGTCTTCGAACGGCGCCACCTGATGGCGACCTCGAAACGGGCATCACAGTCAATCGTGACCATGGAGGATGTCGCGCGGGACCGGCCTGGTGGCGCTCCACGAAGCTTGTTCGGCGTCGCCGTCGAACAGATCCGCGCCCAGCTTCTCACAGGGAGCGTGTCGATCGACGATGTCGCGCGATCGATGGACACCAGTGTTCGGACATTGCAGCGAGAGCTGAATCGCACTGGCACGGACTTTCGCAGCCTGACGACTGCGGTCAGAATTCAGCGCGCGACCGAACTGTTACAAGACCCGAGTCTGTCGATTACTAGCATATCCAACGACTTGGGCTATTCCTCGCCCGCAGGGTTTTCCCGGGCTTTTCGAAAGGCAACAGGCTTTGGGCCGCGCGAATTTCGCACCAAGGAGCCAACCTTCCCCGGCTCCTGATTGGAGGAGAAACACGAGCCACTAGGTTCACAGGTAGGCCACGTAGGATTGGACCCAGAGCAGGACATACGCGATGAGGCCGATGACGCCGGCGGTCTCGGAAAAGACCGTTGCAGTCCCGGAGGTCCCCAAACGCAATATGCTGCGGTCGGCGCCTTGCGGAACTGAGATCACGGCCGGGTAGGCGCCGGTACCACCGATCGATCCGACTCGAGCCAGTATGCCCGATACTGCGATCTCGCCCTGTCCGACACCTTTCGGAATGTCGACGATGCTGGCCTCGTACATGCGGCCAGGATCGGCATCGAGGAACAGGCGCACCTTGGCGCCAGGACGGATCGTACGGAATCCGTTCTGCAGGAATGTGCCGACGATCCTGATATCGGACTCGACGATGAAGGACATTGCGGCGCTTGCCTTGAGAGCGCGTGCGCCGATCGCGAGCGCCACGGTGCTCGCATAACCGTCCGACGGAGCCCTGACCGTCGTCTGCGCGAGCTCCCATCTCGCGTCGTCGAGCTCCGCGCGGGTTTGCAGGACCGTCGTGTTGACGCCATCGATGGACGATTGGAGCGCGGCCCGCGCGCTCTGCTGCTGCGCCTTCGCCGCCTGCAACTGAGCCGTGGCGATCTCCAACTGCTCGCGCGTGTCCTGTTCGCGAAACGCGGTTGTCGCTCCGCTCCTCGTCAGCGTTGCGATGTCGGCCAGCCGCTCTTGATGGAAGCCGACCTGCTTCTCGAGGCCGACGACGTTCGCGCTGGCCTGATCGTAGTTGGCCTGAAGCACCTCAGCCTGTTGCTGGGCGGCGACCAAGGCCGCCTCCAGCCGGCGCACTTTGTATTGGAACGGGGCCGGGTCGATCTGGAAGAGCACCGTGCCGGCCTTGACCGGGACATTGGGCTTGACCGGAATGGCGACGATTTCACCACTGACGTTCGGCGTGACCTCCACCACGCGTGAACCGACCACGATAGGGCCGGTCGGCGTCAGCGAATTCAGCAGCGCCCCGAATATCGCAAGGATTAACATGCCGGCAACAACGGCTAAACTCCCGCTCACCCAGGTCAGGCGCATCAATTTGAGCTTGAAGAATAACAACCAGACCAGGACAAGGTAGGTGACGAGTATGATGAGCATGCTCGGACTTTTTCTACGTCCTAGAGCGCTTCTCTAGCGATTGGGCGGCATCACCCAATCGCTAGGGAAGCATTCCAGATTCGAAATACTCTTGGGTGGCGCCGAACCTCGTGGAGCCGTAAACGTCCGCTCCACGTGCATCATCCCCCGCTGCCCGTTCCACCACGGTCGCCGGAAGCACATGCCCGTTTCGCTCGCGGCTACCACTACCGCGGCGAGCTGATGAATCTTATCATTTCACGCCAGCACCCCATCCGCGGTCGCCGCCCACCGCATTTGTGAGCGGTTCAATGCAGCTTCGGCGCCTTCGCGCGTGCGGTCTTCGCCATGACGGGGCGGCTCGCGGTGATTGACACCCGCTGCGGCGCAGATCTCGCAGTCACAAGCCTTCAGTATCGGCGGGGCACTGTTGATGTGCGGGCGCGGATGCGGCACGGGACGTCGCCGTCGCACCGCGCATAGGCGGCGAGCAAGGGTTCGGCGGGTGAAAGGATCAGGGACGAGGATGCAGACGAGGCAGGTTGCGGCGTTACCGTACCACAGGAAGGGCGGCGTCAAGATCCTTCTGATCACCTCCAAGGAGACCCAGCGTGCGGTCATCCCCAAGGGCTGGCCGAAGAAGAAAAAGAAGGAGCACACTGCCGCCGCCAAGCGGGCGCGCCGGGAGGCGGGCCTTAAAGGCAAGATCGGGAAGCAGCCCATCGGCGTCTACAGCTATTGGAAGCGCCGCGAGGGCCACTACGAGCTGTGCGAGGTCGCCGTCTATCCCCTCCGCGTCGCCAAGTTCCGCAAGCGCTGGCGCGACATGAAGGACCGGCGCATGCGCTGGTTCAAGCCCGGCGACGCGGCCCTTCTGGTCGACGAGCCGGACCTGGGCGCCCTGATCCGCCAGTTCGCCAAGAACAACGATGGGAAGCGGAAGGCGGCGGAGTAGGCCATCGGCTAGAGCGCTTCGCGATTGGGTGGAATCACTCAATCGCAAAAGAAGCGCTCCAGATCAAAAGACCATGAGCATTTCTCTGCCATTGGATGGGTCCATCCAATGGCGAAATGCTCTAGCTCACCGCAACGTGCGGGCGAAGGCACGGATTTCGCCCATGAGCAGCTCGGGCTCCTCCAGCGCCGCGAAGTGGCCACCGCGCGGCATGTCGGTCCAGCGCACCAGGTTGTAGCCCTTGGCGGCGAGGCTGCGCGGCGGCGGCGGGTACACCGGCTCGGGGAAGGCGGCGACGCCGGTGGGCGTCTCGACGCGGCCCGCCGGCAGCCGGTTCGGGGTCTCCAGCAGGCGGCCGCGGTAGAGCCAGGCGGCGGTGGCGAAGCTCCTGGTCACCAGATAGATCATGACATTGGTGAGCAGTTGGTCGCGGCTGTAGCGCGCCAGGAGATCGGGGCTGCCATCGGCGGTGCGCGGCAGGTCGGACCAGGCGGCGAACTTCTCGATGATCCAGGCTGCGACGCCGACGGGGCTGTCCATCAGGCCGAAGGCAAGCGTCTGCGGCTTGGTGCCCTGCAGCCTGAGATAGGCGGCCTCCGCATCCATGCTGGCGCGCATGCGCTGGGCGTAGGCGAGCTCCTCCGCGCTCTCCGGCTTCATCAGCGGGCTCAGCGCCGGCACCATGTTGAGGTGCACGCCGATGCAAGCCTTGTGGTCGTAGCCGAGCCAACCCGAGATCGAGGAGCCCCAATCACCGCCCTGGGCGAGGTAGCGGTCGTAGCCCAGCACATCGGTCATCAGCTCGTCGAAGCAGGCGGCGATGCGGCGCGGGCCGATCGGCTTGTCCGGCCGTCCCGAGAAGCCGTAGCCCGGCAGCGACGGCACCACCACGTCGAAGGCGTCAGCGACGTCGCCACCGAACCGCTCGGGGTGGGCGAGGGGCTCGATGACGTGCAGGAACTCGAAAAAGGAGCCGGGCCAGCCGTGGCTGAGCAGCAGCGGCAGCGGCTTGCGGCCGTCGGGGCCGACCGAGCCCGGCACATGGATGAAGTGGACGTCGAGGCCGCCAGCTGTCGCCTTGAACTGGGGAAAGCGGTTGAGCTGCGCCTCTTGGGCGCGCCAGTCGTAGCCGTCGAGCCAGTAGGCGGCGATGTCACGCATGAAGGCGAGATCGGTGCCGGCGCTCCAGCCGCCCGCATCGGGAAGCATCGACCAGTCATAGGCGCGCACGCGCTCGCGAATGGCGGCGAGGTCGGCGTCGGATATGGCGATGCGGAAGGGGAGCGGCCCGGCGGCCAAGTCTGAGCTCATGGAGGATTACCGTGCTGGGTGAGGGCGCTCTCGACAGTGTATGCGCACGGTTGCCGGCGGGCCAGGCTCTTTCGAGGAGGCGGGTTCTGCAGGCGTCGAGGTTCACCCCCACCAGGCCCTTCCGCTTCGCGCGGTGAGCCTCCCCACAAGGGGGAGGCCGTTCGGCTGGCCGCTCCGCCCAACTTCTCCACGGTGAAAAATAAGACTCCTCCCTCCCCATGAAGGGCTATCGGATTCACAGATCTGTGGCAGCGGCCGTCGGGCTGCATACCTCGCCTCACTTGTGGGGGGAGGTCGGCTTGCGCGCCAGCGCAAGGCGGGTGAGGGGGCTCCCGGAGAAGACGCCAGGCGGTCACGGCACGCGGCAAGCCCCCACCCCTCCCTCTCCCCACAAGTGGGGCGAGGGTGTGCGGTGGCTCCGTCGACGCAAATGCCGTCAGACAGAGCTTCGCCCTATCGCTCGCCGTAGCGGCGGCGGCGCACGTACACCGGCTTGCGTAGGCGTGGCGCCGCGGCCGGCGGCGGCGCCACATCCTGCGCCGCGCCGACGCCGAGCAGCCGGAACACCATGTCGACGTGCAGCCTGATGAGGTCGGCCTGGGAGACGCGCCCGTCGGCGCGGTACCAGTAGCAGACGCCGGAGAGCAGCGAGAGGACGGCGAAGGTCGTGACGCGCGGGTCCTCGGCCTTGAACAGTCCTTCGTCGACGCCCTGCTTGATGAGGTCCGTCAGGATCGCCGAATAGCGGTCGCGCAGGCCGGTGATGACGGCCCGATCCTCGGGCGACAGGCTGCGCAGCTCGAGGTTGCCGATGATGACCTCTTCCTGCTGCTCGGTATGAAAGCGGATGTGCAGCTCGATGAACTTGGTCAGCCGCTGCGACACGTCGGCGATGCCGACACACTCGCGCTCGAAGTCCGCGAGCATCAGCTCCAGGTGCTCCTTGAGCAGGTTGAACAGGAACTCGTCCTTGCTGCTGATGTAGTTGTAGAGGGACCCGGCCTGGATGCCGACTTCTTCGGCCACCTTGCGCAGGCTGGCGGCCTTGAAGCCGTATTGCGCGATCATCGAGACCGCGGCCTGGCGAATAAGCCGTGCAGTGGTTTCCCTGCGAAACCCGACCCGCCGCATCAACCGTCCTCTGTCATCGGACGGCGGGATATCCGCCGCCTCCCGGAAGAATCGCTTCCGACTGTACCTTGCATCTGCTGAAGCTGGAAAAAGCGCCGTGCCGCCGAAGATTCGGAGGCGACCCGACATATCGGAGCATGCGGAGGCAAGCTCCCGATCAGCTTGTTCCTCCTGTAGCGCGGCGGCCGCTGGCCTGTCCAACGGCGCAGGCGCGGTCATCAAAGCGGCTCATGCGCTCTCCGTGCGGCCATCCAGGGCGGGATAGTCGATGTAGCCCTTGGGGCCCGGCGAATAGAACGTTGCGCGATCCGGCTCGGCGAGTCCGGCGCCGAGGCGAAGGCGCAGCGGCAGGTCGGGATTGGCGATGAAGGACCGGCCGAAGGCGACGAGATCGGCGACCCCGCTGGTCAACTCCTGCTCGGCAGACGCCTTGTGGTAGCCGCCGGCGACGATCAGCCGGCCGGCGAAGCGCTCCCGGGCAAAGCGCGGCACGTCGACGGCGGTGTCGGCACCCGCGGCCGCGCTGCGGTCGCCGGACACCTCCGGCTTGATGACGTGGAGGTAGGCGATGCCCAAGCCGTCCAGGCGCCGGATGACGTGATCGAAGAGGGCTGCCGGGCCACTGTCGGCGGCATCGTTGAACGAGCCGAAGGGCGACAGGCGCACGCCGGTGCGGTCGCCGCCGACGGCTGCCGCCGCCGCCTCGACGACCTCGACGAGCAGCCGCGCCCGGTTGTCGATGGTGCCGCCGTAGCGGTCGGAGCGGCGGTTGGAGCCGTCGTGCAGGAAGGCGTCGAGGAGGTAGCCGTTGGCAGCGTGGATCTCGACGCCGTCGAAGCCCGCCTGCCGCGCATTGCGGGCCGCCGCGGCGTAGTCACGCGCCACGCGCGCGCATTCCTCCGTCGTCAGGGCGCGCGGCGGGGGGAACGGCACCAGGCCGTCGGGCGTGAAGATGGTGCCGGCCGCCGTGATAGCGGAAGGGGCGACGGGCGCGTCGGCGATGGTGCGGTTGGCCGGGTGGGCGATGCGGCCCACGTGCCAGAGCTGCAGCACGATGGTGCCGCCCGCCCGATGCACCGCGTCCGTCACCCGCCGCCACGCAGCGATCTGCGCCTCGGTGTAGATGCCGGGCGTGCGCAGGTAGCCCTGGCCCTCGGCGCTGATCTGGGTCGCCTCGGCCACGATCAGGCCAGCGCCCGCGCGCTGGCCGTAGTAGGTGGCGTGCAGATCCGACGGCAGGCCCTCGCCGACCGCTCGCGAGCGGGTCAGCGGCGCCATCGCCACGCGGTTGCGCAGCGCCCAGGCGCCGACCTGCACCGGTTGGAACAGCAGCGGCTCGGTGGCGGCCATCAATGGCCTGGCCGCGCCGCGGCGCCGGAACGCATGACCTTGCCCGGCAGCGGATGGCCGACGATGGCTTCGGCCATCTCGGCGCAGGCGACCAGCTTCGCCAGATCGATGCCGGTGGTGATGCCCATCTCGTGGCACATGTAGACGAGGTCCTCGGTGCAGATGTTGCCGGCGGCGCCCTTGTGCCCGGCGAAGGGGCAGCCGCCGAGCCCCGCGCAGGAGCTGTCGAACTGGTCGACGCCGAGCCGCAGCGCCGCGTAGGCATTGGCCAGGCCGGTGCCGCGCGTGTCGTGCAGGTGCAGCGCGAGCTTGAGGTCCGGCCAGCGCTCGCGGATGGCGCCGATGCGCTGCTCCATGGAAAGCGGCGTGCCGTGGCCGACGGTGTCGGCGAGATAGACGCCCTTGAGCTTGACGCCGTGCTCGTCGGCCAGGTCGAGCAGGCCGCCCACCATGCGCAGCACCTGAGCGATCGGCACGTCGCCCTCAAAATTGCAGCCGAAGGCGGTCATCACATATCCCCACTCGGTGGGGATGCCGTGCTCGCGATAGATCGCCAGCCAGCGCCGCTGCTCAGCAAAGGTCTGCGCGATGGTCATGCCGGTGTTCTTGACGCAGAACGTTTCTGACGCCGTCACCCGGATCGCCCCCACCACATCGAGCGGCGCGCGCAGCGCTCGCTCCAGCCCGCGGGTGTTGAGCCAGAGCCCGGTGTAGCGCACGCCGGGGCGGCGGTGGATGGCCGCCGCGACCGCCTCGGCGTCGCGCATGCCCGGCACGCGCTCGGGGTTGACATAGGAGATGCAGTCGATCTGCGGCACGCCCGTCTCGGCCAGCGCCTCGATGAAGCGCACCTTGTCGGCGGTGGCGATCGAGGCCGCCTCGATCTGGAAGCCTTCGCGCGGTCCTTCCTCGTGGATGCGGACGGTTTTGGGAAGATCGGACATGGTGCGTTCCTTTCAGCTGAGGGCCGGCACAGGCCGGCGGCTCACGCCGCCACGCTGGCCCGCTGTTCGATCTCGCTCTGGTGGGCGGCCAGGAAATCCGTGCTCAAGCGGCCGGCGCGGAAGGCGGGATGCGCGAGCACCGCCCCGAGCCAGCCCACGTTGGTCGTCAGCCCGGTGATCTTGAGCTCGCCGAGCGCCCGGATCAGGCGGTCGATCGCCTCCTCCCGCGAGGGGGCGTGGGCCATCACCTTCATGATCATCGGGTCGTAGAACGGCGTGACCACCGAGCCCGCCCGGCAGCCGGTATCGACGCGCACGCCCGGGCCTGTCGGCAGCACGAGGTCGGCGATGGTGCCGGGCTGCGGCATGAAGCGGCGTGCCGGATCTTCGGCGTAGACGCGGGCCTCGACGGCGTGGCCGTCGCAACGGATGGTGTCCTGTGCGAGCTCGGCCGCCACGTCCTCGCCCATGGCATGGCGAAGCTGGGCTGTGACCAGGTCGATGCCGGTGATCAGCTCGGTGACGCCGTGCTCCACCTGGATACGGGTGTTCATCTCCAGGAAGAAGAAGCCGCCGGTGTCGTCGTCGTAGAGGAACTCGATCGTGCCGGCGCCGTCGTAGGTGCAGGAGCGGGCAAGATCGACCGAGACCTTTGCCATGGCTGCGCGGGTGGCCTCGTCGAGCCCGGGCGCCAGCGCCTCCTCGATCACCTTCTGATGGCGCCGCTGCAGCGAGCAGTCGCGGTCGAAGAGGTGCACCGCCCGGCCGTCGCCGAAGCCGAACACCTGCACCTCCACGTGCCGGGCGCGCCGCACGTAGCGCTCGAGGTAGACCGCGCCGCTGCCGAAGGCGCGCTCGGCCAGGCCCCGCGTGGCGGCGATGCCGGCGAGCAGCGCGTCCGGCGTCTCGACAAGGCGCATGCCGATGCCGCCGCCGCCGGCTGCCGCCTTGATCAGCAGGGGATAGCCGATGGCTGCCGCCGCGTCGGCAACGGCGGCCCCATCCGGCGGCAGCTTGTCGGTTCCCGGCAGTACCGGAACGCCCGCGGCGCGGGCGAGGGCGCGCGCCCGCTCCTTGTCGCCCATGGCGGCGATGGTCTGCGGCTTGGGGCCGACGAAGGCCAGGCCCTCGTGGCCGCAGCGCGCGGCGAAGGCCGCGTTCTCGGCCAGGAAGCCGTAGCCGGGATGGACGAGCGTCGCGCCGGTGTCGCGCGCCGCCGCCAGGATCGCGTCCTGGTCGAGGTAGGATTGCTGGGCCCGCGCCGGGCCGACACGGCGGGCCTCGTCGGCAAGCGCGACGTGCGGGGCGTCCGCATCGGCATCGGAATAGACGGCGACGGTGGCGAGGCCGAGCGCCCGGGCCGACGAGAGGATCCGGCAGGCAATCTCGCCCCGGTTGGCGACGAGCAGCTTGTGCATGAAAGGTAGCCTATTAACGTACGTTTGTTAGTTTAGATGGTGGAAAATTAAGGTCAAGCGGCGGACGCCGGATGATGCGCGGCGATCCAGGTCCTGAGCTCACGCTTCATGATCTTGCCGGAGTAGTTGATCGGCATCTCATCGTAGTCGACGAAGATGACGGTCTTCGGCGCCTTGTAGCTCGCCAGATGTTCCTTGGCGAAGGTGATCAGCTCGTCGGCCGACGCATCCTGGCCGTCGCGCAGCACGACGACGGCCGTCACCTCCTCGCCCCATTTTTCGCTGGGGAGACCGATGATGCCGACTTCGCGGATCTTGGGGTGCCGCTGCATCGCGCGCTCGACTTCTTGCGAGTAGACGTTGAGGCCGCCGGTCTTGACCATATCCTTGATGCGATCGCGGAAGTAGACGAAGCCGCTCGCGTCCATGGCGCCCGCATCGCCCGTGCGCAGCCAGCCGTCGTGGAAGGCGTCGCACGTCGCGTCCGGCCGCTTGAAGTAGCCCTCCATGACGGACGGGCCGCGCACCAGGATCTCGCCTTCCTCGCCCACGTCCGCGTCCGTCAGGTCCGGCCTCGCGATCTTGACCTCGAAGTTGAGGAAGGGCCGCCCGATGGAGTCGGGGGCGAGATGGTAGTCCTCCTCCTTCAGCACGGTGACAATGACGCCGGCTTCAGTCAGGCCGTACTGGTAGTAGATCTTCATGTCGGGAACGAGCCGGTGCATCTCCTCCCGGTCCTTCGCCGACAGAATGCCGCCGCCGACGTACCAGCCACGGAACGTCCGCATCCGGGCCGGGTCGGAACGGGCGGCGAGGCATAGCTCGCGGGCGACCGACGGCGGCGTGAAGCCGTTGGTGCCGCCGTGCCGATCGATCAGCCCGACCATGCGGTCGGCGGAGTAGTCGCCGAGGATCGTCGAGCGGGCGCCCAGGTAGAGGTGCGGCAGCAGCCAGCAATTGAGGGCGGCGGCATGGTGCAACGGCGTCGCCAGCACGGTGTTGCCGAACTCGTTCATGCCGGTGTCGAGGGCTTCGTGCACCGTATTCCAGAACACCTGGCGGCTGCGCATCATCACGCCTTTGGAGCGGCCGGTGGTGCCGCCGGTGAACATGATCAGCTGCAGATCGTCGTCGCTATAGCTCAGCTGCGGCGCCGCATCCGACGCCTTGGCCAGGATCGCGCCATAGCGATCGACGCCAGGCCCGTCGTCCAGGAGCGCAACCGGACTCTCGGTCCGGCCGGTCAGGTGCTGTTCGGCCAGCTCGGATGTCGCGAAGACGAACCGGCATTCGGCGTCCTCGAGGTTGCCGAGAATCTCCGGCGTGGTCAGGCGGTAGTTGATCGGCACGCAGGTGGCACGGACGGCCGAGATGGCGACCATGGCGACGACCCAGCGCAGGCTCGATTTCGCCAGGATCGCCACCTTGTCGCCGGGCGCGATGCCGCGAGCCAGCAGGAAGTTGGCAAGCCGGTTGGCGGAGGCGTCGAGCTCGGCATAGGTCATCGACCGATGCTCGTCGAGCAGCGCCGCGCGCTCCGGAAACTTGCGGGCATTGCGGGCGACATGCTGTGAAACGACAGTGGTCAAGCGATCACTCCCAGATTAGCCGGCCGCAGATCTTCTACGAACTGCACCGCACCGAGCCTTGATTGGTGCCGACGGAGCAACCGCGCACCCTCGCCCCGCTTGCGGGGAGAGGGAGGGGCGAGGGGGGCTTGCCGTAGGAGCCCTGTCCTGGACGCCCCCTCACCCGGATCACGCTCCGCGCGATCCGACCTCTCCCCGCAGGCGGGGCGAGGTGTGCGGCTGGACCTTGGGCGGTATCTTCGTCACCGAGCGCGGATCCGAATGAGGACCTCACGACAGCTCGATCAGCGGTGTATCCTGGTCGACCACCTCGCCCTCTTCGACCAGGATCTTGCTGATCGTGCCGCGGTTGTCGGCCTCCACGGCGATTTCCATCTTCATGGACTCGAGGATCATGACGGTGTCGCCGTAATCGATTTCATCGCCCGGCGCCTTGACGATCTTCCACACCGTTCCGGCCATGGGGCTGGCAATCTTCTTCATCGGGGGCTCCTCAGACCGGATGGACGGCGTTGCGCCGCTCGATGGCGGGCGTGGGCTTCAGCGAATAGAGCGCGAAGCGGTTGATCAGCTCGCCGCGCAGCTTGTTGGGGTGGATCACGGCCTCGGAGGCAAAGCTGTCGGCCGCCGCCGAGTAAACGTTGATGTCCTGAGCGTATTCCTCGCGCTTCTCCTTGATGAAGGCGGTGCGCTCGGCCGGCGGCAGCTCGGCGATCTGGTTGAAGTACATGGCGTTGACGGCAGCCTCGGGCCCGACAAGCGCCGGCATCGCCGTGGGCAGGGCGAGCATGGCGTCGGGCTTGGTCGGCGCGCCGGACATGGCGAGGAAGCCGCCGCCGTAGGCCTTGCGCACCATCACCGCGATCCGCGGCACCGTGGTCTCGCAGACGGCGGAGAGGAGCTTGGCGCCATGGCGGATGATGCCGGTCTTCTCCACCGAGCTGCCGATCATGTAGCCGCTGATGTCCTGCAGGAACAGCAACGGGATGTTGAAGGCGTTGCAGAGCCAGATGAAGCGGGCCGCCTTGTCGGAGGAATCGTTGAACAGGACGCCGCCCTTGAACTTGGAGTTGTTGGCGACGACGCCGACCGGGCGGCCGCCCAGGCGGATGAAGGCCGTGGTCATCTCCTTGGCGAACAGCTCCTTGCTCTCCAGGAACGAGCCATCGTCGGCGAGCGCCTGGATCAGGGTCTTGATGTCGAACGGCACGTTCTGGTCGCGCGGCAGCAGCGTCGCCAGGTCCGGCGGGTCAGCCTTGGCAGCCGCAGCCGCGATCGGAGGCTTTTCCGACCACGAGGAGGGGAAGTAGCCGAGATAGGCCTTGGCGACCGCGATCGCCTCGGCGTCCGACTGCACCAGGATGTCGCCCAGGCCGCTCAGGGTGCAGTGCATGCGCGCGCCGCCCAAATCCTCCTCGCTGATGTCCTCGCCGATAGCCATCTTGGCCATGCGCGGCGAGCCGACGTAGGCGGTCGCCTTCTTGTCGACCATCACCACCGTGTCGCAGAGGCCGGGGATGTAGGCGGCGCCCGCGGGCGAGGGCCCGAACAGCACGCACAGCTGCGGCACCACGCCGGAGAGCTGCACCAGGTTGTAGAAGATGTTCCCCCAGGCGGTGCGGCCGAGATAGGACTGCTTCTGTTCGTCGATGCGGGCGCCGGCGGAATCGACGAAGTAGACCAGCGGAATCTTGAGCTCGCGCGCCCGCTCCTGCATGCGCGTGATCTTGAGCATGGTCTGGTAGCCCCAGGAGCCGGCTTTGACCGAGATGTCGTTGGCGATCATCGCCACCATCCGGCCGTCGACCTTGCCGATGCCCGTCACCACGGCATCGGCCGGCACGCGCTTCTCGGCGCCGGCGAGCAAGCCGTCCTCGATCTCCAGGCCGTTGTCGAAGAACTGGTCGAGCCGGTCGCGGACGAAGATCTTGCCCTCGAGCAGCTTGGCCGACTTTTCGGCGTTGCGCCCGCCGGCGAGAGCCCAGGCCTCCCGCTGCTTGAAGTCGTCGTACACGTCCATCGGAAGGTCCTCGATCTCAATCACCGAAAAGTCTTGCGCCGAAAATCATGCGCCGAAAATCATGTGGCGGACGTCGGAGTCCTGGCTCAGCTCTCGGCACGTCCCCTGGCGGCGCACCACGCCTGCGCCCAGGATCAGCGCACGGTCCGCCACCTCGAGCGCGAGGCGCGCGTTCTGTTCGACGAGCAGCACGGTGACGTTCATCTCGCGCAGCCGGCGAATCTCCCGGTAGATCTCGGTCACGATGACCGGCGCCAGCCCCATGGAGGGCTCGTCCAGCATCAGCAGCGTCGGCTGCGCCACCAGGGCGCGTCCGATCGCCAGCATCTGCTGTTCGCCGCCGGAGAGGTTGCCGGCGGCCTGTCGCCGCCGCTCGCGCAGGCGCGGGAACAGCTCGAATACCCGCTCGATGCGCTCGCCGAGATCCGGGCCGCGCTTGGCGTAGCCGCCCATGCGCAGGTTCTCGGCGACCGACAGGGTCGAGAACACCAGCCGGCCCTCGGGCACATGGATCAGCCCGGCGCTGATGCGCTGGCGCGGCGTCAGACGGGTCGCCTCCCGGCCCAGATAGGAGATCGCGCCGTCGGTCCGGTCGAGCACGCCGGAGATGGCCTTGAGCAGCGTCGTCTTGCCGGCGCCGTTGGGGCCGATCAGGCAGACGCATTCGCCCGCCGCGATGCTGAGGTCGACGTCGCGGATGGCGCGCAATTCGCCGTAGTAGGCGCTGAGGCCCTTGACCTCGAGGACAGGGCTACGCATCGGCATCGAGCCCCAGGTAGGCGGCTACGACGAGCGGGTCGCGCCGGACCTCCTCGCCGCTGCCGTGCGCGATCACCGCCCCCGCATCGAGGACGTAGACGCTGTCGGAGACGGCCATGACCAGGTCGAGGTCGTGCTCGACCAGGATCAGCGTCACCCCCGTGGCGATGATCTTGCGGAACAGCTGGCCGAGCGCCGCCGTCTCGCTGGTGTTGAGGCCCGCGGCCGGCTCGTCGAGCAGCAGCAGGCGCGGTCCGGTGGCGAGCGCCCGGCCGATCTCCAGCTTGCGCTGCAGGCCGTAGGAGAGATCGCCGGCGCGACGCTGCCACCACACCGGGTCGAGGTCGAGGAACTGCAGCAGCTTGCGGGCATCGGCTTCCACCCTGCGCTCCTCGGCGCGGCTTGCCGGCAGATTGAGCAGGTCGGCCAGCAGGCTCGCCGTCTGGTGCCGATAGAAGCCGGTGGCGATCACCTCCCAGGCCGGCATGTCGACGAACATCTGCAAGTTCTGGAAGGAGCGCGCCAGGCCCATGGCGCAGATGCGGTGCGGCGGAAGGCCGGAGATGCGGACGCCGTCGAGGCGGACCTCCCCGGCGGACGGCGCCGCATAGCCCGAGATCACGTTCATCAGCGTGCTCTTACCCGCGCCATTGGGGCCGATCACCGAGGTGATGACGCCGGCGGGGATCGCCATGTGGACGTCGCGGAGCGCGTGCACGCCCCCGAAGGATTTGGACACGCCGTTGATCGATAGCATGGCGCTCACCCTGCCTGCGCCGGCCGGCGCAGCCGGGAGGTGATCCGCAGCCGCAGCCGGGACGCGATCTGGGTGAGCCCGTCGACCAGGCCCTGCGGCGCGAACTTGACGATCAGCACCATGAGGACGCCGAAGGCGAGGGTCTTGTAGTCCTCCGCCCGGTCGAGCAGCAGCGGCAGCACGGTGACGATGAGCGCGCCGACGATGGCGCCGGAGATGCGCTGCAGTGAGCCGACGATGACCATCACCAGCACGTCGATCGAATAGGAGAAGCCGAACGAGGAGGCGTTGAAGGAGCGCGCGAAATTGGCATAGAGGCCGCCGGCCACGCCCGCCAGCATGGCGCCGAGCGAAAACACGAGGGCCTTGGTGCGCACGCAGTCGATGCCGACGCCGGCGGTGGCGAACTCCGACATCTTCATGGCGCGCAGGCTGCGGCCGACCTTCGAGCGGGTGATGTTGGAGCCGATGAAGGCGGCGGCGACGAGGAACGCCCAGCAGACCCAGAACAAATCGTTGGAGCGCGGCAGCTCGTGGCCGGCGAGCTTGAAGCGGGCGATGGTGACGCCGGGGTCGAGGCCGCCGGTGAGGCTCGAGAGGTTGGCGAACAGGATGTAGGCGATGATGCCGAAGGCCAGCGTGCCCATGGCCAGGTAGTGGTCATGCAGCCGCGACAGCGGCCGGCTCACCAGCCAGCCGAACAGCATCGCCACCAGCCCGCCGACGACGATCGCCAAGGTGCTGTCGAGATGCAGCCGGTTGGTGGCGAGCGTCGTTGCATAGGCGCCGATGCCGACGAAGGCCGCCTGGGCGAGCGAGATCTGCCCCGCAAGGCCGAAGATCAGGCAGAGCCCGATGGCGGCGATGGCGTTGATGGCGGTGTAGATCAGCAGCGATTCGTGGAACGAGTTGCCCGACGCGAGGAAGGCGACGGGGAACAGCACGAGCAGGGCCGCTGTGATGAGGCGATCGTGAATCATCGGCTGGCGTCACAGCTTCTTGAGGGCGCGGCCGCCCAGCAGCCCCTGGGGGAACAGCATGAGCACGACGAAGAGCAGCGACAGCGTGATCGCATCCTTGTAGGCGGAGCTCAGGTAGCCGGCGGAGAGCGCTTCGGTCAGGCCGAGGATCAGCCCGCCGGCGACGGCGCCGATGGGGCTGCCGATGCCGCCCAGGATGGCGGCGCCGAAGCCCTTGAGCCCGAGGAACAGGCCGTTGTCGTAGCTCGCCGAGGCGATCGGCGCGACGAGGGCGCCGGCGGCGGCGCCGAAGAAGCCGGCGATGGCGAAGGACGAAGCGGCGATCCAGCGCGGGGCGACACCCATCAGCACGGCGGCGTAGGGGTCGAGCGCGACGGCGCGCATGGACAGGCCGAGCCAGGTGGTGCGCAGCACGACGGCCAGCCCGAGCGACAGCACGATGAGCGTCAGCACGATCCAGGCCGCCTGCGGGCTGACGAAGATGCCGAACACCGGCCACGTGGCGGCGCTGGACAGCGGCGGCAGGAACAGGGTGGCCTTGCCGATGGTCACCTCGACCGCCCCCTTGATGGCGATGGCGAGCCCCAGGGTGAGCATGATCTGGGTCAGCGGATCGCTGGTCTTCTGGTCGAGCACCAGCAGGTAGAGAACGAGGGCGATGACGGCGACGCAGACGACGGTGGCCAGCAGCGCCGCGGCCATGGGCAGGCCGAGCGACTGCGAGAAATAGACGGCGAGCACGCCGCCGAGCATGACGAACTCGCCGTGGGCGAAGTTGATGATGCGCTTGGTGGCGAAGACGATGGTGAAGCCGATGGCGATGAGCGCGTAGACCGCGCCCAGGGACAGGGCCGAGATGATGATCTGGGTGATCATGGTCGAAGCTGCCGTGCGGACCGTGGCGCGTTCACTCGGCCACCACCCACTGGCCGTCCTTGGCCACCAGCAGCACCATCGACAGCGAATTCTTGTTGAGGCCGCCGTGGTTGTCCGGCGTGAACTGGAAGATGCCGTTGCCGCCGATGATCGAGACTTTCTCGATCGCGGCGCGCAGCTTGTCGCGCGTCAGCTCGCCGTCGATCTTCTCGGCGGCCGCCTTGACGATCATCAGCGCGTCGTGGCTGTGGGCGGCGAAGGTGGCTGGCGCCTCGCCGTACTTGGCCTTGTAGTCGGCGTAGAGCTTCTGCACGACCGGGCGCACCGGGTCGTCCGCCTTGAGCGACTCGGGCGCCAGGAGCCGCATGGAGGTCACGTAGGTGCCGTTGGCGGCAGGGCCCGCCTGCTGCAGCAGGTCGCGGCTCGCGGCGGCGTAGCTGTTGAAGATCGGCTTCTGGTAGCCCACCGCCGCCGCATTCTTGATGATGATGCTCGGGCCGGGCAGCGCGCTCCAGATCAGCATGGCCTGCGCATCGGAGTCCTTGATGCGCAGCACCTGGGCCGTCATGTCGGTGTCCTGGCGGTTGAACTCCTCGTGGCGGACGATGTCGATGCCATAGTCCTTGGCGAGCTCGCGCAGCACGTTGGCGCCGGATTGACCGAAGCCGTCGGCGGACGACATCAGCGCGATCTTGGCGATGCCGCGCTTCTGGAGCTTGGCCAGCAGGTCGGCGGCGACGATGCGGTCGGACGGCGGCGTGTTGAAGCCGTAGGGCGTCGTCGGGGTGAACACCTTCTCGGTGCCGGCGTGCATGATGATCGGCGTCTTCGCCTCGTTGGCGATGGGCAGGACGAGCAGGCTCTCGCCGGAGCTCGACGGCCCGAGGATGACGTCGACCTTGTCGGAATCGATGAGCCGGCGCAGCTGCTGCGAGGCCTTGGTGCCGTTGCCCTCGGTGTCGTAGACGATGACCTCGACCTTGCGGCCGGCGATGCCGCCGCTCTTGTTCAGCTCCTCCGCCGCAAGCCTCAGCCCGCGCTCCTCGGGGATGCCCAGGAAGGCAGCCGGCCCCGACGTGGCATAGACCGCGCCGACCTTGATCGGTTCGGTCGCCCGGGCGGCGGAGCCGAGCGGCGCGGCCACGGCGAGCGACAGCGCGGCGGCGGCGGCAGGACGGCAGAGCGAGTGGAGGTTGGGCCATGGGCGCATGCGCGGTTCCCCGAGATTTTTATCTAACAGGCGTTAGTTAAAAGTTGACGGGACGGTTTGTCAAACGCATTTTGAGCGGAGGCAGCGCGTCGCCATTGAGGCTCGGCTGCTTGACTAACGTTTGTTAGCTTCGTACCGATTCCCGTCCCCTGCATAGCCAACGAGTAACCGTGATGACTTCGTTGTCAGAAGAACAGATTGCTTTTCAAGATGTCATCAACCGGGCCATCGTCGAGACGTCGCCGGTCGAGCGCGTGCAGAAGCTCGACAGCTCCAAGACCTTCGACGGCGATCTCTATAAGGTGCTGGCCGAGCTGGGCGTGCTTGGGCTCGGCGTGCCGGAGGAAGACGGCGGCAGCGGCGGCAGCAACATCGAGCAGGTGCTTGCGCTGCGTGCGCTCGCCAACCGCGCCACGTCGATGGCGGTGTTCTGCGTCGTGCAGTTCCTCGTCACGCGGCTGCTCAAGGACAATGCCAGCGACGAGCAGAAGCGGGCGTTCCTGGCGCCGCTGGCCGCGGGCCGGCAGAAGGCATCGTTCTGCCTGACGGAAGCAGGCGGCGGCACGGATATCCTGCGCGCCATGAAGACGACCGCCCGAGCCGACGGCGGCGACTACGTAATCAACGGCGCCAAGATGTGGATCAGCGGCGCCACGACCTCCGACTTCTACGTCGTGCTGGCGCGGACCGCGCCGGGCAAGACCGACGGTGTCTCCACCTTCCTGGTGCCGAGCAAGACGCCCGGCATCACGGCGCGGGAGATCGATACCTTCGCCATCCACAGCTACGACACCTGCCAGGTCTTCTTCGACGACGTCCGCATCCCCGCCGCCAACCTGATCGGCGCAGAGGGGCGCGGCTTCCGGCAGGTGCTGGCGACGCTGAACTCCGAGCGGATCAATGCAGCGGCCGTGGCGATCGGCATCGCCCAGGGCGCCATGGAGGTCGCCGCCGACTACGCCCGCGAGCGCCAGGCCTTCGGCAAGTCACTGGCCGAGTTGCAGGCGGTGCAGCACAAGCTCGCCAATGTGGCGACCACGGTGGAATTGGCCTGGACCTTCCTGCTGGCGACGGCGCAGCGCGACGACAACGGCGAGCCGGTCGACGTGGCGAGCTCCATGGCCAAGCTCGCGGCGTCGAATGCGGCCAAGCAGTCGGCCGACGTCGGCATGGAGATCCTGGCGGCGGCGGCCTTCGATACGGCGAGCCCGATGCAGCGTTACTACCGCGACCATCGGCTCTATTCGTTCGCGCCGCTGAACGACGAGATGTGCCGCAACCTGATCGCCGAGCGCTATTTCAGCTTCGGTCGCGCCTTCTGACGGCGTCGCGCGCGGTGATGACGACAGACCAGGGGGGCGATGAACGATGCAGCTGCGTACCTCGCCCTGCTTGCGGTGAGAGGTCGGGTTGCGCACCAGCGCAAGCCCGGTGAGGGGGCGCTCAGAAAGAGGCTCGAGATCGGTCTCACGCCACGCGGCGGGCCCCCTCTCCCCGCAAGCGGGGCGAGGGTGCGCAGCGTCACCGCCAATGCGCGCAGCGGCAACGTCCAGGCGTCCGGGACAACAAGGGCGTCGGATGAGTGTGAAGGGAGGAAACGATGAATAAGCTCAATTCGATGCGCCTTTGCTTTGCATGGCTCGCGCCGTTGCTGTTGGGCGCAGGCGCCGCCGCCGCCGCCGCAGCAGCCGAGTCGATCACCATCGGCGCCATCTATCCGATGAGCGGCTCGGCCTCGTTCCTGGGCATACCCGAGGAGCGTGCGCTCCGCATGGTCGTTGATGACTGGAACAAGACCGGCGGGCTCGGCGGGCGGCCGGTCAAGCTGATCGTCTACGACACCGAGGGCAACAGCACCAAGGGCGTGCAGCAACTGCGGCGGCTGGTGGAATCGGACAAGGTCGACGTGCTGTTCGGCCCGTCGAGCTCGGGTGAGAGCCTCGCGGCCATTCCCATCGCGAACGAATTGCAGACCCCCATGATCGCCCATGGCGGCACCGAGGGGATCGTCAATCCGCCGCTCAAATATGTGTTCAACTCCTGCCCCGTCGATCGTGTGGCCATCTCGCACGTGCTGGCCTACGCTCAGCGCAAGGGGCTGAAAAAGCTTGCGATGATGAGCGCGGCCGACGGTTACGGCCAGTCCGGCACGCGCATCCTGCGCGAGCTCGCGCCGACCTACGGCATCGATGTCGTGGCAGCCGAGGAGTTCAACCGCCAGGATCCGGACATCACCGCCCAGGTGCTGCGCGTGCGCGAGCGCAATCCCGACGCCATCGTCGTGTGGAGCGCGCTGCCGGGGCCGACCGTGCTGCTGAAGAACGCCCGGGCGGTCGGCTACGACGTGCCCATCATCATGGGCTATGGGGCGGCGTCGAATGCGCTGGTCGCCAATGTCGGCGCGGCCGCTGAGGGCGTGTACATCTCCTCGTTCCGGCTCCTCGTCCCCGACAGCCTGCCCGACACCGATCCGTCCAAACCGGTCGTGCAGAAGCTGTATGCCGACTACAAAGCGAGATACGGGCAGGCGCCCGAGAATTTCGCCCAGCACAGCTATGATGCGGCGCTGATCCTGGAGCAGGCGGTGAAGTCGCTCAAGGGACCGCTGACGCGCGACACCCTACGCGATGCCCTCGAGACCGTGCAGGTCACCGGCGCCAACGGCCAGTTCCACTTCTCGCCGGAGAGCCACGGCGGGCTCAACCTCAAGTCCAAGCCCCTGGTCATGCTGCGCTACGACAAGGGTCAGTGGCAGGTGGTGGAGTAGCGCGGCGCCCGACGGCAACCTCCGTCGAAACCTTTGGCAGCGGAGCAGGCCATGCCCGACATTTCCCAGAACACGCTCCCCGAGATGTGGTCGTACAACGCCTGCATCGCCCCGGCGAAGCGGGCGATCGCCTGCGGCGACGAGGTGCTGACCTGGGGTGAGTTCGGCGCGCAGATGAACCGTATCGGCCATGCGCTCCTCGGGCTCGGCCTGCGCAAGGGCGACCGGGTCGCCTTCGTCATGTCGAACACGGTCGAGCATCTGGTGCTGCTGTGCGGGGCGATGAAGGCCGGCGCCTGCGTGGTGCCGCTCAGCACGCTGCTCGCGCCGGAGCAGATCGCCGGCCTGATCAATGATTCCGGTGCCGTGCTGCTGTTCACCGATGCGGGCTTCGCGGAGGTGATCCGTGGCATCCGGGACCGGCTGACCACGGTGCGGCCGGACGGGCTCTTCGCCAGCGGCGGTAAGGCCGGGTTCGGCTCGACCGAGGCGCTGCTCGCGGCGGCGAGCCCGGCCGACCCCGGCATCGCGCTCCACCTCGATGACCTCATGAACATCAGCTACAGCTCCGGCACGACGGGGCTGCCCAAGGGCGTCGCCTATTCCCACCGCGCCCGCCAGATCATGGGGCTCACCTACGCCATCCCCATGAAGTTCGGCTCGACGGCGCGCACCCTCCTGACGACGCCGATCTATTCCAACGGCACCTGGATCACCCTGTGGCCGGCCCTGCTGACCGGCGGCGAGATCGAGATCATGCCGACATTCGCGGTGCGGCCGTGCCTGGCGCTGATCGAGGCGCGCCGCATCACCCACACCTTCATGGTGCCGACCCAATACATCCGCATCCTCGAGGATTCTGCCCTCAAGGACGCTGATCTCGGCTCGCTCAGGATGTGCCTGACCGCAGGCTCGTCCATGAGCCCCGAGGTGAAGCGGCGTGTCCAGCAAGCGCTCGGCCCCTGCCTGCACGAGCTCTACGGTTATTCGGAAGGCGGCGCGACGATCATCACGCCCGAGGAGATGGCCGAGCGGCCGGCCTCGGTGGGCCGCCCCACGCCCGGCTTCGACATCTGCATCCTCGACCAGAACGACCGCGCGGCCGCGCGTAACGACGCCGGCGAGATCGCCTTCTACGGCGGCTGGGCCATGCGCGGCTACCACGGCAATCCGGAACAGACCGAGGCGACGATCTGGCGCGACGCGCGCGGCCGCACCTTCATCCGCTCCGGCGATATCGGCCGGCTCGACGACGACGGCTACCTCTACGTGGTCGACCGCAAGAAGGACATGATCATCTCCGGCGGCTTCAACATCTATCCCTCCGACATCGAGGCGGTGCTGAGCGCGCACCCGGATGTCGTCGAGGCCACGGTGATCGGCGCCCCGCATCCGAGCTGGGGCGAGACGCCGGTCGGCTTCGTCATCTTGCGCGCGGGCACGGCGTCGTCGGGCGAGGCCCTGCGCGCCTGGGCCAACGAGCGGCTCGCCAAGACCCAGCGGCTGGCGAAGGTGGTGCCCATGGACGAGTTTCCGCGCAACGCGCTGGGCAAGGTGGTCAAGCGCGAGCTGCGGGACCATCCGGAGGTTGGGCTGCTGAAGTAATTTTCAAGTAGATGGATGGCGGGTCAAGCCCGGCCATGACGGCATGAAGGTAAGGCGCACGCCTTCCAACGTCATGGCCGGGCTTGACCCGGCCATCCATCGATCAAAAGAGAATCCCGACGTGGATGCGGGCGAAAGCTCTCCTTCGCATGTGCCTAAGACTGCCACCGCGGCTTGCGCTTCTCGATGAAGCTCTGCATGCCCTCGGCCGCCTCCTCCCAGCCCCACATCTCGGCCACACGGTCGACGGTGTAGATCATGTTGTCCGCCGCCGTATGAGTCGAAACATACTCGATCAGCCGTTTGGCGGCCGCGAGCGCCCCCGGCGCGCATTGCAGGATCATGGCGATCTCCCGCTCGGCGGCGGCGTCGAGCTCGGCCGCCGGCACCGCCTCGGTCAGCAGCCCGATCGCCGCTGCTTCCGCCCCGGAGATGCGGCGGCCGGTGAGGAACAGCCGCCGCGCCGCGGGCTCGCCGATGCGCCGCACCACGTAGGGGGAGATCATGCCCGGCAGCAGGCCGAGGCGCGCCTCGGTGATGGCGAACGGCGCGGTGTCGACGCCGATGGCGATGTCGCACACCGCGATCAGCCCGAGGCCGCCGGCGTAGGCCGGTCCGTTGATGCGGCCAATCACGGGCTTCGACAGGGTGTCGAGCTCGCGCAGCCAGAAGGCGAGCTTGCTGGCCTCGGCGAGGCGCTCGGTCTGCGGCCGCTCGGCCTGCGCCCGCTGGTACTTGAGGTCGCCGCCCGAGCAGAAGGTGACGCCCTGGCCGGAGAGCACCAGCGCGCGGATGCCCGGGTCGGTGTTGCAGCGGCGGACAGCTTCGCGCGCCTCGTCATACATGACGCCGTTCATCGCGTTGTGCGCCTCCGGGCGGGCCAGCGTCAGGCGCGCGACGCCCCGCGCGTCGACGTCGAACTCGATGGTGGACAGGGGCGGCATGGGCTCTCCTCGAAAATCTAACTAACAAACGTCAGTTTACTTTGCGCAACGAGTCGGAGCAATATGCAGCCGTCGGCCCGCTGCAATCGGGTCGGCTGCGAGGCAGGAGGGACATGTCGATGGAGCTTTCGTTCTCGCTCGCGGGCCGGCTGGCGCTGGTGACGGGCGCCGGGCAGGGCAACGGCCGGGCGATCGCCGCAGGCCTCGCGGCGGCAGGTGCCAAGGTCGGGCTCGCCGACATCAACGGCGAGGCCGCCGAAGCGGCGGCGGACGAGATCCGTCGCGCCGGCGGCGCGGCGTGGGCCGCGGCGCTGGACGTCGCCGACCGCGCTAGCTGCGCGACCTTCGCCGCGACGGTCGGGGAGCGCGACGGGCCCGTCTCTATCCTGATCAACAACGCCGGCATCCTGATGCGCGGCCCGGTCGATCAGCCCGACGGCGATCTCGCCTGGGACAGGACGCTGCGCGTCAATGTCGACGGCGTCTACAACATGGTGCGCGCCTTCCTGCCCGCTCTACGGGAGACGAGCGGCACGATCGTCAATCTCGGCTCGATCCAGTCGTTCATCGCCACGCCCAACTCCGCCGCCTACACGGCGTCCAAGGGCGCCGTTCTACAGCTCACCAAGGCGCTGGCGGTCGAGTTGGCGCGGGACGGCATCCGCGTCAACGCCATCGCGCCCGGCTTCATCGAAACGCCGATGACCGAGGCCACGCGGGCCCGCCCCGAGCGCATGGCCGCCCTGCTCGCGCATACGCCCATGCGCCGGGTCGGGCAGCCCGAGGAACTGGCCGGCGCCGCGGTGTTCCTGGCCTCGCCCGCGGCGAGCTACATCACCGGCGCGACGCTGCCGGTGGACGGCGGCTATCTCGCGGTATGACGCCGTCCGATCCCGCGTCCGGTCCAGGGCCGGGCCGGATCGATGTGCGCGCCACCCGCGTCCTGCCGGTGCCCGCCGCAGAGGTCTGGGCCTTGATCGGGGATTTTGCCGGGGTTGGCGCGTGGCTTCCCGGCATCGAGGCCGTCACGCTCGAGGGCCACGGCATCGGCGCAACGCGCGTCTGCCGGACTGTGCTCGGCGTCTTCCGCGAGCGGCTGATCGCTGTCGACGGGCAATCCTGCCGCTACGCGATCGACGCCGGACCGGTGCCGGTGCGCAACTACGAGGCCGTGCTCGCCATCGAGCCGTGGGGCGCAGGCACGCACTGCCGCGTGGTCTGGAGCTCGTCGTTCGAGGCGGCGGCGGGCACGGACGACGGCGAGGCGCGTCGCCGGATTGCGCAGATCTATGCCGCCGGTCTCGGCGCGCTCAGCGCCAGGTTCGGTGTGCCTGCCAGCGACGCTGCGCTTGACAACGCAGGTCGCTAAATTAACGGTTGTTTGTTAGTTAAATCTGGACGGCATGTTAGGGGAGGTCGCTATGGCCGCAGATGTCAAACCCATCGTCACGCGCAAGGATCACCTGGACACGCAGACCGCCCAGTCCGGCGGCGCCGTGCGTGTGTCGGGCGTGAGCCGGCAGCACACGCCGGCGACGAAGCTCTGGTACGGCAAGGTCAGCAACGAGCCGGGCTTCCGCTCGCTGCCGCATCACCACGGGGAGGCGGAAACCGGCGGCTATGTTCTGCACGGCCGCGGCCGCATCTACTTTGGCGAGACCTACGGCGAGTGGATCGATATGGAGGAGGGCGACTTCGTCTTCGTGCCACCCTTCATGCCGCACGTGGAGGTCAATCTGAGCGCCGACGACGATCTCGTCTGGCTCACTACCCGCACGCCCGAGAACATCGTCGTCAACCTGCCCGACGTGCCGGACGAGTCCCTCGCCGGCTTTGCCGAGATCGCGGCGGCCGCTGCCGCCCGCGCCAAGGCCTGATCCGGGTTGCCGCCATGAGCCCATTCGTCGTCGAGCCGCCGGCCATCCCGTACCTGGACATTGCCGACGAGGCTGGCCGCTTCCCGGTCCGCCGCATCTTCTGCGTCGGCCGAAACTACGCCGCCCACGCCCGCGAAATGGGCAAGGACCCGGACCGGGAGGCGCCGTTCTTCTTCACCAAGCCGGCCGACGCGGTGGTCCGCAATGGCGCGACGATTCCCTATCCGCCGGAAACCGCCAACCTTCACCATGAGATCGAGCTCGTCGTCGCCATCGGCTCGCCGGGGTTCCAGGTGCCGGCGGAGGAGGCCCTCGGCCTGGTCTGGGGCTACGGCGTCGGCATCGATCTCACGCGGCGAGACCTGCAGATCGCGGCTCGCGACAGCGGCCGTCCCTGGGACTGGGGCAAGGCCTTCGACCAGTCGGCGCCGGTGGCGCCGCTGCATCGCGCCGCCGTGGTCGGCCATCCTGCCCGTGGCCGCATCTGGCTCGCGGTGAACGGCGAGACCAGGCAGGACGCCGACATCGCCGACCTGATCTGGAGCGCGCCGGAGATCATCGCGATCCTGTCGCGCTCCATGGCCCTCAGGCCCGGCGACCTGATCATGACCGGCACGCCAGCCGGCGTCGGCCCGCTGGTCCCCGGTGATGTGGTCACGGGCGGCGTCACCGGATTGAGCGATATCGGGATCGGGATCGGTCCGCCACCAGCCGCCCTCGGCAAGTAAAGGTGCTGCCGGGGAACGCCCCTCCACCGTCATGGCCGGGCCTGACCCGGCCATCCATCCACTCAAGAAGTACATCTCGGTTGAGCGGAGCCTTAAAATCCGAGATAAGTCCATGCTTGCGCATGGCGTTTCTTAGTTGATGGATGGCCGGGTCAAGCCCGGCCATGACGTGGGGGATGGCTTTAACCACTTACTCAAGTTCGACCTGGACGACGGCGCGCGCCGCCGGGATCAAGACCGCATCGATGGCCGCGAACTCTGTCTCCGACAGCTCGACGCCGGTCTTGAAGGTCATTGGGTCCATGTGCCCGTTCAAGACGTCCGGATAGGGCCACCGCACCTCGGCGACCACGCGGGGCCCGGCACGCAGCTCGATCACCAACGGCACGCCTCCGTTCGAGCCGCGCCCGCTCTGGTAGCCGTCGCCGATGCAATAGAGCTCGACCTGCGCCCGGCCACCCTGCAGCCATTGCACCGAGATTTCTACGTCGAGCAGGCCGAAGCCTGGGTGCGCCTGGGGTGCCGTCTCGTAGAAGTAGATGTGTGCGATCCGCGCGTATTTGGCCGGGCCGCGGGCAAGGTCGTTCGGCACCTGCGCGTCCGGGCGTCCCGGCGTGCGCGGCGGCACCGGTCCGAACAGGCTGGTCTGCGGCAGGGAGCTGCATTCGCTCACGTGGTCACCCCTGGCGTTGCGACGGTGTTGTGCTCGCGCCGGCTGCTGCCGCGAGGGCGCCCCCGGCAGCCTGGCCGAGGAAGGCGAGGGCGTTGTCCCAGGCGATGGCCGGGCGGGGGCCGAGGGCGGCGTCCGCGAAGGCCGCGGGACGAGGCTGGCGGATGGCGAACGGGTAGTCGGAGCCCACCACGATCCGCTCGTCGCCGACCGTCTCGGCGAGGAAGCGTAGCGCCGCGCCGTCGTAGAGCACGGTGTCGTACCAGAAGCGCCTGGCCAGCACCGACGGCTTTTCGGGCATCGCCTTGCGCATGGCGCCGCCGAGCTCGAAGCCGCGGTCGAGCCGCGGCAGGATCCAGGGCAGGGCGCCCCCGCCGTGGCTCAGCATGACGCGCAGCGTGGGGAAGCGGCTCATCGTGCCGCTGGTCAGCAGCGAGGTGGCGGCGAGCGCCGTTTCCAGCGGAAAGGCGGCGACGGCGCCGAGCTCCGGCAGGCCGCCGATGCGCTCGAGGCCGGCCGGGTGCAGCGGATGCACCAGGATGCCCAGGTCCAGCGCCTGCGCCGCCTCGTAGATCGGATGCAGCGAGGCATCGCCCAGCGGCACGCCGCCGATGTGGGTGCCGATCTCGATGCCGCCGAGGCCGAGCCGCTTGACCTGCTCCAGGCCGCGCACCGCCCGGGCGACGTCCTGCATGGCAACCATGCCGACGCCGGCGAAGCGGTCGGGGACGTCCGCGATCATGCGCGCGATGTCGGTGTTGACGATGGTGGCGAGATCCTCCGCTTCCGCCGGCTCGAACCAGTGCGACAGCAGCTCCGGCATCGGCGACAGAACGTGTGCATCGACGCCGTCCTCCGCGAGGTCGGCCAAGCGGCGCGGCACGTCCCAGCAGCGGTCGTCGATGATGCGGAAGACCTTGCCGTCGATGACGACGGCGGCTGCGCCATTGTCGCGCAGCTCGACCGACGGCCAGCGCCGGCTCCGCTTCGGATCCGCCATAAGCGTCGGCGGCACGACATGCGTGTGTGCATCGATGGCCCGACCCACGATCGTCCTCCCCCGGGATCTGCGCGGAGATCCCCTTTTGCCCGCCGCACCGACCCGAGCGCGGCTGCCTGTTCGCTCTTTACAAACAAGCTGGACTGCTTTTAAATTAGCGTCAAGGCACCTGACAGAGGCCACTTCGAATCCGCTAGGGAGAGGATGATATGCGTCCGGCCGTTCCCGGTCGAGGCCGGGTTACCGATCCAAGAGCTCTGCCGTCGGCAACGCCGACCAAGGTGCGGACCCAGTCATGAGCGATCCGCAGAGCCGCATCGTGATCGTCGGCGCCGGCCAGGCCGGTGGCCGTGCGGCGGAGGCGCTGCGCAGCGCCGGCCATCAGGGCGAGATCACCCTTCTCGGCGAGGAACGGCATCCGCCCTATGAGCGGCCGCAGCTGTCGAAGGCCATCCTGCTCGACGACGTGGCGGCCCCGATCTTCATGCGTCCGGACGCGGATTGGGGCGCGCTCGGCATCGAGCTCAGCGTCGGCGCGCCGGCGGTCGGCGGCGATCTGCACAAGCGCCGCATCGGCCTCGCCGACGGACGTGAATTCTCGTTCGACAAGCTCCTCATCGCCACCGGCACGCGGCCGCGCCGCCTGCCGCGGCTGGAGGCGGGGCCGCTGCCGGTGCTCTACCTGCGCGATCTCGACGACGCCATGGCGCTGCGCGCCGCGCTGGCGCCGGGCCGCCGGGTTGTGCTCGTCGGCGGCGGGGTGATCGGCCTCGAGGTGGCTGCCGCCGCGGTGGGCCGCGGCTGCGACGTCACCGTCGTCGAAGCGGCACCCCGCCTCATGCCCCAGGTCGGCTCGGCGCTGCTCAGCCGCTTCATGCTCGATCTGCATCGCGGCCGCGGCGTCGCCGTGCGCTGCGGCGTCACGGTGGAGCGCCAGGCCGAGGGCGGCGTCGCGTTGTCGGACGGCAGCTTCGTCGCCGCCGATCTCATCCTGGTCGGCGTCGGCGTCGAGCCGGCGCTCGACCTGGCGCGGACCATGGGTCTCGCCGCCGAGCACGGCATCGGCGTCGACCCGTCCGGCGCGACCGAAGCCGACGGCGTCTACGCCGCCGGCGACGTGGCGCTGCAATGGAGCCACTGTCACGGGCGGCAGCTGCGCCTGGAAAACTGGGCGAACGCGCAGAATCAGGCGATCGCGGCGGCCCGCTCCATGGCCGGCGAGACGACGGCCTACGATGCGCCGTCGTGGTTCTGGTCGGACCAATACGACGTCAATATCCAGGTGGTCGGCCATCCCGGCGCCGGCGAGGAGGTGGTCCGGGGTGATCCCGGCTCCGGCCGCTTCGCCGTGCTGAGCCTCGCGGGGGACGAGATCGTCGGTGGCCTCACGGTGAACGGCGCACGCGATATGGCCGTCGTGCGCCGGCTGGTGGCAGCCCGCAAGCGCATCTCGCCGGCGGATTGGCAGAACCCGGCCTATGATCTGCGCCAGGCGCTGAAAGGATAAGGGTCGGCGCGGCGCAGCGGCAAACGGCGCGCACAAGACGCGCCAGCGATCGATATGGGAGGACGAGCGATGGAACGAGGCGAGCAACCCGCAATATGGGTCGACGAGCGTCAGCAGTTCTTCAAGGTGGCGCGGCGCAACTTCGTCGATCAGGAGATCTGGAGGGCGGAGAAGGAGCGCATCTTCGAGCGCTGCTGGCTCTACCTGGGCCATGAATCCGAGGTGGCCAAGCCCGGCGATTTTCTGACCCGGGTCGTCGCCGGCCGCAGCATCCTGTTCACCCGCGACAGCAAGGGCCAGTTGCGCGCCCTGCTCAACACCTGCCCGCATCGCGGCGCCCAGGTCTGCCGCGAGCGCAAGGGCATCGCCAAGTCGTTCCAGTGCTTCTACCACGGCTGGGTGTTCGGCGCCGACGGCAAGCTGCGCAGCCAGCCCGGCGAGGCCTCGTACGCCGAGGGCTTCAAGAACCGCGAATCGTCCAACATGACGCCGGTGCCGCGCTTCGAGAGCTACCGCGGCTTCAATTTCGTCTGCTTCGACCGGGATTCGATCGGCCTCGACGAGTACCTCGCCGGCGCCAAGGAATATCTGGACATCGTCTGCGACCAGTCGGAATCCGGCATGTCGATCGTCGCCGGAACGCAGGAATATTCGATCCGGGCGAACTGGAAGCTGCTCACCGAGAACAGCATCGACGGCTACCACGCCACCACCACCCACGCGACCTACTTCGATTACTTGATGAACACCACCTGCGGCCTGAGCGGCGGCGGCATGGGCGGGTTCGGTATCGACCTCGGCAACGGCCACGCGGTGCTCGAGTACGGGGCGCCGTGGGGACGGCCGGTGGCGCAGTGGATCCCGGCCTGGGGCGAGGAGGGGCGGGCGGAGATCGACCGGCTGTTCGCGGGCCTCGTCGCCGGCCATGGGCAGGAGCGGGCGGAGCGCATCGCGCACAAGAACCGCAATTTGTTCATCTTTCCCAATCTGGTCATCAACGACATCATGGCCACCACCGTGCGCACCTACTATCCGGTGGCGCCCGACTACATGACCATCAACGCCTGGGCGCTGGCGCCGAACGAAGAGACCGCCTGGGCCCGCAAGTTCCGGCTCTACAACTTCCTCGAGTTCCTCGGCCCCGGCGGCTTCGCCACGCCCGACGATGCCGAGGCGCTGGAGCATTGCCAGCGCGGCTTCGCCAACAACAGGGAAGCCGCGTGGAACGACATCTCCAAGGGCATGGGCAAGGCGCGGCCGTCGTACGACGACGAGCTGCAGATGCGGGCGTTCTGGACGCAGTGGAACAACCGCATGTTCCCGCCGCCGCTCGTGAACAAGACCCAGGCCGCGGCGTGAGGAGGGCGACATGACTGTAACCGCAACCACAACCCGTGTGACCCGGGCCGAGGTCGAGGACTTCCTGTTCGCCGAGGCCGACCTGCTCGACCAGTGGCGGCTGCCCGAGTGGCTCGGCCTGTTCACCGACGACGCCACCTACGAGGTGCCCTGCACCGACCTGCCGGCCGACGCCCGCTCGGACGAGAGCCTGTTCTACATCGCCGACGACCGCTTCCGCCTGGGCGAGCGCGTCAAGCGGCTGATGAAGCGCACGGCTCACGCCGAGTTCCCGCATTCCAAGACGCGGCGCCTGATCGGCAACGTGCGGGTCCTGGCCCAGCAGGGTGAGCAGGTCGACGCCAAGGCGGTGTTCGCCACCTACCGCAGCAAGGACGGCGTCACCGATCTCTATGTCGGCACGGCCTATTACGAACTGGTCGCCACCGACGACGGCCTGCGCATCCGCTCCAGGCGCTGCGTGCTCGACAGCGACAGCCTGCGGCCGAGCGGCCGCATCTCGATCGTGCTGTGAGGCCGGCCATGGCAGACGCACAGCGCAGTGAAGCAGCGCCGGCGCGGGGCCGGCCGCTCGAGGGGCGCATCGCGCTGGTCACCGGCGCGGCCGGCGGCATCGGCGCGGCGATCGCGCGGCGGCTGGCGGCGGACGGGGCGAAGCTGGTGCTGGCCGACGTGCCCGGCTCGGCCGTGACCGATGTGGCGGCGGCCATCGCCGACGCCGGCCACGGCCGCCCGGTGGTGGAGACCGGCGACCTGGCGCAGGAGGAGGCGGCGGGCCGCCTCGTCGCCGCCGCGGTCGCGGCGCACGGCGGCCTCGACATCCTGGTGAACAACGCCGGCGGCGGCATCATCAAGCCGTTCCTGAGCCATACGCCGGAGACGCTGCGGACGACCATCGACCGCAATCTGTGGACGACGCTGTGGTGCACCTGGCACGCCATCCCGGTGATGAAGGCCCGGGGCTACGGCCGCATCGTCAACATCGGGGCCGACTCGGTGCGCAACGGGCTGTGGGACCATGCCGCCTACAACGCCGCCAAGGGCGGGGTGCACGCGCTGGCCTCGGGCCTGGCGCGGGAGTTCGCGGCCGACGGCATCACGGTGAACGTGGTGGCGCCGTGCATCGTGGAGACGCCGCAGGTGACGGCGGCGCGCCAGACCGCGCCGGAATTCGTCGACAAGTTCGTGAGCGTGGTGCCGCTGGGGCGGCCCGGGTCGCTGGCGGAGGTGGCGTCGATGGTGGCGTACCTGGCGTCCGAGGAGGCGTCGTTCGTGACCGGGCAGGTGATCAGCGTCAACGGCGGCAGCACGATGCAATGACGATCGCGGCGATGGACAGAGTGCATATCGGCAAGGTGTCGGACTATCCGGCCGGCGAGATCCGTCCGGCGGAGCTGTCCGACGGGACGGCGCTCGCGGTCTACAACGTGGACGGCCGCCTCTACGCGACGGCGGACCTGTGCACGCATGGCGAGGCGTCGCTGTCGGAGGAGGGGATTCTCACCGGGTGCACGGTGGAATGCCCGTGGCACTTCGGCACCTTCGATGTCACCAATGGCCGTGCCACGGCCATGCCGTGTACCATCCCGTTGAAGACCTACGCGGTCGAAGTCGTCGACGAGGATGTGTATGTCCAAGGCTAAGCTCACCCGCCCCAAGACCCAGACCCTGAGCGGGCCGGCCGTGGATGCGCCGCGCCCCGGCCGCAGCCGGCCGGCTCCGCTTGCGGAGAAGACCGAGCGGACCGGGCAGGGGCCTCGACAGCGGCGGACGCAGGCGGAGCGCAGCGAGACGACGCAGAAGAAGGTGCTGGACGCGGCCATCCAGTTGCTGCGGCGGCGCGGCTACGGCGGCCTGCGAACCAGCGAGGTGGCGGAGCTGGCCGGGGTCTCGCGCGGCGCCCAGCTGCATCACTTTCCAACCAAGCACGACCTCATCGTCGCGACGCTGCGGCACCTGAACGAGAAGGCCGCTGCGCAGAGCCGGCGGCGGGCGGAAGCCGCCCACGACCATGACGACGCCATCGCCGCGATCATCGCGGATGCGCACGACTTCTTCTTCAGCGATTTCTTCTTCGTGCAGCTTGCCATCAGCATGGGCGACGGCGAGGCCAAGGAGTTGCGCCGCGAGACCTTCCAGCTCTCGCGCGAGAGCCGCTTCGCCGTCGAGGCGGCGTGGTGCGAGGCGCTGGTGGCGGCTGGTGTGCCGGCCAAGCTCGCCGAGGACGTGCTGGCGCTGACCCTGAGCATCGTGCGCGGCTTCTCGGTCCGCACCTTCATCGAGGATGATCCCGAGCGCTTCAGCCACCTCTACGAGGTCTGGCGCAAGATCGTCGGCGAATACCTGGCCTCCCATCTCGGGCCGAGGCGGGCCGGCAGCCGGCCGGACAAAGATAGGGAGATGAATGTTGGGCACGATCAGGATCGTCCAGCTGTGCTACGTTCGCCTGGGCACCGACGACCTCGAAGCGAGCGCCCGCTTCGCGACTGAGATCCTCGGCCTCGAGCGCGTCGCCGGCCGTGCCGGCGACATCGTCTTCCGCTCCGACCAGCGCGCCCACACGCTGGCCCTCTCCGGCGACCGGGGCTCCGCCATCGGCGTCGAGCTCGACGACGAGGCCGCCCTCGACGCCGCCGCCGCCGCCCTGGAGCGGGCCGGTCATGCCTGCCGCGAGGCCTCGGCGGAGGAGTGCGAGCGCCGTTTCGTGCGCCGCGCCCTGATCTGCGCCACCGGCCAGGGCACCGCCGTGGACCTCGTGCTGCGTCCCGCCGTCAGCGGCCGCCGCTACTTCGGCAGCCGCGACGCCGGCATCACCGGCCTGCAATGCGTCGGCCTGCGCAGCACCGACCTCGCCCGCGACACCGCCTTCTGGACCGCCATCCTCGGCGCCACGGTCAGCGACCGGGCCGGCGACGTCACCTATCTCCAGCTCGACGACGCTCATCACCGCATCGCCCTCTATCCGGCGGCCCGGCCCGGCGTCCTCTACGTCACCTACGGCGTCGAGAGCTTCGATGCGGTGATGCAGAGCCACTACTTCCTCCAGGAGCACCAGGTGCGCGTCGTGCACGGCCCGGGGCGCGAGGCCGCCTCGGGCCAGGTGTTCGTGCGCTTCACCGCGCCCGACGGCCAGATGTTCGCCTACGGCTACGGCATGACCGACATCGACCCGCGCCGGCACCGGGCGCGCCAGTTCGCCGCCGAGCCGACCTCGCTCTGCGCCTGGGGCAGCACCAGCGACCTGCCCGAGCTGGCGATCGCCGGCGCCTGACCCGACACCAAGGAGATCCCCCATGATCGAGCTCAAGGACGTCAGCTACGCCCGCCTGGGCGCGCCGGACCTGGAGCAGGCCGAGGCGTTCGCGACGCGCTGCCTCGGCCTGCAGGTGGCGGAGCGGACGGGCAAGGCGCTCTACCTGCGCTCCGACGACCGCGCCCACACGCTGTGCTACTTCGAGGGCGATCCCCAGGACCAGACCGTGGCCTTCGAGATCGAGGACCAGGGCCAGCTCGACGCGGCCGCCGGCACGCTGGAGGCGCTCGGCCACCCCGTGCACCTGGGCACCGACGGCGAGTGCGCGGCGCGCAAGGTCAAGGCCTTCATCGCCTTCAAGGACCCGACCGGCAACCAGATCGAGCTGGTGGTGCGGCCCGACCGCAGCGGCCGGCGCTACTTCCCGACGCGCGATGCCGGCATCACCGGCTTCAGCCACATCGGGCTGAACACCACCGACCCCAGGCGCGACGAGCGCTTCTGGACCCAGGTGTGCAACGCCCGCGTCAGCGACCGCATCGGCGACATCGCCTTGATGCGGGTGAATGCGATCCACCACACCATGGCGCTGGCGCCGGGGTCCGGCCCCGGCATCCAGCACATCAACCACCAGGTGACCAGCAACGACGACGTGCTGCGCTCGTTCTACCATCTGTCGGAGCAGAACGTGCCGATCGTGTTCGGGCCAGGCCGGCACCCGACCTCGGGGGCCCGCTTCCTCTACTTCCTCGGCCCCAACAACATGGTGTTCGAATACTCCGTCGGCGTCGACGAGATCGAGGACGAGGCCACCCACCGCCCCCGCCAGTTCGGCTTCGAGCCATCAAGCCTCTGCATGTGGGGCTCCAAGCCCGGCAACGCGATCACGCTGCCGAACGCCTGAGACGCGCCGCTCACGGCCTCGTCATGGCTGGGCTTGATGGCCGACCTTGACCCGGCGCGCTTCCCGCACACGTCATGGTCGGGCTTGACCCGACCATCCATCTTCTTAGAAAATCTGCTATCCTCAGCCAGCCTATACGCACCATAACTTAGCGGATGGATGGCCGGGTCGAGCCCGGCCATGACGCGTTTGGGAACCCGCCGATCAGCCCAGCGCCGCCCGCTGCGGCGGCGTTGCGCTCTCCGGGATTGGCGCGCGGCCGTAGCGGGCGCGCAGCTCGGCCTTGCGGACCTTGCCCGTGGCGGTCATCGGCAGCTCGGCGACGAAACGCACCTCGTCGGGCACCCACCAGCGTGCCAGCCGTCCGCGCAGGTGCTCCAGGATCTCGTCGGCGCTCGCCTGCAAGCCCGGCCGCAGCACGGCAAGCAGCAGCGGACGCTCCTGCCAACGGTCGTGCGCGATGCCGATGACGGCGGCCTGCTGCACCGCCGGGTGGTCGAGGGCAGCGTTCTCGACGGTCACGCTGCTGATCCATTCGCCGCCCGACTTGATGACGTCCTTGGAGCGGTCGACGATCTCGATGCTGCCGTCGGAAAAGATACGGGCGACATCGCCGGTCGACAGCCAGCCGGTGCCGGCCCCAGGCGTCTCCCTGTAGTAGCCGGCGGCGACGCACGGGCCGCGCGCCTCCAGGTGTCCCACCGCTTCGCCGTCCCACGGCAGCTCCGCGCCGTCGTCGTCGAGCAGGCGCAGCTCCGTGCCGTAGCCGACGCGGCCCTGGCGCATGCGCCAGACCACCTGCTCCTCCGGTGGGCAGGCCGCGGCGCCCGGCGGCAGCGTCGAGCGCAGGCCCGCCACCTCGGTCATGCCCCAGACCTGGCCGACCGGCACGCCGAGCGCCGCCAGATCATCGACGAGCTTGCGCGGCGCCTTGGTGCCGGCGACCAGGGCGGCGCGTAGCGACGCCGGCCGGCGGCCGAGCGAGCGCCAGTGATCGACGAGCCCGAACCATACGGTCGGCACCGCGGCGGCGGCCGTCACGGCTTCGCCGTCGATGAGCTCGGCCAGGGCGGCAGCCTCGAAATGGCGGCCGGGCAGCACGAGCTTCTGCCCGCTCATCGGCGCGGTGAACGGCATGAACCAGCCGTTGGCGTGGAACAGCGGCGCCACCGGCATGACCGCCTCGCGGTCCCCGGAGCGCAGCACGCCGATCATGTCGGAGCTGCTCATCAGCAGCGCCGCGAGAACGAGCGAGCGATGCGTGTAGACGACGCCCTTCGGCGCCCCGGTCGTGCCCGACGTGTAGCAGATGGTGCAGGCCTGCCGCTCGTCCAGCTCCGCCCACTCGGCTTCGCGCCCCGCCGCGGCGAGCAGCGCCTCGTAGGCGTGCACGTTGACCAGCGTGGTCTTGGGCAGCTCTCCGGCGGGGCCCATGTAGATCCAGCCGCGCACGCTGGGCAGGACGGGCGCCAGCCGCTCGGCGAGGGCGAGCGTCGCCGCATCGATGCAGATCCAGCTGTCCTCCGCATGGTTGACGATGTAGGCGATGGTCTCGTCGTAGAGGCGCGGGTTGATGGTGTGCAGCACCGCGCCCAGGCCGGGAACGCCGTAGAACAGCTCGAAGTGCTGGTGCGTGTTCCAGGCCAGCGAGCCGACACGATCGCCGCTCGCCACGCCGAGCGCTTGCAGCGCCGCCGACAGGCGCCGGCAGCGCGCATAGGCCTCCCGGTAGGTGGTGCGGAGGACCGAGCCGTCGATCGTCCGCGCGACGATCTCCGTCGATCCGTGAACCGTCGCCGCGTGCCGCAGAATGCCGCCGACCAGCAGCGGCGTGTCCATCATCAGCCCTTGCACGAATGCCTCCCTTGGTTGTTGTCCTCCCGTCCGGGCGTCGTTGCGCCCGGATCGTTTGTGCGCGACGGCCCCCGGTGAGGGCCGCCGTCGCCGTCGTTCGATCGATCGTGCCGTCAGAACGTGCCGCGATAGGCGCCGCCGTCGATCAGCACGTTCTGCCCGGTGATGTAGGCGGCCTGGACGCTGCACAGGAAGGCGCAGGCGGCGCCGAACTCGCTGGGGTCGCCGAAACGGCCGGCGGGATTGTCGCGCTTGACCTGCTCGACCGTCTCGTCGACCGGGCGGCCGCGGCTCGCCGCCAGCGCTGCGAGGTTCGATTGCAGGCGGTCGGTGTCGAACGTGCCCGGCAGCAGATTGTTGATGGTGACGTTGTGGGCCACCGTCTTGCGGGCGAGGCCGGCGACGAAGCCGGTGAGGCCCGAGCGCGCGCCGTTCGACAGGCCGAGGATGTCGATGGGCTCCTTCACCGCATGCGAGGTGATGTTGACGATGCGGCCGAAGCGCCGGGCGATCATGCCGTCCACCGTCGCCTTGATCAGCTCGATGGGCGACAGCATGTTGGCGTCGAGGGCCTTGATCCAGTCTTCCCGCGACCAGTTGCGGAAGTCGCCCGGAGGCGGGCCCGCCGCGTTGTTCACCAGGATGTCGGGGTCGGCGCAGACGGCCAGCGCCGCGGCACGGCCATCGGCGGTGGTGACGTCGGCAGCAACGGTGCGCGGCCGGCGGCCGGCCAGCCGCTCGATGTCGTCGGCCGCCTGCTCCAGCGTCGCCGGAGTCCGGGCGACGATGACCACGTCGCAGCCTTCCTGGGCCAGCGCCAGGGCGCTCGCCTTGCCCAGGCCTTTGCTCGCCGCGCACACGAGGGCTTTGCGCCCCTCCAGGCCAAAATTCATGTCTCGTTTCCATCCCTTGTCAGCCGCTTAAGGCTCTACCGGCGTCACCGGACAACCGTCGGCACCGTGCGCCGACGCGGTCCGGCAGGCGCCTGGATCGCGGCGCCGTTCAGTTTAGAGCTCTTAGCAACTGAGCCGTTGCGCCGAATTAAAAGACAGTCCATCCTGCTTGTAAAGGGACGTCAGATCCCCGGCCGATCGCGGCGGTCCGCGGTTCGTGCGCCGACCGAGCGGCCAGGTACGGCAGCCAATCAAGCGGAGGAAACCTATGCGTCATCTCATGGTGATTGCGGCCGCATCGCTGTGTGCGACGGCGGCGCTGGCCGAGCCGACGTACGGCCCCGGGGCCAGCGCGACGGAGATCAAGGTCGGCCAGACCATCCCCTACAGCGGCCCGGCGTCAGGGTTCGGGCTCTACGGGCGGGCCTGGACCGCCTATTTCGACATGATCAACAAGAAGGGCGGCATCAACGGCCGCAAGATCACCGCCATCTCGCTCGACAACGGCTACAATCCCAGCAAGGCCGTGGAGCAGACCCGCAAGCTGGTCGAGGAGGATGGCGTTCTGGCCGAGATCGGCACCGTCGGCACCGTGCCGAACGCCGCCGTGCAGAAGTACATGAACAGCAAGAACGTGCCGCAGGTGCTCGTCTCGGCCGGCGGCAGTCGCTTCAACGATCCCAAGCACTTCCCGTGGACCGTGCCGTTCTATCCGACCTTCGATGTGGAGGCGAGCGTCTACGCCAAGCATATCCTCGATACCAGGCCGGATGCCCGGATCGGCGTCCTTTACCAGAACGACGACTACGGCCGCGATTTCCTGAAGGGGTTCAAGGAGACGCTCGGTCCCAAGACGTCGTTGATCGTCAGCGAGCAGAGCTATGCGCTGACCGACCCCACCGTGGACTCCCAGGTGCTCGCCCTGCAGAGCGCCGGCGCCAACGTGCTCGTCCAGTTCACCACGCCGAAGTTCGCCGCCCAGGTGATCCGCAAGGCGAACTCGATCGGCTGGTCGCTGCCGCAGTACATCGCCAGCCCGGCCAGCTCGATCCAGGGGACGCTCATGCCGGCCGGCGTCGAGGCGTCGACCGGCGTGATGACCGCCATCTTCTACAAGCAGGTCGGCGACCCGGCGTGGGAAAAGGACAAGGATGTCGTGGATTTCATGGCGTTCATGAAGGAATGGGCGCCCAACCAGAACGTATTCGATGCGATGGCCATCTCGGGTTACCTCAACGCGCAGCTGACCGCCATCGTGCTCGACCGCTGCAAGGACGACCTGAGCCGCGAGAACCTGCTCAGGCAGGCCACCACGCTGAAGGATGTGGCGCTGCCGATGCTGCTGCCGGGCATCCGGGTGAGCAATTCACCGACCGATTACCGGCTCTACCATGAGCTGCAGCTGGCCCGATTCGACGGCGCCAGCTGGAAGCCGGTCGGCGGCCTGATCCGCGTCGAGCAGCCGGCCGGCAACTGAGCGCCGGCGGGCGGGGCGGCGTCGGGCGCGGCGGCCACGCTGGCGGGCCGCGCCTAGTGTGGCGAATCCGAAATTCGCACCACCCTGGGGCAGCGCTGGGAGCGAATTTCGGATTCCTAAGCCACACTAGCAACTCTATGATTCGAGTGTGGTTTAATGGATCTGAAGGTCCTGAACGCTGATGCCGTGTGGGGGCAGGAACTTCAGATCCACCACACTAGAGCATTTCGCCATTGGATGGACCCATCCAATGGCAGAGAAATGCTCATAACCTTTTGAATCTGGAGCGCTTCTTTGCGATTGGGTGAGTCCACCCAATCGCGAAGCGCTCTAGGCCCCCGCGAAGCGGGTCTCGAGCAGATCGAGCTCGCGCACCAGCCGGCGAGCCATCTCGTCGGAGATCCGGTGCGTCCGCACCAACTGGTAGAACGCATCGCGCTCGGCCCGCAGGCCGGCAAGCCGCAGCTCGCGCTCGATGCGGTCGATCTTGTGCAGGTCGTCGGCTTCGGCCCCGGTCTTGGAGCCGCGCACGATCCGCTCGCGGTAGAGATCCATGATGCGTGCGCCCGCATTGGCATAGATGTCGGCGTCGCTGCGGCCTTCGCCGAGATCGTGCTGGGCGCGTTCGATCGCCTTGATGGCGGCCTCGGCCGCCATGATCCGGGCGCGGTCCTCCAGCCGCCGGTGCGAGGGCTCGGGCGGCAGCTCGAGGCCCTTCATGAGCATCGGCAGGCCGATGCTCGCCGCCACCAGCGAGGCGACGATGACCCCGGCAGCGAGGAATATGGCGAGGTCGCGCGCCGGAAACGGCGAGCCGTCGGCTGCGAGCAGGGGCAGGGTCAGCACGCCCGCGAGCGTGAGCGCCCCGCGCACGCCGGCGAGCGAGGTGGCCGCGATCAGCCGCCAGCTGGGCTTGCGCAGCGGCTGCCCCTTGCGGGCCGCCCGGAACATGGTGAAGCGCAGCGAAACCCACACCCAGAGGAAGCGCAGGGCGGCGAGGGCGGCGTTGATGGCGACGATGTAGACGAGGAGCCAGGCCGGCTGATAGTGCCCGGTCTCGACCACCACCTGCGCCGCGCCCGCGACGATCTTCGGCAGTTGCTCGCCGAGCAGCACGAAGATGACGCCGTTGGCGGCGAATTGCACCATGTCCCAGAAGGCGGCCCGGCGCACACGGGTCAGCGCCAGCGCCCGCCCGGTCTGCTCGACGTAGGCCATGGTGATGCCGGCGCCGACCGCGGCGAGGATGCCCGAACAGTGGAGGCGCTCGGCCAGGAGGTAGGCCCCGAAGGGGATCAGCAGGCTGATCAGGATCTGCGAGCCGGGCTCCTCGCCGAGCCGTCGCGCCACCCAGTTCTTGGCCTGGGTGATGGCCCAGGTGGCGGCGACGCCGATCGCCACGCCGCCGATCGCCAGCCACAGGAAGGTGCCGAAGGCCTCGCCGAGCGAGAATGTTCCGGTCATCGCCGCCGCCACCGCGAAGCGCATGCAGACCAGGCCGGAGGCGTCGTTGAGGAGCGACTCGCCCTCGAGGATGTGCATCAGCCGGCTGGGGATCGGCACCCGGGCGGCGATGGCCGAGACGGCGACCGGGTCGGTCGGCGAGATGACTGCGGCCAGGGCGAAGGCGACCGCCAGCGGCATCGCCGGGATCAGCCAGTTGATGAAGAAGCCGACGCCGACGACGGTGAAGACGACCAGCCCCATGGCTAGCGCCAGGATCGTCCCGCGGTCGCGGAATAGCCCCTCCTTGGGGATGCGCCAGCCGTCGAGGAACAACAGCGGCGGCAGGAACAGCAGGAAGAAGACCTCCGGCTTCAGCTCGACGCCGAGGTCGGCCACTGCGGCGACGAGGCCGCCGAGCGCGATCTGCACCAGCGGCAGCGGCACCGCGACGGGCAGGGCCCGCGAGATCGAGCCGCTGATGGTGACCGCGAGAAGGAGAACCAGGGCTGTGGTGACGGATTGCATGCGGGATCGCGGCAGGAGGCGACCGCCCTCGCGCTTATGCCGGAGGGGATTGCCCGGTACGATGGTGACCGCCGCCGGCCGGCGCCTGCGACGCTGCGCACCGCGCCGTCGCAACGGACCGGAGGGGTCCGACTAGCCCACTTTCGGCCGTGGGGAAAGCCTGGACCTCGCCGCGAAGGCCCTGTCATTCTCCCGCTACCTGCTATGATCAGTGTGGGGAGGACGAGCAGCGCCATGGCGGCGGACGACATCAGATCGCTTTTGGAGACGGACGACTGGTTCCACGGGCTGCCGGAGCCGCTGCGCGCCCTCATCGTGCAGAAGGCGGTGCTGCGCGACTACGCGGGCGACGCCCTCGTCTTCGCCACCGGTGACCCGCCGACCGGACAATTCGCGGTCATCTCCGGCGAGATCCGCCTCGTCTCGCATACGGCCAACGGCAAGCACGTGCTCTACAGCATCTTCAAGCCGGGGATGTGGTTCGGGCACCTGTCGGTGCTCGATCAGCAGCCGAGGTTCCAGGACGCGTTGACGGTCCGCCCGACGCGGCTGCTGTTCCTGAGCATGGCCGCCTTCAACAGCATTGTCGCGGAGGAGCCGCGCTACATCCTCAACTTCACCCATCTGCTCTGCCGGCACATCCGCAGCGCCATGGACATGCTGGCCGAGATGAAGACCGCGCCGTTGCCGGCTCGCCTCGCGCACGCGCTGCTCGACATGGCCGCCGCCGCTCCGCCCGAGCCGGAGGGCTCCCGCATCACCCAGGAAGAACTCGCCGCGATGATGGGCGCATCGCGCCAGACCATCAACCGCGTGCTCCGGGATTGGGAAGACAAGGACCTGATCGGCCTGGAATACGGGCGGGTGATCGTGCGTAACCGGGCCGTCCTGTCGACGCTGGCAAGCCACGGTCACGTGCCGTTCTCGTAAGCCCGCCGCGCCGTTCGTCCCGGATCTCCGCATCGTGCAAGTCGTGTAAGCCATCGACGGGGCCAGCCGATCGGGCCGGCCTGTCGAATGCGGCCGCGCGCTCGGCTTGCCGCGTTGCAGCAAAAATAAGTTGCATGCGCATTATTGTTGTGCGCATGATCCTCATATGAAGCATGAGGACGACCCGCGTTTTCTCCTGACCTCGACGCTGCTGCAGGCGGGCCGGCAGTGGCGCCGCCTGGCCCAGCAGGTGCTCGCGGAGCACGAGATCTCCGAAGCCCGCGGGGCGACGCTCCTGTGGGTGAGGCGCCTGGGCGGAGGGGTTCGCCAGGTCACGCTCGCGGCCTATGTCGGCATCGAGGGGACCTCGATCGTCCGGCTGCTCGATCAATTGAGCGCGCTCGGCCTGCTGGAGCGCCGCAGCGATCCCGATGACAGGCGCGCCAACGCGGTCTGGCTGACCGAGGCCGGCGAGCGGCTGGCGGAGCACATCGAGGCGGCGCTGACCGAGTTGCGGGAGCGCGTCCTGAAGGACGTGAGCGACGCGGACCTGGACGCCACGCTCCGGGTCTTCGCGGCCATCGACCGGGCCGTAGCGGATTCCCGCGCCCAGCTCCCGCTCCCGCCCTTGGACACGTCCGTATGACATGGCCGTCATGACATGGCCTTCCTGGCGTGACTGGCTGTTCTCGGCCAAGGCCTACGCCGCCGCTATAGCGGCCCTGTGGATCGGTCTGGCATGCGGCCTGCCGCGTCCTTACTGGGCGATGACGGCGGTCTACATCGTTGCCAACCCCATGTCGGGGGCGATGGTGTCGAAGGCGTTCGACCGTACGTTCGGGACCCTGCTCGGAGCGACCGGAGCGGTGGTGCTGGTGCCGCTGCTCGTCAACGCGCCGGAGCTCTTGATGCTCGCCATCGCGCTGTGGACCGGCATCTTCCTCTTCGTCGCCTTGCACAACCGGACGCCGCGCAACTACGTCTTTATGTTAGCCGGATATACATTGCCGCTGATCGCGTTGCCGACCGTCGGCACGCCCGAGGCGATCTTCGACGTGGCCTCGGCGCGCGCCGAGGAGATCATCGTCGGCATCGTCGTCGCCGCCGTGATCGGCACCATCCTCTGGCCGCAAAGCGTCGGCCAGGTGCTCGACGCGCGCATCGCCGGCTGGCTGAAGGACGCCGGCGGCTGGGCGCAGGAGGTCTTGCGCGCCAAGGGCGCACGCCCGGCGGCCTCCCTGGCGCGTCAGCGACTGGCGGCGGACATCTCGCCGCTCACCGCCGTGATCAGCCAGCTGGCCCACGATGCCGGCACGCGCGACGTCAAGCAGCATGCCGAAGAGCTGCGCGGGCGGCTGCTGCTGCTCCTGCCGCTGCTGTCCTCGATCGCCGATCGCATGCATGCGCTGCGGCTGGACCTGAACGGCTTTCCGCCCGAGCTCGCCGCCGTCACCGATCGCATCGCCGCATGGATCGAGGCGCCGGCCGTTGCCGTCGACGGCGATGAGCCGGAGCGGCTGCGGGCGGCCCTCGGCGCGCTCGGCCGTCCGCTGGAGGACGCGGCGGACTGGCGGGCGCTGGTGCACGGCAGCCTGTTGACCCGCCTCACCGAGCTCGTCGACCTCTGGCAGGATTGCCTGGCGCTGCAGCGCCGGATCGCCGGAGGCACCTCGACGCGCTGGAAGCCGGCGCTGCGTCATCGGCCCGTGATCGGGCGTGAGCAGCACTACGACCGCGGTCTGATGCTCTTCTCCATGGGCTCGACCATTCTGGCGACCTTCCTCGCCGGTCTGCTCTGGATCTGGAGCGGCTGGTCCGACGGCGCCAACGGCGTCGCCTTCGTCGCCATCGCCTGCTGCTTCTTCGGCGGTCTCGACCGGCCGGCGCCGTCCATGCGCGACATGCTGATCTGGTCGATCGTCGCCTATGTGCTGACCGGCTTCTACCTCTTCGCCGTCCTGCCCCGCGTCAACGACATCGAGATCCTGGCCGTGGTGCTGGCGCCGCCGTTCCTGTTGATCGGCGCGCTCATCCCGCGCCCGGAGTTGTCGCTGGTCACTTTGTTGATGGCCACCAATCTGAGCGGCGATCTGGCCCTTCAGGGGCGCTACAGCGCCGAATTCACGTCCTACGCCGATGCGGGGCTCGCGATCGTCGCCGGTCTCCTCTTCGCCCTGCTGTGGACGCTCGTCACCAAGCCGTTCGGCGCCGAGCTCGCCGCCCGCCGCCTGGTCCGCGCCGGCTGGAGCGATCTGGCCGCCCTGGCGGCCGGCGACCGCGGCTTCGACCATGCGGCCTTGGCGAGCCGCACGCTCGATCGCCTGGGCCAGCTGATGCCGCGTCTGGCCGCTGCGGACGGTGGCTCCGACACCGTCGACGGCCTGGCGGATCTGCGCACCGGCTACAACATCGTCACGCTGCAGCGCGATCGCCGCGCGCTGCCGCGGGCGGTCCGGCAGCCGATCGACGACGTCCTGGGAGGCGTCGCCGCATTCTTCCGCGCCTGCCTCGACAGCGGCCGGCGCGCCGCGGCGCCCGATCAGCTGCTGCGCGACATCGACCGGACGCTCGAGGCCGTCGCCGGCGCCGGGCAAGGGCAGGCCGCCCGCACCACGCTGGACGCGCTGGTGGGCCTGCGGCGCGCGCTGTTTCCCCTGGCGGCCGGACCCGACCGCCTCGACCCGACGCGGACCGGCCGGGACACCCAGCCCATGCTGATGGCCGCGGAGTAACGGCATGCCCCCCGAACTGGATCTCTACGGCGTCTATCTGCCGGGCGTCTTCGGCCTGATGCTCGCCGCCTACATCATCGTGCGGATCCTGAGCGCCGTGGCCGGCCGCGCCGGCTTCTATGCGCTGGTCTGGCACCGCGCGCTCTTCGATCTCGCCGTCTACGTCATCGTGTTCGGCGCCCTGTTCTCCATCACCCCCAAGTTCATCCCATGAAATACTTGCTAGGCACCGGTCGTCTCCTCGTCACCCTCGCCGTGGTGGGCGCCGCCGTGTTCGTCGGGCGCGGGCTGTGGGACTACTACATGAACGAGCCGTGGACGCGCGATGCGCACGTGCGCGCCGACGTGGTCGAGATCGCGCCGGATGTCGCCGGGCTGGTCGACGAGGTCTCGATCCACGACAATCAGGTGGTGCACCGCGGCGACGTGCTGTTTCGCGTCGATCGCCGGCGCTTCGCCATCGCGCTCGATCAGGCGGAAGCGACGGTGGTCGGGCGCAAGGCGGCGCTCGATCTGGCCCAGCGCGAGCTCGCCCGGTCGCAGAACCTCGGCGACTATGCCTCGCGCCAGCGGGTGGAGCAGGCCCAGGCAGCGCTGGCGCAGGCCGACGCGGCCTATCGCGAGGGGCTCGCCGAGCGCGACCTCGCCAAGCTCAACCTGGCGCGCTCGGATGTGAAGGCCTCGGTCAACGGCATCGTCTCGAACCTGGCCCTGCATCCGGGCGAATACGTCTCTACCGGCAAGTCGGTCGTGGCCCTCATCGACACCGATTCCCTGCGTGTCGAGGGCTATTTCGAGGAGACGAAGCTGCCGCGCATTCATCCCGGCGACAAGGTCGCCATCCGGCTCATGGGCCAGCCGGTCACGCTTCAGGGCAGGGTGGAGAGCATCGCCGGCGGCATCGAGGATCGTGAGCGCAGCGACGGCGCCGGTCTGCTCGCCAACATCAATCCCACCTTCACGTGGGTTCGTCTGGCCCAGCGCGTCCCGGTCCGCATCAAGCTGGACAAGCTGCCGCCGGATGTCCGGCTGGTCACCGGCCTGACCGCCACGGTGCAGGTGCAGGCGCCGGGCGTCCCCGCCTCCACGATCTTCGGCCGCCTTTCGCTGACCTGAGGTTGCGGACGAGAGCCCGCGGGACCGGTGGCCGGATCCCGCGGGGCTGCGTATCAGAGCTGCTTCAGCGTCAGCTTCTCGATCTCGCGCCAGTCCAGGTCATAGCCCAGGCCGGGCTTGGTCGGCGCGTTGACGTAGCCGTCCTTTTCCACGCGGATCACGTCGGCCATGCCGATGTCGAGGATGCCCTGGGGCACCGGGATCTCGAACAGGTCGCAGTTGTGGATGGCCAGCATGACGTGCAGGTGTGCCGCCTGCACCAGCGTGGTGCCGTAGCTGTGCGGCTCGTACTTGGTGTTGAAGGCCTCGCACAGGGCCGCCGACTTGCGCATGGCCGAGATGCCGCCGATCCAGTCGCCCACCGAGCGGATACTGTCGACGGCGTGGGCCATCAGGTACTTGGGATAGCCGCGCAGGCCTTCGATGACGCTTTCGGTGGCGGTGATCGGGATCTTGAAGCTGCGCGTCAGGTCGGCGAGCCCCAAGAGGTCAGAATCGGCAATGGGCGCCTCGTACCAGTAGAAATCGAGCTCCTCCAGCACCTTGCCGACTTTGAAGGCGCCCAGCCGGTCGTAGGCGTTCACCGGGTCGAGCATCAGGTCCATCTTGTCGCCGAAGGCCTTGTGCACGGCCCGGCAGACCTCGATGTCCTTGTTGGGCACGCCGAAGGCGTGCAGCTTGAACGCGCGAAAACCCTGCTCGTAGCATTCGCGGGCGATGTCCACGTATTCCGGCACGGTCTCGTACATCACGGTGCTGGCGTAGGCCTTGATGCGGTGGCGGGCCGCGCCGAGCAGCTTGTAGATCGGCACGCCGTGGTGCTTGCCCAGGATGTCCCACAGGCAGATGTCGACGGTGCTGGCGACGGCGTTGGGCGACCTCAGGCTGTCGGTAAGCTTGTAGGAGATCGCCTCCACGTCGTGCGGGTCCTGCCCGATCAGCAGGGCGCGCAGGCCCGGCAGGGCGGATTCGATCTCGCCGGCCGACATCAGCCAGGTGATGCACTGGCCCTCGTGGCCGTCGTCGGTGCCGATGCGCAGCAGGATGTGCTCGATGGTGCGCGGCGGCCATTCCTCCTTCCAGCGGAACTGGTAGTCGAGCGGCTTCAGCACGTGCGCCTTCACGTCGGTGATCTTCATGGGCTCTCTCCCTGGGCTTGAGTGATCGGTGGTGGTCAGGTCGGCTTGGCGGCGAGCGCCGCCCGCGAGCGCGGCCAGACCTCGGGGTTGACGAGGCCGTCCGGCTCGACGCCGCGCAGCACCGCGTCGATGGCCCGGGCGGCCGCCATGGCCAGGCGCTCGAAGGCCTGGGCGGTGATGCCGGCGTTGTGCGGTGACACCACCACGTTCGGCAGCGTCAGCAGCGGGTCGTCGGTGGGCGGCGGCTCGGGCTCGAACACGTCGAGGCCGGCGCCGGCGATGCAGCCGCCGGCCAGCGCCCGGCGCAGGGCCGCCACATCGACCACGCCGCCGCGCGACGTATCGATCAGCCAGGCGCCCGGCTTCATCGCCGCGAGCTCCGTGGCGCCGATCAGGGCGCGGGTGGCCGGGCGCAGCGGCACGTGCACGGAGACGATGTCCGCCTCCCGCAGGGCCTCCGGCAGCGCCGTGACCGCATCGACGTTCGGATCGCACGGGTCGCGTCCGTCGTGGGTGACGGCCAGCACCCGCATGCCGAAGCCGTGCTTGGCGATGCGGGCGAGCTCCCGGCCGATGGCGCCGAAGCCGACGATCGCCAGCGTGCGGCCGGAAATCTCCTCGAAGGCGCCGTCCCAGCGCGCCTCGAAGCGCCCGGCACGGACGGCGCCGTCCGTGTGCACGAGCCGCTTGGCAAGGCAGAGGACGAGGCCGATGACGTGCTCGGCGACGGACAGCGCCCCGGCACCGACGGCGTGGGTCACCAGGATGCCGCGCGCCGAGGCGGCCTCGACGGCGATGTGGTCGACGCCCGAGCCGGCCGCAGCGATCACCCGGAGCCGCTCGCCCGCGTCGATCAGGTCGGCCGAGACGGTCAGCGGCGGATAGGCGTAGAGCGCGTCGGCGCCGTCCAGGACGGTGCGCACGTCCTGGCCTGGGGCGACGTCGACGACGCGGTGGCGGGCCGCCAGCCAGTCTCGCCCCGCCGGGTGCAGCATGGGCAGGCCGAGCACCACCGTCGCCGGTCTCATGCGGCACCCGCCAGGTCGGTCGGCGCGCGCCCGAGGTAGGCCTGGCTCACGACGTCGGTCTTGGCGAGGTCCGCCGGCGTGCCGGCTGCCGCGATACGGCCGTTGGTCAGCACATAGGCAAAGTCGACGAAGCCCAGCGTCTGCTCGACCACCTGCTCGACGAGCAGCACCGAGACGCCCTGGGCGCGGATGTCGCCCAGCACGCGGAACACCTCGTCGACCAGGATCGGGGCGAGGCCCAGCGACGGCTCGTCGAGCATCAGCACGCTCGGCCGGCGCACCAGCGCCTGGGCGATAGCGAGCATCTGCTGCTGGCCGCCGCTGAGCGTGCCGGAGACGGCGCCCGCCTTCTCGCGCAGCGCCGGGAAGATGGCGAACACCTCGTCGCGCCGCCGGGCCATCTCGGCGCGCCCGAGGCCGAGCCGGTACATGCCGAGCAGGATGTTGTCGGCGACGCTCTCCTTGCGGAAGATGCGGCGGCCCTCGGCGACGTGAGACAATCCGCGTCCGACCAGCACCTCGGCGGCGAGGCCCTGGATCTCCTCGCCGGCCAGGCGGATCGTTCCGGCCGAGGGTTTCAGCAGGCCGGAGATGGCCTTGAGCAGCGTCGACTTGCCGGCGCCGTTGGCACCCAGCAGCGCCACCGCCTCGCCGCGCCCGACGGCGAGCGATACGTCGCGGACGATCGGCACCACGCCATAGCCGACGGCGAGCCCGTCGACCGCAAGGATGGGGTCCGGCCGGCTCATGACCGTCCTCCCGTATAGGCCTTGACGACCTCGGCGCTGCGGAACACCTCCTCGGCGCTGCCCTGGGCGAGGATGCGGCCCTGGTCGAGCACGGTGACGGTGTCGGCGATGTCGGCGACCAGCTCGATGTGGTGCTCGACCATGACGATGGTGATGCCGAGCTTGCGCATCTCGGCGATCAGGGTGCCGAGCCGCTCCAGCTCGCCCATGGAGAGCCCCGCCGCCGGCTCGTCGAGCAGCAGCAGCTGCGGCCGGCCGATCAGGGCGCGGGCGATCTCCACCAGCCGCTGCTGGCCGTGCGGCAGCAGCGCCGCCTGGTCGTGGGCCCGGTCGGCGAGCCCGACGAGGGCGAGCCATTGCATGGCCTCGCCGTCGAGATCGGCGGCCTCGCGTCGGGCTCGCGGCAGCCGCAGCGCCAGCTCGACCCCATTGGCCGCCTCGCGGGCATAGCCGCCGAACCGGGTGTTCTCGAGGACCGAGAGGTCGCCGAGCAGTTTTGGGGTCTGGAAGGTGCGCTGCACCCCGAGCCGGGCGATGCGGTTGGGCGGGGCGCCGACGAGCTCCGTGTCGCCGAGCCGGATCGAGCCGCTGCTGGCCGGATAGAAGCCGGAGATCAGGTTGAGCAGCGTCGTCTTGCCGGAGCCGTTCGGGCCGACCACGGCGTGGATGCGGCCGGCGGCGAGCGCCATGGTGACGCCGTCCAGCGCCTTGACGCCGCCGAAGGTCTTGCCGACGCCGTCGATGGCGACGGGGGCGCCGTCGATCGGGGCGATCGGTTTGGCCCGGGCGGGGACCGCCGGCGCCGCCTTGCGCTCCGGCGCCAGCCGCTGCTGCAGCCCGGCCAGCGCTCCGGCCAGCCCCTCCGGCAGGAAGACCGAAAAGGCCAGCAGCCCGACGCCGTAGGCGATCATCCGGTATTCCTTGAGGCTGCCCAGCAGCTCCGGCAGCACGAAGAAGGCGAGCACGCCGAGCAGCGGGCCGGAGAGCCGTGCCGGCCCGCCGAGCACCACGACGAACAGGAAGAAGATCGAGAAGTCGAAGGTGAAGTCCTCGGGCGTCACCACCACCTTGGCGACGGCGAAGAACGCCCCGGCGAGGCCGGCGATGGCACCCGAGAACAGGAAGGCGAAGAGGCGCAGGCGCGCCGGCGACACGCCGTTGGCCTGGGCCCTGACCTCGCCCTCGCGGATCGAATGCAGCGCCCAGCCGACCCGGGAGTTCATCAAGTTGGCGATGACCCACCACAGCACGGCGTTGACGGCGACGACCAGCCAGAACACCGCCGTGCCCGAGAAGCGGTAGCCGGCGAGGCTGGGCGCGGGCACGCCGACGATGCCGCCGTAGCCGCCCGTCAGCCAGCGCAGGTCCGCCAGCATCGCGGTCACGGCCAGCGTGAAGGCGATGGTGATGAGCACGAAGTACCACGACGACAGCCGCAGCGCCGGCAGGCCGAGCAGGCCGCTGAAGCCCATGCCGACCGCGGCGGCCAGCGCGGCCGCCGGCCAGAAGCTCCAGCCGTACTGGACGGTGGCGATGGCGGTGGCGTAGGCGCCGACGCAGATCAGCGCGCCGTGGGCGATGGAGATGATGCCGGCGTAGCCGCTCACCACGTTGAGGCCCATGGCCGCCATCACGTAGATGGCCGCGAAGGTGAGCAGCAGCAGGTAGTAGGAGTTGGTCATCGCGAAGGCGGCGGCGACGAGCGTCGCCACCACGCAGATCGTGGCCGTGAGCGAGGGCAGCCGCAGGCGGGCGGCGGGCGCGGCCGGGACGGTGTCGATCATGCCCATCCTCACACCTCTCGCGCCAGCCGGGCGCCGCCGAGGCCGTGCGGGCGGATGAGCAGCAGGACGAGGACGATGGCGAGCAGCAGCACCTGCCGGTAGCCGGGGGTGGCGGAGACCGAGCTCAGGCTCTCCACGCAGCCGACCAGCACTCCGCCGGCGAGCGCCCCCCAATTGTTGCCGACGCCGCCGATGGCCAGCGCCATGAAGCCCTTGACCAGCAGCATCATGCCGATCGACGTGCTGGCCAGGACCAGCGGCGCGGCGATCACGCCGGTGAAGGCCGAGTAGGCCGCCGCCACCGCGAACGAGCCCATCGTGAGGCTGAGCGGGCTGATGCCGTTGAGACGGGCGCCATCCCGGTCCTCGGCGACGGCGAGCACCGCCTTGCCCAGCAGCGTGGCGCGGTAGAACCATTCGACCGCGGCGATGGAGAGGGCGGCGAGGACGATGATCGCGACCTGCTGGGTCGAGAAGGTGAGCGCGCCGATCTGGACCATGTCGAGCGAGGCGCCAGGCACCGGCGGCACCGCCTGCGGGTCGGTGCCGTAGACGCGGTCGCTGGCGTGCAGCACGACGATGGAGAAGGCGAGCGTGCTGATGATCCAGCCGTGATGGTGGCGCGCGTTGCGGAGCAGCGGCGCCACCGCCAGCCGCTCCTCCAGCAGCCCGAGCGCACCCGCCGCGACGAGCACCAGCGCCGTGCCGACGAGCCAGGGCAGCGACCAGCCGGTCATCAGCCCCCAGGCGAACATCGCCCCCAGCATGACGAACTCGCCTTGCGCGAGGTTGAAGACGTTGGTGGGCTTGAAGGCGATGTTCAGGCTCACCGCCACCATGGCGTAGATGGCGCCCATGGTGACGCCGGAGACGAGCAGCGCCAGGAAGTCTTCGAGCGACATCAGGCGACTCCCGGCGCGCGCCGCCGCAGCAGGCCGCGGTATTCCTTGGCCAGCGGATCGTCGGTCGAGTTGGCGACCGCCATCGCCACCACGTCGGCGCCGTAGGCGGTGTGCTTGTCGGCGGTGAAGCTCATGTTGCCGAACAGGCCTGCCACCGACGAGGAGCCGTCGAGCACTTTCTTGATCGCCTCCGGATCCAGCGACTGGGCCTTCTCGGCCGCGTATTTGAGCGCGAAGAGGAAGTCGTAGAACGGCGTCGTGGCGGCCGGCCCGATCAGGCTGTCGGGCACGTCGCTGGCCAGGATCTGCTTGGCGTAGGCGCGGATGCGCTCCGCCGGCGGCTGGGCGTCGGTGTAGGTGAGGGCGGTGAAGGTCGCCGCGTAGATATCCGGATAACGCGCGCTCTCCGGCACCGCGCCGGGCGTGCCGGCGAACAGCAGGCCGGTGTGGCCGACCACCAGCGGCTTCCAGCCGATGCGCGACAGGCCGACCAGGAACTGGGTGACGTCGACGTTGTTGGAGATGTGGGTGTCGAGCGCCTCGGCGCCGTCGCTGCGCAGCTTGCGCAGGAAGGGCGTCATGTCCGTCGACTTGATCGGGAAGGTCTGGTCGCTGACGATCTGGAGACCCTTGGCCGGCGCCTGCTTCAAGATGGCGTCGCGCGTCGAGGCGCCCGCCGCCGAGTCCTCCACCAGGATGCCGATCTTCTTGGCGCCGGCCTTGGCCAGGTATTCCACGTGGCGCGTGACCTGGGCGTCGGAGGTGAAGTTGAACTGGTAGTGGAAGGGATAGCGCTTGCCGTCGCCGACCTCGCTGGCGGTGGCGTAGGTCGCCTGCAGGATCTTCTGCGGGGTCGAGACCTCCAGCGACGCCAGCGCCTGGGAGCTGCCGACCGGACCAACCACATAACGCACGCCTGCCTCGATCAGCCGGCGCATGGCGATCGGCTCCTGGGCCGGGGAGGCCTGGTCGTCGACCTCCACCTTCACCAGCTTCTTGCCGAGGATGCCGCCGGCCGCGTTGATCTCGTCGAGCGCCAGCTGCGGCGAGATGTAGAGCGGGTTGAAGCTCGACGCGAGCGGTCCGGTCAGCGGCTTGAGCCAGCCGATCTTGATCTCGTCTGCGGCCAGTGCGGCGCGGCCGCCGAGCCCGCCGGCGGCGAGGGCGGCAGCGCCGGCGCCGAGCTTCAGCACGTCGCGGCGGTGCATCGAACGGCGCCGCGCCGGGCGCCCGTCCTGGTCGTGTCGGTTCATGGTCATCCTCCCGTGGCCGTCTGATCTTGCTTCTTGGATCGCTCAGTTGACGCAGCACGTTCTGCTTGCGTCGAGGCGGTTGGGGCGGCCCCCACCTGTCCCTCCGCTTCGCTCGGGTAACCCTCTCCCCGCTTGCGGGCAGAGGGCAGCGTGAGGGGGCTGCCGCGTGCGCGTGACCGCCCCGAGTCCTCTCCGGTACGCCCCCTCACCCGCCCTGCGCTTTGCGCAAGGCGACCTCTCCGAGAAGAAAGCGGCTTGCCGCATTCTTCTGTCCTTTGAGTGCGCAAGTCGGGCAGACCCGACTTGCGGCGAGGCGGGGCGAGGTGGGGGCGGTCCAGCCTCTTCGCGGCTCAGGCGAAGGCCTCGCCGCTGCCGCCCTTACAGCTCGCCGAGCTTGTGCTTGTTCACAAAATCCCAATCGATCTTCATGCCGAGGCCGGGGCCCTGGGGCACGTGGGCGTAGCCTTCGCCGTCGACGCGGATCAGCTCCTCGACGCCGAACTGGAACAGCGGCTCGGGCACCAACTGCTCATAGTATGTAGTGTTCTTGATCGAGCAGGCCACGGCGAGGTTCGCGGCTTCGAGAACCTGATTGGCGTTGTTGTGGACTTCCAGGTTCATGCCGAATGCTTCGGCAAGCCCGGCCGATTTCTTCACCGCCCCGATGCCGCCCTTGAAGGCCACGTCGGCGCGCAGGATGTCGATGGCCCGGTCGGTGATGTATTCGGGCATGGTGTAGATCGAGCCCTCGTTCACCTCCACCGCCAGGATGGGGATATCGAGGGCCTGCGCCAGCATCTTGTAGCCGTGGATGTCGTAGTCGCGCAGCGGCTCCTCGTACCAGACGAAGCCGAGCTCCTCGAGCGCCCGGCCGACGCGCAGCGCGTCGGTCTGGTTGTAGGCGGAGACCACGTCGATCATCAGCGCCCAGTCGTCGCCGACCGCCTTGCGGACGGCCTCGCAGGCCTTGATGTCCTCGTTCGGCCTGCCGACGACGTGCAGCTTGTAACCGTGGTAGCCGCGCTCCTTGTACTGCAGGGCCTCCTCGACGAACGCTTCGACCGTCGGCTTGGTCATCGAGCTCGCATAGGTCGGCAGCTTGGTCTGGTAGGTGCCCAGAATCTCGTGCACCGGGCGGCCCACGGACTTGCCGTAGAGGTCCCAGATGGCGACGTCCATGATGCCGATGGCGAACAGCGGCGTGAACCACAGCCGGTTCAGCTCCCACATGTCCTGCCAGATCGCCTCGCGCTGGGCCGGGTCGCGGCCGATCAGCAGCGGCTTGATCGAATTGGCCAGGTAATGGGCCATGCCGAGGCCGCCGCCGAGGCTCAGGCTCTCGCCGGTGATGCCCTCGTCGGTCTCGATGCGGATGGCGACGAACTCGGTGATGTGGGGCAGGAGCGACTGGCCCTTGATCATCACGTCGGCAGCCTTGCCGCCGAGGGGACGCCGGAACGGCACGAGCTTGACGTCGGTGATCTTCATGGGGGCCTCCCTTTGAGCATGTCCCCATCGGACGACGTCGTCCGATGGGGACATGCTCCAACTTTTTGAAATTGGAGCGCGAAGCGCTCCGGGTGCGACGTGACGCTCATGGGCGTCTTGCCGTGCACCCTAGGCGGCCTTGCCGGCGAAGAATGACAAAGGTTAACATTTCGCCGATGATCAACCCGCGCCACGATCTGAGCGTGCTCGATACCGACGGCTGGTTCCGCGGGCTCGGGGCCGGTCTGCGCGCGCGCATCCTGAGCGACGGCATCGTGCGTGCGTATCCGACCGGCTCGCTGATCTACGCTGCCGGGGACCCGCCGGAGGGGTTCTTCTGCGTCATCACGGGGGAGGTGCGGCTCGTGCACTATGCATCGAGCGGCAAGCACGCCTTCTATGCCATCTTCGGCCCTGGCGGCTGGTTCGGGGCGCTATCGGAGCTGGACGGCCTGCCGCGCTTCAGCGATGCGGTGGCTTCGGCCGACAGCGTCGTCTTCATGCTGGGGCACGCCGCCTTCCAGCGCATCCTCAGGGAGCACGAGGACGGCCCGGCCGCGTTCGTGGCGCTGCAATGCCGCAACCTGCGCACCACGCTCGATATGGTGGCCGAGGCGCATGCGCTGCCGCCACGCCTGCAGGTGGTGCAGATCCTGCTGTCGCTCTACGAACGGGAGATCGCCGGCGCCCCCAAGGAGCGGCCGGCGCGGCTGACCCAGGAGGCGCTGGCGGCCATGGCGGGGCTGTCGCGCCAGACCGTCGGCAAGGTGCTGCATCGCCTGCGCGCCGAAGGGCTGGTCGACCTCGGCTACGGCAGCGTGCGGCCAACCAGCATCGCGGCGCTGCGCGCCGCCGCGCGCGAGGAGGGCCGTCTCGTCGAGGCGCAGCGGTGAGGGCCGAGCGCCGGCCGAGACGACCCGACGGGGTGCCGCCCTACGCCGCCTTGGCGGCGAGGTCGACGTTGCCCTTGATCTCGACCTCGATCTCCAGGACCGACATGGGCGAGCCCCGCTCCAGGCGGACCTTCACCGTCTCGCGCTCGCAGGCGACGCGCTTGGCGACCGCCGCCAGGATGTCCTCACGCAGCACCGCGAGCAGGTCGTCGCCGCCGCCCAGGACCTGGCGTTCGTGCGACAGCAGGATTTGCAGCCGCTCGCGCGCTTCCGGTGCGCTGGCGGACGGGAACAGTCTCCCCCACAGCTTCATGCCGCCCTCCGCAGGAACTTGCCGAGCAGGCCGCCGCGCCGCTCGGTCGGGATTTCGACGGCCACGTCCTCGCCCTTGAGCCGCCGCGCCGCATCGACATAGGCGCGCGCCGCGGGGCTCGCCGGATCGTTGATCGACACCGGCACGCCGAGGTTCGAGGCCTTGAGCACGTCGCTGCTCTCCGGGATGATGCCGAGCAGCGGGATCGACAGGATCTCCAGCACGTCCTCGGTCTTCAGCATGTCGCCGCGCGCGGCGCGGGCCGGGTCGTAGCGGGTGAGCAGCAGGCGCTTGTCGACGCTCTCGCCGCGTATCGCCTTCAGGGTCTTGGCGTCGAGTATGCCGACGATGCGGTCGCTGTCGCGCACCGAGGACACCTCCGGGTTGGTGACCACGATGGCGATGTCGGCATGGCGCATGGCCAGCGTGGCGCCGCGCTCGATCCCGGCCGGGCTGTCGCAGATCACCCAGTCGAACTGGTCGGCCAGCTCGGCGATGACCTTGTCGACGCCCTCCTCGGTCAGCGCGTCCTTGTCCCGCGTCTGCGACGCCGGCAGCAGGAACAGGGTCTCGACGCGCTTGTCCTTGATCAGCGCCTGCGGCAGCTTGGCGTCGCCCTGCACGACGTTGACGAGGTCGTAGACGACGCGCCGCTCGGCTCCCATGACCAAGTCGAGGTTCCGCAGGCCGACGTCGAAATCGACCACCGCGACACGGTCGCCCGTCTTGGCGAGCGCTGCGCCGATCGCTGCCGTGGTCGTGGTCTTGCCGACCCCGCCCTTACCCGACGTCACCGTGATGATCCTGGCCATGCTCCGCTCTCCCCTCAAAGTGCGGCAAGCCGCAACGCGTCATTGTCGATCCAGGCCCGCACCGGCTTGCCCCACAGGGCTTGATCAAGGTGCTCGGCCGTCTTGTAGGCACCGTCGATGGCCATGAGTTCGGCCTCCATCCGCTGGCAGAAGATCCGCGCCTTGGCGCCGATCGTCGCGCCGGCGATCACGCGGCCGCAGAGCGCGCCGTAAACGTGGATCGAGCCGCCGGCGATGATCTCGGCCCCCGAGGCGACCGAGCCCACGACGGTCACGTCACCCTCCAGGCAGACGATCGACTGGCCCGAGCGCACCTTCTGCTCGACGATCAGGTTGACCGGTTCGATCGGCTTGCTCGACTCTGCGGCCACAGCCGGGTCCGGCAGCGCCATGTCGACGTCGCGGCCGCCACGCATCAGCGGCGGCATGGTGAGATCGACCATGCTCGGCCGCGCCCCCTCCAGGCCGACCAGGCGCACGCTGCGCGCCGCCAGCGCCGCGATCCAGTGCTCCACCTCCGCCTTGCTCTCGGCGATGCCGCCCAGGTCGAGCACCACGGCTCGCCCGATGAAAAAGCCCGGCGAGCGCGCGAGCCAGATGTCGAAGTCCGCCAGCCATTGCTCGAGCGGCGCATCGGCCACTAACGTCATGGCGACGAACGAGCGGCCGCGGAAGCGAATGGATGGACCGGGTCGACTGACTGCGCTCACAACACGAATCTCCCTTTAGGGAAGATTCAGTTTACGAAGGTTAACAGCGGGTTAAGGACATGCGATTTGGCAGCATCGGAGTGTTCACAATCGGCACGGTGCATGGCGGCCTCGCCGATGTGGCGCTCACGGCGCCGTCGATCCAGCCCCACCTGACCCCTGTGCCCTTGGCCTGGTGCCATGCCCGATCGCCAGCTTGATCTCTTCTCCGGAGCCGGATTCGGCGCCGAGCCGGCGCCAGCGGCCGATGCGGACCGATCCCGTCCGGCGCCGGCCGCGCTCGACGCTGCCGCGCTGATCGCGGCGATCACCGGCGCCTCGTTCCAAGATTGCCATGACCTTGCGGCGGAGGCCGGGCGCCGGCGGCTCGTCGCCGCCGTCCCGGCCCTCGAGGCGCTGTGCCGGCGCCTCAAGGGCTTCGGCTCGGAGCGGCCCCTCGCCGAGCAGGTGGCGGCGCTCGACGGGCTCACCGCCGTCGGAGGCCGCGAGGCGGCGCAGGCGGTGGCGCGGATCCTGGCCGATCAGGTGGTGCAGGGGCCGGCGCTCGCGCAGGCGCTCACCGCCGCGGCCGAACTGGGCGCGAGCCTCACGAGCGCGGTCGTCGTGCCGCTGCTGCGCCATCCCCTGCCCGAGGTCCGCGCCGGCGCCTGCCGCTGCGCCCGGCCGTGGCCCGAGGCCGTCGCTCTGCTCACCGAGCTCATCGGCGACCTGAACGAGATGGTTGCGGCGCGGGCCGCGTGCGCCCTCGGCCGCATGGGCCGCGTCGAGGGCCGTGCGCCCCTGCTGCGCCTGCTGCGGCGGGCGCCCTCGGCCGAAGCCATCGAGGCCCTGGCGCCGATCGCCGACGAGGACGGCCTGGTCCTGCTCGGTCGCATCGCGCGCGAACGGCCCGATCTGGAGGCGGCGGCGCTCGCCGCGTTGGACGGCATCGAGACGCCCCGCGCCGCGGCCGTGGCCGCCGCCGCCCGGCGGGCGCGGCCGGAGCCGGAATAGGGCGCGATACGGGAGCGCCGCTTGCGTCCGCGGTCGGTGAAGGAAGAGAGGCCGGACATAGCCCGCAGCGATCGACCTATTGCCTTCTGTTGTTCTGCGGATATAGCGAAGGTGCTGCTTTCTATTGATTTTACCAAGCAAACATAGGCCGCTGTCGGCCTGGGTGCTCCCACCCAATCGCGAGAAAGCGCTCCAGATTCAAAAGACGATGAGCATTTCTCTGCCATTGGATGGGTCCATCCAATGGCGAAATGCTCTAGAGCGGGATGATTTATCTTCGAATCATCATCTCACTCTAAGCCGTTGCTTTGAGCATGATCTTATCCAAAAGCCGGTGTCCACTTTTTGGGATCATGCTCTAGATCGGTCCATCGGATCCTCCTGCGAGATGGAGTCCGATGGCTTGCCGGTCGACGTCGGCAATGGGAGCCCTGTAGATGATCTTGCCTTGCGAGATCACCGCGACCGTGTCGGCAAGCTCCAGGACCTCATCGAGATCGTCCGAGATGAGGAGGACGGCCGCACCCGCATTCCGCGCCTCCACGATGCGCGAGCGCATCTCCGCGGCCGATACGAAGTCGAGGCCGAAGCACGGATTGCCGACGATGAGCACCGAGATCGTCTCGCACGAGAGCTCACGCGCGAGCACCGCCCGTTGCACGTTGCCCCCCGACAGCGTGCCGATGGGCGCGTCGGGGGACGATGCGACCACCCGGAAGCGCGCCATCAGCTCGGTGCCCGCGGCCCGGATCGCCCGGCGATCCAGCCACCAGCCCCCCCGGCTCAGCGGCGGTTTCTCGAAGCGGCGGAACGCGATGTTGTCGGCCACCGACATGCCGGGCACCGCCGCGTTGCGGAGCGGCTCTTCCGGCACGATGAACAGGCCGGCTTCGTCGAGCGCCTGCCGCGTCGGCACGAAATCGCGCCCTTTCACGAAGATCTGCCCGGCCGAGAGCGGCCGTTGCCCGCAGCAGGCCTCGACGAGCGCGCCTTGCCCGTTACCGGAGACCCCCGCCAGGCCGACGATCTCGCCGGCCGCCACCTTGAGGTTCACGCCCCGCAAAGCGGGCCGTCCGTCCTCGTCTTCCGCAAAAAGCCCGGCGAGCTCCAGCAGCGGCTCTCGCGAATGCACCCGCTCGCGGCGAGGCGGCCGCGCCGTCTTTTCCGCCTCGGCGGCCTCGCCGACCATCATCGTGGCCATCTCGCGGGTCGAGAGATCGCGGCCGGTGCCGACGATCCGCCCGCGCCGCAGCACCGTCACCGCGTCGGCGAACGCGGTCACCTCGCGAAACTTGTGGGTGATCATCAGCACGGTGATCTCGCCACGCTCCGCCATGGCCTTGAGGTGGCCGAGCATTTCGTCCGCCTCCGCCGGCGCGAGCACCGAGGTCGGCTCATCCAGGATCATGAAGCGCTGCTCGAGATAGAGCTGCTTCAGGATTTCGAGCTTCTGCCGCTCGCCCGCGGACAGGGTGCCCACCTGCCGGTCCAGCGCCACGCGGAAGGGCGTGCTGGCGAGAAAGGCTTCGAGCCGGCGCGTCTCCTTCGGCCAATCAATGACGGACGGCGCATCCCGGCGCGCGATGACGAGATTTTCCGCCGCGGTCAGGGACGGCACCAATGTGAAATGCTGGTAAACCATGCCGAGCCCGAGCGCCTGCACCTCGCGCGGGTTGCGGATGCTCACTTCCCGCCCGTTGAGCAGCACGCTCCCTTCGTCGGCCTGGTGATATCCCATCAGGCATTTGACCAGGGTCGACTTGCCGGCGCCGTTCTCGCCCAGGAGCGCGTGAAACTCGCCCGCCGGCACCTTGAGCGAAACGCGGTCGAGCGCTTGGAACGTGCCGAACCGCTTCGACAGGCCGACCGCTTCGAGCGCGAGCGCGCCCTTGCGCGCCGGGACGGACGGCACGTCGTTCATGGCGCCTCCTCACCGGTTGATCGAGAGCTCGCCCGGCGCATACCGGGCGGCGCGACGGGCGCTCCCCGCGCCGGCCATGACGAGGAGGGTGAGGAGATAGGGCGCGGCGTTGAGAAAGTAGTAGCCGCTGGTGATGCCGATGGACTGGAGCGCGGGCCCGAGCGCTCCGGCGGCGCCGAAGACGAGCGATGCCACCAGGCAGCGTCGCGGCTGCCAGCACGCGAAGATGACGAGGGCGACGGCCATCAGCCCCTGGCCGGAGGACAGCGCCTCGTTCCAGCTCCCGGGGTAGTAGAGCGACAGGAATGCGCCGCCGACGCCGGCGCTCGCCCCGCCGAGCGCGGTGGCGAGGAGGCGCACGCGGTCGACCCCGATGCCCAATGCGCGGGCGGCCGTCGCGTCGTCCCCCGTGACCCGGATGACGAGACCGACGCGGGTGTTGCGGAACATCCAATCCAGCAGGAAGGCGAGCCCGACGCCGACGAGGAAAAGCGGGCTCACGTCGAGCGCGTGGGCCAACGCCGGGAGGCCGAGCCAGTCGCCGAGCGGCAGCGGGGCGAGCCGTGGCGCGGTCGGCTGGATGTAGGGCTTGCCGAGGAAGAAGGCGAGACCGGTGCCGAGCGACATCATGGCGATGCCGATCGCGATGTCGTTGACCCGCGGCAGGCGGCAAATGGCACCATGCAGCGCGCCCATGGCGAAGCCGGCCGCCGCTGCCGCCGCGACGCCGAGCCAGGGACTGCCGCTGTGGTAGGAGACGGCGAAAGCGGCCATGGCGCCGAGCACCAGCGTTCCTTCAAGGCCGAGATTCACGCGCCCCGATTTCTCGGTGAGGCATTCCCCCAGCGAGACGAACAGGAACGGTGTCGACGCTCTGATCGCCCCCGTCACCATGGCGAGGAGGATGGCGAGGATGTCGGCTTGTGTCATGGGCTCCGCCTCGTCCCTTTGGGCTGGAACAGCGCGAAGCGCCCGTAGAGCGTCTCGCTGGCCAGGAGGGTCACGAAGATCACGCCTTGGAGGAGCGCCACCGTGGCATCGGGCAGGCCGAGACGCCTTTGAATCAAGCCTCCCGCGGCGCCGAGCCCGCCGAAGAGGATCGCCACCAGCGGTATGGCGAGCGGATTGTGCCGGGCGAGAAAGGACACGAGAATCCCGGTGAAGCCGTAGCCCGCCACAAGCGAAACGTTCGCCGCACCGTGCACCGTCGCGACGTCGAAGAAGCCGGCGAGACCGGCCGCCGCCCCCGCGAGCAGGCAGCACAGCACGATCATGCGCGCCACCGGCAGGCCCTGGCCGAGCGCGGCGCGCGGATTGCCGCCGGCGATCCGGATGGCGAAGCCCAGCGTCGTCCGGTTGATCAGCACGTGGGCGAGGACGCAAAGGACGATCCCGGCCGCCAGGCCCCAGTGAATGGTGGTGCCCGGAATTGCGCCCAGCATGTTGTCCGCCCCGATTGGACGGGTCGACGGCTTGTTGGGCGAGGCCAGGTCGCGCAGCGGGCCCTCGACCAGGAACGACAGCACGGCGATGGCGATATAGGTCAGAAGCAGGCTGGAAATGGTCTCGTTGACACCACGCCGGCAGCGCAGCACGCCTACGACCCCGATCCAGAGCCCGCCCGCCACCGCCCCGGCGAGCGCCATCACCACACGAACCAGGGGCGTCGACGCCCAGTCGAGCAGCGGCAGGGCTGCGGTGGCGGCGGCGAGCCCGCCCATGATGAAGGCGCCTTCACCGCCGATCACCATGAGGCCGGCACGGGCGGGGAGCGCGACGCAGAGCGCGGTGAGGATCACCGGCGCGGCGCGCTGCAGCGTATTCTGCCAGGATAGCGGCGTGCCGAACGCGCCGCGCCAGAGGAGCTGAAAGAAGTCGATGGGTGACTGCCCCATGGTCAGAAGGATCGCGGCGAAGATCGCAGCCGATATGGCGAGCGCCAGTGCCGGAACAACGGCGAGTTCCGCCGCCCGACGGATCTTGTCTTCGTCCGGCAGAACAGCGCCCATCATGCTTGGCCTTGCGGCACCTTCGGAAACCGCGTCTCTTTCCATCTCGTCGCCATAGCTCCAGGCATTGCGCCGCAGTCCGGGCGTCGAATGTCGCCAGGGTTGCCTTGCGATCGAAAAATGTTATCGAGCCGATACTGAAATAATGATAGAATGTATGCCTCTAAATTTCCGCCTTCAGGTGACAGATCCTTCGATGCCTTCGACGAGATAGTTCATCGTCTCCAGCTCCGGGGCATAGTTGCCGAGCGAATGGCCCGCCGGGACGATCGTGTTGCCCCTGTTATCCTTGATCGGACCCGCGAACACCGGCTTGCCCGCCCTCAGGGCATCCACCGCCTCGACGGCGGCCTGGCGCGCCTTGTCGCTTGCTCCGGCGCCGAATGGCGTGTTGGTCACCATGTCCTTGTCGTAGCCGCCCATGGCGATGTTCGGCAGCGGCTTGCCCTGTGCGAGAAGCTCGGCGAAGCCCTTGTAGATGGTCTCGTATTTGGCTTCGGCACCGGTGATGAAGCCCTTTGGCGCCAGCGCCGCCTGCGAGGTGTTGTGCCCGCAGCTCTTCGCCCCGCGCCGCTCCAGCGTCTCGACGATCACCTTGGGGCTGTCCACGTGGCAGGCGACCACGTCGCAGCCGGCGTTGACCAGCGCGTTCGCGGCCTCCGCCTCCCGCACGGGCAGCGACCAGTCACCGGTGAAGATGAGCTTGACGCCGGCCGTGGGATTGCCCTTGCGCACGCCCAGCATGAAGCTGTTGATGGTGCGCAGGACAAGGCTGATGGGCTTCGCCGCTATGTAGCCGATCTTGCCCGTCTGCGAGGACAGCCCCGCTGCAACGCCATCCACATAGTGCGCCTGATCAATGTAGGAGAAGTATCCGCCAAGGTTTTCCGGGTGCTTGTCTTGAGACCAGAGCGTGGTCGGATGGCGGAACTGGACGGTGGGATACTGCTTGGCCAGATCGATCATGAACGGGTCAAAGTAGCCGAACGACGTGCCGAAGATCAGTCTTGCGCCGTCGAGCTCGATCATGGATTTCATGGTATTCGTGATGGCGAGCGTCTCGGGCACATTCTCCTCTTCGACGACGGAGACGTTCGGAACCTTCTTCAGTGCCGCGACCGCCGTGGCGTGAGACTGGTTCCAGCCGAAATCACCCCGCGGGCCCACATAGACGACGCCGACGACCAGGTTCTGCGCGGCCGATGCCCTGGACCATCCGGCTGAGGCGAGTGCCGCGCCGATGGCCGCCCCCTTGACGAGGCTGCGCCGATCGATCCTTGCGGTCATCATGATGTCCGCCTCCTTCTGGCTGGAGAGAGGCCGCGCGCACGGGCCTTTTACGTTTCGGATTGTTCACGTCGTCGCCCGGATGCTTCGGCATCACGTGCGCCCCCGCTGGACCGGGCGCCGACGGGGTGAGCGGTTCGCGTCGGCGGGGGGCCGTTGGCCCAGTCCGCCGTCGTCATGGTACGAAGATCGAAATAGTCCCGGGTCCGCGCATAGCCGTGCCCGCCCATGCGACCGACGGCGTCGAGGCCGGCCTGGTCCACGTAGTGATTGTGCGGATCGACCAGATCCTCGCGGATGTGAGCGGCGACCACCTGACCGAGGATGATCTCCCGGGACCGTCCGAGCTCGAGCGTGACATAGCGGCGGCACTCGAGGCTGGCCGGCGCCTCGCCGATCCTCGGGCATTTCACCTGCGAGCCGGAGATGGCCAACAGCCCGGCTTCGGCGAGTTCATCCACCGTAACGGGAAAAGGGATGGCGCAAACGTTCATGCGCTCGACCAAGGCATCCGACACGATATTCACCGTGAATTCCTCGGTCATCCGGATGTTTCGCGCCGTGTCCTTGAAGACCATGTCCGGCTTGTTCTCTACGCCCAGGGCGACGATGGCAGGGTCGGCCGAGAGGCAGTTGAAGAAGCTGTAGGGCGCGGCATTCACGCGTCCCTCCTCGTCCACCGTCGTGACCAGCGCGATCGGACGCGGCACGACGGTGCCGGTCAAAAGCTTGTAGCGCTGGCGCGGCGTGAGCCCGGAAAAGTCGAAGAGGGTGTGCGTGCTGTTCATCGCTGTCGCTTTGCCACGGATAGGTGTCCGGTCATGCGTACATGGATGCCGACCGTATGCAAATTCTCGTATGCAAGAGATGTATGATCAAGGATGCAATACGTGCAGATTCGGCTCGAAATGCACATAAAACGGGCGCCGGAGCTGCGGAGGGCTTCGCGGCGCGCCTGGGCTGCGGAGTCGTGCAGCCAACCAATAGACCGCCTTGCTGACGACGACGCTTGCCTGGAGAGCCGCGAGCATCGGCGGTGCGCCCGACGCCGGGGCGCAGCCCAGATTGATATCAAGGTATTGTATTAGATGAAGTTTTTGAAAGATGCCGAGATCGGCGGAGGCAGCTTGGTGTGCTGAAAGGCTCATCGCTCGGCCCCGGCCGTGGCGGCCGGCGGAGCCTCAGCGGGGCAGGCTGTAGCGCGCCAGGATGTCGGAGACGCTGATGTCCTCGGCCCCCTGGGGCTTCGGCAATGCCCGCGTCTCGACCGCGTGAAGATGCTCCCTCATAAGCCGGATCGATCTCTCGGCATCGCCGTCCCGGAGCGCGGATATCACGCCGCGGTGCTCGCTCGCGGCGCATTCGGTGACATGAGGCCGCCCATAGGCGGCCAGGATCAGCGAGCAGCGGGAGACCACCTCGGAAACATAGCGCGCGAGCAGGGAATTGCCCGCAAGGCGGGCAAGCACGATGTGGAACTCGCCGGCCAGTCGGCTCGCCGAGGCGGTGTCGCCGCGCCGGGCCGCCGCCTCCTCCTCGCTCACATGCTCTTCCAGCGCCTTGCCCATCTCCGGCTTCCACTGGGAGGTCAGGCGGTGCACGACCTGCTCCTCCAGGCAGTGGCGGACCTCGAAAATCTCCCGCGCTTCGTCGAGACTGGGAACGGCGACCGTCGCCGTCCGCTTGCGCTTGATCTCCACCAGCCCTTCCTGACTGAGCCGCATCAGCGCTGCCCTGACGAGGGTGCGGCTGATGCCAAAATGCGCGCCGATCTCGTCCTCGCGCAGCTTCGTTCCCGGAACGAGGGCCTGCTCGATGATGGCGCGCCTCAGCGCGTGATAGGCAATGTCGGATCGCGACGAACTCTCCATGACCGACGGCATATAGCGACAGGCGTCTTGGGCGCAAGAATGCGCTCTGGCTTGGTCGCGGCGAAGTTATGAATTCATGATTGCTATGACATCGCGCATTCATGTATACAAGAATGCGCGACCTAGCTCGACAACCGCCAGGAGCCTTCGCCATGGCAGCACGCATCGTCCAAATCACTCTCAATCAGCAGCAGCTGGAACTTGTCGACCGAACCCTCGCAACCGGCATCGCAAGCGATCGGGCAGCGCTCATCACCCTTGCGCTCCGCCGCTACGCGATCCGCCACCTGCCGCAGCAGGACGCGAACACCCGTCCAAACCTGCGCGTCGGATAAGAGGAGAGACCCCATGGCACACGAAGCTCAGGCGCGTGACGTTCTGTTCGAGCACGTCATCGAGCCGGGAACGGGCAAGGCGCTCGAGGTCCGCAAGGGCCAAGTTCTGCGGCTCGAGCAGATCGAGGGCGGGCAGTGCCTCGATTTCAACTGCTTCAATCTTCACGATTACAAGGAGTATTTCCACGCGGGCCGGACCCGCACCCTGCACGGCCTGCATCCCACGAAGGGCGATTTCCTATGGTCCGCGCCGCCCCGCGAGCGCGCGATGATGTTCATCGCGGCCGACACGGCCGGGGCCAATGACGTGCTCTTTCCGCGCTGCAGCGCAAATCTCTATGAGTCGCTCTTCGGCTTCTGCGCGCACACCAATTGCCAGGACATCCAGGCCGAGGCTCAGCGCGAATACGGATTGACCCCCGACGACGTCCACGATTCCTTCAATCTCTTCATGTGCACGGGCGTGGATGACACCGGGCGGCCTTACATCACCAGGCAAACCTCCAAGCCGGGTGACTATGTGGAGCTCATTGCCCTGATGGATGTGCTGGCGGTTCCCAACATCTGCGGCTCCGACGTGATGCGGACCAGCAATTTCTCCCTGAAGCCCGCGAAGATCAGCATTCTCAAAGCAACGGACGAAGATCTTGCCGCGATCCCCGCATTGCCTACCTGGCGCACGCAGCGAACCGCCGCGGACTTCAAGCAGAAGGCTATAAAGGCGGATCGGGAGCTGCACCGCGATCCCTCCTATGTGGCGGAGTTCACCAACGCCCCGATCCAGACCAGCACGCTGGACGTGCTGCTCGACGAGGAGGAGCAGGCCCTCCTGGATCAGCTCAAGCGGACAGACCTCTATACGGACGATGGCGCGGCCTTGCGCGACATCTTCTTCAGCTGGTGGGACGAAGAACGACCCGTCCGCTGACTCCGAAGCCAGCAGAGCAATGTCGTTTTAGTTTAACGCAGGCGGCCGCGTGCGGCACGCCGTTCAATCCCAGACCTCGTCATGCTCCGCGTGCGTCGGCAGATAGGCGCCGTCGCCGTAGAACGTGTCGTAGAAGTCCAGGTCGATATGCTGCGCCTGGGTGTAGACGGCGATGCCGACCGACGGCTGGGTGGACGGGAACTTGCCGTAGGTGTCGTAGATGTCCTGCGCCAGGCTGCCGAGGTAATCCACGAACGCGGCGTCATAGCGCTCGATGCGCGACTTGACGGCGGCGTTGTCGCGGAAGGGCCCGGCGCGCCACGGCTCGTGATTGCCGTTGGGGCCGAACTTGCGGGTGGCGAAGCGCGCGGCGGCCTCGTGCATATCGCGCACGTAGGGCGGCACCAGGGGCTCGAACAGGCCGTCGAGGCCAAGCGGGTTGGGCTGGAGCCAGCCGGGGTTGCGGGCGAAGCGGAAGCCGAAGCCGAGAATGCCGTCCCCGGCGTTGGCGCCCAGCAGGGCGTTGACGTTCAGCCCCGAGAACAGCCAGCCGCCGAGCCCGATCGCCTGCTCCAGCAGGTGGATGTTGTAGGCGGCGATGGAGAGCTCGGCCGCGACGCTGGTGCGCGACGCCCCTTCGATGATCGGAAGCGGCACCTTCCGGTCCTCGTTCAGCACGCCCGCCCGGATCAGCTTGTCGGGCTTGCCGAGCACGCGCTTGTCGCGCGGATCGACCACCACGACGCCTTCGCCGCTGCGGATCCAGAGCTGGTTGAACAGCGATTCCACCTGGTCGCCGACCGGGATGAACAGCGATGTGCCCGGTCGGCCGGCGACCCAGCGGTTATGGGCGGAGACGTGGGGGAACTCGCGCGGCAGCTCGACGCGAGCGTCGCTGAGCTTCACGGTATTGTCGCGCACGACGGCGAGCAGGCGCTCCAGGTCGTCGGCCTGCGTGTATTCGCGGATGGCAGCCGGATCGAGATCGCGGAAGCGCGTGATGTAGCTGCCGCTGTCGTCGGTGATCAGCAACTCCGAGCCCTGCGCCGCGGCGCCGCTCGGAAACGTGCGGCCGATCGGCCTGACGGTGTAGTTGCAGCCGGTATCGGCGGTTCCCGCCGCCGTATAGGGGATGCCGAGGTTCCAGCCGCTCAGGCCGGCGCCGGCGGCGATCAGGACCGAGCGCTCGATCTCGCTCAGGGGCTTGGGCTCCTGCTTGGAGCGGTAGGCGAGGGGCCCGTCGGTGATCTCCATGCCGCGGCCGAAGCGGCGCGAGCGCCGGCCGTAGAGGGCATCGAGCAGCGGGAAGCGGGTGAGCGATCGCAGCGCGCGTGTGTAATCTTTGGGCGTCGTCGACATGGCCGATCCTTCCTATGCTTGCCTCAGCAGCGACGCGGGAGCGGGCTGCTCCGGCCCGGCCGCCGGTGTCGTCGCAGCCTCCTCCCCGAGGTAGGCGCGCAGCACCTGGCCGTCGTTCAGCAGGTCGGCGGCCGGGCCGGAGCGCACGAGGCGTCCTGCCTCGAACACGTGGCCGGTGCGGGCGAGCGAGAGCGCCAGCCGGGAATTCTGCTCGGCCAGCAGCACGGTGACGCCGGAGGCCGCGATGGCGGCGATGGCGCGCGCCATGTCGCCGACCACCTTGGGCGCGAGGCCCAGCGACGGCTCGTCGAGCAGCAGCAGCCGCGGCTCGGACATCAGCGCCCGGCCGATGGCGCACATCTGCTGCTCGCCGCCGGAGAGGTTGCGGGCGAGGCTGGCACGTCGCTCCGCCAGCCGCGGAAACAGCCCGTAGACCCGGTCGAGATCGCGGCGTACCGCGCGGCCGTCGCGGCGGGTGAAGGCGCCGGCCCGCAGGTTGTCGGCAGCGCTCATCTCCGGGAACAGCCGCCGGCCCTCGGGCGAGAGGGCGATGCCGAGGCGGATGCGGTCCTCGGTATCCAGCCGGGCGAGATCGGCGCCGTCCGCCACGATCCGCCCTGCGGCCAGCGGCTCCAGCCCGGCGACGGCCCGCAGCAGCGACGACTTGCCGGCGCCGTTGGCGCCGATCACGGCGGCGGTGGTGCCGGAGGCGACGGTCAACGTCACGCCGCCGAGGGCGGTGACGGGGCCGTAGCGCACGCCGACGCCATCGAGCTCAAGCCGCATCGGTGTCGCTCCCCAGGTAGGCCTCGATGAAGCGGCGCGAGCGCCGGACCTCGGCGGGCGGCCCATCGGCAATGACGCGGCCGTCGGCGAGGGCGATGAGGCGGTCGGACAACCGCATGATCATGGGCAGGTCGTGCTCGACGACGATCAGCGACACGCCGCGCTCCCGGTGGATGCGGCGCAGCAGCGCCTCCATGGCCAGTGTCTCGGCGCCGTTGAGGCCGGCGGCGGGCTCGTCGGCGAGCAGCAGGGTGGGCTCGGCGGCGAGCGCCATGGCCACGCCGACGATCTTCTGCGAGCCGTAGGGCAGGGTGGCGACGGGGGCCTCGGCCACGGCGGCAAGACCGGTGAACTCCAGGATGTCGTCGGCGAGCCGCGCGGCCCGCCGCCGCGCCTCGGCGATGCGCGCGCGGCGCAGCAGCAAGCCGGGCGCCGCGAGCGCGCGCAGCAGGGCCGCCTGCTCGAGGTGCCGGCGCACGCCAAGGCCCGGCCAGCTCATGGTCGATTGGAAGCTGCGGACCAGGCCGCGGCGCGCCATGGCGCCGGGTTGGCCGGCGGCCAGGGGCCGTCCCTCGAACAGCGCCGTTCCGCCGGTCGGGCGGAGCGTGCCGGTGACCACGTTGAACACGGTCGACTTGCCGGCGCCGTTCGGCCCGACCAGCCCGGTGATGCCGCCGGGCGCGATGGCGAAGGACACCCCGTCGACGGCGCGGATGCCGCCGAAGTGCCGGCTGAGATTGCGGAGCTCGAGCTGCGCCGTCATGGGCGGCTCCGCCCGGTGAGCAGCCCGCCGAGCCCGCGCGGCAGGAACAGCATTAGTGCCAGCAGCGACAGGCCGTAGAGCAGTTGCTGGTAGCGCACGCTGGCGCGGAACAGCTCGGGCAGCGGCACCAGGATCAGCGCGCCGATGAGCGGGCCGGCGAGCAGCCCGACGCCGCCGACCACGTTCATGATCAGCGCCTTCACGGTGGCGCCGATGGTGAAGGCCTCGGGCGAGATATAGCCGAGGTAGTGGGCGTAGAGGCTGCCGGAGATGGCGGCCACCGCCGCGCTCGCCGCGAACACCAGCCGGCGCCAGGCGAGCTCGTCGGTGCCCAGCGACCGGCTCAGGGCCTCGTTGTCGGCGAGGCTCCGCAGCACCATCCCGGGCGTGCCGGCCAGCAACCCCCGCACGGCGAGGAGGACGACGAGCACGACGGCGAGCGCGAAGCCGTAGAAGGCGGGGCGCGCTTGCAGCGACAGAGGGCCGAGCGAGGCGGGCGGGATGCCCATGAGCCCGTTGTTGCCGCCGAACGGCACCACGAACTCGACGAAGAGCAGCACGATCGCTTCGCCGAGGCCGAAGGTGAGCAGCGCGAACTGCACCCCGCGCACGCGCAGGATGACCGTGCCGAGGGCTGCTGCGATCGCCGTCGCGATGGCGACGGCGCCGACGAGCGCCAGGGGGAAGGGCAGGCCCACATCCCGCGCCAGCAGGGCCGAGGCATAGGCGCCGATGCCCATGAAGCCACCCTGGGCGAGGGAGAGCTGGCTGATGCGCAAGGTGAGGTGGAGGCTCACCGCCAGCAGCCCCTCGATCGCGATCAGGATGGCCACGTGGTAGAGGAAGCCGTCGCCGATGAGGAACGGCGCCAGGGCGATCCCTGTCGCGACCAGTGCGGCAAGGGCGGTCGCAGCACGCCCCATCAGGCTCTCCCGAGGATGCCGGAGGGCCTGAACAGGAGCACGGCGATCACGGCGCCGAACGAGGTGAGCGCGGCGAGCGTCGGATCGAACAGGATCGAGATGCCGGCATCGAGCGCGCCGAGCAGCAGGGCCGCGATCAGCGCGCCGGGGATGCTGCCGAGCCCGCCGAGAACGACGACGACGAAGGCCTTCATCAAAGCGGCGTCGCCCATGTCGGGCGAGGCGCCGTAGATCGGTGCCGTCAGCGCGCCGGCAAAGCCGGCCAGCGCGCAGCCCACGGCGAACGCGGCGGGGTAGGTCGTCCAGGGCCGCATGCCCTGCAGGCGCGCGGCCTCCGCATCCTGCGCCACGGCGCGCATGGCAAGGCCGAGCCGGGTGGCCACCAGCAGGCGATGGGTGAGGGCGACGAGGACCAGGGCCACGACGGCCGCGAACAGCTGGTCCTTGGGGATGATGGCCCCACCGAGCGTGACGACGCCGCTGATCGGCCGGGCGATGCTCGGCCCGTCGGTGCCGAAGATGGCCGTCACGGCGCCCTTGAGCGTGACCGCGAGCGCCAGCGCCACGATCATGCTGCCGATCTCGTCGCCGGCGAAGCGCCGGAACACCAGCCGCTCGGCGGCGACGCCGACGAGGCCCGCGAACACGGCCGCCAGCGGCAGTGCCGCTGCATAGCTGATGCCCAGCCCATCCTGCACCACGTAGAGCGCGTAGGCGCCGAGCATGACGAACTCGCCATGGGCGAAGTTCACCACGCGCATGACGCCGAAGATCAGCGTGAAGCCGAGCGCCAACAGCATGTAGATCGCCGCGGACAGGGCCAGAATGACGAGGAATTGCTGAAACATGGTAGGATGAAGGCCATGACGGCGAGGGAACGCCGCGATGGCCTATTGCAGCTCGACCTTGCCGATGACCCGGCCGGCGCCCTGCTGGATGGCGACCAAGAAGAGCGGCGTGTAGATCTGGTGATCGACGCCGTAGGCCTCCTTGCCGCCCCAGGTGAGCGGACCCACCGTGCCCGGGAAGGGCGCGGACTGCTCGATGGCCTTCACCACCTTGTCCGCGTCGGTCGCGGTGCCGGCCTTCTCGATGCCGGCGAACAGCAGGCGGGCGGCGTCGTAGAACAGGAAGACGAAATCGCCCATCTCGTTCTTATGGTACTTGGCGTAACCGGCGCGCAGCCGCGCCCACTCGGGGCTTGCCGGATCGCCCTGGGAGATGCCGACGACGCCCTCCGCATATTCGGCGCCGGCAGTGCGCACGATCTCGGCCGCGTCGAAGCCGCCGAACTTGGTGAACAGGCCCTTGTAGCCCTGCTCGCGCGCTTGCCGGATGATCAGGCCGGCGGTCGGCGGCGGGGTGGTGTCGAGCTCGATGCTGTCCGGGTTGGCCGCGAGCAACTTGGTCAGCAGCGCGCGGAAGTCGGTCTGCTGGCGCTCGAAGTGCTCGGCCGCCACCACCTCGAGGCCGGCTTTGGCATAAGCCTCCTTCTGGATCCGCTGGCTGTTCCAGCCGGTCTCGTCGTTCGCCGACACGGTGGCGATGCGCTTGACGTCGGGATGGGTGCGCTTCAGCCAGGCGATCGTCGCCGGCGTGAACTCCTGCGTCGTCGGGCCGACGCGGAAGATGTAGTTGCTGTCCTTGAGCACGGCGGCCGACCAGCTCGCCGTGAACAGCACGATCTTGTCGCGCTCGGTGATGGGCTTGATCGCCAGCAGCGAGGCCGAGCCGATCGGGCCCAGGACGTAGCGCACGCCGTCCGGGCCGGCGAGGCGGTTGAGCGCGGTGACGGCGGCGGCCGCCTTGTACTGATCGTCATAGGCGACGATCTCGACCTTGTAGGTTTTGTCGCCGACCTTGAGCCCGCCCTTGGCGTTGACCTCGTCGGCGGCGATGCGTGCGCCGCCGTCGATGGCGAGGCCCCAGGTGGCGCCGGGGCCGGTGAGCGTGCCCAGGACGCCGATCTTGAGCGTCTCCTGGGCTTGGCCCTGCTCTTGCGTTTGGGCCTGCGCGCCGGCAGCGCCCGCGATGGCGGAGAGGACGGTTGCGGCCAGCGCCGCATGCCTGATCAGGCGCAACATGGAGGCTCCATTGGGGGCGTCGGGAACGGGTGTTCGAGGTGCGGTCAGGCGGGCTTTGCCGCGATCTGCTCGGCGAACAGCTCGAGCACGCGTTGCTCTGCCAGCGTCGCGGCTGCCGGCCGATAGGGCGCATAGCCTTCCCGGGCAAAGCCGTGGCCGGTGTCCGGATAGCGGAAGAAGCGCACGTTGGGGCTCTGCCGGAAGAGCGTCTCCACCGCATTGACGGTCTCGGCCGGAATCCAGGGATCGTCGGCGCCGAAGTAGACCAGCGCGGGCACCGCGAGGCGCGGCAGCTCGTCGAGGTGCTGGTCGAGCTTCACGCCGTAGTAGGACACCACGGCGTCGACCGGCTCGCGGACGCCGCCGAGCAGCGCGAGGCGGCCGCCGAGGCAGAAGCCGACGACGCCGACCTTCGCGCCATCGCCCAGGTGCGTGCGCAGCCACGCCGCCAGGGGCCCGAGGTCGCTGACGACGCCGTCGACGTCGACCTCCTCGCCCTGGGCGCGCGCCCGCTCGGGCTGATCGTAGTCGAGGTGGACGCCAGGCTCCTGGCGCCAGAACAGGTCGGGGACGAGCACGGTGTAGCCTTGGGCCGCATAGCGCGCCGCGACGCCCTTGACCCAAGCGTTGACATTGTAGACCTCCGGCAGGATGACGAGCCCGCCGCCGTTCGGCGTCTCCGGCGTCGCCAGATAGGCCTGGAAGGGGCGGCCGTCCTTGCTGGTCAGTGTGATGAAGCCTGTCATGGCACCCCGTCGTTAGGCATAGTGCCGGACGATTCTTCTTCGAATTATCATCCCGCACTCTGCATTTATCTTGAGCCTGATCCGGTCCGAAAACCGGCGTCCACTTTTTGGGATCATGCTCGGGGCGCTCGCCGCCCGGCCGGGATCGGCGAGCGCGCAGTGGACGAGCGATGTTCGGTTTCGTCAGGGGCCGCTTCACCCCGGATCGATCGGGAAAGTCATCTTTATGACCTATGAGGTCAATGATTTTCCAATCCAAAGTTGCCGCTATAGAGAGATGATCATGTCGTCATCTGCCGTCCGGCTAGAATAATTGTGTGGCACAAAGTGAGCCCCCGGAGGCTCAGGCCGGGACCGCTGCGCGCGCTGGTGCGGCCGCCGCCGGCCGCACCCGGTGGCGGGCAGCGGGATGGCTGTCGGGCAGGCGGCCGTCGCGGCCGAACACCTTCTCGCGCAGAGTTCCCGGCGCGTAATCGGTCGGGTAGACGCCGCGGCGCTGCAACTCGGGCACCACGAGATCGACGAAATCGGCGTAGCCGTCCGGCGTGATGGCGTAGCTCAGGTTGAAGCCGTCGATGTCCGTCTCGGCGACCCACGCCTGCAGCTGGTCGGCGACCTGCTCCGGCGAGCCCACCGCCAGCGGGCCACGGCCGCCGATGGTGGTGTGCTCGATGACCTCGCGGATGGTCCACACCTTCTCGGATCGGGCAAAGGCATCGACCATCGAGGTGACGGCGTTGTCCTTGCGGATGATCGGGAACGGATCGTCGAGGGAATAGGCTGCGAGGTCGATGCCGGTCCAGCCGGAGAACAGGGCGAGTGCCCCTTTGAGGTCGACGTATTGCCGATAGTCGGCGAGCTTGGCCTGCGCCTCCGCCTCGGTCGCCCCGACGATGACCGTGATCAGCCCGTAGAAGCGGATGTCGTGGGGGTCGCGCCCGCGCGCCGCCGCCCGGCGGCGGATGTCGGCGACGGTCTCCGCGGCTGCGGCCTTCGCGGAATCGCCGAGGAACACCGCCTCGGCGTGGCTGGCCGCGAAATCGCGGCCGCGGTTGGAGGCGCCGGCCTGGAACAGGAACGGCGTGCGCTGCGGCGACGGGTCGACGAGGTGGATGGCGTCGAGCCGGAAGTGCTCGCCCTGGTGTTCGATGCGATGGATCTTGCTGGGATCGGCAAAGACGCGGCCGGCCTTGTCGCGCAGCACCGCCCCGTCCTCCCAGCTGCCTTCCCAGAGCTTGTAGACGGCCTCCAGAAACTCGTCGGCGATGTCGTAGCGCAGGTCGTGGGCGTTGATCCCCGGCCGGCCGACGGCGCGCGAGGCGGCGGCCGAATAGCCGGTGACCACGTTCCAGGCGATGCGGCCCCTGGTCAGGTGGTCGAGCGTCGAGAAGCGCCGCGCCAGCGTGAACGGCGGCTCGTAGGAGACCGACGCGGTGATGCCGAAGCCGAGATGCTCGGTGACGTTGGCCAGGGCCGACACCAGCAGCATCGGATCGTACTTGGGCACCTGCACGCCGCTGCGCAGGGCGGCATCGGCATTGCCGGCATAGATGTCGTGGATGCCGATGCCGTCGGCGATGAACAGGGCGTCGAACTTGCCGCGCTCCATGATGCGGGCGACGTCGGTCCAATAGCCGAGGGTGTTGAACTCCAGCGAGCGGTCGCGCGGATGCGTCCACAGCCCCGGCGACAGATGCACCGGCGCGTGGATGGCGAAGCCGTTGACGCGTATCTGCTTGGGCACGTGCGGGTCCTTCGTTGGGCGGCTGTCTGGATCAGGCGGTGGCCGCTATCCGCCCGGCGGCGGGGTCCGCCCCCAGCCCGCTCGCGACGTCGTCAGCGATGCGCTCCCGCCTCCCGGCGCGATGGAGCACAACTGCTCTCACTGGAAGATCCCCGGCTCCGGATAGGCGCCGTCGAGGAACCACGTCCCGACGTTGCGGATCTTGTATTCGGCGGGATTGTGCAGCGTGTGGATGCGGACGTTGCGCCAGAAGCGGTCGAAGCCGTTGCTGTTGGTGGCGGAACGGGCGCCCATGACTTCGAAGATCTTGCTCGTGACCTCGAGCGCCGTATCGCCGGCGAAAGCGTTGGCCGCGGCAACGGCGATCGCGGCCTCGCCGCGCTCCCCCTCCGTCAGGTCGAACCCGCGCGCCCAGACGTCGTCGAGCGCGTCCAAGGCGCGGTCGGCCAGCAGCGTCGCGGCCTGGGTCTTGATGTAGAGGTCGCCGTAGGTGCGCTTCACCCAGGGATCGTCGGTATGCTTCTCCACGCCCGCGTAGATCCAGGGGCGGGACCTCTCGCGCGTATAGTCCCGCGCCGCGATCAGGGCGCCCTGCGCGCTGCCGATGAAGACGTTCAGCAGCGTGCTCTGCTGCAAGAGGACGCCGACCGACTGGAACGGCTTGCCCGCATGGCTACGGCCGTCGAGCACCTCGCTTTCGTGGACGCGGACGGCGTCGAAGCTGACGCGGCCGCTGCCGGTCTGGCGCTGCCCGATGCCGTCCCAATCATCGTGGATGGTGAGGCCCGCCCGGTCGGTGGGGATCGCCGCAAAGGTGAAGTCCCGTCCCTCCGGATCGAGCCAGGAGATCTGCAGGTAGTCGGCGATGTGGGAGCCGGAGGTGAACGGCTTGTAGCCGTCGAGCACGTAGTCGGCGCCGTCGCGCCGGCCGAACAGCGTCCTGGAGAAGCTGTTGCGGGCGTTGCCCCAGAACCAGTTCCCGGCGGCCGAGCGCCGGTAGAGATCGGCGGCCTGGTCCAGGCTGCCGCCCAGATAGGCGCCGTGCACCGAGCCGAAGTGATAGCCGAACAGGTGCCCGAGCGAGCCGTCGACCTTGGCGAACTCGCGGGTGATGCGGAGCGCCGTCGACCAGGGTTGCCCCTGGCCGCCGTAGGCGGTGGGAATGGTGAGCGTCAGCAGGCCGCTCGCCTTCAGCAGACTGAGCTGCTCGAGCGGCCGGCCGCCCTGCTTGTCCCGGGCGACCGCATCCACGGCGAAGCGCTGGCGCAGCTCCACCGCCTTGGCGAGATAGGGATCAGACGTATCGAGGTCGAAGCTCATGCCGACGGCCCGTTCGCGGGTGGAAAGAGATCCGGAGACCGGCGTGCTCAATCGAAGTAATCGGGAAGCCTGAAGCCGTCGTAGAACCGGTCGGCGCGAATGGCGGCCTTGAAGTCGTCGGACTTGTAGGCGGCCACGATGTCCTTGGCCCAGGCCGTATCGACGTTGCCTTTGCGGATCGCCACCACGTTGATGTAGGGCGTCGTCATCTTTTCCAGCGCCAGCGCCTCGGAGAGCTTCAGGCCGCTGAAGATCGCGAAGTTGCCCTGGATCGCCGCGAGCTCGACGTCGTCCAGCGCCCTGGGCGCCTGCGCCGCCTCCAGGGGCACGATCTTCACGCCCTTGGGGTTCTTGATGACGTCGAGCTCGGTCACATCGATCGGGTTGCCGCTGCTCTTGAGCTCGATCCACCCGAGCTCGCGCAGGATCTTCAGCGCGCGCTCCAGATTGACCGGATCGTTCGGCACCGCGACCTTGGCGCCCGCCTTCACATCGGCCGCAGCCTTGTACGACTTGGAGTAGAGGCCCATCGGCGGGGTCGGCACGTGGACGATGCCGGCGAGGTCCGTCTTGTTGCGGTCGTTGTAGGAGTTCAGGTAGACGGTGTGCTGCATCACGTTGGCGTCGATCTCGTCCTTGAACACGGCGTTGTTGGCTTCGAGGCCGGCGCTGAAATTGTAGTACTTGATCGTATAGCCGCGCTTGACGAGCCAGGGCTCGACGCCGACCCGGAACTCGTCGATGTACGGGCCGGGCACGAAGCCCACCTTGAGCTCCTTCTTGCCGGTGTCCGCCTGGCCGAGCGAAGCGCCCGACAGTAGTCCGATGTACATAAAGGCCGCAGCGAAAATTTTCAGCGAATATTTAATCACAAGACGATTTCCTGCTCGGTATATCCTTGAATAGCAGCATATTTGATTGAAAACCGATGGAGAAGGGTAATATTTTTCCATTATTGTCTCGAAGCTGAATTCTCATTTCGGCGACGCCCGGCGCGGGAGCATGAACCGTGCGTCGGGTGGCTCGAGCTTCGCAGGCGGCGCGACACCCGGGCGGGTCAGCGGGCCGTGACAAGCGATGGCGGCCTGCAGCAAGGAAGGGGAGCTTGACGTCCGTAGACAAAGGCCGCGGCGGCATGGCCGATCGTGCGGCAGTTTAAAACCGCTCCAACAAACTGTCTGCTTTTTGACAGTCCTGGCCTATCCTCCCCTCTAAGCTCCGAAGCGGCCGGTCGGCTTGCGTCGGGCGATGCCGCAACACGGGGGCGGGGCGTGACCCATCAGGTCCGCCGCGACACCCCGGAGAGACCAACGATCTGGTGGGAGGATCGCATGCCTGATCTGCGCTCGCGCAAAGTGACGTTCGGACGCAACCTGACCATCACCCGCTCCCTGTGGCGGGCGACCGGCATGAAGACCGGCGATTTCGGCAAGCCGATCATCGCCATCGCCAATTCGTTCACGCAGTTCGTGCCCGGCCACGTGCACCTGAAGGACCTGGGCCAGCTCGTCGCGCGCGAGATCGAGGCGGCCGGCGGCGTCGCCAAGGAGTTCAATACCATCGCCGTCGACGACGGCATCGCCATGGGCCACGACGGCATGCTGTACTCGCTGCCGTCGCGTGATCTCATCGCCGACAGCGTCGAGTACATGGTCAATGCCCACTGCGCCGACGCGCTGGTGTGCATCTCCAATTGCGACAAGATCACCCCCGGCATGCTGCTGGCGGCGATGCGCCTCAACATCCCGACCATCTTCGTGTCCGGCGGCCCGATGGAGGCCGGGCGCATGACCTGGGAGGGCGAGGAGATGCGCTTCTCCGGTGTCGAGGCCTTCGTCATCCAGCATGATCCGAGCGCCTCCGACGAGAAGGTGGCTGCGATCGAGGAGCATTCCTGCCCCACCTGCGGCTCCTGCGCCGGCATGTTCACCGCCAACTCCATGAACTGCCTCACCGAGGCGCTGGGGCTGTCGCTCCCCGGCAACGGCTCGGTGCTGGCCACCCATGCCGACCGCAAGGAGCTGTTCCTCCAGGCGGCGCGGCAGATCGTCGAGCTGTGCCGGCGCTACTACCAGGAGGACGACGCGAGCGTGCTGCCGCGCTCGATCGCCACGTTCAATGCCTTCGAGAACGCCATGCGGCTCGACGTGGCCATGGGCGGCTCCACCAACACGGTGCTGCACCTGCTGGCGGCGGCGCACGAGGCCAAGGTCGACTTCACCATGGGCGACATCGACCGTATCTCGCGCATCACCCCGCATCTGTGCAAGGTGTCGCCCTCCAGCCCCAATTACTTCATGGAGGACGTGCACCGGGCCGGCGGCGTCTTTGCCCTGCTCGGCGAGCTCGACCGCGCCGGCCTGGTGCATCGTGAGGTTCACACCGTCCACACGCCGACCATTGGCGAAGCCATCGACACCTACGACATCCGCCGCACCGACGATCCGGAGATCAAGCGGCTCTACTCGGCGGCACCGGGCGGGGTGATCACCATCGAGGCCTTCTCGCAGGCACGCCGCTACCCGAGCCTCGACCTCGACCGCGCCGGCGGCTGCATCCGCGACATGGCCCATGCCTACTCCACCGACGGGGGCTTGAGCGTGCTCTACGGCAACCTCGCCGTCGACGGCTGCATCCTGAAGACCGCCGGCGTCGATCCGAGCATGCTGAAGTTCACCGGCCGCGCCATGGTGTTCGACAGCGAGAACGAGGCGGCGTCCGCCATCGCCTCCCGCGTCGTCACCCCCGGCACCGTGGTCGTCGTGCGCTACGAAGGGCCAAGGGGCGGCCCCGGCATGCAGGAGATGCTGAAGCTCACGTCCATGCTGAAGTCGTTCAAGCTCGACAAATCCTGCGCGCTGATGACCGACGGCCGCTTCTCCGGGGCGACGTCCGGCCTCTCGATCGGCCACGTCTCGCCGGAGGCGGCGGGCGGAGGCGCCATCGGGCTGGTGGAGGACGGCGACGAGATCGAGTTCGACGTGCCCGCCCGTTCGGTCCACCTCAAGCTGGCCGGAGACGAGCTGGCCGACCGGCGTCGGCGCATGGAGGCGCGGGGTGCCGCGGCCTGGACGCCCAAGCCGCGCGAACGGGCGGTCTCGACGGCGCTGCGGGTCTATGCCGCCTTCGTCACCTCGGCCGCCAAGGGCGCCGTCCGCGACCTCGGCCAGGTCGCGCCCGCCGACCCGGGGCTGGCCGGCCGGCTGCTGCAGGCCGAGCCGCGGACGACGGCGCCCCAGCCGGGCGAGTGACGGCGCTCCAGGCGTCCTCAGCCGTCATGGCCGGGCTTGACCCGGCCATCCATCCGCCGGGGAGCGCGACATATAGCCAGCCCTGCCGGGCTGAGGTCGATGCGACGATGGATGGCCGGGTCAAGCCCGGCCATGACGCCGGACGTGCATCGCGAGACTTTCGACATTCTGCGAAGCGAGACGCCGATGAACGCGATCCCCAAGACCTTCAACGCCGACTTCTCGCTTCAGGACCGCTACACCCTGGAGAGCGGGGCGATCTACTTGAACGGCATCCAGGCGCTGGTGCGCATCCTGCTCGACCAGCGGCGGGCGGACATGCGTGGCGGCCTGAACACCGGCGGCTTCGTCTGCGGCTATCCAGGCTCGCCGGTCGGCGGCGTCGACGATGAGATGGAGAAGAACGCGGCCATCCTCGGCGAGCACCACGTGGTGCACCGGCGCGGCCTCAACGAGGAGCTGGCGGCGACGGCGATCTACGGCACCCAGGCCCTGCACGGGGTGCCCAAGGCCCGCTACGACGGCGTCTACGGGATGTGGTTCGGCAAGGCGCCCGGCGTCGATCGCTCCATCGACGCCTTCCGCCACGCCAACTTCCGCGGCGTCGGCCGGAACGGCGGCGTGCTCGCCGTCGCCGGCGACGATCCGCACGCCCGCTCGACCATCTTCCCGTCCGATTCCAACGGCGTCTTCGCCAGCCTCTACATGCCGACGCTCTGCCCCGGCAACGTCCAGGATGTCGTCGACTTCGGCCTGCACGGCTACGCGCTGTCGCGCGCCGCGGGCCTGTGGGTCGGCTTCAAGCTGGTCACCGACGTGGCCGACAGCGCCGGCACGGCGCTGGTCGACCCGGCGCGCATCGCGCCCGTCATCCCCGAGGTTCTCTATGACGGCCAGCCGCTGGTGCCGCGGCTCAGGGTCAACGAGGCCGGCGGCGCGCTGATCGAGGCGGAGCGGCGCATCGTCTACGGCCAGCACGAGATCGCCCGCCAGTACGCGCGGCTGAACGGCCTCAACCGCATCACCTTCGAGCCCAAGCGGCCGCGCATCGGCCTCATCACCGTGGGCAAGACCTACTACGACCTGCGCCAGGCCCTGCGCGACCTCGGCCTCGACGACGCCATGCTCGAGGCGGCCGGCGTGCGCATCCTCAAGATGGGCATGATCTATCCGATCGAGCCGCAGATCATCCGGGAGTTCGCGAGAGGCCTGGAGGAGATCGTCGTCATCGAGGACAAGCGGCCGACGCTGGAGACGGCGGTCAAGGACCTGCTCTACGACGGCCCCGAGCGGCCGCGTGTCGTCGGGCGGGCGGACGAGACCGGCGCGCCGCTGCTCACCGCCCACGGCGAGCTCTCCGCCGACCTGATCGCGCGCGCCCTGGCCAAGCGGCTGCGCCGCGTCGTGCCGTCGCCGGCCGGGATCGACGAGCGCATCGACCTGCTCGACCGCAACCGTAACGCCGTGAGCTCGCCGGCCGCGGCGCGCACGCCCTATTTCTGCTCCGGCTGCCCGCACAACCGCAGCCTGCGCGTGCCCGAGGGCTCGGTCGTCGGCGCCGGCATCGGCTGCCACATCATGACGTTATGGATGGGCCCGGTGTTCGGCGACGTCGTCGGCTTCACCCAGATGGGCGGCGAGGGGGCCCAGTGGGTCGGCCTGGCGCCGTTCTCCGACACCGGCCACTTCTTCCAGAACCTCGGCGACGGCACCTTCGCGCACTCGGGCAGCCTGGCCGTGCGCTTCGCCGTCTCGGCCGGCATCAACGTCACCTACAAGCTGCTCTACAACTCCACCATCGCCATGACCGGCGGCCAGGACGTGCCCGGCGGCATGACCGTGCCGGACATGGTGCGCATGCTGACCGCCGAGGGCGTCAAGCGCGTCGTCATCACCACCGACGAGCCGGAGAAATACGGCGGCGTCGATGTCGCCGGCGCCAGCGTGCGCGATCGCGACGATCTGGTCGAGGCGGAGCGCGAGCTCGCCGCCACGCCGGGCGTCACCGTGCTGATCAACGACCAGCAGTGCGCCGCCGAGAAGCGGCGCAAGCGCAAGCGCGGCGCTCTCGCCTACAAGCGCCAGTCGGCGATGATCAACGAGCGGGTGTGCGAGGGCTGCGGCGATTGCGGCGCCAAGTCGAACTGCCTCAGCGTGCAGCCGGTGGCGACCGAGTTCGGCCGCAAGACGCAGATCCACCAATCCTCGTGCAACCAAGATTTCTCCTGCCTGCTCGGCGACTGCCCGTCGTTCATGACGGTGGAGACGACGGCCGGCAAGGCCGAGCCGCGCAAGATCGTGGCGGCGGCGTTCCCCGAGGATGTGGTGCTACCCGAGCCGCGGCCGCTGGTGCCGGCGGACGATTTCAGCGCCGGGCTGGTGGGCATTGGCGGCACCGGCGTGGTGACGGTGAACCAGATCCTGGGCACGGCCGCCAACATCGCCGGCCTGCATGCCCAGACCTACGACCACACCGGCTCCAGCCAGAAGGCGGGGCCGGTGATCTCCCACCTCAAGGTGAGCCGCGGCCCGGTCGACGGCGCCCCCACCGTGTCGAGCGGCAGCGCCGACCTCTATTTAGTGTTCGATCCGCTCGGCGCCGTGAACCCCAACAACATTGCCATGGCCGCGCCGCACCGCACGGTGGCGGTGGTGTCGACGACGCGGGTGCCCACCGGCGAGATGGTGTCGAACCCCAACAAGGCCTATCCGTCGCTGAGCCGGCTCACTGACCGCATCAACGCGGCCAGCCGGCCCGACCACAACATCTTCTTCGATGCGCAGGATCTGGCCGAGCGGCTGCTCGGCGACCATATGGCCTGCAACCTGCTGCTGGTCGGTGCGGCCTACCAGCAGGGCGCGCTGCCGATCCCGGCGGAGGCCATCGAGCAGGCGATCCGCCTCAATGCCACCGCTGTGCCCATGAACCTCGCCGCCTTCCGCTGGGGTCGGCTCAGCGTGGCCGATCCGGCCCGTGTGGCCGCCGCCGCGCGGCGCGAAGAGGCCCCGGCGGGCGCGGCGCCGACTGCCCCGGCGCCGGCCGTCGTCAGCCTCGCCGCAGCGCGCATCGTCGACGGCGTCGGCGCCGACGGCGAGCTGAAGCGGCTGCTGGGCGTGCGCGTGGCGGAGCTGATCGCCTTCCAGAGCGAGGCCTACGCCAAGGACTACGCCGGCGTGGTGCGCGCGGCGCTGGCCGTCGAGGTGCGGGCCGGCGGCGGGCGGCGGGGGCTGTCTGAGGCGGTGGCGCGCAACCTCTACAAGCTCATGGCCTACAAGGACGAGTACGAGGTGGCGCGGCTGATGCTGGCAGAGGAGGCTGAGGCGCGGCTGACGAATGCGTTCGGGCCCGAGGCGCGCGTCTCCTGGCACCTGCACCCCACCTTCCTGCGCGCCCTCGGCGTCAAGAAGAAGGTCAAGCTGGGCCCCTGGTTCAGGCCGGCCTTCCGCCTGCTCAGGGCGATGAAGCCGCTGCGCGGCACGCCGCTCGATCTCCTCGGCCGCACCCAGGTGCGCCGCGTGGAGCGGGCGCTCATCACCCACTACCGGGCGCTGCTCGCGGCGGCCTTCGCCAGGCTCGAGCCGGCCACTTACGACCTTGCCGCGGAACTCGCCGAGACGCCGGACCTGGTGCGCGGCTACGAGCACGTCAAGCTCGGCAACGTGGCTCGCTACAAGGCGGCCACCGAGCGGCTGGCCGGCGCGCTGGGTCTCGCGGTGCCGTTCGGCCCGGTACTTGACGCCATCCCGCACGAGCCGGCGGCGAAGCCGGAGATCGCCAAGGCGGCGTGAGGGATGGCCCGGTCGGCCGCGGCGAGGATGGTCGCGCTATGCGAAGACGTGCTTCCGGCGATCGTTCGCCAGAGCGCTGCCGCCCGCCAGCAGCGATGCGATCGCTTGCTCGTCGAGCCCCGCGGCGCGCAGCACCTCGACGGTATCCTCGCCGAGAAACGGGCTCCGGCGCACCACGCCGCCCGGCGTCGCCGTCATTTTCAGCGGCACCCCCGCCACCTGCACGGCGGGGCCGTGCGGTTGCTCCAGCGTGACGATCATCTCGCGGGCCGCGAAATGAGGGTCGTTCGCGCTGTCGGCGATGTTCATCACCGGCCCGTAGGGGATTTGGCCGCCGAGCCTGGCGGTCAGCTCCGCCTTGGAATGGCGCACGGTGTGGCGGCCGATCGCGACGATGAGCTCGCGCCTGTTGCGGGTGCGCCGGTCCTTGTCCGCGAAGCGCGCGTCGCCGGCCACGTCGGCCATGGCGAGCTCGGCGCACAGCACGGCGAAGAACTCGTCGGTGTGGGCGGCAATGGTGACGTGGCCGTCGGCGGCGGGAAACATGCCGAACGGGCACAGGAACGGATGGTGGTTGCCTTCGGGGCCGGGCACGATGCCTTCGGCGGAGTGCTGCCAGATCATGCGCTCGCAGACCGCGAAGATGGAATCGACCATGGAGATGTCGACGAACTGGCCAACGCCGGTGCGCCGGGCGTGGTGGATCGCCGCGACGACGCCGAAGGCGAGCATGATGCCGGGGATGATGTCGCCGATGCCCGGGCCGACCTTAGTCGGCGTCGCCGGGTCCGGGCCGGTGATCGCCATCACGCCGCCCATGGCCTGGGCCACGACGTCGAAGGCCGGCCACTTCGCATAGGGTGACGCGCCGGTGCGCGGGTCGCCGAAACCGCGCAGCGTGCCGTAGACGAGCCGCGGGTTGATCTCCCGCAACACCTCGTAGCCGAGGCCGAGCCTCTCCATCACGTCCGCCCGAAAATTCTCGACCACGGCGTCGGCGCCGGCCACGAGGCGCTTGAGCGCGTCGCGGCCCTCCGGCCGCTTCAGATCCAGGCAGACGCTGCGCTTGTTGCGGTTGACGCTCTGGAAGTAGGCCCCGAGCGACGCCGCCCCGTCCGAGGGGGAGGCCGCCGCGCCACGGGTGACGTCGCCGGCAAAGGGCTCGATCTTGATGACGTCGGCGCCATGGTCCGCCAGCATCATGGTGCCGTAGGGGCCGGCCAGCATCTGCGTCAGGTCGAGGACGGTCACGTCACTGAGGGCGCCGAAGCGCTGCGATGGGTCGGTGCTCACGTGGCGCTCCTGGCTGCTGCATGTGGGGAGGGGGCGCCCGATCAGCCGCGCCCGGACTCGAGAGCTTTGAATGATATGGATGAAGTAAAATCAAATGTAAAAACTGCGATAGGCACCGGATAACTGCCGGATAGATGCTAATTTAGATATTATTACATATATAAACTGCGAATCGGTCGCGCCGAGTGCGGCAGGCGGGGTGCTGCGACGGCGCTTGAGTCGATCGGATGGTCACATCCGTTCGGCGAACCTGCCGGGCTGTGGGCCATGACGGACGCTCCGACCCGCGCAGCGTGCGGCGGGCGTGCGGTGATCGGCGCTGGCCTCCGGCGGAGGCGTCTGCTCGGCCGCGAAGTTCGCCTCGAAGGCGCGCAGCGCCCGCACGATCGCCGGCCGGTCCCTGGCCAGCCGCTCGATCGTGCCGCCGACGCCGACGGCGAGCGGCGTGCCGTTCAGCGGGCAGGCGATGCTGATGGCGATGGCCCCGACGCCGGGCGTGATCTCGCCGGCCGTCTCGGCGTAGCCGTTGGTTCTGACCGCGGCGATCCGGTCCAGGTATTCGGACGCCGAAACCCTCAGGCCCGGGTCGTCGGTCTCCGCATTGCAGCGCGCGATCCAGCGGCGGATCTCGTCGTCGGGCTTCAGGCTGAGCAGCCTGGCTCCCATCGCCGAGATCGTGAGGGAGCGATGCATGCCCGAGGTGATCAGCATCGCCGGCTGGTCGGGTTTCATCACCAGGATGTACTGGGCCGACGCGCGATTCTGCATGCCGACGAAGACGGTGTCGCCCACCTGGCGGAACAGCCGCTCCAGCATCGGCATCATCAGGTCGGTCCGGTCGAAGCGGCGGCTGATCCAGCTGCCCAGAAACGGCAGGCGCAGCGTCGGACAGTAGCGCCTCTCGTTCTCGTCGTAGTGGAGATAGCCGAGGCTGCGCAAGTTGCGCAGCAGCATGCTGACGCTCGGCTGCGGTATGGACAGGTGTTTGCTGATCTCGCCGACGGAGAGCGGCTTCTGCTGCTCCGAGAACAGCTCGAACACGCTGAGTGTCCGCTCGGCAGATTTGACGGTTCGCTCTTGCATGGCGCGCACGATCCCGATGGCGTGGATTGGGACGGCGAAGGCGATCAGGTTGCCGCTCGCGGGGCGCACTGCGCCGGCGTGCCGAGCTGCCCCGTGCCCCAGCCGCAAGCATCCGGACATGCGCTCTCATGCGCCGTCACCGGGCCGGCACTGGTGGAGAAGGTTCGTGTCGCAGCGTTCATGCCTACCTCCCACGCGTCCGTCTTGCGGTCGGCCGTTCCGGCCCCTTGCGGACGTTTCTGCTCAGGTGCCGGAGTATATGGCTCTGCCCGCCGTTTGCAACAAGCGTGCGATCATAACCGTGATATGTGATGATTTTCGCAATTCGATTGCGGAAAATGTTGACGACTCCGTACGCGCGCCGTCCCCGGGCCTGCGGGCTGCGACGCCACATCCTCGTGGCGCGCAGCCCCCGCCGGCCGGGCGCCGACAGCCGCAGTCGCAATCGCTCAAATGGTCGGAGCACCACCGTGCCGCGCGAGAACGCCTCCCGCTCGGGCGGCGAGGGGGCCCCGGCTCAAAGGCTTCGAGCACGTCTATCCGATCGGCCGATTCCATCTGACGGATCGGAAACGCGCCGAGGCGCTTTGCGATTGGGTGGAGCTACCCAAAGCGCCAGGTTCAAGAAAAGTGATGAGCATGTCTCGGCCATTGGATGATCTCATCCAATGGCGAAATGGCTTTAGAACGGCCTGGTCCGGTAGCCGAGCTGGCGGGAGATTTCCGAGGCGCAGCGCAGGATCGCCTGGGTGAGCTCCTCCAGTTCGTCGCCGTCGACGAAATTGATCGGGCCGCCGGCCGAGATCGTGGCGATCACCGTGCCTTCGTGGTCCCTCACCGGGGCCGCGACATGGCGTAGGCCCAGGAACAGCTCCTGCTCCTCCGACGAATGGCCTTGCTCGCGCACCCGGGCCAACTCGTCCATGAAGGCATCGATGGACGTGAAGGTGTGCGCGGTAAACGCGTGCATCCCCTCGGATCGCAGCATCTCGCGCACGTAGTTCGGGTCCTGCCAGGCCGCCAGCAGCTTGCCGGGGGCAGTGGCGTGGACGGGAAGCGTGCTCATCAGGCTGACGTCGAGCGCGTGCTGCGGGCTCTGCTGGCGCATGATGATGACCTTCCAGCGGTAGAGCCTGCCGAGGCTCACATACTCCTTGATGAACCGCGACGAGACTTCGCCGATGTAGGGCAGGGCGATGCGGTCGAGCTCGCGGCGGCCGAGCGTCGCGTGCCCCATCAGCGCCAGGCCGAAGCCCAGATGGCAGCGGCTGTCCTCGTCCTGGTCGACGAAGCCGCTGGCGGCGAGCGTGCTGACGAGGCGCGACACGGCGCTCGCCGAGATATTCAGGGCCTTGGCAAGCTCGATGACGCGCATCGGCCGCCCCGCCTCGTAGAGCGTTTCGAGCAGCGCCATGGCCTTGCCGACCGATTTGACCAGTCCGGGGTCGGCGCCGCCTGCCCCGTCGCCATTGGCTGCCTCCGCCAGGTCGGGGCCGCGGCTCTTGCGGGATATCGTCGCTCTCATGCCGGGCCTCCTCCGTGCTTCCCCCTGCACGCTCGCCGGGATTTCGCCGATATTCATGCGCTATTCGCAATGCGATTGCAAAAATATGGACTTCGACGGGGCGAGACCGGCACACGCCCCTATCGCTTTAATGCCCGGACAGGGGAGCGTGTGGCAAGCCGTCATCGGCGCGGAGGAGAGCGGCACAGGCCGTGGAGCTCGCGCCACGGCCGGGTCTGCGCCGGCTGCACCGCGCGCCGGCGGCCCGGCGCTCGTAGAGAGGGTGAGCCTGGCGGGCTCCTACGCCGGCCAGTCCGGAGGTCGCACGACCAACGGGGCCGGAAGCCCGGCCACCGCGTCGGGCTGGCAACGGGAGGGCCCTGCCCGACGGGCGGCGATTTCACGCCCGGCGGCGGTCCCTGCGCGGCTGGGGAAGGGCGCGTGCGTGCGGCGCTCGATCAATTGCCGCCACGGACGCTCCCTCATCTCGCGAAGCGCTCCAGACTCAAAAAGTTATGAGCATTTCGCCATTGGATGGCCCCATCCAATGGCGAAATGCTCTAGCGTGGCGAATCCGAAATTCGCACCACCTCGGGGCAGCGCTGGGAGCGAATTTCGGCTTCCTAAGCCACACTAGCAACTCTATGATTCGAGTGTGGTTTAATGGATCTGAAGGTCCTGAACGTGGATGCCATGTGGGGCGGCAGGAACTTCAGATCCACCACACTAGGGCGGATCGCTCAGGAGATGATGCTGGCGATGAAGCCGATCCGACCGGCGCCGACGGCTTCACCGTTCGGGCCGACGAGGCCCTCCATCAGCCCCGTTTGCCGCCAGGACTGCAGCATGCGGAAGAAGGGAATTGGCCCGTCGCCGTAGCGGCCGCCGAAGAAGATGTCCTCGCCCTTCTTCGCCTTCCCTTCGGCGTTGTAGTATCCGGGTGTGCAGTCCTGGTAGAAATCGACGAGCTGAGCATTGGTCCGCGAGCTTCGGATCACGTCGACATAGGCATCCACCGCCTCGGGCGAAGCCTCGACCTGAGCGATGCCACGGCGGCCCATCTCCTTGACCACGTAGGCGACATGCTCGGCCTGCTCGTCGAGCAGGTGGACGGCGTTCACCGCGGCGGCGGATTGCTGGTTGCCTCCCAAGAAGAAGCAATTGGGAAAGCCGTCCGTGGTGAGGCCGTGCAGCGTGCGCACGCCCGGTCGCCAGTGCTCGCTCAAGGCAAGCCCGTCTCGCCCGTAGATCTCGAATCCCGTCAGCCGCGTATAGCTGATGCCCGCCTCGAAGCCCGTCGCGAAGATGAGGCAGTCGGCTCCGTATTCCTGCCCGTTGGCGACGAGGCCCGTCTCGGTGATGCGTTCGACGCCGCCGCCGCCGGTGTCGACCAGGCGGACGTTGGGCAGGTTGAAGGTCTGGAGATAGTCGTCGTGGAAGCAGGGCCGCTTGCAGAACCAGCGGTACCAGGGCTTGAGCACCTCCGCGGTCGCGGCGTCCGCCACCACCTCGTCCACCCGCCCCCGCAGCCGGTTCATGACGTCGTAGTCGTAGATCTCGGCGAGATACTTCAGCTCCTCCGTGGTCGGCTCGCGGCCGAGCCGCTTGGCCACCTCGGCAGCCTTCGGCGGCGTGATGGCGGCCGTCAGCTCGGTCCAGCCGTCGTCGACGTCGTCGCGCTCCTGATGGATGCCGGAAATGAGCGATTGGAAATTATAGCGCCGGGCGCGCTGCCAGCCCGGCACGGACATGTCGACATGGTCGGGCGGCGTCTCGCGGTTGGCGCGCACGCCCACCGACGAAGGCGTGCGCTGGAGGACGACCAGCTCCTTTGCGAATTTCGCCAGCTCGGGCACGAGCTGGATGGCCGACGCGCCGGTTCCGATCACGGCGACGCGCTTGTCGCGCAGGCCCGTGAGGTCCCCGTAAAAATCACCTCCGGTATAGGCATAGTCCCAGCGGCTGGAATGGAAGGTGTGGCCCTTGAAGGTGTCGATGCCGGGTATGCCGGGCAGCTTCGGCAGGCTCTGCCGGCCACAGGCCAGCACGAGGATATCGGCCGTCAGGCGATCGCCGCGATTGGTCTCGACCAGCCAGCGCGCCTCGGCATCGAGCCAGCGCGCCGCCGTGATCGTCGTTTGAAAGCATGCCTTGTCGTAGAGGCCGTAGTGCCGACCGATGCGCTGGCTGACATCCAGCATCTCCGGGGCATAGGAGTAGCGGTGCTTGGGAGCATAGTTGAGCTCCTCGATCAGCGGCAGATAGATGTGCGCCTCGATATCGCACATGGCGCCGGGATAGCGGTTCCAATACCAGGTGCCGCCGAAGTCGCCGCCGTCCTCGATGATGCGGATGTCGGTGCAGCCGGCTTCACGCAGGCGCGCGCCCGCCAGAAGGCCGCCGAAGCCGCCGCCGGCGATGACGACCTGGCTGTGCTCCGCGATCGGCGCCCGGGTGAAGTCGGGGTCGACCCACGGGTCCTTGTCGAAGGCGGCGAAGCGCCCCTCGACGGGCACGTATTGACTGTTGCCGCCGGGGACGATGCGCCTGTCGCGCTCGCTTTCATACTTGGCCTTCAAGGCATCCGGATCGAAGTCGCGATGGCCCGCGATCTCCAACAGCTCGAGTTTTGCTGAATTATCCATCGTCAACCACAGATCTGGTGTTTCCGGCGGGGCCGCGTGCGTCGCCGAACCGAAAGTCGGCGAGCACCGTAGGCCAGTAATCGAGCTATCAGATAGTCTATATGGAAATCAACGGACGCGCTGAGCGCTGGAGATACATATTGCAGGTGAAATATTCGTAGATCGATATGCCGGTCACCGGTTGCAAATTCTGGCCGCGGTGCGCGCCGCAACTTAGGCGGCGGTCAGCACGCTGCCGCCGCAGACCGAGATGCACTGGCCGGTCACGTACCGCGACAGGTCGGTGACGAGGAATTCGACCACCAGGGCGCAGTCCTCCGGGTTGCCGTAGCGGCCCAGGGGGATGCCGCCGCTCTCGCTCTCGCGACCGATGCCGCGCGCCTCCGATTGCGCCTTGACGCGCGAGGACCAGATCACGCCCGGCGCGATGCAGTTGGCCCGGATGCCGTGCGGGCCGAGCTCGGCCGCCAGGCTCCGGGTGAAATGGGTGACGGCCGCCTTGGCCGCTCCATAGCCGGCCATGGCGCCGCCCGCTGCGGTCGTCCGCGCGGCGGCCGAGGAGACGTTGACGATGCAGCCGCTCCTTTGCTCCGTCATCACCGGCGCGGCCGCGCGGCAGCAGTGCACCATGGTCAGGACGTTGGCGTCGAACAGCGTGCGCAGCTCCTCGTCGGACATCTGCGAGGGACGGCTGCGCTCGATCGGCGTGATCAGCCCGCCGGCATTGTTGACGAGGATGTCGAGGCGGCCGAGCTCGGCCACGCAGCGGGCGACCATGGCCTCCGCCGCGCCGGCGTCGGCCAGATCGGCTTCGACCTCGACGCTTCTGCGGCCGATCTGGATGATCTCGCGGCCGACCGACTCGGCATCGAGCACCTCGCCGAACCGCGTGGCGGCGGAGAAATCGGCGTCGGCGACGAGCACGTCGGCGCCGAGCCGGGCCAGATGAAGCGAGATCGCCCGCCCGATGCCGCGCGCGGCACCGGTCACGAGCGCGACTTTTCCGCTGAGTTCCATGGCGTTTCCATCCCTGGCCGAAACCGGGTGCGGCCGGTTCCATATGATCTTCACAAGCGCCGAGACAAGCTATATTCGTTGGAAATACGCTTCAAGCCGTCTCAGAAGTCGCGGTCGGGCGAGATAAGACAATACAGATGTGGTGTTTGGCTCGCGAAAGCTAATTATTACAATTGTAATAACAGCAGTTTCGGTCCGCGGCCTCGTTGTAGGTGCGGCCAAAGTGGGAATGATGACGGCTGCAACAGATGGCCGTGTCGCGAGCATCAGAGCATCAGCTGCCGATCGAAGCCGGCCATGTTCAAATTGAGGGAGGATATTTTGCGCGTTCGCTTGGGATTGGTCGCCGCCGCCTGCCTGCTGGCCGCATCCTCGTCGGGCTTCGCCCAGTCCGGAGCCAAGCGCTATGGACCCGGCGTCTCCGACACCGAGATCAAGCTGGGGCAGACGGTGCCCTACAGCGGCCCGGTGTCCTCCAGCGGCGCTCTCGGGCGGGCGCAGGTGGCCTATTTCGCCATGCTCAACGCCAAGGGCGGGATCAACGGCCGCAAGATCACGCTGATGTCGCTCGACGACGGCTACAGTCCGCCGAAGACGGTGGAGCAGACGCGCAAGCTGGTCGAGCAGGAGGAGGTCCTGGCGATCGTGGGCTCCAATGGGTCGCCGACCGGCCTCGCCGTGCAGGCCTACCTGAACAAGAAGGGCATCCCCCAGTTGTTCCAGGCGTCCGGGATCAGGCGGTTCAACGATCCCAAGCAGTATCCCTGGTCGACCGCATTCTATTTCCCGTTCACGGTCGAGGGCGCGGCCTTCGGCCGCTTCGTCCTGCGGACGAGGCCCGACGCGAAGATCGCCATCCTGTCGCCCAACGACGAGCTCGGCCGCGAGTACGTGGCCGGCTTCCGCGCGGCGCTGGGTGACAAGGCTGACAAGATGATCGTCAAGTCCGTCACCTACGACTACGCCTCGCCGACCATCGACTCGGAGATGGCCCAACTCGCGGCCAGCGGCGCCGACGTGTTCTTCAACGTGTCGATGGCCAAATTCGCCTCGCAGTCGATCCGCAAGGCGAGGGAGCTGGCCTGGGGGGCGCAGATCATCTCGCCGTCCGTCGCGGCCTCGATCGGCGATGTCCTGAAGCCCGCCGGTCTCGACAACGCGAAGGGCCTCATCAGCGGCCGTTGGATGAAGGATCCGTCCGCGCCGGACCAGGCGGACGATCCGGGCGTGCGCGAGTACCTCGCGTTCATGAAGACGTGGCTGCCGGGCGTTGCCGCCGAGCAGGCGACCTTCTCCCTCGGCTACAATGTTGCCCAGCTCACCGAGATCGTCATCCGCAAGTGCGGCGACGACCTGACCCGCGAGAACTTCATCCGCCAGGCCACCAACCTGAAGGACATCGAGCTGCCGCTCGGCCTGCAGGGTGTCAAGCTCAGCAACTCGCCGGAAGACTACAACCTCCTCAGGGAGACGCGCTTCATCGTCTTCGATGGGGAGAAGTGGGTGACGCTGCCCGACGTGGCGAACTGAGACGGCGGCGTCCGATCAATCAGACGATGAGGAGGCCGGATTGGCCAGCGCGGAGTTCCAGAGCTTTCTGCAGGCATTGCGATCGCGGGATTTGACCGAACTGTTGCCGATCGAGGCGGTGCGCCAGCGCTTCGAAGCCCTGGCCGCCCAGTTCACCCCGGCCGCAGACCTCGCCTTCGAGGCCGTCGACGCGGGCGGTGTCCCGGCCGAGTGGACCGTGCCCGCCGACGTGGCGACGGACGGGGCGTTGTTGTACCTCCACGGCGGCGGCTATTGCATCGGCTCCATTCCCGCCTACCGCGAGTTCACCGGCCGGCTGGCGAAGGCCGGACGGTGCCGTGTGCTCTCGGTGGGGTATCGGCTGGCGCCGGAGCACCCGTTTCCGGCTGCGATCGAGGACGCCGTGGCGAGCTACCGGTGGCTGCGCCAGCGGCTCGGCCCGCACGGCCGGATCGTGCTCGGCGGCGATTCGGCCGGCGGCGGCCTGAGCCTGGCGCTGCTCGTCGCCCTCAGGGACGCCGGGGATCAGTTGCCGGACGGCGCATTCTGCATCTCGCCCTCCACGGACCTGGCCAAGGAGGGCGCTTCGATGGACACCCGGGCGGCGGTGGATCCGCTGATCACGCGCGAATCGACGACCCGCTTCGCGACGTTCTACCTGGGCGAGGACGGGGATCCGAAGCATCCCCTGGCGTCGCCGCTCTATGCCGATCACCGCGGCCTGCCGCCGCTGTTCATCCTGGTCGGCGATTGCGAGCGGCTGCTCGACGATTCGACGCGGCTCGCCGAGCGGGCGCGTCAGGCCGGCGTCGACGTGCACATCGAGGTCTGGGACGAGATGGTGCACATCTGGCCGTTCTTCGCCGCGATCATTCCCGAAGGTGTCGCCGCCATCGAGCGTCTCGCTCCCTTCATCCGCGCACGGCTGGTGGCCTGAGGCCACGCCGCATCACCGCGATCGCAGGAGCCAGCTGGGTGACGACCAAGGATTTCGATGGGCTGGCCGCCCTCGTGACCGGCGCCGGCGCCGGCCTGGGACGCCAGTACGCGCTCGACCTCGCTCGGCGGGGTGCCTGCGTCATGATCAACGACATCGCGGTGGCCGAGGACGGCACGCCGCTGGCGGGCCAGGTTGCCGAGGACTTCAGGCGCGAGGGCCTGGTGGCCGCGCACGATACCGGAAACGTCAGCGTCGAAGGCGACGCCGAGGCCATGGTGCGGCGCACGGTCGAAGCCTTCGGCCGCATCGATATTCTCGTCAACAACGCCGGCAACACCTGCGCGGCGCATAGCTACGACGTAACGACGAGCGATTTCGATGCGGTCCTGCGCGTGCACCTGCACGGCACGCTCTGGACCATGCGGACGGCGCTGCACCACATGCGGGCGCGGAACTACGGCCGCATCGTCAACACGGCCTCGTCGCTCGGCGCGTTCGGCGCGCCGAACGCGCTGCCCTACGTCGCGGCCAAGGCCGCCATCATCGGCCTGACCAAGGCCGCGGCGCTGGAGAACGCCGACCGCGACATCCGCGTCAACGCCATCTCGCCCACCGCCTACACCCAACTGGCGAAGGGCTATTTCGACACCCAGCCGCAGATCCCGCTCGACAAGCTGCACGTGGCCCGCGTGTCGCCGGCGGTGCTGCTCCTGGCCCATCGCGACTGCGCGTTGAACGGCGAAGTCATCAGTGCGGGAGCCGGCCGCGTCGCCCGCATCTTCACCGCGACCGTCCGCGGCTATTGCAGCGACGGCCTGACCTATGAGGAGGTCTCCGCCAATCTCGACACGATCCTCGATACGGACGAGTTCTTCGCGCTGAAGAGCTCGCTCGAGCAGTACAAGCTAATGCCGATCCAGATCGCGCCCTGAGCCGGTTGCCGGCCGGCGGCTTGGGCCGGGGCGCCGCAGCCGGCTGTCAGCCGACCGGGATCGGCTGCGCGATATCGGCGTATTCCACATCGCGCAGCGTGCCATCGCGCCACATGAACACCAGGAACGAGGCGTCGCCGCCGATGACGCATAACGGCGCATGCCACACGCCGGGGCGCAGGATGATGCCGACGTCGCCCGGCGCGGTGAAGGCGGCGAGCCGCTCGAGGTCCGGTCGGCCCGCGGCATCGTCCCAGGCGACGGCGACCAGCCAGCCGTCGCAGCGCAGCGGCATCAGCATCTGCACCGTGGCCGGGTGGCGCTCCAGCCGGTCGATGGCGAGCGGCCCCGGGCGCGCCGCGACGCCGACCCGGAACAGGGACGGCTGCGCCGCCGCGTCGTGCTCGGCCAGGTCGAAGCCGTGCGCGGCGGCATCCGGGCTCGCCTCGATCACCTGGCCGAACGGCGCGAAGGCGTCGGCGGTGAGGCGGCGCAGCGCAATCGGGCGCCCCGCCATCAGCTTGCCTCGCCCATATGGCCGGTGGCTCCGCCGGCCAGCAGGTGGCGGATGGAGACGAACAGCACCACCGCGGCCAGCAGCACGGCACCGCCGAGCACGATCAGGGCGCCGCTGAAGCTGCCGGTGCCGTCCTTGAACCAGCCCATCAGGGTCGGGCCGAAATAGCCGCCGAGATTGGACACCGAGTTGATGAAGGCGATACCGGCGGCCGCGACCGTGCCGCTCATGAACAGCGCCGGCAGCGACCAGAATACCGGCAGCACCGCGTAGATCCCGATCGCCGCGATCGTGAAGGCGACGATGGCGCCGAGCGGCCTGTCGAGGAAGATCCCGGCGAGGACGAGGCCGATGCCCGCGAGCACCGCCGGCAGCACCGTGTGCCACAGCCGCTCCGCCGCCGCGTCGGAGCGCCTCGCCCAGACGACCATGGCGATGGTGGCGAACAGGTAGGGCACTGCGGCCACATACCCGGTCTGCATGCCGGTGAAGCCCAGCCCGCGCACGATCTGCGGCAGCCAGAAGCCGAGGCCGTAAAGGCCGAGGATCAGGAACGTGTAGCTGATCGTCAGCGCCAGGATGCCCGGGTTGACGAAGATGTCGCGCAGCCGATGCTTGGCGCCGGCCTCGCGCGCGTTGGCCTCCGCTCCGATCCGCTGCGTCAGCCACGCGCGCTCGTCGGGCTCCAGCCAGGTCGCATCCGCCGGCCGCTCGGTCAGGTACCAGAGGCAGGCGATGCCGAGGACGACGGCCAGCAGGCCCTCGATGATGAACATCCACTGCCAGCCCGCGAGGCCCCCGATGCCGCCCATGGCCTCGATGATGAAGGTGGAGAGCGGCGCGCCGAGGAAGCTCGAGAGCGGAATGGCGATCAGGTAGAGGCCGATCAGCTTGGCCCGGTGCTGATCGGGGAACCACGACAGGGTGTAGAACAGGATGCCCGGCGCGAAGCCCGCCTCGGCGGCGCCGAGCAGGAAGCGCATGACATAGAAGCTGGTCTCGCCGGTCACGAAGGCCATGCCGGCCGCGACCAGTCCCCACGTCACCATGATGCGGGCGATCCAGCGCCGCGCCCCGACCCGCCCCTGGATCAGGGCGCTGGGGATCTCAAAGATGATGTAGCTGAGGAAGAAGATGCCGGCGCCGGTGCCGAACACGGTGGCGCTGAAGCCCAGATCCTTGTTCATGGTCAGGGCGGCGAAGCCGACGTTCACCCGGTCCAGGAAGGCGACGAAGTAGAGCAGCACCAGAAACGGGATCAGCCGGCGCGTCACCTTGGCCATGGTGCGAGCTTCGATCGGCTCGGCGAGGGGCAAGGAGGCGGCAGCTGCATCCTGCGACATGGTCATCTCCGTTTGTCGTTGGTCATGGTGCGTGGCCGGGCGGCCCGCGCGAGGCCGCCCGGGAGCACAAGTCGATTCAAAGAGCTGGCGCATTCCCCGCCGATCGGATGCTTTGACCGGATCGGGAAATACGATGGGTTTCTACAGCGCGTTCATGCAGAAGCCGCCGTCGATCAGGACGTTCTGGCCGACGATGTAGCCGGCCTGGGCGCTGCACAGGAAGGCGCAGGCGTCGCCGAACTCGTCGGGCTCGCCCAGCCGGCCGGCCGGGACCGTCGCGGCCACCTCGGCGACGGCGGCGCCAAGGGCGGCGACGCGTGCCGTGGCGAACGAGCCCGGCAGCAGGTTGTTGATCGTCACGTTGCGCCCGGCGACCTGCCGCGACACGCCGGCGACAAAGCCGGCGAGCCCCAGCCGCGCCGCGTTGGACAGATCGAGGTTGGTGACCGGGCGCACGCTCGTCATCGAGGTGATGTTGACGATGCGGCCGAAGCCGCGGGCCATCATGCCGTCGACCGTGGCGGTGATCAGCGACACCGCGGCCAGCATGTTGCTCTGCAGCGCCTGCGCCCAGTCCTGCTCGGTCAATTCGCGAAAGTCCTTCTTCGGCGGACCGCCGGAATTGTTGACCAGGATGTCCGGCTCCGGGCAGGCGGCCAGCAGGGCGGCGCGGCCGTCCGGCGTCGCCAGGTCGGCGGCAACGGTCGTCACCGTGGCGCCTGTGCGCCGCCGCAGCTCGTCCGCGGCCTTGTCCAGCACCTCCGCACGGCGCCCGTTCATCACGAGCTCGCATCCGGCTTCGGCCAGCGCGCGGGCGCAGGCGAAGCCAAGCCCCTCGCTGCTGGCGCAGACGATGGCCTTTCGGCCCGCGATGCGTAGATCCATCCGTTACTCTCCTGCGATTGTCGCCACGCGGCGCGTCGACGACGGCTGGGCTGCGGCGGCGGTGTGCAGCCACTCGGCCGGGACGTGGGCCAGCGCCTCGGGCCCGACGTCGGCGACGTCGTTCAGCCCCATCAGTCCCAGGGCGGAGACCATCTCGATCCGGAAGCGCTCGATCATGCGGGTGACGCCGGCCTCGCCGTCGGCCGCCAGAGCCAGCACCCAGGGGCGGCCGACGAAGCAGGCCTTGGCGCCCAGCGCCCGGGCGCGAAGCACATCGATGGCGTTGCGCACGCCGCCGTCGAGAAAGATCTCGGCCCGTCCGGCAACGGCGCCCACGATGGCCGGCAGCATGGAGATGCTGGACGCGACGCCGTCGAGCTGCCGGCCCCCGTGGTTGGAGACGACGATGCCGTTCGCTCCGGCGGTGACCGCAGCTGCCGCATCCTGTGGGTCGAGAATCCCCTTGATCACCAGCGGGCCGTCCCACAGGCCGCGCACCCACGCGACGTCCTTCCAGCCGATGGCGTTGTCCCAATTGGCCCGCGTGAAGCTGCGGAAATCGGCCAGGCCGCGGGCATCGGGAATGGCCGCGGCCAGATTGCCGAAGATATGCGGCCGGCCGCCGATGGCGACGTCGCGCAGCCATGCCCAGCGATGGGAGAAATCGGCGACGACCTTGGCCCGCTCCAGGGGCGACGGGACGCTGCTCATGCCGGTCTGCCCGTCGCGATGGCGTGGACTGTTGACGGGCACGTCGACAGTCATGACCAGCGCCGTGCAGCCGGCCCGCTTGGCGCGGCCGATCATCTGCGCCACATAATCCCGGTCGCGCAGGAAGTAGAGCTGGAACCAGAACGGCTGCGAGGCAGCCGCCGCGACCTCCTCGATGCTGCACAGCGACACGGTGCTGAGCATGAACGGCAGGCCGGCCGCTGTTGCCGCGCGCACCGCCTGGGTCTCGCCTCGCCGTCGCATCAGACCGGCGAGGCCCACGGGCGAGAGGCCCAGCGGCATGGCGAAGCGCTCGCCGAAGATCTCCGTGTCCAGCACCGCGCTGCCGACGTCCATCAGCACCCGCTGGCGCAGCTGAACGCGGGCGAAGTCATGGCGGTTGGCGGCCAGCGTCTCTTCGCCGAAAGAGCCGCCGTCGATGAACTCGAAGAGCTGACTCGGCAGGCGCTGTCGGGCGCGCTGCCGGTCATCCTCGAAGGTCGTCGCTACAATGGATCGCGCCATCGCCGTCCCCTCCCTGGTCCTGGCGGTTGCCGTGCCCGCCGGTGCTATCGTTGGCCGCCCATGCTCGGGCCGACACGCTCAGCCGGCCCGTGGGCGCCATCGGCGCACCGGCCTGGAGCATGGCCTCGGGCCCGGGACGCCTTCCGCACAGCGCCCCCGAGGTCCACCCGTCTTCGGCTACGCGGGCGCCGGCTGGCTCACTCGCCGATCACCTGGCCGAACAGCTCCCAGGTCTTGCCGTTGAAGCGCTGGAGCTGCTGGCCTTCGATCGGGTAGTAGTCGGTGGCCGACGTCTTCACCTTGATGCCCGGCAGCAGCATCGGCAGTGGGAAGTCCATGCTGGCCGCCTGCTTCATGATGTTCTCGCGGGTGAGGTCGTCGCCGCAGTTCTTCAGCACCTGCACCAGCGCCTGCGCCACCGTATAGCCGTAGACGTTGAGCTGATCCTGGAGGTTACCGTCGGGGTAGTACTTCTTCATGAAGGCGATCCATTCCGCCGTCGCCGGGTCGTTGTTCCACTGCGGGTCGGTCGGGTCCTTCTGGTAGTAGGCGGAGATGATGCCCGTGGCGGCGTCGAAACCGGCCGGCTGCAGCACGCTGGAGACCGAGGTCGAGGTGGCGGCCAGGAAGAACATCTTCGGCTTCCAGCCGATCTCGTAGACCTTGCGGATGGCCTGCGCCGCCTGCTTGGGAATGGCGTGCATGAACAGCGTGTCAGCGCCGGAGGCCTTGAGCTTCACGATCTGGCTGTCGATGCTCGGGTCGGCCGGCTCGTACGTCGCCTCGGCGATGACCATGCGCTTGGCGTTGTCGGCCCCGAGACCCATCTTGAAGCCGTTGCCGTAGTCCTTGCCGGCGTCGTCGTTCTGGTAGAACAGGGCGATCTTGGCGTCCGGGTTGTTTTTCAGCACATACTTGGCATAGACCGCGGTCTCGGCCTGGTAGGACGGCTGGAAGCCCATGCTCCACGGGAAGTGCTTGTAGTCGCCCCAGAGCGTTGCGCCGCCGCCCACGAACAGCTGCGGGATCTTCTTGTCGTTCAGGTATTTGCGGACGACGAGCCCGGTCGGCGTGCCGAGCGGGTTGAAGATCAGCGCGACCTCGTCCTGCTCCACCAGCTTGCGCGTCTGCTCGAAGGTCTTGGGTGGGCTGTAGCCGTCGTCGAGGCTGACCAGGTTGATCTTGCGGCCGTTGATACCGCCCTGATCGTTGATCATCTTGAAGTAGGCCGCCTCCGACATGGGGATGGCGCGATAGGCCGAGGCCGGGCCGCTATAGGCGAAGGTCTGGCCGATCTTGATCTCCGTATCCGTGATGCCGGGCGCGTATTTCTTGTCCGCGAAGGCGCTCGTGCTGGCGACCGCCGCGAGCGCGGCGACGATGGCTGCTGTCCACTTCATCCGTTGTCCTCCCTGGATTGCGCTGTTCTTGATGTGAGCTCTATGGCTGCTCAGGCGGCCACAGCCGCGCCGGCGGCCGGGCCGCTCGCCGCCCGGAAGGCGTCGAGCAGCTCCGCTTCGCGGGCGCGGGCCGTGGCGAGCTGAGCCGCCTTGACGTGCCCGTAGCCGCGGATCGCGTCCGGGATGGCGGCGATCTGCGCCGCCAGCGGCAGGTTGTGGGTCCGTAAGCCGGCCGCGACCTCCCGGATCGTCGCCTCGTAGGCCTCGATCAGCTGCCGCTCGGTCCGGCGCTCCTCGGTGTAGCCGAAGATGTCGAGCGGTGTGCCGCGCAGGCGCCGCAGCCGGGCGAGCACACGGAATGCCGACAGCATCCAGGGGCCGAAGGCGCGCTTCTTCAGGACCCCGGTTTCCGGGTCGCGGCGGGTGAGCAGCGGCGGGGCGAGGTTGAACTCGATCCGGTAATCGCCGTCGAACTGCTGGCTGAGCTTGGCCTGGAAGGCGGGGTCGACGTAGAGGCGGGCCACCTCGTACTCGTCCTTGTAGGCCATCAGCTTGTAGAAGTGGCGCGCCACCGCCTCAGCGAAGCGGCCGTCGCCGTGGGCGCGCTGCTCGGCCGCGCGCGCCGTCTCGACCAGCGCCTGATAGCGCCGCGCATAAGCCTCATCCTGGTACTCCGTCAGCCGGCGGGAGCGGTCGGCGACGAGCGCGGCGAGGTCGCGCAGCTCCTCCCGCGCCGGCCGGGCGGAGGCCTGGCCGCCGTCGGCGAAGCGGTCCACTGCGGCAGGATCGTGCGCGGCGAGGCGGCCCCAGCCAAACGTCTGGCGGTTGGCCTCGACCGAGACGTTGTTGAGCGCGATGGCGCCGTCGATGGCCTCCAGCGAGAGCGGCACCAGGCCCTTCTGGAAGGCGTATCCCAGCATGAACAGGTTGGCGGCGATGCTGTCGCCCATCAGTCGGGTGGCGAGCCGCGTCGCGTCGACGAGGTCGAGGCCGGTGGCGCCCACCGCCTCGGTGACCGCCTTGCGCATGACATGGCCTTCGAAGTCGATGCTGGCGTCGGTGACGAAGGCCGCGGTCGGCTGCTCGTGCGTGTTGACCACCGCCCGCGTCACGTCCCGCTCGATGCGCGCCAGGGCCTCGGCACCGGCAGTGACCACGAGGTCGCAGCCGAGCAGCAGGTCGGCGCCGCCGGCGCCGATGCGGACGGCCTTGAGGTCGTCCGGCGTGGCGGCGAGCCGGACGTGGCTCATCACGGCGCCGTTCTTCTGGGCGAGACCCGTGAAATCGAGCACCGAGGCGCCCTTGCGGTCGAGGTGCGCCGCCATGCCCAGCAGGGCGCCGACGGTGAGCACGCCGGTACCGCCGATGCCGGTGATCAGGATCGAGTAAGGCTCGCTCAGCGCCGGCAGGCAGGGCAGCGGCAGCGCCGCGAACGGATTCTCGCCGGCCGCCACGGTGGCGCGCTCGGCCTTGCGGATCTTGCCGCCGTGCACGGTGACGAAGCTCGGGCAGAAGCCCTTGAGGCAGGAAAAATCCTTGTTGCAGGCCGACTGGTCGATCTGGCGCTTGCGGCCGAGCTCGGTGTCCAAAGGCTTCACCGAGATGCAGTTGGACTGGGTGGAGCAGTCGCCGCAGCCCTCGCACACCGCATCGTTGATGAAGACACGCTTGGGCGGATCGGGGAACTGGCCGCGCTTCCTGCGACGGCGCTTCTCCGCCGCGCAGGTCTGGTCGTAGATGATGGCGGTGAGGCCCGGCGTGTCGCGCATGCGGCGCTGGAGCGCGTCGAGGTCGTCCCGGTGGTGGACGAGCGTGCCGGGCGGGAAGATGGCGGCCGACGGGTACTTGTCGGGCTCGTCGCTGACGACGGCCACCAGCTTCGCCCCTTCCGCTGCCACCTGGTGGGCGATCTGCGCCACCGTCAGGCCACCCTCGGCGGGCTGGCCGCCGGTCATGGCGACGGCGTCGTTGTAGAGGATCTTGTAGGTGATGTTCACGCCGGCCGCCGCCGCCGCCCGCAGCGCGATCGAGCCGCTGTGGGTGTAGGTGCCGTCGCCCAGGTTCTGGAAGACGTGCCTGGTGGCGGTGAACGGCGCCTGGCCGATCCAGTTGGTACCCTCGCCGCCCATCTGGGTGATGGTCTGCGTGCGCCGGTGCGGCATGTAGGTCGCCATGCCGTGACAGCCGATGCCGGCCATGGCCCGGCTGCCCTCGGGAACCACGGTGGACGTGTTGTGCGGGCAGCCGGAGCAGAAGAACGGCGTGCGGGCCAGCTTGGTGCCGCTGGTCACGCGCTCGAAGGATTCGAGCCGCGCTACGCGCTGGCGCAGGTTCGGCGTCACCGCGTCGAACCGCTCCAGCCGGGCGACGACGGCGCGCGCCACCATGGTCGGGGTGATCTCGCCCTCGCTGCCGAGCAGCCGGGCGCCGCTCTCGTCGCGCTTGCCGACGATGCTCGGGCGCCGCGAGGCGTCCATGTTGTAGAGCAGCTCGACCAGCTGGCGCTCGATGAAGCCGCGCTTCTCCTCCACCACCAGGACGTCTCTGAGCCCGGCGGCGAAGCGCAGCGCCCCCTGGCGCTCCAGCGGCCAGGTGAGGCCGACCTTGTAGATGCGGATGCCGAGCGCGGCGATGGCGGCGACGTCGAGGCCGAGGTCGTCGAAGGCCTGGCGCACGTCGAGGTAGGCCTTGCCGGTGGTGATGATGCCGAATCGCGGCGCGGCCGGCTCGACCACCAGCTTGTCGATGGCGTTGGCGCGCACGAAGGCTGCGACGGCGTCCATCTTGGGGCCGTGCAGGCGCCGCTCGGCTTCGAGCGGCGGATCGGGCCAGCGGATGTGCAGGCCCCCCGGCGGCGCCTCGAAGTCGGTCGGCAGCACGATCTGGGGGCGGGTGATGTCGACGTCGATGGAGGTGGCGCTCTCCACCGTCTCGGCGATGGCCTTGAAGCCCACCCAGCAGCCGGAGAAACGCGACAGGGCCCAGCCGTAGAGGCCGAAATCGAGGTATTCCTGCACGTTGGCCGGGTTGAGGATCGGCAGCAGGGCCGCCTCGAACAATTGCTCGCTCTGGTGCGGCAAGGTCGACGACTGGCAGCCGTGGTCGTCGCCGGCGATGGCCAGCACGCCGCCCCAGGGCGAGGTGCCCGCCATATTGGCGTGCTTGAGCACGTCCATGGTGCGGTCGACACCCGGCCCCTTGCCGTACCAGAGGCCGAACACGCCATCGACGGTGGCGTCGGGCTGCAAATTGACCTGCTGGCTGCCCCAGACGGCCGTGGCTGCCAGATCCTCGTTGAGGCCCGACTGGAACACCACGTTGCGGCGCTCGAGCAAGGCCTGCTGCCGCCACAGCTCGTTGTCGAGGCCGCCGAGCGGCGAGCCGCGGTAGCCCGAGATGAAGCCGCCGGTGTTGCGGCCGGCCAGGGCATCGCGCTGCTGTTGGATCATCGGCAGGCGCACCAGGGCCTGGATGCCGGAGATGTAGATGCGGCCGGACCCGACCTCGTACTTGTCGGCGAGCGTGACGGCTCTCGTCATGGGCACGTCCTCCGCGCCGATGCGCGAGGCCGTGCGGCGACGGGGCGCCCACGATTCGTCGGTTGCCTGCCCATGGCGTTCGTCCCGGTGGTTCCTTGTTTGGAACCACTCTGCACTGGAAGGAACACCGGCAATGTCAAAATTGCGACAGTGTCGGCGGCGCCGTATGGGCGAATTGTCGTCGACTTGACGGTCCGCCGCGGTTAACGGCGTAAGATCGCACGGCAACAACGAGCGTGAGGGGAGGAGCGATGACGGCACTGGTGAGCGACCTGCTGCGGGCGCGCGAGACGCGCACGGCGCTTGTCGGCCCGATCGACCTTCCGGCCTCGCTCGCGGCCGCCTATGCCGCCCAGGACGAGCATATCCGGGAGCTCCTGGCGCGCACCGGCTGCACCCGGATCGGCTACAAGATCGGAGCGACGACGCAGGCGGCGCTCGATGCGCTCGGCCTTGCCACGCCCTTCCATGGGCCGATCCTGTCGGCGGCCGCCCACGCGAGCCCGGCGATCCTGGCCCGCAGCTCGTTCTTCGTCGCCATCGTCGAGACCGAAATCGGCTTCCGCTTCGGCCGCGACCTGCCGCCCCGTGCGGCGTCCTATGACATGGAGACGGTCGCCGCGGCGGTGGCCGAGGTGGTGCCGGTGATCGAGGTTGCCGACAGTCGCGTGCGCGACTGGCAGAAGGCCGATCCGCGCCTGATCATCTCCGACCTGGGCTATGCGGGCGCCGTCGTGATCGGCGCGCCCGTGCCGGACTGGCGCGCGGTCGACCTGCCGTCGCTGGCCGTCACCCTCGAGGCCGACGGGCGCGACATCGCCCAGGGATCGGGTGCGGCGGTGCTCGGCAATCCCCTGTCGTGCCTGACCGGGCTGGTCAACGACCTGTCGGCGGCGGGCCAGGCGGTCCGCGCCGGAGAGCTGGTGAGCAGCGGCACCTGCACGCCGCCCTATCCGTCCGCCGGGGGCGGCCGCTTCGTCGCCCGTTTCGGGCCGCTGGGCTCGGTCACGCTCACCCTGGATTGATCGCCGCCGCGAAACCGTATCGTCCCGTCAGCCCGAAGGGAGCAGCCTTGTCGAAGCGCATCGTCGTGTGCTCGCCGATCATGCCGGCCGAGATCGCCGCCAGGCTCGGCCAAATTCCCGACCTCGAGGTCGCCGCAGCCAAGCCGGGCGAGCTGCCGGAGGCCGCGCAGGCGGCGGACGGTCTCGTCCTGCTCGGTCAGCACTACACGGCGGCCCTGGCCGAGGCCCTGGGCCGGCCCGGGTGCCGCTGTGCCTTGCTGCTGCTGCTGACGGCGGGCTACGAGCCGCTGGTCGAGCACGGGGTTCCGGCCCGCATCGCCGTGTGCAACGCGGGCGACGTGTGGTCGCCGATCGTAGCGGAGCACACCATGGCGCTGCTGTTGGCCCTGGTGCGCCGGATGCGCGAGATCGAGGCGGCGCAGCAGCGCGCCACCTGGGACATCAGCATCCGCTCGCGTGCGGACATGCTCTACGGCGGCCAGCTGCTGATCGTCGGCATGGGCAGCATCGGCGCCGAGCTGGCGCAGCGCGCCCGGCCGTTCGGCATGCACGTCACCGGCGTGTCGCGGGCCGGCCGGCCGCACCCTCTCGCCGACGCCATGCTGCCCCTGTCCCGCCTCCACGAGGGGCTGGCCGAGGCCGACGCGGTGGTCATCGCCGTGCCCTATTCGGCGGAAACCCGGCACATGATCGGCGCCCGCGAGCTGGCCGCCTGCCGGCCCAGCGCCGTCCTCGTCAACGTCGCCCGCGGCGGCGTGGTCGATTCGGCGGCGCTGGTCGCGGCGCTCGAGGCCGGCACCATCGCCGGCGCCGGGCTCGACGTGACCGAGCCCGAGCCGCTGCCGTCCGACAGCCCGCTGTGGCGCTTGCCCAACGTCATCGTCTCGCCTCACCTCGGCGGCGGCGCACCCACGCGGTATTTTACGCGGCTGGTCGACCACATCGCCGCCAACGCCGATGCCTTCGTGCACGGCGGGCCACTGCGCAGCCAGATTTCCTGGTAAGACGTCGCCACGTTGCGGCCGGCCTCCCGTGGAGGTGCGGCCGTGTGGGGAGAATTCAATGAGAAAGATCGTTGCCGGCAAGCTGCACGGCATCCGGGTCACCGACGCCAACCTCAACTACCACGGATCGATCACGCTCGATCCCAGCCACTGCGAGGAAGCCGGCATCCTGCCCATGGAGTTCGTCGAGATCTGGAACAAGAGCTCGGGCGCGCGCATCTCGACCTACGTCATCCTGGGCGAGCGCGGCTCCCGCTGCTGCGTGCTGAACGGCGCGGCGGCCCGCACCTGCCAGCCCGGCGACGAGATCATCGTCTGCAATTCCGTGTACGTGCCCGAGGACGAGCTGGTGTCGCTGCGCCCGCGGATCCTCGTCTTCGACGCGGCCAACCACGTCATCGACCGCCTGGCCTACAAGGTCGACCGCGATGCGGACGGCCGCTACGCCTTCTCCATCCTCGACGAGAGCGGCAAGGCGAGCGTCACGCCGCTCGAGGTCAGGACCAGCGCTTGAACACGCCGCCGCCGGGTGGCCGGTCAAGGTCCGGCCATCCATTGGCTGTGATGAGCGGCTTGCTCACACGTCCAGGTTCGAGACCGTCAGCGCGTTTTCCTGGATGAACTCGCGGCGGGGCTCCACCACGTCGCCCATGAGCTTGGCCATGAGGTCATCGGCGTCCTGCCCGTCCTTGACCTTGACCTGCAGCAGCGAGCGGTTGTCGCGGTCGAGGGTCGTGTCCCACAGCTGGTCCGGGTTCATCTCGCCGAGGCCTTTGTAGCGCTGGAGCGACAGGCCCTTGCGTCCCACCCCGGTGACGGCCTCGAACAGGCCGGCGGGGCCGTTGATGGGCACGCTCTCCCCCTTCCGCAGCAGGGCGGCCGGCTGCCCGTAGACCTCCCCCAGCGAAGCCGCGCGGTCGTCGAGCCGCCGCGCCTCGATCGAGGCGAGCAGGCCGGCGTCCAGGGTGACCACCTGCTTGACCCCGCGCACGGTGCGGGTGAGCGTGAAGCCGCCGTCGCCGATGGTGCCGTGCCAGCCCCTCTCGGTTTCCTCGGAGATGGCATCGAGCCGATGAGCAATGCGCTCGGCGATGGCCGCGGCGGCGTCCGGCTCGTTATCGACGATATGCGCCCGCATGCCGCCGGCGATGGCCGCCTGCTCCACCACCGACCGGTCGTAGCGGGTATGCAGCGCGCCGAGGACCTGGCGCACGTGGCGCGCCTCCTCCACCAGCGCGCGCAGGTCGCGGCCGCCGCGCTCTTCGCCGGAGGCAAGGCGCAGCGTGGTGCCCTCGAGACCGGCGTCGATCAGGTAGTCCTCCAGCGCCCGCTCGTCCTTGAGGTATTGGTGTGACTTGCCCTTGGCGACCTTGTAGAGCGGCGGCTGGGCGATGAAGATGTGGCCGCGATCGATGATGTCGCGCATCTGCCGAAAGAAGAACGTCAGCAACAGGGTACGGATGTGGGATCCGTCCACGTCGGCGTCCGTCATGATGATGATCTTGTGGTAGCGCAGCTTGTCGGCGTTGAAGTTCTCGCTGCCGATGCCGGTGCCGAGCGCTAGGATCAGCGTGCCGATCTGCTCGGAGGACAGCATCCGCTCGGGGCTGACACGCTCGACGTTGAGGATTTTGCCGCGCAGCGGCAGCACGGCCTGGTACTCGCGGTTGCGGCCCTGCTTGGCCGAGCCGCCGGCGGAATCGCCCTCGACGATAAACAGCTCCGACTTGGAGGGATCGCGCTCCTGGCAGTCCGCCAGCTTGCCCGGCAGCGATGCCATGTCGAGCGCGCCCTTGCGCCGCGATAGCTCGCGCGCCCGGCGGGCGGCCTCGCGCGCGGCCGCAGCGACCACCACCTTGTCGGCCACCTTGCGGGCGGCTTGCGGGTTCTCCTCGAGCCACTGGCCCAACGCCTCGTTGAGGATGCCTTCGACGACGGGCCGAACCTCCGACGAGACCAGCTTGTCCTTGGTCTGCGAGGAGAACTTCGGGTCCGGCACCTTGACCGAGAGCACGCAGGTGAGCCCCTCGCGGCAATCGTCGGCCGAGAGCGAGACCTTCTCCTTCTTGGTGGCGCCCGAGGTCTCGGCATAGCCGGTAATCTGGCGCGTCAGGGCGCCGCGAAAGCCGGCCAGATGAGAACCGCCCTCGCGCTGCGGAATGTTGTTGGTGAAGGCGAGCACGTTCTCGTGGTAGGTGTTGTTCCACCAAAGGGCGGCTTCGACGCCGATGCCGTCGCGCTCGGCCCGCACCACGATGGGCTTGTCGATGACGGCTTCCTTGGAGCGGTCGAGGTAACGCACGAAGGCCTCGACGCCGCCCTCGTAGATCAGCTCCGCGCGCTTGTGCTCGGCGTGACGGGCATCCGTGAGGATGATGCGCACGCCCGAGTTCAGGAAGGCGAGCTCGCGCAGCCGGTGTTCCAGCGTGTCGTAGTCGAATTCGATGATGGCGAAGGTCTGCGGCGAGGGCAGGAAGCTCACCTCGGTGCCACGCCGGCCCTCCGACGGGCCCACGACTGCGAGCGGCGCCACCGCATCCCCGTGACGGAACTCCATGGCGTGTTCGTGGCCGTTGCGCCAAACGCGGAGCTTAAGCCAGCTCGACAGCGCGTTGACGACCGAGACGCCGACGCCGTGCAGGCCGCCCGACACCTTGTAGGAATTCTGGTTGAATTTTCCGCCGGCGTGCAGCTGGGTCATGATGACCTCGGCCGCGGATACGCCTTCCTCGGCGTGGATGTCGGTGGGGATGCCGCGCCCATTGTCCGTCACCGTGCACGAGCCGTCGGCGTTGAGCGTGACCGTGACCTCGGTGGCATGGCCCGCCAGCGCTTCGTCGATGGCGTTGTCGACCACCTCGTAGACCATGTGGTGGAGGCCGGAGCCGTCATCAGTGTCGCCGATGTACATGCCCGGCCGCTTGCGGACGGCATCGAGCCCCTTCAGGACCTGGATCGATTCGGCACCATAGGCATCGGGGTCGACGTTGTGTGCAGGTTCGGCCATCGTGTTCCTTCGCGATCAAACCGCTGGCGGCTCTTGATTCGTCAGCCCCTAATGTAGTCGTTGCAGCGCATATAAACCACCGCGCACGCGCGCGCGTAGTTAATAATATAGGGGCGCTACGATCGGCCGCGGCCTTGTCCTTGCGCGGCGTGTCGCAGGCATGGCCTATAGCGGTTCGACGGCCCCAGCCCTCCGATCGATCGGCCGGCGGCGGAGCCACGGGAGACACGAGATGGGGATGAGGACCTGGGCCGCTCTGGCGGGGCTGGCGGTCGTGGCGGCGATCGCGCCGGCGGCGGCCGATGTGGTCGTCGGCAAGATCGGCACGGACTGGACGGGCAACGACCTGGTCATCGAGGCGGTGCCGGATCCCAAGATCGGCGGCATCACCTGCCATGTGGCCTACTTCCAGCGCGGGCTGATCGACCGCCTCCAGCAGGGCAACTGGTTCGAGGACCCGTCCAACGCGTCCATCTCCTGCGCCGCGACCGGACAGATCACGGTCGGCCGCATCGAGCTCGACCGCAACGGCGAGAGCATGTTCGACGAGCGCCGCAGCCTGTTCTTCAAGCGCATCGTGGTCAATCGCGTCTACGACAAGGCCAACAACACGCTGATCTATGTCGCCTTCGGGCGCGAGATCCAGAAGGGCAGCGCCAAGATGTCGATCTCCACCGTGCCGCTGTTCAACCAGCGCGTCATCTGGTTGAACGGCGCGCCCCAGTAGCGCTTCGCGATTGGGTGGATGCACCCATGCGCACAAGAAGCGATCCCGAGCCGGCCTATGCTGGCGCGTGCGAGACCCGGCCCGGCGTAACGTGAAGGACCTGGGCCGCCGCCGGCAGGTCGCCGAACAGCGTGGGATCGGCGCCGGTCATCCAGACCTGGGACCCTAGAGCGGCGAGGGCGTCGTAGAGGCCGCGCCGCCGTCGGGGATCGAGGTGGGCGGCGATCTCGTCGAGCAGCACGAGCGGCGCGATGCCGCTCATGGCCGCCACCAGCCGGGCGTGCGCCAGCACGATGCCGATCAGCAGCGCCTTCTGCTCGCCGGTGGAGCACAGGCCGGCCGGCGTGTCCTTCGGGCCGTGGCGGACCGCCAGATCGGTCGTCTGCGGGCCGGCAAGGGTGCGGCCCGCGGCGCGGTCGCGGGCGCGGCCGTCGCGCAACAGCCGCCGGTAGTGGTCCTCCACGTCGAGCGCCGGGCGGTCGGCCACCATCGCCTCGATCTCACCCTCGAGCGCCAGCGCGGCCCATGGAAACGGCGAGGGCGCATCGCACCGCGCGGCGGTGAGCACCGCGAGGCGGTCGGCGGTCTCGCGACGGGCCGAGGCGAGGGCGACGCCGAGCTCCGCCACCTCGCGCTCGACCGCGTCGAGCCAGGCGGTGTTCGGCCGGTCCTCCTCGAGCAGCCGGTTGCGGCTGCGCAGGGCCCGCTCGAAGGCGTTGGCGCGGGCGCCGTGGCCGGCGTCGACCGCCAGCACCAGGCGGTCGAGGAAGCGGCGCCGATCGCCCGGCGAGCCTGCGAACAGGCCGTCCAGCGCCGGCGTCAGCCAGACGATGCGCAGATGGTCGGCGAATGCCGTCGGTGTCGCCACCCCCTCGCCGTCGATGCGGCAGCGTCGCTGGGCGCCTTCGCCGGGGGGGCGGGGCTCGATGCCGGTGCCGAGCCGCGTCGCGCCGCTCGCTTCATCCAGGGTGAGCGAAGCGGCGAAGCCGCCGGCGCCGCCGATGCGGCTCATGTCGGCAAGATCGGCCCGCCGCAGGCCGCGGCCGGACGTGAACAGCGACAGGGCCTCGAGCAGGTTGGTCTTGCCGGCGCCGTTTTCGCCGGTCAGCGCCACGAGCGGGGCGTCGATGGCGAGGTCGAGCCCGGGATAGCTGCGAAAGTCCTGCAGCATTAGGCGGGCGACGCGGGGGCGGGCGGCACTCATGTCCATGGCTTGCGGGCGCAGGCCCGCTCTATCGCGAGGAAATGGCCGCGCTGCGGCCGTCGAGCGCTCCCCGACCGGCTAGAACCACCGGATCGGAGAGAAGCGCTCCAGATTCAACGAGTTAATGAGCATTCCGCCATTGGATGTCTCCATCCAATGGCGGAGTGCTCTCAGGCCGGCGGGGCGGAGGCCCGGCGGGCTTACACCCGCATCGGCATCAGCACGTAGAGCGCCTGTGCCCCCTCGCGGTCCTGGATCACCGTGGGCGAGCCCGGGTCGGCGAGCTTGAACAGGGCCGTATCGCCGTCGAGCTGCCCCGTGATGTCGAGCAGGTAGCGGGCATTGAAGCCGATATCGAGTGATGGCGCGTCGTAGTCCACGTCGATCTCTTCGGTGGCGCTTCCCGAATCGGGATTGGTGACCGAGAGCGTCAGCCGGCCGTCGACGAGCGCCAGCTTCACCGCCCGGCCGCGCTCCGACGAGATCGTCGACACGCGATCGACGGCGTCGGTGAATTCCTTCTGGTCGACGACGAGGATCTTGTCGTTGCCGGCCGGAATGACGCGCTGGTAGTCGGGGAACGTGCCGTCGATGAGCTTGGAAGTCAGCACCACCGAGCCGACCGAGAGCCTGATCTTGATCGCCGACAGCTCGACGGTGACGTCGCCCTCGTGGCCGTCGAGCAGCTTCTGAATTTCCGCCACCGCCTTGCGCGGGACGATGACGCCCGGCATGCCGTCCGAGCCCGTCGGCGCCGGGATCTCGACGCGGGCGAGGCGATGACCATCCGTGGCGACCGCCCGCAGCATGGTGCCGCCGTCGGCGGTCAGCGTGTGCAGGTAGATGCCGTTCAGATAGTAGCGCGTTTCCTCCGTCGAGATGGCGAACTGCGTCTTGTCGATGAGCCGCTTAAGCTCCGCTGCGGGCAGGGAGAAGCGGTGCGGCAGGTCACCGGCGGCCAGGTCCGGGAAGTCGCCTTCCGGCAAGGCCTGCAGCGAGAAGCGGGAGCGGCCGGCGCGGATCAGCATCTGGCCCGTGTCGCCCGTAGCCTCGAGGGAGACCTGGGCGCCGTCGGGCAACTTGCGGACGATGTCGTAGAGCACGTAGGCCGGCACGGTCGTCGCGCCGGTCCCGGCGATGTCCGCCGGTATCGTCTCGGTGACCTCCAGATCGAGGTCCGTGGCCTTCAGGTTGAGGGTTCCCTCGCCCAGCCGCACGAGAACGTTGGACAGGATCGGGATCGTGTTGCGCCGCTCGACGACGCGGTGGACATGGCCGAGGGCCCTGAGCAGAGCTGTCCTCTCGACGGTGACTTTCATGACCGAACCCGTTGACGTTCGTGGAGGGCGCAAGCCGCGCCGAGCGGAAAGGCGAGCGTGCATATGGGTGAGGCGCCGATGTCGGCGCCTTGCCTGCACGGGGACGCGACAATGACGTTTCGCCCGCACGGGCGCAAGGCCCGACAGGCCTTCGCAAGCGCCTGAAACGGGCTCCACCGCTGGGCAATCGCCTACAATGACGTCTCGACAAGCCGTCGACCGCGACGGCATCATCGCGCCGCGCGCTCCCGACGGCAATGGCAGGAGACACGCTGGAGCAACTCGCGATCGGATGAGGTCATCCGGGCGGAGCTGTTCCACGTTTTTTGAGACTGGAGCGCCTCGTCCCGGCCGGGACGCGCGCCCGGCATCACTCAGAGGAACGACGATGAGCCCGCTCGACCGCATCAAATCCTTCGAGGATGAGCTGGTGGCCATCCGCCACACGATCCATGCCCATCCCGAGATCGGCTTCGAGGAGGTGCAGACGTCGGCCCTGGTGGCGGAGAAGCTGGCGAGCTGGGGCGTGGAGGTGCATCGCGGCATCGGCGGCACCGGCGTCGTCGGGGTGCTGCGCGGCACCGGCGGCAACGCCCGCCGCATCGGCCTGCGGGCCGACATGGACGCGCTGCCGATGCAGGAGGAGACCGGGCTGTCCTTCGCCTCGAAGATCCCGGGCAAGTTCCACGGTTGCGGCCATGACGGCCACACCACGATGCTGCTCGGCGCCGCCCGCTACCTGGCGGAGACGCGCGCCTTCGACGGCACCGTCAATTTCATCTTCCAGCCGGCGGAGGAGGGGCTCGGCGGCGCCCGCGCCATGCTCGCCGACGGCCTGTTCGAGCGTTTCCCCTGCGACGAGATCTATGGCCTGCACAACGCGCCCGTCGGGCCGCGCGGCAAGGTCGGCATCTGCAAGGGGCCGGCCATGGCCGGGGCGGATTTCTTCGACATCGAGATCGTCGGCAAGGGGTCGCACGGCGCCATGCCGAGCATGGGCATCGATCCAGTGACGGTCGCCGCGACGCTGGTGCAGGCGATGCAGACGATCGTCAGCCGCAACGTCGATCCGCACCAGCCGGCCGTGGTGTCGGTGACCCAGCTCCACGCCGGCTCGGCCTACAACGTCATTCCCGAGCGCGCGCAACTCGCCGGAACCGTGCGGGCCTTCGACGACGGCGTCCTCGAGCTCATCCGCGCCCGCATCACGGCGCTGGCCACCAACATCGCCTTGAGCCACGGCGCCGAGGCCAAGGTCAGCATCCGCAACATCTTCACCGTACTCGACAACCAGGACGTGCAGACCGACGTGGCGGCGGACGTCGCGACCGATCTGTTCGGCGCCGACATGGTCAACCGCAACGAGACGCCCAAGATGGGCAGCGAGGATTTCGCCGACATGATGCGCCAGGTGCCGGGCGCGTACGTATGGCTGGCGGGCAACGTCTCGGCGCCCCTGCACAATCCGGCCTTCGTCTTCGACGACGGCATCCTGCCGCTTGGTGCGGCGCTGCTGGCGCGCATTGCCGAGCAGCGGGCCACCGCCGGGGCGTAGTTCGGCAACGGGAGCTCAAGCCGATGGGCGGCTGCGGCGAGCTCCGCCGCGGCCGGAGCATACCGCAGTCGGAAAAGGTCATTCGGCTGCGAATAAATGCTCCAATTCTTCTTAATACAGCGCGTTTCTTATAGTAACGGTGCCGATCCTTGACTGGTGCCGAGAATTTAGCTCGCACGCCGCGCCAACCTGAGCCAAGGGCAAAACTCATCTGCCCTTGGCGTTCGCCCTGGCCGGGCTCGCCGGGCCCCGCCGGCTGCAGGCCGTTCAGTCCAGCAGCATGCGCTTCAGCAGCTCGACCTCTTCGGACAGCGAGCGATCCTCGCCCACTGCCTTCTCGATCTTGCGCACCGCATGCAGCACGGTCGTGTGATCGCGGCCGCCGAAGCGACGCCCGATCTCGGGCAGCGAGCGCAGGGTCAGCTGCTTCGACAGGTACATGGCGATCTGGCGGGGCTTCACCACCGCCGCCGTGCGCCGCTCCGACAGGATGTCCGAGCGGGACACATTGTATCGGGTGGCGACCAGCTTCTGGATATCCTCGATCTTGACGCGTTTGGGCTCGCGGGTGCGCACGAGGTCGCGGATCGCGCTCTCGGCCGTCTCGATCGTGATCGTCCCGCCGGTCAGCGTCGTGTGGGCCAGCAGGCGGTTGACCGCACCGTCGAGGTCGCGGCCGTTGGTGACGATGACCGTCGCCACGTACTGGACGACCTCGGGGCCGACGCTGAACGACGGATTCGCGCTCTGGACGGCGGCGATGCGTGCCTCCAGGATGCGGGCCCGCAGGCCTTCGTCGAGCGAGCCCATCTCGACGACGAGGCCGCCGGCCAGCCGCGAGCGGACGCGCTCGTCCAGCGCTTCCAGATCGCTCGGCGGCCGGTCCGCGGCGACGACGATCTGGCGGCCGGCGTCGATCAGCGCGTTCACCGTATGGCCGAACTCCTGCTGAATCGAGCGTCCCTGGATGAACTGGACGTCGTCGATCACCAGGAGGTCGATGCCGCGGAGCTTTTCCTTGAAGGCGAGCGCCGTTTGCGCCTTCAACGCCGAGACGAAGCCGTACATGAAACGGTCGGCCGTCAGATAGATGACGCGGCGGCCGCGCTGCTCCATCTCGCGTGAGATCGCCTGCAACAGGTGCGTCTTGCCCAGGCCGACGCCGGCATGGAGAAAGAACGGACTGTAGAGCGGAGCGCCGCCCTCGTGGCTGGCGATGCGCTCGGCGGCCGCGTGCGCCAGGGCGTTCGAACGCCCGACGATGAACTGCGCGAAGGTCAGCCGTGCGTCGAGCGGGTTGCCGACGAGGTCGTCCGTTCGCCGTTCCGCCGCCGCCGGCGGCGCCGTCGGTTCGGGGGCGCCGGCGGCGCGCACCTGAGACAGCTGCACAGGCCGGACCACCGGCTCGGCGCAGCGGGCGGCCGTGCTGCCGGCAGCCGAGCGCACGGCCACCGTGATGCGGCCGACATCGTTGAACTCGGTCTGGAATACCGTGCGCACACGGTCGAGATAATTCGCTTCGATCCAGCTCTTCAGAAAGCGGGTCGGCACAGTCAGGCGCGCCACGCCGTCGTTCACCGCCTCCAGCTCCAGCCGCCCAAACCAGCTGGAGAAGACATCCTCGCCAAGCTCCGCACGCAACCGGCGGCGGACAATCGACCAAGCCTCGCCGGGCTTTCGGTCCGACGAATCGGCAGCATCGTCCACGCGGTCGCGGACGCTGGGATGATGTCCTGCGCTGCTGATGTCGCCTTTATACATCTCCTTGCACTCCGTTGTTTGCACGGCGTCCGCATCGCCTGCACAAGCCAGTGAGGCGGCGCCGCATAGTTTTGTGCATGGGTCATCGTCGGCTTAAGCC